>NZ_CM135186.1:4800000-8630687 GCF_054189145.1 Kribbella sp. WER1 | reverse complement strand
CTCTTCTTGCACCCCTTTATTCGTGAGAGCCCAGGCTCCCTGGTTGGAGAGAAGTCCTACCGCGACCGCGGGTCGAGCGCGTCGCGCAGCCCGTCGCCGAACAGGTTGAAGGCCAGCACCGTGACGAAGATCGCGAGGCCGGGCGAGATCATGTACCACGGGTCGACCGCGTACCACTTGGCCGCGATCGAGAGCATGTCGCCCCAGCTGGCGGTCGGGGGGCGGACACCGACACCCAGGTACGACAGACCGGCCTCGAAGAGCACGTTGGTCGGGATCAGCAGCGTCGAGTAGACCAGGATCGGCGCGATCAGGTTCGGCAGCAGCTCGGAGAACAGGATGTACGGCCGCCGCGCACCGAGGCTGCGGGCCGCGTCGACGAACTCCCGTTCGCGCAGCGACAGCGTCTGGCCGCGGATGATCCGGCCGATGTACGGCCAGCTGAAGAAGCCGATGATGAACACGATCAGCGCGACCCGCAGCGCGTCGCCGCTGAGCCCGAGGATCGAGTCCGGGACGGCGCCGACCAGCGCCAGCGCGAAGAGCACCAGTGGGAATGCCAGGAAGATGTCCATCAGCCGGCTGATCAGGGTGTCGACCCAGCCGCCGAAGTACCCGGCGACGATGCCCATCACGACGCCGATCACCACCGACAGCAGCGTGGCCAGGAACGCGATCAGCAGCGAGATCCGGGCGCCGTACACGATCCGGGCGAAGATGTCGCGGCCGTTCACCGGCTCGACGCCGAGCGGGTGGTCCCAGCTGATCCCGCCGAACTTGCCGATCGGTGTCTGCAGCGAGGCGTCGACCAGTTCCTGGTGGAAGTCGTTCGGGGTGACGCCGACCAGTTTGGTGATCAGCGGCGCGAAGATCGCGACCAGGATCAGGAACACCACCACACAGCCGCCGGCGATCGCGACCTTGTCGCGCTTCAGCCGCATCCAGGAGATCTGCCACAGCGACCGGCCCTCGATCTTGCCGGCACCTTCCAGCAGCGCCTCAGGCTGGGCTGACGCTGATCCGGGATCGACCTCGAGTGGCGCGCTCACGCGATCTGTACCCCTGCCTCGTTCGTCGGATGAACCGGAACGAAATCCGGTATGACTGCCGCCTTAACCTGCCGCCATTACAGCCCGGAGTCAAACGCGGAAAGTGCTGCGTTGCCCGATCGTGATCGTCAGGAAATCGTCCCGTATCGTGGACAATCCGCAGTAAACCACGGTGTCGCACCGACGGTCGCCGGGACCTCGCGAACCGTTACTGCCATGGCATTTTTGTGTCAGTGCCGTAATCCGGACAGATACAGGAAAGACAGCGGGTCGAGAGCGCTTTTCACGTTCTCCAGTTCCTTGCCGGCAACCACCGTGACCTGTCCCTGCCAGGTCGGAATCACCGGCGCGTCCCGCGCGATCACTCCCTGTAGCTGGCCGATCAGGAGGTCGCGCTGCAGGCTGTTCTGCTCACCCCGTTGCTGCTGCAGCAGCTTGGTCGCCTGCGCGGACCGGTACCCGTTCGTCGCGAACGCGCCGTCGGTCGCGACGAACGGCCGCAGGTAGTCGTCCGCGTCCGGGTAGTCCGGCGTCCAGCCGGTCATGAACATGTCGTACGCCCCGGCCGCGGCGGCCACCTGGTACTGCGGCCACTCCGCGCTCCGCAGCGTCACCCGGAACAGCCCGGACGCCTCCAGCTGCCGCTTCAGCTCCAGCACTTCGGCCTTCGCGCCGACGCCGTACTGCGAGGGCGTCCAGCCGACCGTCAGCGGCACCGGGACGGCGATGTTCGCGTTCTTCAGGATCGCGGCCGCGGCGGTCTTGTTCGGCTGCTTGTACTCGGACCGGAACGCGTCCACCTGCCCGCCGAAGCCCGGCGGTACGACGGAGTACAGCGGCGTCACGTGGTCGGCGTACGCCGTCTTCGCGATCGCGGACCGGTCGATCACCTGCGCGACGGCGCGCCGGATCGCCGGGTTGCGGGACAGCAGCGACTTCATCTGGAACGCGTACAGCCGGATCTCCGCGCTGCCCGCGTCGACGACCTGCACGCTGCTCGCGGTCCGGAGCTTGTCGAGCAGCACCGGCCCGAGACCGTGGAACGCGAGGTCGGCCTTGCCGGTGGAGATCTGCTGGTAGAGGTCCTGGGCGTTCGGGACCGTGGTGATCGCGACACCGTCGTTCTGCGCGGCGCGCGGGCCGTGGTAGTTCGCGAACTTGGTCAGCGTGACCTCGGAGCCGGGCTTGAAGTCGGCCAGCTGGTACGGGCCGCTGCCGACTGCCTTGTCCTGCAGCAAGGCGTCCGCCGGGTACGACTGCTCGTCGACGATTGCCGCGGCTGTCGTGGTCAACAGGTACGGCAGCCGGGCGTCCGGGCTGGTCAGGTTGTACACCGCCGTGAGCGGGTCCGGAGTACTCACCGACTTCACCGACGCGAACAGCGGGGCCAGTCCACCGGGCGTCCTCAGCTTCACGAGCCGGTCGAAGCTGAACTTCACGTCCGACGACGTCAGCTCGTGCCCGTTCGCGAAGGTCAGGCCTTCCTTCAGGCTGCAGGTGTACGTCGTCGGCGAGTCGAACTGGCAGTCCGCCGCGTCCGGCACCGGCGTGGGCTTGTCCGGCAGGATCGTCAGCAGCGTCTGGTACAGGTTCGCCTGGACGGTCCGCGAGGACACGTCGTACGCCCCGGCCGGGTCCAGCGAGGTGACCGAGTCCGTGGTCGCGAGCCGCAGCAGCACCGGCTTCGGCGTCTGCTCCCCCGAGTGCGGGGCGTTGTCGTCCGGTTCACCACAGGCAGCCAGGACCATCCCCAGCGCGCCCACAGCCACGGCCGCCGACACTCGGCGCACCCACTCGCTCACCGTCTCACCTTTCCCCAGCCCACAACCGCAACAACGCCCCCGAGGGCCACAAGTGACGGTAGCCCGTCAACGGAGCAGCGCGCGCAAGGACTCCGGTGTCAACGGCTCCAGCGACTTCACCACGAGCCGCCTCGGGGCGTCCGGGATGCTGATCCACTGCGGTACGGCGACGACGTACATGCCGGCCGCCGTCCCGGCCTGGGTCCCGGTCATCGAGTCCTCGATCACCACGCAGTACGCCGGATCCACGCCGAGCCGCTCGGCCGCCGTCAGGTACGGCTCCGGGTGCGGCTTGCCCAGCGTCACCTCGTCACCGGCCACGATCACGTCGAACGGATCCGGCGGCAGATGCCCGAGCACCGCGTCGATCATCGTCCGGTACGACGCCGACACCAGGCCGCACGGAATCTCCTCCTTGCGCAGCGCCTGCAGCAGTTCGAGCGCGCCGGGCTGGAACGTGACCTCCCGGCGGAGCGCCTCGACCACCTCGGAGAACATCCGCTCCGCGAGCTCCTCGCCGGTGATCACGCCGTCCGGGATGCGCGCCATCCAGACCTTGACCGCGTCCCGCAGGTCGCTGCCGATCAAGGTCATGCAGTCCTCGAGCGTCCAGGTCGTACCGAGTTTCGCGAGCAACTCGATCTGCACCTCCGCCCAGACCTTCTCGGAGTCGACCAGCGTCCCGTCCATGTCCCACAGCACCGCTTGCAGGGCCGGCAACTACAGCTCCTCTTCGTCGTCTCCCGAGATCACGTCCGCTCCATTCTCCCTGGTCGGCCGCGACACGTTCCGCCTGGGGTGAAACGGACCGCATGACCCCGTCTCAGCACGTAGGCTTGCAGTCCGGATTCCGGCGGCTGACCAGACAGTCCCGGTGTGGGCTACAGAGACGACAGGGGGCCTGCGAGTGGTTGACCTCGCGAACCTGAGGGACCCGGTCGTGATCGCCGCGTTCGAGGGCTGGAACGACGCGGCCGAGGCGGCCACCGGAGCGGTCGACCACCTGATCGACGAGTGGGACGCGGAGCTCGTCACAGCCATCGACCCCGAGGACTACTACGACTACCAGGTGAACCGGCCGCGGGTCTCGATCGACGACGACGGCGTCCGGCAGCTGACCTGGCCGACCACCCGGATCTACCTGGCCCACCCGGACGACACCGGCCGGGACGTGCTGCTGATCCGCGGCGTCGAGCCGAACATGCGCTGGCGGGCGTTCTCCCGGGAGCTGCTGGAGCTGGTCGACGACTCGAACGCGCAGGTCGTCGTGGTCCTCGGCGCACTGCTGGCGGACGCCCCGCACACCCGGCCGATCCCGGTGTCGGCGTCCTCGTCGGACGAGGAGCTGACCGCGGCCTGGAGCCTCGAGCCGTCGACGTACGAAGGACCGACCGGGATCACCGGTGTGTTCGCCGACCTGTGCAGCACGCTCGGCGTGCCGGCGGTGTCGATCTGGTCCGCGATCCCGCACTACATCGCCGGTACGCCGTGCCCGAAGGCGTCGCTGGCGCTGCTCGGCAAGGTCGAGGAGTTGCTCGACCTGACCATCCCCGAGGGCGAGCTGCCCGAGCTCGCGCGGGCCTGGCAGCGTGGCGCCGACGAGCTCAGCGAGGAGGACCCGGAGGTCGCGGAGTACGTGCACTCGCTCGAGGAGCAGCGCGACACCGCCGACCTGCCGGAGGCCACCGGCGAGGCGATCGCGGCCGAGTTCGAGCGCTACCTGAAGCGCCGCAACAAGAACCACCCAGGCGAGTAACCCGAACCCGCCACCCGCGGGGTTGACCCCTCAGCTGGCGGGTTCCCCGCCCGCATACCACCACCCCAACCCACCACCTCCGAGGTTCGCCTCTCCGCTGGAGGGTTCGCCCCTCACCTGGAGGGTTCGCCTCTCCGCTGGTGGGTTCCCCGCCGGCACACCGCCAGCCCAACCCGCCATCTGAAGGGTTGGCGCCTCAGGTGGTGGGTTCGCGCGGGCGTAACTTGGGTTGGGTGTGGACCGTTGTTACCAGTGGGTTTATATTCGACCGGACAGCTGGGGGGTGACGGGCTGCCGTCGCCGGGATCACTGGGAGCTACGACATGCGGGGCATGCGCAACGAGCGGGGCGGTAGCTCGGTCCCTGCGCTGGCCGTGCTCGTTCTGCTCGGGGTGGTCGCCGCGATCGGGATCTTCGGCAACAAGGCGAGCCAGGCGAAGACGGTCGACCTCAGCACGCTGACCGCGTCGACCACAGCCACCACGATCCCCACCGCGCCGCTCGACGCGTCGCCGTACTCCGGGACCGGCGGCGTCGTCGTGCACCCGCGGCACGAGGTCGCGCTGTTCGCGTCGCCGGACGCGAACGACGCGTTCGGGAAGATCGCGCCGACCCAGTTCGGGCCGACCTGGCTGCCGGTGGTCGACCAGGCCGACGGCTGGGTGCGCGTGCTGCTGCCCTCCAAGCCGAACCGGTCCACCGGGTGGCTCCAGGACACGGACCTCGACCGGGCCAGTTCGTCGTACCTGATCCGCGTACACACAAGCTCGCGGACGCTGGAGCTGTTCCTGGACAACAAGAGCCTGGGCAGCTGGAAGGCCGGGGTCGGCGCGAAGAAGACGCCGACGCCGCCCGGCCGGACGTTCCTGCTCGGCTCGATCATCGACCACAAACGCTCGGCGTCGCCGATCGTGCTCCCGTTGGGTGCGCACAGTCCCACCTTGGACACGTTCGGTGGCGGACCTGGTACCGTCGCGATCCACGGCTGGCCGAATCCGCACGTGTTCGGTGCGGCGATCAGCGCGGGCTGCGTCCGGGTGCCGAAGACCGCGCTCGCCGAACTGCAGAAGGTTCCGCTCGGGACGCTCGTCCTGATCGACAGCAAATAAGGAGATTCCGATGCGACGACAGTTGGCTCCGACGGCGCTGACGGCTGCGGCCGTGGCCGGCGTCGTGACGTTCAGCCTGGTCGCGAGCGCCCCCGTCGGCAACGCGGCGGCCCGCCCGTCCTCGGCGTACGCCGTGAGCGCCGAAGGGCAGGTGCCGGTCGCGAAGACGCCGTACGCCGAGTCCCTGGACGGCAAGCGGCAGACGACCTCCGCGCTCGACCTGCCGAAGAACCCGCTGATCTCGGTCCGGGCCGGTACGGCGACCGCGGGCAACGACTCGGCGTCGGTGGAGCTGTTCGACATCGTGATCGGGCCGGACATCCTCAGCCAGGTGAAGATCCCGCCGGAGCTGAAGCAGCAGTGCGCGAGCCTGCCGTCGACCGGCGCGCAGGACCTGCCGGTGCCGAACCTGCCGCTGCCGGACCTCGGGCTGCCGCTGCCGAAGCTGAGCACCGCCGACCTGCCGGTGAAAAACCTGCCGGACCTGTGCAACCTGCTGCTCAACCCGCCGAAGTCGCTGCTCGCGATCGACTCGCTGAACGTGTGGTGCTCGGGTGACACCGGCGGCATCGACATCGGCTCGCTGACGCTGCTCGGCCAGACCGTCAAGCTGCCGACCACGAAGCAGGGCGCGAGCCTCCCGTCGAACCCGCTGGCCTCGATCAAGGTCAACAGCCAGGCGAAGCACTCCGACGGCGCGTTCACCGTCACCGGCCTGAGCATCAACCTGGCCGGCGCCGAAACCATCAACCTGGCCTCCGCCACCTGCGCCAAACCGGCCGCCAAGCCGAAGCCCACCCCCAAGCCCCCGGTCGACCACCCGGCCCCGCCCCAGGTGAACACCCCGCCCGCGGCTCCGGTCCCCACCCCCGTGAAGACCCACCAGGCCGTCACCGGCTGACAAATGCGCCCCTCGACCAACCCGGTCGAGGGGCTCTCTGGTTAAAGCTTCACACCAAGCAACGCGTCACTGGCTTGGGCGATCAGCGCGGGAGCTTCTGCGTCGTCACCTTCGGCGTCCGACCACGCGTCGATTGCCGCGAGGGCCGCAGCTCCGTCGAGGTCATTGGTGAGGGCCGCGCGTACGGCGTCCACGACGGCCGCGCCGTCGGGTCCCGACGGCCGGGCCACGGCTGCGCGCCACCGGGCGAGGCGGGCCGTCGCCTCGGGCAGGTCGGAGTCGGTCCAGAACCAGTCCGTGCGGTAGTGATGCATGAGCAGCGCCAGCCGGATCGCCATCGGGTCGGCCCCGGCCTGGCGTTCCTTCGAGACCAGCACCAGGTTCCCCTTGGACTTCGACATCTTCTCGCCGTCCAGCCCGACCATCGCCTGGTGGACGTACGCCCGCGCGAACGGGTGCTCCCCCGTCGCGACCTGCGCGCCGCTGGCCGACATCTCGTGGTGCGGGAAGATCAGGTCCGATCCGCCGCCCTGCACGTCGAACGTCATCCCGAGGTACTTCAGCGCGATCGCCGAGCACTCCACGTGCCACCCGGGCCGGCCGCGGCCGAGCGCCGAGTCCCACGCCGGCTCCCCCGGCCGCTCGTGCCGCCACAGCAGGCTGTCCAGCGGGTCCTGCTTGCCCTCCCGCTCCGGATCCCCGCCGCGCTCGGCGAACAGCTCCGTCATCGTCTCCCGGTCGTACCCCGAGACCCTGCCGAACGCCGGATCCGTCTTCACCGCGAAGTACAGGTCGCCGTCCACGGAGTACACCGCGCCCGCGCGCCGCAGGTCCTCGACAGCGTCCGAGACCAGGTCGATCGACTCGACCACGCCGATGTAGTGCTGCGGCGGGATCACCCGGAGCGCGGTCATGTCGTCGCGGAACAGCTGGATCTCCCGGGCCGCGAGGTCGGTCCACTCGACACCGGTCGCGGTCGCGCGCTCCAGCAGCGGGTCGTCGACGTCGGTGATGTTCTGCGTGTAGACCACGTCGTACCCCGAGTCCCGCCAGAGCCGGTTGATCAGGTCGAACGTGACGTACGTCGCCGCGTGCCCCATGTGCGTCGCGTCGTACGGCGTGATGCCGCACACGTACATCCGCGCCGTCTTCCGGTCGCCGGCCTCCACCTCGACCAGCCCGCCGGAGGCGGTGTCGTAGAGGCGTAGCCGCCGGGCCGGCCCGGGTACGTCCGGGATGTCTGGTTTCGTCCACGCCTGCATGTGTCGGAGCTTATGCCAGTCCGATTTTCAATGACGCGACACGGTTCCATTCCGTGGTCCGGGTGCCGGGGTGCACCCCGGCGGCGGCTACCCTCACGGGCGATGACTGCCGACTTCAGTGCCGAGTTCCGGGCGTACGGCGGCTGGGTCGCCGCCGCCGCGATCCAGCAGCAGGACCTGTTCAACGACGTCGTGGGGCCGGACTCGCTCCAGGCCGACCTGACCGAGCGGACGCTCAGCAGCGAACGCGGCGTGCTGGGCGGCATCACGCTGCTCGGCAGCTTCTCCGAGGTCGACCGGACCTGGCTGTGGGGCTGGGCGAACCCGGGCTTCGGGCCGGACGCGCCGGCGGTCGCGCCGACCGGTGTGATCCGGGAGTTCGGGGAGCGGCACGCGATCGCGGAGTTCACCGCCGAGAGCCTGGAGCTGGGCGGGTTCGAGCAGCCGGCGCAGGCCGCGATCATGCTCGCGATCACGGCCGGCACGGTCCTCGGCGGCCGCGGCGTCTGGTCGACCGCGATCAACGAGGGCCGCGGGCACGTGTACCTGCACGTCGCGGACGAGCAGCTGCCGCAGGCGGGTTTCGACGCGATCGCCACGCCGCGGCTGCTGATGACCGCGGTCAGCGTGTTCCCGGGCGATCACCGGCAGGTCGTCCGCGGCTACTTCCAGCACTTCGGCCTGACGACCGACGAGGGCCCGGCGGTGATCCACGGTACGGCGCCGTCCGGCAGCACGATCACCGTCGACTTCGACGAGCACGGCCGGATCGGCAACGTCTCCGTCCAGCCCTAGAAGGCCGGCCAGGGAATCGCGGGCCATTCGTCGCTCGGGTACGGGAAGCTCCCGGTCTTCAGCAGCGCCGCACAACGCTCCCGCGTCGCTGTCAGCTCGACCGTGGTGATCAGCTCCGACAGCTGCTGCCCGAGCGCCCCGGCCAGCTCGCCCGCGAGCCGCCGTACGTCCTCCAGCAGCTCGTCCGGGATCGGGTCACCGGCCCAGCCCCACAGCACGGTCCGAAGCTTGTCGTCGGCGTTGAACGTGACCCCGTGATCCACGCCGTAGACGCGCCCGTCCCCCGGGTTCAGCACGTGGCCGCCCTTGCGGTCCGCATTGTTGACCACGGCATCGAACACGGCCATCCGGCGCAACGCGTCGTTGTCCGCGTGCACCAGCGTCACCGGGTTGTGCCGCCCGTCCAGCGCATCCAGTACGCCGACCCAGCCCTTCGGCACCCGGCCCTGCGGGACGATGTCGACCAGCTCGGTCTCCCCCGCCGCCGGCTCGGCCTCGTCGATCCACAGCTGCACCATGCCGACACCGAGCGGCCCGTCGCGCAGCAGCGTCGGCGGTACGACGTGCCACCCGAGCGCCTCGGACACGACGTACGCCGCGAACTCGCGCTGGGCGAGCGTGCCGTCCGGGAAGTCCCACAGCGGGCGCTCCCCCTCGACCGGCTTGTAGACGACCGTCGCGGAGGCGCCGGACAGGCTCACCGAGCCCTGGTAGGTACCGTTCGAGGCGGCGACCAGGCGGCCGTGCAACGAGAGCTCTCCGAGCGCGAGCAGCTCCGGGTCGATCGTCATTCCGGCAGGTGCCTGCGGTAGCCGTTGGCCCGTGGGCAGATGTGACCGTCGGCGTCGATCGGCCGGCCGCAGAACGGGCAGCTCGGCCGGCCGGACGCGACCAGCGCGACCGCCCGGCGGGCGAACGCCCGGGCCTGCTCCTCGGTGATCCGGACCACGAACACCTCGGCGTCGTCGGACTCCATCGCCGCGGTGACCGGGTCGGGCTCCTCGTCCTCGAGCTCGCTCGGGTCGACCGCGACCACCGCGAACACCTCGATCACCACCCGCTCGGCGTCGGCCTCCCAGGCCAGCGTCATGGTGCCGGCCCGGAACTCCTCCTCGATCGGCTGCTCGAGCGGCGCGTTGTCGTCCGAGCCGGTCTGCGTGACCGGGTCCCGGTCGAACCGCCGGGCGACCTCGTCCAGCATCACATCCAGCCGCTCCGCGAGCGCCATCACCTGTTCCTTTTCGCAGGCGACCGAGGTCAGCCGGTGCCCGGCCCGGGCCTGCAGGAAGAAGGTCCTCGCACCGGGCTCGCCCACGGTGCCGGCGACGAACCGCTCGGGGTCGTCGTAGGAGTGCACAACTCGCGCCATACCCCTGACCCTATTACCGTCCACCGACGACTGCGTCCGAGGACCGCTTCTTCGGCTTCGCTTTCGCTGACGGCTTAGGGACCAGCGAGGCGAGCTCGCTGCCGGAGTCGTTCAGCCGGACCAGGAACGGGCGGGTCGCGGTGTAGGTGATGATCGTCGTCGACGCGGTGTCCACGACGATCCGCTGGAACGTGTCCAGGTGCTGACCGAGCGCGTCCGCGACGATCGCCTTGATCACGTCGCCGTGCGAGACCGCGACCCAGATCGCGTTGTCGCCATGGCTTTTCGCCAGCTCCGCGTCGTGTGCGCGGACCGCGTCCACGGCTCGTTGCTGCATACCCCGCATCGACTCGCCGCCGGGGAACGTGACCGCCGACGGGTGCTGCTGGACCACGGCCCACAACGGGTCCTTGGCCAGCGCGGAGATCTTCTGCCCGGTCCAGTCGCCGTACCCGCACTCGGTCAGCCGCCGATCCGTTGCCGGACGCAACCCTTGGTGGTACTTCGCGATCGCGGCCGCGGTCTGCTTGCAGCGCTCGAGCGGCGAGGTGACGAGCGCGGCCAGCGGCAGCTCGGCCAGCCGCTCCGCGACCGCGGCGGCCTGCTGGACACCGGTCTCGTCGAGTTTCACGCCGGGCGTCCGGCCGGCCAGGGTGCCGGAAGTGTTCGCGGAACTGCGGCCGTGGCGGACCAGGATCACCGTGGGCATGGACTGCACGTTAGCGGGTCGTACCAAGTGCCGTGCAACGGCCGGGTGCAATGATGGGCTGGTGATCGTGGACTGCGGGGTGTACGCCGCTGGGGAGCGCCAGCAGCTGCCCAAGGACCCCGAGACCGTTGCCCAGGCCCTCGACGACGACGGCGAGAGCTTCGGCTGGATCGGCCTGCACGACCCGTCGGACGCCGAGATGCAGCGCGTCCAGGGACTGTTCGGCCTGCACGACCTGGCCGTCGAGGACGCGCTGCAGATCCACCAGCGCCCGAAGGTCGAGCGGTTCGGCGACACGATCCTCGTCGTACTGCGGACCCTCTGGTACGTCGACGAGGGCGACGCGGTCGAGACCGGGCAGGTGACCGCGTTCATCGGCCCGCGGTACGTCGTGACCGTCCGGCACGGCGAAGGCGGCGAGCTGGCCACCACCCGGCACGAACTCGAGGCCCGCGCGTCGATGCTCGGGCACGGGCCGGCCGCCGTGCTGTGGGCGATCTGCGACGCGATCGTCGACGATTACGAGACCGTCGCGGAGCAGGTCGAGATCGACGTCGACGAGATCGAGTCGTCGGTGTTCTCGCCGGAGCGGACCAGCGACGCGGAGCGGATCTACCGGCTGAAGCGCGAGGTGCTGGAGATGCGCCGCGCGATCGACCCGCTGCGGGAGCCGATGGAACACTTCGCGCACGGCGTCGCCGGGCTCGGCCCGAAGGCGAGCCCGTTCTTCCGCGACGTGGCCGACCACCTCAGCCGGGTCTCCGACCAGGCCGAGGCGATCGACACACTTCTCACGTCCGCGCTGAACGCGCATCTGGCGCGCGTCTCGGTGCAGCAGAACGACGACATGCGGAAGATCTCCGCCTGGGCCGCGATGGCCGTCGTACCGACCATGCTGGCCGGGATCTACGGCATGAACTTCGACAACATGCCCGAACTCCGCTGGCACTTCGGGTACTACGGGATCCTGCTGGTGATGGCGGTCGTCTGCCTCACCATGTACCGCTTCTTCCGCAAGGTCGGCTGGCTCTAGAAACGGGTCAGGTGGCGCTGATGGTGCTCGTCGACAGCAGCATCAGCAGAACGACGCCGAGCAGCACCCGGTAGAACGCGAACAGCTCGATCGAGTGCTTGGCGACGAACCGCAGCAACCAGGCGATCGACGCGTACGCGACCACGAAGCTGACCACCGTGCCGACCAGCAGCGGTACGGCGCCGACCGACCCGCCGAGCGCGTCCTTCAACTCGTAGACGCCCGCGCCGGCCAGCGCCGGGATGCCGAACAGGAACGACACCCGGGTCGCCGCGACCCGGTCCAGGCCGCGGAACAGGCCGGCCGAGATCGTCGCGCCGGAGCGGGACACACCCGGGATCAGCGCCAGGCACTGGACCAGACCCATCACCAGCGCGTCCAGGAACGTGATCCGGGTCAGCGGCCGTTCCTTGCTGCTCAGCCGTTCGGCGGCGACCATCACGGCCGACCAGACGATCAGCGCGCCGGCCACCCACCACAGGCTGCGCAGCGGCCCGGAGATCAGGTCCTTGGCGAGGAAGCCGACGATCCCGATCGGCAGCGAGCCGGTGATCACGTACCAGCCCATCTTGTAGTCGAACTCGCCGCGCCGCTCGGGCTTGGCCAGGCCGCCGACCCAGGCGCCGATGATCCGGACGATGTCCTTCCAGAAGTACAGGACGACCGCGATGATCGCGCCGACCTGGATCACCGCGGTGAACCCGGTGATCGACGGGTCGTCGATCTTCAGGCCGAGCATCTTCGACACGATCGTCAGGTGGCCGGTGCTGGAGACCGGCAGGAATTCGGTCAGGCCCTCGACGATGCCGAGGATGATGGAGTCCCAGATCGTCATCAGTGGCCGACCCCGGACAGCTCCAGCGCCTCGGCGGCGGTCCGCAGGTCCGCGATCCGCTGCTCGACGGTCGACGCGAACGGCGTCAGCGCGACGGTGGTCGCCCCCGCCTCGGCGTACGCGGTGAGCTTCTCGGCCATCCGCTCCTTGCCGCCGAGCAGCGAGATCCCGTCCAGCAGCCCGAACGGTACGGCGGCCATCGCCTCGCGGTGCTTCTTGTCCAGGTACAGGTCCTGGATCTGCTTCGCCTCGTCGGCGTAGCCCATCCGGACCGCGAGGTCGTTGTAGAAGTTCTTCTCCCGGCTGCCCATGCCGCCGATGTACAGGGCGGCGTACCCACGGACCGGGTCCGCCGCGGTGTGGACGTCGTCGCCCGTCATCAGCGGCGTGGTGACGACGACGTCGAAGCCGTCGAGGTCCTTCTGACGGACTTGCCGGCCCGTCGTGATGTGCGTCAACTGCTCTCCAAGGAAGCCTGGGTCGTTGAGGATCCCGAGCCAGCCGTCGGCGATCTCGCCGGCCAGCTCGAGGTTCTTCGGGCCGACCGCCGCCAGGTACACCGGCACGTGGTCGCGGATCGGCCGCACGGTCAGTTTCAGCGCCTTGCCCGGTCCGTCGGGCAGCGGCAACGTGAAGTACTTGCCCTGGTACGCGACGGTTTCCCGGCGCAGGGCGGCGTTCACGATGTCAACGTACTCACGGGTCCTGAGCAGCGGCTGAGAGAACCGGACCCCGTGCCAGCCCTCCGACACCTGCGGTCCGGACACGCCCAGACCGAGCCGGAACCGGCCGTTCGAGAGCCGGTCCAGGGTTGCGGCGGTCATCGCGGTCATGGCCGGCGTCCGGGCCGGGATCTGGAAGACCGCGGCGCCGACGTCGATGGTCGTGGTCTGGGCGGCGATCCAGCTGAGCAGCGTGGCGGCGTCCGAGCCGTACGCCTCCGCGGCCCAGGTGACCGCGAAGCCGAGCGCCTCGGCCTCCTTCACCAGCCTCAGATGGTCCAGATGGTCCTCGCCGCCGAAGACGAAGCCGATGTTGAGTCCGAGTCGCATGACTGGCGAGCCTAGCGAGAGGTTGTCGGTGGCCCGCAATAGGCTCGGGGTATGCAACAGCGCTATCTCGGTCACAGTGGACTCGCGGTGAGCAGGCTCGGCCTGGGCACGATGTCGTGGGGCCGGGACACCGACGAGCACGAGGCCCGCGAGCAGCTGGCCGCCTTCGTGTCCGCCGGCGGCACGCTGATCGACACGGCCGCGGCGTACGGCGACGGTGACAGCGAGCAGCTGATCGGGTCGCTGCTCGGCGACGTGGTCGACCGTGACGACGTGGTGATCGCGACCAAGGCCGGATTCAGCGTGCGCCGCGGCGAGCGGATCACCGACACCTCGCGCGGCGCGCTGCTGCGCGACCTGGACGGCTCACTGCGGCGGCTGAACACCGACTACATCGACCTCTGGCAGCTGCACACCTGGTCCGACGACGTGCCGCTGGAGGAGACACTCTCGGCTCTGGACCACGCCGTCAGCGCCGGCAAGGTGCGGTACGTCGGCGTCTCGAACTACGCCGGCTGGAAGTCCGCGCGGGCGGTCACCTGGCAGCAGGCGTGGCCGGGCCGCGCGGTGCCGGTCGCCAACCAGGTGGAGTACTCGCTGCTCGCCCGGGACGCCGAGGTGGACGCGATCCGGGCGGCCGCCGGGCTCGGGATCGGCATCATCGCCTGGTCGCCGCTGGGCCGTGGCGTGCTGACCGGGAAGTACCGGACCGGCATCCCGGCGGACTCCCGGGCGGCGTCTCAGCATCTGTCCAGATTCGTCGACCCCTACCTCGACGCCCGGTCATCGGGCATCGTGGAAGCGGTCGCGCGAGCCGCCGACGGGCTCGGCTGGACCCCGCTCGAGGTGGCGCTCACCTGGGTGCGGGACCGGCCGGGGGTGTCGGCGGCGATCGTCGGGGCCCGGACGGCACTGCAACTGAAGTCCGTGCTGGGAGTGGAGGAGCTCACATTGCCGCCCGCCATCGTCGCGGCACTGGAGGATGTTTCCTGAAGTCTGCAGGTGGAGGTGTGGATGGCCGAGTACGAACTGCAGCAGTTCGAGGTGTCCAGGACGGAGTCCCGCGGGGCGGTGCGCAAGCTGCTCACCGAGCACGCGGAGTACGGCGGTTGGGAGCTGGCAAGGCTCCGGCGTTATCCGGACGGTTCCCGGCGGGTGTGGTTGCGCCGCCGGATCATCCGGGTGATGCGGACCCTCTGAGGTACTGAGCAAGGCCCGGGTGAAATCCGGGCCTCTCTGCTGGCACAATATCTCTGCTACAGAGGTATTCTTGGATCATGACCGAGGTCCTCGCCGAAGAACTGCTGGCCGCGCTCGGACTGGTGCGCCGGCACCTGCGCCGGTCCGTCGGCCGCCCGTTCCCGCTGTCCGCGCTGTCCGACTCGCAGTCCGAGCTGATCCGCACCGTCCGGCGGAACCCGGGCATCTCGGTCGCGGAGGCCGCCGCCGAGCTCGGCCTGGTCGCGAACACGGTCTCGACCCTGGTCGGCCAGCTCACCGAGCGCGGCCTGTTGCAGCGCACTCCCGACGAGGCCGACCGCCGGGTCGCCCGGCTGACCCTGACCGATCCGGCCCGCGAACAGGTCGAGGCCTGGCGCGACCGCCGGACCGCGCTGGTCACCCGCACCCTCGACGACCTGGCCCCGGCAGATCGGGCCGCGTTGCAGTCCGCCCTGCCGGTCCTCGCCGTACTGGCCGAACGTCTCCATCCCGAAGAGCAGAAGGAGCGCGTATGAGTGCGGAACCTGCGGTCGAGGTCACCGGGCTGAGTCACCGGTTCGGCGATCACCTTGCGGTCGACAACCTCGACCTGACCGTCTCCGCCGGTGAGTGCTTCGGGCTGCTCGGTCCGAACGGCGCGGGCAAGACGACCACGTTGCGGGTGCTGAACACGCTCTACCCGCCGCAGACCGGGAGCGTCCGGATCTTCGGGCGGGACGTGCACACCGACGCGATGGCGGTCCGCCGGATGCTCGGGTACGTACCGCAGCAGTTGTCGATCGAGGGTGCGCTGTCCGGCCGCGAGAACGTCTCGTGGTTCGCGCGGCTGTTCGACGTGCCGCGGCGGGAGCGGGCCGCCCGGGTGGCCGAAGTACTCGAGATCGTCGACCTGACCGACGCCGCCGACCGGCTCGCGTCGACGTACTCCGGCGGGATGGTGCGCCGGCTCGAGCTGGCGCAGGCGCTCGTCAACCGGCCCGCGCTGCTGGTGCTGGACGAGCCGACGGTCGGGCTCGACCCGGTCGCGCGCGACTCGGTGTGGGCCCGCGTGCAGGAGATGCAGGAGCGGTACGGGATGACCGTGCTGCTGACCACGCACTACATGGAAGAGGCCGATCTCCTCTGCGACCGGGTCGCCCTGATGCACCTGGGGCAGCTGCGCGCGGTGGGTACGCCGGCATCGCTGAAGGCCGAGCTCGGACCGGACGCGAGCCTCGAGGACGTGTTCCGGCACTTCACCGGCGAGAGCCTGGAAGGCCGTCATGGTTCGGACAAGGGAGGTCTACGCGATGTCCGTGGCACCCGTCGTACGGCCCAGCGTCTGGGTTGAGTCTCCCCCGCTCCGGCTGCTGTCGAGGATCGGCACGTTCTGCCTGGTCGAGCTGCAGAAGCTCCGGCACGACCGGACCGAGCTGGTCACCCGGGCGATCCAGCCGGTGCTCTGGCTGGTGATCTTCGGCCAGACGTTCAGCCGGATCCGGGCGATCCCGACCGGCAACGTCCCGTACCTCGACTACCTGGCGCCCGGGATCATCGCCCAGTCGGCGCTGTTCGTGTCGATCTTCTACGGCATCCAGATCATCTGGGAACGCGACGCCGGCATCCTCACGAAGCTGCTGGTGACGCCGTCGCCGCGGTCGGCACTGGTCGCGGGCAAGGCGTTCGCGGCCGGCGTCCGGACGATCTCGCAGGCGATCGTCGTCCTGATCGTCGCCGCGCTGCTCGGCGTCAGCCTGACCTGGAATCCACTGAAGCTCCTCGCGGTCCTGGTCGTGGTCGTGCTCGGCGCCGCGTTCTTCTCGTGCCTCTCGATGACGATCGCCGGGCTCGTCCTGCGTCGCGACCGCCTGATGGGCATCGGCCAGGCGATCACGATGCCGCTGTTCTTCGCCTCGAACGCGCTGTACCCGGTCTCGCTGATGCCGGGCTGGCTGCGCGTGGTCTCCCACGTCAACCCGTTGACCTACGAGGTCAGCGCGCTACGAGGCCTGCTGATCGGACAACCCACGACGTACTGGCTCGACTTCACGGTCCTGATCGTTGCCGCCTTCGCCGGCATCTGCGCCGCCTCCGCGCTGCTCGGGCGGCTCGCTCGCTAGCCGGCACCTGACCAGGATCAGTACGGCGACCGTCGAGGTGACGACCCCCGCGCCGACCAGCGACGGCGCGGCGCCGACCGTGGCGATGATCGGACCGCCTGCGAGTAGTCCGGCGGCGCTGCCCGCGTTGACGACGACGCTCTGCCCGGCGAGCAGGGTCCGGCGTTCGGCACCGGCCGAGGACCGGGTGATCAGCACCGAGATCGCGGCGATGCCGATCACCACCGCGACGCCGGACAGCGCGCCCGTCAGCGCGACCACGGTCGGGGTGGTCCACAGGCCCATGCCGATCCAGCACAGCCCGGACCAGCCCCACGCGGCGACGGCCGTGAGGACGGGGTTGGTACGGCGTACGACGTGCAGCGAGATCGCGGTGCCGATCAGGGAGCCGACGCCGTACCCGGTCATGCCGGCGGCGAGGTAGACGCCGGGACGTCCGCGTTCCTCGCCGAGGACGGACAGGCCGAGGGTGAACGCGAACCAGGTGACGCAGCCGGTCCCCCGGACGATCCAGCCGTACAGCACCTCACGCCGTCCTTGCAGACTCCCGCGGATGGACGGCGGCGCGACCGTGACCCCGACGGTCCGCTCCGGCTGGACGGTGCAGGCCAGCAGACCGGCCGCGAGGACGGCGGCCGCCTCCGTCCACAGCAACTCGTTCGTGAAGCCGAACCCGACCGCGAGCGCGCCGACGGACGGGCCGACCAGCATGCCGACGCGGCGCAGGCCGTCCTGCCAGGTCAGCAGCATCACCGCCCGGCCCTCGCCCCACCGGTCGCCGGTGTCCGCGAGCAACGCCGCCCGGCCCGGCTGTGCCAACGCATCGCCGCAGCCGAGCAGCAGGCCGCTCAGCACGAGCAGCACCGGTGACAGCACACCGAGAGCAGCAGCCGTCGGAACGGAGGCCAGCGCGATCGCCGACACCAGTGCGACCACAGCCAGTCGCGGGCCGGAGTCGATCCATTGCCGGGCCTTGCGGGCCCACCACGGCGACAGCAGCACCGGTACGCCGGCCGCGCCGCCGACGAGCCCCGTCGCCGCGACCGACCCTGTTTCGCGGAGGATCACCAACGGCAACGCGACCTGTGCGAGCCGGAACGCGAAGTCCGCCGTGCCGCTGCCTGCCAGCAGTGCCAGTGCCTCGGTCCGTGCTCGCATGCCTTGAATTCTTGGTGTTCCGGCGGGATCCGGGTAGCTGGTTCGGCTTGCCTGCTTGCCATAGGCTGAACCTATGGCCTCATTACCCTCGGTCGAGGACCTGCGGCTGGTCCAGGCCGTCGCCCGGACCGGCGCGGTCGGCCCGGCGGCCCGCGAGCTGCGCATCTCGCAGCCGTCCGCGTCGCAGCGGCTGTCCCGCCTCGAACGGCTCTGCGGCACCAAGCTCTTCGAGCGCGACACCCGCGGCGCCCGCCCGACAGCGGCCGGTGCCGAGCTCAGCCGCCGCGCGGACCACATCCTCGGCCACCTCGAGGAGGTGTACGCCGCTACCCGCGCGGCCGCGGCCGGCCGGCGGCTGGTGATCGGTACGTTCAACAGCATCGCGCCGATCTTGTTCCCGATCCTGGACGCCGACCTGCCGGACATCGAGATCCAGCAGCAGGTCGACCACGGCCACTTCCTGGTCGAACGCGTCGCCGAGGGCACGATGGACGCCGCCTTCATCGCGATCGCCGAGCAGATGTCGCTCCCACAGGGCACCGTGTCCCGCCGCGTCGGCCACGACGAGCTGGTCCTGTTCGTCCCGCCCGGCGCCCGCCCTCCCGGCCGTGGCCGGCAGCCGCTGAAGGACCGCCCGATGGTGTTCTCCACCTACGACCGCGGCAGCGAGGACATCCACGACCGTCTCGCCGCCCTCGGCGCACTCCCCCGCCGCGGCGTCACGCTCAGCACCACCGTCGCGATGGCCCGCCGGCGGTGCCACCTCGCCCTCGTACCGCGCACCGCCCTGGCCACCGAGCTCCGCCCCGGTGAGCACCTGATGCCGGCCCCGTTCCGCTACCGCCTCACCCTGTCCGTCGTCACCACCCCGACCCCGCCGAAACCGCTGATCGCCCATCTCCCCGAGCTCCGGGCGACGTTGAACTTGTCGTGAACTGCGGTGTGTCGGGTCGGCGGGTGTTGCAGACTCGATGGCATGAACCTGGGGCGGTTGGCGCGTGGGCAGCGGGTGTTGGCGGGGTTCTGGGGTGCGACGGTGGTGCATGTGGCCGCAGTCGCGGTCGACGTACGGATCCTGAAGCAGGCCAGCAAGGCGACGTTGATGCCGTTGCTGTGGCAGTGGTCGCGGACGCAGGACGCGCCGCCGCTGCTGCAGGCGGCGTTGCTCGCGTCGGCGGCCGGTGACCTGCTGCTGGAGACGGATCTGCAGCTCGCGGGGATCGCGGCGTTCGCGGCGGCGCATGCGTGCTACCTCGCGGTGTTCCTCGCCGATCCGGCGCAGCGGTCGTGGCGGGTGCTCGCGGCGTACGCGGCACTCTGGGCGGCGCTGATCGCCGTACTCGCCCCGTCGCTCGGCAACCAGCGGGTGCCGATCGCCGTCTACGCCTTGTTGCTGACGGCAACCGCGGTGGCGTCGCGCTGGCACAACCCGCGCAGCGGTGCCGGCGGCGCGCTGTTCCTGCTCTCGGACGCGCTCATCGCGCTCCGGATGGCCGGCCGCGACTTCCGCGGACGGGACGCGCTGGTGATGTCGACGTACACCGCCGGGCAGTATCTGCTGGTCTCGGGTGTGACCACAACTGGTCATCCGCGTTGACCCACGGCCGCCGCCACGATGGGGTGGACGGTATGGCGACCGTCGACGACGTACGACGACAGTTCCGGAACCCGCCGCCCGAGGCGCGGCCGATGATGCGCTGGTGGTGGTTCGGGCCGTCCATCGACCGAGACGAGATCGACCGCGAGCTGAACGCGATGGCCGCGGCCGGGCTCGGCGGGGCCGAGGTCGCGTTCGTGTACCCGATGGCGCCGGTGACCGCGCCGTTCGGGTCGCCGGAGTTCCTCGAGCTGATCGGGCACGCGTCGCGGACCGCGCAGTCGCTCGGGCTGCGGTTCGACGTGACGCTCGGGAGCGGCTGGTCGTACGGCGGCCCGCACGTCGGGACCACGTACGCCGCGCGGCAGCTGCACTGGGACCGGCGCGAGATCGGCGCGGACGCCTACGACGTGCCGATCGTGGCCGCGTGGCCCGGTGACGAGTTCGTCGCCGCGTACGTCGGGGACGGGTCGGCCGGTACGCCCTCGTCGTACGTCGAGGTGCCGGTGCGGGACGGGATCATCCAGGTCCCGGCAGGCGGGCAGCCCCGCGAGGTGCTGATCGCGACGTCGCGGGTCACCGGGCAGAACGTGAAGCGGGCGGCCGCCGGCGCCGAAGGGCACACGCTCGACCACTACTCGGCGGCCGCGGCGCAGGAGCACATCCGGGCCGTCGCGGAGCCGTTGCTCAAGGCAGCGATGCCGGTCGGGTCGGTGTTCTGCGACAGCCTCGAGGTGTACGGCGGGGACTGGACGCGGGACATGCTGACCGAGTTCGCCGAGCGGCGCGGGTACGACCTACGGCTGCGGCTGTACGAGCTGCTGGTGGACACCGCCGGCGCGCGGGAGTTGCGGATCGACTTCGGGCGGACGTTGTCGGAGCTGTACGAGGACAACTTCCTCAAGGTGTTCCGGAGCTGGGCGGCCGGGCACGGCGTACCGTTCCGGATCCAGAGCTACGGCGAGCCGCCTGCGACGATGAGCAGCTACCGCTTCGCGGACATCTCCGAGGGCGAGGGGTGGGCGTGGCGCGGGATCCCGGAGACCCGGTGGGCGTCGTCGGCGGCGAACATCTACGGCCAGTCGGTGGTGTCGGCCGAGGTGTGGACGTGGGTGCACTCGCCGGCGTTCCGCGCGACGCCGCTCGACCTGCAGGGTGAGGCGCACGAGCACTTCCTGTCCGGCGTCAACCACCTGATCGGGCACGGCTGGCCGTACTCCCCGTCCGACGGGCCCGGCCTCGGCTGGATCTTCTACGCCGCGGGCGCCCTCGACGACCGGAACCCTTGGTGGCCGACGGCAACGGCCCTGTTCGGCTCGTTGCACCGGCTGTCGTGGGTGCTGCGGCAGGGTACGCCGGTCCGGCCGGTGAAGATCTACATCCCGGCGTCGGACGCGTACGTCGCCGGCGGCCCTGAGCCCTACAACCTCTACCGGGTGGCCCGCCGCCTGATCCCCGAGGCCGTCCCACGGACGATCCGCGACGCCGGCCTCGACTTCGACCTGATCGACGACGACGCCACCGCGGCGGTGGACCCGGCCGACGTGCCGGTCGTCGTCGTACCCGCCGGAACCACCGTGCCCCCGGCGACCCGCACCTGGCTCGACGCGGTCGTCGCCGCCGGCGGAACGGTTGTCACCGACATCACCACCCTCGCCGACCAGCTCCCCTCCGCCCCGCTCACCCCGGCACCCGACGTCGGCGTGGTCCACCGCCGCCTCGACGACGCCGACCTGTACTTCGTCGCGAACACGTCCGCCGAGCCGCGCACCCTCACCCTCGCCACCCCACTCGAACACTGGAATCCCCTCAGCGCCGAGCCCCGAACCACCAGCACGATCACTCTCCACGCCTACGAGTCAGCCGTCCTCCTCCCTCCCACCGGAGCGGAAGCTGTTGCCGGCTCCACCCAACTCGTCGGCGCCCTTGAAGGCCCCTGGACGGTTGCCTTCGACAACGACACCCACCCCGTCGCCCTCCCCCACCGTTGGGAAGACGACCCGGCCCGCACGACGTACTCCGGCTCCGCCACCTACCAAACCCAGGTAGACCTACCGGACACCGCCGACCGTCTACTCCTCGACCTGGGCCCCGGCACCCCGGTCGCTCCCGACAGCGAGCCGTACGTCCCGCACAACTCCTACCGGGCCCTCATCACCCCACCGGTAGGCGTGGCCGCCGACGTCTACCTCAACGACGTCCACTGCGGCACGCTCTGGGCCCCACCCTTCCAGGTCGACCTCACCGACGCCGCCCGCCCAGGCGCGAACGACCTTCGCATCGTCGTCCACAACACCGCGGCCAACGCGCTCTCCGCCGACCAGCATCTGCTCGACGCGGCAGCCGATTCCATCACCCGCTACGGCCTTCGGTTCGACCTGCAGCACGTCGAGCACGCGACGGAGTACCTGAACTCCGGGCTGCTCGCCGTACCGCGGATCCTCCGTCAGGCCTGAGTCAGGAACCGGTCAAGCACCCGCGAGCCGAACTCGAGCGCCGACGTCGGCACCCGCTCGTCGATGCCGTGGAACATACCCATGAAGTCCAGATCCGGCGGCAGCTGCAGCGGGACGAACCCGAAGCACCGCACGCCCAGCCGGCTCCAGGACTTCGCGTCCGTGCCGCCCGACATCAGCAGCGGCGCAAACCGGGCCTGGGCGTCCTCGGCCTGGACGCACGCCTTCATCGCGTCCACCAGCCCGCCGCTGAACTCGGTCTCCAGCGCGATGTCGGTGACCACGGTCTCGCGCTGCACCTTGTCGCCGAGCAGCTCGTCGATGGTCGCGTAGAACTCGTCCTCGTACCCGGGCAGGAACCGCCCGTCGATGTGCGCCTCGGCGTCGCCGGGAATCACGTTCACCTTGTAGCCGGCGTTCAGCATCGTCGGGTTCGCGGTGTTCCGGAGGGTGGCGCCGAACATCCGGCTGAAGCTGCCGAGCTTGGCCAGCGTGGTGCTCATGTCGTCCGGGTCGAGCTCGGTGCCGAGCAGGTCCTCGAGCGTCTTCAGGAACTCGCGGACGGTCGGCGTGACCCGCAGCGGCCACTCGTGCGACCCGATCCGGGTGACCGCCTCGACCAGGTTGGTGACCGCGTTGTCGGTGTTCACCATCGACCCGTGACCCGCCGTACCGCGGGCCTTCAGGCGCATCCAGTTCATGCCCTTCTCGGCGGTCTCGATCAGGTACAGCCGCAGGTCGTCCTTGACCGTCACCGAGAACCCGCCGACCTCACCGATGCCCTCGGTGCAGTCCGCGATCGTGTCCGGGTGGTTGTCGATCAGCCACTGCGCGCCGTACACGCCGCCGGCCTCTTCGTCCGCGGTGAACACCAGCCGCACCGGCCGCCGCGGCTTCACCCCGGCCCGCTGGCGCGCCCGGACGACGGACAGCACCATCGCGTCGAAGTCCTTCATGTCGACCGCGCCGCGCCCCCACACGCACCCGTCGAAGATCTCCCCCGCGAACGGGTCCACCTTCCAGTCCTTCGGGTCCGCCGGGACCACGTCCAGGTGCCCGTGCACGAGCAACGGGTCCGCACTCTGGTCCTCGCCGTCCCAATGGGCGACCAGCGTCGCCCGGCCCGGCTCCGACTCGTAGATCGTCGACTCGATCCCGACCTCGTCCAGCTTCGCCGCGACGTACTCCGCGGCACCCCGCTCGCCGTTGCTCCTGCCGTTCCCGTAGTTCGTGGTGTCGATGCGGATCAGCTCACTACAGAGCTCCACCACCTCGGCGTCGGCGGCGTACGACGGACTGTCGGTCGAGGTCGTCATGCGCCCATCCTAGGTCCGCGGGTCGCCTCGTCGACGATGCGGTCGGCGGTTTCCGCGGCGGTCAGGCCGGCCGTGTCGATCCACCAGCCGGTGTCACCGAACTCCCGTTGCATCTCCGCCTCGAGCCGCTCGTACCCGTCGAAGTCGAACCGATCCGCCGGGTCGCGGATTGTGTTGCGATGCCGGCACACCTCGATCCCCGGCGCCAGTACGACGAACAGCATCCGCCGGCGCCGCAGGTTCTCCTCGAAGAAGTCGAGCTTGGCGCGCGACGCGATCATCGCGTCGATCAGCGGCGTGAAGCCGGCGTCGGCGAAGTTGTTCGCGAGCGCGCACAGGTTCCGGTGCAGCAGCTCGACCTGCCGCGCCGCCTCGTCCGCCGGCCCGCCGAGCGCCCAGACGAACCCGTTCACAATCATCGCGTTCACTTCGTCGCCGCCCAGCCGCGCCGACCGTGGCAGCCGCTCGGCGACCAACCGCGTAACAGTCGACTTGCCGGCTCCCGGCATACCGGTCACAAGAATGCAATCCACGTCCCGATCCTGCGGCCGATCGCCGCACCGGGTGAGCGAGTTCTCAGCGAGTTGACGGACGTACGGCGCTACCGTCGGCTGCAGCGGTGATCTCTGGTCGTCGGGCCCGAGGCCCGCCTGACCGGTCGGGAGCCCCAGTGACGTCACACCCCACGAACACACGCCCGCACCACCCAGCCGTCCTCGCGATCGAGGCGCAGCGTGCGGCGAACCTGCAACTGCGGATCGCCGACTGGATCACCGCCTTCGCCGGCTCGATGCGCTTCGTCTACGTCCACATCGTGCTGTTCGCGGTCTGGATGCTGCTGATCGAGAAGAACCCCTGGCCCACCCTCACGCTGGTCGTGTCGCTCGAGGCGATCTTCCTGTCGACGTTCGTGATGATCGGGCAGAACCGCCAGGCGGCCTTCCAGCAGGCGAAGGCCGACCACGACTTCAACGAGTCCGAGGTCGAACTCAAGACCAACACCGAGCTGACCCGCGAGATCCACGCCCTCACCAGCGAACTACACCGCCGCCTGGTCCAAGAGAACAAGGCCTGACGTCACAACACCTTGAGCCCGTACATCTCCCCCAGCGGATCGGCGATCAACTCGATCCGCGCACCGTCCGGGTCCCGGAAGTAGATCGACGTACCGCTCTCCTCCTGGAACTCGACCCCGTTCGCGGCCAGCCGCTTCTTCAGCTCTTCCCACCGCCCCGGCTCCACCGAGATCGCCAGATGATGCAGCCCACCGAGCACCTCGGCGTACGGCCCGAGCTCCAGCCCCGGGAAGTCGAAGAACGCCAGCAGGTTCCCGTTCCCGATGTCGAAGAAGAAGTGCGTCGACCCCTCGTAGTCCCGATTCCCCACCATCTCGGTCAACGGAAACCCGAGCACCTCCTGGTAGAACCGCACCGTCCGCTCGACATCCGCACACAGTAACGCTGTGTGATGAAGCCCACGCGCCGACGACGGCGCGCCTGCTGTCAGGTACGCCGTACGGATCCGGTCCCGCTCGGCCTCGATGGCAGGCAGGTCGATGTCGGTCATGCCGAGTCCCCCTCAGATCCGGAAGAACAGGTTCAGGTACCGGTCCGCGACAGCCCGGTCTCCGCGGATCGTACCGGCGTTGCTGCGACCGAACGCGGTCAGCACGAAGCTGCCCGGGTCGAACTCGATCACCGTCGGAAGGTCACTGACATCGCCGGCGGCGTAGTCCATGCCGTCCGGGCCGACGGCGACCCGGGTGTCGCCCGCGTTCGGTCCGCTGGTGATCCGGATCCCGAGCTCGCACGGGTCCTTCGCCCCGGTCGTGTACTTCCACAGCACGAACATGAACGGCACGAGCAGGTCGGCCGCCTCGCCCGACAGCCCGTGCGCCCGGCCGGTGCCCTGGCGGATGTCCCACGAGTGCACGCCGTAATCCATCAACTGGAACGCCGGGTAGAAGAACGCGGGCAACGGACCCATGTAGAAGTGCGGCACGGTGAACCCGGCCCAGTCGTCCGGCCCGAGCGCATCGAACATGCCCAGCATCTTGTCGAAGTCGGTCCGCAACCGCTCGACGAGCTCGTCCTGCGGCACCCCGCGGAGCGCCAGCGCCTGCTTGTCCACCCGCTCGGCCATCCCCGGAAGCCCGTACGCCGCCGGCACCTCCGTGTGCGACCGCGCCGCGTCGAACGCCACGAAGTACGCCTCGGTCGTGTCCGTGAGATGCGCCACCACGTCCCGCACTTCCCAGTGCCCGGCCCCGGTCGGCGCGTCCCACACGTCCGCCCCGTCCACCATCCCGAAGAACAACTCCGCCTCGTCCCGTACGACCCGGAGCATCGTGTCCTTACCCTCGAACGTCATCCCGTTCCACACGTCCACGGCGCCCTCACCTCCACCCGCGAGGCCGATCCTTCAATGTCAAACTACGCCGCCGACACGCCACCGTCACCACCCCAACGCCCCGATGTGAATTCCACCCCTGGAGTTTGCTACTGTTCTCCGGTCGGCACCGCGCAGGCGGTCAGACCACTCGTCCGGGTGGCGGAATAGGCAGACGCGCTAGCTTGAGGTGCTAGTGCCCGTTTTAGGGCGTGGGGGTTCAAGTCCCCCCTCGGACACCAACGCTAAAGCCACGCAGAGCGGGGCTTACGGCGACCTCAGCCGATCGGGTCTCGTGGTTGTAACTCACTTGCAGACCCAGCGCTTCGTACAGCGCTCTCATGTCGCTCGCGTCAGCCTGGTCGAGCGCCGCCGTCATGTCCCCCAACTCCTGGACCATCGTGCGGATGTCCTGTGCCGATACCCGCTCCGGCACCTTCAACGCGCTGAGCTCGGCCTCCGCGGACCGCTTCTCCGCCACCGCCGCGTTGTACTGCTCCGTCAACGCCGCCGGATCCCAGCCGGCCTCGAGCGCCCGCCGCAGCCGCGCCATCGCGGTCTTCGCTGCCTGGATCCTCTGCGCCAACCTGAGCGCGATTGATGCCGACTCGTGATCATCGTCGACAGCCGCCAGCGCGTGCGCGGTCTCATCGAGGTGCTCCGGGCTGAACAGCGTCGCAATCCAGGCGTTCAGCTTCCGGGTCAGGACGTCCTCGCGGAGGTACACGTTGGCGGGATGGAGGTCCGCGACCGCCGTACCTGGTACCAAGGTCCGCGCGCTGCACCGGTAGAAGATGGCGTGCTTCCTCGCCGCGCCCTGCATCTTCCGCCCGCACAACTCACACCTCACGCGAGCACGGAGCCGGTACACGCGCGGCGTGGTCACCCGCGTCCGCTCCCGCTTTGCCTGATCCGCCGGCCCGGTCCCCCGCCGTACGCGCAGCTCCAATTGAACCCGCGTAAAGGTGTCCACCGAGATGATCGCGGGATGTGCAGGCTCTCTCGAGCGCACGATCTTGGACTGCGGTGACCGTCGGAAGCGCACCACATGCCCGGCAGCGACGTCCTCCGGATCCAGCAGCTCCTCGACCTTCTGCCACCGCCCGTAAATCGCGAAGCCCGTGTACCGCGGATTCTCAAGGATCGCCTTCACCGTGGTGTGCTGCCAGCCGTCACCTCTACGGTGCCGATTCTGCTGAGGCGTGTGAGCCGACGGGCACGGCACGCCTTCGAGGTTGAGCGTCTCGGCGATCGACTTCAACCCCAGACCATCGAGGTAGAGCTGAAAGATGCGTTCGACCACTACTGCCGCCTCGTTGTCGACGGCAAGTACCCGGAGCCGGTAGCCCTCTTGCGCCTTCCGCGGATTCGGGTGTGGACCGGCGTCGACGACCACATACCCGTACGGCGCCCTGCCGCCTTGGTACCGGCCATCGGTGATCACCTGGGCCGCCATCGCCGCGCGTACGCGCCGTTGCACATGCTGACGTTCCGACTTCGACAGCCCACCCGTGATGGTCATCGCCATGTCGTGCACGGTGTTCTCAGGATCGAACTGCCCGCCGAGGCTCGGTATCCACAGCGAGACGCCGTACCGATGAAACTTCGGCCAGGTCAAGCTGAACTGATTGCCGTACCAGCACCTCGTCGCCTCCCCCACCACGAGGCCGTCCCAGCCGCGCCGAGGATTCTTCAACTCCTGGAGTACCCGGCTGGCCTCGTCGCGCCGCTCCCACGGCAACGACCGCGACTGCCCGATATCGAAGAACTCCTCGACGATCTCACCCCCGAGCGGCTCGACGAACCGCGCGGCCTCCCCCAACTGCCAAGCGAGCGACGACTTCGGATCCTGGTTGTCCTCCGTCGAACACCTGCCATAAAACGCGAGCCGCCCGATCCCACTGCCGCCCGCGGGTCGATCCGCCAACGCCTCCATCCCAAACAGGTCATCCAAGGTCGCCCACTCGTCCGTCCCACTCAAGATGCGTCCTCCTCTACCCGAGGCCCGTCATCGGACTTTCGCCGCGATCGTGCCAGCCGAATGATGATCCGCCGAAGCACACGAGCAGCCTGTGGGTAGAGCGTCGGCGCCCGATCCGGCGTTTCTACTCCGACCCACGACTCACGCCGTTCCCGCTGAACCTCTCGACGATCCGCCATGCACGTTCAACGCGCGCGGCAACCAAAGAACTGGCAATCGGGAAGCGCTGCGAAACGTCGCGAGTGTTTGCGCACCATGTCGGTTAGCGCTCCGAGGCGTCAGCACCAACCGAGCCGGCGAAGATCCTCGACTGTGATCCGTGACGAGACCTGACGGCGAGGCCGTGATGGAGGGCGGAACGGGCGAGGAATGCAGGGACCGTTCTCTGCGTTCGGCGTCAGCTGAGATCTGCCTGATCTGACCTCAACCTGCAGATCGTGATGCTGGCCGCGTTGACCGGAGCATGGCGGTGAGGACCGGGCCGTCGACGGACGGCTGCTGTGTACTGATCGGCTCGTAGCCCCAGGACTCGTAGAGCGCCTTGACCTTCCCGTCGCCGTTCAATGCGTTGACCAGCAACGACACCTGCTCCTCAGGACGATTGCGGAGGAGCTCGTCATGGATCAGCAGGGCAATGCCCTGACCCCGCCACGGCTTGCGCAGCATGATCTCTTTGACCGCCACGGTCGGCAGGTCGGTGCAGCCGTCGGGAAGCGGGGTGGTCATCCGGCGCCACCAGCGGTCGTCGGGCATGAGGGTGTTCGCGTACGCAAACCCCACAGGCTCCTCCGCGTCGTAGCCGATGACAACTTCCCACCCCGGATCCGCCGCATGCCGCGCAAGCTGTTCGCCGAATCGCTCGACCGAGTAGTTCGGCAGGTGAAGCTGGTCCGCGCGCACGTCGGCGTACACCTCGATCATCCTGCTCCACACGTCGTCGATCATCGTGGAGTGGCGCAGCGCAATACCGTCAGGGGTCACAGAAGCTTCCTCAGTGAGTCGTGGGCGTATTGATCCCAGGCGGTTGCCGGGTCGCTCGATGGTGCGGCGATCTGCAGTGTGCTGCCGAAGTCTTGGAGCATCGAGTTGATGCGTGGATGAAGACCGGTCGGTTCGAGCGGGATCGACATCGCGGTTGCAACCGCTTCCTCCAGATCGCCTTGGCCGAGTTGTGCTTTGGCCAGTCGCGCGGTGGTGATCGATCGGGTGCGCCGCATGCCGGGCCGCAGAAGGGCGAGGCTTCGATGAGCGTGGCCCTCGGCCACTTCGTAGTCGCCGAGCGCCAGGTACCCGGCCAGAGCGAGATTCTCCAACTCTGCCTGGTCGTAGAACGCGTTCAGCCATAGTGGCCGCTCGTCGCTGGGTTCAGATCTGACGAGGGCGTCTTCGGCATGGGCAACGGCCTGACGTACGGCGCGGTGATCGCCGGTCTGCCCGAGGATCGCGGCATGTCTCGCGTGGCCGAGGGACGCGAACATCGGGTCTCGTCTCGCAATCGGCAACCTGCGTGCGACGTCGTTGGCGGCCAACGCGTCGACGGGCCTGGCCATGTGGCGGTAAAGGCTGCCGGCGTGGGACCAGATCCTGAATTGGATCGCCGGATCGCCGGACATGGTGGCCAGGCCTGCTGCGCGATCGAAGTGTCGTTGCGCGGTATCGAACCGGCGGCCGTCGATGGCGGCCCACATCGCACTCGACGTGAACGACGCCGCACACCCGTAGAGCGCGCTCCGAATGCGCTGACTCGCGCTCCCCCGTGCCTGCAGAGCGAGAGCTTCACCGGCGAGCGCGGATGCTTGCGTTTCGATGGTGAGCTTTCCGCCGTACTGATGATCGCTCGCGACGATCAGCGCGAATTTGGAGAGCAGCCGCTCGACGTCACCAGCACCGACCCGAGATTGGGCAGCGCGCTGCGTCGCTGCCCCAGCGGCGACAATGACGGTCGCCGCGGACGTGCCGATGAACCGGCGCCGCGGGACGGGCTCCGGCTCGGCCGGAGCGACGAATCCGAGATCCGTGATCGGACAGCCGAAGACGGCGGAGAGCGCATCGCGCTGGCGGTGGTGTGGCCAGCGAGTCTTCCCGGTCAGCCAGTTCCGCACCGTTCGATCGCTGACCGTGCCCCCGTAGCCCGCGCGCCGGAGATCGGCGTTGACCGCCTCGGCCAGTTCGGCCTGGGTCAGGCCGAACTCGGCCATGCGCGTCTTCAGGGCCAGGTTTCCCTCCACGCCCCAACGATATGTACGGCGAGTCACCGGCCGACAGCGTTCTGCCCGGAAATTTCCGGTTCGCGTTGAGCGACAGGCAGCAACTTCTTCCTTACGTTCCGCAGTCGGAGGTCCTTGGATGGAGATCAAGGACCTCGAAGGGGAACTCCAATGGACCTCGATGCACAGCTCGAACACCCGGCCAGAAGCGTCGCGGATCCACGCCGGTTCGTACTCCGTCGCGCTGTCGATGTCAGCGGAGTCAGCGGCACCGGCGACGTGGCGGAAGGAGTCGAGTGGTCGGATGGAACCGTGGCGCTGCGATGGCGCGGAAAGTGGGCCACCACCGTCGTCTGGGATTACGGCCTCGAGGCCCTCCTCGCAGTACATGGCCACAACGGATCCACCGTCGTTCGGTGGCTTGACCCCCACCGCCCGGCCTGAGCGACCAGTCAGTTCGATGCCCGAGCAGGAACTGTGGAGCGTGCAGCTGTGGCTCGGCGAGTACTTGATCGAGGAGCACATCGCCCCGACTGCCCTCGCAGAGCAGTGGGCGCACGTCATCACCCTTCGGATCCACGGCCTACCGGGCCGATACCTGCGCTGTCAGCGAATCACCGACGTCGCAGCCCAGAAGCCGGCCGGCGCGGGACGAGATAGCGAGTCCGTCCTGGGCCGGCCGTTCCAAACCCTCACCGACATAGGAGATTCACCATGAGCAACGAGACGAGTGCAGTGCCGTTCGGCGTCCGTCACCTGGCTTCCGGGCCGGACAAGGCGCCGATGGAGCTGCCGATGACCTACAGCGCCAACCTCCAGTTGAACGTGTCCGCGACCGGCAACCCCTACCACGCCATCGCCGCGGCGCTGCCGGAAACGAACACCGAGACCCCCATCCCCGACGGCCAGCGGCCAGGATCTGACACTTCGACCGACAACTACTGACCATGGGCACCGTTCTGGTGCTGACCGGTCGCGACGACCTGACGGCCGACGCCGTCATCGACGAACTGACCCGGCGGAACGCATCAGTCGTCCGGTACGACACCTCCGACTTCCCGCAATCGTCCCGTGTAGCTGCCACCCTCGGGGCGCAGGGCTGGGAGGGGCACCTGACCGGTGAGCGGTCAGTCGACCTCACAGCGGTCAGCGCCGTGTGGTGGCGTCGGCCCGCTGAGTTCAGTGTGCCGAGCGCCTGGCCGGACGAGGCGCGGGCGTTCGCACTGTCGGAGGCACGCGTCGGAGTCCTCGGCGTACTGGGGTCGCTTCCGGTGCGATGGATCAATCATCCGGCGAAGGACTCGGCCGCGAACTACAAGCCGGTTCAGCTTGCTGTAGCAGCCCGCGCAGGTCTCGACGTACCGCGGACGATCATCACCTCGGATCCGGATCATGCCCGTGAGTTCATCGGCGCCGACGAGGTCATCTACAAAGGTCTCAGCGGCGGCGTGCTCACCGCGGAGCGGCGTCATCGATACCTGCCGACCACTGTGCTCCGCGCGGATGAGATCGGTGCGAGCGTTGCTGGCACTGCGCATCTGTTCAAGAGCGAGTGCCCAAGCAATGCGAAGTACGCCTCACCGTGATCGGGCAGCGGATGTTCCCCGTCGCGATCCATCCCGGGAGCGCGGCTGCCAGACTGGACTGGAGAACGGACTATCCGTCCCTCACCTACGGTCCGATCGAGCTTCCGGATCAAGTGCAGAAGGGCGTCCGGTTGCTCATGGACGAACTGGGCCTGCACTTCGGTGCGCTCGACTTCGCCGTTACCCCGGACGGCCGATGGGTGTTCTTCGAAGTGAACCCGAACGGCCAATGGCACTGGCTCGCGGTCAAGGCCGGCGTACCGATGATCGAGGCAATGGCCGACGCTCTCCAAGGAAAGAACGATTGACTCCGTGACTGACTGGACCGACGCCGCTCGCACGCTCGCCGACGAGATAACCGCGGCCGCACCGGAGTGGCACGACTCGGTCAGCTCCACACCTCGGCACCAACTGGTGCCGAGGTGGTGGGAGCCGATCCCCGACAGCTATCCGTTCGCCTGGGGACTCCGCACACCGCAGCCGGATCACCCGTGGGCGGAGGTATACGCCGACGAAACACTGGTGACCCGCGTGGGCTCACACCACGCCGACCGCGCCAACCCATCCGATCGTCCGACAGGTCTCCCGACCTCGTCCTCGACCCTGCCCGGGTTGATCGTCCGCATGCTCCACCTGCTCAACCCCGACAAGCAGAACCGCCGTCGAGCCGACATTCCGTGCCGTCGGCCAGGCGGAACGAACGCCCGCTCGGAACTGTCGGTGTAGCCAGCGAGAATGGAGCTATGGCACTTCGCACCCCGATCTACCTGGACACCGAGACGCTGCTGGCCCAAGCAGAGTACAACGACGTCAACGTGCCCCAGCAAGCCGAGATCGTTGAGAAGACGACACGAAAGCGATCCGCGAGCGGCAACGCGTCGATTCCGGGCATCGGAGCAGCCGGCGGGGCACTCGGCCGCGATGTCGAGTACCAGTCGACGTACACCCTGACCCCCAGCCTGAAGGCTACCGTCAACAAAGTGATCGACGCCCTTATCGAGACTGACGTCGTGCGTGTCGACCCTGGGCAGGACATCGCGCTCAGCAAGGACGATCTCGTCCAACTCGAGGGGATGGCCAGAATCACCGCCGCGAGCCTCGCGGGCAAGATGTTCCACATCATCCGCCGCATTCTGGACGGCGTCGGCGACACCTCCGACATCTCGTCGATCAGCGCCGAAGGCCCGGAGGTGATGGAACAACTCAAGCAGGTGTACCTCCAGAACGAACTCCTACCGATCCCTGTCCTGCTCGAGCTGACCGGCACAACTCTTCCGCAGAAGGTCTACGTGACCGTGCGCCCGAGCCAATTCGTCGACGCAGCGTCGGCGGACCGCGTGGAGCGCGAAATCCGAGTACTCGGCTCGGTACGAAACCTGATCGACGGCACCAAGGACGGCTATCTCAGCGCCGAGGAGTGGCTGCTCGACGGCTACGAGCACCTGATCCGCCGCAAGCTCATGCCGACCGTAGTCGATGTCGTCAAGCAATTGGTCGACGACCTGGACCTCGACCTACCGGTCGACGACGTCCACGCATACATCAGCGGCCCCGCCATCATCGTTGACGCCGTCAGTATCTATTGATTGCTCACCGGCCAACTGACGAACCTACATCGTCACGGCAGCACTCCAGCGACCGACTGTCGATGCCCTGGTGCCCACGCTCGTCATCTCTGGCACGACGGATGCAAATCAGCCGTCCGGCCGACACGATCTGGTGTGGATCTCGAGGCGCGTCCTCGGGGGTCGTATTCTCCGACCAGATCTGCCCGAGCTGCGGTATCACCATCCCTTACGAATCGTCCCTGACCTGATCCAGAGCTAGCCAACATGCACGCCGCATGATGCGGTCCAGATCTTCGACCATGAAACCCAGGTCAGTCACACGCCCGCCATCCAGGCCAAGCAGTAGCGCTCCTGGTGAAGGATCCCCATGTACCTCGCCGTTGCGGCGGCGGTACGCGGCTCGCATGAAGCTGTCGATCGCATCCGCTGATGCGCCGAGCACTGGATCGGAACCCAGAAGCCCTGCCGCGCCACGCGCGATAGCGTCAGATTGCGATCTGCCGCGGATACCGATGTGATGGATGAACAGCGCCTCAGCGCAGATGATCAGATCGACGAGACGGTCGGCGGCGTGCGTGCGTCCGCTCGTCAAGCCAAGTCGCCGGATCGCGACGCCGAGCGCTCCTCCGACCGGTGCAGTCAGAAGATGGAACACCTGGACCAAGTCGACCGTCTGCTCAGCGAACAGGACTACTCGCCGATTGGGGTCAACCGTGCCGAGCTGGGTCAGCTGGGCTTGAGCGGAGCCATTCGACTCCAGCTCGTCGGGATGAAGCAGGCGGAGAAGTCGACTGGCAGCTGTTGAACCGCCACACACAATACGCAGGGCGGTGATCAACAGCGACGCGGCTTGATCGACCTCGGTAACCGCTGGGGTTGCCGGACGTTCGGGCATGTCGCGCTCGGCAACGAACGGATGGGCGTGCTCAAGGACCAGTGCAACTTGATTGAGGCGTGAGATCGTGATGCTCGTTGGGCTGTCATGACGTTCCACAGGGACCGCCATCACGCGCAGGGCAGCGGCGATCTCCGCGTCGCTCATTTCCCGCAGCACCAAACCACCCGATAGCTGAACCGCCAGGCCCGCAGCGAGCACGAGACCGTTGATAGGTACGAAATCGAGCCAGCGAACCCGGGACGAAAGCAATGCGGGCTCGAGCACGCAATACAACTCGTCGAACCTGTCACAGTCGAACCTGTACGTCCGAGTGCTGAGGACCATCGGCGCCAACAGACGGTACATCACCACGTCCGCGAGCACGCGCCTCGTCCGCCAGAACTCAGTGCCGACCATGACGTCGAGGCGCTGCGACAACTCGTCGTCAGCAAGCACGGCCTTTCGAAGCGATTGCATCGCATCGAAACTCTCGATCCAGTCGCTCGAATAGGTTTCGGGCGGCTGACGCCAGACCGAGTGCCGCCCCACGGCGAAGCTCTCCTCCCCGTGCCGCTTCCACGAAGTCGGGTCGAACTGCACATCAAATACCGGCTCAGTATGCCGGGCAGCGAGGCTGTCCATGGCCGCACGCACCGTAGCTGCCATGAGCTCCCGAAGGCCGACACCGCCAACATCGAACGAGGTCATTGTGGTCGCCCTATCCCCAAACCGGCCAGAACCGACCCGATGCTACTTCCCCCCGTTGCTGGGAACCTCCACGCGTTGATCCCACGAGTCCGCGGAGGCACCACAATTGGTTGTCCGTGAGGCCATGGTCGCGACGTGGGCCCGAGCCACCGGCCGGCGGTGTGCCCGACGTGAAACATAGACTCGGCGCGAGGACGGCCAGGCGCCTGCACGCCGGGTTGGTCTTCCCGTCGCGCTCAGGAACTCGCAACGACACGAAACTTCATCTGGTAGGTCTCAGTCAGGAATCGGTCGGTTGCGCCGAGGAGAGCCAGCATGTCCTCGCTAGCCTTGGCCGCGGACATTCCTGGCTGGACGATCGCTACCGTGACGTCCAGATCACGGAACCTAGCCTCGTTAACGATCGATGCGAGAGCGGTGAGGTCGCCCTTGAGCATTCGGTTTCTGCCTTGGGCCTGCCGCTTGCGTTCGCGTCGGAGGAGACGTTTCACGAGCTGCTCGGGAATTGACTTGGCCCGGTTCATCTTCATCGCTTGGCCACAAACGTCGTAGAGATCGTTGATTCGAGCGCCTGGCACCTCCTCCGACGAGTACTTGCAATGAGCAAGCATTACGTACAGTTTGTCGCTGTAGCTCCGGAGGCACACGATGTCGGCCAACTCCCCGTTCCCGTCGTCGTCCACGATGACGTCCCAATCAGCCTCAGCGGAGAGCAACTCCACAGCCCGGAACTGGATGCTGGTCGGATCCTTTTCGTCACCCTGTGACTCGTGCTTGAGGTTGATGTTTGGCCAAGTCGGTGTCTCGATCTCATCCCGAGGATAGAGGTATCTCTCTCGCTCCGGCTTGAGCAGGAATCCCTGTTCCACCAGGACCACCTCGTCGGCGAACGTGACGAGCAGCCCATGCTGGGTCAGGAATGCGGACAGACTGACGGTTCCAGCCGGTGTCGTGATCTCCCCATCGTCGGCGAGCGGAACGATGAGCGGCGGGCTGTCCTGCTGGAAGACGAACTCAAACTCAAGCTGCCAAGCAGCCGTGACCACCTGAAACCGCAGCGGTCCTGTCTCCGTGTGATCGGTGAGCCGCAGCTCGGTTTCGAGCAGCGAGAATCTCTGCGAAAGATAGCTGACTGCGCGCGTCTCGCTCATCGTCGCAGTGATTTGGTATGGCCACTCGACAGCCAGTGGCACATGCGCGGGACGCTTGATCGCTGGGTGAGGGAGGAGGAATCCTGCCATGACAGATTCGAGGGACACAGACTCGTCGGTGATGGCTGGCCCTACTTGGCGGACCCACTTCACCCAGTCATGGATATCCCGGGCCTGCTCATGGCTCCACACCTTCCCTTTGCGCGACGCACCGAAGCTGACCGCCTGGCCCTCGTGGAACCCGTGGGCAAAGATGTTCGTCTTCATCTTGGTCGCGCCCTCGCCCTGCCAAGCGGCCAAGACGTCCTGCCCGACATACATCGAGAAGCGTCGGTTGCGGCTCACGGAGTCGAGCAGCCCGACATTCGTTGGGATACGACGTTGTACCTTGGCGAGGATACGGTAGAGCGTTTCGCCCTTGATGAGCGAGACATTCGCGCCGCCGACCGCTTGAGCGATTTCCTCATGGAGCGAGCCGTTGTTGGTGCTGTTGATGTAGAGGAATCCATTCTCTTCGTCCAGGTGTACGACGTAGAGGTGATGCACCAACTCGTTGAAGCTGGAGAAGTCACCCCAGCGCACTGGCATCGCCTCCCGGGACACCCACCAGACGACCGAGCGGGCGTTGTTGATTCCCAGACGTGAGGTCAGCAGGCGGTCTTCGAACAGGTCGTAGATGCGCTCTGGCGTCCAGTTGAGTGGTGTCGGTGAGTCGTAGGCCACCGTACTCATCTTTGGGTGGATGCTACGCATAGCGATCTCACGCGGCAGCGAGCCGAAGCCCTGCTCGAACTCCGACCGCTCCTTTTCTCTGCCGACACCGTGCTCGGTGAGGTCTTGGATGATCTCATTCCAGTCGGCGTCCTCACCATAGAGTCTGCGCAGTCGCTCATCGATGCCGGCTATCTGGAGGGGCACGAAGGCCGATGCCTCGCCCAAGGTCTCCTTGCCGGTGCGAGTGAATCGGCCAATGAACTGCAGTGTTACCGCCAGACTCTTCTGGGGGTCATGGATCGCGGCGATCTTTAGCTCCGGAAGATCGAATCCCTCGCCGAGCATGTTGACGCAGACAACGATGCGGCTAGAACGCTCAAGCAGGGCACTCCGTCGCCTAGCTCTGGTCGACGGTCCGACAGCGGTGTCGAGCCGGATCGGCGACAGATCTCCAGCGATCTCCTGATAGATCTTGTGCACGTCCTTTGCTCGGGCGATCGAGCTGACCCGGGCCATCAGCAGGTGATCTAGCCCAACCTGCAGGTCGTCGCGCAGCCGCTGAACTGCAGCGACAGCAACTGCCCTGTCGGCATCGCCGAACTCGACGACAGACTGGTACGCGATGCGTGCGAAGTATCCGTTCTTTTGCGCAAGCCTCAACGGGTAGGCGTAGGCAATCCTGCCGCTCAGGTGCCTGCCATCTTCTCTGTACGGCGTCGCCGTGAACTGCACGACTTCTTTGCCGGCGAACTCGTCAACCACGACCCGCCATGTGCGAGCCGCCACGTGGTGCGCTTCATCGACAAAGAATCTCGAACAAGCGGCCACGAGACGCTGCCGCACGGCCGCAGAGCACGTAGCCAATACCTGAGCGGTGGCAACGACGACGTTCGCAGGTGCGATGAGTTCATCAACCTCGCCCTCGGTCATCGGCGCGCTCGACAGGACGAGGACCGCCGGACACTTGAAGTCACCCACGACCGCACCGACCTTTGGCAGGACACCGAGAGACGCGAATTTGGTCGCTGTCTGGGTTCTCAGCGCGTCGGACGGAACCATGACGAGCGTGCGAGCCGGGGTGTGGCAGTACGCCGCCAGCATCGTCTCAGTCTTTCCGGTCCCAGTCGGCATGACGATCGTGATCGGCTCAGTGTCTTCAGTGGACCTGTGAGCGAGAATGGCGTGCAGGGCTCCCAGTTGCGGCGTGCGCAGCCCAGGCTCCGTGTCCGTCTCCTCCGCGAAGACGAAGTTCCCACGAAGGCTCAGTTCAGCCGTCTCCGCGAGGATCGGCTGCGATTCCCACGCACCTGGTCCACTGCTGAGCCACCAGAGTTCGTTCTTCCCAATGCCTTGGGTAGCGATATCCGACACGCGTGCCTCCCCCGGATGCAACCCCAACAACAGCACTCTCGGTGCCACGGACGCTCGGCGTCCCCCGCTGACTTATCGCAACTGGTGGCTCTCCGTTACACCTCGACTTCATACGCGACTGACGGTCCACGCCATGCCGAACTCCGCCTGGCCCGGGCCAGATGTCAACCCGCCCGCCGAGCCGAACGCATCGATGACTCACTGCCGAACGAGCGCCCGAACAGCACGGCGTTAGAGGGATGGACTGCTCCATTCCGCGCCAGGATCCGAACAGCGTACTCCCGGAATAGCCGCCATCGACCGACCCCAGATCGCCGACCGGCGCCGGCTGAACGGCTGGCATCGGCTAGTTGGCTTCAGACATCGCACACCGACCGCCGCCCGGGGCCACGTGCTTAGGGAACTTGCCGTTCTTGTTCAGCGTCATTCGCGTCCGTCCACAGCATGGGCAAACCCGTCCGCTGCGCGGTCGCCGGCAAGTCCAGCGAAACTCGTCCTGCGCGGTGTACCGACTGGTTCCCGACGCCTTGCACTCCCGCTGTGCCCCATGACGTATGAAGCCCTCAGTCACCTCGATGTAGTGCTTCGGCAGCGCACCTGCTTTGGTCACCGTCACACGCAAGCAGCAAGCGTCGCAATGCACCCATCCCATACTCGCCCCCAGTGCGTCACTGCTGGTCCCAGCTCGACTACCCTCAGCATACGCCTCACACGGTGATCAAGGGGTTCTGTCGACGACATCGGGGTCGAGGTCAAGGCGTGTGGTTAAGGTGCGTGTTCCTCCTCGGACACGCGACTTATCCACACGGTCGGCCAACGGGTCGACCTCCACCTCCACAATCTGATCGTGGTGGTGGTACGTCAGCGACAGGCGCAACGCCTCGTAGAGCTCAGCAAGTTCTTCTGGCTCCGCGGTATCGAGCGCCTTCGCGACATTGCCCAGCCGAGCGATGTGCCTCTCCAGCTCTTCCCGACTCAGGCCTTCCTCGCTCGGAGCCTGCAAGCGCGCTTCCGCTGCTCGCTTCGGCCGGTTACGGACTCAGGTTGTCGTGGAGCCAGGTGTCGAAGGTTGTCAGCGGGAGTCCGAGTTCTCTCGCGTACTGCGGGCGCGCCGGCTGGCCGACTGCGTTCAGCCACTCGTGCGAGGCGCCCATGGGCGGCATCCCAGCGGCGAGCGCCTCGGCTTCGGTCATCTCAGGAGGAGCGAGCTCGACCCCGACAGCCTTCGACAGCGCGGCGGCGACTTCGGCCATCGACAGGAAGTCTCCGGCCATCTCGAGTTCCACCCGGTCGAATCGCTCCGGATCGGCGATCGCCGCGGCAGCCGCAGCGCCGACGTCGTTCACCGCGACGAGTGACAGCCGGGTTGTGGGTTTCACGACGCTGACCAGGCCGCCCTCGATCCCCCGCGGGAACAGAAACGCCATGGATGGCAGGAAGTTCTCCATGAAGAATGCCGGCTTCAGCAGCGTCCAGGCCGGGAATCCCGCGGTACGGACGTGATCCTGGATGGCGGCCTTCGCTCCCAGGGTCGGCTCCATCGTGGTCCAACGACCCTCGGCCCAGCCTGACGCATCGACGTGCTGGCCGGCGCCCGACACCGACGTGTGCACGAACTGCTGCACACCGGCAGCCAGCGCACCCTCGACGAGATTGATGCCCTGGGCAACCTCACCGGCGAAGTCGATCCCGTCGGCCTCGAAAGCCGGCATCTGCACCGAGAAGACGGCCCGGGCACCGGCCGCCGCCTTCACCACCGAATCGCGATCATGCAGATCGCCCCGCACCAGTTCGGCGCCCAGCGCCTCGACCGCCTCGGCGCGCTCGGACCCGGTATCGCGGACCAGCGCCCGTACCGGAACACCTGCAGCCAGCAAGGCCCGGGCAGTCGCACCGCCTTGCCTCCCGGTGGCACCGGTCACGAGTACCGGCGCGGAGTCGTTCGACATCGCTCACTCCCTCGATCGGACATAAATGGCGGGGGCCGCCACTTATGATCGGCTACGATATGGCGGACCCCGCCACTTAGCAACCCGGAGGTGACCGCATGGTCGAGCAGCGTGCGGACGCGCGCCGCAACTACGCACGGGTCCTCAGCGTGGCCGAGCAGGAAGTCGCCGCCCACGGCCCGAACGCCTCCCTGGAACAGATCGCCCGGATCGCCGGCGTCGGCTCAGCCACCGTGCGCCGCCACTTCCCCACCCGCCGGGCACTCCTGGAGGCGGTGTCACATCAGCGCATCGCAGCCCTCTGCACAAGGGCCGGGGATCTGTCCACGAGCGACGACAGCCGTACCGCACTCCTGGACTGGCTGAGCGATGTCGTCGACTACTGCGTCTCCGCCCGCGGCCTCGCCGAGGCGCTCTCGTACGACGGCGACACCCACAACAACAGCTGCTCCAGAGCCCTCGAACACGCAGCCGCTCCCCTCTTGCTGCGCGCAGCGCAAGACGGCGCTGTCTCCGCCGATGTCACCGTCGAAGACCTCATCACACTCGCAGTCGGGTTGGCCCTGGCCACCGAGCACTACCCAGCACCCTCCGCCCAGGCCAACAGACTCCTCCAACTCGCCATCAACGGCCTCAGCCCCGAACCCTGACCCCATCAGTCATGATTCGAGAGCGCAGGCGGGCAGCTGACCAAGAAGCTTCGCGATCTTGACCTACTGGTCGTTGGCCCGACCCACGATCCGCGGAGTCCGGTGGTCGTGCATTTGCTGGAGGTCAGCAGCTGTGTCAACTCCCCTTGGAGTGTTCACACCGACGCGGTCTTCTGGGAGATGCTGGCGATCGCCGCGTCGGCGATGCGGTTGCGGGTCGTCGGGTCGACGCCGGCCTTTGCGAGTGCCTCCAGGCCGCGATGGGTGGCGACGACCACGCCGCCGAGCGCCTCGGCGTCCGCGTCTGCGTCGACGAGGCCGGCGCGCTGGGCCAGCTCGACGAGCTGGCGACAGGTGTCCAGCAGCGTCTCGTACGCCGCCAGCGAGCGCGCGGCGACTGCGTCGTTCTCGGACGCGAGCTCCGCGGTGCCCCTCGCAAGCAGACAGCCGAACCGGTCGGTCGTCTCCGGTGCGTGCAGCCATGCCTGGAGCCGGATGAGCGCTTCATCCTCAGGTCCGTCGATCAAGGCGGCAGCCATCGCGTCCGATCCGGCGCAGTAGTCGTCGAACACTCGCTGGAAGAGCGTCTCCTTGTCACCGAACGCTCCGTACAGGCTGCCCTTGCTCAGTCCGGTCGCGCGCGACAGGTCGTCGACGGAGGTGCCGTGATAGCCGGTCTCGGTGAACTGTTGCCGCGCAGCATCCAGTACTTCGGCTTCATCGAACTTCCGCGGCCTGGCCATGCATCCAGCCTACGTCGTTCTGGACAATCGGTCCAGAACTTGTATTCTGGACCGCATGTTCAAAACTCTTCCAGCTTCCGACCCCGCTGAGTTCGCCGGCAAGCGGGTCGTCGTCACCGGCGGCTCCCGTGGCATCGGAGCGGCGATCGTCCAGCGGTTCCTCGACGGCGGTGCGACCGTTGTCGCCTCCGCGCGGAAGGCGACTGACGAGACGCCGCAGGCCGCGGTCTTCATTCCGGGCGACGTCAGTACGCCGGAAGGCGTGCGGACCTTGGCCGCTGCCGCCCTCGAGGTACTCGGCGGTGTCGACATCGTCGTCAACAACGCCGGCGCCGCGCGTACCCACCTCGGCGGTATCGGCTCGATCCCCGACGAGGAGTGGGTCGACGCCCTTGCCCTCAACTACCTGTCTGCCGTGCGGGTCACGGGCACGTTCCTGCCCGCTCTGCGCGAATCCGGTGCCGGCAGCGTCGTCGTCAACATCTCCTCCGGGGCAGCCGTCGAGCTCGCGGCACCGCTGGCCCACTACGGCGCCGCGAAGGCGGCCCTCAACGCCTACAGCAAGGCACTCGCCTCCGAGCTCGCCCCGGCCGGCATCCGCGTTGCCACCGTCACACCTGGCAACGTTCTCACGCCGGGCGCCGATGCCATCCGTCAGACCTTCGCCGACGCTCTGGGCGTCCCCCTGGAGGCCACGACGTCAGCCATCCCTCTCGGCCGGCCGGGAGACCCGCGCGACGTCGCCGAAGCGGTCGCCTACCTCGCCTCCGACCGCGCCCAGTGGGTCACGGGAACGACCCTCGTTGTCGACGGCGGCGAGCTCTCCACCGTCTGAACCCGTGAACACCACACCCGCTCCCCCGACCGATCGAGGGAGCGGGTGTCGGGATCTCGTCATCAGCAGTGGAGTTTCTCGCGCGTCAGGCGTGCGAGGGCTTTCCGACTGCCGTGGAGGATCCGTAGGAGCAGAGTTCCGGTGACGCACCTGCGCTGGGGTACACGGCCGCTACATAAGGGCGTCGACATCCCGGACCGAACGGCGGCAGTGCGTGTTCAGTCGGGCGGTCGGGTCGAGAGCGCGTAGGTCATCGCCGCTAGCCCTGTCGCGACGCCGGTTCCGCGGGCGTTGGTCAGGGTCTCGTCGAAGGCAGCTGATGGCAGGTCGTTGGTCCGATGGTCGTAGCTCGCCTGCGCGTTGTCGTAGAGCCAATCGACGTACTGCGTCCGTCCGCCGATCGTGATGAACCGCGACAGCCCCCGCAGGAAGATCCCCTTGAAGACAATCTCGTAGCTCTCCACCGGGTCCGGCCGGTACCTGCCGGACCGAGTGACGTCGTCCTCGTACACGATGACCTGCGTCGGCCCGGTCGTGAAGTGCGCCTTCGCGAAGTCCGCCACCCGCACACCGTCGACGAGGTACGAACTGTCCTTCGTCAGGTCGTACAGATTCGCCGCCAACTCGAGGAACACCCCGGCGTTGTACGTGTAGAGGTTGCCGTCCCACTCGCGCCCCGAGAACGAGTTCTCCAACCCACCGTCGGGACGAAGGAAGCTCGCCTTCAGCCAGTCGTAGGTGTCCTGGCCGATCTGCAGGTACGTCTTGTCGGTACTCAGCGGATTGTTGTGCACCTTCTCGGTCGGGTAGTACCGCGCCAGCCCCGCCGCAGCGACGGCGAACCCGTTCGATGGCACGTCCTTCTGGTCCTTCGTCCCCCGCTCGCGCCAGAACCCGCCGCCGTACGCATCGTCGTAGAAGTCGCTGTAGAAGAAGTCCGTGTGCCACTTGGCCTGATCGAGCAGGTGCCGGTCGCCGGTCACCGCGTACGCCGCCAGCGCGAACTGCACGGCCCACGAATAGTCGTCGTTCCAATCCGTGTCGTTCGCGATCCAGCACTTCGGATTGCCGAACCGGTCGACTGCATGCGTGTTCTCGTACCGGTAGTACGTCTCGCTGATCTTGTCCTTCCACAACCCGGTCAGCCGGGACGCGTCGACCAGCGTCTCGCGGATGAACGCCGCCTCCCAGAAGTGCAGGGGCGTGGCGTTCCCGAGGTCGGTCCGGAAATCACCCTCGATCCCGTACGTCGCCAGAAACGCGTTCATGCTCCGCACCAGATCCGCCTGGGTGAACGTCATGAACTACTTCTATCCCGAAGCCAATTGGCGGTCAAACGGCGCTTGTCCCCCGTGAGAGCTACGTGGAAGTGTCCGCCCGACGGTGACGATTCCGGGCTGTGCGATCCCTAGGTTTTCGACCAGAGGCACTCGAATCCGCCAAGGGAGAGATGATGAAGATTCTGAAGCTGATCGGCCGGCTGGTCGCGCAGTTCGCAGCGCTGACGCTGGTCCAGCTCGTCGGTGCGCAGGCGCTCGCCGTCGCGGACGGGCGCCCCGCTCTGATGGTCCTCGCCGGCGTCGGCACCGCGGCGCTGAGCGTCGTCGCGTACCGCCTGCTGGTCGGCTGGATGGAACGCCGTCCGGTCGACGAGCTGTCCGCCCAGGGCGCCAGGAAGGGGCTGATCGCAGGCACGCTGGGCGGCGTGGCGATCTTCGGCACCGTCATCCTCGCGATCGGGCTCCTTGGCGGCTACGAGGTGCACGGCCTGGGCACCGTCGCGGGCGCGGTCGGGCTGTTCGGCTTCATGGCCGCCGCGGCAACCAGCGAGGAGCTGCTGTTCCGCGGCGTCCTGTTCCGCATCGTCGAGGAACGCACCGGTACCTGGATCGCCCTGGTCCTGACCGGTCTTGTGTTCGGCGCGGTACATCTGATCAACCCCGACGCGACGCTGTGGGGAGCTGTCGCCATCGCGATCGAGGCCGGCGGCATGCTGACCGCGGCGTACGTGGCCACGCGCAAACTCTGGCTGCCGATCGGTCTCCACTTCGGCTGGAACTTCGCCGCCGGCGGCATCTTCAGCACGGAGGTCTCGGGCAACGGCACGCCGCCAGGACTGCTCGACGCCGGCACGTCCGGACCGCACCTCCTGACCGGCGGTACCTTCGGGCCGGAAGGCAGCCTGTTCGCGGTGGGGTTCTGCGTGCTGGCGGCGCTCGGTTTCCTCTGGGTCGCCCGCGGACGCGGCACCATCCGTCCGGTCCCGCGTCGGCGTACGACCGTGGCAGCCCTCGACACGGCTACGCTCGGCCGGTGAACTTTCAGGTGCCGCGGTTGTGGCAGCAGCTCGACGTCACGGTCAGGGACCTCTCCATCGGACTGGTCCTCCTGATCGCCACGTTCGTACCGTCGCTCGGCAATCACGGAACGCAGCTCGGCGGGCTCCCCGATCGCCCGTTCGACGCGCTGGCCGTCGTGGTCGTCGCCGTTCAGTGCCTGTCCCTGGCGCTGCGGCGTCGGTCGCCCCTGGTCTGCCTGGTCCTGGTTTCGGCCGGATTCGCCGTCGATCAACTGCGCGGCTACCACACAGTGGCCGCCAGCGCGGTGGTCATCGCGCTGCTGAGCGCCGGGGCTCATCTGCAGCGGCGCCGCAGGCTGGTCGCCGTCCTGCTGACAGCCGCATACGTGCCTCTGGCAACAGTTCTCTACCGTCTCGGCGACGGCACCGAGCCGATCACCGAGTTCGTGACCTTCTATCTGGTAGCCGTTGTCCCTTGGGCGATCGGGTCGTGGCTGCGATCCACACGGTCCGTCGAGGCCGAGCAGCGGCGTCGGATCGCCGAGGACACCCGTACGGCGGAGCGCACCCGGATCGCCCGCGAACTGCACGACGTGGTCACGCACCACGTGACGGCGATGGTCGTCCAGGCCGAGGCGGCCAAGTACCTCGCCGCCTCGCCGGAACGACTCGACCAGACGTTGACCACGATCACGCACACCGGCCGGCGGGCCATCGCGGACCTGCGACATCTACTGGACCTACTTAATCCAAACCACGGCACCGACGTACCGTCCGGGTCGCCCGGCGGGCTGCTGACCCTCGTGGAACAAGCCCGGCAGGCCGGCCAGCCGGTCGAGTTCGTCGAGACCGGCACGCCGGCAGACGCCAGTGGCAGTGCCGATCTGGTTGCTTACCGGGTGGTTCAGGAGTCGCTGACCAACGCGCTGAAGCACGCTCACGGGGGACGTACGTCGGTGGAGGTCCAGCACAGCGAGAGGGAGATCACCGTGCACGTCAGTACCGATGCTTCGGGTCGGCGTTCGGCGACGCCGGACGGCGGTGGGAGGGGATTGGCCGGGTTGCGGGAGCGCGTCGACGTACTGGGTGGCGACTTCGACGCCGGACTTGCCAAGGACGGCGGGTTCGTGGTCCGCGTCCGGATCCCGACCGGCAGCCGCGGATGAGCGCCCCGATCCGCGTCCTGGTCTGCGACGACCAGATGCTCATCCGCACCGGCCTGGTCACCATCATCGACGCCCAACCGGATCTCGAGGTGGTCGGTGAGTGCGGAGACGGGCGAGCGGCCGTCGAAATCGCGGAGCGGGTACAGCCGGACGTGGTGGTGATGGACGTTCGGATGCCTGTTCTGGACGGCATCGGCGCCACCCGGCTGCTCGCCGGGGCGGGTGTTGCGCGGCCGGTGAAGGTGCTGGTCCTGACCACCTTCAACCTCGACGAGTACGTCTACGAAGCGCTCCGGGCGGGTGCCGGCGGCTTCCTCCTCAAGGACGCCCCGCCGGCCCAACTCCTGCACGGGATTCGCACGGTCGCATCCGGAGCAGCGTTGCTGGACCCGGAGGTGACGCGGCAACTGATCGGCCGCTACGCCGCGCGGATCCGTCCCACCGAGACCCCCGGCGCCCCGGCGCTGACGCCGCGAGAGCTCGAAGTACTGCGACTCATCGCCGACGGCCGATCGAACACCGAGATCGCCGGCGCGCTGTCCATCAGCCAGGAGACGGTCAAGACCTTCGTCTCCCGAATCCTCACCAAACTCGACCTCCGCGACCGCGTCCAAGCAGTCGTCTACGCCTACCGCAACGGCCTCGTGAACTGACGGCCACATCGCCGACGCAGACAGGTGGCGCGTGAACACCTGTCCGGCCGTCACCTGGATGGGCGCGTTCTTGTCCTTGTCCGCGTCGATGGACTTGCCGTCCTCGTTGCCGACGGCGCCGACGATGGCGACGATGGCGACGCATCCACCGATCCCAGGACGGCGAGGATGCATCCTGCGGCGGACGCCGTACGGCGAATCGACCCCAACCAGCTGGTGGTACGGGCCACCTGGTCCGCTGGAATCAGCGGCTATGGGGTTCGGTCGGCCTTCCTGTGATTGGGCTGAAGCTCGAGGCGTGTGGTTAAGGTGCGTGTTCGGCCTCCGTCACTCGACTTCACCACACGGTCGGCCAACAGGTCGACGTCCTGGTAGATCTGCTGAGGATGTGCCCCGAGGGGAGCGTCGTCATCGTGCGGGGCTCGGCGAGCGTGGGGTTCGGCGGCGCCAGATCAGGCGGTGGACCGGGATCCAGCGCGGGATCGAGCGCACGCCGGGGATCAGCGGCAGGAAGATCAGCAGCAGCGTGAGGACCATCATGACGGCCCAGACCTGGGCGTCGGCGTTGGCCGAGGTCGAGAAGGGCTTGATCTGGTACCAGAACGTGTACAGCCACATCCACGGCTGACCCGGGTAGTTGCCGGTCTCGTTCATCATGCCCCACTGGTCGCCGCCGAGCTGCTGGGCCCGGGCGGTGTTCTCCAGGTAGGCGCCGTCGGCCAGCAGGAGCAGGGCGCGGGTCTGGTCACCGCCGTAGAAGTTGCCCGACGACGTCAGCATGCCCTCCAGGCCGCCGGAACGCGCCAGCGTCAGGAAAGCGCCGGTCAGGTCCGGCACCGGCCCGTAGGCGCCCGGCGGTACCTTGGCCGGGTCGCCGGCCTTCGCGAGGGCATCGGAGTACGCCGAGGCCCACGCCGTACGGGCAGTGTCGGAGGCACCGTTCCACCGGCCCAGCGCGACCGTGAGCCGCGCGTCGCCGGTCCGCGCGGACTCGAGCGGCCCGAGCACGAGGGCCGTGGAGTCGACGGGCAGCCGGACACCGCCCCAGTTCTGCAGCGGAACGCCGAGCACGGTCTGGCCGTCGCCGTTGTGGTTGTACGGCGCACCGTACGTCGCGCTCGTCGTCGTACCGGCCAGCTCGCCCGACGCCGTGGCAACCACGTCGCCAGGATCGGCCGCCGCCCAGCTCTGCAGCGTGATCGCCTTCTCGTCCGGCGAGGAGAACACCGCCGCGAGACCGGTCGACAGTACGGCGACCACGACCAGCGCGATCGTGAACTCCTTGACCAGGTCGTACGGGCGGGTCGGATACGAGTGCGCGTCCGGTGTCTTGCCGCGCGGCGAGTCGTCGATCGGCGGTACGACGCCGTGGCGGCGGACCAGGATCACGTGCGCGCCGACGATCAGGCCGACGGCGACCGGGAGCAACAGCACGTGCCACAGCAGCATCTGGCCCGGGTTGAGAACGTTGAACCAGGCACCGAACCCGACCGCGTTCAGGCCGTCCTTCGCCTGCGTGCTGATCCACTGCGCGTCGAAGTTCGACTGCGACAGATAGCCGGTGAACGCGGTCGCGATCGACACCACGAACGCCAGCACACCGGTCACCCAGGTCGCGATCCGGCGACCGCGCCAGGCGGCCATCCAGAACTTCGCCCACAGATGCACCACCATGAACACGAAGAACAACTCGACACTCCACAGGTGCACCGAGTTCACGAAATGCCCGAGGCTGGACACGTGCCACCACGCGGCGCCGCCGATCGCGAGCACCGCGCCGGACAGGATCACGACCAGCAGCGACGTCAGCGTCAGCACGCCGAACACGTACACCCACGACGCGACGTACACCGGTTGCCGATCCGGCAGCAACTGCCCCGGCGGGACCACCGCCGCGGCCTTGCCACGCAACCACCGCGTCCAGTTCCCGGCCGGCACCTCCGCGTCACCGTGCCTGGTCCGCCAGACGGTCAGGCCGGTCATTTCTCGTCACCGCCACCGTGCGGGAACGGCACCACCATCGCGAGCACGAAGACCACGATCATCACCGCGACGATCACGATGTTGGTCACGCTCACATTGATGAACGCCCAATGCACATAGTGCCCAGCCGTCAGAACTTCCATCCTGATCACCTCAATTCCAGACCAGCTTCGAACGCGCCCAGAGCCGCACGTAGGGCCGATGGTCCCGAACCGCACACCCCCAACGGCCCCTCTCACCGGTTCTTGATAGACCTCGCGGGGTCACCGCCAGCGGTCGCGGTCGACGGCCTGCCGCATCGTCGAGCGCCCGCTGATCACTCCGTCGCCGTCACCGCTGCTGTCCAGCCGCTTTCAGATTACTTGCCGGTAGCACCTATCTGATCCGCTGGTGTCGCCGAATCAGCCGCGGGAGCAACCTTTGCTGCGAGTCGTCGACTCCGACATCCGGGTCCGGGTCCCGCCACTCCGGATCCGAACGGCGCCTCGTTCCCCGTGTCCGACAGAAGGAGAAGATTTCTCATGGATTACCACTCGGGCCTGAACATCGTCATCGGTCTGTACGTCGAGATCAGCTCGCGGTGCAGCGGCTCCGGCCACTGGTGTCACAGCCTGCTCGGGCTGCTTCACTGACCGGCCGGCCGGGCGGTGTTGTCGTGAGCAAGTGACGTGACAGCGCGCCGATTCGGCCGGTGATGTCGCTTTCCCCGGGCCTCGCCGCCCGAGCGCACCTACCGGCATCGGTCCTGGGACAGCCGGTGCCGCATGGTGATGCGCAGCCGGTGCGGCCGGCACAGGCCCGGGGAAAGCCTGTTCGGCGCCGCGGCCACGGGTGGCTGTCGCGCTGTCCCGCTGGTGATGTCCTGGCCTGCCGTTCCCAGGTCGGGGCATCGCCTTGCCGGGCGTCCGGACGGTCGCACCGGAGTCTCTTCTGGAGAGGGAACATGTTCGACAAACTGTTCATCCGCAGCGCGATCCGCCGCAGTGCCGAGAACAACGTGGACCGGCGCAGGTTCCTGCGCGCGGCAGGCGTGGTCGGCGCCGGCGCCGGGCTCGCAGGTGGTGGCCTGCTGGCCGGCGGTGCCCTGAGTCCCGCGTCGGCCGACACCGGGGTCGGCGTCGATCTCGGTCTCGGGATCGGCGGTCATGAGTCGGGCGCCAAGCTGAGCGACGGCGCGGTGCTCAACTTCGCGCTGAACCTGGAGTACCTGGAGGCGGAGTTCTATCTGCGTGCAGTGCGCGGGTACGGGCTCCCGGCCACCGAGGTGCTCGGCAAGGGCCGGCCCGGTGCGGTGCACGGCGGCCGCAAGGTGCGATTCCAGTCGAAGGTCGTGAAGGCCTACGCCGAGGAGATCGCGGCCGACGAGCTTGCACACGTGAAGTTCCTCCGCAAGGCCCTCGGCGCGGCTGCGGTGGCCCGGCCGGCGATCGATATCGACGCGGCATTCACCGCGGCAGCGCAGGCTGCTGGCCTCATCAAGCCGGGTCAGAAGTTCGACGCGTACGCCAACGAGAACAACTTCCTGCTTGCGGCGTACGTGTTCGAAGACGTCGGCGTTACCGCCTACAAGGGCGCGGCACCGCTGGTGACGAACAAGACGTACCTGGAAGCCGCCGCCGGGATCCTCGCGGTCGAGGCCTACCACGCGGCGAACATCCGCACGACGCTCGTCGCACGCGGGCTGGGGGTGCCTTCGGTCGCGATCTCGAACGCACGGGACAGCCTCGACGGCAAGACCGATCTCGACCAGGGGACGATCTATCACGGCAAGATCAACATCGTTCCGGCCGATCAGAACGGCATCGCGTTCAGCCGAGCCGCGGACCAGGTACTGAACGTCGTCTACCTGACCCCGAAGAAGGCCACAAAGGGCGGCTTCTTCCCGGCCGGCGTGAACGGCGAGATCAACACCAGTCGCGCGAACGCCTGACAACTGGGAGAAACCGTTGGCCCGAGCAACGGCATCCCGGGCGATTCGCCGGGATTCCGTTGCTCGGGTTCTTCTTCGGAGCCTCCTGCTGCCCCGACGAGCGCTAGTAGGTGATTGCGGCAACGACCTTGGCGGGGTCCTTGAGGAAGGGGGCGACTGCCTTCAGGACGTCGGCCTTCGGGATCGGGGTCTCGGTGGAACCCATGTAGACGCCACCCTCGGCCTTCAGACCGAGCAGGTTGCCCACGACCGCGGCGTGGCGTGCCTCGACGCCAAAGATCCCGGCGGCGGCCTGCAGGATCATCTTGTCCTTCACGAAGCCGGCCGCGCCCAGGTACGCCCCGACGCCCTTGTTCTCGAAGATGTGCGAGGTCGTCAGATACGACTTCCGGCTGTCGAACGCACCGCCGAAGTCGACTGCTGGCGCGCCGACCGGCGTACCTCCGATCTTCTGGATCGTCGCCATGACAGTGGCGACGTGCGACGCCTCGTCGGCGCCGATCTGCATCAGGTAGTGCTTCTCCTTGCCCTTCAGCAGCCCCGCCGAGTTGCCCTGGCGGTAGAACTCGGCCTCCAGGTACTCCAGCGTCAGCGCGTAGTTGAGCACCTCGACGTCGCTGGAGAAGTCCTTCGCGCTCGCCAGCTCGAAGCCGTGGCTGAGCGCGCCCAGCGCCAGTCCGGACGAGACCGCGGACGCATTGCCGTGGATCAGATCACGTGCGGTGTCGGTCATCAGCTCTCCTCCTCACTTCGCGATGAACGGCATGGCGGCCTTGAGTACCGGCCCCATTCCGAGATGGGCCTCGATCGGCGCCGGGAACGGATTCCCGCCCGACACCTGGGCGATGATGGCCGCGTGCCGGGACTCGACGCCCGCGATCGACGCGGCAGCGGCCAGGATGTGCCCGTCCTTCACCAGCGGCACCTGCCCGTGATACGCCTTCACGCCGAGTTCCTCGAACGTACCGGCCGTCTTCAGGAACGCCGCTCGGCTGGAGAACGTCCCGGCCGGGAACTTCACCTTCGGCGCCGCGACCGGCGTACCGCCGAGATCCTGGATGGTGGTCTTCACCGCCGTCACGTGGTTGGCCTCGTGCTGCTGGATCGGATCGATCAGCTCCAGCTCGCGGCCTTTCAGCAGCTTGGCCTTCAGCCCCGTCGTGTAGAACGCCGACTCCAGGTACTCCAGCGTCAGCGCATAGTTCAGGATGTCGAGATCGCTCTTCGCGGCCTCGTTCCCGAACCCGCGATCAGCGTTGCCGAAGGCAACCGGATCGCCGATCCGGGATGCGGCGTACGTCAGTCCGACGCCGACCAGTGCCGCGTTGCGCAGGAAGCTGCGCCGGCTCTGCTCGTCGCGGAACTCGAGGACCGGACGGCCCCCGAAAATCGTGCGGATACCCATGACTCTCCTTCAAAGGATCGGTTCAGGTTTCCGTGCTCTGCTCCTTGGCAGCTAAGGGGCTGCTATCGCCTCCACGACAATGCGCTGGTAGTGGGCGGTGATCGGATTGCAGGCGAACAAGGTGAGTACCTTCGCACCTGCATCCGCGGGCTGCCGCAGGACGAACTTCACGTACTGCGCCTGCGGCACGATCGTCGTTCTGACGACCTTGTACGTCGTCCGCGTCGACCCGAACCTGGTGACGATCGGATCGCCGGGCCGGAGCCTGTCCAGGTACAGGAACGGCTTGTCGTGCGTACTGCGATGCCCGCTGACGACGCTGTTCCCCGGCGTACCCGGGAGCGGCGTACCCGGCCAATGACCCACGCCATGCACGAGCGCGGCCTCGTCGACGCCGTTGTTCAGCGGCTCGTTCACCTTCAGCCGCGGGATCGACAGCCGACCGAGCTGCAACTCCTCGCCCGGCTTCGCCGTGATCGCCTGGATCGGGACACCCGCCGCGGGATTGTCACCCGCCGCGAACTGCGGCTCGACCGGTTGGCCGGCCCGGAGCTCGTCGAGCATCCGATCGACCAGCGCCTTCTCGGCGGGCGCCGCGGCCGGCGTCTTCCCCGACGGCGTTGGCGACGATGTTGGTGACGGTGCGCTGCTGGAAACTTCGTACGTTCCGGGACCCAGGACGACGATCGCGATCGCGACCAGCACGACGAGTCCGGTACTGGCCGCCAGCCACCGCCACAGCGGTTTCAAAGCCTTCATCGGCCCTCCTCACCTGGACGACTGGTGAGGCCTTCGGAGGCCGCGTGGCTCCGGATGGGTGCGAAAAGTCCGTCAGGTTCGGCGCAATGCCGTGGCCAGCGCGTGGGCGACCTCCGGCAGGCCGGATTCGTCAGTCGTCGGCTCCGGGAAGCCGCCGACGCCGCGCCCACGGGTCGCCGACCGTACATGGGCAGGGCCGGCAGGGCGAGTATTCGGAGCCCGCCGCGCGGCGGATAGGTCACGATCTCAGGAGATGAGCCGGTGCACCGCGGACCGGCAGATCCCCCAGGCTTTCGACTGCGGATCGATCAGCTCGAAATGGCCGACCCCCGGCAGCTCGCTCAGCTCGACCTGGTCTCCGGCCTTCGAGGCAGCGTCCCGATAGCGCCTGCTCTGCTCGATCGGTACGACGTCGTCATGGGTGCCGTGCACCAACTGCACCGGTACCTTCAGCGGCAGCCGTTCGTACGGCGACGCTGTCGCATACCGGTCCGCCACCTCAGCGGGCGTCCCGCCCAGGAACGCTCGTACGGCGTCCCCGCCGACACCGGCGCGATTCGCGTCCACCAGATCCAGGACACCTGCCTACGAAACCGCGCCCGTGATCGAAACCCGTGGCGCGCTGCCTCCGGCGAGATCCTGCGCGAGCGGAACCGCCAGGTCCACGCCGTACTCGCGCATCCAGAACCCACCGTGAATCACCACCGCCACCGCAACCCTGGCCCCACCCGACGGAAGGTAGAGCGCTGCCGTCTGCGCGTCGTCCGGCCCGTAGCGGACCTCGACCGGACCGGATCCTGGCTGCCGGCCCGAGCACCCAGCCGCGCCGGCCACAGCGCCCGCGGTCAGCAACATGCGCCGTCGGGTGATCACACAGTCCTTTCGGAGCCGGCGATCCGTCGGATGGCCAGGAAAATCGGACCCGTCCGGAGACCTGTCGGCTGCGAACCGATCTCTGACATCCACGAGCGACGGCTGGACATGACCGTGAGAGAACCGACTCCCCTCCCCTGGCCCGCGGGGTCACACCTGCGGCCCGGCGAGGTCTCGGACGGCGATCTGCTGACGCGGATCGCCAACGGCGACACCGAGGCGTTCACCGCTCTCTACGATCGCGTGACGCCGCTCGTCTTCGGCTTGGTACGGCGTATCCTCCGCAACCCCGCCCAGTCCGAGGAGGTGACACAAGAGGTCATGATCGACATCTGGCGCACTGCCACCCGGTATGACGCCGCCCGCGGCTCCGCGCGCTCCTGGATCTTGACCATCGCGCACCGCCGCGCGGTCGACCGGGTCCGTTCCGAGCAGGCTTCGGCCGACCGGACGGAGCTGATCGGGGCCCGCACCGTCGACGTCGAGTTCGACGAGGTCGCCGACGCCGTCACCACCCGGCTGGAGGTCGAACAGGTACGCCGCTGTCTCGGCAGCCTGACCGACCTGCAGCGAGAATCGATAGAACTTGCCTACTACAACGGCTACACCTACCCCGAGGTCGCCCAGCACCTCGGCGCCAAACTACCCACCGTCAAGGCGAGAATGCGCGACGGACTCATCCGGCTGCGCGACTGCCTCGGCACCGCCCAAGGGGGCCTGAGCTCATGAACGAGCCCGACGTACACACCCTCGCCGGCCCGTACGTCCTCGATGCACTGCCCGAGGACGAACGGAACCTGTTCGAGTCGCACCTGGCCGAGTGCGACTTCTGCTCCGCCGAGGTCGAGGAACTCCGCGAGGCCGCCGTGCGGCTGGCAACACCAGTGCAGACACCGCCACCGCCGGCGCTCAAGCCCACGGTGCTGGCCGCGATCGAACAGGTCCGCCAACTGCCGCCCCAGGTCCCGGCGAGCGGTCCGGTCGCCAGGGCGCGGCGCCTCACCCGGCGATCGATCCTCGCCCTGGCCGCCGCGGCGCTCGCGATCGCGACCGCGAACGGCGTCGCGGTCGTGCAGTACCGGGCCAAGAACGCGCAACTCCAGGCCAACCAGCGGATCACCGCGGTCCTCACCGAGCCCGACGCCCGGACGGTGCGCGGGAGCGTCTCCGGCGGCGGCCAGGCGATCGTGGTGGCCTCCGGACAGGCAGACGCGGCGGTCGTCGTACTGCGTGATCTGCCGAAGCTCCCGGACCACCGGACCTGGCAACTGTGGATGATCGACCGGTCCAGGACGGCGCACTCGATCGGGCTGGCCACCGGCAACGGAACCCAGGTCATCGACGGAGGTGTGACCGGCCGGGTCGCGTTCGGACTGACGATCGAGCCCGACGGTGGCTCCACGGCTCCGACGCTGCCGGCCGCCGCGATGATCTCGATGACCTGACCGCAACCGGCTTGAGATCTCGGTGCGGTTCGGCGTGGCAGAATCGCCTCCGGGGTACCGGACGTGGGACTCGCCACCAACGCCTCCACATCGGAGTGGCTCTATGCAGCAATCACCGTCGGCCGACGAAGCCGCCTGCGCGGCTGCCCTCGCCCGCCTCGACTCTGGCGGCGCATCCGAGCTCTACGATGCGCTTGCCGGGCACGTCTACGGTCTCGCACTGCGCTTGTGCGGCGATCCGAGCACTGCCGGCGCGGTGTGCGCGGACGTCTTCGGCTACATGTGCCGGAACTACGGTGAGTACGATCCCGGCCGGATGACGATCGCCCAATGGACCAGCCAGCTGACGCACCGGTTCGCCGCCCTGGCGGCCGTTGACGCCGAGACGACCCGCCGCCGCGCCCGGGACAGCCTCGCTGAGGTGCGGCTGACGGGACCGCAACGCGAGGATCTGGTCGACGCGTACCTGGGCGGTCTCACCTACCGCGAGATCGCCCACCGGCGAGGAGCCGAGCCCGCCCAGATCGCGGCGTCCCTGCGCGACGCCCTGCGTCTGGACCGGCCGACCACCGAGGCCATCCGCTGACCTTCCCGTTCCGCACCCCGGTGCTCGCGCTTCGTCGCCATCACTCGACCATGAAGACGGTGTTGTGCAAGCCACTCGACCCGTTCGGGCGCGGGGGCGCCTGATCGGCGGTCTGCAGTTGGCCGGTGCCGTCCGTCGCGCGGACGGTCAGCTTGTGGGTGCCCGGCGTGGCATTCCAGCGGAAGATCCACTGCCGCCAGGTGTCGACGGTGTCCTGGGCAGCGAGTTCCGCCGGCTGCCAGGGTCCGTCGTCGACCTGCACCTCGACCTTCTGAACCCCTCGTCGCTGCGCCCACGCGACACCGGCCGCAACGGCCGGACCGGCCTTGATCGTCGCGAACCCCTTCGGTACGTCGATCCGTGACGCGGTCTTGATCGGCGCCTCCACGGCCCAGCCGCGGTCGGTCCAGTACGCGCTGAAGTCCTGGAAGCGGGTGACCTCGAAGTCCACGATCCATTTGGTCGCCGACACGTACCCGTACAGCCCCGGTACGACCATCCGCACCGGGAAGCCGTGCGTGAACGGCAAGGGCTCGCCGTTCATCGCGACCGCGAACATGGCGTCCCGGCCGTCGGTGAGCGCATCCAGCGGCGTACCGATCGTGAGCCCGTCGACGCTGGTCGACCGCACCGCGTCGGCGCCCGCCCGCACCCCCGCCTCCTTCAGGACGTCCGCGATCGGGACACCGATCCAGCGGGCGTTGCCGACGTACGGACCGCCGACCTCGTTCGACACGCAGGTCAACGTGATGTCGCGCTCGATCAGCCGACGGTTCACCAGGTCGCCCAGCGACAGGCGCAGTTCGTGGTCCACCATTCCGTGTACGCGCAGTTCCCAGCTGCCCGGGTCGATCCGCGGAACCTCCAGCAGCGTGTCGACCCGGTAGAAGTTCTGGTTGGGCGTGACGAAGCGGGCCACTCCCGGTACGTCGGCCTGAGCCCCCGCGGGGATCGCCGGGGCAGGGTCGGTAGGCCGCGGCACCCGGAACTTCGCCCGGGCCGCCTCACCGGTCCCGGTCGTCACCAGCTTCGACACCCCCACGCCGCCCGCGCCTACAACCGCCAGGGCCGAGACCGTCAACAGGAACCGGCGTCGATCGAACCCGCTCGGCTGCTCCTGCTCGACCTCGGCTCCCCTGTCCCTGCGGTGCAGCGCAGCCACCACCAGATACATGCCGGCCACCGCGACCACCAAGGTCACGGCCGCCGGAATCAGCCGGACCAGGACACTCGAGGTCGCGGAGCGGCTGGTGATCGCGAAAACGATGCCGACGGCGCCTAACAGGCCCGCGACACCCACCGCCGTACGCCGTGATCGGCCGGCACCCAACAACCCTGCGAGAGCAGCGATGACCGCGAGCGTGACGCAGATGCCGACGCGCAACAGCGTCCGGTCGGCGGTACCCAGCTCGCGGACAGCCCAGTCCTTCACAGGCCCCGGTGACCAGTCGATCACCTGCACCCCGACGGCGTCGACCGGCCAGGGGCCGCCCGAGAGATCGGCGGCGAGGTAGCCCAGCCCGAGCGCGGCACCGGCCGCGACCAGTCCGCCGAGGGCTCCTGCAGTACGGCGCTTCGCTGTCTCACTCATGTGACGGGTTCGATGCCCGGCCGCGCCCGGATAGGTCCAGCTCCGCCTGATCGAACACATCGGTCTCCGCCGTCGTCTGCCGAGGGTTTGGCGGACGACAGCGGAGCCATTCACGGCAGGTTCTGGAGGTACGCGTCCACGGCTGCCGGTTGGAGAGTGTGCTCTGCGACCATCATCGCGGCGCCGTAGAGACCGGCGTCGACGCCCATGACGGCCGGTTCGATCCGTACGTCGCCGGCCGGTCCGGACTGCGCCGAGCGGGCGATGCTCTCGCGGATCCCGGCGATCAGCTGCTCCTCGGCGAGATAGCCCCACAGGCTGATGATCGCCGGATTGAGGAGGTTGACGACGCCGGCGAGCGCCTGCCCGATGTCCCGGCCGGCCTCGCGCACGGCCTGCCCTGCCCGGACGTGCCCGGTCTTCGCCAACGTCGCGACGGCCCGCGCATTGGACGCGTCGATCCCCTCCGCGCGAAGCTGCCGGGCGAGCGCGCCGCCGCTCGCGACGGCGTTCAGGCATCCCACGTTGCCGCAGCTGCAGGGCTCCTCCGACCCACCGACGCGGGTATGGCCGATCTCCCCGGCCAGGCCCGAGACGCCTTGGATCACCTTGCCGTTGACAACGATCCCGCAGCCGATCACCGTACCGACCTTGACGCTGATCAACGTCTCCGGCTCGTCCGTCCGCGCGCAGTGCTCGCCGAACGCCAGCAGGTTCACGTCGTGGTCCACGAACACCGGCACGGGCAGCCAGTCCGCGAGCACCTCCCGGACCGCCTCGCCGGACCAGTCTGCACCCGGCGCGTTCGTGGCGAGTTCGATCCGGGCCGGCATCCCGATCCCGATCCCGTGGACCTGCGCGGTCTCGGTGCCGAGCTGATCGAGGAGCAGGCCGAAGTCCCCGATCACCACCCCCAGCACCGGTACGGCGCCACTCGTCACGTCGATGTCCGTCATCCGGCTCGCGAGGATCTCGCCGGACAGATCGGTGACCGCGGTGCGCACACCGGAGATGCCGAGCTGGGCCGCGAGCGTCACGCCGGAGCGTGGGTTGAAGCTCAAGGTCGACGCCGGCCGGCCGCGGGACCCGACGGCGGTCGGCCCGTCCAGCGTCAGCATCCCGGACGCGAGCAACAGCTCGAGCCGGTCGTTCACAGTCGAGCGGGCGATCCCGAGCTGGTCCGCCAGCTGTCCGGTCGTGTTCGCGTCACCATGCCGTACCAGTTCGAGGATCTCGCCCGCGCGCACGATGCGGGACGGCGGGATCCGCCGCCGCGCGGACTCGGTACTGCTCATCGGCTCTCCTCTGCGATGGCGATGTGCCAGCCTACGACGAGCCAATTATGCCAGATTCGACATCTTTCTGTTGACCATCGACATAAACAGTCCTACGCTCGCCGAAACACAGCCGGCCCGCCGCCCGGGGGACGACGGACGGACCGCGACCGAGCGAGGAGCAACCCCATGACCGAGCAGATCGGGAGCACCCGCCCGAGCAGGCGTCAGATCTTGCGTGCCGGTGGCGCGACCGCGCTCGCCGCCGGGCTGGGACCGGCCGCGCTGACCGCCTGCGGCGGCTCCGGGGATACCGGCAGCGACACCGGGCGACTGACCTTCATGTACTGGGGATCGGCCTTCGAGAAGAAGGCGATCGACGACATGCTGAAGAAGTACGCCGGCGAGCACAAAGGCGCCAAGGTCGACCCGATGTTCGTGCCGGTGGCGAACTACCCGACCAAGGTGTCCAGCCTGATCGCCGCGAACACGCCGCCGGACCTCGGGTATCTCGGCACGTCGCAGCTGTACGACCTGGCCCAGAAGGACCTGATCCTCAACCTGTACCCGTACCTGGACAAGTACCCGGCACTCAAGGACCGGCTGCCCAGCAGCTACTTCTGGTACGGCAAGGACAAGCTCGCCGCGAACCAGCTGGCGATGGGCGTGCAGATCCTCTACTACAACACCGACGCCTTCAAGGCGGCCGGAGTCGACCCGGCGCCGTTCACCGCCGAAACCGCGTGGAGCTGGGACGACTTCGTCCAGGCCGCCGACAAACTGACTGTCGACCAGAACGGCAAGCACCCGTCCGAGGACGGGTTCGACGGCGGGCGGGTCAAGCAGTTCGGAACCATCGCGCCGTTCGGCGGCGGTGGCCTGTACAGCCTGCTGCGCTCGAACGGCGCGGACATGGTCAACGCGGACGGCACCAAGTTCGCACTCGACTCGGCCGCGGCGCTCGACGTACTCAAGAAGCTGCAGGACCTGATCTACGTCCATCGGGTCGCGCCGACGCCGGCGCAGCTCGGCAAGAACGCGCCGACCACCGCCGTCCAGCTGCAGACCAAGCGCGTCGGGATGGTGATCGACGGCAACTGGCAGATGCTCGACCTGATGGAGGGCAAGGTGCCGTTCGGGGTCGCCGTCCTGCCGAAGTTCAAGGAGTCGTTGACGATGACCGGCGGCGCGGCCGGCGCGATCTTCGCGAAGACCAAGCATCCCGAGCAGGCGATCGAGCTGTACCTGTACTACAACGACCCTGAGCACGTGGACCTGTTCAAGGACGGGCTGTGGGCGCCGTTGCAGAAGAAGTACTACACGGAGCAGTCGGAAATCGACAAGTGGGTGCTGAAGGACAAGTACCCGCCGAACTTCCGGACCGCGGTGGTCGACACCACGGCCGAGCACGGCGTCACCGACTGGGGACAGCAGATCAAGAACGCCGAGCAGATCCACCAGGTGCTCGACCCTGCGATCGAGCAGATCAGCCTGAACAAGGGCGCACCGGTCGACATCGTCAAAGCGCTGAAGCCGAAGATGCAGGCGCTGTTGCAGGGCAAGTGGCCCACCCAGGAGCTGTGATGGCCTCGTCCCCGATGAGACAGGAAGCCCGTTGGGGCGTTCTGCTCGCACTGCCGGCGATCATCGGCTTCGTCGCCTTCACCTTCCTCCCGATGATCGCGTCCGCAGTGATCAGCCTGACCGACTGGACCATCGGCGCGGCTCCGAAGTTCGTCGGATTCGCCAACTACCAGCGGATGTTCACCGCCGACGACAGCTTCTACAAGTCGTTGTGGGCGACGCTCTACTACACGCTCGGCGCCGTACCGCTGCTGCTGATCGTGGCCTTCTTGGCGGCGCTGCTGCTGAACCAGCCGGTCCGCGGGCAGGCGATCTTCCGGGTGATCTACTACCTGCCCGCGATCGTCCCGATCGTGGCGAACTCGATGCTGTGGATCTGGCTGTTCAACCCGGACTTCGGGTTGTTGAACACACTGACCGGAAAGGCCGGGCTGCCCCGGTCGCAGTGGATCTTCGACGAGAGTACGGCGATCCCGTCGCTGATCCTGATGTCCGTGTGGGGTTTCGGGAACGTCGCTGTGATCTTCCTGGCGGGACTGCAGGGCGTGCCACGACAGCTCTACGAGGCGATCGCGGTGGACGGCGGCGGCGCCTGGCGGAAGTTCCGGCACATCACGCTGCCGATGATGACGCCGACGATCTTCTACAGCCTGGTGACCAGCGTGATCGGCGCGCTCCAGGTGTTCGTCCAGGCCGCCGTGATGACCGAGGGCGGGCCCAACGACTCGACGCTGTTCTACATCTACTACCTCTACCGGACTGCCTTCACCAACAACGAGATGGGCTACGCCAGTGCACTCGCCTGGGTACTGTTCCTGGTCATCATGGCTGTCACCGTGGTGCTGTTCCGGAACTCCAGCCGTTGGGTGTACTACGAGGCCGGGAGTGCACGATGACCGCCGTACTGGACAAGCCCTCCGTCGCAGCCGAGCCGGCTCCGAGATCGAGACCACTCGCACCGAGAGGTCTGGGCAAGAAGATCGTCGTGTACGTGCTGCTGATCGCCGGAGCTGTGCCGACGCTGCTGCCGCTGATCTGGCTCGTCCGCAGCGCGCTGATGGAATCCGGTCAGATCTTCGTCTCACCACCGGAGTGGATTCCGAAGCCGTTTGCCTGGGACAACTTCACCGGCGCCCTCACCCAGGTCCCGTTCGCGAGGTACTTCCTGAACACGCTGATCATCGAGGCGGGCGTGCTGATCGGGACGATGCTCTCCTGTTCACTGGCTGCCTTCTCGTTCGCGCGGCTGCGGTGGAAGCACAAGAACCTGGTGTTCGGCATCCTGATGTCCGGCGTGATGCTGCCGTACGCCGTGACGCTGATCCCGACGTTCCTGTTCTGGCAGCACCTCGGGCTGGTGAACACGTACGTACCGCTGATCCTGCCGCACTGGTTCGGCACCGGCGTGTTCAACATCTTCCTGCTCCGCCAGTTCTTCCTGTCGATCCCGTACGAGCTGGACGAGTCGGCCTACATCGACGGCGCGACGCCGCTCCAGGTCTACTGGCGGATCATCCTGCCGCTGTCGAAACCCGCGCTGGCCGTGGTCGGGGTATTCACGTTCCTCGGCGTCTGGAACGACTACCTCGGGCCCCTGATCTACCTGAACGACTCCGACAAGTACACGCTGGCAATGGGGCTGGCGTCGTTCCAGGGCACCTACACGGCACAGTGGGGATACCTGATGGCCGCAGCGGCCGTGGTGCTGCTGCCGATCGTGCTGTTGTTCGCCTTCGCGCAGAAGTACTTCGTCGAAGGTATCGCGCTGACCGGACTGAAAGGCTGACATGTACAAGGTGACGGTTCTCTACGGACCGCCGGACTCGGCCGCCGAGTTCGACCGGTACTACGACGAGACACATATCCCGATCGCACAGCAGATGACCGGGCTGCGGCGATGGACGGTGTGCCGCTTCGACCCCGCGCCGGACGGGACACCGCCGCAGTACCACTACCAGGCGGAGCTCTACACCGACAACCGCGCCGATCTGGAACTCGTCCTGAACTCGGAGGCCGGCGTCGCGGCCAATCAGGACCTGGACAACTTCGCCACCGGTGGTGCGGTCTTCCTGTTCGGCGAGGAACGAGAGGTGGCCGTATGAGCATCGACGTGATCGTGGTCGGGCTGGGGTTCGGGGCCGACTTCGCGCCGATCTACCAGGCACACCCCGACGTCGGCCGGGTCGCCGTGGTCGACGCGGACCCGGCCCGGACAGCGACCGTCGCGGACCGCCTCGGCATCACGGACCGGTTCGCCACGCTGGCGGACGCGCTCGCCGCCGACGGCTGGGACGCCGTACATCTGCTGACGCCGGTCCGGTTCCACGCCGAGCAGGTCCAGCAGGTACTGCGTTCCGGCCGGCACTGCGCCTCCGCGGTGCCGATGGCAACGACCCTCGACGACCTGGACGCACTGATCGCCGCACAGGACGCATCCGGCCGCAACTACATGATGATGGAAACCGCGGTCTACTCCCGCGAGTACTTCCACGCCAAACAACTCCTCGACGACGGCACACTCGGCCGCCTCAGCTACTTCAGAGGCGACCACCTGCAGAACCTCGACGGCTTCCCCGACTACTGGCGCGGCTACCCACCCATGCACTACGTCACCCACGCCCTCTCCCCCGCACTCGCCCTCGCCGACACCCGCGTGGAATCAGTGCGCTGCCTCGGATCGAGCCGCCTCACACCCGACCACATCGGAGTAGCCGGCAACGGCTTCGGAACCGAAGCCGCCCTCTTCAAACTCAACCACGACGCACTGGTCGCCAACGTAACCATGTCCTTCTTCCAACTCGGACGCAGCTACCTCGAAGGATTTTCCGTGTACGGCGACGCCGGCGCACTCGAATGGCCCCAACTCGAGGGCGGCCCGATGAAGGAGTTCCGGATGCCGCCGCTGACCGGGGAACGCCGGGGCCGCGAGGTGCACGTCGCCGACGTCGAACCCACCGGCGCACCCGACCTCCTGCCACCGCCCATCCAGCACTTCACCAACGGCGGACACGGCGGCTCCCACCCGCACCTGGTCCACGAATTCGTCTCCAGCATCATCGAGAACCGCCCACCCCGGATCGACGCCCGCACCGCCGCCACCTGGACCGCGCCCGGCATCTGCGCCCATCTGTCGGCGTTGAAGGACGGCGCCGAGATCGAGGTGCCCGACTACGGAGCCCGCTGATGCCGACCGTCGCGCTCGTCGGATCGCTGGACACGAAGGGGGCGGAGTACGCCTTTCTGGCCGAACAGGTCACGGCGCTGGGCTGCACTCCGCTCCTCCTCGACATCGGTGTGCTCGACGAGCCCACGATCCTGGCCGACGTCCCCCGCGAGCGCATCGCGCGGGCCGGCTTCGGGGACGGCCGATCGGATGCTCTGGACACGCTGCGAGACGAGCACGACCGGAACGCCGCGATGCGAGTGATGGCCCGCGGAGCAGGTGCGCTCCTCGCGGACCTCGTAGCGGCTCAGCAGGTGGATGCCGTGCTGGCGGTCGGCGGTTCGAACGCGGCGTACGTGATGGCCGAGGTCTGCGAACAGCTGCCCTTCGGCTTCCCGAAGGTGCTGGTGTCGACGATCGCAGCCGGTGACACCAGGCCGTACGTCCGGGAGACCGACCTGACGCTGATGTATCCCGTCGTCGATATCAACGGACTCAACCGCCTCAGCCGACCGGTCCTCGGCAACGCCGCCCGAGCCGTGGCCGGGATGGCACGAGGCCGCCAGACCGAGGGGCCCAGCAGCGTACCGACCGTCGGCGTCAGCATGTTCGGCGTCACCACAACTGCTGGATCCGCCGTCGTCGACGGGCTGTCGGCGTACGGCGTCGAGGCGTTGACGTTCCACTGCACCGGCGTCGGCGGCCGCACGATGGAGGCGCTGATCCGCAACGGCACCATCGAGGCTGTCGCCGATCTGACGACCACCGAACTGGCCGACGAACTGATCGGCGGGGTGTGCTCGGCCGGCGCGGGCCGGTTGACCGCGGCAGCGAGTACCGGCGTACCGCAGGTGGTGAGCGTGGGAGCAGTCGACATGGTCAACTTCTCCGACACCGTCCCGGCGAAGTTCGCCGCCCGGAAGCTGTACCCGCACAACCCGGCCGTGACGCTGATGCGGACGACACCCGCCGAATGCGCCGAGCTCGGCCGACGTATCGCGGCCCGGCTCAACCCGTCGAGCGCCCCGGTCGCCGTCCTGTTCCCGCACCGCGGACTGTCCCAACTGTCGGTACCAGGTGGACCATTCCACGATCCGGAGGCCGACCAGGCGCTGTACCGATCGCTGAGCGACGGGCTCCGGTCCGGCATCGACCTGTACGACTTCGACACCGACATCAACGACCCGGCCGTGTCCGGCACTGCCGTGGATCTGCTGGCCACCTGGCTGGAGAAGGAGACACCGTGAACACCAAGTCCCGCACCGAACTGCTCGCCGGCTTCCGCCGGAAGGTCGCCGAGGGTCAGCCGATCATCGGCGGCGGCGCCGGCACCGGGCTGTCCGCCAAGTGCGCGGAGGCGGCCGGCCTGGACTTCGTCGTGATCTACAACTCCGGCCGCTACCGGATGGCCGGCCGGTCCTCGATGGCCGGCCTGATGCCGTACGGCGACGCCAACGCGATCGTGATGGAGATGGGTACCGAAGTCCTGCCGGTCACCGACCACCTGCCAGTGATGGCCGGGGTCTGCGGCACCGACCCGTTCCGGGACATCCCACGGTTCCTCGACCAGGTGAAGGCGGCCGGATTCGCCGGAGTCCAGAACTACCCGACCGTCTGCCTGTTCGACGGGATGATCCGGGCCAACCTGGAGGAGACCGGCCTCGGCTTCTACCGCGAGGTCGAGATGGTCGCCGCCGCCCGCGCACGGGATCTGGTCACGCTCGCGTACGTACACAGCGAGGAGGAGGCGACGGCGATGACCGAGGCCGGCGCGGACATCCTCGTCCCGCATCTGGGCCTGACCACGTCGGGCATGATCGGCGCCCAGACCTCCCTCACCCTGGACGACTCCGTCGCCCTGGTCACCCGGCTGCGCGACGCCGTGTTCGCCGTCGACCCCGACGCACTGGTGATCTGCCACGGCGGCCCGATCGCCACCCCCGCGGACGCCGGTCACGTCCTCGAGAAGGTCGACGGGATCGTCGGCTTCCTCGGCGCCTCCAGCATGGAACGGCTGCCCACCGAGGTCGCCATGGTCGACCACATGCGCAGCTTCCGGGCCATCCGCCCGTCGTCGGCGACGGAAGTTCCGGAATGACCCATCCGCGGCGCCCGCTGCTCCGAACCCGACACATCGGACGGGTGTGACCTACGCCACAAATGCGACGCAATCGCACCTGTCTGCCGGCCGCCGGACGATCCGGCGGCCGAAGCAGAACCAGGGAAGGATGCGACATGACTGACGCCACACGCCGGGGATTCCTGGTGTTCGCGGGCGCGGGGACCGCTGCCGCGGTGGGTGCGGTTGCGGTACCGAAGATCGTCGAGGACCAGCAGGCCGGCGCGGCAGCACGCCTGGGTCCCGCCGACCTGGCCGACGCAGAGTCGTTCGTGGTGCACGTGAAAGACGTACGGAAGGGCGAGATGGCCATCATGGTCGGCGAGCGGGAGGTCCCCGTCACCGACCGTGAACTCGCGGCACGCCTGGCCGGCGTGACGACCGCCTGACGCCTGGTTCCATCTCTCGCTCGTCTTTCACACTGGAGGAATCCTCATGTCTTCGCACCGCGAAGCGCCGGAAATCTCGAAGGACCCGGTCGCCGACAACACCGACGTCTACGCGTTCGTGTCGCCCGACCAGCCGGACACCGTGACGATCATCGCCAACTTCATCCCGTTCCAGAACCCGTACGGCGGGCCGAACTTCTACGAGTTCGGCGACGACGTCCTGTACCAGATCCACATCTCCAACAGCGGCACCGGCCGGGCCGACATCAGCTACCAGTTCCGCTTCCACGCCGAGATCCGGAACAAGAAGACATTCCTGTACAACACCGGCCCGATCGCCTCGATCAAGGACCCGAACTGGAACCGGCCCCAGTTCTACTCGGTCACCCGCGTCGAGCACGGCAACGCCCGCATCCTGGCCCGCGACCTGGCGGCGCCGCCGGTCAACGTCGGCATCCGCAGTACGCCGAACTACGCGAAACTGGCCGCCGAAGGCATCCACACCATCGGCACTCACCGCCGGGTATTCGCCGGCCAGCGGGCCGACGGGTTCTTCGCCGACCTCGGCAGCATCTTCGACCTCGGCACACTGCGCCCGTTCCAGATGGCCCACCTGATCCCGTCCGCCGCCGCGATGGGTGTCAACGGGCTGCAGGGCTCGAACGTCCACACGATCGCGATCCAGGTCCCGATCAGCGACCTCACCCGCGGCGGCAAGGTGCCCAAGGACGTACTGGATCCCGGATCTGTGATCGGTGTCTACGCGAGCGCGAGCCGCCAGCAGTCGAAGATCCTCGACGACCTGCTCGGCCTCCCGGTCTGGCACGGGCCGTACAAGCAGGTCTCCCGGCTCGGGAACCCGTTGTTCAACGAGGTCATCGTGCCGATGGCCGAGAAGGACAAGTGGAACAGCCTGCCGCCGTACGACGACAAGCGGTTCGCCGAGTACGTGACGAAGCCCGAGCTCGCGGGTCTCCTTCCGGTCCTGTACCCCGGCGTGTTCCCGCACCTCGCGGCGTACCAGAAGCCCCGCGCGGACCTTGCGGCGATCCTGCTGACAGGTATTCCGAAGGGCGTCGTCCCCGGATTCCAGAACTACACCGGGCCGGTCCAGGCGGACATGCTGCGGCTGAACGTCGCCGTACCGCCGGCCAAGTCACCGAACCCGCTCGGCCTGGTGGCGGGCGACGCCGCCGGATTCCCCAACGGACGCCGGGTCCTCGACGACGTGGTCACCGTCGAACTGCGCGCCGTCGCCGGCCTGACGATTCCGTTGGTCGATCCCACCTTCACGCCGGACGGCGCCACGAGCGCGATCAAGGACGGTACGTCGAACACGAACTCGCCGTACCTGGACACCTTCCCATACCTCGGCACACCGGCCGGCGGGTACTCGTCCAAGCCCGGAACACCCGCGGTCTCATGACCAGGCCGCTCACGAACGCCGAGGAGAACCCGCACGCAGGCAAGGGCTCGTCGGTCCTCCTCGACATCGGCGACGGCATCGGCGCCATCGTCCTCACGATGCCCGCCGAACTGGAGGACGCCGAGATCGAACGCCACCCGGCCGGCGAGCACCACGAAGCCCCCGTCGCTGGTCATGGGCATGAACATGGGCATGGGCATGGGCGCGGGGCATACCCACACGTCGCGGTCGTCCCACGACCGTCCCCGGACGGACGGATCGTCCACTCGGCAGTCTTCCCCGACGTCCCCGAGGGCCGCTACAACCTGCACCTCATGCCGGACGGACCGGCCCGCCTCACGATCGACGTACACAGCGGCCAAATCACCGAGGCAACCTGGCCCGACCCACACTGAACCAACTCTCCGACATCGGGGCCGTCCTCAGGGACGGCTCCGATCGGACCGATCCGCAGGTGACGGCAACTTTCCCGGCCCATCCGTGCCGGGCGGTGGAACGAACGACGGGTGTCCCGTCAGCCGTCCCGCCGTGGAGTGATCTTGCCATGAAGAATGTCACCGACCGTGAGTTCGGCGCCGTCATCCTGGAGAGCGGCGGCCCTGTCGTCGTCGACTTCTGGGCCGACTGGTGCGACCACTGCGAGCAGGTCGCCGCTGCCCTCGAGGTCCTGGCAGCAGAAAACACCGGTCTGATCTTCGTGAGGCTGAACGTCGACGACAACCCGGCTGCGCCGGCGTTCTACGGCGTGGTCAACCTCCCAACCGTCAACGTCTACATCAACGGCGAACTCGCCAAATCCATCACAGGCCCGCTCCCCGAGCCCGCCCTGCGCAGAGAACTCCAGCCCTTCACCGACATCCCGGCCTGACCACTCCAGTACCGCGACCCGTCGTACCGACGAGGCCCGATCGATGCCATCACCAACGACCTCGATCGACGTGAGCGCCGTACGGTCAGCAGCTGTGGCGGCTAGTGCGTCGTGGTGCCAGTCCACTTCACGGCGATTCCGGCGTACTTGTCTCGCGCGGCATCCAGCCGCCTTCCGAGTGCGTGAACTCTTCCCGAGTCCAGCAGGATGAACACCCGGGGGCCGCTCGGCACTCTCGTCTTCCTGTGCCATGTGGTCCCCCCACTGTGATCATCCGCTGTCAGCTACATCGGATCATCGCGCCGCACGTTACGCGCAGCCGCGCCGAGCCGGGCGTCGCTGCGTTTCCAACAACACGATGTGCCCGCGATCCGGCAGGAAGGCGGGCACATCGCGTGTAGCTCAACGCAGGATCACTTCTGTGCTGCTCGACCGGCGTAGCGCTGCTTGAAGTCCGCCGACTCCTTCGCGGTGATGATCACGTCGTAGTAGCCGTCGTCGGTTGGCCAGGTGATGACGGTGTGCTTGCCGGCAGGGACCTGGACGGTCTTTGTCCCGCCGACGAAGTCGTTGGCAGTCAGCGTGTAGGTCACCGAGCGGCCGCCGGCGGCAGACAGGGTGAACTCGACCGTCGGGGTGACCCGCTTGTGGCCCTTGACCGGGCGGACGTCGACGCGCGGCTGGGCCGACGTCTTGTCGCCGGTCGGCACTACGGTGCCGGCGAAGGAGCGGATGAAGTGGTCGGGGCCGTAGAAGGTGAACGCGTACTTGCCGTCGGTCGCCTTGGTGTCCCAGGTGTACGACTTCGACCTCCGGTTGGCGGCCGTCAGCGGCAGCGCGTCCTGACCGATCCCGAGCGCCTCGGCACCAGCAAGCGCAGGCACGTACTTGTCGGCCAGCCCGACCAGGTTGACTGCCTTGCCGCTCGGGCCGCCCTCGACGGTGAACGTGGCGGTCACGGCCCCCGTCACGGGGTTCTCGACGAGGACGCCGTTCGCCTGGAACGACAGCGGGCTGCGCTTCGCCTTGCCCGTGATCGGCTGGGTCGGCATGACCTGCGCTCCGACGGCCGGCTGGGGTACGGGCGGCAGGCCGGCGTCGGTCACGACCGACTTGAGCAGGTCCGCCGGCTTCGGCAGTTTCGGGTACGACGCGTCGAAGCGGCCGAAGTCGATCGCCGAGAGCAGGTTGCCCGCGATACTGCGCCGCCAGTCGTTGATGTTCGTACAGATGGCCGGCCGGCCGAGGCTCTTGGTCCACTCCTCGATCAGCTGGATCGTCGAGGTGTGGTCGAAGACCTCGGAGTTGACGAAACCGCCGCGGGTCCACGGCGAGATCAGCACGAACGGCACGCGACCGCCCATGCCGGGCTTGATGCCGGGCGCGCGCTCGCCGACGGTGCCGGTCTCCGGGATCGGCGGTACGACGTGATCGAAGAAGCCGCCTTCGCCGATCCGGTTCGCGTGGTCGGGCTCGTCGTAGTTCAGGATGATCAGCGTCGACTCCCACAGCTCGGGGTTGTCGTGCACCGCCTGGATCACCCGGTCGGTGTAGACCGCGCCGTTGTTCGGGGCGTACGTCGGGTGCTCGGTCCACGCGGCCGGCGCGACGACCCAGGACACCTCGGGGATGTCGCCCGACGCGCAGTCGGCGATGAAGTCCCGCAGTACGTAGTCGATGTTGGAGGTGTCGTTCTTGATGCCGGCGGGCTGCGGGGTGTGGGCGTACACGACGTTGCCGCGGGCAAGTAGACCCTCGCGGGGCATGGTGTTCTCCGGCGTAGCGTTCTTCGGGTCGAACGCCGCGAACGACCGCACCGTGTTGTCGGTGTAGTCGCCGAGGAAGTTGTCGTCGGTGTCGTTGTTGACGTAGATCTGCCAGCTGACACCGGCATCCTGCAGCGTCTCCGGGTACGTCTTGAACTTGTAGGCGTAGCCGTAGTCGCCGTTGTTGTTGATGACCGGACCACCCTGCGTGCCGGCGGCGTCGTTCGTACCGGCCCACATCATGATGCGGTTCGGGCTGGTGCTGGTGTCGAGCGAGCAGAAGTAGTGGTCGCCGACCGTGTACGCCTTGGCGATCGCGTGGTGCCACGGTACGTCGGCTTCCATGAAGTACCGGTTGCGCGCGCTGGTGTTCTGCGCGTTGTACTTCAGGCTGTCGGCGTGGTACGGCAGCAGGTAGCCCTCGGCGCGGCTGTTCGGGTCGTAGTAGATCGTCTGGCCGTTCTGCCAGGTCAGCACCTGCTTGTCGCCGAAGCCGCGGGCGCCGGCCAGGTCGAGGGTGCCGAAGTAGTGGTCGAACGACCGGTTCTCCTGCATCACGATCACGACGTGCTTCAGGTCCTTGATCGTGCCGGTACGACGCGAGTACTGCGCCGTGGTCGAGCCGGTCATGCTGTCGGCCGAATCCGTCGTCGCGGCCGTCGCGGCCGAGTCTGGTGCGGCGTCGGCCGGGGCGGTCGACAGCCCTCCGGCGGCGGCAACGGCGCCCGCGGCACCCGCGGCCTGCATCAGCCGGCGCCGGCTGATCCGATTGCGCTCCGAATCGTTGTCAGACATGGGTTTGCTACCTAATCTCTCGTGGCGGAAGTCCCCTGAAGTCAACTGCCAAAGGTCCGGACCTCGCGAGGATCGCGTCATGAACAATCCCTGAAGACTCAGGGCTCGGTGATCTCGCCCTGGCCTGCCGGTCATCCGCTGTTCACCGGCGCGTGGTGAGCAGCATCGGATCCATTCACCATCGCCACCCAGCGTGTGCCCGGTGATCAGTACGACGGCGCCCATCGTCCTGGTCGTTGGCTCGCCCTACGGCATCGACGACTGGCTCGGCGGACCGGCCGGTCGCTACGACTTCGTGTTCGTGAACAACGAGGGCTCCGGCGCGGAGGTCTACCTGGAGGATCCCGCGACCGAGCGGATCTACCTCGAGGTCGAGCACTTCGGCCGCGGCGTCAGCCGCGCGGTCACGGTCTCGGTGCCGCCCGGGACGTACCGCTGGGTCTGCATCACCGACTACACGATCAAGTACAGCCTGCCGGTCGTCGTCACCGGCGACCCGTTGCCGTACGAGGTCCACGGGATCATCCCCGTGACCGGGCTCGACCTGCGGATCCCGATCAACGAGTACGTCGGCTGGATCACCGGACAGCTGCCCGCGCTGACCTCGCAGGTCGAACAGCTGCGGGCCGCGGTCGCGATCGGCGACGTGACGGCCGCCCGACGCCACTGGCTCGCCGCCCACCTCACGTACGAGACGCTCGGCGGCGCGTACCGCGCGTACGACGAGACCGGGGACGACATCAACGCCGACCCGCCGCGGGGCGTCGCGCCTGACCGTCTCGCGGACGCGGACTTCGCGGGCTTCCGCAAGATCGAGGCGCTGCTCTGGCACGGCCGGCCGGCCGGGACGATCCTGCCGTACGTCGACGCGCTGCTCGAGTCGATCGACCAACTCACCGACGAGCTGGCGCTCCCGAACGCGATCACGCCGATCGACATGGGACGGCGGGCGCACGAGATCCTCGAGGACGCCCTGCAGTGGGACCTGAACGGGATCGGGGACGCCGGCAGCCGGACCGAGCTCGCGACCGTCGACGCCAACATCACCGGGGTCTGGCAGGCGCTCGACCCGCTGCGGCCGATCCTGCGTCGGCAGAACCCGTACCTGCGCGAGACCGACGAGCAGCTCCGGCTTACGCAGCAGCTCGTCCGCAACCATCATCACGAGGACGGCTGGGTCGGCCTGGCGGCACTGACCGTCCGGCAGCGGGCCGCCGTCAACGCGGCCGTGCAGCACAGCGTCGAGCTGCTCGCCCACACCGCGGCAATCGTCGACCCGCGCAACGCCACCCGCGACCGAGGCCCGATCACCCATGACTGACCACGACACCGCCGTACCGGACATCGCTGGACGGGACGCCGTCGTCCCGCGGTCGTTCGAGGGCGAGCACCAGGCCGGCATCCTCGATCCCGCGCAGCCCGCGGCGATCGTCGTGGCGTTCCTCGTGACCGCGGCCGACCGGCCGGCGCTGCGGCGGATGTTCCAGACGCTCACGGCGACCATCCGGTACCTCGTCTCCGGCGGCGACGCGCCGGCCGGGCGCGGCAGTACCGACGGTCTCGTGTCGACGCCGTACGAGAACGGCGTACTCGGCCCGGGCACGGTCCCCGACGGTCTCACCGTCACGGTCAGCGTCGGCGCGAGCCTGTTCGACGACAGGTTCGGCCTCGCCGGCCTCAAACCGGCGCGGCTGCGCGCGATGGACGAGTTCCCGAACGACGCGCTCGACCCCGCACGCTGCGACGGCGACCTGCTGCTGCAGATCTGCGCCGATCACCGCGACACCGTGCTGCACGCGCTCCGCATCCTGATGCGCGCGACCCGCGCCGACCTGCAGGTGCTGTGGCAGCTGGAAGGCTTCACCAGTCCCCCGCGGCCGACCGGGACGCCCCGCAACCTGTTCGGCTTCAAAGACGGTACGGCGAACCAGGAGTTCCTCGACCGGCCCGATCTCGTCGATCAACTGGTGTGGACGAAGGCAGGCGGCGACGAACCGGACTGGGTGGAGGGCGGTTCGTACCACGTGGTCCGGCTGATCCGGATGTTCGTCGAGTTCTGGGACCGGATCTCGATCAACGAGCAGCAACGCATCTTCGGCCGCGACCGCGACACCGGCGCACCGCTGTCCGGCCGCCCCGGCGAACGAGTACCCGGCCAGGAGGAGTTCCAGCTCCCGAGCTACTACCGCGACGCGCACGGCAACACCGTGCCGCTGACCGCGCACACCCGCCTCGCCAACCCCCACGACGGCACCGCCGACGACCGCCGGATGCTGCGCCGCGGCTTCAACTACAGCGCCGGAATCGAGCCCAACGGCCAGCTCGACCTGGGCATGATCTTCATCTGCTTCAACGCCGACCTCGACCGCCAGTTCACCGCCGTCCAAACCCTCCTGATCGACGAGCCCCTCGTCGACTACATCTCCCCCTTCGGCGGCGGCTACTTCTTCGCCCTCCCCGGCGCCCAAAACCCCGACGACTGGCTCGCCCGCACCCTGCTCGACTGAAACCCGAGAAGCCCGGCTCGGGCCGGGGCTGCCGTGGGTGGGTTCTGACCAGAGAGGTCTAGTCAACTACCACCACGCTCCGTTACCGTTTCCTCGGATCCCGAGGGGGGCTCGGGGACCGGGGAGGAACCATCATGTCGAACGACCAGCAGTACCCGCATGGCCAGAACTATCCGCAGGCGCCCAACCACAGCTATGGCATCGGCGGCGATCCGAATCTCGTCGGCGATCGGCAGCGGCAAGGGAGCCAGGTGCCACCACCACCGAAGAAGCGGCACGTCGTTCGCAACGTCCTGATCGGCATCACCGCCGGCTTCGTCCTTCTGGTCGGTGGCTGCACGGCGATAGTCGCCAGCATGGCCGGCACCAACGATCCCGCCAAGAAGAGCGCCGGCGCGGCCTCGAACGCGTCGCCGGTAGACAACGGTCGCACGCCGGACGCGGTGGTGACGCCGACAAACAAGCCGACCGAGGCAAAGCCCACCGTGGCGCCGCAACCGACGAAGACCACGCCGAAGCTCACCGCCGGCCAAGAACAGGCAATCGGCTCGGCCGAGTCCTACCTGGCGTATCAGGCGTTCAGTCGCAAGGGCCTGATCCATCAGTTGTCGTCCGACGCCGGTGAGGGCTTCTCAGTGAAGGACGCGACGTTCGCCGTCGACCATCTGACGGTGGACTGGAACGATCAGGCCGCGAAGAAGGCGAAGGAGTACTTGCAGATGCAGCACTTCTCGCGCAAGGGACTGATCCACCAACTCGAGTCCAGCTACGGCGAGCAGTTCACCCACGCGCAGGCGGTGTACGGCGTGAACAAGGCGGGCTTGTGACGGAGCTCGTGCGGGCGGTATAGAGCGGCTTCGCCTGCTTGACCGTGCACTTCAGATCAGGGTCAAGCAGGCACGCTTGCTACTGTCGGCCGGTGACCGACTCCTTTTCCGCGGCTGAGCTGGCGGCCTTGCCGAAGGCTGAGTTTGCGTTTCCTGGGGCGCTTCGCGACAGGCTTGTTGCCGCGATTCTTGATGGTACGAAGACCTCGACCACTGGGCTGGTCGTCGACTATGAGCATGAGGGTGAAGCCCTGCCTGTGGTCGGTGAGCGGTCGGTGGTTGTGGACTCTGATGGTCGGCCGGTCGGGGTGATTGAGGTGACCGGGGTGCGGGCGAATCATGAGATGTTCTGGCACAGCGGTGAGATGCGTGAGGCGCTTGGTGATCCGGGCTTCAAGGTTACCGATGACACTCTCGCTGTGTTGGAGAGGTTCCGGCTTGTTGGAGATCTGCGCGGCCGCTAGCCGTCGTACGGTTTGAGGGCGGCCAGGACTTCGTTGAGGGCTTCGGTACTGGAGGGGTGGGTCCAGATTCCGTTGAGGAGCTCGTCGGCGGTGGTTCCGGTGCGGATGGCGAGGGCGACGAGGTTGACGAGTTCCTGGGAGTCGATGCAGAACAGTGTCGAGCCGAGGATCGTCCGGGTGGCCGCGTCGACGGTGAAGGTGATGACGCCTTCCACGTCGCCGACGATCTTCGGGCGGGGCATGGTCGCGATCTGCGCGACGGGTTGCGAGGCGTAGAGGACGTCGTACCCGGCCTGTTGCGCCTGCTCCGGTGTGAGCCCGACCTGCGACAGCGGCGGGGTGATGAAGGTGGTGTTCGGTACGGCGATTCGGTCCGTCGTCGTGCGGGCGCCGTCGCCGGCGAGTTGGTCCCAGACGATGCGGTAGTCGTCGAGCGAGATGTAGGTGAACTGCGGTCCTCCGTTGATGTCGCCGACCGCGAACACCCCGTCGGCCGACGTACGCAACCGCTCGTCGACCTGGACGAATCCGTGGCGGTCCGTCGCGATTCCGGCGACGTCGAGGCCGAGGTCGGCGGTGGCCGGCGTACGCCCGACCGCGAGAAGGACGGCGTCCGCGGGCAGGGCGCCGTCGTCGAGTTGGATGGTCAGTCCGTCAAAAGTCCGCTGGATCCCACGGACGTGGACGCCGCCGCGCAGCGTGATGCCGCGGCGGGTGAGGACGTCCCGGACCGCCTCCGCGACCACTGGCTCGGCCCTCGGGAGGAACGTGTTCTGGGTGTCGAGCACGGTCACGTCCGACCCGAAATGCTGAAACATGTTCGCGAACTCGAGTCCGACGTACCCGCCGCCGACCATCACCAGACGGCGCGGGAACGGGTCGGCGTGCTGGATCGTGGTCGAGTCGTACACCCCGGGCAGATCGATGCCCGGCAGATCCGGCCGCGTCGGCGTCGCGCCGGTACCGATCACGATGGTCGGCGCGGTGACGACGACCTCGCCGTCCGCGGTGTCGACCGTCACCTCCTTCGGGCCGGTGAACCGCGCGCGCCCGTCGATCAGCGTGGCGAGACCGTCGAGCATGGCGTGGTTCGCAGCGTTCAGCGTGCCGATCAGTACGTCGCGGTCGGCCACCGCGGCGGCGAAGTACTCCGCCGGATCGTCACTCGGCCGCCGGGCCTCGGCGGACACCACCAGGTCCTTCGTCGGTACACAGGCGACGTTGATACAGGTACCGCCGTACATCGCCGGGTCCTGCTCGACCAACGCCACGGACCTGCCGCTCAGAGCACAGCGCCGGGCGAGCGTCTTCCCCGCCTTACCCCACCCGACCACCAGCAGATCCACCGAAAGCGACGACGCCATGCCCGCTCCTTCCCATCGTTCCAGGCTACGACGGCGCCCCCTGCCGGCGGCCTGATCGCCGCGCATCGGCCGGGGTGCTGGCCTGGCACGCTCCGGACCGGTAGACAAGTGCGGTGAGCACCGCGTCGACGACCTTCGTGGTACTGGACCTGACCGGTACGTTCGCGTTCGCGCTCAACGGGGCGCTGACCGCGCTCCGGGTGGCTCGGGTCGACATCGTCGGCGTGATCACGCTCGGGATGTTCACCGCGCTGGGCGGCGGAATGGTCCGTGACATCCTGCTGGACGCGCTGCCGCCGACCACGTTCAACGACTGGCGATACCTCACGGTCGCGGCCGGTGGCGCCTTGGTGGCGTTCCTCTTCGGACGCCGGCTCGACCGCCTCGCCACGCCGATCCTGCTGCTCGACGCGGCCGGGCTCAGCCTCTTCGCGGTCAGCGGCGCGCTCAAAGGACTCAGCCTCGGCGTCGGCTTCGGCCAGGCGGTCATCCTGGGCACCATCACCGCGGTCGGCGGCGGCACCCTCCGCGACGTCCTCATCCGGGAGATCCCCTCGGTCCTGACCAGCGGTCTGTACGCGATCCCCGCCCTCCTCGGCGCACTCGTCGCCGTCGGCGCGAACCAGTTGCACCTCGCACGCCTGCCGTCCGCGATCGTGGCGGCGGTCGTGTGCTTCGCCGTACGGATGCTCGGCGTACGGTTCGATCTCCACGCCCCCGGTCCACCGCGAAAGAACGGCATCACGCCCTGAGCAGAGCATGATGTTGGGATGGACAGCACAGCGGTGACTGCGATCCTCGACCGTCTCGACCTCGTCCGCCCCTGGCAGGAAGACTTCTACCGGGACCTGCACGCACACCCCGAACTGTCACACCAGGAACGCCGTACGGCGACGAACGTGGCCGCTCGGCTCCGCGCTACGGGCTGTGACGTCCACGAGAACGTCGGCGGCACCGGTGTTGTCGGGATTCTCCGGAACGGCGACGGTCCCGCCGTACTGCTGCGCGCCGACATGGACGCGCTGCCGGTCCGCGAGGACACCGGGCTGCCGTACGCCAGTACGTGGACGTCCTCCGACGGTACGCCGGTGATGCACGCGTGCGGCCACGACGTCCACGTCACCTGCCTGCTCGGCGCCGTCGACCTCTTGGCGCAGGCGCCCGAGCAGTGGTCCGGCGCCCTGATCGCCGTGTTCCAGCCCGCGGAAGAGACGGCCGATGGCGCCAAGTCGATGCTCGACGACCATCTGGCCGCGCTCGTCGGCAAGGTTGACGTCGCCCTCGCGCAACACGTCCTGCCGCTCCCGGCCGGCCAGGTCGGAACCCGCCCCGGCCCCGCCCTCTCGGCCGCCGACAGCGTGCGCATCGTCGTCCACGGCCGCGGCGCCCACGGCTCGATGCCGCAGGCCGCGGTCGATCCGGTCGTCCTCGCCGCGATGATCGTCGTACGCCTGCAGACCGTCGTGGCGCGCGAGGTCGCACCCGGCGACACCGCCGTACTGACCGTCGGCAGCTTGCAGGCCGGCACCAAGAGCAACGTGATCCCCGATCATGCGGTACTGCAACTCAACGTCCGGACGTACGACGAACAGACGCGCGCCACGGTGCTCGCCGCGATCGAACGCATCGTCCGCGCCGAGTGCGAGGCGTCGGCCGCACCGAAGGAACCAGAGTTCGAGCTCTTCGACCGCTACCCGCTGACGAACAACGACACCGCGGTGACCTCCCGGGTGACGGCGGCGTTCGCGGACTACTTCGGCGACCGCGCCGTCGTACTACCCCAGCAGAGCGCAAGCGAGGACTTCAGCGACATCCCGAACGCCCTCGGCACGCCGTACACCTACTGGGGAATCGGCGGCATCGACCCCAACCTCTACCACGCCGCGCAGACCGCCGGCCGCATCGCCCAAGACATCCCGGTCAACCACGCCGCCAACTTCGCCCCCGTCCTCCAACCCACCCTCAACACCGGCACCCAAGCCCTAGTAGTCGCCACCCTCGCCTGGCTAAACCGCTCCTAATCACGGACACCTGATGGCCAACGGCATGGTGCCGTCGGTCAACGTCGTCATCCTCTACACCAGCAACCTCCAGATGAACCGCCGGAACTCTCTACTTCGACTAACAGCAAGGGTGTGTATTTTCACAATGAGCGAGGCGACTGCGTGGCGGCGGGGGATGGTTCGGCCGGTGCTGGAGGCGTACGCCGGGGTTGCGGGGGTCGATGCGGTCATGATGTGCGGGTCGACGGCGCGTGGGGATGCCGATCGGTGGTCGGATGTCGAGGTGGCGGTGTTCTGGGGTCGGCCGCCGGGGGTTGATGCGCGTACGGCGATTGCGGGTGCTGCTGAGGTTCGGATGGTCGGGCCGTGGTCGGATCACGTGTATCTGGGGGCGCCTCGGCCGGACGGGTTGCTGGTTGAGGTGATGCATAACCTGAGTGCCACGCTTGAGGATCTTCTTGAAGGGCTGATGGCCGGGAGTGCTGATGGGGCGACGCTTGATCTGGTCAGCGGCATTGTCGAGGGGCGAGAGATCGTGGGTCGGCGAGTTGAGCTCGTTGCTGAGTGGCAGCGGCGGGTTCAGGCCTATCCGCGGGCCTTGGCGATTGCTGTCGTGCGGCACCAGGGAGCGATCGAGCAGTTCTGGCGGTGGCGGATGCTTGTCGAGCGTGACAATCCGTTGCTGCTGGCAAGGGAGTTCATGCGGATCTGTAGCCAGTTCCTGTCGGTCCTGCAGGCGCTCAACGGCCGGTATTGCGGGCATGCCTCTGCCTTCAAGCGTCTTGACTCGATGGAGCGTCAGTTGACGATCGCTCCCCCGCACCTGGCTGCCCGGCTCCGGTCTGTCTTTCAGTTGCCGACCGCTGAAGGAGCCGAGGTACTGCGGACCCTCGTCGAAGAAACGTACGACCTGGTGGAGGCCGAGCTGCCCGAGGTGGAGGTCGACGTCCTGCGCGCGAACTTTCGCTCCGAACGCCGTCCCCTTGACGCGCCGCCGGCTTGAACTGCCGGGTCGACGAGAAGAAGCCGCCTACCGGAGCTGCGCGATCAGCCCTCAGAGCACGTCGTGCGACCGGCGGTCAGAGCGTGTCGGGGGTGCCGAGGCGGAGGTGTTCTGCGTGGTAGACCGCCTCGTCGAGGAGTTGGGCGACGTGGTGGTCGTACAGGGAGTAGACGACGCTGCGGCCTTGGCGGGTGCCTTCGACGAGGCCGAGGTTTCGGAGTAGGCGGAGTTGCTGGGAGACCGCGGACTGCTCCATCTGGACGGACTCGGTCAGTTCGCCGACGGTGGCGGGGCCTTCGCGGAGGCGGCCGAGGATGAGGAGACGGCTGGGGGTGGCGAGCGCCTGGAGGGTTGCCGCGACGGCCTTGGCCGAGGCCGGGTCCAGGCGCGCGGGCGTGATCGCATGCCCCTCCGGTCCGTGGCCCATGGCCGGAAGCATACCCGCAATGCAGTCTTGCATGAATACGTGTTCATATTTTACGTTCGTGCACATGACGCACGACCATCACCACGGGCCGCTCGGTAAGCTCAAGGGGACCCTCGTCCCGCACTCGCATGACAGCGCCGACAAGGTCGACTCCGCACTCGAGGCGAGCAAGGACGGCTGCACTGCCTGAAGCTCGGGCACCTGATCGTCACCGCGCTCACCCCGCAGCTACACCTACTGCTTCGGCCACGTCGAGGACCTCGCCGGCATCATCGTCGTCGTACTCATCGCGCTCTCATCCGCGTACGCCGGCTACGAAGCCGTCATGCGCTTCATCCACCCGTCCGACGGCACCGGCAAACGGATCGGCTCGGCCGCACTGGTCACCGACGGCCTGCACGCCAGCACCGACGGCTTCACCAGCCTCGCCGTCGACCCCGCCCTGGTCGACCGGGCCGAACAGGTCATCCGCTCCACGCCCGGCGTCGTCGACGTACGTGACGTCCAACTCCGCTGGCTCGGGCACAACCGGCGCGCCGAGGCCCGGATCAGCGTCGACACGAACACGTCACTCGTCGACGCCCACCACCTCAGCCACCAGGTCGAGCACGCCCTGGTGCAGGGCGTACGCCGCCTGACCTCGGCCACCATCCACACGGAGCCCCTCGCCCCGGAGGCAACCGCAGCCACGAACTGGTTGCCCATCACAACTGATCGACGTCAGAGCCGGCTGGGCTCGCCCGAACCCCAGACCCCCAGGGCTCGATTCGCTTCCTTGTGAGCATCGACGACCGGGAACACGAGGGTCTCCCGGGTACGTACCGCGGTCGCGATGACGCTGCTCAGGCACTCGAATATCTTGCTGCCGGACAGGTCGAGCAGCGCGATGTGGAAGCTGACGTCGGCGGACACGAAGGTGTGCAGGTCGCGCTGATCCAGGGCGGCGTACATGGTGTCGATCGCGCCGGTCAGCTGCGCGAGGTCGGCCGGCTTCGACCGCAGCGCGGCCCTCGGTCTGCCCGTCGTCGCCGGAGTGTGGACACCGACCGAGGTCCTCAGCGCACTGGCAGCCGGGGCGGCCGTCGTCAAACTGTTCCCCGCCGCGACGGGCGGACCACCCCATCTGCGGGCCCTGCGAACTCCCCCTGCCGCAGGACCCCTTCGCCCCGGTGGACGGCATCGACGTTGCGACAGCCCACGAGTACGTCGATGCCGGTGCCCTCGGCATCGGCGTCAACGTGAACCTCGCGGCGGCGGCCCGGCGCGGGATCGCCACCCCGCTCCTGCGCGACGCACCCGCGGGCGGCGACCTGGCCGCACTCGCCCGCCGCATCGCCGGCTACCGCCGTACGTTGGAGTCGTCATGACCGTCCGGACAGGTTGAAGAGCTGGACCCATTGCTTGGCAGCGAGGTCCTTCGGCAATGCGTTGGGTTGTACGCCGGCCTGACTCGCCCAGCGTCGCGCGGCCCGACGGTCTGCCGGCCGCGCGACGTTGGCGAGGATCTCCGGGACGCCGTAGCCCTTGCCGGTGAAGACCTTGTGGACGAAGTCCCGGTAGGCGTCGCGATCACCTGGCGCGATCAAAGGCTCGGGCCGTCGGGTCATGACGAGCAGCCCGCCGTCGACGCTCGGTGCAGGGCGCAGCGCATGCCGCGAAACACGCCCTCCCAAGCCGAAGTCGAACCACGGCCACCACTGAGCAGTCATCATGGTCGCACCGCCGACACCGGCGCGCCGCCGAGCAACCTCCCACTGCACCAGCAGCACAGCCGCACTCCACGACTCCTGATGCAGGAGCTTCCGCAGGATCGCCGTCGTGAGATGAAACGGAACGTTGCCCACCACAACATGCTCGGCGGCCGGCAGCCGCCAACTGAGGAAGTCTGCGTTCACGACTTCAACTCCCAACGAGCGCCGAAGGAACGCAACCGACCGCGGATCGATCTCGACCGCGGTCAACGGCCGCCCAAGCGCGTGAAGTCGCCTTGTGAGCGCGCCACGACCAGGCCCGATCTCGACGATCGGCCCACGAGTCTGCGCGACGAGCTGAGTGAACTTACCAATGGTGCTGTGATCAGTGAGGTAATTCTGGCCGTTCTCGTGACGGCCAGCCCGATACGTGGGCATGGGAAGCGGACGCTCCTGGGTACGAATGACGCCCGGGCGCGCCAAAACGCCGCCCGGCTGGACCACGGAGCGGCGGAAACGTCCTCAGAAAAAGGGATCCGCCGCTAGAAGCGACGAATCCGCGTCATCGAAAAGCAACCCATACGGGGAACTATAGCGTCCCGGCCTCGAGGCAGCTCTGATGGGTCAGCCGCCCGTTGTCGGGTGGTAGGCGCAAGCGTCTGCAAGGCTCTGAGTTGCACCGGGCGTCGGGGTCTTCGCCGTGGTAACAGGCTTCCTGGTCGCGGGCGGCGTCGAGCGCTTGGCAGGGGTCGTGGAGGCGACCGCGGCCGTCGTACCGGGATGGATGGCCTTCTGGATGATGGCCCGCATCGCCTCGTAGTCGGGGTTCTTCCCGGTCGGGAAGTTCTTGTTCTTGTCCAGATCGATGTTGGACACGCCGGCCTGCTTGACCTTGAGGCCGAGCTGGATGAATGCCGGCAGCAGTTCCTGCGGGATATCGGTCCGGAGCATCTGCTGACTCGCCGCCGCGATCTCCTGGTACTTCGAGACCAGCGTCGCCGGGTTCGCGCTGCTGACCAGCGCGTGGATCGTGCACCGCTGCCGCTCCTGCCGCGACGGATCGCTCAGCCCGTACCGCCCGCGGGCGAACCACAGCGCATGGAAACCGTCGAGCTTCTGATCCGGGCCGGGTTCGATGTACGCCGACGGGAGCTTCGGCTTGTTCGCTCCCGGCCCGATGCCGTACTCACCGCCGATCGGCACCCGGTAGTTCACGTTCACCGTGATCCCGCCGACCGCGTCGACGATCTGCTGGAACCCGGCCAGGTTCACCTGCATGTAGTAGTCGATATCCAGCCCGAGCGCCGCGCTCGCGGCCAGCTTCAGCACGTCCGCGCCCTCGTTGTCGGTCGCGCCAAGGATCCCGGGATACTTCTTCGGGATCGTGTCGTACATCGCGTCCAGGTAGTACGCAGGCTGCTCGACATTGCCCTGGCTCGGATCCCACCACCCGTCCGGATACACCTTGTGCAACGGCGAGTCGGCCGGGAACGGCATCCGCATCCAGTTCCGGCTCAGGTCGCGCTCTTCGAGTTCCCCTCCGACTGGAACACACTCCCCACCAGGTCCCGCTGCGCCATCACGGTCTGCGCCGCCAGCGTCGTCGGTACGGCGATCCCGAAGCACAGCAACCCGACGAGCAGGGACCCCGTCAGCCGCCCGGAGTAGGTCATGCTCACCGGGCGGGTCAGCTTGTGCGAGGCGACCACGACCCAGATCCACAGCAGGCCGAGCAGCACGACCACACCCGTTGCGATCAGCAACTTCTGCGGATCGACCGCCAGTTCGAGCAACTGGTCACGCTGCGCCAGACCGTAGTACGCCGCCAGCGCGAGCAGGCCGGCACTCACCGTCATCACCCAGGCACCCAGCTTCCGCCGGCCGCCGACGAACAGGCCGAATCCCGGCAGCAGGGCACCGGCGAGCGTGATCAGGCAGGCCCGCGACACCGTCCGTGCCCGGTGCGTCCGCCCCCGAGCGCGGACGCCTCCGCGGTACGCACGTTTCGCCGTCATTGACCTCTCATCCATGCTCGGCCGGCCCCGTACCAAGATCCGACGCTCAGCCACCGCGATTGGTTGTCAGGCAGGCCGAGGGCATCGCGACGGTCTTCGGATGGATGCTTCCGGCAACCGTCGGGCGATCACGGCCGGCAGGTCACTGCCCGGTGCTGCTGTCCGTCGGCGCCGTACTGCCGGCGGACTGCGGCGCCGGCACCGTCTCGTCGCTGTCGAGGGCCGGCCGACGTCCGGGCTTGATCTCTTCGTCCCAGACCTTCTTGGACCGGGCGAGCTGGCGGATCAGGCCCGGCAGTTTCGTGGGTCCGAAAATCAGCAGCACGACGACGAGCAGGACGATCCATTCCTCGCCGCGCGGCATACCGAAGAGACTGATCATGAGGGCCATCTCTCTGTCTGGTGGGGGGACGACGTGGTGCACCAGGACTACGACGCCTTCGCCCGGTGAACGGTTTACCTAGGTCTGCGCTACGCATGGCATGATGCGCGGCGTCCGTCGCCGGGAGTCAAGGGAAGTTCGTTGAGCTGGTTCACCGCAGTCGTGCTCGGTCTCGTCCAGGGGCTGTCCGAGTTCCTACCGATCTCCTCGTCGGCGCACATCCGCATCACCGCCGCCCTCGCCGGCTGGCCCGATCCCGGCGCGGCGTTCACGGCGGTCACGCAACTCGGTACGGAGGCCGCCGTACTGCTGTACTTCCGCCGCGACATCGCCCGGATCGTCACCGCCTGGTCGGTGTCGCTCGTCAACCGGGAGCGACGGTCGGACCCGGACGCCCGGCTCGGCTGGTTCGTGATCCTCGGCACAGTCCCGATCGCCGTCCTCGGGTTGCTGCTGCAGACCCCGATCGAGACCGCGTTCCGCGACCTGCGCATCCTCGCGTGCACGCTGATCGGATTCGGCATCGTGCTCGGCATCGCGGACCGGATCGCCGCCAACCGCAATCGGCTGGCAGACCTCACCACCGGCCACGCCGTCGCGTACGGCTTCGCCCAGGCGCTCGCGCTGATCCCCGGAGTCTCGCGCTCCGGCGGCACCATCACCGCCGGCCTCCTGCTCGGCTACCGCCGCGAGGACGCGGCCCGCTACTCGTTCCTGCTCGCGATCCCCGCAGTACTCGCCTCAGGCGGTCTCGAGCTGACCAAGATCGGCGAGGGCCCGGCACCGTCCTGGGGCCCGACCCTGCTGGCCACCGCGATCGCGTTCGCCGTCGGCTACCTCGTCATCTCCTGGCTGCTCCGCTACATCACCACCCACAACTTCACCGGCTTCGTCATCTACCGCATCTTCCTCGGCCTGATCCTCCTCGGCCTGGTGGGAGTCGGCGCGCTGAATCCCTAGCCGATCGGCTGCATGGTCAGGTCACTCGTTCCCGACGACGTTCCACCGATCGTCTGAAGGTACGGCTTCACGTTGTGCAGGGCGCGTTCGACGTACTCCTCCTTCTCGCCGACCGGGGCGACGTAGTGCAGGGCGTCGATCGCGGCGTCGAGGCCGGTCAGGCGGGCGATCGTCCAGCCGGCGAGGTACTGCGAGGCGAGGCAGCCGCCGGCCGTCGCGACGTTGCCCTTCGCGTAGAACGGCTGGTTCAGCACCTCGACTCCGGCCGCCACGACCCACGGCTTGGTCGTCAGGTCGGTGCACGCAGGTACGTCGCGGAGCAGCCCGAGCTTGGCCAGCACCAGCGTGCCGGAGCACTGCGCGGCCAGGAGCTGACGGTCGGCGTCGAGGTTCCGCAGTACGTTCATCAGGGCCGGATCCTCGACGACCTCGCGGGTGCGTACGCCGCTGCCGACGATCACGGCGTCGGCGTCGCAGGCCTCCTCCAGGTCGGTCATCGCCTCGATCGTCACACCGTTCATCGAGCGGACCGTCGGCGTCGGGCTCGCGATCGACACCCGCCAGCCGGGGCGCTTCACCCGGTTCAGGATGCCGAGGGCGATCAGTGAGTCGAGTTCGTTGTAGCCGTCGAAGGTCAGGATCGCGATGTGCATGCGGCCAGGCTAGAACCGGAAATGCATGACAGTCGAAGAATTGTCATGCCTACAATCGGGGCCATGCGGATCCCGCGCTACAAGCAGGTCGTCGACGCCCTCGCCGCCGACCTGCGGGCCGGCCACTGGCCGGTCGGGACCCGGCTGCCCACCCATCGCGAACTCGCCGCCCGCGAGGGCATCGCCCTGATCACCGCGTCCCGGGTGTACGCCGAACTCGAAGCCATGGGACTGGTCATCGGCGAACAAGGCAGGGGTACGTTCGTCCGCGACACCGCGGCGCTGTCCGGTCACGGCGCCGACGAGCAACTGGTCGCCGCCGGCAGCATCGACCTCCGCTTCAACTACCCGTCCGTACCGGGCCAGGCCGACCTCCTCCGGCAGGCGCTCCGCGAACTCGCGGGCGCCGGCGACATCGACTCGCTCCTGCACTATCAACCGCACCGCGGACGTGCCGACGACCGGGCTGCGTTCGCCCGCCACCTCGAACACCGCGGCCTGAGCGTCGGCGCCGAGCAGATCCTCGTCGTCAGCGGCACCCAGCACGGCCTTGCGGCAACGGCAATGGCCACCCTGCAACGCGGTGACGTCGTCGCCGTGGACGCGCTGACCTATCCAGGCTTCACCGCACTCGCGGACTCACTCGGCCTGGAGCTGGCCCCCGTACCGGTCACGCCGTACGGCCCCGATCTCGACGCCCTCCAGCACCTCTGCGAGCGGCGGCCGGTCCGCGCGATCTACGCGATGCCGACGATGCACAACCCGCTGAGCTGGGTACTGCGAACCTCCGAACGCCGGCGGCTCGTCGGCCTCGCGCGCCGCCACGGCCTGCTCATCATCGAGGACGCCGCCTACGCGTACCTCGCCACCGGCAGCCCTCCCCCGCTCGCCGCGCTGGCACCGGAGACCACGGTCTACGTCTCCAGCCTCTCGAAGAGCGTGGGCACCGGACTCCGCGTCGGCTTCGTCGCCGCCCCCGACCATCTGGTCACCCCCATCGAGCGAGCGATCCGGGTCACCACCTGGAACACCCCCGCCGTGATGACCGAGATCGCCCGCCGCTGGCTCGACAACGGCACCGTCGACCGCCTCGAAACCGAAAAGCGGAACGACGCAACCCTCCGGCAGACCATCGCCCACGAAGTCCTCACCGCAACCACGAGCCACCCGTCCTCGTACCTCCTCTGGCTACCCCTCACCGAGGACGCCCGAGCCGACCGCATCACCACAACCCTGCACCACCAGGGCATCGCGGTCTCCACCGCCGAGCCCTACGCCACCACGACCCACATCCCCCAAGCCCTCCGCCTCGCCCTCGGCTCGATCAGCCACACCGCCCTCCGCGACACCCTCCACATCATCAAACAAACAATCGCCGACGACCCGTACATCTAGCCCGAAGTGAGGCGGGCGAGCTGGACGCGGGAGGCGATGTCGAGCTTCCGGAAGATGTGCCGGAGGTGGTAGTCGACCGTGTGGGGTGAGATGAAGAGTCTCGCCGCCGTCTCGCGGTTGGTGAGGCCGGCCGCGACCAGCTCCGCGACGCTGCGTTCGGTATCCGTCAGGCGCGCCAACGAACTGCGCGTGTCGGCAGCTTCATGTGGTGAGAAGCGAACGATTGCTCCAACGACGGCAGGTCCGTCGTAGATCGTCTCGCACGACGCAGCGACCGGCCCCGCAGGGAGCTGCAGTACGGCGCCGTGCTGCTGAGCCCACCGCCAGAGCGTCTCGCGGTCGGTGGAGGCGACGATCCGGCTGCCGGCGGCGTTGGCGTACAGGACGCTGCCGTCGACTGCGGCGATCGGGGCTCGCGTGCGACGGCGGGCCTGCAGGAAAGTCGCGTACAGCGCGAGTGACCGAGAGCCGGCCTCGTCGAGAAGGCGCTGCTGGGTCTCGTGGACGATCCGCCCGACCAGCGCCCCCATCAGCTCCCACGGGGCCGGATCGGCGACGGTCAGGTTCACCACGCCGGCTACCTGCCCGGTGAACGGGTCGAGGACCGCGCGCGACGCGCAGGTGATGTGCGTGAACGCGTCGGCGTAGTGCTCGAAGCCGCGGACGACGGTCGCGCCGCGCGTGTTCGCCGCCAGGCCGATCGAGTTCGTCCCGATGACGGCCTCGTCGCAGAAGAACCCCGGCGCCGCGCCGACAGCGTCCATCTGCAGCGCCGTACGGGCGGTCCGCGTCCACCGTTCGATGACGTGGACCCGGCGGTCGGTCAGCAGCAGCGCGCAGCGGAGGTCGGGCAGGTCGGCGCTCACCGCGGTCATCGCGGGCGCGGCCGCCCAGTGCAGTCGGCTGTCGTCGTCGACATCCGCGTCGTACGGCGGATGGATCAGGTCGGGCTGCAGCCCTGCCGCCGCCGAACGGCGCCACGAAGCCAGCACCGACGGTGTGACGTCCTCGTCACGGAACGGGCTGCTGCCGACCCGCGCGAGGACATGCGCCAGACCACGTTCCACCCGCGCCCCCCTCTCCCCACCCCGAGAGTCGCAGGTCTGCTCACCGAACGGCAAGAACTACGCGTTTACGTGGGGCGCCGCGGCCGCCACGGACCCTAGCTTGGCGCCATGGACCTGAACCTGACCGGGAAGGTCGCACTGGTCACCGGGGCGAGCAAGGGCATCGGGCTGGCGATCGCCCGGGCGCTCGCGGAGGAGGGCGCCTTCGTCGTCGCCGGGTCGCTCAAAGGCAGCCCGGAGCTGGACCTGCTCGCGGAACGCTGGCGTCTGCAGCCGGTACGGGTCGACCTCACCACCGAGACCGGTCCGGCAGCGCTCGTCGCCGAGACGATCGCGCAGTACGAACAGCTCGACATCGTGGTCAACAACGTCGGCGCCGTCCGGCCGCGGCCCGACGGGTACCTGTCCGTGACCGATCAGGACTGGACGGACATCTTCGCGATCAACTTCTTCGCGGCGGTCCGGACGATGCGGGCGGCGCTGCCGCAGCTGATCCGGCGTACCCGGTCGTCGATCGTCACGGTCAGCTCGGTCAACGCGTTCCTTCCCGATCCGCTCGTCATCGACTACAGCGCCGCGAAGGGCGCGCTCACCAACCTCTGCAAGTCGTTGTCGAAGGAGTTCGGGCCGCAAGGTGTCCGCGTCAACACCGTCAGTCCAGGGCCGGTCGCGACCGACCTCTGGCTCGGCAAAGAAGGGATGGCCGCCACCCTTGCCGCGGTGCAGGGCACCCAGGCCGCCGACATCCAGGCCGGCGCGGCCGCGCAGAGCGTCACCGGGCGATTCACCCGGCCGGACGAGGTCGCGGACCTCGTCCTGCTGCTGGCCAGCGAGCGTTCCGCCAACATCACCGGTGCCGACTTCGTCATCGACGGCGGACTCGTCACCACCATCTGAGCAAGGAGTACTGCGATGTCCAGGCCGGTCGTCTTCATTCATGGACTGTGGTTGCACGCGTCGAGCTGGCAACCGTGGATCGATCACTTCACCGCGGCCGGCTACCAGCCGATCGCTCCCGGCTGGCCGCACGAGGCGGCAACAGTCGAGGAAGCCCGGGCGAACCCGGACGCGGTCGCCGACCTCAGCATCGACGACGTGGTCGACCACTTCGCCGCTGTCATCGCCGACCTCGACGACCCGATCCTGATCGGGCACTCGTTCGGCGGACTGTTCGCCGAGAAGCTGCTCGGCCAGGGACACGGCGCGGCCGCCGTCGCGATCGACCCGGCCCAGATCAAAGGTGTCCTGCCGCTCCCCCTCGCCCAGCTCCGGTCCGGGCTGCCGGCGCTAGGCAATCCGGCGAACCTGCATCGGTCGGTCACGCTCACCGACAAGGAGTTCCGGTACGGCTTCGGCAATGCGCTGTCCGAAGAAGAGTCCGCCGAGCTGTTCCGCCGCTGGACCATCCCCTCCCCCGCGCGGCCGCTCTTCCAGGCCGCCGCGGCGAACTTCGTCATGCACGCCCAGGCCGCGGTGGACACCGCCAACAGCGAACGTGGCCCGCTGCTGCTCATCTCCGGCACGGCCGACCACACCGTCCCCGACGTCGTCACCCGGTCGACCTTCAAGCAGTACCGCGACTCGACTGCCGTCACCGAGTTGAAGCAGTTCGAGGGCCGCGGACACTCGCTCACGATCGACAGCGGCTGGCAGGAGGTAGCCGACGCCGTCCTCGACTGGCTGAAAGCCCACAATCTCACCTGACCGCCGCACGCATTCAGATGGACAGAACGGGCCGAGTCGGGTTGGCTGAGAAGGATGAGGCCTGGGGGACGGAGCAGTCGCGGGGAGCTTGTCCGGAACTCCATTGGCTTCGTTCTGCTGACGGCGATGGCGGCCGGCCTGATCTTCGGTGGTGTCGCGCTGGCGATCTCCACGGTCCATCGGCTGCAACACCTCGACGCGCTGCTCAGCCATCACGAGGAGGCCGTCGGGCGGGTGATTGCCAAAACCACCTATCGCGACGGTCCGCAGGGCGGCGACAAGCACGACGTGGTCATCGGGTTCACGGCCTCCGACGGGTCATGGCACACGACCACGCAGCAGGTCCAGCTGTGGAGCCGCATCCGCAACGTCGGCGACACGGTCACGATCCGCTACGCCTCGACCGACCCGGCGAACTTCATCACCTCGTCCGTCAGCCAGGAGCGCGCAGTGGACATCCTGTGCCTTGTCGTCGCGGCGCTACTGGTCCTCGGTACGCCGTTCGCGTACGTCTGGCTCATCCGCGACACCCGCTGACTTCTTTTGGACCACTGGATCAGTCCTGGTTTGGATCTGTAGAAAAGACCGTTCCGGACCCTAGCTTTGGCGCATGCGATGGATGGCGTACGTGGCCGCGGGCAGTGCGATGTTTCTGGTCGGCACACTCGCCGGTGTGTCGGGGATGGTGAACGACTACCCGATCTACGGCGGACAGGCGTTGCGTTATGCGCTGTCCGCCGTGCTGTTCCTGATCGTCGCCCGGGCCAAAGGGCTCTCGCTGATCCGGCCGCGCCCGCGTGAGGTCGTGCTGCTGCTCGCGCTCACCGCGACCGGCCTGGTGTTCTTCAACATCTGCGTGATCACCGCGACCCGGCACGCGCATCCGGCGACCGTCGGCACGATCATCGGCGCAGTACCGATCCTGCTGGCGTTGGCCGGACCAACATTCAGCCGGACGCGGCCCTCGCGCCGGGTCGTCGGCGCGGCGGTCGTCGTCGTCATCGGTACCGCGATCACCTCCGGGTTCGGCACGGCCGACACCGCGGGGATCCTGCTCTCCGCAGGCGCACTGGTCTGCGAGGCGTGCTTCACGCTGCTGGCGATCCCGCTGCTGGTACGGCTCGGCCCGGTGCGCGTGTCGGGCTATACGTCGGCAACCGCCGTACCGATGTTGCTCGTGACCGCCCTGCTGACCGACCGCGACCAGATCCTCCGCATGCCGACCCTGACCGAGCTCGCCGGATTCCTGTACCTCGCGTTGATCGTCGGCGGCGTCGCGTTCCTTCTCTGGTACGGCGCGATGCCGCGCCTCGGAGCCGACCGCGCCGGGCTGTTCGCCGGGCTGGTCCCCATCGGCAGCATCGCCGCCTCCGCTGCCCTCGGCCTGGCCGAACCGTCCCCCGCCGAACTCCTCGGCGCCACCGTCGTCATCACCGGCCTCCTGATCGGCCTCGCCCCGTCCCGCCGGCCGGCCTCGACCCCGGCTAGAGCTTGCCGGTGATCAGAGCGGTCAGGGCATTGGTTGCCTCGACCTCGGTAATGCGTTCGTGCGTCAGTTCGGCGGCCAGCGCCTCGGCTGCGCCCAGCAAGGCGGTGCAGTGCAGCTGAAGGGCCGCCGGCTTCAGGGCGGAGTACGGACTCAGCGCCTTCGCCATCGTTGCGGTGTAGTCGGTGAGCAATGCGTGCTGGGTCGGCTCCAGCTCCGGGTTGCCCTTGAGTGCCGCTGACAGGGTGGCGAATTCGGGGATGGTCAGCGTGCAGGCGAAGTACGACGCGCTGATCAGCCCGGCGACCGCCTCGATCGTCGGCAGGGCATCGCGGACCGCCTCCTCCAAGGCGAGGCGATGGCGGGTGTCCAGCTCGCGGTAGAGCGACAGCAGCAGCCCGCCGCGAGTCCCGAAGTGGCCGTAGACGATCGGCCGGCTCACCCCGGCGGCCTCGGCGAGCGTGACCAGCGTGAGGCTGTCGGCGCCGCGCTCCCGGACGATGCCGAGCGCAACATCCAGCAACTGCCGGCGTCTGGCGTCCTTGGTCAAGCGGGGCATCGTCCTCCTTGCGTCCGGCATCCACTTTAGGCTACAAAGTGTAGGTTACAAAATGTAGCTACACGAGAGGCGCATCTTATGAAACCCGTCCTCATCCTCGGCGGCTCCGGACAAGCAGGCTCCGGTACGGCGACCCTGCTCCGGAAATGGCATCCCGGCCTACCGCTGACCATCGCCGGCCGCGACCTCGGCCGCGCGCAACGGGTCGCCGACGAACTCGGCACCGCGACCGCGATGGCGATCGACCTGCACCGCCCGTTCCCCACTGACATCGAGTACGCCGCGGTCGTCGCCCTGCTGCGCGACGAGCACCTCAACGGCCTGGCCTACGCCCAGGATCACGGCGTGCCGTACTTCAGCATCTCCAGCGGCCCGATGGAGCTCGCCCCGGAAGTCGTCGCGGTCGCCCACCGCCCCACGGCATCGCCCGTCGTCGTCGCCAGCCACTTCTTCGCCGGCACGGTCGCCCTCGCGACCCTGCACCTGGCCAAGGCGTTCGGCCGCGTCGACAGCGTCCACATCGGCGCGATCCAGGACGAGCAGGACATCGGCGGCCCCGCCGCACTCAAGGATCTCGAACGCTGGGCAACCGTCAGCTCAGCCGGCCTCGTACGCCGCAACCGGACCTTCACCTGGCTGACCGGCGACCAACCCGCCGAGATCCGCCGCGTCGACGGCACCAGCATCACCGGCCAGACCGTCTCCGGCCTCGACGTCCCCGGACTGGCGTTCGCAACCGGCGCCGCCGACGTACAGCTCGACCTCGCCGTCAGCACCGAACCAGGTCAGCCCTTCACCGAGGTCCGCATCACCCTCGAAGGCACCGACCCCACCGGCCAACCACTCCGCACGACCCACGCCCTGATCAGCCAGACCGGCCAACGCCCACTGACCGCGCTCGGCATCGCCCTCACCGTCGAACACCTCCTCGGCGAACCCGTCCGCCCGGGGCTGTACACCCCCGAGTCACTCATCGATCCGGCGTACGCCGCCCAGCGCCTCACCGAGGTCGGCGCTACCCTCCTGGAACTGGAGCCCACGTCTGCCTGATGACGGTCGCCGGATCAACCGGATGGGCGCGAAAACTGATCGTGGTGGTGGAGGGCCGCGGTTAGGGTGGCGGGATGAGGCCCGAGATTCCGGAGCAGGTTCGGCGGACGGTGCTTGCTGATGGCAATGAATCGTGGCTGGACGAGGTGCCGGGGGTCGTCGACGAGCTGGCGCGGGAGTGGGGGCTCGAGGTCGGGGCCAGCTTGGTGGGTGGGCATGTTGGGCTGGTTCTCGGCGTGCTGCTCGGCGACGGGACGCCGGCGGTTCTGAAGATCGGGGTGCCGGGGCGCGGGGTCGCGCGGGAAGCCACGGTGTTGCGGGTGGCCGACGGCGTGGGGTGCGCCAGGTTGTTGCGGGAGGACCTCGGTCGGCAGGCCATTCTGATGGAGCGGCTCGGGGCTCCGATGGACGACCTGGTGGCCGACCCGGCGACCCGGCACGAGTTGCTGTGTGAGGTCGCGGTTCGGCTGTGGCGGCCGGTCGGTGGTGAGGTTGAGCTGCCGACCGGCGCGCAACTGGCTGCGGAGTACGCGCAGCGGCTGCCGACGCTCTGGGAGCAGACAGGGCGGCCGTGTTCGCGAGCAACTGTGGCGGATGCGCTGGACTGTATGGAGCGTCGTCGCGCGGCCCACGACGATCGGTCCGCGGTACTGGTGCACGGCGACATCCATGAGCTGAACGCTCTGCAGGCGAGTGACGGCAGCTACAAGTTCATCGATCCGGCCGGGCTGCGAGCCGAGCCGGCGTGCGATCTCGGGACGATCGTGCGGTGCAATCCGGACCTCGGCGACGACCTGCGTGTCCGGACCGAGAAGCTCGCGGTCCGGACGGGCGTCGATGCCACCGCGATCTGGGAATGGGGAACCATCCACCGGGTCTTCAGCGGCGTCTACGCCTGCAGCATCGGCTTTCAGCCGTTCGGCGACCTGCTGCTGGCGGAAGCAGATCGCCTTACGGCATGAACGTTCCGGGCAGATACAGGGCCGTGGTCTTGCCGGTCACGATGCCGCTCGCCCACTGCAGTGCGCCCGCGCGGCCGGCACCGTCGTTCTCGTTCAGCGCCAGCGAAATCGCCACCGGCCCGGCCGGCTGGGTCGCGAACCCGAGCGCCGTCCACGGCACCTTGATCCGGTACGTCGTGACGCTGCCGGCGCGGGTGATGCCGGCAACCGCGCCGGGCGTGGCACCCGCCGTCGGCGCGAAGGTGTAGACGGCCGGGCCGGTCGGCAGCAGCGCGGCGCCGATCTCGGTGGAGGTCGGGCTCTCGCCGGGCAGTCCGTTGCTGATCGCGAACTGCAGGCTGTCGCCGCGCCACAGGTTCGGCGCGGTCTCGGTCTGCGAGAACACGTCGTCGGTGACGTCGGCGTTGATGGTCAGTCCGGTCGCGTCGTACTGGAAGTTCGCCGTACCGGACAGGTCCGCGGCGCCGCCCCACGGGCGGGTGAACGCGAGCCAGGAGGCATCAGTCGCGAGGTCGATCGAGCTCTGCGGGATCGTTGCCGAGGGCACGATCGGGTCGAACGCTGTGGTGCCCTGGGCGGAGATCTTGTTGCCGTCCGTCGTGGTCAGGTCGACGGTGTACGCGTACGCCTTCCACGGCCGCAGGCCGGTCACCGGGATGGTGATCGTTGCCTTCTGCCCCGGTTCGATCGACTGCCCGGTGGCGGCGGTGCCCTGCTGCCCGGCGAGGGTCCAGGTCAGGTCCTGGATGGTCGCGGCCGTGCTCGATCGGGTGTTGGTGAGCTCGACGCCGAGCGACGTCTGCAGGTCCTCGGTGAGCTGCGGCAGGACGCGGACCTTGGTGGCCGGTTCGACGCTCGTCCACGCGACGAGGCGGGCGGTCGGCCGGTTGTTCCGGGACACCGTGGCCACGACGTGGCGGGAGCCGAGGGTGTCGCTGGCCGGCACCGGGATTGTGACCGTGGTGTCCTTCCCCGGTTGGACGAGGACCTGCCGTGTCTGGCCGGCGATCGTCACCTCGCGCGGGCCGAGGTTGTGCGGGGCGCCCTTCAGGGTGACCGTGACGGCGGTCGGCTCCTGCGAGTTCGACGGGTCCGCCGCGGCCACGCTGACCTGCGGAGCGGCCGTCGCGGTGACGGCGGTGGCCGCGCCCTTCACGAACACCGGGTCCTGGTCGACGGTCATCGTGACCACGCCGTTCGTCGGCGTCAGCGTGGTCTGGTGGCCGTACAGGTCGGTCACCTGCAGGGGGCCGGTGGTGCTCAGGTCGACCGTCGAGGTACCGCTTGCGGTCGACCACAGGACGCGGGTGGTCGATGCGCCCGAACCGTAGCGATACGAGTACAACGGCGCCGTCAGGTTGTCGCGGCCGCTGAACGCCAGGCCGCTCAGGGCGCGGATCGTCGTCGCCTTCGCGACCAGCGCGGGCTTCGGGGCCATCCCGGCGATCGGTCCCGCGGGCGCCTGCAGCAGGCCGAACGTCGACTCCTTGTCGTCGAGGTTGGTGCCGTCGTTCAGCGCGTCGTACCAGTAGAACTGGCCGACGCCGCTCGCGATCATGATCGCGTCGTTGCGGACCGACTTGCGCGCCTGGTCCAGCATCGAGCCGCCGAAACTCGGAGCGGTCGGGTAGCCCTCCTCGCTGACCCAGATCTGCTTGCCGGCACCCCCGTGCGCGTCGGCCGCGGTCCGCAGACTCTGGAGCTGCGTGTCCAGATCGCCCTCCGGGCCGGCGAAGGTGTAGATGTGCGCGTCGATCGTGTCCACGTAGTTCAGACCGCCGTTGGCCAGCACCTGGTCGCGGAACGAGGTGTCACCCTTGCCGGGTCCGACGTCGGCGAGGACGTTCGCGCTCGGGTTGTCGGCGTGCGTCTGCTCGTACGCCGCCTTCATCAGCGGCACGAAGCACGCACCGGTGACACCGCAGGCGCTGTCGTTGAAGCCCGGCATGTAGTACTCGTTGTAGGTCCCGATGTCGTTGGTGATGCCTGCGAAATGCTTCGACCACCATCCTTGATACCGGCCGTACGCCGCCAGACCGTCCGGCGTGCTCGGCGTCCGGCCGCCGTCGTAGAGCGGGTTCCGGTAGCCGGTCCCGAGCAGCGGAGTCAGACCGTTCGCCTTGGCGTCGGCCATCATCGCGTCGTACTGCGCCGGGACCGTGTAGTTGCCCGGCGATCCGGACTCGATGCTGGGCCACTCCAGGCTCTCCCGGATGTGTGAGAAACCGGCCAGCGCCAGCGTCCGGATCAGAGCGCCGCTGAGGTCGTAGTAGTGGGCCATGTGGGTGTTGATGCCCCATTTGCCCTGCGGTGACTGGATTCCCGCGGGCAGCGGTGGGATGACGGCGAACGTCGTACCCACGACTGTCTGGCCCGCGGTGAGCCGCAGGTTGTAGAAGCCCGGGCCGAGCCCGGCCGCGCTGATCGAGCCGTTCGTGGTGTTGCCCGAGGCAACCGGGAGGTACTGGTCGTCGGTGATGCTCCAGGCGACCGAGGACGCTGTCGAGGTGAGCGTGACGTTGCCGGAGCCCTGCTGGAACACCAGGCTCTGATTGGTGACCGTGATGCCGGTGGTGTCCGCGAACGAGATGCTCACCGAGCTGATGCAGACCGAGCTGATGACAGCACCAGGCGCATTCGCCATCAGCCGGATGTCCGCGCCGTTCGCCCGGTTCTGGAAGTTGATGTTGGACATCCGGAACTGCGTACTCGCCCACGCCCCGGTCCCCGGGAAGGTGAACCACGGCAGCGGCGTGAACGCAGCGCTCACACTGTCGTACTGCGCCGTCAACTGCTGGCCCGGCGTGTCGAAGTAGTTGACCGTCAGTACGGCGTCGGTGGCGCCGGCCGGGATGCGGGCCGCGTCGATGTTCAGGTAGACGTACTGGTCCTTGAGGTCGTTGCTGGTCTGCCAGCACGGGACACCGAGCAGGCTCGACGCCGCATGCTCCGGCGTCTTGTCCGCATCACCCGGCCAGGCGGTGATCCCGTCCGCGGCGACCGGACTGCTGAAGACGATTCCCGGGTCGCCCGCGGCCTGCGCGGGTACGACGAGTTGGGTGGCGGCGAGCAGTCCTGCTGCGACGACCAGGAGCGCTTTCCGGAGCGGATTGACCATGACGAGCCTCTCGACGGGTGAGCCAATTTCAGCGGCCGGCCGCGAGCCCCGGAATGGACACCTGTCGGCGACTTGTTGGACTCTTGTCGGCATGCGGACCTGGTCGATCTACCTGACCCCCAGCGCGACCGAGCGGAAACTTGGACTCAACTGTCTGGGCGCCGGCGAGAAGGAGAACGGTCCCGGGCAGACGTACGAGCGCGCGCTCGGCGCACACGCACTGGTGTGGCTCACCGAAGGGACCGGCCAGTTGCTCTACGGCCCGGACCGGAGGCTTCACGAGGTCCGCGCGCCGGTGATGCTCAGGCTGCACGCCGGAGTCCTGCACAGCTACCTGCCGGCGACCCGTTGGCGGCAGGCCTGGACCCTGTTCGGCGGTCCGGCCGCGGAAGCGCTGACCGCCCTCGGGCACCTCGACGCGGACCAGCCGATCTGCCACTACCGCGATCCGCGCCCGGTCGGCCGGGCCTTCACCCGGCTGCTGCGGGTCAGTACGGAGCACAACGCCGTACAGACCGCTGCTGCTCTGTTCGACCTGATCGCGCAGGCGTCGGTGCCACCCAGCGACGGCGTGGCCGCCCAGCTCGCCGCGATCGCCTGCACACCGATGAGCATCAAGGGGTACGCCGGCGCGCTCGGTCTCACGGTCGACCAGCTGCGCGAGGCGGTACGCCGTACCACCGGGTCGACGCCGCACGAGCTGGTCCTCGCGACTCGGCTCAGCAGTGCGAAGGTCCTGCTCGCGGAGGAGGACCTGCCGGTCGCGGCGGTCGCCAAGCGGGTCGGGTACGACGACCCGGCGTACTTCACCCGGCTGTTCACCTCCCGGGTCGGGATGTCGCCGCGGGCGTTCCGCACCGGCACCGTCTGAGGTGTTCGTCACGGGGACTGGGCCGCGAAGGGCTGCCATGCTGGAGAGGTGAACCGTTATCTGCTCGACAACCGTCGGCCCGAGGCCGGCGACCGGTTCGTGGCACTCGCGCAGCTGTTCGACCCGTGGACGTTCCGGCACTTCGACGACCTCGGGGTCGGCGAAGGCTGGCGGTGCTGGGAGGTCGGCGCCGGCGGGGTGTCGGTACCGCGCGGGCTGGCCGAGCGGGTCGGGGCGAGCGGGCGGGTCCTCGCGACGGACATCGACGTGTCGTGGGCCGAAGCCGCGGCCGGTGGCGTGCTCGAGGTACGGCGGCACGACGTACTGCAGGATCCGCCGCCGACGGAGACGTTCGACCTGATTCATGCCCGGCTGGTGCTGGTTCACCTGAAGGATCGGGCGACCGCGCTGCGGACGATGGTCGATGCGCTGAGGCCCGGCGGGTTGCTGGTGATCGAGGACGGCGATCCGGCGTTGCAGCCGCTCGCCTGCCCGGACGAGCGCGGACCTGACGAAGTACTGGCGAATCGGCTGCGGGCCCGGATGCGGTCGCTGATGGCCGAGCGCGGCGCGGACCTGGCGTACGGCCGGACGCTCCCCCGGGTACTGCGGGAAGCCGGGTTGGCGGAGGTCGGCGCCGAGGCGTACTTCCCGATCGCGGCGCGCGCGTGCGCGGATCTGGAGGCGTCGACGCTGCAGCACGTCCGCGACCAGCTCCTCGCCGCCGAACTCGCGACAGCCGAGGAGATCGAGACGCATCTGGCGAACCTCGCCCGCGGGGACCTGGATCTGATGCTCGCGCCGATGATCACCGCCTGGGGCCGCAAGCCGGAGTGACACACCGGCCTCTCGGGAGCCCGAGAGGCCGGTGCGCAAAGGTCAGATCGGGAGCGGTTCGTAGTTCGCGCCGAACGGCGCGTCGGGCCGGCTGAACTCGCCCATCAGCGCGCGCCGCAACGGGGTGGTGCGCTCGAGGAACTCGGGGTCGTTGCCGAACCGGTCGGCCGCACGGACCCACGGCGGGCTGTAGACGTAGTGGGTGGTGAACCGGTCACGGTCGCCGTCGTGCCGGAAGGTCCGGTGCCACACACCGTTGTGGAACACCAGCGCGGCGCCGGCCTCGGCGCAGATGACGTGGCCGATCGCGATGTCCTCCTTGTTCGCGCGGATCGACTCGGGCAGTTCGACGCGTGAGCGGTGGCTGCCGGGGATCAGCTCCATGTTGCCCATCCCCGGGACGGTCTGGTCGGTGAGCAGGTACGAGACGCGGAGCTGGAGCAACGGGACGGGATAGCCCAGGTCCTTGAAGTCGAACGCGGACGAACCGTCCTGATGCCAGCCGCCGTTGCCCGCGTGCGCCGGCTGCATGGTGTTCCAGCCGGCCTGGAGAACGAAGCGGTCGCCGAGCAGCCCCTGCACCTTCGGGAGTACGTCGGGGTGGTCGATCAGCCGCTCGAGCACCGGCTCGCTCTCGTACGTCCGGCCGAGCTGGCCGAACTCGCGGTCCCGGCTCTCGTGCAGCCGCTGCGACACGTCGTACGCCTCGGCGGCCTCGTCCTTGCTCAGGACGCCGGGAATCACGAAGTAGCCCCACGACTCGAAGATGAAGCGATCGGTGTCGGTCAGCGGACCTTTACCCACGACAGGATCAAGCATCACTCTGTCCTCTTCTTCATGCTGTCGGTATGCCTTCTCGGAATCAACAACCGCGTCAAGCTTGACCTCGGTCGGCCGGATGCCGCTACCGTGAAACCACATTCCGTACCGAGAGAAAGGACGCCGGCATGTCCGCTATCGACGCAAAGCTGGACAAGGCGTACGAAGGGAAATCGTTCGAGGACCTCGCCGATGCGCCGGTCGCGGCGCTGCAGGGCGTGAGCGACGGCGACGCCGAGCACCTCAAGGCCGCGTTCAACATCGTCACCGTCCGCGACCTCGGCACCAACAAGTACTTCCTCTGGGCCCAGGCGATAGCCAAACTCGCCGAGTAGGACACGCCACCACCCCAGGGCCGGCCGGCGCCGGCCCTGGTCCTTTGCTGAGATCCGGCTGAGCGGAGGCTACCCGGGGGCTCGGGAGTGTTCACCCGGACTGCAGGTCCTCTTCCATCGCAGGGCGCCGCGCGCGGGCTTTGCTGAGGCGGTCGGCGGCCGCCCGGCCGCGGTGAGGAGAGGACCACAGTGGAGTCACACGGAATCACCCGCAGGCGGCTGCTCGGCGCGGCCGCCGGGGCCGCGTCGCTGGCCGCGTTGCCGTCGTCGATGCAGAAGGCGCTCGCCGCGCCCGCCCAGGAACTCCGGTCGATCCGGCAGATCGAGCACGTCATCTTCCTGATGCAGGAGAACCGGTCGTTCGACCACTACTTCGGCTCGCTGCGCGGGGTCCGCGGGTTCGACGACCCGACCGCGATGCGGCTGCCGTCCGGCGAGTCGGTGTTCCGCCAGCCGGACCCGAACCACCCGGACGGGTACCTGCTGCCGTTCCGGCAGAACACCAAGACCACGAACTCCGCGAAAGCGTACGGCACCGGCCACGCGTGGGACGTCCAGCACAAGTCGTGGAACAACGGCGCGATGGACAACTGGGTCGTCGAGCACACCGCGAGCGACGGCGCGCACGGGCCGTTCACGATGGGGTACCTGACCCGTGAGGACCTGCCGTTCCACTACGCGCTCGCCGACGCGTTCACGGTCTGCGACAACTACCACTGCTCGGTCATGGGCCCGACCCACCCGAACCGGGTGATGGCGATGAGCGGCACCCTCGACCCGCACGGTCTCGGCAACGGCCCGGTGCTGGACAGCTCGGCGCCGAAGCAGCTCTACACGTGGACGACGTACCCGGAACGCCTGCAGCGTGCCGGGGTCAGCTGGAAGTACTTCACGGCGAACCCGTACGACACCGGCCACGGCTGGTTCAAGAACTTCGCCGAGGCCAAGCCCGGCGACCCGCTGTACGACAACGGCATGGTCAGGTACTCCCCGTCGATGGTCGCGGACGTCATCCGGCGCGACGAGCTGCCGTCGGTCACCTGGCTCGACGCGCAGTACCTGCCGAACGTGTACGGCCTGCCCGAGGGCGCCGAGGGCCCGAACAACCTGGTCGCCGGCGGCGCGGAGTACATCGCGACGATCCTCGACGCGCTCGCGTCCACGCCCGAGGTGTGGCAGAAGACGATGTTCGTGATCACGTACGACGAGAACGACGGCCGGTTCGACCACGTCGCCCCGCCGGTCCCGCCACCGGGCACGCCCGACGAGTACGTCACCGTGTCGCCGCTGCCCGCGTCCGCGGGTGGTATCGCCGGGCCGATCGGGCTAGGCTTCCGCGTCCCGACGATCGTCGTCTCGCCGTTCAGCCAGGGCGGCTGGGTGTGCAGCGAGGTCTTCGACCACACGTCGACGCTGAAGTTCCTCGAACGGCGTTTCGGCGTGCGGGAGCCGAACATCAGCGCATGGCGGCGAGCCACGGTCGGCGACCTGACATCAGCGCTGCGTTTCACCGGCAAACGCCCGTACCCGAAGGGAATCCCGACGTTCGAGGACACGGTCGCGCAGTTCGAGCTGGAGCAGCAGGAGGTCGCGACCCTGCCGGCACCGGTGATCCCGACGGTGCAGAAGATGCCGCGTCAGGAGCCGGGGCACCGGCCGCACACGCGTTAGGTGGTGTCTGGTGATTCCGCGCCGTAGCGAGGAGGTGCCCGGTGCGGTAGCTCGGCGCGCGGGGGCGAAGGTCTCGATGCGGAGCATCGTGGCCTTTGCACCCGTGCGGCGAGGTGCCGTGCCGGGTGCCCCGCAGTAGGCGGGGAATTGCCAGACACCACCTAGGCCGGGACGTTGTGCGGCACGTTCGGTGTCAGCTGGTTGACGAACCAGGGGAACGCCTGGGTGAACGCCGGTGCCGCGAACTGCCAGACGTGGCTGCCGGGTGACACGATGAGCTGAGTCTCGATGCCGACGCGGGCGGCCGCCCGCAACAGGTCGCCCGCCTCGCGGCGGTGGATCGTCTCGGTGTTGCTGACCAGGAACAGGCCCGTCACCCCGGTGTACGGCCCGTGCGTCCGCATCACGGTCATCGGGTCGTGCAGCGCGCGGTCCTTCGTCGAGCCGCCGAACAGGTCCGCCAGGGTCTGCTGCGGGGGGCCGCTGTTCGGGGTCAGGTCGCCGGAGATGTCGACGAAGTGCCGGAACACGTTCGGATGCTCGACGACCAGGCCGAGCGCGCAGGTACCGCCCATCGAGAAGCCGGCGACGCCCCAGCGGTTCGGGTCGTTGGAGGCGCCAAAGGTCTTCTCGATGTACTGCGGCACGTCGCGGACCAGGTGGTCCTCGGCCTGGCCGCGCGGGCCGTTCACGCACTCGGTGTCGTTCGAGAACCCGCCGGTCGCGTCGACGAAGACCAGGATCGGGGCGTTGCCTTGGTGCTGGGCGGCGTACGAGTTCGCGATCTGGACGGCGTTGCCGAGCCGTACCCAGTCGGCCGGACCGCCGCGCTCCCCGCCGACCAGCTCGACGACGGGGACGGTACGGCGGTACGCGGGCCCACGGAACCAGGCCGGCGGGAGGTAGACGTACTCCTCGCGGTGCTGGAACCCGGAGTACGTCGCCGGGATCGTGACGGCGACCAGCTTGCCCTCGGGCAGGACGTGTGCGCCGGTCGGCGGGTGGGTGCGGACGGTACCGATCGAGGTGACGCCCGGGAGCGGGGTGTGGGTCCAATCGTTCCAAACGGCGCCGATCGTCGGGTAGTAGCCGACGAACTGGTTCACGCCGTTCGCGCAGACGAACGCGGCGAGCACGATCGCGAGCACCGCGGCACCGCGGCGCCACCAGCCGGCTGAGCGCCAGCCCACGATCAGCACCAGCACGGCCCCGATCCCGACGCCCAGCCAGATCCACACGCTCGCCGGCAGCGGGTCCGTGATCCCGAACAGGGTCGCGCTCTGACTCTTCAGAATCAGCGTCGCCACCACCGCGAACGCGGCGGCGGCCGGAAGCCAGCGGAACCGCCACCGCTGGTCACGCCAGCCGATGGCCAGCAGGAGGATCACGACAGTCAGAATCGAGGCAACGAGCGGCAGCCACCCTGCCAACAACGAAACCCCGAGCATCGGCAACCTCCCCGTCGCGACCGCCACCGAAAGTGTACGCAGCGACACCAGGGCGTGCCTGAGAAGTCTCCGAAGGCCCACCGGACAGGGGCCGGTGTGCCGTGCGGGATGCGAGGTTGGCCGCACGGCACCCGTGGCTGGTGGAAACACACCCCTCGGCATGCCCCCCCCGCCGCCATCCGACCAGCTCGCCGGATTCCTCTACTGTCCGGTATCGGCGCGAACCGGTTCAAGGGCCGAAAGACCCATCCGCACGGGACCGTTCGGCGGTATCGGGCCCGCGGCCCCGGGCGGGACCCTTCGGCCATGAGCACCACGCAGTACCTGACGCAGGACGAGGTCGGCATCCTGCTCGCCGCCGCCTCGCACGCGCCGTCGATGCACAACAGCCGGCCCTGGCGGTTCGAGATCCACGGCCCGGTGATCGACGTACTGCGGGATTCCGAGCGTGCCTTCCCCGCCGCCGACCCGGGCGGGCGGATGAGCCGGATCGGGCTCGGTGCCGCGGCGTTCAACCTGCGGGTGGCCGCCGCCCTGCTCGGCCACCAGACCACGCTCGCGCTCGAACCCGATCCGGCCCGCCCGGCCGTCGCGCTGCGGATCTTCCTCGGCGGCCGCCGCGCCCCGGTCCCCGGCCTCAGCGCGCTGTACTGCGAAATCACCCGGCGGCCCACGGACCGCGGGCCGCTCCGCGCCGTACCGATCCCGCCTGAACTGCGCCACGAACTCACCGCCGCGGCCCGCGCCGAACGCGCCGACCTCGACTGGCTCGACGACGAGCGGCGTCCCCAGCTCGCCCGCCTCCTGCACCTGGCCGACGAACGCGAACTCCACGACCAGGACCGGCTGCACGAACGCCAGCAGTGGATCGCCCGCCGAGACGGCGTCCCCGAGGCCGTGCTTCCGGATGCCGGCGGCGGCGCGCTGGTCCGCGACCTGTTCGACGTACCGGATCGTGGGCACGCGTCCTTCGAGGCCAGGGCGTCGATCGCGGTCCTGACCACACCGGTGGAGGACAGCCACGCCTGGCTCCGGGCCGGCCTGGCTCTGCAGCGGATGTTGCTCACGGCAACGTCTCACGAGCTGGTCGCGTCGTTCCTCAACCAAGCGCTCGAATACCCCGACCTCCGCGTTCGGCTCCGGACCGCGCTCGGGCGCCATGCCTGGCCGCAGCTGATCATCCGCTGCGGGTATCCGGCGTACACGCACTGAGGCGGCTCGGTTCCCACCGACTGTGGCGTTCCGTATCGTTTGGGGCGTGGCTGATGGCACACGGTCAGGCGCTGGGGGCTGGGACGAGGGCGCGCTGGAGTTCGGCGGCCTCTCCCGGGTACGTCTGGACGCCCTGTTGCGGGAACTGCTCGAACGCATCGACGACATCATGACCTCACAGGAACGACTACGCGCGCTCCTCGACGCCGTCGTCGGGATCGGCGCCGACCTCGACCTCAACAGCACCCTGGACCGGATCATCGCCGCCGCCTGCGAGCTGGCCGACGCACGGTACGGCGCCCTCGGCGTCCTCGCACCCGACGGGCGCCGGCTCGTCCGGTTCCTCACCCGCGGCGTGACCGACGAGCAGATCGCCGCGATCGGCCCCTACCCCGAAGGCCACGGCATCCTCGGCCTCCTGATCGAACACCCCGAACCGATCCGGCTCCACGACCTCGCCGAACACCCCGGCTCATACGGCTTCCCGGCAAACCACCCACCAATGAAAAGCTTCCTCGGCGTCCCCGTCCGCACCCGCGACCAGGTCTTCGGAAACCTGTACCTCACCGAAAAAACCGGCGGCGCCGACTTCACCGAGGACGACGAACGAACAGTCACCGCACTGGCCGCCGCCGCCGGCATCGTGATCGACAACGCCCGGCTCTACGCCGACACCGAACAACGCCGCCGCTGGCACGAAGTCACCGCCGAGATCACCCAGCTCATGCTCGGCGAATTCGACCCCGACGAAGTACTGCAACTAATCGCCCGGCGCGCCCGCGAGGTGTCCGGCACCGACGTCGCCGCCGTACTGCTCACCGAGGGGCCCGAGCTCGTCGTACGAGCACTCGACGGACCGCCGGAATTCCAGCGCTTCCTCGGCAGCCGTGTTCCGGCCGATCTGCCGGTCCTCCGGCGGGTGCTCGACGAGGATCAGCAGGTCGTGATCGAGGACCTTGCCGATCTGCTCAAGGACTCTGCGGGTGTTCCTGAGGGCGAGCAGCTCGGGCGTACGACGATGGCGCCGCTCCCGGCCGGGCGCACCGGGACCGGCGGGCTTCTCGTGGTGGCGTCACAGCGCGGGTCGAACAGCCTGACCGACGGCACGGACCTGGTCCGGATGTTCGCCGGCCAGGTGACACTCGTACTCGAACGCGCTCAGGCGCAACGCGACCGCGACCTGCTGGCCGTCCTCGGCGATCGCGACCGGATCGCCCGGGACCTGCACGACCTCGTCATCCAGCGCCTGTTCGCGACCGGCCTGCAACTGCAGGGCATGCACCGCCTGCTCCGCCCCGAACACCAGCCCCGGCTCGCGCAAGCCGTCGCCGACATCGACGCCACCATTCACGACCTCCGCGCCGCCATCTTCGAACTCCAACGCCCCGCCGACACCACCTCGTTGCGCTCCGACATCCAGCAGCTCGTCGACGAGTACACCGAACCGCTCGGCTTCCGCGCCCGGCTCATCTGCTCCGGCCCCGTCGACACCGTCGTACCGGCCCTCGTCCGCCCACAGGTCCTCGCCACCATCCGCGAGTCCTTGTCGAACGTCGTCCGCCACGCCCAAGCAACCGAAGCCACCGTCGAAGTCACCGTCGCCGACGGGCACGTGATCACCCGGATCGCCGACGACGGCGTCGGCATCGGCGACACCACCCGCCGCAGCGGCCTCCGCAACCTCACCGAACGCGCCAAGTCCCTGGGCGGCACCGTCCAGGTGACTGTCAACACCCCGCGAGGCACCGTAGTAGAACTCCGAGCCCCCACAGACTGACGGTCCAGCTTGCTCAGCGGCTCGCGGCGACGAATGTCGTGAAGATCTCCTGCACGACCTCGGCGGTGCTCTTGGCTGTGGTGTCGATGAGGAGGTCGTCGGTGAAGCCGGCTTGATCGAGAATGCCTGCCAGCACGGGATGACGTTGGGCGTGCCACTCCAGGGCCGCCTCATCGTCGTCGTGCCGGCGCGTCAGTCGCGACAGGACCACCTCGGACCCGGCCATCAGTCGAACATGCAGCAAACGGTCGGAGCCAAGAGCAGCCGCAGTACGCCGCAGGTCGTCGACGGTTTCTACGACGCCGGCCACAACGATCACACGTGCACCCCCGCGCCGGAAGTTCGACGCGATCGCCTGCATGTTCTCCCATGCCAGCCCCGCCTGGAACGGATCGCCGGCAGGCGCCGGCCACGCTCGACTCAGCCAGTCGACGTCGATGACCGCGCCAGGGATCCCCCGCCGCTCCAACTCGTCACCGAGTCCCTCGGCGGTAGTTGTCTTCCCGGTCCCGACGCTTCCGTTGATCAGCACGGTGTCGAACGGCGGGATGACCATCCCCGAATGCTATCCACCACAGGGTTACCGACGCTGACGTTTCTCGTGTTCGATGGCGTAGACGGCCGCTTCGGTACGACGTTCGACATCGAGCTTGCGCAGCAGCGAGGAGACATAGTTCTTCACCGTCTTCTCGGCCAGATACAACGACTGCGCAATCTGCCGATTCGTCTTACCCGCCGCAATCTCCGCCAAAATCCGCCGCTCCTGCTCGGTCAGCGACGCAAACCGCGGATCCTCCACCTCCGCCGGATGCCGCAACCGCTCCAACACCTTCGCGGTCATACTCGGATCGATCAACGACTCCCCCGCCGCGAGACGACGCACCGCATCGAGCAGCGCCTGGCCGTTGATCTGCTTCAGCAGGTACCCCGCCGCACCAGCCATGATCGCGGTAAACAGAGCCTCATCATCCGAGTACGACGTCAACATCAAACACGCCGGCGGATCCACCATCCCCGACCGAATCTCCCGGCACACCGACACCCCGTCCCCATCCGGAAGCCGCACATCCAGCACCGCCACGTCCGGACGCACAGCAGGAACCCGCGCGATCGCCTCCGCAGCCGTCCCCGCATCCCCCACCACCTCGATGTCCGGCTCCGCATCCAGCAACTGATGCAGCCCCAACCGCACCACCTCATGATCGTCGAGCAGAAACACCTTGATCGGCATGACCATCCCCTTCTACGCCGGCACCACCCCGACCGTCGCCTCCAGCATCCGCTACCAGTGGTCGTCCAGCACCGGGTTCGTCGTCGGCGGCAGGTTCGACGACCACATCAGCAGGTACAGCAGTACACCGCCGGCCGCCGCGATCCGCATCCCGACACCGAGCGTCAACGCCAGCCCGATACCCGCCAGCCCGACCATGAACAGCGGAGTGTCCCACCAGTCACCGGCCAGCGAATGATAGAAGCCACTCATCGGCCCGGTCGAACCCTTCAAGAACCCCGCCGTCACATCCGTGCCGTTGATCCAGGCCTGCCCCGACTTCGTCGAGTAGCCGAGACCGAACAGCTTGTCGAAGAACGCCCACAAGAACGTCAGCCCGTAGGCAATCCGCAGTACCGCCAGCGCTCGCCCGGCCGCCGTGGTGATGATCGGCCGCCGATCACCGCCCGGCTCCATCACCGGGGCCGGGAGATCCTGCCGCCGGTGCGGTGTTGTGCTGCGGGCGCCGCCGGTCAGAGCCGTTCCGACCCCATCCGGCCGAGCAGAACGGCCCCGTCCGGCCGGGACGTAGGGAACACCGGGACCTTCAGCGCGGTCGGCAGGGACCTTTCGCCCCTGCCCGGGAGCGGCGCCGCGCGCGTTGACTGGAGGTGCACCAAGGAGGCGTCATGACGAACCAACTGCCGGTACTGGTCGGGATCGACGGATCCCGTGACGGTCTGATCGCACTCACCTGGGCAGCGTCGTACGCCACGCTCCTCAAGGCACCGCTGCACGCGGTGTACGTCGTGGACGACCAGCACCAGCTACCGGCCGGTACGCCGATCGACGGCGTCGACGACGGCTCCGAGGTACTGGATGACGCACTCGACGAGCTCGACCGGCTCGGGTTCACGACCGCGTCACTCGAGGTCCGGCAGGGCCACCCGGCGCAGGTGCTGCTCCAGCTGTCCGAGGACGCGCAGGCGCTGGTGATCGGCCGGCGCGGCATGGGCGGGTTCGCCGAGCTGGTCCTCGGGTCCACGTCGCAGGTGTGTACGGCGCTCGCCACCAAGGTGCCGCTGATCGTCGTACCGGACACCTGGGACCCGCTGGCGCCGGCGCACCACCGGCTCGTGGTCGGCATCGACGGGTCCGTCGAGGGGCAGGACGCGCTGCGGTACGGGTTCGAACTCGCCGAGGCGACCGGTGCGCAGCTGATCGGCGTCCACGCGATCGAGGTCCGCGAGACGTATCCGGACCCGAACAGCTGGTTCGACCCGGCCCGCCCCTGGATCGAGACCGCTGACGAGCTGCTCGCCCAGACCCTCGAGGGCTGGGCCGAGAAGCACCCGGACGTCAGCGTCGACAGTCACGGGGTCATCGACCATCCCGTCCTCGTCCTGGCCCGCGAGTCCCAGGACGCGGATCTGGTGGTGGTCGGTGGCCTCGGCCGGACGGCGTTCTCCGAGCTCCGGATGGGTTCGGTCGCCCGCGGCCTGCTGCACCACTCGCACTGCCCGGTCGCGGTGATCCACCACCCGGAGACCTAGTAGAAGATCCCTCCCGGGGCGCGCGTCGTGTCGTCGAGCTTCCACGTCAGCTTGTTGAGTACGGCGACGACGCCGTCCACCGCCGCGACCAGGTGATCGGCCGTCACCGCCGTACTCCGCCGTTCGACCTGTCCCGTCAGCGTCACCACGCCTTCCTGGACGGCGACCTCCACCGCCCGCGGGTCCTCCCACAGGTGCCGGTCGAGGACGTCGCGGTGGATCCGGGTGAGCAGTTCCCCGTCGGAGGCGAGGTACGCGCTGAGCAGGTCGGAGCGGCTGACGATGCCGGCCAGCTCGTCGCCGTCCATCACGACCAGGCGGTCGATGTCGCGGGCGACCATCAACCGGGCGGCCTCGTCCAGCGTGCAGCCGCCCTCAATCGTGACCGCCGGGCTCGTCATCAGCTCCCCCGCCGTCAGCGCGTCGGCCTTGGCCCGCGCGTGCCGGTGCAGCAGACCCGGCCGGTGCTTCTCCTCCTTGAGCAGCAGGTCGGTCTCGGACACCACCCCGGCGATCCGGCCGTCCGGACGCCGTACCGGTACGGCGCTGATGTGATGCTCGGCGAGGACCGCGGCGACCGCCTTGTACGGCGAGTCCGAGGTGACCGTGACGACGCTCTTCGTCATCACGTCGGCGACCACCAGGAAATGACGCATCATGACTCCTCGTGCCGACCGGCGATCGCCACCGGCGAGTTCGCGTGGTGGAGCAGGCTCTGACTGACCGAGCCGAGCAGCAGACCCTTCACGCCGCCGCGGCCGCGCGACCCGACCACCGTCAGTGACGCGGTCTCGGACAGCGCGATCAGACGGGTTCGCGGACGACCGTCGAGGACCGCCACGTGCACCTTCACCGCCGGGTACTTCTCCCGGTACGGCGCGACGCTCTCGGCCAGCCAGTCCTGCAGCAGCTTCTCGGTGTCGGTGGCCGACTCCGCGAAGTCCGTCCGCGCCGGCCAGCAGTACACGACCTCGAGCGCGGCCCCGGTGTGGGCCGCCTCCTCGAACGCGAACGCCAGCGCCTGCTCGGAGTCGACCGAACCGTCGGTCCCGACCACGATCGGCCCGGTCCGCCGGTCGCCGCGCACCACGACCACCGGGCAAGGCGCCTTGGCGGTGACCGCGGTCGCGACCGAACCGAGGAGCACCGCCGACATCTTGTTCGGCGATGTCGTCCCGACCACGACCAGCGCGGCCCCGCCGGCCTCCCCGAGGAGCGCGTGCGCCGGATCCAGGTCCATGAGTACGCCGCTCACGCGATCCCGCCCGAGCCGGTTCCGCGCGATCCGGACCGCCTCGTCCAGCTCCTCCTGGAACGGCTCCACCTGCAGCGGCGGCGGCACGTACCCGGCCATCCCGATCACCGGCCACCGGTCCAGGTCGTTCTGGTACGCCCGGAGCACCCGGACCGGGAGGCCGCGGCGCTCGGCCGCGTCCAGGGCCCAGCGCAACGCGAGCTGCGCCTCGGGGCTGCCGTCCACGCCGACGAGGATGTAGTCGTTCATGCCAGGGTTCCTTTCAGTCGCTCGGCTGCTGGACGAGGATTTCCTTCAGGCCGTCCGTCGATCGCCTGCCGCAGGCTTCTCCATGAGTCTGCCCCCTCACCCTCTACAGTCCGCCGTTCGTCACGCTCCCGGCAGGGCCAAACGTCCCGTACTGCCGGGCACCGGGACCGCCACCTCCGGGGCGACGCCCAGCCGGACCTCCAGCAGGTAGAGCTTTCCGGACAGCCCGTCCTTCGCCCATTCGAGCGTCATCGGGCGGCGGAAGTGCTGGTCGGCCGTGACCGACCAGCGGGCAAGCTCCTCCAGTTCGGCGTCGGTCAGTACGAGGCCTGCCCGCTCGGCCGGTGTCGTGGGTACGGCCTGCGTCCCCCGAGGCTCGGCGTACACGTTCTTGGTCGGCTTGTCGCCGTGGTGCTTGACGATCATCGGGCGCGCTCCCGGGTGCACGGAGTACTGGTCGGCACCGGGCGGCGGCGGCTCGCCGAGGCCCCAGGATGCGCGGATCCGGACGAACGTGTTCTCGCCACGGGCGGTCCCGGAGCCGCCGAGATCGGAGTGCACCATGCGCTGGACGAGGACCGGCATCGCGACCTGGTGATGGTCGACCGCCATCGCCTCACGGTTGCCGACAGCAACAGTGTTGAACAGCGACGCGAAGCACCGCCGGCAGGCCGCGAGGACGTCCTGCACGGTGATCAGATGCAGGAACACCTCGTCCTGTACGCCGTCGGCCGCGGTCCGCGGGCTGCACCGGACGGCGACCTCGGTCCCGTCGCCGCCGAGTCGCCGATAGGCCGCAACGACGGCGTCCACCACGTCCGGCGGCAACGACTCCTCGACGAACGCCGACCGTACCTCGGCCGCGGCCACGACCAGGTCGCGTCCGTTCCGGTACCTGCGGATCGCCCGCGCGATCGCCGGCTCCAGCCGGCCCGCCTCGACGAACTCGCGGTACGCCGCCGCCGTCACCGCGAACCCCTCCGGCACCCGGATCCCGGCCTGCGCCAACTCCGCGAGCCGCGCGACCTTCACCCCGACCGCGGCCGGATCCAGCGCCGCGTCAGCCGGTACGACGTACTCGTTGTCCATGGCTCCTCCGTAGTCGTTCCTGCCGTCAGCGGGGAGCGACGGCGTACCAGTCGGCGTCCCACGCCCGGACCCGGCCGCGGTCCAGCGGGACGCGGGCCAGCCGGAACAGGCCCCACAGCAGCAGCCACGAGCCGCCGGCGACGAGGAACCCGGCCAGCGTGCCGAACGCCTCGTTGTCGGACGGCGATCGCGGCGTGGACACGATGTTCCCGGCGCTGTCGAGCCAGACCGTCAGGGCGGCACCGGCCGGAGTACCGATCACCACGCTCGCCATTCCGGTCCGGGCGACGCCCTGCGGGTCGACGTACGACACTTGCGTGAGCGTCAGCGGGCTCCCCGGTGTGTCCGGGAGCGCGCTCTCGGTGGCCTGCAGGGTCAGTGCCGGTACGTCGTGCAGGACGGCGCGGCGGTGGGCGGACGAGGACTCGAGCGAATGCGAGATGCCCGTCCCGGCCGCGCCGGAGACCGGCAGCATCACCAGCGCCGCGATCAGCGCGCACCAGAGCAGTGCGATCTCGATGCGGTCCGAACGGCGACGCAGCGGACTCCTGCCGAAGCCCAGCCGACGCAGCGGCATGAGCACCCACAGCCGCATTCTTCTGATGCTCATGACGTCGCCCCCTGGATTTCCCTGGAATTCCAGACTTGCTCGCACCGCCCGCCCGCGGTCAGGGCCGAAGGTCCCGTCCCCCAAGGCCCGATCGACCGGTGCGACCACCCGCCTGCCCGGCAGATACTCGAATCGACTCCCGAGGAGCTTTGATGAAGCACAAGCCCGTGATCGTCGGCGTCGACGGATCGCCGGCGGCCGAGATCGCCGTCCGCTGGGGCGCGATCGAGGCCGCCGCCTTACGCACCCGACTCCACCTGACCTACGCCCTGGCCCCGGGCGACTCCCCCGCCCGCGCCGGCGACGTCATCGCCAAAGCCGTCGCCCAGGCCCGCGGCATCGACCCCAGGATCACCATCGAGTCGCACATCGAGAACGGCTCCCCCTCGGCGGCGCTCGTGAAAGCCTCCGGTACGGCGTCGGTCGTGGTGATCGGCAGCCGCGGACTCGGCCTGATGCTCGGCGCCCTCGTCGGATCCACCGGCCTCGACCTCGCGGCGAACGCCCGCTGCCCGGTCGTCGTCGTACGGCCGGATCTCGGCAGCATGGCCGGCATCCGGGTCGTGATCGGGTACGACGGTTCGCCCGCCAGCCAGGCCGCCCTGGAGTACGGCCTCGGTTACGCCCGCCGGCACGACCTGCTCGTCCGGGTCGTCGCCGCGCAGCCCACCGGCACCGACCTGCACCGCATCACCGAAGCCGAACTCCGCACCGCCGCCCAAGGCGCGCCCGACGCCGAACTCATCCACATCACCGGCCACCCCGCCGAACACCTCCTCCGGCTCGCCGCCGACGCCGTCCTGCTCGTCCTCGGCTCCCGCGGCCGCGGGGGCTTCGCCGGCATGCTGCTGGGTTCCGTCAGCCAGACGGTCCTCCACCACGCCGACTGCCCGGTCGCCGTCATCCCGACCGCGATGACTGCCGACTGAGGGCCCAGGTGCGGGCCTCCGGCAACCAAATCGCCGTCCGCGGTGGACCCGATCAGGCCCGCGGGCGTTCCCTTCCGCGCCGTCCGCATACCGGTGCGCCCCGGCTCCGGAGGTCGGCTGTTGACACTCCGCCCGGCTGGGCTCATCGTGAAATCGGAGGCCCTGCCGCCTGCGGAGTGGCTGTGCCGCTCCGTCCCCCTCCCGCAGGGCCTCCTTGGACGCTGTCGGGCCGCCGCCCGGGCCGATAGGCTCAGGGGGTGTACACCAGAAGTCGCCCGGATCATGAGTCAGCCTGATCTGGGCCGTACCGCGTCCGGCCAGCAGGGCGATCGGTTCGACATCGTTGCGATCGCCTCGTCGGCCGGTGGCATCCGCGCGCTCAGCCAGGTGCTCGGCGCGATCCCGTCCGGGTTCCCGGTGCCGGTCGTGGTCGTGCAGCACCTCGACCCGCGCCACGAGACCGTGATCGCCGACGTGCTCGGCCGCCGCAGTCCGCTGCGGGTGAAACTCGCGCGGGCCGGCGAGCGCGCCGTACCCGGCACCATCTACGTCGCCCCGCCGAACCGGCACCTGCTGGTCGGGGCGGACGGCGAGCTGACGTTGTCGAACAGCGAGCTGGTGCACTTCGTCCGTCCGTCGGCGGATCTTCTGTTCGAGTCGGTGGCCGGTGCCTACGGTGCGCGCGCGATAGCCTGCGTGCTGACAGGTTCGGGGAGCGACGGGGCGATGGGAGTGAGTGCGGTCAAGTCACGAGGTGGCACAGTGATCGCCGAAGACCCGGAGTCGGCGGAGTTCAGGGGGATGCCGGAGGCGGCGGTCGGTACCGGGTCGGTGGACTTCGTGCTGCCGCTGGACGAGATCGCGGACGTGATCGTCGCCCTGGCCGACGCGAGGAGCACGTGATGGCAAGCGCCGAGGACGACGGCCTGAATCCCGACCTGGAGCTGCTGCTGGCGTTCATCCGCGACGCCCGCGGCTTCGACTTCACCGGCTACAAGCGCTCGTCGCTGGCCCGCCGGATCCGCAAACGGATGAACGACGTCGGCGTCGCGGAGTTCCTCGACTACCGGGATCTGCTGGAGACCAGCGCCGACGAGTTCGACTTCCTGTTCAACACGATCCTGATCAACGTCACGAGCTTCTTCCGTGACGCCGAGAGCTGGACGTACCTGCAGCGGGAGATCCTGCCGGACCTGCTCAGCACGATCGGCTCGGAGGAGGACGTCCGGGTCTGGAGCGCGGGCTGCTCCAGCGGCGAGGAGGCGTACTCGCTGGCGATCATCTTCGCGCAGGCCCTCGGGATCGAGGAGTGCGCCCGACGGGTGAAGATCTACGGCACCGACGTGGACGAGGAGGCGCTGCGCGAGGCCCGCACCGGCGCGTACTCGGCCAAGTCGCTCGAGGCGCTCCCGGAGGAGCTCCGCTCGGTGTACTTCGAGCAGAGCGGCCCGCGGTTCGTCTTCCGGTCCGACCTGCGGCGCCGGGTGATCTTCGGCCGGCACGACATCACCCGGGACGCCCCGATCTCGCGCCTGCACCTACTGGTCTGCCGGAACACGTTGATGTACTTCAACGTCGAGGCGCAGCAGCAGATCATCGACCGGTTCCACTTCGCGCTGCGCGAGGAGAGCTACCTGTTCCTCGGCAAGGCGGAGATGCTGCTGTCCGACGGCGAGCGGTTCGACGTCGTCAGCATGCGCCAGCGGATCTTCCGCCGGCGCCTCGGCAAGGCCGCCCCGCAGCACCAGACTGTCCCGCTACGGCTCGACCCGACGTCCGTGGTGGAGCTGCGCGACGTCGCCCGCAAGCGGCAGGTGCGCGACCTGGTGATCGAGACAGCGCCGAACGCGATGATCTCGGTCGACCTGGACGGCGTCATCCTCCAGCTGAACAGCCAGGCCCGCGCCCAGTTCGGACTCACCTCCCAGGACGTCGGCCGGCCGTTCCGGGACCTCGAGGTCTCCTACCGGCCCACCGAACTCCGCTCGCTGATCGAGCAGGCGCATTCCGAGCGTCGCGCGGTCCGGGTGAACGGCGTCGAGCGCCGGCTGTCCGCCGAGGACGTGCAGTACCTCGACATCATCGTGCAGCCGCTGACCGCCGACGACGGCGTCGTGGTCGGCTCGTCGGTGGTGTTCGTCGACACCACCACGCTCACCCGGTTGCAGCTCGAGGTGAAGCGGAACCGCGAGGACCTGGAGACGGCGTACGAGGAACTCCAGTCGACCAACGAGGAACTCGAGACCACCAACGAGGAACTCCAGTCCAGCATCGAGGAACTGGAGACCACGAACGAAGAGCTCCAGTCGACCAACGAGGAACTCGAAACCACCAACGAGGAACTCCAGTCGGGCAACGAAGAGCTCGAGACGATGAACGAGGAGATCCGGATCCGCAGTACCGAGCTCGACGAGGCGCGCACGTTCCTCGAGGGCGTGCTGGCCAGCGTCGCGGCCGGGGTCGTGGTGCTCGACGGCGAACTCCGGGTCCGCAGCTGGAACCGCGGTGCCGAGGAGCTCTGGGGGCTGCGCGGCGACGAGGTCCAGTGGCAGCCGTTCTTCCAGCTCGACTTCGGCCTGCCGACCGACGGTCTGGTCGAGGTCGTACAGCGGTGTCTGACCTCCGGCGCCCGCACCGAGCCCGTCGACCTGGTCGCGGTCAACCGCAAGGGCCGGACGATCAAGTGCTCGGTGATCTGCTCGCCGCTGGACAGCCAGTCCGAGGGCGTCGTGCTGCTGATGGAGGACACCCAGGAACCCGAGGAAGAGGGTTAGAATCGCCACGTGGTGAGTGGGCTGTCCGGCTGGATCGGACCCGCTCGGGAGCATGCCGACCTTGAGCGCGCCCGGGCGGAGCGTGCTGCCGCGATCGCCCGGCGGCACGAACAGCTCGCGCTCACCGGTCCGGACGGGTTGCGCGCCGTGCACGAGCGGCTGGGGATCGTCCACCGCCGCAGCGAAGAGCGGCATCGGATCTCCGCCAGGCTGCACGACACCCACATCCGGCGACTCACCCGCTGGTTTTCGGCCGCGGACCTGAGCGGCGACCGGCCACGGCTGATCTCGGCCGTCGCCGAACTGCTCGGCGCCCGCAGCGCCGGGATCACGCTGCTCAGCTCCCGGCAGCTCGAAGCGTCGGTGATCGCCTCTGATCCACTCGCCGCGGCTGCCCAGGACCTCGAGGTCACACTGGGTGAGGGCCCGATCCACGAGTCGGCCGCGACCCGGCGGCCGGTGGTCGCGACCGAGGACTCACTGCGCCGGCGCTGGCCGCATTACTCGCCCGCCGTCAGGGCCCTCGGCGTACGGTCACTCGCCGTGGTTCCGCTGGGATCGGCGGAGCGGTGCGTCGGTGCGCTCGCGGTGTTCGACCCGCCGCGGCCGGAGCCGCCGCAGCCGCGGACCGCGGATCTCGAAGAGCTGGCCGACGCGCTCACGCACACGATGCTGCTGACCGAGGTCTGTCTCGCCCAGTTCCACGACGAGGGCGACGAGGGCATTGTGGCCGCGCCCGGGGATCTTCTGGAGTCCTCCCAGCAGTGGCTTGTCGTCCATCAGGCCGCCGGGATGGTCGCCGCCCAGTGCGACTGCAGTGTCGAGGACGCGTTCACGCTGGTCAGGGCGCGCGCGTTCGCGGAGGACGTCCACATGACCGAAGTGGCGCGGCGGATCGTCGACAAGCGTCTACGGCTGGACATCGCATAGGGAGGCGAAGGTTCGATGGGGGTAGGTGAGCACCAGGCGTTCGACACGCTGTCCGGTCTGGTCGCCAGATTCGTCGCCGAGGCGGACCTCGGCAGCACGCTGGGATGGCTCACGGATCGGTGCGCCGAACTGCCCGGCGTCAGCGCGTCCGGCCTGATGCTGGCCGACCGCGACGGCGCCCTCGACAACATCGCGGCGTCCTCCGAGCCGACGGACCGGCTGCAGCAGCTCGAGCAGCAGATCGTGGAAGGACCCGCGCACGACAGCTACGACAGCGCTACCCGGATCGACTGCCTCGACCTGGCCGGTGCCGGCGATACGTGGCCGCAGTACGCCGTCGCCGCGTCACAGCGGGAGCTCCGCGCCGTCCACGCCTTCCCGCTGCTGATCCTCGGACGGGCCGTCGGGACGTTGACGATGTTCCGCAGTACCACGGGCGCGCTGGGGATCGACGTACTCGAAGCCGGCCAGGCCCTCGCGAACACGGCCGCGCTGGGCGTCGAGGGGCACCACGCCACGCAGTACCACACGCTCGCCGACCAGCTGCAGATCGCGCTGGACAGTCGAGTGCTGATCGAGCAGGCGAAAGGGCTGCTCGCCGAGCGGCTCGGCGTCAGCCTCGAGGAGTCGTTCACTGTCCTGCGGCAGCACGCCCGGCGGAACGGGCGGCGTCTCGTCGACGTCGCCACCGAGGTACTGAACGGTAGTCTCGCGCTTCCCGCGAAGCCGCAGCGGTAGGCCGAGCTTCCGCCGGCCGCACCTACGCCATTTTCGTGCGGCCGGCGGAGGCTCACCGCCGGGCGCCCTCCACACCCGGACGACGAGAGGAGACTCGTCCGAGTCCCCCGGCGTCCATCAGCGGCTCAGTCACTCGCCGTGACGCGCCGCGCGCTGGTCCAGCTCGCGCTGCAGCCGCTGCCGATAGATCTGCAGCCGGATATTGATCACCCGGGGCCCGCCGTCGGGCGACCGCGAGCGTTCCGTCAGCTCGGTGTCGAGCGAGGCGAGTGCTTCCGACAGCTCGGTCGTCAGCCACGAGTCGAACGTGGCCGAGCGGCCCAGACGATCCAGGTAGGCGGACGTCGTCATGTGGTCATCAGACCCCCCAGCGCGGTGTTCACAGGCGCCGGGTCCGGGGCGACCTCATTCAGTGCTTTCACGCTACCACTCGGCGCAGTACCACAACAGATCTGCTGTCACAGCAGCCCCGTTATTTGCTGCCAGCAACCACCACCACGGACAGCAGCTTCCGACGGCATCCTCCTTGCCGGAAAGTCTGTTGCGGAGCCGCCGCAGCAGCGCGACGCTGGGCGGATGGACGCCGACTGGGTTTACGAGCTGCTGGATCGCGCCGGCGTACGGGACGTCCGGACGGTGGCGGTGCGCGACACCGGCGCATTCAACTCGTCGACGGCCCGGCTCCGGGTGTCGTTCCGGAGCAGTCCGGACGCGCAGTTCGTCGCGAAGCGGCCCGCTGACAACGATTGGAGCAGGGCGGCGGCCGTCGACGAGGCACGGTTCTACACCCTGGTTGCGACCTTGCCGGACCATCCGCCGGTCGTCCCGCACTGCATCGCGGCGGCGGCGGACGGTGATGCGCCGTACGTGCTGCTGGAAGATCTCTCCACGACGCACCGCGAGCCGGTCACGCGGGCCCAGATCATCCAGCGGCCGAGCACCATGCCCGCGATCGAGGACCAGCTCGCCGTCGTCGACACGCTGGCCCGGTTGCAGGCCTATTGGTGGGGGCGACCAACGCAGGCGGAGGCGTTTCCGGGCTACTGGTCCACCGAGGGCTTCGACCAGTACGCCCGGCGACGCCGCGCCGCATGGGACGCCGTACTCGCGGAGAACCGCTCGTGGCTCCCGCGCGACACGGTCGAGCTGTACGAGAACACCTTGGACCGCCTCGCGACACACTGGAGCAACTGGCTCCGACCGCGGGTGACCGATCGGATCACACTCGTCCACGGCGACGCGTACTTCTGCAACTACCTCTGCCCGCGCCCGGGACGGTCAGGACCGGCGTACCTGATCGACTGGCAGAGCGCGTCCTTCGACATCGGGGCGATCGACCTGGCGAACCTGATCGCAACTTTCTGGAGCCCGGATCAACGCCGCGACCGCGAACAGGTCCTGCTGAGCGAGTTCCATACCCGGCTGGTCGGGTACGGCGTCAGCGGATACTCCTTCGACGAACTGCTCGACGACTACCGGTTCGGGCTCGTCTACTGGCTGCTCATGCCCGTGCAGGACGCGTACAGCGGCGCGCCGCGTGACTATTGGTGGCCGAAGATGCGATGCCTCGCCGGCGCGTTCCAGGACTGGGACTGCGGCCGACTGCTCACACCCTGACCGTTGGGCGGTACTGGGAGGGCGACTGGGCGTTGTGGTTGCTGAAGACGCGGCTCAGGTAGAACGCGCTTCGGAAGCCGCAGCGCTCGGCGATTGTTTGCAGGGTTTCGTCGGTTTCGGCGAGGAGGTCGCGGGCCGTACCCAGGCGGAGGCGGCGGAGGTAGTGGGCAGGGGTCAGGCCGTGGGCCGCCTTGAAGCGACGGGACAGCTGGGCGGGACTGATACCGAGTAGATCGGCGAGGTCGCCCAGCGAGAGGTCCGGGGACGTGAAGTGGTCGTGGAGGTACGCCGTTGCCGCGCGGACCAGCTCGTCGCCGGGAGCGTCGCGGTGTGCACGCACCGCCATCAGGACGAGGTCCGTGACGACATGGGTCGCGATCAGATCTGTGTGGGCGTCGCGGGCTTCGAGCATCGTCAGGTCCGCGCGGAGGCGGTCGAGGTCGCGGAGCCGGGTCCGGCCGATCGGCGGCTCGAGCTCGGTGCTGAACCGTGCATGGAAGAAGGCGGCCGGCGTCTGCATCCGGCGCCACAGGTCACCGCCCGGCGGGCAGATCACGATGTCGCCGAACGTCGCCGTCCCCCGCGGTACACCGCTGACCTCGAAGGCGAACGCGCCGCTCCTGGGCAGCAGCAGGCACCACGTCTCGTACGTGTCGACGGCCAGGCTGAACTGCTCCCGGCGCGCGGCGAGCAGGTACCCGTCGAGCGTGAGCATGACAAAAAAGTACATGCGGATGCTCAGATCCGCTATGTCATGGAAGATCAGTGCAGCGGCAGAGTGCATGCCATGGTCGATGTCTGTGTGTACGGCGGCAACGCCGCCGGCTGTGTCGCCGCGATCGCCGCGCGGCAGGAAGGCGCGTCGGTCGTCCTGATCGAGCCGAGCCGCTGGCTGGGCGGGATGCTCGGCGCGGGAATCAAACCGCGGCAGGACTGCCCGCTTCCCGCCGCGGTCGGCGGTCTGACGAAGGACGCCGTGTTCGGTTTCGGCGAGCACCCGCAGGACGTGCAGCGAAACTTCCGCCGGTGGGTCGAGGACGCCGGGATCGAGGTGTACTACGAGCGCCGCGTCCGCTCGGTCACCCGCGACGGGAATCGGATCACCGCCGTCCACCTCGAGACGTCGACGCCCGACCGCTGGGGCGTCCCGCTGCCGGCCGGCGCGGCGGTCCCGGACGTCGACGTACGGGCGGAGGTCCTCATCGACGCGTCGTACGAGGGCGACCTGATGGCGCTCGCCGGAGTCCCGTACCGCACCGGCCGCGAGTCGCGGGACGAGTACGGCGAGGACCTGGCCGGCGTCCAACCGGTCACCAACTGGACGCCGATCGACCCGTACGTCACGCCCGGCGAACTGCTCCCCCTCCTCGACGCCGATCACGGCCGCGCTCTCGGGGACGCCGACGACTACGCGCAGGCGTACAACTTCCGCTTCTACGTGACCACCGACCCCGCCGCCCGTACGCCGATCACGCCGCCCGACGGCTACTCCCCCGCCGACTACGAGTTGGTACGCCGGTACGTGCAGCACCTCAGCGCCGACCTCGACGCGCTGCGCGGGATCTTCCCGGGCTGGCTGAACTCCGGCGAGTACAACTACCAGCGCGCGTCCCTGATCACGAACGCCCCGCTCGGACTCAGCCGCGAATACCAGGACGGCGACTGGGACAGCCGGGCGCGGGTCTGGCGGCAGCACATCGACTACCTCCGCGGGCTGCACCACTTCCTGTCGACGGATCCCGCCGTACCGGCCGAGTTCCGGGCCGAGACCGCGGCGTACGGGCTGGATGCCGGAATGTTCCCCGAGACCGACGGCTGGCCGCCGCAGCTGTACATCCGGGTGTCGCGCCGCCTCGACGGCGTCTACACGATCACCCACGACGACGTCGCGAACCTGACCGACCCCGACGACAGCGTCGGCCTGGCGCTCTTCGGCGTCGACGTCTATCCGGTACGCCGGATCCCGCACCGCGACCCGTCCACCGGGCAGCTCGGCGTGGCCACCGAGGGCGACATGTTCATCGGCGGCCACCTCGGCACCGGCCGGCCGTACCCGGTCCCCTACCGCGCGATCATCCCCGCCGACTGCGGCAACCTGCTCGTCCCGGTCTGCCTGTCCGCCACCCACATCGGCTACGCGGCGACCCGGATGGAGCCGGTCTTCTGCGTACTGGCCGAGTCCGCGGCCGTCGCGGCGGTGCAGGCCGTTCGCGCGCGGACCGACGTACAGGCCGTCGACATCCCCGCCCTGCAGACCCGGCTTGTCCAGCGGGGGCAGGTCCTCGCCTGGCGTCCCTGAACATCGGAGAGACTGAGCCCCATGATCAACTCGAACCGCCCGGCCTTCGGCGTGAACTACGTGCCGCGGCAGCAGTGGTGGAACGCCTGGCAAGACTTCGACGAACGCTCGATCGCCGACGACCTGGCCGCGATCGCCGCGCTCGGGTGCGACCACGTCCGGATCCAGTGCCTGTGGCCCGTGTTCCAGCCGTTCCCGACGACCGTCTCGGGTACCGCGATGAACCGGCTGTCGGTGCTGCTCGATCGCGCGCACGATGTCGGCCTCGACGTCTGGGTGACCGTACTGAACGGGTTCCTGTCCGGCTGGGTGTTCCGGCCGCCGTGGGTTCCGAAGGCGAACCTGTTCACCGACACGCTCGCGGTATCGGGCGCCAAGACCCTGATCAGCGCGGTCGCCGAACTGGTCGCCGCCCACCCGGCCGGCGCCGGCATCGACCTCGGCAACGAGCCGAACATGCTGGTCGGCTTCGAGCACGAGCAGGTCACCACGCAGCACCTGGACGACTGGGCGCGCACGCTGATCGGCGCCGCGCACACCGCGGCGCCCGAACTGCCGGTCGTCCTCGGGGCGGACCACCAGCCGTGGACCACGTCGCACACCGGCTTCACACCCGCGCTGCTCGCGAACGAGCCCGATCTCACCACGGTCCACGCCTGGCCGTTCTTCAGCGGCTTCATCGGCCACTTCGGCGAGGAGAACGACCTGGCCTGGTCGATCGGCGCGTACCTCGCGCAGGTCGCGGCCGCGCACCAGACGACGCCGAAGCCCATCTGGATCCAGGAGATCGGCGTCGCGCCCGAATGGGTCAGCGACGTCACCGTCGAGCACGCCACCGAGCGGCTCCTCCGCCACTCGCTCGCGGTCCCCGGCGTCACCGCGGTGACCTGGTGGGCCTCGCACGACATCCGCCCCGAGTACGGCGGGTTCGCTCCGCTCGAGTACGGCCTCGGCCTGCTCGACATCGACAACCACACCAAGCCCGCCGGCCAGCGGTTCGCCGAGGTCGTCGCCGACCTTCGCAAGACTCCCCCGCAGCCCGAGCTCGCCCCGGCAACCGTCGTACTGCCGGACGACCACATCGCCGGCCTCGACTTCACGACCACGTGGGCCAACGCCTGGTCCGACGGACGGCCGCCGCGGATCAGCCGCTGATGTCGAGGCGCATGTCGCAGTTGGGCAGGTTCTGGCCGCGGATCCTGTTGTCGTCGTTCGCCCGATCCACCACGAAGCCGAACCGTTCGTACGGCCGGACGGCCGTCATCCGGGGTCCGGGGTGACGCCGATGAAGAACTCGCCGTACTTCCGGGGGCCGTAATAGTCGCCGCCCTGGACGGCGGGCGCGGTCGCGGCGTACAGGATCGGGAGCGTGCCTTCGGGGACCGGTTGGGAGAGGGCTTTCGTCAGCGCGTTGAGCGGTCGCGCTACCGCACCGAGGCCTTGGTTGCGGGCGCCCGCGCCGCCCATTTCCGTGCCGGTGAAGCCGGGGTGCGCGGCGACGCTGATCACCGGAGAGCCCGCCGCCTCGAGCCGTTCCTGCAGTTCCAGGGCGAACATCAGCACGGCCAGCTTGGACTGCGAGTACGCATACGCCATCCGGAACCGCCGGCGCTCGAAGTTCAGATCCTCGACATCGAACCCCTTGCCACGATGCGCGATGCTCGACACAGTCACGACCCGCGCGTCCTCGGCCGCGCGCAAGGCGGGCATCAACAGCCACGTCAACGCGGCATGGCCCAGATAGTTGGTCGCCAGGATCGACTCGTACCCCTCCGGCGTACGCCGCTAGCACCGTCGCCGCCCGCAACCCCAGCCCCGAGTTCGCCCCGGTCACCACGACCGTCCGCCCGGTCTGGTCGCCGATGTCGTCGTCGGCCCATCCGCCCATGGCGGCGAGCCTACTTCTCGCGGGCTGCGACCGCGCGCAGGTGTTCCGGGCGTGGTTTGACGACGTGTTCGCCGTACTCCGGATGCTTCGGGAGCCAGGCAGCGACGTACGGGCAGACCGGGACGATCGAGTACCCCTGGGCGATGATGTCATCGACCACCGCCCGGACCAGCTGCGACGCGAGGCCCTGCCCGCTGTAGTCGTCGGACACACCGGTGTGGAAGAGCACCCGCTGCTCGTCGACGTCGACGTAGTCCTCCTCGCCGATCACCGCACCGGACTCGTTGTCGATCAGGACATACCTGGATTCCTCGGGCCGGTTCCGTACTACGAAACGCTGATCGGCACTCACTGGATCACCTTTCCGTCGGCGTCGCGAGCCCGGACCGGGTACTCGCTCAGGATCGAGATGCGGTTGAACGCGTTGATCGTCACCACCACCCACTCGGCCGCGACGAACCCGTCGACGCCGAGGACCACCTGCGCGGCCTCGAGGTCGGCGCGCCGGTCGTCGTTCAGCGGGAGCACCGTGCCCGCCTCGGCGATCGCCAGTACGGCGGTCTCCCGGCTCGTGTAGAGACCGGTCTCGCGCCAGGCCGGGAGCACGTCCAGCTTCTGCGCCGGGACGCCGGCCTGCCGGGCCTTCCGCGAATGCAGGTCGAGACACGACGCGCACCCGTTCAGCTGCGAGCAGCGGACGTTGATCAGCTCGATCTCCGGCACGGTAAGTCCCCGCGCGACCGCCGCCGTCCGGATCTCCTCCACGTAGACCTTCGCCGCCTGCCACGCCTCCGGCATCGCCTTGTCCAGGAACGGTCGCATCGCTCTCCTCTCGCGTCCTGGAATGGTAGTCACTGTCCGGAGGAGGTGTCCGCCAGGTGGACGATGCAGAGGTCCGGCTGGGCGAAAGGTTGCAACCTGTCGACGGAGATGGGGGAATTCCAGGATTCGATGGCGCCCTGCATCAGGCCGAGGTGGATCGCGCAGACGACGTCGGAGCGTTCCTCGGCGAGCTCGAGAAACGGGCAGTGCCGCAGGCCGATGCGAGGATGCCCGCCGGCCGGAAGCTGCTCCGGAGCGAATCCCAGTTCCTCAAGCAGACCGGTCAGCCCCCCAACCACGTCAGCCGCCTCCGACGCAGCCGAGGTCGGCGTCGGGGCCCGCATCGGGGCCGGGTCGGCCCGAGGTGGGGTCTGGGTGCGGGACCAGTGGCGGCCGGCTTCGGTTGCTCGGGTGGTGGGGTTGGGGTCGGTGGCGAGGCTTGCGGTGAGGATGTCGGCGAGGACGCGGTAGTGCCGCGGCCCGGTCGGGTCCATCCGGCGTACTGCCTGGAACATCAGCGGCGGACGTCCCGGCCGCCCCCGGCCGCCCGTCGTCCGCTCGACCTGCCCGTTGCCGACCAGGGTCTCCAGGTGGAAGCGCGCGGTGTTGACGTGGATCCCGAGCCGCGCGGCGATTTCCGGGAGGTCCATCGGCCGGTCCGCGTCCCGCAGCACCCGCAGCACGTCGGCACGACGCCCCGGATCGACTCGCATCGTCATGCTCTAGAGTTTACACAACCGGGACTTGTAGAAATTCTAGGGAGGGATTCGAGATGACAGCGGTACCGGAGCTCGACGTGCGGGAGATGCGGAAGCCTGACAAGCATCCGGCGATCTTCGCGCGGTACGGCGAGCTGCCCGTGGGTGCGGCGTTCGTGCTGGTCAACGACCACGACCCGCGGCATCTGCGCGACGAGTTCGAGGCGGATCACGCCGGCAGCTACGGCTGGGAGTACCTCAGCCAGGAGCCCCGCGACTGGCGGATCCGCATCACCAAGCTCGCCACTACGCCGCTCCCCCGCGTACTGGTCGACACCAGCACGGTCCCCGACGACGGGACCGGCGCGATCTGGAAGCTCGAGGCCCGTCAACGCGACCTCGACTCGAACGTCATCGCGCTGGCACCAGGGCAGCACATCGACGCCCACAACGGCCCGGACCTCGACGTACTCATCCACATCCTCGCCGGCAGCGGCAAATTGACCACCGAACTCACGACCGTCGACCTGGAGCCCGGCGCTCTCGTCTGGCTACCGCGCCGCTCACAGCGCCAGTTCACCGCCGGACCGGACGGCCTCCGCTATCTGACAGTCCACCAGCGCCGGCAGGCACTCCTGCTCAGCCCACCGCAGTGACCAGGCGGGTGATGGCTTCGTCGACGGTACTGCGAGGGCAGCCGAGGTTCACGCGCATGTAGCCGTGCCCTTCCACCCCGAACTTCTGGCCCTCGTCGAGCCAGAGCCGGGCCTTCGTGAGCATGAACTTGTCGAGCGCCTCGGCGTCGAGTCCGAGACCGCGACAGTCCATCCAGGTCAGGTACAGCGAGTCGGCAGAGAGCACCCGTAGCTTGTCCGTGGCGGAGTTCACCGTGTCGGCGAACCGGCGATGGTTGCCGCGCAGGTACGTCAGCAATTCCTCCAGCCACGGCTCGCCGTGCGTGTACGTGCGAACTCCGGCCCCAGCGAGGCGAACGGGACGTGCTTCTTCGACGAGTTGATGATCAGGTCCTGGTGGATCTCGTCCGCGACGACCAGCACCCCGTGCCGCGCGCAGATCTCCCCCATCGTGCGCAGTTCGTCCTCGGACCAGACGTTCCCGGTCGGGTTGTGCGGATGGCTGAGGATGAAGGAAGTGCGCGTACACCGGTGGCTGGATCAGCACCGAGTCACCTGGCGCCGAGAACGCCTGTACGACGGTCTTGAGCGTGGTGATGATCCCCGCCGTCACCAGCACCCACTCGCGCGGCACCTCCCACCCGAACCGGCGCGCCTGCCAGCCGACGACCGCGTCCAGGTAGCTCACGGACGGGCCGTCCGGGTACCCGAACACGCCGTAGTCGACGGCGTCGTGGAGCGCGTCGAGGACCCCCTCATGTCACCTTCCCTGGATTGCCTTCCAGTGCGTGGCTGCGGGCCTGGTGCTCGTCCAGATGCGTCGCGAACGCGGCCCAGTCCCCCGCCTCCGCATCGTCGAGCAGCCCGCGGTGTTCCTCGATCACCTGCTCCGGCTCGTCGGTGATCCGGCCCGCGCTGTTGATGATCGACAGTTGCTGGCGGTCCTGGAGCCGGTCGTACATCGCCAGCATCGTGCCGTTCCCGCCGAGCTCGACGAAGGCGCGGTGGAACCGCATCGCGAGCTGCGTGAACGCCGGGAAGTCGCCCGCGTCGAGCGCCCGCTCCTGCTCGTCCAGGTTCCCGGTCAGCGCCTCGCGCAGGCGTCCCCGCTCCCGCGCACCGGCCCGGCGTACCCCGGCCGACTCCAGCGCGTGCCGCACCTCGGCGGACTCGCGGACCTCGGCCGGCGTCAACTCCCGGACGAGAGCCCCGCGTTGCGCGTAGATCCGTACCCATCCCTCGTCCTGCAGGCGGGCGAGGGCCGCGCGCACCGGCGTACGGCTCATCGACAGGGACGCGGCCACCTCGTTCTCGCTGAGCATCGACCCGGGCGGATACGTCCCGTCCATGATCCCGCCGCGGACGAAGGCATGCGCCCGATCCGCCGCGCTCACTCGGACACCTTCGAACGCCGCAGCCGCAGTACGCCGACCGCGGCGACAACCAGCAACGCGACCCCGATCAGCGCGGTGTCGGGTATGTGCGCCGCGAAACTCGCGGCCCGCTGCTCCAACGCGGACTGCGAATCCACGGACGTCAGCCCGGAGAACCCGTCGGTGACCAGCAGCAGTACGCCGACCGCCGCCGTGATCACGCCCGACACGATCTGCGTCCACGTCGTCCGCACCGGCCCCACGTCCACCATCCGCGGCCGTACGACGACCCGCGCCCGCGGCCACACTAGTGCGAGCACCACCAGCGGAGCCGCCATCCCGAGCGCGAACACCGCCATCATGACCCCGCCGTACGCCGCACTCGCACCGAACGCGGCGTACGTCAGCACCGACCCGAGCAGCGGACCCGAGCACGCACCGGTCAGGCCGTAGACCGTCCCGAGCAGATACACCGAGAAGGCCGACGTACTGCGAGCCGGCGCACTGGTCCGACCGGGCAGCCGCAGCCCGAGCGCCTGATAGCAACCCAAGGCGATCAGCGCGCACGCCACAACCCGGCTGAAGGTCCCGCGATGCTCGACCAGGAAGGACCCGAGCCCGCCCGCCAGAACACCGAGCGGCACGAGCGTCGTGAGCAGACCGGCGTAGAACACCGCCGTCCGGCCGATCAGCTTGCGCGGATCGTCGAACGTGTACGCGAAGAACGCCGGCAGCAGCATCACCGAGCACGGGCTCAGCAGACTCAACAGCCCGGCGAGAAGCGCCGCCGCGAGCCCGATCTGCACCCCTGCCTGGAGGTCCATCAGCTATGCGCCTTCAGCCGTTGCTCGATGACCTGCTGGAAGACCGACACGGGCTGCGCGCCCGAGACCGCAACGTTGTCGATGGCAAAGAACGGCACCGTGTTCAGACCGAACTGCTGCGCCAGCGACGCGTCCGACTCGACCGCCGTACGCAGGCTCTTGTCGGCCAGGTCCCGCTCGAAGCGAGCCTGGTCCGGGACGCCGGCCTGCTTCGCGAACGCGATCAGCTTCGCGCGCGGCAGCGGCGGATGGCCCTTCGCCGGCGCGGCCTTGTGCACGGCCTCGAGGTACTCCCAGAACTTCCCCTGCCGCCCGGCGGCGCGCCCCGCGATCGCGCCCTGCAACGACTCCTCGCCGAACAGCGGCAGGTCGCGGAACTCGTACCGCACCAGCCCCTTGTCGATGTACTGCTTGACCAGCGTCGGCAGCGTCTCCCGGGTGAACTGCGCGCAGAACGGGCACCGGAAGTCGGCGTACTCCACGATCGCCACCGGCGCCTCCGGATCGCCCAGCGCCAGCGGGTCCCCGGCCTTCCGATGCGCGAGCCCTGGATCGTCGGCCTTCGCCGGATCGGTTGGGGTCGAGGACGCGGCCGCCGCGGGTTTGTCGTCACCACCGCCCTGCACCGACACCCCGATCAGCACCGCGCCGGCGATCGCAATCGCCGCCAATGGCGCCACCCGTAGATACAACGCCCGCCGCTCCATGGCCTCCCGCTCTCGATCAACTGAAGTACAACTAGGATACAAGCTCTCAGCATTTGCTCATCAAGGGCTGTCTACGATGCTTCCCGGACTCGGGAGGTGCTGGTTGAGGGGTGCGAGACTGCTCGCTGTCGTGGTCGCTGCGCTGCTCGTCGTGAGCGGCTGCCAGGGACAGACGAGCGGCGCCGGGCAGGGGCAGGTCGACATCGGGCCGGAGCAGAGCGAGGCCGCCATCGGGTGGGGGCGCGAGCCCTGGCAGATCCCGAACCGGCTGGTCGCCGGGCCGATGGAGCTCGCGGGGTACGCCGATCACACCAGCGTCCGGAGCGGCGAACCGTTCCGGCTGTTCGTCACCTCGTCCGCCGGCGCGTACACGATCCGCGCCTACCGCATCGGCTGGTACGGCGGTGCCGGCGCGAAGCTGATCTGGAGTTCGCCCAGCCTTCCCGGCAAGAACCAGCCGCAGCCGGAACACACCGCGGCCCGGATGATCACCGCGATCAACTGGACACCATCGCTGACCGTCCAGACCAAGGGATGGCCCGCGGGCAGTTATCTCCTGCTGCTGCGCGGCGCGAACGGCAAGGAGAAGTACATCCCGTTCATCGTCCGGTCGGACACGGCGCGCGACGCGGTACTGCTCGTCGACGCGGTCAACACCGAGGAGGCATACAACGCCTGGGGCGGCTACTCGCTGTACCACGGTCCGCACCGCCGCGCGGGCGTCCGCTCGCTGATGGTCACGTTCGACCGCCCGTACGACTTCGACGGCGCCCGCGGGATCCTCAACGAGTTCGACCCGCTTGTCCAGGTCGCGGAGCAGAGCGGCGTACGGCTGGCGTATGCGACCAGCGTCGACCTGCTCGCGGACCCGGGGCTGCTCACCGGCGCGCGGGCGATCGTGTTCAGCGGGCACGACGAGTACTGGACGCTGCCGGCGCGGGCGGCCGTCACCCGCGCCCGCGACCACGGGACCAACCTGGCGTTCCTCGGCGCGAACTCGGTGTTCTGGCGCGTCCGGTACGGCGCGGACCCGCACGGGTCGAACCGGATCATGATCGGGTACAAGGACGCCTCGCTGGATCCGCAGCACAACGCCCCGGACACCACCGTGCACTGGCGCGCGGCCCCGCACCCGGATCCGGAGAACTCGCTCACCGGCACGCTCTACGAATGCGCGCCGGCCAAGGGCGCGTACACGATCCTGGATCCGAACTTCTTCCTGTTCGCGGGCGCCGGCGCCACGCTCGGAACGGCGTACCAGGGGCTGATCGGCGACGAGGCGGACCGCGCGTACCCGATCGCCGGGACGCCCGCGAACCTGCAGGTCGTCGCCCATTCGCCGACGACGTGCGGCGTCAAGCACACGGTCGCGGACTCGACGTACTACACGACACCGTCCGGTGCCGGCGTCTTCGGGAGCGGGACGATCGAGTGGGTCCGTGCGCTCGAAGGCCCGGACCCGGATTACAACGTGAACCAGCCGTCGGTCGACTTCGCCCGGAAGGTGACGCTCAACCTGCTCAAGGCCCTCGCCGCCGGGCCGCTCGGGCTGACGCACCCGGCCGTCGGCAACCTGGCGTCGCTGCACAACCCGGCCTCCACCGCGACCGGCACCGGCGGCCGCATCGGAGTGCTGGTCGCGATGCCGAAACCCTAGGAGCGCTTGTCCTGGTCGCCGGCGAGGCGCTGCAGCATCCGGTTGTACGCCGCGTGCGCCTCGTCGCTGTCCGGATCCAGTTCCTGGTCGGCGCCGACCTCGCTCGTGATGACGGTACGACGTACCGAATCCAGCCAGCTGCCCGTCATCCGCTCGCGCTTCACCGGTGACGTGACAACGCCGATCATCAGCCCGACGGCGGCGAACATCATCAGCCCGTCCCCCGCCGCCCACATCAACCCACCGGCAGCGTGGATGTCGGTCAACGCCGGCGGCGCCCACGACGGATGCATCCCCATCATCATCGGGAACGGGTTCCGGGTGGTCTGCAGCAGCACGATGCCGACGACAGTGTCCGGCAGCATCGCGATCAGGAACAGCACCAGCCGCAACAGGTACCCCGGGTCCGAGTGCAGCGGCTCCTCCCCCAGCAACGGCAGGAAGAACAGGTACCCGGCGACGACGTACAGGATCTGCTCGGCCGTCATCAGCCACGGGTGCATCGCCATCTGGTCCATGAACCCGGTGAGGTGCGTCGCGACGATGACCAGCGTGTAGACGGCCAGCCCGGCCGCGGGATGCGTGAGCAGGCCGACCGCGCGCGACGACACCACCCGCCGTGCCCGCGACTGCCGGTCGGGTGGAGCCGACTCCAGAGCGACCGTGATCGGATGCCCGAGGACGAGCAGGATCGGGACCATCATGATCAGCGTCAGGTGCAGCACCATGTGCATCCAGAACACCGACATCGAGTACGCGCCGATCCCGGACGCGATGCAGACCCACAGGATCACGCAGCCGAGGACGAACGACGCCGCGCGCCACGGATGCACCGTCGACCGGCCGCGCCCGCGGACCCGCAGGAAGCAGTACCCGCCGGCCAGCACCACGGCCACCGCGAGCCAGCCCGGCGCGACCCGCCAGCTGCTGAGGAACGAGCCCCAGGTCAGCGGCTCCATCCCACCCATCTCAGCCTCCGCAGATCGTCTCGTGCCAGCATCGCACACGGCGATCGGTCACCCGCGGGCGGTGCTCCAGACGGCGTACAACTCGGCCGCGTACTCCGGACGCGCCGCGAGGATCCCACCCGACACCGGCCAGACGGTCTCGTTCCCGGCATCGTCGAGGAGTACGCCGCCGGCCTCGTGCACGATCAGCGCCGCCGCCAGATGATCGATCGGGCTGAACCGGTCGATGACCGCCCCGGCCCCGCGCCCCGCGGCTGGTCCGGTCAGCGACAGCGTCCCCGAACCCATGATCCGCGCCGTACAGAAGCGGTCCCGCAACGCGTCGAAGAACGCGTACATCCCCGGCCACGCCTGATGCCCGAGCAACTCGGTGCTGACCATCATCCCGGTGAGGCTCGCGCTGTCGGCCGCCGGCAGCGCGAGCGGTACGCCGTCGCGCGCCGCACCCCGGCCAGCGACCGCCGAGAACACCTGCCCGTGCCACGTGTCGCCGACCACGGCCACGAGCGGCTCCCGGTCGATCGCCAGCGCGAGCGAGAACGACGTCCACGGCATCCCGTTCGCGAGGTTCGCCGTACCGTCGACCGGGTCGACGTACCAGCACGGCGTACCGGCCTGGGCCACGCCGCCGAGTTCCTCGCCGACGACCAGGTGGCCGGGCAGGCGCTCGGCGATGACCTCGCGGACGTGCTGCTCGACCGCGACGTCCACCGCAGTGACGTGGTCGGCAGCGTGGGCCTTGGTACGGATCACGCCCAGCTCGGCGCTGCTCGTGTAGTCGACCGCCCAGCGGGCCAGCTCCTGCGCGACGGCCGCGGCCTCGTCGAGCTCCTCGCTCGTCAGCAGCACAGGTCCCGGCGCGGCCTTCCAGAATTCCGGGCCTTCGGCAACGACCTGCTGCAGGACCCGCAACCGGTTCGTCGTCACGGCATCGGCGCCCTGGGCAAGTACCCAGCGCATCGCGTCCTCGTCGTCGACGGTCCAGCAGGCCATCCGCGCGCCGACCGCGTGCGCCGCCTCGACCAGCGCCGGGCTGAGGAAGATGTACGCCGAGTTCACGACGTCGGGCCGCAACTCCGCTACCAGCTCGGCCGACGGGAGATCGCGCCGGTCCCACGGCAACCAGATCCGCGCGTCCGCGTCGAGCGCGCGGATCGTGCGCATCGCGTCGAGGTCCCCGCACCAGGCGACGTTCGCGCTCGGCGTCTCCCGGACGACAGCGGCAGCGGGTGCCGCGCAGGCCGGGTCGGACACGTCGATCAGCAGCGTCACCGGCGTACCCGCGACCACGTCCAGCGCGTCGGCGAGCAGCGGAATCCGGTCGTCGCCGGCACCGAGCGCCGCTACCTCCGCCCAGTCGACGTCCGCGACCGAACGGTCGACTCCCCAGAGCCGTTCGAGCGTCGCGTCGTGCAGCAGAACGACCCGGCCGTCGCGGGTGACGCGGACGTCGATCTCGACCAGGTCGGCGCCGTTCTCGACCGCGGAACGGACCGCGGCGAGCGTGTTCTCCCGGTACCGCTCGACGTCTCCCCGGTGCGCGGTCAGTAGAGCTGTCGGTAGAGATGTCACCGTGCCGACCCCTGTCGTACGAGCTTGCCGTCCTCGAATTCCAGCCACTTCTGCACCCGCGCGTACCCGGCCACCCCGACCGGCGGCAACGCACCGGTCACGTACGCCCGCAGCTCGGCGTCCTCGCGCTTCACGTACAGCTCCGCGAAGTGCCCCCGCGGTACGACGCGCTCGACCGTCGCCGGCACCCACCCGTCGTTGCCGTCCGCAACCTCCGTGGAGAACGTGACGTCCTCGGGCCGGACACCGACCACGCCGGTCGCGCCGCCGCCGGACGTGATCCGCCCGTCCTCGATCCGGCCCTCGAACCGGTTCAGGCTGCCGATGAACGTCGCGACGAACTCGGTCGCGGGCGCGCTGTACAGGTCGACCGATGTACTGAACTGCTCGATCCGGCCGTCGTTCATGACCGCGATCCGGTCCGACATCGACATCGCCTCCTCCTGGTCGTGGGTGACCACGATCGTGGTGATGCCGAGCCGCTGCTGGATCTCGCGGATGTCCTCGCGGACCTTGACCCGCAGCTTCGCGTCCAGGTTGCTGAGCGGCTCGTCGAGCAGCAGCAGCTCCGGCTCCTGGACGAGCGCGCGGGCGAGCGCCGTCCGCTGCTGCTCGCCGCCGGAGATCCGCGCCGGGCGCGAGTCCTTGTGGTGCATCAGGTTGACCAGCGCGAGCGCCGCGTCCACCCGCTCGCCGATCTCCTTCTTGCCGAGCTTGCGCAGCTTGAGCGGGAAGCCGACGTTCTTCGCGACGGTCATGTGCGGCCAGAGCGCGTAGTTCTGGAACACCATCGCGCTCGGCCGCTGCTCCGGTCCGAGCCGGACCACCTCGCGGCCGCCGACCTTGATCGAGCCCTCGTCCGGGGTCAGGAAGCCGGCGATCATCCGCAGCGTCGTCGTCTTGCCGCAGCCGGACGGGCCGAGCAGCGACACCAGTTCGCCCGACGTGACGCTCAGGTCGAGGCTGTCGATGATGGTCCGGCCGCCGAGCGCCTTGTGCAGACCGCTGATCTCGAGCCCGGCGGCGGCCCGCTCGGAGGGCGCCTCGGTGGCGGTGGTCACGGTGGAGTTGGTGGTCACGGTCGCCTCTACTTGATCTGGAAGCCCTCGGCGAGCTGGCCGCCGATGATGTGCTTCTGCGCGGCCAGCAGCAGCGCGACGGAAGGGATGGCGAGCAGGATCGAGAAGACCGCCGCCACCTGGGTCGGATAGTTGAGCACCAGGCTGTACATCTCGGTCGGCATCGTCATGTAGTCCGGCGCGCCGACGAGGTACGTGCCCTGCGCCTCGTCGAAGGACGCCAGGAAGCTCATGATCGCCGCCACCAGGATGCCCGGCAGGGCCATCGGCAACGTGACGCTGAAGAACGTCCGCAGCTTCGACGCCCCGGCGTCCCGCGCGGCCTCCTCGAGACTGCGAGGTACGGCGGCGAACGCGGCGGCCGGGATCCAGGTCATGAACACCACCGTGCCGAGCACGTGCACGATCAGGATGCCGAGGATCGAGTTCATCAGGTTCAGCGCGTAGAACAGCGCCGCCAGCGACACGAACAGGCCCATCTTCGGGAACGCGTTCGCGGCGAACAGCCCGATCAGGAAGAACCGGCGTCCCGGGAACGAGAACCGCGCGAACGCGTACGCCGCCGGCAGGCAGACCACCGCGGACGCGAGCACCGTGATCGGTGCGAAGAACAACGAGTTCTGGACGGCGACGCCGAGCGCGTGGTCCTGCGAGACGACGCTCCACCAGTGCAGGGTCCAGCCGTCCGGCAGCAGGTTCGGGTACGTCCAGCTCTTCGCGAACGCGTGCACCGCGAGCCAGGCGAGCGGGCCGATGATGAAGATCGCCAGCGCGAGCGCGAAGATCGTCGCGACCGCGCCGCTGACCGCCCGCCGCGCGGCGGTTGCCGTGGCCATCAGACCGCCCCGCTTTCCTTGGCCGAGCGGAAGTTCGCCCACACGTAGACAGCGGCGATTCCGGACGCGATCGCGAACACCACGAACGCCATCACGACGGACTGCTGCGGCTGGTTGAACGCCGAGAAGTAGTTCGACATGTCGACGCCGAGCATGTTCGGCGAGTTCGGCCCGGTGAAGTACGGAACCGTGAACGAGCCGAGCGTTCCGATCGCCGTGAACGTCGTCGCGATCACGATCGGCACGCCGGCCATCGGCACCAGCACCGACGTCACCACCCGGAAGAACGAGGCGCCAGCGTCCCGGGCCGCGTCGATCATTGCCTGCGGCACCGACTGCAGTCCGGACGAGACCAGCAGCGTCGCGAACGGCAGCGAGGTCCAGACCGACCCGATGATCACCGTGACCATCGTGAACGACCAGATCGGGAACTCGACCCCGAACTGCGCGGCCACGCTGCGCAGGAACCCGTCCGCGGAGTAGAACCCGAGGATCGCCCAGGACGCGATCACCACCGGGATGAACAGCGGGATCACCGCGAGCGCCGACAGCACCTTGCCCAGCACCCCGCCGCGGCACTTCAGGTACAGCCCGATCGTTGTCGCGAGCAAGATCACCACGGTGGTACTGACCAGCGTGACGACGACCGTCACCACCAGGTCGCCGAGGAACCGCTGGTCCGAGAACAGGTCGGCGTACGCACCGAACGTCGGCGCGGCGCCGTTCGCGTGGTGCACGTTCTGGCCGATCAGCGCGATCGTCTTGTTCAGGCCGCCGGTGAACCCGAAGCTGAAGCCGAACGCGAGCACGATCGGGAAGCCGATGAACAGCGCGATCAGCACGATCGGCGGCAACGCCATGAACAGGCCGCGGGTCTGTCCCCCCTTGCTCCGCCGCCCCGGCCCGCTCACTTGCCGGGTACCTTCTCGTCCCACAGCTTGTTGAGGTCCTTGCCCATCTGGTCGAAGTACCCCTTGCGCAGGTTCCGGGTGTCGGCGTTCGCGAACTTCGCCGTCACCTCGGCCGGCAGCTTGTCCGACGAGATCGCCGGGTAGCCCGAGATGTCCTTCACGATCGACGCCTGCTGGGCCGGCTCGAGGACGAAGTTCACCAGCTTCAGCGCGGCGTCACCGTTCGGGGTGTTCGCCGGGATGCCCAGGTACGCGGCACCGCCGGTGAACGACGGGTCCGAGATCTGCGCGGCCTTCACGGTCGCCGGGATCGAGCCGTTCGCGACGCCGGTGGTGAACTGGTCGGACCAGACCGGGGCCATCGAGATCTGGCCGTGCGCGAGCAGGTCCAGCGTCTGCTGGTTGCCGTTCGGGTAGACGCCCTTCTGGTACACGTACGGGTTCAGGCCCTTGAGCTCGGCGAATCCCTTGTCCCAGTTGGACTCCAGGTCCTTCTCGTACCCGACCGTCATCTTCTCGCGGGCGTCGGCCGGCACGTACTTGTCGAGCACCGTGGCGACGAACGCCCCGCCCGAGCCGCCGGACTTCGGCGAGTTGTACGTGAACTTGCCCGGGTGCGCCTTGATCCAGGCGAGCAGGTCGTCGAGCGTCTTCGGCGGCGTCGGCACGGTCTTGGTGTCGTACGCCAGCAGGACCGACGAACCGCGGTACGGGATGCCGCCGGTACCGCCGGCCTTCACCACGTCGGCGGGGATGTCCGACAGTGCCGGGATCTTGCTCGCGTCCACCGGCTGCAGCAGGTTCGCGGCCGAGGCCTTGGCGACGAAGCCGCCGTCGACGATGTCGAACCCGGGGTCCTTCTTCTGCGCGACCGAGCTGGCCAGCTTGGCCATCGTCTGGGCGTCGTGCTCGCCGTGCAGGTCGAGCGTGACGTCGACCGTGTAGCCCGGGTTCGCCTTCTCGAAAGCGGGCTTGAGGTCCTTCTCCCAGAGCGTCTGGACGTTCGTGTCGCCGCTGAGGAAGACCCGGACGGTCTTCGTCCCGGACTCCCCACCGGCGTCGGTGGAACCGGTGCTCTTCTGAGCACAGCCGGCGAGCCCGAGGGCCGCGGCGGCGATCGCCGCGGTGGCCCCGACGGCAGACGTGAGCTTCACACAAAGCCTCCTGATCGAGCGCCGCGCTCAACCCGCGCAGCGGCAATTCGGCGAACGCTATCCTCACAGCGACGCCCCGGGCAATGCTGCCTCCGACCAGGTTGCCAGGCGCGTCAATTTGTTTTAACAAATCGGAACGCATTGGGGAAGATCTTTCCACCGGCGAGTTTCGCAGGGCGCCGGGCCACAGAGCACTGTGCCTCCCGCCGTCCGGGACTTTCGGCCCTGGCTGCGATCCGGCGCCGTGCCGAGGCTTGAGGAGTGGGCGCCTCGGTCCACGTCGTTCGAAGGACCCCGTGATGAGCACACGCCGACTGTCCGACCGCTCCCGGCTCGAGATTCTCGCCCCGGCGGAGTGCCTGCGGCTCCTCGAGTCGGTCCCGCTCGGCCGGCTCGTCTACACGTACGCCGGACTTCCCGCGGTCCGGCTGGTCAATTTCGTGCTCGACGACGACACGATCGTCTTCAGCACCGGGCAGGGCGACAAGTTCCGGGCCGCCGAACGGGGTGACGTGGTCGCGTTCGAGGCCGACGACACGGACCCGGAACGGCAGGTCGGGTGGACCGTGACGGCGATCGGTCACCTGTCGGTGGTCACCGAGGACGAGGCGGCCGAGCTGCGCCGTACGCTCGCGCTGCACTCCTGGATGCCGATGGACGAGCCGCAGCTGGTCCGTCTCGGGATCGAGTCCGTCCAGGGCCGCCGCCTTGTGCCGTGGGGCAAGGTCCTTCTCGGCTGAGAATCAGGAGGTGTTCGCTGTGGCCGATCAGCTTGCGGCGCACGACGTCGACGTACTGCTCTCGGCAGCCGTCGCCGCGCCGAGTATGCACAACACACAGCCGTGGCGGTTCCAGGTCGAGGGTCACGTGGTCGACGTGTACCTGGACGGATCGCGGACGCTGCCCGCCGAGGACCCGACGGGGCGGGCGATGCGGATCGCAGCCGGTGCCGCCACCTTCAACCTGCGGTGTGCGGCCGAGACCCTCGGGTACGGCGCGTGGTTCGGGCTGGCGCCGTACCCGGAGGAGCCCGACCTGCTGGCCCGGATCGTGCTCGAACCGGCCGCGGCGCGGGACGACGAGCTGACCGACCTCGCGCGGTACATCCCGTACCGGCACACCGACCGGGAGCCGTCCGACGCGTTCCCGATCGCCGAAGCGGTCCGGGTCGCGTTGATGCAGGCGGCACATGCCGAGGGGGCGGAGCTGACCTGGCTGGGGGCCGACGACATCCGGATTGTCCTCGACCTGATTGTCGACACCGATCTGCGCGAGATCCACGACTGGCAGCGGCGGGCCGAGCGGTCCCGGTGGGTCGGCGGCGAGCGACTCGTCGACGGCGTACCCAGCACGGCGCTCGGTCCGCGCTCGGCCGGCTATCCCGCCGCGGTCCGCGACCTCGGGACCCGCCCGGCCGATCGGCAGCGCGCCGAACGCCGGTTCGAGCAGCACCCGGACCTCGCCGTACTGTCGACCGACTCCGACGAACCCGCCGACCACGTCACCGCGGGCGCCGCCCTCGAACGCGTGCTGCTCACCGCGACCCGCGCCGGCGTCAGCGCGTCCTTCCTCAACCAGCCGCTGGAGTACGACGACCTGCGCCGCGCGGTGCAACGCCGTACCGGCCGCCCCGGTCACGCCCACATGATCATCCGCTTCGGCCACGACCGCTCCCACCGCACCACGGGCCGCCGGCCGGTCGGCGACTTCCTCGAGGAGCCGTGATGTCCAAGAAGGTGCTGGTCGCCTACGCCAGCAAGACCGGGTCCACGGCGGGCATCGCCGAGGCGATCGGCGACGAGCTGCGCGCGCACGGGCACCAGGTCGACGTCCTCGACGTCGCGGGCGTGCACGACCTCGCGCCGTACGACGCCGTCGTCCTCGGCAGTGCGATCTACCTCCGGCGCTGGCGCCGGGAGGCGATCCGGTTCCTGCGGCACAACGTCGACGCGCTCCGGCAGCGGCAGGTCTGGCTGTTCCACAGCGGGCCGGTCGGGCCGGACAAGGAGCAGGCGCAGGCGATGCCGCCCGCGGTCCGGCACTTCGCGCACGAGATCGGCGCGACGGCCGCCGTCACGTTCCCCGGCCGCCTCGACCCGGCGACCGCGACCGGCCTCCTGTCCCGGCGGCTGGCCAGCGGCACCCTGGCGGGCGACTTCCGCGACTGGGACCGCGTCCGCGCCTGGGCCGCCGACATCGGTGCCGCGCTCACCGCCACCGAACGGAGCACCTGGCACCGGCCACCCGCCGGGCACTTCCTCGGGTGAATGCTGGGATCCGGGTCGCGGATGCGGCATCGTGCAGACATGACGAAGAGGGTGCCGAAGAAGGACTACGAGCGGGAGCTGCTCCGCCTGCAGGCCGAGCTGGTCAAGTTGCAGGAGTGGGTGCGGGCCGAGAAGGCCCGGGTCGTGGTGGTGTTCGAGGGCCGCGACGCGGCCGGGAAGGGCAGCACGATCAAGCGCGTCACGGAGTACCTGAACCCGCGCGTCGCCCGGATCGCCGCGCTCCCGGCGCCGACCGAGCGCGAGCGCACCCAGTGGTACTTCCAGCGCTACGTCGAGCACCTGCCGGCCGCCGGTGAGATCGTGCTGTTCGACCGCAGCTGGTACAACCGGGCCGGTGTCGAACGCGTGATGGGGTTCTGCACCAACCAGGAGTACGCCCGGTTCCTGCACCAGTGCCCGATCTTCGAGCGGCTGCTGATCGAGGACGGCGTACTGCTGCGCAAGTACTGGTTCTCGGTCAGTGACAGCGAGCAGGAGAAGCGTTTCCGCAGCCGGCTGGAGGATCCGATGCGCCGGTGGAAGCTGTCCCCGATGGACCTGGAGTCGATCTCCCGCTGGGAGGACTACTCACGGGCGAAGGACGAGATGTTCGTCCACACCGACATCCCCGAGGCGCCGTGGTACGTCGTGGAGAGCGAGGACAAGCGCTCCGCCCGGATCAACATGATCGCGCACCTGCTGTCGACGATCCCGTACCACGAGGTGCAGCGGCTGCCGCTCGACCTGCCGCCGCGGCCGCCGTCCAAGGGGTACGAGCGGCCGCCCCGGGACATGCAGACCCAGATCCCTGACCACGCCGCGAAACTCCGCGGCTGAGGTCCGCGCTCAGAAGCCGGTCGAGCCGACGAGCTGGCCGACGCCGAAGGTGACCGCCATCGCGAGCGCGCCGCCGATGACCAGCCGGCTCACGGCGGGCAGCCGGCGGGCGTCGCCCAGGTGTGCGCTCACGGCTCCGGTCCCGGCCAGCGCCAGCAGGACGACGACGAACGTGATCGGCACCCGGATGCCCGGTCCCGGGAGCAGGATCGCGATCAGCGGCAGCAGCGCGCCGACCGTGAACGCGAGCGCGGACGCACCCGCCGCGTGCCACGGGTTGCTGAGCTCGTCGGGGCTGATCCCGAGCTCCGCCTCGGCGTGCGCGACCAGCGGATCCTGCTCGGTGAGCTCGGCCGCGACCAGCTTCGCCGTCTCCGGGCGGAGCCCCTTGGCGACGTAGATCGCGGTCAGCTCGGCCAGTTCGTCCTCGGGCGAGGCGGCCAGCTCGGCGCGTTCCTTCGCGAGCAGCGCCCGCTCGGTGTCGCGCTGGCTGCTCACCGAGACGTACTCCCCGAGCGCCATCGACACCGCCCCGGCGACCAGACCGGCGATGCCGGCGGTCAGAATCGCGGTCGCCGAGGTGGTCGCGCCCGCCACGCCGACGACCAGGCCGGCCGTCGACACGATGCCGTCGTTGGCGCCCAGCACGCCGGCGCGCAGCCAGTTCAGTCGTCCGGCCAGCCCTCCGCGGTGCGGTTCACCGGGATGTGCGGGCACCTCGTCCAAGCCAGTCACGTCCTTCAGCGTGCCTTGGACGACGACCCTCCGTCCAGTACGCCCGGTTTGTGTCGGTACCACTTGATAGACGTGGACGCCCACGATCAGGGAGGCGATGATGACTCAGCGGCCGCGTGTGGTGGTCAGTGTCGGGGCGAGTGTGGACGGGAAGGTCGCGTTGGCGCGGGATGCGTTGCTGATGCGGCGGCCGAGTTCGGAGTTGTGGTCGGCGCTGCGGCCGCCGGCGGCGGAGAAGGTCGACATCCTGGAGATGGTCCGGACGCGGTTCGGGTGCAGCGCGATCCTCGAAGGGAGCGGGAGCCTGATCCCGGAGGACGAGACACCGGGCGAGCTTCCGGCGTACGACGGGGACGTCGCCGAGTTGTACGAGCACTTCCTGCCGCCGGAGATCACCGCGCAGGTGTCGCCGCCGCACATGTGGTTCACCACGGTGGACAGTCGCGGGCGGGTGCGCTGGACCGAGAAGCACGAGAACTGGGACGTGCTCGTCCTGGTCTCCCGCTCGACGCCGGCCGACTATCTCGCGTACCTGCGCCGGGAACGGATCTGCTATCTCGTTACCGGTGACGAGCGGGTCGACCTGCCCGCGGCGATCGAGGCGATGGGCACCGAGCTGGGCATCACGTACCTCCTGTCGACGGCAGGCGGCGGCCTGAACGGCGCGTTGCTCCGCGCGGACCTGATCGACGAGCTCTACCTGACCGTCTACCCGGCGCTGGTCGGCGGCCTCGGGACCCCGTCCGTCACCGACGGACCACCGCTCCCGATCGGGCAACCTGCCACCCAGCTGAAGCTCCTCTCGACCCACACGGACACGGCCGGCACCGTCCACCTGCACTACGCGGTGCCTCGCGGCTGACTGCAGCGCTGTTAGCGTTCTGCCGGTGATTCGGTGGGCGGTGGGCCTGGCCGGGCGCGGTGAAGACGGAGGTGCGGTAGTGCCCGCGAGGCGGCTCAAGTGGCGCAATCGGCTGCGGTACTGGTTCGACGGCACGATGGACCGCGGGACCTCCGCACTGATCGGCTGGCTCGGGCTGGCCTCGGTCGCGTTGATCGCGGTGGTGACGATTCTCGTGGTACTGCTCACCAACGAGGACACCGAGGCGAGCGGCGGCTGGGGCGGCGTGGCGTGGATGAGCCTGCTGCGGACGCTGGACCCGGGCACGATGGGCGGCGACACCGGAAAGCCGGTCTTCCTCGGGCTGATGCTGACCGTCACGATCGGCGGCATCTTCATCGTCAGCTCGCTGATCGGTGTGCTGACCACCGGCCTGGAGAACCGGATCAGCGAACTGCGCAAGGGCCGGTCGCGGCTGATCGAGTCCGGGCACACGATCGTGCTCGGCTGGTCCGACCAGGTGTTCACGGTGATCGGCGAGCTCGCGACCGCGAACCTCGGGCAGCGCAAACCGTGCGTCGTCGTACTCGCGGACCGGGACAAGGTCGAGATGGAGGAGCAGATCCGCGCGGTCGTCCCGCTGGCCGGGCGGATCCGGGTGATCTGCCGGTCCGGCAGTCCGCTGAAGCCGTCCGACCTGGAGCTGGTCAGCCCGGACACCGCGCGGTCGATCCTGGTGCTGCCGCCGACCGGCGCGGACGCCGACATCGACGTGATCAAGACGTTGCTGCTGCTCAACAACCGCTCCTGGCCGGCGACCCGTCCGCATGTCGTGGCGGCCGTCCTCGACTCCGACAACGTCGCCGCCGCGCGGCTCGCGGCCGGTGACGACGCGCTGCTGGTCGATGCCGACGACATCATGGTCCGGCTGGTCGTGCAGTCGCACCGGCAGGCCGGGCTGTCCGCGGTGTGCACCGACCTCCTGGACTTCGCGGGCAGCGAGTTCTACCTGAAGGCGGAGCCGACGCTCGTCGGTTCGACCTACGGCGAGACCCTCAACCGGTACGCGCTCGGCGTACCGATCGGGGTCTGTACGAACGACGGGCGGGTGATGGTGAACCCGGGCATGGACACGGTGATCGGCAACGGCGACCAGCTGATCGTGCTGGCCGAGGACGACCTGCTGATCAAGCTGGACGACAAGCCGCCGGCCGTGGTCGACGCGGCGATCGCGACGCCGTCCGAACACGAGCCGCAGCCGAACCGCACGCTGCTGATCGGCTGGAACAACCGCGCGACCAAGATCATCGACCTGCTCGACCGCTTCGTCGAACCGCGCTCGTCGCTCGACATCGCCGCGCCGGTCGAGCCGCCGGGCGTGACCAAGACCAAGCGGACGAACCTCAAGGTCCGCTACCGCCAATGCGAACCGACGACCAGGTCCGCGCTGGAAGCCCTCGACCTCGGCAGCTACCAGCACGTCGTGGTGCTCGCCGACGACGGTGTCAATCCCGACCACGCCGACAACCGCACGCTGCTCACGTTGCTGCATCTGCGTGACATCGAGGTCCAGCTCGGCGACCCGTACTCGATCGTCACCGAGATGTACGACGACAACAACCGCCGGGTCGCTCAGGTGACGAAGGCCGACGACTTCATCGTGAGCAGCAAACTCGTCAGCCTGCTGCTCACCCAGCTCGCCGAGAACCGGCACCTGCACGCGGTGTTCGCGGACCTCTTCGACCCCGAGGGCTCCGAGATCTACCTGAAGCCCGCGCAGGACTACCTCGTCCCCGGCGCCGAGGCGAACTTCGCAACGGTCATCGAAGCGGCCCGCCGGCAGGGCGAGATCGCGATCGGCTACCGACTCAAACGGAACAGCGACCGCGCGCCGGGGTACGGCGTCGTCCTCAACCCGGTCCGCTCGGCGCCTTTGACACTCGGGACCGGCGACAGCGTCATCGTGGTATCCGAGGACTAGCGTCCCGCTCATCGGAAACTTTTGGCCGAATAGCAGCAACTTTGTTCCGCAATACGCCGGTCCCGTAGCGGGCGTGCCGGGGGTGCCGGGGGGATGTGAAACTGGACAGGAGGTGCGGGTTTGGCGGGCGAGTTGTGGGGAAAGTGCGCTTTTACGACCATTTCCCGCGAGTTGACGGGCTAGTTGCCTCCGGCTACTGGTTCTGGGGGACCCGCGCTTGGTTCAGGAGTTGGGCGGCTGAAGGCGGATCACCTTCGCATCGTAGGGCTGTAGCTGGGTGGGGCCGGAGCACGGGGTCCTGGTGAGTAGGTCGACGCCGGTCGGCAGTACGTGGTCGACCGGTGTGGGCTGGTGGTTGAGGACGATCTGGTAGCGGTGCCGGTCGCCGTGGCGTTCGACGACCTCGACCATCGGCGGTGCCGGGTGGCCTTCGACGCCGGCCTGGCGGCAGACCTGGTCGAGGACCCGGCCGGCGAGTTGGTCCGACAGAGTCGAGCCGACGTACGTCGCGGTGCCGGCGCCGTACGTGTTCGCCGTCACCACGGGCGTACCCGCCCACGGGCCGTCGGTGTAGCGGGACAGGACGGTCGCGCCTTCGGGGACGATGACGTCCTGCCACAGCACGGCGGACCCGTCGTCGACTCGTACTTCGACGCCGGCCGGGAGCGGGTTGACCTCCTCCACCCGGAGCCCGAGCACCTCGCGGAGCGGGCCGGGCGCTCCCCCGACGTGGACGGCGGCGGCGGTGTCGATCGTGCCGGTGCCGTACGACGCGAGCAGGTGGCCGCCGTCGGCGACGTACTGCACCAGTGCAGGGTTCACGTCCAGGGCGAAGGCGGCCGGTAGCAGCACGAGCCGGTACGCCGACAGGTCGTCCGTGGGGCGGACGAGGTCGACGCCGATGTTGCGGTGCCAGAGCTGCCGGTAGTAACGCAGTACCTGGTCCGCGTACGTGACGTGTTCGGAGTGCCGCGGGGATTCGTCGAGGGTCGCCCAGGACGTCCAGTCCCAGACCACGGCGGCCTCGGCGTTCACCGTCGTACCGGCCAGCTCGGCCAGCCGGTCGAGTTCATTGCCGAGGGCACTGACCTCGCGGAAGATCCGGCTGTCCGGTCCGCTGTGCGGGAGCATCGCCGAATGGAACCGCTCGGCGCCGCGCCGGGACGCGCGCCACTGGAAGAACATCACTGCGTCGGCACCGCGCGCGACGGCCTGCAGCGACGCGAGCCGCAGATGCCCCGGGTCGCGCGCGGAGTTCACCGAACGCCAGCCGACGGCCGACGTCGCCGACTCCATCAGCAGCCACGGCTGCCCGCCACGAAGGGAACGCATCCGGTCGTAGTCGAGCGCGACGTCGACCGACCCGGTCGGACTGTGTGGGTCCGGATAGGCGTCGAGGGCAACGACGTCCTCGGCGGCCGCCCAGGTCCAGTGGTCGATGGTCTTGTGCATGGTCATGAAGTTCGTCGTCACCGGGACCGATGGCGTACGCCGGCGGAGGGCGTCCCGCTCGTTCGCGAAGCACGCGAGCGTCGCGTCGGACACGAACCGGCGCCAGTCGAGCAGCCGCGCCGGGTTCAGCAGCGTGATCGACGGACGCGGGGGCTCCAGCTCCGCCCAGTCGGCGTACGTCTGCCCCCAGACCGCGGTGCCCCAGGTCTCGTTCAGCGCGTCGATCGACCCGTACCGCTGCCGCAGCCAGTCCCGGAAGCCGGCGGCCGACACGTCGCAGTAGCACTCCGCGTTGTACTCGTTGTTGACGTGCCACAGCGCCAACGCCGGATGATCGGCGTACCGCTCGGCGAGTGCGTCGGCGATCGCCGCGCTGCGCTCGCGGTAGACGGGCGAGGACGGGCAGAAGTGCGCGCGCGAGCCGAACGTCCGCCGCTGCCCGTTGCGGTCGACCGACAGCGTCTCCGGGTACCGCCGCGCCATCCAGGCGGGCGGCGCCGCGCTCGGTGTCGCGAGGCAGACCTTGATCCCGCCGGCGTGGAGCAGCTCGAGGACGCGGTCGAGCCAGCCGAACTCGTACTGTCCCTCGACCGGTTCGAGCTTCGCCCAGGAGAAGACGCCGACCGTGACCATCGTGACGCCGGCCGCGCGCATCAGGTCGACGTCCTCGACCCAGGTCGCCTCGTCCCACTGCTCCGGGTTGTAGTCACCACCGAAATGAATGCTCATCGGCGGCTGAGCGTAGCCGACGGGTGCGCCGCCCGGTACTGCGTCGGGCGCATCGACTTGAGTTCGCGGAAGCGGCGATTGAAGTTCGCGAGGTTCCGGAATCCGCTACGGGCGGCGACATCCGTGACCGGCAGTGCGGTCGTGGTGAGGAGTCGGCTGGCGGTCTCGACCCGCAACTGGTTCACGTAGTCGGTGAGCGTACAGCCGAGCGCGCGGCGGAAGAACCGGCTGAACGAGGTCGGCGTGAGATGGACCAGCGCCGCGACCTCGTCCAGGTGCACCGGCTCGGTGTGCGTCTCCTGCAGGTACCGGCAGACGACGTCGACCCGGTCGCGGACGACCGTGCTCGGCGCGGCGGCGTACCCGGCTCCGGTGACAGGTGTCGGGGTCGGCCCGTTGGCCAGGCGGGACAGTACGTCGAGCAGCCGTACCGTCTGGTCGGCCGGTACGAGCTGCGGGAGGCGGGCCACGTCGGACTGCAACTCCGCCGCGACGGTCCCGAAGTACAGCCCGCGCGACGAGCCGCTCAGCAGCTGCCGGATCGCGCCGAACTGCGGAAGGTCGAAGAAGTCCGGCCCGAGGAAGTCGTGCCGGAACTGCGTGACCGCCGCCTCGGACGGCTGCGACGACGCGTACGTGTGCGGCAGGTCAGGCCCGAGCAGCACCAAATCCCCCGGCTCGTAGCGCTCGACGGTGGTACCCACATATCTCGTCCCGGACCCGGCCGTGATCAGCGTCAGCTCGTACTCGCGATGGAAGTGCCAGGCGAAGTCGTACGAGTCCTCGCAGCGCACGAAGCTGACGAACGTCGACCCGTCGGTCACCCCCGGCCGTTCGTAGCGCGGCTTCATGCACGCATTCTAGAAGGACAACCGAGTACCGGAACTGGTCATCAGCGACGTAGCGCCGACGGCCAGGACTTGGAATCGTTGAGGTATGACGACCGAGCTGGATACGCCGTACGAGAAGCTGCCCCCGACCGCCACCGCCGACTTCACCCGCGACGGGTTCGTCCACCTCTCCGGCGTGCTGAGCGCCGAGACGATCGCCGAGTACGAGCCGACGATCACCAGCGAAGTGATCCGGCTGAACACCCAACACCTGCCGCTGGCCGAACGCGACACCTACGGCAAGGCCTTCCTGCAGGTGATGAACCTGTGGCGGGAGAACGAGAAGGTCAAAGAGCTCGTGTACTCGCGGCGCCTCGCCGGCATCGCCGCGCAGCTCCTCGGCGTGCACTCGGTCCGGCTGTACCACGACCAGGCGCTCTACAAGGAGCCGAGCGGCGGTCTCACGCCCTGGCACGCCGACCAGTACTACTGGCCGCTCTCGTCCGACCGGTGCGTGACGATCTGGCTGCCGCTCCAGGAGACCCCGCTCGAGATGGGGCCCCTCGCGTTCGCGCGCGGCAGCCACAACTTCGCCTTCGGCCGCGACCTCGCGATCTCCGACGAGTCCGAGGAACGGCTCAAGGAGGCTGTCGCCGAGCAGGATTTCGAGGACGTCGTCGAGCCGTTCGCCCTCGGTGACGCCAGCTTCCACCGCGGCTGGACCTTCCACCACGCCGGCCCGAACCGCGGCACCGTGCCGCGCCGGGTGATGACCGTGATCTACATCGACGCCGACGTCCGGATCACCGAGCCCACCAACGAGTTCCAGCGCAACGACATCGCCAGTTGGATGCCCGGCGCACAGATCGGGCAGGTTCCGCGGACTCCGCTGAACCCCGTCCTGTACGCCGGGACCGCCTGAGCTCAGCCGCGCCCGAGGAAGATCGGGTTGGTGAGCGCGGCCATCGGGCCGAACGTCAGCGCCGGGTCCATCGAGGTGTGACCGGGCGTGCCGTCGGCGAGCGGGTGCCGGACCTCGGCGCGGACGAACGCGGCGCTGAGCGGCGTGGTCAGCCAGGTGACCGTACCGGCGCCCGTACCGTCGAGGCTGCTCTGCAGCATCTGCCCCTCGTCGGTCAGGATCCGCACTGTGCCGTTCGGTACGCCGCCGACCTTGGCCGTCACGGTGATCTGCTCACTCGGCTGCGCCGCCAGCCGCTCGCCGATCCCCGCCTTCCGGCCGTACGCCGAGGTCGCGGTGAACTCGAGCGACACCTTCGAGGACTCGGCGATCCACGACCGTCCCGCCTTCAGCCCGGCGAGTACCGCGTCCTTCGACAGGTCGTCGGCGAGCACCACGTTGTGCGGCAGGCCGATGACGTTGCCCGGGTTGTGGGCGTCACTGTTGCCCATCGCGGGCAGCCACGGCTTCTTCTCGCGGACCGCGGCGGCCAGCAGGTTCGCCCACGTCGAGACCGCCGCGTCGTCGTCCCAGCCCCACGGGCCGGTCCACACCTCGGTGGCGTCGAGGCCTTCGAAGCCGAACTTCCACTCGCTCGCGATCCACGGGCAGTACAGGTGCGCCGACACGCACAGCCCGCCGGCATTGTGGACCTGCTGCTGGATCCGGTCGAACACGCCGTCGCGGGCCCGGAACCGCCAGTCCACCCATTGCCCCGGCTTGGTCCCGAGCGCCAGCCAGTGCCCGTTGCGCGTCGTGACCTCCTCGCCGGTGACGATCAGCAGGTCGTCCCCCGCGAGCGGACCCCACGCGCCGTGCGAGGCGCTCGTGTTGTGGTCCGTCGACACGATGAAGTCCAGCCCGGCCGCGCGCGCACCGGCGGCCACGTCCGCGGGCTGGTTGCGGCCGTCGGAGTACACGGTGTGCAGGTGGCAGTCGCCGCGGTACCAGTCGCGGCCCCGGCCCTTCGCACGGTTCGGCGGGTACGCCGGGACGTACGCCGTACCGGGATCGCCGTACGTCAGCGTGACCTCGACGTGGTAGTCCAGGCCCTGCGGCGCGACCTGGTACGGGCCGAGCACGATGTGCCAGGTGCCCGGCATCACGTCACCGGCCAGGTAGCCCGGGGTCGCCTCGGTCCGGCTGATGCTGAACTCGGTCCGGAAGCCACCGGACCAGCCGCGGAACCCGTGCCCGTTGAAGTCGAAGCCGCGGGCGTCGAAGATCCCGATGTCGCAGGAGTTCCCCGGCGTACCCGACGGCACCGGCGGCTTGGAGTAGCTGTAGCTCACCGAGATCTGCTGCACACCTCGCGGCACGTTGACCGGCAGGTACACGAAGTCCGTCGGCCCTGGAGCGATGTGGCCCTCGACCACCTGGCTCTTCGAGCCGGTCGCCGCAGCCGCGAAGCTGATCGGCGCCAACGCGACGATCGTCCCCGCACCGGCTGCGGTCAACAGACCCCTCCTGGTGATGGCGGTAATTGCGGCGTCAGTCATGTCGGAAACCAAACACTCCACGGCGTCTTCCAGGCAACGGCAACATGACCGCAGCCCGAACGGGCTCTCAGTTCATCGGCGTCAGTTTCCAGCGCTGGCACGGGCCGTTCCAGTACGGCCAGGTGATGACGTCGGCCCCGGCCGCGCTGCTGCAGCCCGCGACGTCCATCGAGCGACCGGACGTGTTCTGCAGGATGCTCCACGACCCGTCCACGGCCGGCTCGATCCGCCAGGACTGGCACTCGCCGGCGTCGGTCGGTGAGATCGGCAGGACCGGCGACCCGTTGCTGCCGGGACAGCCCTGGACGTCGACGTTCTTCTGCGAGTTCGGGTCGTAGATCTGGTAGACGTCGTCTCCCTTCGGGACGATCTGCCAGCGCTGGCACGGGCTGCCCGCGACCCAGTCCCACATCCGGATCTCGGTACTGGTCGGGACCGTGCCACAGTCCTTGATGTCCAGCACCTTCCCGCCGTTCGCCGAGGCCAGCTGGTACCGGCCGCTCAGCGTCTGCCCGGTGAACACCGGCCGCAGGATCCACTGCTGGTCGGCCTCCGCCGTACACGTCCGCTGCACGACCGCGACCGCGTTGTCGAGCGAGCTCCCGCGGACCCCCGCACACTTCCCGCTGTGCGCGAACCGCAACCGCACGACCGTGTCGTAGCTGCTCCCTTCCAGGTACTCGACCGTCATCTGCTGGTTGCCCGTCCCGGCACACGGCCATTGCAGCAGCGGTACGTCGTCGTCCAGCCGCATCGAGTCGACGTCGACGCAGCGCGGCTTGCCGTCGAGCTTCGCGCCGTTCGCGTGCACCGTGTGGATCTCGAACTGCTCGGTCCCGGCGATCTGCACGAGCCGGAACCGTTGCTGGATGTTCCCGTTGCAGTCGTACTGCTGGATCGGCGCCGCGTCCGTCTGGCTGGCTCCCGGTACGTCGAGGCACTTGCTGCTGTGCCGCGCGATCAGCTCGTACGCCCGGTTGTCGATGTCGAACCGCGGACCTGCCGTCGCGCCGACTGACGTCTCCCGCCAGCCCGACACCGGCGCCGCGAACGACGTACCGGTCGACGTCAGCGTCGACACGTCCCGGCCGCCGCCGTCGAGCGCGGCGACCAGCGCGACGTCGTCCTTCCCGTCGCCGGTGTAGTCGCCCGCGCTGAGCGCCTCCTTCGCCGGGTCGAGCGCGCCGCGGTACCACTGCGACTCGGTCAGCGACGTACCGCTGGAGACGAAGGTCCGCAGCGCGAGGTCCGACGGACCGTACTCGTACATCGCGACGAGGTCGTCCTTGCCGTCACCGTTGACGTCGGCAACGACCGGCTTACTCTTCTCCCAGCAGTACGACGTGCCGTCGTACAGCGTGACCGGTGTCGCGGCGAACGACGTACCGGCGGACTTCCGGACCGTGACCTGGGTATGGCAGCTGCCCAGGTTGGTCATGTCGACGAGGTCGGCCCGGCCGTCGCCGTCGATGTCCGCGAGCAGCGGCGCGCTCCGCGACCAGTCCCCCGTCGCCGTGACCCACTCCACCGGCGTCCCGAGGTTGCCGCCGGGGAACAGCAGCACCCGCCACGTCCCGTTGCCGTTGTCGAGCTGGACGGCGACGTCGTCCTTGCCGTCGCCGTTCACGTCGCCGGACACGATCCGCGCCCGGCTCAACGGCCAGCCCGCGGCACCGGAGTACCAGACCGGCGCGGACTGCACGTCGTACCGGTTCCCGTCGGACTTCAGCAGGTACGCCGCGATCCGGCGGCCGGCCTCCTCACGGAACAGAACCAGATCGGCCCGCCCGTCACCGTCGAAGTCGCCCTGGACCGGACGCGTCCGGTACAGCTGGAAGCCGCCGTTCTCGCCCGAGTCCCACGCCAGCGTCCCGGTCTGCACGCCACCGGACTTGGCGAACACGTTCCACACCGTCGTCCGGCCCCAGCCGAGGTCGAGAACCGCGCTGACGTCCGCGCGACCGTCGCCGTTGATGTCGCCGCGGACCTTCGGAACGGCCGCGGGGTTGTCGGAGGCAACGAGGTCGTACGCCTTGGTCACCGCGCTCGCGTTCCCGGCCCGGTCGACGGCCCGCACGTACAGCCGGCGCTGCGGGATCCCCGTCACCGGATCCGGCCAGACCGTCACCGGCAGCTGGGCGGTCCCGTCCGCCGCGGCCTTGATCCGCGACAGCACCTTGTCCTGCTGGAAGCCGTACACGTACTCGGCCACATCGGTGTCACCGGCCGCCGGCCGGAGCGTGACGATGCCCGTGGTCCGTGCCGGTACGCCGGGCTCGCCGTCCGGCGGGTAGTCCGTCGACACCACCTGCGGTACGGCGGGCGGTTGCGCGTCCAGGACGAAGTAGCAGCGCGTGCTCTCCGGACCCCAGTCGCGGCCGTCGTTGCTGGAGGCAACGTAGTAGTACGGGACGCCGGCCGCCAGGGCTCCGGCCGCGAGCTGTGGCCAGGCGAAGGCCGCGCCCGAGGTCGTCGTACTCGACGTCATCTCGGTGGCGACCGCGTTGTTGTCGGCGCGGCGGATCGACAGCTTGGTGGTGAGGTTGTCGTTGTCCGGATCGGTCGCCACCGCCGCGAACGTCGGCGGCACCAGTCCGCTGACCGCGACCGGCGCGGACGCCGTACCGCACTGTTGCGGCCGCGAGAAGTTCACCTTGACCGGCGCGCGCGGTGCGTTGTTGTAGCTGACCACGAGCGCGGCGGACTCCGGGTGGAACTTCTTCCACTGGTACTGGTTGTTCTCGTCCGGCGCCCGCAGGCCGAAGGTGCCGGTCGTGCCGCGCGCGTCCGCGATTCCCTGCATCATCTGGCGGACCAGATCGCTTGTGAACCGCATGCCCATGTCCGGCTGACCGCCGCCGGTCCAGGCGTTCCCGCTGACCTGCGCGAGCTCGCCGATCCAGTGGCCGCCCGAGTTGTTCCAGGTCAGCGGCTGGTTGCCGTCGATCGTCCGGGTCTGCCACAACGCGGCCGGCGTCGGCGAACCCGACGGCGAGTGGTCCAGGACGATGTCGAACGCCGCCGAGATGATCCGCGAGCCGGCCAGCGCCGACGTATCGAACTGGAAGAAGGAGCGGTACCGCACGGCCTTGTCCCAGGACAGCCCGACCTTCGCTCCTTCGGCGCGGTCGTAGTTCCAGTACGACTGGTCCGGCGACATCTGGTTGACGTGCGTCCACAACTGGTTGCCGATCGTCCACGACGGGTCGACGTACACCGGGAACTGCGTGTCCGGCGCGTCGAGGAAGGCACGGGAAGGTACGACGCTGAGTCCGGCGCCGGTGTGTTTGGTCGGCATCGTCGTGTGATGCGACGCGCTGTCCCACATCACGGCGGTGTCGGCGGCGAAGACCGTCCTGTTCTTGTTGTCGACGGCAACCGTCGAGCCGTCCGGCTTCGCCCGCACCGTGACACCCGAGGTCTTGAGGCCGAAGTCCATCGTGGTCAGCCGTTGTGCGGCGGCTCGGTCCTTGACGACCAGCGCCTGCGCGAACCCGTCCGCCTCGGCCCGGATCCGCAGATCCATCCCCGGCGAGACCTCCGGGTACGTCGCGGTCGCGCCGTCCACCACCGGCGCCGGCAACACCCGCGGCCACGTCAACCCGATCCGCCCACCGCCGCCGGGTTCGGCGAGGGTGCCGAGGTTGCGGTCGCCGCCTCCGGACAGGACCAGCCCGGTGACGGTCGCGCCGGGGCGTAGCGTCCCGTCCGGCTGCCGGTGCAACGCGGTGTCGACCGGCACCCACGACGAGCCTCGCCGTACCCGCACCGGCGCCGGATGCGCCACCAACGTGTGCGCGCCGGACGGCTCGACGTACACCTCCGTGCTCTCGGTCCGGAGGCCGGTCAGCTCGACGCGCTGCGCCGGGGCCGCCTGGGTCGCCTCGGGTGGTTGCGTGATCAGGGTTCCGACGGCGAGGAGCACGGCCAGGCTCCCCGCCACCACGCCCCGGCTAGCCACCGAGACTCCCGAACCACTTGGCCACCGCGACCAGGCCGCCGATCAGCCCGCCGGTCAGGACCATCTTCCATCCGAGCCCCGACCCGGACGACTCGAAGTTGTTGGCGTCGTAAGGACTGCGCATCTTCATCGTCCCATCGGGGTAACGGAGCGGATCCTGCAGTGGGTCACCGACCCTGGCCTCCCACTGCTCGCGCGGCGGGTTGCCGCCGGTCTGGCGGCTCGCCTGCTCGTTCATCGCGCGGTCCTGGTCGTACTTCTGCTGCCGCTGCCAGTCCTGCTCGAGCTTCCTCTGCTCGCGCACCCGTTCGGAGGCGCCGCCGCGGTTCGGCTTCTCGGGTTTGTTGCCGGGCCGGCCGCCCTTCGGGCCGGTGCCCGGTTTCGGCGTCTGCGGTTTCGGTGGCGACGGTTTGGTCGGTTTGGGTTTCGGCGGCTTCTTGACCTCGGGTTTGCGGATCGGTTTCCGGACCTTTTCGGCGATCTTCTTGACGATCCACTTGATCTTCTGGACCACCTTGATCACGAACTGCACGATCCGTTGCTCGATCAGCTTGTAGACGGTCCGGAGCTGTTCGACCCAGCGGGTCACCTGATGGGTGATCTTCTCCCAGAGCCACTTGAGGAAGCTCCAGACCTTCTCGACCACCCACTCGATCACCTGGACCAGGATCTTCACGATCTCGATCAGCAGCACGAGGACGATCACCAGGACCACCGCGACGAACACCACCGTGATCACCGCCGGCACCAGGACCACGGCGACCCGGCCGTCGGAGTCGTCGAAGGTGACCGGGTTGTTGTTCGCGTACTGGTACCCGTTCAGCTGCGCCGGTTCCTCCGGATCGATCTCCGGGTCCACCGAGATGAACCGCCCGGTGGACGGGTCGTACTCGCGGGCCCCGAGATGCACCAGCCCGAGATCCGGGTCCGCCGTACCGGAGTGGAAGTCGCGTTGCCCCGGCCAGTCCGCCGGCGCGGTCCCGCGGGTCTCGCCGTACGGCGTGGTGCGGCGGCGCTGCACCGTCTGGTTGCCGGCGTCGACGGCGGTCGTCGGGGTGCCCTGCAGGTCGGTCAGCAACCAGCTGAGCTTCCCGTTCGTCCGGACCGCGACGACGTCGTCGCCGAACATGTAGTACCTGGTCCCGTGCAGTTTGCCGTCGGTGCCGAGCAGGACCTGCGTCTCGCCGAAGTACAGCGTCGTCCCGCTGGAGTCCTTGCGGAGCATCCGGTTGCCTTCGCCGTCGTACACGTACGACGACCCCTTGCTGGTGCCGGCGAGTTTGCCGTCATCGGTCCAGTTCAGTGCCTCGGTGGTGCCGTTCTGGGTCCGGGACGCGAGGTTCCCGGTCGCGTCGTAGCCGAACGTCTTCGTCGTCGTCCCGGCCGGGCCGGTGGTGCGGACGCTCTTCAGCGCGTTCGGCAGCGAGCCGACGCCGTATGTGTAGGTGCTGGTCGTGGTGTCGCCGGTCGGCGTAACCTTCTTCTCGGAGAGCCGGTTGCCGAGCTTGTCGAACGTCCAGCTCTGCCAGTACGGCGCGGGTCCGCCGAGACCGGACGCGGTCGGGGTCGCGCTGCAGTCGCCCGACGACGGCGTCCACGCCTGGGTCAGCCGGCGCAGGTAGTCGTAGTTGAAGCACTGCGTGTCGGTCGCTTCGCCGCTGGACGCGGACGGGGTGTCGGTGATCTGTGTGACGTTCCCGGCCGGATCGTAGTTGTACTGCGTGTCCGAGATCCGGCGCGGTGTCGTCTCCCGGTCGGTCACCACCCGGCTGACCCGTCGCGTGCCGTACTCGTACTCGAACCGCTGCTGCACCCACCGGCCGGACGTGTCGCCGAGCGTCAGCGTGTCGGTCTCCTCGAACGGCGTGTAGGTGCTGCTCCGTACGTACGTCCCGAGCTCGCTGCTCATCGACGTCGGCATGCTCTGGTCGTTGTAGTTCACCGACAACGTCTCGCCCGCCAGATCACCCGCCGCGGGCAGCGACCGGGTCGCCAGCTTGCCGTCCTCGGTGTAGGTCTGCGACGACACGTACGTACCGGCCAGCTGACCCTCCGCAGCCGGCAGCGTCACCGACTGCCCGGTCGGTCGGCCGGCGTTGTCGTAGCCGGTGACCGCCGTGGTGTACGGGTTGCCGTTCACGTAGCGGGTGGTGGACGTCGGCTTGCCCTTCGCGAGCGTGTCGTACGTCCAGCTGACCTGCACTGGCCCGGTCGTCGACCCGCTGCGCTGCGCGGTCCGGCGGCCGAGGTCGTCGTACGTGAACGCGGTCGTCACGCCTCGCGCGTCGGTACTGCTCTCCACCTGGTCGAGCGCGTTGAAGGTGTACTTCGTCGTCCCGCGATCCGGATAGGTCTCCGCGGTACGCCGGCCTCGGACGTCGTACTGGAAGCTCGAGACGTTGCCGTTGGCATCGGTGATCGTCTGCAGCTGCCCGAGCGGCGTGTAGGTGTACTTCGTGCTGTCGTACGCGCCGGTCCAGCCGCTCCCCTGGTACGTCCGCAGCTCGACCAGCCGGCCGCGGGCGTCGGTGATCCGGGTCGTCGGCGCCTGGCCCTGCGGCGGCGCGATGCTCTGCCGGTTCGCGGTCGTCTCGTAGCTGGTCCGGTACTTCTCCTGGCCGTCGGTCTTGAAGATCTGCGCCAGCGGCCGGTCGCCGCCGTCCCAGACCGTCACCTCCTGCTTCGGGACCACGGCGTCGTCGACGTACAGGATCTCCGTGCTCGGCGGGGCGTCGTTGTAGAACGCACCGGACACGATGCTCTGCTTGCCGCGGCTGTCGTACCGGTAGTCCGTCACCAGGCGGCCGCCCGCGGGCGTGCCCTCCTGTGTCTGCCGCAGCCGCTGCAGCCCGTCGTACAGCTCGTAGACCACGTCGTAGCGATTGTCGCCGAGCCGCGTCCGGGTGGTGACCGCCGACGAGGCGTCGCCGCGCAGCAGGTACTCGTACTCGACGTCGGCCGGCGTGGTCGCCTTCGAATGGCCCGGCTTCCAGACCTTCGACGTCCGGCCCAGCGGATCGAGCGTGGCCTCGGACCGCAGCCCGTCCGGTCCGGTAGCGGCGATCTTCGCGCCCCACGCCGGGTCGTACTCGTCGCTCGCGACCATCCCGTTCGGCGCCGTGTCGATCACCTTGGTGGTCGGGCCGTACGCCGGTTCGTAGCTGGTCCGGGACGTCTTGTTCAGCGCGTTCGTGATGCTGGTCCGGCGGCCGTACTCGTCGTACGTCGCGGTGAACACGGTCTCGTAGCGCGGGTTGCCGGCGGCATCGAATCCGGCCAGCCGCTCCCCCTTCGTCGGCACGCCCCGCGTCGGTGTCGCCGAGTACGACGTGTTGCCGTCGTAGTAGACCCGCTCGTCGCTCAGCACCTGGTCGTTCGTCCACGTCTTGTCGCACCCGACCGCGACGGTCTGCTCCCGCGTCGGCAGCTCCTGGATCCCGGTGGCCGGGTTGTCGGAGTACTCGTACCGCGTGCAACTGTCGTCGGCCGTGGTCGACCCGTCGTTCGCCAGCTCCTTCCACAGCAGCCGGCCGCGGACGTCGTACTGGTGCCGGTTCACGATCCGCATCGTGCCGCCGTCGACGGGTTGGTACTGCGTGACCGCCTTCTGACCGGTGAGGTACGCGTACCGGGTGCCCCACGGGCGGGACTCGACCGCGGTCGGCTGATCGGACCGCCAGTAGTCGGTGATCGTCTTGTTGACGACGTTCGCGCCGTTGTACGTGATCTGCTCGCGGACCTGGCCGGAGAACTCGTCCTGGTCGTCGACCGAGACCCCTGTGGAGTCGGTGAGCTGGACGGAGCGCGGCGTACCGTCGGCCTTCGGGTCGCCGTTCATGCCGCGGTAGTAGAGCGTGTCGGTGATCGACTGCGCGTCGGTCGTGCCGCCGTTGATCACCCGGACCCGCTGGTAGCCGCGCCACTGGTTCCACGTGTGCGTGGTCGTGTCCTGGAGGCCGTCCTGCTCGTCGAAGTGCCAGGCCGGCGTACCGACGTACTCGACCTTGCTGACGACCGGGACCGGTGCGGCCGGGACCGAGGACGTCGCGCTCCGGTCCACCTCGGAGGCGGCGGTGACGACGTACTTGTGGAACCAGTCCTGCCGTTCACCCTGGTCCGGTGGCGTCCATCGTTGCGGACGGCACCGTTTGTCGTTGTTCGCCGGGTCGGGCAGCGTGGTCGCCGTGCAGTCCTTGTCGGAATAGGTGACCGCGAGATCGCCGCCGGTGCCGTAGTGCACAGCCTGGATCCGGTACCACACCATGCTCGGCAGGTCCGGGTTCGACGGGTCGACGCGGTTGTCCAGGCCGATGCCGTCGAAGTTGGTCTCCGGCATCTGCAGGTCGCCGCCGACCTTGCCGGCCGTCGTCACGCCTTCCAGCCACAGCGACCGCCCAGTGCCGGCGCCGTTCGTGTATGCGTGCCGCAGCGTGAAGGTCTGCACGTCGCTGAAGCCGGATCCGTTCCACACCTGCGTGGTGATCTGGCTGAGCCGCTTCTGGGTCCAGAACGTCGGCGTGTAGTGGTAGTCGCAGTTCGTCGTACTCGCGCAGTTCAGGTCCCACGGCGTGTCCGGGTACGTCGACGGCTGCGACGGACCGCAGTTCGCGCCCTCGCAGCGTTCGGCCGTACTGAACTGCACCTTGCCGACCGGGTCCTGCGTGTAGACCTGGCCGTCCCGCTGGCCGTACTCGATGCTCCGCAGGGTGGTGTCGCGGACGTAGCTGCTGACGCTGGTCGCGGTCAGGTTGCGGGCATAGTTACCGGTCTCCGGGTCGTAGTACAGGCTCATCGTGTTGCCGTGCCGGTCGACGACATAGTCGAGGTTCCAGCGGTACGCCTGCTGGCACCACGAGTCCGCGAAGGCGGCCCGGTTGCACTGCTCGCCGGCGTTGTTGCCGAACACCGGCATGGTCATCGCGGACCGGGTCTCAGGGCGTCCCGTGGTCCAGCCCGGCAGCCGGTTCAGGCCGAAGTAGAACTTCGTGCCCTCCTTGGTGGTGACCCGCCAGTACTCGCCCTTCTCGTTGTCCGCGACGCCGTCGTCGCCGTTCGCCGTGCCCCACAGCTTCTCGACCACAGTGCCGTCGTCGCCGCGCAGGCGCCAGGTTTCCGAGGTGGCGGTCTTCGAGACCAGGAACAGGTCGCCCGCCTTACCGGCCATCGACAGGTTCGCGTTCTCGGTCGCGAAGCACATGTCGCCGGTCTTCCGGGTGCCGTTGTTCCCGCTGTCCTTCGCGCAGCTCTTGAACCGGCGCTCGATCGCGCCACCGCCGCCGATGTCGAAGCCCTGCCCGGCCGCCGACACCTGGTTGTTCGACGACGAGGTCAGGCCGTCCAGCGCGGCCGAGGAGTACTGCAGCGCGACAGCCGGCTGCGGTCCACCGATGCCGGGCGGCGCGTCGATCGGCAGCGACCACTCGAACGCGCCGGCCGGTCCGCCGATGCTCCACTTCGCGGCACCGCCGGACAGGTCGCCCTTCGCGTAGTCGCCGCCACCGCCGGAGTCCGCGGCGGCCAGGGTCAGCGCGGCGTCGGACGGCACCTCGGCCTGCAGGGTGCCGTCACCTTTGTTGCTGGTGGCAAGGGACTTCCCGGACTTGGCGTCGTACAGCCGCAGCCGGTTCGCCCAGCCGCCGCCGTACGTGTCCTCGAACGCCGAGTAGTCCAGCGTCAGCTTCACGGTGCCGGGACCACCGGCGGTACGGCGTACGTCCAGCGGCATCCGGTCGCCGTGCCGGCCGCCGATCGAGACCCGGACCTTCGACGGGCCGCTCGGCGTACCGGTGGACATCCAGGCACGGGCGGCCGCCGTACTCGGCGCGATCCACACCGGCAGGTCACCGGCGCGCTGCTTGGTCTCCTTCGGCTGACCCGACAGGACGGCGTTCCAGCGGCCGAGCGTGGTGCCGCCACCGGGCTGCGGTACGGCGACCTCCGCGGCGGCCGCGGCCGGCCAGGTGGTCTGCGGCGTGTGCGGACGCAGCGCGTCGGCCATCGCCGGATCGCCCGCCTGGGCCGCGGGCTTCGCCTCCACGCCGGGGACGGACTTGTCCCGGCGCAAGGTGATCGTCGGGTCGGGCTTGGTCGCGGCTGCCGCGGTCAAGCCCTGCTGTTGCGCGCCGACCACCAGGGCGAGGCCGAGCACAACGGTGAGCGCGAGGGTGAGTTGGGTACGAGCACGTCGGGACAGCTGACGTCGATCCGATTGGGCGGTCATCGGGTCTCCTCATCAGGGCGGTGCTCCGAGAGTGAGGGAGGAATCGATTGCCCGCGACCATTTCCATCAGAGACGAAGAGTGACGCCCAACTCCCGGAGAGCGACGACGTACCGGTCGATGTTGCGGAGCTTGACCGTCTCGTAGCCGCGGATCAGGTCCGGGAGTTCGGCCAGTTGGACGGCGTGTTCGTACGACGTCGTGTCGAGTGCGGCGGCGAGGTCCGTGACCAGGGTGCGGTAGTGGTCGCGGAGGGCGCGCTCGAGTTTGCGAACGTGGGCGTAGCCGAAGAGGTCGGCCCGGGTGCCGCGGAGGGGCTTCAGGTGGGCCAGGAGGCGGAGGGCTCCGTGGGTGCGTGGGCCGAAGGTGAGCTTCTTCGTCCGGCCGAGGGCGCGGAGGACCGGCGGGTGCAGCTTGAACGAGACCGGGCCGTCCGCCGCGGCCAGGAACTCGGGGTCGGTCAGCAGCCGGGCGACCTCGTACTCGTCCTTGTACGCCATCAGCTTGAACAGATTGCGCGCAACGGCTTCGCTGAACCTGGTCTCAGTGGTCACGGCCCGCTCGGCGGCCGCGACCCGCGTGACGACGTCGACGTACGCGTCGGCCAGTTTCACGTTCTGGTAGCCGACGAGGTCCGTAGCGCGCCGGATGACCAGCCGCAGTACTTCGCCGTCGAGACCGGACGCGGCGACCGAGGCGGGGACCTCGCGGACCGCCGGCGGTACATCGGGTGCGCGGAAGGCCGCGGGGTCGGTGACGGCCGTCCGGCCCCAGCGGAAGGCGGCGATGTTGGCCGCGACCGCGGTGCCGTTGATCTCGATGGCCTCCTCGATCGCGGCGGCCGGCAGCCGCAGCGCGCCGGTCTGGTACGCCGCGCCGACCAGCAGGAAGTTCGCCGCCAGCGTGTTGCCGAAGATCCGCTCGGCCGCTTCGAGCGCGTCGACGTCGAACAGCTCGGCGGTGGCGGTCCGGACGCGGTCCAGCAGGCCGGCCTCGTCGGGGTGCCGGACGGCCGGGTCGTACACCATCGCGCCGGTCGCCGTCCGGCTGGTCGAGACCACGCCGCGGGTTGCCCCAACGTTGCCGTAGGCAAGATTGCGGTCCTCGGCGAGGGTCAGCAGGTCGAAGCCGAGGAAGCAGTCCGCGGACCCGGGGGTGAGCCGGTTCGCGGGTTCCAGCTCGCCTTCGGCGAACCGCAGGTGACCGGTGACCGGCCCGGCCTTCTGGCTCAGCCCGGTCTGGTCGAGCGACTCCACGGCGTACCCGGCCCGCAGCGCGGCGGTCGCGAGTACCTGGTTGACCGTGACGATGCCGGTGCCGCCGATCCCGGTCATGAACACGTTCTGGGTACCGGTAATCCGCTCCTCGGCGCTGCTCGGCACGACCGGCGGCGGCTCCGGGAACGACGCCCGCTTGCGGCTCCCGGCCGTTTCCACGGTCACGAACGACGGGCAGTCGCCGTCGAGACAGCTGTAGTCGGTGTTGCACGAGGTCTGCTCGATCCGGGTCTTCCGCCCGTACTCCGTCTCGACCGGCTGCACCGACAGACAGTTGCTCTTCACGCCGCAGTCGCCGCAGCCCTCGCAGACCGCCTCGTTGATCACGACCCGCTCGGTCCGGACCGGCAGGTTGCCGCGCTTGCGCTGCCGGCGCGCGTCCGCGGCGCAGTGCTGGTCGTAGATCAGCACCGTCACGCCAGGGGTCTCGCGGAGCATGCGCTGCGCCTCGTCGAGGCGGTCGCGGTCCCACAGCAGCGTGCCGGGCGCGAGGTCGCGACGGCGGTGCCTGCTCGGGTCCTCGGCGCAAACCACAATCTTCTCGACGCCCTCGGTCCGCAGCTTCTGAGTCAGCTGCGGCACGGTCAACGCGCCCTCGGCGTCCTGCGCGCCGGTCATCGCGACGACCTCGTTGTAGAGCAGCTTGTACGTGATGTTCACCCCGGCCGCGATACACGCCTGGACGGCGAGCTGCCCGGAGTGGAAGAACGTCCCGTCGCCGACGTTCTGGAAGATGTGCCCGGCGTCGGTGAACCACGCCTGCCCGATCCACTGCGCGCCCTCGCCGCCCATCTGGGTGACGCCGGTGACCGCGCTGTCCTCGCGGTCGGAGATCGTCACCATGGCGTGGCAGCCGATCCCGCCGCCGCCCATCGAGCCCTCGGGCAGCGCCGTCGAGCGGTTGTGCGGGCAGCCGCTGCAGAAGTACGCCGACCGGCTCGTCGACAGCAGCGGGAGCTGCGTCCGCCGCGGGGCGGGCGGGGTGATCGTGACCAGGTCCTGCAACAGCTGCCGGAGCGGGCCGAGCAGGCGACCCGAGGTGAGCTCGCCGTCGGCCGGGATCACCATCCGGCCGGCCGCGTCGCGCTTGCCGACGATCTGCGGGGCGTCCGGCGTACCGTAGAGGATCTCGCGGAGCTGGGTCTCGACGAACGCGGTCTTGTCCTCGACCACCACGATCCGGTCGAGGCCTTCGGCGAACGAGCGAATGGTGCCGGTGGCAACGGGGCTCATGAGGCCGAGGCGGAGTACCCGGATCCCTGCCTGGGCGAGCGCTTCGTCGGTGACACCCAGGTCGGTCATTGCCTGCCGCATCGAGTCGTAACAGCTGCCCGAGGCAACGAAACCGATACGCGCGCCGGCCGGGTCGACGTCCAGCACGTCCAGCACGTTGGCCACGGCGTACGCCCGGACGAGTTCGGTGCGCGGGCCGACCAGATCCGCCTCGGCGCGGACGATCGCGTCCGGCCGGATGATCATCGGACGCTGCTGATAGCGGTACGGCGTACCGTCCCACTCGATCGCGGGCGCCACCGGGCGTACGTCGGCCGCCGCCGCGTCGACCACCCCGGCGCCGTCGGCGACGTCCGCGACGATCTTCAGCGCGACCACGCAGCCGGTCGTCCGGGACAGCTCGATCGCGTGCAGGCCGAGCGTCACGATCTCCGCGGCGTTCCGCGGGAACAGTACGGGGATCCCGAGCGCGGCCAGGGAACGTTCGCTGACCGCGGGTACGGTCGAGGACTTCGACGCCGGGTCGTCGCCGACCAGCAGGACGGCGCCGCCGCGCGGGTGCACGCCGTACATGTTCGCGTGCCGGAGCGCGTCGGTGGCGCGGTCGACCCCGGGGCCCTTGCCGTACCAGAAGCCGGTGACGCCGTCGTGGGTCGCCGTACCGAGTGGGAGGTCGATCTGGCTCCCCCACACCGAGGTGGCGGCGAGCTCCTCGTTCAGGCCGGGGACGAACCGGATGTCGTTCTCCTCCAGGACGTCCGGCATCCCGCCGAGCAGCTTGTCGAGACCGCCCAGCGGGCTGCCCTGGTACCCGGACACGAACGACGCGGTCCGCAGGCCGCGCCGCCGGTCCAGCGCCCGATGTTCGACGAGCAGCCGGGCGATCGCCTGCACGCCGGTGAGCAGCGTCGGCGGCGCCGCGGTCCGGTAACGGTCGTCGAGGTCGTAGGGCGCGGGCGGGGCGACCGGGCGATCGAGCAACTCGGTCATGGGTTCTCCCAGGATCGGCGACGGTTGCCCCGAGCGTGAGGCTTGGTGGGCCGGGTCACAACACCGGTCGTCCAGTTTGGCGACGATTCGCAACCGGTACGCCGATTCGCGGCACACCGGCGCAACAAACCCGCCGAGCGGCGTACATTTTGTTGCGTGACCGATCAGGCGACCCTGGACCGTACCGACCGCGTGATCCTGGACCTGCTCCGGGAGAACGCCCGTCGGCCGCTGCGCGAGATCGCAGCCGCCGTCGGCCTCACCGTGGCGCCCGTGCAGCGCCGGATCGCGCGGCTGGAGAAGCTCGGCGTGATCGAGCGCTACACGGTGAAGATCAACCACGGCCGGATCGCCACCGGTATCGAGGCGATGACCGAGCTGCACTTCGCCGACGACCTGGACCTCGCGCAGATCATGGAGTTCGTCGCGCAGATCCCGGAGGTCGAGGAGGTGCTGACGCTGGCCGGCGACCCGGACGCCCTGGTCCGGATCCGGGTCGAGGGGGTCGACGACCTGCGCCGGGTGGTGAGCAAGCTCCGCTCCGGCGAGGCGATCGCCGGAACGAAGACGCTCGTCGTCCTCGAGCAGTGGACAAGGCTCGACTGACGCGAACCTACGGGTTGTTCGCGACCCCGAGGTCCACCTCCTCCTCCGCGCGGGCGCCGGTGATCGCGGCGTAGCTGACGCCGGCAATCGCGGCCCCGACGATCGGCGCGACGATGAACAACCAGACCTGCCCGAGCGCCGAACCGCCCGCGAACCAGGCCACGCCCAGCGACCGCGCCGGGTTCACCGACGTGTTCGTGACCGGGATGCCGACCAGGTGGATCAGCGTCAGGCTGAGCCCGATCGCGATCGGCGCGAACCCCTTCGGCGCCCGGTCGTCGGTGGCCCCGAGGATCACGTACAGGAAGAAGGCCGTCAGCACGATCTCGACGAGCGCGCAGGCAAGCAGCGAGTACCCGCCGGGCGACCGGTCGCCGTACCCGTTGCTGGCGAAGCCGCTGTCGACGGCGCTGAAGCCTTGTTTGCCGTTGGCAATGACCAGCAGGATGGCGCCGGCCACCGTCCCGGCGACCACCTGGGTGACGATGTACGTCGGCACCCACTTCCACTCGATCCGCTTGGCCACCGCGAGGCCGATCGTCACCGCGGGGTTGAAGTGCCCGCCGGACACGTGCCCGACGGCGAACGCCATCGTCAGCACGGTCAGGCCGAAGGCCAGCGCGACACCGAGATAGCCGATGCCGACCGGCACCTTGTCCGGGGTGAGCACGACGCCGGCCAGGACGGCCGCGCCGCACCCGGCGAACACCAACCAGAACGTTCCGAGAAACTCCGCACCGATTCGAGCAGCAGGACTGGGTGATTCCACGACTGCCTCCTTAAGTGAACAGTACTGTTACAGTACGGCACGGAGCAGTGACAATCTGTGAAATCAGCTCGGGTGATACGCGCAGAGTTGCGCGAGGCTTTCGCTCGGGCTCGCCGTGGAAGCGTGCCGGGTGCTCACCGCGTGGCTGCTCGAGTGGCTCACCGGGTGCAGTGCCTGCTGCACCAGTGCGCGGATTCCCGCGTAGTTCGGGTCGCGGCCGGTCGGGAAGTTCTTGGCCGCGTCGAGGTCGACGTTCGTGACCGCGGCGTGCTTCATCTTCACGGCCAACTGCACGAGCGCCGGCAGCAGTTCCTGCGGGATGTCGGTGCGGAGCAGTTGCTTGCCTGCGGCAGCGATCTGCTGGTACCGCGTGACCACGGTCGCCGGGTTCGCGCTGTGCACCAGCGCCTGGATCGTGCACCGCTGCCGGGCCTGCCGCGACGGGTCGTCCAGCCCGTACCGGCCGCGGGCGAACCACATCGCGTGGTAGCCGTCGAGCTTCTGGTTCGGTCCCGGCTCGAGGTACCCGGTCGGCTTGCGCGGCCCGCGGGTCCCGGGGCCGACGCCGTAGTCGCCGCCGATCGGCACCGGGTAGTTGATGTTCACGGTCACGCCGCCGAGCGCGTCGATCATCTTCTCGAACCCGGTCACGCTGAGCTGGACGTAGTAGTCGATCGGCAGCCCGACCGCCGCACCGACGGACTCCTTCAGGACGTCGGCGCCCTCGTTGTCGGTCGGCCCGAGGATCCCCGGATGCGCCTTCGTCACGTTGTCGTACATGGCGTCCAGGTAGTACTCCGGCTGCTCGACGTCGCCGAGCGACGGATCCCAGAACCCGTCCGGATACACCTTGTGCAGCGGGGAATTCGCCGGGAACGGCATCCGCATCCAGTTCCGGCTCAACGAGATCAGGTGCGTCGCGCCGGTGTGGGTGTCGATGCTCGCGACCATCACGCTGTCGGTCCGGATGCCGGTCCGGTTCGCGCCGCCGTCGCCGCCGAGCAGCAGGATGTTCAGCTCCGGGCGGTTCGCCCACGGGTCGCGGACGTTCACGTTCGGCCGCGTCGCGCTGCGGGAGTCCAGGCCGGGCAGGAAGACGGCGCCGATCAGGTCCCGCTGCGACAGTACGGCGGTCACCGCCGCGGTCGTCGGCAGCGCGATCGCGAAACTCAGAACGCCGACCAGCAACGCCCCGGCCAGCCGCGGCACCCACTTCATCGACAGCGGCCGGACCAGCTCGTGCGACGCCACGACGACCCACACCCACGCGAGTCCGAGAACCACCAGCCCGGCCGCGACGATCAGCAGCTTGTGCGGCGACACCACCAGCGCGAGGACCGCCGGCGGCCGCTTGATCCACACGTACGCCGCGGCGCCGACGAGCGCGGCCGTCACCACCAGCACGAAAGCGCCGAGCTTCCGCCGCCCACCCACGATCAATCCGACGCCGGGAAGCAGCGCCCCGATCACCGTCAGTACCAGCACGACAGGTGTGGAGCGTTGACGACGCCGATCAGCGAAGTCCCTCACAACTGAAGGACTCCGCCGCGGCCACGGAGGTTGTCACCGCCCCGCTGTCAACACCTCTGTCAGCACCTCCGCCATCCGCTGCCGGGCCTGGTAGTAGTGCTCCGGTTCCAGAACGGGGCGGTCGAAGCGCAGGCTGCGATCGGGATCCACGATCTCCACCGCGGCCGCGTTGCCCCTCGCCGCACGGACGGCCTGGAGGGCGCGGTGGTCCCACATCGCCTGAGCGAAGACACGATGCCGGAGCGACGGCCACGGCGTACCGTCCGGGCCCGGGTAGACGGCGAACGGGTCGCCGGACGGGAAGGCGCCGCCGGCCGAGGTGTCGGCGAACGGGTTGATGCGGCGGATCGCGTGCCAGGTGTACCAGAAGTTGAAGCCCCAGTGCAGGAACCCGTCGACGCCGGAGGCGAAGAGCTGGTGCCCGATCGCGCGGTTGCGGGCCGACGGCATGCCGATGAAGCGGTTCGCGACGTCGCGGTCCTGGCTCACGCAGTAGTACACCCACAGCTTGTCGGGACGCTCGGCGAGGAACGGCTCGACGTGGTTGGTCGCGACGACCGGAAGCGCGACCGCGCCCGACGTGTAGAAGGAGTGCTCGCTGAGCGCGTCGACGACCGTCCAGCCCTTCAGCAGATCGGCGACGACGGCCTTCGCGTCGAGGTAGCTCGCCAGTCCGTCCTCCCCCGAAGGCTCGTCGGAGATGTGGAAGACGACGTACTCGCGCTCCCATTCCTCGTCCAGGACCGCCTGCAGCGCGGGCAGGAGCGCCTCCATCAGTTCGCGGTACCGCGGGTCCGTGGCCGGGACGTCCCAGCCGAAGGCGCGTTCGCCGTTCACCACGATGCCGGGCGTCGCCTTCGCGCCCCACTGGGTGAAGAGATGCGCGATCTCGACACCGGTGATCCCGGTACGCCGGCACAGCTCGAGCCAGCGGCGCAACCGGTCGAAGCCGAACGCGTACCCGTCGGCCGTCGTGGTGACGTCGATCAGCTGCACGGTGGTCCGGTACGAGCCGACCGCGGTGTCGAGCGGCGGCGTCCAGACCGGGGCGAGCAGCGACGTCGCGCCCATCTCCGCGGCGGAGGCCATGAACCGCTCGACGATCGCCCAGTGCTCGTCGCCGAACACCTCGACGCCGTAGTGGTCCGCGAGCGAGTCGAGATGCATCCAGTGGCTCGACACGATGTCCAGCGGCGGCAGCTCGATCCCGGTGAGCTCGACCGACACCGTTTGCCGATGCAGCTCGTCGCCTTCCGGGTCCAGCATCACGATCTCGAGCTCGTGGACGCCGGCCCGCGCGGGGTCCGTCGTCCGGACGTCGAACCACAACGCCGCCCACGCGCCGAACCGCACCGGCGCCTCGCCGCCCGGGACCGGCCGCAGCACGTCCGGGTACAGCCCCGGCTCGTCGAACTCGTACCCGTCGTCGTGCCCCGGCAGCGCCACGAACGAGCACGGCACCAGTTCCACGGCCGACACCGACACCAGGTCCGCCGCCGCGCCCTCGACCCGCACCTGCAGCGGGCTCGGGTCCCGGAACTCCGGCACCATCGGCGGCCGGTACGCGAGCTGGAACGACGCCGGCTCCCCCAGGAACGCCTGGAACCGCGTCTCCGCGGCCACCGGTCGCGGCTCCCGGACCGGGTGCACCTTCACCAGCGCGTCACAGAGCACGAACTCCCACGATGCGGCCACTGCCGACCAACCCCTTCCTGCGTGATTGTGGCACCAATCCTGTCGGTTCACGCAGTAATGCACAACACCTGCAGACCCCGGAAAGCTCCGGGGTCTGCAGGTGCCGGTCGGGGCTAGAGGGTGGCCTGGATGGCGATGCTTGCCGGGTTCGGGCAGAGGATGCTGCCGCTCTCCTTCGGGACGCTCTGCTCCGGGAACGTTGCCGCCGTCCCCGAGTAGGTGCCGGTCAGCGAGCCGGAGTACCCGCAGCTGAGAGGCTTGCTGACGGCAACCTTCAGCGTCAGCGTCGCCGCGCCGTCCGCGCCGAACGCGAGCGTCCCGGACGCCGTACCGTCGGCGGCGCACCCGTCGGCGATGGTGATGGACTGGATCTCGACGGACGCCGGCGGCGGACCGCCGGCGTAGGTGAACGTGAAGTCACACGACGTTCCCTGGAACGTGATGGTCCCGGATCCGCTCGCGTCGGCGTAGGCCGGGGCGATGCCGAGTCCGAGGGTCGAGGCAACGACCAGGGCGGACAGGACTGATCTGCGCAAGTGCATTGCGATCTCCAAAGTGGGGGGCGGTTGAATCGCAGCAGCTGCTGATCACGACGCTAACGTTGTTACCTCGCGGTAGTCAATCGGTGACACCGGGTCAACGTGAAGTATTTTCAGCTCAGTGGTACGCCGGGACGCCGAGCAGGTGGTCGACCGTCGTGAAGGTGTAGCCCTTTGCGCGGAGGCCTTCGACGACGAGTTTCACCGACTCGACCGTCGCCGCGCGCGGGCCGCCCTTGCCGTCGCGGCCGTCGTGGAAGATCAACATCGAGCCGGGACGGGTGACGCGGACCGCGAGCCGCGCGATGCGTTCGGGGCTCGGCTGGGCGACCTCGAGCGGGTGGCAGAACTCGCCGGACACCAGCTGCAGCCCGTGCTGCCGGGCGAGGCCGTGCAGCGCGGGGATCCGCAGCAGCCACGGCGGGCGGTACAGCGCCGGCCGAATCCCGACCTCGGCGAACGCGTCGAGCCCGCGCTCCAACTCGTCCGCCAGCGTGTCGCGGCGCAGGTACTGCGTGAAGTCGTGCGTGTAGCCGTGCAGCCCGATCACATGTCCCGCCTCCGCCAGCCGGGCCGTGACCTCGGGGTACCGCTGGACCGCGCGGCCCACCTGGAAGAACGTCGCCGTGATGCCCTCGCCGTCCAGGTAGTCCACCAGTTGCGACGTGTACGGCTCGTTCGGCCCGTCGTCGAACGTCAGCGCGACCGTCCGCGCACCACCCCGCCCGCGGTACGGAAACGGCCCGAACAGCTGCGAGTACGGCGACATCATCAGCCAGTACGCCGCACCGACGCCGGCCGCGACACCTGCCAGGGTTTTCGTTGCTCGATGCATCAACCGTCCATCAATCGGTCCGTGAGTACCGTGGCCGCCGCGGCCGCCACCAGCCAGCCGATCGCGAGCAACCGGGTCCGGTACCGCCGCGGAGCCGGCCACCGCTTGTCGGTGCGGAAACACGGCGCGGTGCCGATCACGGTCCGGCCGGCCAGCCGGTTCAGCATGACGGCCAGAGCGTAGTAGTACAGGAACGACACGACCACGTTGTACGTCAGCCCCTGCGCGAGCCGGCGCGCTGACGTGAGGGTCGGGTTGGCGCGGTCGAACGCGACCTTGCCGCGCGACCGGAGCTGCCGGAGCAGGCCGAGCTCGTCGGCGCCTTGGGTTCCGGTGAGGTCGTACCCGGACCAGGCGTCCTTGCGGAAGGCGATGTTGGTCGCGGTCACGTACCCGACCCGCCCGGTCGCGCGGTACGTCAGGTACACGCCTTCGAACAGGATCCGCGCGTACAGCTTCCCCCACCACGGTCCTTCGGGATAGCGGCACGGCCCGGCGACCGCGACCCGCCCGGATCCCTGCCGGAACGTCCGGTCGATCCCCGCCAGCCAGCCGCTCCCGAACACGGTGTCCGCGTCGGTCGACACCACGATCTCACCGCGCGCCGACAACGTCCCCCGGTGCCGCGCCGCGCAGACGCCCGGCTTCTCCTCCTGCACGACGATCGCCCCGCAACTACGGGCGATCTCGGCTGTCCGGTCGGTGCAGTTGTTGTCGACGACAATCACTTCGTACCCACCGGCAAAGTCCTGCCGGGCCAGCGACTGCAGACACTCCGCGATGAACCGCTCTTCGTTGAAGGCAGGAATCACCACACTGAATCTAGGCCCACCCATGCAATCTGCCTCTCTCGGTGCGGTCGCTGAGCAGGACGAGCTTCATCCTGTCGAGCGAGCGATGAGAGAACGCTGAGAGCCCTCAGTATGTCCGGTAGTAGATCAGTTCGCCGGATTCCCCCGCGGCCGCCTCCTCCCCCGGGATGAACAGCGTCACGACGATCGCGGGTTTTCCGTCCGGCGCCTTCAGGTTCGTGATCGTGGGGTTCGCGAACGCCGTACTGCCGCCGTCGGTGGTGATCGCGGTGCGGTCGGCATTACCGGTCTGATAGTCGTAGACGAACGTCCGCCAGGAGCCGAAGTCGCCCTTCGTGTACTGCCCCTCGATCAGCCCGAACTTGTACCCGTCGTACGTCGTGTTGTCGCGGTCGCCGATGTTGCCGCCGACACCCCAGTAGAGCAGCGCGTTGTCGAAGTTCGGCTGCGCGCTCGTGGACCACGAGCTGAAGTTCGTGAGCGTGCCGCGCTGCTGGCGGTCGCGGTCGCAGTTCCACCAGTAGTGGCCGCCGATGTCGATCGTCGAGTGGTCGATGTCGGGCGACAACGTGACGCTGTAGATGTTCGGCGTCCCCTCGGCGCAGGACGAGAGCCGGCGCGGGGCGTCGTACGAACGACTCACGTTACCCGCCAGCAGGTCGGCGCGACTGGCGAAGTACCGGAAGGCGAGGTGGTTGTTGCCACCGCCCGGTTGTTCCTGCTCCCAGGCGAGCACGAAGCCGCCGTTGGACGCCTGGATGATGGTCGGCTGCGAGGCCGGCCCGGTGTTGCTGCCGGCCAGCTCGCGCACCCAGTGCCAGTTGAGCAGGTCGGTCGAGGTCGCCAGGTTCACCCGGAAGTGACCGTCGGCGGCGAGGTGGTGCGAGACCGCCAGGTACCCACCGGTGGTGTCCTGGATGATCTTCACCGTGTCCATCACATGACCGGCGTCGTCCTTCACCGCGTACCGCTTCCCGGTCGCGCCGGCCACGTCCTCCACCAGCCCCCGCAGCGCGGCCCGCGCCGGATCGGACGCCGCACTCGTCGACGCCATCGCCGGCACACTCACGCCGGACACCAACACACACGACACCAGAACAACACGAAGAACTTTCAGCATGGGCGGCTTCCTCCGTGATGGAATTGTCTGTTCACGACGTTACCCAGGTCCGAGGTCAAGCATTCGATCTCCCGCGCCGCATCTGGCGTGGCGCCTGCCGCTACCGCACACTTGCCGCATGGGGTGGATCATCGCCGGCCTGCTGGCCGGCGTTCTTGTCAGCATCGCCGCAAGCGCACTCGGCAATCACATCTTCGGCAAGGACCGGCTCAGGCCGGCGATCCTCGTCGGTCTGGTGCTGGGAGGCGGCGTCTTCCTGATCGTCCAGGCGGTCGCACAGCAGCACAGTCAGCAGCCGACCGCGAGCCCGCCGGCCAAGCCGAGTACGCCGGCGACATCCGCACCGGTCAAGGCGACCTCTGCGCCGACGCACAGAACGGTCCCGCCGCCGACGAAGGAGCGCCCGCTCGTTCAGGCCACGTCGTTGCTCGCCTTGCCGCGGGTCGCCGAAGACACCAATGACGACATCGACCTCGACGACGCCGGCACCACGCAGATCGACGGTACGACGTACGGGCAGGCGCTGGTCTACCAGTGCTCTGACTTCTGCAACGGCTCGTCGCCGCAGGTTCGTGAGGTGACGCTCGGGCGGAAGTTCAAACGCTTCACGGCCACGGCCGTCGTACTCGACTCCAGCAACGGCAGCCATCGCGTCGACATCACGCTGGACGGCCAGGCGCCACGCGTCTACACCGTCAGGCCTGGCCACCCCGAGCCCATCAAACTCGACGTCACCGGCATCTCCCGCCTCCGCGTCCAGCTCTACGCCCCAGGCCCCCTCAAGAACCCCATCCAAGCAGGCGCCGACTCCGCCGCGGGCCGCAACGGCGGCGGCCTGCCGGGCGTAGCTCTGGGCGACCCGATGCTCCTTCCCTGATCAGTTCGCGGGGTCGAGTTCGAGTTGGAGTTCCACGATCCAGCGGTCCTGGTCGCCGTCGGCCTCCAGGAACAGTTGGCGCCAGCAGCCTGCGGCGCGCTCTCCGGCCCAGTCGCGCAGTACGTCGTATGGCAGGTCGGTCATCGGGCCTTGGTGGATCGTCGAGGCTACCGTCGCTGCCGGCAGCCGACGCGTCTCCAGGCCCGGCACCGACTCCGCCGGTACGACATACCCTGCGGTGACCTCGACCGTTGCCTCGTCGAGCGGTTCGATGCGCGCGATCGGAGCGGTACGGTCGGCGCCGGCCATGCGCTCGATCACCCGATCGAACACCGCTTCCAGGTCCACGCTGTCGCGCGGGGCGGTGGTGGTGAGCGCGGCAACGGTCACCGCGTCGAGGTGCTTGACCTGTACGTTCATCCGGTCCTCCTCATCAATCAGCCGGAGCCTCGCCGTCACCCGGTCCAGCGCATGCCTGTCGTGCCGCACCCGACGTTCCAGCTCGGCCTCCCGGAGCCGCAACATCCCGCGCAGCTCCTCCGCGCCGACGCCTTCGTCCAGCAGCACGCCGACCTCGTCCAGCCCGAACCCCAGCCCCTTCAACGCCACCAAACGATGCAGTCGCGCGAGCTGATCGACGCCGTACCAGCGTCTGCCGTTCGGGTCGGTCCGGGCGGGTGTCAGCAGCCCGATCCGGTCGTAGTGCCGGAGCATTCGTGCGGATACGCCGCCCCGGCGGGCGAGTTCTCCGATCTCCATCACGGACCGGACTCTGCCACCTGACACCGTGTCAACTGCAAGGGATGCGGTAGAACCGTTTGGCGGTGCCCTCGTAGATTTCGGTGCGGTCGGTGTCGGACAGGCCGGTGAGGGTTGCGGCGAGGGTCTGGAAGGTGTGGTCGTAGCCGCCGAAGGCGGTCGAGATGGGCCAGTCGCCGCCGTACATGAGCCGGCGGGGGCCGAAGACGTCCAGAGCGCGGTCGACGTACGGCTGGAGGGGCTCGCCGTAGAGGCCGGACAGTTTGGCGTGGACCTGCGGGTTCTGGGCAGCCGCTTCGATCAGGGTCCACCACGGTTCGCGGTCGGGGATCGGGGGCTTGGCGAGGTGGTCGATGACGATGCGCAGGTCGGGGTGGCGTTCCGACAGGGTCGGGACGTGCTCCAGGTGCCGCGGGAGTACGGCGACGTAGTCGAAGGTGACGTCCGCCTCCTCCAGCACGCTCAGGCCTTCGTCGACCTCGGGCCGCAGGATCCAGTCGGGGTCCGGGAGGTCGTGGATCAGGTTGCGGATGCCGACCACCCGGGGGTCCTGGCGCAGTTCCGCGAGCCGCTCCGCCGCGCGCTCCGGCTGATCCAGCGGGACGTACGCGACGATCGCCACCACCTCCGGCGCCGTCACCTCCAGCATCAGGTCGGTGTCGCGATCGTCGTCGTCCGACTGCACGAGAACGGTCGCGTCCACCCCGTTCCGCGCCAGCTGCGGTCGCAGTTCGTCGAAGGTGAACGTCCGGTTCCACTCCGGCACCTGCGGACCCAGCCAGCGGTACGGCGACCGCGCCAGGTCCCACACGTGCTGATGCGCGTCGATGATCATTCGGTACCTCGCTTGTCGACCAGATAGAGGTGGGTGAGCACCAGCACCGTCTCGCCCCGCTGGTTCGTCACGCTGACCAGCTCGTGCACGTACCCGTGCGTCGGCCGCTTGTGTTCGGCTTTCTCGGTGATCTCGGCGGTGACCGTGATCGTGTCCCCGATGAACACCGGCTTGATGAACCGGATCCGGTCGTAGCCGTACGACATCGCGCACGGGTTGATGTCCCCGGCCGTCATCCCGACCGCGACCGACAGGATCAGCGTCCCGTGCGCGATCCGCTGCCCGGCCGGCTGGGTCGCCATCCACTCGGCGTCCAGGTGGTGCGGGAAGAAGTCGCCGGTCTGCCCGGCGTGCAGCACGATGTCGGCCTCGGTGATCGTCCGCCCGACCGTCGTCCGGCGCTCGCCGATCGCGTAGTCCTCGTACCAGCGCTCCGCTATCTTCATCGCTCCCCCAGCAGCCGCTCGGCCTGTTCGCTCGCCCGCTTCACCAGCTCCGCGTCGGTCAGCTCACCGCGCAGGGTCGCGGTGACCCACGGCGACACCACGTCCTGGAACTCCATGTAGCCGGCGGTCCGCGGTCGCACCCACGCGTGCTCGAGCGTCTGCCGGGTGCCGCGGAAGAAGTCCCACGAGTCTTCGTTCAGCCGGTCGTCGTCCCACGAGGCGGCGTACCCGGGCTGCCCGCCGGCGTCGTAGTACACCCCGGACTGCACGGCCGGCGACGCCAGCCAGATCGCGTACGCACGGGCCGCGTCGACCTCCCGCGAGTATGCCGAGACCGCGATCCCCGCGCCGCCCAGCTGCGATCCCACCACGCCCGGGATGTCGACGTACTTCAGCCGCTGCGCCCGGAACCCGCGCCGCGAGTAGTTTGTGTACCCGTACGCCAGCGGCGCGTACGACCAGACGTCCTGCCCCGCCAGCGCCTCCGCCACCTCGATCGGGTTCGCCGCGAGGCACCATTGCGGCACCCGCTCCGCGAGCCGGTGCATCAGCTCGAGTACGGCGCCCGCGTCGTCCTCGGCGAGGAACCGCCCGGGCTCGGCCGCGACCGGCGTACCGCGATTGGCGGCGAGCGTGCACAGCGACGAGTACGCGTCGATCGGCTTCGCCGGCCACACCACCCGTCCCTCCGCGGCCAGCTCCAGTACGGCGTCCCAATCGCGGGGCGGCTCCGCCAGCAGATCGGGCCGATGGACGGCGACCTGCGCTGCCGAGTCCGTGGCCAGTCCGTACTGGTGCCCGGCATGCGCGTACGACGCATGACTGCTGCCCACGGCATCATCGGCCAGCGCCGCCAGCTCCACGTCCTGCCCAGCCCCGTCCAAGGGCGCGAGGTGCTCCGCCGCCAGCGGAACATGCGGATGGTCGATCACCAGCAGGTCGTACCGCGCCGCCAGCCCGTCGATCGGCTCGTCCGCGAACGCCTGCAACGACCGGTACTCCCACTGCACGTCGACCCCGGTCAGCCGCGCGTACTCGCCGGCCGCCGCGACCTGGCAGTCGTACCCGCGCGGATGCTCCCACGTCATACCCCGCAACACAGTCATGCGGTCTCCTCCAGCGGCTCGTGTTCGCCCAGTCGCGGCGCCGGGCGGGGACTGGTCAGCCGTTCGCCGTCGATCCGGATCGGGCTGCGGGTGGTGATCAGGTCGAGGTCGTCGCGGCTGATCTGCTGCGTCATCGCGATCGCCCGGAACCCGTCGTGCGCGACCAGTTCGTCCAGCGTCAGCACGGGCGCGCACCACACGTCCTCGGCGTCCAGTACGGCGAGCCACTCGTCGCGCGTCCGGGTCCGGAGGCGTTCGGACAGCCGGTCCTCGATCTCCTCCTGCCGGTCCCACCAGGACTGCGGGTCGGTCATCGCGGCGACCTCCGGCAGGTCGAGCAGCCGGCCGATCACCGGCACCGGGTTCATCGCGATCGCCAGGTAGCCGTCGCTGGTCGGATAGATCCCGTACGGAGCGGGCAGGAAAGCGTGCGCGGAACGGATTCCTTTCCGGCGTACCTCGATCGTCGGGTCGTTCAGCCGGGTCGTCAGCAGCTCGAACTCGAGGTCGAGCAGCGCTTCGAGCAGGCTCGTCTGCGCGTGGCCACCTTGGCCGGTGCGGAACCGGCGTACCAGCAATGCCGTGATGCCTTGCGCGAGGTGGCAGCTGGCCAGGTGGTCGGCGACCGCGAGGCCGACCGGGACCGGCGGATCGTCGCGGGAGCCGTTCAGCCACGGGAGGCCTGCGATCGACTGCGCGAGCAGGTCCTGACCGGGGCGGTCCTTGAACGGGCCGGTGTCGCCGTACCCGCTGACGCTGCCGTACACGATGCTCGGGTTGATCCGGCGAACCGTTTCGTAGTCGAGGCCCAGGCGTTCCATCACGCCCGGGCGGAAGTTCGACACGACGACGTCGACCTGGGCGACCAGCGAGCGGACGCGGGCGAGGTCGGCCGGGTCCTTCAGGTTCGCGACCAGGCTTTCCTTGTTCCGGTTCATCGCGTGGAACGACATGCTGTCGTCGCCGGCCGACCGGCCCGCGAACGCCAGCTGCCGGCCCGCGTCACCGCTGCCGGGGCGCTCGATCTTGATCACCCGGGCGCCCAGGTCGGCCAGCCGGAGCGCGGCCACCGGACCGGCCAGGAACTGGCTGAAGTCGAGCACGGTGACCCCGGTCAGGGGAAGTTCCGTCACAGGACCGGTCCTCTCGAAGTGTCGTACGGCGGCGGCTCGCCACCCTTCGCGGCGGAGGTGTACGCAGCCTCGACCACCGCCATGGTCCGGAAGACGTCCTCCACCGACGTCGGCAGCGACGGGATCGACCCCTCGAGGTACCGCTGGACGACACTCATCGACCCGATGAACGCGTCCGGGAACCACGATCCCTCGAACGGCACCGGCCGCCAGCCTTCCGCGAGCCGGTCGTCGGTGACGAGCTCCAGCCGGTCCTCGCCGCCGCGCGGGTAGTCCAGCAGCAGCCCGAGCTGCACCCGGACCGCCCCCTTCGTGCCCTCCCACTTGACATAGCTCTCCTCGTACTTCGCGCCGAAGTGGTGGTCGTGGTTCGTCGACACCACCACCCGCACCGGCCGGTCGCCGTACGTCAGCGCGATGTCGGACCGGCTGTTCGCGTGCGTCTTCTCCGGGTGCTTCACGGTGACCGCGGAGACGCCGGTCGGATCGCCGAGGAACGAGCGGACCAGGTCCAGGTAGTGGACGCTGTGCATGTTGATCTCGAGCCGGTCCAGCTCCAGCACGTACGGGAACATCTCCCAGGGCGTCCGCACCGAGACTCGGATCTCGAAGTCGTAGAGCTCGCCAATGATGCCGTCGGCAATCAGCCGGCGGGCGACCGCGACGTACGGCGCGAATCGGAGCTGGGTGTTGACCGCGGCAACGAGTCCCTTCCGGCGGCACACGTCGCGGGTCCGGATGCCCTCGGCAAGCACATTGCCGAGCGGCTTCTGCAGCAGTACGGCGGCGCCGTCGGGCAGCTGCTCGAGGACGTCGACGTGCGCCTCGGGCGGCAGGGCGATGTCGTAGACGACGTCGCGCGGGGCGGCCGCGACGGCGTCGGCGACATCGTCGTACACCTGCGGGATGCCGTACTCGGCGGCCAGCGCCTGCGCGCGGTCACGGCGCAGGTCGGTGATGCTCGCGACCTCGAAGCCCGCCTTGCGGTACGCCGGCAGGTGCGCGTCCCGGACGATCCCGCCCGCGCCGACGATCGCGATCGGCCGCGGCGCGGACGGCAGCGCCAGGGTGTACCCCGGGTGCGGGGTGAACTCGGTGGTCATCAGCCTTTCACCGCTCCTACGGTCTCGCCACGGATCAGGAAGCGCTGCGCACCGAGGAACACGGCGAGCAGCGGCAGCATCGACACGAACGTCGCCAACGCCAGCTGCGGCATGTACAGCTTCACATCCAGGCCGGCCGCGACGGTCGGGTTGAACAGCGGACTGGCGCCGATCAGCTGCTGCAGGCCGATCGAGACGGTCTGGTTGTTCTGGTTCGACGACAGCAGCGCGAGCGGCAGGAAGAAGTTCGTCCAGTTCGCGACGAACGCGAAGAACGCGACCAGCACCACGACCTGCTTGGAGATCCGCAGCCCGATCCACCAGAACACCGACACCTCACCGAGGCCGTCCAGGCGCGCGGCCTCGACCAGCTCCTTCGGCATCGTGGTCAGGTAGTGGATGTACGACAGGTACACGCCGAACGGGAAGAAGCCCATGATCAGCGCGACCGGCCACAACTGCCCGACCGCGCCGACGGCGTTCACCTCGAGGAACAGCGGGATCACCAGCACCGTGTTCGGCATTACCATCGTGACCAGCGTGATCAGCAGCACCGCCCGCCGCGCCCGGAACCGCAGCCGCGCCATCGCGTACCCGGCCGGGAGCGCGGCGATCACCGCGAGGATCGCGCCGCCGGCCGCGACGATCAGCGAGTTCGTCAGCCAGCGCGAGAACAGCCCGCCCTGCGGCCCGAACCCGTTCACCTGCGACCAGCTGTACTTCACGTTGCTCCACGCCATGTCCCCGAGGCCGAGGAACCCGCCGTGGCCGGCGTCGACGCCGTCGTTCGACCGGAACGCCATCGCGACGAAGCCGGCAATCGGCAGCAGGAAGATCGCCGCCACGAACAGCATCGTCACCACCCGCGCCAGCCGGCCGGCGCTCCAGTTCTCGATCCTGGTCATCAACTGTCCTCCTTGCCGAACAGCCCGCTGCGGAAGACGATCAGCAGCCCGATGCCGAGCGTGATCACCAGCAGGATCAGCGAAATCGCCGCCGCGGCCGGGAAGTTGTAGTTGCTGAAGGCAAACGCATAGCCGAGCTGGGTGGGCGTCCACTGGTCCGGCAGCGCGTTGCTCGCGACCTGGTCGAGCAGCTGCGGCTCGAGGAACAGCTGGAAGCCGTACGCGAGGTTCATCAACGCGGCGTACCCGATCCAGGGGCGGATGATCGGGAGCTTCACGTGCCAGGCGAGCTGCCACGCACCGGCACCGTCCAGCGCGGCCGCCTCGAGCGTGTCGTCCGGGATGCCGTTCAAGCCGCCGTTCACCACAACGATCCAGGAGCCGACACCCTGGAAGAACATCATCGCGGTCAGGACGAACGGCAGGTGCCCGGGTGTCGCGACCGCCTGCTTGATCGTGTCCACGCCGACCGCGTGCCACAAGCCCTCGATCGGCGACTGTCCCGGGTTCAGCAGGTAGACCCACAGTACGAAGTTCGCGATGCCTGCGAGCGCGCCCGGGATGTAGTACACGAAGCGCATCGCGGAACCGAACCGGCCCGGGCTGGCGTGGATCAGCAGCGCCAGCCCGACGATGCCGAGCATCATGATCGGCAGCCAGATCACCAGCGTCGCGAACACGTTCTGGAACGTGCCGAGAAACCGGTAGTCGGTGAACACGGTCCGGAAGCTCGCCACCCCGCCGAACCCGGCACTCGGGTCCAGCGGCGTCGGCGGCTTCTCCAGGGCGGTCTTGAGCGCGTATCCCACCGGGATGATCCCGCCGACCAGCAGCAGGACGACGTACGGCGAGAGCAGGATCCAGGCGCCTCTGGCCTCACTCGACCTCGCGGGCTTCACTTGACCGTGTAGCCCATCGCCTTGGCCTGCTTGAGCAGCTCGTCGTTGAACCCGCTCCAGACCTGGTCGACGGTCTTGCCGGACGCCAGGCCCGCGGCCACCGTCTCGGTCCACACACTGCCGGTGTTGTAGAGCATGTACGCGTGGTCCGGCTGGACGTACGCGTTCGCGCCCTTCATCGCGGCGAACGTCGCGGCGTTGTCGGCGAAGTACTGCGTCTTCGTCTGCTTCGCGACCCAGGCGTCCTGGACCGGCCCGTACGCCGGGAGGCCGGTCGACAGCTCGACCTGCCACTTGGGGTCGGTGGCAACGAACTTCGCGAACGTCAGCGTGTTCTCGAGCTCCTTGCCGGTGATGTGCCGGGAGACGCCCCACAGGCCGCCGCCCTCGTCGCCGGTCGCGGGCTTGTCCTCGCCCTTCCAGGTCAGCGGCGCGACCGCGGTCATCTGGCCTGCCGGGATCTTCCACGACTGGCGGAACAGGTAGTCGCCCCACCAGGCGGCACCCGGGCTCATCACCATGTCCTTGCCGACCTTCGCGGCGTCCGCGTCGAAGATGCCGAGCGCCGAGATCGCCTTCGCCTGCACGAGTTTCGACAGCAGGTCCTTGGCCCGCGTGCACTTCGGGTCGGTGAGGTCGATGTGCACCTCGGTCTCGGACTTCCGGGCGTTCGTCGGGCAGCCGGAGGCCCACAGGTACCGGTCGGGCGCGTACGCGTCACCGGTGAAGCCGGCGAACTTGCCCGGGTGTTCCTTCGCGATCCGGACCGCCAGGTCGCCGTACTCCTCCCAGGTCTTCGGGACCTGGTAGCCGTATTGGGTGAAGAACGCCTTGTTGTACCAGAAGACGTCCGGCGCGGCATCGTTGCGCAGGCAGCGGATCTTGCCGTCGATCTTGCACGGCGCGATCACCGACTCCTCGTAGCCCTTGATCACGTCCGGGACCTGGTCGGTGAGGTCCGCGGTGTAGTTGACCTGGGCACCGGACGCCCACGCGATGTCGTCGTTCGACGGGAAGAAGATCGCGTCCGGCCAGCCCTTGCCGGCCTGGTTGAACTGCGCGAACTGCTGCTGCAGCGACTTGCCGCCGACGGTGCCGTCGATCTGGTTGATCGTGGTCTTGATCTCCGGATGCGCCTGCTGGAAGGCTTTCGCGGCCGGCACCCGCGGCGGATCCACCCAGACGGTGATCGCGCCACCCGAGTCGGTCTGCTTGACATCCGCGCCGGCTCCCCCGCCCGACGAACCGCAGGCGGTCAGCAACGCGCCGGCGGACACCAGGACCGCGAGCACCCGCGCTGTCCCGAAACGAACTGACTTCATGGCGGACTCCGTCATCATCTGCTCAAACGTTAGAGCAGGAACGCTAGACCGCCGATCCCCTCATGGTCAATCGTTTGCGCACGGACTTTTGATCAACCGCGGCAGAACCTCGGCGTTCGGTCAGCGCGGCGGCGCGGTGGATTCGCGCACGATCAGCTCCGGCGGCGGATCGGTGACGACCTCGTCAGTGGTCTCGCCGGTCTCGATCCGGCGGATGACGCTGCGGACCGCGGTCCGGCCGACCGTGTAGAACTGCATCTTGACCGCGGTCAACGGCGGCCAGGTGTTCTCGGCGGTCCACGAGTCGTGGACCGTGACGACGGACAGTTCCTCCGGGATCCTGATCCCGAGCTTGCGGGCTTCCCCGAGCAGACCGACGGCGGCGTTCACGTTCGCCACCACGATCCCGGTCGGCCGCGGTGTCAGCGCCATCAGCCGGCGCAACGCCGTACGCCCGTTGTCCACGGTGTAGCCGGCGCGGGTCTCGTACTGCCTGGGGACGACGACGCCGGCGTTCTCCAGGGCGAGCTTGTACCCGGTCCGCCGGCGCTTGGCGGTGAACGACCGCGGCAGCCCGTTCGCGAACGCGATCCGCTCGTGACCGAGCCCGAGCAGATGCTCCGTCGCGATCAGCGCGCCGCGATGGTCGTCGAGCGTCACCGATCCAGAGTGTCCCGGGGTGGACGAGTTGACGAGCACGATCGGCGCCTGGGTGGTGAGCAGGTCGCTCAGCCCGGCGGGCGGTACGCCGTCGCCGACCTGCAACGCCATCCCGTCCACGCGCCCCTCGCCGATCAGCCGGGCGATCACCTCGCCGCCCGGGCGCACGTCGTCCGAACGGCCGAGCAGCACGGTGTACCCGCGTTCGGTCGCCTCGTCCTCGGCGCCGTGCATCAGCTCGGTGAACAACGCGTTGGTGATGTCCGGTACGACGAGCCCGACGACCTGCGTGCGCGCCGACTTCAGCGCCCGTCCGGCGAAGTTCGGGCGGTAGTGCAGCGCGGTCGCGGCGTCCACGATCCGCTGCCGGGTGGCCGCGCTGACCCGGGAGTCCGGTGCGTCGCTGAGCACCCGCGACACGGCGGAGATCGAGACACCGGCCCGCGCCGCGACATCACCCAAGGTCGCCATGCGACCCACCCTACTGACCAACCTTGCCCTGAGCGCCCAACCGCGGCGCAGCGCGCCGACTCCGCAACACCTGACCGTCGATCCTGATCGGGCTGCGGGTGGTCCGCAGCTCGAGCCCGTCCCGCTCCACGGTCTGCGTCATGTCCGCCGCCGCGAACTCCGGCGAGGCGAGCAACTCGTCCAACGTCCGCAACGGCACACACTCAACCCCGTTCGCCCGCAGGACTTTCACCCAGTACGCCGTAGGCTCCCCCCGCAACCGCTCCACCCACCCCGCGTCCAACTCCCCCACAACCGCCAGATACCCATCAGCCGTCGCCCAGAGGTACCCACCGCCCGCCGCCTGCTCCCAGGGCGGGTTGAGGTTCGCGTCGCGGGGCGGTTTGTTCGGGAGTGGGTTGAGGTGGGTGGTGAGGCGGGTGGACTGGAGGTCGAGCATGGATTCGAGCAGGCTCGACTCGACCAGGCCGCCGCGGCCGGTGCGGAACTTGCGGACGAGCAGCGCGGTCACGCCTTCGGCGAGATGGCAGCTGAGCAGGTGGTCTGCGAGGGACAGGCCGACCGTGGTTGGACGGTCGGTGCCGTGCGCCCAGGTCAGGCCGGAGATCGACTGCGCGAGCAGGTCCTGCCCGGGGCGGCTCGCCCACGGGCCGGTCGCGCCGTACCCGGACGCGGCGGCGTACACGAGCCCCGGGTTCAACGCCCGTACGGACTCGTAGTCGAGGCCGATCCGCTCCATCACCCCCGGCCGGAAGTTGTGCAGCAGTACGTCGGCGCGCGCGACCAGCCCGCGTACCGCGTCGAGGTCCGCGGGGTCCTTCAGGTCCGCGACCACGGCCTCCTTGTTGCGGTTCATCGCGTGGAACGACACCGTGTCCCCGTCCGCCCAGCGCCCCGCGAAGGCGAGCGTCCGCCCGATCTCCCCCGTCACCGGCCGCTCGACCTTGACGACCCGCGCCCCGAGGTCCGCCAGCCGCAGCGCCGCCACCGGCCCCGCCAGGAACTGGCTGAAGTCCAGCACCAGCACCCCGTCCAACGGCAGCTCCACCACGTCCCCCTCCGGCCTGCTCAATCGTTTGCGCAACGATAGGCGACGACAGCCGCCCGGGCAACCGAAGTCTTGCGCCCCGGACACCTGGTTGCCGCCAGCAACCTCACTCGGCCGGTTGCCGTACCCGCGCCGTCACCCACCACAAGGCCCCGAGCCCGATCACCCCGGTCCCGCCGAGCCCGAGCGCCCCGGCCGCGAACGGCGGCAGGTCCGGGGACGCCGCGAACTCGTCCGCGTCCACGACGGCCATCACCTGCGCAGGGTCGTCACGCTTGTAGAGCACCGCCAGCGGCGCTGCGTAGCGCGTGCCGGCCTTCGGCGCATGTTCGCCGACGTCGTTCCCCTCCGCATCGTGCAGATTCTCGATCAACGGCAGCCGCTGACCAGCGAACTCCACATCCACCCACCCGACGTAGTCACCTCCCTTGCTCGTCTCCACGTGCACTACGACGTCGGTCGCCACGGTTCGGGTGCCGGTGGCAAGGAAGTCCCTGGCGAGTGACCGGTGCTGCCGGGTGGAGACGATCGCGACCACGCCGAACACGATCGCGAGCACCGCGACGGCCCCGAGCGCAGACACCAGACGGGCGACAGCAGTCATCGGCAGTTCCTTTCCTCGTGCGGACAATCGGTGCCGGGGCGTCCGGCGTTACGCGCAACGGATTGTCGGCCGGGCCGGGTAGGGTCCTGGACGTGGATGTCGGTGAGCGGATTCAGGAGTTGGCGGCGCGGATCGTCGAGCTGCGGGACGCGTACTACCGCGGTGCGCCGGTGGTCGCGGACGCGGAGTACGACGCGGTCGAGGACGAGCTGCGGGGGCTGATCGAGAGCCACCCGGAGCTGGCGCCGGAGCCGAATCCGCTGGACCAGGTCGGTGCGCCGACGGTGCTGCACGCGCCGGTGCGGCACTCGCGGCCGATGCTGTCGTTGGAGAAGGCGACGAAGCCGGAGCAGGTGGAGGCGTTCTTCGCGCGGTTCCCGGGGCAGGCGGTGGTGGTGATGCCGAAGCTGGACGGGCTCTCGCTCGCGCTCGTGTACGAGAACGGCCAGCTCGCCCGCGCGATCACCCGCGGCGACGGGACCACCGGCGACGACGTCACGCCGCTGGTGCGCGCGCTCGCGGACGGCGTCCCGGACCGGCTCGACGTACCGGACCGGATCGAGGTCCGCGGCGAGGCCGTGATGCTGCGGTCGACGTTCGCCGCGTACAACGCCGCGCATCCGGACAAGCCGCTGATCAACCCGCGGAACGCGGCGGCCGGCACGCTCCGGGCGAAGGATCCGGCCACGGTTGCGGAGCGGCGGCTGCAGTTCCTCGCGTTCGACCTGCTGACCGAGCGGGAGAGCACCGACGCCGACCTCGAGCGGGCCCTGCAGACGATGGGCTTCACGGTCGCGGACATGCGGCACTGCTCCGACGCGGCCGCGGCGCAGGACGCGATCACCGCGATCGAGCAGCAGCGCAACGAGCTGGACTACGACCTCGACGGCGCCGTACTGCGGCTCGCCGACCGGGACGCGTACGCCGCGGCCGGCACCCGGTCGAGTTCACCGCGCGGCGCGCTGGCGTACAAGTTCGCCGCCGAGGAGAAGACCACGCTGCTCCTCGACGTGGTCTGGGACGTCGGCAAGATCGGCAAGGTCGCGCCGGTCGCCTGGCTCGAGCCGGTCTTCGTCGGCGGTACGACGGTGACCCGGGCGACGCTCGCGAACCAGGAGGTGATCCGCGCCCGCGACATCAAGATCGGCGACACGGTCCTGGTCCGGCGGGCCGGTGACGTGATCCCGTTCGTGGCCGGTGTACTCGACGCCTCGAAGCGCACCGGCGAGGAACGCGACATCGAGCCGCCGGCGGTGTGCCCGTCCTGCGAGCAGCCGCTGATCGAGCAGGGCAACAGCCGCGAGCTGTTCTGCACGAACGTGTCCTGCCCGGCCCAGACGGTCCGGCGACTCATCCACTGGGCGTCCCGCGCGGCCGCGGACATCGACGCGATCGGCGGCGTCTGGATCGAGCGGCTGTCGGACGCGGGCATCCTCGAGCACCCGTCCGACTTCTACCAGCTGACCGCGGAGCGTCTGCTCGAGTTCGACCGGATCGGCGAGGTGTCGGCGGCCCGGATGATCGAGTCGATCGACGGCAGCCGCCAGGTCGGCCTCCGCCGCGCACTGATCGGCCTGGCGATCCCAATGGCCTCGGAGGGTACGGCGGCCCGCCTGTGCCGCGCCGGGTTCGGCTCGCTGGAGGAGGTCGCGGACGCGGGCGTCGACGGCCTGGTCGCGGTCGAGGACATCGGCCCCAAGGTCGCCGCCTCGCTGATCGAACACCTCACCCGGCTCCGCCCGGAGCTCGAACGCCTTCGCGCCGCCGGCGTCTCCCTGGACGTCCGCGAGGAGGACCTTCCCCCGGTCGTCGCCGCCGGCGCACCACTGGCCGGCAAGACGGTCGTCGTCACCGGCGCGATCAGCGACCCCCGCTCCGGCGAGAAGGTCGCCCGCCCAGCCTTCCAGCGGCTGTGCGAGAAGGCCGGCGCCACGATCGCGTCGTCGGTCTCGGCCAGCACCGACTTCCTGATCACCGGCGCCGACGTCGGGGCCTCCAAGCTCACCAAAGCCGAGAAACTAGGCGTCGCGGTCGTCGACCAGTCCGAGATCTGGCAACAACTCCAGGACGCCGACCTCCTCCCCCGCTGAACGGTTCCGGGGACGACCGTCCCCGGAACCGCTGTCGGTCAGCAGGTGATGTACGACCCCTGGATCCAGACGTCGTTGCGGATCCCCGGGAGGTTCCCGAGCATCCAGCCGCCTGTCGTCGAGAGCCTTCCGTCGAACGCCTGGCCGGCGTGGACCTGCCCGTACGACGGATACTGCGTGCCCGGACCCGAGCGGTAGTTCACGTTGTTCGTGTTCACATGGCAGATGTACTGCGCCTGAGCCGGCGCTGCCTGCGCGACACCGCCGGTCACCGTCGCCGCGGCGGTACTCACCGCTGCCACCGCGAGCGCACGGAACATCTTCGTGGTCATATCAACTCCAGTGCTCGTCGGATGCCGATCAGGGCGTGTGGCAGTAGTCCTGGTAGATCCAGACGCCCTTGCGTCCGCCCCACATGTCGCCGTAGTACCACTGGCCGCTGGACCCGTACATGTAGAAGCCCTGGCCCTTGTTCACCTGCCCGTACGACGGGTACTGCGTGCCAGGCCCTGACCGGTAGTTGACGTTGTTCTCGGTGATGAAGCAGTTCACTCCGATGTCGTCGGTCCCCGCCGACGCTGCCGACGCGGTCGTCGCAGTCGCGCCGGTGACCGCCATCGCGAGCACGCCGGACGCCACCGCCATGCGCCGGCCGCTCTGGTTCAGTCGGATTCTCATCTGTTCCCTCCCGCTGGTGATTGGTTCACCAGGACAGATGCATTCACCGTCCGCAAAGGTTTGCTGACGCAGCGGATTCGATCAGGATCGAATGGTCGATCGCGCTCTATCGCGCTCTGACGGCGCGTACTCTCGGGAGTGACGAGAAGCGTGCCCGAGGGGGGACCGATCGTGAGCCAGTCCGCGACCCAGCCGGACGTTCCGCAGTATCCCGACAACATCGACGCGGCCGTGCTGAAGATCGCCGGCGTCGTGGTGCTGGGGGCGATCATGTCGATCCTCGACATCACGGTCGTCAACGTGGCACTGCCGACGTTCCAGGACGAGTTCGGTACGCCGCAGAGCCCGGTCGCGTACTCCACCGTGGCGTGGACCGTGACGGCGTACACCCTGGCGCTCGCGACCGTGATTCCGCTGACCGGGTGGGCGGCCGACCGGTTCGGCACCAAACGGCTGTACATGGCCGCGATCTTCCTGTTCACGGCCGGGTCCGCGCTGTGTGCGACCGCCTCCAGCATCGACATGCTGATCGGGTTCCGGGTGCTGCAGGGGCTCGGTGGCGGGATGCTGATGCCGCTCGGGATGACGATCATGACCCGGGCCGCCGGTCCGCACCGGATGGGCCGGCTGATGGCGATCCTCGGCGTACCGATGCTGCTCGGCCCGATCCTGGGGCCGATCCTCGGTGGCTGGCTGATCCAGGTGGCGAGCTGGCACTGGATCTTCCTGATCAACGTGCCGCTCGGCATCATCGCGCTGATCTACGCGTGGTTCGCGCTGGCGAAGGACCATGCGGAGCGGGCGGAGTCGTTCGACTTCCTCGGTGTCGCGCTGATGTCGCCCGGTCTGGCGCTGTTCCTGTTCGGCGTCTCGTCGCTGCCCGCGGAGAACGGCGACTTCGGCGCGCCCCGGGTCTGGGTGTCGATGCTGGCGGGCGTCGTCCTGATGGTGGCGTTCGTGTTCCACTCGTTCCGCCCGCAGCATCCGCTGCTCGACCTGAGGCTGTTCCGGAACCGGAACCTGACGGTCTCGATCGCGACGATGTTCCTGTTCGGCGCGGCGTTCTTCGGCGGGCTGCTGCTCGTGCCGACGTACTACCAGCAGATCCGCGGCGAGTCGACGCTGCATGCCGGCCTGCTGGTCGCGCCGCAGGGCCTCGGCGCGATGATCACGATGCCGATCGCGGGCCGGCTGGTGGACAAGATCCCGATCGGGCGGATCGTCCCGTTCGGGATCGCACTGATCGTGATCGGCATGTTCGGCCTCACCCAGATCACCTCGACGACGCCGTACGGCGTGATCATCGCGATGCTGGTGGTGATGGGGCTCGGGATGGGCGGGACGATGATGCCGCTGTTCACGTCGGCGCTGCGAACGTTGGCCGGACCACAGGTCGCCCGCGGTTCGACGTTGCTGAACATCACCCAGCAGATCGCGTCGTCGTGCGGCGTCGCGACGATGTCGGTGATCCTCACCAACCACCTGAACAACTCGCCGATCATCCCCGGCACCCAGAACATCCCCGGCCTGAACGGCGGGCTCCGCGAGACCCAGGCCGCGATCCTGCACAACACCCGTCCGGAGAACATCGCCCAGCTGCACCTCGACCCGGCCGCGATCGGACGTGGTCTGGTGGACGCGGCGTCGTCGTTCGCGCACACCTACTGGGTGGCGTGGGGGCTGGTGCTGCTCACGCTCATCCCGGCCCTGATGCTCCCCCGCCGACGTGAACGTGTGCCGGTCCCGGCCGGGGCAGCCGTCGAAGAGGACAAGAAGCAGGAGAACAAGGCCTAGACGGTCAGCGTCATAACCCAGCGATGCGGTGAGATCTGCCGCGTCCGGGTGAACCCGTGGCCCTCGAACGCGGCCATCGGCCCGGTGTGCAGGAACGACCCGGACACCTTGCGGTCGTCGGCCTCCTCGGGATACCCCTCGACGACGCCACCGCCGTTGCGCGTGATCTCGGCGAGCGCCCCGCCGAGGGCCGTGTGCGCGACGCCGCGTCCACGCAAGCCCTTACCGGTGAAGAAGCACGTGATCCGCCAGTCGGGCAGCGCGACCAGCTCCTTCTCGTACAGCCGCCGGCTCTTGATCAGCGGCACCTCGTCCGGCGCACCGAACTGGCACCAGCCGAGGCATCGGTCGCCGTCGAAGACCAGCGCGTTGTGCGTACGCCGTTCGCGGACGAGCTGCTCCTTGTCCGCCCGGTTCTGCTCGGCGGTCCGGCCCTTGCCGAGCTTGACGTGGAACCCCAGACACCAGCAGCCGCCCCAGACCCCGTTGTTCGCCTCCACCAGTTCGGCGAAGGCGGGCCAGGTCTCCTCGGTCAGCATCCGCACCGCGTAACCGTCGCTCATGGATCAGACCGTAACGCCGGCCCCGGTCAGTCCGCCTTGCATGCAAGCTTGTATGCTTACTGACCATGACCGAGCTTGCCGCCGCCGAGCGCGCATACCTGGCGTTGAAGGAAGGCATCCTGACCGGCGAGGTCCGCGGTGGCGACCTGCTCAGCGAGGTCGAGGTCGGCACCCCGCTCGGCATCAGCCGGACGCCGGTGCACGAGGCGTTCCTGCGACTGCAGGCCGAGGGGCTGCTCCGGCTCGTCCCCCGCCGCGGCGCGGTCGTCGTCCCGGTCGAGCCGGGCGAAGCCACCGACGTCCTCGAGGTACGCCGCGCGCTCGAGAGTGCCGCCGTACGCCGGCTCGCCGGGGCGGACCGGTCCGCGCTGCGCGACACGCTCGTCCGGCTGCTCGACGCACAGCAGGCGCTGGCCGGCGCGGGGGACGTACCGGGGTTCGTCGTGGCGGACGAGCAGTTCCACAGCGCGATCGTGCAGGCGAGCGGGAACGCATTGTCGATCCGGTTCTACGCGACGCTCGCGGATCGGCAGCGACGGATGGCGCTGAGCTCGATCGGTACCCGGACCGGGCATCTGACCACATTGGTCGGCGAGCACCGCGATCTCGCCGACCTGGTCGACGCGGGCGACGTGGACGGGTTCGACCGGACGTTGACCGCGCATCTCGGGGCGACCCACGCGGCGTTGCTCGGCGGCGCCCTGTGACCGCGACGACCCTCGACGAAGCGCCGGCCCGGGAGCTGACCCGCGCGTGGTGGCCGGTCGGGCTCGCGATGCTCGTGATCGGGTGGGGCGGCAACCAGTTCACACCGCTGCTGATGGTGTACCGCGCGCACGGCGGCTTCTCCCAGCTCGACGTCGACGTCTTCCTCGGCGCGTACGTCGTCGGCCTCGTCCCGGGACTGCTGATCGCCTCCCGGCTGTCCGACCGGTACGGCCGCCGCCCGTTGATGCTGATCGGGCTCGCCGCGTCGTTCCTCGGCAGCGCACTCCTTCTCCTCGGCGACGTCGCCGGCTATCCCGCCCTGTTCGCCGGCCGCGCGCTGTCCGGGATCGCGGTCGGCATCGCGATGGCCGTCGGCACCGCCTGGGTCACCGAACTGTCGGTCCCCGGCGCGGGCGCCCGCCGGTCGGCGATCCTGCTCACCACCGGCTTCGCCGCCGGCCCCGCGTCGGCCGGCGTCCTCGCACAATGGACCACGCCCGCGCTCGTCTGGCCGTACGTCGTCCACCTCACGCTCTGCCTGCCCGCGATCTGGCTCGTCCTCACCGGATCGGTCGAGACCCGGAGCGAGCACACGCACCGCGTCCGGCTCCGGGTGCACGGCCGGTTCCTCCACGTCGTGCTGCCGATGGCGCCGTGGATCTTCGGATCGGCCGGTGTTGCGTACGCGATCATCCCGCAGGTTCTGGACGACTCGCTCGGGCGTTGGGCCTTGCTGTTCACGGCCGCGCTGACCGTCGCCACGCTCGTCACCGGCGTTCTCGTGCAGCCGATCGCCCGGCGCCTCGACGATCTCTCCACGGCCCGCGCGGTCGTGGTGTCGATGGCATTGATGACGTTCGGCATGGCTCTCGCGGCGGTGACCGCAGTCGTCCGCCGGCCGTGGCTCGCGGTACCGGTCGCGCTGGTGCTCGGTGCGGCGTACGGCATCGCGGTCGTCTCGGGGCTGCTCGAAGTACAGCGGATGGCGAGCCCGGAGGAGCTCAGCGGGCTGACCGGCGTGTACTACGCGCTCGCGTACGTCGGATTCCTGCTGCCCGCGGTGCTGGCGTTCCTCGGTCGCTGGTTCGGGCTGCCGGCGATGCTCACCGCCGTCGCGCTGACCTGCCTCGGCTGCACGGTCGTGTGTTCCACAGGGTGGTCACGCAACGTTTCCTGAGACGACCTCTCGGTCATGATGGCAACGGACATTCCGATGCTCGCGAGAAGGTAGGAGACCGCATGGCAGTCGACGGTTGGTCCTTCGACGACGACCGGCAGGAGCACGTCACCACAGCCGCCCGCCCGACCCGGATCCTGGCCTACGCACAGGCCGCGCAGACCTTGGCGGCCCTCGGCGTACCGGTCGTCGGGTACTTCGGTTCGCAGCACCACGCGGACGCCGGATCCGCACCGCTCGCCGGCGTGGACGCCCCGTCCGTCGGCGCCGGCGACGCCGTCGACACCGCCCTGATCGCGGAGCTCCGCCCGGACCTGATCGTCAGCGTCACGTACGGCGGCGAGGTGTACGGCATCCCCGCCGACGCGATCGCCGACGTCGCACCGGTCGCCCTCATCGGCATCGCCGGGGACCGTACGCTCGCGTCGGTCATCGACCGCTTCCACGATCTCGCGACCGCCCTCGGCGCCGACGTCCGCGACCCCGCCGAGGCGCTCACGTCAGCCCTCGAGAAGCTGCCCACGGACAAGCAGTTCGTCGCGCTCTCCGGAGGCACCCCGACGGACGCGTACGTCGCGAACCCGGCGTACTGGCCGTCACTCCGCCTGCTCCGCGACGCGGGCGTCCCGTTCACGCCGACCACCACCGCGGGTGGCTGGGAGGTCGTGAAATGGACCGACTTCCCGACCAACCACGCGGCCGACGTCCTGCTGTACGACCAGCGGCCGAATTCGTTGAGCCCCGGCAAGCTGGCCGAGATCCCGTCCTGGTCCGAGGTCAAGGGCCGGGTCCTGCCCTGGAATCCCGAACCACCCCTCACCTACGAAGCCGCCACAGCCTTCGTCAACCAACTCACAGGCAGCTGATCACCCCGCGGAGGACTAGTGTCCTGGCGTGAGCCAATTCCCCGGCATGACACCTCCTCCGCCTGCGCGGCGTTCTCCCCTCGTTGCCGTGGCGGTGGCCGGCGCGCTGGTAATCGCGTTGCTGCTGGCAACCACCGCGGTGAGCGTGTTCGGGTACTTCGGCATGCGGACCAAGGCCGACTCGGAGCGGGAGCGTGCCGATCGGCTCTCGCAGCAGACGCCCGCTCCTGACCCGGCACCGGTGCTCGCGGCCGGGCGGAAGGACGTGGAGGCCGCGTTCACCTACGACTGGGCGCACCTCGGGGAGTTCGTGGCGAACGTGCAGGCTGGGTCGACGGAGGCGTTCGTCGGCAAGTTCACGCCGTCGGTGGCGGCGATCAAGCAGCAGGTCTCGCAGCGACCGAGCGCCACCGGGAAGGTGTCGGACGTTGCCGTCGGCACGCTTTCTGGTGACACGGCCGAGTTGCTGGTGTTCGCGGACGTGACCACGAAGTCGTCCGCCCGTCCGGCGGCGGTGAACAAGCTCCGGCTGCGGGTCGAGTTGAAGCACCAGGGCGACCGGTGGCTGCTCAACGAACTGACCTTCGCCTGACGGCCGGGGAGCCGGCCCCGGCCGTCAGGACTCGGTCTACAGGGTGTGCTTGAGGACGATCGTCACCCGGGAGGTGCCGCGCGGGACCTCGATCGTGCCGGCGGTCTGGTCCACCGTCGACCTGCCCGACACGTTCGCGATGTTGTTGCGGAGTCCCGGTAGTTCGATGCTGGCCGCCGGGGTGTTGCCGGTGAACTGGATCGTGACCGTCTTGCCCGCGACGGACAGCCTGTAGCCGAGGCGGCCGCCGGTGATCGGGTAGTCGTCCAGCCCGATCTTCTCGCCGTTCCCCCGCAGCCATTCGTCCGGTACGCCGCGGCCGACGATCACGGTGCCGTCCGACTTCTCCGCGATCAGTGAGTCGAACAGCACCTTGGTCGCCGTCGACTGGCCCCACATGTGCTGGTTCGACCCGCCACCGCCGGCCGCGTGGTCGATGTTCCACGGCGACGTCGCACTCGGGTAGTCGACGCCCTCCCACCAGCCGAACGGGCCGCTCTGGCTCTTGTCGATCATGAACTGGTACGCCTTGATCCCGAGGTCGCGGTACTGCTCACCGCGCAGCGCGGCGCTCCCGTACCCGGCGTTGTACGCGCTCGAGAAGTACCCGTGCGGGTACCCGCCGAAGTTGTAGATGGTGTCCGAGATGTCCTTGCGCCGCTCGAACCCGTGCGTGTACGTGTCGTCGATCATGGTGAACATCGACCCGCTCTGCTCGGCGCCGAACAGGTACCCGTCCCAGGCCCAGCGGCCGAACAGGAACATCGACGCCCAGTTCGCGTCCCGCGGGTCCTTGCGCGGCCCGGTCTCGTTCGGCTCAACCATCGAGATCGGCAGGTAGTCCAGGTTGTACTGCGCCATCGTCTGGTTGATCCGGTCCGTTGCCACCCGCAACAGGTCGTCGTACTGCGCCTTCGCCCAGGCCGCCTCGCCGGTCTCCCCCAGGGCGGTGGCGAGATAGCGGTACGTCGTCAGGCCGGTCAGCGCCGCCCAGTTGTCGATCGTCCAGTACCCGTGCGAGTCGATCGCGTTGGTGGCCTTGATGATGCCCTTGCCACCGTCGATCCGGTCGGTCTCGATCGTGTGCGTGTTCTTCTTGATCGTCTCGAACCGCTCGCGGATGAAGCTCTTGTCGCCGGTGCGCTGCAGGTAGAGCGCGTACGGCCAGGAGTACTTCCACTTCGCGTCGTCGTACTGCAGCTGGGCCGGCAGCGAGGTCAGGTAGTCCTTGGCGTAGGTGAAATCGCCGATCGTGAGCAGCGTCGACACGATCCCGATCGTGTCGTGGTCGAACATCTCGTCGTACCCGTTCTCACCGACGTGCAGTTCCTTGGTGCCGTTGATGTCGTCGCGGATGATCAGCGTGTAGATGTAGCCGGCCTTGTACGCGTTGATCAGCCGCTTGTCCGGGAGGTTGGTGAGGTTCGCGATCTTCGACAGCCGCTGGTTCCAGTACTGGCGCATGTGCCCGTAGTGCTGGTCGAACCCGCCGAGCTGGGCCAGCTGGTCCGCGGTCGGCCAATCGTACGTCCCGTCGAACCGGTCCGCCGCCACCGCGTAGTCGCGGACGACCGTCTGACCGGCACCGACCGTCGCCGGTGCCGCGTTGAGCGGGGTCAGCAGGTTCGAGACCCGCGGGAGCTTCGCCTCCTGCTGGGTGGTGTTCGTGACCTTCATCCGGGAGTACGCGACCTCGAAGCGGTTGCCGTTGACAACGACCAGGTCGGCGAAGTTCTCGACTGTGATCTGCAGCCCGTCCTTCGCGTACTCGCTCACGAACGCCGGCAGGTAGCCCTCGGCGTTCGACCACTTGATCTTGCCCGGGATGTTCGGGACACCGAACGTGATCATCGCGTCGCCCCGGCTGCGCAGCCGGTAGCTCCCGTCGATGAAAGCGATCGGCGCGTTCAGGTCGCCCTCCCACCCGAACGACGAGGTCAGCCCGGGGTTGGTGACGAACGTGTACTGCGCGTTCGCCGCCGACGAGAGGGCCTCGTCGTACGCGGCCTTCACCAGCACGTACGCCAGCCGTAGCTCGTCCCGCGACGCCGAGGTGTTGCCGATCGTTGCGCGAGCCGCCGCGATCTCCTGGTCCAGCTGGTTCTGAGCGGCCTCAGTCGCGGCGGCGACGTCTGCCGTGGCGGCCTCGTCGAGGACGTTCTTCGTCAGCTGCCGGTAGCCGTCGGCCGAGGTACCCGCCAGCGCGACGCCGGCCAGCGTGACGTTGCCGGAGGCATTCGTCTTGCGGGTGACCTGGGCGCTGATCCGCGCCGAGTCACCGGCCGCGAGGTTGAGCTCGAACGACTTGGTCACCGACGGATCGGAGCTCACCAGGTCGGTGTTCACCGCCACCGGATCCGTCGAACCGTTCAGATACACCGAGATCGTCGCCGCGGCCCGCCACACCCCGGACACGAAGCGCAGCGTCCGCGGCTCGGCGGCGGCCGGCACCGTGAGGTCGTACCCGTACGGGTCGGTGAGGTCGACGCCGGTGTTCGCGCCGTCGGCGAAGAAGATCCCGCCGTGGTGCGTACCCGTCTGCGACGCGGTCGGCGTGCCGTCGGTCCACGAGTAGCTGACGGCGTTGTCGTTCTGGGCGCCGATCGTGCCGCCGGTCTGCCGGTTCGTGACGGCGAGCTGCGGCTGGCCGGCGCGCCGGTTGACGGTCGTGCCGTCGAGGTGCAGCCAGTCCGACGTACCGTCCGCGGTCAGGTTCATCGAGACCGGCGCGGCAGTTGGCGTCAGTGCGCTGTCGATTGTTGACAATCCGACTGCAGACAATGACAGGTTGCCGGCGGCCTGCAGCTTGGTCGCGTACCGGCCGGTGACGACGACGCCCTCCCCCGGCCGGATCGTCACGGTGTACCGCTTCACGGCCGCCGTACCGCCGGCGGTGACCGGGGTCGTGTAGCTGCCGTTGCTTGAGGCAACCGTCACGGAGCCGGTGGCCTGCCAGATCCCACCCACGAACACCAGGCGTCGTGGCGAGTCGGCGGCCGGCACGGTGATCCGGTACCCGGCGGCGTGCGCGGTCGCGTCGCCGACGGTCGTGGTGTCGTAGTTGAAGACGCCGCCCGTCGTGACACCGGTCGTCCCCGGCCAGCCGAACGCGACCGGGCTGTCGCCCAGGGTGGTGCGGCCGCCGGACGGGTTCAGGTCGTCGACGGCGAGCGTCGGCGTACCGGGCTTGCGGTCGATCGCGGTGCCGGTGACGTGCACCCAGTCGACGCCGCCGTACGACGGGAGGTCCATCGCGCCCGCGACGCCGCGGCCGCTGGGGAGGTTCTCGACAGTGACGACGAACGGGTCGGCGGCCGGGGTGGCCGCCGGAGCGGACGGTGCGGAGAGCAGTGCGGTGACCACGAGTGCTCCGGCGGTCAACGCCGCGAGCAATCTGGTTCGGTGCCTCATCGTGTGTCCCTTCGGCCTGACAGGCTGGAGTCGCGGACGATCAGTTCGGGTTCGAGCAGTACGTGGTGCGGGATCCGGGGATCCCCGGCCATCAGGTTGTCGACGGCCTGGATCAGTTGCCGTCCGACCTCGTCGATCGGCTGCCGCAGCGTGGTCAGTCCCGGGCTCACCAGCGCGGCGGTCGGCGAGTCGTCGTACCCCGTGATCGCGACGTCGGCGCCCGGGCGCAGGCCGCGTTCGTGCAGGGCACGCATGACGCCGAGCGCGAGCGTGTCGGACGCGCAGACGAGCGCGGTCGCGGGGCGGGCCGCGTCGAGCATCCGGTGCGCGGCCTGGCGGCCGTTCTCGAGCGAGTCGACAACGGCGGCCTGCAGATCGGTGTCCAGGTTGCGTTCCCGGCAGGCGTCCAGCCAGCCCGTACGGCGGTCCTCGCCGAGCTCCGACTCCGCGGGCCAGCCGATGTGGCCGATCCGGGTATGTCCCTGGGCCGCGACATGTGCGGTCGCGGCGCGGGTACCGGCGCGGCCGTCGACGTCCACCCAGGCCATGTCGTCGTCGCCGTCCCAGGACCGGCCGAACGCGGCGAACGGCACACCCCACGATCGCAGCGCCGCGACGCGGTCGTCGTTGCGGTGCGTCTCGGCGAGGATGAACGCGTCGATCGAGGTCTTCTTCAGCAGATCGCGGTACGCCTTGATCTCGCCGGCCTGGCCGCCCTCGGCGTGACACAGGATCAGGTGGTACCCGGCGTCGACCGCGGACGCGTTCAGGACGTACAGGAAGTCGTCCATCAGCATCGACGCCTTGTCCGGGCGGGCCGGGCGCATCTTGAACGCGATCAGCGACGAACTGCGGTTGCGGAGCGCCCGCGCGGACAGGTTCGGCTCGTACCCGAGCTCCTCGACCGCGGCCAGGATCGCTTCCGGGTCTGCGCCGCGACGCGGTCCGGGTTGTTCAGCGCGTTCGACACCGACTGCGCCGACACTCCCGCGCGCTGCGCCACCTGGGCAAGCGTGACGTGCCCGTGCGGGACCGGCCCACGATTGGTGTGCTGCATCGGCGGACTCCTGAATATTAACGTTAAAAGACCTGACCGCAAGCTACTGAGTCAGAAGCGATGGAGTCAAGGGCTCAGCCCACCCTCGGAGTTTTAACGCTAATGCCGCTCGGCACAGAAGGCGGCGATCGCAGTGACCATCTGGTCGAGGCCGGGCTGCTCGAGCGGGTAGTGGCCGGCGTTGGTGAGGAGGGTGGTGGTCACCGGGACCTGAGTGATCCGGCTGAGGAAGGGGGTCGAGAGGTGCAGCGGGGACCAGCGGTCCGCGCTGGGCTGGGTGAGCAGCACCGGGCAGACGTCGAAGTCCTCGGGTTCGGTCACCGGTTGGTAGTTCAGGTACGAGTCCAGGAACGCGATGGTCACGTTGTTTCCGGCCGACGTCGGGTCCGCGTACGTGACCCGCTTCGCGTCCTGGTCGTTCACCAGCGCGCGCATCTTGCTGACCCAGCGCATCGGCACCCGCAGCCCGCGTACCGGAGTCTTCGCCAGCGCCTTCATCAACGGGGCGCCGACCAGGCCGGTCAGCGGGTCGAAGGCGGTCTCGACCCGGACCCGGAGCGAGCGCTGGTCGAGGAACGTCATACCGACGATCCCGGCGACCTTCTTGTTCAGCGCCGCCACGTGGTACGTCTCCATGCCGCCCGCGGACAGGCCGTACAGGACGATCGGCCGGTCGTCCTTCGCCAGTTCGGCGTCGACCAGGTCGGACCCGATCCGCACCCAGTCGTCATACGTCACGACCGCACCATCGGCGACCTCGCTGACGCCGTACGTCGGCATGTCGACGGCGATCGCCTCGTACCCGTGCTCGGCGAGTGGACGGCCGAGGATCGTGGTCATCTGGCGGCCGTTGGTGCCGACACCGTGGAACAGGATCACCTTCACCGGCGCAGCGGCGTTCCGGTAGGTGTCCAGGTGGATGCGGTGGCCGCGGTGCTGCCACCACTCTTCGGCCGGCTCGCTGTCCGGCGTGAGTCGGTAGCCGGCGGGCAGGAACTCCTGGATGGCCCGCCAAGCAGTCTGTTCGGTGTAGTTGCTCATGACTTCAGTCTCTGAAGTTCCGCGGTCGCGCCACAGATGACCGGCGGCGGAAGAGTTACTAGGATCGGCGGATGGCGCGGACCGACATACCACGGTCGCCGACCGGTGCACTGCTGATGGTGCAACTGGCGGAGGACCACGGGGTGGACGCCCCGACCGCGTTGCGCGGATCGGGGCTCGACCTCGAGCAACTGCACGATCCGCAGGCCGTCGTCCGGGCGGAGCAGGAGCTGCGGATCGTGCACAACCTGCTCGCCGCGGCCGGAGACGTGCCGGGGCTCGCGTTGCAGGCCGGCGCGAGGTTCCGGCTGACGTCGTACGGGATCTGGGGCTTCGCGCTGCTCAGCAGCAGAACGTTGCGCTCGGCAATCGATGTGGCGCTGCAGTTCCTCGAGCTGACGTTCGCGTTCTGCGAGATCACCGCGCGGCGGACGGCGGGCGAGATGCAGCTGGTGGTCGACGGAGCCGAGCGGTTCCTGGTCGAGCGGGACATGGCGGGCGTGCAGACGATCCAGCGGGACCTGTTCGCCACCCCGCTGCCGTTGGCGCGGGTGACGTTCGCGTTCCCGGCGCCGGCCGAGATCGCGCCGTACCGCGAGGTGTTCGGCGGTACTCCGCAGTTCGGCGCGGCGCAGAACGTCATCGCCTGGGACGCGGCCCTGCTCGACGCCGCACTCCCCCAGGCCAACGCGGCGACCCTCGCGATGGCGACCGCGCAATGCCGGGAGCTCGTCCAGTCGCGCCGCGCCCGGGCCGGCCTCGCGGGCCGGGTCCGCGACCTGCTCCTCGCCGAGATCGCCCACCCGCCGAACGCCGGCCAGGTCGCCGCCCGGCTGTACCTGAGCGACCGGACCCTCCGCGAACGCCTGGCCGCCGAGGGTACGTCGTTCCGCGGGCTCCTCGACGAGATCCGCGAGCGGCTTGCCGAGGAGCTGCTGCTCAAGGGCGTGCCGGTCACCGAGATCGCCCAAAGCCTTGGCTATGTGGAGCTGTCGAGCTTCTCGCAGGCCTTCCGTCGGTGGAAAGGCAGCAGCCCGCGCGCCTATCGGGCGAGCTTCCTGACCAGGTAGCGGCCGCCGCCGACGGCGCCGAGCAGCAGCACGCACCAGCCGATCCAGATCGCGACGATGAGTACGACGGCGAGGGTGCTGCCGGCCGACGAGTCCGCCGGGGGCAGCACCGCGTCACCGCCGTGTGGGACCCGGACGTCCGAGAACGGCAGCGGCCGGTCGTGCAGCCGCCACGCCTGGGCGGTGCCGGTCACGGCGACCGCCGTCACGAGCAGCACGAACGTGGACAGCAGTCCGACGATGACACGCTCGAGTGTCTTCACGGTTTCCAGTATGAGGACGTCCACCGACAGTTTCCGCTTGCCACAGCCGCCGTTCCCCCGCTAGTGCGAAACCGCTGCAACAACCTGCAATACAAGGGAATTCCAGCGCTCTCCGCAGTGGCATCAGCACGGCCGGTTACGGTCTGGACCGAAATCGTTTTGTTCTCTACTCTTCCGCCTGGGGGAATCCGCCGTCCGCCCTTCCCTGGGGGAAACAAATGTTCCGCAAGCTGCTTGTGGCAGCGCTCGCTCTCGTTCTCGCCGTCGTCGCTTTCGTCTTCGTCGACCGGGCCGCCGATGCGGCCGCGGCCGGTGTCTCGGTCACCGCGACTCAAGCCACGAACGGGACCACCACACTCACCTACCGCGCCACCGTGCTGAAGGCCGGCACGATCCGCGAGATCACGGTCGCGATCCCGGACGGGACCAGCGGGCACATCACGTCGGTCAACGGCACCGTCAGCTCGGTGACCCGGACCGTGCTGCGCTGGCGCCCGGCCCGGGTCACGAACGTCGCCGTCGGCGCCAAGCTGGCGATCCCGATGTACGGCATCAAGCTGCCCGCCGGCGGTCCGTGGACGCTCGGCTTCAAGTCGCTGGGTACGGCGAACCAGGTGATCACCTCCGGCGCCGGCGTCCTGCAGCCGATCCGGACCTACACGCCGCAGGTCGCCGTGGTCGCGTCCAACCCGATCCCGGCCCAGACGACGAACCTGGTCTACCAGGCGACCGTCACCCGCGCCGGAACGCTGGCCGCCGTACGGCTGCAGCTGCCGACCGACGCGACCGGTCCGTACACGACCGTCAACGGCACGCTCGCCGTCAGCGCCGGGTACGCGACCTGGACGCCGAAGGCGCCGATCAATGTCGCGGCCGGCGCCCGGCTCGGGATCCCGGTCAACGGTGTGAAGCTGTCCAGGTTCGGCGGGACGGTGACGTTCAGCGTGTCCGCGACCACCTCGACCGGAACCGTGCTCACCTCGGGCACGACCACGCGGACCTTCATCGCGCCGCCGGCCGACATGCCGATGCTGGAAGCCGAAGCGTTCGCCGGTGTTCCGGCCGGATGCCCCCAGACCTGGCCGGCCACCACGGCCGAGAACGCGAAGACCGGCACCGGCGACTGGGTCATCCCGGCGACCGCGACCAGCCCGGACTTCGCCGCGTACCTGACGAAGGTCTCGGCGACCTGCGGTGACACCGTCGACCTCAAGGTCACGTCCGGCAACAACGTCAGCGTCGTGGCGTACCGGATGGGGTACTACGCCGGTCTCGGCGCACGCGAGGTCTGGCGGCAGGACGACGTACCGACCGTGGTGCAGCCGAAGGCGACCATCGGCGGTACGACGGCGGCCGGCAAGCCGCTCAACATGGTGTCGGCGGCGGACTGGACCAAGACGCTCAGCATCCCGGTCGACAAGGACTGGGTGCCCGGAACGTACCTGATCAAGATCAGCGACGGCACCCTCGCGACGTACGTGCCGCTGACCGTCCGGGACGACACCGGCGCGAAGCACGACCTGCTGATCCAGCAGGCGACCGCGACCTGGCAGGCGTACAACGCCTACGGCGGCAGGAGCTTCTACACCAGCCTGTCGGCGGGCTCGGGCCGTCTCACCTTCGACCGTCCGTACGACGAGGGCCAGGGCTCCGGCCAGTACCTCACGCTCGAGCAGGGCTTGATCTTCTGGGCCGAGTCGAAGGGCCTGGACGTCACCTACTGGACCGACAACGACCTCGACCTGTACGGCGGCCAGTTGAAGGACCGTGCGGGGACGTTGTTCCTGCCGGGCCACGACGAGTACTACTCGACGCGGATGCGCGCCGCGATCAGCCAGGGCATCAAGCAGGGCGTGAACGTCGCCAACCTCGGCGCGAACACGGCGTACCGGCTGATCACCTTCACCGACGAGAGCCGGCGGTCGTGGGACATCGACCGGTACACCGACGGGTACAACTCCACCACCTGGCGGTATCAGGGTGACGCGTACGCGTCGCAGCCGCTGCTCGGCGCGGACTACTTGTGTGCGGTGAACGCCGGGACGCTGACCACGACGAGCAACTGGCTGTTCAAGGGCCTCCCGGTCGGCTCCAAGCTGCCCGGGTTCATCGCCGGCGAGGTCGACAACGTCTGGGCCGGTCTCTACAAGCAGCCCGGGCAGACGACGCTGGTGAGCGGCACCGCGACCTGTCACACGAACGGCCGCGCCGCGCCGATGGACACCACCGTCTACACCGCGCCGTCCGGTGCCCGGGTCCTGAACGCGTCCACCTTCGCGTTCGGCTGCTTCCTGGTACGGCGTTGCCCGTCCAACTGGACCGTCCCCGAGCCGGACGCCGCGTCGCAGCAGGCCGTCGCGACGATGATCGCGAACGTCACCGAATGGGTGTCGCGCGGCACCATCAGCGTCCCGGCGAACACGTCGGCCGCGACGGCCCGCGTCACACCACCGAAGTACAAGCTGGAGCCCTCACCACAGGGCTAGGACATACCGCCCGGCCCCACGCCGTAGCGAGCGTCGCGCAGTAGGCGTGGGGCTGGGTGGTATGTCCTACTGTCGAAGGCATGACTGAACTTGTCGTGGATGCTCCGATTGTGGCCGTGACCGTCTATCCGGAGCGGGCGCGGGTGACTCGGCGTGGTGTGGTTACCGTGCCGGGTGGGGATCGGACCGTGTACGTCGGGCCGCTGCCGATGGAGTTGGAGCCGGACAGTGTGCGGGTGTCGGGGCGCGGTTCGGCGACTGTGCTCGGGGTGGACCTGACGATGCAGCATCATGCGCAGGCGCCGGACGAGTCGGTCGCGGCGGTGGAGCGGTCGTGGTACGAGGCGCAGGACGCGGTCGCGGCGCTCGCCGACGCGGACGACGTGCAGGCGCAGCTGGACACGTTCCTCGGGCAGTTGGCGAAGCGGGCCGGTGGGAGTTTCGCGCGGGCGCTGGCCGCGGGTGAGTCGGACCCGGAGCTCGGCGGGTTCACGGAGTCGCTCGCCGGCCGGTTGTCCGCCGTACGGGCGAAGCGCCGGGAGCTGGCCGCGCAACGCCGCGAGGCCGAGCAGGAGTTCGCGGCGGTGGACCGGCGGCTCGCGGCCCTGCGCGAGCAGCGGGTCCCGGACCGGCAGGCGGCCGCCGTCGCACTTGAGCTGCCCGCGGAGGCGGAGGTCGAGATCGAGCTGTCGTACGTCGTCCCGCTGGCCGGCTGGACGAGTTCGTACGACGTGCGGCTGCAGGGCGATCGGTTGACGTTGACGTGGTTCGCGATGATCAACCAGTACTCCGGGGAGGACTGGCCGGAGTGCGACCTCACGCTGTCGACAGCCCGGCCGACCGTGACGGCGAAGGTGCCGGAGCTGGACCCGTGGTACCTCGACCGCTTCCGCCCGCCGGTGCCGGTGGTCGCGGCGCCGCGAGCGCCGGGCGCGGTCGCGAGCTACGGCATGCAGGCGGATCGACGTGACCGCGCGGTTTTCGATGAGGATCCGATGGCGGTCCACGAGCAGTCGGCCCTGCTGGCCGACCTCACCGCGACGGTCGAGCAGGGCGTGACCGCGGCGACGTACACCCCGCCGCGTCCGGTCGCTGTCCCTGCCGACGGCGGGCTGCACCGCGCGACGATCGCCGCGTTCGACCTCGACGCCGACCTGGACTACGTCACCGCGCCGGTTCGCTCCACCGACGTCCACCTCCGGGCGACCGTGGTGAACTCGTCGGACCACACACTCCCGGGCGGCAAGGCCGCGGTCTTCCACGACGCGGACTTCGTCGGCTCGGCGGCGCTGCCGCTGTGGGCGCCGGGCGAGGACGTCGAACTCGCACTCGGCCTCGACGACCGCATTCGCGTCGAGCGCAAACTCGTCCGCCGGGAAGCGTCCAAGGCGACGCTCGGTTCCACGCGGCGGCGGCAGGTCGAGTACGAGACCCGCATCGAGAACCACACGCCCCGCCGTGCCAAGATCACGGTCCTCGACCAGCTCCCGGTGGCCCGTGACCACGAGATCAGCGTGAAGCCGGTGACCGCCGACCCGCAGCCGGCCGAGAGCACCGACCTCGGCGTCCTGACCTGGAAACTCGACCTCGAGCCCGGCGCCGAGTCGGTCGTCAAACTCGGCTTCCGCGTCGACACGGCAAAGGCCGTCGACCTCACCGGCTGGCGCGAGTGATCACGTGACCTCGAGGTTGGCCATCATGCCCATGTCTTCGTGTTCGGCGTTGTGGCAGTGGAAGAGGTACCGGCCGCGGTAGCCGTCGAAGCGGGTGATGAGTTCGGCGGACTCCCCCGGCCGCAACGACACCGTGTCCTTCAGCCCGGCGTCGTGCGGCAGCGGGTCGCCGCCGCCGCGGGACAGGATCCGGAATCCGACCAGATGCAGGTGCACGGGATGATGCACGTCCGCGACCAGCCGCCACACCTCCACATCGCCGAGCCGCGTGGTGACGTCGGTGCGGTCCGGCGCGAACGGCTGCCCGCCGATCAGCCACCCGTGCCCGTCTCCCATCTGCCCGGCCCGGAACGAGAAGTCCCGCACCCGCACGGCCTCCGACCGTTTCCACTCCGGCAGGTCGTCGGACAGTACGTCGGGGATCCGGCTCGGGTCAGCAGCCTTCCGTACGACGTGGAACGCGAGCACGTCCCGCGTCCGCGCGGAGCCCAGCCGGTTCATGATCCGTACCCGGCTGCCGACCGGGACCCGGCCGAAGTCCACGATCACGTCGTACCGCTCGGCCGGCGCGATCGGCAGGTTCCGATGCGTGACCGGTTGACCGAGTAGTCCCTGGTCGGCGCCGATCTGGATCAGGTCGAGGCGGCGCCCGTCGTCGAGGACCGCCTCGAGGTCGTAGTGCCGGGCGTTCGACGCGTTCAGGATCCGCAGCCGGTACCGGACCGCGTCGACCTCGTGCACCGGCCAGGGCGCGCCGTTGACGAGCACGACATCACCCAGAACGCCCGCAATATAAGGCTCCTTGACCCCGGGCTGCATCATCAACGACGGATCGATCGACGGGTAGTCCAACGAACCGTCCGCGGCGAACGCCCGGTCCGCGATCATCAGCGGCAGCTCGCGGACGCCGTACGGCAGCCCGAGCGCGTCCTCGGCGTCGTCGCGGACGATGTGCATCCCGGCCAGCCCGCGCCAGACGGCCGGTGCGGTGAAGTCCATCCGGTGGTCGTGGTACCAGAGCAGCGTCGGCCGCTGGTCGAGTGGATACGTATACACACGGCTCACTTCGCTGGTGACCGCGCGCGGATCGTGCATTCCCTGCCCCATTCCGTGCCCCATGCCGGACCAGCCGGCCGGGTTGACCAGATCGGTCGGGTACCCGTCGGACGCGGCCGGTGTCCGCCCGCCGTGCAGGTGCACCACCGACGGCACCGGCAGTTCGTTGCGGTGGGCAACCGTGATCGCGTGCCCGCGCCGCGACTCGATCGTCGGCCCCGGGAACGTCCCGCCGTACGTCCACAGCCGGGTCTTCACGCCGGGCAGGATCTCCGCGTCCACCACCCGCTGGACGACCTCGTACCGATCCGAGCCCGACAGTACCGGCGGCATCGGCAGCGGCACCTGGTACGCCGGCGGCAACGGTACGCCGCTCCGCAGTACGGCCCCCGTCATCGCCGGTCGCCGTGCCAGCGCGGCGGCGCTCGACAACCCGCCGGCCGCGACCACGCCGAGCGCTCCGCCGATCCCGAGCATCTGTCTGCGACTCATCCGCTCAGGCATGTTCGACCGCCTTCACCGGCTGCCGCCAGATCGCGACGAACATCAGCACGACCGCCGCGATGGTCACCACCCCGAGCGGGATGTGCAGCCACAGCGCCCCGTCCTGCCCCGCGAAGTACTGCACGGTCTCCGCGGCCACCACGCCGAGCGTCGCGACGAACGGCCACACCTGCCGCAACCGCACCCACACCACCACGGCCGCGATCAGCTGCAGATAGCCGATCGACGTCGCGATGTTCGCGCCCATCGCGTGCATCCGGAGCCCGTCGAAGTCGCCGCTCAGATAGACGCCGGCGAACACCGGCTGAGCGAAGATCGCCACCAGATGCGCGGCGACGAGTCCACGTAACACCCACCCACTGATCATGGTTCGACACTATGATTCTGGAGTTATGAGAGTCCAAGACCAATATCGCTATCTCGTTATGACCGGGGACGCATGATGGACCTCACCACGCTCCGCCAGTTCGTCGTCGTCGCGCGCCTCGAACACCTCAGCCGCGCCGCCGACGAACTGCACGTCGCCCAGCCGTCCCTGAGCCGAAGCATCGCCCGCCTGGAGAACGAACTCGGTACGCCGCTCTTCGACCGCACGAACCGCCTCCGGCTGAACCAGGCCGGCGCCCTCTTCCGCGGGTACGCCGAACGCGCGCTCGGCGAACTCGACGCCGGGCAACGCGCCGTCGCCGAGGCCACCGAGCAAGGAGCAGGCAGCGTCCGCCTGGCGGCCGAGACCTTCCTGGCGCTGACCGAGCCGATCGCAGCGTTCAAACGCGAGCACCCCAGGATCGAGATCGAGCTGCAGCAGCTGCCCGCCGAGGACATGCCACGCCGGCTGCGCGCGCAGGACGTCGACCTGTGCGTCGCCTCCCAGCCGATCCCGAACGCCGGCCTGGAGTCCGCCGTACTGCTCGACGAGCCGGTGCTGGTGGTGACGCCGCTCGATCATCCGTTCGCGCAGCGCACGTCGCTGCGGGTCGAGGACCTGGCCGACGAGCCGTTCGTGATCGCGCGCAAGGGACAGTGGCAGCGGTGGTTGCTGGATCGGCTGTTCGCGGAGACCGGCCTGACGCCGCGGATCGTCTGCGAGAGCGACGAGGCCGCGGCCATCCAGGAGCTGATCCGCTCCGGTCTCGGCATCGGCTTCAACCCGGACTTCGCGCGCCGATCGATGCCCGACTACCCGGTGGCGGCGATCCCGGTCGACCACCCGGAGTGCCGCCGTACGCTGTCACTGCTGTGGAGCGCGGACGCGAACCTGTCGACGGCCGCGCAGCTGATGCGGAGCGCGATCACGGCGTGGCCTTGGACGCCTCCAGCGCGAGCAGGAGTTCGGCGACGGCGCGCGGGTCGGTGAGCGACCGGCCGGTGCGTTCCTCGATCCGGTGCAGGCGGTGCCGGACCGTGTTCGGGTGGCAGTACAGGTGTTCGCCGGTCTCGGTCGCGGAACCGTTGTGCGTCGACCACGACGAGAGGGTTTCGAGCAGTACTTCGCGGTCGTCGGGCGCGAGGTCGTCGAGCCCGCCGAGCACCTTGTGGACGAAGTACTGCATGACGTCCGGCGCCGCGGCGGCCACCATCGTCAACGGCGACTCGTCGAACAACGTGACGGCCGTCGATCCCGCAAGCGCGACCCGGGCGAACCGTACGGCCTGGCCGGTGCCGTCGAGTTCGTCGTACGGCGGGCTGATCCCGACGCGTCCGGTCGCCGACTTCTCGAGCAGCTCCACGAGTACGCCGAGCCGCCCGGACGGGACCGCGACGACGCCGATCTGCAGCTCGGGCAGCAGCCGCCACGCCGACGCGAGCCCGAGCGACCGCAACCGCTCCTCCGCCGCCGGCAGCGCCTGCCGCCCGACCTCCGGTACCGCGGCCGCGACGACGACGAACGGCCCCTTGTACGGGAGCCGCAACAACTCGGCCGCCTCCCAGACCGTCCCGCCACCCGGCATCCGCCCTTCGAGCAGCGCCTCGACGAGCGCCGACCGCTCCTGGTCCTGCGCGAGCAATCGTCGCGACTGGACGTCGCGGTAGGCATCCGTCATCGCATCCGTGTACGACGACTGCACCTGCCACAGCCGGCTCGACGCCTCCACGACGATCTGGTCCGACAGCCCGGCCGATGCCGCCTCCGCGAGCACCGCGTCCCACAAGTACCGCGTGCCGACCCGGTACGCCGCCATCACGTCGGCCAGCGGAGCACCCTGCTCGGCCCGCAACCGGCCCGTCTCGCGCGCCGACACCGGATCGGAACTGGCACCGCCCAGCGACTCGAGCATGTACCGGAAGTTCGCCGCGCAGGAAGCCCGCAGCGCCTCGTGCGGCACCAGGCCGCCCGTCCGGTAGAACTCGATCTCGGCCTCGATCCGGGAGGCCATCGCCTCGCTCAGCTCGTCGGCCTGCGCAGTCATCCGGTCCACCAGCCCGTCGAGTGCACTCATCTTCGGAGCATAAGAGCCCCGTTGTCCGTGCGCACACCCGCAGCGCCGTGACGTTGGCCGCCGCCCCATCGCCTGCCCGCGACAACCGCCCGATCGTGGACGTACAGCAAGCCGACCACCCGGAGTACGCGATGACCAACCTGAGCCTGAATCTGTCCGAGTCCGCCGCCATGTACCCGGACCACCCCGCGATCCGCCTGGACGACGACGTCCTGACCTACACCGCCCTCGACGACGCGGCCTCCCGCGTGGCCACGCTCCTGCAGGAGTACGGCGTCCGGCCCGGCGACCGGGTCGGGCTGATGCTGCCGAACCTGCCGGAGTTCGCGATGATCTTCTACGGCATTCTCCGGGCCGGCGCGGTCGCCGTACCGATGAACCCATTGCTGAAGCGCCGCGAGGTCGAGTACTACCTCGGCGACTCCGGCGCGAAGGTGCTGTTCGCCTGGCACGAGGTCACCGGTGAGGCCACGGACGCCGGCGCGCAGCTGATCCCGGTCGCACCCGGCGAGTTCCGCGCCCAGGTCGCCGAACGCCGCCCGCTCGCGAACCCGGCCAGCCGCGACGGCGACGACACGGCGGTCATCCTCTACACCTCCGGCACGACCGGCCGTCCGAAGGGCGCCGAACTCACGCACGCCGGCCTGAACACGAACCAGGCCGTCACCGCGCGCACGTTGATCATGGTCGGACCGGACGACGTGGTGATGGGCTGCCTCCCGCTGTTCCACGTGTTCGGCCTGACCTGCGGGCTGAACGCGTCGATCGCGAACGGCGCCACGCTCACGCTGATCCCGCGCTTCTCCCCCGCCAAGGCGCTGGAGGTGATCCAGCGCGACAAGGTGACGATCTTCGAGGGCGTACCCACGATGTACGCCGCGATGCTGAGCGCCCCAGGGAAGTACGACATGAGTACGTTGCGCACGTGTATCTCCGGGGGCGCGGCGCTCCCGGTGGAGGTACTGCGCGGGTTCGAGGCGGCGTTCGGCTGCATCATCCTCGAGGGCTACGGGCTGTCCGAGAGCTCGCCGGTCGCGTCGTTCAACCAACCGAACGCGGTCCGCAAGCCCGGGTCGATCGGGACCCCGATCGAGGGCGTCCGGATGCGAGTCGTCGACGAGGAGCGCAAGCCGGTGCAGCCTGGTGACATCGGGGAGATCCAGATCGGCGGCCACAACGTGATGAAGTCCTACTGGAACAAGCCCGCGGAGACCGCGGCCACCATCGACGCGGACGGCTGGCTGAGCACCGGCGACCTGGCCCGCCAGGACGACGACGGGTACTTCTACATCGTCGACCGGAAGAAGGACCTGCTGATCCGCGGCGGCTACAACGTGTACCCGCGCGAGGTCGAGGAGGTGCTGTACGAGCACCCGGCGGTCGCCGAGGCCGCGGTGGTCGGGATCCCGCATCCGTCGCTCGGCGAGGAGATCGGCGCCGCGGTCGCGCTGAAGGACGGCGCCACGGCGACGCCCGAGGAGCTGCGCGACTTCGTGAGGGGCCGGATCGCGGCGTACAAGTACCCGCGCGCCGTCTGGATCGTCGACGGCCTGCCGAAAGGCCCGACCGGCAAGATCCAGCGCCGCGACGTGGTGGTCCCGGAAGGAGCCCTCCAATGAGTGCCGCCGCCGACGAACTGGCTGCGCCACTCGACCTGCTGCTCACCAGCGCGGCGGTCGGGCCGTTGCGGCGGTTCGCGCCGAACGCGGCGTGGGCGCGGATGGTGACCCGCCTGGCCGCCCGGCCGCGCACTCTCGGCCACCGGGCGACCCACCTGGCCGGCGAACTCGGGCAGATCGCGATCGGCCACTCCGACCGCACCCCGTCCCACCGCGACCGCCGCTTCACCGACCCGGCCTGGACCCAGAACCCGGTCCTGCGCCGCATCGTCCAGGCCTACCTGGCCGCCGCCGAAACCGCCGAAGCCCTCCCGTCCGACGCCGAACTCGATTGGCGGGACGAGCAACGGATGACCTTCGTCGTCGACAACCTCGTCGAGGCCCTTGCCCCGAGCAACAACCCGGTGATCAACCCTTCCACCTGGAAGGCCCTGATCGACACGGCCGGCCTGAGTACGGTCGCCGGCGCCCGGAACCTCGTCCGCGATCTGTCCACCGCACCGCGCGTCCCGAGTATGGTCGACCCGGGCGCCTTCGAGGTCGGCAGCACGCTCGCCGTCACGCCCGGCGCGGTCGTGTTCCGCAACGAGGTCCTGGAGCTGATCCAGTACACCCCGCAGACGGCCAAGGTCCGCACCGTGCCACTGCTGATCGTCCCGCCGGTGATCAACAAGTACTACGTGGTCGACCTCGCCCCGCGCCGCAGCATGGTCGAGTACTTCGTCCAGCAGGGCCAGCAGGTGTTCACGATCTCCTGGCGGAACCCCGACGCCCGGCACCGGGGCTGGGACTTCGACACGTACGGCGCCGCGATCCTCGACGCGATGGACGCCGTACGGCGGATCACGCGGACGGAGGCGACGCACCTGTTCGCGACCTGCTCGGGCGGGATCCTCGCGTCGATGCTGCTCGGGTACCTCGCCGACCGCGGCGAACTCGACCGGGTCGCGACGTTCACGCTCGCCGTCTCGGTGCTCGACCAGAGCCGCGCCGGGTTCGCGTCGGCGGCGCTCGACGAGCGGATGGCGGCGGCCGCGATCGCGTCGTCGGCGTCGAAGGGGTTCCTGGACGGGCGCGCGCTGGCCGAGGTGTTCGCGTGGCTGCGGCCGTCCGACCTGATCTGGAACTACTGGGTGAACAACTACCTGCAGGGCCGGACGCCGGCGGCCTTCGACGTGCTGTTCTGGAACGCCGACACCACGCGGATGACGGCGGCGCTGCATCGCGGCTTCGTCGAGCAGGCGATGACGAACGCGCTGACCGAACCGGGCGCCGCGACGATGCTCGGCTCACCCGTCGACCTGAGCAAGATCACCACTCCCTCGTACGTGGTCGCGGGCATCACGGACCACATCTGCCCGTGGCAGTCGTGCTACCGCAGTACGCAACTGCTCGGCAGCGACAGCCGGTTCGTCCTGTCCACGGCGGGGCACATCGCGTCCATGGTCAATCCGCCGGGGAACCCGAAGGCGACGTACCAGGTGAACCATTCGAATCCCCAGGACCCTGACGAGTGGTTGCGGACGGCAACTACGGAGCAGGGGTCATGGTGGGTCGACTACATGGGGTGGCTGAACGAGCGGAGTGGGCGGATGAAGGAGGCGCCGAAGACGCCCGGTGGGGCGGGGCTGGAGCCGCTGGACGATGCCCCGGGCACCTATGTGCGGGAGTCCTGACGTGGAGCGGCTGGCCGTCGCGGGACGGCTGATCCGGTACGACGTGCGCGTCGGCGATCCCCGGCGTACCCCGCTCGTGCTCTGTTGCGGGATCGGGGCGGGACTCGAAGTACTGGAGCCGGTCGTGGACGAGCTCGACCGGACCGTGATCCGGTTCGACGTACCGGGGGTCGGCGGGTCGCCGGCGGGGTTGTTGCCGGACGGGATCCCGCGGCTCGCGTGGATCGTCGACCGGATGCTGGCCGAGCTCGGGTACCGGGAGGTCGACGTACTCGGGCTGTCCTGGGGCGGGGCGCTCGCGCAGCAGTTGGCGTTCCAGCATCGGCGGCTGGCGCGGCGGCTCGTGCTCGTCAGCACCGGGACCGGCGTGCTGATGGTGCCCGGGCGGCCGAGCACGCTGTTCAAGATGGTGACACCGCGGCGCTTCGGCGATCCGTCGTACGCGGCCGGGATGGCGGCGTACCTGTACGGCGGAAGTGCGCGGCAGCACTCGGACGCGATCCGGACCGCGTTCGGGCGGCAGGTAAGGGCCGGGTCGCGGCGCGGGTACCTCTACCAGCTGGCCGCGGGGGCGTGCTGGACGAGTCTGCCGTTCCTGCCGCTGATCCGGCAGCCCACGCTGGTCCTCACCGGCGACGACGACCCGATCGTCCCGGTCGTCAACGGCCGCATCCTGGCCGGCCTGATCCCGCGCGCCGAACTGCACGTGTACCGCGGCGGGCACGTCGAGCTCGTCACCGAGGCACCCGCGCTGGTGCCGATCATCACCGACTTCCTGGACCGATAGGACAGCTCATGACCACCGACCCGATCGACTTCTACGGCCTCGAGCTGCTGCTCGACCAGCGCGACCGCGAGCGGCTGCACGCGGTCCGCGAGTTCGGCGACAAGCAGGTCGCGCCGATCATCAACGACTACTGGAGCCGGGCCGCGTTCCCGTTCGAGCTGATCCCGGCGCTGCGCGACCTCCGCATCGTCGGTACGCCGTACGAAGGGTACGGCTGCCCCGGGCGGAGCTTCCTGCTGGACGGGCTGATCGCGATGGAGCTCAGCACCGCGGACCCGTCGATCGCGACGTTCTTCGGCGTCCACAGCGGGCTGTCGATGGGGTCGATCTACCTGTGCGGATCCGAGCAGCAGAAGCAGCGCTGGCTGCCGGCAATGGCCCGGCTGGAGCTGATCGGCGCGTTCGGGCTGACCGAACCCGAGGTCGGGTCCGGCGCGTCCCGCGGGCTGCAGACCACGGCCCGGCGCGACGGCGGCACGTGGGTGCTGAACGGGCAGAAGAAGTGGATCGGGAACGCGACGTTCGCCGACCTCACCGTGATCTGGGCGCGCGACGTCGAGGACGGTCAGGTGAAGGGGTTCGTGGTCGAGAAGGACACGCCTGGCTTCAGTACGTCGAAGCTCGAGGACAAGATGGCGCTCCGCGTCGTACAGAACGCGCTGATCACGCTGGACGACGTACGCGTCCCGGAGGCGAACCGGTTGGCTCGGGCGAACTCGTTCCGCGACACCGCGAAGGTACTGCTGATGACGCGCGCCGGGGTCGCGTGGATGTCGGTCGGCTGCGCGCGCGGTGCGTACCGGCACGCCTTGGCGTACGCGCGCGACCGGCAGCAGTTCGGCCGCCCGATCGCCGGCTTCCAGCTCGTCCAGGACCTGCTGGTCCGGATGCTCGCCAACACCACCGCCTCCGCGACCCTCTGCGCGCGACTCTCGCAGCTGCAGGACGGCGGCGTCGCGTACGACGAACACGCGTCGCTCGCGAAGGCGTTCTGCACCACCCGGATGCGCGAGACCGTCGGCTACGCGCGCGAACTCCTCGGCGGCAACGGCATCCTCCTCGAACACAACGTCGGCCGGTACGTCGCCGACGCCGAGGCCATCTACTCCTACGAAGGCACCCGCGAGATGAACACGCTGATCGTCGGCCGCTCGATCACCGGGCTGTCCGCGTTCGCCTGAGCGTCAGAAGATCCAGAAACCGGTGACCACGGTCGGGAGGATGCCGACGAGCAGCCACAGCGAGAGCGGGTTGCGCCGGTGGATCAACCGCATACCGGCGATCGTGACCAGCCCGATGACCGCGGACATCAGCCAGAGGCCGATCCCCCGGCCGCGGTCGTGCCGGGCGAAACCGATGCTGTAGACGGCGAGCGATACGGCCGGGACGCTGCCGACGTGGAACAGGATCACCGACGCGACCCACTTCTGGACGGTCTCGATCTTCATCGGCCTGGGCTGGCGGCGTTTCATAGGTCGTTCCCTGCGTAGGAGAGGTTGAAGCTCTTGTTGGTCAGCGGGAAGTCCGGGACGATCGTGTCCGCGAGCGCAACCGGGAGTGCCGGCCAATTGAAGAACGACGGGTCGACGATCTTCAGCCGGGACACGGTACCGTCCGGGGCGAACTCGACGCGGTGCGCGATCGTGCCGCGCCAGCCTTCGACCAGCCCGACGCCGGACGATCGTCCGGCGTCGCGCCGGGTAGTCGCGACTTCGGCGTTCAGCTGTGGGCCGGTGGCCAGCAGCTCTTCGATGAGAGCCACGGACGCGTGGATCTCGTCCACGCGGCTCAGGAGCCGCGCGAGGACGTCACCGCCGGTCTGGGCGGCCGGTCGTACGCCGGTGGTCAGTGGGGTGAACGGGTGCTCGCGGCGCGCGTCGTGGTCCAGTCCGCTGGCGCGGGCGACGTACCCGAGGGTGCCGAGGTCGCGGGCCTGGTCCGGCGTCAGGATCGCGGTACCGGTCATCCGGTCGCGGACAACACTGTTGGCGAGCGCGAGGTCCACGACCTCCTGGATGTCGGCGGTGATCGCGGTGAGTTCGTCGATCGCGGGCAGGCTGTCGACGCGGACGGCGCCGGGCGTGATCGCGCCGCGGAGCAGGCGGTGGCCGGTGGTGGTCTTGTTCAGCCGGAGGAGCTGCTCGCGGATGCGTTGCGCGTGGGCGTTCGCGATGCCGTGGCCGACGTCGTTGCACAGGGCACCGATATCGGTGACGTGGTTGTAGAGGCGTTCGAGTTCCAGGAGGACGGCGCGGACGGTCTGCGCCTCGGGCGGGACGGCCCAGCCGTGGGCCTCCTCGACCGCCAGGCAGAACGCGAGCGCGTGGCCGACGGTGGTGTCGCCGGAGATCCGTTCGGCGAGCGGCAGTACGTCCGCCGGTAGATTGCCCTCGGCAAGTTTCTCGATGCCCTTGTGGACGAACCACAGGCGGGCCTTGAGTTTCAGGACGGTCTCGCCGACGACAGAGAACCGGAAATGCCCGGGTTCGATCAGGCCGGCGTGGATCGGGCCGACCGGGATCTCGTACACGCCGGTGCCGTCGACGGTCAGGAACGGGTACGGCTCGTCGACGTCGCCGAACGCGGGCGGCTCGCCGGCGTCACGACGCAGGGGGTGCCAGTCCTGCGGCCAGTGCTGATGCAGTACCAACCGCCGGGGCAGCGGGTGGTCGACCGCCTCGATCCCGAACAGGTCCTGCAGCTCCCGCTCGAACCGCCCCGCCGGGAACGACAGCCGCGCCAGGCTCGGTATCCGCGGCTCGTCGCGCGGCACCCGCACCACCACCTCCTCCCGCCGCCCGGGAGCAACAAACAGGTACACCACCCGGAACGAGTCCCCATCATCGTGCCCAGCCACCAACGCCAGCCGGAACCCCTCCGCCAACAGTCGTGCGGCCCGCTCGCTCATCGAACCCCCACAATCGCCCCGGCCACATCCAGCAACCGCCCCAACGGCCACCCCACAACCCCCAACACCGCCACCAAAACCAACCCCACCACCAAGGGAACAACCACAACCCCACGCACCCCCACACCCTCAGCGGGCGCGGCGCCGCCGGGTGTGACACCACCTGTCAGTTTTTCGGGGCCCAGGAGGAGGCTGGTGGTTTTGGTGGTGATGGCTGTGAAGGCGACCAGGAGGAGCAGCAGGACCGCGGCCACTGGCCAGAGGAGGTGGGTGTTGAGGCCGGCTCGGAGGAGGGCGAGTTCGCTGGTGAAGAGGCTGAACGGCGGCAGGCCGAGGAGGGCTACCAAGCCGGTGGCGAAGAGGCCCGCGAGGAGTGGTGCGCGGGTGAAGAGGGCTCGCACGGACGCGATGCGGGTGGTGTGTTCCCGGTTCAGGATCTCGCCGGCCGTGCAGAACAGGACGGACTTGGTGAGGCCGTGGCCGACGACGTGCAGGAGGGTGGCGGCCACAGCCAGCGGCGTACCGATGGCGAGACCGATCGCGGCCAGCGACATGTGTTCGATGCTCGAGTAGGCGAGCAGGCGTTTGTAGTCGCGTTGTGCGAGCAGCAGACCGGCGGCCAGCAAGAGAGAGCCAAGAGCAACGGTCAGCAGGAGAGCACGCACGAAGCCGGGACCAGCCGACCCGACAGCGATCACCCGGTAGCGAGCGAGCGCGTAGACGGCGACCGGCAGCAGCACGCCCGACATCAGCGCCGACACCGGTGCCGGCGCCTGGCTGTGTGCGTCCGGGAGCCAGCTGTGCAGCGGGATCAGCCCGGCCTTGGTCCCGAACCCGAGCACCAGCAGCCCGAACGCCAGCCGCATCACGCCCTGGTCCAACTCCCCCGCATGCGCCGCCAGCACCGTCCAGTCGAGCGTCCCGTGCGCGGCGAATCCGGCCTGCTTCGCCGCGTAGTTCACCAGCACCGTCCCGAGGTACGCCAGCGCGATCCCGACCGAGCAGATCACGACGTACTTCCAGGTGGCCTCCAGTGACCGGCGCGACCCGCGGTGCCCGACCAGGAACGCGGTCACGATCGTCGTCGCCTCGATCGCCGCCCACAGCAGCCCGAGGTTGTTCGCGACCACGGCCAGCACCATCGTCGCGAGGAACAGCGGCACGAGTACGCCGTACCGCCGCGCCCCGGCCGCGTCCGTCCGTCCCGCCGCGAGCTCGTCCTCGACGTACCCGAGTCCGCAACAGGTCGCGATTAGCCCGACCGCGCCGATCACGATCAGCAGCACCGCCGCCAGCGCATCGATCCGCAGCCAGCTCCCGGCCGCGACGGCACCACCGTCCACCACCGACACCGCCGTACCGACGCCCACCGCCAGCACCGCGCCCGCCGCGACGATCGCCCCGGCACCGACCGATCGCCGCCACCCCATCGCCAACGCCGCCGCCGCGGCGAGGACCGGGGCGAGCAGGGCCACCAAGACAACGCCCATCAGTCGTGCAACTCCCGCAACTCGTCGATGTCCGTCCCGCCGAACGCGGCGCGCAGCCGAGCCGTCAGCACCTGCAGCACGAGCACCACCAGCAGTACGTCGAGCGACACGGCCAGCTCGACCACCCCGGGGACACCACCCGTGATCAGGAACGCGGTCGCCGCGATCCCGTTGTCCAGCACCAGGAACCCGACGATCTGCGACAACGCCCGCCGCCGCGTGACCAGGACGAAGAACCCGATCAGCACCATCGCCAGCCCGACCGGTACCGCGTGCGTCTCGGCCGTCGGCGACAACCGCACGATCGGCCGGCTCGCGGCGTACGCGAGCAGTGTCAGCAGGGCGGCCGCGACGATCGACGCGGGCACGTTCACGATCGGCTCGGTCTCCCGCGCCTCACCGCTGTCCCGCAGTACCCGCCGCAGGATCCCCGGCACTACGACCGCCTTCAGCACGAGTACGCCGACCGCGACCACGCCGAGCTCGACGCTGCCCAGGCGTACGGCGAGAGTCCCCGCCAGCGCGCCGAGCAGTACGCCCTGCAGGACGAGCAACCGCACGATCGCGGCGAACTCCCGCCGCCACAGCACGAGCACCGACGACAGCAAGAGGCCGCCGCAGATCAGGTAGAGCCACTGGGTCATCGCGATCACGCCAGAAAGAAGGAGGACGACACGGCCAGGACACCGAACAGGAACGAGCCCGCGAGCAACTCCGGCACCCGGAACAGCCGCAGCTTCGCCATGAACACCTCGCCCGCGGCAAGCACCGCGCCCACGACCGCGACCTTCACGACGAACACCACCGCGCCGCCGAGCAACGCCGGCGGCGACTCCGACGTCGCGATCCCCCACGGCGCGAACAGGTTCACCCACAATCCAAGCAGCACGGTCAGCCGCAGCGCGGAGGCGAATTCGACCAGCGCGAGGTCGCGCCCGGAGTACTCGAGCACCATCGCCTCGTGGATCATCGTCAGCTCGAGATGCGTCGACGGGTTGTCGACCGGGAGCCGCCCGGCCTCCGCGATCACCACGACGGCGAGCGCGACTGCCGCGAGCAGCGCCGCGGGCGACAGCAGGTCCCCGGGCGCCTGGTTGCCGCGCTCGACGATTGCCGCCAGGTTCGTCGACCCGGCGCGCGCCGACAAAGCGAAACCGGCCAGCAGGATCGTGGGTTCGGCCAACGCCGCCACCGTGATCTCGCGACTCGCGCCCATCCCGCCGAACGCCGTACCGGTGTCCAGCCCGGCGAGCGCCAGCGCGACGGTGCCGAGCAGTAGCAAGGCGACGACCGCGAACAGGTCCGCGACACCGTCCAACGGCGACACCGTGGCGACGAACGGCGCGACGGCGGCGATCAGCAACGTCGTCGCGGCCAGTACGGCGGGCGCCGCGACGAACACCCAACTGGAGCCCTCCGGCGAGATCGGCTCCTTCCGGAACAGCTTCCGCAGGTCCCGCCACGGCTGCCCGATCCCAGCGCCGGCCCGTCCCTCCATGAGCGCACGCACCTGCCGCATCAGGCCCACGAGGTACGGCGCGACGACGACCAGCACCACCAACTGCAGTACCGCGCTCATGTCACCAGCCCCACGACGACGAGGACGACGACGAGCCCGAGCAGACCGAGCGCGAGGTACCGGTGGACGCTCCCGTTCTGCAGCCGGCTGATCAGCCGGCCGACGCGCATCCCGCCGGCGAGCACCGGCGGGTACAGCAGGTTCTCGAGCCGGTCGTCGACCCGCTGCCGGTACTGCACGCTCTGGATCAGGTACTGCGATTCCGCATGATGCGTGACGTCGACGTCGGACTCCGGCCGCAGTACGTCGTCGAACACCCGCGTCAACGGCTCCGCGAACGAGGTCGCCGTGTACTCCATCCGCGGATCGAGGCGGGTCCCGCCGCACCCCCACACCAACGCCCGGCGCCGCGGCAGCCCGCGCCGGATCAGCACGACGACCAGCAACGCCGCGACGAGCAACCCGGCCAGGATCAGCAGCGGCGACATCCGCCCCTCGATCCCGGCCGGCCGCAGCGTCACGCCACCGCGGAACGGATCCTGGTCGCGGACCGTGGGCAGCGTGCCGAGTACGGCGGTCAACGCCGGGCCGAGCGCGGCCGGGACGATCGCCAGCACGGCACACGCGGCCGCGATCAGGAACATCGCGCCTGTCATCGTCGCCGGCGCCTCGCGGGGCTCCGCCGCCTTCGGAGAACGCGGGCGAGCCAGGAACCCGACGCCGAACGCCTTCACAAACGTCGCCACGCCGAGCCCCGCGGTCAACGCGACCACGCCGACGGCGAGCGGCATCGCGACCGCCACCACGGTGCCGGCGCCGGGCAGCCCGTGGATCAGCCCCTGGACGAGCAGCCACTCGGAGACGAACCCGTTCCCGGGCGGCAGCGCGGCCGCGGCCAACGCGCCGACGCCGAACAGCGCGGTCGTCACGGGCATCCGCGACACCAGGCCACCGAGCTCGTCGAGGTCACGCGTGCCGGTGGACCGCAGTACCGATCCGGCGCCGAAGAACAAGAGGGTCTTGAAGCCGGCGTGGTTCACCGCGTGCAGCACACCGGCCGCGATCAGCAGGCTCGCGAGCGTCCGGTTGCCGTCGGCAGCGAACATCCCGCCCGCTCCGACCGCGAGCAGGATCAGCCCGAGGTTCTCGGTGGTCGAGTACCCGAGCAGGCGCTTCAGGTCGGTGGCGACACTCGCCTGCAGTACGCCGTACACGGCCGACAGCGCGCCGACCGTCAGGACGAGCAGCCACCACCAGCGCGGGCCGCCGCCGAGCAGGTCGAACCCGACGCGGAGTACGCCGTACAGCCCGAGCGTCACCATGGCCGCCGACATCAGCGCCGACACGTGGCTCGGCGCCTCGGGATGCGCGCGCGGCAACCACACGTGCAGCGGTACCAGGCCCGCCTTGGATCCGAAGCCCACGAACACCAGCACGAACACGATCGACTTCGCCGCCGGCGAGAGTTGCGCGGTTCGCAGTACGTCGAACGACTCGCCGCCCGCCTCCGACGCGAACAGGACCAGGCCGAGCAGGATCAGCACGAGCCCGGCGTGCGTCATCGCGCCGTACCAGACGCCCGCGTCGCGGACCGCGGGACGCAGGCGGTGCTCGGCCAGGACCAGGGCGAGCGAGGTCAGCGCCATCAGCTCCCACAGGACCAGGAAGGTCGTCACGTTCGCGGCCGCCGGCACCAGGATCATCGCGGCGACGAACACCGGCAGCAACGCCTGCGCCGTGCGCGAGCCGGCACCATGAGCGCCCGCATGGTCCGTGTAGCCGATGCCGTACAGACCCGCGACGACCGCGACGCCGCCGATCAGCGCGCAGAACACGCCCGAGAGCGCATCCACCCGGATCGATGCCTCGCTGAACGGCAACAGTTCCCGGACACTGACGCCGTACGTCGCTCCGCTCAACGCCGCCGCGCCCGCCAGCACGCCGAACGCCCCGATCGCCGTCGTCGACACGCCCGCGACGACGGCCCGCGGGCGCGGACCGAGCAGTGCGGCGCCGACCGCACCGAGCCCGGCGGCGACCAGTACGCCGAGCAGCGCGAACCCGATCGTCATCGCCCGGTCAGGTCCCGCAGCGCCGCGACGATCGCCGGCGGCTCCGGCGGGCACCCGCGGACCACGACGTCCACCGGGATCACGTCCGCGACCGCGCCCTCGACGCCGTACCCGCCCTCGAACACGCCGCAGTTGTGCGCGCAGTCCCCGACCGCGACCACCCGCTTCGGCGCCGGCGTCGCGTCGTACGCCTTCCGCAACGGGTCGGCCATGTTCCGCGTCACCGGACCGGTCACCAGCAGTACGTCGGCATGCCGGGGCGAGGCGACCAGGCGGGCGCCGTACCGCTCGGCGTCGTACACCGGGCCGAAGGCGGACCCGATCTCGATCTCGCAGCCGTTGCAGGATCCGGCGTCGACGTGCCGGACCTGCGCCGAGCCGCGCAGCGCGACGTCCTGAGCCGGCGCCCGCTCCGGGGCAGGCTCGGCGACCCGGCCGGTCGACCGGATCTTGCGTAACAGGCCTCTCAACGAACCGTCCTCCACAGGATGCGCACTGCATGCGATCACGAATTGAAGAATTCTGCAACTCGTGAACTCGTGGAGAGACGGTCAGCGCGCCGCCGGAAGGGTCAGAGGGAGCCGGACAGCCACCGTGAAGCGACCTTGAACTTGTTCTCGAGACGGGCCCGAACCGCGTCCGCGACCAGCTGCTCGAGGGTGCCGCGGACAACCGGCAGCGAGGCGGTGATGTTCAGGTCGAAGGCCTGCTTCGTACCGCGTCCGACCGGCAGGATGCGCGTCATACCGGCCACCTTCACGGTCGCGCCGGCGACCCCCGCCGTCCCCGTGACGCCGCCGTCGACGTCGGCCTCGCGGGCCCCGTCGACGCCCGCGCGATGCCAGAGCTTGGACTGCTCCAGCTCCAGCTTGTGACCGACGAACCGGCGCGCCACCACCGGCACCTCGGAGACCATCCAGTGGACCTTCACCGCGACGTCGTCACCCTCGTCGCCCACCTGCACCCCGTACGACTGCGCCCGCAACTGCTCGAAGACCTGCTCCTGGAACGTGATGTCGGTGATCATCGCGAAGACTTCCTCCGGAGAGGCGTCGTACGAGGTGGCGAGGGTCAGATGCATGCGCCCCATCTTGCACCGGACGGCAACACGCGGTCACCGGCACTGCAGCTTCCGGCCGGGCCGCAGGATTTTGCGTCGCGGACGAATACTCGGTGGAAGGGTGGTGACACGATGGGCGACATTCGGTAACCTTTTCGTGATGTTCACGGCGTAGCTGACTGAGAACGGGGCTTGGGAAGCGCATGCACATCGCCACAGCTAGACGCACCGTCCACACCGAAGACGACGAGGAGGAGGAACTGGTCCGGCTCGCGCAAGCGGGTGACGGGGCGGCCTTCGGGCGGCTCTACGACCGGTACCTGCCGTCGATCTACCGGTACACCTACAGCAAGACCTCGTCGCGCAGTGCGGCCGAGGACCTGACCAGCGAGACGTTCCTGCGGGCGTTCCGCGCGATCGCCCGCCGGCCGCGAGCCCATCTCAACTTCGCGGCCTGGCTGGTCACGATCGCGAGGAACGTGGTGATCGACCACCACCGCTCCGGCTGGAGCCGGCTGGCGATCGTCACCGACGAGGTCGACCCGCAGGTCGACGAGGCGATCGGCCCGGAAGCGGCCGCGCTCGCCTCGGTCGGCGAGGCGTCGTTGCGGGCCGCGCTCGGCGGACTGCCGGAGGATCAGCGCGAATGCCTGCTGCTGCGCTTCTTCGCCGGCCTGTCGATCAACGAGACCGCGACCGCGATGGACCGCACCGACGGCGCGATCAAACAACTCCAGTTCCGCGCCACCAACAGGCTGCGCCGGATACTCAAGGATCTCTGACCGCCCACTATTGTTGGGGAGGTGAGTACGCCGCTGTACCGGGTCAAGGCCGACTTCTTCAAGACGCTCGGCCATCCGGCGCGGATCCGGGTGCTCGAGTTGCTCAGCGAGCGGGACCACTCGGTGGCCGAGATCCTCACCGACGTGGGCATCGAGCCGACCAGCTTGTCGCAGCAGCTCGCGGTCCTGCGAAGGTCCGGGCTGGTGTCGAGCCGCAAGCACGGGTCGACGGTGATCTACTCGCTGACCAGTCCGGAGGTCGCGGAGCTGCTGCGGGTGGCGCGGTCGATCCTGACCGGCATGCTCTCCGAACAGGCCGAGTTGCTGCAGGATCTGCAGGAACCGCTGGCCGCGGCGAAGGACCGTCGTCCGGCACGCGCCGGACGACGAACCCGGCGTACGGCCTGAGAGAGCGCTGAGTGCGGGCTGAGGATTCGGGTGGCCGGTTCGTGAAGGCACGCAAAACACGGGACAGAAGTGCTTGCGCCACCTCATACCTTCCGGTAGGAAAGGGCGGGCGCCATCCGGCGACAACTCATATCTCACGGGGAGATATCACATGAGCAATCCTTACGACGAAGACCAGCGCAACGACAGCCAGTACGGCGAGCAGGGTGGTCGGGAGGACTCCGGCAACAACTACGGTTCCGGGGACCAGGGCAACAACTCGGGCAACGACTACGGCCGGGATTCCAGCGGAGGGGAATCCGGCGGCTCGTACGGCAACGACCGGAACGACGGCGGCAACGACTACAACCAGGGCGGCGACTCCGACCGCTCCGGTGGCCGGTCCGGCGGCGACTACGGCCAGCGCGGTGACTCGGGCAACGACTCGGGCAGCAGCTACGGCAACGACTCCGGGAACGACTCCGGCAGCAGCTACGGCAACGACTCGGGCAACGACTCGCGTGACGGTGGCAGCAGCTACGGTTCGGGCAACGACTCGAACGACTCCGACGGCGGCGGCTACGGCCAGCGCCAGGAGTCGGGCTACGGCTCGCACAGCAACGACAACCGTAACGACAACGAGGGTTCGGGCGGCGGCTACGGCTCGTCGAACGACGACAACAACAACTACGGAAACTGATCGGGGATCAGAACATGGGTGTTTTCGACAACATCAAGGACGCGGCTGAGGGCCTGAAGGAGAAGGCCGCGGACCTGATCGACGGTCACGAGGACAAGGTCGGCGAGGGCCTGGACAAGGCCGGCGAGTTCGTCGACGAGAAGACCGGCGGCAAGTACGGCGACCAGATCGACAAGGGTGTTGACGTCGCGAAGGACCAGGTCAACAACCTGAACAACGAAGGCTGATCGCAGCCTTGAGCTGAGAGGCGGCCGTGGACCTGGTCCACGGCCGCCTCAGGCATTTGCCTGAAAAGCCTGCACGGTAAGGGCTGCGAACCGCCGCGACGCCGCCTGCCGCGCCGCCGGCGTGGACGCGTGCAGCCCGCGATGCGCGGTCAGTATGATCACCAGGTCGCTCAGCTGGAAGTCCCGGCGCAACTTCCCGCGCGCCTTCGCCCGCCGCGCCAGCTTCCCCACCGACGTCAGCGTGAGCTCGCGACTGGTACGACTGTCCACCGCGTCCGGGTACGTCGCCAGGAATGCGTCGGTGAATCCGCGGTTGTGCACATGCAGCTCGCAGATCCGATCGATCACCAGGCAGAACCCTTCCCACGGATCGTCCGCGGCCAGCCCGTCCTCGACGATCTGCCGGCAGGCCTGCTCCTGTTCGGCGAACGCCGCGGCCGCCAGGTCCTGCTTGGTCGGGAACCTCCGGTACAGCGTCGCCGGTCCGACACCGGCCTCCCGCGCGATGTCCCGCATCGGCACGGTCAGCCCGGACCGCGCGAACAGCGTCCGCGCCGCCGCCAGGATCCGCTCGCGGTTGTCCTCCGCGTCGGCGCGCAGTTTCCGAGACAAACGATCCGTCACGTCTCTCACTCTAGCCAACCGGACGCAGGCGTCCACTTAGTCTCGGAGACAGTCGAGAGGAGACAGCAGTGAAGGCAGTGGCCATCAAGGCGTTCGGCGGACCCGAGGGACTGAGCGTCGTCGACCTGCCGGCGCCCGAGCCGGGTTCCGGTCAGGTCCAGATCGCGGTCGAGGCAATCGGCGTCGGCGGTGTCGACGCGCTGATCCGCAGCGGATCGTTGTCCGCCTGGGGATTCCGCGAAGGGCTCGTCCCGGGCTCGGAGGTCGCCGGGACGGTGGTTGCCGTCGGCCCCGATACGGACCGGTCCTGGATCGGGCAGCGGGTCTGGGCGTTCACCGGCCTCGGCGGCGGGTACGCCGAGCAGGCGACCGCCGCGGTCGAGGACGTCGTACCGTTGCCACCCGGGCTGTCCGCGGCGGGCTCGGTGACGCTCGGGAGTTCCGGTGTGGTCGCGCACTTCGGGCTCGCGCACGCGCACTTCCGCCCGGGTGACTCCGTCCTGGTCCGCGGAGCGGCCGGCAGCATCGGCATCCTCACGGTGCACCTCGCCGCGCGGGGCGGTGCGTCCGCGGTGGCGGTGACGACCTCGTCCGCCGAACGTGGCGAGCGGCTGCGGGAGGCCGGCGCGACGCATGTGCTCGACCGTTCCGGTGCGGGTGACGCTCCCCCGGCGTACGACGTGATCATCGACGTCGTCGGCGGTCCCGACGTACCGGCGTTCCTCGACAGGCTGGCGCCGAACGGGCGGTACGTCGCGGTCGGGGCGATCGCCGGGCCGCCGCCGGCCGACCTGGTGACGGTACTGATGGCGAACTTCCGGAAGTCGTTGTCGTTCGCAACGTTCAGCGCGGACACCGTGGCCGTCGCGGATCGTCAGGCCGTTCGCAGCGCGCAGTTCGCCGCCGCGGTAAGAAGCGAGCTGCCGCTGGTGATTCACGAGCAGTTGCCGCTCGACGATGCGGCGGCCGCGCATCGGAAGATGCAGGACGGCGAGGTGTTCGGGCGGATCGTGCTGAGGCCCTAGTCTTCGTCGGGTTCGCTGGTTGTGGCGAGTTCGATGAGGCGTTCGGCGACCTGGACACAGCGTTCCTCGGCGCGGCCACGGGAGGTGCCGGTGTAGCGCAGCCGGGCGGTCGCGGTGAGCGGCTCGGCGCGCACCTCGATCAGCGCGCCGCCCGGCCGCGACTGCACCTTGATCCAGATCCGGACCCAGCCGCCGAGACCGCTGCGCAGCCGCAGGACCAGTTCGTCCTCAGGACGCCAGCGTTCGACCAGCGCGACTGTCAGGTGCCGGTTCTCGGCGTGCCGCATGCGCGGTTCGCGGCCGTCGTACCGTTGCACGACGCTGCCCTTCTGCGGCCAGTTCGCTCCGGCGCGGACCTCCGGCGGGACGGCGACCATCCAGTCCGCGAACAGCGCGGGGTCCTGGATCACCGCCATGACGGCGTCCACGCCAACAGCGCCGAACCGCCATGCCATCACCATCCGAAGCCGCTTCCCTGTCCGCAACACGTGGTCCCGTGTCTATCAGGTAGCACCCCGGTCTGGCACGTTTCACACGGCCGGCTGAACCGTCAACGAACTCCGCCGGTCTCAACCGGCGCTACGGAAATGCGCTGCGTCCAGAGCGGACTGCAGCGAGCGACGGTATCCGTCAGAGGTAAACGTTGCCCCGGACACCGTATCGATGTGGAAGCTCTGCGCGGCCAGCGCTTCCTGCTTCAGCTGCGGCAGTGCGTACGAGCTGATCTCGCGGTCGCGTCCGCCGGACGACGGGTAGACGAGTGCGTCGACCGCGACCAGCTTGCTCGATCGGACGGTGATGCGTACCTGCACGGGGCCGTAGCGGGTGCCGGCCGACGTACCGTTCACGGTGATGTCGCCGGTCGACGTACTCACGATGCCGGGAGCGGCGGTCGGTGCCGCGTGCCCGACCTGGTTGGTGCTGGTCGGGTAGAGGAAAAGCAGCAAGAGCAGTACGCCGGTGCCGCCGCCGACGACGAGGTTGCGGCGGAGTCGCTCGGCGTGCGCGGTCACAGCGCGCCCGCTTGGTGCGCGGCGTCGAGGGCGGACTGCAGCGACTGGCGGTAACCGCCGGAGGTGAAGGTGGCGCCGGAGACGGTGTCGATGTTGGCGTTCTGCGCGGCCATCGTTTCCTGGTCGAGCTGCGGGACGGCGTAGCTGTTGATCTGGTTGGTGCGGCCGTCGCCGCTCGGGTGCTGGAGGGTGTGTGCCTTGGTGATCTTGCCGCCGGTGACCGAGACCTCCACCTGCACGGGACCGTACTGCGTGTCGACGACACCGCCCGCGACCACGACGGACTTGGGGCGAGGCTTCGAGGGGGTAGGACGGGGCGTGATTGGTGTCGGGCGCCTGTGGGTCGGGTGTGGTGGAGGCGAAGGTGAACGTGTAGGCGTTTGCGTTTGGGTGTTGACGACTGCGGCTGTGCCTGTGGTAGGGCCTTGCTGTTGCAGGCTTGTGCGGAAGGCCAGGGCGACCACGGCTGTCGTCGCGACCGTCATCAACAATCGGATACCGCGCCTCACGTTCGGTCTCCTTTCACCATGAGAAACGTTCCTGGTGCAACTGGGCCGGGGGCAGACCGACCTTCAGAACCGCGGCCGCGACCGCGTCCATCCACGGATCCGGCCCGCACACATACACGTCGTACTCCGTGATCCCCGGCACCAGCCGTCGTACGGCGTACTCGTCCGACCACGACGCCGCGCCGTCCGGCAGCCACGACCGGCGGCGGCGCAACCGCGGCCCGAGCAGGTAGTGCACCGCGATCCCCCGCCGGCGCGCCAGCTGCTCCAGCTCGTCGCGGAACACCAGGTCCTCCTCGCTGTGCGCGCGATACACCAGCACCGCCTCCCCCGGCCGGTACTCGAGCTCCTCGAGCAACGCCCGGAGCGGCGTGATACCGATGCCGCAGGCAAACATCGCGACCCGGCCGGTGACCCGGCGCTCCGCGGTCAGTCGTCCGTACGGCCCCTCGACCGCGACCCGCGTCCCGGGCCGCAGCCGCGCCAGCCGGCTGCTGCCGTCACCGGCGGCCTTCGCCGTCACCCGAAGCCGATCCGGTGCAGGCGAGGCAGACAACGAGTACGGATTACCCCGCGACCAGCCGGGTCCGTCGAGGAACCGGAACACGAAGTACTGCCCGGCCCGGACCGGCATCCGATGCAGCCCGCGCCCGCCGATCAGCACCGTCACCACGCCCGGCGCCTCCTGGATCACCTCACGCACCGTGAGCCCGTGCCGCAACGTCCGCCAGGCCGGCAGCAGTACCCGGTACAGCACGATCGCCCCGGCCGCGACGCCGTACGCCGTCCACCAGTAGACCTGCGCCAGGCGCGACGTCGAGAAGTCCGCACCGGTCCAGATCTCGTGCGGGACCGACAGCCCGACGCCGAGGTACGCGTACAGGTGCAGCAGGTGCCACGACTCGTACCGCAGCACCTTCCGGGCCGCGCGGATCGACGTCACCACCACCAACGTCAGCGCGATCGCGGCCGCCGTCGCGAGCAGCATCCCGCCGTACGTCGTGACGACCGTCCACGTCTCGTGCAGCAGGTCGTTGTGGTCGCGGAGCGTGTACCCGACCAAGATCAGCGCGATGTGCGCGAGCAGCAGGTTGAACGACCAGAAGCCGACCAGCCGGTGCCGCCGGGCGAGCTCGTCCTGCCCGTAGCTGCGTTCGATCATCGGCACCCGCGCCATCAGGAACACCTGCACGAGCAGCAGATCCGCCGCGACCAGCCCGGAGAGCCGGCCGAGGGACGTCAGCAGATCTGCCGGCCCGCTGAACAGGTTCTGCAGGCCGCGGCCCGAGACCCACAGCGCGACGACCACCAGCACGCTCGCCCAGCAGGAGATGCCGACCGCGTCCCGCCACCAGGACGGTGTCCTGGGCGCCCGGCGCCGCCGGTGCGGGATCCGCGGTCTGCTGATCGCCGGTGCGGCTCCGCGGGTGGTCATGCCTCGACGATGCCCGCGGATTCTTAGCTCTTCCTTGGACCGTCCTCGCGGAGCGCCGGAAGGACCAGTTCGAACGTCGCCCCGATCTCGCTCGGCGCCAGCCGCAGTTGCCCGCCGAACCGGTTCGCGACGTCGTGCGCGAGTGCCAGCCCGAGCCCGTAGTGCACCCGGCCGCCACGGTGCCCGCTGGAGTCGAACCGCCGCAGGACCCGCTCCGCGGCCTCGGGAGCGATCCCGGACCCGGTGTCACTGACCGACAGGATCACGTCCCGGCGCTGTTTCCGGACGCCGATCCGCACCTCGCCGCCGCGCGGTGTGTGATCGATCGCATTGTCCACCAGCGCGATCGCCGCCCGCCGGATCGCGCTCGGCGAACCGAGCGCAGGCGCGCTGTCACGGTCCGACGCCGCCCGCACCCGCACTCCCACCTGCTCGGCATGCGCGCCCGCCGCCTCGGCGACGTCGTATGCGAGACCGACCAGGTCGACCGGCACCTGCTCCTCCGCCCGGCGCGGGTCGGCGGCCGCGAGCAGGTCGTCGACGACCTCGGTCAACCGCCGCGTGTCCCGGACCACGCCGTCCGCGTCGTCCAGTACCTGATCGCTCGCGCCGTCGCGGTGCAACGACCGCCCGAGCAACTGTGCGCGCGTACTCAGCAACGTCAACGGCGTCCGCAGTTCGTGTCCCGCATTCGCCACGAACGCGCGCTGCAACGTCAACGCCTGCGCCAACGGCCGTACGGCGCGCCGCCCGATCAGCACGCCCAGCAACCCGGCGAGCAGCAGCGAGAGCACCGCGGCGAGTCCCATCGCCTGCAGCATCCGGGCCTGTTCCTTGTGCTGCGACGTCAGGTCGAGGACGGCCTGCACCGGGCGGCCCTTCACCAGCCCCGTGGCAATCCGGTACTCCCCGTCGTCGTCCTCGATCGTCGTCACCTGGATCCGATTCGCGGCCTCGGTCCGCAGCGCCGTCAGGTCGGGCCGCAGATCGGCGGGCAACCCGGGCGACGCCGAGTCGCCCATCACCAGCCACGCACCGGCCGGCGGATCGCTGACGTCGTCGGCGGTGGCGACCGCGGATCGGAGCAGGTCGTCGGCCGCCCCGGACTGCCCGTGGATCATCACCACCGTGACGAGCACGATCAGCAGCAGCATCGCCAGCGCGACGAGCGCCGCGGCCTGTACGGCGACGCCGCGCGCGGCACGCCGTACCAGCACCTCGTCGCCGATCGGACGCCCGTTCACGGACCACCCAGCCGATAGCCGAGGCCGCGCACCGTATTGATCACGCCCTGCCCGAGCTTCCGCCGGCAGTAGTGCACGTACGTGTCCACGACGGTCTCGGACTCCGCGTCGTCGAAGACCCGGTCCAGCAGATCCGCACGGCTGAACACGACGCCGGGACGCGCCGCCAGCAGCCCGAGCAGATCGGCCTCCCGCTCCGACAGCTCCACCCGCTCACCTGTGTCGCGCTGCACCGTCCGGGTCGAGAGATCGAGCATGCCGCCCGGTACGGCGAGTTGCACCGCGTGGTCCAGGTGCCGCCGGAGCAGCGCCCGGAGGCGGGCCAGCAGTTCGGTCAGCTCGAACGGCTTGGTCAGGTAGTCCTCCGCGCCGGCATCGAGACCTTCGACGCGGTCCTCGGTGCTGTTCCGCGCCGACAGCACGAGGATCGGCGTACCGACGCCACGGCTGCGCAGCCGGGCGATCAGGTCCAGCCCTTCGACCGCCGGCAGTCCGCGGTCGACGATCATCGCGTCGAACGGACGGGTCAGTGCGACGTGCAACCCGGTGTGCCCGTCGGCGGCCAGCTTCACGGCGTACCCCTCGTCGCCGAGCACCCGCCCGAGCATGCCGGCCAGGTCCGCGTCGTCCTCGATCAGCAGGATCCGGCCGGTCACGCCACGCCCCACCCGGGGGTCGCCTGAAGGTTGCCGTCGGCAAGCACGCCGAGCCCTTCGTAGCCCGGCAGCAGGACCGTCGGCCAGTCGTCCCCGGCGACGAACGCGGCCGTCGCGAGGATGTCGGCGTACTCCAGGGACGCTCCGCTGACCGAGACCGACAGCCACCGGCCGGCTGCCGCCCGGCCGGTCCGCGGGTCGTACAGGTGCTCGCCGCGGGCCGCCGTACCGCTGGTCGCCACCGCTCCGCCGGTCCGCGCCAGGCTCGCGACCACCCGGCCCGGGTCGTGCGGGTCCTGGATGCCGATCGTGAACGGTGCCCCGCTCGGGCAGACGACCAGGACGTCGCCGCCCGCGTTCAGGCACCAGTCGACGCCGTCCACCGCCCGCAGCCGGTCGCCGGCCCGCTCGACCGCCCAGCCCTTCACCAGCCCGGACGGGTCCCAGCCGCCGTCCGGCAGGTCCGCGTCGAACAGCCCGCCGGTCATCTCCCGCGCCGCGGCGCACCGCTCGGCGACATCGCGGACGTCGGGTTCGACGCTGCCCCAGCCGACCTCGCCACGCCCCAGCCGGCTCACGTCGCTGTCCGGCTTGTACGGCGAGAACACCCGGTCGACCTCGACGAGCTCGGCGTACAGCTCCTTGACCGCGGCCTCCGCCGCAGCGGACTCGGCGTACTCTCCCCGGGCCAGCACGCTGATGGGCAAACCCATCACCTGCTCGACCCAGCTCCGCCTCATGATGCCGAGGCTAGAGAGCCTTCCCTGAGGACAAGCTGAGCCTGGTACGCCGCCACATGCTGGGCGATCACACGCTCCCAGGTCATGCTCGGCAGCGTGTGCTGGTTGTACTGCTGCAGCCGATGCAGTACGGCGGGATTGGTCAGCAACGCCGCCGTGGTCCGGGCCATCTCGTGGTCGGTGTCGACGAGGTAGCCCTCGATGCCGTTCCGGATGAACTCGCCGACGCCGCCCGTCGACATCGCCACCACCGGCAGCCCGGCGCACCGCGCCTCGAGCGCCGCGACGCCGAACGACTCCAGCTCCGCGGGCGCCAGGTAGACGTCGGAGGACGCGTACAGCTGCTGCAACTCGTACCGCGTCAACCGCCCGGGCAGCTCCACCCACGGCGCGAAGTCCCGCCGGCGCGCGTCCAGCGCCCGTTCGCGCGGCCCGGCGCCGGCGATCACGCCGCGCAGCGGGATGTGCGACGGTACGAGATCTCGGACCGCCGCGAGGGTGTCGAGGAGTGCGAGCGGTCTTTTCCGGCGGGCGAGCCGCATCGTGCTCACGATCGTCAACGGGTGCTCGGGACGCTGCTTCGACCGCCACGCCGCCGGGTCGACGCCGTTGTGCAGTACGTCGACCGTCCGCCCCGGCAGCGCCCGCCGGATCACGTTCGCGACCGCTCCGCTGACCGCGGTCCAGGCGACCTTCCCCATGTACCGGTCGAGCTGCGCCAGCGGCCACGGCATCGTGGGGCCGGGCAACGAGTGCACGGTGACGATCGCGGACCTAGCCAGCCGGGCCGCGCGCCAGGCCAGTGGCGACACGATCGACGAGTGCGCGTGCACGATGTCGAACGACGGCAGCTCGGACCGCAGCCGGTCGACCGACGACGGCGACGGCATCCCGGCGACCGACGGCAGCCGGACCACCGGTACGCCGGACGTCTGTCCCTCCTGGAGCGTGTACACCGTGACGTCGTGACCGGCACGGAGCAGGTTCACGGCGAGATCGTGGACCTGCAGCTCGATGCCGCCGAGCGCCGGCAGGTAGACGTCGCTGACCAGCGCGATCCTCATGCCGTCACCGCCTGCGTCCGGCGCTGCAAGGAGGTCCAGATCGCCAGCATCACACCGCCCACCGGGATCTCCATCAGGAACGTGAAGCCGCGGAACAGCAGCAGCCCCGCAGCAACGCCTGCGGGGTCGCCACCGAGCGCGACCAACGCGGCCGACGTACCGATCTCGACCACGCCGGCGCTGCCCGGGGTGATCGCGACCAGCGTCAGCAGCCGCTCCACAGCCAGCGCCGTGAACAGCACCGCCAGGCCGAGGGGTACGTGCAACACCTGGAAGCACAGCCACAGCAGCGCCAGCTGCAGCGCGAGGTACGCGACCATCCCGCCTGTCATCGGCCGCCAGCCGGTGCGCATCAGCTGCAGCGTCGTCCGCCGGAACCGGGGAAGCCGTTCCTCGAGACGCGAACGCCGGAACACCTTGTCCAACTGGCGGCCGATGGCCTTGGCGACCCGCTCGTCCGCCAGGATCCAGACGCCGAGCAGTACGGCGACCGGTACCGGCAGGAACAGCAGGCTGCTCGGGCCGAACGCGGCCGCGCTGTGCAGGATCGGCACCAGGCCGAGCGCGATCGCGATCACCCCGAGTTTCGACACCACGTTCAGCAACGTCGTCACGGTGATGAAGCCGCCGAACGCCCGCCGGGTAAAGCCCCAGCGGCGCACCATCGTGAAGTTCAGCGCCGTACCGACGGCGCCGCCGAGCGGGAGAACGTTTGCCACCGCGCTGCCGGTGAGGCTGAGCGTCAGCGCGCGGCGCTTCGTCAGTCCGGGCAGGGACGCGGCCAGGACGAACGAATGTGCCCACAGTCCGGCGATCCACACAACTGCGAGCAGAATCAGCGAGCCGACCGACACCCGCGCGAGTACATCGCCGACCTCGTGCCAGGTCGACCCGACCGCTCGTGGCAGGAACACCACGAGGGCCCCCGTTACCAACGCACTCAGGACGGACGTCAGCAGCCGCCGTCGCCAACCCGCAAGCCGTTCTCGCTCGTTCATCGGTACCAGCCTGTCGCGCCGGTGCTGAGAGGGTGCTGAGAGCAACTGGCCCGGGGGCGTACGGCATGCCATGCTCGGGGCATGGCCGGGCCGTACACCCTGGTCGCGTTCCATGCGCACCCGGACGACGAGGCCCTGCTGATGGGCGGCACCTTGGCGCGGCTCGCCGCGGAAGGGCATCGCGTCGTGCTCGCGGTGGCCACCGACGGCGAGGCCGGGGCGGCCGCTTCGTCGTACCGCTCCGGGCCCGGGCTGGCGGCGTACCGGCGCGACGAACTGGAGCGCTCAGCCAGAGCGCTCGGCTGTTCCCGGGTCGTTCGTTTCGGTTTCAAGGACTCTGGGTCGTCGGGGCCACCCACGGACGACGGTTTCAGTACACTCCCGGTCGCGGACGCAGCGCAACCGTTGATCGAGCTGCTCCGGGAGGAGCAGGCCGACGCGCTCACCGTCTACGACCCGGCCGGCGGCTACGGCCACCCCGATCACCGGCAGGTCTACACAGTTGGTACGTACGCCGCCGAACAAGCCGGCACCCCGCTGGTGCTCGAGGCAACGATCGACCGCCGGCTCATCCGCCGCCTGATCCGGATCGTGACCACCCTCCCCGGCGTACTCCCCGCGGTGACGCTGGCGGCTTACGACCACGCCTACTCCCCCAGCACCGCGATCACCCACCGGGTCGACGTACGCCGCTACACCCGCCAGAAACGAGCCTCCTTCGAGGCCCACGCCAGCCAGGCCACCGCCGACACCGGCGACCGCACCCTGGGCCTACTCCTCAAACTCCCCCACTGGCTCTTCCGCACCATGCTCGGCCACGAATGGTACGTAGAACACAACCGCACCCCCGGCCCGCCACTCGACGACCTCTTCACCTCCCTCAAGCAACAACCAGAGATTTAGAGAGGGCGCGCAGCCCCGTAACTGGTGAGCTGATAAGCGGGTACGGCGACGGCGGTTACTACTCCGTGCATCAGCATCAGGGCGGCTACGGCTGTTGTGGTGGTGTTAGGGATGAACTTGGTGGCCAGGAGCAACAGGTCTGGGAGTAGTGACAGGAGCAGGACGAGTGGGACCACGAGTTTGACGGTGGACGGGGAGCGGCGGCGGATGGTTGTCCAGCCTAGGTAGCCGGCGCCTACTCCGAGCAGGGTCAGGGGGACGAAGACGGGAGCGGTGAGGGGCGCGAAGGCGGGGTTTGCTCCGAGGGTGATGGCGATGCGGGCCACCAGGTAGTTGAGGGCGGCTGCGAGGACTGCGGCGCCGACGAGGGTGACGTACCGGCGGCGGGCAGTTGTCTCGGGGTGGACGTCGAGCAAAGTCATCGGGCACCTCCAGAATCGGTACGACTCTCGTACCAATTCGACGGTAGCGGAAGCATCCGGCCGAACGCCAGGGATCCGGGCACATCAGTCCGAAACTCGTACTATTGGGCGGCGATCACCACGGTCAGCAGGTCGCCGAGGGTGTCACGTTCCGCGGGGGTCAGGACCTGGAGCATCCTGCGGACCTCGGTGCGCAGCCGGCGTTCGAACTGCTCGGCGACCTCGGCGCCGTGCTCGGTCGGCGTCACCACGAAGTTCCGCCGGTCGGTGGTGTCCGGCACCCGGGTCACCAGGCCGGCGGTCTCCATCCGCGCAACCACGCCGGTCATCGTCGACTTGGTCAGCCGCAGCTCCGCGCCGAGGCCGAGCATGTTCGTCGGCTGCCGGTGCAGGACGAACAGCAGCCGCGCCTGCTGCATGGTCAGCCCGAGGTCCGAACTGATCCGCTCGTACTGCTCCGTAACCGCCGTCGACACCCTGATCAGGGCCGGCCCGGCCGCCAGTGCTTTCGCCACCGTGAGCCCCCTCCAGAAACTCGTCGAAGGTGCCCAACGATAGCGGCAACTTTCCGGGCCGGTCCGGATTCCAATGCGGTACGACGGAGGCGGGGGTGCCTCCGCGTCAGGGGAGGAACACGAGATGATTCGCAAGACCGTAGGACTCGCATCCGCCGCCGTCCTCGCGCTGGGGATCGGGACGGCCGCCACCGCGCAGGCCCAGCAGGCCACCACGGCGGCCTGTGCGCTGAGGCTCGGATCGGTGACGTCGACCGGGGCGTTCGCCAGCCGGATGATCAACGCCACCGCGCCGATCACGATCGGCGGCGTCCGCGGCACCGCCGGCGTGTTCACACCCGGCCAGGTGCAGCACATCAGTACCTTCACCGGTACGCCGCTGACCGGCGGCAAGGAGGCCCGCTCCGGTCTCACCGTCCAGGCCGGGGCGCTGTACACGAACTCGTTCGTCGTCGACAGCGAGAGCCAGGTCGACCCGCACTATCCGAAGAACAACCTGCGCGTCGGCGGCGGCTGGGGGAACTACCGCTGGATCGAGCAGTCCGTGCTGCAGCCGTCCAACGCCGGGGACCCGGCGCGGGTGCTGCTGTACGGCCAGCGCACCGACGGCGTCATGCAGCGCTGGGTGTCCGACGGTGGCAGCTGGCGGATCACCTCAGGCGTCGGCGGCCTGAGCACGGTCAAGGGCATCGCGCTGATCGGCCGGACCGCGACGTCCGAGACGTTCCTGGCCAACACCCGGTCCGGGGCGCTGGTCACGGTCACCTGGCCGACGAAGTACCTCGCGGCGCCGACCAGCAAGGTTGTCCGCGGCTCCACCTGGCAGGGCTTCGAGCAGCTGATCGCGACCAAGTGCGGCGCGAACGGCACGCTGTTGCTCGGCATCGACCGCGACACCAAGTCCGGGTACCTGTACGCCGTCGGTCACGCCAACGGCGGCAGCACCGTGATCAGGAGCCTGGGCAAGGTCCCGCTGACCTTCTCGGACCCGCAGTACTTCCGGATCGCCCCGAAGTACGACGTCCTCAACGGCGGATAGCCCTGTCGGCACAGTAGGCGCCGCTCTCCGGGCATGACGTCCGGAGGGCGGCGTCGTTGGTGTTGCGGCAGGAATGTGAGGCCGGAGAGGACACCGATGAGTAGTACAGGACTTGCCACGCTCGCCCGCTGGGCGCAGGAACACCTTCCCGACCTGGTCGGCGACGCGTGTCACGCGATCGTCGAGCGGATCCCGTTCTACCGGGAGGCGAAGGTGGTCGCCGGCGCCGAGCTGCACCGCTCGGTCGAGCTGAACATGGGCTCGATCATCGGCGTCCTCCAGCAGCCGGACGCCTCGCTCGACCAGTCCCCGGCGAAGGCGACCGGGCGCCGCCGCGCCGAGCAGTCGGTGCCGCTGCCCGAGGTCCTGCAGGCGTTCCGGATCGGCTTCACCGTGCTCTGGGAGGGCCTGGTCGCGTACGTCCGGCGGACCTGGGAGCCCGACGAGGCCGACGCCCTGCTGACCGCGGCCAGCATCCTCTGGCGGTTGAGCGACGAGCAGTCGCTGGCGGTCACCGAGGAGTACCGGGCCACCACCGCCGCGTTGCTGCTCGCCCGGCAGCAGCAGCGGTCCGCGCTGGTCGAAGCGTTGCTGAGCGGTCACCCCGGACCGCAGGGTGGCCCGTGGGAGGCGGCGTCACTGCTCGGGTTCGCGCCGAACAGCCGGATGATCGTGGTCGCCGCCGAGACCCGCGGCCTGGCCGAGGAGAGCCTGCCCGGGATCGAGAAGGAACTCGCCGGGCACGGCGTGGTCTCCGGCTGGCGGCTGACGCCCGCGTTGCAGCTCGGGCTGATCTCGCTGCCCGCGGACTCCGGCCTGTCGATCCTCTCGATGCTGCAGGACACGGCGACGGCGCGGACCGGGGTGAGCCCGCCGTACGACTCGCTGTCCGAGACGCCGCGGGCGCTGCGGCTGGCCCGGACCGCGCTGGTCACGGTGCCTGCCGGGCGGACCGAGGTGCAGGTGTTCGACGCCAGCCCGCTGGCCGGGATGATGGCGATGGACCCGCGCGAGGGCCGGCGGATCGCGGAACAGGTGTTCGGCCCGGTGCTCGCGCTGCCGCCGGACGATCGCGCCGTACTGCTCGACACGCTGAACGCGCACCTCGACCACGGCGGCTCCGCGGAGCTCGCCGGGGAGTCGCTGCGCTGCCACCCGAACACCATCCGGTACCGCCTGCGCCGCCTGCAGGAGCTGACCGGGCGGTCGCTCAACGATCCGCGGCAGGCGTCCGAGCTGGCGGCCGCGGCGTACGCCGTCCGGCTGTTGCCGCTGACGACACCCGCTGTCGGGACCGACAACGTCTACGCCACAGCGGACGCAGAGGTGCAGACTCGTTCCTAGACCCAACGCAGACCCTCGACGCAGCGGGAACGGGAGACCATGAGCGACCAAGGCGGAGACGGACCGACGACCGACGCTGAGTGGTCACAGAAGGACTACCACCACCCGTCCGCTGGCTGGGGCGCGGCGATGTCGGTGGCCAAGGTGCTCGGCCGCGAGCACGCGATCGCGTCCGGCCCGCGCGCGATGCTCCGGATGAATCACGAGAACGGCGGCTTCGACTGCCCCGGCTGCGCCTGGCCGGACGCGATCGACGGCCTGAAGCTCGACCTCTGCGAGAACGGCGTCAAGCACGTCGTCTGGGAGATGACCCCGAAGCGCGCCGGCCGCGAGTTCTTCGCCGCGCACACCGTCACCGAACTCGAGAGCTGGACCGACTTCGCGCTCGAGGACGTCGGCCGCCTGACCGAGCCGATGGTGTACGACGCCGCGACGGACCACTACGTACCGACCAGCTGGCAGGCCGCGTTCGACCTGATCGGGACGCAGCTCCAGGCGCTCGACTCCCCCGACCAGGCGGCGTTCTACACCTCCGGCCGGCTCAGCAACGAGGCCACGTTCCTGTACCAGCTGTTCGCCCGCGAGTACGGCACGAACAACCTGCCGGACTGCTCGAACATGTGCCACGAAGCCTCCGGCCGCGCGCTGCAGGCCGCCCTCGGGACCGGCAAAGGTACGGCGGACCTGAAGGACTGGGAGACCGCCGAGGCGATCTTCGTCCTCGGGGTGAACGCCGCCTCGAACGCGCCGCGGATGCTGACCGCGCTGTCCGACGCGTACCGGCGCGGCGCGCAGATCGTGCACGTCAACCCGCTCGTCGAGGCCGCGGCCGGGCGGACGATCGTGCCGCACGAGTTCGTCGACATGGCGCTGAACAGGTCCACCCCGACCAGCACGCTGAACCTGCAGGTCCGGGTCGGCGGCGACCTCGCGCTGCTCCGCGGGATCGCGAAGGCCGTGCTCGAGGAGGCCGAGACCGATCGGAAGGCGCTCGACGAGGTGTTCCTGGAGCGGTACACCGACGGCTTCGCGGCGTACCGGAAGATCTGTGAGGAGACCGACTGGGCGGAGCTGGTCGAGCAGTCCGGGCTGACCGAGGCGGACATCCGGCGGGCCGCGACGGTCTACTCGCGGTCCCGGCGGACGTTGATCAGCTGGTGCCTCGGCGTCACCCAGCACGAGCACGGCGTCGACACGGTCCGCGAGATCGTCAACCTGCTGCTGCTCCGCGGCAACCTCGGCCGCGAAGGCGCCGGCCCGTCGCCGGTCCGCGGTCACAGCAACGTGCAGGGCAACCGGACCTGCGGGATCGACCACCGGCCGAGTACGACGTTCCTCGACCGGCTCGCCGCCGCCTGCGAGATCGACCCGCCGCGGCACCACGGGCTCGACACGGTGAAGACGATCGCGGCGATGCGGGACGGGTCGGTGAAGGTGTTCGTCGGGATGGGCGGCAACTTCGCACTCGCCGCCCCGGACACGGCCGCGACCGCGGAGGGCCTGCGGGCGTGCGACCTGACCGTCCACGTCAGTACCAAACTGAACCGCAGCCACCTCGTGCACGGGCGCCGGGCGCTGGTCCTGCCGTGCCTCGGCCGGACCGAGCTCGACGTCCAGGCCGGCGGGCCGCAGTCGGTGACGGTCGAGGACTCGATGAGCATGGTGCACCTGTCGATCGGCCGGAAACGCCCCGCGTCACCGCTGCTGCTGTCCGAGCCCGCGATCATCGCCGGCATCGCCCAGGCCACGCTCCCCAGAACGCGAACGCCGTGGTCGTCGTACGTCGAGGACTACGACCGGATCCGCGACATCATGGCGCGGGCGCTGGACGGGTTCGAAGACTTCAACCGGCGGGTCCGGCACCCGCTCGGCTTCCGGCTCCGGCAGCCCGCCCGCGAACTGGTCTTCCTGACCGGGACCGGCCGCGCCGAGTTCTCCACCGCGGAGCTCCCGGACGTCCGGCCGCCGGACGACGTACTGATCCTGCAGACCATGCGGTCGCACGACCAGTGGAACGCCACGATCTACTCCGACAACGACCGGTACCGCGGTGTGAAGAACCTGCGGACGCTGATCCTGATGAACGCCGACGACATGCAGGCGCGGGGCCTCGCGCAGGGCGACCTCGTCGACATCACGGCGACCGCCCGCGACGGCTCGACCCGGGTGCTCCACGATTACCGGGCGCTGCGCTACGGCATGCCGCGCGGGAACGCGGCCGGGTACATGCCGGAGATGAACGTGCTGATCGCGGCGAACGACTACAGCACCCAGAGCGACCAGCCGCTGATGAAGAACGTACGCGTCCAGGTCACACCCGCTGCGGGGCGGTGAGCGGCTCCCGATATGCTGGGAGCCGATAGACCGGCGGTGGGGCTCGCCGGACCGAACTGTCGTCAGTCCGGCGGCCAACAGTCCCTACCTGTGGAACCTCTCGGCGTCGCGCCGGGAGGTCGATGCTGGTAGGAGGCCTGTCTGTGGAGCATCACCCGGGTAATCCGCTGCCGCGCGGCGCGGTCGACTCCGACGTCGACCTGCGGGTCGACGGCCGCGGGCGACGCGCACACGACCCGGTGATCCTCGGCGTGATCGCGGTCGGCGGTGCACTCGGCGCCACCGCGCGATACCTGATCGGCCTCGGCTGGCCGACTCCGCCGGGCGGGTTTCCCGTCAACACGCTGCTGATCAACATCGCCGGCTGCGGGCTGATCGGGATCCTGATGGTGCTCGTCACCGACGTCCTCACCCGGCAGCGGCTGCTCCGCCCGTTCCTCGGCACCGGCGTGCTCGGCGGCTTCACGACGTTCTCGACGTACGCCGTCGACATCGAGAAGCTCGTCACCGGCAGCCACGCCGGGGTCGCGCTGCTGTACCTGGCGACCACGATCGTCGGCGCGCTGCTCGCGGTCCGCTGCACGGTGAGCGCGACCCGGGCGCTGATCACCTGGAGGACCCGGTGACGCGGCTCCTGCTGGTGATCGCCGGCGGCCTGATCGGTGCGCCGCTGCGGTACGTCGCCGACCGCGCCGTCCAGGCCCGGCACGACTCGATGTTCCCGTGGGGCACGTTCAGCGTGAACGTCCTCGGCTCGCTGGTCCTCGGGTTCCTGGCCGGGGCGTCGAACGCGTTCCCGGCCGGCGTCCAGCTGTTCGTCGGCACTGGCTTCTGCGGTGCGTTGACGACGTACTCGACGTTCTCCTACGAGACGATCCGGCTGTTCGAGGACCGCGCCCGCTTCCTCGCCGTCGCGAACGTGACCGCGAGCATCGTCGCCGGCCTGGGGAGCGTTTTCCTGGGCGCGGCGGTCAGTCAGGCGCTCTGGTCGTGAGCATGATGAACTGGGCACGTGACAGATCTGGGACCGGGGTACTCGAGCCACTCCTTCGACGCGTTGCGGCCGGTGGACCTGCTGTGTGACGAGGTCCGGCAGCGGCGCGAGACGGGGTACGACGTCGACGCCCTGGTGCAGGAGGCGAACCGGACCGATCCGGGCGACCGCGACGCCGTGCTCGACCTGGTCGACCGGATGTCGCTCGCCGAACGGCTGCCCGGCTGGACGTACGTCGAACCGGACGCGCTCGCGGACATCGAGGACACCCTGGACGCCCGCCCGGCCGCGGCCGCCGTACCCGAGGCCGAGCTGGCGGACCGGATCCGCGCGGCGTGGCTCGGGCGGATCGCCGGGTGCAACATCGGCAAGCCGGTGGAGTCGGGCGACTACTGGACGACGGACCGGATCCGCGACTATCTGAAGCTCGCGGACGCCTATCCGCTGCGCGACTTCGTACCGGTGCTGGACCCGATGCCGGACGGCTTCCGGCTGGTCCCCTGCTGGCCGGAGACGACCCGCGGGAACGTCCACGGCTCGGCGCGCGACGACGACATCGACTACGCGATCCTGGCGCTGCATCTGCTCGAGAAGCACGGCGACGACCTGCGGACCGAGGACGTCGGCGTCGCCTGGACGCGGCTGTTCCCGATCGAGCAGGTCTACACGGCCGAGCGGGCGGCGTACGTGAACCTGGTCAACGGGTTCACCGTCCCCGAGGTCGCGCGCCGGCGGAACCCGTACCGCGAGTGGATCGGCGCACAGATCCGCGGCGACGTCTTCGGATATGTGCACGCCGGCGACCCGTGGTCCGCGGCGCAGCTCTCGTACCGCGACGCGGCGCTGTCGCACGTCGGGAACGGGATCTACGGCGAGATGTGGGCGGCGGCGCTGGTCGCGGCCGCGTTCACCGCGTCGTCCCCGCGCGAGGTGGTGGAGCGCGCGAACGCCGTCGTACCGCCGGAGTCGCGGCTGGCCGAGGCGCTGCGGGACGTGCTCGCGCTGCATGACGCGAAGGTCACCTGGGAGGACGCGCTCGGCCGCCTCCAGGAGCGGTACGGGCACTACTCGTGGGTGCACACGATCAACAACGCGGCGATCGTCGCGGCCGCGCTGCTGTGGTCGGAGGACGACTGGATGACCGGCGTCGGGCGGGTCGTGATGAGCGGCTGGGACACCGACTCGAACGGCGCCACCGTCGGATCGGTGCTCGGCGTACTCGCCGGCACCCGCGGTCTCCCCGAGCACGTGATCGCGCCGCTGGAGGACCGGACCCGGTCCGCGCTCTTCGGCTTCGACAACGCCCGGATCTCGGACCTCGCCGATCGCACCGTACGCCTCGCCGTGCAGCGGCGACGGTGATGCTCGACCGGTCGGAGTCAGCACTCGGCATCGTCCTCCGCTCGCGGTTCTACCGCTCTGCCTTCCTGTCGCTGCTGATCGCCGGCATCGGGGTGTCATCGGCGACGCCGCAGCTGACGCTGTTCCTGGTCCGCGAGTTGCACACGCCGCTGCCGGTCGCCGGGCTGTACTACGTGACGAACCTGGCCGCACCGCTCGCCGGATTCATGGTCGGACGCTGGTCGGACCGAAGCCAGGACCGGCTGCTGTGGTTCCGGGTCTGCGCGCTGATCGGCGCGGCCGGGTGGCTCGCGATGGCCGCATCCACGAAGGTGTGGATGCCGTTCGTGATCAGTGCGCTCGCGTTGAGCGTCGCCGGCGGCTCGATGGCGCAGCTGTTCGCGGCCTGCCGGGACGAGCTCAGCCGGCACCCGACCCGGGCCGAGAACCGGGTGATCGCGACGATCCGGATGGCGTTCACCACCGGCTGGATCCTCGGGCCGGTGTTCGGCAGCTGGTTCGGCGGCGTGTTCGGCCTCCGGCCGTTGCTGGTGGCAACGGCTGTCTGTGTGTTCGCCCAGGTGCTCCCGCTCGGCCGGCAACGCGTCGAGCGGTACGCCGACCCGCACGGGGATGCCGCCACCGAACGGCGCCGGATCGACCACATGCTGCCGCTGCTGACCTTCACCGCGGTCTGCGTACTCGCGATGACCGGCGACACGATCAAGTTCGGGTACCTGCCGATCTACATGGCCGACCAGCTGCACGTCTCCGACACCGTCCGCGGCGCGGTCATCGGCATCCAGCCGCTGCTCGAACTCCTGCTGCTCCCGGTCGTCGCCCGGCTCGCCGACCGGTACGGCGCGATGCGCACGATGACGGCCGGCGCCGTACTGGGCCTGGCCGGCAACATCACGTACGCGCTCAGTACGTCGGTCGGCGGGCTGTTCCTCGGGCAGACGCTGACCGCCGGCCTGTGGGCCTGCGTCGGCGCACTCGGCGTCACGATCGCCCAGCACCTCTACCCCGAAGGCGTCGGCACCGCGTCCGGCATCTTCCTCAGCGCAATCCCCCTCGGCTCCGCAATCGGCGGCACCATCGGCGGCATCGGCGTCGCCGCCATCGGCCTCCCACACGTCTTCTTCATCCCCGCCTGCCTGACCGCCATCTCGATCGTCGCCTTCAGCATCCTCAGCAGACGCGAACGGCACGAGCCGACACACTAGGCGGGGTGCCGGACACGTACGGGCCATGAGCAACCACTCACCGCCGGGGCACGAGGCGCGGTTCGTCGCGCTGTTCGAGGCGACGTACGACGACCTGGTCCGGTTCGCGCATCGGCGCGTGCCGGAACCGCAGGCCGAGGACATCGTCGCCGAGGCGTTCCTGGTGGCGTGGCGGCGGCCGGACGAGCTCCCGCCGAAGGCCGCGGACGCGCGCGCGTGGTTGTTCGGGATCGCGCGCAACGTCATCCTCAACACCCATCGTGGAGCACGCCGCCAGCTGGCGGTCGCCGTCCGGCTCGCCGAGACGGTCCCGTCGGCGCTCGACGACGACGCCGAGCTGGTGGCCCGGCAGGTGGATCTCGCCCGGGCGTGGGGGCGACTGACCGACGTACACCAAGAGACGCTCGCGCTGTCGGTCCTCGACGACCTCACCGCACCGCAGGCCGCCGCCGTCCTCCTGCCGTCCTCCCTCGGCGGTGATCAGGCCTTCGCCACCTGGACCGCGACCCCGAGCGGCCTCACCGGCAAGGCGCGCCTGGACGCCTCCAAGGCCTGCCGCAACAACTCCGACGACACCTACAAGAAGCAACTCGCCACCGCGAGAACCGCGATCGCCGAACGCCGCGGTGCCTGGACCCTCGTCGTCCTCGCCGACAATCAAGGCTTCGGCGCGCTCTGCATCACCGACCGGTCGCGCCACCTGTTCCGCGACCAGTTCGGCGCCATCGGCACGACCTCCGCCCTCCCGACCCCGCGAGCACTCACCCCGATCACGCTCGGCACCGGCTCCAGCAACGGCAACGACCTCTCGGTCATCACCGGCCTCGCCGGCAAGGACGTCGCCGCGGTCAGCTACGCCAGTACGTCGCACGGCAAGGTCGCCGCCAACGTCGACGCGGGCCAGTTCGCCCTCTGGTTCCCCGGCGACGAACTCGTGAACGCCAACCGAACCGGCGTACCCGTGCAGGTGACCTACACCGACGGCACATCCGCAACGCTGACGCTCGAGCTCTGACCGCCCTAAGATCTGGATGCACGTTCCTTACCGCCCTGAAATAAGTGAGGAGCATCCATGCCCCGACGAACGCTAGGCGTCGTCCTCGGCACCGCCGCCCTGATGATCACCTCCGCCGCGATGGCGTACGCCGAGCCACCGCACAACCTCCCGCAGAACGCCGACGGCTACGAGCAGTCGTTCTCGCCGGCGTACGACTACGACACCGACGGCTGCTACGCCACCCCCGCGATCGGCCCCGACGGCACGCTGAACCCGGGCCTGAACCCGACCGGCGCGCTGAACGGCAACTGCCGCGACCAGTCCGACCTCGACAACTCGCAGACGTACTCCCGCGAGAAGTGCAACAACGGCTGGTGCGCGATCGTGTACGCGAGCTACTTCGAGAAGGACCAGGCACTGCCCGGCAGCAGCCTCGGCGGCCACCGGCACGACTGGGAGCACGTGATCTCCTGGGTCAACCAGGCCACCAACCAGGTCGAGTACGTGACCACCACGCAGCACTCCAGCCAGGTCACGTACGCCCGCTCGCAGGTCCGGTTCGACGGCACGCACCCGAAGGTCGTCTACCACAAGGACGGCGCCAGCACGCACTTCTTCCGGCTCGCCAACAGCAACGACGAACCGCCGGAGAACCACTACCACACCTGGCGCTACCCACCGCTCGTCGGCTGGAACGGCTACCCCAGTACGGCGTTGCGCGACACGTTGACGACCGCCGACTTCGGGTCCGCGACGATCAAGATCACCGACAAGGACGACCGGTTCCGCAACCTGCTGAACGCGTCCAAGCCGTCCGGGATCCCCTTCGACCCCTCGGCCTGATCCACCGGCCTGACGAACACCGGCGTGCGCGTTCAGCCCTGGACGCGCGCGCCGCAGGTCAGCGACTGCGCGATCAGGTCGATCATCGCCGCATGCCGCTTGGTCGCGGTCTCCACCTGACCGAGCGCGACCGTGTCCAGGAACACCCGGCTCACCACCAGCTCCGCGGCCGCCTGCACCCAGGCCCGGTCGGCGACCACGTCGTCGGCACCGGCCAGTACGTCGGCCACCGTCGCGGTCGCCTCCGCGAACATCTCGCTCGCCCGGGACGCGATCTCCGGCCGCCCCTGCGCCTCCCGGAACACGATGATCCGGGCGGCGCGGTCGTTCTCCAGCTCGGCGGCCATCGTCGCCACGATCGCCCGCAGCCGCCGGCGCACGGTTCGCCCGCGCGCCGCGGACCGCAGTACCTCACTGGGCGCCGGCCGCTCCTGCACCACCGCGAGCAGCAGGTCGAGCTTGGTCGCGAAGTGGTAGAACACCAGTCCGGACGGTACTCCGGCCTCGGTCGCGATCCGGGCTGTCGAGGTCGCGTCGTACCCGTGCTCCGCGAACAGCCGCTCGGCAGTCTCGATGATGATCTGCCGTTTGGTGGATCGGGAGCTGTGGTGGTGCGCCGGCGCGGTCATGACGGTTGCGGTGCCGGCCAGACATCGCCTTTCCGTTCGGCAGCGAGCACCGCTGACCGCTTCAGGGACTTGAAGACGTAGTCCGGCACCTTCAGCCCGTGGCGGTGCGCCCACAGCAGTTCGTGTTCGGCGCGCCCGACCTGCTGGGCGTACTTGCGCAGCTCCGCCTCGCCGCCGTCGGTCATCTTCAGCTTGTCCATCACGTCCCCGAACTGGGTGACCTGGCGCTTGTTGTACGCGCCCACCACCTCGAACGTACGCTTCCGGAGGCTGCGCGTCAGCCATTTCTGCCATCCCGACAGCTGGTCCCAGAGCTGCTGGGCGGCCATCTGGTAGTACGCGAAGTGGCCGGGCTCCTGGCGGCGGATCGGCGCGACCACCGTGGCGGCGATGGCCCGCTCGCCGAGCTCGACCAGCCCGGCGTGGAACTTGTTGTAGGCAAGCACCGCGGACCGCTCGGTGGCGAGCCCGGTCAGGTAGTACAGCATCCGGCTGATGTCCTGCACCCCCGGCACCTTGCCCAGCGCGCCGAGAAACTTGAGGCTGAACGACACCTCGTCGAGGTTCGGCTCGTGCGGCTCGACACCGAGCAGGTCCTGCAGCTTGTCGAGGATCTGCCCGTGCCGGGTCTCCTGCGGCATCCACACGTCGGCGTAGAAGTGCTTGTCCACCTCGGGCGGGTCCGGGAGCAGGATGTTGAGTTCGAGCACGTTCCGCTCGACCTCGAGCTCGACCCGGGTCATGTAGGCCAGCACCGGCCCGAACTGCTCGGCCAGCAGCTTCGAGTCGTTCATCGTGTAGTCGACCCCACCGAGCGGGATCGGCGGATGCTCCTCGCCGAGCCGGTCGACATGGTCGGCCAGCCGCGAGTCCTCCCGCCGTCGGCCGCGGCGGCGCGGGATGGTCAGATCACTCAAAGACATAGGCGGCACCTCGCTCGGTCGTCAGGGATGCGCGCTCGATCCCCCCGGCAAGGTTAACAAGTAACTGACTGATCAGTCAGTCAGAGCAGTGTGAATCAGGGAACAGTCAGGGTCCCACCCCTCGCTTCGCTCGGGGTGGGTTGCGGGGGGAGCTACTTGGCGATGGTGTAGCGGATGGTGTCGTTGCGTAGCACGTCGCCGTCGGCCTTCACGATCTTGAGCGTGTGTTGGCCGTTCTTCAGGCCGACGGCGGAGAACACCGACCGGTTCGTGAGCCGTACGTCGTTGTGCAGGTTGACCCGCTGAACGAGCTTGCCGTCCACGAAGACATCGGCGTTGCCCTGGTCGGGAGCGAGCGCCGTACTCCACTCGACCCCCGTCCCGGTGAAGGTCAGGCTCACGGATGCCCCGTTGTCCTTCGTGGCGTGGACGTCGTCGCGGTAGTCGCCGCGGAAGCGTACGTCGAGCGCGGCGTTTCCGACCGGCAACGTCGCGAGGTACGCCTTGCTGATCGTGACGGCGTTCCCGTTGACCGTGTAGTCGGTGCCCTTCACCAGATCCTTGCCGCCGTACGCGATGCCGTCCAGCTCACCAGGATCCCGCCCGAGCGTCACGTTCACATCGGCGGGCGCGTTCTTGTCGAACGCCGCCGTGTCCGGGTTGAGCAGGCTCTCCTGCCGGATGTTCAGCTTGTCCAGCAACATGAACTGCCCCGACTTCTTCACACCCCTGATCGTGTGACTCCCGTTCGGCAGATCCGAGACGCTGTACACGACCTGCTGCGGCTTGTTGTGCCCCTGCACCGGATCCAGGTAGGTGCTGACGGTCTGCTTGAGCTCACCGTCGATGTAGATGTCGACATCGCCCTGCCCCGGATCCGTCTCGGTCACATAGTCCACGCCCGTACCGACGAACTGGTACGAGAACGAGTCCCCGTTCGTCTCCGTCCACTGCACGTCGTCCTGGTAGTCGCCGAGCCCGCGCCCGGAGCTGTAGTTCCAGTTGCCCGTGTACACGATGCCGGAGTCGTTGTTGTTGACCTGCACGGTGCGCGTCGGCAGGTCGAGCGCCTTCGCCGCTGTCCTGGAATCGGTCACGCCGACCGTCAACGCCTGCGACACGGCCGGTACTTCGTAGTTCCCGTTCCGCTGCCACGCGCCGTCGTACGCGACCCGCAGGTCGTCGTCGTTCACGCTGATCGTCGAGTTCTTCTGCGGCGTGACCTTGAAGAGCCGCGCGCCGTGGATCGGCACGGCCTTCGCGGTGTAGCTCGACGCGTACGTGCCGACGTCCTTCCGGTCCCACAGGTCCCGCACCTTCGCGGCGCCGTTCAGCCCGAGGTCGGCGAAGTTGACGGTCATGTCGGCGTCGGTCTGGCCGAGGTTGAACAGGGCAACGGTGTACGAGCTGTCCGCATTCAGCGCGAACCACACCTGCCGGTTGGACTTGGTCGACACCGGATGGGCGGGTCGCGCGGCCTGGTCGACCGCGATCACCTCGGGGTTGGTCAGCAGGCTGAGGCCGTACGAGTCCAGGTTCGTCATGTCGTTGCCGATGTACATCGGCGCCGCGGACACCGCCCACAAGGTCGCCGCCGTACGCCGTTCGTCCTTGGTCAGGCCGTCCATCGAGCCGTTGCCGACGTCGAGCGAGTCCAGGTCGTTCCAGCCCCCGGGGCCCGCGTGCCGCCACCAGTCGGCGAGCTTCGGGAACAACCGGTTGATGTTCGGCCAGGCGGTCAGCGCCGTACCCGTGCAGTAGCACTCGACGTCCCAGTCGATCCGCCAGCCGTTCGCGTACTGCTTCCAGGTGTCGGCATAGTTGATGTCGAGCGCCCAGGACAGTTCGAGCCAGATGTTGTGCCGCTTCAGCGCCTGCGACCACGCTTTCACGTCGTCGCGCGCGTCCACCGACAGGTCGCTGATCCCCGACCCCGGCGTCACGCTGTCGAACTTCAGGAAGTCCAGGCCCCAGGACCCGAACAGGTCGGCGATCGAGTCGACGTACTTCTGCGCGCACGGCTTGGAGAAGTCGAGGCGGTACCCGATCCCCCAGTAGTCCGCCTTCTGCAGCGGCTGCACCGGGAGGTCCGCGGTGGTGCATTCAGGCGCGCCGTAGATCGGCAGCTTGGCGTCGATGACGGCCTTGCTGACGCCCGGGATCGCGTACAGGCCGACCTTCTGGCCGTTGCCGTGGATATGGTCGATGACCGCCTGCAGGCCGTTCGGGAAGAGCTTCTTGCTCGGCGTCGGCCGGCCGTACGCGTCGATTCCGTCGTTCCAGCCGGCGTCGATGTTGATGTAGTTGTACCCGTACGGCTGCAGCTTGACGTGCATCGCGTCGGACTGCTTGATCAGCTGGTCCGCGGTGATCCAGCTGCCGCCGTTCGGGTTGAAGACCTGCATGCTGTAGCTGCTCCAGCCCATGTAGGGCTTGGCCGCCTTGTCCCCCGCTGGGCCGGAGAGCTGCTGGCTGGTGGTGGTCGTGGTGGTCGTGGTGGACAGCGCGGGGGCTGCTGCCGAGGTGGTCAAACCTGCAGGCAGCAGCCCTGCGACAGCGAGCCCGGCGACCGCGACTCCTAACACCTTGCCCCGAACGGATCTGGTCATGGCGGTGATCTTCTGGCTACTTACTTAACCTTGTCAAGATTCTGTGCGAAACTGGCGCAGTGATGCCGCTCGGCGAAGTCGGTCGAGACCGTCGGAGCCGGGAGCTGGAAGGACTTCGTGGTGTGGTTGCGTCCGTACGCCGGCCACGGGCTGCCGGTGGCTGCGAACTTCACCCAGTCCGCGCGCATCGTGTCGGCCAGCGTGGTCTGCTGTGCGTTGAGCGGCTGCGGGAACGGGGCGTTCGGGAGGTCGAAGAGGTACCACATCTCGGAGCCGTGGGTTGCTACCTGGATCGTCCCGGCGGGCGCGAAGAGGAAGGGTGCGGTGTCGTCGTTGAACTCGTAGGCGCGGGCGTTGGTCCAGGTGTCGACCTTGGCCGCGGTACAGGCGAAGGTGGCGTCGCCGATCAGCGTGCCGAAGGCCTTGTCAGGTGACGAGTAGGCGGACAGCGGGTAGTCGGCGGCGATGGCCTTGGCTTGGGGCGGGGTGATGCGCAGGGCAGTGGCGATGTTGGATTCGTAGTTCTGCGGTGTGACCGGGGTGGTGTACGGGAGGTTGTACCCGCGGCTGACCACGTGACCGCCGAGGGTGAAGAGGGCTTCCTCGTCGTGGTTGCTGCCGTTAAGGATCGGGACGTGGTTGAAGCGGCCGGCGGCCAGGGCGGTGCCGATGGATTCCTTCAGGACCGCGCCGTCGACGGCGCCCGGGATGAGGTTGCCGAGGTTGTCGACGAGAGTCTGGACCGGGACCTTGCGGAGGCACGCGGCGGACTGGTCCGCGCAGCCGACCTTGGTGGCGAACTGCTTGCCGAAGGCCTCTGCTTGGGCGTGCGATTCCTGTTCGAGGGCGAAGGTGCCGCTCTCCACGATCGCCTTCTGGAACAGGCCTTTCGAGCTTTGCGAAGTCACGTGCGCGAGGACGGAGAGACCGCCGGCGGATTCGCCGGCGATGGTCACGTTGTGCGGGTCGCCGCCGAAGCGGGCGATGTTGTGCTGGACCCAGCGAAGCGCTGCTTGCTGGTCCATCAGGCCGTAGTTTCCGGTCGCTCCGCCGGGGTGCGAGGCGAACGCCGGGTGGGCGAGGAATCCGAGGGCGCCGAGCCGGTAGTTGATCGTGACGACAACCGCGCCGGCCTTCGCGAGCTTCGTACCGTCGTAGTTGGAGCCGCTGTCCTGGGTCAGCCCACCTCCGTGGATCCAGACGATCACCGGGCGCTTGGTGGTGTGGTGCAGGGCGGCTGTCGACACGTTCAGGTACAAGCAGTCCTCGCTCAGCGCGCCGGGCGGCGCGATCCCTGGCGCCTGCGGACAGCCCGGCGCGTACGTCGTCGCGTCGCGGACACCCCGCCAACTCGCGGCCGCCCGCGGAGCACGCCACCGAAGGTCGCCGGTCGGCGCCGCGGCATACGGAATCCCCCTGAATGCGGCCGTCCCGTCAACACTCACCCCCCGAACAGCTCCATTGCCCGTAGCCACAACCGGCAAGCCGGCGTCCGTCACGTTGGCAGACGCCGCCTCGGCCGACGCTGGTAGCGCGGCGGTCGCGGTGGGAAGGGTGAGGGTTGCGGCGGCTAGGGATGTGGTGGCGAGGATGAGGCGTAGGCGTCGGGTGGTTCTCATCTGGTGTACCTCGTGCTGGAGAGTGATGGTTGGTGGTCTCACTCTCCGGTGGACGACGCAGTCCTCGCGCCAGGGTAAGTCCCTGGTGTGGGTGCCTGGGGCTAGGCTGTTCGGCTGTGAGCGACAGCATTGATCCCGTGGCGTACAACCGTGCTGCCTGGGACCGCGAGGTGGAGAACAGCAACGAATGGACCAAGCCGGCCGGGCCGGACGTGATCGCGCAGGCGCGAGCCGGCGAGTGGTCCGTCGTTCTGATCGGGTACGAGCCCGTGCCGCGCGACTGGTTCCCGGCCGAGCTGGCCGGTGCCGACGTACTGTGTCTGGCTTCGGGTGGTGGGCAGCAGGGGCCGGTGCTCGCCGCGGCAGGTGCGTCCGCGACGGTGCTGGACAACTCGCCGAAGCAGCTGGACCGTGACCGCGAGGTCGCCGACCGCGAGGGGCTCACCATCCGGACCGAGCTCGGCGACATGCGCGACCTGAGCGTCTTCCCCGACGCGAGCTTCGACGTCGTCTTCAACCCGGTCTCCAACGTCTTCTGCCCCGAGCTGGCACCGGTCTGGCGGGAGTCGTTCCGCGTACTACGCCCGCAAGGAATCCTGATGGCCGGCTTCATGAACCCCGACATCTTCATCTTCGATGTCCCGGCGTTGGAGGAGCGCGAGGAGCTCGTCGTGCGCCACCGGCTCCCGTTCAGCAGCCTGGATCTCCCCGACGCCGAACGGGAACGCTCGTACGGCACCGGCCCGATCGAGTACAGCCACTCGCTCACCGAGCAACTCGGCGGCCAACTCGCGGCGGGCTTCACCATGACCCACTTCGTCGAGGCCCCGCATCACGCGGATGCGACCGCCCGGTACATGTCCGGCTACTTCGCCACCCGGGCCGTCAAGCCGTAGGCCAGTCGGCCGGCCCGTTCGAGCCCGCGGCGTACTCCCCCAACGGGACCTCGCCGGTACGCCACGTGTCCAGGACCGGCTCGACGATCTCCCAGCAGCGTTCGGCCACGTCGCCGCGAACGGACAGCAGCGGGTCGCCGCGAAGGATGCCGTTCAGGACCTCGCCGTACGGGAGGACCGGGGACGTCGGCAGCGTCGCGTCGAGGAAGACCTGGCCCATCGTGTACGGACCGTCGACACCGAGCGCGGGCACCGACAGCGACAGCTCCCCCGGGTTCAGGCCGATCCGCAGGGTCTCGCCGTCGCGGCCGCCGTGCAGCCCGGACGGCAGGTGCCGCAGCGGCTTGAACTTGACCACGATCTCCTTGCGCGCGACCCCGAGCGCCTTCCCGGACCGCAATGTGATCGGCACGCCCGCCCAGCGGTTCGTGTCGACCTCGACGGTCAGTTCGGCGAGCGTCTCGGTCTCCCGCGACGGATCCACGCCCGCTTCCTCGGCGTACCCGGCGTACCGCGCCCGGCGGCTCGCCTCCAGCGGTGACCCGTACAGGTGGGTACTACGCAGCGCCCGCGCCATCTCGCTACGGACCTCGACCGCGTCCATCGTCGCCGGTGCGTCCATCGCGAGCAGCGCGAGCACCAGCAGCAGGTGGCTCTGGATCATGTCGACGAGCGCGCCGGCGTTGTCGTAGTACTGCGCGCGTCCCTCGAGCCCGAGCGTCTCGTCGTACACGATCTCGATGCTCTCGATGTGCTCAGCGTTCCAGACCGGCTCGAACAGCCGGTTCGCGAACCGCAGGCCGATCAGGTTCAGGACGGCGGTCCGGCCGAGGAAGTGGTCGACTCGGTGCACGTTCTCCTCGGGGACGAGCGTGCCGACCAGCTTGTTCAGCTCGGCGGCGGACGCGGCGTCGGTCCCGAACGGCTTCTCGAACGCGAGCTCGGTCCCCGCGGGCAGCTCGATCCCCTGCAGCGTCTCGACGATCGAGGTGGTGACGGCCGGCGGCAGCGAGAAGTACAGCACCGGCGCCTCGCCGGCCAGCGCGAGCAGCGCCCGCAGGTGCGCGGGATCCGTCGGGTCACCGGCGACGTACTGCGTGGTCGCGAGCGTCTCGGCCGCCGCGGCGCTCAGCTCGGAGCCGAACGCGGACCGCATCCGGCCGGTCCACTCGTCCGCGTCCAGCGACGACCGGCCGGTCCCGATGATCCGCACACTGGAGGCGCGCGGTCCGGCCAGCAGGCTGCCCAGTCCGGGGAGCAGCAGCCGGGAGCTCAGGTCACCGCTGGCGCCGAAGATGACGACGGTTCGTTGATTCAACACGGTGGAATCCAACCATGTTTACGGCAACCGCATTCCCGCTATCCCACCGGAGCGTGGTCGAGCGCGGGGTACGGCGTGTCCGCGAGCCCGAGGTTGCGCCAGACGAAACGCGGCACCCGCCCGAGGAACCCGCGCAGGAACGCCGAGCAGTGCGCGATCGCCGGCTGGCTGTGCTCCCTCGGCGAGAACCAGACCCAGTCCTGCTCGATCCGGAACGGCGCGCCCTGCGCCGCCATCAGGTACTCCATCTGCCGCGGATGGATCACGTCGTACGCGTACTTCCGGTCCTGCGCGAAGATCGCGAACTGCTTGTTGAACGCCTCGCTCTCGAACTCGATCCCCCGGCTGAGCCCCTTCCGCCCGACCGTCAGCGGCGGCATCCGCACCGGCAACTGGAACCCGAGGACCGGCTCCGAGTGGTGCTCGGTGACCGTCCGGGTCTGCGTGTTGCCGTTGCTGTCGGTGTACGACTCGGTGCGGGTCGTCGTCCAATGGTGCTCGAACGCGACGAACGGCGGCCCGTCGCCGTCCCGGCCGCGTACGACGTCCTCGGTGCGATGGTTGGACCCTCCGCCCTTGACCGGTGCGAACTGCAGCAGGCTGTCGTCGACGCCGATCCACGTCCACTCCGGGTGGTGGTAGAACGTCAGCCGCTGCGGCGGCTCCGGCTGGATCCGGTGGTCCAGCGGGGTGCTGTCGATCGCGGTCGCGATCGCGCCGAGCTGCTCCAGCCAGGCCGCGAGCCGGTCCAGGTCCTTGCGCGGCGGATCGAGGACGACGACCTGGTCGCCGTCGATGCTGAGGTTCACACCGGTCTGTCCCGAGGCGAGGGCCGTCAGCTGCTGGCACAGCTGCGCCGACATCACTTCCTGCGCGTACGCCGGATCCATGGCGCCGATCTGCCAACCGGGCCCGAGCTGCGCCGGGGCGGGCGCCGCCTGCGCGAGGACGCCGTACCGCGGGGTGGTCTCGCCGCCGGTGATCCACAGCTCCGGCAGCCGCCGCGACAGCGTCACCATGCCGACCCAGCCCGACCAGTACGGCGACTTGTACTCGATCACCTGGAACTGCCGCCCGGCCGCGGTCGTCCCGGTGATCTGGTCGTCCGGCTTCCGGTCGAAGCCGATCCCGAACGGCGGATTGCTCAGCCGCGCGACCGACTCCCAGGTCGGGGTGTTCACGAAGGTCCAGCCGCGCTGCCGGATCGAGCTGATGTACTGCTGCCGGCGGACCAGCGCGACGATCCCCCAGATCACCCCGGCCACGACAAGTACGATCGCGACGATCCCGAGGACGACCAAGATGCTCATTCCTGGACGATAGCGAAGCCAGAGGATCAGGCGAGGACTTCCGGCAGCGGGTCGGCGTGCACGATCTGCAACCGGCTGACGGCCCTGGTGAGGACGACGTACAGCCGGTGCAGGCCGCGCGGCTCGGCGGCGACGATGTGTGCCGGCTCGGCCACCACGACCGCGTCGAACTCCAGGCCCTTCGCGAGCGTCGCCGGTACGCAGACCAGCCGGACCGTGTCGATCTCGTCCTCGGTCTCGCCGAGCAGCGCGGCCTCCAGCCCGGCCGCGGTGAGCGCGTCCCGCAGTACGGCGACCTGGTCGTCCGCGGCGATCAGCGCCACCGAACCTTCCCCGGCCAGTGCGGCGCGGCACTCGGCGACCACCTGCTCGACGTACGACGAGGCCTCGGCCGGTACGATGCTCAACGCGTTCGCGACCGTGCGCACGCCGGTCGGGGTGCTCAGCGTCGGCGCGATCGCGGGCAGCAGCTTCGCGGCGAAGTTGATGATCTGCTCCGGCACCCGGAACCCGCGGTCCAGCTCCTCGACAATGCCGTCGTCCTTGCCGAGATGGCCGAGCACCCGGTCCCACGGCCCCGCGGCCCATGGCGTCGTCGCCTGCGCGAGGTCGCCGAGCACGGTCGCGGATCCGGTCCGGCACCGACGTCCGAGCGCCCGGAGCTGCATCGCCGACAGGTCCTGCGCCTCGTCCAGCACCAGATGCCCGAGCGAACCGGTGCGCCGTTCGATCAGGTCCTCCAGCTCGTCGAGCAGGACCGTGTCCGCGAACGACCACTTGGTGGACTTCCACGAGCGGGCGGGCTTCGCCCAGAGCAGCGCGGCGCGTTCCTCGTCGGTGAGGTCCGGCGCGGCCGCGGCCAGGAACTCCGGGTCCGCGAACAGCCGGTGCAGGATCTGCTCCGGGACGACCCGCGGCCAGACGGCGTCCAGCACTTCCTTGACCGGCTTCGAGCGGGCCACCGCGTTCTGGACGCGGTCGTCCGGGGACTCGGCGCGCTCCTCCATCCGGACCAGGACGACGTGCGCGATCCGCTGCGCGAGCGCGTTCCGGCCGGGCGCGTACCGGGTCGACCCGCGCAGGTCGGACACGATGTCCACGACCTCGTAGTCGTGCACGCGGTACCGCCGGGATCCCTTGCTGTACAGGACTCCCTCGGTCGGCGTACCGACGTACGACCAGAGCGCGCGACGCAGGACGTCGGTCATCCGCGCGTCGCCCTTGAGCGCCTCGGCGCCCGGCTCGTCGGTCGCGGCGGCGGGCCGGGTGAGCAGCTCGTCGATGGTGATCTGCCGTACGTCGACCTCGCCCAGCGCGGGCAGGACCTTGCGGATGTACGACAGGAACGACTTGTTCGGGCCGACGATCACGACGCCGCCGCGGCCGAGGCGCTCGCGCTCGGTGTAGAGCAGGTACGCGACGCGGTGCAGGCCGACCGCGGTCTTCCCGGTGCCGGGCGCGCCCTGCACGCAGACGCTCGGGTGCAGCGGCGCCCGGACCAGGTCGTCCTGCTCGGGCTGGATGGTGGCGACGATGTCGCGCATCGGGCCGGTGCGCGGGCGCTCGATCTCGGCGCGCAGGAACGCGTCCGCCTGGTCGACCTCGACCGCGGCGGTCAGCGACTCGTCCTCGAAACCGGTGAGGTCCGCGTGGTCGGAGAATCCGTACCGGCGGCGCATCACCACCTGCTGCCGGTCGGTCGGCGTCGCGCGGTAGAACGGGACCGACACCGGCGCACGCCAGTCGATCACCAGCGGTACGCCGGTGCCGTCGTGGACGTGCCGGCGGCCGATGTAGATCTGGTCGTGCCCTTCGATCGTGCCGTGCTCGTAGTCGAGCCGGCCGAAGAACAGCGGTACGTCGGGCAGGTCCAGGAGCGCGTGCGTCCGCATCTCCTTGGCCCGCTGGTTGGCCTCGTTGGTGAAGCGCTCGTCGTTGTCCTCGCCGCCGATGACCTGGACGTCACGGTCCACGACCTCGGCGTACATCGAGCGCAGTGCGGTACGGGCGGCGGACAGGTAGGCGCGTTCGGTCGCTAACTCGGGTTCGACCATGGTGAAAGGAGCCTCGAATCGTGAGCTGGGTCCCGCCCCGGAGCAGATCCATCCGGTTCGATTCGATCCCGAAAAGACAGGTCGGCGACGTTACCAGCGCACGCCCGGCGCGCGCGAACTAATTAACGCATCCAGCTCGGGACGTACTGCGGGGCCCGCGGAAAGGCGGCGAGGTCGTCCCGGTAGATGCGTTCGTCGACCGCGAGCGACCAGCTCGGCCGGTGGTCGTAGTCGAAGTCGGTCGAGAAGTGCCCGTCGGACGTGATCGTCAGCTGAGCCGTCAGCCACGTCCCCTTGTCCGGCCGGTACATCTCCCGGCGCAGCTCCTCGAACTGGTCCTCGAGCCCCTCCGGCAGCACCTCGACCTGCGACCCGTCCACGTCCGCGTCCAGCTCGGCGTACGACGACGTCGCCCGGTAGACCGCGGTCACCGAACGCCACCCGGCGGGCAGCTCCGCGACCAGCGCGCGGGCGATCGTGTCGATCACCCCGATCTCACTCATCCGGCTCCCTTGGCAGCAGGTTTGGTCTCCCTGAAGATACTCCGGGGCGACCGCTTCCCGTCGTGTCGGGACACGACGGTCCGGCTGGACGGCCGGCGCGTCGTACCGTTCGGATGCTGGACGTCGATCGCGGCGTGCACCTGGACGCCGGCGGCGCGCATCGCCTGCCAGCTCTCCTCCATCCGGCGCCAGTTGTCGCTGACGCCCTTCACCGCCTGGTTCTGGTTCCGCGACTGCGCGGTGATGTTGATCGACTCGCCCGGCCCGTCGAACGACGTACCGAACAGGTGCCCGCCGTCGTCGCTCTTCTGCCGGTCGGGTTTGCCGGCGTCGCGCTGCGCGTCCAGGTTGCGGCGGTCCTCGTTGTCCTTCGACGGCAGCCAGCCGAGCCAGCCCTCCGCGTGCGTCACCCGGCCGTGCCCGTCGGTGACGTACAGGTAGCGGTCGTCGACGACGTACACCGACGACGGTTCGGGGTCCATCAGTTCCGGGTTCCAGTCGTCGCCGTGGCCGGACTTCTCCTGGTGGACCGGCAGGCCGGCGTACTTGTCCGGCACCACCGGCGGCTCGTCCGGGCCGTAACCGACGACGCGGACGTCGGCCGGATCGGCGGGTTGCTCGATCCGGGCCGACGCCCGCGTGCGCTGTGGCATGCAGAGTTTCTACAGGCCGGTTCTTAACTGCTGGTTACCAGTGAGTGTCAGCCGTCGTTCTCGTTGCTCGGGATCACCGCGCCGGGAACGTTCTGCGGCGCGAAGATCTGGTTCTCGCCCGGGTACGGCGAGGACCAGTTGTGCGCCTGGTACCAGTCGAAGTGGTTCATCAGCACCGGGCTGGCCGTGTCCGGCTTGGCGCCGGTCGTCGCGCTGAAGAGCTGCTGCGACTTCCAGGTGTCCCACTGGGCCGCGACCGCCTGCTGGTCCGCCGGGACCGTTGCCGACGGCACCGGAGCGGCGGCCGGGTTCTGCGTCGCGGGAACGTCCGCGCCACAGGACGGCAGGTCCTTCAGGCCCGCGGTCAGCGAGGTGCGGTTCGGCACCGCGGTGAACGGGGTGAAGTCCGGCTTGGCCGTGAACGCGCCGAACATCGGGGTGGCCGCGGTGTCCTTCTGGTTCATCGGCTTCATCCCGAGGATCTGCTCGATCGTCCGGACCATCGTGATCTGCGTGTAGTAGTTGCTGTCCACCGACGCGTGCTTGGCGTACGGGCTGATGATCTGGATCGGCGCCCGGTGACCGTCGACGTGGTCGAGGCCGGCCTGCGAGTCGTCCTCGGCGATGAAGATGGCCGAGTCCTTCCAGTACTTGCTGTGGCTGATCTCGTCCACGATCCGGCCGACCGCGAGGTCGTTGTCCGCGACGCCGGCCGGGCCGCTGTTCGGACCGCCGGTGTGGTCGTTGGACAGCCAGAACATGTTCAGGTTCGCCGGGCCGTTCTTCTCGAAGTCCTTCTTCCAGATCTCGGCCTTGTAGATGTCCGGGACGTTCAGGTCGAACTGCGGGAAGCCCTGGACGGCGATGTCGTTCAGCGACGGGATCGCCGAGCCGACCTTGATCGGGTACTGCGTCGCGGCACCGGTCTGGCGCATCGTCTTGGTGTCGCAGTACAGGTTCTGCCAGGTCGCGCCGGTCGGCTTCTGCTCGATCGACAGGAACTCGCCGTAGTCCTTGGCGGTCTTGCCGGCCGCCTGGACACCGGTCCAGAGGAAGCCGCTCTTCTGGTGGCCGAGGGCGTCGTTCTCGGTGTCGTAGCTGCGCAGGTACTCACCGGCCGAGGACTCGGTGTACTCCGGGTTGTCGGCCTGCATCATCCAGTTGTGGCCCTCGGCGGAGTTCGTGCCGACGTCGTACGTGTTGTCGTACAGGCCGAACTGCTTGGCCAGGGCGTGCTGGTTCGGCGTCACGTTCTCGCCGTACTGCGTGAGCGCCGGGTTGCCGTTGCCCTGCGGGATATCGCCGTACACCTGGTCGTAGGTGCGGTTCTCCTTGACGATCAGGAACACGTGCTTGATCGTCGACGGGTCGCCGACCTTCGCCGGCACCGGCACCGGGTTGCGGTGACCGTTGTCGGTGGCAACCTGTGCCGAGCCGTTCGTCCAGCCGTTCTGGTCGAAGACGGTCTTGGTGTACTTCTTGATCGCCTGGTCGTCCGGCAGCTGGAACTTGGTCAGGCTCGACGTGGTGTCGTGCGTGGCGTGACCGGCGGCCGTGGTGTCGCGGCGGGCGTCGATGCCGCGGGTGTTCGAGACCACGATGTCCTTGCCGACCTGCGCGAGTTCGGCCGGGAAGTAGTCGGTCGGCAGCAGACCCACGTAGCTGACCGGCTCCAGCGCGTTCCGGAACTTGTAGACCGCGACGGCGTTCGCGCGACCGAGCGAGACCAGCAGGTGGCCGTCGTCGGTGAGCGTGATGCCGTCCGGCTCGTACCCGACCGAGGCCTCGGGCCAGGGCTGGGTGGCGATGGTCTGGACGACCTTGCCGCGCTTGGAGTCGATCACCGACACCGAGTTCGTGGCGGTGTTGGCGACGAACACGACGCCGTTCTTGGCGTAGATCGCGGTCGGGTGCAGTCCGACGTCGATGCTGGCCGGCGCGGCCGCCGGGTTCGCCAGGTCGATGACGCTGACGGTACCGGTGGTGGTCGCCGCGTTCCGGTTCGCGACCACGTCGGTGCCGTACGAGTTCACGGTGGTGTCGCCGGCCTTCGCCGGGCGGCCGCCCTCGTTGCTCACGTACAGCTTGCTGCCGACCATCACCATGTCACGCGGCGCGTTGCCGGTCGCCCAGCTCTGCTTGATGGTGCCGGTCGCGGTGTCGATCGCGACCACGCGGTTCTGCCCGTTCACCGCGGAGTACACGGTGGAGCTGTCCGCGGAGAACACGGCCTCGGCCGCGAGCGAGTGCTTCGCGCCGTCGGCCGGGATCGACACGAACGTCGGGTTCGCCAGCGTTCCGTCCGAATTCACGGTGAACTTCCGGTAGCCGTCGGTCTGCCCCAGCCAGACCTGCTTACCGTCCGGCGAGTACGTCGGGCCTTCCTGGCCGATGTCGTTGCCGGGGATCTTCAGGTCCGCGGCGGCGTTGTTGCCGACGTACTGCTGGACCTTCCAGTTCTTCAGGTCGACGATGGCCAGCGCCATCCCGCCGTCGGTCACCGAAGCGGCCAGGTGACTGCCGTCCGGGCTCACCGAGGACGACATGATCTTGCCCTTCTGGAGGACGAGACGGTCGCCGATCGGCTTGATGTACTGGTCGGACGAGACGACCTGACCCTTGTCGGTGACCTGCCCGACCTGGTCGTGACCGAAGCCGGTCGTCGAGGCTACCGCGGTACCACCGAGCGTCACCGCGACGGCCGTGGCACCCGCCGTGACCAGTGGTACTCTGCGCCGGAGGGGACCTGACGAGCCCTTTTCGTCACGCCTGCGGCGGCGTGTTACCTGCATGGGGTAATCCCTTCGGGTTGGCACTACTTGACGGGTAGCAGTTCGAGATTGCCGTCGAACTGCCACAGGGGGTTCGGTTCGTCTCCGGACGGGGTGCGGACCAGGAAGAAGCCATTCACTTCTTTCGGTCCGTCCCCGTCGGCCACGTACCGACCGAGTGGGTTGATGTCGAGCTGGTAGATCGCCGAGCCGGCCACGTCGACCCCCGGGATGTGCCAGCTGACCACGCACCGCCAGTCGTTGCCGGGCCCGCGGGCGGCGACCTGGTCGCCGCCCTTCGTGCACTCGGCAGCGGTCTGCAGCTGAGCCTCGGTGACATCGGCCCGGTTCAGCTGCTTGGTCTGCAGGCGGTACAGGTGGGCGAACTCGACCGCGACCGCGCGCTGCACCTTGTCCTGGTCGATGCCCGAACCGAAGCCGGTCACCGGAGCGACGGCGGCGGTGCTGACACCGAGCAGGACGACGAGCGGCAGCAGCCCGGCCGTCAACGCGAGGCGGCCGGAGCCGTCGTGCGTCGGGTTCGTGAAGTCGCGGCGGACGAACAGGAAGTACGCCAGGCCGGTCGCGACCACCGCCCAGGCGAGGCTGACGATCACGCCGATCAGCAGCGGCCCGCGCTGGGCCGGTTCGGTGAAGAGCCCGTTCCAGCTGATGAACGCGTACCCGGGCAGTGCGAGCCGGAGTGCGACCGGGATCGGGAGCTGCTGCACGATCTGCATCGCGAGGGCGACGACCGCCGGCAGCAGCAGGCCCATCGGCGAACGGCCCATCGCGACCGAGCCGAGCAGACCGATCGCGGCCAGCGCCAGCGTCGGCGCCAGCGCGCACAGCCAGGCGAGCAGCACGGTACCGGCCGCATCGCCCGGCGAGAGCAGGTGGCCGTCCAGGCCGATCAGCTGACGGTTGCCGACCACAAGCAGTCCGCTGATGGTGCTCGAGGCAACCAAACCGATGACGAGGACGACGATCACGGTCAGGCTGGACAGCGCCTTCGAGACGAAGATCCGGCGCGGCGAGCGAACCGCGACCAGCAGATGCCGCCAGGTGCCGAGCCGGTCCTCGGACGCGAACACGTCACCCGCGACCAGCGACGTCAGCAGCGGCAGCGCCCAGGATCCCGAGAAGCCCAGCAACACAAGGGGGCCGGCCCAACCGGTCGCGTGCATCATCCGGCCGAACAGCGTGTCGACCGGGAGCGACGCCTGCTGGCTGACCACGGTCACGAACGCCGCGGGCGCGAGCCAGCACGCGACGATCAGTACCCGGACCCGCCACTGCGACAGCAGCTTGACCAGCTCGAAGCGGTACCCGCGGGTGATCGGCACCCGCCGTACCGCAGCGCGGCCGGGGGCTTCGGGGGCAGCCACGGTGGCTGTCATCAGTTGGTCTCCTGCTGCTCGGTGAGGGCGAGGAAGGCGGCTTCGAGCGGCGACACCACCGGGGCGAGTTCGCGGACCGCGACGTCCTGCTGGACGAGTTCCTTCACGAACTCGTCCAGCGCCGGCACCGGCGCGGTGATGATCAGCAGCTCCGCGTCGTCCTGGGCGTCGTCGAGCTCCTGCAGCCGGACACCCGGCGTCGTGCGGGCCACCCGGCGGGCGGTCACCGGGTTCGAGGTCAGCACCCGGTAGTCGAGTTCGCTGTCCTCGGACGCCAGCTTGCTGATCGGCCCGGTGAACGCGACCCGGCCGGTCGCCAGGATCGTCACCTCCGAGCAGAGCGCCTCGACGTCGTCCATCCGGTGGCTCGACAGGATCACCGCGGTACCGTCCGCGGCCAGCTTCTTCAGGACGCCGTACACGTGCTTCTTGCCGGCCGGGTCGAGACCGTTCGACGGCTCGTCGAGGATCAGCAGCCGCGGCTTGGTGAGCAGCGCGGCGGCGAGACCGAGGCGTTGGCGCATCCCCAGCGAGAAGCCGCGGACCCGGTCGTCGGCCACGTCGGTCAGGCCGACCTGGTCCAGTACGTCGTCGATCTGCAGCGTCTCGTCCCCGCGCAGGGCGGCGAGCGCGGACAGGTTCTGCCGGGCGGTCATCGACGGGTACAGCCCGGGGCCGTCGACGAACCCGGCGACGCCGTCCGGGACGGCGAGCGCGCGGCCGACCGGCGTACCGAGAATCTCCAGGGTGCCCTTGTCGGCAACGGAGAGGCCGAGCAGCAGGCCGAGCAAAGTGGTCTTGCCGGCTCCGTTGGGTCCCACCAGGCCGTGCAGCTGGCCGGGTGCGACGTCGAGGTCGACGCCATCGAGCGCCACGACCTCACCGAAGTACTTGGTGATGCCGCGGGCACGGACAGCGGGCGGTGTGTCCATGGTGAATACATTAGAAAGGGATGTACGGCCGCGTGAAGACCGAAGGTTAACTATTGGCGAACGAGCAGCAACTGATTGCAGCCAACCTCTCAGTGAGTTCTCAGTTCCGTCACACTTCCCAGGCTTAAACTTCCAGTTGATGGAAAAATCTAGAAGCTGTATCTTCGTGCCGTGACCGAGACCCGGCGGGAACGGAAGAAGCGCGAGACCCGCGAGCGGATCTCCGCGACGGCCCTGCGGCTGTTCCTCGAGCAGGGGTACGACGAGACCACTGTCGCCGGAATCGCGGCGGCCGCGGACGTCGACACCAAGACCTTCTTCAACTACTTCCCCACCAAGGCCGACGTGCTCCTCGACGAGCGCGACCTGGACGCCGACGTCCTGCTCGACGCGATCGCGAGCGCCCGGCCGGACGAGAGCCCGGGCCAGGTCCTGCAACGAGCGGTCCGGGAGTACGCCGTCCATCGCCGGCCGCAGGTGCCACGCCGGGAGGCGGCGCAGGTGTCCGCGGTGTCCCGGCTGGTACTGACCACGCCCGACCTGCAGGCGAAGGGCGCCCGGCTCCAGCTGAAGCTGCAGGAGCAGGTCGCGAACCAACTGCTGGCGGCCTTCCCCGACCTGGACCCGATCACCGCGGCCGCGATGACCGGGGCGGTGCTCGGGGCAATCCAGCAGGCCAGCATCGCGTGCGCCCAGCTCGGCCGGACGCAGGACGAGCTGTGGCAGGCGGCCGAGCACGCGCTCACGGTCGCGACCACCGGCATCCTCGGGGAGTTCCGATGACGCGGGAGCTGAGTCGCGATGCGCGGCGTACCGCCAAGGAAGGGCCGTCGGGGATCGCCCGGCGGCAACGGGACCGGCTGGCGGAGCTGGTGGCCTTCGCGCGGGAGAACTCGCCGTACTACCGCGAGCTGTACGACGGACTGCCGGACCGGGTGGAGGATCCGGCGCTGTTGCCGGTGACGGACAAGCCGCGGCTGATGGCGCGGTTCGACGACTGGGTGACGGATCGGCGGGTGACCCGGGAGAAGGTCGAGGCGTTCGTGTCCGACCCGGCGCTGGTCGGCCACCGGTTCCTCGACGAGTACCTGGTCGCCACCTCGTCCGGGACCAGCGGGCTGCGCGGGCTGTACGTGATGGACGAGCACTACACCGGCATGGACATGGTGCTCGCGTCCCGCGCCAGCGGTGCGCTCTCGGCAGGCGACGCCATCCGCCTACTCGCCCGCGGCGGCCGTACGGCGGTGGTCGCCGCACCGAACGGCCACTTCTTCACGGTCGCGGGGACGCGGCGCTTCCAGCTCGACCACCCGCGGCTGGGCCGGCGGATGCGTATCTTCTCGATCGACCGGCCGATCCCCGAGCTGGTCGCGGAGCTCAGCCGGTTCGACCCCGGGATGGTGAGCGGCTTCCTAGGCACGCTCCTCCTGCTGGCCGGCGAACAGGAGGCCGGGCGGTTGGCGATCCGTCCGGCCGTCATCGTCCCCGGCGGCGAGACCTTGAGCGCCGAGGTCCGCGATCGGCTCGCCCGGGTCTTCAAGGCGAAGGTCCGGGCCGCGTACGCCGCGACCGAGTGCAGCTATCTCGCCGGCGGTTGCGAGGAGGGCTGGTACCACGTCAACAGCGACTGGGCGATCCTCGAACCGGTCGACGCGGAGTACCGGCCGACGCCGCCCGGCGAGTGGTCGCACACCGTACTGCTCAGCAACCTCGCCAACCGGGTGCAGCCCTTCCTGCGGTACGACCTCGGCGACAGCGTGATGCTCCGGCCGAGCCCGTGTCCGTGCGGGCGGATCTTCCCGGCCGTCCGTGTACAGGGGCGCGCGGTGGACCTGCTCTCGCTGCCCGGCGCGGACGGGGAGACCGTGGCGCTCTCACCCATGCTGTTCGGCACCTTGCTGGACAAGGTGCCCGGCCTTCAGCAGTACCAGTTGATCCAGAGCGCGCCCGACACGCTGCGCGTCCGGCTGCGGGGTGACGACGGTGTGTGGGATGAGGTCCGGCGCGAGCTCACGCAGTTGCTCGTCGAGCACAAGATCGTGGGGGTGACCATCGAACACGCCGACGAGCCGCCGCAGCAGGAACCCGGCGGCAAGTTCCGCCGGGTCGTCCCGCTCAAGCGCTAGCGGCCGGTGGTGGCGTGGTGGTCCTCGCCGAGTTGCCTGAGCTTCAGGGCTCGGCCTTGTGCAACTAACGGTACGCGCGGGCCTGCAGCTCAAAGAGTTCGGCGTACCGGCCGCCGGCGGCGAGCAGGTCCTCGTGGGTACCGAACTCCTCGACCCGGCCGCGGTGCATCACCACGATCAGGTCGGCCATCCGGACCGTCGAGAACCGGTGCGACACCAGCACGGTGATCCCGCCGGTCTCGGCCGCGGCGATCTTCGCGGCCTCGGCGTACTGCTCGTAGAGCCGGTGCTCGGCCTCCGGGTCGAGGGCTGCGGTCGGCTCGTCGAGCAGCAGGAGCAGCGGGCGTTCGCGCATGAACGCCCGGGCCAGCGCGAGCCGCTGCCACTGCCCGCCGGACAGCTCGACGCCGTCGGTGAACTTCTTGCCCAGCTGGGAATCCAGCCCGCGCGGCAACCCGGCGACCACCGACTCCGCGTCCCCGCGCCCGACCGCCGCCAGCACCGCGGCCTCGTCGTCGGCCCGGTCCAGGTCGCCGATCCCGACCACCTCGCGAGCGGTGAACTCGAACTTCACGAAGTCCTGGAACCCCGCCGACAGCTGCGACCGCCACGCGTCCGGCTGGATCGTGGCCAGGTCCTCGCCGTCGACCAGGATCCGCCCGGTCGTCGGGTCGTACATCCGCGCCAGCAGCTTCACCAACGTCGTCTTGCCGGCACCGTTCTCCCCCACCAACGCAACGGCAGCTCCGGCCGGCACAGTCAGGTCGATCCCGCTCAGCACCGCGGAATCCGAGCCAGGGTAGGAGAATCCGACGTCCCGCAGCTCAATCCCCGACGTGATCCGCTCCGGGGCCGGCGTCCGGCTCGACCGCCACGCGTTCTGCTTCGCGTACTCCCGCAGCCAGTCGTACCGGCTGAAGCTCCTGACCACCTCGCCGACCCAGTACACGTTCTGCGCGATACCGCCGGTCATCTGGTCCACCTGCGGCGCGAGCAGCAGCACGAGGACGACGTCACCGGCCGAGGCGTGCCCGTTCCGCGCCCGGGCGACGACCCAGACGATCGCGGCGGCGTACGCCAGGCCGAACACCAGCCGGACCGCGCCGTCCACCTTCCCGCCCCACCGGGCCGCCGCGACCCGGCGGTCGAACCGCTCGGTCTGCAACGCGAAGATCCTGTCCAGCAACACCTTCCCGAGGCCGAACACCCGCACCTCGAGACCCGTCCGCGGGTCCTTCGCGACCTCGATCAGCCGGTCGACGAGCCGCTCCTGCGGCATCGAGTCCTCCCACGCCTTCTGCTGCCGCGTGCTGCTCAGGTACGCCGACCAGATCCGCACGCCGCCGAGCAACGGCAGCACGAGCAGCACCGGGTGCACCGAGCCGAGCAGCGTCAGCACGGTCACCGTGTTCGTCACGGTCGCGAACGCCCACAGCAGTACTTCGGCGCCGACGCCCATCCGCCACGCCTTCTCCCGGACCAACTCCAGCCGATCCGCGACATCCGGCCGCTCGTGCTGCGACAGCCCTGGAATTCCGGTCGTCACGTCCAGCAGATCGGCGTGCACCCGGCCGGCCATCCGTTCCTGCGCGGTGTCCTGCAGGGGTGTCCCGAGACCGTCGGCGAGGAACGAGACCGCGAGCCCGCCGACGATGATCGCGACGCCGAGCGTGATCGTGCTCGACTGCTCCGACGCGATCCCCTGCACCAGCCGGCTCACGCCGTACGTCTGCGCCGGCGCGGTGACCGCCCGGGCCGCGACCAGCACGGTCGAGATCGTCATCAGCCAGGGCGCCGCCCGGAACGACGTGGTGACCCACAGCCAGAGGATCCGCAGCGACTTAGGCATCGACTTAGGCATCGACGGCCTCCGGCCCGGTCACGTACCGCTCGGCCTGCAGCCGGAACATCCCGGCGTACTCACCGTCCATCTTCAGCAGTTCCTCGTGGGTGCCGTCCTCGACGATCCGGCCGTCGGAGAGCACGCAGATCCGGTCCGCGTTCCGCACCACCGAGAACCGGTGCGAGATGATCAGCGACGCCACCCCCGACGTGAGCTCCAGGTACCGCTCGACGAGCTCCGACTCGGCCCGTACGTCGAGCGCCGCCGCCGGCTCGTCCAGCACCAGGACGCCCGCGCCCGCATGCACCGCGAACAACGCCCGCGCCAGCGCGACCCGCTGCCACTCGCCGCCGGACAGGTCGACGCCGCCCTCGAACGTCTTGTCCAGGATCGTGTCCCACCCCTTCGGCAGCCGGCGTACGACGTTGTCGATGCCGGACTCGCGGGCGACCCGGGCCAGCGTCAGCTCGTCCCCCGCCCGCTCGACCGCGCCGAACACCACGTTGTCCGTCACGCTCAACGGGAACCGCACGAAGTCCTGCACGATCGCCGCGACCCGTCGCTGCCACTGCCCCAGGTCGAGCTCCGCGAGGTCGACGCCGTCGACCAGGATCCGCCCGCCGGTCGGCTTGTACGCGCCGCCGAGCAGCTTCACCAGCGTGGACTTCCCGGCGCCGTTGATCCCCACCAGCGCGAGCGCCTCGCGGGCGTTGATCGTCAGGTCGAGGTCCCGCAGTACCGCCTTCTCCGAGCCGGGGTAGTGGAAGCTGACCTTCTCGAAGCGGATCTCCCGGGCCGGCATCGTCTCGACCCGGTGCTTCGTGGTGACCACCGGCTCCGGGTGCCGGGTCGCGATCGTGCCCGGCAGGTCGCGCATCGCGCGGAACGCCGACAGCCCGCGCCGGACCTGCACGACGCCGAATCCGTTGCTGGACTGGCCGATCGCGAGGATCGCCGGCAGCGTGGTGGCGACCTGCGTCAGCGGCAGCGAGCCGTTGTACGCCGCGCGGCCGACGGCGAGGATGGCGATCCCGTTCGCCAGCAGGTGGACGCCGCCGATCAGCAGCGACCACTTCGCGTTGGTCCGCCGCCGCGCCCAGACCGGGCGGTACCCGGCCGTCCACTCGCGGACGTACCGGTCGACGAGCCAGTTGTGCAGGCCGAAGACCCGCAGCTCCTTCGGCGCGTCCCGCATGCCGAGGTTGAAGACGTAGTGCCCGCGCCGCTGCTCCTCGGTGTTGCCCCACCAGACGTCGATCTCGCGCTCGATCAGGCGGCCGCCGTACCACTCCAGCAGGAACGTGACCGCGACCAGCATGGCCGCGACCCACCACTCGAACATCGACCCGACGATGATCGCCGAGCCGACCAGCGTCACCCGGCTCGCGAGCAGCCAGGGCAGGTTGCCGAGGCCCTGGGCGAGGTGGAACCCGCCCTTGCCCTTCGCCCGCTCCTGCACGTCCAGCACCTCGGCGTCCTCGAGGTGCTCGATCCGGCGCGGCGCGAGCAGCGGCCCGGTGATGCCGGTACCGATCGCGCGGACCAGGCCGGCGTCCATCACCATCGACGCGACCTGCTGCACGGCCGGCTTCAGGCTGTCGACCACGAAGACCACCAGCAGCCCGCCGAGCAGCCAGCTGAACTCGCCGATCGGCATCGCCCCCGGGCCGCGGTCGACCACACCGGGAACCGCCCCGACGACGCGACCGGTCAGCAACGTGACCACCATCCCCAGCAGGGAGCCGAAGACGGCCAGACCCATCGTCAGAAGGGTGCTTCCAGGTGCAACCCGAACGCCGTACCGCAACAGAGTCAGCACCCGACTGACCGTAATGCGCAGCACCGACAAAAAGCACCCGAGTTTCCGGACCGGACCGCAAAACCACCCGGAATCAGCCCACGATCGGTGCCGCGTGCGCCTCCTCGTACCCGGCCGCCGCCAGCCGGTCCAGCGTCTTTTCGAGTACGGCGGTGTCCTCCAGCGTCCGCACCTCGGTGATCTTCCCCCACCGGATCCGCAGGAACTGGTGCACGACGTTCTCGTACGCCGACCCGTCCACCACGCCGACGTGCACCGTGACCGCGGTAGCGACCCGGGTGTTCCACGGCCAGCCGCCGACGATCACGTCCCGTACCTCGAACCGGGTGTTCGGCAGCAGCCGGAAACACCGCTCCCACCAGCGCCGCAGCGCGTCGTGGGTCCGGCGCTCACCGCCGAGCGCGTGCTCGCCGTAGAACCGGTACGTGAACGACGGCGCCATCCCGGCCACCATCGCCTCCCAGTTCCCGGCGCTGATCTGCGCGAAGGCATTCCGCACCTGCCGCTCGACGATCCAGTGGTACATGTCCGACCCCTCTCCTAGTGAGTTCAATAACAGAACTTACTAGAGTAGGCGCATGCGGAACACCAGCTTCGCCTCGATGCACTGCTCGCTCGCCCAGTCCCTGGAGTTGATCGGCGACTGGTGGACCCCGTTGGTGCTGCGCGACCTCTACCTGGGGCTGGACCGCTTCGACCAGTTCGTCACCGATCTCGGCATCTCCCGCAACCTGCTCACCGACCGGCTCGGCACGCTCGTCGACGGCGGCCTGGTCGAGCGGACGCCGTACCAGCAGAACCCGGTCCGCTACAGCTACGGGCTGACCGAGGCCGGGCGGGAGCTCGTACCGATCCTGATGGCGCTCACCGCGTGGGGCGACCGCTGGGCGACTCCTCCGGCCGGTCAGCCGATCCGCTTCACGCACACGACCTGCGGCAAGGTCACCACGCCGACGGTGTGCTGCTCCGAGTGCGGCGAGGCGCTCGCGACCGAGGACGTCGTACCATCACCGGGCCCCGGCGGAAGGACCGCTCCCGGTACGGCGTTGATCGCGTCGGTATTAGGACTCGAGCCGAAGGCGTAGTAGCTCGGCGAGCGGCATCGACTCGCCGTCCCGCGCGCCCTGCCCGACCACGAGCGGCGGGTCGGACGGCTCCACCTGTACGCCGGCCACCCGCGACTTGAGGCTGGCCGGTACGCCGAGGATGTAGAAGTTCCCGTCGACATCCACAGCCAGCGACCGGTTCTTGCGCAGGTACCACCCGGTCAGCGTGGTGCGGTAGCTGGCGTTCGACCCGACGACCTGCGCACGCAGCGGCTCCGGCTCGACGCCACGGTCCTTCAGCGTCGCGATGAACCCGGCCAGCAACTCCCGTGCCTTCGCGGTCTCGGCAGCCTTCTTCCGCCCCAGCGCGGCCGCATGCTCGGCGGCCGCCTGCCGTCGTTCCTCCCGCCAGCTCGTCACCCCCTCACCCTACGGTTCAGTCGACACTCAGGCGACACAGAGGCAGAACGGGTGCCCGGCCGGGTCGAGGAAGACGCGGAACGAGGTGCCGGGCTGGTGGTCGGGCTTGGTCGCGCCGATCGCCAGTACTTCGGACTCGGCCTCGTCGAGGTCGCGCACCATCACGTCGAGGTGCAACTGCTGCGGCACGTCCTGGGTCGGCCAGGTCGGTGCCTTGTAGTTCTCGACCTGCTGGAAGCAGATGCAGTTGCTGCCGTCCTCAGGGCGGATCTCGGCCCACCCGTCGTCGGTCTTCACCGTCCAGCCCAGCAGCTCGCCGTAGAACTTGCCCAGCACCGCCGCGTCCGGGCAGTCCAGCACGAAACTCGGGTACATCGCGATAGTCATGAATCGCACCCTAGTGCGGGTTGCGGACGGTTTACGTCCGGATCTCCGCGGAATTTCCGACGAGCGTCTGCCAGGCCCGATCGAGCCCCGCCGCGACGCAGCCGGCCACCACGGTCTCGGAGCCAAGCACGCTCGCCTTCACCTCCGGCATCACCGGCGCGAGGTGCCGCAACTGCTTGCTCACGGCCTCGAGAAAGCCGGGCGCCTGACCGATCCCCCCGCCGAGCACCACCAGATCCGGGTCGACGACGGTGATCACGGTGCATACCGCCTTCGCCACCAGCAGCGCCTCCTCCGCAACGACCGCCCCGGCCAGCGCGTCCCCACGCGCCGCGGCCGCGAACACCTTCTCCGCCGTCGACGCTCCACGGACACCGGCCCGGCGCGCCGCCCGTACGACGGCCGCCGCCGAGGCCGACGCGTCGAACCCGCCGCGTTTGCGGGCGTCCCGCGGGTCGCTGCCCGAGCCCTCGGTGAACGGCAGGTACCCGATCTCGCCCGCGACACCGTGCGATCCGTGCCGAAGCTTGCCGTCCAGTACCAGGCCCATGCCGATGCCGGTACCGACGCTCACGAACGCGAAGCTGTCGACGTTCCGGCCGTGCCCGTGCACCCGCTCCGCGATCGCCGCCGCGTCCACGTCGTTCTCGATCATCAACGTCGGGCCGAACCGGTCGCGCAGTGCGGCCAGCGTCGCGGGCGAGTCCCAGCCGGACAGCCGCCCGGTCAAGGTCAGCGCGTCCAGCCGCGGGTCGTACACACCGGGGCTGCCGAGCACGGTCTGGGTGAGCTGCCCGACCTCGATCCCGGTCTCGTCGGCGAGCGCGGCCGCGAGGTCGACCAGTTCCTGGATCCGCGCCATCGCGTCGCTGGCCTTGGTCCGAACGCTCGACCGCGCCCGGACCGTCCCGGCCAGATCCGCGATCGCGCCGCGCAGGTACTCCCGCCCGACGTCCAGTCCGAGAACGAAGCCGGCCTCCGGCAGTACTTCGTACAGATTGGCCGCCGGCCCCGGTACGCCGGTGCGCTGCCCGGTCACGTGCACGAGACCCGCGCGTTCCAAGGAGCTCAGCGCCGCGGAGACGGTCGGCTTCGACAGGCCGGTGAGCCCGGCGAGCTCGGTCCGCGAGATCGGGGCCGATCGCCGGATGTGGTCGAGCAGTACCTGTTCGTTGATCTCCCGGATCAGCTGCGGACGTGCCCCGCCGGTCGTCACCGTCACGCTCGACCCCCTGATTCCCTAGTTCGCTAACAACTCGGTCAACAAGTTCGACTGATCCCTTGTGATCCCGGTGATAGTTAAGTTAGTTTCCAATCGATTCTATTGGTCGGGGCGAGGAGGTGCCACCCCGTGGTTTCGACACCGGTCGTCCTCGGTCTGGACTTCGGCGGGACGAAGATCGCGGTCGCGGTCGGGGACCTGTCGGGCCGCCGCCTGGGCGCCACGACCGTCGACAGCCAGGTCGAGTCCGGGGGCGCCGCCGAGGCGATGGCCCGCGGCCTGACCGCGGCCCGCGAACTGCTCGCCGAGGTCGCGCCGGATCACGAACTCGCCGGCGTCGGCGCCGCCACGCTGGGCATCCCGTACGACGACCACGTCGAACTGGCCCCGACCTTCCCGGGCTGGGGCGAGCTGCCCTTCGGGCGGCTGATCCGCGACGGGTTCCCCGGCGTACCGGTCAAACTCGCGACCGACGTGAAGGCGGCGGCCGAGGCCGAGCTGCGCTGGGGTGCGCTGGCCGGCTCCGACCCCGGGCTGTACCTCAATCTCGGCACCGGTCTGGCGATCGCGATCGTTGCCGGAGGCACCGTGATCACCGGGGCGCACGGCGCCTCCGGCGAGATCGGGTACGACGTCCGCTCCCCCGCCGACGTGTACGTCGACGCCGGGCAGCGGACGATCCTCGAGCACGTCGTCAGCGGTCAGGCGCTCGAGACCACCGGGTCCGCCCGGCTCGGCCGCCCGGTCACGGCCGCCGACGTCTTCACGATGGCGCGTACCCGTGCGGATGCCGCCGTCCTCACCGACGAGTTCGTCCGGGAGCTGGCGATGCATCTCGCCAACCTGGCCATCGCGATCGATCCGGACCGGATCGTCGTCGGCGGCGGCCTGGTGCGTTCCTGGGACCAGCTCGAACCCGGCCTGCGTCGCGCCCTCGACGCGGCCGTCCCGTTTCCGCCGGAGCTGTCGGTGGCCCGGTTTCCGTCCGAGGCACCGCTGATCGGAGCGCTCGCCCTCGGCGTCGAGGCAGCGGGGGTCGTCCTCGGTGCGGAAGCATTCGCATGATCAGGAAGTCCAGTAGCGAAAGGCAGAAGACGATGAGGGGCAGCATCACACGCATCGCCGTCGCCGCGCTCGCGGTCGGCGCACTGGCCGCGGGCTGCGGCGGTGGCGACAAGCCGATCGGCAGCGCGGCGTCGTCCAGCCCGTCGTCCTCGTCGAGCAGTGGCGGGGGCGGCGGCACCGGGCAGTACAAACAGGGCGGTTCGGTCACGATCGCGAACGTCGGCGGGCAGACCTGGCCGTGCCAGTTCAACCCGTTCAACCCGGCCGTCAACCAGGAGTCGCTCGGTTTCGTGTACGAGCCGCTCACCTTCGTCAACGTGCTGAAGGCCGGCGCGACCACGCCGATGCTGGCGACCGCGTTCACCTGGTCACCGAAGAAGGACTCGATCACCTTCACGATCCGCGACGGGGTCAAGTGGAGCGACGGCCAGCCATTCACCGCCGACGACGTCGTCTACACCTTCACCCGGATGAAGGAACAGCCTGCGCTGGACCTGTACGCGCTGTGGACCGGCGCCGGTCTGACCAGCGTCACCGCCGCCGGCAACAAGGTCACGCTGAAGTTCAAGGCCGCGGCCGAGCCGTACTTCTTCAACTTCGCGAACCAGGTCGGCATCGTGCCCAAGCACATCTGGTCGACCGGCGAGGCAGCCTCCAAGCCGGCCACCTGGACCGACCCGAAGCCGATCGGCACCGGCCCGTTCACGGTCGAGGCCTGCAGCAGTAACAACATCTCCTACGTCGCCAACGGCAGCTACTGGCAGCCGGGCAAGCCGTACCTGCAGAAGGTGCAGTACCCGGCGTACCTCGACAACAACCCGGCCAACCTCGACCTGGCCAGCGGCAAGGCCCAGTGGGGCGGCCAGTACATCCCGAACATCGACAACTTCTACAAGTCGAAGTCGCCGCAGAACAACTACTGGTTCCCGCCGACCGCGAACGTCGCGATCGTCCCGAACAACGACCCCTCGCACCCGGTGACCAGCAAGCTGGCGGTCCGGCAGGCGATCGCCTACGCGCTCGACCGCGAGCAGATCTCGAAGATCGGTGAGAGCGGCTACCAGCCCGCCGCGAACCAGACCGGCGTCGTCTCGCCGACCTTCGACAAGTACTTCGACAAGGACGCGCTGGCCGCGGCCGGGTACGACAAGCCGAACCTGGACAAGGCCAAGCAGTTGCTGCAGAGCGCCGGCTACTCCGACTCGAACAAGCTGAAGCTGAACATCATCACGGTCACCGGCTACACCGACTGGGACGCGTCGCTGGCCGTCATCAAGCAGCAGCTCGCGAAGGTCGGCATCGAGCTGAGCGTTCAGGATCTCCAGCAGCAGTCGTACAACCAAAAGCTCTACACCGGCGACTACGACCTCGCCTACTCCAGCCAGACCGGCGGACCCACGCCGTACTACGAGCTGCGGCAGCTGCTGTACTCGAAGAACTCCGCGCCGATCGGCAAGTCGGCGAGCACCAACTACTCGCGGTACAACAACCCCGCGGTCGACCAGCTGATCGACCAGTACGCCGCCGCCGACCCGGACACGCAGGTCAAGCTGATCAAGCAGATCTCGTCGTACATGATCAAGGACGTCCCGGTGATCCCGACGACCGAGTCGGTCGACTGGTACCAGTACAACACCAAGGACCTGGACGGCTGGCCGACGCAGGAGAACCCGTACGCGCAGCCGGCGCCATACAACATGCCGGACGTCGGCCAGGTGCTGACGAACCTGTACTCGAAGTCCGCTCAGAAGTAGGGAAGGAACTGTGAGGAGAGCGAGCACGAGGAGCTGGTCGCGATGCGCTACCTGATACGTCGTCTCGGGTTCTTCGTGCTCACTCTCTGGGCGGCGATGACGCTGAACTTCTTCATCCCGCGGATGATGCCGGGCAGTCCGGAGGAGGCGCTGCGGCAGCGGCTGAGCAAGGGCGGATCGGTGGTCACCGCCGAGCAGCTACGGACCGTCCTCGCCGAGTTCGGCTTCGACCCCGGCAAGAACCTGATGCTGCAGTACGTCGGCTACCTGAAGTCGATGGTCTCCGGGCACTGGGGCGTGTCGATCGGCAGCAGTCTCGGCGTACCGGTGACGACGCTGATCGGCGACGCGCTGCCGTGGACGCTCGGGCTGGTCGGCATCGCGACCATCCTGGCGTTCGTCCTGGGCACGCTGATCGGGACCGTGGCCGGCTGGCGGCGCGGCGGGCTGATCGACGGCATCGTGCCGCCGGTGTTCATCGTCACCTCGGCGCTGCCGTACTTCTGGGTGGCGTTGCTGCTGATCTCGCTGTTCGCGATCGGCGACCACCCGGTGCTGCCGAACGACTTCAACTACGACCAGGGCCTCACGCCCGCGTTCACCGGTGAGTTCGTCTGGAGCGTGATCAAGCACGGCATCCTGCCGGCCACCACGATCCTGATCACCGCGGTCGGCGGCTGGATCCTGACGATGCGGAACAACATGGTCACCACGCTCGCCGAGGACTACGTCCGGATGGCGCGCGCCAAGGGCATCCCGGGCCGCAAGATCATGTTCGGGTACGCCGGCCGGAACGCGTTCCTGCCGAACCTGTCCGGGTTCGCGATGTCGCTCGGGTTCGTGATCTCCGGGACGATCCTGGTCGAGTACGTGTTCAACTACCCCGGGCTGGGTTACATGTTCTACAACGCCACGGTGAGCACCGACTACCCGTTGCTGCAGGCACTGTTCCTGCTGGTGACGCTCGCGGTGCTGATCTGTGTCCTGCTCTGCGACTTCGCGGTGTTCCTGCTCGACCCGCGCGCCCGGACGAAGGGATGAACCGATGAGTGCAGTTGTTGCTGGTGCATCCGCTCCGGTCACGGGCGCGACCAGACGCCCCCGCGGTGGGCTGTTCAAGGCGATCCTGCGCAACCGCAAGGCCGTCATCGGTGCCGCGTTGCTGTTGTTGTTCATCCTGCTCGCGCTGTTCCCAGGACTGTTCGTCCCGGGCGCGCACCACGATCCGCAGGCGATCGGCGACGCGCCGCTGCAGCACCCGTCCGGAGCCCACTGGCTCGGTACGACGGGACTCGGGCAGGACGTGTACGCCCAGCTCATCTACAGCACCCGTGAGTCCCTGCTGATCGCCGTGGTCGCCGGGCTGGGTGCCACCGTGCTGTCGGTCATCATCGGCGTGTCAGCGGCGTATCTGGGCGGGTTCGCCGACGACGGTCTGTCGATGCTGACCGACATCTTCCTCGTGCTCCCGACGTTCCCGCTGATCATCGTGCTGGCGACGTACGCCGGCAAGGGCAACCTGACCGTGATCATCATCGTGCTGATCCTCACCGGCTGGTCGTACGGCGCCCGGCAGATGCGGGCGCAGGCGATGTCGTTGCGGAACCGGGACTTCCTCGAGTCCGCGCGGGTCCGCGGCGAGCGCCGGTCGTACATCATCGTGGTCGAGGTGCTGCCGACGATGATCTCGCTGATCGTCGCGAACTTCCTCGGCGCCGCGCTGTACTCCGTACTGACCGCGGCCGGCCTGCAGTTCCTCGGGCTCGGCGACCCCAACTCGCTCAGCTGGGGCACGATGCTCTACTGGGCGCAGAACCAGGGCGCCCTGGTGAACGGACTGCCCGCCTGGGCGCTCTCGCCGGGTCTGGCGGTGGCGCTGCTCGGCGTCTCGTTCGCCCTGCTCAACTACGCGTTCGACGAGATCAGCAACCCCGCGCTGCGGCCGGTTCGGAGGCGACGTGCCAAATCAGCTTCTTGAGGTCCGCGACCTCACCGTCGAGTACGACACCGGGTCCCGGCCCGTGGTCGCGGTCGACCATGTGGACCTCGACGTGCACGCCGGTGAGTTCGTCGGCGTGGTCGGCGAGTCCGGCTGCGGCAAGTCGACGCTGCTGTTCGCGATCGCACACCTGCTGTCGTCGCCGGCCGCGATCACCGGCGGCAGCGTGAAGTTCAACGGGCAGAACCTGGTCACGCTGAACGAGAAGAAGCTGGCCGCGATGCGCTGGCGGGACTTCTCGGTCGTGATGCAGAGCGCGATGAACGCGCTGAACCCGGTGAAGAGCATCGGCGCGCAGTTCCAGGACACGATCATGGCGCACGACGAGGTGGTCGCCGACGACCGTCCGGCCGAGGTCCTGCGGCTGGTCGGCATCGACCCGATCCACCTCAAGAGCTACCCGCACCAGCTCAGCGGCGGAATGCGGCAGCGGGCGATGATCGCGATGGCGCTGCTGTTCACGCCGGACCTGATCATCATGGACGAGCCGACGTCCGCGCTGGACGTGGTCGCGCAGCGGTCGCTGATGGTGCAGATCAAGGAACTGCAGAAGAAGCTCGGGTTCGCGGTCATCTTCGTCACCCACGACATGTCGCTGGTCAGCCACTTCTCGGACAAGCTGGTGGTGATGTACGCCGGTCAGGTGGTCGAGTTCGGCGACACCCGCGCGGTGTTCGACCATCCCGAACATCCCTACAGCGCGGGGCTGCTGGACGCGTTCCCGTCGATCCGCGGGCCGAAGGTGCCGTTGACCGGGATCCCGGGCGCGCCGCCGAACCTGGCATCACCGCCGCCGGGCTGCCGGTTCCAGCCGCGCTGCCCGAAGGCGTTCGAGGACTGCCCGAAGATCGCGCCCGAGCTGTACCAGGTCGGCGCCGTACAGGCTCGCTGCCTGCTGCACGCACCTGATCTCGTCCGGGAGGCCAAGTGACCACGGTGGATGCCGAGAAGGCCGGCGGGACCGAGTCCGCCGCCGCACCGTTGCTCGAGGCAAAGGGACTGACCCGGCACTTCCGGGTCGGGCGCGGGTTCTCGCCGCAACTGCTGCATGCGGTCGACGACGTCAGCTTCTCGATCGGGCGGCAGGAGATCGTCGCGCTGGCCGGTGAGAGCGGCAGCGGGAAGAGCACGATCGCGCGGCTGCTCGCGGGCGTGTACAAGCCGACGGCCGGCGAGATCTTCTACCAGGGCCGGGCGATGTCGACGCTCCGCTCCCGCAAGGACCAGTTGTCCTACCGGGGCGACGTACCGATGGTGTTCCAGGATCCGTTCAGCTCGCTGAACCCGGCGTTCCGGGTGTCGCACGGCGTACTGCGGTCGCTGAAGCTGCACCGGCCGGAACTGGACCGGCAGCAGCGGTACGCCGAGGCGGAGCGGGTGGTCGAGGCGGTCGGGCTGACGCCGGCGGCGGACATCATGAACCGGTTCCCGTACGAGCTGAGTGGTGGCCAGCGGCAACGGATCGGGTTCGCGCAGGCGCTCGCCCACAAGCCGAAGCTGATCCTCGCCGACGAGCCGGTGTCGATGCTCGACGTCTCGATCCGGATCGGCCTGCTGAACCTGATGGCCGAACTGCGCGAGTCGCAGGGCGTCTCGTTCCTGTACATCACCCACGACATCGCCAGCGCCCGGTACGTCGCCGACCGGCTGATGATCATGTACGCCGGCCACGTGGTCGAGACCGGCCCGACCGAGTCCGTCCTGCAGAACCCGAAGCATCCGTACACGGACCTGCTGCTCGGCGCCGTCCCCGACCCGCGGGCGCCGCTCAGCACGGGCATCGAAGGCGATACCGGCGAACCGCCGAAGGTCATCGACCCCACCCCCGGCTGCCGCTTCCGCTGGCGCTGCCCGCTGGCCGTCGACAAGTGCCACTCGGTCACCCCCGAACTCCGCACCCTCGGCAAGAACCACCAAGCCGCCTGCCACGTCGCCGAACCCGACATCGGCAGCTGACCGGCCCCTGTCCCGCTGCCGGATCTCCCCTGTACCGGCGGCGGGGCGGGGTCCGCACTGCACCATGTCCACGCGGCCGGGCCGACGCCGTCCGCCGCCGGCTCCCCGTGTGCCGGCGGCGGTCGGGGTCAGCTGAGGACGACCTCCAGGCGGGCGGCCGAGGTGATCGTGACCGGCTTGGCCAGCGTGACGACCGCTCGGTTGCCGGTGGCAACCACTGTCGCCGGGAGCCGGGTGGAGCCGGTGCGGACCTCGACGCGGTGGGCCGGGGAGGCGGTCTCGAGGGACAGGGTGGTGAGGTTGAGGCGGCCGTAGCGGACATCGATCGTTGCGCTCAGCGACTTCGCCGTACGGCGTTGGGAGTAGAGGCCCCACCCTTCCGCCCCGGTGAAGGCGCCGCGGAAGTTCTCCGGGTGGATCCGCGGCGCGAACCCCAGGTGCCCGCGCGGGCCGTGGTACTCGTACCCGCAGGCGGCCAGGTAGACGCCGTACCCCATCATCGCCCGGGCGTAGTGGTCGCTGGCCTCGATCTCGTTGTACGGGTTGCGTTTGGTGGCGTCGTACCGGTCGTACATGGCCCGCGTGACGGCCAGGCCCTCGTCGGTCATCCCCTCCGCGAACAGGTGCGCCGCGAACTGGTACTCCTGGCCGGTCCACACCTCGTTGAAGTACATCAGCCCGCGCGTCTCGTCCGACCCGCCGTGCGGCCAGGTCGCCATCAGTACGCCGCTCTCGTCGCCGGTCGTGTACACGCGGCCGGCCCCGATCCCCGGCGGCCGGTACGTCCCCGGCGCTGCCCGGAAGTTCGACTCGTACAGCTTCGAGAGCGCCGTCTTCGCCTGGTCCGCCGGGAAGACCCGCGGCAGGCCGAGCTGGGACGCGTACGTCTGCCCGTACATCTGGTCGATGAACAACCCGCGGTTGCTGTTCTCCGCCGTCGGATGCGCGGGGTCGACCTTCTGCACGTAGTACCCGTACTCCGCGTTCCACAGCTTCCCCGACAGGTACGCCGACCCGCGATCGGCGATCGTGGTGTATCGCGTGGCGTTCGCCGGATCGCCGGCGTCGGTCGCCATCGCCGCGGCGGCCCGGAGCGCCGCGACGTACAGGCCGCTGATCCACGGGACCTCGCCGAACCACTCGGTGTCGAGCGTGTTCCACTGGCTGCCGCGGAAGATGCCGTCCTCGTCGGCGCCGTCCCGGTGCGTGACGAGGAACTCGACCGCGGTCCGGACCCGCGGCCAGACGCGCTGCAGGAAGGACAGATCCTTGCTCATCTGGTGTTCGCGGTAGATGCGCAGGATCGTCCCGGTCTGCCCGTCGGCGAACGAGCTCGACGCGTCGCCGGACTCGCCGCGGTTGCCGATCTCGCCGGTCGGGCGGAACGCGATGCCGAGGTCGACGCGTTCGCGGGTGTCGCGTTCGAGGTCGGGGAACAGCCGGCCGATCGCCTGCGCGTAGTTCCAGACGTGCTCGCAGGTGCCCGCGCAGCAGTACGTGCCCTCCCACGCGTAGAAGCGGCCGTCGTCCCACCGGTAGCAGGTGCTGGTCGCGATCGTGGACGCGGTCGCCAGCGTCCGCTCGAGGAACCAGTGCGGCAGCGACGAGTCCTCGTACCACGTCTGCACCCAGAGTTTGGTGTCGCGCTCGAGCCGCGGCAGGTTCTTCCCGACGTAGCTGACGACGTCGCGGGCCGAGCCGAACCTGGTCGCGTAGTGCCGTCGGAAGGTCGACGCGCCGACGAGCTCGGAGAACAGTTCGCGTTGCGGATTCGGGAAGAACCAGCCGTACGCGAACTGGACGGTCCGCGACGCGCCCGGCGGCAGCGTCACCGTGACCGCGACCGTTCCGGTCTGCGGGTCGGCCGAGTCCGCCGGACCGGCGGCCGAGTCGAACAACGCGTCGGTCGTCGAGTGGTCCGCGATCGAGGGCCGGACCACCGCGCCCGGGGTCAGCGCGGCGAGCGCGAAGGTGCCGCCGTCCGGGCGCTCGGCCACCGGCTCCCGGCGGATCGGGCGGTCGCTGAACAGGATCCGGTCCACGTTGACGTGGCCCCAGCCGCCGGTGTTGTTGTCGACAATCTGAATGGTGGCAGTCTTCCCGGCGTACTTGCCGACGTCCATCGAGACCGCCGTCAGCGGCTCGATGTCGGTCCCGGTCGCGGACGCCACCACCTTGCCGTCGACGACGACGTTGAAGCAGGTCTCGCCTTGGTGGCTGCCGCCGCCGACCCACGCGGTCACGAACCGCCGCTCGATCACGAAGTCGCGGCTGGTCAGCGAACCCGTGAAGTGGTCCGGATCCCCTGTCCCGCGGAAGTTGTACGACGTGACGAACCGCCCGCTGACGTTCAGCTCCGTCCGGACGCCGAAAGCGCGCCGGAACCCGTCGGGCGTCTCGGCCGCGGTCACCGGCCCCGCACCGAACGCGTCACCGGTCACCGTCCAGCCGTCGTACGTCGTCTTGTCCCAGGTCTCGAAGACGATGTCCGGGCGGTCCGTGAACACGATCGCGTCGCAGCTGAGGTGCCCCCAGGCACCTGTGTGATTGTCAACAATCTCAATGTGGGCAATCTGCCCGGCGAACGCGCCGACGTCGAGCATCTGCGCGACCAGCGGCTCGCTCTCGTCACCGGTCGCGGTCGCCACCACCTGACCGTCGACGACGACGTTGACGCACGTCTCCCCCAGATGCCGCCCGCCGCTGAGGCTGACCGCGACGTACCGGCGCTCGATCGTGAACTCGCGACTGGTCAGCTTTCCGACGGCAGCGTCGTACGTGCCGCCGCGGTAGTCGTACGACGTGACGAACCGGGTCCCCGACACGTTCAGGTCGCCGAACCGCTTCATCAGGTTCGGTACGTCGAGCGGCCGCACCGGTCCGGCGCCGAACGCGTTGCCGGTCACGGTCCAGCCGTCGAACGTGTCCTTCTCCCAGTCCTCGAACAGGATGTCGTCCTGCTCCGCGGCCAGATCGTCGACGGCGCCGAACTGCACGCCGCCCGGGAACGCCCGCGCCTGCAGCATGGTCGGCTGGCGCTGACGGCTGTCGATACACACCGGGTTCTCGGCGTATCCGAGCAGCGTCGCGCGGACCGCGGCCGAGGACGTGTTCCGCAGCGTGAACGACATGACCGTCGTCGGCAGCGTGGAGTCGAGCGTGGCCAGCGGCACGAACGGCGAGAACGCCTCGAGCTGCACGCTCACGGGGCTCGCGGCATCGGCGTACGCGACCCGGCCGATCGGGTACGACCCGGTGAACCGCACGTCCTTGAACCCGGCGGCGTCCACGGTCCGGGTCGTCGTCCGGCCGCGGGTCGTCGTCCGCAGCGCGAACCCCTGGCCGAAGTGCGAGGCGCCCGGGTCGTCGGCCGACAACGGGAACGCGTAGTGGTGCCCGGAGAAGTCCGCGCCGCCGAGCGGGAACGACGTCGGGTTGAACACGTCCCAGGCCCACAGCCGCCCGTCGCCGGACAGATACACCTGCCCGGTCGTCCCGCCGCCGACCGGCATCCCGATCCGCTGCAGCGCGGCCCCTGTGTACGACGTCGGCGTACCGCGGTCGAACAACACCTTGGGATCGGGCTTCGGCGGAGCGGCCAGCGCCTGCGCCGGTACGGCGAGCGCGCCGACCGCGGTCGCGCCGAGCGCGATGAACGTACGGCGGCTCAGCTGGGCGCGAGGGCAGTCGCCGGCACAGGACCGGTTCGCGCAACCGGCCGGGGCGTCAGAAACGGTCATTCGGGTTCTCCTTGACGGGCGGAGGCGGGAGAAATCGATTTCCGAGATGCGTTCGAACACCGTAGCCAGCGCATTCGCGGAGGTCAACGGCCCGTCGACCGGGATATTGTTCGACGTACATCAAACAATGTCGTAGGCTCGGGAGCATGCCCGAACCTCGCCGGTCGGTGGTCGCGCTCGCGTTGATCGCCTCGTTCATGGTGTTCGTCGACAGCACGATCGTGAACGTCACGCTCGCCCAGCTGGCCACCCATCTGCACGCGTCCCGCGCCGAACTGGAGTGGTCGCTGAACGCGTACACGCTGTCGTTCGCGGCCCTGATGCTCGGTGCCGGCGCGATCGCCGACACGCTCGGCGCGAAACGCGCATTCCTCACCGGCCTGCTGGTCTTCACGCTGTCGTCGGCGGTCTGCGCCGCGGCCGGCTCGATGCTGATGCTGAACCTCGCGCGGCTGCTGCAGGGCGCCGGATCGGCCCTGTTGCTGCCGAGCGCGCTCGTCCTCGCGACGGCGTCCGCGACCGACGAGCACACCCGGCACCGCCTGGTCAGCTGGTGGGCCGCGGCGGGCGGCGCCGGGATGGCGGCCGGACCGTTGCTCGGCGGCGGCCTGGTCGCGCTCGCGAACTGGCGGGCGGTGTTCGCCGTCAACGTGGTGATCGGCATCCCCGCGGCGATCTGGGCCTGGCGGGCGATGCCGGCGGTCGGCAAGCGATCCCGGCGGCTCGACCTCGGCGGGATGGGGACGGCGACCGCGTTCATCGGCGGGCTCGTTTTCACGCTGATCGAGGCGCCGGCGCGCGGCTGGCTCGATCCGGCGGTCGTCGTCGCGGCGGTGGTCGCGGTCGCCGGCCTGGTGAGTTTCGTCCTCGTCGAGCGGTCCGTCCGGGCGCCGTTGCTGCCGCCGAGGCTGTACGCCGACCGCGGGTTCGCGGCCGCGGCGATCCAGGGGCTGCTGCTCAATTTCGCCTTCTACGGCGTGCTTTTCTCGATGAGCCTGCTGTTCCAGCAAGGACGCGGTCTGACCGCGTTGGTCACCGGTCTGCTGTTCTTGCCGCTGACCGGGCTGATCTCGATCGCGAACATCGGCTCGGCGCCGTTGGCCCGGCGGCTCGGGCGTCCCGCGGTCCTCGCGATCGGGCAGGCCGTGATCACCGTCGCGCTGCTGGCGCTCGCCTGGGCGAGTACGGCGACGACGGTCTGGCCGATGGTGCTTGCGCTGGTGCCGATCGGGTTCAGCTCGGGGCTGCTCGTACCGACGATGACGGCGCAGTCGATCGCCGCGGTCGAGCCCGCCTTGCACGGTGCCGCCTCGGCCGCGTTCAACACGTCCCGGCAGATCGGCGGGGCGATCGGGGTCGCGACGTTCGGGCCGCTGCTCGGGACGGCGCATGATCTCGGCAGCGGGTTCGTGACGTGTGCGGTGGTCGCAGCCGGGGCGAGCCTCGCCGGGCTCGGCGTGACCGCGCTGGGCCGCCGCCCCCGGACCCTCGTACGCTGGGGGCCGGATGCAACGGATCGGGTGCCGTAACGCGTCTTGCTGATGGGAGAGGGGGGCGAGTGGCGCAGAGGCGGGTGGGGCGGACCGTTGCGCTGACGCTTGCCTGCGTGCTGGTCTGCGGGGTCGCGTTCGCGGGCGCGGTGTTCGTGCTGATGCCCGGCGCCCGCGACCGCAGTACGACGGCCTCGGCCGGGGGGTCGCCCACGCCGAGCGCGACGCCCAAGCCCTCGCAACCGACGCCAAGCCTCGCGGACTCGACGGACGAGCCGCTCCCCGGCGTGGACACGCCCGCCACTCCCCCGCCGTCGACCCCGGTCGCGAACACCGGCACGTACGAGTGCCCGGGGTACAGCGGGATCCAGGTGCCGCTGACGATGCTGATGACGGACACGTTCGCCTGGGGCGACGACCCGGCGTACAAGGTCGGGAACGGGAACGGCGACATCAACTGGCGCGCCGACCCGTACAAGAAGCCCAGCTGGTACATGTGGCTGCACTCGCTGCGCTGGCTCGGCAAGGGCATCGAGGCCGGCGGGCGCGGCGACCGCAAGGCGCTCACGCACGTCCTGGCGATCATCCACGACTGGGTCCAGGACAACCCGTACAGCTGGAAAGGCGACGTCGGCGCCTGGGAGGCGACGATGCACCGCACCAACGTGCTGCTGTGCACGCGCCAAGCGGTCCTCAGCGGTCTGCACGTCACCAAGCTGCCGACGCAGTACGCCTGGCTGGACAAGGCGCTCGTCGACCACGCGCAGTTCATGATCGTGAACTGGAGCGGCCAGTCGAACCACGGGACCGACGAGAGCATCGCGCTGTTCGGCGTCGGGTGCACGCTCAAGCGGCCGGAGCTCAAGCAGCTCGCGGTGCAGCGGCTGACCCAGGCGATCACGACCGCGATCGACCCGCAGGGCTCGACGAACGAGCAGTCCGTCGGGTACGCGATGTTCAACTACCTGCTCTGGGGCCGCGCGACGACCGCGCTGCAGCGCTGCGGCTCCGACCCGGGCAAGGTCATCGACCAGCGGCGCGCCGCGCTGTCCGAGTGGCTCGCGCTCGCGACCAAGTCCACCGGCGAACTCCAGCAGGTCGGCGACGCGGTGAAGCAGAAGCCGACCGGCGCGGCCGGTACGGCGCTCGACTACGTGGCCTCGCTCGGCAAGCAGGGCACGAAGCCGGCGAAGCGGGTCGCGGTGTACGACGCCGGGTACGTGTTCGGGCGCACCGGCTGGGGCGAGACGCGGCCGTTCGGGCGGGAGTCGACGTACAGCATCCGGTACGGCGCGGCGCGGACGCTGCACGGGCACGACGACCACATGTCGGTGACGTACTCGTCCCACGGCCGCGACGTCCTGATCGACCCGGGCCACTCCGGCTACCAGCTCGACAAGTGGCAGGCGTGGTCGAAGAGCCAGGCCGCGCACAACGTGATGACGATCCCGTCCGCGGACGTCGCGTCGGTCGACACCCAGCTTGTCCGCGCGTCGATCACGCCGACCTGGGAGTCGTACTCGCTGGCCGACTCTCCCGCGCCGGGCGTGACCCGCAAGCGCGACGTCCTGGTGCTGAAGGACCCCGACCTGATCATCACGCTGGACCGCGGCCAGGCGACCGACGAGCAGCGGTACGAGACGCTCTGGCACCTCGCCCCCGGCCAGAAGGTGTCTGTCCAGTCCCCCACCACCGCCGTCGCGACCGCCCCGGGCGCGAAGACGTACCTGCTCCAGATCCCGTACCAGCAACAACCCGCCAAGGACGGCATCTCCGTCGTGGAAGGCCGGCAGGACCCGGTGCAGGGCTGGTACTACCCAGACATCTTCCACCGCGAGGCGGCCCCGGTCGTCAAGTTCACCCGCACCGGCACGACGGCGACGATCCTCTCCGCGATCGTCCCCACCGCCCCGACCGAAGCTGTCACCTACACGACCCGCACCACGGCCGGCCTCTACTTCGTCGACCTCACCGTCGGCACCCGCAAAACCACCATCCGCATCTCGCCGGACGGCCGACTGACCCGCATCAGCTGACCCGTTTGGCTGCAGGCGCGCCGGTTACCTGACAGAACGTGGGTGTTGCGCTCGCGCTGGCGTCCGCGCTGTGTTTCGGGCTGTCGGACTTCGCGGCCGGCCTCGCTGCCCGCCGACTGCACAGCGCGTCCGTCGTGCTTGTCGGCCAGCTGTGCGGCGTCATCCTGATCACCCTGCTGGCGCTGGTGGTCGCCGCCCCGCATGTGACGGCGACCGCACTTGGGTGGGGTGCACTGTCCGGGATCGGCACCGGGCTGGGTGCCGCGTTCCTGTTCCAGGCGATGAAGGTCGGCCGGTTCAGCCTCGTCGTACCGCTCAGCGACGTCGCCGGCGTCGCGATCCCGGTGGTGATCGGCGTGGTGTTGCTGCACGACCGACTCGGCTGGTGGGCCTGGGCCGGTTTCGCGATCGCGGCCCCGGCTATCTGGTTGATCACCAGCGAGCACGGCCCACGGACCGGACCGGCCGCAGGCGCCGGCTGGGCGCTGCTGTCCGGTGCCGCGTTCGCCCTGCAGTACGTCGCTCTGGCCCGGGCCGACGCGGCCGCCGGGTTGTGGCCGCTGGCTTTGAACCGGGTCGTCGCCGTACTCACGGTCGCGCCGATCGCCGTTCGCCGCGAGCGCCTGCGGATGGCCCGCCGTACGGCGATGCTCGCGGTCGCATCGGGTGTCCTCGGCACGTCTGCGATCGGAGCGTTCATGCTCGCCAGCCGCGCGCAGGCGCTCTCGGTCGCGGTCGTGCTGACGTCGCTGTACCCCGCCGTCACCGTGCTGCTCGGGCTGACAGTCCTGCACGAGCGGCTGACCGGCCGCCAGGTCTGGGGGCTGGCCTGCGCCGCCGCAACTGTTGTGCTGGTCTCGCTCTGACCGCCTTGCTCACTCCGGGCGGGTCGCGGTGAGGGTTCGTGTGCGGGCCTCGGACCGGAACGCCTCGCGGGGGCTCTGGACCGAGGCCAGCGAGACGATGTCGCGGCCGTAGAAGAACGACGCGATCCAGATCGCCAGCACCCGGACCTTGCGGTCCCAGGTCGGGACCGCGAGCACGTGGTACCCGCGGTGCATCAGCCAGGCCGGCAAACCCTTGATGACGAGCCGCCGGTACTGGAAGATCCCGGTCCCGAGGCCGAGGGTCGCGATCGCGCCGAGGCTGTGGTGCACGTAGTTCTTCGGCTCCCGCCCGCGCAACGACCGCAGCAGGTTCCTCGCCAGCAGTTTCCCTTGCCGTACGGCGTTCTGCGCATTCGGCACCGTGTAGTCCGAGGCACCGGCAAGATCCGGTACGGCGGCGTCGTCGCCGGCGGCCCACGCGTCCGGGACCACCTCGTCCGGCGTACCGACCCGCAGGTCCGCGCGGACCTGCATCAGCCCGCGCTCGTTGTGCGGCAGGTCCGTGTGGTTGCGGAGCAGCCGGGTCGCGGCGTTGCCCGCCGTCCAGACAATCAGCTCCGAGTCGAACTCGGTGCCGTCGGACAGGACGACGTGCCCGTCGTCGGCGGAGACCATCGTGGTGTTCAGGTGCACGACCGCGCCGCGCTGCTCGAACATCCTCACGACCCACGCGCCCGGCTTGTCGGTCACCTCAGGCAGGATCCGCCCGGACGCCTCGACCAGGTGGAACGCGAGATCGCTCTCGGACAGCTCCGGGTACTTCTTCAGCAGCGCCCGGGCCAGCGAGAGCAGCTCCGCCATCCCCTCGACGCCGGAGAATCCCCCGCCCACGAACGTGATCGTCAGCAGCTTGCGCCGCTGCGGCCCCGGCTCCAGCCCGGCCGCCTCGTCGAACGCGGTGAACAGCCGGTCCCGGATCGCAACGGCCTCCTCGACGTGCTTCATCCCGATCGCCCGGTCCGCCACCCCGGGCACGTCGAAGGTCCGCGTCACCGCGCCGGCCGTCACCGCGATCACGTCGTACGTCAGCTGGTAGTCGTCGCCGAGCGCCGGCCGGATCGTCACGGTTCTGTCGGCGTGCGCGATGCCGGTGACCATCCCTGAAATGATCTTCGTGTGCCGCAGGTTCCGCCGCAGCGACACTGCCGCGTGCCGGGCCTCGACCGATCCGGCCACCACCTCGGGCAGGAACGGCTGGTACGTCATGTACGGCCGCGGATCCACCACGACCACCTCGGCCTCTCCGCGCCGCAGCTTCTTCTCCAGCCGCCAGGCCGTGTAGAACCCGGCGTACCCGCCGCCCACCACCAGGATCCTGCGCACTTGAGTCTCCGTCCGTCGTCCCTCGGTCAAGTAGACAGCTGACCGGGGCTGCTTGTGACATTCCTAGAGCATTCCGACGACCAGGGACAACGGCGGCCAGGTGCTCCGGCCCCGGCGCGTCACGGCCTGGGTCCGCATCAGCGGCTCCGGATCGCGCAGTCGGCGGAGAGAGATGCCGGTGGTCTTCGGGTACGCCGCCGGCAGCAGGGCGACGCCGAGGCCCGCGCCGATCATCTCCTGGACGAGCTGCAGGCTGTCGGCACGCTGGGTGATCCGCGGCTCGAAGTCCGCGAGGGCCGCGATCGTCCGGACGACCTGCTCGTCGGCGGTGTGCCGCGAGTTCACGATCCAGTCGCTGTCGGCGAACGCGGCCAGCACCTCCGCCGACGTCCCCGGCGTACGACGGGAGCGGGAGGGAACGGCCAGGCTCCAGGAGGATGCCCAGAGCGGGGTCGCCTCGAGCGTGGGAGCGAGACGCGCGGGCGCGAGGTTGTAGTCGTACGTGAGGGCGAGGTCGACCTGGTCGCGGTCGAGCATCGCCAGCGCGTCGGGCGGCTCCTGCTCCTGGATCTCCAGCCGTACCGCCGACGGCAGCCGCGGTACGACGGGCAGCAGGCTGTCCCGGATCGCGGTGTGGAACGCGGCGATCCGGACCGTACCGGAGGGCTCCGCGGCCGGGTCGAGGTCGGCGCGGGCGGCGTCGTGGGCGGCGATGATGTGCACGGCGTGACCGGCGAGCCGACGGCCGGCCGCGGTCAGGCGGACGCGGCGGCCGTCCGGTTCGAGCAGCGGCGTACCGACTTCCTTGGCGAGGGCGGCGATCTGCTGGGACACGGTGGACGTCGTCACGCCGAGGACGTCCGACACCGCGTGCATCGAGCCCAGCCGGGAGAGCGCGAGCAGGAGTTCCAGCCGACGTACATCCATTCATTGATCATGAACGATCTGTGCAGGATTCTCACGTGGACGCGAACGGCGCCGCGGGCTTCACTGGAAGGCATGCGCACACGGAAGACCGGTATCGCGTTCGCGGTGCTGTCGATGACGATGGTCCAGCTCGGGCTGGCCGTCTCGGTCGGGCTGTTCGACCGGGTCGGTCCGGAGGGTGCCGCGTGGCTGCGGCTGGCGTGTGCGGGTGTGGTCGTGCTGGTGCTGTTCCGGCCGCGGCCGAGTGCGTTCGACCGGAATTCGTTCCTGGCAGCGGTCGGGCTCGGGGTGGCGACCGGCGGGGTGACGTTGCTGTTCATGGCCGCCGTGGCGCGACTGCCGTTGGGGACAGCGAGCGCGTTGGAGTTCTTGGGGCCGTTGACGGTGGCAGTACTGCGGAGTCGCGGGCGGTTGATCTGGCCGACGCTGGCGTTCGCGGGGGTGCTGATTCTGACGCAGCCTTGGCATGGTGCGGTAGACGGCGTCGGCGTGCTGTTCGCGCTGGGGGCGGCGGCGTGCTGGGCGGCGTACATCGTGCTGACGCAGCACGTCGGGAGCAATGTCAGCGGGCTACAGGGGATGGGTGTTTCGTTGCCGGTCGCTGCTGTGGTGGCGACGATCGTTGCCGGGCCGGCGACGATTCCGATGCTGACCTGGCAGTTGGTGATCATCGGGTTCGGTCTGGCGCTGTTGCTGCCGGTGGTGCCGTTCACGCTGGAGTACCTTGCGCTTCGGCGGTTGGACGCGGGCGTGTTCGGGACGTTGATGAGCCTGGAGCCGGCGCTGGCCTTGCTGATCGGCTGGCTGCTGCTCGGCCAGTCCCCCAGCCTGCTCCAGGCCGCCGGCATCGCGTGCGTCATCGCAGCCGGGGTCGGCGCCGAGCGAGCGGCCGGTGCCGGCGAACGGGTGGTGGTCACCACCAGCGGCACGGCCTGAGCGGACCGCTCAGCCGGCCGCCGGATCCTGCACCACTACCCGTCCGTCGGCACCCAGCATGCCTTCGAGGGTCTCGGCGTCGACGTTCGCGCCGAACGGTTCGGTGCCGGGCTCCAGGCGCTTGCCCTCCGGAAGCGGTCCGGCAAGCACCGGGTCGAAGCCGAGGGCGTCGACCAGGCCCGCGACCTGGGCGACGTCCTCGGGCGCGCCGGCGATCGCGATCGCCTTGCGATCCGGGGCCCCGGCGGGACGGGCACCCTCGTCGAGGTCGTGGTAGCCCATGTGGTTGAAGCCCTTCACCACACGTGACGCCGGCAAGTACTCCTGCACGATTTCGGACGAGGACGTCCGCGGGTCGGTGAGGTCGTCGCGGACGCCGTCGACCTCCCACCAGTAGTTCATCGCGTCGACGACCAGCTTCCCGCGCAGCTCGCCGACCGGGATCGTCCGGTACTTCCCGAGCGGCAACGCCAGAATCACCACATCCGCCCGGGCCGCCGCCTCCGCGGCCGTCACCGCGACCGCACCGGGCGTTACCACCTCGACGATCAGCGCGATCCGCGACACGTCGCCCGACCCCGCGATCAGCACGTCGTACCCGGCCGCGACCGCCAGCCGCGCGAGCACCGTCCCGACCTTCCCCGCACCGAGAATCCCGATCGTCGTCACGACAGCAGCTCCCGCACCATCGGAACCACCTTCGTGCCGTACAGCTCGACCGCCTTCAGCCGGGCGCTGGTCGGCAGCGGTCCGCCGGAGTAGATCAGGTCGAAGCGCTTGGCGTCGATCGACCGGATCGCGCCGGCGATCCGGCGGGCCACCGTCTCCGGCGAGCCGACGTACATCGACCCGTGCAGCACCTCGGACTCGAACTCCTCGCGCTTCAACGGCGGCCAGCCGCGCAGCGCGCCGATCCGGTCGCGCATCACCTTGTACGGCGCGAAGTAGACCTCCTTCGCCTCCTCGTCGGTGTCCGCGACGAACCCGGGCGAGTGCATCCCGACCGGATGCGCCGGCGTCCCGAACTGCTCCGCGGCCCGCTTGTACAGGTCGACGTACGGCGCGAACCGCTCCGGCGAACCGCCGATGATCGCGAGCATCAACGGCAACCCGTAGAACGCCGTCCGGACGACGGACTGCGGCGAACCGCCGACGCCGACCCAGGTGGTGAGCCGTCCGGACTCGGTCTTCGGATAGACGTCGATGTTGTCGAGCGCCGCCCGCACCGTGCCCTCCCAGCTGACCGGCTTCTCGTCGAGCAGCCGTACGAACAGCTGGAGCTTCTCCTCGAACAGCTTGTCGTAGTCGGCCAGGTCGTACCCGAACAGCGGGAACGACTCGGTGAACGAGCCGCGCCCGAGGATCACCTCGGCCCGCCCGTTCGACAGCGCGTCCACGGTCGAGAACCGCTGGAACACCCGCACCGGGTCGTCCGAGCTGAGCACGGTCACGCCCGACCCGAGCTTGATGTTCGACGTCTTGGTGGCGATTCCGGCGAGCACCGTCTCCGGTGTCGAGATCGAGAACTCCGGCCGGTGGTGCTCGCCGAGCGCGATCGCGTCGACGCCGATCTGGTCGGCCAGCACCGCCTCGTCCACCACCTGCCGGATCGCCGCCGCCGCGGTCACCGGCGCTCCGCTGTCGTCCACCGGGATGTCCCCGAAGGTGTCGAGCCCGAAGGCCACCTCGGTCATGTCTGCACGCTCCTGTTCGGTCCCCGCAAGTCTAGGTTGACACGTCAACACCAGAACCGGCGGGGTTCATTCCCAGTGCCGCGCCTGGACACCTAGGCGGTGAGCGCGGAGAGGTTCTTCAAAGTCGCCTGGATGACGTCGGCGATCGGCACGTCGTCCGGCGCGCTGATCCACCGCTCGAACGACACCCGGAACACCCCGACCCCGGTCTCGGCCGCCAGCGCCGCGACGTCCGGCGCGACGCCCCGGTCCAGCAGACCCCGCGTGAGTGCGGTGGTGAGCGTCGCCATCTTGATCAGCTCGCGCTCGCGCAACTCCGGGGTGGACGCGATCACCGTGGCCCGGCGGCGCGAGTACTCGCGGCGGATGTCGTCGAAGAAGTCGGCCGAGGCGAGCACGGCGCCGGTTATCGCCGCCATCGGGGTCGCGTCCGCCGGCGCGGCCGCGAGCGCGGCGACCATGTGCTCCTGGAGCAACTCCGAGCCCGCGAACAGTACTTCGCGCTTGTCGGTGAAGTGCCGGAAGAACGTCCGCGCGGTGACGCCGGCCCGGTCGGCGATCTCGGCGACGGTCGTGCCGTCGTACCCGCGCTCGGCGTACAGCGCCATCGCGGCCTCTCGCAGCCGCCCGGCCGCGTCCGGCTCCCACCGTCCCATGCCGTCGATCCTAGCCGATGTCATCGAGTGACATCAGGGTGTAGCATCGGTGATGTCAGTCAATGACATCACTTCTGGGAGGAAGTTCTCATGCGCGTATTCATCACCGGAGCGTCCGGGCACGTCGGGTCGGCACTGGTCCCGGAGCTCCTGCACAACGGCCACCAGGTGCTCGGCCTGGCGCGCTCGGACGAGTCGGCGAAGCGCCTCACCGGCTGGGGCGCGGAGGCGGTGCGGGGCGACCTGCACGACCTCGACCGGCTCCAGGCCGCTGCCGCGGCGGCCGACGGCGTCGTCCACCTGGCGTTCCGGCACGACGCGATGGCGTCCGGGGATCTGGCCGGCGCGGCGGAGTCCGACCTCGCCGCGCTGCGGGCGATCGGCGACGTCCTGGCCGGCACCGACAAGCCGCTCGTCAGTACGTCGGGCACCGGCATGCTCGCGCACCTCGTCCAGGACCGGCTCGCGACCGAGGACGACCACGACCCGAACGGCGGGTACCGCATCGACGCCGAGAACTACGTCGTCGACCTCGCCGCCAAGGGTGTCCGCTCGTCGATCCTCCGGCTGCCGGCGATCACGCACAGCCGGCTCGACCTGCACGGCTTCGCGCCGACGCTGATCGGCTTCGCCCGCCGCAACGGGTTTGCGGCGTACGTCGGCGACGGCGCGAACCGCTGGCCGTCGGTGCACACGCTCGACGCGGCACGGCTGTACCGGCTCGCGCTCGAGTCGGCGCCCGCGGGCAGCCGGCTGCACGCCGTACAGGACGAAGGCATCGCGTTCCGCACCATCGCCGAGGCGATCGGCCGCGGGCTCGACCTGCCGGCGCGTTCGGTCACCGCCGACGAGGCGGCGCAGTACGTCGGCTTCCTCGGCCAGTTCGCGGTGATGGACAACCCGACGTCCGCGGCCCGGACGGGTGAGCTGCTCAACTGGCAGCCCACCCACCCGGACCTGCTCGCCGACCTGGCGGAAGGCTTTTACTTCAAGGAGAACTAGACCTTCAGGACCGGCGCGATCGTCTTCGCCTTCGACCCCTCGTACGCGGCCAGCAGGATGCCGAGGACGGCGATGCCCTCCTCCTCGGTGTGCAGCGGACGCTGCTGACCGGCGAGGGAGTCGGCGAAGTGCCCGATCTCGGCGACGAACGTGTCGACCGGCTCGAACTCGAACGTCTCGGTCTCGCCGGAGCGGAGGCGGTACGAGAGCGTCGTACCGTCGCTGGTCAGGGAGCCGAGCTCGCCGACGGCGGAGAACCGTTCGGTGGAGGTGGCCGGCTGGTACGCCCAGCTGGTCACGAGCTGGCCGACGACACCGTTGTCGAACCTGATCAGGACCTGCGCGGAGTCCTCGCCCTCCATGAACTTCAACCGGTGCGTGGAGAGCATCGCGGTCGCCTCGACCGGCATCCCGCCGGCCAGGTGCAGCATCAGATAGGTGGGGTGGTACCCGGTGTCGATGAGCTCGCCACCACCGCTCGTCTTGCTGCTCGCCCGCCAGCCCATCGTGCTCGGGTCGAAGTCGTTGTAGAAGCTGTCGGTCGTCCGTACTTCGTAGACCGTGCCGATCGTGCCGCCCTGCAACAGCTCGCGCGCCTTCGCGACCGCCGGCATGAACAGCTGGTTGTGCGCGCACATCAGCGTCACACCGTGGTCGGTCACCGCCTTGCGAACGTCGGCCGCCTCCTCGGCGGACAGGCACAGCGGCTTCTCGCAGAGGATGTGCTTGCCCGCCTCGGCGGCCGCGACGATCGCGTCCCGGTGCAGGTGGTGCGGCAGACAGATGTCGACCGCGTCCAGCTCCTCGTTCGCGAGCATTTCCTTGTAGTCGGTGTACGCGGTCGCGCCGAGCTCCTCGCCACGCTGCTTCGCGGTCTCCTCGACCGCGTCCGCCACGGCGGTCACGCCGATCTTGTCGGCGTGCGCCCGATACCCCTTGATGTGCGCCGAGGCGATCCCGCCCGCGCCGATCAACCCAACCTTGATCATCGGCTACTCCTTGTAGGAAATCACTTGGTTGGACGCGGCCGCCGCGTTGGCCGCCACGACGAGACGCGTCAGCTCGACTGCCCGCGCGATGTTGTCGTCGGCCCGCGTGCCGTTGGTGATGTGGTCGACCCACTGCGCGAACGCGTCCGGCGCGTGCTCGGGTACGTCGATCTGCTCGCCGTTCACCAGCAGCACGTTGCCGGCGTCGGTGTACGTCAGCGTCCCCTCGGTGCCGAACAGCTCGATCGTGAACGGGTTGCTGCTCGCGAACCCCGCCTCGATCACGCCGATCCGCTGGTCGCCGTACCCGGCCACCACGACCGCGTTGTCCTCCAGCCCGCGACCGGCGACCGAGCGGTACGTCGCGCTCACGGTCTCCGGCTCCGCACCGAGGAACAGCTGGGTCAGGTACACCGGGTGGCAGCCGAGGTCGGTGAGCGCGCCGCCGATCGCGGCCTTCGGCTCGAAGAACCGCTGCGGCAGCCAGCCGTCCTTGCCGTCGCGGCCGATCGCGCCGTCGTGCGAGAGCCGGACCCGGCCGTACGTCAGCGTGCCGAGCGTGCCCTTGTCGAGGACTTCGCGGATCGCCGTCGTGTAGCCGTGGTACAGCCGCGGCAGCGAGACGACCAGCTTCACGCCCGCGGCGTCGGTGGCAGCGACGATCTCCTCGGCCTCGGCGACCGTCGGCGCGAGCACCTTCTCGGTGAAGATGTGCTTGCCGGCCCGGGCCGCCTTCACCATGATGTCGCGGTGCACGTCGGTCGGCGTCGTGATCACCACGCCGTCGAGATCCTCGCGCGCCAGCAGCGCGTCGAGATCGCCGGTGTACTCGGCGCCGAACCGCTCGGCGCCCTCGCGGCCGCGGTCGGCGTCGTCGTCCCAGACGGCCACCAGGTCCGTCCCCGGATGCGCCTGGGCCTGCCGTGAATAGTCGCCGGCATGCACATGCCAGAAGCTGAGCGTCGCGATCTTCAGTGGATTGGACACGCTGGTCCTCCTCGTGGAACCTGCGGAAACGTTTCTGATGACCGTTCGGCAGATCACGGTACAACGTTGTCAGGAGTCCGCAACAGGGTTCTTCCGGCGGCGTTCACACGCTGAGACCCGCGCGCAGTCCGGGTGCTTATAGTTATCCAGGAGTCCTGGATTACGTGAGGAGCATCCGCGATGTCCGACGAGCCGGTGGGCGGGGATCTCTCGCGGCTGCGGCAGCTGAACGCGACCGCCGTACTGCGCGAGTTGCGCGATACCGAACCGCTGACGCTCACCGAGCTGTCCAAACGCACCGGGCTGTCGCGCGCTTCCACCGAGGACGTCGCCCGGGACCTGCTCGGCCGCGGCTGGCTGGCCGAAGTTGCTCCTACGTCGGGCAGCGTCGGGCGGCCGGCGCGGCGGTACCGGTTCAACGCCGGAGCGGGTCGCCTGCTCGGCGTCGACGTGGGTGGGCACAAGGTGTTGACGCTCGTCACGGACCTCGACGGCGAGGTGCTCGAGCAGGCCCGCGTCGAAGTCCCGGCGCAGGCCGGGCGCCGGGAACGGCTTGCGGCTGTGGACCGGTGCGTTGCCAAGGCTCTGAAGGGTCGTGGTTCGCAGATCTGGGCGACCGGGGTCGCCACCACCGGGCTCGTCGACGGGACCGGCAAGGTGATGCTGTCGGACTCGTTGCCGGAGTGGAGCGGGGTGGATCTCGCGGCGCACGTACGGCGGCTGGTTCCCGGCGCGGTGCGGGTGGAGAACGACTGCAAGCTCGCGGCCCTCGCGGAGACGTGGCGAGGCGTCGCCCGCTACGCCAAGGACGTCGTGTTCCTGCTGGCCGGCCTGCGGACCGGCGCCGGTCTGATCATCGACGGCAACCTGCACCGCGGCTTCGCCAACTGGTCCGGCGAGATCGGCGCCCTTCCCGCCGCGGGCTGGCAGCAGGCGCCCACTCACCTGCACGACTGGCTCCAGCACCAGACTCCCGCGGCCGGGGTCGAGCGGGTGTTCGGCGCCGCTCGCGCGGGTGACGCGAGTGCGCGGCGAGCTGTGGAGAAGTACGTGAAGGATCTGGCGATCGGGACGTCGGCTCTGGTGCTGACGCTGGATCCGCAGCTGGTGGTGATCGGCGGCGGCTTCTCGCGGTCGGCGGACGTACTGGTGGAGCCGCTGCGACGGGAGCTGGAGCGGTGGTGCCTGCGAACGCCGGAGATCCGGGTCTCGGCCTTCGCGGACGAAGGCGTGGCGCTCGGGGCCGTCCGGCTGGCGTCGGGCGAGGTGGAGGCGGCGATCACCGACGGCCTCAGACCTTGACATAATTTTCCTGGACTCCATGATTATCCCATCGCCCCGCCCAGCGAGAGGAAGCATCATGATGCGTCCGTTCACGTTCATCGCCCTGGTCACCGCTTTGTTCACCACGCAGCTCGTCGCTCCCGCCCAGGCAGGTACCGGCGCCGGCCTTACGACGTACAGCCCGTCGATCGAGAACTTCGCGAATCCTGAGCGCGGGCTGTATCACCACACCGGCGACTGCGACAAGGCCAACTTCTCCCAGGCCACGCTGCAGAACTACCGCACCGCGCAGGGCATCTCGCTGGTGATGTGCGTGTTCTACCTCGCGGACTACAAGAACGGCCCGATCGCCCAGTCCGCGCTCGACCACCTCCAACAGCAGATCAGCACCGTCCGCGCCGCGGGCCTGAAGATGGTGCTCCGGTTCGCGTACACGACCTCGACCACCGGCGACGACGCGACCAAGGACCGGGTCCTCCAGCACCTGGACCAGCTCGCGCCGTACCTCAACGCGGGCCAGGACGTGATCGCCGTCGTCCAGGCCGGGCTCGTCGGCGCCTGGGGCGAGTGGTACTACACGCAGAACTTCGGTAACGCGGGAACGGTCTCCAGCACCGACTGGGCGAACCGCAAGACCGTCACCGACAAGCTGCTCAGCGTCGTCCCGACCTCGCGGATGATCCAGCTCCGAACGCCGAAGTTCAAACGCACCATGTACTCGACGACCGCCGTCCAGCCGTCCGACGCCTACAACGGCTCAGCGCCCTCGCGGATCGGTCACCACAACGACTGCTTCCTCGCCGGCCCCGACGACTTCGGCACGTACGAGAACACCGCCGTCGAGTACCCGTACCTGCAGGCCGACACCACGTACGTCGCGATGGGCGGCGAGACCTGCGGCGCGAATCCGCCGCGCTCCGACTGCCCGACCGCGACGACCGAGCTCGCGCAGTTCCACTGGTCGTTCCTCAACACCGACTACGAGCCGAACGTGCTCAACTCCTGGAACACCGGCGGCTGCCTCGCCACGATCACCAAGAACCTCGGCTACCGCTTCCGCCTCGAGTCCGGCACGTACCCCGACAGCGCCACCCGCGGCGGCGCCCTGCCGATCACGTTCACTGTCCACAACGACGGCTACGCCTCGCCGTACAACCCGCGTGCTCTGGAGCTCGTACTGCGGAACGCCTCCACCGGCAGCACCTACAAGCTTCCGCTGACGTCCGACCCACGCCGCTGGGCCGCCGGTACGTCGACCACCGTCAGCCAGACCCTCACCGTTCCGGCCACCGTCCCAGCAGGTTCGTACGACCTGCTGCTCAACCTGCCGGACCCGCTCCTGCCCACCCGCCCCGACTACTCGATCCGCCTCGCGAACCAGGGCACCTGGGACGCGACGACCGGGATGAACTCGCTCCTGCACACGCTCACCCTCAGCTAGGAGAACCCCATGAGACGGCTCGTCACCGCCCTCGCGGCAATCGCTCTGCTACTACCGACCCAGTCGGCGATGGCACACAACGGCACCATCCGCACCTACACGACCAGCAACGAGGTGATCGCCAACCAGGAGCGCGGCTTCTACCACCACGAGGAGACGCACTACCGCCCCGACGGCACCGGCTACGTCCCGCTCGACCTGACCACGCTGCGGAACTTCCGCACCCAGGAGCACATCACGCAGATCCTGCGGTTGTTCTACCTGGAGAAGTTCGCCAAGCAGGACGTCATCGACAAGCACTACCTCGACCTCATGCAGGCCGACTTCAACACGGCCCGCGCCGCCGGCGTCAAGCTGATCGTGCGGTTCGCGTACGCGCTGCCCGGCGACGGCTGGCCGCCGCCGACGCCGTACGGCGACGCGCCCGTGTCCCGCGTCGTCAAACAGATCAAGCAGCTCACGCCGATCCTGCGGGCGAACTCGGACATGATCGCGGTCGTCCAGTCCGGATTCGTCGGGCTCTGGGGCGAGGGCTACTACACCGACTACTTCTCGGACCCGGCCGACCCGAGCCAGGTCTCCGAGCAGAACTGGGCGGACCGCAAGGCCGTCGTCGACGCGCTGCTCCAGGCGCTACCGAAGGACCGGATGGTCCAGGTGCGTACGCCGTACATGAAGCAGCGGATGTACGGCGTACCGACCGGGACCGCGGGTGGTCTCACCGCGGCGCAGGCGTACAGCGGGTCGGCCTTGGCGCGGATCGGGCAGCACAACGACTGCTTCCTGGCCAGCGACGACGACTACGGGACGTACCTGAGCGAGCTCGACAAGGACTTCGTTGCCCAGGACACCAACTATGTGCCGGAAGGCGGCGAGACCTGTGGAGTGGACGCACCGCGCTCGGAGTGGCCGTCAGCAGCGGCAGAGATGGCACGGCTGCACTTCTCGTTCCTGAACATCGAGTATCACCCGGACGTGCTGGCGAGCTGGGGCCAGAACCTCGAGATCGCGAAGCAGAAGCTGGGCTACCGGTTCGCGCTCACCCAGAGCACGGTCACTCAATCCCCAGGACAGGTGCACGTCACTCTGCAACTGCGGAACGACGGCTGGGCCTCGCCCTACAATCCACGGAAGGTGCAGCTGATCTTCCAGAACAGCAAACACACCTTCACGTACGACGTCCCCGCCGACCCCCGTCGCTGGAGCCCCGGCGCCCCGATCTCCCTGAACTGGGCAGTGAAAGCTCCCCCGGTCCCGGGAACCTACAAGGTGCTGCTCAACGTCGCGGATCCGAAGCTGCACTCGCAGGCCAAGCTGCCAGGTTCCAGCGAGACGTACAACGCGGTCTACGCCGTACGTTTCGCGAACAACGGAACCTGGCAGCCGGCCACCGGCTACAACGACCTACAGCAAACCGTCACTACCGGATAGGTGCCCAAGGCCCGTATGGATCGCCCGGAGCCTGGTTCCGGGTCCACCACTTGGCCTGGTAGCGCTTGTCCTTGAACAGCACCACATCGCCCTTCTCGAAGATCCGGGACACGGTCCACAGCGTGGTCCCGTCCTCGGTCATCGCGAGCTCCTGCCAGGCGCCGTACGGATCGCCCGGCGTCTGGCGGATGCTCGCCCAGGGCGCCAGGTACGGCTTGCCCTGGTAGGAGACCTTGTCGCCGGCCTTGTACAGCGTCTTCACGTTCCAGGCCGGCGGCAGGTTGACGCTCACGCTCACCGCACCCTGCGCGGCCTCGAACGTGTCGCTCCCCGAGTACGCCGCCGTCAGCGCATGCACACCCGCGGCCAGGCCGACCGGCAGCGTGAACGTCGCCTTGCCCGCGACCACCGGAGCGGTCCCCCGCACCTTCGTGCCTTCGCGCAGTTCGACCGTCCCGTCGACCGGCAGGTTGCCTGCGGCAACGTTGACGACGACCTTGGCCGCCGTACCCCACGGCACCGACACGGCCGGAGCCGTCACCGTCGGCTGCCCCTTCCGGGTCCGGAGCACCGCGGGCTGCGCGACCGCCGTACCGTCGTCGGCACTGCGGGCAGTGACGATCCAGCCGTACGACGTCGCCGGGTTCAGCCCGTTCCACGTCGCGGTCGCCGTACCGCCGGCGGTCACGGCGTCGGTGCCGATCACCCCGTTCGGGACGTACGCGGCCAGCGAGTCGGTGCTGAACGACGTCTTCCGGGTGGTCAGGTCGACCGGCAGCGTGAGGTTGTCCTCGGCACCGTTGTACCGCGGCTTGGTCTGGCTGCCGTCCTGGCGGAGGTCGTACTCGGTCGCCCCGAAGTTGTTCAGGAACGGCGAGTACGTGTCGATGTGCATCTCGGCGCGCTTGACGTCGAACTGCAGCAGCCGCAGGAAGCTTGCCCCGAACTGCAGGCGGTCCGTGGCCTTGTGATCCGGCGTACCGTCACCGTTCACGTCGATGTTGCCGTTGGCATCGACCAGCTTGGGCCACAGCTCGCCCGCGGGCACCGTGTAGAACTGGTAGTCGGCGAGCAGCTCGACCACGTCGTGCGCGACCGTGACGCCGACCTTCGACTTCAGGTTGGTGCCGACGCCGTGCTCGTGACCGGCCAGCACCAGGAACACGTTCGGGTTCGCCTCGACGACCTGCTTGTACAGTGGCGATCCGTCCGGCGCCGAGAACGCGGCACCGCGGCCGTCCGGGTTCGTCGACGGGCGCAGGTAGTCGTGGGACAGCAGGATCCCGTTGCGGTCCTTGTACCGCTTGAAGACCGAGTCCGCCCAGCTCGCCTCCTGCGGCGTCACGCCGTACGACAGGCCGACCGCGACGAAGTCCAGCCCGCCCGCCGAGAACAGCACGTAGTTGTTCTGGTTGTCCTTGCCCGGGGTGATCGACCCGTCGGCGTTCACCTTCTCGTCCCAGGCGTGGTACTCCGCCCCGGCCGGCCAGCCCTTCGCGACCTCCTGGTACCGCTCCGCGCTGAACGTCTTGCTGAACCGTGACGCCGGACCGGTCTCGACACCGAGCTGATTGTCGTGGTTACCGGCGATGACCTGGTTGACGACGCCCTTCTTGTCCAGGATCTCCTGGTACGACGACGCCAGCGCGAGCTCCTTCTCGACCTCCTCGTTCAGCCCCGGGCGCTGCAGCGAGCCGTCCGGGTTCTTCGCCAGCGGGTCGTAGTAGTCGTTCTCGATGATGTCGCCGGTGTGCGCGGCGTACTGGATCTTGCGGCCCGCGCTGTTGTCGGCGATCCACTGCACCTCGTTGCGGTACGCCGCCGCCCAGATCGCCTGCTCTTCGGCGGTCATCACGTCCGACGGCTCCTTGACGCCGTCCCAGTCGTCGTACGTCCCGCCCGCGGCACCCTCGGTGAGGTACTGCGTGTCGGTGAAGTGCGCGATCGAGAAGTCGTACGACGCCGGGTCCTCGAAGTGGTCCTTGTCGTCCTGCGCCGACGCGTCCCGCGGCGAGAGATCGTCCGCGAACGGATCCTCCCCCGTCACCAGCACATGTACGACGCCGCCATCGACATACCGCTGCTCAACACCGGCAGTCAGCACGGTCGACTCCCCGGCCACCCCACGCCCACTCGTCAGCACAACCCACCGCTGTGCAGCAGAATCCCAGGCGCGCAGGGCAACAACCCGCTTCGGATCGATCGTGCCCTCCCACCGCAACGTGCTCCCCGCGCCCGCCTTCAGGTCGTACCGCTGGAACACCACGTCCCGGCTGGACCCGGTATCGACAGTCTTCCCGTCCAACGGCTTGAGCGAGTTGACATCGACCGTCCGGTCGTGGGCGACGTCGAGCGAATCCGGTACGTCCGCAGCCTCGCCCTGATAGCCCTGCACTGGGGTGACCACGTCAGCCTTCGTGAAGGTTGCGGTCAGCTGCACCCCGGCTTCGCCTGGGATTTTCGCCGTCAGCTTCGCGGACCGGTCGCTGGTGGTGGCTGCGAGCTCCGTCGGTACGTCGGGGATGCTCGCGCTGGTGAAGTGGATCTCGCGGACGGCCGTGTTGCCGAGCGTGTCGGTCGCCGTGACCGCGAGCGTATGCGCACCGGCCGGCAGCCCGTGGCCGATCTCGTCGCCCTGCTTCACCGGCGTTCCGTCGAGCGTGATCGCCGGCGTCCCCGCGAGGCCGCTCGCGTCCTCGACGTTCACCATCAGTGCGACCGTCGACGTGATCCGCTGGCCTTCGGCCGGGACGCTGTTCGCGACCGTCGGCGCCGAGTTGTCGACCGTGAAGTGCCGGGTCGCGGTCTTGTCGGCCACGACGGCCTCGATCGAGTGCGCGCCGTCGGCGAGCGTGGTGGTGTCCACGTCCGCCCGCCGGCCGAGCGCCGCGAGCGGCGACCCGTCGGTGGCGGTGACGTCGAACAGGATCGTCTTCCGCAGGACGCCGTTGTGGCTGCTGCCGCAGCTGCCGTCGCCGACGTACACGGTCACCGGCGAGCCGGCCGGGTACGTCGCGCCGCCGATCACCACGTTGCTCTGGGCAACCTCATGCGACAGCACGGTGGCCTTCGCGCCGTCCGGTGCGAGCTCGAAGTCCCGGAGCGTGAAGTCGTCGTAGTTGTCGCAGCCGCCCGGCTTCGCGCTGCCGTGGTCGGTGCCGGCCACGAACTCGATCACGTTCGTCCCCGGTACCAGCCACTCGTTCGGGAAGGTGAGGTCGGCGGTCTCCTTCTCCCAGATCCCGAGATCCAGTGGGATACCGTTCACCAGCACCTTGTTGTCGTACCCGTTGTCCGAACCGTTGCCGCCGACAAACACCCTCAGGTGCGCGGCTTTCCCGGCGCCGAGCGTCTCCACGGTCCGTCCGGTCGGCGCGTCCGCGATCGTGAAGTGGTACTCGGCCTCCTTGTTCGGCCCGCAGGTCCCGTCGCCGAGCGCCAGGCTCTCGGCGCTGGTCTCGGCTTTCGTGGTGGTCGATCCCGTCGTCGTCAGCAGGTACGTCGTTCCGCGGGTGACCGTCCCGGTCGCGGTGAGCGTCGGCGCGCTGAGCCTGAAGTCGTCGTGGTTCGCGCAGGTCGCGCCGTTCAGCGTGCCGTTGTAGTCGCCGGTCTTCACCTGGACGACGTTGTCGCCGAGCTTCAGGTACCGCTGCGGTAGCTGCACGGTCGCGGTCTCCGCGCCGCTGACGCCGTAGTCGCCGCCGAGATCCACCCGGTTGCCGTTCACCAGCAGGTAGTTGTGGTACCGCGCCTCGACCGAGTTGCCGGCCTCGACGGTGACGCCGAACATCGCCGTACCGGCCGCCAGCGTTTCGGCGTTCTGCGCCGGGTTGCCGTCGATCGCGAGCGAGTCCACGCCGTGTTCGCTCCCGGCCGGTACGGCGGCGATCACCGGCTGCTCGCCCTTGATGACCGTGCCGTCGGCCGGCGTGATCTTGGGGGCGCCCGCCGGGGCGTTGTTGACCTGGATCTTCGCGGACGTCGAGGCACCGGAGGCAGTCGTCGCGACGATCGTGTGCTCGCCGTTGCTCAGCTGCGTCGTGTCGAGGTCCTTGCGGAGGCCCGCCGTACTGCCGGGCTCGCCGGTGACGATGAAGGTCAGGTCCTGGGTCAGCAGGTGCTTCGAGCTGCCGCAGGTGCCGTCGCCGAAGCTGTAGCTGAAGTCGTTCTGCTCGCCGTCGATCGCGGTGCCGAGCAGGCTCAGGCTGATGCTGCTCAGCGGGAAGTCGTCGTAGTTCGGGCAGCGGCCGCCCTCGCCGTACGGGAGGACCTCGTAGCCGACGGCGGCCGTGTTCGTGGTATCGACCCAGGCGGCGCCTGCGTGCACGGTCAGCGTGTTGGCGCCGGCGTACAGCCACTCGCCCGGCAGGTCGAGCCGGCCGCTCTGGCCGCCCGGGATGTCCGGGAAGAACACCTTGTCGGTGCGGCCGTTGACCGTGATGTAGTTGTGGTACCGGGCCTCGGTGCCGTTGCCGCCCATGTCGAACGCGAAGTGCGCCGTACCAGCGGTCTTGTCCGCAGCGACCTGCTGCCCGTCGACCTTAAGAGCGACCACCGAGTCGTTCTCAGCCGACGGCTCGGCGGTGATGCCCTTGGTGCCCTCGAGGGTCTGGCCGTCTCGCACGTTCAGCGCCGGCGCGCCCGTCGACTCGGCCGCGGCGGCCGCTTCGGCACCGGACGTGGTGGAGACGATCGCGGTGCCGGAGCCCGCGACCAGCGCGGCGGCGAGGATCACCGACGCTGTTCTCAGTCTGTGTTTCGGGCTGTGTTTCATGGCAGGGGAAACTCTCCTTCACTGGCGGTCAGAGGAGGTGTGCGACGGCGTACGCCGTCATCACGACGCCGGCCAGCGTGATGCCGGCAGCGGCGAGCTGCGGCGCGACCCGGGTCGCGACGTACAGCAGGTGGTGCGAACGGCCGCCCCGCACCACGACGTTGCTCCCGGCAACAGCCAGCAACCCGACGCCGAACAGTACGACGGCCATCCCGATCCCGAACGTGATCACCAGCAACAACGCGAACCCGGCCCGCCCGAGGAACAACCCCGTGACCAGCACCAGGAACGCCGACGGCGAAGGCGTCAACCCACCCGAAACCCCCAGCAGGAACAACCCCGGCCTCGAATGTCCATGTCCATGTCCATGCCCATGCCCGCGATGACGCCGGTGCCCTCTGATCAGCCAGATGCCGGTAGCAACAACCAGCAACCCACCGATCAGCTGGAGACCACGGGTCAACTGCTCCATCTGCAGCAGATCCGACAGCGAGAGGAACGTCCACGCAACGGCGATCACCAGCACCGACAACGTATGCATGACAGCCACCGCCCCACCCAGCCAGGCGGCGTCCCGCACCCGCCCCCGCTCCCCCACCAGATAGGCAGCCGCCAAACTCTTCCCATGCCCCGGCATCACCGCATGCCCGGCCCCAGCGGCGAACGCGAGCACGAACGCGACCGGCGGCGCCCCCGGCGAATGAATGAACCCCTCGAGCTGCTCAGCAAAACTCATGCGCCTCGCCCCTCCCGCGCCTCCGCCGCCTGGCTCCGCATTCGGCTCCGCCGCCTCAGGCGGCGCATGCCGAGGACGCACGCGGCGGCTAACACCACCCCACCCGCGACTGCCCCCACCTGTACCGCCGCGCTCCGCCCGAGATGCTGCTCCGCCCCGACGGTCCACTCATGCCGCTCGGCACCCTCGCCGTACACAGCCCGAGCCCCGTGCGGCCCGGTTGCCAACGTCTTGTACGCCGAGTTCAGGTCGGTCAGCGTCTTCACGGTCACGTCGACCGCGCCGACCGCTTCCGGGCACGTGTAGTCGATGGATACACCAGCCTTCGCCAGATCGCCCACCGGTTGCACGGTCCCCGGGCACTCCTTCCCATGGCTGGCGACCGTGATCTGGCGCAGCAGGTACTCGCCGAGCTTCGGCGACGGCGCGATCGCCGTACCGTCGGACGGCTGGTAGATCACGGCGCCGTCCAGCATCACCCGGTCCTGCGGCAGTACGCCGAGCGCGACCCCGAGCAACGTCAGGTCGTCCAGCCCGCCGACCTTCCACTGCACGTGGACGACGGAACCCTCGGCGTCGATCGCCACCGTCTGCGGATCGCCGAACGGATGCGCCGCCGCCGGCGCGACCCCGACCAGCGACAGCAACCCCACTGCCAAGAGGGCCAGCCACACCCTGCCCAAGCGTCATCGCTCCGAATACTCGCGGTCCCCCAAGACACGCGCCACACGCAACCGCGCCGGACTCTGCCAACGCCCAGGCAACAAGCAGCCCTTCTCAGATAGCTCTCAGGAAGCCGCAAGATGAACGGTTGGAGCGAGATAGAACGATCGGTCTTGACAACGCCTGCCACTCCATTGCAAGCTCAGTGGTGTACCGATCGTTCTATCTACCTTCACACCGGGAGCAACCCCTGATGTCCACCTCAGTCGAAACCGCCGCCGGGAGCACCAAGGCGCTGCGGACCCTCTACTTCACCCGGTTCGGGTTCGCGGTCGTCTGGGCGGTGCTGACGATGGTGATCGCGAAGAGCATCAACCCGGCAGCCGGCGTACTGCTGGTGATCTACCCGCTGTTCGACGTCGCCGCGGCCGTCATCGACCTCCGTACGTCGGGCAGCACCCGGCAGAAGTCGCCGCTCTACGTCAACATGGGCCTGAGTCTGCTCGCCGCCGTCGGGCTGGCGATCGCGGCCGCCTCCGGGATCCCCGCCGTACTGCGGGTCTGGGGCGCCTGGGCGATCACGGCCGGCATCGTCCAGCTGGTCCTCGCCGTCCAGCGGTACCGGCTGGGTGGCCAGTGGCCGATGATCCTCAGCGGCGGCATCTCCGTGCTAGCCGGTGGCAGCTTCGTCCTGATGGCGGGCAAGCCGGACCCGTCGCTCACCAGCGTGGCCGGGTACGCGATCCTCGGCGGCATCTTCTTCCTGGTCTCGGCGATCCGTCTGCACCGCCTTGCCGGGAAGGCGAACTGACATGCTCGACGTCGATGTCGTGGTCATCGGCGCCGGCCGGTCGGCGAGAACGTGGCCGACCGGGTGGTGCAGGGCGGCCTGACCGCAGTGATCGTCGAACGCGAACTCGTCGGCGGCGAATGCTCGTACTGGGCCTGCATGCCGACCAAGGCCCTGCTCCGCGACGCCGCCGCCCTCCGCGCCGCGCGCGCCCTGCCGGCCGCCGGACAGGCCGTGACCGGCATCCTCGATCCGGCCGCGGTTCTCGCCCGGCGCGACCGATTCACCGCCAACTGGAACGACTCCGGCCAGGTCGACTGGCTGAACCAGGCCGGGATCACGCTGCTCCGCGGGCACGGACGCATCACCGGCACCCGTACGGTCACCGTCACCCACTCCGACGGTACGATGACCGCCGTAGAGGCGCGGCACGCAGTGGTGATCGCCACCGGCAGCAGCGCGTTCCTTCCGCCCATCGACGGACTGGCCGACGCGGCGCCGTGGACGAGCCGGGAAGCCGCCGCCGTCCAGGCCGTCCCGAAGCGGTTGGCGATCATCGGTGGCGGGGTCGTCGGATCAGAAATGGCCACCGCCTTCAGCGCCCTCGGCGCGCAGGTCACGCTCGTCTCCCAGACCCGGCTGCTGCCCACCGTGGAGCCCTTCGCCGCCGAGTACGTCGCCGCCGGTCTGCGTACGGCCGGAGTGTCGCTGGAGCTGAACGTCGACGCCGCCGAGGTACGGCGAGACGATGCCGGCGTCGTCCACCTGACCCTCTCGAACGGCCGGACCGTCGACGCCGACGAGATCCTGGTTGCCACCGGCCGGACGCCCAACACCAAGGGCATCGGCCTGGAACACCTCGGCCTCGCACCGGGAGACTGGCTGCACGTCGACGATGCACTCGCTGTCGTTGGCGACGCCGTTCACGGCTGGTTGTACGCCGCGGGCGACGTGAACAAGCGGGCGATGCTGACTCATCACGGCAAGTACCAGGCCCGCGCGCTCGGCGACGCGATCGCTGCGCGTGCCCGTGGCGAGAAGGCCGATCTGAGTCCGTGGGGGCGTCACGCCGCCACCGCCGACGAGCGGGCCGTCACGCAGGTGATCTTCACCGATCCCGAAGTCGCCGCCGTCGGGCTGTCCGCCGAAGCCGCCGCGAAGGCGGGGCTGAAGGTCCGTGTCGTCGACTATGACCTGGGCGCGGTCTCGGGTGCCGCGCTGCACGCCGACGACTACCACGGGCAGGCCCGGATGGTCGTCGACGAGAACCGCGACGTCCTGGTCGGCTTCACCGCCGTCGGGCCCGACGTCGCCGAACTGTTGCATGCGGCAACCATCGCGATCACCGGCGAGGTGCCGCTGGACCGCCTCTGGCACGCCGTCCCCGCCTACCCGACCATCAGCGAGATCTGGCTCCGCCTCCTCGAGACCGACGGCCGGTAGACCTCCAAGAGAAAGAGAGCACACACCATGTCCGACTCCGTCTACACCGCCATCGCCACGTCCACCGGGGACGGCCGCGCAGGAGGCCGGGCCGTCAGCAGCGACGGCCTGATCGACGTCAAGCTCGCCGTCCCACCGGAGATGGGTGGGCCTGGCGGCGCCACCAACCCCGAACAGCTCTTCGCCGCCGGGTGGGCGATCTGCTTCCACTCCGCGTTGAAGGCCGTCGCGGCCGCGCAGAAGGCCACCATCACCGATTCGGCCGTGGTCGCCGAGGTCAGCGTGGTTCCCACGGAACAGGGCGGCTACAGCCTCGCCGCCGCCCTGCATGTGGAACTGGCCGGCGTCGACCAGGCGACAGCCGACGCGCTCGTCGCGTCAGCCCACACGGTCTGCCCGTACTCCAACGCGACCCGCGGCAACATCCCCGTCACCGTCGACGCCACCGTCGGCTGACCTCCGGCACCGTCAGCCGAGCGACTCGCCGAAGAATGCTCCGATCTCCGCCACGGCCGGCGTCACGTACTCGTCCCGGTCGTACAGATCGACATGGGTGGCGTCGTCGATCCAGACGAACCGCTTCGGCCCGCGTGCCTTCTGGAAGGCCGCCACGCTCATCCACGAGGTGACGGCCTTCCGGCCCGCGATCATCAGCAACGGCCGATCGACCGGCTGGAACGCGTCGAACGTGGCGATCCGGTCGACGCTGATCCACGGGAGCGTCTTCGTCGAGCGCTCGTGCCGGCCGCGCGGCGTGCAGTAGTACTCCCAGCCTTCGAACACATGCTGCCCGCCGGCCCGCGCCGCGTCCTCGGTCGGCGGGAACAGATCGAAGGTCTGCGTCTGCGCACCGGCCGCCTCGGCCGTCCGGGCGGCCGCCGCGGCGGCGAGCAGACCCTCGAACACCGCCGGGTCCTGGGACCCGTCGGCGCCGACGCGGAACTGCCGGGCGATGTCCACCCCGCTCACCGTCGCGAGCGCCTTGACCCGCGGATCGGTGGCGGTCGCGACCAGGCCGTACCCGCCGGACGCGCAGATCCCGACGACCCCGATCCGCTCCGCGTCGACCTCCGCACGGGTAGTCAGGTACGACACCGCAGCCTTCAGGTCCTCGACCCGCTGGGCCGGGTCCTCCAGCCCGCGCGGCAAGCCCTCGCTCGCACCTTGGTACGCCGCGTCGTACGCCAGCGTCACGAAGCCCTGCTCCGCAAGACGCGCCGCGTACAGGCCCGCAGCCTGCTCCTTCACGCCCGTACCGGGGTGACCGACCACGATCGCCGGGCGCGGCGCGGCGCCGTCCGGGACGTACAGCTGACCGGCGATCCGGAGACCGCCGCTGATGAAGTTCACGTCTGTTCTCATGCCTCCAACCTCCCGGCCGCGGAGGGTGCGTTCCAGGGAGGGTTCTGCCTATGCAGGCCAGTACCAGGCACGGCGGCGGCCGACGACGCACACTGGTGCCATGGACAACGAGCTGGGCGAGTTCCTCCGATCCCGGCGCGCGGCCCTCGAGCCGGCGCAGGTGGGACTGCCGGACGACGGGCGGCTCCGCCGCGTACCGGGGCTGCGCCGCGAGGAGCTCGCCCAGCTCGCGCACGTCAGCGTCGACTACATCGTCCGGCTCGAACAGGGGCGGACACGCCGCGTGTCCCGCCCGGTCCTCGACGCCCTCGCGGACGCGTTGCAGCTCGCGCCGGACGAACGCGAGTACCTGTTCACCGTCGCCGAGGTCGCCCCGGCGTCCGTCCGGCGGCCGGCGCGGCCCGAGGTCGCCCCACAGCTGCGGCAGCTCCTCGACCGGATGCACGACGTACCGGCGATGGTCCTGCACCGCGGCATGGACGTCCTCGCCTGGAACCGCGGCGCCGCCGCACTGCTCACCGACTTCGACGCGCTCCCGGTCGAGCACCGGAACCTGATCCGGCTCACGTTCCTCGACCAGCAGGTCCGTTCGCTGTACGCCGACTGGCCGCGGGCGGCCCGCGAGTGCGTCGCGGTGCTGCGGATGGAGGCCGGCCGGACGCCCGGCGACCCGGCGATCAACGCCCTCGTCGGCGAGCTCAGCGTCCGTGACGAGGATTTCCGGAACTGGTGGGCCGGCCATCAGGTTCGGGGCCCTCGGCAACTGACGAAGACCTACCGGCACCCGACGGCGGGCGAGCTGACGCTGGACGTGCAGCAGTTCACCGTCGACACCCATCCGGAGCAGCTGCTGGTCGCGTACACCGCCGAGCCCGGCACACCGTCGTACGACGGGCTGCAGTTCCTCCTGGTTCTCGACGAGTCATTCGGGAGCCGTCTGGGCGGCGGTCTGGGGTAGCGCCGGAGGCTCCGGGCGGACGGGGCGTGCGATGCCGGCCGCGGCGTACGCGTCGGCCTCGTCGAGGGTCTCGTGTTCGAGCAGCCGGTCGGCGATCGAGTCGAGCTTCGGGCGGTGCTCGCGGAGCAGGCGGCGGGCGTCGGCGTAGCACTGCTCGATCAGCCGGCGTACCTCCTCGTCCACCGTGTTGAGCAGCTCGTCCGAGACGCCCGCCGTCCGGGCGTCGCCCTCGGCCGGGAGCACCGACACCGGGCCGATCGCCTCGGACATGCCCCAGCGGCCGACCATCGAGCGGGCGATCCGGGTCGCCGTCTCCAGGTCGCTCTCCGCGCCGGTGGTGACCACGCCGAGCACCTCCTGCTCGGCGGCCATCCCGCCGAGCGCGCCGATGATCCGGCCGCGCAGGTACTCAACGTCGTACCCGTACCGGTCCGACTCCGGCGTCGACAGCGTCACGCCGAGCGCCCGGCCGCGCGGGATGATCGACACCTTCCGGACCGGGTCGGCGCCCTTCTGGATCATCCCGAGCAGCGCGTGCCCGCCTTCGTGGTACGCCGTCCGCCGTCGCTCGTCCTCCGGCATCACGACGTTCCGCGCGGTGCCGAGCTGGATCTTCTCCAGCGCGTCGGTCAGGTCTCGCATGGTGATCTGGGACTCGCCCTGCCGGGCGGCCGCGAGCGCCGCCTCGTTCAGCAGGTTCGCCAGGTCCGCACCGGTCATGCCGGGCGTGGACCGGGACAACGCGGTCAGGTCCGCGTCCGGCGCCAGCGGCTTCCCGCGGGCGTGCACCTTGAGGATCGCCTCGCGCCCCGGCTGGTCCGGTGCGTGCACCGTGATCGTCCGGTCGAACCGCCCCGGCCGGAGCAGCGCCGGATCGAGGACGTCGGCCCGGTTCGTCGCTGCCAGCACCACGACGCCCTCGGTACCGGAGAAGCCGTCCATCTCGGTGAGGATCTGGTTCAGCGTCTGCTCGCCCTCGTCGTGCCCGCCGACCGAACGCGCACCGCCCCGGGCCCGGCCGATGGTGTCGATCTCGTCGATGAAGATGATCGCCGGCGCCACCTTCCGCGCCTCGCCGAACAGCTCCCGCACCCGGCTGGCGCCGACGCCCACGATCATCTCGATGAACTCCGACGCGCTCGCGGAGAAGAACGGTACGCCGGCCTCGCCCGCGGTCGCCCGCGCCAGCAGCGTCTTGCCGGTACCGGGCGCGCCCGCCAGCAGCACGCCCTTCGGTGCCCGCGCACCGAGCCGCCGGTACTTCTCCGGATCCTTGAGGTAGTCGACGACCTCCTCGATCTCGGCCTCGACCTCGTCGATCCCCGCGACGTCCGCGAACGTCACCCGGACCGTGGTCGGGTCGACCGGCTTCTTCTGCTGGCCGCCACCGCCGAGCAGCCCGCCGAGACCGCCGCCGGCCCGGCTGCGACGGAACAGCCAGAAGTAGAACGCCGCGATCAGGATGAACGGGCCGAGCGAGATCAGCAGGTTCCAGAGCACACCGCGCTGGGCGACCACCGGCGTCGCCCGGACCGTGGCGCCGCCCTTCTGCAGTTCGCCGTACAGGTTGTCGTTCGCGAACGTCGGCCGCTCGGTGGTGAACTTCGTGTACGTCGACCCGCTCTTGCCCGGGATCTCCGCGGCCTCCTTCAGCCGCCCCTGGATCGTGTCGCCCTGCGCGAAGACCTCGGCGACGTTCTGCTTCTGCACCTGCGCGGCGAAGTCGGTGTAGGCGATGGTCTGCTCGCCGCCGGCCAGCTGGTCCTGCATCGTGGTGAGCAGGAACAGCACGAGGTACCCGCCGATGATCCAGGCGGCCCACTTCCACCACCGCGGCCGGCGCGGCTTCTGGTCGTCACCGTGCCCGGCCGGGAGCCCCTCGGTCCGCCACGGCTTGTGCGGCGGCCGCGGCGACCTGTCGTCCTTCCGGTCGCCGTTCTGGTCCCCACCGTTCGGCTCATTGGCCTGGTCCTTGGCCGGCGGTTCCTTCTCGCTCATGGTGCCCAACATAGGACCTGCGGCAACCGAGACACAGTAGGCTGACGCATGGTTACCCGCCTGATCCTCGACTGCGACCCCGGGCACGACGACGCGCTGGCGATCCTGCTCGCGGTCGCCGATCCCGCCGTCGACCTGCTCGCCGTGACGACCGTTGCCGGGAACCAGACCGTCGACAAGTGCACGCTCAACGCCCGCCGGGTGTTGTCGCTGGCCGGGGATTCGTCGGTTCCGGTTGCACGGGGCGCCGACCGGCCGCTGGTCCGGCCGTTGCGGATCGCCGACGACGTCCACGGCGGGACCGGGCTGGACGGGCCGACGTTCACGGACCCGCCGACGGTGCCGGAGTCGCCGTTGCCGGCGCAGGAGTTGCTGGTCGACGTACTGCGGGAACCGGCGACGATCGTGGCGACCGGGGCGCTGACGAACATCGCGCGGCTGCTCACGGAGGCGCCCGGCGCGGCGGCGAACATCACTGAGATCGTCTGGATGGGCGGATCGACGGACCGCGGCAACATCCAGCCGCTGGCGGAGGCGAACGCGTACGTCGATCCCGAAGCGGCGCAGGTGGTGCTGGACTCAGGCATCCCGTTCACGATGTGCGGGCTCAACGTCACGCATCAGGCGCTGGTCACCGACGACGTCCTCGCCCGGCTGGCGCGGATCGGCTCGCCGCTGGCGCAGGTGTGCGGGGAGTGGATGACGTTCTTCGCGTCGACGTACCGGGAGCTGTTCGGCTTCGAGGCCCCGCCGCTGCACGACCCGGTCGCGGTCGCCCGGGTGATCGACCCCGCCATCGTCGGCTGCGTCGAGGCGAACCTGGTCGTGGAGACGGAAGGCCGGTGGACCGCCGGGGCAACGGTCGTGGACCTCGACGGCTACACCGGCCGTCCGCCGAACGCGCGGGTCGCGGTCAGCCTGGACCGTGACGCCTTCTGGGACAGGATCATCGCCGCGATCTCCACCCTCTCCGTCTGCTGACAGCGGAACCCCCTTCTCCCCGGCGCCCGGCACCCCCAGGCTGGAGCCGTCGAAGGAGGACATATGTACGTCGAGAAGCAGACCGCACCGCATCCCCGGCTGGGCCCGGCGCCGCGCGCCGAAGTGCCGGGGCGCCCCTGGCCGGAGGTGCCGGGGCCTGGCGTCCCCTCGAAGCCGGAAGGCCCGGCGCCGCAGCCGATACTTCCGGCGTGGTACGAGCCGGTGTCGGTGAGTGTCGAGCGGGAGCTGGCCGATCGGTTGCTGGCGGAGCGGGTGATTCTGGTCGGCGGACGATTGGACGACGGGCTGGCCGAGCATGTGGCGGCGCAGTTGTTACTGCTGGATGCCGGTGGCAACGAACCGGTGACCGTTCACCTGTCGGCGGCCGATTCCGGGCTGGATGCCGCGCTCTCGGTCGCCGCGGCGATCGACCTGATCCGGGCACCCGTCCACGTCGTTGCCCGCGGCACCATCCGGGGTCCGGCGGTCGCCGTACTCGCGGCCGCCGCGCGACGCCAGGCCCACAAACACACGATGTTCGTGCTCTCGGTCCCGCCGTTCACCGCGAACGGCACCGCCGACGAACTCGCCGCCCTGGCCGCCCAGCACGACCGCGAACTCGCGCGCCTCCGCGACCTCATCTCCCGAGCCACCGGGCGCACCCCCGACGAGGTCACCGAGGACCTCACCACCGGCCGGGTCCTCTCCGCCACCGAGGCCCAGACGTACGGCCTGGTCGCCGACCTCCTCTAGCACCACCCGCCGGGGTCACGCGACAAGCAATAGCTTGTTCCGCGACCCCGGCGCCTGTCGTCGCAGATCAGGCAAAGGTGAGGACCAGGCGGCCGCGGGTGGTGCCGGTCGCCTGGCGTTGCCAGGCGGACGCGACGTCCGCGAGCGTGACCGTCTCGTGCGCGACCCGGATCGCCCCGGACCCGGCCTGCCGCAGTACGGCGGCCAGCGCGTCGTGGCGTTGCGCCGCCGTCAGCGCGTTGTTCGTGTAGCCGAGCACGCTCGCGGACTTGCTCCGCAGTACCGCCGACGAGAACACCGCCTCGTCGCCCGACGACCCGCCGAGGTTCACCAGCCGCCCGCCGTCGGCCAGCACCCGCGACGCGGCCGTCGCGGCGACGCCGAACACCGGGTCGATCACCACGTCGTACGGCCCGCCGAGCCGTGCCGTCAGCTCGTCCACATCCGGGCTCAGGGCAACCACCTCGTCGGCCCCGGCCGCGACCGCCCGCTCCCGCGAGGACTCCGACCGTACGACGGCCGTCACGCTCGACGCCCCGAGCACCCGCGCCGCCCCGATCGCCACCTGCCCGACCGCACCACCGCCGCCGAGGACGAGGACCCGCTCCCGCGGCTGCAGCTGCGCCCGCCACGTCAACGTCATCCACCCGGCGACCCCGGACAACCCGATCGCCGCCACCGCCGCGTCGTCGACCCCGGCGTCCAGCACCACCAGCTCGCTGTCGCGTACGGCGGCCCGCTCGGCCAGGCTCCCGTCGCCGGGCGCCATCCCGGCGGACGTCGCGAAGAACACCCGCGTCCCGGGCGTGACAGTCGCGGACTCCTCCACCACGCCGACACCCTGGACACCCGGCACATACGGCAGCGCCGGCGCCCCGAAGTACGACGTACCGGAGGCACACAGCAGGTCCAGCGGCACGATCGGCGCCGCTGTCACGCGGACGATCGACACGCCTTCACCGGCGACCGGGTCCGGCCGGTCCGCATGCGTCGGCGGTTCACCGTGGGTGTGCAGGACTGCGGCTCGCACTCAGCCTCCTCAGGTAGCGATGTCCGGATACGGTAGCGAGTGGTGGCGGAGCGCGTGGGCGTAGGCCTTCTGGTATTCGAGGGGGCCGTGGTCGCGTTCGAACATCGCGATGAACAGGGTCAGCGTGAGGAACGGATGCGCGCCCAGCTCGAAGAGCGCGACGTGGTCGCGCTCGCGCAGGGCCTTCCGTTCTTCGGCGGTGAACGACTGCCAGGTCGACTTCTCCGGCACCGCGCAGTTGAGCAGCTGGTTGGCGATCTCCGCCTCCCACCAGGTCACCGTCCCGGCCGGATCTTCCCGGTACCGTTCGACCAGGTCCGGGTCGCGGTCGACGGTGTAGAGGAACTTGTTCAGCAGGTACTTGCTCATGTCGGCACTCCGTTCGGGTACCAGGTGAAGTACGCCTCCATCGTGTGGAACAGGTCCAGCGAGTCCACGTGATCGGCCTTCGCGCCCTCTCCGGCGACGCCCATCATCAGCATGAAGTCCATGAAGCCGTGCGTCGCGTTCCCGGGCAGGTGCAGGCTGTCCAGCGTCACCTCGGACAGGCAGCCCTCGATGTCGCCGCCGGCGATCCAGTCAACGGCCTTGCGGTCGAACTCCGGGTCCGGCCCGTGCTCCCCGAACTGCCGCGGGCCGCCCAGCTCCAGCGAGAGGTGGCCGGTACCGATGATCGCGACCCGCTTGTCGATCGGCCAGGACTCGACCAGCTGCCGGATCGTCCGGCCGAGCTCCACGAACCGGCCGGGCCGGGGCAGCGGCGGCGCGAAGATGTTCGTGTAGATCGGCACGATCGGCAGGTCCGCGTCCGGGCGGAGCGTGATGATCGGGCAGGTGATGCTGTGGTCGATCCGCAGTTCGTTGCTGAAGGCAAGGTCGAAGCCGGCGTCCAGGCCGTTGCGCAGGATGTGCCCGGCGAGCTGCTCGTCACCGGCCAGCCGCATCCGCGGCAGCCCGAACTCGCGCTCCTCGTTGTACCAGTTCGCGTCGAAGTACGGCGCCTTGCCGACCAGGAACTGCGGCATGTTGTCCAGCCACAGCTGGTGGAAGTGGTCGCTGCCGACCATCACCAGGATGTCCGGCCGGGCCTTCGTCAGGGTCTCCCGGAACGCCTCGATCTTCGCCACCCATTCGTCGGCGAACGGCGGCCGGTCCGCACCGGTCGCGGTGCTCGCGCGGTAGTAGAACGGATGGTGGGTCGAGGCGATCACCGCGGCGACTGTGGCCATCTGCTGCTCCTCAGGGCTCGACGTACTCGGCGTTGCGATCGATCGTCAGATAGGCGTCCATCCCGATCGGACGCCGCCGCTCCTCGGCCAGCTGACCCAGCAACCCCGCCGCCCGGGCCAGCAAGGCGAACCCGCGCAACAGCTCCACGGGCAACCCGAGGTCGGCCAGCGCAGCCCCGCACACCCCCGCACCGTTCAGCGGAAGACGGCGGCCGAGCACCTGCTCGTGCACTCGGCCGACAGCTTGGAACAGTTGCAGATGCGGTCCTTCGAGGCCTTCCTCACGGGCGATCCCGATCAGCACCGGTGTCCGCGGATCTTCGACCTTGTGCACCGGATGCCCCAGCCCAGGGATGAACGTTCCGTTGGCCTTGGACTGTTGGACGAGTTGCCGAGCCAGAGCGTCCCAGCCCGGGGCGTCGGTCGGCGGATCGCCGGGAAGGGCTGCGTGGAGGAACTGGGCGCAGTCCTCCGTCACCCCCAGGAAGCGGCTGCCGCCACCGAGGAGGCCGGCGGCCAGTGCTCCTTGGAGGGAGTCGGGGGCCGAGAGGTACGTGAGACGGGCGGCGATCGCGGTCGGGGTGAAGCCGTGGTCGGCGAGGGCGACCAGGACGGCCTCGAAGACGCGGGTCTCGGACGGCGTCGGGCGGCGCATCGCGACCAGCCAGAAGGCGAGTTCGCCGAACCCGACCTTGCCCATCAGGTCGGCCGTCAGGTCCTGGCCGAGCAGCCGGATCTCGTCGGCCGTCGACGTACCCAAGGACGTAGGGAAACTCAGTTCGTCAGCCACTGGCGTAGCTCACCTCCGTGTTCGTCGAGGGACGGCGGCGGCAGCCGGTACGACGCCGCGCTGCCGGAGAACGTGATCGGGTTCCGGACCCCCGGGATGCCGCCGGACTCGACCACCGGGTCGAGCCCGATCTCCTCGGCGAACGCGACCCCGCCCGCGACGGTGTTGATCGGCCCGCACGGGACACCGGCCGCGATGATGTCCCGGAACCACTCCGTCGTGGTCCGGGTCTGCAGCCGTTCGACCAGCAGCGGGCGGAGCTCGTCGCGGTTCGCGGTGCGCTGCTCGTTCCGGTCGAACCGCGGATCGTCGGCCAGCTCCGGTACGCCGAGCACCTCGACCAGCTTGCGGAACTGCCCGTTGTTCCCGGCCGTGATGATCAGTTCCCCGTCCGCGCAGGGCAGCGGCTCGTACGGGAACAGGCTCGGGTGGCTGTTCCCCATCCGCTCCGGTACGACGCCGCCGGCGACGTACGCGCTCGACTGGTTGACCAGCCCGGACAGCGCCGACGACAGCAGGTTCACCTCGACGTGCTGGCCGCGCCCGCTCTCGGCCCGCGCGTGCAGCGCCGACAGTACGCCGATGGTCGCGTGCAGCCCGGCCATCACGTCGAACACCGAGATCCCGGCCCGGAACGGCTCCCCGCCCGGGTCGCCGGTCAGGCTCATCAGCCCGGAGATCGCCTGCACGATCAGGTCGTACCCCGGCAGCTCCGCGCCCCGCGGCCCGGAGCCGAACCCGCTGATCGACGCGTACACCAGCCGGGGGTTGCCCTCGGCAACAGTCTCGTAGTCGAGCCCGAACCGGGCCAGGCCGCCGGGCTTGAAGTTCTCCACCAGGATGTCGGCCCGGCGGGCCAGCTCCTGCGCCGCGGCCAGGTCCGCGGGGTCCTTCAGGTCCAGCGCAATCGACCGCTTGTTCCGGTTCACCGCCAGGTAGTACGTCGAGATGCCGTCCCGGACCGGCGGCTGCCAGGACCGGGTGTCGTCGCCGCCGGGCGCCTCGACCTTGATCACGTCGGCGCCGAGATCGGCGAGCAGCATGGTCGCGTACGGACCGGCGAGGATCCGCGAGAAGTCGGCCACGAGCAGCCCGGACAACGGTCCCTTCACACAACCTCCCGGATTCGCGGACATCTGTCCGCTATCAGTTTCAGCACCCGGAAAGCGCGCTGTCAAACCCTTGACACGACTCGTTCACGAGCACAGAGTGAGCCTCATCGCCCCGGTTGACCGTCATACGGACGCATGTCCGGCTATCTCTGGAGGGGACCATGACCACAGCACCGATCGTCTTGCGGGGCGGCACCGTACTGACCATGGACGACCGGCACACCGTGCTGCCCGCCGCCGACGTGCTGATTGTCGACAATCGGATTGCCGACATCGGCCCGGACCTCGCCGTCCCCGAGGGCACGCAGACCGTCGACGCGTCCGGCGGCATCGTGATGCCCGGGATGATCGACACCCACCGGCACATGTGGCAGACCGCGATGCGCGCGTACGGCGCCGACTGGACGCTCACGCAGTACTTCGTCTGGTACTACCTCGAGCACGGCAAGACGTTCCGCCCGCAGGACATCCACGCCGGCAACCTGACGTCGGCCTGGGAGTCCCTCGAAGCCGGCGTCACCACCACCGTCGACTGGTCGCACGGCCTGCAGAGCGTCGACCATGCCGAGGCCGCCGTGGACGCACTGCGGGCCGTCCCCGGCCGGTTCGTCCTTGCCTACGGCAACATCCAGGCCGGCCCGTGGGAGTGGACCGCGGACCCGGCGGTCCGGGCGTTCCTGGAGCGGCTGCGCGCCGACGACCGGCTCGGGCTGCAGCTGGCGTTCGACGTCACCGGCGACCCGGAGTTCCCCGAGCGGGCCGCGTTCGAGGTCGCCCGGGACCTCGACCTGCCGGTCACCACGCACGCCGGTGTCTGGGGAGCGACCAACGACAACGGCATCAAGCTGATGCACGAGAACGGCTTCACGACGCCGCGGAACATCTACGTCCACGCCGCCACGCTGACCACCGACTCGTACCAGCGGATCGCCGCGACCGGCGGCTCGATCTCGGTCTCGACCGAGTCCGAGCAGAGCGCCGGCCAGGGTTACCCGCCCACCTGGCAGGTCCGCCGGCACGACATCCCGGTCTCGCTGTCGATGGACACCAGCGTGTGGTGGAGCGGCGACCTGTTCAGCGCGATGCGGACGACCCTCGGCGCGGACCGGGCCCGCGAACACCTCGAGGCGCACATGAAGGGCGCCACCGTCACGCACAGCCATCTGCGCGCCGAGCAGGTCGTCGACTGGGCGACCCGCGGCGGTGCGAGGGCGCTCGGCCGCGACGACCTCGGCAGCCTCGAACCGGGCAAGAAGGCCGACGTCGTGCTGATCAAGAACGACGCGTCACCGGTCTCGTTCCCGCTGCTCAACCCGTACGGCCACGTCGCGTTCCAGGCACAGCGCGGCGACGTCCACACGGTGATCGTCGACGGCCGCATCGTGAAGCAGGACCACCGGCTCGTCGGTTGCGACCTGCCCGCCGTACGCCGCGAGATCGAGGAGACCGTGGCGTACCTGCAGTCGGCGCTCGGCGAGGAGGCGTGGCGGAACGGGATGAACCCGGAGCTGCCGAAGGGCGAGGTGCTGGACAACCCGTACCAGTACACGGACTACAAGTCCGACTCCACCCGCGAGGCACGTGGCACCATCTTCGGTGAACAGTAGCGAGCAGGAGGACAGATGGCAGGCCGCGGGACAGGTCCGGACTTCGTCGAGGCGCTGGCGCGCGGGCTGGACGTGCTGGCCTGCTTCGACGCCGGGCACCGGACGATGTCGCTGTCCGAGGTCGCGACCGCGGCCGGCCTCGCCCGGCCGACCGCGCGCCGGCTGCTGCTGACGCTCGAGGAGCTCGGCTTCGTCCGGACCGCCGACGGCGCGTTCCAGCTGACCCCCAAGGTGCTCACGCTCGGGATGGCGTACGTCGGTTCGCTCGGCCTCTGGGACATCGCCCGCCCGCACCTCGAGGCGCTGGTCGCCCGCACCGGCGAGTCGTCGTCGATGGCGCAGCTCGACGGCTCGGACATCGTGTACGTCGCCCGCGTGTCGGTGCCGAAGCTGATCGCGCTGCGCGTCGACATCGGCACCCGGTTCCCGGCGGTGCAGACGTCGCAGGGCAAGGTGCTGCTGTCGGCGCTGTCCCCCGACGAGCTGGCCGACGTACTCGCGGAGCCGAGCCGCGCGGGTCTGCCGCCGTACATCGGCCGGACCGCGGAGCAACTGCGCGATGAGCTGACCGAGATCCGGGCGCGCGGTTGGGCGCTGGCCGACGAGGAGCTGGCGCCGGGCGTCCGCTCGGTCGCCGCGCCGGTCCGCGACGGCACCGGCACGGTCCGGGCCGCGATGAACGTGACCGTGCACGCCGCCGAGACCACGGTCGACACGCTGCTGCACGATCACCTGCCACGGCTGCTCCGCACCGCCGGGGACGTGAGCGCCGAGTGGGCGCTGTGGCAGTCTCGCCCGCACGTCGAGATCGAGCTCCGGGACCAGACGACTGCTTGAATGGGGCGATGACTGATTCCCTCCCCCGGTTCCATCTCGCGATGCCGGTCGACGACCTGGACGCGGCGCGGCACTTCTACGGCACGGTCCTCGGGCTCGCGCAGGGCCGCAGTTCGGACACCTGGATCGACTGGAACCTGCGCGGCCACCAGTTCGTCACCCACCTCGCGCCCGAGCGCGCGCAGCGGATCCACAACCCGGTCGACGGGCACGACGTACCGGTGCCGCACTTCGGGCTGATCCTGGCGGTGGACGAGTTCCAGCGGTTCGCGGAGCGGTTGCGGGCGGCCGCCACCGCGTTCGTGATCGAGCCGTACGTCCGGTTCCAGGGGCAGCCCGGTGAGCAGTGGACGATGTTCTTCCTGGACCCGGCCGGGAACGCCCTGGAGTTCAAGGCGTTCGCGGACGACGCGCAGGTGTTCGCCACCTAGGGCGTGATCCAGCCGGTCAGGATCGTGATGCCCGAGCCGGTGGTGCAGACCAGCCGGTACGGGACGGTCGGTGGCGGGCCGAGGACGAAGAAGCCGAGCGCGTCGATGTCCGCGGTGGCCAGCGTGCCGCCGTCGCCGCGGGCCGTCACCGAACCGCCCTCGGGTGGGTCGAGTTGCCCGAGGACGGCGTCCGGGGTGAGCTCGAGCTCGACCGTCCAGCCCTCCGACGCGAACGTCATCGACCGCAGGACGGCGCTCTCGGAGCGGACCGCGAGCGCGGCCGGCTGTTCCTGCGCCGAGTCGTAGGTGAGTGCGGCCAGCTCGGCGTCGATGGTCCGCCACGCGAACGCCGCCTTGCCGGCCTCGAGGAATCCCGGCGGTACGTCGTCCGCGGCCGCGAACGCCACCCGCAACGCCTCGATCAGTTTCTCGTCGTCGTTCCAGTCCGGGTCGATCACTGTCTCACCCCCTCGTTCCGTCGTCGGTCGCCAGTCCGGCCAGCGCGGGCGTCGCCCGCAGCCGGGTCAGGCAGCGGGCCCGGTTCGGGCCGATGCTGCCGATCGGTAGTTCCAGCCGCCGGCTGATCTCGTCGTACGGCGCCGGTGGGTCCTGCATGAGCAGCGAGAGCAGCAGCTGGCAGCGCCGGGACAGCTCACCGAACGCGGTCCGCAGGATCACCCCGCGCTCATGCCGCAGCACCTCTTCCTCCGCGATCGCCTGCTCCGGTACGTCGGCCGACACCGTCAGGTCGACCGGCTCGACGCGGCTGGTGGCGCGGATCAGCCGGAAGCACTCGCGTTGCGTCGTGGTCGCGATCCAGCCCGGCAACGCGGCGGGCTCGCGCAGGCCGGGCAGATGCTCGACCAGTCGCAGCCACACGCTCTGCCCGACATCGTCGATGTCGGACTGCGCCAGCCGGTACCGCCGGCAGATCGAGTAGACGAGCGGCGCGTACCGCTCGACCAGCTCGTCCCAGGCGGCCTTCTCGCCGTCCCTGGCCCTGGCGACCAGGTCGACGACCGTCGGGTCGTCCCGCATGCCGTCCCCCCTTCTCCGCCGGACCGCTCTGCTGTTACCGGTTCTTACTGGTACAGAGCGTTCCGGTCGACTGCTGATACATCAGGCCCCGAGCGCGACGAACGATCGGCTCACCGCGTCGCCGTCGGTCGCCTGCCGGGCCGCGGCGAACGCGGCCGCGAGCGACTGCCCGGCCCGCAGGTTCTCGTGGACGGCGAGCATCAGCGGCGCGGTCGCCGGATCGTTCACCGGTACGACGCTCGCGAGGATGCCGGCCGCGCCGAGCGGGATCAGGCTGCTGCTCAACCCGAGCAGCTCGTCCGCCCCGACCGGCTTCGCCAGCCCGGAATCGCAACTGGACAAGACCATCCGGTACGGCGCCCTGCGCAGCCGCTCGAAGTCGTACACGGTCAAGGGCCCGTCGTCGAGCCGCAGCGACGAGAACAACGGGCTGTCCGCGCGGAACGTCCCGTGCGCCGCGATGTGCGCCATCCACGCGCCGTCGAGGGCCCGCAGTACGTTGTCCGCCGTCGCGTCGCCGTCCGCGAGCACGGTCGCGTCCGGGTACTCCGCCGCCAGCCGCAGCACCTCACCGCGCGCGGCCGACAGCCCCGGCCCGAGGACGAGGACGACCCGTCGATCCGCGGGCGCCCGTACTGCCCGTGCCCGCAACCACACCGCCGCCGACGGCACCACGTTCACCACCCGCTCCCCCAGCGCCAGCCCCCACGGCAACGCCTGCAACCGCCCCGGCGGAACGACGACCACCGGCCGATCCTCCAGCAACTCCCGCGCGTTCCCGAGCACCGCGTCCGCCAGCCGCGCCCCCAACAGGTCGAACGACGGCCCCCACTGGAGTCGCCGACCGTGGGCAAGCCGACGCAGGTGGAAGCGCGACCGTTCGCCCTCGAGAGCAGCCGCTGCGATCGGTCCCACCTCATGCCGCGTGATCCGCCCGTGCAGAACCACCACCGCCGACAGCACCCCACCGACCTCGACCAGTTCGACCAGCGCCGTCTCCCCGAGCGCCCCGATCAACTCGTCGACGTCGAACGGCCGCAACGCCCCGTCCGACGATCCGCCCTGCACCCGCAGTGCCCGATCCCGAACGCTCTTCTCCAACCGCCGCCGCTCCTTCTCCAGCGACGGATCCGGCGCCGCGTCCAACCGCCGTACGACGTCCCGCAACGCCGCGAGCTCGCCGGCCAGCGGCCCGTCGTCGGACGGCCGGACCGGTGGCACGCCCAACGCCGTCGCGCGCCACCGCTCGCTCCACACCAGCAACCGCCGCGGATCGTCGCGCCGCAAGGCATCCCGCAACGCCAGCTCGGCCAGCTCGGCGCCCTGCCCCGTCGCCAACGCCCGCAGCTCCGTCGCGCCCATCGTCAGCCGATGCTCGTCCAACGCATCCAGCCCGCGACCGCACGCCGACAGCATCGACCGCACGTCGCCCCGCGCCTCGGCCCGCAACGCCTTCCCCAACCAGGCAGCGCTCCGTGCGATCGGCGGCGCGTCCTTGCTGTGCCGCCCCGCCAACTCCAGCTGCCGATCCGCCGCCGAAGCCCGCCCCGCCGCCAACGCCAACCGCCCAGCCAACAGATGCGCAGCCGTCGCTTCGGATGCCCCAACGGCATCGAGCCGCCCAGCCACCGCAGTCACCCGCCGCAGCAACGACTCCCCACGTTCACCGGCCTGGTACCGCGCCTCCAGCACCACCATCGACGACCGCACCGACCACCATTGCCGATGCTGCGCCGAGAACAACCGCCGCGCCCGCTCCGCGCGTTCCTGCGCCGCGGCCGGATCGCCCGCGGCCAGCGCGGCGGTCGCCGCCGCGAACAACAACTCGCCCCGCTTCGAACCGCCGACGACACCGATCGCCTGATCCAGCTCGGCCAGCGCCTCCGCGCTCAGCCCGGCCGCGAGCAGTACGCCGGACCGGTCGATCGCCAGGTCCGGCCAGCTCACCCCGACCGCCGCGAACCGCCGGCCGGCTTCGTCCAGGTACCGCAGCGCGGCCGGGAGATCCCCGCGCGCGTACGCGACCAGCCCGCGGTTCTGCCGCGCCTCGGCGTACTCGAACTCCTGACCGGTGGCGGCGTACAACTTCTCCGCGACCGCGAAATCCGCGTCCGCGCGCTTCGTCCCGCCCATCGCCAATTGGATGAATCCGCGATAGTTCCGCGACCGCGCCTCCCACACCTGGTCGCCGGACCGCCGCAGCCGGGTGATCGCCGCGCGCAGGTCGTCGAGCGCCTCCCGATGCCGGCCGAGCACCAGCAGTACGTCGGCCCGCCGCAGCAGCACCCGTCCCGTCAGCGCGCCCCGGCTGAGGTCCACCGCCCGGTCCAGCCGGGCCAGCCCTTCGCGACCGCGGCCCGCCCGGCCGAGCGTTGCGCCCAACGTGGCAAGGACATCCGCCTCCCGCTCCGACCGCCCGGACTGCTCGGCCAGTCGCAGCGCGGTCCGCAGCTGCCGGACCGCCGTCGGCACCTCGCCGAGCTGCCGCAGCCCGATCCCCCAGGCCTGGTGCGCGATCGACGCGGTGACCACCGGCGGCTCGCCGGCCAGCACGGTCCGCGCCGCCGCGATCGCGTCGTGCGGACGTGACAACGCGAGCGGCAGCAGATTTTCCACCGCCGCGGCACTCCCCCCGGCCACCGGCATTCTGAAATGATACGGCCGCTGATTGATCCAGGGGAGGAAAAGGAAAATGGTGGATCAAACGAATGAGCGAAAGTACGTCGCGCAGCTCGAATTGATTCTGGCGGCGTACGGCAAAGAGGTCGAGATTTTCCCGGCGGACTGGGAGAAACGGCCGGAGGGGGCCGACTACCTGTACCGCACCGGCGTGGTGCTGGTCCGCGACGAGGACGTGCCGCGGGTCGTCGAACTGTTCGAGGGCGGCCGCCCGGCCGAGGGCGGGATCGGCGGCGTCACCCGGCTGCTGCTGCCCGGCAAGGTCCCGCCGGAGGCACCCGAAGATCGTTCGTACACCCAACGATTCCTGCGGTACGCCGACCTGCGGCTCGGGCGCGGCGTGGTCACACCGGAACACCTGTTCTACGTGTGCCCGAGCGTCAGCCCGTGCCCGGCCACCGAGCCCGAGGAGGTACCGCCCGGCACTCCGCCGGATCCGGTGCTGCCGACGCCGTTCCTGCCCGCCGGTGCCGCGGACGGGCGCGGCGTGAAGGTCGTCGTACTGGACGTCGGCTGGTCGGACGCGCCCGCGGCGTACTGGCTGAACGGGGTGACCGGCGACCCGGAGAACGCGTTCGACGGGTCCGGACGGATCCGGCCGTACGCGGGCCACGGGATGTTCATCGCCGGGGTACTGCGGGCGATCGCGCGCAACGTCGAGGTGGTGGTGAAGAGCTACTTCACCACGGCCGGGGCGATGTGGGAGTTCGACCTGGCGCAGGCGCTGGACGAGGTACTCGACCTGGCGCCGGACATCATCAGCCTGTCGGCCGGCACCCGGACGCGGTTCGACCTGCCGCCGCTCGGGCTGGACGTGTTCATCCGCAGCCGGCTGGACCGGATCAACGGTCTGGCACTGGTCGCGGCCGCGGGCAACGAGTCGACGCGGGACTACTTCTGGCCGGCCGCGTTCCCGGAGACGGTCGGCGTCGGCGCGCTCGCGGGCAACGGGCGGGACCGGGCGTCGTTCAGCAACTTCGGCGGCTGGGTCGACGTGTACGCGCCCGGTTCGGACCTCGTGAACGCGTTCCTCACCGGTGAGTACCAATGCACGGAGCCGCCGCATGCGGGTGAGCTGCGGACGTTCGAGGGCATGGCGCGCTGGAGCGGTACGTCGTTCGCGACGCCGCTGGTCGCCGCGCTGATCGCCGGCCGGATGTCGGTTACCGGCGAGAACGCCCGGCAGGCAGGCGCCGCGCTGCTCAGGTTCGCCCGCACGCAGGCGGAGCCGGGCACCGGTCCGGTCCTGCGGGCCGGCGACGCGCTCGCGTCACTCTGAACGGAGCGCGACGCGCCGACGCGGTGCGGACCTCCGGCACGCCCGCCGGGCCCTCCGCACCGCGTCAGCCTCCCCCTCTACGCCGCCCCGTGCCGCTCTCCCCCCTGCACCGGCCCGAGGGCGTCCCCCCACTGCTGCGGAGTCGCCCGCGGCCCGGATTGATACACCCGGCGGTGCAGAAAGTTTTCACCGTGCGGTCGGCGTCGGATGCTCACAAAGAAACGGCGCCCGATGCGCGCTCGAGTGGTAGGCGTACTGCTTGCCGTCGACCTCCAGGACGGTCCGGTTCCCGTTCACCAGCATCTGGGTGTAGCGCATCCCCGGCTCCGGGCAGCCGAGGCTGCCGTCCGGCCATGTCACCTCGGCGGAGCTGACCACGGTCACCGCGGCGGCATCCACCTTGAGCCGCTTGGCCAGATCGGCCTTCGCCTGCTCCACCAGGCTGCCGCCGGGGCTTGCCGGCTCCGGACTGCTACTCGTACTCGGCGTCATGGACGGTTGTCCTCCAGTCGTCGATTCGTTGCCGCACGCAACCAGCAGCGCGGCCGTCGCCACCAGCATCAGCACCTTGCGCATCACATCACCTCTCACCCTAGACGCCGTCCGGTGACCGTTCGTTGCATCGGCTCAACTGAGAGTTGGCTGAGAGCAGTTCACCTGGTGTTTCCCGCCCGTCAGCCCACGGCATGAAAGATCCGAACCTCGGGACCGTCGTTTCCAAGGAGTCACATCATGTCTGTCGACCGCCGATCCGTCCTCCGCGGCGCCGCTGCCGGCGCCGCCGGCGTCGGGTTCACCACCGTCGGTGCCGTACCGACGCTCGCCGAGGCCACCCCCGCGTCGCACCCGGGCCGTGCGCCGTTCCCGCAGCACCGGCCGTTCCCGCCGCTGCTGGACGACCCGAAGGGCATCCTCGCGCTGCCGGCCGGGTTCAAGTACAAGATCGTCACGCAGGCCGGCGAGACCAAGCTGAAGAGCGGCCACCCGACGCCGACCCTGCACGACGGTACGGCGGTGTTCGCCGGGTCGCACGGCCGGTACCAGTTGATCCAGAACCACGAGATCGGCGGCGACAACGCGCTCGGCGTACCGCAGATCGAGGGCACCGTCTACGACAGCGGCGTCGGCGCGGCCGGCGGCTGCACGGTCATCGACGTCGACAAGGACGGCAAGAATCTCGGCGAGTGGGTCGGCATCTCCGGCACGCTGACGAACTGCGCCGGCGGCCCGACCCCGTGGGGCACCTGGATGACCTGCGAGGAGACCGAGAACAAGGCCAACGGCAGCACCCGGCTGAAGGACCACGGGTACGTGTTCGAGGTCTGGGGCGACGGGAAGTCCGCGCACCCGGTGCCGCTGAAGGCGCTCGGCCGGTACGCCCACGAGGCGCTCGCGATCGACGAGGACCGCACCCACGTCTACCTGTCCGAGGATGCCTCCGGCCCGAACGGGACGTTCTACCGCTGGTCGGCGCCGCGCGGCTACAAGCTCAACGCCCGCAGCTGGCAGGACCTGCAGAACAAGGACTTCGGCACCCTCGAGGCGCTCGCCATCCTCGGCGACGACGGCAAGCCGATCCCGGACGTCGCGTACCTGACGTCGGCGCAACTGCTCCGCCCGTTCCGGGTCAAGTGGGTGCCGGTGCCGGACCGCGACGGCACGACCACCTCGGTCCGCAAGCAGTTCACCGACGGCCAGATCACCCGCGGCAAGAAGTTCGAGGGTGTCTTCGGCACCAAGCAGGGTGTATACGTCGTGAACTCGTACGCCGAGTCCGGTACGTCGGACCTGCCCGCCGACGCGGTCCCGCACGACGGCATGGTCTGGTTCTACAACTACGACGCCGGCACCATCCAGCTGGTCACGTACTTCCCGGAGAACGCCGCCGCGGACAAGGGCGCCGAGGCGAAGTACGACGACTACAACTTCGACGGCCCGGACAACGTCACCGTGACCCCGTGGGGCTCGCTGGTGCTGGCCGAGGACGGCAACGCCAGCAGCCACGTGCTGAGCGCGACACCGGGCGGCCCGACGTACGCCATCGCCCGGAACCAGCTGAACGACTCCGAGTTCACCGGCCCGTCGTTCTCCGCCGACGGCAAGGTGCTGTTCGTCAACATCCAGACGCCGGGCATCACGCTGGCGATCACCGGCCCGTGGCGCGACTACCTCGGCTGAGCGCCCGCAGCAGGCTGACCGGACGCTCGTCCGGCGCATTGCGTACCTCGGTCATCAGGTAGGAGAAGGTGGTCTCGCGGCCCGGCCACGCGCCGTGCCGCGAGCCGCCGGCGCCGGCATGCCCGAACGCGTCGGCGTCGTCACCCATCCGGCCGTCCCCGGCCTGCAACTCGAAGCCGGCGCCGTACCGCATCTCGTCGCTGCGCCTGAGCTCGCGTCGTCCCAGCTCGACGGTCCTGGGCGTGAGAACTCCGTCCGGATCCAGCAGGGACGAATAGAACTTGGCCATCCCCCGGGCCGTCGCATAACCGCCGACGGCGGCCAGCCCGGCGCTTCTGTACTCCGCGCTGTTCCAGATCGTCTCCGCGCCCGGCACCCACAAGGGGTTCGGGCCGTTCACCAGTACGCCGTCCGGCGCGACCATCGTCGCCACCCGAGGATGCAGTTCCGTCGGCAGCCCGATCCACACCTCCAACCGGAGCGGTTTCGCGAACTCGTCCGCGAAGAACTGCCCGACGGTGCGCCCGTCCACCCGGCGCACCAGCTCATCCAGCAACCAGCCCCAGGTGATCGGGTGGTACCCGAAGTCCGAGCCGATGTCGGGGGCCTGCGCGGCCAGGTGCGCCGCCATCGCGTCATGGTCGAGGAGATCGGCGTACCCGGCCTCGACGCCCGGCAGCCGCGCCTGGTGCGACAGCACGTCCGCGACGGTGACCGATTCTTTGCCCTGGGCACCGAATGCGGGCCAGTACCGGCTGAGCGGGTCGTCCAGCCCGAGCTGCCCGCGCTGCACGAGCAGCAGCACGCACGCGGCGGTGAGCCCCTTCGTGCCGGAGAACATCAGGTGGATCGTGTCGCGGTCGGCCGTACCGCCCCACAGGTCGACGACGAGGTCGCCGCGGTGGTACGCCGCGAACGCCGCGCCCTGCTCGCCCCGCTCGGTGAAGTTCCGCTCGAACGCCTCGGCTACTTGTTCCCACATGAAGACTGATAGTACCGATCGTTATTATCTTGGTCCAGCTCGGTAGGGTGGGTCGTGGAGGTGGTGGCACGATGCCGGTCAAGGCTGGGGAACGACTCGACCCGGAGGCGACCCGGGCGCGGATCCTGAAGGCGGCGGCCGAGGTGTTCGGCCGGCGCGGGATCCACGCGGCCGGGATCAACGAGATCGTCGAGGCGGCCGGGGCGTCGAAGCTCACGATCTACAAGAACTTCGGCTCCAAGGAAGGCCTGGTCGAGGCGGTGCTGACCGACCGTACGCAGCGGGTCCGCGCCTGGCACCACGAGGCCGTCGGGGCCGCGCCGCCCGGTCGCGCGCAGGTGCTCGCGGTCTTCGACCTGATCGCCACCTGGTACGCCGAGGCCGGGTTCCGTGGCTGCGCGATGATGAACGCCGCCACCGAGGACCGCGGCCGGGACGGCGCACCGCGACGGCTCGCGCAGGACCATCTCCGCTTCTACCGCGAGCTGTTCGAACGGCTGCTGACCGGCGCACGCCATCCCCGGGTGACGGCGCGGCAGCTGGTCGTCGTCCTCGAAGGGGCGACGCTGATCAGCGCGGTCGACCAGGATCCCGGGCTCGGCGCGGAGGCGCGGGTCATCGTGGAGATACTGCTCGACGCGGCATTCTGAGCAGTACGCCGACACTCGCGACACCGGCCCCGGCCGCGACCAGGAACGCCGCCGGGAATCCGGCCCGCTCCGCGATCAGGCCACCCAGCGGGCCCGCGAGCATCACGCCGAGATCCCAGAACGAGGTCATCACGCCCATCGACACACCCGGCCGCAGCCCACGAACCCGGTCGAGCGTCATCGACACGCACGCCGGATAGATCAACGCCAGACCGAAGCCCGCGAGCGCCGTACAGACGGTCGCCATCACCGGACCTGTCGCGAGCGCGATGCCGATCAGCGCGACGATCTCCACGGCGACGGTCGAGACCGCGACGACGCGCCCGCCGTACCGGTCGACCAGCGGACTCCCGGCGAACCGCAGCAGCAGGAACGCGCCGGCGAACACGCTCAACGCATAGCCGTCAGCCCCGAGGTGATCCGCCCGCAACCGCAGCACCAGCAAGGCGGCGACCGTCCCGTAGCAGTAGGCAGTCAGCCCAATACTTGCTCCCGGCAACGAGATCGGGATCCGCAGCCGGCCCAACGGAAGCATCCGCCCCGGATCTCGCCGAGTACTCGACACCAGCAGGACCGATACCGCACACAACCCGACAACCAGCCACCAGACAACCGTGGTGTCCGCGAGCAGCGTCGCCAGCACAGGGCCGCCGGCCAGGCCTCCCCACATGGAGAGACCGAACCAGCCCGCAAGCCTTCCTCGCTGGGAGCTTCGGGCGCCGGACAGGACCCACGGCAGCGCGGCCGAGAACAGCGCCGCCTCCCCCGCACCCATCACCAGCCGCGCGACCAGCAACCAGCCCAGCTGTGGCGCGAGCAGTTGCCCCAGGCCACCGATCGCTGCCAGCACTCCCCCGGCGGTCACCACCGGGCGCGACCACCCGGCATCTGCCAGCCACCCGGCGAACGGCCGCCCGCACGCCGTCGCCAGGAACGCGATCCCGACCGCGGTCCCACTGGCCAGCGCACCACCGCCGAACCTCGCCGGGACGTACGACGGCAGCACCTGCAACGCCGCGCCGAACGCGAGGTACCCACACAACACCGCCACCCACAACCGCCGCACCGGAACCGTCATGCAATAGATGGTACCGGTCGTTATTATCTAACCCAGGACGAGGTCCGGCGCGAGCGTGCCGTCCGGGGCGATGTGGGCGAAGATCTGCTCGACCAGCGCGCGGACGTGCGGGTCGTCGACGGTGTAGATGTGGTGCCGGCCCCGCCGGTGGACGGTGATCAGGCCGGCCAGGCGGAGTTTGCAGAGGTGCTGGCTGGCGGTTGCCACGTTCACCCCAGAACGCTCAGCCAACGTGCCGACGTCGTACTCGCCCCGGGTCGCGAGCCAGACGAGCCGCAGCCGCACCGGCGAGGACAGCAGACTGAACGTCCGAGCCACCGCGACCAACTGCGGCCCAGCGGGCTCGGACACCGTCATCTCAGTAGATGTTCGACGGGCGGACCATGCCCTCGGCCAGGTCGCCGAATCCCGGCGCGTGGATCGCCCCGGGATTCCCGAGGACCTCCTCGACGACGGCCGTCTCCGTGGTGATCAGCAGTGCCGCGATCGACGCCGCGCTCTCCAGCGCCGCCCGGGTCACCTTCAGCGGATCCATCACCCCCTGGTCGAACATGTCGCCGTACCGCCCGCTGAGCGCGTCGAACCCGTGCCCCAGCGGCAGATCGGCGACCTTCTTCACCACGTCGTCGCCGTCGTACCCGGCGTTGATCGCGATCCACCGCAGCGGCTCGGGCAGTGCGCGCCGGACGACCTCGCGGCCGATCGCGTCGTCGCCGGTCAGCTCGACGCGCGACACCGCGTCCTGCGCCTGCACGAGCGCCGTACCGCCGCCGGCCACCACGCCCTCCTCGACCGCGGCACGCGTAGCCGCGAGCGAGTCCTCCACCCGCAGCATCCGCTCCTTCAGCTCCACGCTGGTCGCGCCGCCGACCCGGATCACCGCGACCCGCCCGGACAACCGCGCCATCCGCAGCTGCAGGCTGTCCCGGTCCGCGTCGATCCGCGCCCGCTCGAACTGCGTCTCCAGCTGCGCCAGCCGCGCCTCGACCAGTGCGGGATCACCGTGCCCGCCGACGATCGTCGTACTGCCCTCGCTGATCGTGATCCGGTCACACGTGCCGAGGTGCTCCAGCGAGACCTCGGCCAGCTCGAGCCCGGTGTCCTGGGCGATCACGTGCCCGCCGAGCGCCACCGCGAGATCCTCCAGCTCGGCGATCCGCCGGTGCCCGAACCCCGGCGCCCGAACCACGACCGTCTGCATCGTGCCGTGCATGTTGCCGCCCACCAGGAACTGCAACGCCGGTCCGGTGACGTCCTCGGCCAGCACCACCAGCGGCCGGTCCGCACGCTTGGCGACCTCGACCGTCGGCATGATGTCCTGCACCTGGTTGATCTTGCGGTTGGTGAGCAGGATCAGCGGACGCTCGTGCACCGCCTCCATCCGCTCCTTGTCGGTGACCATGTACGCCGACGTGTACCCGTGGTCGAACTCGATCCCGTCGACCACCTCGACGCTCAGCCCGAGCCCGTCGGACTCCTCGGTACTGACGATCCCGGTCCGCCCGACCCGCTCGACCGCCTCGGCGATCACCTCGCCGATCGACTCGTCGTCACCGGCCGCCATCGTCGCGATGTTCCGCAGGTCCTGCCCGCCGCCGACGTCGGCCGCCCACGCGCGCAGCGTCGCGACCACCACCGGTACGGTCTGCTCGATGCCGCGCCGTACCCGCATCGGGTTCGCGCCCTCGTCGACCGCCCGCAGCCCTTCGCGGACCATCGCCTGGGCGAGCACGGTCGCGGTCGTCGTACCGTCGCCGACCACCCCGTTGGTCTTCATCGCGACTTCCTTGACCAGCTGGGCGCCCATGTTCGCGAACGGCTCGCGCAGCTGGATCTCACGGGCGATCGTCACGCCGTCGTTGGTGATCGTCGGCGGGCCGGTCAGTTTCTCCAGGACGGCGTTGCGGCCCTTCGGCCCCAACGTCACCTTGACCGCGTCGGCCAGGGCGTTCACCCCGGACTCGAGCAGCCGGCGCGCGTCTTCGTTGAACCGCAGTTCCTTGGCCATGGTCAGACCCCTCTCACGGGATGAGGATCGCCCGGCCGCGGACCAGCCCGCGGCCGAGATCGTCGATCGCCTGCTGGTAGTCGGCGAGCGGGTACTTGCTGGTGTGCAGGGTGACCTTGCCCTGGGCGGCGAGCACCATCAGCTCCTGCAGGTCGGTGTACGAGCCGACCAGGTTCCCGACGAAGTTGATCTCGGTCGAGATGATGTCGATCGTCGGTACGTCGATGTTCTCGCCGTACCCGACCACGTAATAGTTGCCGGCCCGCCGCAGCATCGCGACGCCCTCCGCGGTCGCGCCGCCCTCGCCGACGAAGTCGATCACCGCCCGCGCGCCGCCGGTGAGCTCCAGGACCTTGTGCACCTGGGTGCCGTCGGCAACGATTCCGTGGTCGGCCCCGATCGCGACCGCCAGTTCGACGGCGGCCGGGTTGCGGTCCACCACGACCAGCGTCGCGGCCGAGATCGCCTTCAGCACCTGGATCCCGATGTGCCCGAGGCCGCCGGCGCCGATCATCACGCAGACGTCCCCGGGCCGGAGCGTGGCGGCCGCCTTCCGGACCGCGTGGTACGCCGTCAGCCCGGCGTCCGCGAGCGCCGCGACGTCGGCCGGTTCCAGGTTGTCGTCGATCTTCACCACGCTGCGAGCCGTCGTCCGCAGGTACTCGGCGTACCCGCCGTCGGTGTCGATCCCCGGGAACTGGCTGTTCTCGCAGTGCACGTCGTCGCCGAACCGGCACGCGCGGCACAGCCCGCAGGTGATCAACGGGTGCAAGATCACCTTGTCGCCCGGCTTCACGTTCGTGACCGCGTCGCCGACCGCCTGCACCCAGCCGGCGTTCTCGTGGCCGATCGTGTACGGCAGCGCGACGCCGGACTTCGCCGCCCACTGCCCCTCGAGGATGTGCAGGTCGGTCCGGCACACCCCCGCTCCGCCGACCCGGACGACCACGTCGAGCGGACCCTCGACCTTCGGCTCCGGTACGTCGGCCAACGTCAGGTCGGTGTGGTAGCCGACCACCTGGACCGCTCTCATGCCGTACTCCCATACCTCGTGGCCAGCAGGCCGCGACAGAAATGCGCGTTGCCCTCGATCGAGATCCGCACCGACTTCGCGAACCGCAACCGCAGCGGGACCTCCTCGGCCGGCAGCGCCTGCCCTTCCTCGTCCACCACGAGCCGCTCGGCGGGTCCGGCCCCGAGCCCGATCGCGGCCCGGCGCCGGAACAGCGCCTCCTTGTGCGGACCCTCGGGTACGTCGGCGAGCGTGACCAGGTGGAGATCGTCCACGGAAACGTCGGTGGTCCTGAGTAGTTGCTCGGCGCACCGTTCCATCGCGGCCGTGTGGGCCTTGCGGTGGAAGATGCTCCGCAGTTCGTCCAGGCTCTCCTCGGCCTCGACGCCGAAGGTTCCGACGTACCCCGCGTCCGCGGCGAGGCCGGCGTTGATCTTGTCCGAGTCGTGGTGGTCGTCGAGCTGGACCACGACCTCGCGCAGTCCCTCCACCCGGCGCAGCGCGTCGACCGCGTCGGAGGCCATCAGGTACGCGAAGTTCGGCGAGCAGAACGACGTCGGCAGCCGCAGGTGCACGGTCACGTTCGCGTTCTCGATCCGGACCGAGCGGACGAAGCCGAGGTCGGTGATCGGCTCGTCCAGCTCGGGATCGACCACCGTCGACAGGGCCGCGAGGACCCGGTCGGACAGCGAGGCGGCGATCGCGATCATGCGACGGCCTCGGCCACTTGCAGCTCGGCCGGTACGTCGAGACCGTACAGCTTGGCCGCGTTCAGACCGAGGATCTTCTTCTTCTGCGCGGTCGTGATCGGCGCGTACTCGGGCAGGTCGCCGGGGATCTGGAAGTCGACGAACTTCTCCACCAGCCACTTCGGCGTCCACAACGCGTAGTCGCTGGCGAACAGGATCTTGTCCTCGCCGAGCCAGTACAGCAGCTCGCCGATGATCTGCGCGAAGTACTTCGGCCGGGCGTGCACGAACGGCATCGCGACCGCGAGCCCGCCGTACACGTTGGACTCCTGGGTGGCGATCCAGCAGAAGTCCTCGAGCCGCGGCAGCCCGACATGCTCGACGACGAAGTTCAGGTCGAGGTAGTCGGTGGCAACCTTGTCGATGTCCGCGACGTCGAACGCGTCCCGGTCCAGCGGCCGGATCGTCGGGCCCTTGTGCACGTGGACGTTCTTGATCCCGAGCTTCAGGCACTCCTCCAGGTACCGCCGCGACCACGGATCGTCGAGCTTGTACCCGCGCGACTCCCCGTGCCACTCGGCCGTGTAGAGCTTGACGCCCTTGAGCTGCATCCGCTCCGCGTCCCGGCGTAGTTGCTCGAGGCCCGCTTCCCCGTTGCGCGGGTCGTACGCGTGGTTGTACGTGAGCTTGCCCGGATGCGCCTGGGTCAGCCCGAACGCGTCCTCGGTCTGGCCGAACCCGTTCTTGTAGAAGTCGCTCAGCAGCGTGGCCTGGAAGATCGCGTGGTCGGCGTACCCCTCCTCGAACACGTCCTTCATCAGCCGCTGGGCGCCGTAGTACGTGTAGGTGTCGTAGTCCCACACCTCCTCTTCGGGGCTGAGGTTGCGGTGGTAGTCGTAGAAGCAGTCGATGAACTGCTTGCCGTGCACGTTCTTCTGGTTCGACTCGCGGCCGTCCCAGAGGTGCACGTGCGCGTCGACCACGTAGTACTTCTCGCCGTCCTTCTCGTACATGCCTGCCTCCTAGTGGGCGGTGAGGTCGAAACCGATGTACTCCGCGGCGTCCTCCGGGCTGGCGAACAGCAACGTCCGCTCGTCCAGGTGCACCATCCGGCCGTAGTGCGTCGAGCTGATCTCCTCGAACACCGACCCGTCGAAGTCCGACCCGAGCGCGTCGGACAGCTCGTCGTAGTCGAAGTCGAGTACGCCGGTCCCGTCGACGCGGATCATCGACGGGTACTCGGTCAGCTCGACGCCGTCCTTGGCACCCATCACGTCCGCGACCACCCGGCCGACCGGCGTGTTCATCAGCGTCACGCCGCACTTGTTGGAGAACTCGGTCTGGGATCCGAACTGCATCGCGGTCACTGGTCCAGCTCCTTCGGGGTGTCGAGCCCGAGCTCGGAGAGCAACGAGCGGAACTTCTGCTTGGCCGCGTCGAAGCTCGACGCGAACGTGACGGCCTTGTCGGCCGGCTGCGACCAGATCGGCTGCAGCGCATGCGCCGCGTCGATACACCGCGGTACCCAGGTCGCCAGCCATTCGCCGAACAGCGCCTTGTTGGTCTCGCCGTACTCGTCGTCGCGGGTCAGCAACCGGAACAGGTTCCGCGAGTAGCCGAGGTCGCGGTCGTAGTCGTGCTCGCCGGTGCCGACCAGCGTCGGCGTGATGTAGTCGCCGTTGCGGGCCGCGATCTGCATCACCAGCTCGCTCCGGAACAGCGACCCGACGAGCTGCTCGAAGACGATGTTGGTCGCGAACAGCAGCTCGCACCAGTCGCCGACCGCGGTCAGCCGCTCGACCACCTCACGCGTCGGCTGCCACTCCGGCGCCGCCTTCCACACCTCCTGGTGCGCCGAGCCGTCGAATGGTACGCCGGCCTCGCTCAGATCCAGGTTGAACAGTGCGAGGTCCTGGGCGAACCGCATCTTGTGCGCCGCGTTCACCGCGACCGCGGTGTTGATCATGTTGGTCGGGCCGGACCGCTGGATGCTGGTGAAGACATGCAGCGCCAGGCCGTTCTCGGCGTGCATCCAGGCGCCCAGGTTGCGCTCGATGAACTTCAGCCAGGCCGCGTTCCAGCCGTCGTACGCCTTGGCCCGTTTGGCGTTCTGCAGCCCGAGGTCGACCTGCCGCACGACCGCGGAGTTGTTCCGGTAGATCGTCTGGTTCCACTCCTCGTTCGGGTCGAGGAACGCGTGCCAGTTGGACGACTCCGCCGCCGTCCACTCCTTCGGGTAGCCGCCCGGGCCGTCGCCGAAGCCGTAGATCCAGCCCTGGCTCAGGTGCCGGTCGGGGTCCGGCTGGACGTCGACCGTGACGTCCTCGTACATCGTCGCGCGCAGCTTGGCCGGCTTGTAGTAGTTGTAGCTGCGGCTGGTCGAGCTGGGGAACTCCAGCGCTCCGGCCTCCGAGTCGGTGAACTCGATCCGCGGGAAACTGCGTTGCTTGGTCTGTGACATCTCAGGCTCCAGTCGCTGGGCTGGTGAACTTGTCGTAGAAGATCTGGTCCTTCGGTACGTCGTGGTTGTCGAGCAGGGCGAGCGCCGCGTCCACCATCGGCGGCGGCCCGCACAGGTACGCCTCGCACTTGTGCAGCAGCGGTTCCCGGCGTTCGACCACCTCGGTGACGTTGCCGGCCTCGTACCGCGAGTCCGCCGACTCGGACAGGCACGCCACGAACTCGAAGTCGGCGAGACCCGCGCCGAGCTCGCGGATCGCGTCCAGGTAGAACAGGTCGGCCGCCGACCGGGCGCCGTAGTAGAACCGGACCGGCCGGGTGCTGCCGGTCGCGGCGAGGTGCCGCAGGATCGACAGGATCGGCGCCATCCCGGCACCGCCGGCGACGCAGATCACCGGCAGCACGTGCCCGTCCTTCAGAGTGGACGATCCGTACGGACCGGTCATCGAGAGCTCGTCGCCGACCGCCAGTCCGTCGTCCAGCAGCCCGGAGAACCGGCCGCCCGGGTACTTCTTGATCAGGAACTCGATCTCACCCGAAGGTGTCGTCGCCATCGAGAACGACCGGTGCTCATCGGTCCCCGGGATCGTGAGGTCGACGTACTGCCCTGGCTTGAAGTCGAACTCCTCGGCCGGTTTCAGCCGCAGCGACACGATGTCCCGGGTGACCGGCTCGATCGCGGCCACCGTCGTACCCACGGTCCGGATCGGGATGCCGCCGAGCAGCTCGTCCTCGTCGAAGTTCAGCAGCTCGATCGTGCAGTCGCTGAACGCGTGCGCCTTGCAGAGCAACACGTAGCCCTCGGCAACCTCCGCGTCGTTGCACGCGAACGTCGAGTAGCGCTCCATCTGGATGTCGCCGTCGAGCAGGTAGGACTTGCACGCCGAGCACTGTCCTTCGCGGCAGCCGTGCATCAGGTGGATGCCCTGCCGGAACGCCGCGTCGAGGATCTTCTCGTCCTCGCCGACCTCCAGCTCGATCCCGACCGGTTCGAACTGGACGATGTGTTTGTCGGCCACCCGGACCACCTCAGCTCGCGCGGTACGCCGCGACGTGCGCCTGGCGCTCCGCGTCGGTCATCTCGTTCAGCAGCACGTTCGGGCTGTTGAAGGTGTTGCCGCGGACGTCGTCCAGGGTCCACATCTTCTTCGGGTCCAGGTCGAGGTGCGGCTGCCCGATCAGCGTCTTGCCGTCGTCGCGGACGTACCCGAGGTCGGAGACGATGTCGGCCAGGTCCTTGCCGTGGTGCAGGGTCTCCCACTCGCGGAACCCGGTCAGCCGGCCCATGTTCGGCGTCGGCCGGCCGTCGTACTCGCCGCGGAACGCGACCGCGTCGGTCCAGTAGCAGGTCTCCGAGCAGTACGTGCGCCACTGGTCGTCGACCTTCTCGACCACCATGTCCTCGTGGATCAGCGCCGGCACCATGCAGGTCCAGCAGCGGTGCGGGTACTGGTAGCCGACGTCCTCGAACGCGATCGGCTTGTTCCGGCCCGGGTACGCGAGCCGGTTGTAGTTCTCCCACCACTTGCCGTACTTCGAGTACCAGCCGGGGTACTTGTCCTCGAACCAGGCGAAGTCCTGGTCGGTCATCGCGTCGATCCGCCAGTAGTTCACCGGCCACCCGGTGGCGAAGAACCGCGCGACCTCGTGCACGTAGCCCTTGTTCGTGATCCGGTTCCACGCCTCCTCGACCAGGTCGTGCGGAATCGTGAGCCCGTACTTCTCCAGCGGCAGCAGGTAGCTGCGGTAGTAGTCGTCGTAGATCCAGCGCCGCCACATCTCCGCATAGCTCTCACGATCCTTACGGCGGTCCTTCGTGCCGTACTCGATGAACGTGCCGATCGCGGCGTCCACGACGCAGTGGTTGTTCCACCACGCGTACCGCAGGTCGCGTTCCAGCAGCGGCCGGTTGCGCTCGTCGGCCAGCGCCATCAGCAGGATCGAGTACCCGTTGCTGATGTGCCGCGACTCGTCGGACTGCACCGAGTGGAACACCGTCGGCAGCAGGTAGTCGCCGTTGGCCGCCGCCTCGTCCGGCATCGCGACGAACAGCGTGTTGGTGAACGCGGTCTCCGCGACCACCGTGAGGTAGATGTTCGCGGCGGTGATCGCGTCACCGGTGATGAACCCCTCGCCGAACTGCCGGCCGATGGTGCCCGCGTAGTTGTTCGCGAACGCCTTCTCGGTCATGTCGAACCCGGCCGGGTCGATGTAGTTGTTCATGTACAGCCGCTTGAGGTTCATCTGGATCGTCGAGTGCCGGACCTCGTCGATCATCTGGACCGCGAGCCCGTTGTGGATCTCCGGGTTCGGGACCGCGTCGATCGCCATCGGCATCGCGCGGGCCGCCGAGATCTCCGGGAACGGGATGATGCTCAGGAACAGCTTCTGCCACTCCAGCCAGCGCTGCTGGACCTGGCGGAACATGTTGCCGCGGATCGCGCCGTCCATGGCGCCGTACACGCGGTTGTCCTTCTCCTCCTCCATCGGGAAGTACGACCGCATGATCTGCTTCAGCGGGTCCTTCTTCGGCGCCTTCTCGAACGTGTAGTCGGTGCCGAACCGGGTCGCCGGGGTCGCGAACGTCGGCTCCCACGAGAGCTCGGTGATCTTCGCGTGGGCCTTGGTGAGACTCTGCCTGCTCATGTGCCTGCCTCCAGGGGTCGGGCTGATTGCAGAGATGAAAGCCGTCCCGCCGCGGCGACGCTGTCTCAATGTGAGATACCGGTCACACGGTTGCCGAACTACCTTGGTCGGTGTTCGCTGGGAGATCTGTCGATCGAGGAGGTGCGCGATGTCGCTTCGCGAATCGATCCTGCTGTCCTGGCAGCGGTCGGAGGCGTCGCTGGTGAACGTCGACCAGCCGTCGCCGGCGTACATCACCGGGCTCGACGTCGACACCACGCTCACCCGGGCGGCCCGCCCGGTGATCGACTCGCTGGCCTCCGAGCTCACCAACGAGCCGGTCTGCATCATCCTGACCGACGCCAAGGGGGTCGTCCTGGACCGGCGCGGCGGCGACCCGGCGCTGATCCGCAAGCTCGACGCGGTCGACCTCTCCCCCGGCTTCACCTACGCCGAGTCCCAGGTCGGCACCAACGGCATCGGTACGTCGCTCGAGGTCGGCGGCCCGATCCTCGTGCTCGGACCTGAGCACTACACCGGTGTACTGCGCCGGTTCGCGTGCGCCGGCGCACCGATCACGCACCCGGTCACCGGTGGCCAGCTCGGCGTCCTGGACATCACCACGCAGGCGCAGAACTCCAACGCTGTGCTGCTGTCGTTCGCCAAACTCGCCGCCCGGCGGATCCAGGAACGGATCGTCGAGGAGGCCAACGCCCTCGACCAGGCGCTGCTCAGCGACTACTACGCGGCCTGCCGGCACACCGGCGGCTCGGTGATCGCGCTCGGCGAGGAGGTGTTCATGATCAACGCCCACGCGCAAGCGCACTTCGACGCGGTCGACCAGGCGGCGCTGATCGACCGGACCCGGGACGCCCGCGGCGGCACCCGCCCGTGCACGTTCATCGCGGACCTGCCCAGCGGGTTCACCGCCCGGCTCGCGTACCACCCGACGTTCCTCGGGAATCGGCTGGCGGGCGGGATCGTCCAGGTCCGCGAGCAGCGCTCCGGACTGCTCCGAAGCTCCGCGGCACGTGTCCCGACCCTGCCCGGCGTGATCGGCACCAGCGCGCTGTGGCGGCACACGACCCAGGAAGTGCTGGAGTCCGCCGGCCGCGCCGAGTGGATCGTTGCCGAGGGCGAGACCGGTACCGGCAAGCTCACCCTGCTCCGGGCCGTGCACAACTACTCGCGGGCAGGCGCCCGGCTGGTCATCCTCGACGCCGACGACCCGGACCTCGTGAACGCCGCGACCACCGAACTCGAAGCAGGTTCGGACCTCGTACTGCGGCACGCACACCTGCTCTCCACCGAGAACATCCAGGCCCTCGTCGACGTACTGCAGACCGTCCGCGACAGCCTGTCCGACGAACCGTGGATCGCGTTGACCGTCGTCACCGGCCAGTCCGGCGCGCAGGACGAGCTGGACACCCAGCTGCTGCGGTTCTTCCCGCGGACGGTCGCCGTACCACCGCTTCGGCACCACCTCGACGACGTACAGGCGCTCGTACCGCATCTGCTCGCGCGCACCGGGGTCGCGGGCGTCACGCTGTCGCAGACCGCGGTCAGTCAGCTGATGCGGCTGCCGTGGCCCGGCAACGTGACGCATCTACGGACCGTGCTCGGCGAGGTCGCGCGGCGGCGCCGGTCCGGAGTCGTCGAACTCGACGGCCTGCCCGCCGAGTGCCGGGCGACGACGCGCCGGCACCTGACCCGGATCGAGGCGCTCGAGCGGGACGCGATCGTCGACGCGCTCGCCGCGCACCAGGGCGACAAGGCGGCCGCCGCGCAGGCGCTCGGGATGTCGCGCGCGACGATCTACCGCAAGATCCGCGACTACGCGATCGTCACCTGACCCGGTCGTCCAGGACGATCTCGCAGTTGTAGTGCTGGGACGCCGTCATCTCGCCGCGGAACCAGAGCAGCGGGATCCGGTTCGGGTCGCCCGGCGCGACGATCGGGCGGAGGTTGTCGACGCCGGAGTTCTCGGTCACCGGTGTCCACGTCCACGTCGCACCGTTGTCCGCCGTACGGGCGTGGAAGATCTCGTGGTGCTTCAAGGCGCTGCCGTCGCGCGGGTCGATCGGTGTGGAGACGTACAGCGAGTCGACGTCGTACGGGTCGATCGCGACCAGGCCGGTGTAGTCGTTCTCGTGCGGCAGCAGGCCGTGGCCGGCCTTCGCCAGCCGGCGGACCTGCCACTTGCCGTGGACGAGACGTGCGTAGAAGAAGCGGTGGTCCGGCACCGGATGGTCGCGGGCGAAGGCATCCTCCGGGTTCTCCGGCGTGTCGTGGCGGGCCAGCAGGACCGCGGCGAGTTCGTCGCCGGCGCGGCGGATGTCGATCGTCCAGCAGTGCGTCATCGGCTCGCCGTTCCAGACCGAGTCCGCCTGCAGGATCGTGGTCAGCTCGACCTGCGACGGGGCGTCGTTGCCGAGCGCCTTCTCGTCGACGACGGTGCCACCGGCACGATGCAGCGCGCCGGCTTCGAGGTACCCGTGGTAGATCGAGTTGTTGTAGTCGCGCGGGTGGTGGTCCGTGGTGATCAGGTCGATCCGGGTCGGCGTCGAGGCGTAGCGCGTGTAGCCGTTGACGTAGCCGACCTTCGGACGGGTGAAGAGCTTCCCGGCGTACGTCCAGGTGTCGCCCTCGTCGTCGGACACCAGCGCGCAGGGGTCGTCGTTCACCGCCCGCGCGAAGCAGTACAGGTGGCCGTCGAGCTGGTGCAGGTTCGAGTACGTGACCCCGCGACCGCCGGTGTGCTCGCTCCAGTCGAACGTCTGCTCCGGGCCCCACGTCCGCGGGTCGCCCGGCTCGCTCACCCGCCAACGGGTCAGGTCGTCGGTCTTGTGTTTCGTGTAGACGGCCAGCCATCGGCCGTCGGTACGCCGCCACAGTGCGGGGACGTTGTGGTCGTCCGCCTCGAACTGCTCGTGCAGTACGACGACGTCCGCCGTACCGTCGCGCAGGTCGACGACCGTGAGCTCGACGTTGCCGGCCCGGGCGTCACCGCCGGGGCCTTCCGGTGCCGCGATCGACCCGACGACGAGGACGCCGCCGTCCGGGTCGACCACCGCTCGCTCGTCCTGGAACCAGCACCATGCACCGTTGTCATTGATCACGCGCCCCATGGCAGGTCAGTCTGTCAGGACTTCAGCACCATGGGGTAAGCGTTTGCCACCATGTGGTCAGAGTTGCGGTCAGAGTCGTGGTCAGGTTGCGGTCCAGGCGAGGCCGAAGCCGCCGGTCCACGGGGTCTTCTCGGCGACCGCGAGGGTGAGCTGCAGGAAGCCGAGCGACTCCAGCTCGCGCGCACGCTTCAGCGAGCCGGCGTCGACCGCCCGCAGACCGCCGGCGGAGACGATCCCGGCCAGCAGCGCCTTCGCGTCCGCGTCGTCGCCGGCGATCAGCACCGTGGTCGGGACGTCGCCGGCCTTGCCGGTGGCGACCGTCGCCGCGAAGTTGGTGTTGAACGCCTTCAGCACCTTCGAGTCCGGAAGCTTCGCGGCCAGCTCGGCCGCCGCGGAGCCGTCCGCCGGAACGGTCAGCGAGTCGAAGGTCTCGAAGTTCAGCGGGTTGCTGATGTCCACGACCACCTTGCCGGTCAGCTGGTCCGCTCGCTCCGCGAGCACCTGCTCGTAGGCCGGGTACGGCGTCGCGAGGATCACGACCTCGCCGGTGACCGCGCGGTCCTTGTCGGCGGAGTTGAACAGCTCCACCGTGTTGCCGCCCTTGGCGACGACCGCGGAGATCGCCTGCCCCATGTTGCCGCTGCCGATGATGCTGACGTGCGTCATGCTCTCGCTCCTTTTGGTTGTAGCTTCAACTATCACGATAGCGCTTTTTAGTTGTAGCTACAAGCATTAGGCTAGAGCGGTGAACACCCGATGGCTGGACGACGCGGAGATGACCGCCTGGCTGGGCCTGGTCGGCGTGGTCGAGTTGCTCCCCGGCATCCTCGACACCCAACTACGCCGCGACGCCGACCTGACCCACTACGAGTACTACGTGATGGCAATGCTGTCCGAGGCCCCGAAGCGCACCCTCCGGATGACCGCCCTCGCCCAACGCACGAACGCGACCCTCCCCCGCCTCTCGCACGTCGTGAAACGCCTGGAAGACCGCGGCCTGGTCGAACGCTTCCCCTGCCCCGAAGACGCCCGCGCCACCAACGCCCGCCTGACCCCCACCGGCTGGAAAAAGATCAAGGCCACCGCCCCAGGCCACGTCGCCACAGTCCGCCAACACGTCATCGACGCCCTGACCCCCGACCAGCTGACCCAACTGGCCGAAATCACCACCAGCATCCTCAAGTCCCTGGACTCCGACGACCTCGCCTGACCGGGCGGCGGGACTCAGCTTGGGGCTATTTGCAGGAGGACCTTCGAGGCGACTGTGCGGTCGGTTGCCAGGTTGAAGGCGGCGACCGCGTCCGCGAGTGGGAACGTGTGGGTGACGATCGGGTCGACGTACAGGCCGTCGGCCAGCCACTCGATCGCCGTGTCGAACTCGTGGTCGAAGCGGAACGCGCCGGTCAGCGTCAGCTCTCGTGTCATCAGGAGCGCCCCAGGAAAGCCGGTGTCACCCGGCGGCAGCGACCCCACCTGTACGACGGTCCCGCCGCGGCGTACCCGTTCCACGCAGGTCCGCAGCCCGCCAGCGGTGCCGGACGCCTCGATCGCGACGTCGATGTCCTCCGGCCACTCGGTCGCGTCCGCGCGGACGGTTGTGGTGGCGCCGACCTCCGCCGCGAGCGCCAACGGGGTCTCGTGCAGGTCGGTCGCGATGATCTCCCGCGCCCCCGCCCGCCGCAACGCGGCAACCACCAGCAGGCCGATCGGCCCCGCCCCGGTGACCAGCACCTTCCTCCCGTCCACCGCCCCCTCGCCGGCTCGTCGTACGGCGTGGATCGCCACCGACAACGGCTCCGCGAGTACGGCGCGCCGCAGGTCGAGCCCGGCCGGCAGCACTCGCACCTGGTCGGCCGGCAGGATCAGCTCCCGGACGAACCCGCCCTGGATGTGCGGCGTCCGCGCCGCACTACCCAGGTAGTTGCTGAAGGCACAGATATTCCGCCGGTCCTGCAAACACTCGGAGCACTCCCCGCACGGCGTCGCCGGGTGGATCCCCACCGGCGTACCGGCAGGCAGGTCCCCCGCGCTCACCCGTCCGACCACCTCGTGCCCGAGCACCAGCGGCTCCCGCACCCGGAAGTTCCCGACCCCGCCGTCGCGATAGTAGTGCAGGTCCGTCCCGCAGATCCCGCCGTACGCGATCCGCACCGCGACCTGCCCCACCGCAGGCTCGACCGCCGCCCGCTCCTCGACCCGCAGGTCTCCCGCACCATGCACCACACACGCGTCCATGTACGCCTCTGTCCCCTTCATCGCGATTCGAGCAACTGCTTCAGCCTGCCACGACCCGTATCTCCTCCGAGCTCGCGATCCGGCCACCATGATCTTTACAGAGTGTGAGCGAGTCGCCATCCTCGAAGAAGGGGAAAGTTTGCGGTGGGGGGTGGGCTTGTGTCCGAGGAACAGACGCCGCCGCCGGCGCGTCCATGGTGGCGTTTCTGGCAGAGCCGCTCGGCAGCAGGCAGTACGTCGCCGGGATCGCGGGTCTCGGCCGTGTACGCCGTCGAGGTGACGGCGATCGCGGGTGGACTGCTCGCGACGATCGCGTACGCCGCGGCCGGGTCGAAGGCGAGCCTGCCCGTCGTGTCCGCGTCGGTGATGATCGCGGTCGCCTCGCTGGGCAGCGGCGTCCTGGTCGGCATCCTGTTCGGCGTACCGCGGACCACGACCGGCAACGACCGGCCGGCCGCGGGAGATGCCGCCGTACCGGCAACCGGCGCCGCGGCCGGCTCGGTGAGTGCCGTCGGCGCGGTCGGCGCGAACACGAACCTCGAACAGATCTCCGACTGGCTGACGAAGATCCTCGTCGGCGTCGGCCTGACCCAGTTCGTGGCGATCAAGCATCAGGCGGGGCAACTGTTCCACGCGCTCGCCCCCGCGCTGGGGGATCGCAGCGGGCGGGAGTCGTTCGCGGGCAGCGTGGTGATCTACTTCTTCGTCGTCGGCTTCCTGAGCGGCTGGCTGTACGCGCGACTGCGTCTCGGGCTGCTGATGAGCAACACCGACGCCCTCCTCGAACTCGCCCGCCGCGCGGACCGCGCCGGCGACACCGAGACCGCGCAAACGGCCCGCGAACGCGCGAACAACCAACTCGCGCTGGCCACCGACCCTCATCCCACCACCCACCAGGTCCGAGGTCTCGCGGACGCCCAAGCATTCGGTCCACCCGACGTCGCCAAACTGTTCAACGAAGGCACTCCCGCCAGCCGAATGGCCGCCCTCGCCCTGATGGAAACCGACGTCCAACTGGCCGACTTCCCATCGGTCCTGGACGCGATCCAGAACCCCCGCTCGACCTCCGAGCAGTACCACGCACTGACCGTCGCGAACCTGATGGCGCCAACACTCACCCCGAACGACAAGACCCGTCTCCAACAGACCCTCGAGTCCGACGACGTCCGCACCCAATGGACCGGCGACACCAGCCGCACCGACCTCGCCGCCACCATCCTCACCACCCTCGCCAGCTGAAGAGTTATCTGAAGTCGCGGGACTTGGTGCGGGCTGCCAGTGGGAGGCGTTGGAGGTGTTCGGCGGAGAGGTTGGTGACTTCGCCGGCGCGTTCGACCCGGCCGCGGATGATCAAGGCGGCGGCGTTGCGGGCGACGGCGGCGTGGTGCTGCCAGCAGCCTACGGTGATGACGATGTTCGCCATGCCGGTCTCGTCCTCGAGGTTCATGAACGTGACCCCGGACGCGGTCGCCGGGCGTTGGCGATGGGTGACGACCCCCGCCACCCGGACGCGCGCGCCGTCCGGCGCCTCGCGGAGCTGGGCGGCGGACAGGATGCCTTCGGCGCGAAGCTTCTCGCGGACGCGTTCCATCGGATGGCTGGTGGTGGTGATCGACGTCGACCACAGGTCCGCCATGTCAGCCTCGATATCGCTCATCCCGGGTAGCGTCGGCGGCGGACCGGCCGCGCTGATCCCGGCCAACCGGCCCGGGCGTTCCTCGGCGGCGCGGCCCGCCTCCCAGAGCGCCTGCCGCCGGTCCAGCCCGAAGCAGTCGAACGCCCCCGCGGTCGCCAGCGCTTCAACTTGCGCCGCGGTGATCCCGGTCCGCCGGACCAGGTCGGCCATGTCGGCGAACGGCCCGCCGCGGTCCCGTTCCTCGACGATCAGCTTCGCGCCCTTCTCCCCCACCGTCCGCACCTCGGCGAGCCCGAGCCGGACCGCGAACGCCCCGTCCCGCCGGTGCACGGTGGTGTCGAACGGCGCCTTCGGATCGAACGGCCCGACCACCGGCTGCGGATCCGCCAAGCATTCGTCGAGCCCGGTCGGCCCGGTCAGCTCCTGCCCGTCGACGAGCAGCTCGAGCCCGGCATCGACGCCGGACAGCTGCAACTCCGGGCGCCGTACCTCGACACCGTGCCGGCGGGCGTCCGCGACCAGCGACTGCGGCGAGTAGAACCCCATCGGCTGTGCCCGGAGCAGCGCGGCCAGGAACGCGGCCGGGTAGTGCAGCCGCAGCCAGGTACTCGAATACACCAGCAGCGCGAAGCTGATCGAGTGCGATTCGGCGAACCCGAAGTTCGCGAACGCCTCGATCTTGGCGTAGATGTCGTCGGCCAGCTCGCCGGTGATCCCGTTGCCCGCCATCCCGGCGTACAGCTTGTCCTTCAGCGACGAGATCCGCTCGATGCCGCGTTTCGACCCCATCGCGCGGCGCAGCAGGTCGGCCTCGTCGCCGTCGATCTCGCCGACCGCCATCGCCATCTGCATCAGCTGCTCCTGGAACAGCGGCACACCCATGGTCCGCTGCAGCACCGGCTCCAGCTTCGGATGCAGGTAGGTGACCGGCTCCTCCCCGGTCCGGCGGCGGATGTACGGATGCACGGCGCCGCCCTGGATCGGGCCCGGCCGGATCAACGCGATCTCGGTGACCAGGTCGTAGAACTTCCGCGGTTTCAGCCGCGGCAGCGTCGCCATCTGCGCCCGGGACTCGACCTGGAACACGCCCACCGAATCCGCCCGGCAGAGCTGGTCGTACACCCCGGCTTCCTCGCGCGGGATCGTGTGCAGCTCCCAGTCCTCGCCGATCTGCTCGCGGACCATGTCCAGGCAGTACTGCAGCGCGGCCAGCATGCCGAGCCCGAGCAGGTCGAACTTCACCAGCCCCATCCACGCGCAGTCGTCCTTGTCCCACTGCAGGACCGTGCGGTTCTCCATCCGGGCGTGCTCGATCGGCACCACCTCGCCGACCGGCCGCTCGGTCAGCACCATCCCGCCGGAGTGGATCCCCAGGTGCCGCGGGAACTTCAGCAGCTCGCTGGCCATCGCCACCACCTGCGGCGGGATGTCGTGCTCGGTCGAGGTGATCTCGGGGCTCCAGCCGTCTACCTGCTTGGACCAGGCGTCCTGCTGACCGACGGAGTACCCGAGGGCCTTCGCCATGTCCCGGACGGCGGACTTCGGGCGGTACGAGATCACGTTCGCCACCTGGGCCGCGTTGCGCCGGCCGTACTTGGTGTAGACGTGCTGGATCACCTCCTCGCGGCGCCCGGAGTCGAAGTCGACGTCGATGTCCGGCTCCTCGGCGCGCGTCGTCGCCAGGAACCGCTCGAACGGCAGGTCGTAGAGGATGCTGTCCACCGCGGTGATCCCGAGCGCATAACAGACCGCGGAGTTGGCCGCCGATCCCCTGCCCTGGCAGAGGATCCCGTGCTCGCGGGCGAACCGGACGATGTCCTCGACGATCAGGAAGTACCCCGGGAACTCCTTCTCCTCGATCACCGCCAGCTCCCGCTCGAGCCGCTGGTACGCGTCCGGCCGCTGCTCGCGGGTCCCGTACCGCCGGGCCGCGCCCTCGAACGTCAGCACCCGCAGCCACGACATCGGTGTCTCCCCGTCCGGTACGTCGCGCAGCGGCAGCTTCGGCTTCGCCCGCGCCAGGTCGAACGCGAGCTGGTCCGCCAGCGTCACCGATCGCGCGACCGCCCCGTCGTACCGCCGGAAGCGTGTGGTCAGCTCGGCGCCGGAACGGACGAACGCCATCCCGCTCGACGGCAGCCAGCCGTCCATCGCGTCCAGGTCGCGGCGGGCCCGGACGGCGGCCAGCGCGGAGGCCAGCCGGTACTGCGCCGGGGTCGCGTAGTGAACGTTGTTCGTGGCAACTACCGGGAGGCCGCGGCCGGCCGCCAGCCCGGCCAGGACCCGGTTCCGGGTGGTGTCGGCGGGCAGGTGGTGGTCGATCAGCTCGACAACCACCCGGTCCTTGCCGAACAACGCGGTCAGCCGGTCCAGCTCACGTCCGGCCGCGGCCGGACCGTCGGCATGCCCGCCGAGCTCGAGCGCCTGCCGGACCAGCCCCTTGCGGCAGCCGGTCAGGATCACCCAGCTGTCCTTGGCGACCGCCGCCAGCTCGTCCAGGTCGTAGACCGGCTTCCCTTTCTCACCACCGTCGAGCTGGGCCTCCGTGATGGCGCCGGCCAGCCGGTGATACCCCTCCTGCCCCTCGGCCAGCACCAGCAGGTGACTGCCCTCGGGGTCGGCCACCCCGTTCTGCGGGCCGGTCAGACCGAGCGACAACTCCGCCCCGAACACCGTCGGCAACGAGTACGCCGCCGCGGCCTCGGCGAACCGCGCCGCGCCGTAGAACCCGTCGTGATCGGTCAACGCCAGCGCATGCAGCCCCTGCCGAACCCCCGCCTCGACCAGATCCTCCGGCTGCGAGGCCCCGTCCAGGAAGGAGAAGTTCGAATGCACATGCAACTCCGCATACGGCACCACATGCTCCGGCCGGCGCACCGCCTCCGGCACATACGGCCCCCGATGCTGCGACCACGCCGGACTGTCCCCACCATCAGCCGTCACCGGCCGCCCACCATGACTCCCCGGCCGAGACCGATCCGACAACCGCCGCTCCAACTCCGACCACTTAATAGGCGGATTGTTGTACCCCATCGGCCACACCTCCCACGAGAAGAATAGAACACTTGTTCGATGGATCGGTAATTGACTGGCAGGTGGGTTGGTGCGCTGTTACCGTTTCGGGGTCCGTGACTCGACTGTTGGAGGTGAGGCCCGCATGAACATTTTCGTGCTGTGGGTGCTCCCCCTCTCGTGGTCACGGGCGGGCGATTGACGTAGGTGTCGTCGGGAGCGCCGCGAGAAGCTCCCGAAGGGAAAACACCTATGAAATCTTTCAGTTCGGATGTCGGCGCCCGGCCGGTGACGGTCTCACGGGTTGCTGAGGATCAGTGGCATGCGGTGCGGGACGACGTGACCGTCGGGCGCGGGTATGCGTCGCGGCGGCTCGACGGGCGGACCTTTCTCAGTGTCGACACCTGGCAGGACGTCGTGTTCGACCGGCTGGCGGTCGCGATGCTGGCCGAGCTGCCGGCGCCGCGGTACACGGTGGTCGACGAGACCGATCATGAGACCACCGCCAACTGGGAACGGGCCGGCTTCGTGGTCGGCCGGCGTGAGTCCGAGTACGTCGTCCCCGGACCGATCCCAGCCACGACGCCCGCGGGAATCACCATCACCACCGCCGACGAGGCGCCGCTGCGTGAGCTGGATCGGGCAATCCGGGCCGAGGTCGCGGCCGGGCCGGGCTGGCACACGATGCCGGCCGAAGTACTGCCCTGGCAGGGCGGGACGCACCCGCTCGACCCGGCGAAGTACACGGTCGCCGTCCGTGACGGCCGGTACGTCGGGATGATCCGGCTGGCGACACACATCCGCCGCCCCCGGATCGGGCTGGTCGCGGTCCTGGCCGCCGAACGCCGTCGTGGCATCGGCCGCGCCCTCCTGAGCCACGCCCTGCGCGACACGGCGGCAGCGACCGCGGAGGTCGACGAGACCAACACGGCCGCGCTGGCGCTCTTCGACGACATCGGCCGGCGCACCGGCCGGAGTCTCGAACTGATCAGCGGGAGGGCCTGACCATGCCCCGGGCAGCAGGCGGTATCGAGGTCGAGGGCACGGTCGTCGAGTGCCTCCGGAACGCGACCTTCCGGGTCCAGCTGAGCAACGGGCACAAGGTGCTCGCGCACATCAGCGGCAAGATCCGGAAGAACTACATCAAGATCGTCCTCGAGGACCGCGTCCTGGTGGAACTCAGCCCCTACGACCTGGACCGGGGGCGGATCGTCTTCCGCTACCGGAACTGAAGAACTGTCATCCATCACACAACCTCCCGTCCCGATCAAGACTAGAACATGTGTTCGATCAGGCGTTAATCTGAAAACATGCTTGGTCGGTTCACGGTTCGGCCGTCCGACGACGGATCCAACAGGTTCGGCGTCTGGGACGGTGCGGTCAACGGGTGGCGTGCGACAGGGATCGACGGCGAGGCGAAGGCGCGTGAGGTCGCCTTCGACCTCGACGTCCAGTACGACGCCCACGGCCCCCGGGCGGCGGATGCCGTCCGGCGGGTCGAGCCCAGTCAGCCGGTGGAGCGGGCCGTCTGGTCCACCGGCGAACTGGAGGCGTGGATCCGGCACAACGGCGAGTGGCTCGGCAAGTTCCGGGACAAGAACGGCGAGCTCACCTGGGTCCCCGGCAAAAACCTCAGACCGCTCTAGGTGGGAAGGCCCGCCCTAGCCGCCCGGTTTGGGTTTCGGGTCCTTCTTGTCCGGTGGAGTCTTCGGCGGGTTCGGGTTGCCGATCATCTTCTTCGGCGGGTTCACGAACCGTTCGACCGGGAGGCCGCGCAGGGCGCCCTGCATCGCGGACTCCCAGAGCGGTCCGGCGGTGCCGGAGCCGGTCGGGTCGTGGATGCGCTCGCCGTTCAGGGTCTGGTTCATCAGGTTCTTGTACGGCGGGCTCGCGTCCGCGACGACCGCGGCCGCGGCGAGGTTCGGCGTGTACCCGGCGAACCACACGGCCAGGTTCTGCTGGATCGTGCCGGTCTTGCCGCCCATGTCCCGGGTCCCGAACCGCAGGTGGCCGCCGGTACCGCCCGGCATCATCACCTGGCTGAGCACCCGGTTCACGCCGTCCGCGACCTGCCGCTGCAGCACCTGCTTGCAGTCGAACCCGGGCCCCGGCACCGGCCGTCCGCCCTTGTCGCGCACCGACGTGACCACCAGCGGCTTGCAGTACTTCCCGCGCGCCGCGAAGGTCGCGTACGCGTTCGACAGCATCAGCGGGGTCACGTACCCGACGCCCAGCGTCATCGACACCACCTGCTCGAGCGGTTCGCCGGTCTGCGCGTTGTACATCCCGAGCTTGCCCGCGACCTTGCCGATCGCGCACAGCGTGGTCCGCTCGGACAGCTGCAGGAAGTAGGTGTTGGTCGAGTACCGCGCGGCCTCGACCATGGTCAGGTCACCGCTGTGCGTCGAGTTCTTCGGCTGGTACGTCGGGTCCCGGGTCCAGCCCGTACAGGTCCGGAACTTCTTGTTCCGCAGGTCGATCTGCTGCGGCGAGTTGATCCGGTAGTCCATCGGGATGCCCTTGGCGAGCGCGGCCGCGATCGTGAACGCCTTCATCGTCGAGCCGTTCTGGAACCCGCCGTACCCGCCGGCGTACGACTTCTCGACGTTGTAGTTGTAGTTCGTCTGGTGCCGCCCGTTGCCGTACGGCTTGCTCTGCACCATCGCCTTCACCAGCCCGGTGCCCGGCTGGACGATCGTGATCGCGGCGGTCGAGGAGTCGGTGGCCCGGCTGTGCCGGTCGATGGACGCCTGCGCGGCGGCCTGAATCTTCGGGTCGATCGAGGTCCGGATCAGCAGCCCGCCGGTCTTCAGGTAGTGGTCGCGGTCCTTCACGGTGGCGCCGAGCGCCGGGTTCGCGAGCAGCTTCGAGACCACGTAGTCGCAGTAGAACGGGTACCGCGAGTTCGCGCAGCCGTTCGGCACCGGCTCGACCCGGGACTCGTCGACGACCGGCGTCCGCAGCGCCTCGTTCGCCTGGTGGACGGTGATCACGCCGAGTTCGAGCATCCGTTTGATCACCACGTCCCGGCGGGCGCGGGCCCGGGCCGGGTTGTTCGTCGGGTTGTAGCCGGTCGGGTTCTTCACGATGCCGGCCAGCAGCGCGGCCTGCGGCAGCGTGAGCTTGTCGGCCGTGGTCCGGAAGTAGTGCTGCGCCGCCGTCTGGACGCCGTACGTGCCGGCCCCGAAGTTCGCCAGGTTCAGGTACTTCTCGAGGATCTCGTCCTTGGAGTACTCGCTCTCGACCGCGATCGCGTACCGCAGCTCGGTGATCTTGCGCTCGTACGAGACCTCGGTCGCCTTGGCCCGGTCCGCCGCGGTCCGCGCCTTCTCGACCAGGCTCATCTTCACGAACTGCTGGGTGATGCTGGACCCGCCCTGCTGGACCTCGCCGCCGGTCCCGTTGCGCACCATCGCGCGCAGCGTGCCCTTCAGGTCCAGCGCGCCGTGGTCGTAGAACCGGGAGTCCTCGATCGCGACCATCGCCTTGCGCATGATCGGCGCGACCGCGCTCAGCCGGACCGGTACCCGGTTCTGTTCGTAGAGGGTGGCGATCAGCGTGCCGTCCGCGGCCAGGATCCGGCTGCGGACGGCGGGCGCGTCACTCTGGAACTCTCTGGGCAGGCTCTGCACCGTGGCCGCGACCTGTGCCGATCCTTGCCCGACGAACCCCGCGAACGGGATCGCCAACCCGGCGGCGAGCGCGCCGGACAGCGCGCTCACGCCGATGAACATGATCAACGACCGAGCCCAGTTGCGACCGCCCCTGTCGGCACGCATTTCCCCAGGGTAGACGACCGATCACTCTGCGGGTACCCCGGAATTGATTGCCTCGATCAACTTTGGTCGCAGTTCGGCGGCCTTGATCACCTCGTCGACCGACCCGACGTCGCGGGCCCGCTCGATGCTGTGCACCCGGTCGAACTCGGTCGCCACCTCGCCCAGTTTCTCTGCCCGTACGACGGTTCGCACGTCCGCGAGCTCCGTCGCGAGCGCGGCCCGTTCCGCGCCGGAGGCCTCGCCGACCCGTTCGGCCAGCGCCGCCACCCGCGGGTCCGCGGCGGTCCGCGCGTCCACCTCGCCGGCGAAGACCACCGCCGCGGCCGGCGCGCCGCCGAGCACCGAGGCGAACGAGCCCTCGACCGCGAGCACGGTCATCGACGGGTTCAGCGACTTCGAGAACACCACGAACGCGCCGCCGTGGTACCGGGAGACGACGCAGAACACGATCGGGCCGCGGAAGTTCACCATCGCCCGGCCGATCTCGGCGCCGTACTCGAGCTGCAGGTTCCGCATCGAGTCCGGCGACCCGTCGAACCCGGACAGGTTCGCCAGCACCACGAGCGGCCGGTTCCCGCTGGCCGAGTTGATCGCCCGCGCGACCTTCTTCGACGACCGCGGGAACAGCGTGCCCGCGGTGTACGTGTCCGGCCCGTCGGTGGGCGGGAAGCCCCGCCGCGGCACCGACCGGGACTCGATCCCGACCAGGCACACCGGGAATCCGCCGAGCCGGGCGTCCACCACGACCGCGGTGTCGGCGTCGGCCATCCCGGCCCAGCGCTCCAGCACCGGGTGGTCCTGGTCGGTGACGGCCCGCATCAGCGTGCGGATGTCGAACGCCTTCTTCCGGTCCGGGTTGGTGGCCGCGGAGAAGATCTCGCCGATCGTCTTGAAGTCGCTTCCGGCCACGTCGTGCGGGTACGGCGTGACGTCGCGATCCACCGGGTCGTTCGAAATCGCGCGCCGCGGGCCGCGCTCTCCCGGCGCGACGTACGTGTGGTCGTAGTACGTCATCAGCACGTCCCGGGCACCCTTCAGGTCCGCCGCCCAGTACTGCGCCTGGCCGTTCGGGCCCATCACCCGGTCGTAGCCGCCGATGCCGAAGTTGTCCTCGGCGGACACGCTGCCGGAGAAGTCCAGCGTCTGCTTGCCGGTCAGCACCATCGCGCTGTCCGGCGTCATCACCAGGATGCCCTTGGTGTGCATCAGCATCGTCGCCTCGGCGTTCCAGTACGGCTGCGCGCCGACGTTGATGCCCGCGACCACGACGTTGATCTCGCCGCCGGCCTGGGTGAACTCGACGATCCGCTTCAGCGCCTTCGCGACCCAGTCCATGTTCTCGGTGCCGGAGTCCATCGAGATCCGGGCGCCGGCCGACAGCGAGTACCACTCGACCGGGATCCCCCGCCGCTCGGCCAGGTCGAGGGCGGCGATGATCCGCGAGCACTCCGCCTCGGCGACCGCGCCGAGCGCCTTGGTCGGGTCGCCGCTCATCGCGACCCGGGCGACGCCCTCGGGGTACCGCTCGGTCGGTGTGGTGACGATGCCGACGATGATGCCGGCCTTGTTCAGGCCCTTCGGCCGCTCGACCGGGACCAGGTTGCCGGTGTCGTCCAGGTCGTGCTCGACGAACGAGCCGCCCTGGCCGGCGACCATGCCGCTGACCTCGTACGGGTAGATCGTGTTCCGCCGCCGGGACCGCTGCACCTTCTGCGCGTAGTCGTCGAGCGGCAGCAGCCGTCCGGTCGGGGGCTGCTCGATCGACGTCACGACTCCGGCGCCGTGCTGGTAGTAGAACCGGGCCGCGACCGGGTTCACCGAGCCGTCCGCCGCCGCCACGTCGCCCTGGACCAGGACTTCCTCGATCCCGGCGCCCGCGGTCATCGGGGCGATGTTGCGCTGCAGCGCGGCCACCTCGTCGACCTGGACGTCGACGACCGGCCAGATCTGCACCCAGACGTGGTTCATGTCGAGCTTCGCGCCGGCCGCGCCGCGCGCGGTCCGGGCCCGGCGGATCGCCTCCAGGCAGTTCGCGATCGCGCGCTCGGCGTGCGGCAGCGAGGTGACCTGGCCGTCCTCGTCGCGGGCGACCGCGAACTGGCGGACCTGGGCGAGCGCGACCAGCCGCCGGTCGGCCTCGTTCTCGCGCGCGACGCAGTAGTACAGCAGCACGTCCTCCGGCGCCTCCAGGCGGGTGATCCGGAAGTCGCGCAGCCGCCACAGGTTCAGCCGCCGGCCGACCATCGGGTGGACGCCGCGGACGTTGTCGTCCTCGACCATCGAGCCGCCGGCCGGGCGGTACGTGAAGTACGAGACCGTGCGGCCCTGTCCGGGCGCGACCGCGACCGAGATCCGCCGTACCCGCTGGGCGATCGGCAGGTCGGCGACCATCCGCCGGTACAGGTCGGCGGCGTCCTGCTGGGACTCCGGCAGGTCCGGGCCGTACAGGTACAGCTCGACGACGGCCTCGTGGCCGGCGGTCCGGGCGTCGATCCGGTCGGTCAGCGCCCGCGACAGCGCACTGCCCGGGTCGGCCAGCTCGGCGACCGTGCCGACCGTCGTGACCAGGTGGCTCGGCTTGTCGTCGACCGTGTAGTCGGCGGTCGCGAACGGCCGCCCGTCGACCGCGAACGCGCGCAGGTCCTGCAGCTCGTACTCGCGGTAGTGCCGGCGGATCAGCACCTCGAGCATCGGCTCCTGCTCGCCCCACCCGTGCTCGAGGCGCTGCGCGAGGAACCGGACGATCGGCTCCGGGATCGCGGCCAGCGCGTCGATCCGCCGCTGCCGCTCCGGCGCGTCCGGGTGCGCGGCCAGGTCGGCGACCTCGTCGCTGACGCCCGCGATGATCGACGCCCGCTCGGCGTCGACCTGCGGCTGGTCGAACCACCGGAACCGCACGCTCCGGGCCAGGTCGCCGACCACCGGGAACCGCAGCTGCGTGGCCAGCACCAGCCGGTCCAGCAGGTCGTGCACGCACTCGTCCAGCGGCGCCGCCGGGAGCGGCTCGGCGATCCACCGCTGCAGCACGGACGTCACCAGCAGTACGTCGGGGTTCGACCGCAGCTGCGCGAGGAAGATCCGGAAGACCGCTTCCTCGAGCTCCGGGCTGCGCTCCAGCCCGGTCACGCCGTAGTGCCCGAGGACCCGGCTCAGCCGTGCCTGGAACTCGGCCGGCAGCCCGCCGCGGTCCGGGTCGAGGCTCTGCAGGTACGTATGGAAGTACTCGCGCGGGCTGTGCACCCGGTTCTCGATCGAGGTGTCCGCACCGGCCGGACGGTTCCGGCTCAGCTCGGCGAAGTCCGCGAACACCGCCAGCAGCTCGATCTCGGCCGCCACCGGCGACCCCGACTGCGCCGCCAGCTCCGACCGCGCGGCGAGGTAGTCGGCCAGCATGCCGCCCTCGTCCTGCGGGTCGATGTCGAACCCGAGCAGCATGCTCCGCAGGTCGTCCAGCCCGCGCTCCACCCGCTCGGCCGCGGACTTCTCCCCGGTCCCGTTCGGCAGATCCAGCTGTACGCCGTTCTGCACCGGAGCAGCGTCCGCGACCTCGGACTCGTCCGCGACCGGCTCCAGCCGGAGCAGCGGCGCACCCGTCTCCACCTGGCTACCGGTGGAGACCTGCAGCTCCTTCACGGTGGCCTTGAACGGCGCGTACAGCACCGTCTCCATCTTCATCGACTCCAGCACCAGCACCGGCGCACCGGCCTCGACCTCGGCACCGGCCTGGACGGGCGTCGCGACCACCAACGCCGGCGCGGGCGACCGCAGTACGCCGCCCTCGTCGCGGCTGACCCGGTGGGTGACACCGTCGACCTCGACCAGGTGCACCGGGCCGTGCGTCGCGGTCACCAGCCGGAACCGCTGCCCGCCGACGACCAGACGGCTCGTGTACTCGTCCAGCCGCTCCAGCTCGGCGTCGACGATCTTCAGCGTCCCGTTCCCGACGCCGACCCGGAACCGCTCCGGACCGATCCGCGCCACGGTGACCTGGTAGCTCGCGCCGCGCAGCTTCAGGTCGATCGCGCGGCCGACCTCGTGCTGCACCTGCGGACGGCCGCCGTGCGCGGTCTCGTACAGCCGGGTGCGCTCGACCTGCTCGGCGTCCTCGTACCCCTCGATCGCGGCCGCGACCAGCGCGATCCCCGAGTGCCGGTGCGAGACCAGCCGGCCCTCGCCGCGGACCCGGTCGATCCAGCCGGTGTCGGCGCTGCCGTCGATCACCTCGGGCTGGTCGAGCAGCTCGAGGATGAAGCTCTTGTTGGTGGCGCCGCCCTCGATCAGCACGGTGGTCGCCTGCATCGCGCGCCGCAGCCGGGCCAGTGCCTCCTCGCGGGTGCGCCCGTACCCGATGATCTTCGCGATCATCGAGTCGAAGTCGGCCGGGATGCTGTCGCCGGCACTCACGCCCGTGTCGACGCGGATGCCCGGTCCGGCCGGCAGGTCGAGGACGACGATCTTGCCCGGCGACGGTGCGAAGTCGCGGTCCGGGTCCTCGGCGTTCAGCCGCGCCTCCACCGCGTGCCCGCTCTCGATCGGCTTCGGGCCCTCCAGCCGGCCGCCGGAGGCGACGTGCAGCTGGGCCTTCACCAGGTCGAACCCGGTGGTCAGCTCGGTGATCGGGTGCTCGACCTGCAGCCGGGTGTTCACCTCGAGGAACGCGAACGACTTCTCGCCCGGGTGGTACAGGAACTCGACCGTCGCCGCGCCGCGGTACCCGACCGCGATCGCGAGCCGCTCGGCCGACGCCTTCAGGTCGTCGACCTGGGACGCGGACAGCAGCGGCGACGCCGACTCCTCGATCACCTTCTGGTTGCGGCGCTGCACCGAGCAGTCCCGGACGCCGAGCGCCCACGCGGTACCTTCGCCGTCCGCGATCACCTGGACCTCGACGTGCCGGGCGCCGGTGACCAGGCGCTCCAGGAACACGATCCCGCTGCCGAAGGCGCGGGCCGCCTCCTCGCTGGTCCGCGCGTACGCGTCCGACAGCTCGCCGGCGGAGCGGACCACCCGGATACCGCGGCCACCGCCGCCGGCCGTTGCCTTGAGCATCAACGGGTAGCCGATCCGGTCCGCGGCCTCGAGCGCCGCGTCCAGCGACTCGACCGCGCCCCGGCTCCACGGCGCCACCGGGACGCCGACCTCCTCGGCGATCAGCTTCGAGCCGATCTTGTCGCCGAGCTTGCGCATCGCCTCGGCGGACGGGCCGATGAACGTGACGCCGATCCGCTCGCAGAGCTCCGCGAACGCCGGGTCCTCGGCGACGAACCCCCAGCCGACCCAGGCGGCGTCCGCGCCGGTCTCCCGCAGCGCCCGCTCCAGCACCGCCAGGTCCAGGTACGGCCGGGCCGCCGCCGGGCCGAGCGGGTACGCGATGTCCGCGGACCGCACGAACGTCGCCGTGCGCTCGCCGTCGGTGAACAAGGCCACGGTCTCGATCGGGTCACCGCCCTCGGCGTTGACTTCCCGGACCGCGTTGATCAGCCGCATCGCGGCTTCACCCCGGTTCACTATTGCGATACGCTTGAACATAGACCGCCTCCGTGTCTCACCCTGCGTCCGCGCAACAGGATCGCCGTTGCGCGCACAGGCTTTCAGGCTTGGCCTATTACCGTCGAGTCGGCCCCCTTCTCAGGCGTGTTTTTCCCTCTGCTAGAGCATGACCCCAGCTGCTGAAAAACTGCCGCGCAGGAGGGGAAACATGACTGAAGAACTGATCAACCGGCTACGCACCGAAGTCGCCGGACCGGTACTGACGCCGACCGACGACGGGTACGCCGAGGAGCTGTCCGGCTTCAACCTGTCCGTGACGCACACGCCCGACGTCGTCGTCGGGCTGACGTCCGAGGACGACGCGGCCGCCGTCGTCCGGGCCGCCGCCGAGACCGGTACGCCGGTCCGCGTGCTCGCCACCGGCCACGGCATCCCGAACCCGATGCAGGGCGGGATCGTCGTCACCACGACCCGGATGACCGGCGTCACCGTCGACGCCGAGACGCAGACCGCCCACATCGACGCGGGCACCCGCTGGGCCGAGGTGATCGCGGCCGCCGCACCGCACGGGCTCGCACCGATCACCGGCGGTTCCGACGCGGTCGGCTGCATCGGGTACACACTCGGCGGCGGCCTCGGCCCGCTGGCCCGCACGTACGGCTTCTCGTCCGACTGGGCGCGGAGCTTCCGGGTCGTGACGGCCACCGGCGCGGTGACCGCCAGTACGACCGAGAACGAAGAGCTGTTCTGGGCATTGCGCGGCGGCAAGGGCGGATTCGGCATCGTCACCGCGATGGACTTCGCGCTGGTCGAGCTGAGCACGCTGTACGGCGGTTCGGTGTTCTTCGACGCCGACCACATCGCGCCGGTGTTCGGCGTCTGGGCCGAGTGGACCAAGACGCTTCCCGAGGAGGCGAACTCGTCGGTCGTCGTACTGCGGCTGCCGCCGCTCGAGTTCATCCCGGCACCGCTGCGCGGCAAGACCGTCCTGAGCGTCCGGTTCGCGTACGTCGGGGATGCCGCCGAGGGCAAGCGCCTGTTCCAGCCGATCCGGGACGCCGGCGCGACGCTGATCGACGCGGTCGGCGAGATGCCCGCCGCGGACATCGCGCTGATCCACAACGACCCGAAGGACCCGACGCCGTCCTGGGACCGTGGGCTGATGCTCGACGAGCTGGACGCCGACTTCGTCAAGGCGTTCCTGGAGGTGGCCGGCCCGGATCAGCAGCTGCCGTTGATCGCCGTCGAGGTCCGGCACCTCGGCGGCGCGACCGAGCGCGACGTCCCCGAGGGCAGCGCGGTCGGCGGGCGCGGCGGGGCGTGCACGATGACGCTGATCGGCGTACCGGACCCGAGCCTGTTCGAAAAGGTGCTTCCGGCAACGGTCGACGGGCTGCTGGGCAAGCTGGCGCCGTGGGTGAGCGCGGAGACCACGGTGAACTTCGCCGGCGGGTTCGCGCTGCCGGGTTCGTACCAGGCGTCGTGGCCGGCGGACACGTTCGCCCGGCTGGCCGCGGTCCGAAAGGCATACGACCCGGACGGGCTGTTCCCGTACGGGCCTACTGCGCAGCGTTGACGGCCATCAGCCACTCCGCGCTGACGACCCGGTAGCCGAGCTTGTAGAGCCCGCGCAAGATGCCGGGCACGTGCGCGGCGCCGTACACGACGGCCACCTCGAGGTCCTCGTCGCCACGTTCCTTCAGAACGCCGGCGAGGGCCTCGACGGCGCGGCCGTCGCGGCGGTCCAGGATCAGGTCGAGGAACCGGTCCCACTGGTCGCCGCGCAGTTCGTCCTCGCGGGTCGGCAGGTCGTTGACCTCGATGTTCGGCGACAGCAACGCCCGGCGGCCGGCCAGGAACTGCCCGATCGACACCACCGGAACGGCCGCCCAGGTCAGTGCCTTGGTCTGCCAGGACAACTCCTGGAAGCCTTCCTGGAACTCGGCCCCGGTCAGGTCCGGCGCCACGAACGGTACGCCGAGATCGCCGTACGGGATGTCGTCCTCGACCAGCCCCGAGTCCTCGGCAACCGGCAGCACCCGGTACGTCATCGTCAGGCCCTCGACGGCCGTCGACTCGCCCTGGATGCCTTCCACGATCAGCAGGTCGCACGCCCGCAGCCGGGTCTCGACCTCGCGGAAGAACTCCGGCTCCGCGACGTGCAGCATCGGGAACACGACGATCTTCGGTCCCCCGGCCCGCCGGGTCAGCCGCAGTACGGCCGACCGTGTCCCGACAATGCTGTTCTCGATGATCTGCATGGCCCCCACCCCCTGGGTGACAGTGTCCGATCGCCCGGGATCAGCTCTGGCACGGCTGTGGCACAGTGAAGTGATCATGACTGCTGATCAGCACGGCCACACGCATCGGCTGGACCTCGGAGACGCTTCGGTTCGGGAGTGGGACGCGACAGTCGTCGCCGTGGATCCCGAACGTGGGATCGTGCTCGACCGCTCCGCGTTCTACCCGGGCGGCGGCGGGCAGCCGCCGGACGAAGGCGTGCTGCTCTGGGGCGGCGTACGGACCCGGATCGTCGGGACTGTTCGGGGCGACGACCTCTACCTGGTGCCGCACGAGGGCGACCCGGCGCCCGGCGCCGGGTGCCCCGCAGTAGGCGTGGGATCAGGAGCCACGCCCTAGGCGCGGTTGCGCTTCTGTTCGGCTTCTTGGCGGCGGACCTCGGCCTGGGTGGTGCGCTCGTGCTCGAGCCAGTCCGGGTTCTCGGCGCGGATCGCCTCGATCTGCTCGGTGGTCAGCGCCTCGGTGATTCCGGCGCGGGCCAGGCCGCTGATCGAGACGCCGAGCCGGGCAGCCACCACCGACCGCGGGTGCGGGCCGTTCTTCCGCAGTTCGCGCAGCCACTCGGGCGGGTCGGTCTGCAGCGCGTTCAGCTCGTCCCGGGACACGACGCCGTCCTGGAACTCGGCCGGCGTGGCCGGCAGGTACACGTCCAGTTTCTTCGCCGCAGTGGCGGGCTTCATCGTCTGGGTCTTACGCGCCGTCATGGCAGCAGCGTAACGACCGCCTCGTCGCACACAACGCAGTGGGTGCGGCCCGGTAACCTCAGGTCCGTGACCGGATTCCGGCTGGGCTACGTCCCCGGCGTGACGCCCGCCAAGTGGTCCCGGATCTGGGCGGAGCGACTCCCCCGGGTCCCGCTGGAGCTCGTCCAGGTCGCGCCCGCCGAGGCACCGGACCTGGTCCGCCGCGCCGAACTGGACGCCGTACTGCTCCGGCTCCCGATCGACCGCACCGGCCTGCACGCGATCCCGCTGTACGTCGAGCAGACCGTCGTCGTGGTCCCGAAGGACCACCTGATCACGGCGGCCGACGAGGTCACCGTCGACGACCTCGCCGACGAGCTGATGCTGCATCCGCAGGACGACGCGCTCGACTGGGCGACCCCGCCCGGCCGGCTGATCGCGGACCGCCCGGCCTGGACCGCCGACGCGGTCGAGCTGGTTGCCATGGGCACCGGCCTGCTGGTGGTGCCGCAGTCGCTGGCCCGGCTGCACCACCGCAAGGATCTGACCTACCGGCCGCTGACCGGCGTACCGGAGTCGCAGGTCGCGCTCAGCTGGCCCGAGGGTGAGACCGGCGACCTGGTCGAGCACCTGATCGGGATCGTCCGCGGGCGCACGGTGAACAGCTCCCGTGGACCCGCGTTGCCCAAGACAAAGGCCAAGGCCAAGCCCCGCCCGGCTCCCCAGAAGAAGGCCAGGCGCCGCCGCTAGAAATAAGTTGAGTCTTCAACTACCATGGTGGACATGGCGATCTTCCGGTTGAACCACGCGGTGTTGTACGTACGTGACGTCGAGGCGAGCGTCGCGTTCTACCGAGACGTGCTCGGCTTCGGGTACACCGAGACCGGCGACGCGATCCCCGGCGCGGCGTTCCTGCGCGCTCCCGGGTCCACCAACGACCACGACCTCGGCCTGTTCCAGATCGGCTCCCAGGCGGCGCCGTCGGGTGCCGGGCGGACCAGCGTCGGGCTGTACCACCTGGCCTGGGAGGTCGACACCCTCGGCGACCTCGAGTCCCTGGCCGGGGCGCTCAGCACGGCCGGTGCGCTGGTCGGCGCGTCCGACCACGGCACCACCAAGTCGCTGTACGGCAAGGACCCCGACGGGCTCGAGTTCGAGATCGTCTGGATCATCCCGGCCGGCCTGCTCACCGACGACGACCGGAACAAGACCGGCATCGCCCGGCTGGACCTCGCCGCCGAGATCACGAAGTACGGCCGCGAGGCCCGCAGCGGCGTCGGCATCTCCCGGGTCGGCTAGCTAGCCGACGATCCCGGCCGCCGTCCGGAGCGAGGTGGCCAGAACCGTGAGGACCGGGTTCACGCCGCCGTTGGTCACGTGCACCGAGGCGTCGGCGATCCACACGTTGTCGTGGCCCCAGACCCGGCCCCGCGGGTCGGTGACCGAGCGGGCCGGGTCGTCGCCCATCCGGCACGTCCCGGCCTGATGCTGGCCGGTGCTCGGACGGCCCAGGCTTCCGAGTTCACCTGCTGACGTCCGCGCCGCGCCCGCCTCCTCCAGCCAGGCCTGGGCCTTCGCGCTCAGGAAGCGGTGCGCGCGGGCGTCCTCGGGGTGGATCGATCCGCTCGTCACCACGACCGGGTTCCCGTACCGGTCCACGACCGACGGATCGACGCGCACCCGGGACTCCGCCGACGTCACCTCCTGGATCGGCCCGACCACCCGGAGCATCCGCCGTACCGCGTGCTGCATCGCCCGCAGGCTGTCCGCGCCGGCCGCCGGGATCAGCCCGGCCGCGGTCAGATAGTCGTACGTCGCCGCGGGTGTCGGGACGAACTCGTTCGCGAGCATCCCGCCGCCGACGATCCCGTCGTTCCCGTGCCGGAAGTCGCAGGTCGCGATCGACACCCCCGGCCCGACGAGATCGGCCACCTCGTCGGCGAACAGCCCGACCGCACCGGCGTACACGTGGGCCTGCAGATGGCGGCCGACCTGGTCCTGGTTGTTGCCGATCCCGTGCGGCTCGCCGTCGTGGGCGCTGTTCAGCAGCAGCCGCGGCGTTTCCGACGCACCGGCCGCGACCACGACCTCGTCGCAGGCCACCGTCCGCCGGCCGTCGGCACACACCAGCGCGACACCGACCACACGACCGCGGCCATCGGTGACCAGCCGCTCCGCGGTGACCCCGGCGACGAGCGTGCAGTTGCCGGTCGCCAACGCGGCCGGGAGCGCCGTGTTGTGCGTACCGCCCTTCGCCTCGACCGGGCAGGCGAACCCGACGCACTGCCCGCACCGCACACAACCCGAGCGCCCTTGGTGGTCGACCGAGTTGATCAGCAGCGGTACGTCGAGCGTCCCCCACCCCAACCGCTCCGCGGCGCCGGCCAGCCGGTCCGCCGCCACGGTCCGCGGCATCGGCGGCATCGGTAGCGGGATCGACCGCGGCGCGTGCCACGGGTCCGTACCACCGCCGCTGACCCCGAACCGCTGTTCCGCCAACGAGTAGTACGGCTCCAGGTCGTCGTACGAGATCGGCCAGTCCGCGAGCGAACTGCCGTCGGGTACGCCGTACGTCGTGGCCATCCTGAAGTCCCGCGGGACGAACCGCCAGGCCTGCGCGCCGTACACCCGGGTACCGCCGCCGACCGTGAACGCGTTGTTCCCCCACGCACCGTCCGGCGGCAACACCTGCTGCCGTACGCCGTCCACGACCGCGACCCGCGGCCGCCCGGCCGGATCCGGATCGGTCGGCGCCGGCAATCCGAGCGTCGCCCGCGGATTCCGCAGGTGATCGTGCGCGAGCGCCTCCGTCGACGGATAACCCCCCAACTCGACCACCAGCACCGAACGCCCCGATTCCGCCAGCACCTGCGCCGCCGCACCACCCCCGGCGCCGGACCCGACCACCACACAGTCGTACCGCTCCGCGATCCCCTCCCACGGCGTCACCGCCAACGCGGTCCGCACCGCCGCGAACTCCCCCGTCCGCCACCCGACCCGCTCCCAAGCGTCGGGCTCCGCGTAGTACCCCTGCGCGACCAGTCTCGTCAGCCAGCCCCGGTCGCCACCGTCCAACGCCTGCTCGACCCGACCACGCCAGTCCGGCCGGTCCTCGGTCAACACCCGCTCGACAAACCCCACCACCCGCCGCGGCCACCCCACCCCCGGCACCACCGACTCCGCCAACCGCTCGAGCTCACTCCGCTGCTGTTCAGTCAGGTGCACGCCGAAATCCTTTCACGCACTACCGTTTGGCGCATGGGTGAACTTTTCGGGCTGGCGGGGCAGGTGGCGGTGGTCACCGGGTCGAGTCGTGGGATCGGGCTCGGGATCGCGCGGGTGTTGCTCGGGCAAGGGGCCGCGGTGGTGGTGAACGGCTACTCGGCCGAGGAGACGGCGGGCGCCGTGGAGGGGTTGGGGGCGGACTTTCCGGGGCGGGTGGTGGCGCTGGCCGGGGACGTCGGGGACGAGGCCGTTGCACAGTTGCTGGTGGATGCGGCGGTGGATGCGTTCGGACGGCTGGATCATCTGGTCTGCAACGCGGGGATCGACATCATCAAGCCGGCGGTCGAGTACACGCCGGACGAGTGGGACCGGATCCTGACCGTGAACCTGCGCGGCGCGTTCCTCCCGGCGCAGGCGGCGGCGCGGTACTGGATCGCGCACCGGCGGGGCGGGTCGGTGACGATGACGTCGTCGATCGCCGGGCAGGTCGGGATCCCGACGCTGGCGCCGTACGCCGCGAGCAAGGGCGGGATCAACCAACTGGTACGGACGCTCGCGGCCGAGTGGGCCGAGCACGGGATCCGGGTGAACGCGGTCGCCCCGGGGTACGTCGCGAACATCATGGACAGCGTCACCGCGCACGAGGACCCGGCGTCGGACCGGCGGATCGCGACGTTCACGCCGCTCGGCCGGCGGGCCACGGTCGACGAGATCACGGCGCCGTACGCGTTCCTCGCCTCCCCCGCGGCGGCGTACGTGACGGGTGCCGTGGTGCCGGTCGACGGCGGCTACACGGCGACGTAGCAGTTTGTACTTGCGGGTCCATTTTTGCCGAGCAACCCTGTGGTCATGGCACTTGACGACTACTACCTGCTCGGCCGGTCCGGACTGCGCGTCAGCCGGCTGGCCCTGGGCACGATGAACTTCGGCCAGGACGGGTTCCACGCGCCGTACGGCAAGACCGAGGACGAGGCGCGGGCGATCTTCCGCGCCTACATCGATGCCGGCGGCAACTTCATCGACACCGCCGACTTCTACACCGCGGGCGAGAGCGAACGGATCGTCGGCCGGCTGATCGCCGAGGCCGGCGTCCGAGAGCGGATGGTGCTCACCACCAAGGCGACCAACAGCGTCGACACCGGCGACCCGAACGCCGGCGGCAACAGCCGCAAGCACCTGATCCGCGCGCTCGACGACTCGCTGCGCCGGCTCGGCACCGACTACGTCGACCTGTTCCTGCTGCACACCTGGGACCGGATCACCCCGGTCGACGAGGTACTGCGAACCCTCGACGACCTCTCCCGGGCCGGCAAGATCCGGTACGCCGGGCTGTCCGACGTACCGTCCTGGTACGCCGCCCGCGCGCAGACGCTGGCCGACACGCACTCGTTGACGCCGATGGTCAGCCTGCAGCTGCCGTACTCGCTGATCGAGCGCGCGATCGAGACCGAGCACGTGCCGATGGCGCAGCAACTCGGGCTCGGCGTCACCGCATGGAGCCCGCTCGGCGCCGGCTTCCTGACCGGGAAGTACCGGCGCGACGACGCGCAGCGGATGGCCGGCGAGGGGCGGCTGACCGGGGACGGCGCGGCCGGGCAGAGCTGGACCGATCGGCAGTGGGACGTATTGCCGGCGGTGCGCGAGGTCGCGGACGACCTCGGCGTGACGATGGCGCAGGTCGCGGTGAACTGGGCCGCGACGCAGCCCGGTATCGCGTCCGCGATCGTCGGCGCGAGCAACCCGGCGCAGCTCGGGTCGAGCATCGACGCGCTCGGGTTCGAGCTCCCGGCCGCGGCGCGGGCCCGGCTCGACGCGGCGAGCGCCGTACCGCCGGCGTCGGTGTACCGGATGTTCACGCCGGAGTACCAGAGCTGGATGGTCAGCGCGGGCGCGAAGGTCGCGGACAAGCCGGCGGGCTACCGGCCGCCGGTGGTCAACTGGCGCTGAGGTAGTCCAGGCACAGGTCGAGCGCGTACTCCAGATGTGTCGCGGAACCGGACGCCATCAGGATCGCGACGCCGCCCTGGATCGCCGCGATCAGCGCGGCCGAGGCGCGGGCGGGATCCACGTCGGCACGGATCTCGCCCGCCGCCTGCATCTCCTCGATGCCGTCCTGCAGCCGGCGCTCCCACTGCGCGAGCAGCTGCCCGGTGACCGCCTGCGCGGCCGGGGTATGGCGGCCGATCTCGGTGATCAGCACGCCGAGCGGACAGTTCACGCCCTGCCGCCGGTACTTCTCCACGACGACGTCGCGCCAGTCGTGCCACGCGTCCCAGCTGGTCAGCTGCCCGAGGTGCGGCTCCTGGTCCTCGAGCACCTGGCTGGCCTCGCGCTCGGCGACCGCGAGCAGCAGTTGCTCCTTGCCGTCCGGGAAGTAGTGGAACAGCTGGCTCTTCCCGGTCCGGCTGCGCCGGCCGACGTCGTCCAGCTTGACCGCACTGATCCCGCGCTCCCGGATCTCCGCGGCGGCGGCCGCCACAATCCGGTCCCGCGTCGCCGCACCCTTCGCTGTCAGCACAGCTCGAATGTACCTGTCAGTCCAAGACAGGGTGCGGCCGGTACGGCGCCTCCAACCGGTCCCGCTCCGCCTGCGACAGCTCCAGACCCACCGCAGCCACCCCGTCGTCGACGTGCCGGGTCTTCGTCGCCCCGAGGATCGGCGCGGTGACCCCGGACGACCCGAGCAGCCAGGCAAGCGCGATCTGCGCCGGCGGTACGTCGCGTTCGGCCGCCAGCGCGTGGACCTCGTCGACGACCTCGCGATCGTTGGCGCCGTACAGATCGGCGGCTACCGGGTCGCTGCCTGCCCTCGCCGTACTGCCGGTCCGCGCCAGCAGCCCGCGGGCGAGCGGGCTGTACGGGATCACGCCGACGCCCTGGTCGACGCAGAGCGGGATCATCTCGCGCTCCTCCTCGCGGTACACGAGGTTGTAGTGGTTCTGCATCGCGACGAACGGGATCCGGGCCGCTCTTTGTGCCTTGGCGAACTGCCAAGCGGCCATGCTCGACGCGCCGAGGTATCGCGCCTTCCCGGCCCGGACGACGTCGGCGAGCGCATCCATCGTCTCCTCGATCGGCGTCTCGTCGTCCCAGCGGTGGATCTGGTAGAGGTCGACGTACTCCGTCCCGAGCCGGCGCAGCGAGGCGTCGATCGCGTCCAGGATGTGCTTGCGGGACAGGCCGCGGTCGTTCGGGCCGGGGCCGGTCGGGTAGTACACCTTGGTCGCCAGCACGTAGTCCTCGCGGCGCGCGAAGAACTTCCGCAGCAGCCGCCCGGTCAGCTCCTCGCCGGTGCCCTTCGAGTACGCGTCCGCGGTGTCGAAGAACGTTACGCCCGCGTCCACCGCACGTCGTACGATCGGCTCGGCCGCTTCCTCGTCGAGATGCCACTCGCGCGCGCCGCCGGTACCGAAACTCATCATCCCCAGACAGATCCGCGACACCCGCAGACCGGTCGCACCCAGCCGCGCCTGGTCCATCAGCTGTCCGCGTTCAGCTCGGCGAGCTTGCCGAAGACCTGCTTCGGCGTCCAGTTCCCGTCGTCGTCCACGGCGACCAGGCCGTACGCCGCCAGGTCGAGGTCGTGGGCCGGATCGTCCGGACGATGCGGCAGTTCGAAGCCGGCGAAGCTGAACCAGAACGCGGCCGCGAGGTTGATCCGATCGAATTCCTCGACCAGGTCGATCAGATACTCCACTTGTTCCTCCTCCCGTCGCTCGTACGTACCCTTCAGCGCGGGCGGGTCGGACGCCGGGTCGACGATCATCCAGCCGGCCCCGCCGCGGCCGGCTGCACCGCGGTACGCACAGCAGCCGAACTCGGTCGCCACCACCGGCTTGCCCCACTTCGCCCGCGACGCCAGCTCGTCGGCGAACGTCGCCGCGTTGTGGGCGTCCCGGTACGCGTCGACGGCAACGATGTCGAAGAGGTCCCAGTTGACGTCTTCCCACATTCCCGCCGCGTAGGTGATCCGGCCGCCGAACGCCTTGCGGGCGGCGACGGTCAGCTCCTGCTGGATGCCGGTCCAGCGGGCGAGGCCGGCCTGCAGTTCGACGACCTTCGCGGGGTCGGTCCAGGTCGCGGGGTCCGACATCAGCGCGATGCGGTCCTGGGAGGTCTCCCCCGGGACGAATCCCTTGCAGAACAGGGTCAACTCGCAGCCGAGGACCATTACTACTTCGGGTTCTTTGGTGCGCGTGGCTTCGGCGTTGGTGGTGCGGAGGGCTTCGGCGCGGACGGCGCAGTCGGCCAGGTAGCTGATCAGGTCGGCCGGTTCGAGATCGGTCGGCATCGGCGAGAACCAGACGTCGAGCCCCGCCGCCAGCGCGGCCTCGGCGGCGATCGTCAGACGGTCCGGGTTGTCGCCGGAGATCCGGACCGCCGGAGCATGCAGCTGCTCGGCGATCACGGCCATGTCGTTGCGTACTGCGGCGGCGTCGAAGCGCCGGCGGGTGTTGCGGGCGCCGTACACGAAACCCGTGTCGTAGTTCACCCCGATGGAAACCATGGTGAGCACCTTACCTCTTGAAACCATACCCGGTACATCTTTTTATCCAGTATGGTTGGTGCGTGGAGCATCTGGGCCGCCGCGAGCGGAAGAAGGCCGAGGTCCGGGCGCGGATCTCCGACGTGGCGACCGGACTGTTCCTGGAGCGCGGATTCGACGAGGTGTCGGTGTCCGAGGTCGCCGAGGCCGCGGACGTGGCGCGGCCGACGGTCTTCGCGCACTTCCCCCGCAAGGAAGACCTGCTCTTCGACCGCTACCCGGAGGCCGAGGCACTGGTCGTTGCCGCGATCAACAACCGCCCAGCCGGTACGTCGGCCGTCGCGGCACTGTCGGAACTGCTGATCAGCCTGTCCGACCAGGGGCATCCACTGTCCACGATCCGCGCGCGGTACCGGCGATTCTGGGAGGTAGTGGCCGAGTCGCGACCGCTACAGGCGCGAGCGCGCGAACTGCTCCAACACATCGAGGAGGCAGTCGCGGAGGCGATGGAGCTCACCGGCGTACCAGACCCACAACTGACCGCAGCCCTCACCGTCGCCGCCGTCCGCACCGTCCACCTGGAAGCAATCCGCCGAATCCTGGCCGGCGACAACGAGACCACCGTCGCCGCCGACCACCGCACCCGAATCATCCACACCCTCGCCGCCGTCGACAGCCTAAAATCTGTGGATAACTATTTCCCTTAAAAACAAGGCGATCCCAGCTTTGAAAACTGTCGGAGGCAGTGTCTAGAGTTGCAGGCATGGATGTTCTCGGCGGACGCTCAGTAGTTGCTCTAGGCAACCACGAGGTCCTGCCCGCCCTCGACGCCCTGAACGCCGAGATCATCCGCCTCGAATCCCTCCGCCTCCAACTCATCACCCGCGCCGAAGAATCCAACCTCGCCCAAGACCTCGGCGCCCGAGACACCATCGAACTCCTCACCTTCCGCCACCACCGCAACCGCCCCGAAGCCTCCCGCGACGTCCGCCTCGCCCGCACCCTCCCCAAATACAAAACCGTCCAAGCAGCCCTCACCACCCTCCAAACCGCCCACGCCTCCGCAATCACCACCGAACTAGAACGCGTCCGTACCCGCGTCGCCGCCCCCACAACACCCGCCCGTCGCGTGAGCGTGGTCAGCTCGTCAGATAGCCGACGATCCGGCGGGCACACGCCGCGCACCGCGGGAGGTGCCTACCCGCCTGCGGCCTACCCGGCTGGACGAGGGCGGTCAGCTCCTGAGGTGGCCGGCGCCTGGCGGGTGCACGCGGCGAGGACGTGCGTGCACCCGACCAGTTGGACGAGGGCTGTCAGCTCTCGAGGTATCCGGCACCCGGCGACCGCACACGACGGGATGCTCGGGCCTGCCTGCGGCCCGCCCGCTCGGGCGAGGGCGTCAGCTCCTGAGGCCGACGACGAACCGGCGGACGCACGCCGCAGGAAGCACCTGCCTGCCCGCGACCCACGCAGTTGCGCGACGGTTATCAGCACTTGAGGTACCCAGCATCCGGCGGACGCTCGCGACGGGCGCTCGGGCCTGCCCGCGGCCCGCCCGGGTGGGCGAGGGGCGTCAGCTCCTGAGGTACCGGCAGCCTGGCAGATGCTCGCAGCGGGAAGGCGTAGGCCTGCACGCGACCCACCCGTTGCGCGAGAGTTGCCGACTCTTGAGGTGCGGGCCGGGCTGCGAATCGCCCGGTTGTGGGGGTTGTCAGCTCTTGAGGTAGGTGGCGGGCTGGTGGACGGGCTCGGTGGGAGGCGCGGGACTGTTTGTGGCCTGCGCGGTTGGGTGGGGGTCAGCTTTTGAGGTGTTCGGCGATTTGGTGGGCGCAGGTGAGCGACTCGGTGTTTGAGGTGTCTACCTCGATGTCGTACGTGATGCCTTTGTGGACGGCGTACGCCTGTTGCTCGGCCATTCCTCGGGTGCGGTTGCCGCGGGCCAGTTCGCGGCCGGCGGCGATGGACGGGGTGCAGTGGACGCCTACGAAGACGGTTTGCAGGTCGCCGGCGGCGTCGCGCCAGCGTTGTTGGGAGGTGGTGCCGCCGAGGAACACGTCGTCGACGATCGCCCGGGCGCCGGCGCGGCACATTGCGGCGATGCCGGCGGTCCAGGCGGCTTCCAGTGTGCGGAAAGCCGGGCCGACCGTGACCTCGCCGTCGGGGCCGAATTCGATGCCGCCGTCCATCACCGCGGGGAGCGCGTCGACGAAGTCGTCCACGCTGAGGGCGAGCCACGGGTCGGGGAGTACTGCTTGCAGGCAGCGGACGATCCCGGTCTTCCCGGAGCTCGAGCCGCCGTTGATGATGATCAGTCGCGCCGTCACGCTCGCAAGGCTAGAGGTTGGGGCTCGGCGGTCTCGACCGGTTTACGGCGGGCGAGGGCGAGGACGGGTACGGCGAGCAGTTGGACGACGGCGCAGACGAGGTACGCCGGGCCGTAGCCCCATACGTCCGCGGCGCGCCCGAGGGCGGGTTGTACGACGACGCCGCCCGCGGAGCCGATGAGGTTGTCGAAGGAGAGGACGGTGGCGCGCTGTGCGGACGGGATGTGGGTGTTGAGGTAGGCCTGGCGGATGGGGACCATCGCGGCGAACATCGTGCCCCACACCATCAGCAGGACGAGAGCAGCCCAGAACGCACCCACCAAGCCAATCCCGGCAATCACCACCCCGGACACCACAATCGCTCCCATCAAAACCCCAACCCGCTTGTCCGCCCCTCCGCTCCGCTCCGGGGCGGGTTGGAGAGGAGCCAGTCCCGGGGTCGGGGCAGGCTCCTGAGGAGCCACCCTGCTTGAGGTGCCGGCCTCTCCGCGTCGCTGCGGGGCGGGTTGTGTGGTGGGCCTAGCGGTTGTGGATTGGGGTGGTTTGGTGAAGAGGGGGGCTGTGAGGCCGCCGGCTATTTGGGCGGCGGCTACTACGCCGGCGGCCAGGCCGGCTACGGCGTACGACGTGGTGTGGCCGTAGAGGTGGAGGAGGTAGGGCTGGGCGGCGTAGAAGCCGTAGGCGCTGACTCCGGCGGTGAAGGGACCGGCGAGCATTACCCAGCGGACTCGGGGGTTGCGGAGGCCGTGGTGGATGGAGGCGCGGGCGATGGTGGTCATCTCGGCGCGGACGGATGCCCGTGGTTTGGGGGTGAAGCCGATGTCGCGCATCGCGCGCCACGCGACCGCGAAGGTGGCCGTCAGCAACAGTGCGCGGGCCACGTACGGCATGCCGAGGTTGGTCACCTGGGCGAGTACGCCGCCGCCGATCGAGCCGGCCATCATCGCGACGCCGTTCGCGACCTGCCCCTTCGCGAACGCCGCGTCCAGCGACCCGGTGTATCCGGTCGCGTGCAGCCCGTCGACCAGCCACGCCTCGGTCGCGCCGCTGAAGAACGTGAACCCGAACCCGAGCAGCCCGGACACCAGCGCCCACCACCCGAACCCGGCGTGCACCCGCCACAGGCACAGGTAGAGCAGCGTCGTACCCATCAGCGTCGCCGTCCCGAGCAGGTACGACGCACGCCGGCCGATCGTGTCCGCGACGACCCCGGTCGGTACCTCGAACAGCACCATCCCGGCGGTGAAGAACGCGTTCGCGGCGAACGCCTGCCCGACGCTCAGGCCGGCGTCCAGGAGGAACAGCGTGTTGATGCCCCAGATCATCGACGATGCCCCGGTCGACACCGCGACCAGCGTCACGTACGTGCGCAGTACCCGCTCGGCAGTCATACCCGGTACGTCGGAGCCGGACCCAACTGCTCGACATGCGCTCCGATAGCTCCCAAGGCGGGTATCGTCCGGTGCCGTGACGGATCAGCAAGTGCCCAGCACCGACGAAGACCCTGGGCAACCGACGGGACCCAGCGCTTTCCACGACACGGCCAAGCTCGCCGTGGTCGTCGGCGCGCTCGGTGTGGTGTTCGGCGACATCGGCACCAGCCCCATCTACACCCTGCAGACGGTGTTCAACCCCGCCGACCCGCACCCGGTGCCGCTCAGCGACCACAACGTGTACGGCGTGGTCTCACTGATCTTCTGGTCGGTGATGATCATCGTCACCGTCACGTACATCCTGCTCACGATGCGCGCGGACAACAACGGCGAGGGCGGCGTGGTTGCGCTGATCACGCTGCTCCGCAAGTGGCGCCAGACGCACCCGGGCCGGAAGGCCGCCGCGGTACTGGCGACCGTGGGCCTGTTCGGCGCGTCGCTGTTCTTCGGCGACGGCATGATCACCCCGGCGATCTCGGTGCTGTCCGCGGTCGAGGGCCTCAAGACGGTGCAGCCGTCGCTGGGCGAGTACGTCATCCCGATCACCGCGGTGATCATCATCGGGCTGTTCATGGTCCAGCGCCGCGGCACCGAGTCGATCGGCCGGGCGTTCGGGCCGGTGATGATCGTCTGGTTCGCGGTGATCGGCGCGGCCGGGATCGGCGGCATCTTCACCCACGTGCAGATCCTCAAGGCGCTCTCCCCGACGTACGCGGTCAGCTTCCTGGCCGGGCACTTCCACATCGCGTTCTTCGCGCTCGCGGCGGTCGTACTGTCGATCACCGGCGCCGAGGCGCTGTACGCCGACATGGGCCACTTCGGGCGGAAGGCGATCAGCCGGGGCTGGCTGTTCCTGGTCCTGCCGGCCCTCACGCTCAGCTACATGGGTCAGGGCGCGCTGATCCTGAAGAACCACGAGAACATCAGCAGCCCGTTCTTCCTGCTGGTCCCGAGCTGGGGCCGGCTGCCGCTGGTACTGCTCGCGACCGCGGCGACCGTGATCGCGTCGCAGGCCGTGATCACCGGCGCCTATTCGGTGATGGCGCAGGCCGCCCGGCTCGGGTACCTGCCGCGGCTGCGGGTCACGCACACCTCGGCGACCACGATCGGCCAGATCTACGTACCGTTCGTCAACTGGCTGCTGTTCGTGTCGGTGCTGACGCTGATCTTCGCGTTCCGCAGTTCGGCCGCGCTGGCGTACGCGTACGGCATGACCGTGACCGGGACGATCAGCATCACCACCCTGCTGTTCTTCTACGTCGCGCACTACCGCTGGAAGATCCCGAAGTGGGTGATCATCGCCGGCGCTACGCCGCTGCTGCTGATCGACGGGCTGTTCATCGCGGCGAACCTGACCAAGCTGCTGCACGGCGCGTGGCTGCCGCTGCTGATCGCGCTGACCGCGTTCACCGTGATGACGACGTGGCAGCGCGGCCGTGAGGTCGTCACTCAGGAGCGGGAGCGGGCCGAGGGTTCGCTGCAGGAGTTCATCGACGAGCTGAGTTCCGGCAAGCTCGCGGTCCGGACGGTCCCGGGTACGGCGATCTTCCTGAACCGCGGTGGCGTCAGCACCCCGCTGGCGCTGCGCGCGAACGTCAAGCACAACGAGGTCCGCCACGAACACGTGGTCATCGTCGCGATCGACACCGAGCCGGTGCCGCGGGTCGCCGACGAGGACCGGGTCACGGTGAACGACCTCGGGTACGGCGACGACGGCATCACGCACGTCACGATCAAGTTCGGCTACATGGAGCGCCCCGACGTACCGGCCGCGCTGGCGCTGCTGGATCCGGCCCAGTCCGAGGGCCCGCTCGACCTCGACAAGGCGTCGTACTTCCTGTCGAAGATCGAGCTCCGCCGTGGCAAGGCCAAGACGATGGCGGGCTGGCGCAAGCAACTCTTCCTCGCCACGTCCCACATCACCGCGGACGCCGCCGAGGCCTTCAGCCTCCCCCGCGACCGCACGATCATCATCGGCTCGCACATCGAGGTCTGATGACCCAGACGTACGACGAGAGCGCGCCGGAGCCCGCACTGGCCGGTCTCGTCCGTACGGTCTGGGTCCAGCGCACCGGGGCGGCGCCGTACCCGCAGCGGGATCTGCCGACGGGTGGTGTCGAGCTGCATTGCCCGGTCGGCGGCGTACCGCGGCTGATCGGGCCGTTGACGCGGGCGCACCTGCAGGTGATCCCGCCGCGGACGACGATCGTCGGCGTCCGGTTCATGCCGGGCGCGGGGACACGGCTGCTCGGCGTACCGGCCGATGAGCTGGTGGATTGCGCGGTCGAGCTGTGGGGGCCGGTGGCGGACGCGATCGGGTCGGTGGTGGCGGGGGCGGCGAGTCCGCGGCTCGCGCTGCTAGGGGTGCAGCGGTGGCTCGCCGGGCGGGAGTTGCGGCCGGATCCGGTGGTCGCGGAGCTGGTACGGCGGTTGATGCCGTGGGAGCCGGCCGCGATCGCGACGCTGGCGGACGAATTGGCGCTGTCCGAGAGCCAGTTGCGGCGGCGCTGCCTGACCGCGACCGGGGTCGGGCCGAAGACGCTGCAGCGGACGTTGCGCTTCCAGGGGTACCTCGCGCTGGCGCAGGCCGGTTTCGGGAGTGGGCTGGCGGATCTGGCGGCTGAGGTCGGGTACGCCGATCATGCGCATCTCACCCGGGAGTGCGTACGGCTGGCCGGGGTGACGCCGCGCGATCTGCTCGGGGACAAGGCGGACCGGTGCGATTGCGGGCATGACCACACCGCGTCGTGGGCGCCGTTCCTGGGCGCACGTTTCGTTCAAGCGCGCCGGGCGGGTGCTGCCCTAGCGTCGGCGTCATGGAGCTGATCGGGGCAGACCACGAGCTGTACGACGGCTTGCGGAGGCCGGCGCAACCGCGGTACGCCGAGATCCGCCCGCGGGCGATCGCGCGCTGCGCGTCTCCCGATGATGTGGCGGAAGCTCTCGCGTACGCCCGATCACGAAGTCTTCCGGTCGCGCCGCGAGGCGGCGGGCACTGCTTCGCCGGACGCTCATCCACCACCGGCCTGCTGATCGATCTGTCTCCAATGGACGGCGTGTCCGTGGAGGACCGCCGAGTGACGGTTGGAGCCGGGGCGCGGCTTGTGGGGGTTTATCGGGGGTTGTACGAGTATGGGCTGACGCTTCCGGCTGGGTGTGGGGCGACGGTGGGGATTGTGGGGCTGACGCTCGGCGGTGGGCTCGGGCTATTGGGGCGGCGGTACGGGTTGACGTGTGACCGGCTGGCCGACGCGACGGTGGTGCTTGCTAACGGCAACGTTGTGCGAGGGGACGACGAGCTGCTCTGGGCGTTGCGGGGTGCGGGCGGTGGGTTCGGGGTGGTGACGTCGCTGGTGTTCGACGCCGTACCGTCGCCGGCCGCGACGCGGTTCCGGATCAGGTGGGCGCGGGAGCGGGCCGCCGACGTGATCGCGGCCTGGCAGGACTGGGCGCCGGATGCGGCCGATGACGTGACCGCGAGTCTGGCAGTGGCGGGTGATCGCGTGGAGGTGTTCGGGGCCAGTCTGGGTGCGTTCGATCGCGGGCCATTCGCGGACGGGGAGCTGGAGGTGCGGGATGATCTGAGCTGGCCCGCGCTCAAGGCGAGCCTGTCGGAGGACGGCGACGGCCGCGTCGTGCACAGTAAGTCGGAGTTCGTCCACACCGCACTCCCCCGCGCCGTGATCGCCGACCTGCTCGGCACCGGCTGCGACCTGAACTTCACCCCGATGGGCGGCGCCTACAACCGCGTCCCGGCCGACGCGACCGCCTTCGCGCACCGCGACGAACGCTTCCTCCTCGAACACACCGGACCCGATCGGGACGCCGTACGCCGCTCGTGGTCGGTCGCGCATCCGCACGCGTCCGGGCATGCGTATCCGAACTTCCCCGATCCCGAGGTCCCCACGCGGGCCTACCACGGCGTGAACTACGAGCGATTGCTGACTCTCAAACGCAAGTACGATCCCACCAACACCTTCCGCTCCGGAGGCATCGGATGATCCGTTTGTACATGAGCGTCTCGGTCGACGGCTTCGTGGTCGGGCCGGACGACAGCGCCGAGCAGCCGATGGGCCGTGGCGGCTTCCGGCTGTTCAACTGGCTCGATGACCGCGACTCCGACGGCCCGAGTGGCCGGGTGTATGCCGAAGCACTCGCCACCGGCGCGCTGATCGCCGGGCGCCGGACGTACGAACACGCCGGCCGCTGGCAGGGCGACCACCACGACGGCGTACCGATGTTCATCCTCACCCACCACCCGGACGACGTACCTCCCGGGACCGCGCGGTATGTCACCGACGTCGCCGAATGCGCCGCGCTGGCGAAAGCCGCGGCGGGCGACCGCGACGTGATGGTCCACGGCGCAGGTGCCGCCCAGGCGCTGCTCCGCGCCGGCCTGCTGGACGAGATCGAACTACACGTCGTGAACGTGCTGCTCGGCCAGGGCCGCCGGCTGTTCGACAACCTCCCAGCGGAGTGCATCGAACTGGAGAACGTACGTCAACTGACAGACCGAGATGTCACCCACCTTCGCTACCGTGTCCTGAATGACCCCCGAGAAGACACTGCTGCTGAACCACCTCGCTGAGGTCCAACGCTCGCTGCTCTGGAAGGTCGAGGGGCTGGACGACGACGCCCTGCGGCGGCCGATGACGCCGACCGGCACGAACCTGATCGGCATCGTGAAGCACCTGACCGGGATCACCTACGGCTATCTGGTGGAGTCGTTCGGCCAGCAGCAGGCCGCGGATCGGCTGGGTGGGGTGCCTGACGACGAGGAGCTGTTCTTCGGGCTCGATCTGTGGGCGACGCCGGACGAGTCCGTGGCCGAGCTTGTCGGGGCGTACGAGCGGGCGTGCACGGCGGCCGCCCGGGTGGTCGGGGCGCTCGACCTGGAGGTGACCGGGACGCATCACAGCGGGAGCACCGTGACGCTGCGCGAGATGATTCTCACCGTCCTGCTCGACACCACCCGGCACACCGGCCACGCGGACGTCGTCCGCGAGCTGACCGACGGCCGCGTCGGCTCCCGGGCCGGTGATCCGATGTCGCCGGACGACGCGGAGTACCTGCGGATGTACCGCGCCCGCATCACCGGCGAGATCGACCGAGACACGTGGATGACGTACGTCCGCGGCCTCCCCGACTACGACCCGAAAGCCTGGGAAGAGTTCACAGCGCGGAACTCCTAGAGCCAGGCCGGCAGCGGTTCCGCGGGAGCGCCGGCCGGGGTCGTGACGTCGGCGTACGGGCGACCGGACAAATATGCGGCGAGCTCCGGCAGCGGCCCGTCGACCTCCGGCACGTCGCCGCGTGAGGTGCGGATGTCGTCGCACAGGCGGGTGAGGAAGTCGCTCGGGAGGTGCGCGAACGTGACCCCGGCGCCGAGGTCGACCGCATGGATCATCACCTCGCGCGACCGCATCCACGGCACCTCACTGGCCGGGATCGGGGCGCCCCGGGACGTGAGCACCTGGGTCTGCCACTGGTCGTCGGTGAGCGACACCATCGAGGCCCGCAGTACGGCGCACGCCTCGTCGAACCAGGTCCGCAGCTCCTCGGCGGGCCGCGACGACGCCTTCTCGATGTCGGCGTTGCGGGCGTCCGCGGACGGGTACATCCGGCGCTCCTCACCGGTGCGGGCCCAGTACACGAGGTTGCCCAGGGCCTCCGCGTTCAGCGCGAGGTGCGCGGCCACGTGGCGTCGCGACCACCCCGGCAGCAGTGACGGTGCCTCCAGGTCGGCCAGTGCGCCGCGGCACAGCGCCGTACCCTCGTCGATCCAGTCCAGAACCCGGTCCATAGGTGGAACGTAGCCCACGACGGCGCGGGTTCTTGCAGCGGTCGGGTGTTCTGGCGAGACTGGCCCGCATGGGGACCCGCGCATGGTGACGACGATCGGAGTAGTGGGACCGTCGGACCTGGTCACCTCCAGCAGCCGGATCGTGAAGGGTCTGCGCGGCGTCGAGGTCGTGCCGCTGCGGTACCGCCGGGAGACCGACACCCCGAAGGTGATGGCGGACGCGCCGGGCAGCGTCGACGCGTGGCTGTTCACCGGTGTGGTCCCGTACCAGATCGCCGCCGCGCAGGACCTGCTCGACCGGCCGGCCGCGCATGTCGAGTACACCGGCGCCACGCTGATGCGGACCCTCGTGCAATTGCTCAGTGAGGGCCACGACGTGAGGTCGCTGAGCATCGACGTGCTCGACGAGGCCGATGTCCGGGAGACGTTCGACGAGGTCGGGCTGCCGATGCGCGGCGTCAAGGTGCTGCCGTACCGGCCGGGGCTGAGCCTGGACGAGATCGTCGCGTTCCACCGGCAGGCGAAGGCCGAGGTCGCGATCACCTGTCTGCGGTCGGCGTACGAGAAGCTCCGCACCGAGCAGACAACGGTCCGGCTCGCGCCGTCGGTGCACTCGGTGCGCACGGCGGTGAACAGTCTGCTGCTCGTTCATGACGCATTGCGCAGCGACGATGCGCAGATCGCGCTCGGGCTGGTCGAGATCGCGCCGGACGCGGAGAGTGCGCTGCGCCGCGAGGCGGGCTCGCTCGGCGGCAGCGTGCTGCGGTACGACGACAAGCGCTGGCTGGTGATCGCGACCCGCGGACCGCTCGAGCAGGCGACCGCCGCGTTCACCGAGCTGAGCATGCTGACCCGGCTGAAGGAACAGTTCGGGCCGGTCCGGATCGGGTTCGGCATCGGTGGCTCCGGGACCGAGACCGAGGTACTGGCCCGCCGCGCCCTCGGCCGCGCGAAGACAGCCGGCCGTACGGCGGCCGTGGTGTCGCTGCGCAACGACATCGACCTGGTCCTGGTCGGCGGCGCCGCGCCCCGCGCGCAGCAGCGCTCGAAACTCCAGCTGCTCGCCCAGCGCGCCGGCCTCTCGAAGGCGACCCTCGAACGCCTCCAGGAACTCGTCCGCGCCACGCCGGACGACGGCCTGACGACGCGCTCGGTCGCGGACCACCTCGGCATCCAGCCGCGCACCGCCCGCCGAGTCCTCAACCGCCTCGAACGCGCCGGCCTCGCGGACGCCACCGGCACCCAACTCGGCACCGGCAGCGGCCGTCCGCTGGTGGTCTACCGCGTCCATCTGTAAATCGTTCAGAGCTGATTGTTTCCCGAACGGTTGACGCACTCACGCACGTCCGGCTAATTTCAGCCATGACCGTAATTCGGTGCGCACTGTCCCGGGAGGCCTTGTGGACAAGCGATTCGCACGGGGATTGATCAGTGTTCTTCTCATCTGCACAGGATTCGTGAGTGTTTCCGCACCAGCGCACGCCACACTTCCGGCCCCGGCCGTAACCGACCTCGGCCCGGCGTCCGCCGTCACTTCGACCAGCGTCGCCGAGCAGGTCGGCGACCGGATCTGGACCATCACCTCCGGCGTCTCCCCCGTCCAGGTCGGATCCTTCGACCCCGCGACCAGGACCGTCGACCGCAAGCTCTCGCTGCCGACCGGCGCCGGCGCCTGGGCGATGACGCACCTCGGCACCGACCTCTACATCGGGCTCTACACGCCCGGCGACGTCTACAAGGTCGACACCACGACCGGCACCGCGACGAAGGTCGCGCAGTTCGGCTCGTTCATCTGGTCGATCGCCGCGACCCCGGACGGCAGAATCGTCGCCGGCACCTACCCGGACGGCGCGGTCCACGAGTACGACCCGGCCACCGGCGCGACCCGGTCGTACGGCGCCGCGGCCGCCGGCGAACAGTACGTCCGGAGCATCGCCGCCGACGCGACCACGATCTACGCGGGCGTCGGCACCAAGGCGCACCTGATCGCGATCGACCGGGCGACCGGCGCGCGCCGCGAGATCCTGCCGGCGAAGTACGCGGACCGGACGTTCGTCGCCACGCTCGCGCTCGACGGGACGAAGCTCGCCGCGGGCCTCTCCCCCACCGGCACGATGCTCGTCTACGACACGAACGACCTGAGCAACCCGGTGGAGGTCCAGACGCCGGGCGGCGACCAGTACGTCACCGCGATCACGCTGAGCGGCGCCGACGTCTACCTCGGCACCCGCCCGTCCGGCACGCTCTACCGGTACCGCGACGCCGCGCTGACGCGGCTCGGGTCGCCGTACGACGGGGCGTACTTCAACCGGATCTTCGCCGGCGGAGGCACGGTCCGCGCCGAGCTGACCAGCCAGGTCGTCGACTTCGACGAGACGACCGGGGCGTTCACCGGGACCGACCTCGGACAGGCCGGGTTGCCGCCCGCGCCCGAACAGGCGATGGCGATCACCGCGACGCGGTCGTCGGTGCTGGTCAGCGGGAAGGCCGGCATCCAGGTGCACGATCTGGCGACCGGTACGAGTACGCGGACGTTCCTGCCCGGTGAGGCGAAGACGATGACACCGGTCGGGCAGAGCGTGTACCTCGGCGTCTACACGCTCGCCCGGCTCTGGCAAATGCAGCCCGACGGTACGGCGCTGCACGAGCTCGGGCAGATCGGGAACGAGCAGACCCGCCCGACGGATGCGGCGTACGACGAACGATCGCGGACGTGGCTCATCTCCACCGAGCCCGACTACGGGAAGTACGACGGGACGCTGGTCGAGCAGCATCTCGACAGCGGGCAGCGGGAGGTGCATCGCGGGGTCGTGCCGCAGCAGTCGGTGCGGTCCGTGGACACCGCCGGCGGGGTCGCGTACCTCGGTGGGGCGACGCGCAACAGCCTCGGCACCGACCCGATCTTGCCGGAGGCAACTGTTGTGGCGTTCGACCTGCGGAGCAACCGGACGCTGTGGGAGACGGCGCCGCTGGCGAAGGCGCAGAGCTACAGCGACGTGGTGGTGTATCGGGGCCGGCTGTACGCGACCACCGACGACGGGCGGCTCGCCGTACTGGATCCGCGCACCGGGAAGCTGCTCGGGAGCGCGACGATCGGCAGCGGGCAGAGTCGGCTGGCGATTGCTCGCGGTGGGTTGTACGGGACCGACAGCACACGTGTTTTCAAGGTCGACGGTACGACGGTTAGCACCGTGGTCGACGGGCTTGGGGCGCAGATCTACAGCTATCCGTTGATCACGGCGTCGCGCAACGGGGACGCGCTGTACACGATCAAGGGCCGCAACCTGGTCCGGATCGGCGGTCTCCGATGAAGTTCACCCGTCGAACCGCCCTCACAGGAGCCCTCGCAAGCACTGCGCTCACCGCCCTCCCCACCACCGCACGCGCGCGTGGGCCGATCGACGGCACGACACTTCCGACCACCGGGCCTGCGGTGACGACTGCGGCTGTTGTCGCGATGGCTGTGCTCGGCGGGCACGCCTACCTGATCAGCCGCGGCATCGTCCCACCCCGCCTGACCGAGGTCGACCTCACCACCCGCCGCGTCACAAGAACCGTCGAACTCCCCGTCGGCGAAGGCGGCTGGGGCATCACCGTTGCCGCCGGCAAGGTGTACGTCGGCCTCTACCCGGTCGCCGACGTCTACTGTTTCGACCCGGCCGACGCATCCCTCACCCGGGTCGGCAGCCTCGCCGGCGCCGGCGGCTTCGTCTGGGACCTCACCACCTCCCCCGACGGCCAGGTCTTCGCGGTCAGCTACCCGAACGGCGCCGTCTGGCAGATCGACCCCGCGACCAACAAACCGACCCAGCTCGGCACCCCCGTTCCCGGCGCCCAGTACGGCCGGTACGTCGGTGCCGCAGGCAACTACGTGTACGCCGGCATCTACACCCCGTCGCAGCTCGTCGCCTACGACCGCACCACCAGCACCTTCCACGACCTCACACCAGCAAGTGCCCGCGGCCAGAACTTCGGCCCGTTCGCCGCCGCCCCCGACCGCCTCTACGCAGGCAGCAGCCAAGCGCTCCTCACGATGGCCCTCGACGGCACCGACGTACGCACCGTCCCACTGCCCACCGGCGAGACCGGCGTCGACGCGCTCACGGTCGCCGCCGACGGTACGGCGTACCTCACCACCCGCACGTCCGGCACGGTGTGGTCGTGCGGCCCCACCGACGCCGTCCTCACCGCGGTCGGCACGCCCGCGCCCGCGGACGAGCACCGGCGGATCGTGCTGCTCGATCCGGACACGTTGCTCGGCTCGACCGGATCGGGCGTCCTCTGGTGGCTCGACGTACGGACCGGTGCGTTCGAGCTGCTGGATCTCGTCGACGCCGGGTTCACGCCCGCGCCGGACAAGCCGCAGTCGATCGCGCTCGGCGACCCGCACCTGTACGTCGGCGGCCACTGGGTCGTCTCCGAACACGCAGGCGACCAGGTCCGGCGGCTCCGCGTCGCGGGTGAGGCCAAGACGCTCACCTGGATCCGCGGCGAGCTCTACACGGCGCTGTACCCGAGCACCGAGGTCGTCCGGGTCAACCCGCGCACCAAGGACGTCCACAGCTTCGGCACAATCGGACACGAGCAGATCCGCCCCTGGCAGGCGGCGTACGACGAGAGGTCGAAGCTGCTCGCGATCGCGTCCGCGCCCGGCACCGGAAAGCTCACCGGCGCCCTCACGCTGCTCGACGTCCGCACGGGCGAGCTGGACGTGCACTACGGCGTACTCCCCGACCAGAGCGTGATGTCGGTCCACGTCGTCGACGGCATCGCGTACCTCGGCGGCGACGTGGTCGGCGGTGGCGGCATCACTCCAACGCGGGCCAGCGCCGCGATCGCCGCGTTCGACCTCGCCCGGCGCGAGCTGCTCTGGACCGCCGAGCCGCTGGCCGGAGAACGCTCGATCCAGAGCGTCGCCGTCCACAACGGAGTCCTGTACGGCGTCCTGAAGCGGACCAGCGGCTCGTGGTTCACGTACGACCTGCGGACGCGAGCAGTCTCGAAAGGCACGAACCAGCTCTCCGGCTACGGTCAGCTCTTCGTTGACCGGACCGGGGTCTACTGTGAGACGAACTTCGGCGGGAACCTGTACCAGCTCGGCCCGGGGACGGCGAAACTGCTGGTGAACAAGCTCGGCGACGGGTGGTACACCGTCCCGCAACTGGCGCCGGTCCGCGGCACCCGGCACAGCGTGTGGGGCCTGTCCGACCGCGACCTCGTCCAACTGCCATTGCCCTGAGCAACCAACGGAGGGATTGCTGTCATGGAGAAGCTCGCACGGGACGGCGGTACGCCGGTCCGCACCGAGCCGCTGCCGTCGACGATGGACGCCAGCGGGAGGCGGTTCGGCGACGACGAGGTGAAAGCCGTGGAGCGGGTGCTGCGCAGCGGCATGCTGTCGGCCACCTGGGGTGCCGAGGTGCCGGCGCTGGAAATGGAGTTCGCCTCGCTGCTCGGCGCCGGGTACGCGGTCGCGTGCAGTTCGGGGACCGCGGCGCTGCACCTGGCCGTCGCGGCGGTGAACCCGGATCCGGGCGACGAGATCATCACCACGCCGATCAGCGACATGGGCACGGTGTTCCCGATCATGATGCAGAACGCCGTACCGGTGTTCGCCGACGTCGACCCGATCACCGGGAACCTGACGCCGGAGACGGTCGAGGCCGCGATCACGCCGCGGACCAGGGCGGTGATCGTCGTGCACCTGTTCGGCAAGCCGGCCGCTGTCCGGGAGCTCCGTGAGCTGTGCGACCGGCACGGGATCCTGCTGATCGAAGACTGCGCGCAGGCGTACCTCGCGCCGGTCGGCGACACGTACGTCGGCCGCATCGGGCACATCGGCTGCTTCAGCCTCCAGCAGACCAAGCACATCAGCGCCGGCGACGGCGGGCTGACCGTCACCGACAACGCGCAGCACGCGCGCCGGATGCGGCTGTTCGCGGACAAGGGCTGGCCGCGCGACACCGACGAACGCACGTACCTGTTCCTGGCGCTGAACTACCGGATGACCGAACTGGTCGCCTCGGTGACCCGCGCCCAGCTCACGAAGCTCCGCGGCGTCGTCAAGGATCGGCGTACGGCGGCCGCCCGGCTGACCGCCGCGATCGGTGACCTGGCCGGCGTCACGGCACCACCCGACGGCGGCGACCACGTCTACTGGCAGTACCCGCTCATCATCTCCGCAGCCGCCGGCGACATGCGCGAATGGGCCGCAGCGCTGACGGCCGAAGGCGTACCGGCGAACGGCGGCTACCTGACCAGCCCGCTGTACGCCGCGCCCGCCGTCCGCGAGCGTGTGACGTACGGGAACTCCGGGTACCCGCTGCAGGACGTCGAGTACCCGGTCGGCCTGTGCCCGAACGCCGAGGAACTGATCGGCCGTACCCTGCTCGTCCTGCCCTGGAACGAGAACTACACCGACGCCGACGTCGACGACATCGCCGCCGCCGTCCGCAAGGTCCACAGCGCCCTGGAGCCCCGATGAGTGAGACACCCCGGCTGCTCGACTGCGACATCCTGGTCGGGCACGACGTGACGACGGGCCGCTGGGGACGGCCCGAGAACATCGCCAAGGTCCTCGCGGACAGCGGGATCTCCGGCGGCATGGTGTCCGCGCTACGGGCCGTGCACTTCGACGTACCGTCCGGGAACGCCGAGGCCACGGAGGTTGCCGCTGGCAACGGATGGACGGCCTGCCCGGTACTGGACCTGCGCGACCCGCTCGGCGCCGAGAAGGAGCTGGAGCGGCTGCTCGGCGGCGACGCGCCGCCGCGGGCGGTCCGGCTGGCGCCGACGGCACAGGCGGTCGAGCCCGGGTACCCGTCGTTCGAGCACGTCGCCCGGCTGCTCGCCGACGCCGGGCTGACGATCTTCACCGAGGGCGACGTCCGCAAGGTCGGACCGGCGCTGCGCGGGCTCGGCGCCCGGGTGGTGTTCCTCGACACGCACTTCTACTACCTCGGCGACTTCGTGCTGCTCGCGCGTTCGGAGCCCGGGTTCCACACCTCGACGCGGATGCTGACCGGGCCGGACTCGCTGGAGATCGTCGCCGCCGAGGTCGGCGCGGAACGGCTCGTCCTCGGTTGCCGGACCCCGTTCCACGAGACCCGGTCCGTCGTACGCCGGTTGCTGACCTCGAAGCTGAGCCCCGACGAGATCGCGCAGGCCGGCAGCCGCAGCCTCGAGACCCTGCTGGAGGCGACATGCTGATCGACGTCCACGCGCACTGGGGTCCGTGGTTCTTCTCGATGGACGTCGCGAGCATCGGCGTGAACATCGACGGGCTGGACCGGTTCGGCATCGACCTGCAGCTGGTCTCCGCGATCGAGGCGATCGTGTACGACGCCCCGCTCGGCAACCGCTCGCTCGCCGCCCAGCTCCCGGCCGACCCGCGGCTGCGCGGCATGATCGTCGTCGACCCGCGACGGCTGGACGAGGCCCGCAAGGACCTCGACGAACTCCTCGCCGGCGACGGCCGGACGCGGTGGGTCGGCGCGAAGATCCACAGCGAGTACAGCCGGACGCCGATCAGCACGCCGCCGATGCAGGCCGCGATCGAGCTGACCACGGAGTACGGCCTGCCGACCCTCGTCCACACCTGGGGCGACACCGTGGTCGACCTGGCCGACGTCGCGGCCCGGGTCCCCGGCGCGCGGGTCCTCGCCGGCCACATGGGCGCGAACGGCTGGCCCCGCGTCCCCGAAGCCGCCGACCGGACCGACCGGATCTGGTTCGAGCCGTGCTGGTCCGCGCCGGAGGCGAACCGGATCCGCTGGATCCTCGACCGCATCGGCCACGACCGGATGATGTTCGGCACCGACGCCACCCTCATCGACCCGTCCGTAGCCCTGGGCGCCCTGGAGGCAGCCGCCCTAACCCCAGCCGAACAAGCCGCCATCACCCACACCACCGCCCAGGCCCTCTTCAACCTCTGACTTTCCGGAAAGAATTCGTCAGATGGTGCCGTTTTCTTTCCGGAAAGCGCCGTTCACGAAGACCAGGATGTCGGTTTCGGGGCCGCGGACCTCGGGTTCCTGCCAGCCGAGGTGGCGGTAGAAGGCGATCGCGGCGTGGTTCTGGTTCCAGGCGAGCAGCCAGGCGCGGGTGTTGACGCGGGTCGCCGACTCCAGCAGGCGGCGGGCCAGGCCGGTACCGCGGGCATGGGCGAGGACGCCGAGCTCGTCGACCTCGAACGCGCCGACCAGCAGCTCGTCGACCTGCTCCGCGCCGATCCGGTCCAGCACGCTGCCGTACGACCGATCGGTCCGGAACGGCGCCGGCGTCGTCCAGCCGGTCAGGAACCCGGCGATCCGCCCGTCCTCCGACCGCTCCACCCACGCCTGGAACCCGTCCCGCTCGGCGTCGCCCTCGAGCCGTTTCCGGAACGCGGCCCGGGTCTCGTCGGCGTCGCGGTGTTCGAACGGCGGCGCCGTGAACACCTCGACGTACGCCGTCGTCAGCTCGTCCGCGATTTCCAGGATGTCCCGCCCATGCGTGTACACCGCTCCAACCTAGGCGATGGAGCGGTGCGTTGTACTGCGATTACTTGGCGGCGGCCGCCTTCTCCATGGCCGGCGTACTGTCCGGAGCGGCCGCGGGAGTGGCGTCGGGCGTCGCCGCGATCGTCTCCAGCTCGGCGCGGAACTGCGGAAGCATCCAGCGCAGCGGCTGGTCCAGGACGCGCGCGATGGTCGCCTCGTCGACCTTCAGCAGGCCGCCGATCCGGGTGAGCGCGTCCGGCTCGTCGGTGGCGGCGTACAGCAGATGGACGACCTCGTGCCGGTGCGCGAACACCGCGAGCGCGGCGGCGGCCAGTCCGGCATCGATTTCTGGCGGATTCGTGATTTCCCCGTTGACTGTCACGTCTCCAACAACCCGCCGGGAGGCCGATCGGTTACGCGTCAGTCTTTACAGCTGCCCAAAGTCTCAGCTGGGGAGCCAGGAGACCTTGCCGAGCAGGTACGTCGCACCGATCAGTGCGGTGGTGTCGATCAGGGTGTGGGCCACGACCAGCGGCATCACGCGGCCCCAGCGGCGGTACAGGTACGTGAAGATCACACCCATGATCACGTTGCCGGCGAAGCCGCCGAGGCCCTGGTAGAGGTGGTACGAGCCGCGGACCAGCGCGCTGGTCGCGGTGGCGCGGCGCACCGACCAGCCGAGCTGGTCGAGCCGGTGGTTGAGGTAGCCGAGCACGATGACTTCCTCGAGTACGGCGTTCTGCGCGGAGACGGCGATCAGGATCGGGATCCGCCACCAGTAGTCCGGGAGCTGCGACGGGTCGACCGTCAGGTTCACGCCGGCCGCGTGTGCACCGATGTAGAACAGCAGTCCCGCGCCGCCGATCACCGCCGCGATCGCCGTACCCCGGCCGAGGTCGCGGCGGCGGTCCCGCAGGTCGAACCCGATCGTGCCGAGCGATTCCTTGCCCCGCGCCAGCAGATGCCCCACCAGCGCGACCGGCACCAAGGCCGTCACCACCGCAAACACCTGCCACGCCAAATCCAGCCAAGGCCGCCCCGGCGCCCGCGACCCCACAATCACCGCCGTCTGCCCACCCAACGGCTTCCCCGACGTCAACACCCCCGCAAACGAAATAACCGCCGCAACCCCCGAAGCCCCCAACGACAACCCCAAAACCAGCCAAACCTCCCACCCCAACACCCGCCTCCCCACACCAGCTGGCGCACCGGAGCCGCCTGCGGCGGGTTCTTCCGCAGGCCCTTCCCCGCCTTTACCTTCAGGTGCGGCAGCACCTCCTGCAGCTGCCTGCGCCGGAGGTGTGGAGGTGGTGGGTGCGTGCCCCTCGGCGGTTGTTGGGGTGACCTCGCCTTCGGGTGGGGTGGGTGTCATGGGTCAACTATTGCGCGCCCGGGGTGGCGAGGAGGGTGAGGAGGTGGTGGTAGGCGTCGGACGGGTCCGTGGTCAGTTGGTACTGGGACTGGATCTGGAGGCCGTCGGACAGGGCTATCAGGAGGGTGGCGATGGTGTCGGGGTCGGCTTCCGGGGTGATGCTGCCTTCGGACTGGCGGGTGCGGATGGTGTCGGCGAGGCGGGTGCGGAGGGCCGCGTAGCGGTCGACGAAGAACTGGTGGGACGTGTGCTCGGGATCGCCGGCCTCGGCGGAGAACGTGGAGTAGAGCTCGACCAGTCCGGGCACGGTGCCGTTGTGCCGGATGACTGCCTCCAGGCCGTCGATCGGGTCCTCGTCGGCGAACCGGGCGGCGTCGGCCTCGTCGCGGGCCCGGAGTACCCCCTCGAAGAGTTTCTCCTTCGAGCCGAAGTAGTGCAGCATGCCGGCCTCGCTGAGCCCGGCGGCGGCCGCCAGCTCGCGCGTCGACGTCTTGCGGTAGCCGTGCCGCGCGATCACCTCGAGCGCCGCGCGCAGGATCTCGGCGCGCTTCGCGACTCCCTTCGCGTACGGACCCCGGGAAGTAGCCATACCCAAAACCTAGCATCACTCGGTTTTGGGTCGTAGCATCGTCGGCATGAACTTCGACGACCTGCTCGGCCGGCTCTCCCTGGAGGAGAAGGTCCGGATCCTCACCGGCCAGGACTTCTGGTCCACCCACGCGCTGCCCGCGATCGGCCTCCGCTCGATGGTGCTGTCCGACGGTCCGAGCGGCGTCCGCGGCCCGGTCTGGGACGAGCGCGACCCGTCGCTGAACCTCCCGTCCGCGACCGCGCTGTCCTCCTCCTGGGACGTCTCGATCGCCCACCGGTACGGCGTGGTGTCGGCGCTCGAGGCGCGCCGCAAGAACGTCGACGTCGTACTCGGCCCGACGATCAACCTGCACCGTTCACCGCTGGGCGGGCGGCACTTCGAGGCGTTCAGCGAGGACCCGGTGCTGACCGCGGACCTCGCCGCCGCGTACGTCGCCGGCGTCCAGGAGCTCGGCGTCGGCGCCACCCCGAAACACTACGTCGCGAACGACTTCGAGACCGACCGCTTCACCGCGAATGTCGAGGTCGACGAGCGGACGCTGCGCGAGGTGTACCTGCTCGCGTTCGAGAAGGCGGTCACCGAGTCGAAGGCGTGGCTGGTGATGAGCGCGTACAACTCGATCAACGGCGCGACCGCGTCCGAGAACGACCTGCTCGAGACGCCGCTCAACACCGACTGGGGTTTCGACGGCGTGGTGGTGAGCGACTGGACCGCGGTCCGCAGCGTCGAGAGCGCGAAGCACTCCCAGGACCTCGCGATGCCCGGCCCGATCGGCGCCTGGGGCGACGCGCTGGTCGCGGCGGTCCGCTCCGGCGAGGTGAAGGAGGACGCGATCGACCGCAAGGTACGCCGAATCCTCGCACTCGCCGCCCGCGTCGGCGCGCTGGAAGGCACCGAGAAGCCCGCCGACCCGCCGCAGGTCGACGGCGTCGCCTTCGCCCGCACCGCAGCAGCCGAAGGCACCGTCCTGCTCCGCAATGACGGCATCCTCCCGTGGAAGAACCTCCAGAAAGTCGCGGTGATCGGGCACAACGCGCGGGATGCGCGCACGCAGGGCGGTGGTAGCGCGACCGTGATCCCGAAGCAGGTCGTCTCGCCGCTCGACGGGATTCGGGCGGCGCTGCCGGATGCCGAGGTCACCTACTCGATCGGCGCGGTCGTTCAGGAAGGTGTCGCCGAGCTGCCGCTGGGGACGATGAGTCACCCGGAGAGTGGCGAGCCCGGTGCGCGGGTGCGGTTCCTGGGGGCTGACGGCGCGGAGCTGTTCGCCGAGGACCGGTTCTCGAGCGCGCTGGTCTATCTCGGCGGCAACGCCCCGATCGGCGAGTCCGCCGTCTTCGAGTTCCACACCACCTGGACCCCGACCGAGTCCGGCACCGTCAACCTGGGCTTCGCGTCGGTCGGCAAGGGCCGGATCTTTGCCGACGGCAAGCTGCTCCGCGAGGACACCGCCGTACCGGTCGGCACCGACCTCGGCGCCGCGCTACTGTCCCCGCCGTCGATCTCGACCCCGCTCGACGTCACCGCCGGTACGCCGGTCGACGTCCGCGTCGAGCTCGATCTGCCCAAGGTGGAAGGTGGCCTCGGCAACGCCCTCAGCATCACCGTCGGCGTCGAGCCGGCGAACGACGACCCGCAGGCGCTGATCGACGCGGCCGTCGCCGCCGCCCGGGACGCGGATGTCGCGCTCGTTGTCGTCGGCACCAATTCGAAGGTCGAGTCCGAGGGCTACGACCGGACGACGCTCGACCTCCCCGGCCGCCAGGACGACCTGGTCCGCGCCGTCGCCGCGGCGAACCCGCGTACGGTCGTGGTCGTCAACGCCGGCTCCCCCGTCCTCCTCCCCTGGCGGGACGACGTCGCGGCGGTCCTGGCGACGTACTTCGGCGGCCAGGAGTACGGCGATGCGCTCGCCGACGTACTGCTCGGCCGGACCGAGCCGGGTGGTCGTCTGCCCACCACCTGGCCGCGCGAGCAGGCCGACGTACCGGTCATCGACGTCACGCCGGACAACGGCGTCGTGCGGTACGACGAGGGCATCCACATCGGGTACCGCGCCTGGCTGAAGGCGGGCACGGAGCCGGCGTACGAGTTCGGCCACGGCCTCGGCTACACGACGTGGGAGCTGTCCGACCTGCGCGCGAACGACCCGTCGTCGGTCGCGCTGACGGTCCGCAACACCGGCGACCGATCCGGCAAGCACGTCGTCCAGGTGTACGTCGAACGCCCGGACAGCGCGGTCGACCGCCCGGTGCGCTGGCTGGCGGGATTCGCCGTCGTACGGCTGGACGCCGGCCAGGCCCGCGAGATCACGGTCCAGTTGCACCACCACACCTTCGAGCACTGGGCCGACGGCTGGACGACGGAGCCCGGTGCTTTCACGATCCGAGCCGGCTCGTCGGTTTCGGACCTCCCGCTCTCCACGGAGCTCGAGGTCCGTTAGCTGCCCGGCTGTGCGAGCTCATCGGGGCTCGGGAGGGTTCGATGCCGGCCGCCGTACGACGCGGCGGCCGGTGTCGGACTGCCAGTACAGGACGGAGCGCCCGGACCGCCGGCGCTCCAGCAGACCCGCGTCGGTCAGCACCCGCAGGTGGTCGGAGATCGTTGCCAGCGACAACCCGGTCGTTGCCGCGAGCAACGTCGTACTGACCGGCGTGGCCGCCTCGGCGAGGATCAGCGCGCGGTTCCGGCCGAGCAGCTGCACCAACGGCTCGTCCGGCGTCTCCGTCGGCGCGAAGATCCCGGTCACCGGGTACGTGAGCGCGAACCGGTCCGGTAGCCGCCAGCTGACGTTGACCCGCTGCGTGTGCGCCGCGATGAACATCAGGTCCCGCCCGCGGACGTCGGTCGGCGGGTAGTCCCACCGGTTCACCTGGATCCGCCCGTCGCCGAGCCACCGCACGTCCGGGCCGAGTCCCCGCAGTACGCCGGACCACCCCTGCTCGCTGAGCCGCGCCGTCCGCGACACGACGTCGGCCTGCAGCACCCGCAGCCGCCGCGGCCAGTCGGGCTCGACCGTCTCCGTCCACACCCAGCGCAGCAGCTCCGCCGCGGCCGCGGACAGCCCGGACGTCTCGCGGACGATGGCCGGCAGCGGCGTCCGTACGACGCTGAGGTCGGCGCGGATGTGGTCGTCGTCCAGCGACGTCAGGTACGCGAGCTCCGCCTCCAACGTCAGGTCCGGCTCGAGCGGCGGCACGGTCAGGAAGTCCGCCGCCCAGCTCACCCCGAACGCGCTCTCCAGCAGCGCCGTCCACAACGGATGAGCGTCGAGCACCGCCCGGTACGCCGCCACGTGCGCGTCCTTCCACGGCCGGAACCACGGCTCGACGGGCGTCCGCAGCAGCTTCAGCGCGGCCACCGTCTCGGTGAGCTGCGAGGTCCCGAACCGCGCGTTCACGAGCGTGTCGGCATCGACCAGGAATTCGGACAACGTTTCGCCTCCACCCGAAACTGTAGGCGGCGACGAGCCTGCCGTCGATCCTGCACATCATGGGCACCTACCGGGCGATCTTCGCCAACGCCGAGTTCCGGAACCTGTGGATCGGGAGCTCGCTGAGCAACGCGTCGGCGACGATGACCAGCCTGACGCTCGCGTTGATGGTCGACACCGCGACCGGGTCTGCGCTGCTGTCCGCGATGATCATGTTCGGGCCATCGCTGGCGCAGATCCTCGGACTCTCGACGTTGATGTCGGCGGCCGACACGGCCCGGCCGCGGCAGATCCTCACGCTGCTCAGCCTGCTCGCGACCGTCGAGGTCGCGGCGCAGGCCGCATTCGACCTGCCGCCCGGCGCGCGGCTGGTGCTGGCGCTCGCGCTGGCGTACGGCTTGTCGATCGGGTCCGGCGCGCGCTGGGGACTGCTCGGCGAGGTGGTCGACGAGCGGCAGTTCGTGCTCGGCCGATCCGCGATCAACCTGTCGGTCGGCGCGATGCAGATCGCGGGCTTCGGGATCGCCGGCGTCCTGTTGCAGGCGCTCAGCCCGTCGACCGTGCTCTGGCTGGCCGTCGGCTTCTCCGCGGTCGCCGTACCGGTCAACCGGTTCGGGCTCCGGGACCGGCCGCCGCGGCGGGTCGCGCGGACCGGCCTCGCGGAGACCTGGCGCGGCAACCGCACGCTGCTCGCGCAGCGACGTACCCGGCCGTTGTTCGTCGCGCTCGCGATCCCGAACGGGCTGATCGTCGGCTGCGAGGCGTTGTTCGTCCCGTACGCCGGCTCGCGCGCGGGCTGGCTGCTCGCCGCCGGGGCGGCCGGGATGATGACCGGTGATCTCGTGGTCGGGCGGTTCCTGAGCCGCAACGGCCGCCGGATCGCGGGGCAGGTGCTGCGGTTGGTGCTCGCCGTACCGTTCCTTGGGTTCGCGTTCGACCTGCCGATCGCGGTGCTGTGCGTCCTGGTCGCGATCGGCAGCAGCGGGTACTCGGCGTCGCTCGCGCAGCAGGAGTTGCTCGTCGATCTCACTCCGCTCGAACTCCGCGGGCAGGTGCTCGGGCTGGAGTCCGCACTGCGGATGACGACGTTCGGCGTGGTCGCGATCCTGGCCGGTGCGCTGGCCGACCTGACCTCGCCCGCGCAGACCATGACGTTGTGCGCCGCGGCGTCGCTGCTGGTCTCCGTCGGGCTGACGAGACCGCTCCGCCGGATAGGCTCGCCGCATGGAAGCGGTGCGGCTGCGGAGGGTCTCCAAACGGTACGGGCGGCGGGAGATCCTGACCGACGTCGACCTGCACCTGAACGCGGGTGAACTGGTCGCGCTGATCGGCGCCAACGGCTCGGGCAAGTCGACCGTACTGCGGTTGCTCGTCGGCCTGTCGCACCCGTCCGCAGGCTCCGTGGAACGGGCCGCCCGGGTCGTCGGCTACGTCCCGGACGTGTTCGCATCGCACGACCGGCTGTCCGCGGCGGCGTACCTGCGACACCTCGGACGGATCCGCGGGCTCAGCACCCAGGCGGCCCGCGACCGTTCGCACGAGCTGCTGGAGCGGCTCGCGCTCTCGGGCGGCTCGGATACCCCGATGCGCAAGCTGTCCAAGGGCAACGCGCATAAGGTCGCGGTCGCCCAGGCGCTCCTCGACCCGCCCGAGCTGCTCGTCCTCGACGAACCGTGGTCCGGTCTCGACGCCGCCACCCACAGCACCCTGCGCGAGCTGCTCACCGAGACCGCCGGGCAGGGCGCCGCCGTCGTGTTCACCGAGCACTCGGCCGAGACCGTCCGCATGACCGCGACCCGGGTCTGCGAGATCACCCGTGGCCGGCTCACCACGACCGAGGAGCAGCTGAGCCTCACCGAGGTCTCGCTGGTCCCGGGTGCCGAGATCGACTGGCTGCGCCATCCCGACGTCCTCGACGTACGACGGCAGGACGGACGCGTCACGCTGACGCTGCCGACGGGCCGCCACGACGCGGCACTGCTCACCGCGCTGAACCACGGCTGGTCGGTCACGACGGTACGGCGGGTCCGATGAGCGCGCTGTACCGGTACCTGATGCACAGCGTGCTGCTCTCCCAGCGGTACCTCCCGCCGATGCTGATCTTCTTCGGCGTGATCGCGGTCGGTACGACGTCCGACAACGGGCCGCTGCAGTCGTCGTACGGGTTCTGTGTGCTGGTGATGTTCGTCTGCTCGACGTGGATGACGGTCGCGATCGTGAACCACGAGGACCCGACGCAGCGGCAGATCACGCTGGTCACGGTCGGGAGTTCGTTGCGGGTGCTCGCGATGACGATCGCGGTGGTGCTGAGCTGGTGTGCGCCGCTGCTCGTGTTCGGGCTGATCTGCCCGATCGTGACCGGCAGCCATCAGGTGACGGCGGGCGACGTCCTGATCGGCGTGGGGTCGCAGCTCGCGGCGGCGTTGCTCGGGGCCTCGATCGGGGTGCTGTGCTCGCGGCTGGTGATCCGGCGGATCGGGATCGCGATGCTGTCCGCGGTGACGCTGATCCTGCTGATGATGATCCGCCGGATCTCGCCGATCCGCGCGCTGATGAAGGTGCTGTCGGACGAGAAGACGGCGGCCGTCAACGCCGTACCGACGACGTTGCTCGCGGTGCTCTGCCTGGCGGTCCTGGTCGCCGCGGTCCTGGCGACCCGGACGATCGCCGACCGCCGCGACTGATCAGGACGCCGCGATCGACGACAGGCCGTGCTGGGCCGCAGAGCCGCGGACGATCAGCGAGGTGGCGAGCTCGACGTGGTGCGACGCCACGGACTCCCCCGCCGCGAGCTGCAGCGCCGTCCGGAGCGCGACCGCGCCCATCTCGCGGAGCGGCTGCCGGACCGTGGTGAGCGGCGGTGACGCGAGCCGCGCGACCTCGGTGTCGTCGAAGCCGACCAGGCTCAGGTCTTCCGGGACCCGGAGCCCGCGCGCCCGGGCCGCCTCCAGGACCCCGAGCGCCACCTCGTCGCTGCCGGCGAAGATCGCGGTCGGCCGGTCCCGCAGGTCGAGCATCGCGGCCCCGGCGGCCACGCCGTCGTCGTACAGGAAGTCGCTCAGCCAGACGTACTCCGTCGGGATGCCCGCACCGACCGACTCCATCGCGTTTCGGTAGCCGCTCATCCGGGCCTGGTTGCAGCGCGACGTCGGCGGGCCGCCGATGTACGCGATCCGCCGGTGGCCGAGCGACAGCAGGTGCTGGGTCGCGGCCATCCCGCCGGCGAAGTTCGTCGAGCCGACGCTGGTCACGTCCGGCTCCGGGGTGTTCGCCGGGTCGATCACCACGATCGGCAACCGGGCCCGCGACAACGCCGCCAGGTCGGCCTCGGCCAGCGAACTGGTGAGCCCGATCGCGGCCCGGCGGCCGTTCGCGATCAGGTGCCGGATCCAGGTCGCGGCCCGGCCCGGGGCGGCGCCCGCGGACGGCGGGTGCTTCGGCCGGGAGTTCAGGACCACGTCGACACCAGCCGCCTGGCCCGCCTCGACGACGCCCTGGATCACCTCGACCGAATACGCGTTGACGACGCCCTGGTAGAACAGCTCGACCGTCTCGCGCTGCACCGGCTCCGGGCGGCGCCCGACGTACCCGTGCTTCTCCAGCACCTCCTGGACCCGGGCCCGGGTGGCCGGCGAGACGTCACTGCGCCCGTTCAGCACCTTGGAGACCGTGGCGATCGAGACTCCGGCCGATCCGGCGACGGTGGCCAGGGTGACGCGCCCCTTCAACCGCGACATCTCTCGTCACCCTCCTCCGGGGTCCGTGCTGATCGACACCGGCGTCGTCAGGACCCGGTCGTGCCCCACCACCCTCACATCCCCGGTCATCCGCAGCATCGCACGACACGGCAGGTCCAGCGCAGACGTGCCCACCATCACGTCGAACTCCCCCGGCTCGACGATCCGGCGCAGGTCCGGACCCGTGTACGCCGTGCGATCGGCATGCACGCGGAACGTGACATCGGCCGCCTGTCCCGGCTCCAACGACACCCGCGCGAACCCGGTCAGCAGCTTCAACGGCCGCGCCACCCGGGCGACCACGTCCCGCAGGTACAACTGCACAACCTCGTCACCGGCCCGGCCGCCGGTGTTCTGGACCCGCACGGTCGCGGTGAACTCGCCGTCGCTGCCGATCTCGGTCGCACTCAGCCGCAGGTCCTCGACGGAGAAGGTCGTGTACGACGCGCCGTAGCCGAACGGGTACAACGGCCGTGTCTCGAGACCGCTGATCCCCGCACTCTCGACGCTGCCCAACGCCGGCTGCAGGTACGTCCCCGGCTGCCCGCCGACGTGCCGCGGGATCTGCACCGGCAGCTTCCCGCTCGGCACGATCCGCCCGCTCAGCACCCCGGCGATCGCGGCCGCGCCTTCCTGCCCGGGGATGAACGCCTGCACCAACCCGGCGAGCCGATCCGCATACTCCCCGAGCGAGTACGGCCGCCCCGACACCACCACGAGCACGACCGGCTTCCCGGTGTCGAGCAACGCATCGACAAGCTCGCCCTGTACGCCGGGCAGCCGCAGGTCCTCGGCGTCACCCCCTTCCCCCGAGGTCCCGTGACCGAACAACCCCGACAGATCACCCACGAAGGCCACCGTCACGTCGGAGTCCTTGGCCAAGGCAACGGCCTGCTCGAACCCGGAGCGGTCGTCGCCCGTCACCGCACACCCCTCGGCGTACTCGACGCCGGACAACTCGTTGCGCAAGGCATCTAAAGGTGACTGGACGGTGATCCCCAGCCCGCGCTCCGGGTAGCGCGGCAGGACGTGGTTCGGGAAGGCGTAGCAGCCCATCAGCGTGCGGGGGTCGTTCGCGCACGGCCCTACTACGGCCACCTTCGTGAGGTTGGTGAGTGGGAGGGCCGTGCCCGCGTCGAGGAGGACGATCGACTTCTCGGCCAGCTCGGTCGCGATGCCCCTGTTCTGTTCCGAATCGAGGTCGATGGACTCGTTGCTCACCGAGCTTTCGGGAGTCCAGTCGGCGTCCAGGAGGCCGAGTTCGGCCTTCTGCTGCAGGATTCTGCGGGCGGCCCGGTCGATCAGGTCCTCGGAGAGTTCGCCGGAGCGGACCTTGTCGACCAGCCCGGCATACCCGACGGTGTCCGGGAGTTCCACGTCCGTCCCGGTCATCAGCGCGAGTACGCCGGCGTCCGCGTCGTCGGCGGCGACCCGGTGCATGGACGCCAGGAACGGCACCGCCCAGTAGTCCGACACGACGGTGCCCTCGAAGCCCCAGTCGTCACGCAGTACGTCGGTGAACAGCCACGGGTCGGCGCTCGCGGGCAGGCCGTCGAGGTCGGCGTACGAGCTCATCACCGACCCGGCGCCGGCGGTCGCGATCGCGGTCTCGAACGTCGGCAGGATGATGTCCAGCAGTTCGCGGCGGCCCATCGACACCGGCCCGTGGTTCCGGCCGGCGCGGGACGCGGAGTACCCGGCGAAATGTTTCAGCGTCGCGAGCACACCCGCGCTCTGCAGCCCGCGGACGTACGCCGAGCCCAGAATCCCTACCAGGTAAGGGTCTTCGCCGATCGTCTCCTCGACCCGTCCCCACCGGTAGTCGCGCACCACGTCGAGCACCGGCGACAGCCCCTGGTGGACGCCGACCGCGGCCATGTCCCGCCCGATCGCGGCCGCCATCCGCTCCACCAGCCCCGGGTCGAACGTCGCGCCCCACGCGATCGACGCCGGGTACACGGTCGCGCCGTACGTCGTGAAGCCGGTCAGGCACTCCTCGTGCACCAGCGCCGGTACGCCGAGCCGGGATCCCTTCAGCACCACCTCGTGCTGCCGGATCACCTCGGCGACGCCCTGCTCGACCGACTGCGGGTAGCTGCCCCAGACCCGGGTGAGGTGGCCGAGACCGTGCCGGCTCGCGTCCTCCAGCGAGAGCGAACCGCCGGTCGAGAACACGTCCTCCATCGGCGCGACGTTGATCGTCTCGTCCGGTGACCGCTCAGCCAGCTCCTGGTCGGCCATGTCGTTCCCGGCCCAGCGGCTGCCGAGCTGCGCGACCTTCTCCTCCAGCGTCATCGCCGCCAGCAGCAGTCCGGCCCGCTCGGCGGCAGGCAGCGACGGGTCGGACCAGGGGCGATCGGTCGAGCTGGACAAGAAAATCTCCATTCGTTTCGGTGAGCAATTATCGAAACTTTTCGATTCCCGCCGAGCGCCCCCACGACACTCGCACCGATCTGTGAATCTCCTGTCTGACCAGGCGATTGCGTGACCTCACTGTGACCCCGAAAAGTCCTTAGTTCAAGTCTTGACAGCCCTTTCCCCGAAATCTATGTTTCGAAAACAAGTCATATCGGCAGGTGCTTCCGCAACCTGTGGGGGCAGCACGGAGTACGGAGATCACTGTGGATCCCAACACGACATCCCGGCGTACTTTCCTAGGGCTGGTCGGCGGCGGCGCGCTGGCCGCCGGCCTCGCGGCCTGCGGTAGCTCCGGCCCGAGCAGCACTCCCGGTTCCACCACCGGTGCCGGTGGCGGCACCGGCAGCGGCGCCTCGTACTGGTTCCTCACCGGACAGCCGCAGCAGGCGATCCGCGAGGCGCAGGTCAAGCGGTTCAACGACGCGAACTCGAGCACCAAGCTCAAGACCACCGAGTTCCAGAACGACGCGTTCAAGCAGAAGATCAAGACCGCGATCGGGGCCGGCCAGGGCCCGACGCTGATCTGGGGCTGGGGCGGCGGCGGCCTGAAGAGCTACGTGCAGGCCAACCAGGTCGAGGACCTGACCGACTTCTTCAGCCAGAACGCGAAGCTCAAGGAGTCGATCTTCCCGTCCGCGTTCGGTGCCGCGACGGTGAACGGCAAGGCGTACGCGATGCCGGTCGAGACCGTGACCCCGATCGTGCTGTTCTACGACAAGCGCTCCTTCGAGAAGATCGGCGCCGAGCCCCCGAAGTCCTGGGGCGACATCATGGACCTGGTGCCGAAGTTCAACGCCAAGGGCATCGCGCCGTTCTCACTCGGCGGCCAGTCGCGGTGGACCAACATGATGTGGCTGGAGTTCCTGTTCGACCGGATCGGCGGCAGCGAGGTCTTCCAGAACATCTACGACGGCAAGAAGGACGGCTGGTCCGACCCGTCCGCGATCAAGGCACTCGAGGAGATGCAGAAGCTGATCAAGGCGAACGGCTTCATCAAGGGCTTCTCCTCGATCACCGCCGACTCGAACGCCGACCAGGCGCTGCTGTTCACCGGCAAGGCCGCGATGATGCTGCACGGCGCCTGGACGTACGGCAACATGAAGTCCTCCGGCGGCGACTTCGTCACCGGCGGGCACCTCGGCTACATGAACTTCCCGCCGGTCGACGGCGGCAAGGGTGACCCGAGCGACACCGTCGGCAACCCAGGCCAGTACCTGTCGATCTCATCGAAGGCCAGCGACGCCGACAAGGCGACCGCGAAGAAATTCCTCGCGAACTACACGCTGGACGACGCGTCCGTCGCGGACTGGGTGAAGTCGGGCAACATCGCGGTCGCGAAGAGCTCGAAGGACAAGCTCTCCGCGATCACGGACAAGAACGACTCCGAGTGGCTGAACTTCGTCTACGACACCTCGGCGAACGCGAAGAACTTCGCGCAGTCCTGGGACCAGGCGCTCAGCCCGACCCAGGCCGAGACCCTGCTCGACAACATCGCGAAGCTGTTCCAGCTGTCGATCTCGCCGCAGCAGTTCGCCAGCAACATGAACGCGGTGATTGGCCAGTGACCGTTACCGCTCCGCCCGTCGCACCGGCGGCTACCCAGCAACAACCGTCGTCCGGTGCCGGGCGGAGCGGTTCGGTGGCCTGGATGGTGCTGCCCGCACTCCTGCTGTTCGTCGTGTTCGGCGTCGTCCCACTGGTCGGCGTACTGGTCCTGAGCTTCACCCAGTGGGACGGGCTCGGCGCGATCCATCCGGCCGGGTTCGCCAGCTGGAAGACGGTGCTCACCGACCCGCAGCTGCCGCACAGCATCCTGGTGACCTTCGAGATCATGATCCTCTCGTGGGCCGTACAGACGCCGATGAGCCTGCTGCTCGGCACGTTCCTGGCCGGGCGGCAGCGGTACCGCGCGTTCCTCGCGGTGCTGTACTTCATCCCGCTGCTGCTCAGCTCGGCCGCGATCGCGATCACCTACAAGGCACTGCTGGACCCGAACTTCGGGCTCGGCGCCGGCCTGAAGATCGGCTTCCTCACCCAGGACTGGCTCGGCCGCAGCAACCTCGCGATCGGCGTGGTGATCTTCATCGTGTCCTGGCAGTTCATCCCGTTCCACTCGCTGATCTACCAAGGCGGCGTCCGGCAGATCCCGACCACGATGTACGAGGCGGCCTCGATCGACGGCGCCGGCCGGGTCCGGCAGTTCTTCAGCATCACGGTGCCGCAGCTGAAGTACACGATCATCACGTCCTCGACGCTGATGGTGGTCGGCTCACTGACCTTCTTCGACCTGATCTTCGTCCTCACCGCGGGCGGTCCCGGTGACGCCACCCGGGTGCTCGCGCTCGACATGTACAAGCGCGGCTTCATGTCCAACCAGATGGGCCCGGCCAGCGTGATCGCCGCGCTGATCGTGCTCCTCGGCCTCGCCCTCGCGCTGCTGCTGCGCAGGCTGGGCGGCAGTACGACGGCCAGCCAGCAGGAAGGTGCGTGAACGATGCGGGTCCGTAAACTCCTGCAGCTGAACTGGTTCGGCGGCCTGGCCGGCTGGATCTGGCTGTTGATCGTGCTGATCCCGCTGTACTGGATCGTGGTCACCAGCTTCAAGGACCAGAGCGCGTACTTCACCCAGAACCCGTTCGCACTGCCGTCCGCGCCGACCACGAACAACTACCAGCTGGTCATCCAGTCGGACTTCCCGCGGTACTTCCTGAACAGCGTGATCGTTACCGCGGGCACGATCATCCCGGCGGTCGCGATCTCGTTCATGGCGGCGTACGCCATCATCCGCGGCGCGGGCAGCAAGTTCCTTGCCGGGGTCAACGGCCTGTTCCTGATGGGACTGGCGATCCCGTTGCAGGCGACGATCATCCCGGTCTACCTGCTGATCATCAAGATGCACCTGTACGACAGCCTGCTGGCGCTGATCCTGCCGTCGATCGCGTTCGCGATCCCGCTGTCGGTCCTGGTGCTCGCGAACTTCATCCGCGACGTACCGAAGGAGCTGTTCGAGTCGATGCGGGTCGACGGCGCGTCCGAGTGGGGCATGATGCGCAAGCTCGCGCTGCCGCTCACCCGGCCCGCGCTGGTGACCGTCAGCATCTACAACGGCCTCGGCGTCTGGAACGGGTTCCTACTGCCGCTGATTCTCACCCAGAGCCCCGACAAGCGCACGCTGCCGCTGGCGCTGTGGACGTTCCAGGGGCAGTACAGCGTGAACGTACCGGCGGTGCTCGCCTCCGTCGTGCTGACCACGCTACCGATCGTGCTGCTGTACGCCGTGAGCCGCCGGCAACTGCTCAGCGGCCTCACCGCGGGCTTCAGCCGCTAGCAGCTTCCGGCTCCGGGGCCTGGTCGCCCACGACGCGAGCGCCAGTACGGCGAACGCGGCGGGGGCGACCATCCCGGAGTACTGCTGCGCCGCGAAGTTCGACGCCGCCGCACCGGTCATGTTGATCAGCACCCCGGCGTACGCCCACTCCTTCAGCCGCGGCAGCCCCGGTACGGCGATCACCACCGCCGCGGCGAGCTTGGCGCCGCCGAGGATCGTCGACAGGTAGCTCGGATACCCGAGGTCGATCAGCATCGGGTAGAACGGCGCCATCCTGAACAGGTCCATCACGCCGCCGACGGCACACTCCCCCACGACGATCGCGGTCGTGGCCCAATAGGTTCTTCGCATCCGACTCACCGGCTATCGAAACGGGTCCGTACTCTTCATCTAACGGTACGATAGCGTTTCGATGGAGGTGGATCAATGGTCTCTCGCGGCGACGGTGCGCGGCAGCGGATGCTCGAGGCCGCGCTCGCGGTGCTCGACGAGTCCGGCCTGGCCGGCTTCACGATGGAGGCGGTCGCGCGGCGGGCCGGTGCCAGCAAGGCGACGCTCTACCGCCGCTGGCCGACCACGGGCGCGCTGCTCGTCGACGCGATGGACGCGACGTACCGCCCGTTCCCGGCGCCGGACACCGGCTCGGTCGCCAAGGACGTCGCCGAGATCCTGACCGCGTTCGTGACACTCCTCGAACGGACGCCGTTCCCGCGACTGCTCGCCGCCTTCATCGACGCCGCCGAACGCGACCCCGCGCTCTCGGCGATCCACCAGGACCTCACCAACCGCCGCCGCGAGCCGATGCTCGCCGTACTGGAACGCGGCCGCGAGCGTGGAGAGCTACCGCCCGACACCGACCCCGAACTGACCACCGACCTGCTGACCAGTCCGTTCTTCTACCGTCACTTCGTTGCCCACCGCCCCATTCCGCGGCGCATGGTTGCCGACGTCATCGCCCGCGTACTGTCCCCGAAGACCTGACGCGTCCCGTCGGCCAGGATCACCAACCCGGCCCGGCCCGGTCGGGACTGCAACCACGCGAGCCCGTCCGCGCCGAGCGCGAACGCCGCGGTCGCGTCGATGTCGGCCTGGGTGAGCGATCGGTGCACGACCGTGACCGACGCCAGCACGATCGGCGTCACACCGGTCCGGGCGTCGGTGATGTGCCGGCCGCGGTGGCTGAGGCCGGAGGTGGCGATCGCGCCGTTGCGGATCGGCACCACCGCGGCCAGCTTGTCCGTCGCTTGCGGATCCTCGATCCCGACCCGCCACGGTTCCGCGTCCGGTCGGGAGACCCGGCAGGTCAGGTCGCCGCCGGCGCCGAGGCAGTAGTCCGTCGCCGGGAGCAGCGCGAGCTTCCGCGCGGCACGTTCCACCGCCCAGCCCTTCACCACCCCGCTCGGGTCGAGCCGGCGGTTCCGCCGTACGTCGAACGCGCCGCCGGACTCGATCCGGGCCTGCTCGCCGAGTGCGAGCACCTCCGCGACCTCGGGCGGGCAGTCCGCGATCGCCAGCGCCCCGCGGTTCAGTCGGGACACGTACGAGTCGCCGCGGTACGTGCTGAAGACCTCGTCGGCGGACCGCAGTACGTCGAGGACCTCGGACCACGCCCGGGCCGCGAGGTCGTCGTCGGTGTGCCGGCCGCGCAGGGCGAGGCTGATCGGCATGCCCATCACGTGCTCGACGTAACGCTTCATTTACCTTGATCCAACGCGCTCTGCAGGGACTGGATGTAGCCGCCGCTGGTCACGGTCGCACCGCTGACCATGTCGATCTGCGCGCTCTGCGCCCGCACGGTCTCGTTGATCAGGATCGGCAGCGCGTAGCTGTTGATCTCGGCGTCGCGGCGATTCCCGTTCGGGTACTGGACGACGTTCACCGCGGTGATCTTGCCGGCCTTCTCGGTCAGCTGCACCTGGACCGGTCCCCATTGGGTCTGGGCGACGCTACCGGTGACAGTGGATGCACCAGGCGTCGTTGTCGCAGGCGTTTCGTTGGCGCCGCCACCGATGGCCGGACCCACGGATGCCTGCGGGCCGGATGTCGAGGTGTGATAGGCGAACATCAGGACGACCGCCGAGACGGTCCCGAGAAGCCAGAGCACGATGCGTTTCACGGCGGTCACCACTTGAAGGTCTCGAGATGGAGCCGCTCGACCGGCAGGCCGGCGGCGAGCAAGGTGGCCCGGACAAGTTCGGTCCAGGGCTCGGGCCCGCACAGGTACACGTCCCGCTCGGCGATGTCCGGGATCCAGTGCAGCAACACGTGCAAGTCGTCGTACTCCGGGACTCCGGCGCCGAACCACGAATCCGGCGCGCGTCGTGGACCGGGCAGCGTCAGCAAGGACAGGCCGCGGTCGCTCCACAGGGCCTGGAACTCGTCGTGGAACAGCGGCTGGTCCGTGTACCGCTGGACGAGTACGGCGTCACCTGGCGCGTAGTCGAGTCCCTCCGCGAGTGCCCGCAGCGGCGTGACACCGACGCCCGCACCGATCAGCGCGATCTTCCGGCGGGTCCGGGCGCGGGGGCTCATCCGGCCGTACGGTCCCTCGACGAGGACGCGCGTACCGGGCTTGATCGCTCGGAGGGCGGCGCTGCCGTCGCCGGCGTCCTGGACGGTGATCCGGAGGCCGCGGCCGTCGGGGGCGGCCGAGAGCGAGTACGGGTTCGCGCGCGTCCAGCCGGGGCGGTCGAGGAAGCGCCACGAGAAGAACTGGCCGGGTTCGGCGCGGAGCCGGTCGAGGTGGTGCCCGCCGACGTACACCGAGAACACCCCGTCGGACTCCGGGACGACGGCGGTCACCCGCAGCCGGTGCAGGACGTTGCGCCAGACCGGTACGCCGATCCGGTACGTGAGGACGGTTCCCGCGGAGAGGGCCCAGGCCGTCCACCAGAACACGGTGCGGACGGGCGACGCGAGGAACTCCTGGCCGGTCCACAGCTGGTGCGGCAGCGCGAGGCCGACCCCGAGGTACGCGTACAGATGCAGGAGGTGCCAGGACTCGTACCGCAGCCGCCGACGGGCCGCGCGGATGCTCGTCAGGACGCTCAGGGACAGCGCGATGGTCCCGCCGACAGCCAGCAGCATGCCCGGGTAGTTGACGGTCAGGTCCCACAGCATCCCCGGTGTCTTGGCCAGCTCGCCCTCCGCGTAGCCCCACGTGATCGCGACCACGTGCGCGAGCATCAGGTTGAACGACGTGAACCCGGTGATGCGGTGGATGCGTGCCAGCCGGTCCTGCCCGAACGCGGCCTCCAGCAGCGGCACCCGGGCCATCAGAACGACCTGAGCGAGCAGCAGTACGGCGGCACCGAGGCCGGTCAGCCGGCCGATCGAGGTCAGGCCGGTCGCCCAGCCGCGGAGCTCCTGGATGCCGCCGCCGGCCACCCACCAGTACGTGACGAGCAGCAGGCTCAGCCACAACACAGCGAGCGCGCCGAGCCGGACGGCCTCGTCGGTGCGAGCCCGCTGCCCGAGCGGCTCGTGCACAGCGGTTGCGAACACACCTCAGTGTCGGCTCGCGTGCTGAGCAGAAGCTTCGGCTTGGCTGGCAGTCCGCTGTGAAGTATCGTGGGGTATTTGTGCCGGGAAATGAAAAGAAGCCCTCTCGGGGCTTCCAACATCAGAATATCAAAGCTTTTCGGACAATGCAATACAACAGATCGGGGGCAGGGGTGCTGGAGAACGAGATCGCCGCAGAGCAAGGGGATGTGACGGCGATGTACGCGCGGCTCGACGTACTGCGGGAAAAGGCCCGGGGCGAACTCGGCCGGGTCCAGGTGGAGGAAACCGTGGGCACCGACCAGGCCGCCTCGGAACGGGAATCCTTCACGCGGCTGTATTCCGGGCGGTTCACGCAATTGTCGTCGGTGGAACGCGGACTGTGCTTCGGCCGGATCGACGAGACGGCCGGCGAACGGTTCCACATCGGCCGCATCGGACTGTTCGACGACGACTACAACCCGTTGCTGATCGACTGGCGGACGCCGGTCGCGCAGGTGTTCTACCGGGCGACCTCCGCGGAGCCGCTCGGCGTCAAGCGCCGCCGGCACATCCGGCTGCACGGCCGGACCGTCGTGGGCGTCGACGACGACCTGCTCGACGCGGCCGCGCTCGGCGACAACGAACGCGGCACGCTGATCGGCGAGGCCGCGCTGCTCTCGTCGCTCGCCGCCGGCCGCACCGGGCGGATGAACGAGATCGTCGCCACGATCCAGTCCGAGCAGGACGAGATCATCCGCTCCGGGCTGCCCGGAGTACTCGTCGTCCAGGGCGGCCCCGGGACCGGCAAGACCGTGGTCGCACTGCATCGGGCGGCGTACCTGCTCTACACGCATCGCGAGCAGCTCGGGCGGTCCGGCGTACTCGTCGTCGGGCCGAACACGACGTTCCTGCGGTACATCGACGAGGTCCTCCCCTCGCTCGGTGAGAACGACGTCGTACTCGCGACCGTGAGCGAGCTGTTCCCGGGCGTGACGGCGACCGCGCCGGAGTCCGCCGAGGCCGCGCGGATCAAGGGCGAGCTCGCGATGGCCGACGTGATCGCGCAGGCGATCGCCGGGTTCCGGATCGTGCCGACCCAGCCGGTCCGGCTGAAGCTGAACTCGGAGGAGCTGGTCCTGCGCCCGGACGCGATCCGGAAGGCGCAACGCGGCGCACTCGCCGCACAACCCCTGCACAACCGGGCGCGGCCGCTGTTCGTCCGCCGGATCCTGCAGACGCTCACCAACCAGGTCGTGCAGCGGATCGGCAAGCAGTACGTCGGCGACACGGACATCGAGGACATCCAGCAGGAACTGTTCGACGACGACCAGGTCCTCGAACTGCTCGACCGGTTGTGGCCCGAGCTCACACCGCAGCTGCTCGTCTCGGTCCTGTTCTCGTCGGACGACCGCCTCGCGACCGCCGCGCCGTACCTCACCGGGGCCGAGCGTTCCGCCGTACTGCGGCCACTCTCCCCGGACTGGTCACCGTCGGACGCCGCCCTGCTCGACGAGGCCGCCGAGCTGCTCGGCGACACCGCGGAGATCGTTGCCGGACGCAAACGTCAGGCCTCGGAGGCGGCCGCCGCGGAGGACGCGAACCGGGAGTACGCGAGCGGCGTCGTCGACATCGAGCTGACCGCCGAGCGGATCGACGTGATGCCCTGGGAGATCGAGCAGTTCCGCGACCTGATCGCCCAGCGGACCCAGCAACTCGCGAACCCGGCACCGTCCGACGACCACGCCTTCGACCGCGGCGTCGACCGTACGGCGGTGTTCGGCCACGTGATCGTCGACGAGGCCCAGGAACTGTCCGCGATGGACTGGCGGATGCTGATGCGCCGGGCCCCACGCCGCTCGATGACGCTGGTCGGCGACATCGCCCAGACCGGCTCCCCCGCCGGCGTCCGCTCCTGGGCCGAACTCCTCGACCACTACGCCCCACGCCGCTGGCGCACCGCCGAACTTACCGTCAACTACCGCACCCCGTCCGAGATCATGACCGTCGCCGCCTCGGTCCTGGCCGCGATCGACCCCACCCTCCGACCACCCACGTCCGTCCGCGACACCGGCACCCACCCCTACCTGGACCCGGTCCCCCCTCGTGCCCTCCTGGACGCCGTCCGCACCGCCGTCAAAACCGAACGCGCCGCCCTCACCGACGGCCGCCTGGCCGTCATTGTCCCCACCTCCCGCTACACCGAATTCGCCGCCGCCCTCCCCGACGTAGCCCACACCCACGACCCCTCCGTCCTCGACGGCACCGCAGCCCTCCTCGACGTCCCCCAATCCAAAGGCCTCGAATTCGACACCGTCCTGATCGCCGACCCCACCACCATCCTGACCGAATCCGACCAAGGCCTCTCCGACCTCTACGTAGCCATCACCCGAGCCACCAAACGCCTGACAATCCTCGGCGACCTCCCACCGGTCCTGAGGCAGGGATGAGCAGCCGCGGGCCACACCGCTACCTCCAGCACGCTCGGGTGCTCTGGACGGCAGCACCGGTCTGGTCGACGCTCGCGCTGACGCTGACGCTCATCGAGGCAGCCGTTCGAACCGGCCTGATGATCGCGATCGGCCTCTTCGCCGGCTCTCTCGTCGAGCCGAAGCCGCAGACCGTGTGGCCGCGTTTCTGGCTGGTCGCCGAACTGCTCCTCATCGGGCCGATCATCCAGGCGTCGCTCACGGTCGTCACGGCACGCTGCTCGGTCGCGTATCTGCGGTACGTCGTCGACCTCGCGGCCGAGGTCGGCCTGCACCCGCGCGGGATCGGGCATCTGGAGAGCCCCGACTTCGCCGGGCGGCTCCGCACGGTCGTGACCGCCCTGCGGGACTGGTCATTCGTGACCGGTGTCAACGTCACCTGGTCGATGATCGGTCCGCGGCTGGCCGGCGTCGGCGCGATCGCCGTCCTGGTTCCGTGGCGGTGGTGGGTACCGCTCGTGGTCGCGGCGGCGTTCTTCCTGGTCTCGAAGATCTTCACCGACTGGATCAGCCTGGCGTTCGACGAACTGCTCGCGACTGCCGGAGACGGTCGGCGCCGGGCCGGGTACCTGCGCGGGCTGCTCACCCGATCCGACTCCGCGAAGGAGGTCCGGCTGTTCGGCCTGACCGACTGGCTCGCCGACGTGTACCGGATGACCTGGTACGACGCGATGACGCCGCTGTGGAAGGCGCGCCGCCGCGGCCTCGGACCGGTGCTCCTCGCCTGCCTGGTGATGGCGGTGACGGTCGGCGGCGCCCTGGTACTGATCGGGTCCGACGTGACGGCCGGGGTGGTCTCCTTGGCCGGTGCGGTGACGATGGTCCAAGCGGTCCTCCGGCTCCAGAGCTTCGGCGTACTCGGGGATGTCAGTACTGCGCTCGCGCGGAACACCTCGACGTTGGGAGCACTGGTGGAGCTGCGGGAAGAGCTCGGCCTACCGGCGATCTCGCCGGCACTCCCGTCGACAACCGCGCGGCGGCAGCCGGGGAGCGCCGCGGACGTTCGTCTGCAGGATGTCAGCTTCACGTACCCGGGGCAGACCGGACGAGCAGTCAACCAGATGACGCTCGAGATCCCCGCCGGTCAGTCCGTCGCGCTGGTCGGCATCAACGGCGCCGGCAAGTCGACGGTCGTGAAACTGCTCTGCGGACTTTACGCACCTGACGAAGGAACCGTGCGGGTCGACGGCGGCGATCCCGCGCTCGACGAGAGCATCCGGCGCCGAGTCGCGGCGATCTTTCAGGACTTCGCGCACTATCCGCTGTCGTTGCGCGACAACGTGGTACTCGGGCCTGCGGATCAGGTCTCGACCGAACGTGCACTCATCGACGCCGGTGGCGCAGCCTTGCTCGGTCAGCTGGACCGTGCTTGGGACACCGTGCTGTCCACGGAGTACGACGGCGGTACGGATCTGTCCGGCGGGCAGTGGCAGCGGGTCGCCCTGGCGCGGGCGCTCGCCGCGGTCGCGGACGGAGCAGGAGTACTCGTGCTGGACGAGCCCACGGCGGCGCTCGACGTACGGACGGAAGCGGCCTTGTTCGAGCGGTTCCTAGACGTCACACGCGGGGTGACGACCGTGCTCGTCAGTCATCGGCTGTCCAGCGTCCGGCACGCCGATCGGATCGTCGTACTAGCGGACTCCGGCATCGTCGAGGACGGCAGCCACGAGGAGCTCCTCGCCCTCGACGGCCGCTATGCCGAGCTGTTCACGCTGCAAGCGCGTCCCTTCACGGAGTCGCGATGAGCCCCGCGTGGCGGGGCGTGGCCCTGGTCGTGGGGACCACCATCAAGACCAGTCCGGCCCAGTCCTTGCTCTGTTTGCTCGAGACGATCGGCAAGGTACTGGCCGCGTTGACCCCGCTGTTCGTCGGGATCTTCGCCGGCGCGGCGGTCGATCGCGATCTGAGCCGGATGGTCTTCGCCGCCCTCGCACTGGTCGGCTCGACCGCAGCGAACACCGCGCTGCAAGCCATCGGGGTGAACGCACGAGTCCGGCAGATGGAGCTGCTCGGGCATGTCTTCGACGCGCAGATCGCGGATCTCACCGCCCGTATCCCGACGCTCGACCACCTGGAGACCGCGCAGTACGCCGACAAGCTGCAGATCCTGCGCGACAACGAGAATGTGCTCGGCGGTGCGCTGAACACGATCATCAACACCCTGAACACCTTGGCGTACGCCGTCAGCGTCCTGCTGGTGGCGATCACCGCGGACTGGCGGCTGTCGGTCCTGGTCGCGATCGGCGCCGCCCGTCTCCTCACGGCCGGCTGGTCGTTGCGCTGGGACACCGCCGCCGAGGAGGCGAGCGCCGCGCCGGGTCGCCTGACCCACCAGTTGCTCGAGCTGACCGCCTCGCCGACAGCCGGCGCCGAGGCCCGCGTATTCGGCCACCAGCAGGAGTTGCGGCGCCGGGTCCGTGAGGCTGTCGCCGGTTGGCGGCGTCCGATCGCCCGGGCTGACGGTCGCAAGGCGGCCCTCGCGGCGGTCCACTCCGGCGTGTTCTTCAGTACGGCGATCCTGGTGCTGGCGTGGATGACTCGAGACGTGCTCGCGGGCACCGTGTCCGTACAGTCCCTGGTCGTCGCGGTCGGCGTACTGCAAGGCCTGCAGAGCGTGAGTTCGTCTTTCGCGGGCGCGGTCGGCGGTATCGGAAAGGTCGCGCGCAACTGCGGTCGCTTCATCTGGCTCCGCGACTACGCGGCCTCCGTTGTGGCGGGCAACGAGTTGCCGCCGCATCAGCTGGACGCCGGCATCCGCTTGGAAAAGGTGAGCTACCGGTACGGCGGCACGCAGCGGGCCTCGCTGACCGACGTGACGCTGCACCTGCAGCCCGGGTCTGTTGTCGCGATCGTCGGCGAGAACGGCGCCGGGAAGTCCACCCTGGTGAAGCTTCTGGCCGGTCTCCACCGTCCGGACACCGGCCGCATTCTTGTCGACGGCAACGACCTGTCCAGGCTGGATCCGGAGGCGTGGCGATCGCGGATGTCCGGCGCCTTCCAGGACCACGTCCGGTTCGAGTTCACCGCACAGCATGCGGTCGGCGCGGGCGACGTCGCCGTACTCGATGATCGTCGGCGCGTACGGCGGGCCGTCGTCGACGGTGCCGCCGAGGAGGTCGTCGCGAGCCTTCCGGCCGGCCTCGATACCCAGCTCGGGACGACCTGGCCGGACGGCGTCGAGCTGTCCGGTGGCCAATGGCAACGAATCGCGATCGCCCGCGGGATGCTGCGGCCCGCACCGCTGCTGCTGATCCTCGACGAGCCGACGTCCGCGCTCGACGCGATCACCGAACACACGCTCTTCGAGCGGTACGCCGCCGCGAGCCGGCAGACGAGGCAGCGTGGCGGCGTGACCGTGCTGGTCACACACCGGTTCTCGACGGTTGCGGCGGCCGACCTGATCGTCGTACTCGATGAAGGCCGTGTGGTCGAAAGCGGATCACACACCGAGCTGCTCGCTCGTGGCGGGCCGTACGCGGAGCTGTACGAGCTGCAGGCACGCGGCTACCGCTGACCGCGCTCTTCCTTGTCCTGGGCAACGGTTTGGTGGGTGGCGGACCAGCTGGCGAGGAGTTTGAGGGCGTCGGCGGTGGGGGTGTTGGCGGGGGCGGTGTAGACGACCATGGTGAGGCCGGGGTCGGAGGGGAATTCCATGGCTTCGAAGTCGATCTCCAGGTTGCCGACGACGGGGTGGTGGAGTTTCTTGCGGCCGGAGCGGTGGAAGCGGACGTTGTGGTCGGCCCAGCGGGTGCGGAAGGTTTCGCTGCGGGTGGAGAGTTCGCCGATCAGGTCGCTGAGGGCCTTGTCGTGGGGGTTCTTGCCGGCTTGCAGGCGGAGGACGGCGGCGATGTCGTCGGCGGCGCGGTCCCAGTCGACGAAGAAGGTCCGGGCGGCGGGGTCGAGGAACGTGAAGCGGGCGGTGTTCGGGTGCGGGTCGGTGAAGAGGGAGGTGTAGAGGGCACGGGACAGGTGGTTCGCGGCGAGGATGTCGAACTGGGCGTTGCGGATCCAGGCGGGGGCGTCGGTGATTGCCTCGAGCACCTGTTGGAGAGCGGGGCGGACGCCTTTGGTGGCGGTACGGCGGCGTACCGGTGTGGCGTCGGACTCACGGGCCAGGGCGAACAGGTGGTCGCGTTCGGCGTCGTCCAGCTGCAGGGCGCGGGCCAGGGACTCCAGGACGCTCTCGGAGGCGCCGGCGAGGTTCCCGCGCTCCAGGCGGACGTAGTAGTCGACGGACACGCCTGCCAGCAGCGCGACCTCCTCGCGGCGCAGGCCCTTCACCCGGCGGTTGCCGCCGTACACCGGGAGGCCGGCCTGCTCGGGCGTGAGCCGTGCACGCCGGGAGCTCAGGAACTCCTTGATCTCCGCCCGGTGGTCCATGTCTCCAGCCTACGGACCGCGCTCACGCGGAGGGGGGCACTGGCATTACCTGGAACGACAGGCACTGCCGCGGCCCGCGGGCACCGCCTTCACTGGAGCCATGCGAGCGACTTACATGTACGGCGCCGGAGATGTGCGGGTGGTCGACGTACCGGATCCGGCGATCCGGCAACCAACAGATGCCGTGGTGCGGGTGGTGCGGTCCTGCATCTGCGGGAGCGACCTGCACCCGTACCACAACCTGCCGGACACGCCCGGCGGGAAGACCATGGGACACGAGTTCGTCGGCGTCGTCGAGGACGTCGGGCGGGACGTCGGCACGCTGCGGAAGGGCGACTTCGTGATCGCGCCGTTCGCATGGTCCGACGGGACGTGTGACTTCTGCCGGGAGGACCTGCAGACGTCGTGCCGGCACGGCGGGTTCTGGAACGCGAACGGCGTGGACGGCTGCCAGGCGGAGGCGGTCCGGGTACCGCAGGCCGACGGCACGCTCGTCAAGGTGCCGGACGCGGACCCGGCGCTGCTGCCGTCGCTGCTGACGCTGTCCGACGTCTACGGCACCGGGTACCACGCGGCGCTCAAGGGCGGCGTGTCCGCGCGGACCTCGGTCACCGTGATCGGCGACGGCGCGGTCGGGCTGCTCGCCGTCCTCGCGGCGCGGCAGTTCGGGGCCGAGCGCATCGTGCTGATGGGCCGGCACAAGGACCGGACCGACCTGGGCGTCGACTTCGGCGCGACCGACGTGGTGGCGGAGCGCGGTACGGAGGGGATCGAGAAGGTGCGCGAGCTGACCGGCGGCGACGGTACGCACGTCGTCCTCGAGGCGGTCGGGCACCTGCCGGCGTACGAGCAGGCGCTCGGCGTCGTCCGCGCCGGCGGGGTGATCAGCCGGGTCGGCGTTCCGCAGTACGACGAGGCGCCGATCGGGTTCGGCACGCTGTTCCTGCCGAACGTCACGCTCACCGGCGGACCGGCCCCGGCGCGGGCCTACATCGAGCGGCTGCTCCCCCACGTCCTCGACGGCACGGTCGAGCCGGGCAAGGTGTTCGACCGGACGATCGGCTTCGACGCGATCCCGGACGGGTACGCCGCGATGGACGCCCGGAGCGCGCTCAAGGTGCTGATCGAGCCCTGACGCGACACGGCACGGACGGCAGTTGGACCGTCACCGGCTGCTAGCCTCGGCGCAACGGACGTTGACGGCTCGAGGCAGTGGGGGCGACTGCACGGTGGCTGAGACAGACCCCGCGGACGACGAGAGCGGCAAGACGGAGAAGAGCTGGTTCGGGCGGCATCAGCAGGCCGCCTGGATCGCCGCCGGTACGAGCATCGTGGTGGCGCTGATCACGACCCTGGTCCCGATCCTCGGCTCGTCCGGCGACGACAACAAGGTGGCCGGCCCGACGACCGCCACGTCGGGTCCGGTCACAGTACCGATCACAGTCCCCGTCACCGTGCGCACGACCGTCCAAACCACCGTGCCGCCGTCGCCAAGGCCCATCACGCCCGCCCCACCGCCTACCCGGTCCGCTACGAAGCCGACGGCCTCACAACCGGTGGAAACGACCTCCATGGTGGGCACGGTGCTCTGGCAGGGCTCGATGCTGCTCGACACCTACGCCAAGGACCTGGACGTCGCCCCGCCCGGCCCCGCGAGCGACTACAGCTCCGACGGCGACGTCTACATGCTGCTCGGCCAGCAACTGTCGGCGATGAACCGGACCCTGCTCGCCCGCTGGAAGAAGCAGTCCCCCAGCCTGCCGGGGTACCGCGACTGCGCCGCCACGATCGCCGCGGGCGACATCCAGGACCAGCAGCCGCTGGCGAAGTCGGAGGTGCTCTGCCTCCAGACCACCTCCGGGAACGTCGCCCGCCTCCGCGTCACCGCACTGCCCCAGAACGGCTCCGGCATCCCGTACCGGGCCACGTTCGACGTGGTCGTCTGGAGTGCCGACTGAGCGCCCCGGAACGTCGGCGCGCAGTGAACCGGCGGTCACCAAAGGTGAAATCGTTGGCTTAATGTGTAAATTCCGTAACGAGGAGACTCCCGGAAAGCCCTCACCTCACGTAACCTGCCCAACCATGCACAGAGGCGAGCGGCGGGCCAAGCGGCCCAACGTCGTGTGGTCGGTGTTCGTGTTCCTGGTGGCCAGCGCGGTGGCCGGAGCGCTGACCGCCGGCCTGGCCCTACCGTTCGCCGGCCTGATCGGCGTCACCACGGCGAAGGCGCACGACTCGGTCCAGTACCTGCCCCAGGACCTGGAGACGGCACCGCTGGCCCAGAAGTCGATCATCCAGGACGCCGAGGGCCGGGTGATCGCGACCCTGTACCAGCAGAACCGGACGCCGGTCACGCTCAAGCAGATCAGCCCGATCATGCTGAAGGCGATCGTCGCGATCGAGGACGACCGGTTCTACGAGCACGGCGCGCTGGACTTCAAGGGCACCCTCCGGGCGCTGCTGCGGAACCAGTCGTCCGGCGGTGTCCAGCAGGGCGGCTCGAGCATTACCCAGCAGTACGTGAAGCAGACCCTGATCAACAAGGCCCGCACCCCGGAAGAGGTCAAGCAGGCCACCGCCGAGACGTACGAGCGGAAGGTCGCCGAGCTGCGCTACGCGATCGCGGTCGAGAAGCAGATGACCAAGGGCCAGATTCTGAACGGCTACCTGAACCTGGCCTTCTTCGGCGACCGCTCGTACGGCGTCGAGGCCGCGGCCATGCACTACTTCGGGGTACACGCCGCCAAGCTCACCCTGCCGCAGGCCGCGATGCTCGCCGGGATCGTGAAGAACCCGACCGGCTACGACCCGATCGACAACCCGAAGCGCGCCAAGGCCCGTCGCGACGTGGTGCTGCGGCGGATGCAGGAACTGAACGTCATCACCGCCAAGCAGGCCCAGGACGCGTTGAAGACGCCGGTCCTCGACCCGGCGAAGGTCCGGGTCGTCCCGAGCGGCTGCGCGAACTCGAAGTACCCGTTCTTCTGCGAGTACGTGGTGGCGAAGCTGAAGGAGAACAACGCCTTCGGCAAGACCAAGGAGGAGCGCGAGAACTACATCGAGACCTCCGGCCTGGTGATCAAGACCTCGCTCGACCAGAAGGCGCAGAAGGCCGCCGAGACCTCGATCGCGCAGCACGCCAAGGCCACCGACGACGTGATCGGCGCGGTCACTATGGTCGAGCCCGGTACCGGCCTGGTGAAGGCGATGGCGCAGAGCCGCCCGTACGGCTCGAAGAAGGGGCAGACGGCGTACAACTACAACGTCGAGAAGTCGTACCCCGGTGGTTTCGGCGGGTTCCAGAACGGGTCGACGATGAAGGCGTTCACGATCGCCGCCGCGATCGCCCGCGGGGTGCCGACGACGTACCGGATCCGGTCACCGCAGACGATCGACCTGAGCGGCAAGAACTTCGAGACCTGCAACGGCCCGACCTCGGCCGACAACTACACCCCGAAGAACTCGACGAAGACGGTCCTCGACCCGTCGATGGTGGACGCGGCCCGCGCCTCGACCAACACGTACTTCCTGCAGCTCTCGCAGCAGATCGGCCTGTGCCCGATCGCCACCATCGCGAACCAGCTCGGCATGTACGACGCCCAGGAGCTCAAGCCGCTCAAGCAGGTCGTCTCGTACACGCTGGGTTCGGCCGGTCTGGTGACGCCGATGATGCTGTCCAACGCGTACGCGACGTTCGCGGCCCGCGGCATGTACTGCAGCCCGCAGGTGATCACCTCGGTCATGTCGCTGAAGACCAACAAGCCGATCCCGACCCCGGGACCGAACTGCCACCGGGTGCTCTCGCCGGGCGTCGCGGACGGCGTGAACTACGTGCTGCAGCAGGTGATGGCCAAGGGCGGCACCGGCGCGAAGCTGAAGTTCGGCAACAGCGACCTGGCCGGCAAGACCGGTACCATCCAGAACAATGTGGCGGTCTGGTTCGCCGGGTACTCGACCCGGCTCGCGGCCGCGTCCGTGGTCGCCGACGCCGATCCGAAGATCGAGAACATGATCGGCCAGACCCTGAACGGCAAGCGGCTCGACGACGCGTCCGGTTCCGGCACCGCGGGTCCGATCTGGGAGACCGCCATGCAGCTCGCGCTGCAGGGCCTGCCGTCGACGAAGTTCGTCAAGGCCGACGACAAGATCATCCGCGGCAACGTCAAGGACCTGCCGTACCTGAAGGGCATGACGCCCGCCGACGCCGCCGCCAAGCTGCTGTCGATGGGCTTCAAGGCGCAGATGGACCACGGCGCCCGCGTCGACTCCGACGCCCCGAACGGCACGGTCGCCTGGACCAACCCCCGCCAGGAGGACGGCGCTCCGGCCGGCGCGACGGTCACGTTGTTCATCTCGAACGGCAGCAAGGCCCAGCCGACCACACCCCCGTCCACGCCGGTCACTCCCCCGGTGACCCCACCCGTCCCCCCGCCGACGATCAAGCCGCCGCCGAACGTGCCGACCTGTTTCCCGGGGAGCCCGCAGTGGCCGAAGTGCAAACACGGCTGACTCCGCACCCTTCAGATCAGGCGTCCGCAGGTAGTCACTAGGCTTGGGCCAACACCAAGTACTTGTGAAAGGACTCCCCGTGAGTGTCGATGAGCTGACTGCCCAGGTCGAGCGTGCGCGCCAGGACTACGAAACGCTGGTCGCGAAGGGGCTCAAGCTGGATCTGACGCGCGGGAAGCCGTCGCCCAAGCAGCTCGACGCGGCGAACGGCGTGCTCGGGCTGGCTGGGGAGCCGGTCGCGGCGGACGGGACCGACCTGCGGAACTACGGCGGGCTGAACGGGCTGCCCGAGGTGCGGGCGATCTTCGCCGGCGACCTGCAGGTGCCGGTCGACCAGCTGCTCGCGGCGGGCAACTCGAGCCTCGAGCTGATGCACGACGCGGTCGTGTTCGCGCTGCTCGGCAAGGTGCCGGGCGCGGAGACCCGGTGGGCCGACGTCGAGGGGCTGTCGTTCCTCTGCCCGGTGCCGGGATACGACCGGCACTTCGGGATCTGCGAGCGGTACGGCATCACGATGATCCCGGTGCCGATGACCGCCGAAGGCCCGGACATGGACGTGGTCGAGCGGCTGGTCGCCGAGGACGCCGCGATCAAGGGCATCTGGTGCGTGCCGAAGTACAGCAACCCGGACGGCACGGTGTACTCCGACGAGACCGTGCGCCGGCTCGCCGCGATGGAGACCGCGGCGCCGGACTTCCGGATCTTCTGGGACAACGCGTACGCCGTGCACCACCTGACGGACTCCCCCGCGCAGCTGGCCGACGTCCTCGCGCTGTGCGCCGAGAACGGGCACGCCGACCGGGCGTTCGTGTTCGGGTCGAGCTCGAAGATCACCTTCGCCGGGGCCGGGGTCGCGTTCTTCGGGTCCTCGCCGGACAACCTCAAGTGGTGGCTGAGCCACACGGTCAAGCGCAGCATCGGCCCGGACAAGATCAACCAGCTGCGGCACGTGCAGTTCCTCCGCGACGCCGACGGTCTGCGCGAGCACATGCGGACCCTGGCCGCGCTGATCCGGCCGAAGTTCGACGCGGTCGACAAGATCCTCACCGCGGAGCTCGGCGGCACCGGACTGGCGTCCTGGACGGCGCCCGCCGGTGGGTACTTCGTCAGCCTGGAGGTGCCGGAGGGCTGCGCCCGGGAGGTGGTCGCGAAGGCGAAGGCGGCCGGGATCGCGATCACGCCCGCCGGGGCGACGCACCCGTACGGCGACGACCCGACGGACCAGGTGATCCGGATCGCGCCGACGTACCCGGAGCTCCCGGAGGTGGAGGCCGCGATCACCGGCCTGGCCACCTGTGTCCGGCTGGTCGCCTCGGAGAAGTTGCTCGCCGATCAGGCCTGAGGCAGTTCGAAGATCAGGCAGCTCGAGGTTGCGTGGGCGAGGAGTTTGCCGCGTTCGTCGTACAGGTGCGCTTCGGCGACCGCCGTACGGCGACCGCGGCTGATGATCCCGCCCTCGCAGCGCAGCAGGCCGGACTGGATCGTGACCGGCTTGATGAACCGGGTCATCAGGTCGAGCGACGTGTAGCCGACGCCGGCCGGCAGCGTCGAGTGCACGGTGCAGCCGGCGGCGGTGTCGAGGAGTGTCGCGATGACACCCCCGTGCACGGTGCCGAGCGGGTTGTAGTGGAACTCGGCGGCCGGCATCAGCACGGTCACCTTGCCCTCCTCCACCTCGATCCCGCTGCCGCCGATCAGGTGCAGGATCGGCGGCGCCGGGAGGTCGCCGTCGCGCATCGCCTGCAGCATCTCCAGGCCGGACGATCGTCCGAGCCGGGCCGCCGTCGCCGCCGGATCGGCCCATTCGAAGGTCCGGCTCCGCTCCGCCTGCTGAGTCTCCGTCATGGATCGAGCCTCACACCCGCTTGCTAAGTCTGTCAACGAGACTTAGCTCTCCGGGAGCAAACGTATGAATCTGTTCGACCGCGGCCGGGATCGCTAGGCTCTCGCGGGGAGGATCGAAGTGAGGCAGTTCAACACACCGCCGGAGTGGCCCGCAGCACCGCGACCGGACTGGCAACCGCCACGCCGCTGGCAACCGCCGCAGAACTGGCCGCCACCGCCCAGACGCTGGGCCTTCTGGGTCGACGAGCAGGGCCGCCCGGTCCGCGGACCCATCGGCCGGTACGGCGGACCGCGCCGGACGACCGCGCTCGCGATCGTCGTCGTACCCGTCGTGCTGATGACGCTGGTCCTGGTGAACCCGTTCGGGGACGGGCCGACCGGGACGGCGCCGTTGTACCAGGCGAGCGTGCCGGCGCACCCGACCCCGATCACCCGGACGACGGCACCACCTCCGCGACCGGCGCCGACACCGCTCCCGACACCGACGCGACGTACCGAGCAGCCTGTTCGGCTGGTCGCCAGTACGCCGACTCCATCGCGGGCCACCACCCGCCGGCTAGCAACGCTGTCAACACCGGCACCGACGCCCACACCGTCGCTGACGCCGACCTTCCTGCCGTCGCCGACGCCCACCGAGGTCGTCTACAAGAACTGCGCCGAGGTGCGTGCCGCCGGCAAGGCTCCGCTGCACCGCGGCGACCCCGGCTACTCGGAGCAGCTCGATCACAACGGCGACGGCGTGGCCTGCGGTGACCGCGGGAACTCCTGACGGACGCCCTCGCTCCACAGCTCCTGCGTCTGGATGATCCAGAACGCCGCGAACAGCACGATCAGCGCGGCCTCGATCCCGAGGACCGCGTGCGCCCAGCCGAACAGCTTTGCCCAGGCGACCATCAGCAGCGGCACGACGATCATCGCGACCGCGATCACGGAGTACCGGTCGGCCCGTGATCGCGGGACACCGTGCTTGCGGCGGAGCTGCTGGGCGTTCACCACCACGACCGCGATGATGCACACGAACATCACGATCGCGGCCGCGTAGTGCGCGTGCCCGATGAACCCGGAGCGGTCGACGAGGAACCAGCCGAGCCCGCCCCCGAACACCAGCACCGCGACGCCGAGCCCGAACACGTACGCCGGCGTCCACGCGCCGGGCTCCAGGATCCGGTCCCGGACGATGAAGAACGCGGTCAGCAGCAGGCACGGTACGCCGACCACGAACAGCGCGAGCATGTTGTTCGCGACGTTCGCGCCCGCGTCGCCGAGCACCACCGGCACCGAGTGACAACTCCCGTGCCCGGGCGTCGGGACCAGCGCGACACCGGGCGCGAGAATGCCGGCCACGTTCAGCAGGATGTCCTCGGTCTCGGTGTTGCCCTTCAGCACCACCATGCAGACGCCGATCGTGATCAGCCCGCCGACGAAGATCGCCCGGACCGGCGTGTAGTAGTACGCGCTGATCGAGGTCTGCAGACAGTGCGGGGCGGTCTTCGACCACTCGATCAGCACCGCCGCCGCCAGCATCACGATCATCGCCACCATGGCCATCCGCAGGTAGCGGTAGGTCTTGATCGAGTACCCGGCAGGCTCGCTCATAGTGCAGCTACTATCGCACGACCAACGGCCGGAACGCTGCCTGAACGGTGGCGTTGGTGGCTCGCACGTACTGGTCCTGATCGGGGATCCCGAAACCGTGGAAGGTCGTGTAATAGATCGTCGCCGGGCACGCCGAACCGTCGATCTGGACCGCGGTGCGGGTGATCAGACGTCCCGTCCGCAACTCGTAGACCTGGACCGGCACGCTGATCTTGTGGAACGTCACCGCGATGCGGCCGCCGACGGCGCTCGGCGCTGTGTAGTCGCAGGTACGGACGGCACTCCCCTGGGTGTCCTTCCCCGCGCAGATCACCATCGCGGCGTTGTCGGCCGTCGTGCCCTTCCACTGTGAGGGCAGCTTGCTCGTGTAGTTGGTCCCACCCTCGAACACCGCGCGGTTCACCCCGGACCGCAGCTTCGGGGCGGGGCTGTACTTCGCGGGCGTCGCGCAGTAGCCGCCGGAGCTGACGAGCCCGCGGACGCGCGCGAGCTCGGCCTGGATCTGCGCCTGCAGGATCTCGTAGTCGGCCTTCTTCAGACCGGCGCGGGCACGGTCCGCCTGCTTGGCGTGCGGATACCGCTGCACCAGCAGCGCGTAGGTGCTCCGCGCGCCTGTCCAGTCGGACTTCGCGAGCTTCGCGTCGCCGCAGCCGACCAACGCGTTCGGCTCGATCTTCGGGACGATCTGCTTCGCCTCGTCGAGCAGGTTGCCGGCCTTGGCGCGGCCGCGCAGCCACTCGGTGATCGTGACCGTCTGGCAGGCGTCCTTCAACGGCAGGCCGTGCAGGAACTCGTTCAGCGCGGTGCGGGTGGTCGCCTGCTGGTGGGGCTGCGCGACGACCGCGGCGAGCATCTCGAACCCGATCTGCAGCCGCGCGGTGTCGGCCTCCGGCCGGGCGCTCCGCAGTACGGCGGCGGCCGCGTCGATCTTGTCGCACGCCTTCGTATCGGTCTCGACGCGCACCGTCCGCGGCGCGTCCCCGATCCGGTGCGCGACGTTGTACTTCGCCTGGGCCGCCTGGACTCCGGGACAGTCGCCGGCGTCCCGGGCGGCGACGGCGTCCTTGTCGATCCGGTGCGCGTCGTACCGCGCGAAGGCCACGCCGGCGAACACCGCCAGCGTGACGCCGAGCGCGACCAGCCGCTTGGTGAGGTTCGCCGCGCGGACCGGGTGCCGCTGCGCGAGGAACCAGCCGTGCACGACCTGCAGTACGCCCCAGGCGATCAGGGCGAACTCGTAGCCGGTCTTGCGTTGCGTGCACAGCAGCACGACCAGCAGCGCCGTACCGAGCAGACCGGCCACAGCGAACACCCAGCGGCGGATCAGGAAGTACCCGAGACCGAGCAGCGAAGCGTTGCCCAGGGCAACGGCCAGTGGATCACGGGGGCGCCGGTCGGGCAGTTTCGGAGCGGGTCCCGGGTACGGCGTTCCCTGCGGGGGCGGCGGGTACTGCTGGTAGCTCATCGGCATCGCTCTCGGTCAGATCTGGTAGCCCAATTGTGACCGCCCCGAGGTGCATCCGCAGCCCGAACGACCGCTTCCTGTCACCCGAGCCCAAGCACTCCTCAGGCGACGCAGACCGGTCGCGGCCAGGGGCGGGTTGGGGAGGATTTCCGCCTGGATCGGCAAGAAATACTCCCCACACCGGGTGCGGGTCCGCCGCCCCCGCGGCTCAGCTGTACGACGAGCTCGGCCGGGTCGCGCCGAGCCGGTGAGGTCCATTGACAACGGCCGGAACAGAGGCTGATTCACAGCCGGATCGACTTCTTGTTCATGAATTCCTCGAGGCCGGCCGGGCCGAGTTCGCGGCCGAGGCCGGAGCGTTTGATGCCGCCGAACGGCAGGTCGGCCTGCGAGCCGCCGGCCCGGTTCAGGTACACCATGCCGGCTTCGATGCGGTCGGCGACCCGGCGGTTGCGGGCCGGGTCGGTGCCCCAGACCGAGGCGCCGAGGCCGAACGGCGTGTCGTTCGCGAGGCGGATCGCGTCGTCCTCGTCGTCCGCCTTGAAGACCGTGACGACCGGGCCGAAGATCTCCTCGTAGTACGCGTCCATGGCCGGGGTTACGTCGGTCAGCACCGTGGCCTCGAGGTACGCGCCGGGCGTGATGCGGCGACCGCCCGCGCGCAACGTCGCCCCTTGCTCGACGGCCTTCGTGATCTGGGCGGCGACCTCGTCCGCGGCCGCCGCCGACGCCAGCGGCGGGAGCGTGGTCGCCGGGTCGGACGGGTCGCCGGGGACGTAGTACTCGGCGACGCGTTTGGTCAGCCGGTCGACGTACTCGTCGTACACGTCCGCGAGCACGATCATCCGCTTCGGCGCGTTGCAGGACTGGCCGCAGTTCCGCATCCGCGCGGTCGCCGTGGCGTTCACGGTCTCGTCGAGGTCGTCGGTGTCCAGCACGATCAGCGGATCGGATCCGCCGAGCTCGAGCACGGTCTTCTTCAGATTCCGCCCGGCCTCGGCGGCGACCGCGATCCCGGCCTGCTCGCTCCCGGTCAGCGACACCCCTGCGATCCGCGAATCGGCAAGTATTGCAGGGATCTGCCGACTGGACGCGAACGTGTTCACATACACGTCTTCCGGTACGCCGGCCGCGTGCAGAATCTCCTCGATCGCACGCGCCGACCGCGGGCAGATCGACGCGTGCTTGAGCAGAATCGTGTTCCCCAGCACCAGATTCGGCGCCACGAACCGGGCCACCTGATAGCACGGAAAGTTCCACGGCATGATCCCGAGCAAGGCCCCGATCGGCTCCTTCCGGATCACCGCCGCACCCCCCTTGATGCCGATCTCCTCGTCCGCAAGCAACGCCGGCCCGTTCTCCGCGTAGTACCGAAAGATGTCGACAACGACACCGATCTCCCCACGCCCCTCGTTGACCCGCTTCCCCATCTCCAGCGTCATGATCCCCGCCAGCTCATCCACCCGCTCCGCAAACAACTCCGCAGCCCGAGCCACAACCCCCGCCCGCTCCCCCACACCCCGCGCCCGCCACCCCGCATACGCCCCCTGCACCCGCCCCACCGCGGCCCCCACCTCCGCGTCCGTCCAGTTCTCCACTTCCTCCACCAGCAACCCCCGCACCGGATCGGTGACCGAGTACATCGACATCCCTCCATTCAGAGCAAATTCATACTGCATACAGTAGACGATCCGTGTCGCGCGCGGGAATCAAACCCAACGCTTACCCTCGAAGAACAGGTGATCACACAGGGTGATGGAGGTGGCGGGATGCAATCCCTGGCGGGCTTCCGGACGCTCGTGGCTCTGCGCGCCAAGAGCGGTGAGTTCACCGCGCTCGCGGCTTTGCGTGCCGACAGTGCGGTGCAGCCACTGCTGATGCTCGACCCGGTGCCGGAAGACAAGGTCGACCGCCTGCTCAATGGGGTGGAGAAGGCTGTCCATGGACTGTGGGCACTCGGGCGGATCGCGATGATCGACACCACGAGGCTGACCTCAGACCCGAGCACCGGAACTGTCCTCGAACGCCTGAACCACCGGCTCCAGCCAACCCCGGCGTTGTTCATGGAAGACGAGACTGTGCCGTTCATCCCGGTTGTCCACACCGGTGCCGATCCGGCACTACTCAGCCGGGTAGGCCAACTATCCGGGGAGATTGGTCAAGGCTGCGCGGTACGTGTCGACGTGCGCCGGATCACCCCCGCAGCATTGGAGCGTTTCCTCGAGCGACTGGCGATCGATCCGGTGCGTCTCGACATCGTGCTGGATGCGGGCTACGTCGCCGGGCCCGACCAGCGGCTGGTGGATGTGATGCTCGCGTTGCTCGATGGCCTGCCGATCTGGCGCGAGTACCGATCGATCACGGTCCTCAGCGGATCTGTCCCCAAGGAACTGGAGCAGATTCATCACTGGGAACAGCCTCGGTTCGAAGAAGTCCTCTGGGAGACGGTCAGGGCAGCGACGTCGGACAGTCTCAGGTTCGGAGACTACGGCGCCGTGCATCCGGCACCGGCCGAGCCTTGGCGGAGCAACCACATCAATCTCAAGTACACCTGCCCGGATCATTGGCTCTACCTACGGGAGCGCCTGCGCGAAACGGACGGCGACAACGCTCGTGCCAGCACGCTCCGGCTGGTGTCGAGTGAATTGGTGAGCTCCGGAAGTTTTTCCGGAGCGGGCTACTCCTGGGGCGACGATCGCCTCGCCGAGGCCGCTGACGGCGGCGGCCGCGGGCTCGGCGGCACCAGCGTCCCGGTTGCTTTCGCCACCTCACACCATCTCGCGTATCTGGGTGGATTCGCAGCCGCCTGAGCCGACGGTTCCCGCGTACGCGCCGGGTGGTGTTGTGGCTTCCGGGTAGGCACGGGATGCTCGTGGTTCCGTTTCGTTCCTTCGTCGATCGGATGCCCGCCCGTGTCTGAGCAGCGAAAGTTTCGTGGTGTGTTGCGGTTGGTGGTTGTCGTCGGGTTGCTGGCGACGCCTTCGGTGGCGTTGGCGTCGGGGGGTGGTGGGGCGCCGCCGGATCCGGTGAATGCTTGGCAGTATCCGCAGTGGCCGCAGAAGCAGCCTTGGCAGGAGTCGGGGGTGGATGCGCGGGTCGCGAAGACGGCGGTGGCCGGGTTGCCGGGGCCGATCGATCCGCAGAACTGGGAGAACCCGGACCACATGACGTGGGACGACTACGTCAAGCCGCCGGGGACGAACTGGGCCGATCCTGCCGTGAAGGGGTCGAAGCGGACGTTCAAGGGTGCGCTCGTGTTGCTCGACTACCCGAATCAGGACTTCGTGATCACCAAGCCGAAGGGGTCGACGGCGTTCGGCAACCCGAGTGCGGCGGCGAACGGCGTACCGCGGGATCAGGTGGCGCAGTTCTACAAGAACTTCCTCAACACCCCGGAGCCGCTGAACCACGGGCACACGCTGCACGAGTACTGGATGGAGGACTCCGGCGGCCGGTACGGCGTCGACCTGACCGCGTTCGGGCCGTACCGGATGCCGGGCAAGTCGCACGAGTACGGGATGGAGTTCCAGAGCGCCGCGGACTGCCCGGCCGGGGACAACTGTTCGCGGAACATCCGCACCGACGGGCACGCCGCGTGGGTCGCCGACCAGGGCGCCGAAGTACCGGCGGGGTACGACTTCGTGTTCTACCTGAGCGCCGGGCAGGACGAGTCGTCGACGTGGCAGGAGTTCGGGATGATGAAGTTCCCGACCAAGGAGGACGTCTCCGCCGCGTTCGGCCCGCCGGACCCGAACCAGCGGAAGTGGTCGGACACCCGGTACGTCGACTGGACGTCGTGGGCGGCCGGTGCGTCGATCTGGCCGAACGCCGGCGGCGGGTCGTCGACGCAGGCGGAGAGCTCCGGGATGGCCGTGTTCGCGCACGAGTTCAGCCACATCCTCGGGATCGGCGACAACTACAACAACCCGTACGGCGACCCGCCGCGGCGCGCGTACACCGGCATCTGGGAGATGCTCAGCCGGGGCAGCTTCAACGGCCCGGGCGGACCGCACAGCCGGTGGATGATCCCGGCGACCGGCGGTGCGTCGATGGGCGCTCAACACATGCTGCGCAACAAGATCAAGCTGCAGATGGTCGACGACAAGAACGTGCTGCGGCTGTCCCGCGAGGCGCTCGCCACCTCCGGCGTGGTGATCGCGAACGTCAAGGCGCGCAGCGTGCAGCCGGGGCCGGACGAGCTGTCCGGGATCAACATCCAGCTCGGCGGCGCGGGCGATCTCGACGCGCCGTGCGACGCGACGAAGGACCCGCTCTGCGACGGCCGCGGGTACCAGAACTACACGGTCGAGGTGGTGGACCGGATGGGTACGGACTCGTTCACGCCCGACTCCGGCGTACTGCTGGCGAAGACGAAGGACCAGGACCGGGCGCCGTTCGAGTGGGTGATCGACGCGAACCCGCAGGACATCACCATGACCGACTACGTACTGCCGGACGGTACGAAGGTCCCGATCACGATCGGCGACTACCGGCAACTGTCCGACGCGCTCTTCCACGCCGGGACGAACTCGGGCAGTGAATACGAATACACCGACCCCGCGAACCGTCTGCATTTCTACATCACCAACCTGCACCGCAACGCGAACGGCGAGCTGTCGTACACGGTCGCGATCCGCTCGCTCGACGGCTCCGGCCCGCAGAAGCGCGGCGTCCGCCTGCTCCCGACCGTCGCGCAGAACGGCACCTGCAACTTCCGCCTGACCAACACCGGCAAGGCGGGTACGACGCAGTACACGAAGGGCGACGTCTACCGCCTGACCGCGAGGTCGAGCGGCTGGCAGATCGCGCTCCCGAACGCGCTCGCCACCGCGAACGCGGGCCAGCAGGTCACGGTCCCCGTCTACACGAAGGCAGGCAGCGGCCCGATCTCCAAGATCACCCTGACCGCGACCTCCGAGAGTGACCCGACCAAGTCAGCCACCGCCACCTGCACCGCCGTCAAGCACTGACAGCAACGCGCCGGGCGTCCACCCGAGGTCGACGCCCGGCGCGCCGTGCAAGTAGTCGACGACCCGTTCCACCGGCCACCCGTGCGCCTCGACGAGACCGGTCGCGATCCACTGCAGGTACGACGCACTCGGCGCGACCGGCTCTCCGATCGCGCCGTGGGTGATCGTGTACATCGGCGCGCCGTCCAACTCCCCCAGCCGGACCACGGTCTCGTAGCGCCCGTCGCCGAGCGAGTGCAGGTGGGTGACGGACGGGAGGACCGCGGCGAGTTCGAGCGCGTACTCGCCGCCCGGTTCGCGCCACATCTCCTGGGCGGCCACGTCGGCCAACTGGTCGGCCGTGAGCAGGTACGCCCGCGCCGCGACCTCGCCGGGCAGCAACGGGTGGTAGAACGCGGACCCGCCGCCCCACACCTTCGACGCGCCGGCGAAGACCAGCCGCCCGGGGAGCAGGACGCCTGACGAGCGCACCGGCGGGGCCGGATTGCGGCAGCCGGGATACACCCGGGCGCCACCTCGTGGTCGACCGCCGGACAAGTAGCAGGTGAATCGTGCGAAGGCGAGGTTGGAGCCGTAGGCGACGTACCAGACCTGATCCATGACGCCCGAACCTTTCGTGGGTCGAAGCGACCAGACTAGGGTGCCCAGAGGCTCCATCCGCCCCGACAAGGAGACCCACATGGCAGACATCAACCGTCGGAGGTTCCTGCAGCTGGCCGGTGCGTCGGCAGGGTTCGCCGCGATGGCGAACAGCATCGAGCAGGCCGCCGCGATCCCCGCGCACCGCCGGTTCGGCACCGTCCAGGACGTCGAGCACATCGTCGTCCTGATGCAGGAGAACCGGTCGTTCGACCACTACTTCGGCACGCTGAACGGCGTTCGCGGGTACGGCGATCCGCGGCCGGTGACGATGCCCAGCGGCAAGCCGACGTTCTACCAGCGCAACGCCCTCGGGCAGGAGATCCTGCCGTTCCGGCCGCAGGCGGACAACCTCGGGCTGCAGTTCATCCAGGACCTCGCGCACAGCTGGCCGGACGCGCATCAGGCGCACAACAACGGCCGGTACGACCAGTGGATCCCGGCGAAGACCTCCACCACGATGGCGTACCTGACCCGCGAGGACATCCCGTTCCACTACGCGCTCGCGGACAAGTTCACGCTCTGCGACGCGTACCACTGCTCGTTCATGGGTTCGACCGACCCGAACCGGTACTACATGTGGACCGGCTACACCGGCAACGACGGGACGGGCGGCGGCCCGGTGCTCGGGAACGACGAGGCCGGCTACGGGTGGACGACGTACCCCGAGCGGCTCGAGAAGGCGGGCGTGTCGTGGAAGATCTACCAGGACGTCGGCGACGGCCTGGACGGCGACCACGGGTGGGGCTGGATCGACGACGCGTACCGCGGGAACTACGGCGACAACTCGTTGCTCTACTTCAACAACTACCGCAACGCGCAGCCTGGGAACCCCTTGTACGACAAGGCCCGCACCGGTACGAACGCGAAGGCCGGCGAGAACCTGTTCGCGCAGCTCGCCGCCGACGTGAAGGCTGACCGGCTGCCGAAGATCTCCTGGATCGCCGCGCCCGAGGCGTTCACCGAGCACCCGAACTGGCCGGCGAACTACGGCGCCTGGTACATCTCCCAGGTCCTCGACGCGCTGACCGCGAACCCGGCGGTGTGGAGCAAGACCGCGCTGTTCATCACGTACGACGAGAACGACGGCTTCTTCGACCACGTCGTCCCGCCGTACCCGCCGATGGACGCGAACCAGGGCCTGTCGACGATCGACCCGGCCGCCGACCTGTACACCGGCGCGAAGGCCGCGCACGGGCCGTACGGTCTCGGCCAGCGGGTGCCGATGCTCGTGGTGTCGCCGTGGAGCACCGGCGGTTACACATGCTCGGAGGTGTTCGACCACACGTCGATCATCCGCTTCATGGAGACCCGGTTCGGCGTCCACGAGCCGAACATCGCGCCGTGGCGGCGGGCGATCTGCGGCGACCTGACGTCCGCGTTCGACTTCGGTACGTCGGCCACCCGGCCGGCGAAGCTCCCGGACACCAGCGCGTACCAGCCGCCGGACAACAAGCGGCACCCGGACTACGTCCCGAAGCCGCCCGCGGTCGGCAAGCTCCCGGCGCAGGAGCGCGGCCGGCGCCTGACCCGGCCGTTGCCCTACGCACCGGTCGTCGACGGAGCCGTTGCCGACAGCAAGTACAAGCTGACCTTCAGCTCAGGCCCGCACGCGGGCGCGCAGTTCTTGATCACGTCCGCGAACCGCACCGACGGCCCGTGGACGTACACCACCGAGGCCGGCAAGTCGATCGCCGACAGCTGGAACCCGATCTACTCCGGCGGCGTCACCGACCTCACCGTCCACGGCCCGAACGGCTTCCTCCGCACCTTCCAGGGCAAACCCGCCACCGCCCTGGAGATCACCGCCCGCGAGAACCCCCGCACCGGCAACGTCGACCTCACGCTGACGTCCGGCACGGCCCGCCGCGTCACCGTCACCAACTCCTATGGCGGCTCCCCCAAGACCCTCGACCTCCTCAAGGGCACGACCAGGCACACGATCCCCACCACAACCCACTGGTACGACGTCTCGATCACCACCCCCGACGACCCGACCTACCTCCGCCGCTTCGCCGGCCACGTCGAAACCGGCACCCCAGGCATCAGCGACCCGGCGATCAAGACCGTCTAGGTCAGGACAGCAAGGCCTGCGAGTCCCAGGTAGACGCCTCCGGTTGTTTGCTGGAGGCGTCTGTGGGCTCGGGGTGAGCGGAGGCGGGTGGAGAAGGTGCCGGCGACGACGGCGTACGTCGCGTCGCAGGCGGCGGCCAGGAGGACGAAGCAGGTGCCGAGGAGCAGGACCTGGGCGGGGCCTTCGGTGGGGCGGACGAACTGGGGCAGGAAGGCGAGGAAGAACAGGATCGTCTTCGGGTTCAGCAGGTCGACGAGGATGCCGTCGCGGATCATCCGGAGCCGGCCGGCGGGGAGGGCGCGGTGTTTCGGGGCGTCGGTCTTCGGTGGGCGGAGTTCGCGCAGGCCCATCGCGAGCAGGTACGCGGCGCCGGCGTAGCGGATCAGGCGGAAGACGTCCGGCGAGGACGCCAGTACCGCGCCCAGACCGGCGGCGGCGCAGGCGACGTGGACGAGGGCGCCGAGTTCCAGGCCGAGGACGGACGCGAGGCCCGCGGTTCGGCCGTGCCGCAGGCTGCAGGTGACGACGTACGCGACCGACGGCCCCGGGATGACGAGCACCACCAGAGCCGCCAGGCAGAAGGCCAGGACTGTGGTCCCGCTTGGCATGATCCCCCCGATCCGGGCGTGCGCCCGTTGTCCGCTCGACCGTACGGACTGCCGCTGTCAGTTCGCTGTCAGTCCGGACGACCCGATGGATCGGTAAAGTGGATGGCTATATCTCTCGGGGGTGAGATGGGACATCTCGACATTCGGCTGCTCGGCCCGTTCGAGATCCGTCGGGGCGGGCGGGTGCTGCACGTTCCGGGGCGCAAGGTGCGGGCGCTGCTGGCGGTGCTCGCGCTGCGCTGCGGGCGGACCGTGTCGTTCGCCGCGCTGGGCGAGGCGCTGTGGCCGGACGATCCGCCGCAACGCCTGCGGGGCAGTCTGCAGACGTACGTCGGGCGGCTGCGCCGGGTGCTCGGCGACGACGCGATCACGACCGAGCCGACGGGGTACCGGTTGGACGTTCCGGCGGAGAGCGTCGACGTACTGCGGTTCCACGGGCTGCTCGACGCGGGCGAATCGCGGCGGGCGGTGGCGTTGTGGCGCGGGGAGCCGTTCGGGAGCGGGCTGTCGTCCTGGTTCGACCGGCACGAGACGCCTGCGTTGGTCGAGCGCTATCTCACCGCGTGCGAGCAGATCCCGGAGATCCCTGTATTACAACGGCTTACGGCACAGCACCCGCTCCGGGAGACGCTGTGGCTGACGCTGCTCACCGCGCTTCGTGACGCGGGCCGTCAGGCGGAAGCGCTCGCCCAGTACGAGTCTCTCCGCCGGCATCTCGCGGAGCAGCTCGGCACCGACCCCTCCCCCGCACTCCAGTCGCTCCACCAGGCGCTGCTCTCCACCCGCCCGCCGACGTCAACCCGGACGAACCAGCCACTGACGCGGTTCTTCGGGCGGCGTACGGAGATCGAGCGGGTCGGACGGCTGCTGGCAGACGCTCGGTTGGTCACGGTGGCGGGGCCGCCCGGGGCGGGGAAGACGCGGTTGGTGCGGGAGTTCGTCGCGCGGCACGACTCGCCGGTGGTGCTGGTCGAGCTCGCGGCGGCGCAGGGCGTCGCCGAGGCGTTGGCGGACGAGCGGCTCGATCGGGACCTGCTGCTCGTGCTCGACAACTGCGAACATGTCGCCGGCGAGGTCTCGGCGTACGTCGCGCAACTCCTGAAGGACTGCCCGCAACTGCGGGTCCTCGCGACCAGCCGGGTCCCACTCAGGGCGACGGGCGAGCAGGTGTACCGCTTGCCGCCGCTCGCGCACCGGACCGCCGTCGAGCTGTTCGCCGATCGCGCCCGGCAGGTCAACGCCGACTTCGTTTTCGACGGCACGGTCCACCAGATCTGCCGTCAGCTCGACGGCCTGCCGCTCGCGATCGAGCTCGCCGCCGCGTGGAGCCGGGTCCTGTCCGCGCGCCAGGTCCTCGACCGGCTGATCCCGCTGCTCCACGAACCGCACGGCCGCCAGACCACGATGCGCGCCGCGCTCGACTCCAGCTACCGCCTGCTGCAACCGTCGCAGCAGCTACTCCTCGGTCGCCTCGCGGTGTTCGCCGGCGGCTTCGACCTCGACGCGCTGGAGGCGGTCGCCGGGGTCGACGACGTACTCGCCGCGCTCACCGCCCTGGTGGACCACTCGCTCGTCCTCACCGAGCCGCTCCCGGACGGCCGGATGCGGTTCCGCCTCCTCGAACCGGTCCGCCAGTACGCCGGCACCGTGTTCGACGACGACGCCGCGGTCCGCGAGCGCCACGCCCGCCACTACCTCACCGTCGTACTCCGCGACGACATCCGGCTCCGTGGACCGGACCGCGCCGCCGCGGTCGTCGACCTGCAACGCGAGGAGGCGAACGTCCTCGCTGCCCTGGCCTGGGCCCGCACGCAACCGACGGACCTGGCCCTGCGGCTGTCCACCGCGCTCGGCTACTACTCCGAGCATCGCGGCCAGGTCAACGAGGCCCGGCACCGCATCGAGCAGGTCCTCCACCACGCCCCCACCGAGCCGAAGGTGCTCGCCGCCGCTGAAGCCCGACTCGGCCGCCTCGCCTGGCGGCAACGCGACTACGCCGCCGCCCGCGACGCCTACCACCGCAGCCTCAAGCTCCGTCGGGAGATCGGCGACGAGGGCGGTACGGCGCGCAGTCTCCGGGATCTCGCGCTGGTCACCGCGTCCAGCGGGAACACGCAGCGCGCCGCCGAGCTGTGCGAGCAGAGCATCGCGATGTTCACGCAGGCAGGCGACGAACGCGGCCGCGGCTGGGCCCTCACCGTGCTGGGCCTCACCCTCTTCGAGAACGACCGCTGGGCGGAGGGCGAAGCGCACTATCGCACGGCGCTCGACATCAGCCAGGCGGGCGGCGGTGCCGCAATGAACGTGACCGCACGCCTCGGCATTGCGTTCTCCGCCGCCGTCGCCGGTGACGTCGACGCGCATCGGCAGCAGCTGGCCGCGGTCGCCGACCAGATCAGCGCCGCGGACGGCCTGATCGAGGACCCGGAGTGGCTGTGGGCGAGCATGAGCCTCGCCGCCAACGAGGGCCGTACCCGCGCTGCGCTCCGCCTCGCCGGTGCCGCGACGGCCCTCAGCCGACAGGGCGGCCGGATGTCCGGCACCATGACGACGTTCTGCGACGCCACCGTCGAACGCCTGCGGCGCCAGACCGGCGTACGGCGGGCCGCCCGGCTGATGGCCGATGGCCGCGAACTCGCCCAGTCCGACCTGATCGCCGAGGCGCTCGCACCGCCGACCGTGGACGACCGCCCGCTCAGCCGCCGCGAACTCGAGGTCGCGACCCTCGCCGGCGAAGGCCTCGGCAACGACGAGATCGCCCGCCGGCTGCGGATCTCGCGCCGGACAGTCGAGACGCACCTCGACCACGTCCGGCAGAAACTCGCCCTGACCAGCCGGTACGAGGTCGTCACCTGGGCGCTCACCCGATCCGGATGATCCCGGATGTACCCGGCACACCGACCGCGAGACGCTGCCGGGTATGAACTACCTCTTCGGCACCACCAGCGAACTGGCCCGCGAGCAACTGGACTACCTCGGGAGCATGCTGGACACCCCCACCCAGTGGTGTCTCGCACGCGTCGGCCTGTCCCCCACCGCGCGCTGCCTGGACGTCGGGGCCGGCTCCGGCCGGATCGCGAACTGGCTGGCCGCCCGGACCGGCGAGGTCGTTGCCCTGGACATCGACACCGCCGGTTTTCAGGACCCTGCACCGAACGTCGAAGTCCGGCAGCAGGACGTCCGCGAAGGCGTCGACGGCCCGTACGACGTGATCCACGCCCGGCTGGTGCTGATGCACCTTCCCGAACGCGACGAGGTGTTCGCCGACCTGGTGCACGCGCTCGCGCCCGGTGGCCGGATCGTCATCGGCGACTTCACCACCCGCCGCCTGCATCCGATCAGTACGCCGAGCCCCGAGGACGAGGCGCTCTGGGCGCGGATGCAGTACCTCTCGCACGAGGTCGGCAGCCCCGCGCGCGGCATCAGCTTCGCCTGGGCGGGCGGTACGGCGGCCCGGATGCGGGCGGCCGGGCTCCGTGACGTCCACACGATGGAGTACTCCGAGACCACGGCCGGCGGCACCGACGGTTGCCTGCTGCACCGGAACCTCAACCGTCAGGCCGAGCCGCTGCTGTTGTCCGTCGGCGCCACCCCGGACGAGATCGCCCGCTATCGCGAGCTGATGACCGATCCGTCGTTCAGCGCGTGGTTCTACCAGTTCCTGTGTACGTCGGGGACTAGATGATCGGCGCCTCCGGTGCGGTGGCGTCGGCGGGTGTGTCGTCGAGATGATCCAGTTCGTCGACGGCGATCCGGCTGGTCCAGCGCTGGTCCGGGTCCGGCTGCGGGATCGAGTCGAGCAGCAGCTTCGTGTACGCGTGCGACGGCTCGTGCATCACCGTCGACACCGGGCCGCTCTCGACGATCTTGCCCTTGGTGATGACCATCACCTCGCCGCCGAGGTAGTACACCGTGGACAGGTCGTGGGTGATGAACAGCGTCGTCATGCCGTGGTCGCGCTGGAAGTCCAGCAGGATGTCCAGGAAGTGCTTGCGGACCTGGGCGTCCAGCATCGACACCGGTTCGTCGGCGATGATGAACGACGGCTTGAGCATGTGTACGCGGGCCAGCATGATGCGCTGCCGCTGGCCGCCGGACAGCTGGTGCGGGTACCGGCCGAGGACGTTCTCGGGCTCCAGCCGGACCGCGCGCAGCGACTCCTCGATCAGCTCCAGTCCCTTGGCCTGGGTGTCGGCCAGCTTGAACTTCTTCACGGCCTTCCAGAGCACGCGGTCGACCCGGTAGAACGGGTTGAAGATCGCGTACGGGTCCTGGAAGACGGGCTGCACGTCGCGCCGGTACTCGTCGTACTCGGCCCTGGACAGCTTGAAGATGTCCTTGCCGCCGTAGAGCACCTGCCCGGCGGTGGGCTTCTGCAGGCCGAGCACGTTCCGGGCGATCGTGCTCTTCCCGCTGCCGCTCTGCCCGACCAGGCTGACGATCTGCGGCGGCGACGCGGCCAGCGTGAAGCTGACGTCGTCGACCGCGGTCAGGTAACCACCGGGCACGTCACGGGCGTGGAATCGTTGCTCGACGCCCCGAAGTTCCAGTTCCGACTTCATGACGCCCTCCTTCCGACCTGCGGGATCGAGTCGATCAGCCGGCGGGTGTACGGATCCTGCGGGTCCTTGAACACCTGCCGTACGTCGCCGACCTCGACCAGCTGCCCTTCGTACATCACCGCCACCCGGTCGGCCAGCTGCGCGTGGACGCCCATGTCGTGCGAGATCACCATCAGCGTGACGCCGAAGTCGGTGCGCAGATCCGCCAGCGACTGCAGGATCACCCGCTGGATCGTCACGTCCAGCGCGGTGGTCGGCTCGTCCGCGATCACCAGGTCCGGTTCGAGCGCGACCGCGATCGCCATCAGCACCCGCTGCTTCATCCCGCCGGACAGCTCGTGCGGGTACATCCGGCCGACGCGGGCCTCCAGACCGACCTGTTCGAGCAGCCGCGGGATCATCTCGCCGAGCGAGTCCTTGCGGTTCGGCGCGTGTTCCAGGATCACGTCCTTGAACTGGTCCTGGACCCGCATCACCGGGTTCAGTGAGCTCATCGAGCCTTGCGGGAGGTACGAGAGCGCGCTCCAGCGCAGTACGCGCAACTGCTCGCCGTGCACCTTCAGCAGGTCCACCGGCGAGCGGCCGGCGGGGTTGAACATGACCGAGCCGCCGGTCACCTTGCCCGGTGCCTTCAGCAACCGCAGCAGTGCGACCGCGAGCGTGCTCTTCCCGCTGCCCGACTCCCCGGCGATGCCGAGGATCTCGCCGCGGTGCACGTCCAGGTCGATCCCGCGGACCGCCTTCACGTCGCCCCGGTTCGTCGAATAGACGACTTCCAGCCCTTTAACCTCGAGTACGTTATTCACCGGCCACTCCCCTCAGCCGCGGGTTGTAGACCTCTTCGAGGCCGATGTTCACCATGTTCAGCGCCGCGAACAGCAGTGTCAGCAACGCGATCGGGACCACGAACATCGGCCACGCACCGAGCGTCAGCGCGCCGGTGCCGATCGCGTTGAAGATGATCTGGCCGAGGTCGATGACCCCGCCCGGCCCGAGGCCGATGATCTCCAGGCCGACCAGGCCGAAGATCGCGCCGAGCGCCGACGACGCAAACCCGACGCCGATGAACGGCAGCAGGTTCGGCAGCAGTTCGGTGACGATGATCTCGACGTCGCGCGCCTTGCTGACCCGCGCCAGGTCGACGTACGGCCGCGTTCTCAGCGACAGCACCTGCGACCGGATCGTCTTGGCCGCGAACGGCCAGGAGAAGATCGAGATCATCACGCCGACCTGGAACAGACTGACGTTCTTCGCGTACGCCGACAGCGCGATCAGCAGCGGGAATGTGGGGATGACCAACAGGATGCCGGTGAACGTGGAGAGCACGTTGTCGATCCAGCCGCCCTTGTACCCGGCGACGAACGCCACGATCACACCCGCGACGGTCGAGATCACGCCGGCGATCGCGCCGATCTGCAGCGACACCGCGAGCGCCTTCACCACCATCGCGAACACGTCCCGCCCGAACTGGTCGGTGCCGAACAGGTGCTTCGGTCCCGGCACCAGCCACTTGTCGTACGCCGCCAGCTCGACCGGGTCCTGTCCGCCGCCGATCGCCTTCACGATCAACGGGCTGAACAGCGCGATCAGCACGAGCACCGCCAAGATGATCAGACCGGTCGCGAGCCGCCGGCTGTTGCGGATCGTTCGCAGTACCGCAGTCAGGATTCTCATCGTCATCACTTCCAGTACTTGACCCGCGGGTCAAGCAGCGGGAGCAGGAGGTCGAGGAGCAGGACGGCGGTCAGCACCGAGAAGATCGCGATGTCGGTGACCCCGAGGATCGTGTTGAAGTCGAGCTGCTGGATCGCGGTCACCAGCGTGGTTCCGAGACCCGGGTAGTTGAACAGCTGCTCGACCAGCACGTTCCCGTTGAAGATGAAGCCCAGCGAGATGCCGAACGCGGTGATCTGCGGCAGGTAGCAGTTCCGCAGCGCGTACCGGGTCAGGATCCGGCGGCCCTTGAGTCCCTTGGCCTCGGCGTACACCAGGTAGTCCTCGCCGAGAATGGGGATCATCAGCATCCGGGTGGACAGGATCCAGCTGAACGTCCCGATGATCACGATCGACAACCCCGGCAACAGCCCGTACTTCAGCACACTGCCGATGAACGCGAAGCTGATCCCTGGATTGATGTTGGAGTCGTACGCCGATCTCGCAGGCAACAGTCCCATCGAGTACGCGAAGACGTACACCAGGATCAGCGCGACGAAGAAGTACGGCACGTGCGAGAGCGCGATCGACAGGTTGGTGGCGATCGCGGAGCCGAGCTTGCCGCGCCGCCAGCCGGCGATCGCGCCGATGACCATGCCGAGCACCCAGGCCAGCACCGCGGAGATGCCGAGCAGACCGATGGTCCAGGGCAGCGAGCGCAGGATCACGGTCTGCGCGGGCGTCGGGTAGTTGATCAGCGACGGCCCGAGGTCGCCGTGCAGGACCAGCTTCTCCATGTACTTGAAGTACTGGGTCAGCAGGTTCCCGTCGAGGCCGAACTCGTGCCGGTACCGGGCGATCAGCTCGGCACTGGCCTGCGCGTTGTAGACGTAGTTCTGCTGCAGCGTCTGGATCAGCGTCTGGACGGGGTCTCCGGGCATCATCCGGAAGAAGAAGAACGCGATCGTCAGCGCGCCCCACAGCTCGACCAGGTACAGCCCGAACCTCCGGATGGCGTACGCCGCCAGCGGATGCCGCGACAGCCAGGCCCGCACCCCGGACTGGGGTGCGGTGTCTCGGCTCTTGTCGACAGCTACGACCGGCGGCGCCTCCGCCGTCACGCCGGTCCCTTCTGCCCGGTGGCGCTGATCTTGCCGAGCACGAAGATGAAGTGCGGCCACCAGTTCAGCGGCACCTCGTACAGGTTGTCGTCGGTCGGCCAGTCCTTCCAGAACGCCGTGTTGAAGTACGACGGGTAGCCGGTCTGGATCGAGGCGAGCAACGGCAGCTGCTGGAAGTAGATCTCCATCGCCTTGTCGAGCAGCGGCTTGGCCTCGGGCGAGTCCGGGTTCATCACACCGAGCTGCTCGATGAGCTTGTCGAACTCCGGGTTGCGGAACCGCATCTTGTTCTTGCCCGCCGAGTTCTTCCCGATCGGCTGGTACTTGTCGCTGGTCCAGTCGGTGTACAGCTGCACCGGGTCGATCGCGAAGCCGGCCCAGTTCGAGTCGATGTCGTACTGGCCGCGCTGGAACTTGTCGTCGTGGACGCTGCCGGCCAGGCTGCGCAGGGTGGCCGGTACGCCGACCTTCCCGAGCTGGGTCTTCAGCAGGTTCGCGATCGCGTACTCCGGGCCGTCGACCGGCGAGACCGTGATGATCTCGAGGTTGATCTCCTTGCCCTTGTACGCCCGGTTGCCGGCTGCGTTCTTCGGCGCGATCTCGTCCAGCAGCTGGGTCGCCTTGTCCGGGCTGAAGTCGAACTTGTACTTGTTCGCGAGGTCGTCGTTCTTCCACTTGTCGTTGGTCGGGTAGTCCGCCCACGGGTACTGCGCGGGCGGCACCTTCACCGGCCAGATCGAGTTGCCGATCTTCTCCCGGTCGATGCAGTAGTTGATCGCCCAGCGCATCTTCGGCTCCGCCATCACGCCGCGCGCCGGGTCGCAGTTCAGCCAGAAAACCCGTGGGTTCGGGTCGTGGAACTGGGTCGTCACCAGGTTCGGGTAGCCGTTGTTGCGCAGCAGCTTGGCGTGCGGCTCGTCCACCGAGCCGACGTCGAACTCGGCCCGCTCGAACGCCAGCGACGCCTGGTCGAGCTGCTTCGACGTGCTCTGGAACACGACGTACTGCGGCTTGACGTCGAGCTTGTCCTTGTTCCAGTAGTTCGGGTCCTTCTCCCAGACGAACATCTTCTGGTTCCGGATCGCGGTCTTCAGCTTGTACGGGCCGCTGCGGACCGGCGGGTTGTCCTTGTACTTCGTCGGGTCCTGCGACTTCCAGATGTGCTCCGGCATGATGTTGTTCGGAGCACCGGAGATCGCGGCGATGAAGTTGTAGTGGAAGCGCGGCGCAGGCTTCAGGAACGTGACCACCGCGGTGTGCGGGTCGGGCACGGCGACCGACTTGACGAACTCCTTGAGGTCACCGCCGCCGCCGAACAGGTCGGGGCGGTCCTTCAGCAGCATCACGGTGAACTTGAAGTCGTTCGCGCCCAGCGGCTGGCCGTCGTTCCAGTGCGCCTTCGGGTCGAACTTCAGGGTCAGCTCGGTGAAGGCGTCGTTGTACTTGTACTCCGTCGCCAGCCACGGCGTCAGCTTGCCGGTGGCGAAGCTGAGGAAGAACAGTGGCTCGGTGCTCAGCTCGACGCCGGCGCCCGACGGTGAACCGTTCGGGATCATGCCGTTGAAGCTGTCGAAGACGGTGTACTCGACCTGGCCGACGATCACCGTCTGGTCCCGTGGGACCGGGATGTTCGCCTTGCCGATCTGGATGGACTTGCCGGCGCTGGGCTTGTTGTTGGCGTTGGCCGGTTTGTCGGAGTACGAGCCGCCGCCGCCGGAACAGGCGGCCAGGAAGGCGGTCATCGCGGCCGCGCCTCCGGCGCCGATCATGTTGCGGCGGGACAGCTGGTAGCGGACGACATCTTCGACGTCTTCGAACTGCGGGCGCGGCGCGTCATTCATGATGAATGTCACCTCCGTTTACGTTGCGTGGACTGGCGGATGACCGACCGAGAGGTGCCACGGACTATAGGTAGCGTTGACAACGTTGACAAGAGTTCGTTCCCACGTTGCAACTGCCTCGTCATATCCGCAGATCAGTCGATATACCAACCTTTGACAACGTTGCTCGCTCTGGGTGACACCTCTAGGCGGAAACGCTTCCAACCGCCGTCACGCGGCGTGTCGAGCGGCCGGTTCCGGTCAGTCGAAGACGGCGTCGACCAGAAGCTCGGTGGACCGGTCCGGTTCGTTGAGAACCGCGCGGATCACGTGCCGCCGGTCCCAGCGGCCGGACGCCCACGCGAGCGCCTTCGCGAGGCCGTCGAAGGTGGCCGCGTGCGGGGCGCCGTCGGCGTCGACCCACCAGGAGACCTCGACGCCGTCGACGGTCAGCTCCTCGTGCTCCCACCAGATCGCCGGTACCTCGGGAACGAGTTCGCGGACCAGCTCCGGTACGTCGGCCGCCGTACCGGAGCCGTTGATCTTGCCTTCGGCAACTTCGTGGGCGAGCGGTACGTCGAACAGGTCGCTGAGCCCGTCCGCGGCCGCGCCGGAGCCGACCACGAAACCGCCGAGGTCCGTGCGCTGCAGCCACATCGGCCCGTCGACGACGACCGCGCCGTCCGCGTCGATCACCCGGGTGCCGGCGTCGTCGAGGACGCGGACCTGGTCGGACGCGTCTCCCGGGAAGAGGGCGAGGGTGCCGAGCCGGTTCCACAGGCGCAGCATCGCGGCGGCGTCCACGGCGCGGTCCGGGTCGGCCAGCCGGTCGAGGAGCAACGTGAGGCCGTCGGCGTCGAGATCACCGACGTCGCGGACCAGGCCGGCCGCCGTACGCACCTCGGGGTCGAGCGTCGTGGTCCAGTCGGGTGCGTCGTCGAGGAAGCTCGCGAGGACGGGTTCGGCGTCCGGGTCGGCGCGGCCGGCGAGCGGTTCGCCGTCGTCGAGGAGGACGTGCTCGCGGATCCACCAGGCGGCGTACGACGGTACGCCGAGTGGTCGGTCGTCGGGTCCGACGACACGGACCTGGGTAATGAGGGCGCGCCGCAGGCCGGGGTCGGATCCCAGTAGTTGCAGGGCTTTCGGCCAGTTCGCGTCGGTGATCCAGTCGAGGTCGCGGATCGCCGTCAGCTCGCCGGCAGTCGCGCCGTACGGCGATCCGCCCGGGGCCACGTCGTACGCCCAGTCGTCGATGCCGTCGAGGTCCTGGAGCGCTTCCGGCAGCTGGTCGAGCGCGACGTCGGAGGCGGCGACCGTGCCGAGGGTCGCGAGCACGCCGACGGCTTCGAGGGTGGGCTGCCCGTACCGCCCCAGCAGGTCGTCCGCGACCGGCGCGACCTCGTCCGGGTCGAGGATGAGCTGCGCTTCGGAATCCTTTACCACCAAGGCGTTTGCCGGCACCAGATCGCCGTCGGCATCCCGCAGTACCAGATCCGACAACCACCAGAGCCCCTCCGCTTGCCCAGGATCGGCCGCAACCAACCCGAGCACAGCGTGCGCGATCACATCCGGCTCTTCGGCGTCGGCGGCGTGCTCGATTGCGGTGCGGACGGCGGGGTCTTCGAGGAGGGAGCGGGCGGTGGCGGGGACGGCGCCGAGGCGTTCGAGGGTGGGGCTTACGGCGTCGGGGTGGACGACGCGGACGCCGTACCCGGTGAAGGTTTCGAGGGTGCTGAGCGGGAGCTCCGGGCCGGGCAGGAGCAGGCCGCGGGCACCGCGGACCAGGCGCCCGTCGGCGAGCGGGACGGGGAGGGTGCCGAGGGGCTCGCGGATGAGCGGGTCGGCGACCATGTTCGCGAGGGACGTGGAGAGGTTGCGCCACCAGCTCGGCGGCTCCTCTCCCCCGAGCTGGTCGACCACCTCGGAGAGCTCGAGTCGCCGTACCTGCAGGGCATCCAGCGCCTGACGGTCCTCCCGCCGGGCGTGGATCAGCCCCGGTACGAGCGGCGCGAGCACCTCGGCGAACAGCTCGTCGGCGCCCTCCACGACGACCGCGTCACGCGGACGGACGACCGACCCGTCGACACCACGCAGCAGCGGTACGCCGGGCAGCACCGTCCGGATCGCGTCCCGCAGCATCCGATCCACCGTGCCGGCCGCGAGACCGGTCGGCACCAGCCGCAGTACGTCGTCCCCGTCGTCGAACCGCCGCCGCAGCAACTCGCCGTACGCCGTCGCCGCCTCCTGCACGAGCCGCTCCGTCAACGGGCCTTGCGCCACGTGCCGGCGGGTCGAATCCAGCGGGAATGTTGCCAAGAGCAACGCCGGCAGTGAGAGCGGTTCGTCCGTGGGGGTCGGCGCGTGGACAACTCCAGGCACAGCTGCCGTGGTCGGGAGGGCCCAGACGATCGACCAGGCCGGGCGCGAGCGTTCTTCGGTGGGACGATCGGCGAGAAGAGCCGCGCGTTCGGCGGGCGTGAAGAGGCCGGTCGACCGATGGATGTGCCAGCGGGACTCCACGTTCTCCAGCGTGCGGTGGAGGTCCTCGGTCTCGATCTCGATGCGTTCCAGACCGGGAAGAGCAAGCAGCAGCGCGTCGTCGGCTTCCGCGAGCAGACGGCGTACGAGCACCACCGCGGCCTCGTCGCGGAGCGGGAGGATCACCGCTGTGTCGTACCCCACCGGCGGCTCCCCCTCGGCCTCGAACGGGAGCCGCAGTACCGGCACCTGCCCGTCCCGCCGCCGTACCTCGGTCTCCAGCGACGCCAACTCCCCCACCGCCGCGGCAGTGTCCGCCTTCGAGAACCGCACCCCACCCGCGCGCGACAACACCACCGGTTCGTCGGACACCGCGAGCACGGCCGAGAACCCCACGCCGAACCGCCCGACAGCCTCACCACCGTCGCGTTTGGCCGACGCGCGGAGGGTCGCGAGCGACTGCACGCCATCGGCATCCAACGGCTCGCCGGTGTTGGCGACGACGAGCGTGTTGTCCCGCAGTTCGTACAGCACGCGCCCGCGGACGCCGGCCCGCAACGCCGCGTCGGCCGCGTTCTGCGCCAGCTCGATGATCACCCGGTCCGCGTACCCGCCGAGGGCCAGCTCCTCCTCGGCGTTCGCATCCTCCCGGAACCGCACGGGCGCGGCCGCCCACGCCGCCAGCACACGCTCACGGATACCCGCCGTACCGAACACGTCGTCGCTCACGGCGGCAGGTTACTGGACCGGGTCCGTCGTCTATCGTGGTGCGGTGATCGCATCCGGCAGTCGGTACGTCGCGCTCGGCAGCTCGTTCGCGGCCGGGCCGGGCATCAGTCCGATCGTCGATCCGCCGGCGGGCCGGTCCGGGAACAACTACGCGCATCTGGTGGCCGCCGAGCTCGGCCTCGAACTCGTCGACGTGACGTACTCCGGCGCCACCACCGCGCACCTGCTCGACACCCACCAGGACGACGCGCCGCCGCAGCTCGACGCGCTCACCCCGGACACCGCGCTGATCACGATCACCTGCGGCGGGAACGACCTCGAGTACGTCGGCACGTTCCTGCGCGGCAGCTTCCTGAACACGATGGCCCGGCCCGCCGCGATCCTCGGCCGCCGGGTCGCGAACCGGATCCGCGCGCGGGTCAGCTACCTCAAGGACGACGCGTCGTACCAGGCCGTCACGGACGCGCTGACCACGGTCGTCGAGCGCGCCCGCGAACGGTCCCCCGAGGCGCGGGTCCTGCTCGTCGACTACCTCAGCCTGGTTGGTCCAGCGACCCGCCCGCGGCTCGACGTACCGCTGAACGAGGAGCAGCTGCCGAGCGTCGCGATGATGGCCGACGGTCTGGCCGGCGCGTTCGCGAAGGCCGCGGCGGCGACCGGCGCCGACCTGGTCGCGGCGTCCGCGGCGAGCCGGGACCACGCGATCGGCTCCGCCGCGCCGTGGACCACCGGGTTCACGATGCTGCCACCGAACCTCGGCGGCTTCGTCCCGTATCACCCGAACGCGGCCGGTATGCGCGCGGTCGCCGACCTGATCCTGGAGACGCTCAGGTCATGAAGGTGCGCGAGGCAACGAACGCGGACGTCGACGCGGCGGTCGGCACGCTGACGCAGGCCTTGCTCGACTACCCGATGAGCCGCGCGTGCTTCGACCCCGACGGGTACGTCGACCGGCTCACGCAGTACCACCGGCTGTTCATCAACGCGATCGGCATCCCGCACGGCCGCGTCTGGGTCACCGACGACGTCCGCGCCGTCGCGATCTGGCTCCCACCGGACCTCCCCGCCGACGCCTTCACACCCCATGCCGCCGCTTTCAAGGAGCTAGCCGGCTCCCGCGCCGAGCTCAGCGCGGAGTACGGCCAAGCAATCTCCCTCTTCCACCCCCGCCGCCCGTCCTGGCTCCTGGCACTCGCCGCCGTCCACCCCGACTCCCAGCACCAGGGCCTCGGCCACGCAGTCATCAAACCCGGCATCGCGCACGCCGACGCCGCCCACTCCCCCACCTTCGTCGAAACCCAAGACCCGGCCAACGTGGGCTTCTACGAGTCCTTCGGCTTCACCGTCATTGCCGAACTCGAACTCCCTCACAACGGCCCCATGCACTACGCCCTCTACCGCCCGCCACCACCATGAACGCCCAGGCCTGGGATGCGGCGGTGGCCGGCTGGCGTCGCCTGGCCGAGCAGCCAGGGGTGTTCCGGTGGGAACGGCATGCCGACGCCGACTGCTTCTGGTGGACCGGCACGGGCGGCAAGATCGCCCACCAGCTGTTCCTGAGCGCACCGTCGGCGGAGGCCCTGACCCGCTCTGTGGACGCGGCGTTGCAGGCCCATCGGGACGGCGGGGAGGTCTGCCTGCGGATCCTCGACCGCGCGGACCTCGCCACTGCAGTCGACGCGTTCCACCCGAAGTCCTCGAACACCGCTCCGCTGATGCTCTGCGACCTCGCCGACCGGCCGGCGGCCGAGCGCTCGGAGTTCCGGTCGGCGATCATCCGGGATGCGGACGAGCGGGCGCGGTTGTTGCGCCTGGTGGGTGGGGTGTACGACGACCCGGACGGCCTCACCGCGTTCTTCCACGGGGCCGGCGAGATCGTCGGCGTGTTCGACGGCGAGCGGCTCGTGTCGTCGGCGACCGTCGTACCGGCCGGCGACACCGCGAACATCTGGTCGGTCGCCACGGCCGAGGAGGACCGGGGTCGCGGTGCGGCGTCCGCGGTTGTTGCCGCGGCGCTGGATCAGGCGGCCGCGACGGGCTGCACGCATGCCGCGCTCGGTACGTCGGACGAGCTGACTGCCTGGTACGGCCGGTTCGGGTTCGCCGAGGTCGGCCGGGAGCGCAGCGCGGTGATTACGAGCTGATCGTCCGCCAGCCAAGGATCCGGAAGCGCCAGGCCCGTCGCCCAGGGACCGGTGCCGGGCGATCGGCCCGGCGCCCGGCGGGTTGGCTGAGGCCGTGGGGGTGTTCGCGGCCGTCCTTCGCGAAGTGGCTGAGCGACACCATCAGGTTGAGGGGTTCCATCGGTCCGTCCTTTCTCGACGCTTACGCAGGTACGTCGGACCCCACCGGCGGATCTTGACATCGCCCGGCGGACGGGGGCTGCGCGGACGGGCGAGGCTTGGCGGACGGGGCGGGGTGTCAGGAGTCCTGTTCGCCGGCGAGCACGAGGAGCCGGAGGAGGTCGTTCAGTTGTGTGCGTTGGGTCGGGGGCAGTTGGTGGATCAGTTCGTTCTCGACGCGGAGGATGTCGCCGATGGCGCGTTCCCACAGCTCGCGGCCGGGGCGGGTCAGCGTCGCCATCACCTTGCGGCGGTCGTCGCGGTCGTGGCTCCGCTCGAGGTATCCGCGCCGCTCGAGCGCGTCCAGCCGGTTCGTCAGCGCCGCCGGGGACATCCGCAGCTGCCGTGCAAGCTGACCGGGCGTCGCGCGGTACGGCGCTCCGCCGCGGCGCAGCATGTGCAGCGTCTTGAACTCCCACAGCTGCAGCCCGTACGCCGCGAGCACCTCCTCGCGCCGGTTCTCGAGGTATCGCGACACCACCTGCAGGCGGACCGTGATCCCCTCGACGTCGCGGTCGAGGTCGGCCAGCTCGCCTGCCCAGAGGTCGACGTGGGTATCAACAAAGTCTTTCACCGGGATAACTTTTCAGCGCCTGAAGGTTAGTTGTCAAATGTTTCGACATCGAAATACTCTCCCGGCATGAACCACGCCGAAGCAGTCGTCACCGCCGCCCACAAGCTGATGCTCGCCGGTCATTGGGCCGCCGCGAGCGATCTCCTCGCCGCCACCCCGTCCGACGACCCCGCGATCGCGCTGACCCGGGCCGCGGTCGCCGTCGACCGCGACTTCGGGCAGGATTCCGACCACGCCACGGCCGCGCTCGCCGCCGTACCCGAGGACTCGTGGGATCTCGCGCTGCTCAAGCTCCGCAAGGACTACGCCGACGCACTCTTCCGCGCGGGCGACGGCGACCTCCGCGACCGGATGCTGACGCTGATCAAGGACGCTCCGGACGACGCCCGGCGCGGTACGGCGAGCTTCTGGGCGGGCGCGATCGCCGACAACGTGTACGAGCAACCGGCGGAAGCCATCGAGCACTACACCCTCGCGCTACACCTGGGCGACGAGCTGACGAAGGCGCAGGCGCTCCGTCACCTCGGACACCACTCCCACGCCGCCGGACACCTCAAGCTCGCCCGAGAGCAGTGGGAGCAGTCCACCGAACTCTTCCAGCAGAACGGCCACCTGCGCCCGGCGCTCGCCCAGCAGGCGCACATGGCGATCCTGCTCCGCGACGAGGGCGACGAGGCCGGATCGGCAGCCCTCGCGACCGAGGTGAACCGCTGGGCCCGTCAGCTCGGCATCGGCTTCATCGCCGACCAGACAAAGGACCTGATGGTACGGCGAACTCCGCAGGAACGCCCGCGCTGAACGCCACATGATCCGGCGCGCGATCCGGCGGCGCCAGCCCGACCGACCGCAGCAAACTGTCCACGTCCAACGAGGTGAGCGAAGCGTCGTGCAGCATCCACGGCGGGTGCTCGTTCGGCAGGTACCAGGTCCGCCCCGCGCGCTGGACGTGCAGCCCCCAACGCGCGGTCAGAAAGTCCTCGAGCGGGCCGATCGGCCTCCGTTCGCCCAGGTCGACGCCGACGGTCGCGTGGGCGCCGGAGCCGCGGACCGTCGAGTGGTAGCTGTGGTGGTTGCCGTCGCGTTCGTGCGTCATCCGCGCCCAGCGGTACGGCAGCCCGAAGGCGGACCGCGCCGCCGCCACGACCGCGAGCCGGTCCGCGTCCAGGCTCAGGAACACGACACCACGCCGACCGGTCTCGTCGACGGAGTACAGCCGGATGTTCGTCTCCAGGAACGACCCGAAGTACGGGACGCCCGGGCCGCGCGGCAAGCCGGTGCCGACCATCCGGAACGGGACCAGCCCGACGTACGTCCGCCCCTCGAAGGTGTCCGGTCGCGTCCCCGGCGGAAAGAAGTGCGCGACGTCCGCGGGCTCGAAAGCCCAATGGACAAAGGTCAGGTCGAGCCACCGCTGCCGGAGGATCCGGGGTCGCGGCAACGGCGGTGCGTCGGGCCAGCTCACTCTGCGCTCGGCCGGACCTCACAGTGCGGCCGGCCGTCGTTCAGCTCGCACACCAGGAACCCGGCGGCGCCCGGCTTCCACGGCATGATCGCGTCGCCCGCGATCAATGCGTCCAAGGTCTGCAGCTCCGGGTCCCGCTGCTCCGTGTGGTGCCGGTAGCCGGCCGCGCCCAGGGCCAGTGCGATCGCCATGCCGAGCAGGTTCACCTCGGTCGGCTGCTCCGGAACCGTGGTCCCGTCGACCGGCTCCAGTTTGATGCCGTGGTCCGGCACCTCGACGATGCGTGCGACGTACTTCATGCCTTCGAGCGTAGCGGCCAGTAGGTGTCCGGTACTGCTTCTAGCGTCGGAGGTATGGAGTTTCGAGCAGAGGTACCGCAGGCGGAGTTGGACGAGTTGCAGCGCCGGCTGGACGCGGCGCGCTGGCCGGACCAGTTGCCGGGCGTCGGTTCGTCGTACGGCGTGGAGCTCGGCCGGCTGCGGGAGGTGGCGGAGTACTGGCGCACGTCGTACGACTGGCGGCGCTTCGAGAAGCGGATGAATACGTATCCACAGCACGTGACCGAGATCGACGGTCAGCGGGTGCACTACGTCCAGGCCGGTACCGGTACGCCGTTGCTCCTGTTGCACGGTTGGCCGGGCGCGGCCTCCGACTACCTGGGCGTCGTCGATGCGCTGTCGCAGGACTTCACCGTGGTGATCCCGACGATGCCCGGCTTCGGGTTCAGCGGCGTGACGCCCTCGGAAGGCTGGGGCGTCGACCGGATCGCGCGCGCCTGGATCACGCTGATGGAGCAACTCGGCTTCGACCGGTACGGCGTCCACGGGTACGACTGGGGCGCCCGGATCGGCCCCGCGCTCGCGCGACTCGTCCCGGAGCGGGTGATCGGCCTGCATCTCGACGGGTACTTCGTGTTTCCGCGGGGCGAGGAGCTGACCGAGGCGGAGCAGCAACGACTCGGCGGCCTGGACCGCTGGCAGAACGAGCGATCCGGGTACGCCGCCATCCAGGGCACCCGCCCGCAGACCATCGCGTACTCGTTGCTCGACTCCCCCATCGGACAGCTCGCCTGGAACCTCGAGTGGTTCGACGACTACGGCCACCGGGAAGGGGCCATCGGCAACGATCAGATCCTCGACACGGTGACGCTGACCTGGGTGACGCGGACCGCCGGCTCGCAGGCGCGGCTCTACCGCGAGGCGCAGTCCGCGTGGAGTGCTCAGGTCGCGTACTGCCCGGTGCCGACCGGCCTCGCGGTCTTCCCGAACGACAGCACGGTCCGCACGCTCGTCGAGCGCGAGTTCGACGTCGTGCACTACACCGAGTTCGACCGCGGCGGGCACTTCGCGGCGCTGGAGGTCCCCGAACTCGTCACCGAGGACCTCCGCGCCTTCTTCGCCAAGCTGTAGTTACCGCACGCCCAGCAGGTGCTCCATCGCCAGCTGGTCCAGCTTCTCGAAGCCGAGACCGCGGTCGGCGAGCGCGTCCCGGTCGTAGGTCGCGTTGCGGAGCTCGTCCAGCGACTCGCCCGCACCCAGGGTCGGCTCGGACAGCTCCGCGACCCGGGCGTCGGCGAGCGCCTGCACCACCTCGGGGTCGGCGCGGAACGCCCGCGCCTTCGCCCGCAGGATGAGGTAGTTCCGCATGCAGGCGCGCGCGGTCTCCCACACACCTTCCTCGTCCTCGGTACGCGGCGGCTTGTAGTCGAAGTGCACGTAGCCGTCGTACCCGCCCTGGTCCAGCACGTCCACGGTCCAGAACGCCTCCCGCAGGTTGCCGGCGCCGAACCGCAGGTCCTGGTCGAAGCGCGGACCGTGCTGCCCGTTGAGGTCGATGTGGTACAGCTTCCCGTGCCACAACGCCTGCGCGATCCCGTGCGCGTAGTTCAGCGAGGCCATCTGCTCGTGCCCGACCTCGGGGTTGATGCCGACCAGCTCCGGGTCCGCGAGGTCCTGGATGAACGCGATCGCATGCCCGATCGACGGCAGCAGGATGTCGCCGCGCGGCTCGTTCGGCTTCGGCTCGATCGCGAAGCGGATGTCGTACCCCTGCTCGCGGACGTACGCGCACAGGATGTCCATCGACTCCTTGTAGCGGTCCAGCGCCGCGCGCACGTCCTTCGACCCACCGGACTCCGCGCCCTCACGACCGCCCCACAGCACGTACGTCGTCGCGCCGAGCTCGGCCGCCAGGTCGACGTTCCGCAGTACCTTGGCCAGCGCGTACCGGCGTACCTGACGGTCGTTGGCGGTCAGGCCGCCGTCCTTGAAGACCGGGTGCGCGAACAGGTTCGTGGTCATCATCTCGACGCCCATGCCGGTGTCGGCGAGCGACTTCTTGAACCGCTCGAGCACCTGGTCGCGGGTGCTGTCGTCCGGTACGACGTCGTCGTCGTGGAACGTCACCGCGGCGGCGCCGAGCTCGGCGAGCTTCTCGACCGCGTGCACCGGGTCCATCGCCGGTCGGACCGCCGTACCGAAGACGTCGACGCCCTGCCAGCCGACGGTCCACAGCCCGAAGGAGAACTTGTCGTCCTTGGACGGCGTGTAGTCACTCATTGCGCAATCTCCTGCCATTGACGTGAGTTCGAACTGGCCTCGACCGCGGCCAGCACGCGCTGGACCTGCAGCCCGTCCGCGAACGACGGCGCCGGATCGGTGCCGTCGGCGATCGCGGTGACCAGGTCGACTGCCTGGTGGGTGAACCCGTGCTCGTACCCGAGCAGGTGGCCCGGCGGCCACCACGCGGCGACGTACGGGTGGTCGGGTTCGGTGGCGAGGATCCGGCGGAAGCCCGCGGTCCTCGAGTCGTCTCCTGCGTCGTAGTAGTGCAGCAGGTTCATGTCCTCGAAGTCGAAGGCCAGACTGCCGAGGCTGCCGTTGATCTCGATCCGGATCGCGTTCTTCCGCCCGGTCGCGAACCGGGTCGCCTCGAAGACGCCGAGCGCGCCGGAGCGGAACGTCGCCAGGAACACCGCCGCGTCGTCGACCGTGACCGGACCCCGCTCGGTGCCGGCGGTACCGGCCAGACCCGAGTGCTCGGCCGCGACCGGACGCTCCTTGACGAAGGTCTCCAGCCGCGCGCTGACCTCGCCGATCGTGTCCCCGGTGATGTACTGCGTCATGTCGACGATGTGCGCGCCGATGTCGCCGAGCGCGCCGGAGCCGGCCTTGGTCTTGTCCAGCCGCCACGACAGCGGCGCCTCCGGGTCCGCGATCCAGTCCTGCAGGTACTGCGCGCGGACGTGCCGGATCGTCCCGAGCTTGCCCTCGGCAACGAGCTGCCGCGCCAGCGCGATGGCCGGGACCCTTCTGTAGGTGAACCCAACCATCGAGCGGATTCCCTTGGCCTTGGCCGCTTCCGCCGCGGCCGTCATCGCCTCGGCCTCCTCGACGGTGTTCGCCAGCGGCTTCTCGCACAGCACGTGCTTGCCGGCTTCGAGCGCGGCGATCGCGATCTCGGCGTGGCTGTCGCCCGGCGTACAGACGTCGACCAGCTGGACGTCGTCGCGCTCGATCGCCTTGCGCCAGTCGGTCTCGGTGGTCTTCCAGCCGAGCTTGGCCGCGGCCGCCTGGACGGCCTCGGCGTTGCGGCCGCACAACACGTTCATCTCGGGTTCCAGCGGCAGGTCGAAGAAGCGCGGCGCGCTCCGCCAGGCCTGCGAGTGGGCCGCGCCCATGAACGCGTAACCGATCAGGCCGATGCCCAGGTCACTCATCGGCGTCCTCGCTTCGCTCCGGGCGCCGATGAGGCACGAGTCGACTGTATCGAATTGATGACCTCACTTCGTTCGGTCATGACTCTCCTAGCTGTGTCGGGTCGGCGAATACTTGGTCGAGACAGATCTGCGCGCCGCCGCGAACCGCCGCGCCGAAGCCGAGGTCCGACCGGACGACCCGGCAGCCGCCGCCCTCCGGTGCCAGCACGCGGGCACGCAACGCCTGCTCCAGCGGCTCCTCCAGCCACGGGCCGAGGACAGCGAAGTACCCGCCGAGCACCAGGACGGCCGGATTCAGGATGTTCACCAGGATCGCGCCGCCGATACCGAGCCAGGTCCCGACGTCCCGCAACGCGTCGAGGGTCCGGACGTCGCCGGCCTCGGCACGCTGGACGACCGCGGCCAGCCGGCGTTCGACGTCGAGCGCCGGATCCCGGACCGGGTCGTCGTGATCCGTTGCCTGACGCAACAGTGCGGTCAGCCCGACGACGGTCTCCCAGCAGCCCGTCCGCCCGCAGCCGCACGCCTGCCCCGCCGGGGCGACCGGCATGTGGCCGACCTCGCCGCTGTACCCGTGCGCGCCGCGGAGCAGGTGCCCGCCCGAAACGACGCCGCCGCCGACGCCGACGGCGCCCGTCAGCAGGACGAGGTCGTGCAGCTCGCCGGTCTCGCGCAGTTCGGCGTACGCCGCCAGCGTCGCCAGGTTCGCCTCGTTGTCCACGTGCAGCGGGTACGTCGGTTCGCCGAGGCGGGTGCGCATCTCCTTGCCGACGGACAGGTCGTTCCACCCGAGGTTCGGGGCGAGCTTGAGCTCACCGGTCTCGCCTTCGACCAGACCGGGTACGGCGAGCGTGACGCCTGCCAGTCGGCCTTGCCGTGCGTCCACTGCGGCGACGGCTTCCTGCACGAGTTCGGCGAGCCGGTCGAGCGTCGTCTCGGGGCCGAGGTGCGCGACGTCCACCGGGACGCGCTGCTCGTGGACGACGTCGCCGGCCAGGTCGAGCGCGACGACGGCGAGGTACTCGACGTTGATCTCGGCGCCGATACCGCAGACGCCGGTGCCGTCGAGTTCCACCAGCTGGCCTGGGCGGCCGAGTGCGCGGCTGGAGTCGGCGGAACCCTCGCGGAGCAGGCCGCGTTCGACGAGTTCGGCGACCAGGCTGCTCACGGTCGCCTTGTTCAGCCCGGTCTCCTCGGCGATCCGGGCGCGGGAGCGCGGGCCGAGGTCGTGGACGTGCCGCAGTACCACCGAGAGGTTGTTCCGGCGGAGCGCGACGTGGTCAGCGGCAACACCCCGGATCACCATCGCGCGCCGCCTCCCGGTACTTAGTCTGTTGATCCAACAAACTAAGTCGAGGCCGCACGACCGTCAAGAGGTCGCGGTGATGGGACGCGTTAGAACAGCTCCATGCTGTCGGCAGTGGCGGTGATCACCGGGTTGTCGAAGTACAGCCGGCAGGCGACGGCGTGACCGGCGCAGGTGAGCAGCGCCGGTCCGGCCGCGTCGACGACCCGGTACGCGACCGGGTGGCTGCAGCGCTCGACGTCGCCGGCGTTCTCGCGGTGGCAGCCGAGGACGTGGCAGGTGATGGTGTCGCCGAGGTTCATCAGCGTCAGGCCGTGCTCGGGGCAGACGCCCCAGCCGACACCGCACGCCTGGCCTTCGTTCGCGGCCAGCCGGACGAGCTTGCCGGCGGTCGCCTCCAGGCGGCCGGCCAGGTCCCGGAACGTGGTCACGGCGTGGTCCAGGTCGCGCCGGAACCGCCGCAGTTCGACGGACTCCGGCATCGTCTGGGTCGCGGCCTGCAGGTCCTCCGCGAGCGTCATCGCGGCGACCGCGATCTCGTCGACCCGGACCGGGGTGTTGAACTGGCGCAGCGTCGCACCGTTCGAGTCCCGCGGCCGGTCACGGACCTCCGACAGCCACTCGGACCGGCGAACGACGTCTTCCGGCGGGTCGAGGTGAACCTCCCCGACACGCTGCCCGGACTGCCATTCACCGGGCGCTTCGAGGTGAGTGCTTGATTGCGGAGTGTGACCGTTACCGGTTCCGTTCGCCGGCGCGGACCCGTTCATCGGGATCCGACTGTCCTCCGCTGTCCGCCCGTTCATACAGCCTCACTCGTCCCAGTCCCCTGTGGTACCTCGGTGGCCGATCGTGCCATGGTTCCGGCACTCAGGACCAGAGGAAAACGAGGGCGTCACGCATCGCTTCCTCGTCTTTGCGGACAGCAACGAACGACCCCCGGTTTATCCACAGCCTTCCGCACAGAAGGGCCACCGGATCAGGATCGTGGGGTTACCCAACGCGATCTTTGCATTTCCGAACGGACGGTTGTCAGGGTGTTGCTGTCAGGTGTTCGCGGAGGAATTCCACTGCACGCGCGCGGGCGTGGTACGCCGAGTTCGGTGGGTCCTCGCGCAGGTCCCGGGTGAGCACCGAATGCGCGCCGCGGGCGTATCCGTCCGGGTTTCCCAGGCCCGAGTCGAGCTCGATCACCTCGAGCGCATCACCCAGTTGCTCACGCAGCGTCGCGAACCGTTCGGCCGGCGCCATCCGATCGCGGCTGAACCGCAGCCCCAGTACGCACAGCCCGTCGGTGCGCGTGCGCTCCTTGACCTTGTCCAGCTCCTGCCGCGACAGCCCCGGATCGCGGCGCAGTACCGGACGCACCGCGAACGGCGTCGACGGCTGGCTCAGCACCGGCGCCGTCACCACGTCCTCCACCGCGGTCGCCAGTGCGAACCCGCCGGTGAAACACATCCCGATCACGCCGACCCCACGCCCCGGCGTCCGCGCGGCCAGGTCGGTCGCGACCGCACGCAGGTACTTCGTGATCGGCCGCTCGGCATTCGCGGCGAAGCACCGGAACTCCTTGGACACGCACAAGCGCGCGATCACGCCCAGCGTGTAGGCCGCGGTCTCCGGGCGTCCCGGCGTACCGAACGGGGACGGGATCACGACCGTGAAACCTGCCGCGACCAGGTGTTCACCGAAGGCGGCGACCTCGGGCGTGAGACCCGGGATCTCGGGGATCAGGACGACACCCGGGCCTTCGCCCTTCTCGAAGCAGTCGTAGGTCAGGCCGCCGCCGCTGAACGGCGCCTGCTGCCAGGTCGACAGGTCTGCGGTCATGCCGGGCTCCTAGTGTCCCGACTCAGGACACTAGGGGTTGTAGTGCTGGATCGCACCGCCTGCGGACAGATCGACGAGAGTGTGCGCTACGGCTTGCGCGTCGGCCAGGACTTCCTGGAGGTCCATCGTGGTGAGTTCGCGGCCGCGGACGACGACCTGGCCGGCGACGAGGACCGTGACGACGTCGGCGGCGCGGACGGAGTACACGAGAGCGGCGCGTGGGTCGTGGACCGGTTGGTTGTGCGGGGCGCTGAGGTCGACGAGGGCGATGTCGGCCTGGTAGCCCGGCTCGAGTACGCCGACCTGTCCTTCGAGACCGGACGCTGTGGCACTCCCCCGCGTCGCGAGCCGGAGGGTGTCGGACAGGGTCATCCATTCGGCGTCGTGCTCGCGTTGCTTCTGGGTGAGGGCGACCATCCGGATCGCCTCCCAGACGTCGAGCGTGTTGTGGACGGCGGCTCCGTCGGTGCCGACGCCTACGCTGACGCCCGCCTGCTGGAGTCCCTTGATCGGGGTGACCTCGCCCATCGCGAGCTTGAGGTAGACCTTCGGGCAGGACGTCACCGTCGTACGGTCCGCGTACTGCGCCAGGATCGGCAGGTCCGTGTCCCGGATGCCGCAGCCGTGCGCGATCAACGCGCCCGCGTCGAGGACTCCCGTCCGCTCCAGCACCTGCACCGGCGTCACGCCGTACCTGTCGACGGACGCCTGCGTCTGGTCGTCGGTCTCCGCCGCGTGCAGGTGGATCCGGAACCCCTCCGCCTTCGCGACTTCCGCCGTACGCCGAAGGTCGTCGTCGTTCACGGTGTACGTCGCATGCGGGCCGAGGCTCGCGGTGATCCGCGGATGGAGGCTCCGCAGCTCCCGGCTCACCTCGAACGCGGCGTCCATGTCCTGCTCGGTCGACGAGAAGTACGTCGGCGCCAGATCCGCCCGAATCCCCGCCTCGACCGCGGCCGCCGCGATCTGATCCGCATGGAAGTAGTGATCGACAAACGTCGTCACCCCGCCCAGCAACATCTCCGCACATGCCAGCCTCGCGCCCACCCGGACCCGCTCCGGCGTCAGATTCACCTCCATCGGCCAAATCCGCCGATTGAACCAGTCCTCGATCGCCAGATCCTCCGCGGCCCCGCGCATCATCACCATCGGACTGTGGGTATGTGAGTTGACGAGCCCCGGCACCGCCAGCAGCCCCGCCCCGTCCACCACCTCCGCGTCGGGCACCTGACCGCCGGTCGGCATGATGGCGACGATGCGGTCGTCCTGGATGTGGATGTCCTGCCCCTCGTCGACCCGGCACTCACCTACCTCCGGCACCACGAGCACCGCCACATTCCGAATCACCAACCGCGCCATACCGTCCTCCCGTCGACCGAGGCAGAGTTCCCCAGTCTCCCTCACTCATCGCCCGAGGACCGTCCGACAGCTACCGTCTGCGAATGGACGTTGACTGGAATGCCGAAGTAGTCGACCAGATCGGCACGCACTGGCAGGAGCGGCTTCGTCCCCGGCTGGACGGACTGAGCGACGACGAGTACTTCTGGCAACCGGTCGCCGGCTGCTGGACACTCAGCCGGCGCGGTGAAAGCACAGCGCCGATCTCCTTCGGAGGCGGCGAGTTCACCATGGACTACGCCGACCCGCCCCACGACCCCGAACCGGTCACGACGATCGCCTGGCGGATGGCGCACCTGACCGGTGGACTCGCGTCGACGAACGGCAAACGCTTCAGCAGCGAAGCCATCGGCATCGAGACCTACCACTACGCCGGCACCGCCGACGAAGCCCTACGGCAACTCGACGCCGAGTACGCGACCTGGCTCGACGGGGTCCGCAGCCTCGGCACCGAAGGACTCGCCCGACCCCAAGGCTGGCCGCCCGCCTTCGCCGACGCACCGATGGCGAAGAAGATCCTCTACTCGAACGTCGAACTCATCCACCACGGCGCCGAGATCTGCCTTCTCCGCGACCTCTACCTCCATCGTCAGTAGTCGGCGGCCTCCAGCGCAGCGGCGATCGGCTCCAGCAGCGCGATCAGTTCATCCAGCTCGGCCGCCGTGAGAACGTCGTACGCCGGCGCCGCGAGCTCGTCGGTGAGCGCTTCGATCCGGGCCTTCAGCTTGCTTCCGGCGTCGGTGAATCCGCCGGCAGCGTCCACCAGCCCACGGTCGCGGAGCCCGTCGACGACACCGGCCAGCTGCGCCTTCGGCAGATGGTGAACCCGGCCGAACTCCTCCGCCCGCATCCCCACCGAGAGCGCCGCCAGCACATGCGCCTCGGTCCCGCCGATCCCGTGCGCGACCAGCGCGATGTTGTGCCCGTCACCCCGATGCTCCCGAAGCAGCGTCGCCGCATGCCACAGCTTGGCGACCGGCTCCTCCGGTACGTCGAGCGCCCGCAGGCCCGCGTACAGCACGCGCCCCTCGGTCGGCGCACTGTACGCCGCCCGCGTCGCAAGCTCACCGGCCCGCACCAACCCGGCCGCCCCGGCCAGCTCGTCCCCGATCAGCAGCCGCAGCGCCTTCGCACTCCCCCGCTCCCGCACCGCGAGCGCATCTTCCGGCGTGATCTTCCCCCAGACCCACGGAATATGCCGCGCCACCTCGCCATCCGCGAAGTTGTAGAACACCGAATGCACCACCCCAGCCGGCGCCAACCCCAGCGGCGCGGCCCGCCCCGCGAAATACCCGTCCCAGTAGTTACGCATCCCCACGGCCAAGAACTCGTCGTTCGGCACATCGGAGAACGTGACAGTCCCGATCGGCTCGGTGAACTCCGACATCCGATGAACCTTCGTCAGCGGGTGCGCCATCATCACCATCTCCTTCAGTCGCTCTCGGCGTTTTCCCGGACACCCTCTCCCCCATGCGACGAACACCTCACCCCAGATTCGACACCCACCGCCCGAAAAAGGCTTGGCCGCTCGACGAGTGCTCTGCACCTACGTCACGGTGCTGCCTGACCCGAGCCCACCGCCGCCGAGCCGCGCACCCACAACGTCGCGAAGAAACCCACGCACCACATCGAAGGACTCCTCCGGCGCCTGACGAAACACACCATGCCCCACCCCCGCCAGAACCAACGTCGGACAGACCACAGCACTCCCGAGAGCCGCGGGCACGTCAGTCGGCCCACAGCCGCCCGCCCGGAAAAGCGCCTGTACCTCGTCGTTGATCAGCGCCCGCGCCCTGCGCGAGGCCATACCACCGTCCGAAGCACCGGCGTACGACGGCAAGCCGAACTCTGCCCATGCCTTGGCCGCTGAAGGGCTGGTGTCACCGCCTAAGTACCTCGCGGCAGCATCCCGCGCCACCCGCCCTCCGCGCCGCTCGAACACCTCCAGGCTCTCCTCGAGCGAGGTCGGCACGCCGAGTGTGCTCTCCAAGACCAGGCCCGCGACCAAGTCCGGATGCCGAGCAGCACACTCGATCGCGACCCTGCCTCCACTCGACGAACCCACCAGCACCGGAGCACGCACATCGAGCGCGTCGCAGAACGCTGCGACGTCGTCCGCCCAACGCGTCCACGTCCATTGCCCCGGCTCGCTGCGGTCCGACCGGCCGGAACCACGCTGATCGAGGTACACCACCTGGGCAACATCGGCGAGCGCCGAAAACTCCGGCTTGAACAAGCTGTGATCCGCACCTGGTCCCCCGTGCAGAAGCACAAGCGTCGGTCGCGCCACCATCGCGTCCTCGAGAGCAGCCAAGCCACACCCGTCAACATCGAAGTACAGAGACACGTCGCCGACAGCCACTCGCATTCCGGGAGTGTGCCCGACCCCGCGGCTCCGAGGGCGACGCAGAGGTTGGCGACCTGTCGGTGGATGGCGGTATGCACACTTCGCTCAATGCAGAAGAAATATTCGCGAAGACTTCTTCTGGGTTAGAGTGGGCCAATGAGCGATCAGACGCCGTCCGGCGACATCGTCTTGGATGCGGCGGCCCTGCGGGTGCTGGCCCATCCCATGCGGCTGACCTTGCTGGAGCATCTGCGGCAACGTGGTCCTGCGACGGCGCGGCAGCTTGCGGCGCAGTACGAGATCGACTCGGGTGCAGCGAGCTATCACCTGCGGCGGTTGGCGGACGGAGGTCTGATCGAAGAGGACCTCGAGCGTGGCACCCGGCGCGACCGCTGGTGGCGGGCTCGGCATCGGTCGTCGGTCCACTTGCCCGCGGACAGCGATCCCGATGAGCGCGCAGACAGCCGGGCGTACCTGCATGCGGTGTTGCTCGCGTACAGCGAGCAGCTGCGACGACTCTCCTACACCGCGCCGCTACTGCCTGACGAGTGGTACGGGGCATCGATCTTCAGCAACTACACGCTGCGATTGACTCCGGCGGAGCTCAACGAGGCGAAGGCCGAGCTGGCTGCGGTGATCCTGAAGTACCGCGACCGCGATGACGGTGCAGGCGTGCCTGTAGCCCTTCAGTTGCACGCATTTCCACTGCTTGAGCCCGACGATGACGCTTAGCACGAATCCCGGTGTCGCCTACCGGGACAGCAACGTCCTGCGCTGGGCGACGGCCTACACCGCGTCGGTCGGCGGCGACGTCGTCTTCTTTCTCACCCTGACCTGGGCGGTAACCCAGATGGCGGGCCCCGCCCAGGTTGGCGCGGTGCTGGCCGTCGGAGCCATCCCCCGGGCGGTGCTGATGCTGTTCGGCGGTGTGATCGCCGACCGCTACGGCCCGCGACGAGTAGTGATCGGCAGCGATCTGGCTCGCTGTCTGATCGTCTTCGGCGCTGCCGCGCTGCTGCACTTCACGGCGGCCGGACTACCAGTACTGGTCGCGGTTGCACTGGTTTTCGGCTTGATCGACGCCCTGTTCATGCCTGCAGTGGGGGCACTGGCCGGACGACTCACCGACCAGAATCAAGCCGGCCGGGTTCAAGGACTGCGAATGCTGGCGGTTCGGCTCAGCAACGCGGCTTGTCCCATGATCGCAGCGACGGTGTTGACCGCCGCCGGAGTCGCTGCAGGGTTCGGGCTGGTCGGCGTGCTGTTCAGCCTGTCTGTCGGTCTTCTGCTTGCGGTGCGCCTGAACCCGATCCAAGCCGGAGAGCGAGCGACAGGCTCGCCATTCGCCGATCTCAAGGACGGACTGCTGTACCTCCGACGAAACCGGCAACTGAGCCGCGTGGTTGCAGTGGTCGGACTGGGCGAGCTGTGCTTCAGCGGTCCAGTTGGCGTCGGTCTGGTGCTACTGACCGCCGAACGCCATTGGGCCGCAGCCGTTCTGGGGTTGACGCTCGGCGCGTTCAGCATTGGTGGCGTCGTCGCCGGGATTCTATTCACTGCTCTGCCCCGCGTCTGGCGCGCAGGTATCGCGCTCGTAGGTTCCTTGCTGGCAACGGCCGCGTTGCTCTGCATCTTGGGGCAGCTGACCACAGCCGGCGTGCTGATCGCCGGTTCTGCCGTGCTCGGAGCGATCAGTGGTGCCACCTCGGCGCTCGGGAACGCCTTACTCCAACGTAAGACCGATCCTCGTTACCTCGGCAGGGTGAGCTCGCTGACCTCTCTCGCCACCGTCGGCCTCAGCCCACTTCTGTACCCGATCACCGGCGTGGTCGCCGCTGTCTGGGGAACTGGGGTGTTCTTCGCCGGCTGCGCGCTGGTCTGCTTGCTCGCGGCGCTGATCGCCGCGAGCAAGTCAGTGCGCCGGGCCGAGCTCTAGTACCACCGTCGGCGGCCAAGAAGGGTCGGGTAATGTCCGGATTCGGTGTACAGGGGTTCAATCCGGGACGAACGGAGTCGATACGCGTGCGCGCAGCGGATGACGACGTTCCGGTCGTGTTGCTGTCGGATGGGGTCGTGACGCTGCGGCCGTGGTCGGGAGATGACGCCGGGTTCATGGTGGAAGCGTTCGCCGATCCAGCGATTCGGCGTTACAACGGTGCTCACGATCGGCTCGGTCGGCCGGCTCCGCTGCTTTCGGTTGTGGGGGCCGAGGCGACCATTGACGAGTTCGTGTCGAGGTGGCGGGCGTTCGGGGCGGGCGAGGCACCCGCTGGTGTTGCATTCGCGATCACCGATGCTGCCTCTGGTGGACTGATCGGCTGCTGCGGCGTCGATGATTGGTCGAAGGAAGATGTAGCGCAGTTCGGCTACTGGATCGGGCCTGGCGCGCGAGGGCGCGGGTACGCGACTCGCGCGGTGGTTCTGCTGACGCGTTGGTTGTTCGAGCTTGGCGCGGCTCGCGCCTTTCTGACCGTCGAGGCGGACAATGCAGCGTCGGCTGCCGTGGCCCGGCGGGCAGGGTTCGTGCACGAGGGAACGATGCGCGCACACAGCGTGTGGCAGGGCGAGCGCGTAGATGTGATGTGGTTCGCGGCGCTGCCGCGCGAATGGGCACTGCGCGAGCCGGTCGAACCAGCGTGATGCGGACCCGATCGGATCAGGACCGTTCCCAACGAGCAAGCTGAACAACTCCACCACAGACTGCTGTACGTGGGGGCAGACGTTCGGTCAATCCCGATCCTCGGCGCGCACCACAGACTCTCGCGCAGGCACCGACGGGGGCTAGGTCTGGCGCGACGTCGCGAGCGAAGCCGGCTGGATCCTGGAACCCCTAGCTGCCACGGCGACAGCCGGCTGGCTACCTCTAGGGCGGTGTCCACCAGCCCATGCATTCGAGCTTAAGGGTACATATGTTCGAATCTCCGGTATGGTGGGGGCATGAGTGCTGACCTTCAGGGGTCGTTGTTCGGTGGGTTCGAGGAGCCTGCGGTCGGGTCGTTGGGTGGGATGCGGCGGACCGTGCTGGGACTCGGAGCCTGGATTGATGTGTTGCCGGGGTGGCTTGCTGGGGCCGATGAGGTTTATGGGCGGTTGGCGGGTGAGGTGCCTTGGCAGGCTGAGCGGCGGCAGATGTACGACCGGGTGGTTGATGTGCCGCGGTTGTTGTGTTTCTACGGGGAGGACGCGGCGCTTCCGTTGCCTGTGCTGGATGATGCTCGGGATGCTCTGAGTGCTTACTACGCGGATGAGTTGGGTGAGCCGTTTCGGACGGCGGGGCTGTGTTTTTACCGGGACGGGAAGGACAGCGTCGCGTGGCACGGGGATCGGATCGGGCGGGGGGATCGTGAGGACACGATGGTGGCGATCGTGTCTGTCGGGGAGCCGCGGGTGTTGGCGCTGCGGCCGCGGCCGGGTAGTGGGCAGGACGTGGGGTCGACCGTGCGGTATCCGCTGGGGCATGGGGATCTGATTGTGATGGGTGGCTCCTGCCAGCGGACGTGGGAGCATGCGATTCCGAAGGCGGCTGGGCATGTCGGGCCGCGGATCAGTATCCAGTTCCGGCCCCGAGGCGTCAGGTAGCGGCTGCGCGGGCGTCAGACAAGTGCGGCGCGGGCGTCAGGTGAGGGCTGCGATGGGTGGTTGGTAGATGCCGTCTCTGGTGGCTATGTAGAAGCCGAGCAGGCGGATGCCGGCCGTTGCGCAGTTGCCGGTGACGGCGGTCATCCATTGGTCGTCGGCCTCGGTTGGGCTGCCGGAGCCGGAACGGCCCAGCGCCAGCACGACCGCGGTGCCGGGAGCCGTGCGGACGGCTTCCGTGATCGGGGCGAGGGCGTTCTCGCAGAGTTCGGCCGGGGTCGGCCCGGGTGACGGGAGTTCGACGATCACGGTGGAGCGGTAGCGGCCGTCGGCGTCGCAGAGCAGAACGGTGAGGGTGCCGCGGGCGCGGTCGCCGAAGCTGACCATCAGGTCGACGACGTCGGCGGCGAACTCGGGGTCGGTGAGGGGGTGGTCGGTCCAGGTGGGAGGCAGCTGTTCGAAGCTCATGCCTGTAAAGATGCCGCGATTCGCACCCCCGATCGGAGTTGTCCACAGACCAAAGTGGCCCATCAGGCAGACCCCGCAATGGACCGAAGGATTGGGCCGCACCCCGCCTAGGCTCAGATCCATGAGCAGCAGACTTCTTCCCCCGGCGGGAGCGCCGCGCGATCTCGCGATGGCGCAGTTGGCCAACTCGGTCGGCGACGGCGCGTTCGTCGTCACCTCGGCGTTGTTCTTCACCCGCGTGGTCGGGCTCTCGACGGCCGAGGTCGGGCTCGGTCTGACGATCGCGTGGCTGGCAGGATTCCTGGCCGGCGTACCGCTGGGCAGCCTTGCCGACCGGCGTGGAGCCCGCGGTACTGCGGTCCTGCTCGCGCTCAGCACCGCGGCCGCGGTCGCCTCGTTCCTGGTGGTCAGGAGCTTCGCCGGCTTCCTCGTCGCGGCGATCGTCTACGCCTGCAGCCAGACCGGCCTCACCGCGGCGCGACAGGCCTTGCTGGCCGGGCTGGTGCAGCCCGAGGAACGGACGAGGATCCGCGCGTTCCTCCAGTCGACGGTGAACGCCGGGCTCGCGGTCGGCGCGCTTCTCGGCGGCGTAGCGCTCCGCTTCGACAGCACAGCGGCGTACCTGATCGTGTTCGGGATCGACGCGGTGAGCTTCCTAGTCGCAGCCGCGCTGATCCGTCGGGTGCCACCCATCGCGACCTCCGTCAGGACCAAGGGCGAACCGAGGCTCGCGGTACTGCGGGACCGTCCGTACGCCGTCCTCGCGCTGCTCAATGCGGTGATGCTGCTCTTCATGCCGCTGATCAGCCTCGTCGGACCGCTCTGGATCGTCACCCGCACCAGCGCACCGAGCTGGGCCGTCGCCTCCCTGATGATCGTGAACACGCTCGGCGTCGCATTCTTCCAGGTGCGAATCGCCAAGGCAGTAAGGGATCTGCGCACAGCAGCCCGCTCGGTCAGGTACGCCGGAGTCGCGATGCTCGCCGCCTGCGCGGTGTTCGCATCGACCGCGGCGCACCTCAGCCCGGTGACGACCGCAGCCGTCCTCGTAGCGGCCGCCGCACTCCTCACCGTCGGCGAGATGAAGCTGGCCTCCGGCGCCTGGGAGATCAGCTTCGGCCTCGCGCCGGCGGACAAGCAAGGGCAGTACCAGGGGTTCTTCGGCACCGGCCCCGCGATCGCCCGAATGCTCGGCCCGGCACTGCTCACCACGGTGGTGCTCGGCTGGGGTCCGATCGGGTGGATCGCGGTCGGTGCCCTGTTCCTGGGGACCAGTTGCGCCACTGGTCCCGCCGTACGATGGGCTGCGCGGACGAGGGCCGTCAACGAGGACGCCACGCCGTCGCTGGTAGAGGAGAGCGCCGCCTGATGGAGATTCCCGGACTGGTCGAGATCACCACCTACGACGAACTGCGCGAGGTCGTTCCGCCGCCGATCGGCGCCGCGGTCGCCAAGGAGCGCACCCAGCTCCACGACCTCGACCTGCAGTGGCTCGACAACTCCCCGTTCTGCCTGATCGCGACGTCGGACGCGGACGGCAACTGCGACGTCTCCCCCAAGGGCGACCCGGCCGGCTTCACCAAGGTCCTGGACCGGAACACGATCGCGATCCCGGACCGGGCCGGCAACCGCCGCATCGACGGCTTCACGAACCTGCTCAGCAACCCGCACGTCGGGCTGATCTACTTCGTTCCCGGCCGCACCGACACGCTCCGGATCAACGGCCGCGCCCGGATCGTCAGGGAGGCGCCGTTCTTCGACGACATGGTGGTCAAGGGCAACCGCCCGCAGCTCGCGCTGCTGGTCGAGATCGAGCAGATCTTCCACCACTGCTCGAAGTCGTTCCTGCGCTCGCAGCTGTGGAAGCCGGAGACCTGGAACCCGGAGGCGATCCCGCGCCGGGCGGTGCTGTCGAAGACGTTCGAGCGCCCCGACGACGACCTGACGAACCTCGACGAGTACTACGGCCGCAAGTACGAGGAGTCGATCTACAAGGTCAAGTACTGAACTACTTCGGTGGGCGCAGCCCCGACTACTCCGTGGCGACGATGACACCCGCCCCGGCGGCCGTCTACGGTTCCGTAGTGTGACCGAACTTCTCGAGACCCCGGACCTCGTGGCCCGGATCCGGCGCTTCACGCTGCCGATCGGGCTGGCCGTGTTCACGGTGATCGGGACGTTCGGCGCGGCCCGCGGGCAGACCGACCGGCATCACCCGGACGCGTTCATGGTCGTCCTGCTGCTGATCGCGGCGCTCGCCCTGTTCTGGCGGAACACGCGCCCGGTGCCGGTGCTGTGGGTGATCGTCGCCGCGACGCTCGTCTACATGCTCCGCGAGTATCCGTGGGGCCCGGTCGTGATCCCGTTCGTGATCGCGGTCTTCACCACGATCCGCCTCGGCCATCGACTGGCCGGGTGGGCCGGGCTGATCTCGTTGTACGTCGGCCACGTCGGCGGCCGGATCATCCTCGGCCTCAACCAGGACGGCATCTACCAGGTCCTGCTCGTCGGCGCCTGCTTCTGCGTCCTGGGCTTCCTCGCCGAGCTCTTCCGCGCGCACCGCGACCGGGTGAGCGCCGCCGCGAAGACCCGCAAGGAGGAGGAGCTGCGCCGAGCCGGCGAGGAGCGGCTCCGGATCGCGCAGGAACTCCACGACGTCGTCGCGCACCACATCTCGCTGATCAACGTCCAGGCGTCCACCGCGCTGCACCTGGTCGACCGGCAGCCCGAGCAGGCCGCTCCCGCGCTGTCCGCGATCAAGGACGCCAGCAAGGAAGCCCTGGTGGAGCTCCGCTCGATCGTCGGCGTACTGCGGCAGTCCGGCGAGTCCGCGCCGCGCCAACCGGTCGCGGGCCTCGACCACCTGGACCACCTCGTCAGCCGGACGGCCCGCGCCGGGCTCGAGGTGCACAAGATCATTCACGGCGATCCCCGCCCGCTGCCGAGCGGCCTCGACCGCGCCGCGTTCCGGATCATTCAGGAGTCGCTGACGAACGTCGTACGGCACGCCCGCGCGACGTCCGCGACAGTACGGATCCAGTACGGCGAGCAGGCGCTCGTGGTGCAGGTCGACGACAACGGCGAATCCCTCACGACACAGCCGAAGGAGGGCAACGGCATCTCCGGCATGCGCGAACGCGCCACCGCGCTCGGCGGCACCCTGACCGCCAACCGCACCCCGGCCGGCGGCCTCCGCATCATCGCGAACCTGCCGCTGTAAACGCTCAGGAGACTCTGGTGTCAACTTGCTCGCTACGAGGACATTGCAGGCATCTTCTCGCCTGATCAGGCAGACCGGCCGAGTCCGCCGGCCGGTGCCGACTTCGACCGGATCGAGGAGGAGTTCGGTCAGTACCTCGACGAGAGCCTGGCGCCGCGCGGCCCGAGTCCCTTCTCGACTGGTCGCCGCGGCGGTGTCGCCGTCGATGTCGGCTGCGGCAGCGGACGGGACGTGGTCCGGCTGGCGAGTCCGGCGAGGAGCTCGACGGGGCCGCTGGGCGTCGGCTGCTGCACGCCGCTCGGCTGATGCGCCGGCCTCAGCGGGGCGTCGCCTTCGTCGTCACCCGCACGGAGTAGCAAAGCTTTCTGTGAATGCGGCCGAGGTTCAGACCCCCGGCCGCCGCGGATTCACAGAGTTCTCCCAGAACCTCCCGGTTCTTGCCCAGATCCGGTCGTCAGGCTGCGGAGCATGACAACGATCGAGGTGCGGGGGCTGACCAAGCGGTACAGCTCCGATGTCGTAGTGGACGATCTGTCGTTCTCCGTCGAGCCGGGACAGGTGACCGGCTTCCTCGGGCCGAACGGGGCCGGGAAGTCCACGACCATGAAGATGATCATCGGGCTGGCGGCGCCGACCGCGGGCGCGGTGACGATCGGTGGACGGCGGTACGTCGACCTTCCGGTGCCGCTGACCGAGGTGGGCGCGCTGCTCGACGCGGGCGCGGTGCACGGGGCGCGAACGGCGTACGACCATCTGCTGGCGCTTGCCGTGAGCAACGGTCTGCCGCGGCGGCGGGTCGACGAAGTGCTGGCCCGGACCGGTCTGGAGGGCGTCGCGCGGAAGCGGGCCGGCGGGTTCTCGCTCGGGATGCGGCAGCGGCTCGGGATCGCCGCGACGCTGCTCGGTGATCCGCGGGTGCTGATCTTCGACGAACCGGTGAACGGGCTCGATCCCGAGGGCATCCGCTGGATCCGCGACTTCATGCGATCACTGGCGGCCGAGGGGCGGGCGGTGCTGGTGTCGAGCCACCTGATGGGCGAGATGGCGCAGACCGCCGACCACCTGGTGGTGATCGGGCGTGGCCGGCTGATCGCGGACATGGGCATGGCCGAGCTGATGCATGCGAGCGGTGATGGCACGGTGCTGGTCCGTACGGCGGACCCCGGCGGATTCGCGCACCACCTGACAGCGGCGGGCGGCACGGTCCGCGACGGGCTGGAGGGAGCGCTGGTCGTGTCCGGCCTGTCCAGCAACGAGATCGGCAAGCTCGCGGCGTACCACGGGGTCGCGTTGTCCGAGCTGACGCCGCAGCGGGCGTCGCTGGAGGAGGCGTTCATGGAGCTGACCAGGGACAGCATCGAGTACCAGGGGGCGACCGTATGAACGCGTTGCAGGCCGAGTGGATCAAGCTGCGCAGCCTGCGCTCCACCTGGTACACGATCGGCTGCCTAATGGTGCTCGGCGTCGGCATCACGGTGCTGTCGACCAGCAAGGCGGGCGAGGACTACTGGACCGGGACCGCCGCGGATCGGGCCGCCTGGGACCCGACCGCGCACAGCCTGAAGACGTTCATCGTCGCCCAGCTGATCGTCGGGGTGCTCGGCATCCTTGTGGTGACGTCCGAGTTCGCGACCGGGTTGATGCAGACCACGCTGGCGGCGGCTCCGTGCCGGGCGCGGCTGCTGGCCGCGAAGGCAGTCATCGCGACCGCGGTCGCGGCCGTGGCAGGCCAGGTGCTGATGTTCGTGTCGTTCTTCATCGGCCAGTCGTTGCTCGTCGGGCAGCACGTACCGTACGCGCATCTCGGCGATCCCGGTGTCCTGAAAGCGATCGTTGGCGGCGGGCTGTACCTCTCGGCGATCGCGCTGCTCGCGGTCGGTCTCGGCACGATCCTGCGGGCGACCGCGGGCGCCCTCGCCGTACTGGTCGGGATCGTGTTCCTGGTGCCGGCGCTGGGCGGGCTGTTCCCGTCCTGGATGCAGGGGATCTTCGACTTCTGGCCGTCGCTCGGCGCGGCGGCGGTCTTCGGTACGGTGCCGGACCCGGACTTCCCGCATCCGTGGCTCAACCTCGGCGGCCTGTGGATCGGGGTGGCTGCCGTCCTCGCGGCCGCGTTCATGGTCTTCCGTCGGCGAGACGTCTGACGACGCTCCGTATCCTGGCGATCATGAATCGGCTACTCGTGGTGGACGACGAAGCGACCGTGCGTGAGCTGCTGTCCGCGACGTTGCGCTTCGCCGGCTTCGAGGTGACCTCGGCGGCGACCGCGTCGGAGGCGGTGGCCGCCGCGGCCGAGGAGCTGCCGGACCTGGTGCTGCTCGATGTGATGCTGCCCGACATGGACGGCTTCGAGGTGGTACGCCGCCTGCGCCCGACCCCGGTGCTGTTCCTGACCGCGCGCGACGGGAAGGCCGACAAGATCCAGGGCCTGTCGCTCGGCGCCGACGACTACGTGACGAAGCCGTTCGACCTGGAGGAGCTGATCGCCCGGATCCGCGCCGTCCTGCGCCGTACGACCGGCCGGCCGAACGACGTGCTCACCGTCGGATCGCTCGCGCTCGATGCCGAAGGCCACCAGGTGACGCGGGACGGTACGCCGGTGCGGGTCTCCCCCACCGAGTTCCGGTTGCTGACCTACCTGATGGAGAACGCGGGCCGGGTGGTGTCGAAGGCGCAGATCCTGGAGCAGGTCTGGCGGTACGACTTCAACGGAGACACGAGCATCGTGGACACCTACATCTCGTATCTGCGCCGCAAGGTCGACGACCAGGAGCCCAAGCTCATCCATACCGTGCACGGCATGGGGTACGTGATGCGAGAGCCCCGGTCATGAGGCTGTCGCTGCGGTCCAGGCTGCTGCTGCTCACCGTCGGCCTGCTGCTCACCGGGTTGTTCCTGATCAGCGCTTTCGTGTCGCAGCAGATGGAGCGGTACCAGCTCGACCGGCTGGACAGCCAGCTGCGGTCGTTCACGCAGATCATCGCCGAGGTCGCCCCGAACTCCCCGCCGCCAGGGCAAGCATCCCGGCCGCAGCTGCTCGACCCGGCACTGGACCTGATCGGCGCGCCGTACCTCGCGTACCTCGACGGCGCCGGGGGCGTGATCGGTACGGTGCGCTCGTCCCGGGTGGCGGCCGGGTCGTTCCCGTCCGACGACGCGCTGCGGTCGGTGCCGACCAGTGGGACGGCCGTCGTACTGCGGGCCGCCGACGGCTCGGGCCGATGGCGCGCGGTGGCCCGGCCTGCGTCGGGCTGGAACGGGACGGTGATCGCGACCGCACCGCTCACCGAGGCCGACGCCACGGTCGCTCAACTCCGCACGAGCAGCCGGATCGCCGGGATCGTGCTGCTCGTCCTGCTCACCGCGATCGGATGGTGGGCGCTCGACCGCGGGCTGCGGCCGTTGCGCCGGATCGAGTACACCGCGGCCGCCATCGCCGCCGGCGACCTGACCCGACGGGTGCGGGAACGCGCCGGGCCGAAGACCGAGATCGGTCACTTGGCCAGGTCGCTGAACACGATGCTCCGCCAGCTGGAGAAGGCGTTCGCGGACCGCGAGCGGGCCGAGACCCGGATGCGCACGTTCCTCGCCGACGTCAGCCACGAGTTGCGTACGCCGCTGGTCGGCATCAAGGGATCCACCGAGCTGTACCGAATGGGCGGGTCCGACGCCGAGGAGGCGATGAGCCGGATCGACCGGGAGGCCACGAGGCTCACCGGCCTGACCGAGAACCTGCTGCTGCTCGCCCAACTGGACGAGGAGCCCGCTTCCCAGCTCGAGTGTGCCCCGATGGACCTCCGGACGATCGCGAACGATGCCCGGCACGACCTGCGGGCACTCGACCCGACCCGGAAGATCACGCTCACCGGACCGCAGAGCCGCTTCCCGCCCGGTCCGGCGCCGGTGAACGGTGACGAGGACCGCCTCCGTCAGGTCGTCACCAACCTGGTCGGCAACGCGATCACCCACACCCCGCCCGGTACCGCGGTCGAGGTTCGGGTCGGCCGGGAGCGAGACAACGCCGTACTGATGGTCAGTGACAGCGGCCCGGGGATGACGGACGAGCAGGCCGAGCGGGTGTTCGACCGGTTCTACCGCGCCGACCGGGCCCGCAAGCACTCGGCGGGTGCGGGCTCCGGTCTCGGTCTCTCGATCGCGCGGTCGATCGCCCGGGCGCACGGCGGCGACCTCCAGGTCTTCACCGCGCTCGGACACGGCACGTTGTTCGTCCTGATGCTGCCGCTGCTGACCTCAGGGCAGTTTGACGTGGGAGGGGTTGAGGTCGGCGACGCTCGAGACTCCCAGTAGCGCCATCGTGCGGCGGACCTCCTTGGTGAGGATCTCCGCGGCGCGGGCGACGCCGCGCCGGCCGCCGGCCATCAGGCCGTACAGGTAGGCCCGGCCGACCAGGCAGGCGTCGGCGCCGAGGGCGATCGCCGCGACGACGTCCGCGCCGGACATGATGCCGGTGTCCAGATAGATCTCGGCGTCGCTGCCGATCGCCTTCCGGACGTCCGGGAGGATCCGCAGCGGGGTCGGGGCGCGGTCCAGCTGGCGGCCGCCGTGGTTGGACAGGACGACCGCGTCCGCGCCCGCGTCGACGACCCGGCGGGCGTCCTCGACGGTCTGGATGCCCTTCACGATCAGCGGGCCGTCCCAGATCGAGCGCAGCCAGTTGAAGTCGTCGATCGTCATCGTCGGGTCGAACAGCTTGTCCAGCAGCTCGGCGACGGTGCCGTCCCAGGACGACAGCGAGGCGAAGGTGAGCGGCCGGGTGGTGAGCAGGTTCGCCCACCAGGCCGGGTGCAGCGACGCGTCCAGCACGGTCTTCGCGGTCAGCGACGGCGGGATCGTGAAACCGTTGCGGACGTCCCGGAGCCGGGCGCCCGCGACCGGTACGTCGACGGTCAGCATCAGCGCCTCGAACCCGGCCGCGGCCGACCGCTTCACCAGGTCCTCACCGGCGTCGCGGTCCTTCCACACGTACAGCTGGAACCACTTGCGGGCATCCGGCGCCGCGGCCGCGACGTCCTCGATCGACGTCGTACCCATCGTGGAGAGTGCGTACGGGATGCCGACGTCCTGGGCGACCTTGACGACCGCGCTCTCACCCTCGTGGTTCATCATCCGGGTGAAGCCGGTCGGCGCGAACGCGAACGGCAGCTCGGACCGCTTGCCGAGGATCGACGTGCCGAGGTCGATGTCCGAGACGTCGCGCAGGATCGACGGCTGCAGCTCCATCTCCGCGAACAGCCGGCGCGCCCGGCGCAGACTGATCTCCGCCTCGGCGGCGCCGTCGGTGTAGTCGAACACCGACCGCGGGGTACGGCGCTTCGCGATCGCCCGCAGGTCCGCGATCGTCAGCGCCTTCTCCAGCCGCCGGTCGGTGGCGTTCACCGTGACCGGCTTCGGCCGCAGCAGCGGCTTCAACTCGGACCATTTGGGCATCTGGCGATCGGTCATCACAACTCCCGGCTGAATCTGTGGTCGGACCACACCCTACCCTGTGGTCCGACCACACCGATACAGTTGTCCGGGTGAAGAACTACGAGCTGGTCCTGCACCGGGTGGAGGCCGACTTGGCCGCGGGGCGGTTGCGGGTCGGTGGCCGGCTGCCGGGTGAGCGGGCGCTCGCCGAGCAGCTCGGGATCAGCCGGCCGTCGGTGCGCGAGGCGGTGCGGGTGCTGGAGGCGATGGGGGTCGTCCGGACCGCGACCGGGTCGGGGCCCGAAGCCGGAACGGTGATCGTGGCGGAGCCGGTGTCGCCGCTGACCGCCGTACTGCGGTTGCACCTGGCAACCAATCATCTGCCGATGGGGGACGTCGTCGAGACCCGGCTGCTGCTCGAGTCGTGGGCGGCACGGGAGGCCGCCGGGCGGGAGCTCGGGGCGGGTGAGCTGAAGGTCGCGGAGGAACTGCTGGACCGGATGGACGACGGCGCGTTGACGCCGGAGGAGTTCCATCTGCTCGACGCCGAGTTCCATGTGGCGTTGTCCGGGCTCGCCGGGAATGTGCTGATCGGGGCGGTGATGGCGTCGCTGCGGTCGGCGATTCACAGGTACGTGCTGGCCGCGGTGCCGAATCTGCCGGACTGGGAAGCGACGGTGGTCGGCTTGCGGGCCGAGCACCGGGCGATCCTGGCGGCGGTGCGCGGCGGCGAGGCGGAGCGCGCGGCCGGGCTGGTGGCCGCGCATATCCGGGGGTTCTACCGGGCGGCGCAACTAGCAGGGTTCGACGGCGGTACGGCGGAGGCCGAGGATCACGATCGCGCCGACGACCAGGTGCAGTGAGGCGAGACCGAGCTTCGCGCCGACGCCGATGCCGTTCATCAGCGGGCTGCCGAGGGACGTGACGCAGACGATCGCCGCGATGACGGTCCAGGTGCGGCGGGCGCGTGGGGTCCGGCGTTCGAGGATCGCGAGCAGACCCCAGCCGAGCAGGCCGACCACGGCGGTGGAGATGACGACCGCGGGGAAGCCGATGTGCTGAACGCCGGCCTGGCGGGCGGTCAGGGTGAGGCCGGCGACCGGTGCGAGCAGCATCCAGTCGATCAGCGCGGCGACCACGGCAAGACCAACCACCGCGAGTCTTCCGCGGGTGGGGGTGGTGCGGGTTGACATGTGGGCTCCTTCGGTGGCGGGGTGATGGGACAAGAGTGGTGTCGGGGGCGGCGGTGCGGCATCGGCCGCGTGGCTGCGGGGCTTCGACTTTGGTCGGTGGTGGGGACGGGTGGCGACGCTTACGCTCAGGGGCATGGACGAGTTGTGCGCGCCGCGGAAACCGCCGAGGTACGTCGAAGTCGTGGCGGTCGCGGCGATCGCGGTGTTGGTCGGGCTGACGATCGTCGGGCGGCTGCCGGACGCGGGGCACCGGAAGTTCCTGCCGTTGGACATCGTGGTCGGGATCCTGTCGGTCGGCCTGACCCCGTTGGTGTTCCGGCGCCCGGTGCCGGGGGCGATCGCGGTCGCCGTACTCGCCGCGTTCTCGCCGGCCGCGACTCCGCCGTCGACCGTCGGCACGTTGAACACCGCGCTCCGCAAGCCGTGGCGGACGTCCGTCCTGGTCGCGGCGGTCGGTACCGCGAGCCATCTCGTTCAGGGCCTCTGGCAACCGATCGACGGCCTGCCGTACTTCTGGTACGCCGTGCTCGTCTTCGTCGTCCACGCGGGCCTGCTCGGCTGGGGCCAGGGCACGCAGGCACGCCAGCAACTCCTTGCCTCACTCAGAGAGCGCGCCGTCCGCGCTGAAGCCGAACAGGGTCGCCGGGTCGCCGAAGCGCGATCGTTGGAGCGGACGAAGATGGCGCGTGAGATGCACGACGTACTGGCGCATCGGCTGTCGTTGCTGGCGACGTACGCCGGGGCGCTCGAGTACCGGCCTGACTCCTCGCCGGAGAAGCTGGCGAAGGCGGCCGGGGTGATCCGGACCGGCGTACACCAGGCGCTCGACGAGCTACGCGAGGTGATCAACGTGCTGCGGGACGAGGACGTGTACGAGGGCCGCCCGCAGCCGACCTTCGGCGACCTGCGGGCGCTGGTCGACGAGTCGCGCGAGGCCGGCAGCACGATCACGTACGACGACCGGGTCGCGGACTCGGCGTCGTTGCCGCCGGCAACCGGGCGGACGGCGTACCGGATCGTCCAGGAGGGGCTGACGAACGCGCGCAAGCACGCCGCCGGGTATCCGGTGACGGTGCTGGTCACCGGCCACCCGGGCGACGGGTTGCGGATCGAGCTGACCAACCCGGCGTCGAACGGTACGCCGCTGGTGCCGGGCAGCGGGACCGGTCTGGTCGGGCTGACCGAACGCGTGCAGCTCGCGGGCGGCACGCTCGACCACGGACGGGAGCCCGGTGGCGCGTTCCGCCTCGAGGCCTCGCTACCGTGGCCTTCATGATCCGGGTACTCGTGGTGGACGACGACGCGTTGGTCAGGGCCAGCCTGGAGATGATGCTCGACGGCGCGAACGGGATCTCGGTGGTCGGGCAGGCCGCGGACGGCGACGAGGTACCGGGCGCGGTCGACGCGCATTTCCCGGACATCGTGCTGATGGACCTACGGATGCCGCGGGTGGACGGGATCGTCGCGACCCGGCGGCTGCGGGCGCGGCCGAATCCGCCGGAGGTCGTCGTACTCACCACGTTCGACACCGACGAGAACGTGCTGCACGCGCTGCGGGCCGGGGCGAGCGGGTTCCTGCTCAAGGACACTCCCCCGGCGCAGATCGTCGAGGCGGTACGCCGGGTCGCGGCCGGGGACCCGATCCTGTCGCCGGCGATCACCCGGAGGCTGATGGACCGCGCCGCGACGCAGGCCGACGCGCACACGATCGCGCAGCAGAAGCTGGAGCGGCTGTCGCCGCGGGAGTACGACGTGATGCTCGCGGTCGCGCAGGGCAAGGCGAACGCGCAGATCGCGACCGAGCTGTTCATGAGCCTCGCGACGGTGAAGGCGCACATCTCGCACATCCTCACCAAGCTCGAACTCGGCAACCGCACCCAGGTCGCACTGCTCGCTCACGACGCCGGCCTGGCATAAGCTCCAGCGCATGATCAGGGTGTTGCTGGCGGACGATCAGGCGTTGGTGCGGGCCGGGTTCCGGTCGTTGCTGAACGCCGAGGACGACATCACCGTGGTGGGTGAGGTCGCCGACGGAGCCGAGGCGGTTGTGGTGGCGCGGCGCGAGAAGCCGGACGTCGTACTGATGGACATCCGGATGCCGGGCACCGACGGGCTGGAGGCGACCCGGCGGATCGGGGCGGACCCGGAGCTTGCCGACGTCCATGTGGTGATCCTGACGACGTTCGACCTCGACGAGTACGTGTTCGAGGCGCTGCGGGTCGGGGCCAGCGGGTTCCTGGTGAAGGACACCGAGCCGGTCGAGCTGCTGCAGGCGGTCCGGGTGGTCGCGCGCGGCGACGCGCTCCTCTCCCCCGGTGTCACGCGGCGGCTGGTCGCGGAGTTCGCGTCCCGCAGCAGGCAGCCGCACGCGAGCAAGGAACTCGACGTACTCACGGAACGCGAGAAGGAGATCGTCGCGCTGGTCGGCGAGGGCCTCTCGAACGACGAGATCGCCACGCGGCTCGTGCTCAGCCCGGCGACCGCGAAGACGCACGTCAGCCGTGCGATGATCAAGCTCGGCGTCCGTGACCGGGCGCAGTTGGTCGTCGTCGCGTACCAGACCGGGCTGGTCCGCCCCGGCTGGCTGGGTTGACCTTCAACCCACTCCACACCTGAGGCTGCCGGCATGGAACACCTCGAACAGATCACCGCAGCCGTCGAGCTCGGCCGCAGCGACCCACCAACCGCCCGCCACCAGCTGACGACCCTGTGGGACACCTCCACCGATCCCCAGGAACGCTGCGCCATCGCGCACTATCTCGCTGATCTGCAGGACGACGTCGACGCTGAGCTCAAGTGGGACCTGCGGGCGCTCGAGTGTGTGCAGGACGACGGCTGGCTGCCGTCGCTGCATCTCAACCTGGCGGACGACTACCGGCGACTCGCTCAACCCGAACTGGCGAACGAGCACCTCGCGGCAGCACGCTCCGGACTCCCGGACCTGCCCGAAGGTGCGTACGGGGACGTGATCCGCGCGGGAGTTGGGCATGTGGCCGACGCGCTCAAGGCGGGCAGCGTGCAACCGCTGGCGTCCAATCCCAGCAGCTGAGTACTCCCGGCGGGGTACGCACGCTCACTCCCCCGAGGCGACGCGGAGTAGGACCTGGCAACGGCACTCTCGTCGTATGGATGCGTTGGTTGAGGTCAGTGGGCTGACGAAGCGATACGGCGACACCCTCGCGGTTGACGGTGTCGATCTGACAGTGCTGCCCGGTGAGGTGTACGGGTTCCTGGGGCCGAACGGTGCGGGCAAGACCACCACGTTGCGGATCCTCACCGGGCTGATCGCGCCGACGAGCGGCAACGTCCGGGTGCTGGGCGGACGTCCCGGTGAGGCCGGCGTACTGGAACGGACCGGGTCGATGATCGAGTCGCCCGCGTTCTACCCGTACCTGTCCGGCCTCGACAACCTGCGGCTGCTCGCGGAGTACGCCGGCACCAAGCGGGAGCGGATCGACGAGGTACTGGAACTCGTCGACCTGGCCGATCGCGCCAAGGACCGGTTCTCGACGTACTCGCTCGGGATGAAGCAGCGCCTCGGTGTCGCGGCCGCGCTGCTCAAGGACCCGGAGCTGGTCATCCTCGACGAGCCGACGAACGGGCTCGACCCGGCCGGGATGCGCGACATGCGGCGGCTGATCCGGGACCTCGGCAGCGGCGAGCGGACCGTCCTGCTGTCCAGCCACCTGCTCGGCGAGGTACAGCAGATCTGCGACCGGGTCGGCATCATCAACGCCGGCCGGATGGTTGCCGAGCACAACGTCGACGAACTCCGCGGCGAACAGGAACTCGTCGTCCGCGCCACCCCCGAGGACCGGGCGAAAACGCTGCTCAGCTCCTTCGGAACGGTCCATCTGTACGACGACACGCTGCGGGTCCAGGTCGATCCGCGGCGCGCCGCCGAGGTGAACCGGACCCTTGTCGAGGCCGGCGTCGAGGTCTCCGAACTGCACACCACCGAACGCGCCCTCGAAGATGTGTTCTTCGAACTGACGACCGAGGAGAAGGCCGATGTTGGGTAGCTACCGCGCGGAACTCCTCAAGCTCCGCAAGCGATCCGCCGTCTGGGTGCTGTTCGGCGCCGGACTGGTACTGAGCCTGATCTTCGGCTACCTGCTGCCGTACCTGTCCTACACGACCGGCGACAACACTCCGAGTACGACGGGCGTCCCGCGCGCGGAGGTGCTCCGCGGGATGCTGCCGGCCAGGGTCATCGACAATACGATCGGCGGCTACCCGATCTTCGCCGGCGCGCTCGCGCTGGTCCTCGGCGCGATCGTGATCGGCGGCGAGTACACCTGGGGAACCCTCAAGACCGTCCTCACCCAACGCCCCCGCCGGCTCACGATCCTGGCCGCGCAGTTCCTTGCCCTCGGCACCATGATCGCGCTCTGGGTGCTCGGCATCTTCGCCGCCTGCGCACTCTGCAGCGTCGGCATCGCGGCCGCCGAGAACGGATCGACGAGCTGGCCGGGCATCGGCGCGCTCCTGCAAGGGCTGGCCGGCGGCTGGCTGGTGCTGATGACGTGGTGCCTGGCCGGTGCCGTCCTGGCCGTTGCCTTCCGCAACGTTGCGCTGCCGATCGGGCTCGGGGTGGTCTGGATCCTCGGGATCGAGACACTGCTGGCCGGCGTCGTGAGCAGCCTGCTGCCGAGCCTGAAGTGGCTCGCGAACCTGCTGCCCGGGACGAACGCCGGATCGCTCGTGTTCAGCGTCACCGGGATGGCCGCCGCCGACGCGCCGCCCGGAGTACGGGATGCGGTCGGCGGCGGACGGGCCCTGCTGACCCTGATCGGCTACTGCGCGGTGTTCGCGGCGCTGGCCGCCTGGACCACCCGGCGCCGCGACGTCACCTGATCCCGGCGTGCACCAGGGCGAGCTCGCAGAACATCGCGTTCGCCCAGGAGAACCACTCGCGGGTGAACTTCCGCGGGTCGTCGACGTCGAAGCCCTCGTGCATCTGCCCGGTGCCGCCGGTGGTGTCGCGGAGCAGTTCGAGCAGCCGCTGCCGTTCGTCGGCCGACGTACTCGAGATGCCCTGGACGGCGAGCGCGATGTGCCAGATGTACCGCGGCGGCGTGTGCGGGCTGCCGATGCCGGCGGCAACCGTACCGCTGTAGTAGTACGGGTTGTCCGGGCTGAGCAGCAGCGACCGGGTCGCGAGGTACGTCGGGTCGTCCGCGGCGGCGTACCCGGTCAGCGGGATCGACAGCAGGCTCGGCATGTTGGCGTCGTCCATCAGCAACGCCTCCCCCAGCCCGTCCACCTCGTACGCGAACACCCGGCCGTGTACCGGGTGCTCGACCGTCCCGTACTGCGTGATGCCCTCGTCGATCTCGGCCTTCAGCGCCTTCGCGCGATCGGCCAGCGGCTCGTCCCGCAGTACCTCGGTGGCGATCTCCTGCAGGTACCCGAGCACCACCGACGCGAACATGTTGCCGGGCACGTTGAAGCCCAGCTCGGTCGCGTCGTCGCTCGGCCGGAACGCGCTCCAGGACATCCCGGTCGGCTTCGTCAGCCGGCCACGTCCGTCCCGGACCAGCGTGTCCTCGGGCCGCTCGTCGTGCCGCTGGAAGTGGTACGACGACCGCGCCTCGTGGTCCTGCTCCACGGTCCACAGGTCGACGATCGCCTCCGCCGCGGCCCGGAACCGGTTGTCGATCACGTCCGCGCGGCCGGTGATCCGCCACAGCCGGTAGGCCAGCTCCAGCGGGAAGCACAGCGAGTCGATCTCGTACTTGCGCTCCCACACCCACGCCGACATCTCGGTCTCGTCCGTGACGTGTCCCGCGCCGTTGGCCGCCTGGTTGAAGGCGTTCGCGTACGGGTCGAGGACGACGTACTCCAGCTGCCGGTGCAGGACACCGATCAGGACCTCCTGCAGCCCCGGATCGTCCTTGCACAGCAGCAGGTACGGGCGCAGCTGCGCGGCGGAGTCCCGCAGCCACATCGCCGGGATGTCGCCGGTCAGCACGAACGTGGTCCCGTCCGGCAACCGCTCGGCGACCGCGGGGAGGTTCTCGGCCATCGAGCGCCGGAACATCTCCGCGATCACCTCGTCACCGGAGGCCTGCTGAACGGCCTGCACGGCGCGGGCGAGGACCTCGGAGTCGATCATCAAGATAACTTACCTTTCACCAACGAGGGGGTGTCTGATGGTTCCGCGCCGTAGCGAGGAGGTGCCGGGTGCCCCGCAGTAGGCGGGGAACCATCAGGCACCCCCCACAGCGGGGTTGGGTGAGAACGTCGTGTCCAGGACGAGGCTGGCGGCGCCGATGGCGCCGACGTCGGTGCCGAGGGCGGTTCCGGTGACCTCGAACGGGTGTACCGCCTGCAGCAGGAACCGGCCGTCCAGCGCCGCGCGGACGGCGTCGTTCAGGACCGGGGCGAGGTGTTCCCAGTGCGGACCGCCGAACACGACGCGGTCCAGGTCGAGCAGGTTCGCGACGTCCTCGACCACCTTCGCGATCCGCCCGGCCAGCTCCACCAGGATCTGCCGGGCGGCAGTACTTCCGTCGGCGGCGAGGACGCACAGCTGGGCGAACGCCTCGTCCACGGACGGGCGGTCGTCGAGATTGATGCCGTCGGGGAGTACGCCGGCGCGCACCGCCTGCTGCACCAGGTACCGCGGCTGGCTCGCCTCGCCGACGCAGCCGCGGCGGCCGCAGTAGCAGAGCGGACCGTCGGGGTCGACGATCACGTGGCCGATCTCGCCGACGTTGCTGGACGAACCGCGGACCACTTCGTCGCCGATCACCAGCCCGGCACCGACGCCGGTCCCGAGGTAGAAGAACACGAAACTGCCGCCCTGCCCGGCCCACTTCTCCGCGGCCGCGGCGGCGGTCACGTCCTTGTCCAGGACAACCGGCAGGCCGGTGCGCTCCTGCAACTGGTCGCAGAGCGGGACGAGGTGCCAGGCGGACAGGTTCGGCGGGTCGACGACCACGCCGCGTTCGACGTCGATCGGCCCGGGCGCGGCGATTCCCACGCCGGTCACGCGATCGCGAGGGGCGCCCGAGGCGGCGATCACTTCCTCGATCGTCTTCGCGATCCCGTCGATCAGCAGGTCCGGGTCGTCGGCGTACTGGTCGACCGGGCGGCGCGCGACCACCTCGCCGGTCAGGTCGAGCAGTACGACGGTGACGACGGCCGGGTCGAGGTGCACGCCGACGGCGTACCGGCCGGCGGGTTCGAGTTCGAGCAGCGTGCGCGGCTTGCCGAGCCCGGCGCCGCGCAGGACGCCGGCCTCGCGGACCAGGCCGGCGTCGAGCAGCCGGCGCGCGATGTTCGAGATGGCCTGCCCGGACAGGCCGGTGGCCTCGGCCAGCTCGACCCGGCTGAGTTGCTCGCTGCGGCGGATCGCGTCCAGTACGACGGCGTCGTTGAAGCCCCCGACGCGATCCAGGTTCGTCCCGCGTCTAGCCATTCGGGTCCGCGCCCCACGGCTGCAGCCAGTCGTACTCGAGGGTCGCGTCACCCGCCCGCCAGGACGCCGGCGTGGTGCTGCCCAGCCAGTCGATCGGCTCGATCCCGGTCTCCGCGCCACCGTCGAGGGCGAGCCGGATCCCGGCCCGCAGCGCGCGATCGGTCTCGGCGGTCCGGGCGGCCGGGTCGATCGACAGGAACAGCGCCGTACCCGAGCGGGCGATCAGGTCGAGGTAGCGGGCGTTCAGCTCCCACGGCGTCTGCGGCGTACACGGGACGCAGTCGGCGTCGACGGTGAAGAAGCGGTTGTGCTGCGGCAGCCGGAACGCGAGCGTGTTCACGCCCATCTTCCGGGTCCGCTCCCAGTCCCGGCCGGAGGTGTCGTCGCCGGTCCGCTGCACGTCGACGAGACCCGCGGCGAGGTGGCCGACCGTGTTGCAGCCGATCACGACCATGTCCTGCGCGGCGTCGCGGATCTCGCGGTAGAAGTCGAGGACGATCTCGGCGGTGGTCCGGGTGGGGTCGTGGAACTGCCAGCCGCCGTACGTCAGCCGCGAGCCCATCGCCGGACCGAAGTCGCCGAAGACGTCGTACGTGCTGAAGTCATGCTTGACGAGCTCGAAGCCCCAGTCCTTGAACCGGTGCAGGTCCGCCTTGATGCCGTCGACGACCTCAGGGTACGTCGGGTCCAGCGCGCGGCCCGGCTTGTCGTGCGGACCGGGCTTCGCCCACGGGCTCGGCTCGCGGACCAGGAGCGGGCGGAACCACAGCCCCGGGCGGGCGCCGATCGCCTTGACCGCGGCCGCCGTACCGGCCATGTCGTCGAACACGCCCGGCGTACCGCGGTCCCAGGGGCCGCCGGAGCAGACGTCACCTGGGTACCAGCCGTCGTCGACCACGCTGAACGGTTTCACCGGGTGGCCGTCGGCGAGCTCGACGATCGTCGACGCGTCCTGGAGGACCGCCTTCTCGTCGAAGTTCTCGCCGTACGCGTAGTACCAGTTGTTGGCACCAACTACAGGCCCGGCCACCGGCGCGGGCTCAGGTCGCGCCGGTAGCCGGGTGCTCAGGGAGGCGACCGCTGCGTTCAGGGTCTGCCAGGGAGTGCCTGCGTCCTCGAATCGTCGCACCACCGCTGCTGTCAGCGTACGACCGCCCAGTTGAACGGGCCCGTCGCCGTTGCGGAGGTCGAGCCACAACGTGAACCCGTCGGCGTCGACCGTCCAACCGCAGAACGCGTTCGGCTGCACGTCGACGCCCAGGCCGAAGGTGCCGGCGCTCGAGTGCACGAGGAAGTACCACGGCAGCAGCCGCTCGGGCTGCTGGTGCCGCCACTGCAGGTCGCCGTACGACCGCTCCCAGGCGTCACCGAGAATCAGCGCGTCGGCCGGCAGTTTCTCCGACCAACGCAACGCCACCCGGGACACCCGCTCCGCGGTGACCTCGACGGCCCCGTCGTTCCAGTCGACCGTCGCCCCCGCGCGCGACGGCGCAACCAAGCCGTCCGAGGGATCTGCCTGGACGAAAACAGCACTCGGCTCGTTCACCTGACTCCCTCGGGCGGGTTTAGTGGTGGCTGGTGACTCCGCGCCGTAGCGAGGAGGTGCCGTGCCGGGTGCCCCACAGCAGGCGGGGAGTCACCAGCCACCACCCAGTTTCCCCAGAGACTTTAGTTAGTGCTCAGCAGAGTGGTCAAGGTGGCGACGAGCCGGTCTACGTCTGACTGGTCGTTGTACGGCGCGAGACCCGCGCGGACCGCGCTCTCGAGGCCGAGGACCTTCGCCGGTTCGTAGGCGTAGAACGTGCCGGCCGGGGCGTTCACGCCCGCCGTCGCCAGGTGTTCGGCGACCTCCGTCGAGTCGTGGCCGTCGACCGTGAACAGCAGCGTGGGCGTCCGGTGGGCGGCGCGGCCGTGCAGCGTGACGCCGGGGACCGCCGCCAGCCGCGCCTCCAGGTCGTCGCGGAGGGCGTCCTCGTGCTCCTCGACCAGCCGGAGCGAGTCGACGAGACGCTCGCGCCGGGTGCTGCCGGAGCCGCCGAGCCCGGCGATGAAGTCGACCGCGGCCGTCGTACCGGCGAGCAACTCGTACGGCAGCGTCCCGAACTCGAACCGCTCCGGTACTACGTCCGTCGACGGCAGCAGCTTGTCCGGCTGCAACGACTCGAGCAGCTCGGGCGCCGCCGTCAGCACACCGAGGTGCGGCCCGAAGAACTTGTACGGCGAGCAGACGTAGAAGTCGGCGTACCGCGCGTCGATCGGCGCGTGCGCGGTCAGGTGTACGCCGTCGACGTAGATCATCGCGCCGGCCGCGTGCACCTGGTCGGCGATCCGCTGCGTGTCCGGGCGGGTCCCGAGAAGGTTGGACGCGGCCGTGACCGCGACCAGCCGAGTGCGGTCGGTGAGCAGCGGCGCGATGTCGTCGAGCTCGGACGTCGCCGGGTCGAACCCGAGCCACTTGATGGTCGCCCCCACGGCCGCGGCCGCCTGCACCCACGGGCGCACGTTCGCGTCGTGGTCGAGGCGGCTGACGATCACCTCGTCGCCGGGAGCCCAGGTCTTCGAGAGCGTCCGCGAGAAGTCGTACGTCAGCTGGGTCATGCTGCGGCCGAAGACGATCCCCTGCGCGGTGGTCCCGAGCAGGTCGGCCATCGCCTCGCGGGCGTCGACCACGACGCCGTCCGCGCGGCGCTCGGCGGCGGTCAGCCGGCCGCGGTTCGCGAGCGCCGAGGTGAGTGTCTTCGCGACCGCGTCGGCGACCGGCTGCGGGGTCTGCGAACCGCCCGGCCCGTCGAAGTGCGCGGCACCCTCGTCGAGCGCGGGGAACTGCTTGCGGACGGCGACCACGTCGAAGGCACTCATGCGCGTCATCCTCTCTCGCTCCTGACACCGCCCGCCAGGGGCTGCCCGAATACGGATAAAAATGCGCGAACTGCTGGCAGAGTAGTGCAGGATGTCAGGAGTGAGCACGGTAACGACTCCTGACAGCACTCCGGTGCGGGCCTGGCTCCCCACCATGCTGGCGCTGGCCGCCATCTGGGGCTGCAGCTTCCTCTTCATCTCGGTCGGCGTCCGCGAACTGCCGCCGCTCTACCTGGCGCTCGGGCGGGTGCTGGCCGGTTCCGTCGTACTGCTCGCGATCCTGGTCGTGAAGCGCGAGCCGCTGCCCCGGGACCCGCGGATCTGGGCGCACTCGTTCGTGGTCGGGGCGATCGGGTCGGCGATCCCGTGGACCCTGTTCGGGTACGGCGAGCAGCGGATCCCGTCGCTGCTCGCCGGCATCTGGAACGGCATCACACCGCTGATCGTGCTGCCGATCGCGGTGCTGATCTTCCGGACCGAGAAGTTCTCGGCGCAGCGCGGGGTCGGGCTGCTGATCGGGTTCCTCGGGATGCTCGTGGTGCTCGGCGCGTGGCGGGTCACGGGCGGCGCGGATCTGGCCGGGCAGGGGCTGTGCATGCTGGCCGCGTTCTTCTACGGGCTCGCAATCCCTTACCAGAAACGGTTCCTGGCCGGTACGTCGTTGTCCGGGACCGCGCTCTCCACCACGTTGTTGCTCTGCGCAACGGTCCAGCTGGCCGTGGTCGCGCCGCTTGTGACCGGGCAGGCACCGCCCGCGCCGTGGTCGCTGTCGGCGAAGGTGGTGCTGAGCGTGATCGCACTCGGGGCGCTGGGCAGCGGGCTCGCGTTCGTGCTGAACATGCGCAACATCCGGCTGATCGGCGCCAGCCGCTCGTCGATGGTCACGTACCTGATGCCGGTGTTCTCGATCCTGGTCGGCGTGATCGTGCTGCACGAGCACATCACCTGGTACCAGCCGGTCGGCGGCCTGATCGTCCTGTCCGGCGTAGCCGTCTCCCAAGGCCTCCTCACCGGCCTCCGCCGCAAGCCCCTCGTCCCGACCGCTGACGCTCCCGTGACCTGAGCCTGCCCTCACATCTGGAGGGTTGCCCCCCTCAAATTCTCAGTGGGCAACCCTGCGGTTGAGTGGGCGCCCCCCGAGATGGAGGGTTTGGCCGCGGGGCGGGGTGGGGTCAGTGGCGGCGGAGGTTCGGTACGGCGGCGGTCAGGACTGCTACCAGGGCGAGCAGGGTGCCGGCGACGACCGGGGCCGTGACCGGCTTGTCGGCGACCGGGACGAAAATGTCGATGAACAGGCTCGCGATCAGCTGTCCCGCGATCGTGCCGAGGCCGAGGACGAACACGCCGACCACCCGCACCACGGCGGCGGCCGCGCTGATGAAGATCACGCCGCACATGCCGCCGAAGTACAGCCAGGGCTCCCCCGGCAGGTGGTTCGGCGCGCCGCGGAACGCCAGGTCGACGACGAAGACCAGCAGCAGCGCGAGGAACCCGACCAGGAAGTTCACCACGCCGGCCGCGACCGCGCCGTACGCGTCGGACGAGGCGGTCCGGGCGACCCGGCCGTTGATGGCCTGCTGTACGGCGGTGCCGACGCCGGCGAGCGCGGGCAGGATCGCGAGCAGCAACCCGTCCGGGTGACTGAGCTGCTCCGACACCGCGAGCGCGACCGCGACCAGCGCGATCGCGGCGCCGACGATCCGCAGCGGCGTGAGCGGCTGCGGGCCGGCCGGGCCGAACCCGAGCCGGTCGACGACGAGGCTGCTGATCGCCTGCCCGGCGACGCCCGCGACCAGGAACACCGCGACGCCGATCACGGACACGGTGATCGACTGCGTCGCGACCAGGAACGCACCCGCGACACCGCCGGTGCACTGCCACCAGCGCAGACCGCCGTGCCCGCGCATCGGGGTCCGGATCGTGCGCCACACGGTGCCGAGTCCACGGCGTACCGGAGGAACGACGGCCGTCGCGAGCAGCAGCACCAGCAGGCCGGTGCCGAACGAGATCAGCGCCGCCGGGATCCCGTCGCCCAGCTTGCCGCCGAGTTCGCCGTTGATCCGGGACTGGACCGCCACCAGCATCCCGATCCCGAAGGCGGACGTCAGCCCGACGAGGTGGTGCTGCCGGGTCGAGCCCGCGGGCCGGGTTGCCGTCGTTGTCACGGCACCATCATGACCGTTCGCGCCGTAGCGCCTGACAGGAGGTCCGGACTATGAGCGCCGGACGAGCGCCAGGTACATCGCGTCGGTGCCGTGCAGATGCGGCCACAGCTGTACGTCGGGCCCGTCGCCGATGTCCGGTACGCCGGGGAACAACGGGCGCGCGTCCTCAAGCGTCGCGTCCGTACGGCGGGCCAGAACGGCGTCCACCACCGCGCGCGTCTCGTCCGGATGCGGCGAGCATGTCACGTACGCGACGACCCCGCCCGGCCGGACCGAGGTGATCGCCGACTCCAGCAGCGCCTCCTGAAGCGGGCGCAACGCCTCGACGTCTTCCGGCGTACGCCGCCAGCGTGCCTCCGGGCGACGACGCAGCGCACCGAGGCCACTGCACGGTACGTCGGCCAGCACCCGGTCGAAGGATCCGGCGGGCCAGGTCGGCTTGGTGCCGTCGCCGACGAGGACCGTGTGGTCGCCGGGGATCGCGCGCAGGTTCTGCCGGACGAGCTCCGCCCGGTGCTTGAGCGGCTCGACCGCGGTCAGCCGGCCGTCCTTGACCAGCGCCGCCAGCAACGCGGACTTCCCGCCCGGACCGGCGCACAGGTCCAGCCAGTTCGCGTCGTCCCCGTCGACCTTCGCCGACGCCAGCGCGATCGCGACCAGCTGCGACCCTTCGTCCTGGACGCCCGCGCGCCCGGTCGCGACCGCCTCGATCCGCCCCGGGTCCCCGCCGCCACCGAGCACCGCGCCGTACGGCGACCATCGCGCGGGCTCCGCTCCGGCGGCCACCAACTCGTCCACGTCCGAGAGCCCCGGCCGCGCCACCAGCGTCACTCGAGGCGGCTCGTTGTCCGCGACCAGCAACCGCTCCAGCTCGCGCGTCGCGTCCCCCGGCGGCGCGGCGCCCGGGCCGTCGGTGAGGGCACGATCGAAGGCCTCGATCACCCACAGCGGATGCGCTTCGGCGATCGCCAGGTGGCCCAGCGGATCGTCGTCCCAGGACGGGGCGACCGTGGTGATCCACTGACCCAGCGTCCGCTGGCTGATCTTGCGGAGCACGGCGTTGACGAGACCGGTGCGCTTCTGACCGAGCTCCGCGCGGGTCAGCGTGACCATCTCCGACACGGCGGCGTACGAGTCCACCCGCATGTTCAGGAGTTGGTGGCTGCCGAGTCGGAGCAGGTCCAGCAGCTCCGGGTCCAGCTCGTCGAGCGGGCGCGACACGCTCCGCGCGAGGAACACGTCGTACGTGCCCTGCCACCTCAGCGTGCCGTGGACCAGCTCCGTGCAGAACGCGGCGTCACGACCGGAAAGCCGCGCCTCGCGGAGGGCCTTGTTGAGGGCGAGATTCGCGTACCCGCCCTCGGCGGTCACCTGGCGGATCACCTGGTAGGCGACCCGCCGTACCCGATCCGGCCCGCGCTGCGGCCCGCGGTTCCGCGGCGAACGATCACTCACCCCAGGATGTCCTCATCGGTCAGCCGCACACCACGCGCCCAGTCGGCGGCCGCCATCGGCTTCTTGCCCTGCGGCTGCACCGTCACCAGCTCGACCGCCTTGCTCCCGGTGCCGGCCTTCACGCTCGACTTGGTCGCCTGCAGCTCGCCCGGCTTCAGCTCCTCGTCGGTCAGCCGCACCGCGAGCACCTTCAGCCGCTCACCGCGGAACGTCGTCCACGCGCCCGGCGCCGGATTGCACCCGCGCACCAGCCGATCCACCCGCTGCGCCGGCGCCTTCAGGTCCAGCTCGGCGTCCTCGACGGAGATCTTCGGCGCCAGCGTCACCCCGTCGGCGGGCTGCTCGCGCGCCTCGAGGACGCCGGCCTCGATCCCGTCGAGCGTGTCGACCAGCAGCTTCGCCCCCGACACCGCGAGCCGGTGCAGCAGATCACCGGACGTGTCCTCGGGCCCGATCGGCTCGGTCAGTACGCCGAACACCGGCCCAGCGTCGAGCGCCTTCACGATCCGGAACGTGCTCGCCCCGGTCACGTCGTCACCCGAGATGATCGAGTGCTGCACCGGCGCCGCCCCCCGCCACGCGGGCAGCACCGAGAAGTGCAGGTTGACCCACCCGTGCTCCGGGATGTCCAGCGCCGCCTGCGGCAGCAGCCCGCCGTACGCGACCACCGGGCAGCAGTCCGGCGCGATCTCCCGCATCCGCGCCAGGAACTCCGGATCACTCGGCTTCACCGGCTTCAGGATCTCGATCCCGCCGATCTCCTCCGCGTACTGCGCAACCGGCGACGCGACCAGCTTCCGCCCACGCCCGGCGGGCGCATCCGGCCGGGTGACGACCCCGACCAGTTCGTGGCGACTGGCAACAATCGCCTCGAGCGCGGTGACAGCAGGCTCCGGCGTACCGGCGAAGACGACTCTCACAGGCCGAGTCCGTTCGTGGGGTGGGGAGAGACCTTGATCTGGGGTGGGCCGGACAGGCCGGACCATTCGGACTCGCGGATCGCCTTCATCGCGGCCTTGCGGGTTTCGCGGTCGAGGCGGTCGACGAACAGGACGCCGTCGAGGTGGTCGGTTTCGTGCTGGATGCAGCGGGACAGTAGGTCGGAGCCCTCGATCACGACGGGGTCGCCGTACATGTTGAAGCCCTTCGCGATCACCGACTGGGCGCGGCGGCAGTCGAAAGTCAGGCCGGGGATCGAGAGGCATCCCTCGGGGCCGAACTGCTCCTCGAGGGACAGCGAGAGTTCGGGATTGATCAGGTGACCCAGCTCGCCTTCGACGTGGTACGTGAAGACCCGCAGACCGACGCCGATCTGTGGCGCGGCGAGGCCCGAGCCGGGGGCGTCCTGCATGGTGTCGGTGAGGTCCGCCACCAGACGGCGCAGCTCGGCGTCGAAGTCGACGACCGGCTCGGCCTTGGTGGTCAGCACAGGGTCGCCGAACAGGCGGATGGGTTGGACCGACACAGACTCTCCACACGCTTCACGGACCGGGACCGGGACAGTTTAGTTGGCCCGCGCCGGAGATTCCCGGCGGGAGGCCCCTCCCGTTTGTTGCCACAAGCACGTACTGTGGTCCCAGGCGTACCTACAGTCACTGCCGTCACACGCCGCTCGGGAGACCCAATGCTCACAGCAGCACGGGGGGCAACTCTGGTCCTCCTGGGTGCTCTGCTCAGCCAGGCACCCCTCACCGCCCAGGCCTACCAGCCAGACGAACCGCTATACCGGTCCACACCACCCAGCGCGTCACCCTCCGGTCCCGATCAGGAACCCACAGCTCGGTCGTGGAGCGAGGTGGTGAAGGAGGTGACCGAGACGTCACCTGGCGACGTGCAGCTGCGGTCGGCGGATGCGTCGGCGCAGTCGGCGTCGATGCTGCGGTGCTTCAAGCTGGAGACCGAGAACTACTGCCTTGGGCTCGGGTTCGTGAACCAGGTGCCGACAGGCGCGCAGCGGCATGCGTTGATGGCGCAGCCGGAGCTGCGGGCCTCGGGCGACGCGGGTGCCGAGCAGGACATCCCCACGGGTGATCTGACGCCGACCGCGTTCGTCGCGCAGCGGGCCGCGCTGCCGAAGAGCCAGCGCGTGACTGCCGAGCTCGACGAGATGCAGGCCGCGTGGAACGGTCGAGAGAAGGCCCGCGAGCTGCGGGAGCTCGCGGAGGCCAACACGCCGCACCCCAACCCGGCCCCGGAGCCCACACCCACCAGCACCGCCACGCCCACGATCACACCCGCCAGTACCCCCACGGACACCCCGACGACTCTGCCGAGCACGGTGGGAACGCCGACCACCCCGACTACTCCGACTACTCCGGCTGCGCCGGTCGCGGTGCCGGCTTCGGCGTACATCATGAAGGGGTATCAGACCTCGCAGGAGAAGGGGTACTGGTGCGGTCCGGCCACCTTCCAGTCGATCGACTGGGCGGACGACAACCAGAAGGACACCCAGGCGTCCTGGGCGAAGGACCTCGGCTCGACCACCGGCGGTACGGCGATCTCCGCGATGGTGCAGCAGACGAACCTGAAGACCGGCTGGTCCAAGGCCGCGGGCACGTACATCGTGCAGAACGTGTCGAACTGGAACACGCAGACCTTCTTCCAGGTGCACCAGAAGCACCTCGGCGTCTACAAGGCCCCGGTGATCGAACACGTGCAGCTGCTGAAGCGGTACTTCCCGTACCTCGCCTTCAACCACAGCGGGCACTACCAGGTCGGCCGCGGGTACGACCAGAAGAACGGCACGATCGCGATCTTCGAGGTGTTCAACGAGCGCCGCTTCAACAGCCGCGGGAACGTCACCGACGGCCCGAAGAACATCCCGGCGAGCGCACTGTTCAACGCGACCCTGGCCAATTCCTTCCAGAACATCGGGCTGTAGATGCGCCGTCGTACCGTTGCCGTAGGCACCATCGTGTTGCTGCTCGCCGGTTGCTCGAGCACCAAACCGGAGAGCACCCCGACACCTAGCCCGACGCCGACGCCGACTCCTACTCCTACTCCTTCGAAACCGACCGACGTGAGTACGGCGATCCCCACCTGGGCGAACGTCCTGCGGCAACCGGTCGACGGCCAGCACCTCGTCACCCAGCAACGCCGGTACGTCGTCACCCGCGGCAGCGACGAGGCCGGTACGACGACCATCGCCGACCGCACCACGAAGAAGGCCGTCGCCCGGCACGTCCCGGCCGCGGGGTTCGTCGCCCAGTCCCCGGTGGTGATCGACGACCACTGGGCGCTGATCGAGGACATCCGCTCCGACGGGCCGGACCCACAGATCAAGGTGCTGCGGTACGACCTCACGACCGGCAAGGCGACGACGCCCGCGATCCCGCCGGTGTCCGAGCCGGAGATCGGCGCGTACGACGGGACGTTCGCGTACAGCTCGACCGACGCGAAGAACCGCTCGTGCCTGATCGTCGCGGACCTCGCGACGCTGAAGTCCCGCAGTGTGACGTGTGTGCCGGCGCCCGGGTACGTCGCGGATCCGGTGGTGTCGGCCGACACCGTCACGTTCAGCGAGATCGTCGCGCCGGAGACGGCCCGCCGCTGCAAGCGCGTCCTGACCGCCGGGATCGCCGGCGGCCCGGTGAAGCCGGTGCCCGCGGCAACCAACTGCATCCAGTGGAGCGGGGCCACACTCGCCGGCGCGACGGTCTGGTCGGAGGTGGGCGCGTCCGACCCGGACCAGTACCAGAGCAGAGCGTACGTCCGGGAGTCCGGCGACTCCCCCGCCCGGTCGCTCGGCACGGTCGTCACCGACACGATCCTTGCCTGTGGCAACTGGATCCTCTGGGAGACGCGGACGGTGACCGGCACCGGCGAGGACACGTACCAGATCAACCGCTGGCGCCCCGGTCTCCCCAAACCCCAGACCATGTACGCCGGCAAACCAGGCGTCGCCCTGACCCCGATGACCTGCCAGGACCACACCATCTACGTGGAAGCAGCCCACCTCGCGACCACCCCCACCTACACGGAAACAATCTCCGCACCGGTGTAAGACAGCCCGCGGTGGGTGTGGGGTTCAGTGGCGGGCGTGGCGGATGCGGACTCGGCCGAAGCCGACGCCGCCGGTGATGCGGATGCGGGGGCCGGTGCCGGTCGCGTTGCGCGATGGCTTGTACTGCGAGTCCTTCCACCCGGTCTGCAGTCCGTCGAGCTCGACGACCGCGTCACGCGGTACCCGGATCTTCGCGCTGCCCGTGCCGAGCTTCAGCTCGATGTCGACCTCCGGCTGCTCGAACACCGCCCGCGACAGGTCCAGCTTCACGCGCCCGAACGCGGACTCGACGACCAGCTTCCGCGGCACCTGCCAGACCCCGGTCCGCCGGATCCGCCCGGACGCCGCCGAGATCGTGGCCGACCGGCCAGGATCGGGGACGGGCAGCGCGGCCACCGCGACCTCGATCTCCTGCCGGGTGCGCGCCGACAGCACCTTGTCGAGCCGCTCGTCCATCTCCTCATGCGTCAGGTACCCGCCGGTGTAGGCGTCCTGTACCTGCTGCACAGCCGCGTTGCGGTCCGTGTCGCCGATCGCCGGCGAGCGGTCTTCCGGGACGGAGGTCACCTACTCACTGTACGGGGAGACCACGGTCACGAAGCTGAGTACGCAGCGCCGCGGCACCGGTGAAGACCTCGGCGTCCAGCCCGGCCGCGCGAGCCCCGTCGACGTTGTACGCCATGTCGTCGGTGTAGAACGTCCGCGCCGGCTCCAGCCCGAACCGCTCGATCAGGATCCGGTAGATCTTCTCGTCCGGCTTCACGGTCTGCTCGACCCCGGAGACCACCTCACCGTCGAAGTGCGTGAGCACCGGGAACGCGTCCTTCGCCACCTCCCACTTCTCCCCGGAGAAGTTGGTCAGCGCGTACGTCGGCACCCCCGCGCCCTGGAGCTCCGCGAGTACCGCGGCCGTGTCCTCGAACACGCCCTTCACCATCCGCAGCCAGCCGGTGTCGTACGCCTCGATCCACTCCGCATGCTCCGGGTGCAGACTCGTCAGCTCGGCAACCGCCTCGGCCCACGGGCGCCCCTCGTCCTGCTTGTGGTTCCAGGCCGGCGTCGCAACGTTGGTCAGGAAGTGCGTCCGCGCCTCCTCGTCCGGGATCAGGTCGGCGTACAGGTACGTCGGACTCCAGTCCAGCAGCACCCCACCGATGTCGAACACCACCACGTCGACCGCACGCTCACTCATACCCGCCACCCTACGAGACCGGGCGCGAACGGGGCGGCGGCTTTCACGGTACGGAGGACCGGCGCGGTCTCGATCGCGGTGATGTGCTCGATCGCGCCGAGCCGTCCGGTGAGGTACTCGTGCAGCGCGTCCGGGCCGGTGCAGATGGCCTGCGTGACAAGGTTCGTCCGGCCGGTGGTGGCCGCGACGAACGCCAGTTCTTCGTGTTCGGCGAGCGCGCGTCCGACGGCGTCGAGGTGCGCGGGCGGGACGGACAGCCAGAGCATCGCGCTGGTGGTGAAGCCGAGCGCGACCGGGTCCACGTCGGTGTCGAGGAAGATCGCGCCGCTGCGCAGCAACTCGTCGAGCCGCCGCGCGACGGTCGCCGTCGACCAACCGGTCCGTACGGCGAGGTCCGCGTGGGTCGCGCGTCCGTCCTCGCCGAGCGCTGCGAGCAACTGCCCGTCGTCGGCGTTCAATCCGGCCGACGTGCCCGCGGACGGTCGCACCAGCGCCGCCTCCTGTTCGGCGGTCAGGCTGTTGGCCCGGCCGCGCCAGGCGACCGGGCCGCCGACGTACCGGTGCAGCAGGTAGTGCGCCGACACCGAGGTGATGCCGCTGGTGCGCGGGATGTCGTTCAGCAGCAGGGCGTTCCCGGCGGTCGGCGTACTGTGCACGGTCGCGACGATCTCGGTGCCGCCGGACGCGAGCTTGACCCAACTCGTGTCCGGCCGGCGCGACAGCGCGCCGGCCAGGTCCTGGGCCACCTGCGGGGTGGCGGTGAGTCGGAGCAGCCACAGCGACTGGCCGGCGGCCTGCGGGTCGGCGAGGCCGACGACGCGGAGCCCGGCCTCGGCGCGGAGCCGGTTGAAGCGGCGCGCGACGGTCTGCGTCGAGACGCCGAGCACCTCTCCGATCCGGCTGTACGGCGCTCTGCCGTCGAGCTGCAGGGCGTGGATCAGGGCCCGGTCGATTGCATCCACCACAGTGACAATCATCGCTCCACCGCCACCAGAATGGAAGATTCCTGCAGATAGTCAGCGATATATGGAAGGTTCAGGAGCGGGCGCCGATCGTGGCGGTATGAGGAATCGATGGATCGGGCTAATTGCCCTGCTGGTCGCCGAGGCGATGAACCTGCTCGACGCGACGATCGTCCAGGTCGCCGCCCCGGTGATCCACGCGGAGCTCGGCGGCCGAACCGCGGACATCCAGTGGTTCAGCGCGGCATACACGCTGCCATTCGCGGCGTTGCTGATCACCGGCGGCCGGCTCGGTGACCGGTACGGGCGACGGCGGTGCTTCCGGATCGGGGTGGCCGGGTTCGTCGTGGCGTCGACCGCGTGTGCGCTGGCGCCGACGGCCTGGCTGCTGATCGGATGCCGCGCGGTCCAGGGCGCGGCTGCCGCCTTGGTGATTCCGCAGACGATCGGGCTGATCAAGAGCGCCTTCACGGGTGGCTCGCTGGCGAAGGCGCTCGGGACGATCGGCCCGGTCATGGGACTGGCCGGCATCTCCGGGCCGCTGCTCGGCGGCGTGATCACCGAGGCGACCACCTGGCGCGCGGTCTTCGTGGTCAACGTCCCGCTCGGCCTGGCAGTGCTCGGCCTGTCGCACCTGCTTCCGGAATCCACCTCGCCCCGGCCACCGGCGATCGACCTGCTCGGGACCGTCTTGCTGGCCGTCGGTACGGCGTTCCTCGTCTATCCGGTGCTCCAATCGCGCGACTGGTTCCTGCTCGCGGCCGGCGTCGTGGTGCTCGGCGTCTGCGTTCTCCAGCAACGTCGGCGGCCTGACGGCCGGCTGATCGAGACGAGCCTGTTCGTGCATCGTGGTTTCGCACCCGCACTGGTCACTTCGACGCTGTTCTTCGCGGTGCTCAGCGGCGTGACGTTGGTCGTCGTACTGCATCAGCAGCTCACGTTGCACCACAGCGTGCTGCGTTCGAGCCTCGTGCTGCTGCCGTGGTCGGCGGCGTCCGGAATCGCGTCGCTCGTCGCTGGTCAATGGCTGGTCGCGCGGTTCCGTTCCCGCCTGATGTACGTCGGTCTCGGCATACTGCTGGTCGCGCTGGTGGCGGCACCGTACGTGTTGCTGCCCGCGTTGGCCGTCGGCGGCGTCGGGGTCGGGCTGTTCACCACGGCGTTCTTCACCGAGGCGCTGCATCGGGTCGAGCCCCAGGAGACCGGGTCGGCCGCGGGATTGCTGAACGCCGTGCAGCAGTTCGGCGGGACGATCGGCGTCGCGGCGTTCGGGACGATCTTCCTGCGGCACCCGGCCGCGGTGGACAGGTCGCTGTGGGCGGCGGTCGCGGTCGTCGTACTGACGCTCGCATCCGCACACCTCATGCAGTCGCCGCGTTTGCTGCAGCGCGGGCGTGGAGAGCGGGTGCCAGCGAGTACTGGCCGATGAAGATGGCGATGCCGAGGACGGCGCAGCCGAGCCAGGTGATGGTGGGGCCGAGGTGTTCGAGGGCGTTGGTGCCGGCGAGGGGGCCGACGACGGTGCCGACACCGAAGGCCATGCCGGACAGGCCCATATAGCGTCCGCGCAGGTCGATCGGCGCGAGGTCGGCGAACACCGCGCCGATCACCGCGGCGAATCCGATCTCGCCGAGCGTCCAGACCACGACCGACAGCGCGTACCCCCACCAGCTGTGCACGAGGGCGCCGACACCGAAGCCGAGCCCGACGACGAGCATCGAGGCCGCGAGCAGCTTCGGGCGGTCGAGTTTCACCATCCAGCGGGCGAGGAACGGCTGCACCAGCACGATCACCACGCCGTTCAGCGCGATCACCAGACCGTACGTCCGGGAGCTGAGGCCGTCGTCCGACATCGCCAGCGGCAGCGTCGAGTACCCCTGCATGTAGATCGTCGCGTAGCCGATCTGGATCAGGATCATCGCCAGGAACACGTGGTCCCGCAGTACGACGCCGAGCACCGGGCGGCGCGGCGTGCTCGCGTCGAGGACCGGGCGGCTCTCCGGGACCAGCGCCCAGATCACCGCGCCGGCGATCACCGACGTACCGGCGTTCAGCCAGAACAGCAGGCCGTACCCGACCGAGGCGAGGACGCCCGCGCTCACGGTCGAGACCGAGAAGCCGAGGTTGATCGCCCAGAACAGCAGGCCGTACGCGCGGACCCGCTCGGTCGGGTCGAGCAGATCCGCCACCGTCGCCTGGACGGCCGGGCGGAACAGGTCGCCGAGCAGGCCGACGAGGAACGCGCTCACCCAGATCAGCGCCATCTCGCGGGCCGAGCCGAGCAGGATCAGCGCCGCGGCGGTGCCGAAGAAGCAGATCAGCATCGTCAGCCGGCGGCCGACCCGGTCGGCGAGGAATCCGCCGGCCAGCTGCGCGGTCACGGTGCCGGCGCCGACGGCGGCCGCGACGGCTCCCGCCGTACCGGCCGAGAGGTGCCCGTTGTTTGTGACATGGCCGTGGGTGAGGTAAAGGACGAGGAAGGGTTGGACGAAGCTGCCGAGCCGGTTGACCAGCTGGCACACCCACAGCGCCCAGAACGCCCGCGGCAGGGCGGTGGACCGGGGCGTGCCGACAGCGGTTGCGCTCATGGGATCAACTGTCCGGGGTCGCCGCGGCGTTGTCGACGATTAGTCTCAGGGCTAATCTTGTCCGGTGATCACGATCAGGCTGAACGCCGCCGACGTCGGGCGGATCCGGTTCGCGCTGTCGCCGCTGTGGGAGGCGATGACGAGTGTCCGGGCGTTGAGCAACAACACCGCGCGCAGCGTGCACGGCCCGTGGCTGCAGAAGATCCGGCCGACGGTCGAGGGCGACGACCTGACGTTGCTCAAGGCCCTCATCCCGCCGTACGGCTACGTCCCCGACTTCCTCACGCCCGCGCCGCCGCGACGGTCGACGAGCTTCGAGTCGGGCCTGGCCGCGATCGCCGCCACCCCGCACGAACTGGTCCTCAGCGAACTCGAAACCCTGCACGCGGCCACTCCGCATCCGCTGCTCCCCGAGCTCATCGGCGACCCCGCCCGGGCGCTCGACCGGATCACGTCCGCCCTCGACTCGTACTGGCGGCGCGCCCTCGAACCCGACTGGCGCCGGATGCGCGCGCTGCTCCAGGAAGACCTGGCGTTCCGCCTCGACGAGCTGGCGAGCGGCGGGCTGGAACGCCTGTTTCGCAACCTGCACCCGTCGATCCACTACCGCAGCGACCGCATCGAGATCGACCGCCCGTACTGCTGCGACGGCGAACCGATGGCCGGCCAAGGCGTCCTGCTGGTCCCGTGCGTGTTCACCTGGCCCGCCGGCCTGGCCGTCACCGCCGCACCTCACGTCCCCACGATCACGTACCCGCCGCGAGGCCTCGGCCGTCTCTGGGAGGACCGCGAGGACACCACGGAGTCGCCGCTCGCCGACCTGGTCGGCCGGACCCGGGCCGCGATCGTCGGCCACCTGGATCTCCCGATGTCCACCACCCACCTGGCCAACCAGCTCGGCGTCTCCGCCCCCACTCTCAGCGTCCACCTCGGCATCCTGCGCAACGCCGGGGTGGTCGCCTCCCGGCGCGACGGCCGTACGGTCCTCTACCACCGCACGTCCCTCGGCAACCAGCTGCTCTCGGCCTCGACCTCGCTGGCGTCGACTGCCTGATACAACCGCACCAACCATCCCCGTCCGCAGAGCCCACCAGACCCACATCGCGCACTGCGGAACAAAGTTGCCGCTATCTGACCAAAAGTTTCCGATGAGGCCGACGCCTGCGCACGGGCGTCCGGGTGCGGCGCGCGGCTGTCCGATCTCGCGTACCTGCTGTGGGGCACCGGCGGCCAGGGGAAGCCTTCCGCCGGTAGGTCAGCCGAAGTTCGGTGGGTCGACCTGGAGGCGGACGCTGCCGGGATTCTTCTTGGTGGTGCGGGCCGACTGCGCTTCCTTGAGGGAGCGGACGAGGGTCGCGCCGTGCGCGCGCGGGACCCGAACCACCGCGCGGGCCGTCTCGTCGTCGACGTCCACCGGGCCCAGGACTTCGAGTCCGGCCGACGGTGGGATCAGGTCGCGGAGGCGGGTGATCAGGTCGTTCACGGACTCCTGCGGACCGGTCAGCTCCGCGAGTTTCGCAGCGGGCGCGAGCCTGGCGGTACGACGTTCCTCGATCTCGCGCAGCGCGTAGCCCTCCGGACTCCACCGGACGATCGCCTGCAGCGGAAGGGTGGACGGGTCGCCGACCAGGATCACCGGAGCGCCCGCGCGGACCAGGGCGGCCGCGTTGAACCAGCGGCGTACGGCTTCCTCGGCGGCCCGGAGGTCCGGGCGGGACAGCAGCAGCCAGGTGTCGAGCAGCAGCGCCGCGGCGTACCCGCCCTCCGCGACCGGCTCGGCTCCCGGCGTACTCACGATCAACGCCGGCGCGTCCGACACGTCGTCCAGCACGTTGTCGCCACCCGACGTACGCACGACGACGCCGGGGAACGCCCGCCCCAACTCCTCGGCCGTACGCCGAGCCCCGATGATCGCCGCGCGCATCCGGGTGTCGCCGCACTCCGGGCACCGGTGATCCGCCGCCGGCCGTCCGCACACGCTGCAACTCGCCGGCCCCGATCCCCCGGTACGCCGCAACGTGCCGCCGCAGGTGGCGCACCGCGACGGCGCCCGGCACGTCTGGCACACCAGGCTCGGCAGGTACCCGGCCCGCGGCACCTGGACCAGCACCGGCCCGGACCGCAGCCCTTCGCGCGCGATCTCGAACGCCCGGTGCGGCAACCGCGCCGCCCGCGCCGACGGATCCCGCGCCAGCTCGATGTCCGACTCCCCCGCGATGTGCACCGACGGCGCCGCCGCGCGGATCGCCTTCCGGTCCGCGATCAGCTCGTGCGCGAACCCGGACTCGATCAGCGCCGCCGCCTCCGCGGACCGCGCGAACCCGCCGAGCAACGCCGCACACTGCTGCCGGAACGCCCGCAGCAGCAGGACTTCCCGGGCATGCGGGTACGGCGCGCGCGGCTCGGCGTACGACTCGTCGCCGTCGTCCCACATCGCCACCAGCCCGAGATCCGCCACCGGGGCGAACGCCGCCGCCCGCGTCCCGATCACCACCCGCGCGCGTCCGTGCAACGCGGACAGGAACGCGCGGTACCGCGCCGTCGGTCCGAGATCCGCCGACAGCGTCACGAACCCGGTCTCCCCCAGCACCGCCTTGCACGCCGCCGCCAACCGCTCCAGGTCGCGCGCGTCCGGCGCCAGCAGCAACGCACCCTTGCCCGAAGCAGCACACACAGCCGCCGCCTGCGCGAACGCGAGCGGCCAATCGGCCCCCGGTACGGCAGTCCACACCGCCCGCGGCGCCTCCGACCGCGCGATCGCGTCGAGGAAACCCGCAGGGTACGGCGCCCACTCCGCGCGGGACGTCGACGCCGGCGGGCGCGGCGGCTGGTCGCAGCACAGCGGCTCGCCCTCGACCTTCGCATGCCGGGGCGGCACCGCGAGCCGGGTGACGTCCGCGAACACCCCGGCGTACCGATCGGCGACCGCGCGGCACAGGTCCGCGATCTCCGGCGTCAGCACCTGCTCGCCGGACACGACCTTGCGGAGCCGGACCAGCTTGCCGTCGTGGTCGGACGTCTCCCGCCGCTCCAGCACGAACCCGTCCAGGTCCTTGCCGGCGAACCGCACCTTCACCCGCGCACCGGGCTGCGCGGCCGCGGCCATGTCGTCCGGCACGAGGTAGTCGAACGGCCGGTCCAGATGCGGCAGCGAGACGTCCACCGCGATCCGGGCCACCGGCAACGATTCGGTGATCGGCGCGGGCTCCTTCGTGCGCGACCTGCGCACTGTGTCCCGCAACAGCGTCAGCTGCTCCGGCGGATCCGACGTCACCCGGGAATGCTAGTCCGGCCGGACGGCAGTACGTACCCGCACTGCCGTCCGCCTGTGGACAACCACTACTTGTTGATCGCGGCCTTGAGTGCCTCGACCCGGTCGGTGCGCTCCCAGGTGAAGTCCTCGCCGGTGCGGCCGAAGTGGCCGTTGCGGGCGGTCTGGGCGTAGATCGGGCGGAGCAGGTCCAGGTCCCGGATGATCGCCGCCGGGCGCAGGTCGAAGACCTCGCGGACCGCCTCGGCGATCTTCGCGACCTCGACCTTCTCGGTGCCGAACGTGTCGACGTAGAAGCCGACCGGCGCGGCCTTGCCGATCGCGTACGCGACCTGGCACTCGACCCGGTCCGCGAGGCCGGCCGCGACGATGTTCTTCGCCACCCAGCGCATCGCGTACGCCGCCGACCGGTCCACCTTCGACGGGTCCTTGCCGGAGAACGCGCCGCCGCCGTGCCGGGCCATCCCGCCGTACGTGTCGATGATGATCTTCCGCCCGGTCAGCCCGGCGTCGCCCATCGGGCCGCCGATCTCGAACCGGCCGGTCGGGTTCACCAGCAACTTGTAGCCGGTCGCGTCGATGTCGAACTGCTCGAGCACCGGGTCCACGACGTGCTTCTTGATGTCCGGCGTCAGCATCGTGTCCAGGTTGATGTCGGCCGCGTGCTGGCTGGACACCACCACGGTGTCGATGCGGACCGCGCGGTCGCCGTCGTACTCGATGGTGACCTGGGTCTTGCCGTCCGGGCGCAGGTAGGCCAGCGTGCCGTTCTTGCGGACCTCGGCGAGCTGCTCGGACAGCCGGTGCGCGATCGTGATCGGCAGCGGCATCAACTCCGGCGTCTCGTTCGACGCGTAGCCGAACATCAGGCCCTGGTCGCCTGCCCCCTGCAGGTCCAGCGCATCCTGGGAGGCGCTCGAGCGCGTCTCGTACGCCGTGTCCACGCCCTGGGCGATGTCCGGCGACTGGCTCCCGATCGCGACCTGCACCCCACAGGACGCGCCGTCGAAGCCCTTCAGGGACGAGTCGTAGCCGATCTCGAGGATGCGCGACCGCACGATCCCCGGGATGTCGACGTACGCCGTCGTGGTCACCTCACCCGCGACGACGACCAGACCCGTGGTGATCAGGGTCTCGACCGCGACCCGGCTCTTCGGGTCCTCGGCCAGCAACGCGTCGAGGATGGAGTCGCTGATCTGGTCAGCGATCTTGTCCGGGTGACCCTCGGTCACGGACTCGGACGTGAAAAGGCGCCTCGCCACAGTTCTCCCTCGAATTCCTCGTGTGCCGCCCGGCTGCGCGAGTGGCACGGCCGCGCGATCCCCCCATGCACCGGCGGTTGGCGATGCATCTGGGAAGTATGCCAGCAGTTTCCCCCGGGATCCCGGAGACGCTCCGAATTCGCCCGGGATACGAGACCGGCGACCATATTCTGGACAATCGGCCAGGTTTCACGCGTGCGGGCCGACCGCGACGTCGCCCAGTGTGAGCGACGGCGCAGCACCGAGGATCGCAGCCAACCGGTCCACCTCCACGTCCAGCAGGGCGCGGCGGCGACGGTTCAGCGGGCCGAGCGCCTCGACGGTGACATGCAGTGTCCGGCCGGCCTTCTTCTGGTGCCAGACACCCGCGACGATGCCGTCGACGAGCAGCAGCGGGTAGTTCCCGGCCTGGCCGCGGGCGGTCGCGCGCTCGAACGCCTTGCCCGGGAAGAGCAGCTCCCGCGGGTAGCTGCCGACGCCATACGCGTCGAAGTACGGGAGCAGCCGGACGCCGTCGACGCGGTCGTCCGGGAAGTCGTCGTCAGCCGGCGCCACCCAGGCCGCCTCGCCGTCGAGCGTCACCTGCGGGAGGTCGTCGAAGTACGGCCGGACGACGGTCGGGGTGGTCTTGAGCCAGCGGGCGAACTGCTGCGGGGTCGCCGGGCCGTAGGAGTACAGGTACCGGTGGAGGAGCTCGGTAAGCGCCTTCTCCCCGGACATCGGGTCGAACGGGCGGAGCCGGTGCGGGTTGGAGTACGTCACGAGCCGCCCGCGCAACGGCCCGTGGCACAGCACGCCGGCGTGCGCCGCGACGTGAACCGCCTGCCGCCACCGCGCCCACGCCCCCTGGAACGCCGGGATCGTCGGCGTCCGCGCCCATTCACCGGTCCGCCGGACGACCTCCTCGGTCAACTCGTCGACGGTCAGGTCGTCGTCCGCGAGCGCCTCCCCGATCGCGACCACCACCTGGTCGATCTCGTCCGGCGTCATCCGGATCGGCTCCGGCTGCTGCCCGTTCCCCGGCAACGCCGACAGCGCACCGGTCCACATCGGCAGATCGTCCAGCGGCAACAGATGCACGGTCCCCCGCGGCCCGAACGTCTTCACAAGCCCCTCGTCCCGCTGGACGGACGCCCGGTCCGCCCCCTCCACCCGCAACGCGACGGACATCTCCCCCGCCGACGCAATCTGCGCATGCGCCCCACACATCGCCCGCACGGCATCCACCGCCGTACCCACCGACCCCACCGACCCCACCAACCCCACCAACCCATGCCGCCGCACCCGCCGCGCAACGACCGCACCCCAGCTGATCTCCATACCCGCGACCCTAGAACCAGAAGCGGACAGCTTCTGACCGCCTCCCCCCAACCCACCCCGCACCGCCCCGCACCGCCCCGCACCGCCCCGCACCGCCCCGCACCGCCCCGCACCGCCCCGCACCGCCCCGCACCGCCCCGCACCGCCCCGCACCGCCCCGCACCACCCGTGCACCGACAGCCCCCACCCGCTCAGGCCCATTTGAGAGGTGAACCCTTCGGCATGCCTGTTCGCTGTCGTCATGCGCCCGATGAACGGACAAAGTCAGGGGTTCACCTCCCGGCGGCGGACCGAGCAGGCGCGGTCAGGCAGCGTGGCGGGAGCGGGCGAACGCCCCCTGGATGTCGGTCAGCAAGCGATCCGGGTGGTCAAGGTCGGACCAGTCGGCGCGGACGACTTGCAGGCCCTTCGCGCGGAGCCGGTCCTCACGGATTTTCTCCAGCACCAGCACCTCACCAGACGCGTTCCTGTATTTCAGCCTCCCGTCGAACTCGACCACGGTGTCGAACTCCTCGAAGAAGAAGTCGACCCGAGCGATGAAGCCGCGGGAGTCCCCGAACTCGACCTGCAGTGCGGGCGGCGGCAGACCGTGGTCGGCGAACAGCACTCGCAGCCGGGATTCGCCGACCGACTCCGACCGCGGATCGCTGAACTTCAGCGCCGCGCGGGCCGTCGGGCCACCCGGCCAGTACTCCGTTGCCTCAAGCAGCCGGCGTACGTCGGCCTCAGCCACCGACCCGCTGCGCAAGGCGGCATCGAAGACGACGACCGCGGGCTGGAACGGCGTCGTACAGGCCGTCTCGAACACCGCCCGAGCGACTGTGGTCGTCACCAGACCGCCGGCCAGGGTCAGATCGGCGTCCGACAGTTCACCGGCATGGTGATGCACCCCCGCGATCCTCCCGCTGATGGTGCCGTCGCGCCGAGTGATGTGGACCCGCGTCAGGTCGAGCCCCCACAGCGGTAGACCGTGCAGAGAGACCGCTGAGTGGTGACTGACCGCGACTGCGCTGCTCCGCCTCGAATTCACCACCGCGTGCACCCTCTGCAGGTGCTCGTGCCGGGCGCGGGTCCACGGTTCCAGCGCGGTCAGGTCCCGCTTTTCGGCGTACTGACCGTGCCGGATGCGGACCCACCGCCCGTCGCCGAGCCGCTGGCGGATCTGCGCCGGTGAGTAGCCGCTGAAGACTGCCTGTCGACGACTGAACACACCGCCCTGGAGCGCGGCCACGACCGCGAGCTTCGAGTTCACGTCAACAGAATGTGCACTGATCACCAACGCGCGAGCCTCCGAATCACCCGGCTGTGGATATCCGTTTCAGGGGTTCACCCCCGAGAGTGCTCGTTGACCACCCGTATGCGGCGTGTGAACGGGCACGCCGGAACGTTCACCTCTCAAATGGCGACGGGCTCGGCCGGTGGAAGGCGGCGGAGTGCTGGACGCCGGCGCCGGGCGCGGGTGCCCGGGGGTGTGGGCGGGTTGGTTAGGCCCAGTGGGTGGCGACCAGGTTCCAGATGACGCCGGAGAGGGCGTCCTTCGAGCCGGAGGGGACCGGCAAGGCCGTGCCGGAGCGGTCGAGGATTGCTGCCTCGTTGAGGTCGCTGCCGAAGACCTTGCCGCCGGAGACGTCGTTGACGACCAGGAGGTCGCAGCCCTTGCGGGCGAGCTTGGCGCGGCCGAGTTCGAGGACCGTGTGGTCTGCGTCGCCGGTCTCCGCGGCGAAGCCGACGATGATCTGGTCGGGGCGGGCGCGGTCGTGCGAGATCGTGTGCAGGATGTCCGGGTTCTGCACCAGGTTGACCGCGGGGACGGCGCCGTCGGCGGTCTTCTTGATCTTGTGTTCGACGACGTCGGCGGGACGGAAGTCCGCGACCGCCGCGGCCATCACGATCGCGTCCGCGTCGGCGGCCCGGCCGGTGATCTCGTCGTACAGGTCCTGGGCCGACACCACCGGCACCACCTGCACGCCGGCCGGGTCGGGCAGCTCGGAGTTGGCGGCGACCAGCGTCACCTTCGCGCCGCGGGCGGCCGCGATCCGGGCCAGCGCGTACCCCTGCTTCCCGGACGACGAGTTGCCCAGGTACCGCACCGGGTCGAGGTGCTCACGGGTCCCGCCCGCGCTGATCAGGACGTGCTTCCCGGTCAGGTCGGCCACCGACTGGCCGGCGGCGCGGGCCGCCTCGTCGGCGAGCATCAACTGGCTGATAGCGAAGATCTCCGACGGCTCCGGCAGCCGCCCGCGGCCGGTGTCGGCGCCGGTCAGCCGCCCGACCGCGGGGTCAAGCACGGTGATCCCGCGGGACCGCAGCGTGGCGACGTTCGCCTGGGTGGCCGGGTGCTCCCACATCTCGGTGTGCATCGCGGCCGCGAACAGGATCGGGCAGCGCGCGGTGAGCAGCGTGTTCGTCAGCAGGTCGTCGGCCAGCCCGTGCGCGGCCTTGGCGATCAGGTTCGCGGTGGCGGGTGCGACCACGACCAGCTCCGCGGCCTTGCCGATCCGGACGTGCGGCACTTCCTGGACGTCGTCGAACGGGTCCGCCGTCACCGGCTTCCCGGACAGCGCCGCCCACGTCGCCGCGCCGACGAACTCCAGCGCGGCGGCCGTCGGCACCACCCGCACGCTGTGCCCGGACTCGGTCAGCCGCCGCAGCAGGTCGCAGACCTTGTACGCCGCGATCCCGCCGCCGACGCCGAGCACCACGTTCGGCCGGTGCTTGGGGACGACATCGGCCCCCGGGGCGCTCGGCGTACCGGGGGTCTGGTCACCGGTTGCGGACATCAGCGTGGACTCCGTTCCCGGTCAGTCGTCGGGGGTTGTTACTCGGACTTCTCCGCGGCCGCGGCGGCTTCCGCCTCGGCCTCGGGGTCGATGTCGGTGCAGGTCAGCACGCCGTCGTTGATCTCGCGCATCGCGATCGACAGCGGCTTCTCCTGGACGTGCGTCTCGACCAGCGGTCCGACGTACTCCAGCAGGCCCTCGCCGAGCTGCGAGTAGTAGGCGTTGATCTGCCGCGCCCGCTTGGCCGAGTACAGCACCAGCTTGTACTTGGAGTCGGTGTGGGTGAGCAGGTCGTCGATCGGCGGGGACGTGATGCCGATGGCGACGGGCTGGTTGCCAGACAAGTTCAGCTCTTTCCAGAGATGGAGGGTGATCGAATCAACTTTACCAACTGATCGGCGGCCTCCCGAACCGAGGCGTTCACGATCGTCACGTCGAACTCCTTCTCGGCCGCGAGCTCCAGCACCGCGGTCTCGAGCCGGCGTTCGCGCTCTTCGGGCGTCTCGGTGCCGCGGCCGACCAGCCGCCGGACCAGCTCGTCCCAGCTCGGCGGAGCCAGGAACACGAACTGCGCCTCGGGCATCGTGTCCCGGACCTGCCGGGCGCCCTGCAGGTCGATCTCCAGCAGCGCGGGCCGGCCGGTGGCGAGCTTGTCGAGCACCGGCTGCCGCGGCGTACCGTACCGGGCCGCCTTGTGCACGACCGCCCACTCGAGCAACTCGCCGGCCTCGATCATCCGGTCGAACTCCGCGTCGGACACGAACAGGTAGTGCACGCCGTGCACCTCGTTCGGCCGGGGCTTGCGGGTGGTCGCCGAGACCGAGATCCAGATGTCCGGGAAGCGGTCGCGGATGTCGGCCGCGACCGTGCCCTTGCCGACCGCGGTCGGGCCGGCCAGCACGGTCAGCCGGGCCGGCGGCCGCGCACCGGAGTCGGTCGGAGCGGGGTCGTTCGGGTGCGTGGTCATCGTCACACCAGTGTCCAACGAGCCAGTCAGTGTTTTGGTCTGGCTCACCTGGATCACTCGGCGAATTCGCGCTCGAGCGCGGCGATCTGGTTCGACCCGAGGCCGCGGACCCGCCGGGTCTCGGAGATTCCCGCGCGCTCCATGATCTGCTGCGCCCGGACCTTGCCGACGCCCGGAATGCACTGCAGCAGCTGGCTGACCCGCATCTTGCCGATCACGTCGTTGGTCTGCCCCTCGTGCAGCACCTCCGTCGGAGACGCTCCCGAGTGCCGGATCCGGTTCTTGATCTCGGCTCGTTCACGCCGCGCCGCCGCGGCCTTGTCCAGAGCTGCCGCACGCTGCTCCGGAGTCAAAGTAGGAAGTGGCACCGTTTCACCTTGTCCCGTTGTATGGCTTCGCAAGGGAACCTAACACGGGATCAGCGCGACGTTCGGCCGACGTCGGGTCGAGTCGTCAGTTCAGGTTCGGCAGGTCGACCTTGCAGCTGTCCTTCGCCTGCCCCGAGATGTTCTTGTACGCCGTCATCACGGCCCCGGTCTGCTTGCTCAGCTTGGCCAGCTCGACCTTGTCCGAACCGGCCTTCTTCGCCTTCTCCGCGAACGCCACGACGACGCCCCAGTCGTCCTTGACGTCCTTCGGGGCGGAGCCCTGGAGCTTCTTCGCCTGGTCCAGGATCTTCACGTAGTCGACCGGCTTCTGCGGGTCGACGTCGACGGCCTTGGCGGCGTACTTGGCCAGATCGACGCAGTACGCCTGCTGATCAGAACAGGAGGTCAGCAGACCGGCACCGACAGCGACGGTCGCGATAACGGCGAGTGTCTTCACGGAGGGTCACGCTACTCCCCGGGCGGGCTGGCGGGACGGAACGGGCAGAGCCGTCCCACCAGATCGCACCGCGTCGGTCAGTTGCTGCCGGTGTTGTTCATGTCGATCTTGCAGGAGTCCTTCGCCTGCTTGGTGATCGCTTCCTGCGCCGACTGGATCTTGGACATGTCGCCCTTGGCCAGCTCCGCGAGCTTGGTCGTGTCGCCGTTGGCGTCCTTGACCTTCTGCGCGTAGTCGATGACCGACTGCCAGTCGTCCTTCAGGTCCTTGGGCGCCGAGCCCTTCACCTTCTTGGACTCGGACAGAATCTTGTCGATCGCCTTCGGGTCCTTCATGTCGAGGCCCTTGGCCGAGTCGACGTAGCTCTTCAGGTCGTCGCAGTAGTTGCCGCCCGAGCAGGCCGTCAGGGCGCCAACACTCATCGTCACAACCGCCGCGAGGGCTGCCAGCTTCCGCATCGTGTTCCTTCACTGTGTCACGCGGGAAGTCCGTGGCTCCCCGTCCGCCGACACCTTTCCGAACACCGGGGTCACCGGAAGGTCCGGCGCGCCGTGAACAACGTCGCACTCCGCGACTGGAACCCGTTTGTGACGTACTGCGTCAGCGCCGAAAGTGACTGCCACGGCGTTCGCTCCCACGATCACGAGGATCGCGATCCAGTCGAGCACAGCCGGCCGCTGATGCAGTACGACGAGCCCGACAAGCGCCGCGAGGACGGGGTTCACGCTCATGAACACCCCGAAGAACTGGGCCGAAACGCGGCGCAGTGTCAGCACGTCGACGAAGTACGGGACGGCTGACGACAACAGCCCGGCCACCAGCGCGTACTTCACCGCGGCGAACGTCGCCGGATGATGCAGCAGTACGACGATGCCGACCGGGACGTACGCGAGCGCCGACAAGGCCGCGGCCGTGGCGGCACCTGTTGCGCCCGGCAACTCTCTGCCGACCTTGCGGTTCAGCAGGATGTAGAACGCCCAGCACATCGCGGCGAGCAGGCCGAAGCCGACGCCGATGTAGTCCGTGGTTGCCTGCGGGCGGGTGAGGAGGATGACGGCAGGCGCGGCGACCAGTGCGCACACCAGGTCGAGCAGCCGCCGAGAGCCTAGTAGTGCCACGGAGAGCGGGCCGAGGAACTCGAGGGTGACCGCCAGACCTAGCCCGACGCGGTCGATCGCCGTGTAGAGCGACAGGTTCATGACGGCGAAGACCACCGCGAGCGCGATCACCGTGCGCCACTGCCGGGCGGTGATCGTCCGGAGTCGCGGGCGGCCCAGGGCGAGCAGCACGATCGCCGCGACCCACTGCCGGATCGCGACCACGCCCGCCGGGCCGAGCACCGGGAACGCCAGCGCCGCCACCGACGCACCGACCTGCGTCGACAGCCCGCTGCCGAGCATCATCACCACACCGACCAACCGATCTCGCCTCACGCTCCCGAGGATCCGCTCCCGGTGGCCCGCTGCAAAATGCGGCGGCCGGCCGATCTATACGCTGGAGTCATGGACATCCGGCAGCTGCGGTGCCTGGTGGAGATCGTGGACTCCGGCACGTTCACCGACGCCGCGATCGAGCTCGGCATCTCGCAGGCCGCCGTCTCCCGCAACCTGCTCGCGCTGGAACGCGAACTCGGCGTCCGCCTGCTGCACCGCACCAGCCGCTCGCTGACCCCGACCGCGGTCGGCCTGCGCGTCCTGGCCCGCGCACGGCACGTCCTGGCAGAGCTCGACGACCTCGTCGCCGACGCGACCAGCGGCCACAGCCGGCTCCGCGTGGGGCATGCATGGTCGGCGTTCGGCAGCCACACGCGCGAGTTCCAGCGCCGCTGGGCGGCTCAGTACCCCGGCGTCGAGCTGCAGCTGATCCGCACCAACACCCCGACCGGCGGCCTCGCCGAGGGACTGTGCGACCTCGCCGTCATCCGCAGCCACGTGGACCTCCGCCGCTTCGCGCACGTCCTCATCACCCAGGAGCAGCGGTACTGCGCTCTGCCCGCCGACGATCCGCTCACCCGCAAACGGGCCGTCACGCTCGACCAGCTCCGGGACAGGACGCTGGTCATCGACCGGCGTACCGGGAGCACCACGGCCGATCTGTGGCCGGAGGACGCCCGTCCGGCGATCGAGTACACGCAGGACGTCGACGACTGGCTGGCGGCCGTCGCGTCCGGGCGATGCGTCGGGATGACACCGCAGGCGACGACGACGCAGTACCGGCGCGACGGCGTCACGTACCGGCCCGTGCGGGATGCACCGCCGGTCGACGTCCACCTGATCTGGCAGCGCGAGGATCCGCACCCGGCGACGCAAGCTGCCGTGCAGCTGCTCGGACAGCTCTACAACAGCTCCACCAGCTGACGGCGGTCCGCGGGGCGCCAGAACGCGTCGCGGACCTGCTCGATACCGCCGACGCGCCAGCGCTCGAAGATCCGCAGGACGGCGGGATCGCTGATCTGGGCGGTGAGCCGGCCGATGAAGTCGCCCCAGACGACCTTGAACGGCCGGCCGCACATCTGCTCCACCCCGAGCTCCACCGGTTCGGTGATGCCCAGCCGGTTGTGCAACTCGGCGACAACGGTGTACGCCGCCATCAGCGCCTCCTCACGCCGCTGCCACGAGTCGGCACGCAGCACCTCACGCAGCAGCGGCTCGAGCGTCGGGCCACAGGACAGCTGACGGAACGCCGTACCGAACCACTTGGAGTACGGCGCGTAGGTGCGCTCCAGCAGGAAGCACAACTGCATCAGGTCGTGGACCAGCCGGGCGCCGATCAGCGACGACCCGAGCTCGTCGCCGACGTACCCGACGCGACCGACCAGGTTCATCTCCGGGTGTACGCGCCACCAGGCGGTGATCATCAGGTACCGCCAGAGATCGTCCGGGTAGTACGCGAGCCGGTCCCGGACCGCCTGCAACCCGAGCTCGTCGTGGAACACCCCGCCCGCGGTGTGCTGCCGGAGGATCGACTCCGGAAAGGTCAGCCAGTCCATCGGCGTCAGCTCGACGTCCACGTCGAACGCCAGCTGCTTGCGGAAATAGTCGCGCAACATGTGCACCTCGACCAGCGCGGCGCGGCCCTCGAACGTCTCCGGCACCGTCAGGTGCGGCTCCACCCCGTCCGCCACGAACAGCAGGACCCGTGCCTCGCAGTTGTGGTCCGTCGACATCTCGTCGTCGAACCCGAGCACCTCCGAACCACGCCCCAGCAGCGCCGCACTGTGTGGCACCTCGACCTGCGGCCCCACGACGTTCCGGTAGAACCGCGCGCACGTCTCCAGCCCCGAACTCATGCCGTCGAGGATCGCACGATCCGCGGCTCGACAGGATGTGCCGGCGTTTCGTCGCCGGGCGGCTCCTGTCGAGCCGCAGATCGTCAGTAGCCGAGGACCGTGCGGTACGCGTCGTTCGCGCGGTCGGCCGCCTGCTGGAGAGCCTTGGCGTCCGGGCCGGCGCCGAGGATCTCGCGGGAGCTGGACGGTACGACGTTGCGGACCGCCGGACCGAACACCTTCGTCAGGCCCTCGGCGGTGCCGCCCTGCGCGCCGAGTCCGGGGGCCAGCAGCGGGCCGTTGATGTCCAGGTTCTCGTCGGTCGAGCTGATGGTCGCTCCAACGACCGCGCCGAACGAGCCGAGGCCGTCGGCGTCCGCGTTCAGCTCCCGCAAACCGTCCAGTACGGCGCCGGCGACGGTCGCGCCGTCGGCGGTCCGGGCGGACTGGAACTGCGGGCCCTCCGGGTTCGACGTGAGCGCGAGCACGAACAGGCCGGCCCCCGCCTCGCGGGCCTCGTCGATCGCCGGCTGCAGCGACCCGAACCCGAGGTACGGGCTGACCGTCAGCGCGTCACACGCCAACGGCCCCTTCTCGGACAGGTACGCCGACGCGTAACCGGCCATCGTGGTACCGATGTCGCCGCGCTTCGCGTCGATGATCACCAGCGCGCCGGCGTCGCGAAGGCGGATCGTCGCCTGCTCGAGGACCGCGATCCCGGCCGAGCCGAACCGCTCGAAGAACGCGGACTGCGGCTTGAACACCGCGACCCGGTCGGCGAGCGCGTCGACCACGCCGTCCGTGAACGAGGCCAGGCCCTCCGCGGTGTCCGGGAGGCCCCAGGCGTCCAGCAGGTGGGCGTGCGGGTCGATGCCGACACACAGCGGGCCGCGGGTGTCCATGGCCGCGCGCAGCCGCGCGCCGAAGGGTTTGTTGTTGCTCATGGCAAGCTCCTGTTGATCTGGCGGATCAGTCCCGGTCCCTTGTAGATCAGGCCCGAGTAGACCTGGACGAGGCTGGCTCCGGCGTCGAAGAGGCGGGTCGCGTCCGACGGGTCGACGATCCCGCCGACGCCGATGATCGGCAGCGCGCCCGCGGTCTGGTGGTGGATGTGCGAGACGACCTTCGCGGAGATCTCGGTGAGCGGACGGCCGGAGAGGCCGCCTGCCTGTCCGGCCAGCGGGTGCGACTCGACGCCCGGGCGGCCGATCGTGGTGTTGGTCGCGATGATGCCGGCGACGCCGGTGTCGGTGCAGACCTGGAGGAGTTCGTCGATCGCGGTCGTGGTCAGGTCGGGCGCGATCTTCACCAGGATCGGCTTCGGGGTGAGGCCGCCGGCTGTGAGGGTGGTGGCCTCGTGGTGCAGCGCGGTGAGCAGGTCGCGGAGGTGGGCCGCGTCCTGGAGTTCGCGGAGCCCGGGGGTGTTCGGGGAGCTGACGTTGACGGCGAAGTAGTCGCCGTACCGGTAGAGGCGGCGGAGCGAGGTCACGTAGTCGTCGACGGCCTGGTCGAGCGGGGTGATCTTCGACTTGCCGATCGAGATACCGAGCGGGTAGCCGAGGTCGCCGTACGCCGCGAGCCGTTCGGCCAGGGCGGCGCTGCCGAGATTGTTGAAGCCCATCCGGTTGATGACCGCTTCATGCTCGACGAGGCGGAAGAGGCGCGGCTTCTCGTTCCCCGGCTGGGGATGCGCGGTGACGGTCCCCACTTCCACGAACCCGAACCCGATCGCGGGCCAGGCCCGCAGCGCGATCCCGTTCTTGTCCATGCCCGCGGCGAGCCCGACCGGTGAGGGGAACCGCACGCCGAACACGGTGCGCGGTGTGGTCGAGCCGTACCGCCGGGCCCCGGCGCGCGGTGCGCCGGGGATCCGGCCGAGGAGGCGGAGGCCGGCCAGCGTCTGCTCGTGCGCGACCTCCGCATCTCCCCTGCCCAGCTTGTACAAGACCGGCCGGACAACCCGTTCGTACGGCGAACGCTCAGGCACCGTGGATCCTCGGGACCCAGTCCTGGAGGGAGCGGACCGCGATGTCGCCGGCGCGTTGGGCCTCGATGCCCTGGACGGCGGCCGCCAGGCCCTGCACCGTGGTGATGCAGGGGATGTTGCGGGCCACCGCCGCGCTCCGGATCTCGTACCCGTCGAGCCGCGGTGAGCCGCCCTGGGTGATCCCGATCGGGGTATTGACGATCAGGTTCAGCTCGCCGTCCTGCACCATCTGGACGATCGTCGGCTCCCCGTTCGGCCCCGGACCCTGGCTGCTCTTCCGGACCGCGACGGCCTCGACCCCGTTGCGCCGCAGTACGTCGGCCGTGCCCTCGGTCGCGTAGATCTGGAACCCGAGGTCCGCGAGCCGCTTCACCGGGAAGATCATGTGCCGCTTGTCCCGGTTCGCGACCGACACGAACACCTTCCCGTCGGCCGGCAGCGGCTGCGAGGCCCCCGCCTGCGACTTCGCGAACGCCGTACCGAACGTGTCGTCGATGCCCATCACCTCACCGGTCGACTTCATCTCCGGCCCGAGGACCGTGTCCACCGACGAGCCGTCGATGGTCCGGAACCGGTTGAACGGCATCACGGCCTCCTTGACCGCGATCGGCGTCGACGCCGGCAGCGTGCCGCCGTCACCCGACGCGGGCAGCAGGCCCTCGGCCCGCAGCTCCGCGATCGACGCGCCGAGCATCACCCGCGCGGCCGCCTTCGCCAGCGGCGTCGCGGTCGCCTTCGACACGAACGGCACCGTCCGGGACGCCCGCGGGTTCGCCTCGAGCACGTACAGCACGTCGCCGGCCAGCGCGTACTGCACGTTCAGCAGCCCGCGGACGCCGACCCCGCGCGCGATCGCCTCGGTGGAGCGCCGGATGTTCTCGATGTCGGCGTTCCCGAGCGTGATCGGCGGCAGCGCACACGACGAGTCGCCGGAATGCACGCCGGCCTCCTCGATGTGCTCCATCACGCCGCCGAGGAACAGCTCGTTCCCGTCGTACAGCCCGTCGACGTCGATCTCGACCGCGTCGTCCAGGAACCGGTCGATCAGCACCGGGTGCTCGAACGCCTCGCCGCCGCCGAGCCGCTCCAGCGCCGCGGTCAGCTCCGCCGAGCTGTAGACGATCTCCATCCCGCGCCCGCCGAGCACGTACGACGGCCGGACCAGTACCGGGAACCCGATCTCCTCGGCGATCCCGTGCGCCTCCTCCGCCGACAGCGCGGTCCCGTGCTTCGGCGCCGGCAGCTGCGCGTCCGCGAGCACCTTACCGAACGCTCCGCGCTCCTCGGCCAGGTGGATCGCCTCCGGCGACGTCCCGACGATCGGTACGCCGGCGTCCGCGAGCCGCTGCGCCAGCCCGAGCGGCGTCTGCCCGCCGAGCTGGACGATCACGCCCGCGACCGGTCCGGCCTGCAGCTCGGCGTACACGATCTCGAGCACGTCCTCGCAGGTGAGCGGCTCGAAGTACAGCCGGTCCGAGGTGTCGTAGTCGGTCGACACCGTCTCCGGGTTGCAGTTCACCATGATCGTGCAGTAGCCGGCCTCGCGGAGCGCCATCGACGCGTGCACACACGAGTAGTCGAACTCGATGCCCTGGCCGATCCGGTTCGGCCCGGAGCCGAGGATCAGGACGGCCGGCTCGGTGCGCGGCGCGACCTCGGTCTCCTCGTCGTACGACGAGTAGTGGTACGGCGTCTCGGCCTTGAACTCGGCCGCGCAGGTGTCGACGGTCTTGTACACCGGCCGGATCCCGAGCGCCTGCCGAACCCCGCGGACGACGTCCTCGGTGAGCCCGCGGATCTCGGCCAGCTGCAGGTCCGAGAACCCGTGCCGCTTGGCGAGCTTGATCACCTCGGGCGTCAGCCGCGGCGCCGCCGCGACCTGCAGCGCGGTCTCGTGCAGCAGGTAGAGCTGGTCGACGAACCACGGGTCGATCTTGGTCGCGTCGAAGATCTGCTCCGGCGTCGCGCCCGCGCGGATCGCGTCCATGATGATCCGCAGCCGCCCGTCCTGCGGCGTCTTGATTGCCTCAAGCAACGGCTCGAGCTCGGTCGACGGCCGGCCCTTCCAGGAGAACCGGGCCTCCGGCTTCTCCAGCGAGCGCAGTGCCTTCTGCAGCGCCTCGGTGTAGTTCCGGCCGATCGCCATCGCCTCGCCGACGCTCTTCATGTGCGTGGTCAGCGTGGCGTCCGCGGCCGGGAACTTCTCGAACGCGAACCGCGGCACCTTCACCACCACGTAGTCCAGCGTCGGCTCGAAGCTGGCCGGCGTCTGCTGGGTGATGTCGTTCGGGATCTCGTCCAGCGTGTAGCCGATGGCGACCTTGGCCGCGATCTTCGCGATCGGGAAGCCGGTCGCCTTCGACGCCAGCGCCGAGGACCGCGACACCCGCGGGTTCATCTCGATCACGATCAGCCGGCCGTCGGCCGGGTTCACCGCGAACTGGATGTTGCAGCCGCCGGTGTCGACGCCGACCTCGCGGATGATGCCGATGGCAAGGTCCCGCATGACCTGGTACTCGCGGTCGGTGAGCGTCATCGCCGGCGCGACGGTCACCGAGTCGCCGGTGTGCACGCCCATCGGGTCGACGTTCTCGATCGAGCAGATGATCACGACGTTGTCGGCCTTGTCGCGCATCACCTCCAGCTCGTACTCCTTCCACCCGAGGATCGACTCCTCGATCAGTACCTCGGTGGTCGGCGACGCGTGCAGCCCGGCTCCGGCGATCCGGCGCAGGTCCGCCTCGTCGTACGCCATCCCGGAGCCGACGCCGCCCATCGTGAACGACGGCCGGACGACCAGCGGGTACCCGAGCTGCTCTGCGGCTCCGAGCACGTCCTCGATCGTGTGACAGATCCGCGACCGGGCGACCTCGGCGCCGAGCTTCTCGACGATCTGCTTGAACGACTGCCGGTTCTCGCCGCGCTGGATCGCGTCCACCGACGCGCCGATCAGCTCGACGCCGTACTTCTCCAGTACGCCGTTGTCGTGCAGCGCGATCGCCGCGTTCAGCGCGGTCTGGCCGCCGAGGGTGGCCAGCAGCGCGTTCGGGCGCTCCTTCTCGATCACCTTCTCGACGTACTCCGGCGTGATCGGCTCGACGTACGTCGCGTCCGCGAACTCCGGGTCGGTCATGATCGTGGCCGGGTTGGAGTTCACCAGGACGACCCGGAACCCCTCCTCCCGGAGCACCCGGCAGGCCTGGGTGCCGGAGTAGTCGAACTCGCAGGCCTGGCCGATCACGATCGGGCCGGAGCCGATCACCAGGACCGACTCGATGTCTGTACGGCGCGGCATCAGTTCCGTCCTTCCATGAGCTCCACAAAACGGTCGAAGAGGTACGCGGAGTCGTGCGGCCCGGCCGCCGCCTCCGGGTGGTACTGCACCGAGAAGGCGAGCACACGCCCGTCCTTGCCGGTGAGCTTGAGCCCTTCGACCACGTTGTCGTTGAGCGAGACATGGCTGACTTCAGCCGTCCCGTACGGCGTCTCGACCGCCGAGTCGATCGGCGCGTCGACCGCGAACCCGTGGTTCTGCGCGGTGATCTCGACCTTGCCGGTCGCCCGGTCCAGCACCGGCTGGTTGATCCCGCGGTGCCCGTACTTCAGCTTGAACGTCCCGAGCCCGAGCGCCCGCCCGAACACCTGGTTGCCGAAGCAGATCCCGAAGTACGGCTTGTTCTGCTCGAGCAGCTGCTTGAGCAGCGTGGTCGGGTGCTCGGTGGTCTCCGGGTCACCCGGGCCGTTGCTCATGAAGATGCCGTCCGGGTTCACCGCAAGCACCTCGTCGAGCGTCGCGGTCGCCGGCAGCACGTGCACCTCGATGCCGCGCTCGGCCATCCGCTTCGGCGTCATCGACTTGATCCCGAGGTCGAGCGCGACCACGGTGAAGCGCTTCTCGCCCTCGGCGGGGACGACGTACGGCTCGAACGTCGTCACCTCGGTCGCGAGGTCCGCGCCGATCATCGGCGGCTGCTCGAGGACCTTCACCAGCAGCTCGTCCGGGTCCAGGATCTCGGTGGAGATGCCGGCCCGCATCGCGCCGCGTTCGCGCAGGTGCCGGGTCAGCGCGCGGGTGTCGATCCCGGAGATGCCGACGATGTTCTGCGCCTTCAGCTGGTCGTCGAGCGACCGGGTCGCGCGCCAGTTCGACGGCACCCGGGCGGGGTCGCGGACGACGTACCCGGCGACCCAGATCCTCTGCGACTCGTCGTCCTCGTCGTTGATCCCGGTGTTGCCGATGTGCGGCGCGGTCTGGGTGACGATCTGCCGGTGGTACGACGGGTCGGTCAGTGTCTCCTGGTACCCGGTCATCCCGGTGGTGAACACCGCCTCGCCGAACGTTTCGCCGGTCGCCCCGTACGACGTGCCGGCGAACGCGCGGCCGTCCTCGAGGACAAGCAAAGCGGGCTGACTCATTGTGCTCCGATCAGAGTCGAGATGGATTCGGTCAGGGCGGCGGTGTCGGCCTTGCGGCGGGGCCGGAACCCGGTGTCCAGCGAGCGGCCGTCGTGGGTCCAGGTGACCACCACCAGGCCGGACTTCTCCGCGGTCACCTTGCCGGCGATCCCGCGGTCGGTCCGGACCCCGGTCAGGTGGTCCACCGGGATGAAGACATCCGCCGCGCCCTGCCGGTGGAAGATCAGGCCGTCCGCACTGACGGCCAGGTCCGCGATGCTGCGGACGCCCAGTTCCTGGACCGCGATCCGGTCCATCCAGTCGCCGGCGCTGGTCGTGGCGACGTACACGCCCTCGACCCCGCGCCGATCGTCGTGCGGCGCCTCGGGCAGCGGCGCCAGGTCGGCCTGCCGGGCCTGGCGGTTCCGCCAGCCCCGGTACATCCCGAAGTAGCCCGCCGCCAGCACCAGCAGCGTGCCGAGAATGCCCAGAAAGGCCTTCACCGGGTCAGCTCACCGTCCAGCACGGTGGGCACGCCCCGCAGGAAGGTCGCGACCACTTTGCCCGGCAGCGTCATCCCCTCGAACGGCGTGTTCCGCGACAGCGACACCGAAGCGTCCGGTACGACGGTCTGCTCGACGCGCGGGTCGTACAGCACCACGTTCGCGGGCGCACCCGCCTCGAGCGCGCGACCGTGGTCCGCGGCCTGCCCGATCGCCGCCGGCCGGAAGCTCATCCGGTCCGCGACGTCGGCCCAGCTGAGCAGCTTGGTGTCGACCATGGCGTGCTGGACAACGCTCAACGCCGTCTCCAGCCCGGTCATCCCGAACGCCGCCGCGCTCCACTCGCAGTCCTTGTCCTCGACCGGGTGCGGCGCGTGGTCGGTGGCGACGATGTCGATCGTGCCGTCGGCCAGGCCCTCGCGGACCGCCTCCACGTCCTCCTTGGTGCGCAACGGCGGGTTCACCTTGTAGACCGGGTTGTACGAGGCGGCCAGGTCCTCGGTGAGCAGCAGGTGATGCGGCGTCACCTCGGCTGTCACCTCGAGCCCGCGGCGCTTGGCGGCGCGGACGATCTCCACCGAGCCCTTGGTGGACAGGTGGCAGACATGCAGCTTCGAGCCGACGTGGGCGTTCAGCAGGATGTCGCGGGCGATGATCGCCTCCTCGGCGACACTCGGCCAGCCGGTCAGCCCGAGGACGCCGGACAGCGCGCCCTCGTTCATCTGCGCGCCCTGGGTGAGCCGCGGCTCCTGGGCGTGCTGGGCGATGACCCCGTCGAACGCCTTCACGTACTCGAGCGCCCGGCGCATCAGCGCGGCGTCCCAGACGCAGTCGCCGTCGTCGGAGAACACCCGGACCCGCGCGGCGGAGTCCGCCATCGCGCCGAGCTCCGCGAGCTGCGTGCCCTTCCGGCCCACGGTGACCGCGCCGATCGGGTACACGTCGGCGTACCCGGCGTCGCGGCCGAGGCGCCAGACCTGCTCGACGACGCCGGCGGTGTCGGCGACCGGGTCGGTGTTGGCCATCGCGAACACCGCGGTGAACCCGCCCTTCGCGGCGGCGCGGGTCCCGGTGAACACGGTCTCGGCGTCCTCGCGGCCCGGCTCCCGCAGGTGCGTGTGCAGGTCGACCAGACCCGGCAGCGCGACCAGTCCGTCGGCGTCGATCCGCGTCGTACCCTCGGGTGCTTCCAGGCCGGTGCCGGCAGCAACGATCTCGCCGTTGTCGATCAGCAGGTCCGCCACCTCACCGCCCAGAACGCGCGCGCCGGTGATCAGGTATGCGGTCATGCCTTCTGCTCCTCTTCGGTACTGCCCGACAACATCAGGTAAAGGACGGCCATCCGGCAGGCCACGCCGTTCGTGACCTGTTCGACGATCACCGAGCGGGTGGAGTCGGCGACCTCGGCGCTGATCTCCATGCCGCGGTTCATCGGGCCGGGGTGCAGCACGATCGCCTCGTCCGGCAGCTGCGCCATCCGGTACCGGTCGAGGCCGTACCGGCGGCTGTACTCGCGGGCGCTCGGGAAGTACGCGTCGTTCATCCGCTCGCGCTGCACCCGCAGCATCATCACCGCGTCGCTCTTCGGCAGCACCGAGTCGAAGTCGTACGACGTCACGCACGGCCAGTTGCTCATGTCGACCGGCAGCAGCGTCGGCGGGGCGACCACCGTGACCTCGGCGCCGAGCGTGCCGAGCAGCAGCACGTTCGACCGGGCGACCCGGGAGTGCAGGACGTCGCCGACGATCGTGATCCGGCGGCCCTCCAGCGAACCGAGGTGCCGGCGCATCGTGAACGCGTCCAGCAGCGCCTGCGTCGGGTGCTCGTGGGTACCGTCGCCGGCGTTCACCACCGAGCCGGTCATCCAGCCCGACGTCGCCAGCAGGTGCGGCGCACCGGACGAACCGTGCCGGCAGACGACCGCGTCGGCGCCCATCGCCTGCAGCGTCAGCGCGGTGTCCTTGAGGCTCTCCCCCTTGCTCACGCTGGAGCCCTTGGCCGAGAAGTTGATGACGTCCGCGGACAGCCGCTTGGCAGCCGCCTCGAACGAGATCCGGGTCCGGGTGGAGTCCTCGAAGAACAGGTTCACCACGGTCCGGCCGCGCAGCGCCGGCAGCTTCTTGATCGGGCGGTCGGCCAGCGACCGCATCTCCTCGGCGGTGTCGAGGATCAGCTGCGCCTCGTCGCGGCTCAGGTCCGCGGCACTCAGTAGATGCTTCACTTCGCCCCCTTGTCGGCAATCAGTACGGCGTCCTCGCCGTCGAACTCGGTGAGGTGCACTGTGACGCGTTCCACAAGGGAGGTCGGCAGGTTCTTGCCCACGTAGTCGGCGCGGATCGGCAGCTCGCGGTGGCCGCGGTCGACCAGTACGGCGAGCTGGACCGCGCGCGGGCGGCCGATGTCGCCGAGCGCGTCCAGCGCCGCCCGGATCGTCCGGCCGGAGAACAGCACGTCGTCGACGAGCACCACGACCTTGCCGTCGATCCCGTCCGCCGGGATGTCGGTGTGCTCCAGGCCACGGGGTGGTTTGAGGCCGATGTCGTCGCGGTACATCGTCACGTCGAGTGACCCTGTGGGTACGCTCTGCCCCTCTACCGCCTGGATCCGGGCGGAGACGCGCTCGGCCAGCGGGACTCCGCGGGTGGGGATGCCGAGCAGGACGACCGGGTCGGCGCCGCGGTTCCGCTCGAGGATCTCGTGGGCGATCCGGGTCAGTGCCCGGGAAATGTCGGAAGCGTCGAGGACCTCGCGGCTACTGCGATTCGGCGGCTGCGTGATCTCGGGGTGCTCTGCGCTCTGGGCAGGGCTCATCGCTACCGTTCCTCCTTTCCTGCCTCTCTGGACAGGTCTTTAAAGGACGTTCGGACCGCTTGACATGGTATCGGATGTGACACGCCGTCTTGACGCTGGCCTACGCTCCGGAATATTGTTACTCTGTGTAATCGAGGGGGGTTTCAAGACCCGGCCCGTTCCGGCAGGCCGGACCGAACGAAACTAGTTGGAGGGAAGAACCAGCGTGCCTAGCGAATACGCGAAGACACTGGGTGGCAAGTTACGCGCCATCCGCCAGCAGCAAGGGCTGTCGCTGCATGGTGTGGAAGAGAAGTCCAAGGGTCGCTGGAAGGCGGTCGTCGTCGGCTCGTACGAGCGCGGCGATCGGGCCGTCACGGTCCAGAAGCTCGCGGAACTCGCCGATTTCTACGGCGTTCCGATCCGTGAACTGCTCCCTGGAAACGCCAGCGCGGCCGCTGCGGCTGCCGCTCCGCCCCGGTTGATCCTCGACCTGGAGGCTCTGCAACACCTCGACGCGAGCGAGGCCGGTCCGCTGACGCGGTACGCGGCCACGATCCAGGCTCAGCGCGGGGACTACAACGGAAAGGTGCTGTCGATCCGTCAGGACGACATGCGCACGCTCGCGGTGATCTACGACGAGTCGCCGACGACGCTGACCGAGCGCTTCATCTCCTGGGGAGTCCTGAACCCCGAGGCGAAGGGTGACGTCGAGGAGTCGTCCGAGGCTGCCGGCGCCTGATCGGCCACCGAAGGCACTTGACGGTCGGGGCTTGTAGCAGCTGGCCCGCGGCCGCCCGCCTTCACTCACACGGGGACGAAACGGAGGCCCGGGACCGTACCGAGACGGTCACCGGGCCTGGTAGCAGGAACTCGGCAGCAACGCAGAAACAGCAGAACGAAGAGGGTCTCGCCCCCTCGGGTCTACAGACCCAGCGTCGGCTTGAGCTGCAGCAGTCTCGCCAGCAGCCCGTTCACGAACGTCGGGGACTCGTCGGTCGACAGGTCCCGCGCCAACGCCACCGCCTCGCTCACCGCGACCACGTCCGGGACCTGGTCGTCGTACAGCAGCTCGTAGGCACCGATCCGGAGGATGTTCCGGTCCACGGCCGGCATCCGGTCCAGCGACCAGCCCACCGAGTGGGTCTCGAGCAGTTCGTCGATCTGCTCGACGTGCTTCGCCACTCCCTCGACCAGCGCCACGGTGAACTCGTTCACCGGCGGGTCGTTGTCCGCCACCCGGTCGGCCAGGGTGCCGCCAACCGGCAGCCCCCTGACCTCGGACTCGAACAGCACGTCCAGTGCGCGCTTGCGGGCCTTGCTACGGGCAGACATGTGCTGTTGTCAGCTTTCGGTCGTCAGGAGTTGACGCGGCCGAGGTAGTCCCCGGTCCGGGTGTCCACCTTGACCTTCTCGCCGGTGGTCAGGAACAGCGGCACCTGGATGTCGTAGCCGGTCTCCAGACGGGCCGGCTTGGTGCCGCCGCTGGAGCGGTCGCCCTGCAGACCGGGCTCGGTGTACTCGACGAGGAGCTCGACCGAGGCCGGCAGCTCGACGTACAGCGGCAGGTCGTCGTGCACGGCGACGATCGCGTCCTGGTTCTCCAGCAGGAAGTGCACGGCGTCGCCGACCACCTCCGGCTGCAGCTGGAGCTGCTCGTACGTCGACTTGTCCATGAAGACGTAGGCCGTGCCGTCGTTGTACAGGTACGTCATGTCACGCTTGTCGACCGTGGCCACGTCGACCTTCACGTCGGCGTTGAAGGTCTTGTCCACCACCTTGCCGGACAGCACGTTCTTCAGCTTGGTCCGGACGATGGCGCCGCCCTTGCCCGGCTTGTGATGCTGGAACCACACGACGGACCAGAGCTGGCCGTCCAGGTCGAGCACCATGCCGTTCTTGAGGTCGTTCGTCGATGCCACGCGGGTATGCCCTTCGAATTCGATCAGCGGTCAGAGTGCGTCCGAGGTCCCAGCGCCGTAGCGAGCAGGTGCTCGGTGCGGTGCATCGGCGTGCGAGGGCGAAGGGTTCGACGCGGAGCATCGTGCCCTTTGCACCCGTGCGGCGAGGTGCCGTGCCGAGCGCCGAGCAGTAGGCGGTGGGGCCTCGGACGCACTCTTACACGAGATTGTAGCGGTCACACCGGGCTTCCTCCGATTCGGCGGACCTGGGTGGGCTTAGGCTGGATGCTCGATCGACGACGGAGTGCCAGGAGGCCGGCTGATGACGGGGTTCGTGATCTTCGTCGTGGTGATGATCGTGCTCGGGCTGATCAACAAGGCGAAGCAGCAGAGCGGTGGCGGCAACGCCAAGCAGAACGCCCGGATGCAGGCGCTGGTGCAGAAGATCCAGGCACAGCAAGGCGGCAGCCAGCCGGTCCAGTTCCAGGGGCAGTACACCCAGGCCGCCGGACAGGGCGGCCCGCCGCCGGCTCCTGGTCAGCCCTCGTTCCCGGCGCAACCCGGCACCCCGCAGGGCAGCCAGCAGGCCGCGGCCGTCCTCCAGCAGCTCCTGCAGAACGGTCGGCAGCCGGCCCGCCCCGGCGAGTGGGCTCCCCCAGCCCAGCAGCCGTACCAGCAGGCGGGCGCCTACCAGGCCCCCGGCCAGTTCCAGCCCGCCCAGCAGTACCCGGTCCAGTACAACCCGGCGCCGTACCAGCCACCGGCCCACCGTCCGCCGCAGAACCACCTGCCGTCCAGCAACCAGGACCTGGACGCCCGGGTGCGCGAGTTGATGAACGCGAACAACGAGGTCGGCGCCGTCCGCCTGCTCAGCGAGGAACGCGAGCTCGGCCTGCTCGAGGCCCAGCAGTACGCGCGCTCCCTGGTCGCCCCGAAGCCTTCCGCCACCCCGGAGAAGGCGGACGAGCCCGACGAGGACGACGGCCGGTACGTCGGCTCGGCGGCCTTCGCGGAGTCGATCTTCAACCTCGACGACCGCGAGGAGAACGTCTGGGCCAGCGGCTGGGTGGACACCCCCGAGCCCGACGACCGCTCCGACATCGACGAGCTCTGGCGGACCGTCGGCAACCCGCCGCGGCCTACGCCTCCCACTGCACAGTGATGTAGCTGTGCCGCCGGGCGATGTGGAACCCGGGCGGCAGCTCAGCACCTAGCGGGTGGATCTGGAACGTCGGATGCTGCCCGTCCCACCGACGCACCTCGGACAGCATCCGGTCGATCAAAACCCGCGCATCCGGCCCGTGGCCGCTGCAGCCGAGCTCGACGTGTGACCGGTGCCGGCCGGTCCGTCTGGTCAGGTAGGCCAGGCTGTCCGCCGTCGCGACAGCAGCCACGCCGTCCCCGTCCAGGACGCAGTACCCGGCCAGGTTGCACGCCAGCCACAGATACAGATCCAGCAACGGCTCCTCACGATCCACGGACAGCCCGGACCACTCCCGCTCGCGTCGCTGATCCAGTACGTCGCCCTCCGGGTGCGGCTCGTCGACCTGGTCCTCGTCGTACGTCAGCCCGTCCTCGGACCGCTCGTAGTGCGCACCGGCCCCCTGCATGCTGACGAATCCGCACAGCGTCGCCGACCTGCTCTCCAGGTGCTCCCCCACCAGGTCGAACGCCACCGACCGCGTCTGCCCCCGGATCCGCAGCGGTACGACGATGCGCCCGTCCGGCCGGAGCTGCCGCAGCCACGCGGGCGCGACCTCCCACGCGGTCACCGTCACCACGATCCGGTCGTACGGCGCCCGCCCGGGATCCCCGAACTCGCCGTCGGCCTGGACGACGGCCACGTCGCCGTACCCGGCCCGGTCCAGCGACGCCCGCGCCCGCAGCGTCACGTCCGCGTCGATGTCGACCGTCGTCACCGCGCCGTCCGGTCCGGCCAGCTCCCGCAGCAGCGCGGCGTTGTAGCCGCCGGAACCGATCTCCAGCACCCGGTCGCCCGGCCGGATCGCGGCCTGCTGCAGCATCAACGCGATGATGCTCGGCTGCGACACCGAGCTCGTCAGCACCCCGGCCCGGTCCTGCTTCATCGGCACCACGTCGTCGGCGTACGCGACCTCCAACGGGACATGCGGCACGAACAGGTGCCGCGGTACCGCCTGGAACGCGGCGGCAACCCGCCGGTCGTTGATCGTGCCGGCCGCGGTCAGGTGCCGGACGAGGGCCGTCCGCAACGAGTCCGCGCCGGCGCCGGTCATGGTCAGTCCCGCTTGTCCCCGAGCGATTCCAGCAACGCCCGCAGCAGTCCGGCCAGCTGATCCCGCTCGGCCGTCGACAGCCCGGCGAGCAACTGCGCCTCGGTGTCGACATGGGTCGGCAGCACTTTGTCGATCAGCTCGAGCCCCTTCGGTGTCAGCGTCACCTGGACACCGCGCCGGTCGGTCTCACTGGGCGCGCGGGTGACCAGTCCGCGGGCCTCCAGCCGGTCGAGCCGCTGGCTGATGGCGCCGGACGTGACCATCGACGAGTGCATCAGCCCGGCCGGGGTCAGGCTGTGCTCGGGGTTGCTGCGGCGCAGTGTCGCGAGCACGTCGAAGGACGCGCGGTCCAGGTCGTGCTTGGCGAAGTTCCGCCGGAGCTCGGCGTCGAAGAGCGCGCCGAGCCGGCTCATCCGCCCGATGATGCCCATCGGCGAGGCGTCCAGGTCCGGCCGCCGCGCGCGCCACTGCTCGAGCACCAGGTCGACGTGATCTGCCATCCCCCCAGCCTAGCGCCGGATCGCTTAGCGGTGAGAGACTTGAAACTACCTTAGTGCTGAGATATTTTGTCTTAGTGCTAAGCAATCGACGAACTCTCATCCTGCTGATCACGGCCATCGCGCCGATGTTCTGGGGTACGACGTACCTGGTCACCACCGAGCTACTCCCGCCGCACCGTCCGTTGCTGGCCGCGCTCCTCCGCGCGTTGCCGGCCGGCCTGGTGCTGGTGGCGATCACCCGGGTCCTGCCGCGCGGCAGCTGGTGGTGGCGTTCGCTGGTGCTGGGCACGCTCAACATCGGCGCCTTCAACGCCCTGCTGTTCGTCGGCGCCTACCGGCTGCCTGGCGGCGTCGCTGCAACCGTTGGGGCCATTCAGCCGTTGCTAGTCGCACTCCTGTCCGCAGCCCTGCTCCGTCAGCGTCTCTCCCTGCACACCGTGCTCACTGCTATCGCCGGAATCTTCGGCGTTGGCCTACTGGTACTGCGTGCCAGCGCCCGGCTGGACGCGTGGGGCGTGCTGGCTGCCGTCGGCGGGGCAGTCGTGATGGCGTTCGGCGTCGTACTCAGCAAGCGCTGGACGTCGCCTGCTCCCCTGCTGGCCACTACGGGGTGGCAGCTGGTCGCTGGCGGGCTGGTACTGCTGCCGGTCACGTTCCTGGTCGAAGGATCGCTCCCTGACTTCACCCTGCGGAATCTTGCGGGCTACGCGTACCTGACCGTGTTCGGTTCGGCTGTTGCCTATGCCCTGTGGTTCCGGGGGCTGCGGGAGCTCGCTCCTACCGAAGTCACGTTCCTGGGGCTGCTCAGCCCGGTCGTTGCGACCACACTGGGCTGGCTGGTTCTCAACCAGCACTTGACGGCACTCCAGGCCCTTGGCGGTCTCATCGTGCTGGCAGCACTGATCGGCGCACAGATCCGCCGTACGCCTGTCGTTGTCGAGAAGCCGCGGGTGCTCGTCGGATGAGGATGCTCGTGTGGGGCGCATCCGGCGCCGTCGGCAGCCGTGTCGTCCAGGAAGCAACAGCCCGCGGTCATCACGTCGACGGCGTCGGCAGATCCGGGCCGACGCTCCTGCGCGGCGACGCGTCCAACGCGGACGACGTGGCGCGATTGAGCGCCGGGTACGACGTGGTGATCAGTGCGACGCGTCCGCGCGACGGCTTTGAAGGCGAGCTGGTGGACGCCGCCAAGGGGCTCCTGGCCGGGCTTCGGGTGACGGGCGTGCGGCTGATCGTCGTCGGTGGTGCTGCGAGTCTGCTCGTGCCGGGACAGGAGGTGCTGCTGATGGATTCGCCCGAGTTCCCGGCCGCACTGCTGCCGATCGCGCGCGCATGTGCGGCGCAGTACGAGCTGGTGCGCGCAGTCGACGGGCTGGACTGGACCTATGTGAGCCCGCCGGCCTCGCTCGAGCCGGGCGTCCGGACCGGGCGCTACCGGACGGGCTACGACCACCTCGTCGGCGCGGGCATCTCGCTGGAGGACTTCGCCGTCGCACTCGTCGACGAGGCGGAGCAGGCCCAGCACATCCGGCAGCGCTTCACCGTCGGGTACTAGATCAGCCCCTGGCGGAGGGCGTACGCGACGGCGTGCGAGCGGTTCCGGAGTTGCAGGCGGCTCGTGATGGCGTGCAGGACGTTCTTGACCGTGCGCTCGGAGTACGACAGCTCGCGGGCGATCTCCTGCGTGTCCTTGCCGTCAGCAACAAGTTGCAGTACCTGCGTCTCGCGGTCGGAGAGCCCCGCGTGCGGCAACCTCCGGACGCGCGGCACCTGCCCGAGCAGGCGGCCCAACAGGTGTGTCGGCAGCCCGCCGTCTCCTGCCGCGGCAGCCTGCACCAGGTGCAGGATCCGGTCCGCGGTCGCCTCGGTACGACGCAGTACGCCGGAGACGCCCAGCTCGACCGCCGTCATCAGCGCGTCGTCGTCGATCGAGCTGCCGATCAGCACGAGCCGGTCGCACCCGCGCTCGGTCGCACACCGCAGTACCTGCACCGCCACCGCGTCGACCGCATCCACGGCGATCAGCGCGACCACGCCCGGACCCGGCTCGTCCGTCAGCGAGACTTCCGGACGGCGCTCCAGCGCGTGCACCAGGCCGAACTGCGACAGCGGGTCGAGTGCCTGCACCCAGACCGGAATCGTCATCGTTGTCCCCCATCGCGCCGAGTGATGTCCACACTCACCCTGATGCCCGATGAGGCACGTTGGTTACGAATCCAGGGTGGTGAGTGCGCGCAGCGCCAGCCGGTACGAGTCGAGGCCGAAGCCGGCGATGGTCCCGGTCGCCACCCCGGCAACGACGCTGGTGTGCCGGAAGTCCTCGCGGGTGGCCGGGTTCGTCAGGTGGATCTCGATCAGCGGCGCGGTCCGCTGCGCGATCGCGTCCCGCAACGCGTATGAGTAATGGGTGAAGGCGGCCGGGTTCAGTACGACGGGGGTCCGGTCGTCGGCGGCCTCGTGCAGCCAGCCGACCAGCTCCGCCTCGTCGTCGGTCTGCCGGACGTCGACCTCGAGACCGAGCTCCGCGCCGGTCTTCTCGCAGACGTCGGTCAGCTCGGCGAACGTCGTCGTCCCGTACTTCTCCGGCTCCCGCGACCCCAGCCGCCCGAGGTTCGGCCCGTTCAGTACCAGCACTCGCTTGCTCACAGCGATCACCCTAGTCGCTCGAACGCCTGCTCGGCCTCGGCCACTGCGGTCGGGTACCTGGCGTCGGCGGACTGGCCGCGCGAGACCGCGTCCCAGTTGCGGTACGCCAGGATGCGCCGGGTCGACAGCAGTTGCGCGGCCAGGAGCTCCGCGTCCAGGTCGCCGCCGAGTGCTGTGGCGAGGGCGCGCTCGTCGTCGTCCATGAACTCGCGCAGCCTGGTCGCGAGCGCCGGCGTACTGAACACGAGGCTGTAGTAGGTCACGACCTGAGGAAGGTCGTTCAGCCCGGTGGTCGGCTCGCGGTTGGCGAGACCGGCCAGGAAGAACGTCCGGAACGCCTCGGCCGGCGGCTCGGACGACGCCTCGACCACCCGGGCCACCTCCCCCTGGTGGTCCTCGATCCGGTGCATCACCAGGTCTTCCTTGCTCGGGAAGTACTTGAACAAGGTCGGCTTGGACACCTCGACGACGGCCGCGATGTCGGCCACCGGGACCGCGTCGAAGCCGTGCTTGACGAACAGATCGATCGCCGCCTGCGACAGGGCGTCGTGCGTCTGCTGCTTCTTGCGCTCACGAAGTCCGGCCATACGACCTATGTTAACCTAGACAAAAGATTAACCGAGTTAATGTTTTGAGGCGATGATGCGAGACCTGACCGCGGAGCGGGCGTACGCCGACGACTGCCGCGCGGCGCTGCGCCGGATGGTCGCGGGCGCCCGCGAGAACGTCGCCGTCGGCGAACACACCTGGGGCGACCGATACACGGCCGAGCGCCTCGGCTACTACCTGAAGACGCTGGCCAGGGACATGGGCGAGGAGGGCGACAACCCGCCGTTCTTCGGCGTGACCGCGTACGGCCCGGACGCCGGCGATCACACCAGGCAGACGTACTACCTCGGCCGTCGGCACATCTCCGACGCGATCGGGCGGCCGCCGCTGGTGATCGACTGGCGCGCGCCGGTCTCGGCCGCCTTCTACCAGGCGTCCGCGGTCGAGCCGCGCGGTATCGACACCCGCCGCCGCTTCGGCTGGTCCGCGAACACCCTGACCAGCTTCGAGGACGAACACCTGAGCTCCGGCGCCCCGTCCGGCGCGAGCGACCTGGTCCGCCAGGAGATCGAACGCGCCCGCGTCGGCCCGATGCGCGACATCGTCGCGACCATCCAGCCCGAGCAGGACACCCTCGTCCGCACCGACCTCGACATCTCGGTCTGCATCCAAGGCGCCCCCGGCACTGGCAAGACCGCGGTCGGCCTGCACCGCGCGGCGTACCTCTTGTACGCGCACCGCTCCCGCCTCCAACGCAACGGCGTCCTCGTCCTCGGCCCGAACCAAGCCTTCCTGCACTACATCTCCGCCGTCCTCCCGACCCTCGGCGAGGTCGACGTCGAACAAACCACGATCGAGCAACTCCTCGACCGCGAGGTCCACGCCGCCGACGAACCAGCCGCCGCCGCGATCAAACACGACGCCCGGATGGCCGAGGTCCTCCGCGACACCGTCTACCGCCGGATCGGAACGCCGGACCAGGCCGTCGTGGTTGTCGACGAGTCGTACAAATGGCGGGTCAACCAGCACGAGTTCGCCGAGATGCTGGTCGAGACCCGAGCCGACGCGACGACGTACCTCACCGGACGCGAGCGCCTGATCGCGCGCCTCGTCGCCGCCCTCCAACGCCAGGCCGAGTCCCGCGGCCAGAACTGCAACGCCGCCTGGCTACGACGAATGACCCGCGCCGTCACGCCGTACGTCGAGTCGGTATGGCCACTCCTCAAAGCCGACGACGTGCTCGCCTCCCTGCTGAGCGATCCCAGCGAAGCGACGGCTCTCACTGCCGAGGAACAACAAGCAATCACCTGGCCAAGACCCCGAAAGGCGAAGACCGCCCGCTGGACCGCCGCCGACGCCGTACTACTCGACGAACTCGACGCCCTACTCGAACGCGGCCCGGCCTACGGCCACGTCATCGTCGACGAAGCCCAGGACCTCTCCCCCATGCAATGCCGCGCGATCGCCCGCCGCAGCGACCACAACTCGATCACCGTTCTGGGCGACCTGGCCCAAGGCACGACCTCCTGGGCCGCGACCGACTGGCACGAACAACTCACCCACCTAGGCAAACCAACCGCCGAAATAGTTGCCCTAAGCACCGGCTACCGCGTCCCCGCAACCGTTGTCGACCTGGCCAACCGCCTCCTGGCAACGCTGGCCGTCGACGTCCCACCGACCCGCTCGTACCGCTCCGACGGCGAGCTGACCATCACCCAGGTCGACGACCTCCCCACCGCCTGCGTAACCGCCGCCCAGCACGCCCTGAAAACCGAAGGCTCCATCGGCCTGATCGCCGCCGACCACCAGCTCCCCACCCTCACCGAAGCCCTGAAATCCGCCGGTCTGGAACCAACCACCCCCACCGGCAACGGCCGCCTGGCAGCAGTCCCAGCAACCCTCGCCAAAGGCCTCGAATACGACCACGTAATAGCCGTAGAGCCCGCCGAAATCATCACAGCCGAACCCCGCGGCCCCAACCGCCTCTACGTAGTCCTAACCCGAGCTGTCTCCCGCCTACAAGTCCTCCACCACCAACCCCTACCCCCCGAACTAAACCCCCAACACCCACCCCGCTGACAACCACCCCTGCCGCGCACATCGCCACACCCGACCACACGCGACGCCGACGCGGGCACCGCACCCGCTCGACGTTGTATGCCAGCGCGCCCGGTCGGACGAGATCCTCCGCTAGGACTTGCCGCTCCCCCACGGCGCGCCGGGGCCGCCCATGCGTTCGGCGTACGGCGTACCGGGCGCGAGGTCGCCGCGGTGGATCGGCGTGTCGGTGAAGGCGGAGGCGTAGATCGCGGCCGCCAGCTCGAGGGTGTTGCGGGCCTCGGCGAGCGAGACCGGGGTCGGTTCGCCGGCGGCCTTCGCGTCGAGGATCGCGGTGAGCTGCGCGGTGTGGCCGCTGGCGACGTCCGGGAGGTCGGTCGACCAGGCGGCGGCGACCTCGTCGTGGCCAGGGGCGGGCGTGATCGTCCAGTCGGCGTTCTGATAGCCGTACAGGTGCTCGAGCTCGATCGTCGCGTTCTCGCAGTCGAAGCGGAGCTGGGAGGTCTGCCGGGCGGAGACCAGCGAGTTGACGATCGACGCGACCGCCCCGTTCTCGAACGTCACGAGCGCCATCGACACATCCTCGGTCTGCGTCGGGCGGGCCTGCCGCGCCGCCAGCGCGGTCACCTTCTGCCAGGGCCCGAGGATCGACAGCATCAGGTCGTACTGGTGGATGCCGTGCCCCATCGTCGGGCCGCCACCCTCGACGTCGAACGTCCCGCGCCACGGTGCCGCGAAGTACTCGTCGTCGCGATACCAGACGGTGTTGCACAAGGCAACGAGTGGCCGTCCGAGGACGCCGTCGGCGAGCAGTTCACGCAGCCGGACCGCGCCCGACCCGAAGCGGTGCTGGAACACGCAGGCGATCCGCGCCGCGGACCTCTCCTCGGCCGCCATCAGCGCGTCGAACTCGTCCAGCGACAGCGTCGGCGGCTTCTCCAGGTACACGTCGACGTCCGCGGCCAGGCACTCGGTGGCAAGCGGGACGTGCGAGCTGGGCGGTGTGCACAGGTGGACCAGGTCGACCTGGCCGGTGGCCAGCAGGTCGGTGAGGCTCGAGTACGTCGCCGGGATATTCCAGCGGGCGGCGAACTCCTTCGCCCGGTCCAGGTCGACGTCGACGGCCGCGACGAGTTCGGCGCGGTCCGCCAGCGCCGCCACGGCACCGGCGTGCGCACCGGCGATCCCACCCGTGCCGACGATCGCGACCCTGTGCATGTCAGTCATACGGAAAGCCCTTTCCGAGGCGTTTCCAGCACCCTAACCGATCTCGCCATAGGCCGCGAGGAGGAGGCTGGGGTCGGGGGCCTCGAGGATGGTGGGTTTGGCGAGGGCGTCGAGGATGACGAAGCGGAGGCGGTCGGCGCGGGTTTTCTTGTCGAGCTTCATCGCGTCCTGGAGGTGTGGCCAGGCGTCGGCGCGGTAGCTGACCGGGAGGCCGAGGGACTCGAGGACGGCGCGGTGGCGGTCGGCGGTTGCGTCGTCGAGGCGGCCGGCGGCGCGGGCGAGTTCGGCGACGAAGACCATGCCGATGCTGATCGCGGCGCCGTGCCGCCACTTGTAGCGTTCGACGCGCTCGATCGCGTGGCCGAGGGTGTGGCCGTAGTTCAGCGCCTCGCGGCCGATCCGGCCGCCGGCGGTCGTGGTCCGCTCGCGCAGGTCCGCGCCGACGGTGTCGGCCTTCACCTGGATCGAGCGGGCGATCAGTTCCTCGGTCGCGCCGTACGACGGGCTGGTGGCCGCGGCCGGGTCCTTCTCGATCAGGTCGAGGATCACCGGGTCGGCGATGAAGCCGCACTTCACGACCTCGGCGAGGCCGCTGACGTAGTCGTTCTTCGGCAGCGACTCGAGCGCCGCCAGGTCGCACAGCACGCCGGCCGGCTCCCAGAACGCGCCGACCAGATTCTTGCCCTCGGCGGTATTGATGCCGGTCTTGCCGCCGACCGCGGCGTCGACCATGCCGAGCAGGGTGGTCGGGATGTGCACGACCTTCACGCCGCGCAGCCAGGTGGCCGCGACGAACCCGGCCAGGTCGGTGGTCGTTCCGCCGCCGACGCTGACGATGGCGTCCGAGCGGGTGAACCCGGCCTGCCCGAGCACCGACCAGCAGTACGCCAGTACCTCGGCGGTCTTCGCCTCCTCGGCGTCCGGGATCTCGATCGCGTGCGCGGTGAACCCGGACGCGGTCAGGTCGTCCCGGATCGCGTCCCCGGTCTCCCGCAGCGCCCGCGGGTGGATCACCGCGACCCGCTGCACGCCGTCGCCCAGCAACCCGGGCACCTCACCCAGCAGGTTGTCCCCGATCACGACGTCGTACGGCGCCGCGGCCGCGACTGTGATCCTCATCCGAGGTGCTCCTGGATTTCGTCGGCGATCTGGGCGGGAGTCCTGTCGTCGGTGAGGACGGTGAGCTTGGCGACCTCGGTGTACAGCGGCCGGCGGGCTTCCATCAGGTTGCGGAGCTGGGTACGGACGTTGCCGAGCAGCAGCGGGCGGGCGACGCTGAGGCCGACGCGCTTGCTCGCCTCGCCGAGGCTGACGTCGAGGTAGACCACCGTGTGCCCGGCCAGGTCGGCGCGGGTGTCCGGGTCCAGAATCGCGCCGCCGCCGAGCGACAGCACCTCGCCGCCGTCCCGGAGCGCGGCCACGATCGCGGCCCGCTCGAGCGCGCGGAAGTGCGGCTCGCCCTCGTCGACGAAGATGTCCGAGATCGGCTTGCCGGCGGTCGCCTCGATGTCGACGTCGGTGTCCCGGTGCGGTACGCCGAGCCGCTCCGACAGCAGCGCGGCAATCGTCGACTTCCCGGAACCGGGCGGGCCGACCAGGACGACGACCGGGCTCACTCCCACTCCCGCGGGGTGATGGTCTTCGGCAAATGGGCCAGGTACGACTGGTGGTTGCGCGCGGTCTCCCCGACCGAGTCGCCACCGAACTTCTCCAGCGACACCTCGGCCAGCACCAGCGCGACCATCGCCTCCGCGACGATCCCGGCGGCAGGTACGGCGCAGACGTCCGAGCGCTGGTGGTGCGCGGCCGCGGCCTCGCCCGTGGACGTGTCGATCGTGCGGAGCGCCCGCGGCACGGTCGCGATCGGCTTCATCGCGGCCCGCACCCGGAGCGTCTCGCCGGTGCTCATCCCGCCCTCGGTGCCACCCGAGCGGCCACTGGCACGACGGACCACACCATCGGAGGCGACGATCTCGTCGTGCGCCTGCGAACCCGGCGTCCGGGCCAGCTCGAAGCCGTCGCCGAGCTCGACGCCCTTGATCGCCTGGATGCCCATCAGCGCACCGGCCAGCTTCGAATCGAGCCGGCGGTCCCAGTGCACGTAGCTGCCGAGGCCCGGCGGCAGACCGTCGACGACCACCTCGACGACACCGCCGAGGGTGTCGCCGGCCTTCTGCGCGGTGTCGATCTCGGCGATCATCTGCTTGCTCGCGTCCGGGTCCAGGCAGCGCACCGGGTCCGCGTCGAGACGGGCGACATCGCCGTACGCCGGGATCACGCCGTACGGCGCCTTGACCGCGCCGAGCTCGACGACGTGGCTGACGATCGTCACGCCGTACGCCTGCCGGAGGAACCGGGCCGCGACCTCGCCGAGCGCGACCCGGGCCGCGGTCTCGCGGGCGCTGGCCCGCTCGAGCACCGGGCGGGCCTCGTCGAAGCCGTACTTCTGCATGCCGGCCAGGTCGGCGTGACCGGGCCGCGGGCGGGTCAGCGGGGCGTTCCGCGCGAGCCCGGCCAGCGTCTCGCTGTCCACCGGGTCGGCGCTCATCACCTGCTCCCACTTCGGCCACTCGGTGTTGCCGACCTGGATGGCGACCGGGCTACCGAGGGTCAGCCCGTGCCGGAACCCGCCGAGGAACGTCACCTCGTCCCGCTCGAACTTCATCCGGGCGCCTCGGCCGTAGCCGAGCCGACGACGAGCCAGGGCGTCGGCCACGTCGTCCGTGGTGACCTCAACGCCTGCGGGAAGACCTTCGAGTACGGCGACGAGCGCTTGTCCGTGCGACTCGCCGGCGGTGAGCCAGCGCAGCATGCGCTGATTCTTTCACGCCGCATTCACCACCTGGACGCCGGTCTCAGCCGAAGGGATTCAGCAGCCGGGCACCGGTCTGCTCGACGTCGGCGGTGTTGCGAGTGACGAACGTCAGATCGTGGACCAGCGCGGTCGCGGCCATCAGCCCGTCGACCGCAGGGAACCGGCTGTTCGCATTCAGCCGCCCCCAGGTCTCGGCAACCTCGATGGACACCGGGACGATCCGGTCGGAGTAGCCACGCACGAGGCGCTGCCGCCAGTCGTCGATCGCCGCCGCGCGCCGGGGATCCCGGGTCGCGAGCCGCTCGGCGCCCTGTTTGATCTCTCCCACCACCAGAACGCTGAGGTACAGCTGCGCCGACTTCACCGAAGCGAGCCAGTCGACCACACCTGGATCCGGCGACTTCTTGCGCAGTTCCGACACGACGTTCGTGTCGAGCAGAAAGCTCATTCGAAGTCGACCTGCCGCACCGGCTCCGTCGACCGCTCGATCTCCAGATCACTCAGATCCGGCGCCGACGCCAGGAAACTCTTGAAGCTCTCCATCACTTCCACTCCCACCATTCGCCGGTAGTCCACGATGTCCAGCACGACCGCGACCTGCTGCCCGTGCTTCGTCACGAACTGCGGCCCGTCGGTGTGCACCGCACGGATCAGCTCGCTGAAGCGCTGTTTGGCTTCCTGCAGTTGCCACTGCCCGGGCGGGGCTGCCATCGTCATGGGGGAAGTCTAGACAGACTAGACAGAAGGGGCAAATTCAGTGGCAGGTGTTCGTGTCTTCGGTGGAGCCGGTGCGGACGGCGAGGACGGCGTTGAAGGTCTTGACGATCGGGGAGGCTTTGCAGGTGGTGGTGGCGTTGGCTGCCTGACCGCCGGCGATCGCGGCGCCGGTGAGGGCTGTCGTGGCGAGGGCCGCCACGGCCAGGCGCCCGGCGGTACGACGGATTGCGGGGGTCATCGTGTGCTCCTCGGAAGATCGGTTGCTTATAACAACGACCCTAGAAGCGGAAGGCGCCGCGCGAACTGGCCCCAGATCCCGTCTTGGGGGTAGCGCTGGCACCACCATGGATAGGGTCCTGGCATGACGCGGCAGGCGGAGGAGACGTGGCGGGCACGGGTGCGGGGGTGCCTGCTGGGTGGGGCGATCGGGGATGCGCTCGGTGGGCCGGTGGAGTTCGAGGACAGGCAGACGATCCTCGCGAAGCACCCGGACGGGGTGCGCGCGTTCGTGGACGGCGGGCCGGGGTGGCCGCCGGGGACCGTGACCGACGACACGCAGATGACGCTGTTCACGGTCGAGGGGCTGATCCGGGCCGGCGTACGCACGGACCGCGGGCTCGGCTTCACGGTGGGTGTCGTGCACGGCGCGTACGACCGCTGGCTGGACACCCAGACGCTGCCAGGGCCGAGTGGTGCGCAGACAGGCTGGCTGCAGGGCGAGCAGTGGCTGTACGCGCGCCGCGCGCCGGGTAATACCTGCCTGACCGCACTCGCCAACGCGCGCAAGGGTGGGCCGCAGATCCCGCAGTACGGCGGGCAGGCCGTCAACGACTCCAAGGGCTGCGGCGGCGTGATGCGCGTGGCGCCGTTCGGGCTGCTGCCTGCGGCGTTCCCGATCGACTGGGTGTTCGACAAGGCCGCGGAAGCCGCTGGGTACACGCACGGTCATCCGACCGGCAAGCTTGCCTCCGGCGCGCTGGCCGCGATCATCCGCGGGCTCTGCGACGGCGCCGGCCTGCAAGAGGCGATCGCCCGCGCGACGAGCGTGCTGGTCCGGCACGAGGGCCACGAGGAGACAAGTGCGGCGCTCACCCTCGCCGAGCACCTGGCCGCGACCGCGCCCGCCGACCCGATCACCGTGGAGCACCTCGGCGGCGGATGGATCGCCGAGGAGGCCCTGGCGATCGCCGTGTACGCCGCCCTCGCCTACCCTGCGCCTGAGCAGTTCCTGGACGCGCTGGCGCTCGCCGTCACGCACTCCGGCGACAGCGACTCCACCGGCGCGATCTGCGGCAACATCCTCGGCGCCCTGCACGGTGAGACGGCGCTCCCCGCAGAGCTCGTCTTCACCGTCGAGGGCCGCCCGGCGATCCTGCAGCTCGCCGACGACTTCGCGCTCGAGTTCACCCAGGCCCGCCGCCTGCACGGCGACTACGGGCCGTTCACCGCCTGGACGACCCGCTACCCCGGAGGCTGATCAGGCAGGCTCGATCGACAGCTTGTGGTGGAACACGTTCCGCGGGTCCCACTTCGCCTTGACCTGCTGCAGCCGCGGGTAGTTGCCGAGGTAGTACAGGTCGTGCCACGGCACCCCTGACTTGTTGTACGCCGGATCCGCCAGGTCGCTGTCCGGGTAGTTGATGTACGACCCGGCGCTGACCGCGTTCGGCACCGGCGCGCCGCCCGTGTCGCGGTAGATGTCGGCGTACACCTTGCGCGCCCACCCGAGGTGCATCGCGTCGTCGGTCGCAGTGTCCCAGGACGCGGCCAGCACCATCTTCGCGACCACGTCCCGCTGCGCCGCGGCGGTGGCGTTCGACGGCACGGTGTTCACCTTGCCGCCGTACGGCACGAGCAGGATCGAGGAGTCGGGTCCGTTGTACGACGTGTCCGTCAGCCCGCGGTACATCGCGTCGATCTGCGCGTCGGAGTACCCCTTCTTCAGGTACCCGGCCTTGTACTTCGCGCGGGTCGGCGATGCGGTCTCGCCGATCGAGCGGCCCATCGTGGTGTGCAGGAACGGCCCGACACCGACGTCGATCAGCTGCGGCTTGACCTGGACGCCGGCCGTGATCGCGGCGTTGAACGCCTTCATCAGCTGCTCGGAGTTCGGCGCGGCGGCGTCGAGCTGGGTGGAGAGCAGGAACTGGCCGGCCTTGTGGTGCGTGAGGATGAACGGCGCGTACAGCGTCGCGTACGGCGAGTCCGGCGTGTTGTGCTGCTCGAAGAAGCCGAACCAGTTCCGCACCGTCCGGTGGAAGTCCGCCTGGGTGGTCTTCGACCAGTCGTAGAACAGCACGCTGGACCGCAGCGCGGCCGGTGCCTTGGGCAACGACTCTTCCGGCGTCCGGCCGGTGGTGCCGTTGGTCCGCAGCAGGTACCGCACGACGACGCCGAAGTTCCCGCCGCCGCCTCCGGTGTGCGCCCACCACAGGTCGCGGTGCTCGTTGTCGCGGGTCGCGACCACCGTCCGGGCCCGGCCGCGGGCGTCGACGACCACGATCTCCACGCCGTATAGGTGGTCGACGACCGAGCCGTGCTTGCGGGACAGCGGCCCGTACCCGCCGCCGGCGAAGTGGCCGCCGACGCCGACGCCCAGGCAGCCGCCGGCCGGGATCGTCACGCCCCAGCCGAAGAACAGCTCCTTGTACACGTTCTCGAGGATCGCGCCGGACCCGATCGAGAACGCCCGGTACTGCGGGTCCCAGTCGATCGTGGTGTTCGTCGACATGTCCAGCACGACCTGGATGTCGCCACTGTCCACGAAGTCCTCGAAGCAGTGCCCTCCCCCACGGACGGCGATCCGCTTGCCGCCGCGGACCGCCTCCTGCACCGCGGCGACGGCGTCCTGCGGTGACTGGATCACCCGCACATAGTCGGGTTTGCCGACGAAGCGCCGGTTCTGCCCGCGGGTGACGAGGTCCTGGTAGCGGGCGTCCGCCGGCCCGATGTTGCTCCCGACGCTCCCCCTCACGGGCGCGGCGGACGCCGTACCGGGGATGGCGAAGGCGGCACCGGCGACGGCCGTTCCGGCCAAGAGACCACGACGACTGACTGGCATGAAGTTCCCTCCCGAGATCGAATGCCTCGACCCTAGGAAGAGCGAGCCTGTCCGCACATCAACCATCTGGTGGAGTGCGGGACTCCACTATCCGGCGTACAACCGCTCCAACGGCATCCCGAGCACGACACCGCCGAGCGCGCCGACCAGCATGAAAGGCCCGAACGGGACCATCTGCTTCCGCGTCATCACCCGTAGGCCGATCAACACGATCCCGACCACCGCGCCGAGGAAGAACCCGCCGTACAAGCCGGACACGAACTGTCCCCAGCCCAGCCACCCGAGCGCCAGCCCGAGCAGCCCCGACAGCCGTACGTCGCCGAACCCGACACCGCGCGGGAACGCGAACCACAGCACGTAGAACACCCCGAACCCGATGGCTCCGGCAATCGCCGCGCGCCGCAACGAGCCCCACTCCCCCGTGCCGATTGCCGCGCCCAACAGCCCCACACCGACCACCAGGTACGTCGGCCAGATGATGACCGACGGCAGGTACCGCGTCCGCGCGTCGATGTACCCAAGCACCGCACCCGCAACAGCCAGCACCAGCCAGGCGGGTAATACCGCGTTCAGCCCGAGCAGCCAGCCCAGCAACGCCCCGGCCACCGCAGCCAGGCCGCCACACCAGCAAGCAGCTCTCCGGCCCGCCAAGGACGCGTAGGGCGTCTTGGTCTCCCCCTCGTCCAGCACCGGCTCCGGGATGCGCCGCATCAGCCAGGGACCGAGTACGTAAGCCGTCGGTCCGCAGACGACAGCACCGATCCCGGCAGCGAGCAACGCGTTCTCAGCCGGCACGATCGTGCAGCCTAGCGTCCGGCTGCTGAGCGTTTGACCAGCACCCGCGCGAGAACAGCCGCGCCGCCGCCCAACAGCAGCACGCCGCCGAGCAGCACCAGGATCGTGCTGAGCAGCCCGTCGTTCACCGTGACGTAGGTGATCCGCTGGTACGGATCGTCGTTCGCGGCCGGCTCGAACGTGAAGTCGTCGGTGATCCGGCTCGGGTCGCCGTACGACGCCGTGTACGCGGTCAGGTAGTCGGCCGGCTTCGGCAACGCGTCGCTGTCCTCGATCCGCCCCGCGAACAGCAGCTCCGGTTTCACCCCGTCGTACGGCGTCTTCGTCGCGTCCACGCGGTGCTCCGCCGCGACGTACACGGTCACGGTCTGGGCGGTGGTCGCGCCCTTGCTCAGCCGCATCGGGTACACGATCCGCTCGGACGCGAACGTCAGCCGGAGCGGCGGCGTCGCGCCGTACATGGTCTCGCCGTCCTGCTTCGGGGCGAGCTTGACCGCGACGATCTCCCACTTCTCGGTCAGATACGGCGTCAGGTTCGCGGCCAGCGTCGCGGGTACGACGTACCCGTTGGTGCGCAGCCAGTCCGTGACCGCCGTACCGCTGGTCCCGGTGAGCCGGGTGACCGCGAACGGGCCGAGCGTCATCTGCTGCTGGACGTTGACGCCCGCGCCGGGCGCGGCGGCGCCGGCACTGTCACGCCGGCCGCCCATGATGCCGAGGTCGCGGAACGGCCAGTAGGTCTTCTTCACCATCCGCTTCGGCTGGATCATCCGGTCGAGCCGCCAGAACAGGTCGCTGTCGCCCAGTTCGACCTTCGCCGCGGACGGCACCGGCATGATCCACGCGGCCTTCTTCGACGCGCCCCGAACCGCCATCGACAACGTGATCTGCTCGGTGCCGCCGGTGTGCTGCACCAGCGCGGTCTCGCCGTACGCCCGGGCCTGCGACTGCGCGTCCGGGAGGTACCCGCCGCACGCGCACGCCCACGCAGGCGTTACCCCGGCTGCCACGAACCCGACCGCCAGCACACCCGCAACCACCCGCCAAAGCTTCACGGGCGGAACACTAGCTAGCTGAGGGTGTACGGCGTGTGGAAGAAGTTCGTCGGGTCGTACTTCTTCTTGGCGGCCGCGAGCTTCCCCGCGCTCGCGCCGTAGTACGCACTGACCGGCCGCCCGGCCTCGAGGTAGTTGACGTAGGCACCGGCCGAGTAGGAGCGGACCGCGCGGTGGCCGTTCGCGATGAAGGTCTTCGCGCCGCTGTTCTGCGACGACGAGTACCACTGCACCGTGCACAGCGCACTCCGCCACGGCCAGGACGAACCGCCCGCCGGCTGCTTGGCCGCCTGCCCGCCGAGCGGGTCGAGGATCGCCGACGCCGGCGTCCCGGCCCGCGCCGCGGCCTTCACCGCACCGAGCAGCGCGCTGATCGCGGTCGCGTCCATCGGCCCCTTGAGTACGTCGGAACCGGCCAGGAAGCCCTGCCGCGGGCTCGTCGTCCCGCCGCCGAGGTACTTCACCGCCTCCAGGTGCGACTTCACCGAGATCGTCCGCGCCGACGCCTTCGCGCCGACGAACGACTCGAGCTGCGCGGCCGCCGCGTTCGCGTTGCCGGTGGTGGAGACGCCGAGCACGTGCACGGACAGCGTCCCGTTGCTCTTGGCATCGATGTGCAGGTTGCCCCAGGACGTGGTCGGCGCGGTCTGGGCGAACTTCTGCCAGCCGCGGATCACCGCCGCCGCCTGCGACTCCGGCCAGGTCAGCCGGAAGAAGCCGAGCTTGGTCGCCGGGATCGTCGCGAACTGGAACGACGTGACGACGGCGAGGTTGCCGCCACCGCTACCGCGGAGCGCCGCGAAGAGGTCGGACCCCGCCTTGATGGTCTGTGCCTTGCCGTCCGCGGTGATCACGCCCATCGACACGACCCGGTCGCAGGTCAGCCCGTACGTCCGGGTGTGGATGCCCATCCCGCCGCCGAGGGTCAGCCCGGCGACGCCGACGGTCGGGCAGGTACCGGTCGGCAGCGAACGCCCGTACCGGTCGAGGAACGCGTGGACGTCGTACAGCCGGGCGCCCGCGCCGACGGTGAGCACGCCGTTCGAGTAGCTCATGCTCTTCAGGCCGCCGACGTCGAGCTGCATGCCGTTCGCGATCGTGGAGGCGCCGACGTACGAGTGGCCGCCGCTCTTCGGGACCAGGACGAGCTTGTTGGCGCGGGCGAACTGGATCGCCTTCTGGACGTCCGACGGTACGGCGGCCTTCACGACCGCGGTCGGGCGGACGCTGTCCCAGCGCGGGTTGAACAGCTGGTGGGCGGCCGCGTACCCGGACGAGGCGGGTAGGTACAGGCGGCCCTTGAGGGAGCGCGCGAAGGTGTTCCAGTTCGGCGCCGCGGTCAGCGTCGGGGCCGACGTGGTCGGGGTGCTGGTCGGCGTCGCGGTCGGGACGGTGGTGCTGGGCGGCGTGGTGCTCGTCCGCGTACTGGTTGTCGGAGTACTGCTCGAGGGGGCTGTCGTCGTCGCCGAGGTGGGCGTCTGCGACGGCGTCGTACCGCCGGCGTCCTTCTTGGCGTTGCCGCACCCCGCCAGGGTGACGGCGGCGCCGGCGATCAGAACGGTACGACGGTCAAGCAGGCTCACGATCCCCCAGCTCCTCACGGGCAGCAGTCCTCATGGCCGCCAGAGGAGCCGGCGACCTACCCGTCATCATCTCCACCTGGAGGGTCGCCTGATGCACGAGTAGGTCAAGTCCGTTCAACAGCTCTGTACCGATCCGGTGCGCCGCGATCGCGAGCTTGGTCGGCCACGGGTGGTACGCGACGTCGAACACCACCGGCGCGACCCCGGCGAAGTGCTCCGCCCACGGGTCCACCGCACCGCCGGGCAGCGTCGACACGCACAGGTCGAAGCCGCCGATCTGGTCCACCTGGGAGAAGTCCGCGACCGACGTCCGGAGTCCCAGCTCCGCCGCCAGGTCCCGCAGCCGCTCGGCCTTCGACACGTCCCGCACCACGACGGTGACCTCGCCGACCTGCATTCCACGCAGCGCCGCCAGCGTCGACGCGGCGGTCGCCCCGCCGCCCAGGACGACCGCGGTCTCGGCCGCGGTGATGCCCTGCTCGGCGAACGCGTTCACCAGCCCCGGTACGTCGGTGTTGTACACCGCGCGCGATCCGTCCGGCTCGAAGACCATCGTGTTCGCCGCGCCGATCAGCTCCGCGACCGGGTCGACCGTGTCCGCGATGTCGATCGCGACCCGCTTCAACGGCATCGTCAGCGACAGCCCGCGGACGTCCGCGCCGAGCGACGCCACGAACGCCGGCAGCTCGTCCTCCGCGACCTCGAACGCGTCGTACGTCCAGTCCAGCCCGAGCGCGGCGTACGCGGCCCGGTGCATGGCCGGCGACAACGAATGCGCGATCGGCGAACCGAGCACGGCGCAACGGGTCATCTCAGCACCGGTTCTTGTGGGCCTGGCACCACGCCTGCAGCTTCTTCACGTTCGCCTGGTGCTCGGCGGCGGTGCTGGCGAACGCGGTCTCGCCGGTGTCCAGGTTGACCAGCGTGAAGTACAGCCAGGAGCCCTGGGCCGGGTTGATCGCCGCGCTCAGCTCCGCGCGGGTCGGCGAGTTGATCGGCGTCGGCGGCAGGCCCTTGTACAGGTAGGTGTTGTACTTCGACGGGTTCTTGCGCTGCTCGGGCGTCGTGAAGACGCCGCCGTTCCGGCCGACCACGTAGTGGATGGTCGAGTCCATCTGCAGCTTCATCCCGGCCGCCATCCGGTTGTAGATCACCCGGGCGACCTTGGGGTAGTCCTGCTCACGGTTGGTCTCGGCGCCGATGATGCTGGCCACGATCACCGCCTGGTACGGGTCCAGGCCCTTGCGGGTGGCGGACTGCTGCAGGTTCAGCGAGGCGGCCGTCTTCGCGTAGTTCGCGGTCATCAGCTTGAGCATCGTGGTCGCGGTCGCGTTCTTCGGGATGTCGTACGTCCCCGGGAACAGGAAGCCCTCGGGCCTGCCCTGCGCGTACGCCGGCAGCCCGAGCGTGGCCGGTTTGGCGAGCGCGGCCGCAGCCGCCCCGGCGGGCAGCTTCATCTTCGAGCCCTGCAGGATCATCGCGACCTCGGCCATGGTCTTCCCGGCCGGGACGCTGATCCGGGTGACCAGCACCGAGAGCTGCGTGTTCAGCATCAGATCCAGTGCGGCCTTCGCCGACATGTGCTTGTGCAGCGTGTACGTCGCGGCCTGGAGCTGCAGCGAGCGCGGATCGTCGCGGGCCACCCGCTCGAAGGCACGGGCGCTCTTCACGACCTCCTTCTTCTCCAGGGTGTCCGCGATCGACGAGACGCTCTGGCCGTTGGTGATCTCGACGACCACCGTGCCGGTGCCCTGCCCCTGGTAGTCCGGTGCGGAGAACACGCCGGCCAGCGCGTCCTTGCCCTTGCCGAAACCGACCACAGCGCCGGCCACGATCGCCCCGACGACCAGCAGCGAGACCAGCCCGGCGAAGCAGCCGAACGCCCGCCGGCCACGGGCGCGGCGGCGGTTCGCGCGACGCTCGACCCGGGTCTCCGCCCGGAGCCCGAGACCGCTGCCGAGGTCGTCGGCCCGCTGCTCCTCGCCCTCGTTCAGCTCTTCGTGCACCGATGGTCCGTTCACAGGGGCCTCCCGGGTGGGTTGCCGGTCTCGCGCTCGAAGTCGAGCGCGTGCTGGAGAATAACGACCGCCGCGGCCTGGTCGACCACCGCGCGCCGTTTGGAACCCTTCTTTCCCCGTTCCCGCAACTGCCGTTCGGCGGTGACCGTGGTGAACCGCTCGTCCACCAGCCGCACCGTCGTCCCCGTGCTCGTCTCGCGCACCTTGTCCAGCACCTGCTCCGCCGTCTCCCGGATCTTCACCGCGGCCGGCCCCTCGCCCCCGGACAGGGAACGCGGCAGCCCGACCACGATCTCGAACGCCTCCAGTTCGGCGGCGAGTTCCGCGATCCTACCCAGATCGCCCGGTCCACGCCGGACAGTCTCCACAGGGGTGGCCAGGATGCCGTGCGGATCGCTGCTGGCAACGCCGATCCGGGCGTCTCCGATGTCCAGTGCGATCCGCACTCCCGTTCTCATCTGCACAGTCTCATCAGCGGTACTCCACGGAGTCAGCCCGTGACCTGGTGACCGATGGCGTGCTCGACGGCGCTCAGCGCGTCGTCGGCACCGGTGGCGTCCGTACCGCCACCCTGCGCGACGTCGTCCTTGCCACCGCCCTTGCCACCGAGCTTCTCGGCCGCGACCCGGACCAGGTCACCGGCCTTCAGCCGCCACTCGCGGGCGGTGTCGTTCAGTGCGACGACCACGCCGGGCTTGCCGTCGTTGACGCTCAGCATCGCGACCACGACCGGCTTGTCGTTCCCCATCCGGCCGCGGACGTCGAGGGCCAGCTTGCGCAGGTCCCCGCCGTTCACGCCGTCGGGCGCCCGGTGGCCGACGTACTGGACGCCGAAGACGTCCTTCGGGGCGCTCGCCAGCTCGGCCGCGGCCTGCAGCACCTGCGCGGCGCGAACCTTTTCGAGCTCCTTCTCGGCGGCCCGCAGCCGCTCCGACAGGTCGGCGACCTTGGCCGGCAGCTCCTCCGGGCGGGTCTTCAGGTTCTCGCTGAGCAGCCGGACCAGCGCCCGCTCCTTGCCCAGGTAGTGCAGCGCCTCCATGCCGACGAAGGCCTCGATCCGCCGGACCCCGGCGCCGACCGAGGACTCACCGGTGACGGTCAGCGCGCCGACCTGCGACGAGTGCTTCACGTGCGTACCACCACAGAGCTCGCGCGACCACGGGCCGCCGATCTCCACCACCCGCACCTGCTCGTCGTACGTCTCGCCGAACAGCGCCAGCGCGCCCCAGTCGCGGGCCTCCGGCAACGTCATGTACTGCGCGGACACCGGCAGGTCCTTGCGGACCGCGAGGTTCGCGACCTCCTCGATCTCCGACCGGGTGGCCGGGTCGAGCGCCGACGACCAGGCGAAGTCGAGCCGCAGGTAGCCGGGCTTGTTGTACGAGCCGCTCTGCAGCGCGTTCGGGCCGAGCACCTGACGGAGCGCGGCGTGCACGACGTGCGTACCCGAGTGCGCCTGGCAGGCCGAGATCCGCCAGTCGTGATCGACCTCGGCGTGCACGTCCGTGCCGGGACGCAGGACGCCTTCGAGGATCTCGACGCGGTGCACGACCAGGCCCTTCACCGGGCGCTGGACGTCGAGCACGTTGAGCTTCAGGCCGTCGCCGACGATCAGCCCCTCGTCCGCGATCTGGCCGCCGGACTCCGCATAGAACGGGGTCTTCTCGAGCACGACCTCGACGGTCTCACCCTGCTCGGCGAACGCCGCCACCGCACCGTCGCGGAGCAGACCGCGGACCTGCGAGTCCGTCGCCAGCTCCTGGTAACCGGTGAACTCGGTGACGCCCTTCTCCCGCAGCTCCCGGTAGCCCGAGGTGTCCGCGTGACCGGCCTTCTTGGCGCGCGCGTCGGCCTTCGCCCGCTCGCGCTGCTCCTTCATCAAGGACTTGAAGCCCTCGGTGTCGACCTGCAGGCCCTGCTCGGCGGCCATCTCGACGGTCAGGTCGATCGGGAAGCCGTACGTGTCGTGCAGCTGGAACGCCTTCGAGCCCTCGAGCTGGTGCGCGCCGCCGGCCTTGGTCTCCTTGACCGCGACGTCGAAGATCGTCGTACCGGCCGTGAGGGTACGCCGGAACGCCTCCTCCTCGGCGTACGCGATCTGGCTGATCCGGCCGAAGTCGGTGACCAGCTCCGGGTACGACTTCTTCATCTGCTCCAGGCTCACCGGGAGCAGCTCGACCAGGCTGGGGTCCTCGTACCCGAGCAGCCGCATCGAACGGATCGCCCGGCGGAGCAGCCGGCGCAGCACGTACCCGCCCTGCTCGTTGCCCGGGGTGACGCCGTCGCCGATCAGCATCAGCGCGCTGCGGACGTGGTCCGCGATCACCCGGAACCGGACGTCGTCGACCTGCTCGGCGCCGTACTTGCGGCCGCTCAGCTCGGACGCCTTCTCGATCACCGGGTAGATCTCGTCGATCTCGTACATGTTGTCGACGCCCTGCAGCAGGTACGCCACCCGCTCCAGACCGAGACCGGTGTCGATGTTCTTCTTCGGCAGCTCGCCGAGGATCGGGTAGCCCTCCTTGCCACCGCCCTCACCGCGGACGTTCTGCATGAAGACCAGGTTCCAGAACTCCAGGTAGCGGTCGCCCGCCTCCCAGTCCCGGTCCGCGCCGAACTCCGGGCCGCGGTCGATCAGGATCTCCGAACACGGGCCGCACGGACCCGGGATCCCCATCGACCAGAAGTTGTCCTTCATGCCGAGCCGGACGATCCGGTCGTCGGGCAGCCCCGCGACCCGCTTCCAGATGTCGATCGCCTCGTCGTCCTCGTAGTACACCGAGGCGTACAGCACGGACTCGTCGAACCCGTAGCCGCCCTCGTTCTGGGGCTTGGTGACCAGCTCCCAGGCGTACTCGATGGCCTTCTCCTTGAAGTAGTCGCCGAAGGAGAAGTTGCCGTTCATCTGGAAGAACGTGCCGTGCCGGGTGGTCTTGCCGACCTCGTCGATGTCGAGCGTCCGGACGCACTTCTGGACACTGGTCGCGCGCGGGTACGGCGGGGTCTGCTGGCCGACGAAGTACGGCACGAACTGGGCCATGCCGGCGACGTTGAACAGCAGGTTCGGGTCCGGCGACGGCAGCGGCGCGCTCGGCACCACGGTGTGGCCCCGGTCCTCGAAGTACTGCAGGAACCGCCGCCTGATCTCACTGGTTTCCATGGGTGTTACCGGTAGTCCTCACGATCGTTGGTGTTCTCGATGCCGAGCGCGTCCCGCAGCTCGGTCTCCCGCTCGGCCATGCCCTCCCGGACCTGGTCGCCGAAGTGCCGGACCGCGGCGGCCAGCTTGGCCGCGGACTCCTGGACACTCTCGGGTGCGAGGATCTGCGCCTTCTTCTTCAGTCTGGTGACGGCGTACACGCCGACGGCGATCCCGATGATCAGCCAGAAGATCCGCTTCACCGCTTCCGCGCCTTCCGCTCGGCCTTCATCTCGTCCTTGACGCGCCGCGACACGTCCTTGCGCTGCTGCTCACCGAGCGCCCGGCGGACGCCGTACGTGAACGCGGCCGCCTTCACCAGCGGACCGCCGGCGGTGGCCGAGAACAGCGACATCAACGCGGCCGCGTTGGTGGTCACCGTGGTCGCGTTGTCGGTGATCGTGTCCACCTTCGCCAGCTGGGCGTTGGTGGTGGCGACCGTCGTGGTCACCTCACCGAGCAGCGGGACACTGGAGTCGGAGACGCCCTTCACCATGATCCGGGTCTCGTCGAACACCTTGCCGAGCTTCAGGATCGGATAGGCCAGCAGGCCCACCAGGATGAGCAGCGCGCAGGCGGCTATCAGCCCCGCGACTTCACCGACGCTCATGGAGACGATCCACCTTCCGTAGCGACCTCGTGCGACCTAGTGCCCACCTTATGGACCGCCCGACCTTATCGCGCGGCCATAGCGCACTCGGCTTCAGGACACCATCCCGCACATCACAGTCGCTCACCAAACCGGACCAACCACTCGGTGATCCCTTGAATGCTGTGCGTTCCGGGGAGACCGGGGGTGGACGGCGTTGCCGGAGAGGGCGTGGTGGCCGGGGTCGTCGAGGGCGTGGGGGTGGCGGTGGTCGGTGAGGGGGTGCTGGTCGGTGTTGTCGTCGGTGCGGTGGGGCTCGGGGTGGTCGGGTGGGGGCTCGACGGGGAGGTCGGTTGGGTGGTGGGGCGTGTAGTCGGTTTCGTGGTCGGCTTCGGCGTGGTGGTTGACGGCGTGGTGGTTGACGGCGTGGTGCTGGACGGGGTGGTCGTGGGTGCCGAGGTTGTCGGGCCGACCGGTTTCGAGGTCGGCCGGGTGGTCGCCGACGGCTGGCCGGTGGGCGCCGGTGTGGGGTGGGCGGGACCTGGATCCGTGGTGGACCATGGGGGTGCCAGGTCGGTGCGGGTGGCCGACGGGGTCGGGGCCGGGCTCAGCGGCCGGCCGACCGGGAGCGACGGACGGCTGGTGGATCTCGACGTACCGTCGGTGCGTTCGACGGTCGGCGTGGACTGCGCGGACGGCGACTGTGGCGGATCGTTCGGGCCGAGCGGACCGAAGTACAGGAAACCGGCGAGCAGGGCGACACCTGCTGCGCCGGCGCCCAACTTCAGCACCGGCGGACGGCGACGGACATGCCGCGGACTGGACTGCCTCACAAACAAACCTTTCACCCCAGGCCGCCCAGCAGCCTACCGAGATCGAGGCCTCAATCGAAGCTCACGGTGAGTGCCTGAACGGCTCCGTCCGGCGTCCAGCGCAGCTCCATCGTCCCCGTACCACCGCCCGACCAGCGGAAACGCGCCCGCTCGTCGCCGTCCGTGACCAGCTCCATCGTCTCGTCCGGCGGATTCTCCCGGTACGCCGCCGCGATCGCCGTCCGACCTTCGAACGGTCCGGCCGGTACGCCGACGAACGTCATCGTCGCGTCCACCGCGAACCGTTCCGCGAACGTCTCCCAGTCGCCGCTCGTCACGGCCCGGTTGAACGCGGCCACGTGGTCCGCCGTACGGCTCATTTCCGGTCTCGGAGGATCTTCCGGATGGCGGCCACCCGGTCGGCGTACGCCGCTTCGCCGCCGCGGCGGGTGGGGTTGTAGTAGTCGGTGCCGTCGATCACGTCCGGGGCGTACTGCTGCGGGAGTACGCCGCGTGGGTCGTCGTGCGAGTACTGGTACGACGAGCCGTGGCCGAGCTTCTTCGCGCCGGCGTAGTGCGCGTCCCGCAGGTGCGGCGGGACCGGGCCGACCTTGCCGGCGTTCACGTCCGCGATCGCGGCGTCGACCGCTGTGATCACCGCGTTCGACTTCGGGGCGAGCGCGAGCGCGACCACCGCCTGGGCGAGGTTGATCCGCGCCTCCGGCATCCCGATCAGCTGCACCGCCTCGGCCGCCGCGACCGCGACCCCGAGCGCGGTCGGGTCGCCCATGCCGATGTCCTCGCTCGCGGAGATCACCAGCCGGCGGGCGATGAACCGCGGGTCCTCCCCCGCCTCGATCATCCGCGCCAGGTAGTGCATCGCCGCGTCCACGTCCGACCCGCGGATCGACTTGATCAGCGCCGACGCCACGTCGTAGTGCTGATCGCCGGCCCGGTCGTACCGCACCGCCGCCCGATCGACAGCCGTCTCCAACGTCACGAGGTCGATGTACGCCCGCTCCGGAACCTCAGCTGGTTCCGCGCCCGCTTCCTGGTATTTGACGGCCTGGTCGTGCTTGGCGCGGGCGCCGCCGGCGGCGGCTTCCAGGTAGGTGAGGGCCCGGCGGGCGTCGCCGCCGGCCATCCGGAGGAGGTGGTCGCGGGCGTCGGCGGCGAGCTCGACCTCGCCGTTCAGGCCGCGTTCGTCGGTGAGGGCGCGGTCGAGGAGGCTCGAGATGTCGTCGTCGGTGAGCGACTCGAGAGTCAGCAGCAGGCTGCGGGACAGCAGCGGGGAGATGACCGAGAAGAACGGGTTCTCCGTGGTCGCCGCGACCAGCGTCACCCAGCGGTTCTCCACCCCGGGCAGCAGCGCGTCCTGCTGCGCCTTGGTGAACCGGTGCACCTCGTCGATGAACAGCACCGTCTCGACCGCGCCACCCGGCCGGGCGAGATCCCGCCGCGCCCCGTCGATCACCTGCCGGACGTCCTTCACCCCGGCCGTCACCGCCGACAGCTCGACGAATTTCCGGTTGGTCTGATGCGACACGACCGCCGCGATCGTGGTCTTCCCGGTACCGGGCGGCCCCCACAGCAGCAGCGACATCGGCTGGTCGCCTTCCACCAGCCGCCGCAGCGGCGAACCGGGCGCGAGCAGATGCTGCTGCCCGACCAGCTCGTCGAGACTCCGCGGCCGCATCCGCACGGCCAGCGGAGCCGCCGTGTGGTCCGTGTCCGCGAGACTCCCGCCCCCACGGGCAGGCGCCGGCGCACCAGGAAGATCGAACAACCCATCACTCACCCGAGAAGCCTATCCAGCCCCACCGACACCGGCACGGCGTCGGGGGCCGAAGACCCGCTGCCAGGAGCCGCTGCGGTGCAGCAGGACGATGGTCGGGACCTGCAGCGCGACGATCGTGGCGACGGTGATCACCGGGTCGGTCGCGGGTACGACGGAGATCGGCAACGTGTACGACACCACGATCCGGACGACGCCGTCGACGATCGTCGCGATACCCCACCAGATCGTGATCCACTTCCACGCGTGCCGGAACCGCTCGTCCGTCTCCCACAACTCGTCCATCAGCGCGGCGCGGGGCGCGAACATCGCGCGGGTGACGACGTACGTGAGCGGCTGCGGGTGCCGCAGCGACCACAGGGTGATGCCGGCGAACGGCAGGCTGATCCACGCGTTCCGGACCAGCAGCAGCCGGGCGTCGCCGCCGATCACGGCGACGACCGTACCGGCGACCATGCTCACGACGACGGCCATCCCCACGAGGTCGGTCCGCCGGGTCCGGACCAGCGAGACCGCCGAGCTGATCAGTCCGGGGATCACGCCCGCGAGCAGCGCGGTCAGGTCGCTCACGCCGAGCGCCTTGAGGCCGTAGTACAGGGCGAGCGGGATCGCGATGTCGACGACGAGGAGCCAGGGGCCGCGGTGCGTGGGCATGGCCTGAGGTTCGCGCATCGCCCCGTCCACCCGCATCGAGCCGACGGCTGTGCACCCCTAGACCAAAGTCGAAGTCAGAACCGGAAGCGCACGATCCGCGACGACCGCCGGAAGCCGGGCAGCAGGTTCAGCACCGTGTACAGCCGGCGGACGTTCGGGGGCGCCTTCCGCAGCAGCTCGGGCGCGTCGTTCATCGGCGCCTCGTCGACGTACAGCAGCCGCGGATGCCAGGCGGCCAGCACGGCCGGATCGTCGAAGCCGGACGCGAACCGCGCGTTGTACCGGCGCCCGATCGGGTCGTACTTCGAGGTCCGCCAGGCCGACACCGACACCGTGTCGAACTCGAGCCCGCCGGACGGGAAGGCGTCGACGATGCCCGTCACCAGCTCCCAGACCTGGGTCTCGGTCAGGTACGGCAGGAGGCCCTCGGCGATCATCAGCGCCGGCCGGCCGCGCGGGATGTCCTCGAGCCAGGCCGGATTCGTGACGCTGGAACCGATCAGCGTGTAGTGCTCGCGCTCCGGAAGGATCTCCCGGCGCAGCTGGACGACCTCCGGATAGTCGAGGTCGTACCAGTCGACAGTGGCCGGCGGGTCGACCCGGAACACCCGGGCATCGAGTCCGCAGCCGAGGTTCAGCACGACCGCGTCCGGGTGCTCGGCGAGGAAGCCGCGGGCCCAGTCGTCAAGGGCCTTCGCCCGCACCACCGCGGCCAGACCGAGCTGGCTCGCCGCGAACCGGCCGCGGTCGTACTCCGGGTCCAGCCGCCGCATCGCCCGCTCGGCGTACTCGTCGCCGAGGACCGGATCCGGCAGCCGGTTGTCGAGGGCCTTCGCCTTCAGGACCGGCGTCAGGGTCTGCTGGACGCCGGTGAGGTCACTCGGCCTTCCCCTGCTTCGGTTCATCGTCCGACTCCTCCTCGTCGTCGGCGTCCCGCAGCTCCTCGGGGAGGTCGTCCTCGTCGAACTCCTCCGCCAGGATCTCCTCCGGCTCCGCGCCCGACTCCGGCTTGATCGCGTTCCGGAGCCGGCCGAGGATCCGGTCCGCCTCGGTACCGAACGGGTTGTCGTTCACCAGGTACGTCCAGGTCGCGGTCGGCCGCGGGATCCCGCTGGCCTCCTCGTTCAGGCCGTCGGCGCCGATCTCGGCCTCGGTGAAGGTCTCCGCCGCGTCCTTCCAGGAGTCCTCGATCAGCGTCTCGAACGACGCGATCGCGGACTTGTTGAACTCGTCGATCGGCTTCAGGTGCACGATGCCGCCGGCCAGCGACCGCAGGTGGATGCCCTCGCGCAGGTCGGCCAGGTACGCCAGGTGGTCGGTCCAGCGCCGGTCCAGATGCCCCAGCGCGATCCGCCGCGCCGCGCTCTTCACGACGTCCTCCCCGACCTCGTCGACGAGTTCGTCGTACCGCTCCTTGGCGCGCTCGGCGAGCTCGGTCGCGGCGAGGTCCTCGGTCAGCACCTGCTCGCGGGTCTCCAGCAGGATCGCGCGCTGCTGACCGGTGAGGCGGTTGTACTGCCAGGTGGTGCGGTGCAGCTCGGCGTTCGCGCCGTCCGCGACCCGCTGGGCGTGCTCGAGCATGCCGATCGACTTGCGGTCGGTGAGCCGGCCGGTCGCGTCCGGGTGCGGGCGCAGGCCCGAGGAGACGGAGTACCGAGTGACGAGTTCGTCGGCGAGCGACGCGAAGAACAGCGTGCCGCCCGGGTCGCCCTGGCGGCCGGCGCGACCACGGAGCTGGTCGTCGAGGCGGCGGGAGGCGTGCAGGCCGGTGCCGATCACGTACAGGCCGCCGAGCTCGACGGCCTTCTCCTTGTCGTGCGACTCGTCCTTGCCGCCGAGCCGGATGTCGGTACCGCGGCCGGCCATCTGGGTGGACACGGTCACGGTCCCGGGGACGCCGGCCTCGGCGATGATGCCGGCCTCTTCGGCGTCGTTCTTCGCGTTCAGGACCACGTGCGGGATGCCGGCGGCTTCGAGCTTGTCGCTGAGCTGCTCGGACTCCTCGACGCTGTGCGTGCCGATCAGGATCGGTCGGCCGGTCTCGTGCACCTCTTCGATGTGCTTGACCAGGGCGTCGTTCTTCTGGTCGACGGTCAGGTAGAGGCGGTCCTGGACGTCCTTGCGGACGTTCGGCGTGTTCGGCGGTACGACGGCGACCTCTACGTCGTAGAACTCCTGGAGCGACTCGCCGACCACGACCGCCGTACCGGTCATGCCACAGAGAGAGTTGTAGCGCTTGATCAGCGCCTGCACGGTGATGCTGTCCAGCACCTCACCGGAGTCGCTGACCGGCACGGCCTCCTTCGCCTCGACCGCAGCCTGCAGCCCATCAGGCCAACGCTGCAGCTTCGCGACCCGGCCCCGGCTGTTGTTGATCAGACTGACCTTGCCGTCCCGGACGAGGTAGTCGACGTCTTTACGCAGCAACACCTCGGCATGCAGCGCAACGTTCACCTGAGTAAGCCGATCCAGGTTCTCGTCGTCATACAGATTGAACCTCGCCCGCTCAACCTCGCCTTCCTCAGCACCTTCTTCGGAGTCAGCCTCTTCGGCTTCCGCGGTGCGTTGGCCGAGGGCTTCTTCTACCTTGTCGGTGCCTGCGTCGGTGAGGGCTACGGTGCGGCCGTCGCCGTCGATTTCGTAGTCGACGCCGGCGCGGAGGGTGCGGACCAGCTGGACGACATCGTCGTCGAGGGCCTCGTTGCGGGTTGCGCCGGCCAGCACCATCGGCACCCGGGCCTCGTCGATCAGCACCGAGTCGGCCTCGTCGACCAGCGCCACGTCCGCCTCGGCGGTGACGCGGTCGGCGACGTCGGTGACCAGCCGGTCCCGCAGTACGTCGAAGCCGATCTCGTTGACCGGCACGTAGCAGACCTCGGCCTGGTACGCCGCCCGCCGCTCCTCCGGCGTCGACGCCTGACCGACGTGCGACACCGTCACGCCGAGCAGCTCGTACACCGGGCCCATCCACTCGGCGTCCCGCTTGGCGAGGTAGTCGTTGACCGCGAGCACGTGAACCTTGCGGCCGCCGAGCGCATACCCGGCGGCGGCGATCGCGCCGGCCAGCGTCTTGCCCTCACCGGTCGCCATCTCGACGATCCGGCCCTGCAGCATCGCCAGCGCGCCGACGACCTGGCCGTCGAACGCCCGCTCGCCGATCGCCCGCCTGCCCGCGTCCCGGGCCAGCGCCAGGAACTCGATCTGCTCGTCCTCGTGCAGCCCGCCGGTGGTGCGCAGTTCCGCGACCGCCTCGGTGAGCTCTTCGTCGGTCAGCGAGAGGACCGATTCCTCCGCCTCGCCGACCAGCTGGGTGAGCCGTTCGTACGGGCCGAGATCGATCGAGCCGGGGCGCTGCAGCAGCCGGCGGAAGCGGGAAGCGATTTTCAGGGCCATGATGCAGGCAACGTACAGCGTTGACCGGTCGTTCCGCGCGTCAGGGTCGCCAGTGGTACGGCGTTGTAACGGTGACGGCGTGCAGCCCGAGATTCTGCAGGATCGGGCGGGAGTCCGCGGACGCGTCGACCCGGAGGAACTCGTACCCGCGCTCCTTCGCCAGCCGGGCCCGATGCGCCAGCAAAGCGGAGTACAGCCCCTGCCGCCGCCACTCCGGATGCGTCCCGCCGCCCCACAGACTCGCGAACCCGGTCCCGGGATGGAACCGGATCCACGCCGCCGACAGCACCGGCCCGCCGGTCAGCACGTCCTCCACCAGGAACACCGACAGCCGGTCCGGGAACATCCGCGCCTCGCCGGCCAGGTGCTCGACGATCCGCTCGTTCCCGTTGTGCCACAACGAGTCCGTGAGTACGGCGATCCGCTCGTAGTCCGCCGGCCCGTCCGCCTCCCGCAGCCGCACCTTCGACGGCAGCGCCGACGGCCGCGCGAGCACCCGGTCCACCTCGCCGAGGATCAGCGTCTCCGGACCGTCCGCGACGAACCCCTGCCGTTCGAGCCGCTGCGCGACGTCGGCCGGCTCGTCGTACGCGTACGTCTTCCACTCGAACGGCAGGGCGCGTTCGGTGAAGAACGCGACCTCGCCGGCGATCACCGCGTCCGGGTCGTCCCCGAGCCCGCGCGGCGCCTCGACGAACCCGGCGCCGTCCGGGCCCTCGACGTACGAGCGATGGACGAGCCCGACGTGCTCCTGCTTCCAGCCGGGAATCGCGTCGGCGTCGGGCAGCCGGATCCGGCGGTGGAACACGTCGAGCAGTTCGTCAGGGGTCATCCGCCCATCGTGCTCCACCACCGCAACCGCTTTACGGCAGCACGCGGTTGAGCAGGTCGTAGAACGTGTTCGCCAGCACCAGCTCGTACGGATCCGTCAGCAGCGGGCCGAGTTCGGCCATGTCGGACGCGGACCACGACCAGGCGCCGATCAGCCCGGAGATGAACAGCGGGCTCGCGCCGTCCCAGCTCGCGATCCGCTGGTCGAGCGCGGCCTTGAACTCGGCCGCCTTCCCCGGTGCACCCCAGCCGCCGGTGATCGGGATCCCGCCTTGCCGGGCGGTCAGCGTGTCACCGTCCCAGGTCTGCATGATCCCCTTGGTCGGCGTGTAGTCGGCGTATCCCTTGGCGATCTCCTCCGACAGCAGCACCCACGTGTTGTTCTGCCGGCCGCTGTACGCGTACACCTCCTCCAGTCCGGTCTGGCGCATGAAGCGGCCCGACATCTTCAGGTACTGCGTGAGCTCGTCGGGCTTCCACGACGCCGGGTAGGTGTAGCCCGCGCCGGACGGGCCGCACACGAGCAGGTCGTTCGCGGTCGCGGTGCGCTGGAAGTAGCTGTAGATGTTCGGCCCGGTCTCGACCAGCAGCGGGTCGATCGTCCAGTTGGTGGGCACCTGGCCGCGCTTCGGGTCGTCCCAGATCTCCCGCAGCCGGCGTTGGCAGTACTGGATGTTGTCGCCCTCGCCGAAGGTCAGCGTCAGGTAGACCTTGTTCTTCGGCTTGTCGATCCGCCGGGTCGCGCGCGGCTTCTCGGAGATCGGCGAGGCGAGACCGGCGTGCACGGTGCCGTTCATGTAGAAGTCGGCCGCGACGACCGGCGAGCCGCCCTTCGAGGCCAGGTCGACGCCGTCCCACTCACCGGAGACGTCGTTCGCGAACCAGCCCATGTACGGCGCCAGCGTCGGCCACTTCGCGTAGTGCTCGATCAGCAGGTCGCCGGTCGCGCCGCCCGGTGGCAGCCAGCTCACCAGGGCCTTGGTGGCAACCACGTAGTCCCGGAAGTACGGGAACGGCTCGACGCGGGTCGGCGACGTGTCGGTGGCGCTGACCAGGTACTGGTTCCACATCTCCACGGTGACGACCAGGGACGTCGTACCGGCGGGTGGTGCGATGCGGTAGATCCAGTAGTTCCCGCCGTCGGCGAATCTGTTGGCCTCACCACCGATCGAGGAGTGCGAGCCGTCGAACAGGTACGGCGCCTCCTCCGGGCTGTTCGGCTCGAACGTCGCGATCACGGTGCCGTTCGCCTTGATCGACACGTGCCGCACCGAGGCACCCCAGCCGTCGTCGGTGAACGAGTCCGCGAACTTGACGTACACGGCCTCCTTCCCGAGCTTGGCCGAGACGTCCAGGTCGTACGTCCCGCGGTTCGACGAGTCCCGGATCTGCTTGGTCTCGCGGGCGATCTCCAGCCACTGCACGCCCTCGACGTCGACCACGCGGGTCGGCGGGAGGCCGGCGAGCAGCTGCTTGCTGACCCGTGGGAACAGGTTGTCGAGCTGCCACCGGTACGTCTTCACCCGGTCGTCGTCGAACATCCCGCGTAGGTCCTTGACGATCTTCAGCCCGTACGCCTTCGCCTGGTCCGCGTTCGCCACCACGGCGTTCTCCAGCCCGGCGAGCGTCGTCGCGACGTTCAGCGAGTCCGGTACGGCGTCGTCGTACACGATCGCGCCCCGGATCCGGCTCCGGTACTTCGCGACCAGGTCCAGCGGGTTCTTGTACAGCTTCTTCGGCAAGCGCATGTCGGACAGCCACTTGGCGTCCGGCACGCTCGCGGTCCCGGTGTCGTAGATGAAGTACAACTCCGGCTCGGAACGGTTGACCACGCCTTGCAACGTTGTCAGCAGGGTCTGATCTTCCCCACTGAGCTTGCTGACGTCGCCGTAGTCCAGGTGTCGTGGGCGGTTGAACACCGGCAGCAGCCGAGCGGGGCTGCCGGACGTCGATGAATCTGCAGCATTTGCGGTCAATGCGAAGGGCTGGACCAGCCCCGCGGTGACCGCACCGCTACCCGCCAGGAACGCACGTCTCGAAACCATCGCGACCACTCCCTGAGGTTGACATCGATGTCAAATCTGCCGGGAATGTAGCAACCCCAGGAGAGCGTGTACATAGCTCGCTTGGAATCGTTTCCGCCGATCGCGCGACAAGCGGTGGTGTCGCGCGACAAGCTATTGCCTGTCGCGCGACACCACCGGGTGTTCCTAGTCGCCCTGGCCGGTGCGGGCGCCGCGGGCCTCGATGGACTCGGGGAGGGCGGACTCGGGGAGTCCGACGAGTTCGGCGACGGGGGTCAGGCGGCCTTCGAACTGGGCGGCCAGTGGGGCGGCTCCGACGTGGGTGGTGGTGGTCGGTTCGTCGATGTGGTGCAGGCGGACGTGGATGCCGGTGCGGGTCTCCGGGGTGATGTCGGAGGCCGGGATGCGGGCGGTGAACTCGTAGATCTCCCGCGGGGTGACGTGGTGGCCCTCGGGGCCTTCGGGCATCGGGAACGAGCGCTGCGTGTTCGGGTCCGCGACGGTGCCCGCGTGCAGCAGGCGGTCCTGGTACGTGACCTCGTACGCGTCGGCTCCGTGGAACGTGGTCGACTGCGCCAGCGGACCGTCCACCAGGTGGCTGTCGACGACCGTCAGGCGGTCGCCGCGGACGCGGATCCGGAGCCGGACGTACTGCTCGCCCGCACCGCCGGTACGACGTGCACCCGCGGCCTGCTGGTCCGGGTATCCACCGGCCAGCTGCTCCGCCGACTCGCGACTGGCCGCCTCCCGGTTGAACGCGGGCTTCACCGCCCGGCTCACGTCCGGGCCACCCACGGCCGCTCCCGGCTGCTTCGGATCCGGCTTGGTCGGTCCTGCCTTCGGTGGTACGGCGGCGTGCCGGCGACGGGCCTCCCCGGCCGGCGTCTTGGTCGGCCGGCGGTCGCGCGCGGCCGGCCGTTCCGTCTGCGTGCCTTTCGTGTGTTTCATCGTCGGCCTCCTTACCAGTTCCGGCCGTAGCGGTAGTTGTGGATCCAGCGGTAGTAGATGCGGTCGAGCGTGATCCCGCGGCGCCCGTTGACGACGCCGAACCAGTCGGTGTTGTGGACGTACAGCTGCGGCCGTCCGCTGCGCCCGGTCATCCGGGCCGGCTCGAACCGGTCGACCGCGCCGAGGTTCCACTCCCCCACCCAGTCGCCGACGTAGTCCGCTTTCAGCTCGGTCCCCGAGCTCAGCATCCGCCCCAGGTACTCCGTCGACCAGTCCTGGTAGTTCCACGCCCACAGGTCGCAGCGCCCGGTCCCGTCGATGTCGGCGGCGAAGAACTGGTCGTGCCGCGCCAGCCCGTCCCAGCCCGGTACGTCGCCGTCGTGGCGGTGCACGTACGCGAGCCCGGACCCGGTGGACCGGAACAGCCCGAGGTACGCCATCGACCAGTCGAGCCCGTTGAACACGAACACGTCGCACTTCCCGTCCCCGTCGAAGTCGCCGAGGATCAGCTGGTCGTGCTGCGCGAGTCCGCCCCAGCCCGGGATGTCGCCGTCGTACCGGTGGATCATCGAGTACCCGGAGGCGCTCGCGGAGAACAGCCCGACGTACGCCATCGACCAGTCGTCGCCGTTGAAGATCACCAGGTCGTCGCTGCCGTTGCCGGTCAGGTCGCCGACGAAGAACTCGTCGTGCCGGGCCAGCCCGCCCCAGCCCGGGATGTCGCCGTCGTAGCGCCGGCTGACCCAGAACCCGTTGCCGGTCGAGCGCAGCAGGCCGACGTACGGCATCGACCAGTCGTCGGTGTTCACCACGACGAGGTCGTCGCGGCCGTCGCCGTTCAGGTCGGCGACCAGGAACCGGTCGTGCGCGGCGAACCCGCCCCAGCCGGGAATGTCGCCGTCGTACCGCGCGACCAGCCGCAGGCCGCCGGCGCCGTCGGACTTCAGCAGGCCGAGGTACGGCATCACCCAGTCGACGCCGTTGAAGATCGCGACCTCGTCGGTGCCGTCGCCGTCGAAGTCGCCGACGTACACCTGGTCGTGCGGCATGAACTGCCAGGAGCCAGGGACCCGTTCGACGGCGCTGAAGCTGTGCTCGAGCGCGGTACCGTCGGCGCGGAACAGCTGGATCGACGTGCCGTGGTGCAGCAGCAGGTCGCTGCGGCCGGTGCCGTAGAAGCGGCCGGCGTAGGCGTTGCGGAACGTGTGCTCGGTCTCGTGGTCGCGGGCGGTCTTGATCGACGTGTAGCAGACCGGGCAGTACGGCGGCGTGTTCGTGTTCATCCGGCAGTTCTCGACCGGCCGGTAGATGCCGGTGTTGTTCGTGCCGCCGCCCTCGAACAGGCCGACGTCGGTGTTGCTGTTCCAGTCGGCCGGGCGCGGGCCGTTGTTGTAGTTCGCGGCGGCCCCGGTCCCGGTCGGCAGCGGGGTGCTCGGCGCGATCAGGTGCGCCCACTTCGTGGTGGCGCGGTCGGTGATCGTGGTCAGGTTGATCCAGCCCTGCTCGCCGCCGGTGTAGGCGCCGGCCGCCGAGTACTCGTCCGCGAATCCCCCGATCCCGTGGCCGAACTCGTGCGCGATCACCGTCCAGTTCACGCCCATCGGGACGTGCGCGCGGCCGCCGCCTCCGCAGCCGCCGTAGTTCGGGTTGTTGAGTACGACGAGCAGCTCGTTCCAGTCCGGCACCCACTTGTTCAGCGCGGCCTGGATCCGGGCCTCGGTGTCCGTCCCGTACTCGAGCCAGCAGTGCGCCCACGAGCCGCTGAAGATCATCCCGAGCGCGGTGTCGCGGATCGTCTGCGAGGCGATCGTGTCGTCCGACGGGTCGGTCGGCGTGCCGTGCTCGTCGTACGTCCGGGTGCTGACGCCGGAGTCCACGGACTCCAGGTTCACCCGGTAGATGTTGTACGCCGACGCGTCCTCACTGTAGTAGTCGTGCCCGAAGACGCCGTCGATCAGCGTCGTCTGCACCCAGTTGTTGTACGCGACCTGATCGACCGCGGTGAACCCGTCCCCCAGCACCGCGATGTTCCGCTTCACCCCAGGCGGACCTGCCTTCCGCAGCACAGTCATGCTGTCAGCCATCACTCCCCCTTACGCAGCGGCGCCCCCAACGAACACCCCCTAAATTCGCGGAGACGCGGGCCGCGTCCGGTGATACAACCGTGCGATGCGGTACTACGTCGCGGAACACCAGGAGGCCTACCGCCGGCTTGAGCGGGAAGGGCTGACGCAGTGGAACGACCTGTTCGGGGAGAGCTGGACGTTCGACGACTTCCCCAACCGGGCGTTCCTGGAGAGCGTGCTCGATCGGCTCGTCCCGGGTGGTGACGTGCTGGAGTACGGGTGCGGCACCGGGCCGGCGGCGTGTTTCCTCGCGGCGCGCGGGTTCCGGGTGGACGCAGTCGACCTGATCCCGGAGGCGATCACGGTCGCCCGGCGGCTGGCGCGGGAGCGGGGCGTCGAGGTGACCTTCGACGTACAGGACATGTGCGCGCTGCCGGCCGGGAGCAAGCAGTACGACGTGGTCCTGGACAGCTACTGCCTCCAGTCGATCGTCACCGACGCGGACCGGGCGAACGTCCTGCGCGCGGTCCGCGAACGCCTCAAACCCACCGGGTACTACGTGTTGTCGACGGCCATGTACGACCCGGACCGCGTCTACGACGGCGAGTTCCGGTACGACGCCACTACCGGCATCTGCTACCAGGAAACGCCCGAGCCGTCGCGCGACGCCGTACAACTCGACGGCACCTGGTACCTCCCACACCGCCGCCACCTCCGCACCGCCGCGCTCCGGGCGGAACTGGAGAACGCCGGCCTGTCCGTCGTCGTGCAGGACGGCGGCAACGTCATCGCAACAGCAGAGTCGTGGACGACAGCGGCTGTGCCGACGCTGAAGACTGCGATGAGGGTGAGGTAAGCGACTGCCCTTGCTGTCGCGTGTTGCGGCGCACCGGTGACAAGCGCCGCCGCAGCGAGCGCAACGGCGACCACCGCGACTGCAGCGGCTACGACTGTTGCCTTGGCCGCCAGCACCGCGGCACGGCTTGGTACGGCTGCGAGCGTGGTGTTGATGAGACCGTTGCTGTACTCGCCACTCACCACCAGAACGCCAAGGACCGCAACGGGTGCCTGGCCCGCGTACACGCCGATCAACGGTGCCTTCACGGCCACGCTCAGCCCTACGCTGACGATCGCCGTGGCCACCAACAGCCACGCCGCGCCGGGTGTCGTGCGCAGCTTGGTCCACTCGGCTCTCACACGTCCCTCCGGCGCAGTAGAACGGCAGCAACGCCCAGAGCGATAACGGCGTACGCACACAGAACGCCAACACCAGCCAACGGCGACAGCGGGTAATACCCGTTCGCCGGCGTGTAAACGCTGTCGACCTGCGGATAACGCACCAATGTCTGCTGTACGGCGAACGCGGCCGCCGGGGTGAACCGCGTGATCCACAACGCCAACGACGGCGGCAGAAATGGCGTGAGTGCCAACAAATACGGCAACACCGTCACAACCACCACCGTCGTCACCGCCGTCGCACTGCGCCGCAAGATGACACCTACGCTCAACGCCAATACAGCCGTGATCGCCAGCACAGCCGCCGTACCGATCTCGATCCGCAGCAACGTCAACTGCCCCACCGGGAACACATACGCACCAAGGCCCCGCAACACTCGCAACCACACAGGTACTGCGATCACACTAGCGACGAGCGTCCACCCGAAGGTCGCACCGGCGAGCACAATGCCCTTCACCAGCAGCACCCGCACCCGGCCACCGCCAGTGGTCAGCGTGCTGCGAATCAACCCGTACCGGTACTCCGTGGTGATCATCAACGTGCCCACGACGACAATCACGATCAACGCCGGGAACGTCCCGAACAGCACGTCCCCCGCGGCAGCCGCCGTCGGTACGTCGCTCCGCGTCGCCGGGCCGATGTCACCGCTACCGCGCAAGGTGAAACCGACCGCGCTCCCCTGACCCGAACCGGACCAACTCGCGTCCGGCCAAGCGCCCGACACCTGAGGCGTGCCGAAGGCAGCCGTCGCCGTGTCATCCGCGATGCTCACACCACTGATCCGCGACGGGCAAGCGACGAACAGCCCTGCCTGCGCGGCGCCACCAACCCCCTGCACCCGGTCGACCACGCTCCAACGGATGCCGTCCGCCGACACCTCACCGGTCACCGCGTCGCCCGTCCGCGTCAACCGCAACCACCGACCGCCCGGCCCGGCCGTGTCGGAGAAGTAGTCGTGCTGCATCCGCACCCCGTGCTGCCCGGTCACCATGATCGCGACGTACCGCGAACCTGACCTGAGGATCAGGCCCGCCTTCGACCACGGGGTGTCCCGCTCGGACGTCAGCTTGTTCACGGCAACGGTGAGCTGCCCGTCGCCCGTCAACGGGCGGCCCACGAAGTAGTACGCGTTGTTGACCGGCGGCCCACTCGGCCGTGGTGTCTCGTCCCCCGGGCCGCCGCCCAGGCCGGCCAACGGAATCAACAGGATCAGCAGGCCGGCCGCCAGGATCCCCCGCATCCAGCCCGGTACCGACCGGAACTTGGTCCACTCTGCTCGCAGCAGGTTCACGTCGCCGCTCCCCGGTACTCGACCGCTCCGGCCGTCAGTTCCAGGTACGCGTCTTCCAGCGTCGCTCGATGCGCCGTGACCTCCGAGAACGGCACTCTGTGCGCCGTGAGCACGGCCACGATCTCCTCGGCCCCGAGCCCGCGGACGACGCCGTCCGCCACCTCACCACCCGCAGCCGCGAGCACTGCTGCGGCGTGGGCCGGTGCGCTCGTCCGCAGCCGTACGCGATCCCCTGAGACGGCCGCGATCAGCTCAGCCACAGTGCTGTCCGCCAACACCCGTCCGCGGCCCACAACCACCACGTGGTCGGCCATGTCCTGCAGTTCGCTCATCAGGTGGCTGGAGACCAGCACAGCGCGCCCTTGCTCAGCCATGGCACGCAGGAAGCCGCGCAGCCACACAATGCCCTCTGGGTCCATCCCGTTGAACGGTTCGTCCAGCATGATCGCCGGTGGATCACCCAGCAGCGCGGCCGCGATCCCGAGCCGCTGCCGCATTCCCAACGAGTAGCCACCGGCAGGACGACGCCCTGCTCCCGTCAGCCCCACCAACTCGAGCACCTGGTCAACCCGTCCCTGCCCGAGCCCTTGCGTCTGCGCGAGCCACAGCAGGTGGTTCCGGCCGCTCCTGGCCGGGTGCAGGGCAGACGCGTCCAGCAACGAACCCAGCGAGCGCAGGGGATGCTCTAACGACCGGTAGGGCTTGCCACCGACCAGTGCCTCGCCCGCGTCCGCCGTCTGCAATCCCAGGATGATGCGCATGGTCGTGGACTTCCCGGCACCGTTGGGCCCCACAAACCCGGTAACCCGGCCAGCACGCGCCGTGAACGTCATACCGTCCAGTGCAGGCGTTCCGCCGTACCGCTTCCGCAGTCCGGCCACCTCGATCGATGTCATGGCCTGGTTTTGTACGCGGACCGCGGTGACGTCCTGGTGCGCGCCGCCGTCACCTGGCTGTCACCGCGTACCCGGCACCGTTGGTGCATCGATAGGAGCTGTGCGGATGAGGGTGCTGGTGGTGGAGGATCACCGGATGCTGAACCGGCTGATCGCGACCGGTCTGCGGCGGGAGGCGATGGCGGTCGACACCGCGCACGACGGCCGCGACGCGCTGGACCGGATGATCAGCACGCGGTACGACGTCGTCGTCCTGGACCGGGATCTGCCCGAGGTACACGGCGACGAGGTCTGCCGCCGGATCGTGGCCGAGGGTTCGGAGTCGCGGATCATGATGCTGACCGCGGCCGGCACCGTCCGCGACCGGGTCGAAGGCCTCGGACTGGGCGCCGACGACTACCTGCCGAAACCGTTCGACCTCGCGGAACTGGTGGCCCGGGTCCGGGCGCTCGGCCGCCGGTCCGCGCCGGCGCTGCCGCCCGTCCTCGACAACGGCGACCTGAGCCTGGACCCGAACCGGCGGGTCGCGTTCCGCGCCGGGCTGCGGCTGGACCTCAGCCCGAAGGAGTTCGCGGTCCTCGAATACCTGCTCGCCGCCGACGGTCGCGTCGTACCGGCCGAAGAGCTCCTCGAACGTGTCTGGGACGAAGCGGCTGACCCGTTCACGACGACTGTGAAGACCACGATCGGCCGCCTGCGCGGCAAGCTCGGGGCACCACCGGCGATCCACACCGTCCGGGAGGGCGGCTACCGGATCGAGGCATCATGACGACGCTCCCGCGCCTTCGGGTGCGACTCGCGGTGCTGCACACGACGCTCTCGTTCGCCTGCTGCGTGGTGGTCACCGCGATCGTTGCACTGGGCATGTTCCAGGGCAGTAACACGTCCAGCAACCTGCCCGACGTCCTGCTGTACGCCGGAGTCGCGCTCGTACTGCTGGCGGTTGTCTCGAGCGCCGTCGGGTGGCTGATCGCGGGCCGGGCACTGCGTCCGCTCGACGCGATCACCCGATCCGCGCGGAACCTGTCCGCTCGGGACCTGGAGACCCGGCTCACCGCGCCGCCCGGGTACCGCGAGTTCACCGAGCTCGCCGGCACGCTGGACGACCTGCTGCGGCGGCTGCACGAGTCGTTCACGGCGCAGCGCCAGTTCGTCGCCAACGCGTCCCACGAGCTGCGGACGCCGCTGACCGTGCAGCGGACGCTCCTCCAGCTCGCGCTGGACGATCCGTCGCCGGACGCGCTCCGATCCGCGTGTGCGGAGCTGCTCGACCTCAACCGGCAGCAGGAGCAGCTGATCGACGCCCTCCTCACGCTCGCGACCGGGTACGACGGCGTCGACCGGTGGGAAGCCTTCGACCTCGCGGACCTCACCGCGCGGATCGTCGAGGAGCATCAGCCCGACGCCGAGGCTCGCGCCGTCGACCTCCGTACCGCGCTGGCGCCGACCGCCGTCACGGGCGACGTACCGCTGACCACAAGCCTGATCGCGAACCTGCTGGTGAACGCGATCCGGCACAACGTCCCCGGCGGGGCCGTCGACGTCGCGACCGCCGACGGCCGGCTCACGATCAGCAACACCGGCCGCCGGATCCCGCCCGACGAGCTCCGGAGACTGACCGAACCGTTCCAGCGCGCCCAGTCCGACGGCCACGGCCTCGGCCTGGCGATCGCCACCGCCGTAGCCCGCGCACACCGCGCCGACCTGACCGTCCGGCCCAACCCAGCCGGCGGGCTGCAGATCAGCTACCAGGCGCGCTGAAGGATCGCGGTCGCCTCCGCAAAGGACAGGCCGGCCTCGCGGGCGGCGGCCGCCAGCTTGGCGGCGGCCGCGTGGGTGGCGGCGTCGTTGATCTGGCTGCGGGATGCCAGGACGAACGTCCCGTTCCGCCCGCGGGTCTCGACCAGCTGGTCCGCCTCCAGCTCCTTGTAGGCGCGGGCCACCGTGTTGACGGCCAGCCCGAGGTCCAGCGACAGCTGCCGGACCGTGGGTAGGCGGGTGCCCTGGGCCAGCTCCCCGGCGCGGATCAGCGCCTCGATCTGTGAGCGCACCTGCTCGTACGGCGGCGTCAGTCCGACCGGGTCGACCGTGATGTCCATCCGGTCAGCATCTCAGGTGAAGTCGGCCGCCGAGAACGGCTTCTGCTCGACCAGCACCAGCCAGTTGCCGGAGTTGTCCCGCAGGATCGCCTCCACGCCGTACGGGCGGTCGGACGGCTCCTGGATGAACTCGACGCCCTTCACGGTCAGCTCGGTGAACGTCTTGCGGCAGTCGTCGGTGCCGATCCCGAAGCCGTGCATCGTGCCCTTCGCCATCATCCGCTTGACCGCGGCCGTGCCCTCCTCGTCGAGCGGCGGCCCGGGCACCGCGAGCTGCAGCTCCAGCTCCGGGTGGTTCGGGTGGTACACGGTGCACCAGCGGAACTCGGGCAGCTTGATGTCGTCCTTCAGCGTGAACCCGAGCTTCTCGGTGTAGAACGCCTTCGCCTCGTCGACATCGTTCACGAAGACGCTCACCAGGCTGATGTTGGTGATCACAGGTTCCTCCAAAACGTCGGTGGTACGACGCTAGTCCTCCGGTTCCACCGGCGGCTTCTCCGGAATTGCGGAGTTCAGTCCCAGCATGAACACGAAGCAGCCCGGGATCCGCGGCCCGGTCTGGGTCCGCTGGTACTGCGTCGGCGGCATCCCGACCAGCTCGGTGAACCGCTGCGAGAACGACCCGAGGCTCGCGTACCCGACCAGCCCGCACACCTCGGTGACGGTCAGGTTCGTCGCCCGCAGCAGGTCGGTCGCCCGCTCGATCCGCCGCCGGGTCAGGTACTGCATCGGCGTCTCGCCGTACGTCGCCGCGAAACAACGCAGGAAGTGGTACTTCGACACCCCCGCCGCGGCCGCCAGCGCCGCCAGGTCGAGCGGCTCGGCGTAGTTGCGATCGGCAACATCCCGCGCCCGCCGCAGATGCGGCAACAACTCGGTCGGTACGACGACGCTCACGGTGAAACCCTAGGGACTTTCGGCCCGTACCGAAAGACTGGCGGGGCGGTGGCGGCGGTCCGACACTCGGGTGTATGAGAGTCGGACAGGGCGGTACCGGGCCGGGAGCGCACACGCGGGACGGCAGCGCGGTCGAACTGTACGAGGTCACGCCGGCGCACGGCGAGGACGAGCTGATCGACGCCGCGATCCCGCCGCGGAGCAGCATCCTCGAGCTCGGCTGCGGCACCGGGCGGATCACCCGCCCACTGCTCGCCCGCGGTCACCAGGTGGTCGCCGTGGACGAGTCGCCGGAGATGATCGCACGGATCACCGGGACCGAGACTATCCGCTCCACGATCGACGAACTCCGGCTGGACCGCCGGTTCGACGTGGTGCTGATGATGTCGTTCCTGATCAACGTCGCCGACGACGCCGAACGGCTCCGCCTGCTGCGGACGTGCGCGCATCACGTCCGCAGCGGCGGGTCGGTCCTCCTCCAGCAGGAGATCGCCCGGCACGCCCCCGCCGTACTCGAGAACGAACGCCGCAAGCTGGTGATCGCCGACGTCGAGGAGCTGCCCGGCGGAGCGCAGGCCGCGACGTTGACGCACATCGTCAACGGCCGCTCCTGGTCGCAGCGGATCGTCACCAAGTACCTGTCCGAGGACGAGCTGACCGCCCAGCTGGCCGAGGCCGGCCTGCGACTCGGCGGCTACCTCACGCCCGATCGGATGTGGGTCCGAGCACACCTCAGCTGAGACACAGTCGTACGGCGGCATCCTGGAACGCGGCGCCGGCCGCAGCTGCGGTCATCCGGCCGGCGGCCAGCTCACCGGCCGCCGCGTGGCCGACCGCCAGCACCGCCGTGACGAGCCAGTCGACGGTCACCCCGGGCACAAGCAGGCCCACCTCGGCCGCGGCCAGCAGGACGCTCCGCAGTCCACCGGTGATCGGTTGATGCGCCTCGCCATCCGCGCCACTGTCCTGGTGCGCGAACAACGCCGGATTCAGCAGCGCGGGGTTCGCCTCGATCACCCGCCACGACCTGGCCGCCCATTCGGCGATTCCCGCCCGCGGCTCGTCCGGCAGCGGCGTACCACCGATCCGCTCCGCCACCTCGACGGTCAACCGCTCGACGAGTACGTCGAACAGCTCGTTCCGCCGATCGAAATGCGCGTACAGCGTCTGCCGGCTGACCCCGGCCCGCGCCGCGATGTCCGCCATCGACGGATCGGCCCCGGCCGCCAGCAACTCCTCCGCGGCACGGACGATGCCGGCCGCATTCGCCCGGGCATCCTCGCGCTTTTTCCTGGACATGCTTGTCAAGGTTAGCGGATCGGATTACCTTGACAGACATGTCAAAGATAATGTCGATTCGCACCGAGACCGATCTCGTCGGCTACCTGACCAGGTATCCCGTCGACGTGGCCTTCGGTCCCGAACCACCCGAGGACGTGTTCGATCGTTACCATCGCGAGGACTTCCTGATGGTGAACGACGGGGTCTCACTCGACCGGCAGCGGCTGATCGCCCATGTGCGGCCGGCGCGCAAACGCGCGACGTCCGTCGAGGTCGAGGTACACGACGCGGTCGTCGGCGAAGGCTTCGCGGCAGCGCGCTACACGCTGACCGCGACCATGCGCAAGGGCAGCCCGATCGTGACGGAGATCCGCGCATTCAGCACGCTCGCCGAGGACGGCCGGCTACTGCGCACCGAGCAGTTCACCGACATCGCGACCTGACCTCCACCCGGTCGGCGGAGGTCAGGTCGGCAGGTGCTAGCCGAGCCCGCCGCCCTGCTTGGCGAGGGAGTCGAACTGGGTGCGGCTGAGCTTGCTGGTGTCGCCCTTCAGCGCGGCCGGGCGGGTGCAGATGACGCCGGCGGGGACCGAGCCGGTCAGGTACTGCAGCGCGTTCTTGAACGAGTCGCAGCGCCGCTGGTCCTCGGCGCCGGCCGGGTACCCGATCGCGGCGTTCACCCGGCCCATGTCGAGGTTGTCGGCGTACGGGTTGATGTTGCGGGCAACGGTCCAGTACCAGCGGGCGATCGGCGCGCTCCACTGCAGCGACAGCGCCAGGTCCGGGTTGCCGAGCAGGTCGATGCCGAGGTACTGCCCGGCCGGGCCGTAGTTGAAGTCGCCGGTCAGCTGAATGTATCCGCGGCCGCCGTACGGGCGGGTGTCGCCGATCTCGCGGATGTTGTACTCCAGCCGCGACTCGTGCACCAGCGTCGCGAGGAACGCGGCCTTCCGGTACGGCGTGTTGATCTGCGCGTCCTTCATCGCCTGGTTGAGCGACGGGAGCCCGGTCTCGACGATCGACGGGTTCGCGATCCGGGAGCCGAACATCGCCTGCACGTCGGCGAGCGTGATGTCGCCGCCGGTCGGCGGCGGGTTGTCGCTGCCGCACTCGGGGACGCCGGGCAGCTTGTCCTCGGGGACGGCGATGTACACGACGGTCACGTACCCGCCGAGCGCGGGCACGTGCGCCCACCACTCGCTGGTGCCGTCCGAGTTGGAGACCCGGTCGCCGTGCTTCTGGCAGTCGACGTCGATCGCGGTCGGGCCGCTCAAGGTCCGCACGACCGCGGACGACACGTAGGCGTCGGCGCGGACGTTGACGCCGCTGCCGTACGTCCTGAAACCGGTCGCGGAGGCCGGGACCACCGCGGCGAAGGTCAGCCCGAGGCCGACGAGAAGAGCTAGGAAAAGACGACGCATGAGCACTCCTGGGGCGAGGAGGGGGCGGACGTCGTGAAAATCTAACTAAGCATCTTCACGACGTCGCCAGTCTGCTCCCAAACCCCGGATTGCTCAACCCTTCTCGGGTTTCGCGTCCACCCCCGCCTCCTTGCGCTGGGCGGCCGTGATCGGCGCCGGGGCCGCGGTCAGCGGGTCGAAACCGCCGCCGGACTTCGGGAACGCGATCACGTCCCGGATCGACTCGGTACCGGCCAGCAGCGCGGTGATCCGGTCCCAGCCGAACGCGATCCCGCCGTGCGGCGGCGCGCCGAACTTGAACGCGTCGAGCAGGAACCCGAACTTCTCGGTCGCCTCCTCGTCGGTCAGGCCCATCACCTTGAAGACCCGCTTCTGCACGTCCTCGCGGTGGATACGGATCGACCCACCACCGATCTCGTTGCCGTTGCAGACGATGTCGTACGCGTACGCCAGCGCCGAGCCCGGGTCGGTGTCGAACGTCTCCAGCGAGTCCGGCTTCGGCGACGTGAAGGCGTGGTGTACGGCGGTCCACGCACCGGAACCGACCGCGACGTCACCCGCGGCGGTCGCCTCGTCGGCCGGCTCGAACAGCGGCGCGTCCACGACCCACACGAACGACCAGGCCGACTCGTCGATCAGCCCACCGCGACGGCCGATCTCCAGCCGGGCCGCGCCGAGCAGCGCCCGCGACGTCTTGACCGGACCGGCGGCGAAGAAGATGCAGTCGCCCGGCTTCGCGCCGACGTGGTCGGCGATCCCCGCGCGCTCCTCCTCGGACAGGTTCTTCGCGACCGGACCGCCGAGCTCGCCGTCCTGGCCGACCAGGACATACGCGAGGCCCTTGGCGCCGCGCTGCTTGGCCCACTCCTGCCACGCGTCCAGCTGCTTGCGCGGCTGGTCCGCGCCGCCCGGCATCACCACGGCACCGACGTACGGCGCCTGGAAGACCCGGAACGGGGTGTTCTTGAAGTACTCCGTGCACTCGACGAGCTCCAGGCCCATCCGCAGATCCGGCTTGTCGGAGCCGAACCGCGCCATCGCCTCGCCGTACGTCATCCGCGGGATCGGCGTCTGCACGTCGTACCCGACGAGCTTCCAGAGCGCGGCCAGGATCTCCTCGGCGAGCGCGATCACGTCGTCCTGGTCGACGAAGCTCATCTCGATGTCGAGCTGGGTGAACTCCGGCTGCCGGTCGGCGCGGAAGTCCTCGTCGCGGTAGCAGCGGGCGATCTGGTAGTACCGCTCCATACCGGCCACCATCAGCAACTGCTTGAACAGCTGCGGCGACTGCGGCAGCGCGTACCAGCTGCCCGGCTGCAGGCGGGCCGGCACCAGGAAGTCGCGCGCGCCCTCGGGCGTCGACTTGGTCAGCGTCGGCGTCTCGATCTCGACGAAGTCGTGGTCGGCGAGCACCGCGCGGGCGGCCTGGTTGACCTTGCTGCGCAGGCGGATCGCCGTACGGGGGCCCTGGCGGCGCAGGTCGAGGTAGCGGTACTTGAGCCGGATCTCCTCGTTCACCGGCGTCGCGTGGTGCTCCTCGACCGGGAACGGCAGCGGGGCGGCCTCGTTCAGCACCTCGACCTCGGACGCGATCACCTCGATCTCGCCGGTCGGCAGGTTCGGGTTCGCGTTGCCCTCCGGGCGCGGCGACACCTCGCCGACGATCTTCAGGCAGTACTCCGAACGCAGGCCGTGCGCGGCCTCCTCGTCCCGGATCACCACCTGGACCGTGCCGGACGAGTCGCGCAGGTCGATGAACGCCACGCCGCCGTGATCGCGCCGCCGCGCCACCCAGCCCGCGAGAATCACGGTCTCGCCGGCGTCCTTGGCGCGCAGCGAACCAGCGGAACGGTTACGGATCACGAGTTCTCCTCTTGCGTGACGATGCTTGGTCGTAGGTCTGCCACCGGCGGCGCCCAGGTCGCGGCGTCCGCCGGTACCTGCTCACCGCTCCGGATGTCCTTCACTTCGGGCCCGTTCTCGGTGCTGAACCAGACGAACGGAATCCCCCGCCGGTCGGCGAACTTGATCTGCTTCCCGAACTTCGCGGCGGCCGGTGCCACCTCGACGGCGATCCCCCTGGCCCGCAGCTGGATCGCGGTCCGCATCGCCTCCGCCCGGTCCTCCTCGGAGTTCAGCGCGATCAGCACGGCCGTCGGCGTCCGCCGATTCGCGCTCAGCAGCCCCTTCGTGACCAACCGGTGCACCAGCCGCGACACCCCGATCGAGATCCCGACACCCGGGTACGTCGTCTTCCCGTCGGACGCGAGCGAGTCGTACCGCCCGCCCGAGCAGATCGACCCGTACCCCTCGTCCCCGATCAGCTGCGTCTCGTACACGGTGCCCGTGTAGTAGTCGAGCCCGCGGGCGATCTTCAGGTCCGCGACCAGCAGCCCCGGAGCGTGCTCGTTCGCCGCCGTCATGATCTGCGACAGCCGCTCGAGGCCCTCGTCCAGCACCTCGTGCTGCACGCCGAGCGCCCGCACCTGATCGGCGAACGACGCGTCGGTCGACGAGATCTCGGCCAGCCGCAGCACCTGCTTGGCGGTCTCCGCGGACAGCCCCGCCGTCGTCAGCAGCTCGGTCACCTTGTCCGGGCCGATCTTGTCCAGCTTGTCGACGATCCGGAGCGTGCCGACGATGTCCTCGATGCCGAGGCCGCGGTAGAAGCCCTCCGGGATCTGCCGGGTGTTCACCTGGATCCGGAACGGCGGGATCGGCAGCTTGCGGAACGCGTCCGCGATCACCAGCGGCAGCTCGACCTCGTAGTGGAACGGCAGCTCGCCGCTGTCGATGATGTCGATGTCGGCCTGGGTGAACTCGCGGTACCGGCCCTCCTGCGGGCGCTCACCACGCCACACCTTCTGGATCTGGTAGCGCCGGAACGGGAACACCAGCTTGCCGCTGTGCTCCAGCACGTACCGCGCGAACGGCACGGTCAGGTCGAAGTGCAGCCCGAGCGCCGCGTCCTCGTCGGCGTTCGCGGCCAGCCGGCGTACGCCGTAGATCTCCTTGTCGGCGTCCTCGCCCTGATTCGACAAGCGCTCGACCGGCTCCACCGCGCGCGTCTCGATCGACGCGAAACCGTGCAGCTCGAACGTCTCCCGGATGGTGTCGAGGAACTGCAGCTCGACGATCCGGTCGCTGGGCAAAAACTCCGGGAACCCGCTGAGTGGGGTCACCTTGCTCATATCTGTGGAATCTCCAGGTCCTGCAAGTAGGGGTTGGTCGCCTTCTCCCGGCCGATCGTTGTCTGGCCACCATGACCCGGCAGGACGACGATCTCGTCGCGCATCGGCAGGATCTTGGTGGCCAACGTATGCAGCATCGCCGGATGGTCGCCGCCTGGCAGATCCGTCCGGCCGATCGACCCGGCGAACAACACGTCACCGGAGAACAGCACCGCGGGCACCTCTTCGGGCCCGTCGTACGGCGTCGTGAACGTGACCGACCCGCGGGTGTGCCCCGGCGTGTGGTCGACGGTGAACCGCAGGCCCGCGAGCTCCAGGGACTGCCCGTCCTTCAGCTCGGCCACGTCGTCGGGCTCGGCGAACTCGTGCGAACCGCCGAGCAGCATCCGGGCCGTCTCCGGGCTGACGCCGGCCATCGGGTCGGCCAGCAGGTGCCGGTCGTCCGGGTGGATCCAGGCGGTCGCGTCGTACGTCCCGCAGACCGGCAGGACGGAGGCCATGTGGTCGATGTGGCCGTGCGTGAGCAGCACGGCGACCGGCTTCAGCTTGTTCTCCCGGACCACCTGCTCGACGCCCGCGGACGCGTCCATTCCGGGGTCGACGACGATGCACTCCGCGCCCTGGCCGGTGGCGACGACGTAGCAGTTCGTACCCCACGCACCCGCGGGGAACCCGGCGATGAGCACGACAGACCTTCCTGGAACAGGGTTCGGGACCCACCAAGGCTACCGGTCGGGATCCACCGATATCGAACCGGATTGTGATCCAACCCCGTTGCGCCTGAGCTGGGAGTTTGTGATTGTTCAGGGATAAGCGTCGAGAAAGCGCCTCGACGCGCCCGGACAGGCCCTGGTCGCACGGTTGGACCGGGGACTGGCCAGAATGGGCACGAGCGCAGTGCATACCGCCGGAAGGGGCGAGTTGTGGCCGGAGAGAACTGGGGCCGGGTAGCCGAGGACGGAACGGTCTTCGTACGGACGAAGGACGGTGAACGGGCGGTCGGCCAGTGGCCGGACGCGAACCCCGAGGAGGCGCTCGCCTTCTACACCCGACGGTACGACGCGCTGGCCTTCGAGGTCGAACTGCTGGAGCAGCGGGTCCAGGCCGGCACGGTGTCGCCGGACGACGCGCGCGCCGCCGTCAAGAAGGTGGGCAGCTCGCTCGAGGACGCCCAGGCGGTCGGCGACCTGGACGGGCTCCGGGCCCGGCTGGACGCGCTCACGCCGCTCGTCGCCCAGCAGCGCGAACGCCGCAAGGCCGAGCGCGCGGCGAAGGTCGAGGAGGCGCGGTCCGCGAAGACCAAGATCGCCACCGAGGCCGAGACGATCGCGGCCGGCACCGACTGGCGGCACGGCGTCACCCGGCTGCGCGAGCTGCTGGACGAGTGGAAGGCCCTCCCCCGGCTCGACAAGTCCTCCGACGACGAGCTGTGGCACCGCTTCTCCTCGGCGCGTACGACGTACACCCGGCACCGCAAGCAGCACTTCGCGGAGCTGTCCTCCAAGCGCGAGGAGGCCGCTCTGGTGAAGGAGCGGCTGGCCGCCGAGGCCGAGTCGCTCGCGTCGTCCAGCGAGTGGGGCCCGACGTCCGGCCGGTTCCGCGACCTGATGCGGCAGTGGAAGGCCGCCGGCCCCGCGCCGCGCGAGGTCGACGACAAGCTCTGGGCCCGCTTCCGGGCCGCCCAGGACCTGTTCTTCGGCGCCCGGGACGCCGTCCAGGCCGAGGAGAACGCCGAACAGGTCGAGAACCTCAAGGCCAAGGAAGCCCTGCTGGTCGAGATCGAGGCCATTCTCCCCGTCGAGGACGCCCGGACAGCCCGCGAGCAGCTCCGCGACCACCTGGACCGCTGGGACCAGATCGGCAAGGTCCCCCGCGACTCGATGCGTGCCATCGACAGCCGGCTACGCGCCGTCGAGCAGGCCGTCAAGTCCGCCGAGGACGAGGTCTGGAACCGCAGCAACCCCGAGGCCCGCGCCCGCGCCGAGGCCACCGTCAAGCAGCTCCAGTCCCTGATCGCCGACCTGGAGAAGCAGGCCGCCAAGTTCGAGTCCCAGGGCAACACCCGCAAGGCCACCGAAGCCCGCGAGGCGATCGCCGCCCGCCGCGAATGGCTCACCCAGGCCCAGAACGCCCTGACCGACTTCAGCTAGCCCCTGTGGACAACTCCCGACAGGATCCCGCACTTTCCGCGATCCTGTCGGGATGCTCCCCGCTGACCTCCCCTATTACTGGAGCGGCCTGCCGTTCCGCGCGCATCAGGTAGGCCGCAAGCTCAAGTGGCTGCTCGCGCGCGGCGAGATCCGGCCGCTGATCTGCGGCGTGTACGTCGACACCCGGGTGCCGGACACGCCTGAGTTGCGCGCCGACGCCCTGCGGCTCGTCGTACCGCCCGACGCGACCGTGTGCGGGCAGTCCGCCGCCTGGCTGCACGGCATCGAGACCACCGCGCTCGGGCAAGACCTCTTCCGCCCCCAGTGGACCTTCGCCGAACGACCGTCCACGGAGGTGCTCGGCGTCAGGGTCGTCACCCGCGAGGCCTCCGCGGTCGAGCTGGTCCGGCAGCTGCCCCGCCCGTTCGCGCTGTCGGCGATCGACGGGCTGCTGCACGCCGGCATGTCGATGGACAGCCTCCGGAACGCGGCCGTCACGTACTTCGCGGCGGACAGCAACTCCCAAGCCGCCCAGATCCTCCGCCTCGCCGACGCCCGCGCAGCCTCTCCCGGCGAATCCTGGCTCCGCCTCCGCCTCTTCGACGCCGGCTTCCCCCGGCCCGAGCTGCAGGTGCGGGTGGAAGGCAACGGGCGCATGTACCGGCTCGACCTCGGCTATCCGCACAACCCGGTCGACGGGCGGCGGCTCGGGCTGGAGTACGACAGCGACGCCTGGCACTCCTCCACCAAGCAACAACTCAGAGACGAAACCCGCCGCGCCGAACTCGACGGCCTCGGCTGGCACATCATCTCCGTCCGCCGCCCCGACCTCTGGGGCTCCTACCCCGCCCTCGAACTAGCCGTCGGCAGCTTCCTCTGCCAACACCCCCGCCTCCCCCGCCGCTGGTAACGACCAGCCGGTCTGAGCGGCCCAGTGGGTGGCGGCGTGGAGGAGGAGGGTGGTGGCGGGGGCTTTGATCTGGCCGTAGTCGGAGAGGGCGGGGACTGATTGGGCGAGGCGTTGTTTGAAGGCGCCCCAGGAGTCGCGGGCCGTCTGGTCGGCGCGGAGGTAGTCGCGGAAGAGGAGGGCGAAGCGGGTGTTGGGGGTGGTGGGGAGGCGGAAGTGGATGTTGACGGGGCGGCCTCCTACGGGTGGGGCGAAGACGAGTTTGGCGCAGGTTCGGCCGAAGGAGAGTTCGGTGCGGTTCCACGGCTCGGGGCGGCAGCGGAAGCCCTCCGACTCCATCAGCGTGATCAGGTCCGGTGCCAGGTCGGCGACGCGGACCTGGGCGTCGATGCAGTTCTTCGCGGGGAGGCCGGGGACCGACGTCGAGCCGACGTGGTCGACCGCGAGCGCCCGGTCGCCGAGCGCAGCCTCAAGGCGCTCGGCGAGGGCGGTGAACTCCGACGGCCACCGGGGGTCGTACTCGACGACCGCGACGGGGGCACCCAGCTCGTCCGGGAAAGGCATCCTGCCATCGTTCCAGCCGCCCGGTTCACCGCGCCGAGGGGCGGGTACGGCGAACCGGGCGGAGGTCAGGGACGGACCGTCAGCGAACGACGGCGTACGACGAGCAGCACCCCGCCCGCGAGCACCCCACCCGCCAGCGCGATCGGGAGCACGGGGCTGGGCCCGACCGCCGCGGCCGCGTCCTGGTACCCGGCAGCGTCGTACCCACCCGCAACCCCCTGGTCGTTGTACTTCGACCCGGGCAGCTTGTCGGAGTACCGGTGCGAGACCAGGTCCTGGTACCCCGCGATGCCGATCGGCTTCGGCCCGATCGACTTCACCGCGGACGGGTTCAACGGCCGTACCTCGGTCGCCGTCAACGCGTACCACGCACCCAGCTGCGGCTCGGTGAACACCGTCGCGCCGGCCGCGGCGGCCACCATCCGCGACTCGGTGTTGCCGGACGCAACGTTCACGGCCTGCCATGCGCCGTGGTCGTCCGGCGTCGTGTAGACCGTCAACGGCTTCCCGCCCGCGGTCGCGCTCGTCGCCGCGTACCAGAACGTGGCGACCGGCGCTGCCGCGTCCCGGACGAACGCCGGGTTCAGCGCGTAGATCGGATGCGTGTCCTGGGCAACGGTCGCGCCGGCCTTCGCCGTACCGCCGGCCTTCCCGAGCAGGCTGATCGCGGTCGCCGACCGCGCCGCGGTGGTTGCCTTGGACAACTCGTTCGGCGCGACCGGCTGCGGGCCGGCGGCAGCTGCCAGGCCGGCACCGGCGACGGCGAATCCGAGACCGGCGGCGAGCACGGCGGCGCAGCGGAACAGGGCGTTCTTCGAGCGGCGCATGTCAGGCTCCGATCCGGTACAGGGAGTGGGTCCAGGTGAACTGCGAGTTGGACTTGTACCAGCTGTACGTCGAGTAGTTGTACCGCTGGTCGTCCGGCCACGGGTCGTAGTACTCGATCGTCGAGTTCGAGGAGTCGTAGCCGATGATGTCCATCATGTGGCCGCCGCCCGAGGTCCAGCCGATCCGCGTCATCACCGGGCGGCCGGCGGCGATCTCGGTGACGAGCGTGCTGAAGCCGAGCGTCCCGGAGACGTAGCTGCCGGTGCTGATCCCGATCGAGCGGAACGCGGTCTGGTCGTTGCCGAGGGTGGCCTGGTTGTTCGGGCAGGTGCCGTTGGTCGAGTAACCGAAGGCGAGGTTGCAGAACTGGTTCTGGCTGTAGGTGTAGCCGTAGAACGCGGCGATGCTGTTGCCGCTCGCCGCCCAGCACCAGTTCGACTTCTGCTGGGACTGGCCGGTGACGTTCAGGTAGTAGCTGGACGGGGCGGCGGCGGTCGCCGGCGGGGCGAGCGGCGCCAGCATGACGAGGCCGAGGATCGTGGCCAGAAGCAACGACCAGGAGCGGCTGGGGCGGAGCCTGCGCATGGGTCCTCCTTCGCGAGGTACTGCATGTGTCATGGGCGGAAACCATCGTCGGGAGGCCGTCCGTGCGCGGCAAGCACTCGGCGGATACACGTCCGGCGGTGTGAACGAGCACGACCGCGTGAACAGTGTGTGATCAGCCAGTGCCGCGCTGTGGTGTGAACGTTTACAATCCACCGCAGGGAGGGCCCATGGTGAAATCCGTCCAAGCATCGGTCCCTGCGGTAACCCCGGAGGCGTCGTTCGCGGACGCGCTCCGGCAGGCGATCGCCCGCCGCGGCCTGGCGCTGAACAGGATCCGTACGCACCTCGCCGACCGCGGCCTGCACGTCGGCGTCGCGACGCTGAGCACCTGGCAGAGCGGCCGACGCGTCCCGCGGGACGACTCGCTGGCGACGGTGACCGCGCTGGAGGAGCTGCTGGAGGTCCCGCCCGGCTGGCTGACCGTCCGCATCCCGCCGCCGCGCACCGAGCCGGACACGCAGCCGTACGCCGTGGTCGACTACGCCGAGACGCTGACCGGGCTGCTCGACCGGCTCCGCCGCGACGCCCACGGGCGGTTGCGCAACGTCACGGTGCTCGAGGAGGTGCAGCTCGACGCGGAGCGGAGCGCGCGGACGCGGCGGGTGTGCCAGAGCGTGGTCGCCGTACAGCCGGTGGATCGGCTGATCATCGCGCACCAGGGCGAGTCCGGGTGTGACGCCGAGCGGCTGGCCCTGCGGGCCGTGAGCGGTTGCCGTACCGGGCGGATCGCGCGCTCCCCCGAGGCCGGCGCGTTGCTCGGAGAGCTGTTGCTCGACCGGGTGCTCGCGGTCGGCGAGACGGCCGTCGTCCGGTACGAGATCGAGGACCGCAACGGGCTGCCGTCGACGGACTACCAGCGGTTCAGTGAGTGGGGCGGGATGCACTACGTGCTGGAGGTCCAGTTCGACCGCGCCGCACTCCCGGTCCGGGTCCACGAGATCCGCCGCCGGCACACCCTCGGCCCGAACCTCGTCCACCGCGAACTGATGCTCACCCCCGACGGCCGCGTCCACACCATCGAGCCCTCCGCCACCCCCGGCACCGTCGGCATCATCTGGGAGTGGGACTAGCGCCCCACCAAGAACGACTCAGCCACAGCCAAGACCGACCCAGCTCACAGCCAAGACCGGCCCAGCTCACAGCCAAGACCGGCCCAGCTCACAGCCAAGACCGGCCCAGCTCACAGCCACCGCCCGCCCAGGACGGGACGTCCCGCAGCACCCGTTTGAGTGGTGAACCTCGCATCAGGCCCGTTCGCCCTCTGCATGCCGACGGTAAACGGGCCGGCTCCGAGGTTAACCAGCCAAACGACGGCCGGCGCGCGACGGTGCCGGCGCTGGATCAGCTGGTGAAGCCGGCGTGGACGTGGTCGTGGTGGGTGTTGTCGGAGAAGAACGCGGCGCCGGAGAGTTGGTAGGGGCCGCCAACGTTGTACGAGCCGAGCGACTCGGCGGCCCGCATGTACGACGTGACCAGTGAGCGGGGCGTGGACGGGGAGACGACCGCGCGGCCGTTGATCTGCCAGGTGTCGAACGCCCGGCCGCGCGGGTGGTCGCTCGGGCGGTTGGTGCCGAACACGTCGAGCGGATGCCCGGAGCGGATCACGCTGATGCCGATCCGGTACGTCTTCGCGAGCTCGAGCATCGTCGTCAGCACGCTGTCGTGCACCTGCCCGGACCGGATGTCCGCCGCCGATGCCGGCGGCAACGTGATCTGCCGATTGGCCAGCACCTGCCGCGCGGCCGCCGACAGATTGCTCACAGGCGCTCCAGGCTGGGCGGGATGGGTCGCAGTCACCCGCCACGTCCCCTGCGCCGACTTGCTCAGCCGTACGTCGACGGTCGTGCCGCCGGTGATCAGCCGGTTCGCGCGGATCGAGTACACCCGGCACGGCACCAGCACGCTCGCGGAGTCGCTCAGGATCCCGCCGTACTGCGCGTCGATCACGTCCACCACCGCCTGCGTCGCGGTCGGCCGGAGCATCTTCACCACCTCCGCCACCGCAAGCCGCTTCACCTCGGGGTCGATCTCACCCGGCCCCGGCGTCCAGGACTCCACGGCCGGCAAGCTGACCGCCGGCGCAACCGACGAGGACGGCCGAACGGACGACGGTGGGGCGGACGGTGATGGCGTACTGGACGTGGGCGCGCTGGACGTGGGCGCGCTGGACGTGGGCGCGCTGGAGGTGCCGCCACTCGACGCGGAGCCCGGCGACGACCCGCTACACCCCGCCAGCAGCCCAACACCCGCGACCAAGAACACCCGACGCCTCATAACCGCAGTGTCCTCACCCGCACCAAACGAACGCAGACCTACTGCGTCACCCGATACACGTCGAACACACCCTCCACCGACCGCACGGCCTTCAACACGTGACCGAGATGCGTCGGATCGCCCATCTCGAACGTGAACCGCGACTTCGCGATCCGGTCCCGCGTCGTCGTCAATGCCGCCGACAGGATGTTCACGTGGTAGTCGGACAGCACCCGGGTGATGTCCGACAGCAGCCGCGCCCGGTCCAGCGCCTCGACCTGGATCGCGACCAGGAACACCGACTGGGCGGTCGGCGCCCACTCGACCTCGACGATCCGCTCCGGCTGGGTCTTGAGGTTCTCCACGTTCGCGCAGTCGGCGCGGTGCACCGAGACTCCGGCGCCGCGGGTGATCCAGCCGATGATCTCGTCGCCCGGCACCGGGGTGCAGCAGCGGGCGAGCTTCGACAGGACGTCGGTGGCGCCCTTGACGATCACGCCGGCGTCGCCGCGGGCCGTCCGCTTGCGCCGCTCGCGGCTCGCGGGCAGCCGGACGCCCTCGGACAGGTCCTCGGCCGCGCCCTCCTCGCCGCCGTACGTCTCGATCAGCCGGCGGACGACCGCCTGGGCGCTGACGTGCTGCTCGCCGACGGCGGCGTACAGCCCGGTGACGTCCGGATACCGCAGGGAGTTGGCGACCGCGGTCAGGGTCTCGTGGGACAGCAGCCGCTGCAGCGGCAGGCCCTCCTTGCGGAGCTGCTTGGCGATCGCGTCCTTGCCTTGCTCGATCGCCTCGTCGCGGCGCTCCTTGGAGAACCAGTGCTTGATCTTGTTCCGCGCCCGGGGGCTCTTGACGAACGTCAGCCAGTCGCGCGACGGCCCGGCGCCTTGCGCCTTCGACGTGAAGACCTCGACGACGTCGCCGTTCTCCAGCGTGCTCTCCAGCGGCACCAGCCGACCGTTGACCCGGGCACCGATACAGCGGTGGCCGACCTCGGTGTGCACGGCGTACGCGAAGTCGACCGGGGACGAGCCGACCGGCAGCGACATCACGTCACCGCGCGGGGTGAAGACGTAGACCTCGGCGTTGTTGATCTCGAAGCGCAGCGAGTCCAGGAACTCCGACGGGTCCGACGTCTCGCGCTGCCAGTCGACGAGCTGCCGCACCCAGGGCATGTCGTTCGGCCCGCCGATGTCGGTGCTCGGCGTGGCCGGGACCGCGGAGGTCGGGTCCTCCTTGTACTTCCAGTGCGCGGCGATGCCGTACTCCGCGCGGCGGTGCATCGAGAACGACCGGATCTGCAGCTCCACCGGCTTGCCCTGTGGGCCGATCACGGTGGTGTGCAGCGACTGGTACATGTTGAACTTCGGCATCGCGATGTAGTCCTTGAACCGGCCGGGGACCGGATTCCAGCGCGCGTGCATGATGCCGAGGGCGGCGTAGCAGTCCCGGACCGAGTCGACCAGGACCCGGATGCCGACCAGGTCGTAGATGTCGCCGAACTCGCGGCCGCGGACGATCATCTTCTGGTAGATCGAGTAATAGTGCTTCGGCCGCCCCGTGACGGTCGCCTTCACCTTGGCCGAGCGCAGGTCCTCGTGGACCTGGTCGATCACGGTCGCCAGGTACTCGTCGCGGGACGGGGCGCGCTCGGCGACCAGCCGGACGATCTCGTCGTACACCTTCGGGTGCAGGGTCGAGAACGCCAGGTCCTCGAGCTCCCACTTGATCGTGTTCATACCGAGCCGGTGGGCCAGCGGGGCGTAGATCTCCAGCGTCTCGCGGGCGATCCGCTCCTGCTTCTCCTGGCGCAGCGAGCCGAGCGTGCGCATGTTGTGCAGCCGGTCGGACAGCTTGATCACCAGCACCCGGATGTCCTTGGACATCGCGACGACCATCTTGCGGATCGTCTCGGCCTGCGCGGACTCGCCGTACCGCACCTTGTCGAGTTTGGTGACGCCGTCGACCAGCATGGCGATCTCTTCGCCGAAGTCGCGGGTCAGGTCCTCCACCGTGTACGGCGTGTCCTCGACGGTGTCGTGCAGCAGCGCGGCGCACAGCGTGGTCGCGGTCATACCGAGCTCGGCGAGGATGGTCGCGACGGCCAGCGGATGCGTGATGTACGCGTCGCCGGACTTGCGCATCTGGCCGGTGTGGTACTTCTCCGCGGTCCGGTAGGCGCGCTCGATCATCCCGAGGTCGGCCTTCGGGTGGGTCGCGCGGACCACCCGGAACAGCGGCTCGAGCATCGGCGCCCGGTTCGGATGCCGGGTGCCGCCGAGGCGGGCGAGCCGGGCACGGACCCGGGCCGGCGCGATCCGCGGCGGCTGGGTGGCAGGCGGCGGCGACGCCGGAGCCGGCCGCACCGGTGACGGCGCGCGCGGAGGCTCCTGCGGTACGGCATTCGGTACCGCAGATGTCATCGCCGGGTCTTCGCCCACGTTTGTGTCCCTCCGCCGACAGGCCACCAGTCTAGAGGCCTTCGTCCAACCAGGCAGACCGGCCTGTGGACAACACGCCGGGTCACCCGACGGCTGCGGAGAGTGTACCGGTTCCTACACCGTCAGGAGTGCGCTGACCTGCTCGTCTTCGAGGCGCTTGCGGCCTGGCAGGAACGACAGCTCCAGCAGCACCGCCGTACCGACGACCTCCGCGCCGCAGCGGCGGATCAGCCGCAGGCACGCCTCGACCGTCCCGCCGGTCGCCAGCACGTCGTCGATGACCAGCACCCGGTCCCCCGGCGCGAACGCGTCCTGGTGCACCTCGATGGTCGCCTCGCCGTACTCCAGCGCGTACGACTCCTCGTACGTCGCCGCCGGCAGCTTGCCCTTCTTCCGGACCGGGACGAACCCGGCGCCGAGCGCGAGCGCGACCGGGGCGGCGAGGATGAACCCGCGCGCCTCGATCCCGACCACCTTGTCGACCACGGGCCTGCCGTCGTCGTCGGTGCCGGCCGCGGCCAGCGCCTCCACCACCTGACCGAACCCGGTGTGGTCGGCCAGCAGCGGGGTGATGTCCTTGAACACCACCCCCGCCTGCGGGTAGTCCGGGATGTCGCGGATCCCGTCCGCGAGAACCTGCTCCAGCGTCCGCATCACTTACCGCGCTTCGAGCGCGGCTTGCGGGTCGGCTGCGGACGGCCGGCGGCCGCCGCCTTCATCGGCCGGGTGGACGCGGTCGGCGCCGAACCGGTCGCCCGGTCCGCCTTCCGCGGCGTGTCCTGGACGACCGAACGCGCTGCCGCGTCCGCCGGCGCACCCGCGGCCGCGGGCTCCGCCGGACCGGCCGCCGAGGTCCCTGAGGCCCCCGAGGTCGCGGCGGCTGCCGTCTTGGCCGCCTGCGCCTTCTTCGCCGCGACCCGCTTGCTCAGCGCCTGCATCGCGGGCTCGCGCTCCTTGAAGACCGCGAGCAGCGACGGCGCGATGAAGATCGACGAGTACGCACCGATCGCGATACCGACGAACAGCGCCAGCGACAGGTCCTTCAGCGGGCCGGTACCGAGCACCACGGTGCCGACGACCAGGATCGCACCGACCGGCAGCAGTGCGGTGACCGTGGTGTTGATCGACCGGACCACGGTCTGGTTGACGGCCAGGTTGGTCGCGTCCGAGTACGTGAGCCGGTTCGACCCGGTGATACCGCGGGTGTTCTCCCGGATCTTGTCGTACACGACGACCGTGTCGTACAGCGAGTAACCGAGGATCGTCAGTACGCCGATGACCGTCGCCGGCGTGACGTCGAAGCCGATCAGGGCGTACAACCCGACCGTGATCGTGACGTCGTGCACCAGCGCGATGATCGCCGCCATCGACGCCTTCGCCTCGCGGAAGTACAACCAGATCACCGCGAACACCAGCACCAGGAACACGATCAGCGCCATGATCGCCTTGTCGGCGATCTGCTGACCCCAGGACGCACCGATCTGCTGGGACGTCACCTGGTCGGCCGGCACGCCCGCCTTCGCGGCGATCGCGTCCCGGACCCGGCCGATGTCGGCCTGCTCCAGCGGCTTGGTCTGGACCCGGACCTTGTCGTTGTTGATCGTGGTGACCACCGGGTCACCGAGGCCCTTGGCGTTGGTCGCCTTCACGGCGTCGCCGAAGTCCTGCACGGTGTTGCTGGTGACCTGGACCTTGGCCTCGTACTCGACGCCGCCGCGGAACTCGATACCGAGCGCCAGGCCGCGGGTGAACAGGCCGGCCAGCGAGATGATGACCAGCACCGCCGAGAGGCTGAACCAGAACTTGCGGTGACCGATGAAGTCGTAGGAGACCTCACCGCGGTGCAGCTTGGCACCGATCTGTCCGAGCTTCGACATCAGACCTCGCCTCCGACCGGCTTGCGCGTCGACGGCGTCCGGCGCGGCCGGGCCGTCGGTTTCCCCTGTCCGGGCAGGCGTTCGACGCCGAGATGCTCGGGATCCAGGCCGGACAGCTTGTGGCCGTGGCCGAAGAAGTCGGTCCGGGCGAGCAACGTGACGAGCGGCTTGGTGAACATGAAGACCACCACCAGGTCGATCAGCGTGGTCAGGCCGAGCGTGAACGCGAAGCCGCGGACGCTGCCGATCGCCAGGATGTACAGCACGATCGCGGCCAGCAGCGAGATCGAGTCCGCGGCGATGATCGTGTGCTTGGCGCGCGCCCAGCCGGTCTCCACCGACGAGCGCAGACTGCGGCCTTCACGCACCTCGTCGCGGAGTCGTTCGAAGTAGATGATGAACGAGTCCGCGGTGATACCGACCGCGACGATCAGACCCGCGATACCGGCCAGGCTCAGCGTGAACCCGATCGCCTTGCCCAGCAGGATCACCAGTGTCCCGGTGAGGATGCCGGCCGCGACCAGCGAGAACACCACGACCAGGCCGAGGCCGCGGTAGTACAGGAAGCAGAAGATGACCACCAGCGCGAGGCCGATGACGCCCGCCCAGATCCCGGCGGACAGCTGGTCGCCACCGAGCTGCGGCGACACCGTCTCCACCGAGGAGATGTCGAACTTGACCGGCAGCGAACCGTACTTCAGCACGTTCGCCAGGTCGCGGGCGTCGGACTCGGTGAAGGTACCGGTGATCTGCGCCTGGCCGCCCGGGATCGGGTTGTCGACGCTCGGGGTGGAGATCGTCACGCCGTCCAGCACGATCGCGAACAGGTTGTTGCCCTGGCCACGCTGCGAGATCGCCGTGGTGGCCTTCAGGAACTTGCTGCCACCCTCACCGGTGAACTTCAAGTTGACCTGCCACTGCAGGCCGTTCTGCGGGATGCCGGCCGACGCGTCCGACAGGTCGGTGCCCTTCATGATCGCCGGGCCTAGCAGGTACTTGTACTGGTTGTCCTTGCTGCACGAGAAGATCGGCTTGTTCGGGTCGTCGACCTGCTTGTCGCCGCACTTGAACGTTGCGAACTTCGCCTGGGTGGCGGCGTCCGGCTGGAACTTCAGCGGGTCGGTGCCGGCGGCCGGGGTGGTCGGCGTCGCGGACGGGGTGGACGGCGTCGGCGTCGTGCTGGCCTTGGTCGTCGGCGTCGGGGTCGGCGTGGCCTGACCCAACGCGCTCGTCCAGGCGCGGCCCTTCGGCGTACTGGTCGGCTTGACCGTGGCGCTCGGCGTCACCTTCGTGCTCGGCTTCGGCGTGGTGCTCGGCTTCGGAGTCGTCCCGGGCTTCGGCGTGGTCGTCGGCGTCGGGGTCGGCGCGGGCGCCAGCGACTGGGCGTCGTACACGATCCGGAAGTACAGCAGGGCGGTCTGGCCGACCTGCGACACCAGGGACTCCTGCGTGGCACCCGGGACGGCAACGTTGATGTGGTTCTGGCCCGAGGTGGTGATGTCGGCCTCGGCGACACCGGCGCCGTTGACCCGCTGGCTGATGATGTTCTTCGCCTCGTTCAGCTGGTCGGCGGCGACCTTGCCGCTGCCGTCCAGGGTGCTGGCGGTCAGCGTGATCGTGGTGCCGCCGCGCAGGTCCAGACCGAGTTTGGGCTTCCAGGTCTTGGTCAGCGCCATGATCCCGAACAACAGAACCACGACCACCAGCAAGGTGATCAGGCTCCGCCCGGGGCGGGAAGTCGAAGTTGCCACGTCAGATTCAACCTTTGTGCTTCCGGGCGCGCCGTACCGTCACTGGATCATCTCAGGACGCCGCACGACGCGCCGCAGGCCGTTGGGACGGAAATCAGTTCTCGGTGTGCGTCGGCGGCAGCTTCGGAGCGTCCTGCACCTTGCCGTCGGCCTTCGCACCGCCGGCGTCCGGTACGTCGACCTTCTCCGGCGTCACCGTCTCCGTCGCGTCCGTCGCGTCCGGGTCGTCGGCGGACGCCGGCTCGTCGGCGGCGTCCTCCTCCGGGATCACCCGGCCGATCGCAGCCTTCACGACCTGCACCAGCACGCCCTCGGAGATCTCCAGCGTGACGTAGTCGTCGTCCGTCTCCTCGACGATGCCGACCAGGCCGCTGGTGGTGATCACCTTGGTGCCGGGCGACAGCTGGGCGACGGTGTCGGCCTGACGCTGACGCTGCTTCTTCTGCGTGCGGCTCATGAACCAGATCATTCCGACGATCAGGATCAGCGGCAGCAGCAGCGTGATGCCACCGCCCCCGGAGGAGGCCATCGGTACGGCGAGGAGTTGCATCGGGTCTCAGAATCCTTCGTCGGGTCGGGTGTACGGGCGTCCGGCACGCTCTGCAGGAGCGCGCAGGTCGCAGCGGAACGACCTGGAGGTCAGGCCACCGGGGAGTCTAACCCTGAGCGTCAACAACTACTGCATGACGCCGGGTCACGTTTGAGTTACTCACTACGGAGTGTCTACGTTCCGGCGCCGGCAGTGGTTCCCGGCTCTTGAGTTTCGGGTTGTGCTCCTCAGTCGTCCTCGGCGTCGAAGAGCGTGTCCGCGAAGGTCGCGCCCTTCGGAACCTTCAGGCCGATGTGCCGCCAGGCGGCGGGCGTCGCGACGCGGCCGCGCGGCGTCCGGGCCAGGTAGCCCGATCGGACCAGGAAAGGTTCCGCTACTTCCTCCACGGTCTCACGTTCTTCGCCGACCGCAACCGCCAGCGTCGAAAGTCCGACCGGTCCGCCCCCGAACCGGCGGCAGAGCGCGTCCAGCACGGACCGGTCGAGCCGGTCCAGTCCCATCTTGTCGACCTCGTACAGATCGAGGGCCGCCTTCGACAAGGCCAGCGTGATGATTCCGTCGGCGCGGACCTCGGCGTAGTCGCGGACCCGGCGGAGCAGCCGGTTCGCGATCCGCGGCGTACCACGGGACCGGGAGGCGATCTCGGTGGCGCCCTCGGGGGTGATGTCGACCTCAAGCAGCGCGGCCGACCGGTTCACGATCTTCTCCAGCTCGGCGGCCTCGTAGAACTCCAGGTGCCCGGTGAAGCCGAACCGGTCCCGCAGCGGGCCCGGCAGCAGGCCGGCCCGGGTGGTGGCGCCGACCAGTGTGAACGGCGGGATCTCCAGCGGGATCGCGGTGGCGCCCGGGCCCTTGCCGACGATCACGTCGACCCGGAAGTCCTCCATCGCCATGTACAGCAGCTCTTCGGCCGGCCGCGACATCCGGTGGATCTCGTCCAGGAACAGGACCTCGCCCTCGCTCAGCCCGGACAGGATCGCGGCCAGGTCGCCGGCGTGCTGGATCGCCGGACCGCTGGTGACGCGCAGCGGCGCGGACATCTCGCTCGCGATGATCATCGCCAGCGTGGTCTTCCCGAGCCCCGGCGGACCGGAGAGCAGCACGTGGTCGGGCGCGCGGTTTCGGCCGCGGGCCGCGTGCAGCACCAGCTCGAGCTGCTCGCTGACCCGTCGCTGACCGCCGAACTCGGCCAGCGACCGCGGCCGCAGCGCCGACTCGATCTTGCGTTCCTCGAGGTCGGCCAGGTCCGCGGAGACCAGCGGGCGCACGTTGTCCACGTTGTCGGCCATCGGCTACGCCTTCGACAGCACGCGCAGCGCGGCACGCAGCAGGTCGGGAACCGACGGGTTCGGGTTGTCGGCGGCGAGCGGCGACACCGCGGTGACGGCGTCCTCGGCGTCCCGGGCGGACCAGCCGAGGCCGACCAGACCCGCCTGCACCTGGTCACGCCAGGCCTCCTGCGCCTGCAGCGGCCGGCCCGTCACGGTCTTGGACGGCGCGCCGATCTTGTCCTTCAGCTCCAGCACGATCCGCTGCGCGCCCTTCTTGCCGATCCCCGGGACCTTCACGAGTACGGCGAGATCCTCGGTCGCGACCGCCTGCCGCAGCTGGTCCGGGCTGAGCACCGCGAGCGCCGCCTGGGCCAGCTTCGGGCCGACGCCGGACGCGGTCTGGAGCAGCTCGAACGTGTTCTTCGCGTCGTCGTCGGCGAACCCGTACAGCGTCAGCGAGTCCTCACGGACCACCATCGAGGTGGCGATCCGGGCCTCCTGCCCCGGGCGTAGCCCCGCCAGCGTGCCGGGATCGCAGTACACCTGCAGGCCGACGCCGCCGACCTCGACCACGGCGCAGTCGATCCCGATGGCCGCGACCGGCCCACGTACAAAGGCGATCATCGCCAACCTCCCGTTTCCGTGCTCACCGCTTGCCCTGCTGGGCCGCCACCGCGGCCCGGAGTCTGGCCATCTGCAGCCGGGACTGCGCCTGCGCGGCCGCTTCCAGGTGGGACCGGCTGGTCGCGGCCTGCTGGAGCTTGCTCGCCACCCCGCCGCGCCAGACCTGGCAGATCGCCAGCGCCAGCGCGTCGGCGGCGTCGGCCGGGGTCGGACGCTCGGCCAGCTTGAGGATCCGGGTCACCATCGTGGTGACCTGTTCCTTGTCCGCGCGCCCGGATCCGGTGACCGCGGCCTTCACCTCGCTCGGCGTGTGCAGCGCGACCGGCAGCCCGCGCCGGGCGGCCACCACCATCGCGATCCCGGACGCCTGCGCGGTGCCCATCACGGTCCGCACGTTGTGCTGCGCGAACACCCGCTCGACCGCGACCGCGTCCGGCCGGTACCGCCCGATCCACTCGTCGAGCTCGGCCTCGATGCGGACCAGCCGCTTGGCCACGTCCAGCTCGGCCGGCGTCCGGATCACCCCGACGGCGACCATCGCCGGCGGCTTCCCCGGCGTCCCCTCGACGACACCGAGGCCGCACCGGGTCAGTCCCGGGTCGACGCCGAGCACCCGCATGGACCACCTCCGAACGTTTGTTCGACAACCCTAGTCGGCCGCGTCCGGACTCCCGAAATCGACGCGCCGGTCTTAGAAGTAGTCGAGCATGTACGGCGCTGCGCCGCCGAAGGTCAGGTCCAGCGCGGGATCGAGCCCTTCTCCCCCGGTGAGCAGGCCGGCGGCGCGGAGGGTGGCGACCAGTGTGCCGGCGTACAGCGCGGCGAGTCCTCGGGGGCCGACGCGGAGAGCGGACGGTGACGGGTCGGACGGCTTCAGTTCGGCGACGCCGTCGGTGACCGACAGGTGCCAGTCGCCGGTGTTCGCGGGCAGCTCGGGGTCGTCGATCCGCAGGTCGGCCTCGAGTACGGCGCCTTCCGCGTAGCCGCGCCCGGCCAGCGCCGCCGGGGCGTCGACCAGCCGGAGCATCCACCGGTTCACCCGGTTGTCCGCCTCCGCCTCGTGTTCGGCCAGCAGGTGGATCGGGTCGTACGGCGGGCAGTACGCGTGCACCGTCTTCGCGATCGAGGAGCCGGAGCCGACCGTGGCCCACAACGCCCGGGCGGTCTCCTCCGAACCCGCGATCAGCTCGTCGACGGACAGCGCCCCGTCGGACCAGTTGTAGACGACGAACCCGTCGTCGGCGACGTACGCGAACGTGTCCTCGTCCTCGAGCCAGGACTCGATCTCGCTCCGCGGCCAGATCAGCGGACCGTTCGACCGCCGGTCGGCATGCGCCGTCGAGGCCAGCTCCTGGATCCGGTCGGCGTCGGCGACCCCGGCCCGGCGGACCGTCGTACCGCGACCGCCGAGTGTCCGCAGATCGCTTGCCTGGAAGGAGAACTTGTGCCGGGCGCCCGCGAACTCGTACCCGAGGTGCCGGTAGAGGACGGTCGTCGCCGGATACAGCCCGGTCAGCGGATACCCCTTCTCGACGCACCGCTGCAGCACCCCGCGCATCAGCAGACTGCCGACCCCGCGCCCGCGGTACTCCGGTGCGACGACCACGCCGGCCACCCCGCCCATCGGCACCCGCCGACCGCCCCACCACTGCTCGAACGGCCAGATCCGGGCGGCCGCGACCAGCTCGTCACCGTCGACGACGCCGATGATGCGCCGGTCCTCGATGAAGGCCCGGGCGGTCGCCTTCCACTTCTCCCGGTCACCGCCCGGGCCGAACGACCGGATCCGCACCTGCCACACCGAGTCGAGATGTTCCTCGGCGACGTCCACCACCCGCAGCTCAGTCACCCGGGAGACCCTACGTCTTCTTGTCCGTCACCCACAGGTGAATTGTTCCCTCGACGACCACCGTGCCGTCGGCGCGCGTCGCCTTCACCCGCACCGGTACGTCCGGACCGGCCGTCCAGGTCCCGGGGTCGGTCTCGGCCGAACAGGTCAGGTCCGACGTCGACTTGGCGAGGTACGAGACCTCCATGCCCTTCGGCAGCCACCGCTTCCCGGCCGGCACGGTCGCCTCCGCAAGCGCGCCCATCGCCGCCTCCAGACCGTTGCACACGGCAATCGCATGCACGGTCCCGATGTGGTTCAGCACGGCCCGCCGCTTCGGCAGCGTGAGCGCCGCGTAGTTGGGGCTGACCTGCACGAACCGCGGCCGCACCGACCGGAAGTACGGCGCCTTCCAGGTGAACCCCCAGGAGAACACCCGGTCGCCTCCGGGCATGCCACGCAACCGCTCCCACAACCCCAGCACCTGGCTCATCCGGCTATGTTACTCATGAGTGAAGTACGGGGCGATAGACCAGCTCCTGGGTCCGGCCGTCAAAGGTGTGCGCCTCGAGCAGCTCCAGGTCGAAGTCGGCGGCGTTCTCGAACACCGGCTCCACCCCGGTCTGCCCGGCGATCACCGGGAAGATCGTCACCTGGACGCGGTCGACCAGCCCGGCCGCCATCAGGGCACGGTTCAGCGACAGGCTCCCGTGCGAGCGCAGCGGTACGTCGGACTCCTCCTTCAGCCGGGCGATCCGCTCGACCGCATCGCCGGTCGCGACGGTGGCGTCCGGCCAGTCGAACGGACCGTCGAGGGTCGACGACAGCACCGTGGTCGGCATGTTCCGCATCAGCTCGAGCTCCGGGTCGAGCGACGGCACCTTGCTCGGCCCGATCATCTCCACGAACTGCCGGAACGTGCTCGCGCCGAACACCATCCGCTGCGGCTCGCGGTACATCGCCACCCGCCGCTCCAGGAACTCCGGCCCCTGCTTACCCCAGTACGGCCCCCAGTCGGCGTTGTCGTACGACGCGAACCCGTCGAGGCTGGAGTAGACGTCGAACGTGTAGGTGACGGTCATGAAGCGCTCCTGACGCAGACATGGGCAGCCCTGGCGGGCAGCCGCTCACCCCTGCGTCGAACGACTCCCCCGCGATTCGACAGGCCGTCACGAGCGACGCGTGACCCACCCGCGTTCGGAGGCTTCCCAGCCGAGCTGCATGCGCGACGTCGAGCCGGTCAGATCCATCAGAACGCGCAGCCGCCGCTGGACGGTCCGCCCGCTCATCCCCAACTGCTTGCCGACGGCGTCGTCCGTGAGACCCGTCAGCATCAGCGCGAGTACGGCGAGGTCCGCGTCGTCCGGCCCCGCAGCCGCCTCCTCGATCGGACCACTGGACCCGAGACCGATCGGTACGGCGGACGACCAGATCGACTCGAACAGCGCGATCAGCGACTGCACCAGCCCCGCGGCCCGGATCACGAGCGCGGCGGTCTGGTACCCGCGGACCGCGAGCGGGACCAGCGCGACCGTCCCGTCCGCGACGATCAGCTTGGTCGGCACCCGGTCGACGGTCCGCACCTGCGCGTCCGCCTCGATCGCGTCGACCGCGTCGTTCACCGTCCCGGGCGCCTCGAACGCGGACCGCTCGATCACCACCCGGAACCGGACCCCGCGCCCGAGCGCCTCCCCCTCGGCCTCGTTCTCCTGCCCGGACAGCGCCACCGGCCGCGCATCCACGAACGCGCACACCTCGTGCCGCGCGGCCCGCTGGATCTGCAGGAACCGCGACCGTACGGCGGCCGACCCGAGCACCACCTCCACGAGGTCACCGATCGCGGCCTGGCCGAGGTCGCTGCGGAAGATCGCGGCCAGCCGGGCGACCGAGGTCTCCGCGACCGACAGCTCGTGCCGTCGTGAGTTGAGCAGCCCGCGCAACGCCACGTCCGGCGGCGCCGCGAACCACCGCGGCTCGCTGTCGTCCGACGGCACGGTCTCGGCCAGCCCGAGCTTCGCGAGCGCGTCCAGTACCTGCTGTGCCTCGGCGGCCGTCGAGCCGACCCGTGAGCTGAGTACCTCCGCGGCCGCACCACCCTCGATCACCAGCGAGCGATAGTGCACTTCCTCCGCCTGGTTCAGGCCGAGTGCGGTCAACTCGATGCCATCCATCCGCGACACGGCCCTTCTGTCGAAAACACGTCACGTCGATTCTCCGCCGTCGGCTTCCGTTCCTCCAGACGAGCCGCACTGACACGCTCTGTGTCACCTACCCGTCCCCAGCTACCTGGAGGTCCCCCATGCGCCGTAGATGGCGTCATCCGGTGGCCGCGGCCGGCGTACTCCTGTGCGCCGCAGCCGTCCTCCCCGCACCCGCGTCGGCGAGCAACGCCGACGACCGCCCGATCGTGGGCTCCACCAAGGCCGCCGCGGCCGGACCGTCGGCGACCGTCACGCTGATCACCGGCGACCGCGCGCGGCTGACCCGGACCAGCGACGGGCAGCCCGTCGTCCAGCTGTTGCCCGGAGCCGACGGCAGTACGCCGGACTACGAGACGTACCGCGACGGCGACCGGGTCTTCGTCTACCCGTCGTCGGCCGCCGGCGCCTTGTCGGCCGGCCTGATCGACCCCGAGTTCTTCGACGTCACCGGTCTGGTCGCGCAGGGGTACGACGACGCGCACCAGCAGACCATCCCGGTGATCGCGCAGTACGGCGCCACCGTCCGGTCCGCGCTCGCCGCGACACCCGCGCCGACCGGCGCCACCGAGACCCCGAAGGCGCTGCCCGCGGTCGGCTCGGTCGCGTACCCGGTCAGCAAGGAGCAGGCGCACACCGCGTTCGCCGAGCTGACCGACACCCGGTCGCGGTCCGGGAACGGGATCACCAAGCTCTGGCTGGACCGGGCGCTGAAGGCGACGCTCGCGGACTCGACCGCGCAGGTCGGCGCTCCGGTCGCCTGGAAGGCCGGGCTCGACGGCACCGGTTCGACGGTCGCGGTCCTGGACACCGGCGTGGACGCCGGGCACCCGGACCTGGCCGCCCGGATCACGCAGTCGAAGGACTTCACGGGTTCGGCGTACGGCACCGACGACACGATGGGCCACGGGACGCACGTCGCCTCGACGATCGCCGGCAGCGGCGCGGAGAGCCACGGCAAGGAGCGCGGGGTCGCGCCCGGGACCAAGCTGCTGATCGGCAAGGTGCTCGGCGACGACGGCACCGGATCCGAGTCCGAGATCATCGCCGGCATGCAGTGGGCGGTCGACAACAAGGCCGACGCGATCTCGATGAGCCTCGGCTCGCCGCTGCCGGCGACCACCTGCGACGACCCGATCGCGCAGGCCGTCACGCAGCTCTCGCAGTCCAGCAGCAGCCTGTTCGTGATTGCCGCCGGCAACATGGGGGCGGGGCCGGGGACGGTCTCCAGCCCGGGCTGTGCGCCCGAGGCGCTGACCGTCGGCGCGGTCGACTCGAAGGACGCGACGGCGTACTTCTCCAGCCGCGGACCGGTCGCCGGTACGCACGTCGAGAAGCCCGAGATCGCCGCCCCCGGTGTCGCGATCCTCGCCGCCAACGCCGGCGGCCGCGGCGTGTACGCCTACCAGACGATGTCCGGTACGTCGATGGCGACGCCGCACGTGTCCGGTGCCGCCGCGATCGCCAAGCAGGCGAATCCGTCGCTGACCGGCGCGCAACTGAAGGACCTGCTGGTGTCGTCGGCCGACCCGACCGTCCCGGGCGACGTCCAGGAGGTCGGCGCCGGACGCCTCGACATCGCCAAGCTGCTGACCGCCAAGGTCACCGGCCCGTCGTCGGTGTACGGCGGTACGTACGCGTGGCCGCAGGCGGGCACCGCCGACAAGACCGTCGGCCTCACGTACACGAACAGCGGCTCGACTCCGGTCGACCTGCGGCTGTCCGTCGAGCACCTGACCGGCAACGACGGGCGTCCGTTGAACGCGCCGGTCGTCCGGGTCCCGCAGCACGTCGTGGTACCGGCGAAGTCGACCACGACCGTGCCGGTGACTGTCCGGCCCGGGCAGAAGCTGGCCGGCTCGGCGCTCGGCGACGTCACCGCGCGGATCGTTGCCACCAGCAACGGGCAGCGGGTGTCGACGGCGTTCAACCTGTACCTGCAGCCGGAGACAGTGGCGGTCAAGGTGTCCGTGATCGACCGCAGCGGCAACCCCGCGACCGGTTCGTCGTCGCTCGACCTGATCAACACCGACATCGCGAGCGGTGAGCGGCGGTACAACTCGGGCGCGGCCGAGCAGGTGTTCCAGGTCCGGCCGGGCCGCTACTACCTCGGCGCCTACGCGCTGACGCCGCAGACCGGTGCCACCGGCAGTGCGGCGCCCGCGTCGGTCAGCTACCTGGCCCGTCCGGAGCTGACGGTCACCCGGGACACCTCGATCGTCCTGGACGCCCGCCGGGCGCAGCCCCTGACGGTCACCACCCAGCGGCCGACGCAGCTGCAGTCGACCACACTGACCTTCGAGCGGCAGTGGCCGACGTCCTGGTTGCACAGCGGCTCGATGACCGCAGGCTCGCTGACGAAGGACTTCTACGCCGAGGTGAACGGCACGGTCGCCAAGGGCGACGGGTCGTTCGAGTTCGGGCACTGGACGCACCGGATCGCTCCGGTCGTGTCCTCGCTGCGGACCACCGACGGCCTCACCCTGACGCCCGCCGCGCCGCAGCCCGGTGTCAGCAACCTGGATGGCAAGGGCAGCGCTGAACTGGTCAACGGCGGCGCGGGCACCGCGGCCGAGCTGGCCACCGCGGCCGGCAAGGTCGCACTCGTTCACATTGCGGCCGGTGCCAGTGACTCCGCAGCGCAGTCGGCGGCGGCCAAGATCGGCGTCAAGGCGCTGCTGTTCTACCGCGACGACGCGACGAGCTGGCTGCCGTCGTCCGGCTTCGGTCCGAACCCGCTGCCGGTCTACAGCCTGCCCAACACCCAAGGCGCGGCCCTGGCGGCCAAGCTCGCGGCTGGTGCGGTCACGCTGAACTGGACGGCCTCGGCGAGTACGCCGTACGCGTACACGCTCGGCTTCTTCAACGACAAGCAGCTGGTCACGCCGCAGCGGCACAACGTCTCGGACGCGTCACTCGGCCGGGTCACCGCGACGTACAACAGCATGGGCATGAAGACGAACTTCGGCGGCTTCACAACCGCGCAGCGGCCGTCCGGAGTCGCGTTCGCCGTCGGCAGCCTCGATGCGCTCGCGGTGCCGAGCAGCCAGACCGAGTACTTCTCGGCGGACGGCACGTCCTGGCTCAAGTCGGTCATCTCGAGCATGCCGTGGGGCGAGGTGATGACCGACCGCTACCGCAGCTTCAAGCCCGGACAGGCAAGGACCGACAGCTGGTACGGCGGCGTCGTCGCGCCGGGCGTCCGCGCCGACAGCACGGGCGCTCCGCAGCTCGTCGCCGAACGGCAGGGTGACCTGATGGGCGTCGCGACGTCCATGTGGGCCGACAGCGCCGGCCACTGGGCGGATCCGGGCAGCTTCGGCGACCTGGGCAACCTGGAGCTGAAGAAGGACGGCGTCTCGCTCGGCACGACCGGCTGGCCGTCCGGGGTGTTCACGGTGCCGGCCGAGGACGCGTCGTACGAGCTGACCATGAACACGGCAAAGTTCGGCGCTCCGGCGAAGGTCTGGAGCCGGTCGGTGTCCACGACCACGACCTGGGCGTTCCGCTCGCACGAGGAGCCGACCGTGTTCAGCCGGGCGTTGCCGCTGCTGCTGCCGCGGCTCGACCTGCCGGCCGACGGGCTCAAGACGGTTGCCGCCGGCAAGGTGACGATCCCGGCGCGCGTCGACGCCAACCCGGGGTACGACGCCGGCGCGCTGACCGCTGCGAAGGTCTGGACGTCCGTCGACGGCGGCACCACCTGGACCGAGGGCAGCACCAGGCTCACCGCGATCGGTGCCGACCTGGTCGTGAACCACTCCGGTGACACCGGCAAGCAGGTCTCCCTGCGCGTCGAGCTCACCGACTCGCACGGGGCGAAGGTCACCCAGACCGTCACCCGCGCGTACGACGTCCACTGAGGCAGCTGAACAAGCTGGAGTAGTTGCCTGGCGCGGTAGGCCCGTCCGCCTACCGCGTCAGGCGCAGCGTCGTACTGCCCGTCCTCGTCAGGAGCTGGGGACGGGCGGTCAGCACGACTCGGGTGACCTGGTCGCCCCAGATGTCCGAGAGTTTGGGGTCGGTGAGCGGGAGCGGCTCGAGCTCGGCGGTCAGGTGCGCGTCGTCGTACCGGATCGTCAGATTGTTGACAATGATCGTGCCCGGCTCGTGCGTCGGCTCGCCGTGCAGGATCAGGTGCCAGACGAGCTCGGCCGGGTCGTCGGCCAGCTCCCAGGTGTCCGTCACCTGGTCGAGCGCGAAGCTCCGCCGCCAGGAGCGGATCCCGGCGGCCGCGGGGTAGGCCGACGACAGGTCGACGGCCTCGGCGGTCATGCCGGTCGCGTGGAACTCACGGCCGGCCTGCTGGGAGAACCCGTTGATCCGTGGCAGGTTGTGGTAGTCGCTCTGCATCGTGAAGATCTGGTAGCGGTCCTCGGAGAACGTCTGCCGCGTGTACGTGCCGACGCCGAGATCGATCACCCGCGGGACACCGTCCACCGCGACGACGAACGTGCCGACGTCGTTGTGGTTGTGCGACTCCGCGTTGTGCCCGCCCTTCCACGCGAGCAGCACGTCCTCGGTCCGCGCGACCACCACCTCGGTGTCCGGAAGGTAGACGTTCTGCTTGTCGACAATCCGATCGTCGACACGCAGGCCCCGTTCGAGCAGCGCGCCGGCCACCCGGAGCATCGACGGAATCCGCGGGACCAGCGGGTCGTCGCGGTGCCGGATCACCCGCGCATGCCCGCGCGCGGACGGCTCGTCCGTGTGGACGCCGAGCCGGTACAGCGGGTACGCCGCCGACGGGTCGGCCAGCTGCGCCGGACAGTCCGCGAAGTTCACGTACCACCGGTCGTCGATGTGCATAGCCGGCAGGTACGCCGTGATCGGCCGCAGCTTGGGATGCCCGAACCCGTCGAGCACACCGGCCGTCGCGTCGTACAGCAGCACCAGATTGTCCGCGACCGACCCACCCGCGCGGGTCCAGTACGAGGCGCCCTCGTCGCAGCCGCCGTCGTCCGGATACGAGTCCAGGAACACGTCGAGCCCCTGCACGACCAGGTCGACGATCTGCGCCCGCCGTACCGGATCCTTCTCGAGGAGCAGCACGCAGGCGGTGACGTTGGAGTGGATCCACGGGTTCCAGTTGTTGGTGAACCCAACCAGCCACCGCCAGTCCCGGACCTCCACGAACGGCGCCAGCACCCGCCGGTCCACCTCGACCGCTATCCGCTCCCGCGTCGGCCCGTCCAGCACCGGCCCGAGCAGGTGATCGATCCACGCGAGCAACCCGCCGGTCTCCGCGCAGAACAGGTCCAGGTCCCGATCCCCCGGCCGCGGCAACGGCTCGCTCCGCTCGAGCGCCGACGTCGCGTGCGCCGGCACCGTCCAGGTCACCTCGTCACACAGCAACCACACCCCGTCGACGACATCCGCCACCCACGCGTCGTCCCCGGTCAGCAACGCCGCCAGCGCACTCGTCACCACCCGCCGCCGCCGCGCGAAGTACGGCGTCTCGTACGTCTCGCGGTCGCCCTCCCGCTGGTACTGCGCGAAGTCCCGCGCCAGCAGCACCGGCCACTCCCCGGCCGCCACCTTCGAGGCCTCCGCGAGCAACGCCGCCCGATCCCCCGCCGGTACGCCGGCCCAGGCGTCCCGCCGGTCAATCCCGGGCAGCACCCGTCCCACCTTCCCCAACGCCCGAACCAGCAACTCCGTCGGCAACAGGTCCCGCAGTGTCTGAGGCACCCGGACAACCTACCGGCGGCCGGGTTTAGACGATTCAATCACGGTCCGACTAGACTGCAACGGACCGAGTCGGCTGCTGGACGGGGGATGATGGCGACGCCCAGCATCAAGGAGGTCGCCCGGCAGGCCGGGGTCTCGGTAGGGACCGTCAGCAACTTCCTGAACCGGCCGGCGATCGTGGCGCCGGCGACCCGGAAGCGGGTGCAGGACAGCATCGAGGCGCTCGGCTTCGTGCGCAACGAGGCGGCGCGGCACCTGCGGGCCGGGCGCAGCCGGACGGTCGGACTGGTGGTGCTCGACGTCACGAACCCGTTCTTCACCTCGCTCGCCGAAGGTGCGGAGTCGCTCGCGTACGAGCACGACAGCGTGGTGATGCTCTGCAACAGCAAGACCGACCCGGTGCGGGAGATGCACCACCTCGACCAGCTCGAGCAGCAACGCGTGATGGGCGTCCTGATCACGCCGTTCGACAGCAACGACCCGCAGCTCGGCGCGCTGGTCGAGCGCGGTACTCCGGTGGTGCTCGTCGACCGGACGGCCGACCGCGGGTTGTGCTCGGTCTCGGTCGACGACCAGCTCGGCGGCCGGCTGGCCGGCAGCCACCTGATCGAGTCCGGGCATCGCCGGATCGCCTTCATCGGCGGGCCGTTCAGCATGCAACAGGTTGCCGACCGCAAGGACGGCATCGCCCAGGTGGTCGCGGCGGCCGACGGCGTCGAACTGCAGTGCCACGAGGTCGACGTGATGGGCGTCGTCGAGGGCCGCGCGATCGGCGAACGGATCGCCGCCCTGCCACCGCGCTCCCGGCCGACCGCGGCGTTCCTCGCGAACGACCTGCTGGCGATCGGCTTCCTGCAGGGCATGGCGGTCGCCGGGCTCCGGGTGCCGCGCGACATGGCGATCGTCGGGTACGACGACATCGACTTCGCCCGCGCCGCCGCCGTACCGCTGTCGTCGGTCCGGCAACCGGCCGAGCTGCTCGGCCGGTCCGCGATGGAGCTGCTCCAGGAAGAGGTCGAGGACACCGACCGGCACCGGCACCGCCAGGTGATCTTCCAGCCCGACCTGATCGTCCGCGAGTCGAGCGACTACCGACGCCGCCGATGACGCTGCTGTACGAGAACCCGCTCGCCGCGGCGGCCGATCTCGGCGGCTTCCGGCTGGAAGGCGACGGCACGACGTCCTTCCCGCTCGGGCGGCTGCGCCTGGAAAGCCTGCAGCCGGACGCGAACGTGGTGCTCTGGTGCCCCGAGGACTTCCCGCCCGACATCGCCGTGGAGTGGGACTTCTGGCCGATTCGCGAGCCGGGTCTGTGCATCCTGTTCTTCCACGCCCGCGGCCGCGCCGACGAGGACCTCTTCGACCTCCAGCCACGCACCGGCCCGTACGACCAGTACCACCACGGCGACCTCGACACGTACCACGTCTCGTACTTCCGGCGGCGCTGGTCGGAGGAGCGGGCGTTCCACACCTGCAACCTGCGCAAGAGCTACGGGTTCCATCTGGTCGCGCAGGGCGCCGACCCGATCCCGGACGTCACCGACGCCGACGGACCGTACCGGCTGCGGCTGACCGTCCGGGACGGCGGGATCACGTTCGCGATCAACGACCTGGTCAGCTTCGGTTGGCAGGACCAACAGCCGCTGGCCGGCGGCAAACTCGGCTTCCGGCAGATGGCACCGCTGATCGGCGAGTACGCCAACCTGCGCGTGACCAGTCTCTGACAAACGCTTTCCCAAGCCTTGACATTGAGACGATTCAACCATACGGTCACACCACTTTTCACCGTTGAAGAGGGCGGGAACCGGTATGGGCACAGGGTGGGCGATCAAGCTCTACGGCGTTGCGGACGAGGTCGTCTGGACGATCAAGCTGAACGCGCTGTGGATCCTGTTCACACTGGCCGGCGGAATCGCGCTGGGTATCGGCCCGGCCACGCTCGCGGCATATTCGCTCGCCAGACGCAGGTCATCCGATGAATCGTTTCATGCCTTCCCCGCTTTCCGTACCGCGTTCCGCCGGGAGTTCCGGCGTGGCACGGTGCTGGTGCTCCCCCTGGTCGCGGCCGCCGTCGTCCTTGTCGGCAACTATCTGTACTTCGCGGCGCTCGGGGTCGCACTCCCCCGCCTGGCCAGCCTGTTCGCGCTCGTCGCGCTCGGGCTGATCGCCGGCTACGCGTTCCCGATGGCCGTGCACTACGACCTCGGGACCCGCATGTTGTTGCCCAAGGCATCGCTGATCGCGCTCGCGCGGCCGGCGTCGTCCCTGGTCCTGCTGTTCGTGGCGGTGTCCGTCGGCTACCTGTCGGTGCGGTTCCCGGTGTTCGGGATCCTGCTCGCCGGCGGCGCCTGGATCCGCCTCGACACCTGGCTCTGCCTGCGCTTCTTCGCCGAGAACGACGCGCGCCTGCACCCCAGTAGTCACTGAAAGGGAACTCATGACCATCTTCTCCCCCCGGCGGCTCGCCGTCGCCGCAGTCACGACGGCACTGCTCGCCGCATCAGCCTGCTCCGGCGGTGGCGACTCCAAAGGCCAGGAGGCCAGTAACGAGCTGACCGTGATGGCACCGCTGTTCGGCACCGCGCCGGCGCCGAACGGCGAGCTGCAACAGGCGGTCGAGAAGCTGATCGGCAAGAAGCTGCAGATCACCTGGGTGCCGAACGCGGAGTACGGCGACAAGTCGAACGTCACGCTGGCCTCGGACAAGATCCCCGACATCATGGTCGCGAACGAGAAGAGCCCGTCGTTCGTGAAGGCGGCCGAGGCCGGCGCGTTCTGGGACCTGACCGGCAAGCTCGACAAGTACCCGAACCTCAAGCCCGCCGACGCGCAGACCGCGAAGAACTCGCAGACCAACGGCAAGATGTACGGCATCTACCGGGTCCGGCCGCTGCTCCGCTCCGGCATCGTGATCCGCAAGGACTGGCTGGCCAAGCTCGGCCTCAAGGAGCCGGAAACCGTCGACGACCTCTACACCATCGCGAAGGCCTTCACCGAGAAGGACCCAGACGGCGACGGCAAGAAGGACACCTACGGCCTGATCATCCCGAAGTGGCCTGGCGGCTACGCGAGCGCCAGCCCGTACGACGTGATCGAGACCTGGTTCGGCGCGCCGAACGGCTGGGGTGAACGCGACGGAAAGCTGGTGCCGGGCTTCGACACCCCGGAGTTCCTGAAGGCGAACGAGTGGCTGCGGGGCTGGGTCAAGGAAGGCCTGGTGAACCCGGACTTCGCGACCCTCGACAGCGCGAACTGGAACGACCCGTTCGTGCAGGGCAAGGGCGGCATGATCATCGACGTGAACGTGCGGGCCACGCAGTTGCTCGACCTGTTCAAGGAGAAGAACCCGAAGGACTTCGACAAGGTCACGCTGGTCGGCAACCTGAAGGGCCAGGACGGCCAGAAGCACTCGTACCCGTTCACCGGCTACAACATGGTGATCGCGATCTCCAAGCAGCACGTGCGCACCGAGCAGCAGCTCGACGACGTACTGAAGACGCTCGACAAGCTCGAGTCCAAGGAGGGCTCGATCCTGCTGACGAACGGGATCGAGGGCCGCAACTTCAAGGTCGACGGCAACTATGCGGTGCCGGTCAACCAGGACGACCCGAAGGTCAAGGCGATCCAGAACGACGTCGACAAGGGCTTCATCCAGCTCGGCACCCGGGCGTCGGTCGGGCTCGGCGCGTACGCGCTGCGGCCGAACGACGAGGCCAGCCGGGCGATGCGGGAGAAGTTCGACGTGCTGATGAACGAGGACCTGAAGACCGCCGTGTTCAACCCGGCGCTGAGCATCATCGCGCCGACCGCTATCGCCAAGGGCCAGACGCTGGACACGATCATTCCGGACGCCCGGATCAAGTACCTGTCCGGCGCGATCACCGAGGACCAGCTGAAGGCGCAGATCAAGCGCTGGTACGACAGCGGCGGCACGGACATCGTCAAGGAGGTCAACGACCTGTCCGCGAAGGCAGGCGGCTGACCGATGGCCAACGTCCTCCGCTACCGATGGCTGTACCTGTTGCTGCTGCCGGGCCTCGTGTACTTCGTGGTGTTCAAGTACCTGCCGATGTACGGCCTGACGATCGCGTTCAAGGACTACGTACCGTTCCTGGGCTACTCAGGCAGCGAGTGGGTAGGGCTGAAACACTTCCAGGAGCTGTTCAGCGGACCCGACTTCGGCCGGCTGCTCTTCAACACGCTGCTCCTCGCATTGTTGACAATCCTCTTCGTCTTCCCGGCGCCGATCGTCGTCGCGCTGCTGCTGAACGAGCTGCGCGTCAACGTGCTCAAGCGATCAGTGCAGTCGCTGGTCTACATCCCGCACTTCCTGTCGTGGACGATCGTCGCGTCGCTGACGTACCTGTTGTTCTCGGTCGACTTCGGCGTGATCGCGAACTGGATCCACGGCCTCGTCGGCGGGCAGAAGACCGACTACGTCGCGCAGGCGGCGTGGTTCCGGCCGCTGATCGTGCTGCAGCTGCTCTGGAAGCAGACCGGCTGGGGCACGATCATCTACCTGGCCGCACTGGCCGGTGTGGACTCGCAGCTGTACGAGGCGGCCCGGGTGGACGGCGCCGGCCGCTGGCGGCAGTTCTGGCACATCACGCTGCCGGCGATCCGGCCGACGATCGTGGTGATGGCGATCCTGACGTCCGGGCACCTGATGGACTCCGGGTTCGAGCAGATCTGGCTGATGACGACCTCGCTGAACCGCGACGTCGCGGATGTGTTCGACACGTTCGTCTACTACATCGGCATCACCCAGGGCTCGTTCAGCTACGCGACCGCGGTCGGCCTGTTCAAGGGCGTCATCGGCGTGGTGCTGATCTTCGGCTCCAACCTGCTGGCCAAACGCATGGGCCAGCGCGGCCTGTTCTGAGGGGATTCGATGAAGCAACGAGTGCGGTACTACGACTCGGTCGGGAGCCGGGTCTTCGACGTCGTCAACGTCGTGTTCCTGACGGCTCTGGCGCTCGTGACGGTGCTCCCGCTGCTGTACGTGCTGGCCGGGTCGTTCGCGACCGAGTCGGAGATCAGCTCGCGGCCGTTCTTCCTCTGGCCGCACAAGTTCGTCACCGACACGTACCACTACATCTTCTCCACCGACACGTTCGTGCGGGCGTTGCTGACCACGGTCCTGGTGACCGCGGTCGGCACGGTGATCCAGCTGGTGCTGACGCTGACGATGGCGTACCCGCTGGCGAAGCGGTTCCTGCCGGGGCGGGCACTGGTGCTGAACCTGGTGATCTTCACGCTGGTGTTCAGCGGCGGCATGATCCCGACATACCTGGTGGTGCGCGATCTCGGATTGCTCGACAGCTACTGGGCGCTGATCCTGCCGCTGGCGATCAACCCGTTCTACCTGATCGTCGTGAAGAGCTTCTTCCAGGAGCTGCCGGAGGCGCTCGAAGAAGCGGCACGGATCGACGGGTGCAACGAGCTGAACGTGTTCCTGCGGATCGTGCTGCCGTTGTCGAAGCCGATCATCGCGACGTTCTCGCTGTTCTACGCGGTCGGGATCTGGAACGACTACATGTCGCCGTTGCTCTACATCGACGACAGCAAGAAGTGGACGCTGCAGATGATAGTCCGCCAGCTGACCGCGGCGAACGCGGACTCGGCGAACGTGCTGCAACAGCTGGAGACCGTGACGTTCCCCGAGCAGGGCCTGAAGTTCGCGGTCGTGGTGGTCGCGACGCTGCCGATCCTGTTCTTCTACCCGTTCCTGCAGAAACACTTCGCGAAGGGCGTACTGATCGGATCGGTGAAAGAATGACCACACTTCATTGGCTCGAAACCCCTTGCAGACAGGGCGTTTCCTGGGGCGTCCCGTGGCCGTGCGGGACAGTTGCCGAGGGCACCCGGCTCGCGTTGGCCGACGGTACGCCGGTGCAGAGCTGGACGACCGCGACCTGGCCGGACGGGTCCGTCAAGTGGTCGGCGCACGCGATCGGTCCGGCGGAGCGGCCGGAGCCGTCGTACGAGCTGGTGCCCGGGGAGCCGGCCGAGCCGACGCAGCCGGTGCAGGTGGAGCGGTCCGGTGCCGAGCTGCGGGTGACGTCGGGGGCGATCACCTGGACGTTGCGTACGCCGTACCTGATCGCGTCGATCGCTTCCGGTGGGCGGGAGATCGTCCGCGAGGTGCGGCCGGTCAGCATCCGCGACGGCCGGCAGACGACGGGGATTGTCGACAATCTTATTGTCGAACAGCACGGGCCGGTGCGGGCCGCCGTCCGGCTCGAAGGGCGGCACGGCGACTGGCTGCCGTTCTCGGTGCGGTTGTACTTCTATGCGGGCGCCGCAGACGTCCGCGTGGTGCACAGCTTCGTGTGGGACGGGGACCCGGAGCAGGACTTCCTGGCCGGGCTCGGGATCAGCTCCGACGTCGTCATGCGCGACGAGCCGCACAATCGCCACGTCCGGCTCGCCGGTCCGTCCGGCTTCCTCACGGAGGCGGTCCGCGGTCTGACCGGCCTGCGGCGCGACCCCGGCGAGGAGGTACGCCGTCAGCAGGTGGCCGGTGAGGCTGTTGCCGACATCCCCAACCCCGACGTAGCCGACCGTCTGCACCTCGTCCCGCAGTGGAACGACTACACGCTCGACCAGAACAGTGCCGACGGCTTCACCCTCCGCAAACGCACCGCCCCGGGACGCGGGTGGGTGACGATCCCGTCCGGCACCAGGGCACCCGGCTACGGGTACGTCGGCGGCGTGAGCGGCGGACTCGGCTTCGGACTCCGGGACTTCTGGAAGCTGCACCCGACCCGCCTGGACATCCGGAACGCGGCAACCGACGTAGCCACCGCCACGGTGTGGATGTGGTCACCCAGCGCGCCACCCATGGACATGCGCTACTGGCACGACGGCATGGGCCAGGACACGTACGAGGAGCAGCTCGAAGGTCTCGAGATCACGTACGAGGACTACGAGCCCGGCTTCGGCAACGCGCACGGCATCGCCCGCACGCACGAGCTCCGGCTGCGCGTCCACGACTCCACACCGTCCGCAGCCGAGCTGTCCGAGCACGTCTCACTGCTGAACTCCCCCGGCCTCCTGACCGTCGCCCCGGCGCGGCTGCTGGAGGCGGGCGTGTTCGGCACCTGGAGCCTGCCGACCGCGGACCACCAGGACATCGAGGCCCGGCTGAACTTCCTGTTCCAGTACTACGTCGCACAACGCGAGGAGCGCCGCTGGTACGGGTTCTGGGACTACGGCGACGTCATGCACACGTACGACGCCGACCGGCACACGTGGCGGTACGACGTGGGCGGGTTCGCGTGGGACAACTCCGAACTGTCGCCAGACCTGTGGCTCTGGTACCAATATCTGCGGACCGGCCGCGCGGACGTGTTCCGGTTCGCAGAGGCGATGACCCGGCACACGGGCGAGGTCGACGTACATCATCTGGGCCGTTTCAAGGGCCTGGGGTCGCGGCACAACGTGCAGCATTGGGGGTGCAGCTGCAAGCAAGTACGGATCTCCAGCGCGATCTACCGGCGCTTCTACTACTACCTGACCGCTGACGAGCGCACGGGCGACCTGCTGGACGAGCTCGCCTCCATCGAGGACACGTTCCTCAGCACCGACCCACAGCGCAAGGTACGGCCGGACGTCTACTCCCCCGACCCACACGCGCTCTCCATCGAGCTAGGTGTCGACTGGGGCGCGCTGGCCGCCGCATGGCTCACCCGTTGGGAGCGACACGGCGACGAGCGAGCACGGGCGCGGCTCTTGGGGACCATGGCCGACATAGCGTCCCTACACTACGGCTTCCTGACCGGTAACGCCCGGCTGGACCTGTCCACCGGCCGTTTCGACACCAGCCGCCAGGGCATCGCCATCTCGCATCTCTCCAGCCTCTTCGGGCTCCCTGAGCTCTGTTCCGAGCTGATCGACCTGGACCTCGACGTACCCGGGTTCGAGAAGGCCTGGCTCGACTACTGCCGGCTGTACCTGCTCTCGCCCGAAGAGCAGGCGGCTGAGCTCGGCCAGCCGCTGCAGGGCATCTCGCAAGAACTGGCCCACAGCCGCTTGGCCGCGTACGCCGCCGCGCGCACAGGCGACCCCGAGCTCGCACGGCTGGCCTGGCGCACATTCCTTGTGGACAAGGCCGAATGGAAAACCACACGCGTTGACGGCTGCCTGATGCCCGTCGACGAGGCCGCCTTCATCAGCACCAACGGCGCAGCGCAGTACGCGCTGGCAGCGATCCAGAACCTGTCCCTGATCCCCGAACACCGACACGACAGAGGTGGAACGGCATGGAGGTCTCCCGACGCACAGTCCTAGCAGGAATGGCCGCAGTACCTGCGGTGTCCCTGCTCGACACCACCCAACCGGCCGCGGCAGCAGCCGCTCCGGACGTGAAGCTCAGCTGGCTCGAAGGCAAGCCCACCACGGCCGCTGTCACGACTTGGGGTACGCCGTGGCCGAAGGGCGCCGTACCGGCGAACCAGTCGTTCGCGCTCACGTCCGCGGACGGCACCGCCGTTCCGCTGCAGAGCTGGCCGACCGCGTACTGGCCAGACGGAACGCTCAAGTGGAGCGCGCACGCGATCGCCGTGGACGCCCCGGCCGAGTCCTACACGCTCGGCCCCGGTACGGCGACCGCGCCCGCGCAGCCCGTCACGGTCGCCGACGAGAAGATGTACGTCGACGTGAACACCGGCGTGATCAAGGTCCGGATCCGCAAGAGCGGCACCGACCTGATCAGCCACATCTGGCGCGGCAGCGTGCTGATCGCGCACAAGGGCCGGCTGATCAACCTCAAGCAGGACAAGATCGCCGACGACGAGGAAGGCGGTGCTGTCCGGGAACGGTTCGACAGCGACATCACGAAGGTCACCGTCGAGCAGTCCGGGCCGGTGCGGGCCGTGGTCCGGATCGAAGGGCGGCACAAGTCGCGCAAGGGCGTGACCTGGCTGCCGTTCTCGGTGCGGCTGTACTTCGTGGCCGGTGCGGAGAACGTGCGGATGGTGCACACGTTCGTGTACGACCGCGACGGGCAGAAGGACTACGTCGCCGGGCTCGGTGTGCGGTTCTCGGTGCCGATGCGGGACGCGGCGTACGACCGGCACGTCCGGTTCGTCGGCGAAGGGCACGGCATGGTGTCCGAGGCGGTGCAGGGCATCACCGGGCTGCGGCGCGACCCGGGCGCCGGCGTACGGTCCGCACAGATCGCGGGGACCAAGCTGCCGGATCCGGCGACCTGGGACCAGCGGGTGACGACGCGGCTGCAGTGGATCCCGCAGTGGGGCGACTACTCGCTCAGCCAGCTGACCGCGGACGGGTTCACCGTCCGCAAACGGACCGCGACAGGCCGGGGCTGGGTGTCCGTCGACCAGGGTAAGCGGGCGTCCGGGCTCGGGTACGTCGGCGGGGTGAGCGGCGGATTCGCCTTTGGGCTCAGGGACTTCTGGCAGCGGCACCCCACCCAGCTGGACGTCCGGAACGCCGCGAGCGACGACGCCGAGGTCACCGTCTGGCTGTGGTCGCCCGCGGCCGGTGCGATGGACACGCGGTTCTACCACGACGGTATGGGCGAGGACACGTACCCGAAGCAGCTGGACGCGCTCGAGATCACCTACGAGGACTACGAGCCCGGTTTCGGTACGCCGTACGGCATCGCGCGGACGTCGGAGCTGACGTTCTGGGCGCTCGGGGCGACACCCAACGCTGCGCGGCTGGGCGACATGGCGGACCAGGTACGGACTCCGCCGCAGCTGGTGAATCCCGTGGACCAGCTGGTGAGTACACGGGTGTTCGGCGGGCTGTTCACGCCGGTGGACCGGTCGGTGCCGGCCAAGAAGGCGATCGAGGACCACCTCGACTTCCTGTTCGACTACTACCGCGGGCAGGTCGAGTCACGGCACTGGTACGGGTTCTGGGACTACGGCGACATCATGCACACGTTCGACGAGGACCGGCTGGTGTGGCGGTACGACGTCGGCGGGTACGCGTGGGACAACTCCGAGCTCTCCCCGGACCTGTGGCTCTGGTACGCGTTCCTGCGGTCCGGGCGCGCCGACATCTTCCGGTTCGCGGAGGCGATGACCCGGCACACCGGCGAGGTCGACGTGTACCACCTCGGCAAATGGGCCGGCCTCGGGACGCGGCACGGCGTACAGCACTGGGCGGACAGCGCGAAACAGCAGCGCATCAGTACGGCGGCGTACCGGCGGTTCTACTACTACCTGACCGCCGACGAGCGGACGGGCGACCTGCTGTCGGAGCTGGTCGACTCGGACCAGACGTTCCTGGTGCTGGACCCGCTGCGGAAGATCCGGACCGAGCCGTACACGCCCGACCCGCACGCGCTGTCGATCGGCCTCGGGACGGACTGGAGCGGGCTCGCGGCCGCCTGGCTGACCGAATGGGAACGGCAGGGCCCGAAGGCGGCCGTGGCGAAGGCGAAGCTGCTCGGGACGATGGAGACGATCGGCGCGATGCCGAACGGGTTCGTCACCGGGAGCGGGCTGTACGACCTGGACACCGGCCGGTTCGCGCCGGTGACCGCGAAGACTGTCAGCGTGTCGCACCTGAGCGCGATGTTCGGCGAGGTGGAGATCTGTGCCGAACTGATCGACCTGGTCGACCTACCGGCGTTCGAGGCCGCCTGGCTGCAGTACTGCCGCCTGTTCAACGCGACCCGCGCGGAACAGACGGCCGAGTGTGGCGCGTACTTCGGCAACCTCATCCTCCGCCAGGGCCACGCCCGGCTCACGGCGTACGCCGCCGTCCGCCTGAACCGCAACGACCTGGCCGCGCGCGCCTGGAAGGAGTTCTACACCGGCGACGGCTACGCCCCGGCCCTCCCTTGGTCGGCCGACGACGTCACGTCCACCCTGAACCCGACCAAGGCCGCCAAGTGGGTGTCCACCAACACCACAGCCCTCTACGGCCTCGCCGCCATCCAAACCCTCGCTCTGGTAGGCGACCAGATCGTCAACCCGTGACACACGAACCCGGGGAGGATCTCTGTCCAGATCAGGAAGAGATCCTCCCCGGGTCCCTGGAACCGGAGGGGGCGGAGGTCAGCCGACCTCGGCCATGATTTCGTCCGACACGTCGAAGTTGGCGTAGACGTTCTGGACGTCGTCGCTGTCTTCGAGAGCGTCGATCAGGCGGAAGATCTTGCCGGCGCCGTCGGCGTCCAGTTCCACCGTCATGGACGGGACGAACTGGACGTCGGCGGACTCGTAGTCGATGCCGGCGTCCTGCAGGGCGGTGCGGGCCGCGACCATGTCGGTGGCCTCGGTGACGACCTCCCAGGACTCGCCGAGGTCGTTCACCTCGTCGGCGCCGGCCTCCAGGACGGCCTCCATCACGTCGTCCTCGGACAGCGACTTACCGTCCTGGTCCTTGTTGAGGACGATGACGCCCTTGCGGTTGAACAGGTACGCGACCGAGTTCGGGTCGGCGAGCGAGCCGCCGTTGCGGGACATCGCCGTCCGGACGTCGGCGGCGGCCCGGTTCCGGTTGTCGGTGAGGCACTCGACCAGCATCGCCACGCCGTTCGGGCCGTAGCCCTCGTACATGATCGTCTGGTACTCCGCGCCGCCCGCCTCGGCACCGGAGCCGCGCTTGACGGCGCGGTCGATGTTGTCGTTCGGGACCGACGACTTCTTCGCCTTCTGGATGGCGTCGTACAGGGTCGGGTTCCCGCCAGGGTCGCCACCGCCCATCCGGGCGGCCACCTCGATGTTCTTGATCAGCTTCGCGAAGAGCTTGCCGCGCTTCGCGTCGATGACGGCCTTCTTGTGCTTCGTGGTGGCCCACTTGGAGTGGCCTGACATGGCGAACCAACCCTTCTCACTGCAACGAACGTCTAAAGGCCGCGGACCAGCTCGGCGAAGTACCCGTGCAGCCTGGCGTCCCCGGTCATCTCCGGATGGAACGACGTGGCCAGCAGCCGATCGTGGCGAACCGCGACGATCCTACCTGCGGCAGGGCCCGACCTCACCGTCGAGAGTACCTGGACACCCGGACCGACGCGCTCCACCCACGGTGCGCGGATGAACACAGCATGGTACGGCGTGTCGAAGCCGGGGAACTCGAGATCGGCCTCGAACGAGTCGACCTGGCGGCCGAACGCGTTCCGCCGGACCGTGACGTCCAGCCCGCCGAGCGTCTCCTGGCCGCTGATCCCGCCGGCGATGTCGTCGGCGAGCATGATCATCCCGGCGCAGGTCCCGAACACCGGCATCCCGTCCGCGATCCGCTTCTGCAGCGGCTCGAACAGCTCGAACGACCGGGCCAGCTTGTACATCGTGGTCGACTCGCCGCCCGGGAGCACCATCGCGTCGACCTGCTCGAGCTCCGCGGGGCGCCGTACCGGACGAGCCTCCACGCCGACCGCGGTCAGCATCGCGAGGTGTTCGCGCACGTTGCCCTGCAGTGCGAAGACACCGATCACGGTCACGGGGCCTCCCGGTCTGGACTGAGGAGCGGAGCGACGAGGGAAGACCGGGAGCAAAAGCCCCGTGACCCGTCGCGACGGAGTCGCGACATCAGTGCAGTCACAGCGTCACTCTCCGTTGCCAGTTCAGCGTGACTTCGATGCGGCCCTCGTCGAAGACCGCGGGGAGGTCGTGCTGGTGCAGGAGCGCGAGCACGTCCTCGAGGAGCGGCTCGCCGGGGGCGACATTGGCGGTGTCGGGGTGCCAGACCTTCAGCTCGAGCATCCCGAAGTCGACCGCGTGCCAGACGTCGGTGTCGGTGAAAAACACCAGCCCCTGCGGGTCGTCCGCGGCCTCCAGCACCCGCCGGGCGACGTGGTGGTCGGTCGTGTACCGGACCACCACGACGCCCAGGGACTCCAGCTCACTCAGTACGTCGTCCAGCCGGTCCGAATCGGTGATCGCGGGCCAGCCGGCCGTCTCCTGCTCGAGGTCCATCACGGCCTCGCCGAGCAGCAGCGGCACCAGCGAGGACGCGTCCATCGACGGCGCGTCCTCCTGGACCGCCTCGGTCAGCGCCGCCGTGATCGCCGCGTGGTCCGCATACCCGGACCGCACCAGGACGCGGGCCAGGCCGCGCAGTTCCCGGGCGGTCCGCTCGTCGACGTGCATGCTCCCAAGCGTAGTCCAGGGCAGGTCGCCCGCTCCCGCGCCGTAGCGAGGAGGTGCTCGGTGCGGTAGCTCGGCGCGCGGGGGCGAAGGTCTCGATGCGGAGCATCGTGGCCTTTGCACCCGTGCGGCGAGATGCCGTGCCGAGTGCCCCGCAGTAGGCGTGGGAGCGGGCGACCTGCCCTACCGCCTACTTGACACCGCCGGCGGTGGCGGAGGCCTGCAGTTGCCGCTGGAAGATGATGTAGACGACCAGCACCGGCGCCACGGTGATCACCACGGCGGCGAACAACGCGCCGAAGTCCACCGCGTACCCGGCCTGCGACGCGAACGACGCCATGCCCTGGGAGAGCACGTAGTTGTTCGAGTCGGTGTTCAGCGCGACCGGCAGCAGGAACTGGTTCCACAACCCGAGGAAGTTGAAGATGGCAACCGAGGCCATGCCCGGCCGCGCCATCGGCAGCATCACCGAGAAGAACGAGCGCCACTCCCCCGCGCCGTCGATCTGCGCCGCCTCGTACACCTCGCCCGGCAGCTGCTTGAAGAACGAGTGCAGGAAGAACACGGTGAACGGCAGCGCGAACGCGACGTAGGTGATGATCAACCCTGGCAGGGTGTTCAGCAGCGAGAGGTTCTTGAGGACGAAGAACAGCGGCACGATCGCCAGGAAGACCGGGAAGGTCAGGCCGGCCAGCATCGCGTAGTAGATCAGCCGGTTGCCCGGGAACGTGAACCTGGCCAGCACGTACGCGCACATGGCGCCGAGGACCATCACCAGCACCAGCGCGCACCCGACGACGACCACCGTGTTGAGGAAGTACCGGCCGATACCGGCCGTCGTCCAGGCGTTCGCGTAGTTGCTGAACCGCAGCTTGCTCGGCAGCGCCAGCGGGTTGCCGAGCACCTCCTGGGTCGACTTGAACGAGGAGATCAGCGTCCACACCAGCGGCAGGACCACCAGCAGCGACCAGATGATCAGCGCGACGTGGGCGGTGGCGGCGACGCCCCGGCCCTCGCGGGCCCCGTGCACCTGGGGGCGGGAGGCGGTGACCGGTTCGGCGGTCGTAGTCATCGGCGTACCTTTCGCTCACGTCCGCCGGTCAGGGCGTTCACCAGGAAGACGATGAACGCGAACAGCAGCGTCACGGCGGCGAGGACCACGCCCATCGCCGTCGAGTAGCCGAACTGCCCCTTGGTGAAGGCGGTGGTGAACAGTTGCTGGGGCATGACCAGGGTCGAGTTCTGCGGGCCGCCGCCGGGGTTCAGCGCCTGCATGTAGACGAACGCGTCCAGCGCGGCGATCCCCAGATAGATGTACGCCGTCTGCACGTTGTCCCGGATCAGCGGCAGCGTGATGCCCACCGCGGTCCGGAACCGGCCGGCGCCGTCGATCCGGGCGGCCTCGAAGACCTCCGGGTCGATACCGCGGATGGCCGCGATGAACAGCACCATGTAGAAGCCGACGCCGCCCCAGATCATCACGAACATCGAGACCGGCATCGCGGTCCGCGCGTCGCCGAGCCAAGCGAAGTTCGCCATCTGGTGCAGGCCGATCTTCGACAGCACGGCGTCCAGGATGCCGGAGCCCGGCGTGAACACCTGCGCCCAGATCAGGCCGATCACGATCGCCGGGATGACGTACGGGAAGAACGAGACGATCCGGTAGAAGCTGGAGTTCTTCAGCCCACGGACCGTCCCGGTGCCCGAGCCGCCGGTCGTCACCAGCGTGGCCAGTGTCAGCGCCAGCACGATCGTGACGATCGGCACCACGATCGCGAGTTCGACGTTGTTCCGGACGGCCTTCAGGAAGATGTCGTCGTGGAACAGCTTCACGTAGTTGTCGAAGCCGACGAAGTTCATCCCCGAGCTGAACCCGGACCAGTCGGTCAGCGAGTAGTACAGCGCCTGCACGAACGGGGAGACCACGAAGACGATGAAGATCGCCAGCGGCAGGCCGAGGAACACGACCATGAAGCTGACCCGGTCGAAGGTCAGCGGCCGGCGCCGCCGGGTGCCGGATCGCTTGGATCCGGCACCCGGCACCACATCTTGCGTCACGGTCACTTCGTGACCGGAATCTTCTTGACGGAGGGGTCGTTGCGGACCTTGTCCATGATCTGCTGCAGGCCCTTCGTCAGGCCGGCCGCGTCCAGCTGGCCGGACAGGAACGAGTTCCAGACCACCAGCTGGTCGGTGTTCATGCCGTACAGGCCGAACACCTGGTAGTCGAAGACGTTCGTGCCGGCGGCGTCCAGCATCTGGGTCTGCGACTGCAACGCGGTCGAACCGAAGCCGTCGGCGGGGACGAGGCCCTTGACGATGGTCGGTGCCAGCCGCGTCTTGGCGAAGTTGGTCGCCGCGTCCTTGGACAGCATCGCCCGCAGCAGTTCCTTGCCGCCGGCGACGTTCTTGCCCTTCGACGGGACGATGTACGGCTCACCCGCCGCGCTGCGCAGCGACGCGTACGGCAGCTTCGGGCTGTCGGTGAGCGTCGGCTCCGGGACGCCCTTCATGTCGAAGCCCGCCTTGGTGGCCTTCTTCATCTCGTTCTCGATCCACGAGCCCGAGGGGTAGAGGATCGCCTGCTGGTCGTTGCTCCACTTCGCCTGCGCGGCGGTGAACTGGGTACCGGCGCCACCGGGGACGAAGTACCCGTTCTTGACCATGGTCTCCAGGGCCTTGAAGATGCCCTGGAACTGCGGCATCGACCAGGCGTTCGGCTTCAGGTTCTCCAGCGCCAGCCGGACCTCGTCGCCACCCTCCTTGATCGCGCCGTCGACGGCCATCGTGTGGTAGTAGGTCGCGGCTTCCTTGCCCCAGACGAACAGGTACTTGCCCTTCGCCTTGGCCTTGGCGCCGAGGTCGAGAAGCTCGGGGTACGTCTTCGGCGGGGTCCAGCCGTTCTCCTTGAACAGGCTGTCGGAGTACCAGATGCCGTACAGGGTGAGGACGTAGTTCATCGCGACGAACTTGCCGTCGAACGTACCCGGGTTCTTCGCACCCGGGTACAGGGTGTCGGCGATCTTCGTGCCCTCGTAGTTGTTGGCCTCGAAGAGGTCGTCCAGCGTCTCCAGCTGGTCCAGGATCGTGTTGAAGCCGATCTGGCCGGCGCCGGAGTTGTCGATCAGGTCCGGCGGGTTGCCGCCGACGAAGCGCGGCTGCAACTGCTGGGCGATCTGCGTGGACGGCGACACCTTGAACGTCGAGCCCGACTGCTTCTTCTGCGCCACGTCGGCCGCGAACTGCACGTAGTCGTAGCCGTAACCGCCGTTGAAGATCACCGCGTCGACCGTCGACTTGGCCGCCATCCCGAACGGGTTGTCGGCGCTCTTGGTCCCGGTCGAGCCGGAGCTGTTGCTACCGGTGTTGCCGCTGCTCGCGCAGCTGGCCAGCGCGCCGCTGAGGGGAAGCACCGCGGCCGCCGCCAGGCTCCCCCGCAGGAAACCTCGACGTCCGATCTTGCTGGTCTCGCTCATGTGGTCCTGCCTCTTCTCGCTAGATTCCCGACGGTGCTGTTGGCACCTGCCCCTTGTGGTGAGCGTCCCCCGTTCCGTTGGCGGCCAGCGCTCGGTGCGGCTGGATGCTCACGGTCCAGCCCCACGATTGACAGCAGTGCGCGTTCGGACCCACTGCACGCCCGGGTATTTTCGCAGTATCTTGACCAAAGTCGTTCGCCGTCAAGCCTTGCGACGGCGAGTCCCGGACCCGGCGACCGGCGGGCAACCAGCCTCGAACGACTTCTGCAGCGCACGAACCCACGCTTACCGTCCTACCGCACCACCGCGACCGACGCGCCGAATCCGATCCCATTTCGTGACCTCAGAGCAAAGCAAACCCGGCCGCCGGTGTGAATCCGGCGACCGGGTTCGGTCGGTTCAGGTTCGTTTACCAGCCGCGCTCGGCGAGCCGGTGCGGCTGCGGGATCTCGTCGACGTTGATGCCGACCATCGCCTCGCCGAGGCCGCGGGACACCTTCGCGATCACGTCGGGGTCGTCGTGGAAGGTCGTTGCCTTCACGATCGCCTCGGCGCGCTGCGCGGGGTTGCCGGACTTGAAGATGCCGGAGCCGACGAACACGCCCTCGGCACCGAGCTGCATCATCATCGCGGCGTCGGCCGGGGTCGCGATGCCGCCGGCGGTGAACAGTACGACCGGCAGCTTGCCGAGCGCGGCGACCTCCTTGACCAGCTCGTACGGCGCCTGCAGCTCCTTCGCGGCGACGTACAGCTCATCCTCGGGAAGGCTCTGCAGCTTGCGGACCTCCTGGCGGATCTGGCGCATGTGCGTGGTCGCGTTGGACACGTCACCGGTACCGGCCTCGCCCTTGGAGCGGATCATCGCCGCACCTTCGGTGATCCGGCGCAGCGCCTCGCCGAGGTTGGTCGCGCCGCAGACGAACGGCACCGTGAACTGCCACTTGTCGATGTGGTTCGCGTAGTCGGCCGGGGTGAGCACCTCGGACTCGTCGATGTAGTCCACACCGAGGCTCTGCAGCACCTGGGCCTCGACGAAGTGTCCGATCCGGGCCTTGGCCATCACGGGGATCGAGACCGCGCCGATGATGCTGTCGATCATGTCCGGGTCGCTCATCCGGGAGACGCCGCCCTGCGCGCGGATGTCGGCCGGGACCCGCTCGAGCGCCATCACCGCGACCGCGCCCGCGTCCTCGGCGATCTTGGCCTGCTCGGCGGTGACGACGTCCATGATCACGCCGCCCTTGAGCATCTCCGCCATGCCGCGCTTCACCTTCGCGGTACCGGTCTCGTTCTGCTGGCTCACTGCATCCTCCTGGTCGTGGGGCTCGTTTCCCAGGTTAGGAGGTGACAGGCACCCAACTTCAGTCCACTCCGGATCAAGTGGACTGAAGCGCCTCAGCGAGCCGGGCGACCACCAGCCGCAGCGTCGCCGGCGGCGCGGTGAACGGGATCCGGATGTGCCGGCGGTCGGTCGCGTCCGGCGTGAACAGGTCGCCGGCGCCGAGCAGGAGGGACCGCTCGCGGGCCGCGTCCAGGACCCGCCGCGAGCGGGTCTCGGTCAACTCCAGCCAGAGCGTCATACCGCCGGTCGGGGTGGCCCACGCCACACCGTCGAGCGACCGCAGACCGGTCTCCAGCGCGTTCAGGTTGGCGCGCAGCCGCGTTCGTCGTCGTCCGATCACCTTGTCCAGCTTGGGAACGATCGCCTGCGCCAGCAGATCGTCCAACGCGCTCGGCGATGCGACACTCAGCTGCGCAGCCGTGTTGATCCGTCGTCTCAACTGCTTCCCGGTGCGCACCCACCCGACCCGCAACCCACCCCACACCGTCTTGGACAGCGAGCCCACACTGACAGTCCGGGGATAGCGACTCAGCGGATCGGCCTGCTTACCACTCGCCAGCCACAACGGCCGCATGGTCTCGTCACTGATCAGCGCCGCCCCATAACGCCGTGCGATCTCCACCACGGTCTGCCGCCGATCGGCAGGCAGGCTCAACCCGGTCGGGTTGTGGTTGTCCGCCTGCAGGTAGATCACCTTCGGCCGATGCCGCCGGCACAGGTGCGCCAGCTGATCGGTGTCCCACACACCCGCCGGCCAGCCCGCCACATCCAGCCGATGCTTACGCAACAGATCGAAGGCCGCCGGGTACGTCGGGGTCTCGGTGATCGCGACGCCCGGGCCGAGGTCCAATCCGGCCAGGGCCGCATTCAGCCCGGCCGCTGCCCCGACGGTCAGCGTGAGCTGCTCCGGCTCGGTCGGAACGCCTTCCTTGGTGAGGCGTTCGGCCAGCGCGGCCCGCAGCTCCGGCGAACCACCCGGCGGCGGACCGTCCCCGCCCATCGCCTGCGGTAGCCCGTCCTGCACGATCTGCGCCGCCGCCTCCGCTACGTCGTGCGGCGCGGCCGTGGTCGCGAAGCGCAGGTCCAGCACCGGCCGGTCCCCCGCGGTCACCGTCGACGCCGGCGCGACCGGGTCCAGCAGCCGGTCGAGTGGTCGTACGACGGTCCCCGACCCGCGCTTCGTCTCCAGTACGCCGTCCCGCCGCAGGTTCTCCAGCGCCCGGACGACGGTCACCCGGCTGACACCGAGGCGCTCCGCCAGTACCCGCTCCGACGGCAGCCGCGACCCGATCGACAGGTCGCCGCGTTCGATCCGCCGCAGTACCAGCCCCTCGACCTGCTCGGTCTTGGTCCCGTCCGCGGTATCCAGGTCCCCCACCCGCCACATAAGTCCAGCTTCCCACAACTGGCCTTACGCCCGTCCTTGAGCACCGATCAACCAGTTTTCCGCTCCGGAGATGGTTGGTACGTGCCCAAAGTGCGGGGTGCGAGAGTGTCGGCGGGAGGTGTGAGGATTTGGGGGTGGACGAGAGGTGGGCGATCGCCCCGGCCGAGGGTGGGGGCGCGACGCTGGTCGCGTTGCACCCGGACGGGCAGCCTGCCGGGGAGATTCGGCACGAGCCCGACCTGGTCGCGGCGGTGGCGTCGCGGCCGCAGGTGGCGCGTTGGGTGTGGCGGTCGTCGGCGGAGATCTACCCGCGGCTGCTCGCGGCCGGTGTCCGGGTGGAGCGGTGCTACGACCTCGAGAACACCGAGGGCCTGCTGCTCGGACACGAGGGCCGGCTCGGCGAGCCCCGGTCCGCGGCGGCCGCGTGGGGCCGGTTGAGCGGCGGCCCGGTGCCGGCCGATCCGCCGCTGCGCGCCGTCGTGCCGGGTGAGCAGTCGTCGCTGTTCGAGATCGCGGTCGAGCCGGTCCCGTTCGGCGCGCTGCTGAAGGTGTACGCCGACCAGCTCCGGCGGCACGGCCTGACCGAGTACCCGGACCGGATGCGGTTGCTCACGGCATCGGAATCGTCCGCGATGCTGATCGCCGCCGAGATGGACCTGGCCGGGCTGCCGTGGAGCGCCGACGCGCACCGGGCGGTGCTGAGCGAGCTGCTCGGCGAGCGCTTCGCCGGGTCCGGTGAACCGCGCCGGCTGACCGAGCTCGCGGACGAGATCTCGGCCGCGTTCGGGCATCGGGTGCGGCCGGAGCTGCCGGCCGACGTACTGAAGGCGTTCAAGCAGGCCGGGTATCAGGTGAAGTCGACGCGGAAGTGGGAGCTCGAGCACCTGGACCATCCGGCGGTGGCGCCGCTGCTGGAGTACAAGAAGCTCTACCGGATCTACACGGCGAACGGGTGGAGCTGGTTGAACGACTGGGTCCACGACGGGCGGTTCCGGCCCGGGTTCCTGCCGGGCGGGACGGTGTCGGGCCGGTGGGTGACCAACGGCGGCGGCGGGCTGCAGATCCCGAAGGTGATCCGGCGGGCGGTGGTCGCGGATCCCGGGTGGCGACTGGTGGTCGCGGACGCGTCGCAGCTGGAGCCGCGGATCCTGGCCGCGATCTCCCGCGATCCCGCGCTGATGGCGGTCGCGAGCGATCCCGGCGACCTGTACAAGGCCGTGTCCGACCAGGCGTTCGCGGGTGACCGCGCGCAGGCGAAGATCGCCGTACTGGGCGCGATCTACGGGCAGACGTCGGGCGACGGCCTGAAGAACCTGGCGATGCTGCGCAAACGGTTCCCGCAGGCGGTCGCGTACGTCGACGACGCCGCCCGGCTCGGCGAGGAAGGCCGCCTGGTCCGCACGTACCTGGGCCGCACCTGCCCGCCCGCCGGTCACGCCCTCGACGCCGCGCTGCTCGAAGGACCGCCCGCCGACGTACCCACCACCGATCCCCGGCACGCCCGCGCCCGCGGCCGCTTCACCCGCAACTTCGTCGTCCAGGGCTCGGCCGCCGACTGGGCGCTGCTGCTCCTGGCCGCCCTCCGCCAGGCCCTCACCCCGCTCAAGGCAGAGCTGGTCTTCTTCCAGCACGACGAGGTGATCGTGCACTGCCCCGCGGACGAGGCCGACCAGGTCGCCGCCGCGATCCAGCAGGCCGGAGACCTCGCCGGCACCCTCACGTTCGGCCCGACCCCGACCAACTTCGCCTTCACGACGGCAACCGTCCAGGTGTACGCCGACGCCAAATAGGCGGCCCGGATTTCGATGGGAACCGAATAGCTGGTCCTGGCCTCTCACACTTGTATGTTCGGTGTCGCCTGGAGTTCGGGAAGGCGAATATCCAGGCCTGGTGAAAGGAAGTGCTGTCATGGCCCGCAAGTTCGGACGAGGCGAAGTCACCAAGAAGGAATCCAAGACGAAGGACAAGGTCGAGTCCGGCGAGGCGGTCAAGGTCTCCTGGAAGGAAGCCAAGCGGTACGCGCAGTCGCAGAAGCGACTTGGCCGATAGCAACGATTCCTTCACACCACTGCGGGCAGTCCGTACATTTGGTGATCGGTGGTTTCGAAGGCAGTGATCTCGGCGATGCGGCCGGATTCCAGCCGGAAGACGTCCAGCGCGAACAATCGGTAGGTATTTCCGCCCGGCGATCGCAGATACGCGGCCAGTGCCGGCTGGCGGTTCACGGTGGTTGGGTGGAAGCGCCAGCGGCCGTCGAAGTTCGGGGTCAGGGAGCGGAGCGCGTCGACGCGGCCCTCGAACCAGAACGGGTACGGCGGCATCGTGATGCGGACGTCCTCGTGCATCAGGGCCGCCAAGGCGGCCGGATCGGCGTTGTCCCAGGCGGTCACGTAGCGCTGGAGGAGTTTGCGTTCGTCGTCGGACGGCGCGTTGGCCGACCAGTCGGAGCGGTGTGCCGGCAGGTGGTCGCGGAGTACCGGGCGGGCGCGTTGGAGGGCCGAGTTGACCGCCGCCACGGACAACCCGACAGCCGCGGCCGTTTCCCTGGCGGACCAGCCGAGGACGTCGCGGAAGATCAGTACGGCGCGCTGCCGCGGCGGTAGGTGCTGGATCGCGAGCAGGAACGCCAGCTCGATCGTCTCCCGCCGGATCGCCGCGGCGTCCGGCTCCTCGGCGCGATCCAGCAGTACGTCGGGGAACGGCTGCAGCCACGGCACGTCCTCCCGCGCCGGGAGCGCCGTCGCGGGGAACGAGGCCGGCTCCAGCTGGTACGGCAGCACCCGCTGCGGACGGCGTACGTCGTCGATGCACACGTTGGTCGCGATCCGGTACAGCCACGCGCGCAGCGACGAACGGCCCTCGAAGCTCTGCCGGCCACGCCACGCCCGGAGCAGCGTCTCCTGGACGACGTCCTCCGCGTCGTCGAACGACCCGAGCATCCGGTAGCAGTGCACGCGCAGCTCGTGCCGGTACCGTTCCGCCGCTTCCGCGAACCCGTCCGCCGATGTCATAGAGGTCCATTCAAACCGACGTCCACCCCGGTACGCTGGTCGGCGCCGCCAGGTTGCCCGCCCCCACTACCGAGGAGGACGTCTGATGGGCAGTGGGCTGACCGCAGCAGAGGTCGCCAAACGCGTCGCCGACGGCCGGACGAACGCCGTCCAGGTCCGGACCAGCCGGACGTTCTGGCAGATCGTCCGCGCGAACGTGTTCACGTTCTTCAACGGCCTGCTCGGTACCCTGCTGGTCGCGGTGATCGCCACCGGCAGCTGGCAGAACGCCCTGTTCGGCTTCGTGATCCTGACGAACTCCGGGATCGGCATCTTCCAGGAGCTCCGCGCCAAGCGGACCCTTGACCGGCTCGCGCTGCTGAACGTCACGCACGTCCGGGTAGTCCGCGACGGCCAGGTCCACGAGGTCGGGATCGAGGACGTCGTCCAGGACGACCTGGTCCGGATCGGCAGCGGTGACCAGGTGCCGGCCGACGGCCCGGTGCTGCGCTCCGAGGGCCTCGAGCTGGACGAGTCGATGCTGACCGGCGAGTCCGACCCGGTGCACAAGCGGCCGGGCGACGAGGTCCGCTCCGGGGCGATCGTGGTCGCCGGCGAGGGCGACTTCACCGCGACCTCGGTCGGCTCGGCGACGTACGCCGCGAAGCTCGCGGCCGAGGCCCGCCGCTACCAGGTCACGAAGTCCGAGCTGGTCGCCGGGACGAACCTGTTGCTCCGCCGGATCTCGCTGATCCTGCTGGTCGTCGGCCCGCTGCTGCTCTGGGCGCAGTTCCGCAGCAAGGACAACCACAGCTGGCAGGACGCCGTCACCGGTACGGTCGCCGGCCTCGTCGGGATGATCCCGGAAGGGCTGGTGCTGCTGACGTCGCTGGCGTTCATGCTCGCGATCATCACGCTGGCCCGGCGCCGCACGCTCGTCCAGGAGCTGCCCGCGGTCGAGGGTCTGGCGCGGGTCGACGTGGTCTGCCTGGACAAGACCGGCACGCTGACGAGCGGCGAGATCGTCCTCGACCACCTCGTAGCGCTGAGCGCCGACCACCGCACCGAGGAAGCGCTCGCGCTCGCCGCCGTCTCCGACACCCCGAACGCCACCGGCCGCGCGATCACCGCGTCGTACGCCGACTCGTCGCTGACCGCGCTCGCGCGGGTGCCGTTCTCGTCCGCGCGGAAGTGGCAATCGGTGACGACGGCAACCGATACCTGGGTGCTCGGCGCGCCGGAGATGGTGCTGCTCGACACCACCGATCCGGCGACCGCGGACGCCCGCGCGCAGGCCGACGAGATCGCCGCGCAGGGCCGCCGCGTCCTCGTCCTCGCCCGCGGTACGGCGCAGGACGACGACCAGCTGCCCGGACAGCTCGTCCCGGTGACACTCGTCGTCCTCGCCGAGCGGATCCGCGAGGATGCCGCACCGACGATGCAGTACTTCACCGAGCAGGGCGTCGCGCTGAAGGTGATCTCCGGCGACAACCCGCGGACGGTCGGCGCGGTCGCCGCCGCGGTCGGCGTACCGGGGGTGAACGGTGCGGACGACGCCGTCGACGCGCGGACGTTGCCGGACGACCTCGACGAGCTGGCCGCGGTACTGGACGAGTCGTCCGCGTTCGGGCGGGTCAGCCCGCAGCAGAAGCGCGCGATGGTCGCGGCACTGCAGCGGCGCGGGCACGTCGTCGCGATGACCGGCGACGGCGTGAACGACGCGCTCGCGCTGAAGGACGCCGACATCGGTGTTGCGATGGGCAACGGTTCGGCGGCGACCCGGGCGGTCGCGCAGCTGGTGCTGCTCGACGGGCAGTTCCGGCACCTGCCGGACGTGGTCGCCGAGGGCCGCCGGGTGATCGCGAACATCGAGCGGGCGGCGACGCTGTTCCTGGTGAAGAACGTGTACTCGTTGCTGCTGACAATGACCACCGCGGTCTTCCTGGTCGCCTATCCGCTGGCCCCGATCCAGCTGACGCTGATCTCGAACCTGACGATCGGCATCCCGGCGTTCTTCCTCGCGATCGGGCCGAACAAGCAGCGCTACATCCCCGGATTCCTCGGGCGGGTACTGCGCTTCGCCGTCCCCGTCGGCGTGATCACGGCGCTCTGCGCGTTCACGGGCTACCGGCTGGTGCGGGTGTTCGACTCCGCGGCGACCGTCGCGGAGGCCCGGACCGTCACCACGATCGTCGTCCTCGTCGTCTCGTTGTGGACGTTGTCGATCCAGGCGCGGCCGTTCCGGCTCTGGAAGGCCGGGCTGCTGGCCGCGATGGCGCTGCTGGCCGCGGTCGCCGTGCTGGTACCGGCGATCGGGCACGGGATCTTCCTGCTCGAGGTCAGCCCGCGGCGGGTGCTCGGCGGGCTGGCGATGGGGGCCGTGGGCATCGTCCTGATCGAGATCGTCCGCGCGGTCGAGGCACGGGTCCGGCGCACCAGGACGGCATAGGTGGTGTCTGGCAATTCCGCGCCGTAGCGAGGAGGTGCCGTGCCGGGTGCCCCGCAGTAGGCGGGGAATTGCCAGACACCACCTAGTCCTCGAGCTCGATCGTGGTCGGCATCGACGCGCGGCCCGCGAGCCGGAACCACACCACCAGCCGTCGGTGCCGCAGGTCGCGGGCCGACCCCACGACGTCGTTGTGGAACCGGCGGGCCAGCTGCACGCGGCGCATCGCCAGGCTCAGCTCCCCCGCCCACGGCTCCACGTCGGTGCCGGTGGCATGGATCGCCCGGGTCAGCGCGGACTCGGCCTGCTCGTGTACCTCGACCGGGGCGAGCGAGGCGGCCCGGGCCCGGTGCGCGGCATCCAGCAGCAGCAACGCGGACGCCGGGTCGAGGATGTTGCTCCCGGCCAGCTCCGCGACCAGCGCCGACCGGCGGGCCAGCTCGGTCTCCAGCGCGGCCCGCGCCAGCTCGACGCGGTGGTGCAGCCGGTCGAGGCGCCCCGCGGTCCAGCTCGCGTAGGCGCCGAACAGCAGCAGCACGGCACCCACCGCGAGCAGCACCCAGGAGATCTCCACAGGACCATTCGACCACTCCTTACGGAGCGCTGACGGTCCGGCCGGATCCGGTAGCCGGCGCGTCCGGCGGCACTAGCGTCGCCTGCATGGCTGATATCGGCGTACTCGGCGGATCCGGGTTCTACTCGTTCCTGTCCGGCGCGGAGCGGATCGAGATCGACACACCGTTCGGCGCACCCAGCGAGCCCCCGGTCGTCGGGGACCTCGGCGGCCGGTCGGTGGCGTTCGTCCCGCGGCACGGCGCGGACCACCGGTTCCCGCCGCACCGCGTCAACTACCGCGCGAACCTGTGGGCGCTGCGCGAACTCGGCGTACGGCAGGTGCTCGGGCCGTGTGCGGTGGGTTCGCTGCGGCCGGAGCTGACGCCCGGGACGTTCGTGGTGCCGGACCAGTACGTCGACCGGACGTGGGGGCGGGAGCAGACCGTGTACGACGAGGTCGTGCACGTCGACGCGGCCGATCCGTACTGTCCCGCTGGCCGCGCGACGGTGATTGCTGCCGGCAACGTCGTACCGGAGGGGACGATGGTGGTGATCAACGGGCCGCGGTTCTCCACCCGGGCCGAGTCGCGGTGGCATGCCGCGCAGGGGTGGTCGGTGGTGGGGATGACCGGGGCGCCGGAGGCTGCGATCGCTCGGGAGCTGGCGCTCTGCTACACGTCGATCGCGGTCGTCACGGACCACGACGCTGGTGTCGCGTCCGGCTCCGGAGTCACTCAAGCGGAGGTGTTCGAGGCGTTTCAGCACAGCATCCAACGCCTGCAGGAGCTCCTCAGAACAGTCATCACCCAGCTCCCCGACACCACCACCGACTGCCCCTGCCACCACACCCTCGACGGCACAGGTGTTGCGCGATGAGGGTGCTCGTGACTGGTGGGGCCGGGTTTATCGGGCGGCATGTGGTGCGGGGGTTGGTGGAGGACGGGCACGAGGTTGTGGTGCTCGACTCATTTCGGGAGGACGTGCATGGGGAGCTGGGGGCGGTGGGAGACGGGGTGATCGTGGGAGACGTGCGCGACCCGCGGGTGTACGACGGGTTCGACACCGTGGTGCACCTCGCGGCGAAGGTCGGGCTCGGGGTCCGGCTGGACGACATCGACGACTATGTGTCGTCCAACAGCCTCGGCACCGCCGTGCTGCTGAAGTCGCTCGGGAACGTGCGCAACCTCGTCTACGCCAGCTCGATGGTCGTCTACGGCGAAGGCCGCTACGACTGCCCCGACCACGGACCCGTCGCCCCGGGACCCCGCCGTACGGCGGACCTCGACGCCGGCAACTTCGAACCGCCGTGCCCGTACTGCGGCAAGTCTCTCGCCTCCGGTCTCGTCACCGAGGACGCCGTACCGGACCCGCGGAACGCCTACGCGGCCAGCAAGCTCAACGGCGAACACCTCGCCGCGACCTGGGCCCGCGAGACCGGCGGCCGGGTCACCGCGCTGCGCTTCCACAACGTGTACGGGCCCGGCATGCCACGCAACACCCCGTACGCCGGAGTCGCCGCGATCTTCCGGTCCGCGCTCGAACGTGGTGAGGCACCCCGCGTGTTCGAGGACGGCCGCCAGCGCCGCGACTTCGTCCACGTCCGCGACGTCGCCGCCGCGGTCGTCCTGGCCGCTGACGCACTCCCCCAGCAGCCGGCGTTCACGGCGTACAACGTCGGCAGCGGGACGGTCACCACGATCGGCGAGGTCGCCACCGAGCTCTCCACGGCGTACGCCGGCCCGCCGCCGATCGTCACCGGCGAGTACCGCCTCGGCGACGTCCGGCACATCACCGCGTCGTCCGACCGCATCAAGTCCGACCTGAGCTGGAAACCGGCATACGACCTGACCACAGGCCTGACGGAGCTGGTGATCCGCCCCTAGCTGTGGACCGGCGGGAGATCGATCTCGAAGGCGCAGCCGCCGTCGACGTTGCTGACGGCAATCTTTCCGTCGTGGGACTCGACCACCCCGCGGGCGATCGCCAGCCCCAGCCCACCCCCGGAGCTCGCCGACGCGGTCTCCGGTGTGCGCTGCTCGTCGCCTCGCCAGCCGACGTCGAACACCCGCTCCAGGTCGGCCGCCGGGATCCCGCCGCACCCATCCGTCACGGCGAGCCGCACCCGCCCGTCGGTCTCCCGGTCCACCGCGAGCGTCACCGTTCCGCCCGGCGCCGTATGCCGGATCGCGTTGCCGACCAGGTTCGTGACGGCGCGGGTCAGTTCGTCCGGATCGCCTTGGACAGCGAGCCGATCGTCCCCGTCCGGCGTCGACACCGCGAGCTGGACGCCTTCGGCCCGGGCGTGCTCGTTGTTCTCCCCCGCGACGTCCTCGGCCAGCTCCCGCAGACTGACCGCGGCCCGCCGGCGCGGCAGCGGCGCGGCCGACAACCGGGACAGCTCGAACAGGTCGTCGACCAGCCCGGTCATCCGGTCCACCGTCGTCCGCATCTGCCGCAGCGCCCCCGGTACGTCGTCGATCACGCCGTCCTCGAGCCCTTCCGACACCGCTCGCAGCCCGGCCAGCGGCGTCCGCAGGTCGTGCGACATGAACGCGACCAGCTCCCGCCGGCTCGTCTCCAGCGCCAGCTCCCGCTCATGCGACGCGGCGAGCTTCTTCCGGGTCATCTCCAGCTCGTCGGTCAGCTCGGCCAGCTCCGCCGGCACCGCGCCGCCGGCGATCTCGGGCGCCTCGTACGACGTCCCCAGATGCCGCAGCCGCCGCCCGACGTCCCGGGAACCGGTGCTGATCCAGTGCCCGAGCAGGACCGACATCGCCAGCCCGAGCAGCGCCGCGAACGCCAGCGTCCACAGCACCACCCACGAGTCGTGCTGCGAGATGAACATCGCCCGCACACTCTGCAGTACGGCCGCCAGCGCCGCCGCCATCGGCGCGACCGCCGCGACGATCATCGTGATCCGCAACGACCGGCGGCGGAACCGCCACAACACCGCGGCTCCGACCCCCGCGACCACCAACGTCCACAAGGTGGTCAGGGCAAGGATCGTGGCCATGTCCTTCATCCGGCGTCACCCGCGAACAGGTACCCGGTCCGCGGCACGGTCAGCACCAGCTTCGGGTCCGACGGATCCGCCTCGATCTTCTCCCGCAATCGCCGTACGTGCACCGTGACCGTCGACGAGTCGCCGAAGTCCCAGCCCCAGACGCGGCGCAGCAACTCGGCCTTCGTGTACGCCTTGCCGGCGTGCGACACCAGGTACGCGAGCAGGTCGAACTCCCGATGCGTCAGCGACAGCTCCTCCTCGCCGAGGTACGCGCGCCGGGCCGCGGTGTCGACCGTGACCGGTCCGGCGCTGAGTTTCGTCGGCGTCAGGTCGAGCCCGGCCAGCCGCTCCTCCCGGCGGACCATCGCCTGCACACGCAGCGTCAGTTCGCGCGGGCTGAACGGCTTGACCACGTAGTCGTCCGCGCCGACCTCGAGGCCGACCAGCCGGTCCTCCTCCTCGCCGCGCGCCGACAGCATGATCACCGCGGCGCCGTCGTCCGCCGCGCGCATGCGGCGCAGTACTTCGAGGCCGGACAGGCCGGGGAGCATCACGTCGAGGACCACGACGGACGGCTTCCACTGCTGCCAGACCTCGACCGCGGACAGCCCGTCCGCGACCACGCGGGCGTCGTACCCGGCCTTGGTCAGGTACGCCGAGACGACGTTGGACACGGTCGGGTCGTCGTCGACGACGAGCACACGAGTAGCCACGCCCCGAGCGTAGATCCTTCGCACGGCCCGCAGCCGCACCGGCACCGGAACGCAGTACGCCGTAAGCGACCCGTAGCCGGAATCCGGCACCGTCCGCGGGCCGTCGTCCTTACCGTCGAAGAATGCCCGTCGATCTCGTCCTGCCGTGCCTGAACGAGGCGGCCGCCCTGCCCTGGATCCTCGAACGGCTCCCGGACGGCGTCCGCGCGATCGTCGTCGACAACGGCTCCACCGACGACTCGGCCGCCGTCGCCGCACGGCTCGGCGCGAGCGTGGTGGCCTGCGAACTCAAGGGGTACGGCGCCGCGTGCCACGCCGGGCTGGAGGCGGCGACGGCCGACGTGGTCGCGGTGATGGACGCGGACGCGTCGCTCGATCCGCGGCAGCTGGTCCGGGTGACGGCACCGGTCGAGAGCGGACGGGCAGACCTGATCCTCGGGCGGCGTCGGCCGGTGTCGCGCGGGGCCTGGCCGTGGCACCTGCGGCTCGCGAACGCCGAGCTGTCGCGGCGGATCCGGCGGCGTACCGGCGTCGCGTTGCACGATCTCGGGCCGATGCGGGCGGCGCGGCGTACGGCGCTGCTCGGGCTCGGGCTGACGGACCGACGCTCTGGGTATCCGTTGGAGACGGTTGTCCGGGCCGCCGACGCGGGCTGGCGGATCGCCGAGGTCGACGTCGACTACCTGCCGCGCTCCGGACGGTCCAAGGTGACCGGTACGCCGTTGGGCGCGGCGCGCGCCGTCCTGGACATGTCGAAGGTGCTGGCCGGGTGAACGGCACCGTGATCGTGATCGCGAAGGAGCCCGTGCCCGGGCGGGTGAAGACGCGCCTGCAGACCGAGTTCACGCCGCGGGAGGCGGCGGCGTTGGCGCGGGCGTCGCTCGTCGACACGTTGAGCGCCGTACGGGCGACCGGGGCGCGGGGCGTGATCTCGTTGGAGGGTACGCCCGGGACGTGGTTGCCGCGCGGGTTCGAGGTGGTCGCGCAGCGCGGGCACGGGCTCGGCGAGCGGATCGCGGCGGCGTTCGAGGACGCGGACGACGGGTCGCCGATGCTGCTCGTCGGGATGGACACGCCACAGGTGACGCCGGAGCTGCTCGGGTTCGAGTGGGGCGGGTACGACGCGGTACTCGGGCTGACCGAGGACGGCGGGTACTGGTGCCTCGGGTTGCGGACGCCGGACCGCCGGGCGCTGGCCGGCGTACCGATGTCGACCGAGCACACCGGACGCGATCAGCTGCGGCGGCTGCGGGCGCTCGGGATGCGGGTCGGGATGCTGCCGACGCTGCGGGACATGGACACGCCGAAGGACGCGGCGTACCTCGCGGCCGAGTTCCCGGAGTTGCGGGTGTCGCGGTTGTACGCGCGGCTGCTGCACTCGGCCCATCCCGGGCTGCTCTTCGAGCAGGCGCTCGGCGGGACGGCGCGGGTCGTTGCCACGGGCATCGACGGGCGGACGGTACCGGCGCTGTCCGAGCTGGAGCGGTGGGCGGCGCCCGCGGACGAGGTGGACCGGCTCGCGCTGAGCCGGTGCGAGGGGCCGGTGCTGGACATCGGATGCGGTCCGGGGCGGATCGTGACGGCGCTGGCCGAGCGTGGGATTCCCGCGCTCGGGGTGGACGTGTCGCCGCGGGCGGTGTCGCTGACCACGTCCCGCGGGGCGGCCGCGCTGCACCGGCCGGTCCAGGAACCACTGCCCGGCGAGGGGCGCTGGGGCAGCGTCGTCCTGATGGACGGCAACATCGGCATCGGCGGCGACCCCGCCGACCTGCTCCGCCGCTGCGCCGAACTCGTCCGCCCCGACGGCCTCGTCCTGGTCGAGGTCGACCCCGACGACGACCTCGACGACAGCACCCCGATCGTCCTGCACACCTCCACCGGCCGCCGCTCCACCCCGTTGCCCTGGGCAAGAGTAGGCGCCCACACCCTGCTCCGCCACGCCCGCACCACCCCCCTACACCCCACCGAAGACTGGCGCACCCCCCACCGAGCCTTCCTAACCCTCCGCCGCACCGCATGACGCCGCCCACCCCCAACCACCCCCGCCCCGCCAAGCTCCCCCGCCCCGCCGAGCGCCGCCGCCCCGCCGAGCGCCGCCGCCGTCCATTTCAGAGGTCAACCTCTGAAATGGAGGGTTCTACCCCCGGCATGCGGAGTGGCAACCGGCAAGGTCAAGGGTTAACCCCTCAAACGCCCCGGCCGCCGGGCGATGGTCGGCGCGCGGCGGCCGGGGTGGTGGCGGCGCGCGCGGCGGCGGTGGCGGCGGGTGCGGTGGCGCGCGCGGCGGCGGGTGCCCTGGCGGCGGCGCGTGCGGTGGTGGCGGGTGCGGCGGGTGCGGGTGCGGCGGTGGGTGCGGTGGCGGGTGCCCTGGTGGCGGTTGGGGTGGGGGTTGTGGTGATGGGGGCCGTCGCGCGCGGGTGGTGGGGGGATGTCGTGCTGGTGGTGGGGACTGTGATCGTCGCCGGGGTGGTGTGGCGGTTCGGGCGAGGGTTGAGTATCGCAGCGGTGGTGGTTGTGGCGGCTGCCTGTCAGGTGCCGGGGGTTTTGCAGGCGCCGATCACCAGTACGGACGCTTATCGGTACGTGTGGGACGGGCGGGTGCAGCTGGCGGGGCATTCGCCGTACCGGTATGTGCCGTTGGACGACGCGCTCGCGAAGCTGAGGGATCCGGTGCTGTTCCCGGGGTTGTCGCCGGCGCAGCGGTCGGGGGTGAGCGGGATCCCTGACGATCCGGCGCGGTTGCCGGTGGACGATGCGCGGACGCGGATCAACCGGCCGGGGGTGCCGACGATCTACCCGCCGGTCGCGGAGGCGTACTTCGCGGTGGTCGCGCTGGTGACGCCGTGGTCCGCCGGCACGCTGGGCCTGCAGATCGCGGCGGCGTTGATCGCGATCGCGCTCACCTGGCTACTCGCCGTACAGAACCCGCGCTGGGCCGCCCTGTGGGGTTGGTCACCGATCGTCGCCCTCGAGGCCGGGAGTGCGGCCCACGTCGACGTCCTCGCCGCCCTGTTCATCACCGCCGCCGTGATCACCACCGCACGCCGCCCCCGCCTCGCCGCGATCCTCCTCGGCGCGGCCGGCAGCGTGAAGCTCCTCCCCCTGCTCCTGCTTCCCGCCTTCCGCCGCCGCAAACCAATAGTTGCCTTAGGCACCTTCGCAGCCGGCTACGTCCCGCACCTGCTCGCGGTCGGCACGCTCGTGCTCGGCTTTCTCCCCGGCTATCTCAACCAGGAAGGCTTCGACGACGGCAGCTCGCGATCGGCGATTCTCGCGCTCCTGCTGCCTCCTGAGGCCCGGCAGCTCGTCGCGGCGGCTCTCGCGCTCGGGCTTGCCGCCCTCGCGTTCCACCGGACGAAGACCGACCCGATCGCGCTCACCTGCTGCTGGCTGTACGGCGCCGCGCTCCTGATCGCGACGCCGACGTACCCCTGGTACGGCCTGCCGCTGATCGCCCTCGCCGCACTCGCCCGGCGCCCGGAGTGGATCGCCGTACCGCTCGCCGCGTACCTGGCCTACGCGAGCTACGGCCACGACACCCGCCAGGGTCTCGTCTACCTCGCCGCGGCCGTCGTCGTCGGAGCAGCCGTCACGATCCGTCACCGATTCGTTGCCGTATCAGGTTTGACCGCACCGCCCCTGCCCACGAACACTGGCGGGCGTGACAAAACGCATCGCCCTGGCAACCTCGGCCGAACTCGCCGAGCTGCACCCTGACGACCGCCCGCTCCTCGACGCGCTCCGTGCGCACGGTCTCGAGCCGGTGGTCGAGGTCTGGACCGACCCGTCGATCGACTGGTCCGTGTACGACGCGGTCCTGCTGCGTACGGTCTGGGATTACTTCCTGCTGTACGCCGAATTCACCGAGTGGCTCGCCCAGCTCGACAAGGCCGGCGTACCGGTGCTCAACGACACCGGTCTGGTCCGCTGGAACAGCGACAAGAAGTACCTGCTCGAGCTCCGCGAGCGCGGCGTGTCGATCGTCCCGTCACAGGTCGCCGCGGGCGCGTGCCTGCGCGAGGTGGTCGCCGGGCTGAACGGCACGCAGATCGTGATCAAGCCGACCGTGAGTGGCAACGCGCTGCACACGGTCCGCGGCGTGGCCGGCTCCCCCGAGCTCGAGCAGGCCCTCGCCGAACTGCCGGACCTGGTGTACCTGGTGCAGCCGTTCGTCCCGGAGATCCAGACCGAGGGCGAGTGGTCGCTGCTGTTCTTCGACGGCGAGTTCAGCCACGCGGTCGTGAAGCGGCCCGCGGACGGCGACTACCGCGTGCAGGAGTTCTACGGCGGCCAGACCACCCTCGCGGAACCGCCCGCGGCCGTCCTGGAGAGCGCCCAGGCCGCGCTGACCGCATCCGGCCCGACACCGGTCTACGCCCGGGTCGACGGCGTCGTGGTCAACGACAGGTTCCAGCTGATGGAGATCGAGCTCATCGAGCCGTACCTGTTCTTCCCACAGTCCCCCGCCGCCGTCGACACGCTCGCGGCGGCTGTCGCCGGAAGGCTCTAGCTCGCGGCGGATTCCGGGTGGCCGCGGCGGCGTCCGTAGAGCAGGGTCTCGCCGGCGGCCGTTCCGGTGTACTTCGTCCGCCGTGCCCACTCCCGGCACTCCTCCAGCACCGGGCACGCCCGCAGGCACAGCTCCCGCGCCTTGGCCTGTTCCCAGCGCGACGCGGTCTCGTCGTACGCCGGCGCCTGGCCGATACACGCGGCGCGGCTCATCCAGCGGTCGGCGGGATCCACGATCACGGTCAGCGTCGGCCTCATGACACCGACGGTAGATCGCCGCGGACCCCGCGCAGCCTTTGTCTCGAAATATGATCTAGTTAGTAGACATTCGTCAGGCGGTCGCGAGCGCGCGGGACCGGACGCCGTCCGACGGGTCGTCGATCAGATCGCCCTGCCGGACCGGGTCCTTCTCCGGCAGCAGGATGTCGCGCGCGACCACCACCATCAGCCAGAGCGTGCCGGCCATTCGCAGGATCACCGACAACCAGTAGATCCGGTCCGGAACGTTCGGATCACCCGGTTGCAGGAACTGCGCCAGATGCATCCAGACGAGCATCCAGTAGAAGCATTCGCAGGCCTGCCAGATCAGCCAGTCCCGCAGCCGCGGCCGCGCGAGCGCCACCAGCGGCAGCAGCCACAGCACGTACTGCGGTGAGTAGACCTTGTTGATCAGCAGGAACGCCGCCACCACCAGGAACGCGAGCTGCGCGAAACGAGGCGGCCTCGGGGCCATCAGCCCGAGGATCGCGATCGACAGGCAGAGCCCGGCGAAGATCACGATGTTCAGCTGGTTGACGTCGGTGACCTCGTGTTTCGCGAGCTTCAGCACGTACCAGATCGAGCCGTAGTCGCTCTCCCGCTGGTCGTTGAATTGCCAGAACGACAGCCACTCGTTCTTCGCGAGCAGGTAGATCGGCGCGTTCACCAGACCCCACGCGACCGCCGCCGCGATCGCCGCCTGGAACCACGACCCGAGCTTCTTGCCGCGCAGGCACACGATCAGCAACGGGCCGAGCAGCAGGAACGGGTAGAACTTCGCCGCCGTCCCGAGCCCGAGCAGGATGCCGAACCAGATGGGTTTCCCGCGCGACCAGGCATACATCGCCCCGGCCGTCAGCGCGACCGCGAACAGGTCCCAGTTGATCGTCGACGTCAGCGCCAGCACCGGCGCGGCGGCGACGTACAGCGCGTTCAGCGGCTGTCCGCGGGCCGCGCCCGGACGGGTCGCGACGCCGCGCGCGGTGGCGACCGTGAGACCGACGATCAGCAACGCGCAGAGGAACAGCATCACGGTGTTGACCAGGAAGAACACGCCCGCCGTGTCGCGCTTCTGCTCGACGGTGATGTCCTTCTTCGGGTCGCCGGTCATCAGCCAGGTGATCTGCGCCGCGACCTCCATGAAGCCGCCGGTCAGCACCGGGTACTCCAGGACCGGGTAGTTGCCGGTGTCCAGGAACGGCCGGTTCCCCTCCGCGAAACCGCGTTCCTGGTAGAGGAACCCGATGTCGGAGTAGCACAGCGCCTTGAACGGCCGCCAGCTCTGCCGGTCCCAGCCCGCCTCCATACAGGGCGCCTTCTGCAGTACGCCGAGACCGAACGTGATCGTGCAGACCGCGAGCGCGATCCGCAGCGGCGTCCACCACGACGAACTCAGCCGGGCGAACCGGCCGGACGGACCGCCGAGCCCGACAGTCAGGCCGGCGATGGCCGGATCGGCCTCCGCCGGCGTCAGCGCGAGCTCGCGTCGTGGTCCGGTCACGGTCGGCATCATCCCCTATCGGCTCACCTGGCGACAGGCCGGGTCCCGGCGTGTCACTCGGCCAGGAACGCCCGGAGCACTTCGGTCCCCTCGGGCCCCGCCGGCAACCACCGAGTGCCGGCGACGGCGTCCGCGATGACGCGATCGGTGACGAAGACAGTTCCGCCGTACGCCCTGGCCTTGCGGCGCACCTGTTCCCGATCGACGCGCCCGTACACCACCACCGCGTGTTTGACCCGGGACGCCGCGAGCATCGGCAGATCGGTCCCCAGTTGCTCGCTCTCCAGCAGCGACTGCCAGTCCTCGATCAGCAGGTGCGTGATGCCGTCCAGGTCGCGGAGCGTGAGCTTCTCCCGGATGCTCGCGACCGGGCCGAGCTCGCGGACCCACTGCTCGGCCGCGGTGGCGCCCATCGGCCCGATCACCAGCTTGGTGGGCTCCTGGTCGAGCACCGGCGGGCCGACGAGGTCGGCGTACAGGTCGCGCAGGTGTCCGGCCTGGGCCTCCCAGGACATCTCCTTGCGCAGTCCCGGATCCGTCGTCCGCTCGCGGTACGCCGCCGGGTCGCGCTGGATCCGCTGCACCGCGGCCGCGAGCGAGTCCGGGTCCTCGACCGCGAACACCTCGCCGATCCCGGTCTTGCCGACGAACTCGACCAGCGTCGGCATGTCGCTGGTGACGACCGGCAGCCCGGCGAACGTGTACTCGAAGACCTTGTTCGGCAGCGCCATCTCGTGGCTCGGGTACCGCAGGATCGGGATCAGCCCGATGTCGGCGGTCCGCAGGAACGGCACGACCTCGCTGGTCGGCACCGGATCCAGGAAGTGCACCCGGTCGGCGACACCCAACGCGACGGCCTGGTCCCGCAACTCGGCCACCGGCCGCGTCCCCGCGTGCGGTACGCAGACCACGGCCAGATGTACGCCGGGCAGCGACGACAGCGACGCAACCGCGGTCTCGACGCCACGTGCCCGGGTGATTCCACCGCTGTACACCAGCAGCGGTACGTCGTCCGGCAGCCCGGCGGCCGTCCGGATGTCGGTGCCGGACGTGGCGTCCGTGGACAACTGCGGGCTGTTGATCACCACGGTCGGCTCGCGGTCCAGCTTGTAGCGCGTCTGCAGCGTCCGGGCGATCTCCGGGCTGACCGTGACCACTCGGTCGACGGTCTTGATGTACTCACGTTCGTGCTGCGCCCACGCCGCGATCGTCCGCGGCGTGCGGCCGCCGTACTCCGACAAACCCGCGACGTATTCGTGGGCGTCGTAAACGACCTTGACGGTACGACGGCGCAGCGCGGCGCGTCCGGCGGCGCGGGACGCGACACCGATCACGTGCATGTCGTGCGCATGCAGGACATCCGGCGCCAGGTCGTCGAGGATGTCGGCGAAGATCGCCTCGTAGTCGTCCGCCTCGGGGATGATCGACCGCCAGTTCACCATCCCGCGCCGGGCCGGCAGCCAGCCGTCCCACCACTGCCACAGGTCCGAGGCCTTGCGGCTCTCGTAGTCGGTCAGCCACGCCCCGGAGGACAACGCGGTCTGCGCGAGCTGCCAGCGACGACGACGTACGGCGCGCGCGACCCGGCCGGCCTGGAACCCGACCCGCCCGAGCGAGCCGTCCCGGCGACCGGCCAGGGCCCGTCCGGACTCGGCCCGCAGGTCCGCGACCCGGGCCGCGATCCGCGCCGAGCGCGCCGGATCCGCCTGTACGCCGAGCAGTCGCCGGCTGCGGCGCTCGTACCGCCGCCGGTTCCGTTCGTCGCGCAGCACGAAACGCCCCGGCAGCCGGATCATCACGACCCCGCCGTCGATGGTGTCCACCAACGTACGCCCGGCGGTCGTCACGCCGAGCAGGGTCACCCGGTAGCCCGCCTTCCCCAGAGCGACGGCTTCCTTCAGTACCCGGGTGTCGTTGGTGATGTCGTTCGCAACGAGCATGACGACATGTGGTCCGCCCACTCACACTCCTGAAACTTCAATGGACACCGGCTGTACGGGGCCCTGAGCAGGCAATATACGACTAGTTCGCAAGCCCGCGCACTTCCGCCGCCCGTGTCTTGCCGCTGTTTCAGCCGGGCGGCTCGAGCTGGGCGAGCCAGGTCGTGAGCAAGGTCTCCAACTGCGCCCGCTCAGCGGCGTCGAGACTGCCGAGCAACCGCTGCTCGTTGGCCATGTGCGCGGTGAACGCCTTGTCGATCAGCCGCCGTCCCGCGGGAGTCAGCCGGACCACGCGGCCGCGGCCGTCCGCGTCGCTGCGCCGCCGCCGGACCAGACCGGCGGTCTCCAACCGGTCGACCCGCTTGGTCACTGCTCCGGTGGTCACCATCGTGTGCAGCGCGATCTCCCCCGGCGCCCGTTCGTACGGCGCTCCCGCCCGGCGCAGCGCCGCGAGTACGTCGAACTCGCCCTCCGTCAGGCCGAACTGCGCATAAAGCAATGTGAGCTCGCCGGTCAACTGGTTGGCGATCCGGTGCAGCCGGCCGATCACGCCCTGCGGCGCGGTGTCGACGTCCGGCCGCTCGGCCCGCCATTCCGCCTGGATACGTGCCACATGATCCACGCCTTCCACTATATCTTCCCGGGAAGATATAGTGTTTTCCATGGAAGATACCTTCCGCTGGACACTGGTCACCGCGATCGCACCGATCGCGTGGGGCACCAACTACTTCGTCACCCACGAGTACCTGCCGGCCGGACATCCCTTGTACGGCGCGGTCTTCCGTGCACTGCCCGCGGGACTGCTGCTGCTCGCGCTCGCCCGGCAGCTCCCCCGCGGCGTCTGGTGGTGGCGTTCGCTCGTCCTCGGGATCTGCAACATGGGCGCGTTCTTCGCGCTGATCTACCTCGCGTCACAGCTGCTCCCGGTCAGCCTCGCGTCGACGATCATGTCCGCGGCGCCGTTCACGATGGCGCTGTTCGCGTGGGGACTGCTCGCGGAGCGCCCGACCGTCCTCGTGCTGACCGGAGCCACCTCCGGTATCGCAGGCGTCGTCCTGCTGCTCGGCACCGGCGCTGCCGCCGTCGACCTGCGCGGAGTCGCCGCTTCGGCTGCGGCGTTGACGATGTCGTCGTTCGGGTACGTGCTGGCGAAGAAGTGGGGCCGCGCGTCGATCGCGTCCACCGCGTGGCAGTTGATCGCGGGCGGTCTGGTCCTGATCCCGTTCGCGCTGCTGATCGAAGGCGCGCCGCCACACCTCGACCTCCCCGCCGTCGCCGGCTTCACGTACGTCGGCCTGATCGCCACCGCGCTCGCGTTCACCGCGTGGTTCGCGGGCCTCCGCCGGCTGCCGGCCGCGACCGTCGGGTTGATCGGTCTGCTGAACCCGGTCACCGGCGTACTGCTCGGCGTCTTGTGGTCCGGCGACGTACTGACCGGGCGCCAGACATGCGGACTCGCGCTGGTGTTCCTCGGCATCGCGGTGAGTCAGGTGCCATCATGGCGGCATGGTCACGATCGGGGACGTCGCGCGGCACGCCGGGGTGGCGACCAGCACGGTGTCCTATGTACTCAGCGGCAAACGGACGATCTCGCCTGACACCCGCGAGCGCGTGCAGCGCAGCGTCCGCGCCCTCGGGTACCGGCCGAACGCGAGCGCCCGCGCCCTGGCCAGCCAGCGGTCGAACGTGCTGGCGCTGGTGATGCCGCTGCGGACCGGGATGCACGTCCCGGTGATGATGCAGTTCGCGGCCGCCGTCGTGACCACAGCCCGCCGGTACGACCACGACGTACTGCTGCTGACCGCCGACGAAGGGCCCGACGGGCTGGAGCGGGTCGCGCAGAGCTCGCTGGTCGACGCGCTGGTCGTGATGGACGTCGAGCTGCACGACGAGCGGGTTCCGGTGCTCCGCGAGCTGCCGATGCCGTCGGTGCTGATCGGGTACCCCGAGCAGGCCGACGGGCTGACCTGCGTCGACCTCGACTTCACCGCCGCGGGCGCGCGGTGCGTGGACCACCTGGCCGACCTCGGTCATCGCTCGTTGGCCCTGCTCGGTACGCCGTCGGCCGTGTACGAACGGCAGACCGGTTTCGCGGCGCGGACGCTCGCCGGGTTCGCGGAGGCCGCCGTACGGCGTGGGGTCCTCGGGGTGGAGACGCCGTGTGAGCACACGTTCGACGCGATCCTGCAGACCGTCGGGCAGTTGCTGGACGAACATCCCGACCTCACCGGGCTCGTCGTCCAGAACGAGCCGATCATCGGCCCGCTGCTCGACGTCCTGCGCCGGCTCGGCCGCCGGGTACCGGAGGACATGGCACTGGTGGCGATCTGCGCGGACGACGTCGCCGAGCGCCAGGTCCCGCAGCTGTCGTCGGTGACGATCCCCGCGGAACAGATCGGCGCTCAGGCGGTCGAGTCGCTGATCGCCAAGCTCGACGGCGGTACGGTGCCGGAGCTGACGCTGGTGCCGCCCGCGCTCACTGCGCGCGCGAGCACCTGACGACCGCGTAGCCTCCGGCCGGTAGCTGCAGCTCGCCGTCGACGGTCGTCCCACTCACCAGCTCGACGCCCGTCGCAGGTACGACGACGTCCTCGCCGTGGTTGATCAGGAACGTCCACGACGTGTCACCCGACCGCCGTTGGATCGTCTCCACCTCGGCAACACCGTCAGCTCCCGTCAGCTGCTCGACGAGCGCGCCTGCTGTCTCGTCGTCCAGCTCGGTCGACACGTACCACGCCGTACCAGCTCCGGCCTGCCGCCGAGTGATCGCGGGCCTGCCGTCGAGCACTCCCCCGGCGTACCGATCGACAACCTCGGCCGCGAACGCCTGCACGTCCTCGGCCCACAGCCGCCCCCGCCCACCGGACGCCAGCGCGACCCCCTCGCCAAGCGGATGGAACTCCTGCACCTCGTCCAGCCACCCGAACGTGTACTCCCCCGGCCGCGGCTCGAGGCTCGACCACGAGAACACCCCCACCGTCACCAGATTCACCCCGGCCCGACGCATCAGGTCGACGTCCTCTTTCCAGACCGCCGGATCCCACTGCTCGGGGTTGTAGTCCCCGCCGTACCAAAGGTTCACGAACTCAGCCTTTCACGGCGCCGATGATGACGCCCTTCTGGAAGTGCCGCTGGATGAACGGGTAGACCAGCAGCACCGGCACGATCGCGATCACCACGATCGCCATCTTGATCGCCAGCCCGGGCGCCGGTTGCAGTCCGATCCCGACGCCGGACGCCACCCCGCCGGCACCGGTCGGCAGCGGTTGCTGCTGCACGATGTACGTCCGCAGCACCATCTGCAACGGCCACTTGGTGTTGTCGTTGATGTACAACAGCGCGTTGAAGAAGGCGTTCCAGTACCCGACCGCGTAGAACAGCCCGACGACCGCGACCACCGCCTTCGACAGCGGCAGCACGATCCGGCGCAGGATCGACAACTCCCCGGCGCCGTCGATCCGGGCGCTGTCGATCAGCTCCGCGGGGATGCCCATGAAGAACGACCGCATCACGATCAGGTTGAACGCCGAGATCGCCGCCGGCAGGATCAGCGACGCGTAGTGGTCGATCAGGCCGAGCGAGTTCACCACCAGGTAGCTCGGGATGATGCCCGGTCCGAACAGGAACGTCAGCAGCACCACGAACAGCAGCGGCCGGTGGAACAACGAGCCCGGCCGGGACAGCCCGTACGCCGCCAGCACGGTGATACCGAGGCTGAACGCCGTACCGATCGCGGTGATCGCCACGCTGATCACCAGCGCCTTCGTCACCACTCCCCCGGAGAGCAGTTGCACGTACGCCGCGACCGTGAGCTCACGCGGTACGACGACCAGCCCGCCCGCGCGGGTCACCGCCTCGGTCGTCGACAGGCTCGTCACCACGACGACGTACAGCGGGAACGCGACGGCGAGCGTGATCAGCACCAGCACCAACGGCCGGCCGAGCCGGTCGACGAGGGTCGGTTCCTCTTCCCAGACAGCTCTTTCGCTCATGAGCGCGAATACACCCCCTGCTCGCCCACCAGGTGGGCGAAACGGTTGGCCACCAGGACCAGGACGAGACCGACGACGCCCTTGAACAGACCGGCGGCGGCGCCGTAGCCGAAGTCGCCGACGAGCAGTCCCTGGTAGTAGACGTACGTGTCGAGGACTTCCGCGGCCCCGCCGCCGACCGCGCTGCGTTGCAGGATGAACTGCTCGAAGCCGACGGTCAGCGCGTCGCCCAGCCGCAGGATCAGCAGTAGCACGATCACCGGGCGCAGGCCCGGCAGGGTGATGTGCCAGAGCCGGCGCCGGCGGTTCGCACCGTCGGCCGCGGCGGCCTCGTAGAGCGCGGGGTTGATGGTGGACAGCGCGGCGAGGAAGACGATCATGCCCCAGCCGGCGTCCTTCCAGACCGCCTGCGCGGTGACGAGCAGGATGAACGTGTCCGGCTTCGTCATCAGGTCGACGGCCTGGTGCCCGTGGTCGCGCAAGGTCTGGGCGAGCAGCCCGGCGCCGCCGATCATCTGCTGGAACAGTGAGACGACGAGGACCCAGGAGAAAAAGTGCGGCAGGTAGACGACGCCCTGGACGATGTTCCGGATCTTCGCGGACAAGACGCTGTTCAGCAGCAGGGCCAGCGCGATCGGGACAGGGAAGAAGAAGATCAGCTGGACGGCGGTGATCGAGAGCGTGTTCAGCACGGCTCGCCAGAACGCCGGCTCGGCGAACATCCGCTGGAAGTTCCCGAACCCGATGAAGTCGCTGCCCCGGATCCCGGCGTACGGCGAGTAGTCCTGGAAGGCGATCACGTTCCCCAACGTCGGGAAGTAGTGGAACACCCCGAGCAGCACCACCACCGGCGCCACCATCACCAGCAACGGCCAGTCGCGCCGCACCCGATGCCTGAACCCCATCCCGCCGGCGCGAGCGGTTCGTGCCCTCGCCGTCCGCAGGCGGACCCTACCGACCGTTGTCACTGAGGACCTTGGCGTAGAAGTCCCGGCCTTCGTTGCCGCCGTTGTCCTGCCACTGCTTCACCGCGGTCTTCAGCTCGCCGACCGGCCGCCGCCCGCGCAGGATGTCCTGCAACGCATCGTCGAACGGCTGCGCCAGCGCCGCCATCTTGGCCGGCTGTTCGACCCGGATCCCGTCGAACAGGTTCTTCTCCCGCACCTTCGCCGCCGCGTTCTGCCAGGCGCTCATCGACTGGACGTACCCCGGATACTCGCTCTCGGTGATGGCCGTCGGCCGCCCGCCGAGGAACACGTACGTCTGCGATACCTCCTTCTGCCCGAGCGCGGTCAGCTTCGGCGCACCGGACGCCTGCTTCACGTAGTGCTTGCCCTCCACCCCGTACGTCGCGAGCTGGTACTCCTGTGTCCCGAACGGCGCCGACGTGTAGTTCAGCACCCCGAGCAACTCCTTCACCCGGTCCGGCCCGACCCCCTTCTTCACGAACGTGAAGATCCCGGCCGGCTCACCGCTCCACACGATCGGCGTGCTGCCGTCCGCCGCGAACGGCAGCACCGGCTGCGGGTCGAACTTCGGGTTGATCGGTGCCTGCCGCTGCAACGACTCGTGCCAGCCGCCGAGCCCGTTCTGCCGGATCAGCAGCTTCCCGCCCTCGAACAGCGCGTTCTCGTCGGCACCGGCGTTCGCCACCACCTCCGGATGCACATATCCCGACTGGAACAGCTTGCGCAGGAACGCGACCGCCTCCGCGTACTCCGGCGTCTCGATCTTGTTCACGAGCTTGCCGCTGGAGTCCTTGCGCCAACTCCCGGGCGCCCCGAACGACCGGATCACCTCGTCCGCGACGCTGCCGAACGCCCACCGGCCCGCCTTCGCGTCGGTCAGCTGCTTGCCCAGCGCCAGCAGGTCGTCCGAGTTCTTCGGCGGCTGCGCGCCGAGCTGGTCGAACAGGTCCTTGCGGTACATCAGCATCCACGGGAAGCCGTCGGACGGGAACGGGACCGCCTTGAGCTGCGAGTTCCAGACGCCGTACGCCCAGGCGCGGGTCGGCAGGTTCGCCAGCATCGGGTACGCCGCCGCCTTGTCGCCGGCCAGGAACGGCGTCAGGTCCTCGAACAGCTTGTCCACCGCCTGACCGAACCGGGTCAGCCCGGAGATGTTCCAGCCCGGGACGCAGAGCAGCTCCGGGACGTTGCCGGCGGCAAGAATCGGGCCGAGCTTGTCGCCGTAGTCGTTGCCGTTCAGGATGTTGAACTTGACCGGCGCACCGATCCGTTCGTTGTTCGCCGCGAAGTACGAGTTGCCGGTCAGCGGCGGGATCGGGCTCCACAGCGGCGTCATCGCGGACACTTCCTTGCCGCTCGGCACCATCGTGTCCGGAACTCCGCGCTTCAGCTCGCTCGGGTAGTGCGCGAAGGCCGGCGACGCGCCGTTCGCGCCCGGCAGGTCCGGCTTGACCGGCTCGTACGGGACGTACTTCGGCAGCAGCCCCGCCAGCTTGTCCTCGGTCTCGGCGCGTCCCGACGTACTCGAGCCGCTGCCGCCCTTGGAACAGCTGGTCAGTGTCACCCCGCCCGCGGCCGCCGCCGCGCCGGCACCGAGCAGGGAGATGAAGGTCCGGCGGCTGGCTCCGCCGATCACTGGTCCGGTCACGTCGCATCCCCTAGGCTTAGTTTGGCTAGTAGCCAAACAAATTAACGCAGAGCCGAGAGCGCGACAAGGTGTAGAACTGATCCAGAACTGCCGCCCGACGGGAACGGACCTTGAGCACACAGACCGCGGACCACACCGACATTCGCGCCACCAACCTGGCCGCGGTGCTCGGGCACCTGCGCCGTGCGGCGCCCTGCTCGCGGGCCGCGATCGCCGCCGGGACCGGGCTGAACAAGGCGACGGTGACGAGCATCGTGGGTGAGCTGCTGGAGCGCCGGCTGGTCCGCGAGACCCAGCAGACCCAGAACCACGTCGGCCGCCCGGCGACGCTCCTGGTCCTCGACGGGTCGGCGTACGCGACGATCGGGCTCGAGGTGAGCGCGCGTGGGCTGACCGCGCTCGGCTGCGACACCGCGGGCGAGCAGGTCCTGCGCTGGCACCGGGCCGGGCCGGGTGTCGACGCCGGACCGGCGAAGACGATCGCGGCGCTGGCGGCGCTGGCTCGGCGGGCGGTCACCGCGGTGCAGTCCTCGGGGCGGCGGATCCTCGGCATCACGGTCGGCGTACCGGGGCTGGTGAATCGCGAGGGCAGCGTCGTCCTGGCGGCCGGGCTCGGGTGGCGGGACGTACCGCTGCGCGCGGAGCTGGCCGGGGCGCTCGGGCGGCCGGACATTCCGGTGACGGTCGACAACGACGCGTCGCTGGGGGTGCTCGCCGAGCATCTGTACGGGCCGCTGGCGGGGGCCGCGAACCTCGTCCAGCTGACCGGTGACACCGGCGTCGGCGCGGGCATCATCATCGACGGTCGTCCGCTCCGCGGGCATCTCGGGTACGTCGGGGAGATCGGCCACCTGCGGGTCCTACCGGACGGGCCGCTGTGCGGGTGCGGGCGACGCGGCTGCCTCGAGGCGCTCGCGAGCCTGCCGGCGATCCTCACCCGGGTCGACGGCACGATCGACGACGACCCGCAGCACCAGCTCGACACGCTGGTCCGCCGCGCCGACGCCGCCGACCCGGCCGTCGCCACCGCCCTGGCCGACGCCGGCACCCACCTGGGCCACGGCATCGCCGCGATCGTGAACCTGCTCAATCCCGAGGCAGTCGTCCTGGGCGGCGCCTACGCGTTGCTCGCCGCCCACCTCACCCCGGCGATCGACAAGGCCCTTCACGAGGCCACCGTCGCCCCCGACGCCGGCGGCTGCGCCGTCGTCCCCTCCACCTTCCCCACCACCGCCACTCCCCTGGGCGCCGCCGCCCAGGCCATGACCCCCCTGACCACCGGCCACCTCCCCACCCCCTGAGCGCTGGGACCCGGGTGAGGTCTTGACCGGGTGAGTGTGGGATGCGACCCTCTGTGCACGCCCATCTGTCGAAGCGCTTCGATTGTCCGGTCCGACCGGGGTGGAGAGCTTCGGCGCACAGCCCGTGGAGTCGATCGCCGATGAGCGCTCCAGCCCCGCAGCACCCGTTCCGCGACCCGTCGCGGTCGCTCGACGACCGGATCGGCGACCTGCTCGCCCGGCTCACCCCGGACGAGAAGATCGCGATGCTGCACCAGTACCAGCCACCCGTCGCCCGGCTCGGAGTGGACGCCTTCCGTACCGGCACCGAGGCGCTGCACGGCGTCGCCTGGCACGGTCCCGCGACGGTGTTCCCGCAGGCGATCGGCCTGGCCACCAGCTGGAGCCCGGAGCTCGTCCGGGCGGTCGGCTCCGCCGTCGGCGACGAGGTCCGGGTCTTCCACCGCAAGGACCCGGCCTGCGTCGGCCTGAACGTTTGGGCGCCGGTCGTGAACCCGCTGCGCGACCCGCGGTGGGGCCGCAACGAAGAGGGGTACGCCGAGGATCCCTGGCTGACCGGCGTGATCGCGACCGCGTACGGACGGGGCCTGGCCGGCGACGACCCGGCGTACCTGAAGACCGCGCCGACCCTGAAGCACTTCCTTGCCTACAACAACGAGACCGACCGCTGTACGACGTCGAGCAACCTGCCGCCCCGGGTCCTGCACGACTACGAGCTGCCCGCCTTCCGCGCCCCGCTCGAGGCGGGCGCCGCGGTCGCGGTGATGCCGTCGTACAACCTGGTGAACGGCCGCCCCGCCCACGTGACCCCGCTGATCAACGACGTCCTGCGGACGTGGACACCCGACGCGGTACTGGTCGTCAGCGACGCCTACGCGCCAGGCAACCTCTTCGGCCTCCAGCAGTACCTCCCCGACGGACCAGCCGCGTACGCCGCCGCGCTCAAGGCCGGGGTGGACAGCTTCACCCAGGACGGCGCCGACACCGGCCCCACCGTCGACCGGCTGACCGCCGCCCTGGACCGCGGGCTGATCACGATGGCCGACGTCGACACCGCCGTACGGCGAGCTCTCGCGATCCGCTTCCGCCTCGGCGAGTTCGACGACTCCGACCCGTACCGAGACCTCGGCCCCGACCTCGTGAACTGCCCCGCCCACCGGCGCCTTGCCCAGGACGCGGCCCGTCAGTCGACGGTCCTGCTGAAGCACGACGGTCAACTCCTCCCCCTCACCCCGTTCACCCGCGTCGCCGTCGTCGGTCCGCTCGCGGGCACCCTCTCCGAGGACTGGTACGCCGGCACGCTGCCGTACCAGGTCACCGCCAGGGACGGCATCGCCGAACGCCTGGAGCACCTCGAGTACTGCGAAGGCGTCGACCGCATCACGCTGCGAGTCACGGGCACGTCGACGTACCTGGAGGTCGACGCGGACGCCGTACTGCGGACCAGTACGACCGCGGGTGAGTTCGACCTGTTCGACTGGGGCGGGGATGCGACGGCGCTGCGGTCTGTGCGGAACGGACGGCACCTGAGCGTCACCGACGACGGCGAGCTCGTCGCCGATCAGCCCGGCCCCAACGGCTGGGAGGTGAAGCAGACCTTCGGCCTGGTCCGCACGGCCGCCGGCCTGCTGATCCGCCACCTGCACACCGGCCGGTACCTCGAGGTCGGACCCGACGGCACCGTCGGGCTCGGCGCCGACGGGACCGCCTTCGGGCTGGACGTGGTCGTCGACGGCGCCGCGGCGGCCGCCGGGCTCGCGGCCCGGGCCGAGGTCGCAATCGTTGTCGTGGGCAACCACCCGCTGGTGAACGGCCGGGAGACCGAGGACCGCGACAGCCTGGACCTCCCGGCCGCCCAGGACCGGCTGATCCGGACGGTGCACGCGGCGAACCCGCGGACCGTGCTGGTACTGAGCAGCAGCTACCCGTTCGCGATCGGCTGGGCGCAGGAGCACCTGCCCGCGATCCTGTGGTCCGCGCACGGCGGGCAGGAGTACGGTCACGCACTGGCCGACGTCCTGCTCGGCGACCACGACCCGTCCGGCCGCCTCACGCAGACCTGGTACCACTCGGCCTCGGACCTCCCCGGCCTCTTCGACTACGACATCGTCTCCACCGACGCGACGTACCTGTACTTCCGCGGCACCCCTCTCTACCCGTTCGGCCACGGCCTCAGCTACACCACCTTCGAGTACGGCGATCTGCGGCTGAGCGAACCGTCGGACGCCGAGGTCCAGGTCACGTTCACGGTCACCAACACCGGCGACCGTCCGGGCACCGAGCTCGCCCAGCTCTACACCCACCAGCAACGCTCCCGGGTCAAGCAACCGCTCCGCCAACTCCGCGGCTTCCACCGAGTCTGGCTACAGCCCGGCGAAACCGCCGAGGTCACCCTGCCCCTCACCCTCGCCGACCTCGCTTTCTGGGACGTCACCCGCAACCGCCCCTGCGTCGAGAGCGCCCGCCACACGATCATGGTCGGCCGCTCCAGCACCGACCTCCGCCTCACCACGACACTGGATGTGCGCGGCGAAGGCATCCCACCGCGCACCCTCGCCAAGTTGCCCGCCGCAGCCTTCGACGACTGCTGCGCGATCACCCTGACCGCGGCACCGGACGAGTCCGGCGACGCCGTCATTTCCCTGGAACCTCAGGCCTGGCTGGCGTTCGACGACGTACTCGTGCCTACCACTACCTTCCACGCCCGAGCAGCCAACTCCACCGGCCGCCCCGCCGTCATCGAACTCCGCCTCGACGACCCGCGCCACGGCGAGCTCCTCGGCACCCTGGAGATCCCACCCACTGACACGCTGGTCCCAATCCCCGTCTCCGTCACCGAACGCCCCGGGACCCACACCCTCTATGCGGTGTTCTCCACCCCGGACGTCGTCCTGGAAAGCTTCAGCTGACCACGGGCGAAGAGCGGGAGGGTGTCGAAGGGGTGGGTTTGGTGCAGCCAGGTGGGGCCGGTGTGGGATTCGCCGGTGAGGAGGGAGGTCCAGCGGCCGGCCGGTAGGTAGAACGAGACGTTGCCGTCGGCACTCATCACGGGGGCTACGAGGAGGTCGGGGCCGAGCATGTACTGGCGGTCCAGGTACGCGGCGGCCGGGTCGTCGGGGAATTCCAGGATCATCGGGCGCATCATCGGGATGCCGTCGGTGTGGGCCTCTTCGGCGGCTGCCGTCAGGTACGGCATCAGCGACAGCTTGAGCTTGGTGAACGTGCGGAGGACGTCGACCGCCTCGTCGTCGAAGGCCCACGGGACGCGGTACGACGAGGAGCCGTGCAGGCGGGAGTGCGACGAGAGCAGGCCGAAGGCGACCCAGCGCTTGAAGACCGCCGGGTCGGGGGTGCCTTCGAAGCCGCCGATGTCGTGACTCCAGTAGCCGAAGCCGGACGCCGCGAGGGACAGGCCGCCGCGGAGGGATTCGGCCATCGCCTCGAACGTCGACTCGCAGTCGCCGCCCCAGTGCACCGGGTACTGCTGGCCGCCGACGGTCGCGGAGCGCGCGAACAGGACGGCCTCGCCGGCGCCGCGGTTCTGTTCGAGGAGATCGAAGACGGCCGCGTTGTAGAGGTGCGCATAGTAGTTGTGCATCCGCTGCGGGTCCGAGCCGTCGTACCAGGCGACGTCCTCGGTCGGGATGCGTTCGCCGAAGTCGGTCTTGAAGCAGTCGACGCCGATGTCGAGCAGCGCCTGCAGCTTCGACCGGTACCACTCGGTCGCGTCCGGGTTGGTGAAGTCGACGATCGCCATCCCGGCCTGCCACAGGTCCCACTGCCAGACGGAGCCGTCGGGGCGCTTCAGCAGGTACCCGAGCCGGCGGCCCTCTTCGAACAGCACCGAGCGCTGCGCGATGTACGGGTTGATCCAGACGCTGATCCGCAACCCGCGGTCCTTCAGCCGGCGCAGCATGCCCGCGGGGTCCGGGAACGCCACCGGGTCCCAGAGGAAGTCGCACCAGTGGAACTGGCGCATCCAGAAGCAGTCGAAGTGGAAGACGCTCAGCGGCAGGTCACGCTCGGCCATCCCGTCGACGAACGACGTGATCGTCTCCTCGGTGTAGTCCGTGGTGAACGAGGTCGACAGCCACAGTCCCATCGACCATTCCGGGACGCGGGCCGGGCGGCCGGTGAGGGCGGTGTAGCGGCGCAGGACGTCCTTCGGCGCCGGGCCCGCGAACACGTAGTACTGCAGTTCTTCGCCCTCGACGCTGAACTGGTTGCGGGACGTGACCTCCGAGCCGACCTCGAACGACACCATCGTAGGATTGTCGACAAGCACGCCGTACCCCTTGCTGCTCAGGTAGAACGGCACGTTCTTGTACGCCTGCTCGCTCGACGTCCCGCCGTCCGCGTTCCAGCTGTCGACGACCTGGCCGTTCTTCACGAGCGGCCCGAACCGCTCGCCGAGGCCGTAGACCGTCTCGCCGACGCCGAGTGCGAGCTGCTCGTGCACGTACCGCCGGCCGTCCGGGCCGGTGACCAGGCCGACGCTCCGCTCCCCCGAGTTCGTCAGCGCCCGGCCGTCCTGCTCGAAGCGGACGTCCCATGCCCCGTCGAGCCCGACGACGACGCTCAGCTCGCCGGCGGTGAGCCGCGCCTCGGCGGCACCGACCTCGACCTTCACCGGATGCCCGTCGTCGGTGTTCAGCCGGTACGCCGGTCGCGCGGGCACCCCACCGAGGTGGTGCGCGATCCGGACCCCGATCACGCCGCGGGCCGGGGAGCTGAACGTAATCGTGAACAGCGGCTGGTTGAGCGTGTCGCCGCGCCGCTCGATCTTTTTCGCGGGGGCGTACACGGTCAACGAGCGGTCCCCCGCCTCGACGCTCTCGACCGCCGCCGGGCGGAGCCGGCTGAACCCCGGCCGTAGCTGCCAGTACCCGTCGCTGAACTTCATGGTGACCGGCCTCCAGAAAGGGTTGTCGAAGCGCTTCGACAACGCTAGGCGGGGGCACCACCGGCGTCAATCGGGAACCCCTCTCAGCGGACTCTCAGTGCCCGGCGGTGACACTGTCTGAATGCGAGTGCTGATGGTCGAGGACGAACTGCGGCTGGCCGACACGGTCCACCGCGGGCTGACCGACGCCGGGTTCGTGGTCGAGTTGGTGCACGACGGCGAGAACGCGGTCTGGGCGGCCACCGAGCACAGCTACGACGTGATCGTGCTGGACATCATGCTGCCGAAGCTGAACGGGTACCGCGTACTGGAGCTGCTCCGGGCCCGCGGGATCTGGACGCCGGTGCTGATGCTGACCGCGAAGGACGGCGAGTACGACCAGACCGACGCGTTCGACCTGGGTGCCGACGACTACCTGACCAAGCCGTTCAGTTTCCTGGTCCTGGTCGCCCGGCTGCGCGCGCTGATCCGGCGCGGCGGCCCCGAGCGTCCCGTCGTCCTCACCGCCGGCGACCTGTCGCTGGACGTCGCCCGCCGGCGGGTGGAGCGGAACGGGCGCGAGATCACCCTCACGCCGCGCGAGTACGGGCTGCTGGAGTTCCTGATGCGGCACCGCGGCGACACCGTCAGCAAGACCGAGATCCTGCAGAACGTCTGGGACCCGGCGTTCGACGGCGACCCGAACGTGGTCGAGGTGTACGTCCGGTACCTGCGCAAGAAGATCGACACGCCGTTCGCACGGCACGCCATCGAGACCATTCGCGGGATGGGCTACCGGATGAACCCCGAGGGCGGCTGAGAGCCACCTGAGGACCGACCTGCGAAACTGGTGGGGTGAGCACGGTAGTGCGACGTCGCGTTGACGGGTGGTACCGGACCGCCGGCGGCCTGCGGCAGGCCAGCGTACGGAGCCGGTCGACCGCTGCTGCCGTGATCGTGGTCGCGGTCGCGCTGCTGATCGGCGCCGCCGCGTTGCTGCTGCTCCTGCAGCGGGCGCTGATCACCGAGGTCTCCGACGCCGCCGAGGGCCGGGTCGCGGACGTCGCCCGGCAGGTCAGTACCGAAGGCACCAAGGGGCTCAGCGAGGACCTGGCCAACACCACCCGCGCCAGCCAGCTGATCCAGGTGCTGGATCCGAGCGGGAAGATCGTCGCTGCCTCGTCGTCACGGGTGGACAACTCGCCGCTCACCGATCTGCGCCCGCCGGCCGGTGCGCTGCTGCGGGCCGAGGTCGGCGAGATGCCGCTGATCGACGACGACCACTCGTTCCTGATCGTCGCCCAGGGCGCGGCGTACCACGGGACGACGTACACGGTGGTGGTCGCGTCGTCGGTGGAGACGCAGCGGCAGACCGTGTCGACGGTGTCGCAGTACCTGCTGATCGGGTTCCCGGTGTTGCTGCTCGTGGTCGGGGTGGCCGGGTGGCTGATGATCGGGCAGGCGCTGCGGCCGGTGGAGCGGATCCGCTCCCGGGTGCAGGGCATCGGCAGCCGGGACCTCACCGAGCGGGTTCCGGTGCCGGAGACGCGCGACGAGATCGCCCGGCTGGCGGTCACGATGAACGAGATGCTCGACCGGCTCGAGACCGGGCAGGCCACCCAGCGGGCGTTCGTCGCGGACGCCAGCCACGAACTGCGGTCCCCGCTCGCCACCCTCACCGCCGCCCTCGAGGTGATCGAGGCGGACACCACCGGCAAGGCGTGGCGTGAACTGCGGCAGGTGATGGAGACCGAGACCGACCGGATGCGGCAGCTCGTCGAGGACCTGCTGCTGCTCGCGAAGGCCGACGACCGCGGCATCCGGATGCGGCAGACCGACGTCGACCTCGACGACCTGGTCGAGGCGGAGATCAAACGGCTGCGCAGCTCCAAGCCCGAGCTGACCGTGAAGGGCGACGTCCACCCGGTCCGGGTGACCGGCGATCCGGCCCGGCTGAGCCAGGTACTGCGGAACCTCGTCGACAACGCCGCCCGCGCCGCGCACAGTACGGTCCGGCTGACCACCGCCGAGAAGGACGGCGCCGCGATCATCACCGTCGAGGACGACGGCGACGGCATCCCCGAGGAGGACCGGCAGCGCGTCTTCGAACGCTTCGTCCGCCTCGACACCAGCCGCTCCCGCGCCAGCGGCGGCTCCGGTCTCGGCCTGTCCATCGCCCGCGAGATCACCCGCGCCCACCACGGCACCATCACCCTCACCCCCGCCCCCACCGGCGGCACCACCGCCACCGTCACCCTCCCGAACTGACCACCGGGGCTGGTGCCGGGCGCCGCACGGGATCAAGCTGGAGGTGAAGGAGGTGGGTGTGGTGAAAGCCGTAGCTGGTGACCAGGTTGTCGTGGAGAGCAGTCACTTGGCAGCACACCGGCGGGAGGGACAGATCGTCGAGGTGCCCGATCCGAACGGCGCACCGCCGTACCGCGTGCACTGGGCGGACACCGACACGGACACGCTGTTCTTCCCCGGCCCGGACGCACACATCGTGCACCACGGCGAGCGGCAGTAGCAGGCCGTCAATTCAATTGCCGTCCGTCCCGCGAGCGACGATGATCGCCGGCATGCTCGAACGACCTGTCGCGCTGATCACCGGAGTCGGCCGAACGATCGGGATCGGCGCAGGCATCGCCCGTCGCCTCGCCGAGTCCGGGTGGGACCTCGCGTTCACGTACTGGACGGCGTACGACGAGCGGATGACGTGGGGCGTGCAGGACGGCGCCACGGCCGAGATCGCGGCCGAGCTGACCGGGCTCGGCGCGACCGCAGTACCGATCGAGGCGGATCTCGTGGACCCGGCCGCGCCGGAGCGGGTCTTCGCCGCCGCCGAGGGCAGGCTCGGCCCGGTGACCGCGCTGGTGATGTGTCACTGCGAGAGCGTCGACTCCAGCATCCGCGACACCACCGTCGAGAGCTTCGACCGGCACCTCGCGGTGAACGCGCGGGCGACCTGGCTGCTGATCCGCGAGTACGCCCGGCGGTACGCCGTACCGCACGGCAGCGGCCGGATCGTCGCGCTGACGAGTGACCACACCGTCCACAACCTTCCGTACGGCGCAAGCAAAGGCGCCCTGGACCGCATCACGCTCGCCGCCGCGCACGAACTGTCCGACCTCGGCCTGACCGCGAACGTGATCAACCCCGGCCCGATCGACACCGGCTGGATGTCCCCCGCTCTCCGCACCGCCTGCGCCGAAGCCACTCCCCTCGGTCGCCTCGGCACCCCCGCGGACACCGCCGACCTGGTCGACTTCCTGCTCTCCGCGCGCGGCCAATGGATCAACGGCCAACTCCTGAAGAGCAACGGCGGCTCGGCATAGGTCAGGTGTAGACCAGCTCGAGGCGGAGCCAGGTCGCGAGGTCGCGGAGTTCGCGGTGGACGGACGCTGTCAGGGTCTTCGAGAAGGGGGCGTCTTCGTGGATGGCGTCGACGCGGAAGATGCCGGATTTGCGGTCGGACGTTGCGTCGAGTTTTCCTACCAGGCGGTCGTTGTGGAGGATCGGGAGGGCGAAGTAGCCCCAGCGCCGTTTCGCGGCCGGTTTGTACATCTCGAGCTGGTAGTCGAAGTCGAAGATCTCGGTCAGTCGTTTGCGGTCGTACACCAGGCGGTCGAGTGGCGAGAGGATCGCGGTCCGGCCGGTGAACGGCTGGTCGAGCAGTTCGGGGTCGATGCGCCACTGGCCGCGGACGCCTTCGACGGTCGCGGGCACGCCTGCTTCGCCGGCGTCCAGTGGCTCGCCGGGGCAAGCGGGGCCTTTCGCGCGCAGTAGGCCCATCGATGTCAGGCGTTGCCGGTCGCGGGTCCGGACGGCCTCGGGGATCGGGACCGGTGGGTCGTCCGGGTACACGCGGGAGGCCAGGTCCCACAGTCGGTCGCGGCCGTTGCGGCCGGTGATCGCCACCTCGCCGCGCTGCATCATGAACTCGAGCATCTGGGACACGTTCCGGTTGTTGGTCCAGCCGGACGACTTCCACGGCCGCACGCAGGTGTCGGGCAGCTCGCGCATCAGCAGCGGGCCGTCCTGACGGAGTCGTTCGAGGATGTCGACGCGGCAGCCCTCGTTCGCCCGGACCCAGTCGCTGCGGTACTCCTGCCAGTCGAGCGGCTCGCCGTCCGCCGGCCACGCGGCCATCTCCGCGCGGTACAGCGCCAGCGTCTCCGGCAGCCGGACGAACCCGCGCAGCTCGAGCAGCTCCAGCGAGGCGAGCGCGTCGGCCAGCTCGGCCGGGTCGTACGACGATCCGAGCCGGCTCCACGCCACCAGGTCCGCGTTCGGAGCGACGTACGCCGTCTGGTCGAGCTGGACCGCGTTGAGGCCGCGGATCACCTCGAACAGGTCCGCCGGGCGCTCGCGGGTAAGCAGCTGCGCACGGACGGCCAGCCGCCGCGCGTCACGCTTCGACAGTTGCTGAACGGTCACGGGCCGAGCCTAAAGCCTGGTCAGGACAGTATTCTCGGAGAGACAGCCGAGCGGGTGGGGACCTGGGCTCGGGATTCAGGGGGTACTTCGTGGTGGTGCGTGGTCGGGCGATCCTGCCCTGGGTGGTACTGGTCGTCGCCGGATGCTCGGCGGCGCAGGGCTCCGACGTGCCCGCGCCCGCGTCGCCGTCGATCGTCGTACCGGTGACCTCGGCAGTCCGGAAACCCGCGACCGACTGCGCCGAGGCCACCGAGCCGTTGCCGGCCGCGTCCGAGGCGGACGGCGTCCAGCTGACCGCGAGCACCGACCCGAGCCGTACGTCGCTGCTGCTCAAGAACACCGGCAGCATGACGGTCGTCGTCCTGCCCGACGCGGACTTCAGCAGCCGTCTGATCGCAGCGCCGACGGCCATGAACCCGAAGGACGCCGCGTCCCGGTACGCGCTGCTCGCGGTGAACACCAGCGGCGCCGGCGAGCTGCCCGCTGTACCGACGTACGCGCCGAAGTCCCAGGTGGTGACGGTGCCGCCGCAGTGGGCGATCTGCGCGCTCACCGACAACCTGCAAGAGACCGCGAGCGTCCGCTACCTCCAGGACCGGACGTCGAGTGCGGAGTACTTCGTCTCGAAGGCGCTCGCGGACCAGCTGCTGCTCAAGGTCAGCGCGCAGCGCAGCCGGCAGACGCTGATCCGCTGCGCGCGCAGTACCCAGACAACGGTCAAAGCGTCCCCCGACGTGCCGGACATCGAGCTGTACGCCGAGATCCTCGGCGCGGGATCGCCCTGCCGCGGCGGGTACCAGGCGCTGCTCCACGGCGACGACCGGGCGGCCGGCCAGCTCGGCGCCGCCGTACTGAGCCGGCTGGGCAGCGTGCCGCGGCTGATCCCGAACAGCCCGCTCTACACCGTCACCGCCGGCCCCTGACGGTGCCGCCCAGGGTCGGGTCCGGGTCCGGTCAGGGCAAACTCCCCTGCCGCGGGCGAGGTCCGGCCGGGAGACTTGGGGCACATTGTCTTCTGGCCGTTCGACACCTCGGAGGATCCCAGCCATGTTCGGCTTCATCATCGCCGGTCTCATCATCGGTGCACTCGCCCGGCTGTTCACCCCCGGCAAGCAGAAGCTCGGACTGCTCGCCACGCTGCTGCTCGGCCTGGCCGGCTCGGTGATCGGCGGCACGATCGCGAGCATCCTCGGCACCGGCGGCATCTTCGAGCTGAACGTGCTCGGCTTCGTCGTCGCGGTGATCTCGTCGGTGTTGCTGGTCGGAACCGCCGAGTCGCTGGCCGCCAAGAACAAGAACTGATCGCCCGAAGCGCCGTCCGTCAGACGTCCTCGTTGACCGCCATCGCCGGCCGTGGCTCACGGCCCGGCGGCTGCGGCGGCCGGGGCAGCAGCGGGCGGCGCTTCCGCAGTGTCCGGACGACCGGCTGTGTCGCGGTCACGGTGATCTCCTCGCCCGCGTGCCTGAAGGTCATCGAGGCGTCCGCGCCGTCGTGCACGGTGTACTTGACCGCGACCGGATCGATCTCCACCTTCAGCCGTACGCCGCGCCAGCGGACCGTGAAGCTCAGCCCGCCCAGCCCGATCGGCAACGCCGGGTCGAACGACAGCATCCCGTCCTGGTCGCGCAATCCGCCGAACCCGGCCACCAGCGCGCTCCAGGCACCACCGAGCGACGCCATGTGCAGGCCGTCCTTGGTGTTGTGGTGCAGGTTCCGCATGTCGATCAGCGCGGCCTCGTACGCGTAGTCGTAGGCGAGGTCGAGGTGCCCGACCTCGGCCGCCATCACGGCCTGCACGCACGCCGACAGCGACGAGTCCCGGACCGTGAGCCGCTCGTAGTAGTCGAAGTTCCGCGCCTTCTCCTCGGCGGTGAAGGCGTCGCCGCACCAGTACGTCGCCAGCATCAGGTCGGCCTGCTTCACCACCTGCGTGCGGTACAGCTGGAAGTACGGCGCGTGCAGCAGCAGCGGGTACTTGTCCTTGTAACCCTCGAAGTCCCACACGGCGTACCCGGTGAAGCCCTCGGACTGCGGGTGGACGCCGAGCTCCTTGTCGTACGGCACGTAGACGGCCGCCGACGCGTCCCGCCAGGACGCCTCCTCCTCGGCGTCGACGCCGAGCTCCCGCGCCCGGGCCGGCAGCCGCGCGGCGATCTCGGCCGCGGACTTCAGGTTGCGGGCCGCCATCAGGTTCGTGAAAACGTTGTCGTCGGCAACGGCGCTGTACTCGTCCGGGCCGGTCACGCCGGGCAGGTGCCAGCGGCCGTCGCGGTCGTGGTGCCCGAGCGACATCCACAGCCGGGCGGTCTCGACGAGCAGCTCGAGCCCGACCTCGGTGAGGAAGTCCTCGTCGCCGGTGGCCCGCTGGTACCGCATCACCGCCTCGGCGATGTCGGCGTTGATGTGGAACGCCGCCGTCCCGGCCGGCCAGTACCCGGAGCACTCCTGGCCGCGGATCGTCCGCCACGGGAACGCCGCACCCTTGAAGCCCAGCTCCTCGGCGCGCTGCCGGGCCATCCGGAGCGTGGAATGCCGCCAGCGCAGGGCGTCGCCGGCCGCGTCCGGCATCGTGTAGGTGAGCACCGGCAGCACGAAGCCCTCGGTGTCCCAGAACGTGTGCCCGTCGTACCCGGCACCGGTCAGCCCCTTCGACGGGATCGCCCGGCGCTCGGCCCGCGCACCTGCCTGCAGGACGTGGAACAGCGCGAACCGCGCCGCCTGCTGGAGCTCGGGATGCCCTTGGACCTCGACGTCGGCGCCGTCCCAGAAGTCGTCCAGGAACTCGACCTGCTGCTTGGTCAGCCCGTCCCAGCCGGAGAACCGGGCGCTGGCGAGCGCGGCCGCGACCTGGTCCCGGATCGCGGTCTCGGACCGCAGGCTCGACCAGCCGTACGCCAGGTACTTGACCACGCGCAGGCTCTCGCCCGGCTGCAGCTGGCAGATGACGGTGGTCCGCGCCCAGTCCTCCCGGACGTCCTGGTCCATCGCGTACCGGACCGTGGTGTCGACCTCGTGCGCCATCGCGGCCGCCATCAGCTGCTGGCTGCGGGACGTGCGGTGGATCAGTACGGTCCCGTGCTCGCCGCCGTCGTGGCTGACCGGGTGCAGCGGATTGTCCAGTACGGCGGCCACCCGCGGGTCGTCGGACAGCTTCGGCTGCGTCTCGTTCGCGACCAGTTCGGACTGGATCACGAACCGCGCGGGCTGGTCGACGGGCTCCACGACGTACTCGATCGCGGCGACCGCGCGTTGCGTCAGCGACACCATCCGCCGGGTGCGGACCTTGATCCGCTTGCCGCCGGGCGAGGTCCAGTCGACGTCGCGCTCCAGGAGACCGGTGCGGAAGTCGAGCGACCGCTCGTGCTTGGTCAGGTACCCGTACCGGATGTCGAACGGCGAGTCGTCGACGAGCAGCCGGATCAGCTTGCCGTTGGTGACGTCGACGAGCGTCTGCCCGGACTCCGGGTACCCGTAGCCGGCCTCGGCGTACGGCAGCGGGCGCTGTTCGTAGAACGAGTTCAGGTAGGTGCCGGGGATCGCGTACGGCTCGCCCTCGTCGAGGTTGCCGCGCAGGCCGATGTGCCCGTTCGAGAGCGCGAACAGCGATTCGGACTGGGCCAGCTTGTCCATCGCCAGCCGGGTCTCCCGGAGCCGCCAGGGCTCGACCGGGTGGTGACCGCGATCGATCATTTCTCCTCCAGCAACTCGGCGAGGTCCTGGACGACGACGTCCGCGCCGTGCGACGTCAGGTCCGCGGCCTGCCCGACCCGGTCGACGCCGACCACCTGGCCGAAGTTGCCGGCGCGGCCGGCCGCCACACCCGCGAGCGCGTCCTCGAAGACGGCGGCCGCGGACGGCGCGACGCCGAACCGCTCGGCCGCCGCGAGGAACGTGTCCGGCGCCGGCTTGCCCTTGAGACCTTCGGTGCGGATCGTGATGCCGTCGACGATCTCCTCGACGTACTGCGCCAGACCGGTGACGTCGAGAACCTCACGGGTGTTCGCGCTGGACGACACCACCGCCCGCCGCAGCCCCGCGTCGACGGCGGCCTGGAGGTACCGCCGGGAGCCTTCGAAGACGTGCACGCCCTCGGTCCGGATCCGCCGCTGGACGGCCTCGTTCTTCCGGTTCCCGAGGCCGTTCACGGTCATCGCCGACGGCGGGTCGTCCGGGGTCCCGTCCGGCAGCGTGATCCGCCGCGCGGCCAGGAAGTCCCGGACGCCGCTGGCCCGCGGCTTGCCGTCCACGTACGCGTCGTACTCCGCGCGGGCGTCGAACGGCACGAACGCGATGCCGTGCTGCGCCGAATAGTCGCGGAGGAACTCGTCGAACATCTCTTTCCACGCCGCAGCGTGGACGGCAGCCGTGTCGGTGAGGACGCCGTCCAGGTCGAACAAGCAGGCCTGGATTCCCGTGGGTAGTCCGAGCATGCCGACCACACTAGTGGGTCGGAGGTGCTGCGGATTGAACGATAGCGGTGTCCAGGTGCGTGCATCGGGGTGCTTGGTCAGTGGCCTCGATGCGGAGCATCGTGGGCGCTGGGCAAGTGCCGCGAGGTGCGTGCCTGGGCGCCGCTAGCGTCAATCTGCAGCACCTCCGACCCACCTGGGGTCGGGCGGTCGGGTCGGTGAACGGCAGGCGGTCAGCCGAAGATCTGTGCGAACCAGTCGAGTTGCGCGAGCTGCTGGTACGTCTGGCCGCCCTCGTGCTCGTTGTACTGGTACACCTCGATCTGCTTCTGCTCGTTCCCGTAGTGGTTGAACGCGGCGAACACCGTCGACGGCGGGCAGGTCGCGTCCATCAGCGCGACCGAGAACAGCGCGGGCGCCGTCGCGAGCCGGCCGAGGTTCACGCCGTCGAAGTAGCTCAGCGTGTTGTGCACCGCGTCGACGTCCTGCCGGAAACCCTTCAGGTACCGGGTGATCTCGCCGTACGGGTCCTTGTCGGTGATCTTCAGCGCGCGCTGGAAGTGACACAGGAACGGTACGTCGGGGGCGCAGCCGACCAGGTCGATCCCGGCCAGCGGAGCCAGGCCGGCCGCCGCGATCGAGATGCCGCCGCCCTGGCTGCCGCCGCTGACGATCACCTTGGCCGGGTCGACGAACGGCGACGTCAGCGCGGCCTCGAGCGCCCGGACCGCGTCGATGTACACCCGGCGGTAGTAGTAGGTCTCCGGGTCGGTGATGCCCAGCGTCATGAAGCCCGGCGTGTGGTTGATGCCGGCGTACGGCGTGTCGTCCGGGGTGCTGTCGAAGCCGCCCTGGCTGTAGCCCTGGCCGCGGGTGTCCATCACGAAGTGCGCGTACCCGGCCTGCGCCCACAGGGTGGTCGAGTGCGGCAGCCCGCGGCCGCCGCTGTAGCCGTGGTACTGCACGACCGTCGGCAGCGGACCCTCGGCGCCGGCCGGCACGTGCAGCCAACCCTTCACCGGAGTACCGCCGAAACCGGCGTACGTGACGTCGTAGGTGTCGACGACCGCGAGCTTGTTGTCGATCGCGGTGAACGTGGCGGACAGGTCGTCGGTGCGCGCCTTCTCGATCGAGCGGCGCCAGAAGTCGACCAGGTCGGCGGGAGCGGCCACCTCGGGCCGGTACTCGCGGAGCTTGTCGAGGGAAAGATCGAACATGGCCATGAGCGGTAAACCTACGCCAGCAGGGATCCGCAGGAAAGCGGTGTCCAGATTCGGTACCGGGTGAACTATCGTGCAGAGATGCCGACTCCGAACATCGTCTTCGTGATGTCCGACGACCACGCGGCGCACGCCATCTCGGCGTACTGTGGCAGCACGAGGAGCAAGGTCAACAGCACGCCGTACCTGGACCGGCTGGCCCAGGAAGGCGTGCGGATGGACGCCACGTACTGCACGAACTCGATCTGCTCGCCGTCGCGGGCCTCGATCCTGACCGGCACGTACAGCCACGTGAACGGGGTCGCGTCGATCTGGACCGAGATCGACTACCGGGTGCCGACGATCGCGGAGGTGCTGCAGGACGCCGGGTACCAGACCGCGCTGTTCGGCAAGTGGCACCTGGGCGAGCAGCCGGAGTCCGCGCCGCGGAACTTCGACGCCTGGCGGGTCTTCCCCGGGCAGGGCGACTACGTCGACCCGCTGATGATCGGGCCGGACGGCGCCGAGACCGTACCCGGGTACGCGACCGACATCGTCACGGACCAGAGCATCGACTGGATCCGGCAGCGGGACGCGGAGCGCCCGTTCCTGCTGCTGGTGCACCACAAGGCACCGCACCGGCCGTGGGTGCCGGACGAGAAGCACAAGCACCTCTACCCGGTCGGCTCGATCCCGGAGCCGAGCACGCTGTTCGACGACCACAGCACTCGCAGCCAGGCGGTCCGCGGCGTCCATATGTCCGTGGCCGACGACCTGGCAGCGGAGGAGCTCAACGAGACGCTCCCGGAGGAGCTGCGCGGCCCGGAGAACCGGGAGGCGCGGATGCGGTGGAAGTACCAGCGCTACCTGCGGGACTACCTGCAGTGCGTGCAGTCGATCGACGACAACGTCGGCCGGCTGCTCGACGTACTGGACGAGGAGGGTCTGGCGGAGAACACGGTCGTGGTCTACACGTCCGACCAGGGATTCTTCCTCGGGGACCACGGGTGGTTCGACAAGCGGCTGATGTTCGACGAGTCGCTGCAGATGCCGATGATGATCCGCTGGCCGTCGGTGATTCCCGCGGGCAGCACCTGCGACGACATGGTGACCAACGTGGACTTCGCGGCGACCTTCTTGGACATGGTCGGGCTTGACGCAGCTTCCGCACTCCCAACGTCGCAGGGCCGGAGCTTCCTGCCGCAATTGCGCGGCGAGGAGGTCCCGGATTGGCCGGACGCGGTCTATTACCGGTACTGGGAGCACGACGACCCCATCCACCACGCCCCGGCGCACTACGGCGTACGGACGAAGGACTACAAGCTCATCCACTACTACGGCGCCGGTCTCGGCGTACCGGGGTCGTCGGACCGCCTGTTCGAGTCCGAGTGGGAGCTGTACGACCTCCAGAAGGACCCGGCCGAGCTGGTGAACGTAGCGGACGACCCTGCGTACGCCGAGGCGCGTAAGGCGCTCACCACCCGGCTGGCCGAGCTACAGGACCACTACGCAGACCTCCCGTACGAGGGCCCGTCAACGCCGGAGCCCTCGTGGTCCTACGCCGACCAGAAGGCGCTGAGCCAGGTAGCGAAGTACCTCGAGAACCTGCCCGAGCGCGGGCAAGCGTGAGCCTCACCGCCGCGAGCGTCAGCGCCGCGTTGGGTACGCCGGTACGTGGTGTGGACGTGGTGCAGACCTTCGCAGCCTCGGCTGCTGAGGTCGCCCGCGTCCTGGTGCGTACGGGCAGCTCTGACCGCACGGTGATCGCCAAGCTCGCTACCGGAGACGGGCTGGCCGCAGCGCGCCGGGAGGTGCACTTCTTCGAGCAACTCGCGCCGGGCTGGCCGCATCCTGCTCCGCAGTACCTGGGTTGCTACGACACCGGGGACGCGGTGCTGCTGCTCACCGAGGACCTGGAGCAGACCGGGTACCGCGTGGTGGGTACGGCGGTATCAAACGAGCAGCTCTACGGAGCGATCGACGTACTCGCCGGTGTGCATGCGCACTTCTGGAACTGGTCGGAGACGCCTGCGTTCGAGCCCTCGGTGACTAGCTCCGCGCAGGCCTGGCCGCCGGAAGCGATTACGCGCCACGCCGCGGCCGTGCGCAGAGCGGCCGACGAGTTCTTCGCCGGGACGACCGAGCTGACGCGGTCGGAGCGCGCGGTTCTCGACGATGTACTCGCCGCCTGGGGACCCCGGTTCCAGGACCGCGTGGCCGGGCGTCAGCACCTCACGCTGATCCACGGCGACTTCCACTTCCTCGGCAACGTCTTCTTCGGCGCCGGGAACCCACGGCCCAAGGTCATCGACTGGTCCGAGCTGAAGCCCGGCCTGGCGGCGCACGACCTCGCCTACTCGCTCAGTGCCCTCCCGTCCCGGCAGCGTGACGCGACAGACCTGCTGCGGCACTACTGGAAGGCCCTGGACGTGCCGGACTACAGCTGGGAGCTGTGCAGCTGGGACTTCCGGTTCTCGGTGTTCAGCAACCTGTTCCAGTCCGTGTTCCAGCAGAGCGTGAAGTGGTACCGGGCTTCGCTGACGGCGCTGGACGCGCTGGACAGTCGTTCTAGTGTCCCGTAAGCGATGTGGCTTGAACGATAGCGGTGTCCAGGTGCGTGCATCGGGGTGCTTGGTCAGTGGCCTCGATGCGGAGCATCGTGGGCGCTGGGCAAGTGCCGCGAGGTGCGTGCCTGGGCGCCGATAGCGTCAAGCCACATCGCTTACGGGACACTAACCTAATCTGAGGCCGAAGCCGGGCTCCTCGGACAGCAGGACGTACCCCTCGTCGAGCGTGTAGGCGTTGTGGCCGGGGACGCCTTCGATGATCGGGGTGTTGCCGAGGCCGGCCGAGAGGTGTGCCGCGTACAGGGTCTTCAACGGGAGGCCCCAGGCGTGCGGGGACGCTTCGGACTTCAGGAGCGGCATGGTGTGGCGCCAGGCGGTCAGGCCGTGGCCGATGACGTCCATGAGCGCCACGTCGACGAGTCCTTCGGCGGCCAGGTCGAGGATGTGCGGGACGTTGGGGTCGTACTCGCCGTCGGCCACGCGGGTCGAGCCTGCCTGGAGGCGTTCGTGCAGGGCCTGCAGGTCGGGGCGGCGTTCGGGGAACGGCTCCTCGATCCAGTACAGGTTGCAGTCGGCGACGGCATCGACGTACTCGAAGAGGCCGTTGAGCGTGAAGCCGTCGTTGCCGTCGACCAGGATCGCGGCGTCCGGGTACAGCTCGCGGGTCAGCCGGGTGACCTCGATGTCGCGCTGCAGGCCGGCGTGCGGGTCCATCCAGCGGTGGCCGCGGCCGATCTTCAGCTTGAAGTCGCGGAACCCGAACGCGTGGTCCTGGACCAGGTTCGCGCGGATCGCGTCCAGCCCGCCGTCCAGGTCGTCGAAGTAGATGCCGCCGCTGTAGCAGCGCACCCGCGGCGAGCCGGCGCCGCCGAGCATCGCGTACACCGGGACGTCGAGGATCCGCGCCGCCAGGTCGTGCAGCGGGTAGTCGAGGAACTCCGCCGCCGGGTCGATCACGCCGCGCTCCGGGTCGATCAGGTCCGCGAGCGGCCGTCCGATCAACGACACGGGATCGCCGTCCGACAAGGGCAGCCCCCAGCCGGTCGCGCCGCGGTCCGTCTCCACGACGTACGCCGTGACGCTTCCGCCGCTGCCGTGGCTGCCGAGGAACGAGTTCCGGCCGATGGTGCGCAGGTACTCGTACCCGAGCTGCACGGTCGTCACCGAGCTGATCGTGTGCTTCGACAAGGTCATCGGTAAACCTCCACGAGTCGACGGTATGCGGTCCGCCGGCTCAGGACGTCCGTGTTGTCCACGAACTGGTCAACCGACCCGATCCGCCCGAGCGCCGTCAGCCGCGGATCCGTCACCGTCGCCAGGCACGCGTCGGCGAACCGGCCCGCGTCGAGGATCTGCGCCGGCCGGTCGAAGAACCCCCGCGGCGTCGGGTCGAGCGCATCGGTGATGCCGAGGTCGTTGTGCCGCCGCGCGACCAGCCCGTACGCCGTGACCAGGGCCTTCTCCCGATCCGGGAAGTTGCCCGCGGCAACCGCTTCCGCGAGCGCGGCGTCCAGCCCGTCCGGATGCCCGAGCCGGGCGAACGCCGTACCGAGCCACTTGGTGTACGGCGCGTACTCCCGCGTCTGCAGCAGCGCCAGCCGCATCACGTCGCGGACGAGCCTGGCCGCGACGACCCGCGACCCGAGTTCGTCGCCGACCTCGTGGGTCCGCTGGACGAACGTCTCCTCCTGGGAGATCCGGGTCCACTGACACGCGAGCTGCCAGCGCCAGACCTCATCCGGATACCACCCCAACGCTGCACGAACCGGCGCGAGCCGGCCGTCGTCGGCGTACACACGTCCTTTCACGACTCCGAGGAACATCTGCTGCGGTGTGACCAGCCAGTCCTCCAGTCCGATGCCTTGCGACGCGTCGAAGCCGAGATGTCCCGTCAGCCAGTCCCCCAGCGTCGCCACGGTCACCCGATGCTCGACCGCGTGCACCGACGACCCGAAGCACACCGGGTAGCCGCCGTACTCATCGGGCAATGCTGCTTCGATGCGTTCCCGTACGGGGTCTACATCGCCCTGGTCGACCAGGACGATGGCACGCGGTCCCCAGTCGTGGTCAGTGGAGCGTGTGGTGTCGTAGCCGAGCACATCGGAGCCCCAGCCCAGCAGCCCGGCCGCATGGCGCGTCGTCCCGAGCGCCGGCGCGATCACGTCGGTGTAGAAGCCGGCCGACAGCTCTTGCGCAGTGACGAAGGGCATGGGGGACATCCTGTCATCCGGCTTAAGCTGGCGCTCGTGATTTCGCATGTGGTGTGGGACTGGAACGGCACGCTCCTCAACGACAACCACGCGGTACTCGCGGCGGTCAACGAGGTGTGTACCGGGTTCGGGCGGTCCGAGCTGAGCTGGGGCGAGTGGCAGGCCGCGTACGCGCGCCCAATGCGGCTCTCGTACGAGCAGGTCCTGCAGCGCGCCCTCGACGAGGAAGAGTGGGCGCAGGTCGACAAGCTCTACCACGACCGGTACGACGCGCTCCTGCACACGTGTGAACTCGCGACCGGCGCACACGACGTACTGCGAGCGTGCACGACCAGCGGGCGGACTCAGTCGTTGCTGTCGATGTGGTTCCACTCACGGCTCACACCGACCGTGGAGCAGTACGGGCTCACGCAGTACTTCACCCGGGTCGACGGGCTGCCCGGTGAGATCGGTGGTGGCTCCAAGGCGGACAGCCTCGCCCGGCACCTCCAGGAGCAGCAGTTGGACCCGGCAGCCGTCGTACTGATCGGTGATGTCGTGGACGACGCCAATGCGGCGCAGGCAGCCGGTACGCAGTGTGTTCTGGTGACTACGGGGGCAATGACTCGGGAGGCGTTGCTGACGACCGGTGCGCCGGTAACCGGGTCCATCACGGAGGCCCTGGCGCTGCTGGACACGTGAGTCGGCCCGTGGTTCTCCCTGGCTGAGGCAGCGGCGCGTGGGGCCGAGCTGCGGGTTGTCCAGACGGTGCGTTGGGGGCATCTGCTGGGTGAGCTGTCGGTCGAGAAGCGCGACCTGGAGGTTGCAGAGGCGGCCGTGGCCAGGGCCGTCGAGTATGTGCAGGGGCTGTATCCGGGGCTGCGGGTGACGCCTACGGTGTTTCCCGGCGGGGCTGTTGCGGCCCTGGTCCACGAGGCGCGGGAGAGCGCGTTGGTGGTCGTTGGGCGGGGGCACCGGTTCGAGCGGAGCCTGGCCCGGCGGTTGGAGCGCCGTACGACGGCTGCCCTCGCGGTCGTCGGGGCACCGCGGGACGGGTCGGCCGGTACGTCGGGTGACCGTTTACGCTGGGCGCCGTGGGGAAGGACGATCGAGAGCTCCGTGGCCGGCGGCGGGAGACCGAAGTACTGACCGGTCTGATCGGCGAGGCGAAGGCCGGACGCAGTCAGGTGCTACTGCTCACCGGCGAGGCCGGGGTCGGCAAGTCGGCGCTGCTGGAGCTGCTCGTTGCCCGGGCCGACGGTTGCCGGGTGGGCCGGACGGCGGGGATCGAGTCCGAGATGGAGCTCGCGTACGCCGGTCTGCAGCAGCTGTGTCTGCCGTTCCTGGACAACCTCGAGCGACTGCCGGAGCCGCAGCGGGACGCGCTCGGTACGGCGTTCGGGCTGCGGAGTGGGGCTACGCCGGATCGGTTTCTGATCGGGCTCGCGGTACTGAATCTGCTCGCGGCCGGTGAGCAGCCGGTGGTGTGCGTGGTGGACGACGCGCAGTGGCTGGATCTGATGTCGGCGCGGATCCTGGCGTTCGTCGCGCGACGGCTGGCGGCGGAGTCGGTGGTGCTGGTGCTCGCGGTGCGGGACGGGCTCCCGCATGAGTTCGACGGGTTGCCGGAGCTGCCGATCCGCGGGCTGGACGACGCCGACGCGCGGGCGCTGCTCGACTCGGTACTGCCCGGTCCGGTCGACCCGCGAGTCCGCGACCGCATCGTCGCCGAGACCCGCGGCAACCCGCTCGCGCTCCTCGAACTCCCGCGCGCCTGGACCGCCGCCGAACTCGCCGACGGTTTGATCGCCGGCCCGCTCGCGACCCGAATCGAGGACAGCTTCGCCCACCGCCTCGAAGCTCTCCCCACCGACACCCGCCTGCTCCTCCTCACCGCCGCCGCCGAACCCCTGGGCGACCCAACCCTCCTCTGGCAGGCCGCCCACCACCTTGGGCTCAGCCCGGCCGGGGCGGAGGGGGCGGTTGAGTCAGGGCTGATCGCGTTTGATCAGCAGGTCCGGTTTCGGCATCCGTTGGTGCGGTCGGCGGTTTACCGTACGGCGACTCCGCAGCAGCGGCTCGCGGTGCATCGCGCCCTCGCGGCGGTGACGGATCCCGCGACGGATCCGGATCGGCGGGCGTGGCACCGGGCGCAGGCGGCGGTGACGCCGGACGAGGATGTCGCGGCGGAGTTGGAGCTGTCGGCGCAGCGGGCTCGTGCCCGGGGTGGGTTCTTCGCGGCCGGCGTCTTCCTGGAGCGTTCGGCGGCGTTGACGATCGACCCGGCGCGGCGGGCGGATCGTGTACTCGCCGCCGCGACCGCGAAGCGCGGCGCCGGGGCGCTCGACTCCGCCCTCGACCTCCTCACCGGAGCAGCCGCCGGCCCACCGGACCCTGTCCGCGAGGCGGAGATCACCCGCCTCCGCGGCCAACTGTCCTTCGACCGCGGCCACGCCGCCGAGGCCGCTCGCACGCTGGTCGCCGCAGCCGAACAGCTGGAACCCCACGACCACACCCAGGCCCGAGTCACCTACCTCGAAGCAATGTCAGCCGCCATCTGGGCCAGCGGCCCAGAAACACCCGGCATCCTCACCGAAACCGCCGCAGCAAGCCCCGACACGACTGCAGACGACGGTGCGGCGGGTGGGTTGCTTTTGCGGGGGTTGGGATTGCGGTTCACGCGCGGGTTTGGGGTGGCTGCGCCGTACCTGGTGGAGGCTCTTCAGCAGGCTCGGGTTGGTGAGGCGGGTGATGAGCGCGGCTGGTTGTGGCTGGCGGGCAATCGGGCCAGTGGCATCGTCGCGATCGACCTCTGGGATCTTGACGCCGCGCTCGAGCTCGCCGCGCAGCATGAGCGGGTGGCTCGCGACAGCGGCGCGCTCGTGCAGCTGCAGTGGGCGCTCAACTTCCGCGCGAACGTCGTCTCGATGACCGGCGACCTGGCAGCGGCGACGGCGTACGTCGAGGAAGAACGGCAGCTCGCCGCCGCTTCAGGGAATCGGGTGCTCGGCATCGGCGCGATGCAGCTGGCAGCGCTTCGTGGCGACGAGTCCGCCGCCCAGCCGCTGATCGACGCGATGATCCGCGAGGCGCGCGCCCAGAAGCAGGGCCGGATGACCGCGATCGCGACGTACACCAGCGCCCTCCTCAACAACGGTCTCGGCCGCTACGAGACCGCCCGCGACGCCGCCCTCCAGGTCTTCGAGCAGGACCCGGTCGCGTACGGCGCCCTCGTCGTCGGCGAACTCGCCGAGGCCGCGTCCCGTACCGCGGACCGCAAGCTCGTCGAGACCACCCTCACCTGGCTCACCGACCGCGTCGCCGCCGTACCGACCGACTGGTCCCGCGGTCTGCAGGCCCGCGCCCAGGCCCTCCTCACCGGCGACGAGACAGCGTACCGCGCCTCCATCGACCACCTCGGCCGTACGGCGCTACGCCTCGAAACGGCCCGCGCCGAGCTCCTGTACGGCGAATGGCTGCGCCGCGAAGGCCGCCGTCAGGACGCCCGCGAGCACCTCCGCACCGCCCACGAGCAACTGTCCGCGATGGGCACCGAAGCGTTCGCCGACCGCGCCCGCCACGAGCTCCTCGCGACCGGCGAAACAGTCCGCAAACGCACCCCGGAGACCACCAACGACCTGACCGCCCAGGAGGCCCAGATCGCCGGCCTGGCCCGCGACGGGCTGACCAACCCGGAGATCGCCGCCCAGCTGTTCATCAGCCCACGTACGGTCGAATGGCACCTCCGCAAGACCTTCGCCAAGCTCGGTATCACGTCCCGCCGCCAGCTCCGTACGGCGATCGCACGCTGAACAGCTGCGCCGGCCGGTCCGCCCTGCACCCGAACTACTGGCGTCGAACGAGCGGTGTGGCCGTGGTCAGCTCGACGATCGAGTAGGAACTCGGTGGCAGCACCAACGCCAGCTCGTCGTCCAGCTTGACCTCGTCGGTTCGCGGCCGAACGCGATCCGGCTCGGCGACCGTGTTCCGGTCGAGCGGATCCTCGGTGTGCAGCTGGTGCACCGTGACCACAGTGCTCTGCAACGGCTGCCCGAGCTCAATCGTCAGCCGCGCGGCTTGCGACCGGTCCCGGTTGACAACCGACAGCCAGACGGTGGAGCTGCCCGGGCTGGTGGACGCGCTGATGTCGAGCGCGGGCAGCTCCCCCTGCTCCGTCGCGTAATGGGTGTCGCCCAGCAGTGAAAGCTCCCCGCTGTGGTGCCGCTGAAGCCGCAGCGGCCAATAGACGGTCTCCCGGACCACGTCAGAATCGGTCACGACCAGCGCCCCGACCACGTTGATCGTCTGCGCGAAGTTCGCCAGCGTCACGCTGGCCGACTGCCGTTGCAGGACGTTGAGGAACGACGCCACCGCCAGCGCGTCGACCGTCCGGTAGCGGGTCTCCCCCGGCCGCCACTTCGGGCTCATCTCGAACCGGGTGGCGTCCGCGCAGTTCCACTCGGTGAAGGCCAGCTCGGGCTTCGCCGTACCGGGCTTCTCGCGCGCGACCAGGTCGATCAGCCCCTGGATCGCGACGATGGCGGACTCGCTGCGGTACGGCCCGGTGAGGACGCGGGTGTAGTCGCCGTCCTCGGTGGTCGGGTCGAACGGCCAGTACGTGTGCAGAGTGAGGTAGTCGATGTGCTCCCACGTCTCCCGCAGCAGCGCGAGGTTCCAGTCGATCGACTGCCCGGGTTCGAAGCAGCCGATCGCGAGCACCTTCAGCGTCGGGTCGATCCGCTTGATCGCCTTCGCCCATTCGCGGCACCGGACCGCGTTCTCCCGCGGCGTCACCTGGCCGAGCTCCCAGTCGCCCCACTCCTCGTTGCCGATCTGCCAGTACCGGACGTCGAAGGGCTCGTCGTACCCGTGCGCGCGGCGCAGGTTCGCGTAGACCGAGTCGCCGGTGCCGTTGCAGTACTCGACCCAGGCGAGCGCCTCCCGGAGCGAGCCGGTGCCGGTGGTCAGGTTGATCTGCGGCTCGGCCCCGATCCGCCGGCAGTACGCCACGAACTCCGCCGTACCGAAGCCGTTGCCGACGTCGTACCCGAAGTGCCAGTCGACGGTCCGCTCACGGTCGGGGCCGACGCCGCGTTCCCATTCGTACGACGTCCCCGTGCAGCCGCCCGGCCAGCGCACGACCGGCGCGCCGAGCTCGGCGATCGCGTCGACGACGCTCCGGCGCAGCCCGTCGGGTCCCGCGTCCGGGTGGCCGGGATGGTGCAGCGCCTCGTCGGCGACCCAGCGGCGGCGGGACAGGAACTGCCCGTAGATCTCCGGCCGGATCGTCCCGTCGACCGTCCCCCGCAGTGTGAACGTCGCCTCTGTGCGCACTGGCCGGCATCCCTTCCCTAGTTTTCTTTGAGTTGAAGATAATGACGGCACGTCGAGGGTGTCAACGGCTCGCACCGGTCCCGGCGTGCTACAACCGTTCCCATGAAGGAGTTCACGCGTTCTGCCCAGATCGGCGACATCCGGCAGCAGAACTACTCGACGATCATGCGTGAGCTGATGCGCTCCGGCCCGACCGCCCGCACCGACCTGGCGGCGGCGATCGGGATGTCCACCGGCTCGGTCACCCGGCTGACCGGGGCGCTGGTCCGCTCCGGGCTGGTCCGCGAGTCCCCCGAGCCCGCCCAGCGCGGCACCGGCCGGCCGAAGGTACCGGTCGCGATCGACGAGTCGACGTACGGCGTGATCGGCGTGCACTTCGGGCTGCACCGGGTCAACATCTGCCTGAGCAACCTCCGCGGACAGCTGATCGCCGAGGCGCACACGTCGGAGCGGACGACGAACTTCGACCGGCTGGTCCGGAGCGCGGCGCGCTCGGTGCGAAAGATGATCGACAGCAATCCGGTGACAGTTCTCGGGATCGGCGCGAGCACCGGCGGCTGGGTCGACAGCGCCGCCGGGCTGGTGCACAGCCAGCCGGTCCTCGGCTGGCAGGACGCGCCGCTGGCCGCGGCGTTGCAGGAGCTGGTCGAACTGCCGGTGATCGTCGATTCCCAGGTCCGCGCGCTGGCGCTCGCCGAGCACTGGTTCGGCGCGGCCGTCGGCGTGGACAACTTCATCCACCTGTTCGTCGGCAACGTCGCCGGGGCGGGCTTCGTGTTCAACGGTTCGCCGTACCGCGGGGAGCATTCGGCGGCCGGCGGTCTCGACCACTTCCCGGTCGCCGGACGGTCCGGCGAGCCCTGCACCTGCGGCAGCCGGACCTGCTTCGCGGTCGTCGCCGGGGACCTGGAGGTCGCCCGCCGGGCGCGCGCGGCCGGACTGATCACCGCCGAGCAGGAGGTGTACGACGTGTTCGCGCTGGCGCTCGGCGGCGACGCCCGCGCGCGACGCCTCCTGCAGGACCGGGCCGCACTGGTCGGCAGCGCCACCGCGATCCTGATCGAGTTCCTCGACCCCGAACTGGTCGTGATCGGCGGCGGCATCAGCGCCCCGGTCGACCACGTGTCGGTACTGCGCGACGCCGCGGTCGCCAAGCTCACGACCGACCGCGGCGGCGACGCCGGGGCACGGATCCGCCCCAGCGCCTTCGGCCCGCACGCCCTCGGCATCGCGGCGGCCGCGGTCATGCTCGACGCGGTCTACCGCTCCCCCGAGGCACTCGTCCCGGCCCTCAGCTAGTACGTGAGCTCGATCAGGTTCGCCGAGTGCGGTGGCAGCTCGGCCTGGACCTTCTGACCCTTCGCGAGCATCTTCGTGGTCCGCTGCACCGGCTGCGCCTGGTCGGTGTTGTACGCCGTGATGTCGTCGTTCGTCACCGTGGTCTGCCGCGCCGACTTCACCGCCGGCCCACCGGCCGGGTCGACCGTGATCGGCATCGCCTGATCGAGGCTCCGGTTCACGACCAGCAGCTGGACGCCGGTGCGGGTCCGGGTCGCGGCCGCCACCACCGCGGCGTAGTGCTGCCCGGGCACCGTCGGGTTACCGGTCATGGTCACCTTCCGCGGCGCCGCACCGATCATTGGTGCCGCCAACGTCAACGACAGCGAGCGACCGGTGATCCCGAAGCCCGGCAGGGATCCGAGAATGTTGCCCCAGTCCCGTTTCGCCGGATCGTCGACCGGCGGGCCGTTCAGGTTCGAGTTGATCGCCAGCCGGACCCCGTTGTCGATCTGCCCGATCAGCATCGTGGTCTCGTACACGTTGTGCATCTGCATGGCGGCGAAGTTCGGCGGCGTACTGACCCCGGTCGGCCCGTCCTGGCTGATCGTGCCGTACTCCGTCACCGTGAGCGCGGGGCGCTTGCGTGGGTCGGGGAAGTTCCGGGCGAGGTGCTGCCGTAGTTCGGCGAGCTCCTGCGCGGGTCCGTCGGCGGCGTTCATCAGCTGCTGGTAGAGCTGCGTCGGGCTGAAGGCGCCGTTCGCGTCCCCGCCGTACTGGTCGGTGTAGGAGTGCACGCCGATGCAGTCGTACGGACGGTTGCCCATGGCATCGACGAACTCCGGTTTGCCCCAGCCCGAGCAGACCGTGATCGTCGGGTCGACCGCCTTCATCGCCTTGACGTAGTCCAGGAACCCGTCCTGGCGGCCGGTCGTGTACTCGATGCTCAAGGCGGCCCCCTTCGCCGGGATCGCGCCATGCGTGCCGTCCCCGAAGCTGACCGTGCCGTCGGCCTTCCCGATCGCGTACACCTGATCGGCCCCGAGGCAGCCGTCGCGTCGGAGGGCAGCGCGATCGGGTTGTACCGCGTCCGGTACGTCTGCCCCGCGAGCCCGGTCCCCGTCTTCCGGTTCACCAGGTCGCAGCCGCTGAACAACCCGTCGTCGTTCTGGTACGTCGGATCCGCGGCCTTCTGCCGGCTCCACCCGCCCTCGATGAACTGGTGGACCCGGGTCTGCTGGTCCTCGTCCCGCCAGTACCGCTGCCCGTCGAGGAACGGCTCGTTCCCGTACTCCCACGTCCTGATCCCGTACGGCGCCGGATGCCCGTTCGCCGCCCGGACCTCGGCCCAGTCGACGCCGCCGTTCGGGTTGGTCGCCGTACCGTCGCTCGGCGAGTTCATGTACTCGACGTAGTCCGCGGCGTCCTGCGCGGTCCGGTTGATCGAAGGGACCATCACCATCGTCTGCGCGCCGATCGTGGACGCCAGCGCCTCCTCCTCGTCCGGCCCGAAGCCGTTCCGGGATCCGGCCAGGTTGCCGAACCGGACCGTCGCGAACCCGCCGGACGTCTGACAGCCGCGCTGCCCGACCGGCCCGATCGCCTTCGTGAAGTCGAAGAAGTTCGCCACGGTGCCACCCGGGTAGCGCGCGTTCGCGCCGAAGATCTCCGCGGTGATCGGCGGCGCGGGCACCCCGTCCGCCATCACCAACGGCGCGTTCTCGATCCGGATCTGCACCCGGTCATCGGTCTGAGTCATCGTGGTCGCGACCATCACCAACGCGACCGCGCCTGCAGCCGTCCTCATCGGCGCACCTCCTTCAGGCGGGCTGGTTCGGCATCGCGGCGCGGGCCGCGAGGACGTCGGCGTACGGGATCACGCCCACCGAGTCCGCCCAGGTCTGCCAGCGTGCGGCGAGGTCCTGGACGCGGTCGGGCTGCGCGGCGGCGAGGTCGGTGCTCTCGCTGCGGTCGTTCGCGAGGTCGTACAGCTCCCACGGGCCTTCGTACTCGCGGACCAGCTTCCATCGGCCGGAGCGGATCGCCGTATTGCCGATGTGCTCCCAGAACAGGTCGTGCTCGGTCGCGGCGCCACCCTTCAGCAGGTCGAGCATGCTCCGCCCCGGAAGCGCCGGCAGGTCTTCCCCGTCGCGCTCGGTCAGCGCCGGTACGCCGGTTGCCTCGAGCAACGTCGGGGCGATGTCGGTCAACTGGTTCGGCGCATCCAGGACGGTCTCGCTCAGGCCTCCGGCCGGCCAGGACACGATCAGCGGCGTCGCGATCCCGCCCTCGTGGACCCAGCGCTTGTACAGGCGGAACGGCGTGTTGGACAGGTTCGCCCACGCGAGCCCGTAGCTCGTGTACGTGTCCGCCGTACCCGGCCGGATCTCAGGGGTGTTGCCGACCTTCATCGGCGTACCGTCGGGGGCGCTCGGCGGGATGATCAGGTGGTGCTGCCGGAACTGGTCGGCGCCCTCGGGATCGCTGCGCAGCTCCTCGGCGCAGCCGCCGTTGTCGGACAGGAACACGACGATCGTGTTGTCCCGCCGGCCGGTCTCGTCCAGCGCGGTCAGGATCGTGCCGACGGCGCGGTCCATCGCCCGGACCTGCGCGGCGTACGCCTCCATCCGCTCCAGCTGCCACGCCTGCTCGGGCTCGTCCTCCCACGCCGGTACGTCGGGGTCCCGCCGGTCGAGGGTGGCGTCCGCGGCGCAGATGCCCGCGTCGAGCTGACGCTGCCGGCGACGGGTCCGCAGGACGTCCCAGCCCTCGTCGAACACACCGTGGGTCTCGGCCAGGTCCGACTCCTTCGCGTGCAGCGGCCAGTGCGGCGCGGTGAACGCGACGTACCCGAAGAACGGCTGGTCGGCCTCGCGGATCGCGGCAGCCGCGTGGGCGCCGATCTCGTCGGTGTAGTAGAAGTCGTCGCCGAGCTCGGACAGCGGTACGGGCTTCTCGCCGTCGTGCAGCGTGGTGGTCTGGAAGTAGCTGCCGGCGCCACTGATCGTGCCCCAGAAGCGGTCGAAGCCGCGGCGGGTCGGCCACGTGTCCGACGGCTGCTCGCGCTCGTTCGCCAGGTGCCACTTGCCGGTCATGTGGGTGTGGTAGCCGGCGGCGCGGAAGGTTTCGGCGAGGGTCGCGCAGCGGTTGTTGAGGCTTCCCGGGTAGCCGCCGGGGCCGTCGTTGTTGACCAGTTCGGCGACGCCGGTCTGGTGCGGGTGCAGGCCGGTCAGCAGCGACGCGCGGGACGGGCTGCAGCGGGCGGTGTTGTAGAAGTTCGTCAGCCGGGCGCCGCGGGCGGCCAGCCGGTCGATGTTCGGGGTCCCGATCTCGCCGCCGTAGCAGCCGATGTCGGAGTACCCCATGTCGTCGACCAGGATGATCAGGACGTTCGGACGCATAGCTACCTCGTTCTTCGTAGTGTGATCAGGCCCAGTGCGGGAGTTGTGCGAGCATGCCGCCGTCGACCGGCAGCGACACGCCGGTCACGGCACGGGACTCCGGACCGAGCAGGAAGGAGACGACCTGCGCCACGTCGTCGGCGCTGACGAAGCGGCGCAGCGGATGGTTGGCCAGAAGTTCGTCGGCGCCGGCGGACCAGCGCTCGCGGTTCCGCTCGACCGGCACGAAGCCGGGCAGTACCGCGTTGCACCGCACCCCACGCGGCCCCCACTCGACAGCGGTCGCCCGCACGAGCGCGTCCAGCGCAGCCTTCCCCATCGCGTACGCCGCCATCCCGGGTTTCGCCCGCTGCGCATGCACGCTCGACACATGCACGATCGACAGCTCCCCGTCCGCAGCACTCGCAACCGCCGAACCCCACTCCAACGCCGCCGCAACCTGCACCTCCAGAACCTCGCCCAGCGCCCGCCGATCCAGCTCGCCGAGCAGCCCTCTCCCCTCGGCCAGCACCGCAGTCACGAACCCCCGCAACTCCCCCACGCGACCGGCGACGTCCACAGCCCGCCGTCTGACCGCCTCGTCCCGCACATCCCCCTCGACCCACTCCACAACCCCTTCAGGTGGTGGCGCCACATCAACCCCGACCACCAGCCACCCACGCCGCACCAGAGCCGCAACCACGGCCGAGCCGATCCCACCGGCCGCCCCGGTCACCAGCGCGACAGCCGTCATCCCTTCAACCCGGAGGTCGCGACACCGTCCACGATCCTTCGCTGGAAGGTGACGAACAGGACCAGCGGCGGCAGCAGAGCGACCGTACTCATCGCGAGCATCGGACCCCACGACGAGTCACCGGTCGAGTCGAGGAACTGCCGGAGGCCGAGCGGCACCGTGAAGAGCTGGTTGTCGTTCAGGTAGATGAGCTGCTTGAAGAAGTCGTTGTACGTCCAGATGAACGTGAAGATCACCGTCGTGACCAGCGCCGGCCGCAGCAGCGGGAACACGATGTGCCGGTAGATCTTCCACGGTGAGCACCCGTCGAGCCGCGCCGCCTCGTCCAGCTCGCGCGGCAGCGAGCGGATGAACTGCACCATCAGCAGCACGAAGAACGCGTCGACGGCGAAGAAGTGCGGGACGAACAGCGGGTAGAACGTGTTCACCCACCCGAGCTTGTTGAACAGGATGTACTGCGGCACCAGCGTCACGTGCGTCGGCAACATCAACGTCACGAGCATCGTCACGTACGCGATCCGCCGCCCGAAGAAGTTCAGCCGGGCGAACGCGAACGCGGCCAGGCTGCACGAGAACACGTTGCCGATGATCGCCAGCACCGAGATGAACAGCGAGTTCTCCAGGAAGATGCTGAACGCGTTCGAGACGCCCTTCCAGCCCTCGGAATAGTTCGACGGTTCGAAGTGCCGCGGGATCAGGCCGGGCTGCGAGAAGATCTCCGACGTCGGCTTGAACGAGCTGGCCACCATCCACACGAGCGGATACAACATCACCAGCGTGACCACGATCAACGCAAAGTGCGCCAGCAACCGCTTCCGTCCAGCCCTCGACTCAGTTTTCATAGTGCACCCAGTACCTGCTGAAGATGAAGTTGACGGCGACCACGGCACCGGCGAGCAGCACCAGCATCCACGCCATCGCGGCGGCGTAGCCCATGTCGAAGTTCACGAATCCCTCCTGGTAGAGGTACAGCGAGTAGAACAGCGTCGAGTCGGCCGGTCCGCCGGAGCCGTCGCTGATGATGAACGCCGGCGCGAACGCCTGGAACGACCGGATCAGCTGCAGCGTGAGGTTGAAGAACAGGATCGGGCTCAGCAACGGCATCGTGATGCTCCAGAACTGCCGTGACTTACTCGCCCCGTCCACCTGCGCGGCCTCGTAGAACTCGCGCGGGATCTGCCGCAACCCGGCCAGGAAGATCACCATCGGCGCCCCGAACTGCCACACCTCGAGCACGATCAGCGTGCCGAGCGCAGTGTGCGGCTCGGAGATCCACGACGGCCCGTGGATGCCGACCAGCGCGAGGATCTGGTTGACCAGACCGTCGCCGTTGAACACCTTCCGCCACAGCACCGCGATCGCGACGCTGCCGCCGAACAGCGACGGCAGGTAGATCGCCGACCGGTAGAAGTCCAGCCCGCGCAGCCCGCGGTTCAGTACGACGGCCACCGCGAGCGCGAAGCACAGGCTCAACGGCGTACCGACGAACACGTAGATCGCGGTCACCTTCAACGACTGCAGGAACAACGGGTCCGACCCGAACATCCGGCCGAAGTTGCCCCATCCGATCCACTTCGGCGCGGTCAGCAGGTCGTACTTCGTGAACGCCAGGTACAGCGACATCAGCATCGGCCCCGCGGTGAACGCCAGGAACCCGATCAGCCAGGGCGCCAGGAACAGCAACGCCCACCCGTTCTGGTACCGGGTCCGCCGTCCGCCGCGCAGTGCCGGAAACGCAACAGCCACCACTCACTCCTCTCCGACTCGCCGTGCAACACCGATCCCCGGACCCGACGGCCGCAAGGTGCCGTCGGCAACCACCTCGGCGGGGTCGACGACCGTCCGCCGATCTACCTCGCCCCACGCGTACTCCAGCCACCCGTCCGCTCCCATCAACCCCGCGAGCTGCGCGGCGTACGCCGTACCGACCGGGCCGCTCGGGTTGTGGAACGTCAGCTGGACGTCGCCGACCGCCTCCGCGATCCGCGCGACACCGGCCGCACCGCCCGCGTGCTTCGGATCCACCAGCCAGTACGTCAGCCCCGCGCACGCCGCCGCCGCGACCGCCGGCTTCCACACGTGTTCCCCCGCCGCCAATGCCAGCCCGGCCTCAGCCGCCGCCTCCACGGCCGCGCGATCGCCGAGCGGCACGAGATCCTCCACCCAGTACAGATCCAGCGCGGCCAGCTCCCGTACGACGTCCGCCGCGGGCACCTGGTGATGGCAGTCGACCATCAGCCGCACGTCGTCCGGAGTCGCCGCGCGGACCTTCTCCACCAGCTCCAGGCCCGCGTCGATCAGCCGGGTCCCGGTCAGCCCGCGCGCGTGGTGATCCAGGAACGGCGCGACCTTGACCGCGGTGAACCCGTTGCCCACGGCCCGTACCGCTTCGGCGACGATCGTCTGCACGCCGTCCGCCCCGAACCGCCGGTTCAGGTTCGCGTACATCCGTACCGGCCGCGGCGTACCCAGTCCGAGCGACTCCGCCAGCGATCGCCCCTCGCGGCGCGCCGTCAGATCCGCCAGCGCCGCCGCGAACCCGCCACGTACCGTCGACGCCAGGAAGCTCTCCGCCGGCCGGTCCAGCTCGGCCCGCGCCTGCGCCAACGACCGTCCGACCACCGCCGGACGGACGGATTCCGCCGCCGCGAGCAGCGTGGCGAGGGGCCCGCCGTCGGACAGCTCGCCGACGCCGCGGATGCCGTCGGCAACCAGCTCGACGACCACCCAGGTGCTCCGGGCCGACGCCCGGTGCGACCACACGACCGCCGACTCGATCATCCGTACCGCACTTCGAGCAGGCCGGGGACGAAGGCCGTCGGCGCCGCGTAGATCCGGTCCAGGATCACGCTTCCGGCCGAGACCGCCACCCCGTCGGTCCCGAACGCGCTCAGCCGTACCACCGACTCCACGTCCACCGGACGTTTGTCCCCCAAGTAGGAACACGCCCCGCGCCGGACGGCCGTCAGGTACTCCGGCGCATCCACCACGCCCCCGCTGACGATCACGACCTCCGGATCGAGCATGTCGATCAACGTCCCTGCGGCAACACCGACGAGCTCGGCCCGCCCGACCAGCAACCGGTCTGCCCGCGCATCACCCATCCGCGCAGCCTGCACCAACTGCTCCAAGGTCCCCCGCGCGCCGATCAAGCCTTCCCGCTTCGCCTCGGCGAGCACGGCCAGGTCGCTCGCCGCCACATGCAGGCAGTCCCGCCGTCCGCAAGAACACAGCGCGTCCACCGGTACGCCGACCGACAGGTGATCGACCGCTCCGGCCGCCGCCCGGAACCCCGGGAACACCCGGCCGTCGAGCACGAACCCGGCACCGACGACGTTCCCGACGAACAGCCCGACCAGGTTGTCGACGCCCTGCGCCCCGCCGAACCACCGCTCCGCCATCGCCAGCGCCCGGAAGCTCGAATCCACCTCGACCGGCATCCCCAGCCCGCCCGCGAGCACGTCGCGCAGCGGTACGTCGTGCCACCCGAGCATCCGATGGTCGCGGACCACCCCGGCGTCCCGATCGACCCAGCCGCCGGTACTCGCACCGACGCCCAGGACGGTCCCGGGATGCTGGACAACCAACTCCCGGACGCCCTGTACCGCCTGCTCCACCAACGGTCCGAAGGCCCGCCGCCCGCGGTGCGGCAGCCGTACCTCGGCCAGCAGCGTCCCGTGCAGATCGAGCAGGCACAGCGTCGTACGGCGAAGCCCGAAGTGCACGCCGACCACGCGGAACGTGCGCTCATCGATCGCCAGCGGGGTCCGCGGCCGGCCGAGCGTCCCGTGCACCAGCTCCGCGGGCAGCTCGCGCAGCAGACCCGCCGAGCACAGCAGGCTGGTCAACCTGGTCATCGTCCCGGTCGCCATGCCGGTCAGCTCGGACAGCTCCGACCGCGCGATCGGGCCGTGCCGCATGACCGCGCGGAAGATCGCCGAGCAGTTCTGCTCCCGCACGCCCTCTGCCCGCTTCGGGCCTCGCTCTCGGAACGTCACTGCAGCGCGGCCTTGGCGTCGGCGAAGAACTTGGTCACCGCCTGCGACACCGAGCTCTTGCCGAAACCGACCACCTGGTTGGCGTTCGGCAGCGAGGTCTGCAGCAGCTTGCTCGCGCCGGGCGGGTACATCTGCAGCGCCGCCGGTCCCTTCGAGGCAATCAGCGCGTAGTTGTCCAGCACCAGCTTGTTCAGCCCGGTCGCCGTCTTCGCCACGTCGGTCCGGATGTTCTCCGGGATCGGTACGCCGCGCGCCAGGCCCATCGCGTTCGCGGCGTCCGGCTCGCTGGTCAGGTACTTCAGCATCGCGACCGCACCCTCGATGTTCTTCGACTTCGGCGAGATCGCGAACCACCCGGCCGGGATGATGTTCGTCCCCGGCGAGGACCCGGCCCCACCGGACGGGAACGTCCCGAGGCTCAGCGTGTCCTTGGTCAGGCTCTGCATCGACGGCAACCCCCGCGACGTCGCAGTCCCCGTGTACGCCGCCTTGCCGACCGTCACCGGGTCGTTCTGGAACCCGGTCGCGGCCGCGGTGACCGGCATCGGTACGGCGGACCCGTTGCCGCGCAGGTCCTGCCAGAGCTGTAGCCACGCAGCCATGTCGTCCTCGCCGAATCCGAGCGAACTGCCGTCACCGAACAGCGCCTTGCCCCGCCCGCGCATGAACGACTCCAGGGCGATCGCGTTGCCGCCGAGGTCCGCCGTACCGGCGAGCTTGTGGCCGCTCTTGTTCCACACGTCGGCCATCGCGGACTTGTACTGGTCGATCGTCCAGTCCGGGCTCGGCGGGGTCAGGCCGAGGCTCTTGAGCTTGGTGGTGTCGACGATGATCGCCGGCTGGGTCGCGGCGCCGAGTAGCGCGAAGTAGTACTTGCCGTCCGCCTTCGTGGTCGTGGCGACGTAGTCCGGCATCTTGTCCAGGCCGAGGTCGTCCTTGTACTGGTCCAGCGGCGCCACCGCCCCGCGCTTGATGTACTCCATCAGGTACGGCAGGTGGATCTGGAACACGTCCGGCGGGTTGCCTCCGGCAACGCGGGTGGCGAGCTTGTCGTAGTACCCGGAGAAGCCTGAGTACTGCGGGTTCACCTTCGCCGCGCCGGACGTCTTCTGGTAGAGGTCGAGCGCCGCGATCAGCTTCTTGTTCTGATCGCCCTCGCCCCAGAACATCACGTCCAGCGTGCCTTTCGAGCCGCCGCCGGAGGTGTTGCTGCTCCCGCCGAGTCCGCGGGTGCAGGAGGAGAGCGCGGTGACTCCGGCCGCCGCGGCCCCGAACTGCAGGAGCCGCCGCCGGGAGAACTGAGTGGTCATGATCAGCCTTTCGGTGCCTGTGTGGCGGGGATGCCCTGACGGACCAGGGCGGCGGCCTCCGGCAGGACGTCGGAGACCTCGGCGGCGAGCAGTTCCGCCAGGTGTGCGGCGGTCGACGGGTCGCCGGCCGCCAGGTTGTGCTGCTCCCAGGGATCAGCCGTGAGGTCGTACAGCTCCGCCTCGTCGTGGGAGCGGAAGACGTACCGGTGACCGGCGGTCCGGACGGACAGGTTCAGGCTGTCCCGCGGGTACTGCCAGTCCGCGGCGTGGAACGGATCGCCGTTCCCGCCGGGTCTGCCGTCGTGCAGCATCGTCTCGGCGGTCACGTACTCGCGGATCGGCGCCGCCGTGCTGTCGCCGACCATCGTGGCGAACGACCGCCCGTCGTGCGGGTCGTGCCACGGTACGCCGGCCAGCTCCGCGAGCGTCGGCGCGACATCGACCAGCGACACGAAGTTCGCGTTCCGGCTCTGCCGGCCGTCCGGGTGCCGCACGATCATCGGGACCCGCAGGTCCTCCTCGTAGTGCAGCCAGTGGCCCTTCTCCATCAAGCGATGCGCGCCCATCAGGTCGCCGTGGTCGGAGGTGAACACGACCACCGTCCGGTCCCACTCGCCGGTGTCCTCGAGGTACTGGCGGATCCGCCCGAACTGCGCGTCGACGAGCGCGCACAGCCCGAGGTAGTGGCTGGTCACCTCGATCCAGTCCTGCTCGTCGAGGTTCTCGAAGTCGCGGGCGAAGTGCGACTCCCGGACCTCGCGGGGCTTGGTCGCCGTACCCGTCTTCCAGCTCTCCGGCAGCTGGACCTTGTCGCGGTCGATCAGCGTGTCGTACGGGCTCGGGACGAGCATCGGGAAGTGCGGGGCGTTCATCGAGCAGACCGCGAGCCACGGCTGGTCGGCCGGGCGCCGGTCGAGGCCGTCGAGGAACGTGTCGCACTGCCAGGTCTCGAGGAACGAGTCCAGCGGGACGCTCGACGTCGCGTACGGCTTCTCCCGCAGGTGCCCGAGGTCGGCCGTCGTCAGGTTCTCGATGTGGTTCGGGTCGAACGCGTACCCGCGCTCCCCCGCCCACGCCCGGTAGTCCTCGATGTAGCGGCCACGATCCTGACCTCGCAGTACGGCGGGGATCGCGCTGCTGTCGGCCCAGCCCATCCGGTCCGGCGTCGTGCCGGGGACGTGCCATTTGCCGTTGTAGTGCGTGTGATACCCGGCTGCGGCGAAGGCCCGCGCGACGCCCGCCTCGCGGAGCTGCGGCTCGATCGGACGCCAGTTGCCGAGTACGCCGTGATGCCGCGGCATCAGCCCGGTCCACAGGCTCGTCCGCGACGGGCAGCACAACGGGAACGGCGTGTAGCAGGCGTCGAAGACGGTCGACTCAGCCGCGAGCGCGTCCAGGTTCGGCGTCTGCGCGGCGGGGTTTCCGGTACAGCCCAGGGTGTTCCAGCTCTGCTCGTCGGCCATCACGACCAGCACGTTGAGACGGTTCTCCACACGTCCTACCTTGTCGGTTCGACGGGTTTACTTCCAGCTGAAGTTAATTGGGCGGGACGAGTGTGTCAACCGCTCGCGGGGCATTAACTTCAGCCAGAAGGAAACCGTTACCGAGGGCTGCGGCGGAGGTTCACGAACGTGGTGGTGGTCGCGGTGATCGCCTGCTCGGTGGGCAGCCGTTCCATCGACGAGGCACCGTAGAAGCCGTCGATGTCCGGGCAGAGCTCGAGGATCCGCTCGACGTCCGGCGGCTCCGCGATCGGGCCGCCGTGGCACAGCACGAAGATGTCCGGGCGGAGCGCGCGGGCGGCCGCCGTCCACTCGTTGATCAGCGGTGCGCAGTCGTCCAGCGACCGCGCCGTACCGGCACCGATCGAGCCCCCGGTAGTGAGCCCGAGGTGGCAGACGATCACGTCCGCGCCCGCCTCGGTCATCGCGACCGCGTCCGCGGCGGAGAACACGTACGGCGTGGTCAGCAGGTCGAGGTCGTGGGCGGCCGCGATCATCGCCACCTCCTCGGCGTACCCCATGCCGGTCTCCTCCAGGTTCGCCCGGAAGGTGCCGTCGATCAGGCCGACCGTCGGGAAGTTCTGGACGCCGGAGAAGCCGAGCTCGATCAGGCGCTTGAGGTACTGCGTGGGCTGGTAGAACGGGTCGGTGCCGTTCACGCCGGCCAGGACCGGGGTGTGCTCGACGACCGGGAGTACTTCGCGGCCCATGTCGACGACGATGTCGTTCGCGTTGCCGTAGGCAAGCAGCCCGGCGAGCGAGCCGCGGCCGGCCATCCGGTACCGGCCGGAGTTGTAGATCACGATCAGGTCGATGCCGCCGGCCTCCTCGCACTTCGCGGACAGGCCGGTGCCGGCGCCGCCGCCGACGATCAGCTCACCGGCCGCCCGCTTGGCCCGCAGCCGCTCCAGGATCGCGTCGCGCTTCATCGGTTCTCCTTCGTGAGGTAGGCGTTCAGTTTGTCCGCCGCCGCGTCGGCGAACTGCTGGTCGTTGATCGCGGCATCGATCTCGATCAGCTCGACGACCGATCGGTCGACGGTTTCGCGGACGGCGTCGAAGAGCGCGGCGTCGGCGGCCGGGTCGTGGAAGACGCCACCCTCGACCGCGATCGCGGACGCGCCGCGCAGGGGCAGGAGCAGGGCGACCGGTCCTTGTGCGGTGTTGAGGCGGCCGGCGAGCCGGCGGCCGAGCTCCGCGCACTCCTCGGGGGTCGTCCGCATCAGCGTGACCGACGGGTTGTGGACGAACAACTTGCGGTCCCGGAACTTCTCCGGCACCGTCTCCAGCGGCCCGAAGTTCACCATGTCCAGGGCGCCGACCGACACTACCTGCGGGATCCCGGCCCGGCCGGCGGCGGTCAGCCGGGTCGGTCCTGCCGAGAACACCCCGCCGACCAGCTCGTCCGCCAGCTCGGTCGTGGTCAGGTCGAGCACCCCGGCCAGCTGCCCCGCGAGCGACTCCAGCGTCCGGCCGCCGACTCCCGTCATATGAAAGACCAGCACCTCGTACCCGAGCCCGGTCAGCCGCTCGCGCGCCGCATCCACAGCCGGCGTCGTCACGCCGAACATACTTGCCGCCAGCAACGGTACGTCGGTTACCGTCGTCACCGGCTCCGCCGACACCATTCCCGCCACCGCGGCGGCCGCATTCGCCAGGATCTTCGCCGACAAGCGGTTGACCCCGGCAACATCCACCACACTCGGCATCAACACGAGGTCGCTCTCCCGCACGTACGCCGACGTATCCCCCGACGCCGCCGTCGACACGATCACCTTGGGAACCCCCAACGGCAACTCCCGGAAGGCGGCGGACGCAATCGACGTACCCCCGGTCCCACCCAGCGCCAACGCCCCGTCCAACCGCCCCTCGTCGTACAACCGCCGCACCACAACCGCCGCCCCACGCGCCATCGCCGCCACCGCAGACCCCCGATCCCCCGCCGCCCGCAACTCCCCCACATCAACCCCCGCCGCAGCAGCCACCACCTCCCGCCCTACATCGACACCGATCCCCGCCTCCCCCAACACCCCCACATCAACCACCACCACACTCACCCCAGCCGCCAGCAACCTCTCGCGCACAAACCCATACTCCCCACCCTTCGTATCCAAAGTCCCCACCAACACCACGGCCGGCATCTCACTCACCTACCGTTTCGCGGTGCGGGGTGGAGAAGCAGATGACGAAGATTGCCTCGTCTTCTCCTACGTTGCGTGCGTTGTGGAGTGCGCCTGTCGGGATGCTGATCGTGTCGCCCGGCCCCATCCGCACCTTGTCGTCCTCGACCGTGTGCTCGATCGTCCCCTGCAACACATGCAGCACCTCGTCGCAGTTCGGGTGGTAGTGCCGTGGGTTCTGTTCGCCCGGGCGGATGTAGCACCGGCCGACCGTCAGCTTGCCGGAGTTGCCGAGCGCCGCGGACACCATCCACTCCAACCGGCCCCACGGTTGTTCCTCCACCGTGACGGCGTCGGCGGCCGTCACCCGGCTCTTCTCTCCCATGGTCAACTCCCCATCGTCGCGGACGTACCGGCAGGCAGCCGGCGGTACAACTCGTACAGCTTGAGGATCTCCCGGACGTCGCCGAGCGTCCCCTTCCCGACCGGCTTCCCGGCCAGCACGCTGTCGCAGAAGTGAACGATCTCGGGCACGTACCCGAGGTAGAACAGGTTCTTGTTGTAGAGCTGCCCGAGCGAGAACTCCGGCTCCCACCGCAGCGGCGCCACCGCGTCGTCGGTCACGAACGACGACGACCGCCCGTACCCGAGCTCCGCCCCGGCCCGGTAGTACGTGATCCGTACGCCGTTCTCCACCACCACGTTCGCGCCGGCCCCGACCACCTCGACCCGCTCCAGCGGTGCCCCGTTCGCCGCGCCGGACGCGAGGTGCAACGCACCGATCGCACCGCTCTCGAACAGCAGGCTGGACACACTCGACCCGGTCCGCGGCTCCCACTCGTAGCTCACCCGCCGCACCGGCCCCATCAGGTACGTGAGCACCGCCGCCGGATGGAAGATGTGGTCCAGGAACCCGATCATCTTCACGTCGTCCGCCCGGTCCTCCGGCGCCGGCAGCGCCTGCGGGTACCGGACCGAGATCGACGACACCGCCCCGAACTCCGGCGTCCCGAGGATCGCCTTCACCTTCTCCATCGCGGGCGTGAAGATCTTCTTCAACCCGGTCATCACGGTCCTGCCGGTCTCGTCCGCGGCCGCCTGCAGCCGATCCAGCTGTGCCAGCCCGGCAGCGGTCGGCTTCTCCATCCACACATGCGCCCCGGCCCGCACACAGTCCTCGGCCAGCGCGGTCGCCTGTACGTCGCCGTCGTCGGTGTACGACGTCACGATGAACACGGCATCCGGCCGCTCCACCGCCAGCATCTGCCGATGATCGTCGTACGCCGCCCCCGCCCCGAACTGCCGCGCATACGTCCGCGCCCGATCGAGCTGTACGTCGCACACCGCCACGAGCTCCACCGGCGCGTACTGGAACGCCGGATACACGTTCCGGTACGAGTGCCCGCCCGCGCCGATGAACGCGACGCGCAGCCGCTCCGAGTACTCGAACTGATAGGTCACACTCATCGCAAGGCTCCTGCCACGAGGCCCCGGGTGAACGACCGCTGCAACACGACGTACACCAGGGCGGACGGAATCATCGCCAGCACGATGCCGGCGAACAAGGCACCTGAATCGGAGCTGTACTGCCCCTGGAACTGCACCAGCGCGAGCGGGATCGTCCGCTTCTCCTGGCTGAACAGCAGCAACAACGCGAGCTGGTACTCGTTCCATGCGCCGAGGAAACTGAACACCCCGACGGCGAGTACGGCGGGCTTCGCCAACGGCAGCATCACGCTCCGGAAGATCCGCCAGTCGCCCGCGCCGTCGACACGCGCCGACTCGATCAGCTCGTTCGGCAGGTCGCGGAAGAAGTTCCGGGCGATGAACACGCCGAGCGGTACCCCGCCGGCGACCAGGATCAACCCGAGCCCGACCCGGCTGTCGACCAGCGACATCTCCCGCAGCTGGTAGAACGTCGGCACCATGATCGCCTCGCCGGGCAGCGTCATCACCAGCAGGTACGCGTAGAAGATGCCGTTGCTCCGGCCGGTCGTCAGCTTGCCGAACGCGTACCCGGCCGGGCACGTGACGAGGACGGTCAGCGCGGTGACGGCGACCGCGATCACGGCGCTGTTCACGAAGTACGTGCTGAAGGCGCCGCTGGTCCAGACCGTGCGGAAGTTCTCCCACCGCCAGTGCACGGGCAGCCCGAGCGCGTCGCCGTAGATCTCGGTGTTGTTCTTGAAGGCGCTGAGCAGTGCCCACAGCACCGGGACCATGGTCGCGCCGGCGATCAGCGCGACCATGACCACGAGACCGTGGTGCCAGCGGGTGACGGTACGCATGCGGTCACCTCCCCAGGGCGGCGCGGTCGCGCCAGCGGTTGAAGGAGACGGTGATCACGACCGCGATCACCGCGATGCTCAGCCCGGCCGCGCTGGCCGCGCCGATGTCGCCGAGCCCGAACGCCTGCCGGTACGCGTACACCGCGACCAGCTCGGTGGACCGGTCCGGCCCGCCCTCGGTCATCGACCAGACCGTGCCGAACCCCTTGAGCGCGTTGATGAACGCCAGTACGACGACCAGGCTGATCGCGTTGTGCAGCGACGGCACCGTGATGTTCAGGAACCGCTGCCACGCGCCGGCGCCGTCGATCGCGGACGCCTCGTGCAGCGCGGGATCGACCGCCTGGATCGCGGCGAGGAAGATCACCAGGTAGAAACCGTATGCCTGCCACGCGCTCGCGAGCCCGACCGCGGGCAGCGCGAACGCCGTACTGCCCAGCCACGGCTCGGTCAGCCGCTCCAGCCCGATCGCCTTCAGGAACCCGTTCAGCAGCCCGATCGTCGGGTGGTAGAGCTGGCTCCAGATCACGCCGACGACCGCGAGCGACATGATGTGCGGGACGAACACCAGGCTCCGGAACAGCGTCTGCGCGCGGCGCCACCGGATCTCGCTGATCAGGGCCGCGAGCACCAGCCCGCCACCGACCGCGAGACACAGGTGCATCGCCCACCAGATCACCGTCCGGCCGAGCGCCCGGAGGAAGTACGGGTCCGACCAGACGTGGATGTAGTTGTCCAGCCAGGCCCGGTGCATCACCGGCGCGACGCCGTCCCAGCGGTAGAAGCTCAGCTCGATCCCGCGCAGCAGCGGCAGGAACAGGAAGACCGCGAGCAGCGCCAGCGACGGCAGCAGCATCAGCGCGATCAGCGCCGTACGACGCGTCCCCTTCATCGGCCGGCTCCCATCTTGTCCTGTACGCCCTGCATCGCGTGCTCGGGTGTCGTACGGCTGGTCAGCAGGCCCTGCACCGCCTGGTACCACGCCTCCTTGGCCGCGTCCGGCAGGTACACGCTCGGGTTGAACCCGGTGCCCTTGGCAACCTTCTCCAACCCGTCCTGGACAGCCGGGTCGAGCGCCGTCCCCGGCGGGACGATCTGCGCCGGGACCAGCGTGCGACCCTTCGCCGCGGTCAGCTTCAGGTACTCCGGACTCGCCAGCCACCGCAGCCACTCGACCACCGCCGACCGCGACTTCGTACTCTTGTTGACAACCCAGCTCAACGCCAGCCCCGCCGTCGGCAACGCCTCCGCGCTCGGGTCCACCGGCGGCATCGGGAACGCGCCGTACTGCGAGACGTCGACCCCGTCGTGCCGCGCATCCGCCATCGACCCCTGCGGTACGACGGTCATCGCGCCGCCGCCCTTCCAGAACGCGGCCTGCGCCTGGCCGCCGTCCAGCGCGGCCGCCTGGCCGCCGTCGAGGCAGCCCTTTGCGATCAGGTCGGACAGCATCTGCCCGCCGCGGACGACGTCCGGATCCGCGAACGACCCGGACCCGTTGACGATCTGGCTCATCTTCTGCCGCCCGGCCGACGCCTGGACGAGTGCCCCGAGCAACCATCCGCCGGCGAAGTTGTCCCGGGCACCGGCCAGCAGCGGCTTCACCCCGGCAGCCTTGAGCTGCTGGCAGGTCTCGAGGAAGCCCTGCCAGTCCCGCGGGACCTCGATCCCGTGCGCCGCGAAGATCTTCTTGTTGTAGTAGACCTGGAACACGTCCAGGCCCTCGACGATCTCGTAGATCTTGCCGGTGCTCGCCTTCGTCTGCTTGACCACCTCGGGCTGGAACCGGCCGGCCAGCCCGTTGGTCGCGAACACCTCGTCCAGCGGCCAGATCAGCCCGGCCTTGGCGAGCATGCCGACCCGGCCCGGACCCGAGTTCACCAGCAACAGGTCCGGTCCGCTGCCGGACCGCAGCAGGGTCTGCACGCTGCCCTGCTCGAACGAGATCGCTCCCTTCACGTACTCGACCTTGATGTCGGGATGCTGCTGCTCGAACGCCGCGACGGTCGCATCGGTGTACGGGAAGTCCGCTCCCATGATGCGGATCGTCCGCGACGTGTCCTGCGGACCGTCGGCGCTCAACGCCCCGGTGCCGGGCGCGGCGACCGTGGCACACCCGGACAGGACGAGCAGCAGGGCAATCCAGATCCCTCTCATTGCGCCCCACCTCACAGACCAATAGGCTCGATGGCGCCCTAGATTGGCGCTCGAAACCCAATGCCATCTATAGCCACAGCGACGAAATTGGACTCTGTTTGTGATTCAGGACGGTAATGGCCTTCGATTCTCGGCGGACGAGCTCGCGCGGATGCTGGTCGGGACCGGCGCCCGGTCCGGGCCGCTGTACCGGCAGCTGAGCGACAGTCTCGCGGAGCTGATCGAGCGCGGCGAGCTGCCGCCGGGCGCCGCGCTGCCGCCCGAGCGGGCGCTGTCGACGGCGCTGACGGTGAGCCGTACGACGGTGGTCGCGGCGTACCAGGCGCTCCGCGAGAAGGGGCAGCTCGAGCGGCGGCAGGGCAGCGGGACGCGGGTTGCGCTCGATCGGAGCCGGGAGACCGTGTCGGGGCTGGCCGGCGACCACGCGGCGAGCCAGTTCCTGAACGGGCCGTTGGCAACGATCGACTTCGCCACCGCCGCGCTGCCGAGCCTCGACCTGGTCGCCGACGTGGCCGCGGGGCTGACCCGGGACGACTACCTGCGGCTGACCAGCACCCACCATGGGTACCACCTACGCGGTCTGCCGGCGCTGCGGGAGCGGATCGCCCGCTGGTACAGCGACGCCGGTACGCCGACCGCGCCCGAGGACATCCTGATCACGTCCGGGGCCCAGCAGGCGCTCGAACTGGTCGCGCGCGGGTGCCTCCACCCGGGTGACGGCGTGGTCGTCGAGCAGCCGACGTACCGCGGGGCGCTGGAGGCGTTCGCGCGGACCGGGAGCCGGCTGCGGACCGTCCGGATGGACTCCGAGGGGCTCGATGTGACGGCGCTGGAACGCCTGCTGACGAACGAGTCGCCGCGGCTCGTCTACGTGCAGGCGGCCGCACACAACCCGACAGGGGTCGTCCTGTCCGACGAACGGCGGCAGCGGCTCGCCAAGCTCCTCGACCAGCACGAGGTGGTGCTCGTCGACGACACGTCGCTGGCCGGTACGGCGTTCGACGACCGGGCGACACCGGCCGCGTTGGGGACGCACGAGCGGCTGGTCACGATCGGGTCGATGAGCAAGCTGTTCTGGGGCGGGCTGCGGCTCGGCTGGATCCGCGCCGTGCCGCAGGTGGTCTCGCGGTTCGCGCAGGTCCGCGGGATCACCGACCTCGGCAGTTCGCTGGTCGCGCAGGAGGTCGCGCTGCGGCTGCTGGACCACCGCGCCGCCGCCGAGGCAGAACGCCGCACCGCGCTGCCCGTCGGCCTGCGGACGTTGACCGACCTGCTCGGGCGGCACCTGCCCGACTGGAGCTGGCAGGAGCCGCGGGCCGGGGCGTCGCTATGGGTCCGCCTGCCGCACGGCGACGCGACCCACTTCGCCCAGATCGCCCTCCGGTACGGCGTCGCGCTGCTGCCGGGCGCGGTCTTCTCCGCGGACGGGAGCACGGACCACCACACCCGGCTGCCGTATGCGTTGCCCCCGGCAACGTTGACACAGGGCGTCAACCGGCTGGCCCAGGCGTGGACCGACTACATCAACCGGACCACGGTCGACGTGACACTCACGTCGGCCGTCACCTGAGCTGCTACTCGCCGATCTTCTTGGAGTGCAGCACGATCTTGGTCTCGGGTCCCGCCTTCGTACCGCCGGCGGGCTCCTGCGACACGACCACCCAGTTGCGGTCGATGATCAGCAGCCGTCCCTTGCCGGTCGCGTCCACCTCGGTCAGGTAGTAGAACCCAGCCGCTTGCATCGTGTCCTGGGCCAACTGGTGGTTCATCCCCACCACATTCGGTACCACGCCGGCCTGCACTGGCACCGAGCTCCCGCTCGGCGGCGAGGCGGTGACTGTCACGGTCGCGGTGACCGTCGTGGTTGCGGTCGTGGTTGCGGTCGTGGTTGCGGTGGTGGTGGCAGTCACGGCGGGCGCGCCTCCCGGCGTGCTAGCGCCCCCGCACGCGGTCAGCGAGACCACCGCGACACCGACAACGACCACTCCCCGGATCACTCTCTAGAGATACCCCATTACTCCTCGTGTAACCAGCACCGTGACCAGTGACCGTTCGTGAACGTGGTGACCGGCGGCGGCGTCTCGGTGCAGACCGGCATCGCGTGCGGACACCGCGCCGCGAACGGACAGCCGGCCAGCTCCTGCTCGCGATCCACCGGCTCCGTAGGATTGTCAACAATCGGCAATCTACCGCGCTCCCCGTCGCGGTCCGGGTCCGGCGACGACTCGAGCAACAGCTGCGTGTACGGGTGCCGCGGCTGCTGCGTCACCTCCTCCGCCGGACCGCCCTCGACCATCCGGGCCGCGTAGATCACGTTGATCTCGTCCGCGAAGTACCTGGCGCTGGCGATGTCGTGCGTGATGTACAGCATCGCGAGCCCGTCGCGCGCACACAGGTCCGCGAACAGCCGCAGTACGTCGAGCCGGATCGACACGTCGAGCATCGACACCGGCTCGTCGCCGATCAGTACCGTCGGGTCCGCGGCCAGCGCGCGGGCGATCGCGACGCGCTGCCGTTGCCCGCCGGACAGCTCGTGCGGGTACTTGTCGATGTACTGCTCCCCCGGCGTCAGGTTCACCCGCTCGAGCAGCTCGACGATCCGCTGCGTCAGATCGCCGGACTTGCCGAAGTTCCGCAGCGGGCGGCCGAGGATGTAGCGGACCTTGTGCAGCTGGTTCAGCGAGGCGAACGGGTCCTGCATGATCAGCTGCACCTGGCCGAAGTGCGCCTGCCGGTCCGCACGGCGCCGGCCGCTGACCTCCTTGCCGGCCAGCCGGATCGTGCCCTCCGACGGTTCGTCCCCGAGCGTCAGGATCCGCGCCAGCGTGCTCTTGCCCGAGCCGCTCTCGCCGACCAGCGCGACCACCTTGCCCGGCTCCAGCTTCAGCGACGCCGAATCCACGGCCGTGAACCACTGGCCGTGCCGCCTGCCGTGCAACGCCATCCGCTTGGTGACGTCAATGGCCTCCAGCATGGCCCACCTCCTGGCGGTCGAGGAGCAGACAGGCTGCCTGGGTACGGTCGCGTTCGATCAGCAGCGGCTGCGTCTCCAAGCAGTCGTCGACGCGGTGCGGGCAGCGCGGTTCGAACGCGCACCCGACCGGCAGCCGGCGCAGGTCCGGCGGCGCGCCGCCGATCCCGCGCAGCTCGCGGCGCGGGCCGTGCAACGACGGGAACGAGTCCCGCAATCCCTGCGTGTACGGGTGTTTCGGGTCCTTGTAGATGTCCCCGGCGGAAGCGATCTCGACGGCGCGACCGGCGTACATCACCATGATCCGGTCGGCGAGCTCGACCAGCAGCGACAGGTCGTGCGTAACGAACAGGACCGAGAACCCGAAGGTTGCCTGCAGCTCCTTCAGGTTGTCGAGGATCTGCCGCTGCATCACCACGTCGACCGCGGTCGTCGGCTCGTCCATCACGACCAGGTCCGGCTGACACGCCAGCGACAGCGCGATCGCGGCCCGCTGCCGCATCCCGCCGGACAGCTCGTGCGGGTAGCTCCGGACCCGGTCGCGCGGGATGCCGACCAGTTCGAGCAGCTCCGCGGCCCGGTCCCACGCCTCGGCACGCTTCACCGACCGGTGCGCGCGGATCGCGTCGGCGAACTGCGTACCGATCCGCATCACCGGGTTCAGCGAACTCATCGCGCTCTGGAACACGACGGCCAGCCGTTCCCAGCGCAGCTCCCGGAGCTCACGCGGCGTACAGCCGACCAACTCGACCGGCTTGCCCTCGGCCGGGTGGTAGGTGACCGTGCCGCCGGCGATCCGCGCGGGCGGGCGCTGCAGCCGGGTGATCGCGGTCATCAGCGTCGTCTTCCCGCTGCCGCTCTCCCCCAGCACGCCGAAGATCTCGCCGCGGCCGACGTCGAACGACACCGTGTCGACCGCCCGCACCTCTTCGCTGTACTCCACCACGAGGTCTCGTACTTCGAGCAACGTCATGCGGTCACGACCTTCCGCTTCGGGCGGGCTCGGAGGGTACGGCGCCGTGGGTCGGACAGCTCGTCGATCCCGAAGTTGACCAGGCCTGCCGCCGTACCGACCAGCGCGATGCCGAGACCCGGCGGGAGGAACCACCACCAGGCACCGGTCTGCAACGCGCCCTGCGACTGCGCCCAGTAGAGCATCGTGCCCCAGCTGACCGTGTTCGTGTTGCCGGCGCCGATGAAGTCCAGCCCGGCCTCGGCCGCGATCGAACCGACCACCGCGAACAGGAACGTCGACGCGATCACCGGCGCCAGATGCGGGACCACCTCCATGAACAGCACCCGCGACTGCTTGTCACCGGAGTACCGCGCGGCCGCCACGAAGTCGCGGTTCCGCAGCGACAACGTCTGCGCCCGCTTCACCCGCGCACCGCCGGCCCAGCTGGTCAGGCCGATGATCAGCGCGACCGCCGGCCACCCGCCGCGACCCCTGGTGTAGCTGGCGATCAGGAGCAGCAGCGGCAGCCCCGGGATGACCAGGAAGATGTTCACGAACCCGGTCAGCGCGGCGCCGGTCTTGCCCTTGTGGTACCCGCTGACCAGGCCGAACAGTACGGCGAGGAACGTCGAGATCGTCCCGCCGACCAGGCCGACGAACACGGAGACGCGCGTGCCGGTGATGAACTGCGCGAACACGTCCACGCCGGACGTCGTCGTACCGAGCCAGTGCTCGCCCGACGGCGGCGCCATCGGCGGGCCGGCGTGCAGCTTGGTGGCCGACTGGCCGAGTACTCCGCTGACGACCAACGGGCCGAAGATCGCGACCAGCAGCATCACGCCGAGGATCGTCAGTCCGACCGTCACCTTGCGATCGCCACCCACCAATCGCCCCATCACGACGCCTCCCGGGTCCGCGGGTCGATCAGCACGTAGAGCGAGTCGACCACGAAGTTCGCCGCCAGCACGGTCAGCGAGATGATCAGGAACAGGCCTTGCATCAGCGGGTAGTCCACGTTCACGATCGCCTGGTTGAGCAGGCTGCCGAGCCCGGGATAGTTGAACACCATCTCGGTCAGCAGCGACCCGCCGACCACCATCCCGATCGACACCGCGAACCCGCTGATGCTGGGCAGTACGGCGTTCCGCGCGGCGTACGAGAACACCACTCGATGCCCGGGCAGGCCCTTCGCCTGCGCGAGCAACACGTAGTCCTCGTTCACCACCGACGCCATCATGTTGCGCATGTGGATCATCCAGCCGCTCACCGAGGTCAGCACGATCGTTGCGGCCGGCAACATCGCGTGCCGGATCGCGCTGCCCAGGAAGTCCGGACCGAACCCCGGCACCAGGCCGAGGTCGGCGCCGCCGGACAGCGGGAACCAGCCGAGCGTGAACGCGAACACGTACGCGAGGATCAGTGCCACCCAGAAGTACGGCATCGAGTGCAGGAAGATCGACACCAGGCTGCCGACCGAGTCCAGCGCCCGTCCCGGCCGCCAGCCCGCGGCGATGCCGAGGCCGGTGCCGAGCACGAACGCGATCACGGTTGCGCTGCCGACCAGCAGCAACGTCCAGAGGAACCCGGACCGTACCACCGACGACACGGTCGCCGGGTAGAACGAGATCGAGCGGCCGAAGTCCAGGTGCAGGATCCCGTTCAGGTAGCTGACGTACTCGTGCCACCAGGACTGCCCGCGGGCGCCGCCGAACAGCCGGTGCACCAGCTCCTCCTGCTGCTCGGACACCGGCCCGAGCTCGGACATCTTGAACAGGATCGCCGACGCCGGATCGCCGGGCATCAACCGCGGCAGGACGAAGTTGATCGTGACAGCGGACCAGGCCGCGATCAGGTAGAACCCGATCCGCTGTACGAACGGCGTCCCGAGGAACCGGGTCATGCCGGCTTCAGCGCGAGGAACATCGTGGCCGCGAACACGCCGCTGATCGCGCCCGGATCCGGCGTCGTGTACGGGTCGTCCGCACTCGGCCAGCCGGTCCAGTGCTCGGTGTTGTACATGTACGGCGTACCCTTCACCGACACCGGGACGACCGGGAGCTGGGTGAGCATGATCTGCTGCAGCGGCTTCGACGCGGCGAGCTGCGCGTCCGGCGCGGCCTGGGCGAGAGCGCCGAGCGCGGCCTCGGTCGCCGGGTCGTCCCAGCCGACCACGTTCGTCTTCGACTTCTTCGACAGCATCTTGTTGTAGAACGTGTACGGGTTCGTCCCGAAGGTGAACGCGTCGCCGTAGATCGCGTCGAAGTCGCGCTTGTCCTCGTCACCGGTGTAAGCCGCCGACGGTACGCCGTTCACCGCCGCGTCGATGCCGACCGCGGACAGCTGCGACGCGAGTTCCTGCGTGTAGGCCATGCCGTCCGCGAACGCGCTGACGGTGAGGATGCTGAGCTTGAGCTGCTTGCCGTCGGCACCGATCAGCTTGCCGCCCTGGTCCTTGTACCCGGCCTGCGCGAACTCGGCCAGCGCGGCCGTCCTGTCCGGCTTCACCGGGTCGCGGTCCTTGGCGTCGATCCACTTCGACAACGTGCCCTGGTACAGCCCGGTCGGGCCGACCGGCTGGTAGACGCCCGGGTTGTACGCGTCGGTGACCGCCTGCCGGTCGATCGACAGCGCGATGCCCTTGCGGACGTGCACGTTGTCGAACGGCTTGCGCTTCAGGTTCAGCATCAGCGGCTTCATGCTCGCGTACACCGGCCAGAGATGGTTCTGCGCCGCGTTCTTCTGGACGAACTGGTTCTTCACGTCCGGGATCCCGGCGTACGCCAGGTCGACCTCGTGGCGGACCAGCTGCTGGGCGAGCAGGTTGGTGCTGCTCGTGGTCACGTAGGTGATCTGCGGGACCGGGACCTTCTGCTTCCAGTAGTCGGCGCGCGCCTTGAACGTGGCCTGCTGGCCGGTGACCTGGCCGAGTTCGTACGGGCCGCTGCCCATCGGCTTCAGGTTGGTGTCGGTGTCCGGGTCCTTGCCGGTCCACACCTTCTTCGGCACGATCACGGTCCGGCCGAGGTCCTGGATCGCGGCGTACGCCGGCTTCGTGAACGTGATGTGCACGCCGTCGGCGGTCTTGGTCACCTTGTCGACCGGCAGCGCCAGCAGCTCGTGCTGCTTCAGGTAGTCGAACGTGAAGATCACGTCGTCGGCGGTCAGCGCGCTGCCGTCGGACCACTTCGCCCGGTTGTCGAGGGCCAGGTCGATCGCCTTGCCGCCCGGAGCCCAGGTGTACTTCGTCACCAGGCTGGGCATGAACTCGCTCTCGTGCGCGGTGTTGAAGTCGAACAACTGCTCGTAGATCAGGCCGATGGTGCCGCGCAACGCGTTCACCGAGAACGGGTTGAAGTTCGGCTGCAGGGTCGGCTGCGAGTACGCGGCGACCGTCAGCGGCGGGGTCTTCGTGGCCCCGCCGGCAGCACCGGCGCCTCCCGAACAGGCCGTCACGGAGGACAGCAGGGCCAGACCGGCCACGACCGCTGTCAGTTTCACTCTGGAGCGCACGGGATCTCCCTTCGATCCACGGCCGGATCGGCCGGGGTGTGATGAGACTGCCAACGTTTGCAGCAAGAGTCAACGGTTTGCAGTGGAAACTCGCCCAAGTGGTTACAATCAGGGTGCAGAGCAGCGGCAATCGTTTGCGCTACGATGCCAAGATCTATCCGTACGCGACGTGGGGAGCATGCCTTGGCTGTCACGCTGGCGGAGGTGGCCGCAGCCTGCAACGTGTCGACGTCGACCGTGTCCCGGGCGCTGACCGACCCGGAGAAGGTCAACGCCGAGACCCGGGCCCGGATCGAACGGGTCGCCCGGCAGCTGGGCTACGCCCCGAGCCGGGCCGGCCGATCACTGGTGTCCGGACGCACCGACACCGTCGGGCTGGTCGTCCCGGACATCGCGAACCCGTTCTTCCCGCCGATCATCAAGTCGGTCCAGGCACGCGCCCGGGACAAGCGGTACGCCGTACTGATCGCCGACACCGACGAACACGTCGCCGACGAGCTCGAGCTCGCCCGCGGCCTCAGCCGGCAGGTCGACGGGCTGATCCTCGCGTCACCGCGTACCGCGCCCGCGGAGCTCACCCGGCTCGCCCAGCAACTCCCCGTGGTCTTCGTGAACCGCGAGGTCGAAGGGGCCGGCAGCGTCGTCATCGACGAGAACGAAGGAATGCAGGAAGCGGTCGAACACCTGGTCTCCCTCGGCCACCGCCGGATCACCTACCTGGCCGGCCCCCGCCGCTCCTGGTCCAACCAGCAACGCCGCGACGCCCTGGCCAAGGCCTGCGCCGCCAACGACGTAGAACTCCGCGAACTGGGCCCGTTCGAGCCGCAGATCCAAGCAGGCATGCGCGCCGCCGACCTCCTGCAATCCTCCGAGGTCGCGGCCGCAATCGCCTACGACGACCTGATCGCCCTGGGCGTCATGTCCCGCCTCACCGAACGCGGAATGCAAGTAGGCCGCGAAATCAGCGTCATAGGCATCGACGACAGCCCCCTCTCCACCGTCACCCACCCCATGCTGACATCCATCCACGTCCCCGCAGCCGAACTCGGCTCCGCCGCCGTAGACCTCCTCCTGAACCAACTCCACGAGGCAGAAACCCCCACCACCACAGTAAAACTAGAAACCCGCCTAGTAATCCGAGGCTCCACCGGCATCCCCCCGGAAAACCTCAGATAAGAACAGGCAAAAGAAGTACCCCGCTCTTCGCCGAGTCGTGGCGAACGGCGCGGCACCTGTTCGTCGAGTCGTGGATTATCGCTGGTTTCTGGCGCCTTTTCTCACGACTCGCCGCAGGGGGTGCGGGCCGTTTGCCACGACTCGACGGAGGACTGGCGGCCGTCCGAGACCTGGAGCACATGACGCTGAACCCAACCCCTATTGATCTGGCGCATGTCTGCAGCCACGCACCGCCCCTGGGCGGGGCGGTGCGTGGCGAGCGGGTCAGCTTCGTTTGAGGACGAGGCCGGTGTTGGGGGGGACTGTGATGGTGCCGGTGTATTGGGTGTTGTGGAGGTCGGTCCAGGTGCCGGCGGGGAGGGTTAGGTTGGCGGGGGTGGCGGAGGTGGGGTTGACCACCGTCAGGCCGTCTTGGTAGAGGCGGGTCCACAGGGTTGGGCCGTGGTGGACCGGTGGGGTGATGGCGCGGCCCAGGTCTGCTGACATTTCGGGGATTTCGTTGAAGCCGGCGTAGTCCTTGCGGCCGGTGCTTTCCAGCATTGCGGGGGCCTCGCGGTACAGGAGGTAGTTGGCGACGACCCACTGGCGCTGTTCGGGGGTGGCCTCGGACCAGTAGTCGGTGGGGAGTTTGTTCATGATGACCGACGGCTTGCAGCGGTGCCGGCGGAGGAGGTCGAACATCAGGGTCCACTCGTCGTCGACGACGTTCTCGACGCGGTGGACGGTGAAGCCCTGTTCGTTCAGCCAGATGTCGGAGATGTCGATCATCTCGTCCAGCGCGGCCATGTACGCCGGCGACTTGTCCTGGAACTCGTCGTGCAGGCTGCCGTTGAACGTCAGATTGAACGCCACCGACGCCCCGTGCGCGTGCGCGTAGTCCCGCAGGTACCGCAGCCAGTCGAGCACGTCCGCGACCCATGCCGGGTCCTTCGGGTCGGTGCCGAACTGCTGCACCCAGTTCCCGTCCTTGTCGTAGTGCCCGCTGACCTTGAAGTCGTTCCGTACGCCGATGTTGTCAACGGCAATCGTCTTGAACCCGGCGGCGAGTGCGGGATCGATCAGGTTCGTGGTGAACCATTGGCGCACCTCCGGGTTGCTGATGTCGATCGGCGTGTAGACCTGGTTGTTGAACTCCCACGCCGGCGTGGTCCGGTCCGCGGTGTACTCGATCCAGTCCGGGTGGTTCGCCTTGAACCACTCCGGCGTGTACTGCCGCGCCGGCGCGTTCCGGAACGCCGTCACGTACGAGCTGGCCAGCACGCCCTCGGGCTGCGCCGCCTTCAACGCGCCCCAGACGAACCCGACCCGCCCCGCGTACACGGAAGGATCCGGCACCTGCCGGTCGAACACCTGCGCCTGCAGTACGCCGTGGTCCCGCGTCACCGGCAGCGGTACGCCGGAGGGCGCGGGCGGACAGGTACCACCCGCCTGATCCGGCGTGGCCGACCCACCGCCGGCGGGCTGAGCCGCCTGGGCAGTCGTCGTGAGCATTCCCAGGCCGACGGCGACGATCACCGCGGCCGAGGACAGTCGGCGGAGTCTCATGCACTTTCCTTTCACTGAGCTAACACGCTGCCCGAGTTGGGCGGGAGCGACAGTTGACCGGAGACCGCGTGACCGTGCAGATCGGTGAAGGTCCCGGACGGAAGCGTGACCACGGCGGTGGCCGTCGACGACGGGTTCACCAACGTCAGACCACGCTGGTACGCGCGGGTGTAGGCACCCGAAGCGTCCGTGACAGGCGACCCCGACGGCCGCCCGATGTTCGTGTGCAGCTGCGGGCAGTCCACCCACACGTGGTACTCGCCGAGTCCGCAGAGCGTCATCATGCTCTTCTGCTCGCGGTACAGCAGGTAGTTCGCGACCGCCCAGTCGATCTGCTCCTGGGTGGCGGTGGCGAGCGTGTCCTCGGTGGTCTGGTTGATCGCGAAATGCTGCGTCTGCGCCGCGATCTGCCGGGTGAAGTCGAACTTGCTCTTCCAGGCCCCGTCGTTGTAGTTGCCGGGCCGGTGCACGGTGAAGCCCTGCTCGTCGACGTACACGTCGACCAGGCTCACCGCCTCGAGCATGTCGGGGAGCTGGACGGAACCGTTCCAGGTGATGTTCGCGGCCATCCCGATCCCGAGCCCGTGCAACCGGCCGGACAGGTACGACATCCAGTCGAGGACCGCGGCCGACCAGGCCGGATCGACCCGCCCTTCGGGGCCGGGCCCGACGTACTGCTGGACCCATTGCGACCCGTGGTAGTGGCCGGCGTTGCCGTAGCCGTTGAAGGTGCCGATGTTGTCGAAGGCAATGATCGGGTACCCGGCGTCGATCTTCGGCTGGACGAAGGAGTTCCAGTAGAAGGTCCGCACGTCCGGGTTCTGGAAGTCGAGCGGGACGTACGTCGTGTTGCCGAACTCCCAGGCGACGGCCGACCGGTCCGCGGTGTCGGCGGTGTACGCGACCCAGTCCGGGTGGTTCGCCTGGTACCACGCGATCGTGTGCGTCTTGTCGAAGTCGCGGAACGCCGGCATGTACGCCGACGGCACCGCGCCGGCCGGTTGGGTGAGGCTGGAGGCGCCCCAGACGAACTGCACGAGCCCGGCGTACACCGAGCGGTCCGGGATCGAGTTGTCGAAGACCTGCCCGCGGCCGATCCCGTCGGCGGGTGGGTTCGGAAGGGTGAGCGCGGACGACGTGGCGCGGGCCCGCGTCGTCGTACCTGCGGCGAGGAAGGCGGTCGCTGCCGTACCGGCCAGCAGACTGCGACGGGTGATTGCGGGGACGTGGTTCATGGGCGGACTCCTCTACGGCGGAGGGGGTGCGCTGGACGATACGGACTGCAAACGTTTGTCGCAATAGCAGAGAATGTTGCTATCGTGGTCGCCATGGCGAACCGCACCGAATTCGAGGCCGCGCTGCGGTCGGACGCACCGATCCGCTGGTCGACGATCGGCGACAGCATCGCCCAGGGCGCGCACTGGACCGGCGCCGAGCGCGACTACGTCCAACTGCTCGAGGAACGCGTCCGCTACGAGCTCACGCGGTCCGGCGACTCGTTCGTCCGCTGGGCGGTCTCCGGCGCGAACACCGCGGACACCCTCGGCCGCCTCCCGGCCGCGCTCGACCTCGCACCCGACCTGGTCGTGATCGGTGTCGGTACCAACGACGCGAAGGCCGGCGCCGACGGCGTCGCGGAGTTCGCCGCGCGCTACAGCACCTTGCTGACCACGATCCTGGACACCGGCGCGCTCGTCGTCGCCCAGACCCCCACGGCCGTCCTGCGCACCTGCCGGTACAACCTCGGCGACCACCTCCCGGCGTACGCCGACGCCATCCGCACCGTCGCCGCCGACCACGACGTCCTGCTGGTCGACCACTTCGCGCACTGGACCGCGGCCGGCGACGGCTGGGCCCCGGCCGAGTGGATGGCCGACCCGACGCACCCGGGCGGCCGCGGCCACCGGGTGATCGCCCGCACCCTGTTCGAGAGTCTTGGCCTGTTCGCCGCCGACAGCGCCTGCTGTCGGCTGCTCGACTGAAGGAGCCCCGATGCCCGCCATCCGCCGGTACGCCGTGTGCGGTCTGTCCGCCCGCGGCCTCGCCAGCTTCGTCCTCCCGATCCTCGGCCTCACCGACCGCACCGCCGAGGGCGGTTTCGGGTACGGCGTCGACGAGGACGACCTGTCGCGGTACGCCGAGGTGGTGGCGATCGTCGACACCGACGCGGACCGGGTCGCCGAGTTCAACGCGTCGCTCGAACGCCTCGACCGCCCGGCGATCCCGTACTTCGCGCAGTACGAGGAGATGCTGAAGAACGTCGTACCGGACGCCGTGATCGTGACGTCGCCGGACCACACGCACGAGCAGTACATCCGCGGCGCGCTCGCGTACGACATCGACGTGATCACCGAGAAGCCGATGGTCACCACCGCCGCGGCCGCCCGCGAGGTGCTCGCCGCCGAGCGCGCGTCCGGCGGCAGCGTGCAGGTCACCCACAACCTCCGGTACGCCGCCGCGCACCGCGAGGTGAAGCGGCTGATCCAGGCCGGCACGATCGGACGCGTCACCCGCGTCGTCATGGACTACCACGTCGACCTGCGGCACGGCGCCAGCTACTTCCTGCGCTGGAACCGCCGGCGCGCGCTGTCCGGCGGCCTGCAGGTGCACAAGTCGTCGCACCACTTCGACCTGCTGAACTGGTGGATCGGCGAGGCTCCGACGGAGATCTTCGGGTACGGCGCACAGAACTACTACGGCCCGTCGAGCCCGCATCGCGCACCCCGCGCCGAGGACCCGTACTTCCTTGCCCAGCAGGGATCCGGGGTCTTCCCGTCCGACGACTCCGAAGTACGGACCGGGCTGTTCGGCCTGCACTACCCGGGCCAGTACCCGGCGGACCGGCCGCTGTACATCTACGACGACGAGATCGACATCGAGGACACGTACAGCGCCGTCGCCCGCTACCCCGGCGGGGCGATGCTGACGTACGGGATCGACTTCTCCAGCACCTGGGAGGGCTTCCGGCTGAGCGTCGCCGGGACGCACGGGTCGATCGACCTGCTGCACGGCCGGACGGTCGACGGCGCCGCGCTCCCCGAGTCGGACCGGATCACGGTCGCCGAGCTGTTCGGCCCGTCCCGCGTCGTCGAGGTGGTCGCCGAGCAGGGCGGCCACGGCGGCGCGGACCCGCTGATGCGCCACGACCTGTTCGCCGGCCCGAGCCCGGAGTCCGTCGAACTGGGCCTGCTCGCCACCAGCACGGAAGCGGCGTACGCCGTCGCCATGGGCGACGCCCTGACCCAGTCCGCCACCACCCACCGCCCCATAAACCTCCCCACCCTCCTCACTTAACCCCCCACCCCAAGGGACAACCCTCCAGCTCAGTGGATAACCACCCAACTGGAGGGTTGCCCCTCCGCATTCTCAGGGGGCAACCCCCCAGCTCAGGGGATGACCGCTGAGCTGGGGGTTCGGGGGATGGTGGGGTCAGGCGGTGGCGGGGAGGAGGTCGCGGGAGTCGCCGGCGGAGGCGCCGTCCAGGTAGAGCTTGGCGTGCGGGGTACGGCGCAGGATCGTGGACGGGCAGGTGGCGTCGATCGGCAGCGTGAGCGTGTTGCGGACGGCGGCCGCCTTGCGCTGCTCGGGCGCGACGACCTGCACCGACCGGGCGCTGAGCAACGCCGGAACCGTCAGCGAGATCGCCGTCGGCGGTACGGCGTCGACGTCCGGGAAGTGCCCCTCGCCGACCTGCTGCTGGAGCGACTCCGGGGTCAGCGTGATCTGCTTGACCCACCGCGGGTCGGCGAAGTCGGCCTGCCCGGGCTCGTTGAACGCGAGGTGCCCGTTCTCGCCGATCCCCATACAGGTCAGGTCGATCGGCGCGGCTCGGAGCAGCGCCTCGTACCGCGCGCACTCGGCCTCGACGTCGGCCGCCTCGCCGTCGATGTACTCGACCCGGGCCGGGCCGAACGGCCCCGCGATCCGCTCCCGGATCCAGCGCCGGAACGAGGCCGGGTGGTTCGCGTCGATCCCGACGTACTCGTCCATGTGGAAGACGGTGATCTTCGACCACGGCACGTCGTACCCGGTCAGGGCGGTGACGAAGGCGAGCTGCGAGTTGCCGGTGGCGATCACGACCCGGGCGGCGCCGCGCTCGGCGACCGCGCGGGTGAGCAGTTCGGCGGTACCGGCGGCGGCCGCGGCGGCCATGTCCGCGGTGGCGGCGAAGACTTCGAGGCGGAGGTCCTCGATCTGGGTGACAGGCACTATGCGCTCCTCGGGACGGGCGGGTAGGCTACAAACGTTTGCAGCAAACTAGCAGGTTTTGCCGTCAGTCCCAAGATGTAGTTATCTGGTCCGGAACCCCGAGCCTGTGGAGGCGCACTGTGACGAGTGAGGTGCTGGAAGGCCGTACGGCGGCGGGCCGCGGCGTGCGGGTGCGGTACTCCGCGGCCGGCATCGAGGAGGTCGCCGACCACCCGGCGGCCCCGGACCTGCTGCTGATCCCCGGCCTGGTCGACATCCAGCTCAACGGGTACGCCGGACTGGACGTCAACGACCCGGCGGCCGACGCACTGCCCGCGCTGGTCCGGGCACTCTGGGCGCAGGGCGTGACCACGGTCTACCCGACGATCATCTCCGCCGACGACGCCACCACGACCACCCTCGTCCGGACGGCCGCCGCCGCCCGGGCGAACGACCCGGTCGTGCGGTACGGCGTACCGGGACTGCATCTGGAAGGTCCGTACATCTCGTCCGTGGAAGGCGCGCGCGGTGCCCACGACCCGGCCGTCATCCGGGACCCGGACGCGGCCGAGTTCGACCGCTGGCAGGCGGCCGCCGACGGGGCGATCGCGATCATGACGGTGGCACCCGAACGCACCGGAGCGATCGAGTTCACCCGGCACCTCGCCGCTCAGGACATCGTGCCGTCGGTCGGTCATTCGCTGGCGAGTGCCGCCGAGGTGCACGCGTTCGCGGCCGCCGGCGGGCGGTTGTCGACGCATCTCGGCAACGGGTTGCCGGCGCAGATCGACCGGCATCACAACCCGATCTGGGCCCAGCTCACCGAGGACAGGCTGACCGCCGGATTGATTGCCGACGGCCACCATCTGCCGGCGGACACGTTCGCCGCCCTGGTCCGCGCGAAGGGCGCCGGCCGCTGCGTCCTCACCAGCGACGCGGCCGCGCTGGCCGGGTGCGCTCCCGGTGACTACCAGACCGCGGTCGGCGGCGCCGTCACCGTCACGCCCGACGGCGGCCTCCGGCTGACCGGTACGCCGTACCTGGCCGGCAGCGGCGCCTCGCTGCTCGACTGCCTCCGGTGGGCGACGAACCACCTGCCGCTGGAGGTCGCCGTGACGATGGCCACCCGTACCCCTGCCGAGCTGCTGGGCCTGCACGATCGGGGGCGCCTCGAGCCGGAGGCCCGCGCCGATCTCCTGGTGTTCGCGCCGAGCCCGGGGAGCCCGCTGGGCACCCTGAGCACGGTGGTCGTCAACGGCTCAACCATCACCAGTTAATTGCCTGCAGCAACAGTCAAGCATTCAGCAACAAGCTGCATCTACATGCAGTAGTTCTTGCCGGTGGCCCCGTACGTCCCGTATAAGGCGTACATGACGGCGATCCGGCTCGACGCGGTGTCCAAGGTGTTCGAGGACGAACACGTGGCCGTCGACGAGCTCTCGTTGGAGATCGGCGACGGCGAGTTCATGGTGCTGCTCGGGCCGTCCGGGTGCGGGAAGACCACGCTGCTGCGGATGATCGCGGGCCTGGAGCGGGTGACCGAGGGTGAGGTCTGGTTCGGGCGGACCAACGGTACCCAGCTGGCGCCGCGGGAGCGCGGCGTGGCGATGGTGTTCCAGACCGGCGCGCTGTACCCGAACCGGACGGTCCAGGAGAACATCATGTTCCCGCTGCAGATCGCCGGGCAGGGCGACGCCGAGGCGGGCACGACCGCGGCCGGGCTGGCGCAGATCCTCAGCATCGAGTCGGTGCTGGACCGGATGCCGCGGACGCTGTCCGGCGGCCAGCGGCAGCGGGTCGCGATCGGGCGGGCGCTGGTCCGGCGGCCGGAGGTGTTCCTGCTCGACGAGCCGCTGTCGAACCTGGACGCCACCATGCGGACCGAGCTCCGGCAGGAGATCGGCGCGATGACCCGCGACCTGAACGTCACCACGCTGTACGTCACCCACGACCAGGTCGAGGCGCTGACGCTCGCGGACCGGATCGCGGTGATGCGCGACGGCCGGATCGAGGACGTCGGGACGCCGACCCAGGTCTACAACGACCCGGCGACCGCGTTCGTGGCAGGCTTCCTCGGGACGCCGCGGATCAACCTGCTCGCCGCGACCGTGAACGTGACCGCCCACCACCGGGTCCGGCTCGAGCTCGGCGGCCAGTCGATCGGCCTCGACCCGACCGACCGCCGTTCGCTGATCCTGCGGCACCACCACGGCGCGCCGGTGATCGTCGGCGCCCGGTCGAACGCGTTCAGCCTGATCACCACCGAGGACGCCCCGAACCAGCTGACCGGGACGATCCGGGCGTTCGAGTTCCACGGGCAGCAGTCGATCGCGTTCGTCCAGTGCGGCATCGAGGTCGCCGACCCGGACCGCATCGGCCGCCCCACCCCAGCGCACGCCGTCCCGGCCGCGGACCCGGGCCTGTCGCTCCTCGCCCGCGTCCGCGCCCGACTCGGCCTCGGCGCCCCGCCCGTCCCCGAGCCCGAGCACCACGGCCCGACCCACCGCCGCGCCGACCTCGTCGTCGAACTCCCGGTCGACACCGAACTCCAACGCGGCGCCCGGGTCCACCTGGCCCTGGACACCACCCAGATCCACCTCTTCGACCACACGGGCCACCGCGTCGACCGCATCACCCGCTGAACACGTGGCGGGGTCGCGGAACAAGCTATTGCTTGTCGCGCGACCCCACCGGGTACTACATCGCCCGGCTGTCGATGATGTCGTCGTACTTCACGTGCTCGACGGTGAGGCCGGCGGTGTGCAGGATGCCGGTCCAGCGTTCGAGGGCGGCTCGGTCCACCCGGGCGGTGTTCCACACTCCGTGCTTGATCAGCAGCTCGGTCGCGGCCAGGAGGGTGGACGGGTCCGCGGTCGGCCATTCGGCGGCGAACAGCCCGGTGAGGTCGGTGACCGTGCCGTCGCGGAGTTGCTGCATGGCCTGGTCGATCGACTGCACGAACGGGACGAGCGCGGGCGTGAGCTCGTCGAGCCGTTCGCGGAGTACGTAGTACACGCTGTTCGGCATCCGGCCGCCGCGCTCGGCGTGCAGGTACGCGATGTACGCAAGCCCGGCGCGCTGCAGTTCCAGGGCGGTGACGAGGTCGGTGAGGAAGGCGTCGCCGAGGCCGCCGACGAACAGGTCGTACAGCATCGGCATCGACAGGTCGTGGGCGAAGCGGGTCTGCCACGGGTCGAGGCCCGCCTCGCGCATCAGTCCGCGGGTGAACTCGGCCGGTGCCGTGCCGCCCTGGCCGGGGACCAGGATCGTGCGGTCGCGCAGCCAGGACAGCTCGAACCCGTCGACCCGCTCCCGGGTCACGATGCACATCGGGAACCGGTCGTTCAGCTGTGCGATCGCGACGAAGTCCTTCCCGCGCCCGGAGTACATCGCCGGCACCCACACCCCGCCGAGCGCCACGTCGGCGGTCCCGTCGGCGAGCGAGTGCATGATCCCGTCCCACGGGTCGTGCAGCGTGTACGGCACCTCGATCCCGTGCGCGGCGAAGATCCCGTTGCCGCGCGCGACGTACTCCGGGAGGTAGTTGAGCCCGTGCGCCATCGAGCTGAGTCGGAGCGTGGTCATGCGGTGATCTCCGTTCGGTAGGCCTCGACGGATGTCCGGCGGGTGAGGTTCTCGTAGCCGTCCTCGGTCACGACGTACAGGTCGCCGAGGTTCGATCCGGCGACGAGCGGGTCGACCCACTGCGCGTGCAGGACGAACACCATGCCCGGTTCCATCCGGTCGGTGTTGTGCGAGGCGACGTTGTACTGCGGGAGTTTCGGCATCCCGATCGCATGCCCGAGGTTCGGGTTGTGCGGCCCGGGTGCGGCCGGCCAGACGTGCATCAGCCGCCGGCCCTGGGCCTCCCAGTCCGCGTCCTCGACGTACTGCCGTTTCACCTGCCGCGGCGACCCGTCCGGCATCGCCTCCCAGTTGAACGGCATCGTCCGGGTCTCCTTCGACTTGAGGTACCCGCGCTCTACGTACGCCTCGAACGCCGCGTCGTGCAGTTCGCTGAACTTCACGCCCGGCCGGATCAGCGCCTCGGCCCGCCGTACGGCGTCGACCGTCATCTCCAGGACCTCGTCCTGCTGCGCCGTCGCGGTACCGACCACCAGCATCCGCGCGGCCTGCGCGCAGTACCCGAGGTACGTGACGTTCGAGATGTACAGGTTGAGCAGGTCGCCCTCGGTGAGCACATGCCCGTACGGCTTCCCGCACAGCGTGCCGTACCGGTTCGCGCCGATCTGGTACCCGTCACCCGTCTCCCCGCCGCGCGCCAGCTGCGCGTACGAGAACGCCGCATACGCCTCGTAGTCCGTGACGCCGGGCCGTACGACGTGGCACAACGCCTCCCATCCGATACCGATCAGCTCGCCCGCCGACCGGATGATGTCGATCTCCGCCGCCGACCGCACCCGCTGCATCCGCAGGATCATGTCGGTGGCATTCGTGTACGCCGTCCGCGGCAGCTCCTCGCGCAGTCCGGCGAAGAACGTCGCGGCGGTCTCGTCGCCGATCAGCCCGAGCGATCCGCCCGCGAGCCCGAGCCGCCGCAGGACGCCGACGCAGCCGTCGATCGTCTTCCGCAGCGGGGATCCCGGGCGGTTCACGCTCTCCCGGCCGAACGGCGAGATCTGCCAGATGTCGCCGACCAGCACCGGCTCGCCGCCCGGGGGCACGACCGCGGACTCGGTCCAGAACGACAGCAGTTCGGGCTCGAGATCGGCGTCGGTCGGAAGGATCAGCACCCCTTCCCGCATCCAGTCGCACAGGTACCGCAGGAACGGGTTCGACGTGTGGTACCAGCCGACCAGGCTGGCGTGCACGAGCAGCGCGTCGAGTCCGGCGACGGTCGCCTCCCGGCGGAGCCGCTCGATCCGGTCGGCGTACTCCGCCTCGGTGATCTGGGCGGCCGGCTCGAAGTCGAAGCTCGGCTCGAAGTCGCGGAGCAGGGACTCCATCCGCCGGTAGTCGATCGGGGTGCTGTACTTCCTCACAGGAAACTTCCTCTCTCAGACCTGGGCCTGGTTGATCTGCTCGAGCGACAGCCGATACGTCTCCGGTGCGAACCGGGCGGCGATCGCGAGCACGACGTACATCAGCGCGAGCATCAGGAACACGCCGCTCATCCCCCAGGCGGCGAAGACCGGGACCGCGATCAGCGGCATCACGGCACCGGACACGTTGCCGATCCCGTTGACGATCGAGCAGCCGAGCGCCCGGACCTCGGTCGGATAGACCTCCGGCGACCAGGCGGCGAGCGTGGTGTTGAGCAGCAGCGCGAAGAACTGGAACGTACCGCCGAGCAGCAGGATCAGCGTCGTACCGTGGGCGAAGGTGGCGAACGCGACCGCCGCCCCGCAGCCGAGCACCGCCGCGCTCACGACAGTGATCCGGCGGCCGACGTGGCGCGCGACCAGCGCCGCGGCGCACGCGCCGAGCAGGCTGCCGAGGTTCATCACCATCGTGAACCCGAGGCTGGAGCTGATGCTGTAGCCCTGGGCAACGAGAATGCTCGGCATCAGCACCAGCAAGGTGATCTGCGCACCGAACGACATCCACGATGCGACCCCGATGGCCGCCGTACGGCGCAGCGACCCGGCCGACACCAGCGCCTTCAGCGGGACCGACTGCCCGACCACGTCCGGGATGTCCGCCGAGGTCAGGTACTCGGTGACCTGGCCGCGGCCCTTGCGGGTGAGCTTGCCGGACGCGAGCGCGGTGAGCGTCTCGTTCGCCTCCTGCAGTCTGCCCTTGGAGAGCAGGAACCGCGGCGACTCGGGCATGTACCGGCGGATGAACACGATCAGCAGGGCGGGGACGGCGAGCAGCACGTACAACCACCGCCAGCTCGCGGAGGTTCCGCCGAGCACGTCGTTCAGCGGGCCGAGCACGATCAGGAAGAGGCCGAAGGCAACGAAGTTCCCGACGCCGCCGGAGCCGATGTTCAGCGACGCGGCAACGGTGCCGCGGTACCTGGTGGCGACCATCTCGGTGACCAGCGCGAGGCCGACGGTGAACTCGCCGCCGAGGCCGATCCCGACGATGAACCGGGACACCTCGAGGAACGTCTGGTTCGGCGCGACCGCGCTGAGGATGCCGCCGAGCGTGTAGAGCAGCAGGTTGAACGAGAGCGCGTACCGGCGGCCCTTGCGGTCCGCGAGGTAGCCGGTGCCGAGCCGGCCGACGAGACCACCGATGATCATCACGGTGTTCAGGAAGGCGAGGTCCGCGGTGCCCATCCCGAAGGAGGCCTTGAGCCCCTCGGTGATGGCGCCGGTGGTGTCCTGTTCGAGCGCGTCGAAGAACATCCCGGCCAGCACCAGGCCGGCCACGACCCAGTGCGCGCGGGTCCAGCCGATCCGGTCCATCACCTCCGACAGGCGTCCGTTGGCTGTTCGAGGTGTTTCAGTGCTTTGGAAATCCGAGGGGTGCATGGCCGACCTCCTACTGGCAGGGGACTTGTCGTCGACCGAGCCGGGATCTCGGGGTGGTGCCTACTGGTACAACGGCCATCCGCTGATGGCTTTGGGGCGGGGCGTGGCGTACGTGCGGACCTTGCTGGTCGAGAGGCCGAGGCGGACCAGCGACTCCGCCAGTTGGACCGCCGCGGCCACCCCGTCCACCACCGGCACTCCGGTGGCCGCGGCGACCTTGCGGTCCAGACCGGCCATTCCTCCGCAACCCAGGCAGATCACCTCGGCACGGTCCTGGGTGACCGCCGCGACCGACTGCTCGACGATCGCGTCGACCGCCCGGTCGGGGTCGGCCTCGAGTTCCAGTACGGCGAGACCGCTCGCGCGGACCGAGGCGCAGCGCGCGGACAGGCCCGCGAGCAGCAGCCGGTCCTCGATCTGCGGTACGGCCCGGTCCAGCGTGGTCACCACCGAGTAGCTCCGCCCGACCAGCATCGCGACCTGCGCGGCGGCCTCGGTGATGTCGACGACCGGTACGTCGAGGAGCTCCTGCAGCCCCTCCCGCCCGTGCTCGCCGTACCCGGCCTGGATCACGGCGTCGTACTTCTCGTCGTACCGCACGACCGCGTCCATCACCGCGACCGCGGCCAGGTAGCTCTCGAAGTTGCCCTCGACGGATTCGGGGCCGACGTCCGGGGTGAGGCCGACGATCTCGGTGCCCTCGGACGCGTACGCCGCCGCGGACGCCCGGATCGTCTCGGTCATCGCCCGGGTCGTGTTCACGTTCGCGATCAGGATGCGCATTCTGCCTCCAGGACGGCGTCGTACGCCGGGAGCGTGAGGAAGTCGGGGTAGCTGTCGGCGAGCGCGACGTCGGTGAAGATCCGCCGCGCGGTGCCGAACCGGCCGGCCCGGAACGTGTCCGAGCCGACGGACTCCAGGATCGCCTCCAGTTCGTCGCCGACGATCTGCTCGACGAGCTCGGCCGTGACCTGCTCGCCCGTGTCCAGCTTCACCTGGTTGTGCAGCCATTGCCAGATCTGCGAGCGCGCGATCTCGGCGGTGGCGGCGTCCTCCATCAGGTTGTCGATGCCGACGGCACCGTTTCCGCGCAGCCAGGATTCGAGGTACAGCAGGCCGACGCGGACGTTGTTGCGCAGCCCGGCCTCGGTCGGCTGCCCGGGTGTCGACCGCAGGTCGATCAGGTCGGCCGCGGCGATCACGACGTCCTCGACCGGCTTGTCCAGCTGATTCGGGCGGTCGCCGAGGACGCCGTCGAACACCTCGCGGCAGATCGGCACCAGGTCCGGGTGCGCGACCCAGGAGCCGTCGAACCCGTCGCCGGCCTCGCGCTGCTTGTCCGCGCGGACCTTGGCGAACGCGATCTCGTTCACCTCCGGGTCCTTGCGGCTCGGGATGAATGCGGCCATCCCGCCCATCGCGAACGCGCCGCGGCGGTGACAGGTCTGGACCAGCAACCGGGTGTACGCGCGCAGGAACGGAGCGGTCATCGTCACCGCGTTCCGGTCCGGGAGCACGAAGTCGGGGCCGGAGTCGCGGAAGTACTTGATCACGCTGAACAGGTAGTCCCAGCGGCCGGCGTTCAGCCCGGAGGCGTGCTCGCGCAGTTCGTACAGGATCTCGTCCATCTCGAAGGCCGCCGGGATGGTCTCGATCAGGACGGTCGCCCGCACCGAGCCCTGCGGGATGCCGAGGCGGTCCTGGGCGAAGACGAAGATGTCGTTCCAGAGCCGCGCCTCGAGATGACTCTCGAGCTTCGGCAGGTAGAAGTACGGTCCGCTCCCCCGCGCGATCAGCTCGGCGGCGTTGTGGAAGAAGTACAGCCCGAAGTCGACGAGCGCTCCGGCGACCGGTTCGCCGTCGACGAGCAGATGGCGCTCGTCCAGGTGCCAGCCGCGCGGGCGCATCACGATCGTGGCCAGCCGCCGGTCGGCGGCCAGCGTGTACTCCTTGCCGGCCTCGGAGGTGTACGTGATCGTCCGGCGGATCGCGTCGTACAGGTTGGCCTGGCCGTCGATCACGTTGTGCCAGTGCGGCGTACTCGCGTCCTCCTGGTCGGCGAGCCAGACCCGGGCGCCGGAGTTCAGCGCGTTGATCGTCATCTTCCGGTCGGTCGGGCCGGTCATCTCGACGCGGCGGTCGCGGAGGTCCTCCGGCGCCGGGGCGACCGTCCAGTCACCGGCTCGGACCGCGGCGGTCTCCGGGAGGAAGTCGAGCCGCCCGGTGCGCGCCACCTCGGCCCGCCGGAGCTGCCGGGCCCGCAGCAGTTCGTTGCGCCGGGCACCGAATTCGCGGTGCAGGGCGGTCACGAACCCGACGGCCTCCGGCGTACGGATGTCAGTCATGGGACACCGCCTGGCGAACCGCCGCGGCGACCGCGGGTGCCACGGCCGCGTCGAACACGCTCGGGACGATGTACGTCGCGTTCAGCTCCTCGGGTGCCACCGAATGCGCGATCGCGTCCGCGGCGGCCAGCATCACCGCGTCGGTGATCTCGTGCGCGCCGGCGTCCAGCATGCCGCGGAAGAACCCGGGGAACGCGAGCACGTTGTTGATCTGGTTCGGGTAGTCGGACCGCCCGGTCGCGACCACGGCGGCGTGCTCACCGGCCGCGGCCGGGTCGACCTCCGGATCCGGATTCGCGAGCGCGAACACGATCGCGCCGGCGGCCATCGTGGCGATGTCGTCGCCGGTCAGCAGGCCGGGTCCGGAGACGCCGATGAAGATGTCCGCCCCGGGCAGTACGTCGGTCAGCGTGCCGGTCTCGCCGCGCGGATTCGTGTTCGCCGCGATCCAGCCGCGGTACTCGTCCAGCCCCGTCTGCCCCGAGTGCACCGCGCCGGTCCGCCCGCAGCCGACGATCTCCCGGGCGCCCTGCGCGGCGAGCAGCCGGATGATCGCGTGACCGGCCGCGCCGACCCCGGACACCACGATCCGGACGTCCTCGATCCGCTTGCCGACCACCCGCAGCGCGTTCTGCAGCGCGGCCAGGACGACGATCGCCGTACCGTGCTGGTCGTCGTGGAACACCGGGATGTCGAGCAGCTCCCGCAGCCGCTTCTCGATCTCGAAGCAGCGCGGCGCCGCGATGTCCTCCAGGTTCACGCCGCCGTACACCGGGGCGATCGCGCGGACGATCTCGACGATCGCGTCGGTGTCCTGGGTGTCCAGGCAGACCGGCCAGGCGTCCACGCCGGCGAACTGCTGGAACAGCGCGGCCTTGCCCTCCATCACCGGCAGCGCCGCGGCCGGGCCGATGTTGCCGAGGCCGAGGACCGCCGAGCCGTCGGTGACGACCGCGACCGTGTTCCGCTTGATCGTCAGCCGGCGCGCGTCGGCCGGGTTCTCCGCGATCGCCTGGCAGACCCGGGCGACGCCGGGCGTGTACGCGCGGGACAGGTCGTCGCGGTGCTTCAGCGGCACCTTCGGTACGACGGTCAGCTTGCCGCCGAGGTGCAGCAGGAACGTCCGGTCGCTGACCTTCCGTACGACGACACCGTCGACCGCGCCGAGCGCCTTCTCCAGCGCGGCCGCGTGGTTCGCGTCGACCGCGTCGCAGGTGACGTCGACGACGATCCGGTCGGCCCGCGACTCCACCACGTCGAGGGCGGTCAACGCACCACCGGCAGCGCCGATCGCGGTGGTCAGCGCGGTGGTGATGTGCGGTGCGGCCGGCGCCTCGACCCGCGCGGTGATCGAGTATCCGGGGCTCGGTGTGGGCATGTCGCTCCTTGTCGCTGATGTGGGGTGTGACCCGCCGTCTCGATCCCGGCGAGCGGCGGGTCACACGTCTAGTTGAGGCGTAGCTCGACGCCGAGGCCGGTGCGGCGGGCGGCGTCGACGGCCAGGCGGGCGGCGGCCATGTCCTGCAGGCCGAGGCCGACCGAGTCGAACAGCGTGATCTCGTCGTCGGTGCGCCGTCCCGGCCGGACGCCGGCGACCACGTCGCCGAGTTCGGTGGCGAAGTGCTCCGCGGTGATCAGCCCCTCGGCGAGCGGTATCAGCACGTCACCGGACTCCCGCCGGACGACGTCGTAGCTGTCCACGACGACCTTGCTCCGGGCAACACCGGCGCTGTCGATCTCCCGGTGGTCCGGCCGCGGCGGCGCGCCGACCGCGTTCACGTGCAGCCCCGGCGCGAACCACTCCCCGCGCACGATCGGCTCCCGCGAAGGCGTCAACGTACACAACACATCGACAGCCCGCACCACACCTTCGGGGCCTTCGGCAACGACCACGTCATAACCACGGTCCTGGGCATACTCAGCGAACCCGTCGACCCGCTCCTTTGTCCTGCTCCACACCACGACCCGCTCGACCGTCATCACACAGGCCAGCGCCTCCAGATGCGCCCGAGCCTGCGCCCCCGCACCCACGAAGCCGACCGCCCGCGCGGCCGACCGCGCCAGCTGCTTGGTCGCGACCGCCGACGCCGCCGCCGTCCGGAAGAGGGTCAGCGCCGGCCCGTCGAGGATCGCCTCGCAGGTCCCGGTCTCCGGGTCCACCAGCAGGATCGTCGACTGCTGCACCGGCAGCTGCCGCGCCCGGTTGGCCGGGGTGTCGGTGAGCAGCTTGATCCCCGCGGACTGCGCCGCGATCGCCGCGGTCATCGGCACGAGCAACGTCGTACAGCCGGGAACCTCGACCGTCGACCGCTCCGCCTGCACGGCCTCGCCGGTCGACAGCGCGGCGTGCGCCTTCTCGACCGCGTCGATGACGTCCGGCATCTCGAGGGTCTTGGCGATCTCCTCCCGGCTGAGCGCGAGGATCGGCCGGCCGACGCTCATGGCAGCACCGCGATCAGGTCGTCGTACGCCGGGGCCGTGTCGAGCAGGCCGTCCTCGACCAGGATCCGCATCCACTCGGCGTACCCGTCCGCACTGACCCGCAGGTCGTCCCAGATCCCGCTCGCGCGCAGATCGTCGACAATCGACACCAGGACGCCGGTGTCCAGCGACGGCCACTCGCGGGCGAGCAGGTCGGTGAGCTCGGCGGCCTCGTGCGCCTTCAGCCAGTCGTACGCGTTCTGCAGCGCGCGGTAGAACCGCGGGATCAGCTCGTCGTCCCGGGCGAGGACGTCGTCGGTGGTGTAGTACACGCTGTTCGGCATCAGCCCGCCGGCCCGATCGTGGCGGACGGCAACGAACGCCTCCTTGCGGTGCTCCATGAACGACGCGTTCACCAGGTCCGTGACCAACGCGTCGCCCATGCCGCCGAGGAACAGCTCGGTCAGCATCGACCCTGACAGGTCGCGGACCCAGCGCACCTTCGCCATGTCGACACCGGCCGCGCGCATCAGTCCGGCGGTGTGCACGAACGGCGCGGTGCCGCCGGCGCCCGGGGCGAGTACGACCTTGCCCTCGAGGTCCTTCCATTCGAAGTCCGTGACCGGCTCACGGGTCACCAGCGCCTTCGGGTTACGGGCGTTCAGCTGCGCGAAGGCGCGGTACTCACGGCCGCGGCCGTGGTACATCGCCGGCACCCAGAGGCCGCCGAGGACGACGTCCGCGCTGCCGCCCTCGAGGTCACGCAGTACCTGCGTCCAGTCGTCGGGCGCGGACCGGGAGAACTGCAGGCCCTCGGCCTCGTAGTACCCGAGGTCGCGGGCGACGTACTCCGGGAGGTAGTTCGGCCAGTGCGAGGTGGCGGACACGTGCAAGCGGGTCATCGGTCAGACTCCTTGGGAGGTCGAATCAGAGGTTGTGTTCGAGTTGATGTCCTCGAGCGAGCGGCCGTGCGTCTCCGGCGCGAACCGGCTCGCGACCGCCATCACGCAGTACATGGCGGCGATCAGGACGAACACCGCGACCACTCCGGCGTGGTCGAGCAGCAGTCCGGCGCCGATCGGGACGAACGCCCCGGCGACATTGCCCTGGACCGCCACCATCGCGGTGCCGAACGCGCGGACCCGGGTCGGGTACAGCTCCGGAGCCCACGCGAAGATCGTGCTGTTCAGCAGCAGCACGAAGAACTGGAAGAGCGCGCCGAGGATCAGCACCAGCGCCGGCGACTTCGCCAGGAAGCCGAAGGCGAGCGCGGCCGCGCAGGCCGCGACGGCACCGCCGGTGATCACCACGCGGCGCGGCAGCCGGAGCGCCGCCCAGGTCGCCGCGGCGGCACCGAACAGGCTGCCCAGGTTCATCACCATCGTGAACGCGAGACTCTTGGTGATCGTGTACCCCTGCTCGACGAGGATCGTCGGCATCAGTACCAGCACGGTCACCTGCGCGCCGAAGGTCATCCACGAGATCACCGCGAGCGCCGCCGTCCGCCGCAGCAGCACACCGCGGAACACCTCGGACAGCCGGACCTTCTCCACCACCGGCGCGGTCCCGGTGTGCTGGATGTACGGCGTGACCGGCCCGCTCCGGTCCTTCAGCCGCCCGTTGGCGAGCCGGGTGAGTACCCCGTTCGCCTCGTCGAGCCGGCCGCGGGACGCCAGGTAGCGCGGCGTCTCCGGGAGGTACCGCCGGTACACGAGCACCAGCAGCGCGGGCAGCACCAGCAGGCCGAACATCCACCGCCAACTGTTGGCCGGACCACCGAAAAAGTTGCCGAGCGGCCCCAGTACGACGGCCGCGAAGCCGAACGACACCACGTTGCCGAAGCCGCCGGCGCCGACGTTCAGCGACGCGACGACCGCGCCGCGGTACTTCGTCGACACGAGTTCGCTGAGCATCGTCATCCCGGCCGCGATCTCGCCGCCGAGGCCGACGCCGACGATGAACCGGCCGATCGCGAGTACGGCGTACCCGGGGGCGAGCGCGCAGACCAGCGCGCCGAGGCAGTAGATCGCGAGGTTGAAGGCAAGCGCGAACCGGCGGCCCTTGTGGTCGCCGAGCGCGCCGGTGACGATCTTGCCGATGATCATCGCGCCGATCGTGACGGTCTGCAGGAAGGCGAGCTCGGGCGTGGAGATGTTCCACACCGACTTCAGTGCCGGGCCGACGGCGCCCAGCGAGTTCTCCTCCATGACGTCGAAGAACGCGCCGAGCAGGACCATGACCAGGATCAGCCGGTGGGCACGGTTGAACGGGATCGCGTCCAGGACCCGCCCGACCACGGACACGGCGTCCGCGGCCGGGGTGACTTGCCCGGCGGCAAGGTGGTTCGGTGATTCAGTCGAGTGCATCGGACCGACCTCCGCGTGAGGATGTTCGTCGGAACCGAGCCGGGATCTCGGAGTTGCTTGGTGATAGGATTACCAGTCATCTGATGTTTGAGGAAGAGGCTGCGATGAAAAAAGTCGAGCGGGTCTCTCTGGTCGAGTCCGTCGGAACCCAGCTCCGCGAGGAGATCACCGCGGGCCGCTGGGCGGTCGGCGCACGCATCCCGTCCGAGACCGAACTGGTCGGTCAGCTCGGCGTCAGCCGGGCCTCGGTCCGCGAGGCGGTGCGCGGTCTGGTGCACGCCGGACTGCTCGCCACCCGGCAGGGCGACGGCACCTACGTCACCGCCCGGGACGCCACCGACGTCGCGATCCGGCGCCGGCTCGGCGCGGCCGACCACGGCGACGTGGTCGAGGTCCGCCGCGGTCTCGACATCGTCGCCGCGGGACTCGCCGCGTCCCGCCGTACCCGGGCCGATGTCCGCGCGCTGAACAAGGCGCTGGCGAGTCGCGCCGCGGCCGGCGAGGCGGGTGACGAGGCCGCGTTCGTCACCAACGACGTGGAGTTCCACCTGTGCGTGGCGCGAGCGTCGCACAATCCGGTGCTGATCGAGCTCTACACGAGCTTCGCGCGGGCGCTCACCGAGAGCGTCCGCGACGACCAGTGCCTGCAGGTGTTCGCGTCCGGCGAGGACACCTGGCACGAGGCGTTGGCGGCCGCGATCGAGGCCGGCGATGCGACCACGGCCGCGGCCGCCTCCCTGTCCCTACTCGAGAGCAGCTGACAGCATGTCCTCGCGCGGGACGACCTTGATCCGCTCCCGGTTCACCGCCGCGCCGAGGGCGATCTCGTGCGCGTCCAGGCGGGACCAGCCCTCGACGTCGACGACCGTCGCGCCGCGGGCGGTCAAGTGGTCCAGGATCGCTTGCGGGTCACGGTTTTCCGGCTGCGGGAGGTTGTCAAGATCCGCCAGCAGGCTCGCGACGGTCTCGGCCGCATCCGACTTCGTGTGGCCGATCAGCCCGACCGGGCCACGCTTGATCCAGCCGGTGACATACAGACCGGGCAGCGGTACGCCGTCCAGGTCCAGGACCCGGCCGCGATCGTTGGTGATCACGCCCGCGTGATGGTCGAACGGGACCTCGGGCAGGTGTGACGACAGGTACCCGACCGCGCGGTAGACCGCCTGCACCGGAGTGTCGACGTACTCCCCCGTGCCCTTCGCGGTGCCGTCGCCCCGCAGCTCGGTGATCTCGGTACGCAGACCCTCGACGCGGGTGTCGCCGAGAATCTCGACGGGCGCGTGGCACAGGTGGATGTGGATCCGGTGCGGCGCTCCGGTCGGCTCGGCCTCGACGTACTTGAGGAGCGTGTCGACGACCAGCCGGGTGCTCTTGCTGCCGTTGATCGCGGCCTGGCTGGCGGCGTCGATCTCGAAGCCCTCGGGGTGCACGATCACGTCCACCGACGGCGAGTGCGACAGCTCGCGCAGCTCCATCGGGGTGAACTTGATCTGCGCCGGACCACGGCGCGCGAAGACGTGGATATCCGTTGCCTGGTTGAGCTTCAGGCCCTGGTACACGTTGTCCGCGATCTCGGTGGTCAGCTGCTCGTCGGCCGGTTTCGCCAGCATCCGGGCGATGTCGAGGGCAACGTTCCCGGCGCCGATCACCGCCACCTCGCGGGCCTCCAGCGGCCACTCCCGCGGCACGTCGGGATGCCCGGCATACCAGCTGACGAAGTCGGCCGCGCCGTAGCTGCCGGGCAGGTCGATGCCGGGAATGTCCAGCTCGCGGTCCGCCGTCGCACCGGTCGCGAACAGCACCGCGTCGTAGTACCGGCGGAGGTCGTCGAGCTTCAGGTCGATGCCGTACGCAACGTTGCCGACGAACCGGATCCGGTCGTTGCCTAGCACCCGGCGGAGCGCCTTCACGATCTCCTTGATCCGCGGATGGTCCGGCGCCACGCCGTACCGGACCAGGCCGAACGGCGCGGGCAGCCGTTCGATCAGGTCCACGTGCGCGCCGGGGTGTTCCTGGGTCAGTATGTCGGCCGCGTAGATACCGGCCGGCCCCGCGCCGACGACGGCGAGGCGGAGATCCCTCATCATCACTCCAATAGGTTAGGCAAGCCTAACTTAGTCGATGACGCGCCTCGATCCGTGGCGCTGAGACCGACCTCACAACACCCGTGGAGCTACCGGACCGCCACCGGCACCCCAGGGAGCACCAGGCGTACGTCGACCTGGGGCGCGAGCCGGGCGACCGCGTCGGCGTAGTGGCGGGGATCCTGGTCCCCCTTGGTGATCAGCTGGTCGCCGAGGCGGCCGCTGTGGAACGCGTAGTGCTGCGCGACCGCGACCGTCGGCGCGAGCACCGCGGTCAGTTCGGCCGCCTCCGCGGCGTCCATCACGACCTGCCGCAGGTTCGCCGGCCGGATGCACAGGCCGTTCGTCGGCAGGATCGCGAGGTCGATCGGGCCGAACCGCTCGGGGATCGTGTCGAGTTCGGGCACCCGGAGCGAGTCGCCGCCGAAGTACACCGTGCGGCCGCCGCCCTGGATCACGAACGTGATCTCGTGGACGCCGTGCTTCCCGGGCGCCGCGGTCACCCGGACGTCGCCGACGTCGGTCGCCTCCCACGCCTCGATCGCGCGCACGTCCCGGAACCCCTTGGCCCGCGCGATCGCGGCAACCGTCCCCGGCCCCACCAGCGCCACGTCGAGGTCGAACCCACCGTCGACGAGCGCGTCGAGGTCGCAGTGGTCGTAGTGCTCGTGACTGACCACGACCGCGTCGATCCAGCCGAGGTCCGCGACGGTCGACGCGACCCGCTCCCCCTGGTAGTACGTCGCGGTCTGCGTGAACCACGGGTCGGTGAGGATCCGGCGGTCGCCGATCTCGATCAGCTGGCAGGCATGCCCGATCCGGCTCACGGTCAGCGGTTCCATCACGCCCCCAGCCCGAGCAGCGCGCCGAGCAGTTCCTCGGGCGTCTCCAGCTGCGGCAGGTGACCCGTCCGCGGCAGCAGCGTGTACGTCGCCGGCGGGATCGCGTCGGCGAATGCCTTGCCGTACGCCGGCCCCGCGATCCGGTCGCTCTCGCCCCAGACCACGTGCACCGGGATGTCGATCCCGCCGAGCCGCTCGGCCAGCGTCGGGTCGGACATCGTCGGCCCGGTGTACCCGATCAGCGCCTGGACGTCCGGGCTCGGCCCGGTCCCGCCCGCGCTCGCCGGCACCGGCGCCTTGCTCGGGTCATGCCAGGAGAACTTCTGGATCTCGGTCGCGGAGAACCCGCTGACGTCGGTCAACGGCTGCCCCTCGACCTCGATGCCGATCCCGTCGACGATCACCGCGCCGCTGACCCGCGGGCTGTGCCGCAGCGCGATCTCGGCCGCGAGCCAGCCGCCGAACGAGTTCCCGATCACGGTCACGTCGGCGAGGTCGAGCTCGTCGAGCATCGCGACGTACGCCGTCGCCAGGTCCCGGACGGTCGTGAGCTCGGGGTTCCGCGGCGTACCGCCGAAGCCCGGGTGGGTCGGGAGCAGCACCCGCGAGTGCGTGCGCTCGGCGAGCAGGTCGGCGAAGCCGGCCATCGTCAGGACGCCACCACCACCGTGCAGCAGCAGGAACGGCCGGGTGCGGTCGCGGTCCTGGACCGTGAGGCCGGCAGCGGTCGTCAGGGTGCGGGTGGGCCGGAGGCTTCCGGCCGGGATCGGTGTGCTCATGGTGACTCCCTCACAAGGTTGCTTATATCAGGAACCTTAGATCAGCTTCCTGATATAAGCAACCTGATACAGTGCTCGGCATGAAACACCAGCCCGAGGACGTCGCCCTGGCCGTCAAACGCCTGCAGTACCGGCATCACCGCGCCCTCAGCCGCGCGCTCGCCCCGCTCGGGCTGTCCCTTGTCCAGTGGGACACGCTCCGGCACCTGCACCGCACCCCGGACGCCTCCCTGCACGACCTGGCCGTCCTCACGTTCCAGACCGACCAGTCGTTCGGCTCACTCGCCACCCGGATGGCCGACCGCGGCCTGATCGAGCGCATCCCCGGCCCCGGCCGCGCCGTCAAACACCGCCTGACGGCGAAGGGCGAAGAGCTCCGCGCTGACGGCCAGGACGCCGTCGACGCTGTCTTCACGACGTCCTTCGACACCCTCACCCCGGCCCAGCTCGACCAACTGGGCACGCTCCTCGACACCGCCCTCGGCGCGGATCCGACCGCCTAGCTACGGGCCTAGGCTGCCGAGGACGCGGGACGGCGGCGTGATGAAGTGGTCGCGCGGCAGGCCTTGGAGAGCGCCGCGCATCGCGGTCTCCCAGAGCGGCCCGGCGGTTCCGGAGCCGGTGGGGTCGGCGATGGTCTGCCCGTCGAGGGTCTGCCCCATCAGGTTCGTGTACGGCGGGGTCGCGTCCGCGACGACCGCGGCGGCGGCCAGGTTCGGGGCGTAGCCGGAGAACCAGACGGCCAGGTTCTGGTTGATGGTGCCGGTCTTGCCGGCCAGGTCCCAGCTGCCGAACTTCAGGTTCCCACCGGTACCGCCGGGCTGCATGACCGCGCTCAGCACCCGGTTCACGCCGTCGGCCACCCACGGCTCGAGGACCTGCTTGCAGGACTCGGGCGGCGTCGACAGGTACTTGCCGGTGCCGTCCTTGACCGAGGTGATCAGCAGCGGCTCGCAGTAGACGCCGCGGGCCGCGAACGTCGCGTACGCGTTCGAGAGCATCAGCGGGGTCACGTACCCGACGCCGAGCGTCATCGAGACGACCTGGTCGAGCGGGCCGAGCGTCTGCGCGTTGTACATGCCGAGCTTGGCCGCGATCGTCGCGATCGGGCACAGCCCGGTCTTGCGGGACAGCTGCAGGAAGTACGTGTTCACCGAGTAGCGGGCGGCGTCGACCATCGTGAAGTTGCCGCTCTTGGTCGAGTTCTTCGGCTGGTAGTTCTGGTCCCGGGTCCAGCCCTTGCAGGTCCGGTACGGGACCATGCTCAGGTCGATCTGCTGGGGTGAGTCGATCTTGTAGTCGATCGGGATGCCCTGCTGGATCGCCGCCGCGATCGTGAACGCCTTCATCGTCGAGCCGTTCTGGAACCCGCCGTACCCGCCGGCGTAGGACTTCTCGACGTTGTAGTTGTACGCCGTCTCGTCGCGGCCCTCGCCGTACGGCCGGCTCTGCACCATCGCCTTGACCAGGCCGGTGCCCGGCTGGACCACGGAGATCGCGGCGACCGTGTCGTCGTTCGGCTTGCTGTGGTCGTCGATCGACTGCTGTGCGGCCTGCTGGATCCGCGGGTCGAGCGACGTCCGGATCGTCAGCCCGCCGGTCTTCAGGTACTGGTCGCGCTCCGCGGCGGTGGCGCCGAGCGCCGGGTTGGCGAGCAGCTTCGAGACGACGTACTCGCAGTAGAACGGGTACGCCGAGTTACCGCAGCCGTTCGGCACCAGGTGCATCTGGGACAGGTCGATCACCGGCGAGCGGAGCGCCGAGTTCGCGTCCGCGACCGAGATGATGCCGAGCTGGAGCATCCGCTGGAGCACCGTCGCCCGCCGGTCGGTCGCCTGCGCCGGGTGGGTGACCGGGTCGTACCCGCTCGGGTTCTTCACCAGCCCGGCCAGCATGGCCGCCTCCGGCAGGTTCAGGTCCGTAGCGTTCACCCCGAAGTAGTGCTGGGCGGCCGACTGGACGCCGTACGCGCCGTCGCCGAAGTTCGCCAGGTTGAGGTACCCGTCGAGGATCTGGTCCTTGGACTGCTGCTGCTCGACCGAGATCGCGTACCGCAGCTCGACGAGTTTCCGCTCGTACGTCGGAGCCGTCGCGGCGCGCTGCTCCGCCGGCGTCCGGGCGTTCTCGAGCAGTGTCAGCTTCACGTACTGCTGGGTGATGCTGGAACCGCCCTGCTCGGTGCCCTCGGCGTGGTTGCGGATCAAGGCCCGCAACGTGCCCTGCAGATCGATCGCGCCGTGCTGGTAGAACCGCGAGTCCTCGGTCGCGATGATCGCCTGCCGCATCACCGGCGCGACCTTGTCCAGCCCGACCGGGACCCGGTTCTCCTCGTACAGGTTCGCGATCAGGCTGCCGTCCGCGGCCAGGATCCGCGACCCGACGTCGGCCGGGCGGCTGCTGAGTGGTTTGGGCAGCGTCGCCAGCGAGTCCACCACCGCCTCGCTGCCGACACCGACGAACCCGGCGATCGGCACCGCCAGCCCCGCGGCGAGTGCACCCGCGAGTGCGCTGACGCCCAGGAAACGCGTCAGCTGCCGGACCCCCTGCCCCGTGCCCACCGTTCCACGGTAGGCCGACCGGCCGCCGCACACACGCGCCTCTCAGCGTCCTCTCATGTCGAGTGGCCGGACCGCCCGCTGCACGCGAGGATTGAACGCGCAACGCCCTTCGGAACCGCCCCCCGGATGGAGCTGACTTCTCATGCGACCATTTCTGACCGCCGTCGCCGCGCTCGCCCTCCTCAGCACCGGTCTCAGTCCGGCCGCCGCCTCGGATCCGCCCCCACTTGGCAACCTCGCGCCGACCCCGCCGATGGGCTGGAACTCGTGGAACACGTTCAACTGCAACATCAACGAACAGCTGATCCGCGATGCCGCCGACAGCCTGGTGGCGTCGGGCATGGCCGCGGCCGGGTACCAGTACGTGAACATCGACGACTGCTGGGCCGAGAAGGACCGCGACCCGGCGACCGGCCGGTACGTCCCGAGCCACGACCGGTTCCCGAGCGGTATCAAGGCGCTCGCGGACTACGTCCACGGCAAGGGCCTGAAGCTCGGGATCTACACCAGCGCCGGCACGCTGACCTGCGCGCAGACGATGCCGGGCAGCCTCGGGCACGAGGAGACCGACGCGCAGACGTTCGCCGAGTGGGGCGTCGACTACCTGAAGTACGACAACTGCAACAACCAGGGCGTCCCGGCCCAGCAGCGGTACAAGGCGATGGGTGACGCGCTGGCCAAGGCAGGTCGTCCGATTGTCTACAGTCTGTGCGAATGGGGCTCCAACCAGCCGTGGCTGTGGGGCGCCTCGGTCGGCGGACACCTGTGGCGGACCACCGACGACATCAACGCCTCCTGGCCGAGCGTGATGTCGATCCTCGACCAGCAGGTCGGCCTCGAGCAGTACTCCGGACCGAACGCCTGGAACGACCCCGACATGCTCGAAGTCGGCAACGGCGGGCTCACACAGGGCGAGAGCCGGGCGCACATGAGCCTGTGGGCGCTGCTCAACGCCCCGCTGATCGCCGGCAACGACATCCGCTCGATGAACGCCTGGACGCGGAGCGCCCTCACCAATCCGGATGTGATCGCGGTCGACCAGGACTGGGGCGGCCGCCAGGGCAGCCGGATTCGCGACGACGGCGACACCGAGGTCTGGGCGAAACCGATGTCCGACGGGTCGAAGGCCGTCGTCCTGCTGAACCGCGGTACGACACCGCGCACCATCGGCACGACCGCGGCCGAGCTCGGGCTGAGCGGGACCGGGCCGAGCGGCACCGAGTTGACCGTCAAGGATCTGTGGTCGAAGGCAACGACCGTCTCGGGCGGGGCCGTCCGGGCCCAGGTCGGTGCGCACGACGCGGTCATGTACCGCGTGACGGCGGGTGCGGCGAACGACTTTCCGCCGAGCGTCCTCGTGGATGCGACGCCGACATCGCCTTATGTGCAAGGCGATTCGGTGGACGTGAAGGTTGCCGTGCACAACGATGGGCTCACCCCGATCACGAAGGCGCGGTACGGCTTGACCGCTCCGGACGGGTGGACCGCCAAGCTGGTCGGGAGCGCCCAGACGAGCGTGATCAAGCCGGGCGGCTCCGGGAGCGCGACCTGGCGGCTGACCGCGGACCGGCCGGACCTCGGGCCGGTCGACCTGTCCGCGGCGGCGAGCTGGCTGTGGCGCAACCAGGTGTACGACGGTCGCAGTACGGCACGCTTCACCATGGTCTCGGCGCCGCCGGCCGGTACGACCGCGTTGTCGGATCTGCCGTGGTTGGCGACGGAGAACGGCTGGGGGCCGGTCGAGAAGGATCAGAGCAACGGCGAGACCGCGGCCGGCGACGGGCGTCCGTTGACGATCGCGGGCACGGTCTACCCGAAGGGCCTCGGGACGCACGCGCCGAGCAGCGTGCAGTACTACCTCGGCGGGCGCTGCTCGACGCTCACCGTCACCACCGGCATCGACGACGAAGTCGGCGACAAGGGCCACGCCGGCTTCGAGATCCACGGCGACGGCGCCACCCTTGCCACGAGCGAGGCCAGCGGCAGCGGCCCTGCGGTCCCACTGTCCGTCTCGGTCGCCGGCGTGAACGTGCTCGACCTCCGCACCACCGACCTCGACGGCACCAACTCCGACCACACCGACTGGGCGGCCCCCGTCGTGGCCTGTTAGCTCTCCGAGTAGACCTCCAGTTCGTAGAGGGAGTAGCCGTACTGGGTGGCGCGGTGGACGCCCTGCATGCGGACGTAGCGGGCGGTGGTGTCGAGCCAGAGCGTGTCGGCACCACCGTCACCGTTCGTGACCTCGGTCGCGGTCGTCCAGGTCGTCCCGTCGTCCGACACCTGGATCCGGTACGCCGAGCCGTACGCCGTCTCCCAGCGCAGGACAACCTTGCCCAGGCGGGTCGACGTACCGAGGTCGACCTGTAGCCACGAGGCGTCGTCGTACCCGGAGGCCCAGCGGGTGCCGGTGTTGCCGTCGACGGCGAGGTCGGCGGTGAACGACGTACCGGGCTCGACGCTCGACGCGACGACCGGGCGGTGCAGGGCGACGTTCGTGGTCCCGGTCCGCGGGCGGACGGCGACCTTCAGTACGGCGTCGTACGAGGTCTGGCCGACGGTGAGCTTGACGGGGACGTCGACGTCCCCGAGGGCCGCGTCGGCGGGTGGCGTCAGCTTGACCGGGACCGACTGGGTGAAGCCGCGCTTGACCGCGACGGAGCTGGCAGCCTCAACCCCCCAGCCCGCCGGCGCGCCGATCGCGAGGGTCCCCCTCACGTCTGTCCCGCGTTCGGCCGCAACATCCACGCTGAACGTCGAGGCCTCACCGCGGATCACGTCGGCCCGGTTCTCGTCGACGCGCAGCGCGGCGACCGGCGTGTCCGACCACAACGGCACAACCTCCGCCACAGCCGGCGTACCACCCGTCCACACCAGCCGGATCGCCTCCACCTTCAGATCCGCCACCGGCAACTCGGCGTACGCCGACGACACCGCCCCAACCCGCTGCCAAACTCCCCCAACCTGCACCTCCACATCCGCCAACCCAACACCCACACCACCGCCCGCACCGCCCGCACCGCCCGCACCGGCGCCGTCGGGGGTCGGCGACCCGGGGCTTCGCTGGAGGATCGTGAGGCCGGCCAGTTCGCGGGGTGTCGACAATCCGATTGTCAACAGATCGCCGGCGACCGGCGCGGTCGACGGGATGTAGGCGGTGTCGAGGTTCCCGTCCACGGACTGCTGGAACGACGAACCCGCGGCAGGCGCCGGCGTTCCGGTCGCGGTCAGCGTGGTGGTCCGTCCGCCGATCGTCTCGACCGTGAACTCGCGGACGACCAGCCAGTAGTCGCTCGCGCTCAACGAGCGGTACCGGACATACCGGGCGGTCGTCCCCGCCGGGGCCGTGGCGCGGACCTCGGCGGTGGTCGCGCGGCTGAGTTCGGTCCAACGGGTGCCGTCGGCGGAGTACTCGAGCACGCCCGAGTGGATGTAGTCGTTCGGGCTGGACGTCTTCCCCATCAACAGGGTGATCAATCCGATTGTCGACAGTTGACCAAGATCGACGCGGACCTCGGAGCCGGTGCTCGGCGAGCCGTTGCTCCAGTAGAACGTGTTCGGGTCGCCGTCGATCATGCGCGCCGGCACGTTGTCCTGGTACGTGCCGAGGCTGGTCGTCGCCGTCCGTCCGGGCTGGACGCCGAGCCAGCGGTCGTGGACCCGGCCGGCCTCGGCGATCAGTGCGTCGACAACGCCCTCGCCGATCCGCGGATACGTACCGCTGTGCGGGAGCCGGCTGTCGCGGATCGCCTTCGCCTCGGTCACCAGCTGGTTCACCTGCTGCCGTGCGGCCCAGGCGCTCGCGCCGTCACCGGCGTCCAGGGCGGCCAGCAGGTCGAGGGCTCGGTTCATCGCCCGGCCCCACAGTTCGGTGGCCTTCAGCCACGACTCCGCCTGGTCGGCGAACGCCGGGTCGACCACCTTCGCGCGGATCGTCGCCGGGGCGGCGGCGATCGCGTTCACCGCGGGCCGCAGTACGCCGATCGCCTCGGCGCGCCGGCCGGACCGCCACAGCTGCCAGAACCGGTCGACCGCGGCCGCGAACACCGGCGCACTCTCCGGGTGCAGCGTGCCGTCGTACGTGTTGAGGTCGCCGAACACCTGCAGCGCGGCGGTCGCCGCCGGGTCGCCGCCCGCCCGCTCGGCGAGGGCCCGGCGCCAGGAGGCCTGCGGGTCGTACGTCGCCGGGTTCCAGCCGAGCTCGGCGAACGAGTACAGCGCGACCTTGCTGACCGCGGCCTGGTTCATCGGGTTCGAGATCACGCCGGCGACGCTGTCCGCGATGGCCGGCTCGCGGCCCGTGTACGGCGCGAGCAGCAACCGGCCGGCCGCGTAGTCGTTGACCGGGTAGTTGTCCCAGATCAGGATGTCGTGGCCGAACACCGCCTTCGCCTGGGCTGCCTGCGCGGCGGTGATCGTGCGCGGCACCACCCCGATCCCGGTCCAGTGCACGACCACGTGGCTGTCGAGCTGCTCCCGCAGAGCCTTCTTGTACGGCGTCTCGCTGACGTTGTAGTACTCGGTCGGCACCATCTGCAGCGGGGCGACGTCCGGCTTGGACGCGACCCATTCGCGCTGCACCCGGTTCAGCAGATCGCTCTGCGCGCGGCCGGCCGCTCCTCCGCCGGTGCCGTACTTCGCCTTGTCCGCTTCGCAGTGCCAGGTGTTGTAGTCGATGTCGTCGAGCGGCACGTTGAACGACCGGGCGCCGACGTCGTACAGCGCCTCGAACTTCGCGACCAGCGCCTGGAAGTCGGCCTCGGACGTGTAGCAGATCGACAGCCCGGGCGACAGCGCGAACGTGAAGTCGACCTTGTTCTGCCGGGCGCGGGTCACCAGCTCGGCGAGCTGCGCGAGCTTGTCGGCCGGGTACGGGTCGCGCCACTGCTCGCGGTGGTACGGGTCGTCCTTCGGTGCGTACTCGTAGGTGTTCATGCGGTGCTCGCCGAGGTACGTCAACTCGTCGAGGCGGTCGGCCTGCGACCACGGCGTACCGTAGAAGCCCTCGATCGCGCCGCGGTACCGCATCGTCGGCCAGTCGCGGATCGCGATCCCCGGTAGCCAGTCGCGGCCGGTGCGGTCCTGGATGAGCTGGGCGAGGGATTGGGCCGCGTAGTACGTGCCGTCGCCGTCGACGCCGTCGAGGACCACCTGGGCGCGGTCGTCGCGGTCACGGCCGGCGGCGAGGACGTACCCCTCGGCGGGGAGACCGGTGCTGTCCTTCACGCGCAACGCGCCGAGCGTCTTCGCGTCACGCCCGAGCCAGATCGTGGTCGGCGTACCGGGGTCGGTGCCCGTCGTGGTGCGAACCGTCTTCACGCCGGCCCGGTCGAGCGCCTGCCGTACGACGCGCTCGGCGTCGGCGTCGGTACGCCCGGTCCGCACAAGCCCAACCACCGGCGTGATCGGAAACCCGTCCGCCCGCCGCACAACCTCCTGCGGCACCGGCGAAACCCCCACAGGAGCCGCAGCAGCTCCAGCAGACGTCAGCGTCGCGCCGGCGGTGCGAGCTGTGGGCTGCGCGGCGCCGGTGGCGTTGGCGGAGGGCTGGGTGGGGTCAGCGGCTCCGGTGGCTGGGAGCGTGGAGGCGTTGGCCGGTGGGGTGAGGGTGAAGGGGGCGGCCAGGGCGAGGATGCAGAGGGTTGACCGGAGCAGGCGCATGAGTCTCCTCGGGCAGGCGGGTGCCGATAGTTAGCCACTGCGCAGAAGTGCTCGTCAAGGGCTGGCCGCAGGCAGGTTCAGGCATCCGAGCCCGGCGCGCGGCGCGCCGGTTCGAGTGGACAGGAGACGGCTGCGGGGTTCTCTTGAGAGATGTGAGCACCCAGCATTCGGCGCGGCGGCTGACCCGCCGGAAGCGACTCGGCGTCGTCGTCACCTGGATCGTGTTCACCGCGATGGCCGTCGGCATGTTCGCGGTCGGCGTGCTCACGCTGATCTGGGGCATCCACCGGGTCGACGACCTCGGCGATCTCGCGGTCCACCAGGCCCGCGCCCGCGGCGAGATCGTTGCCACCCGCAAGCTCCCGCACGAGCCGCAGGGCACCGGCGGCGGCACCGAGGTGACGATCGGCTTCCGTTCCGCGGACGGCAGTTTCCACACCAGCACGCAGACCCTGCAACTGTGGACCCGCGCCCGCAACATCGGCGACAAGGTCGACGTCGTGTACGACCAGCGCAACCCGGACTCGTTCTACACCACGTCCCTCGGCGTCGAACGCTTCCGCAACATCCTGATCCTGGTGCTGGCCGCCACACTGCTGATCGGTACGCCGGTCGCGTATGTGATCTACGCCCGCGACGCCCTGTAACGCGACTACTCCCGGCGAACCCTGGGCACCGGGTGTACATGTCGCGTACTACACATGCAGAACGGACGGCCCGGGCGCCGCAGCTCAGGTATGTCAGGACGCTGATCTGTGACGCGGACCGCCTGTGGAACCTCATCACCAGGCCGGATCTCCTCAGCAGCTGGCTCGGAGCGACGCTGCTCAGCGACACGCAGTACGGCGGATTCCTGATCGCGACCGGGCCACAGACGCAGCAGACCGGCATCATCACGACCTGCGAACCCCCGCACTACCTGCAGGCCGACTTCAACGACCCGCCCCACGCCCCCGGCACGGTCCTCGCGGACGTCGTCCCGGCGCGCACCGGGTCCCACCTGATCCTCACCCACGGTGGCATCGCGGCCGGACGCCTGCACCACTACGACACCTTCTGGTCGGACGCCCTCGAACGCCTGTCCCACGCAGCCGCCGGCCACGGCCCCCTCGCAACCGTCACCCACCTCCCGACCTCGGCCGGAGGAGCCTGATGCGTACCGGCCTACGCTGACAGGTGGAGGACGGTCAGCATGGACTCGCAGAGGTACGACCGTGACGGCGAGACGTCGGGCGAGCGGCTCGATCGGCATTGGAACGAGCTGTTGCAGGAACTGCGGCTGGTGCAGACCGGTACGCAGATCCTGTTCGCCTTCCTGCTCGGGATCGCGTTCCAGAACCAGTTCCACACCACGGACGGCTTCACCCACGCGGTCTACGCCTGCACGTTGACCGCGGCGGCGCTCGCTGTGGTGCTGTTCCTGGCGCCGGTCGCGTTCCACCGGTTCCTCTACCAGCAGGGCCTGCGGGACCGCCTCGTCACGAGCGCGGACCGGCTGGCGCGCGGCGGGATGGCGTTCCTCGTCGTCTCGATCTGCGGCGGCCTGCTGATCGCGCTGAACGTCGTACTCCCCCGTGGCGCGGCCGTCGCGGTGGTCGGCGGCGTACTGCTGTGGGTCCTCGTGTTCTGGCTGGTGCTCCCGGCGTACGTCCGGCGCAGGGCTCGATGATTCGCAAGGTGTGGCGTCGGGTACCCGGGTGTGGTCCCGGTTGCGGTCCAAACCGTGCGCCGCGTACGGCCGGGACGGACACAGGCAGGACAACCCGCACATGGCACCGAGTAGTCCAGTCCAGGCGACGCACGCCGAAGAGTCCGCCCGGACCGAGCACCTCCTCCGGGCCGCACACCGCAGTCGCGACCCCCGCCGCGGGCAACTCCGCGACGAGGCGATCGTCAGCGGTATGCCGCTGGCCCGCACGATCGCCCGCCGGTACCGCGGCCGCGGCGTCGACACCGAGGACCTGGAGCAGATCGCCGTCGAACACCTGATCCGCGCCGTCCGCAACTACCGGCCGACCCCGGGCTCGGACTTCCGGTCGTACGCCGTACCGACGATCCGCGGCGGCATCCGGCACCACTTCCGCGACAACGCCTGGGCGATCCGGCTGCCGCGCCGGCTGCAGGAGATCCAGTCCCGGGTGAACGCGGTCCAGACCTCGCTCGCGCTCACCCTCGGCCACTGGCCGGACCAGGCCGAGCTCGCGACCGCGATCGGCGTCGACGTCGCCGAGATCGTCGAGGCCGAACAGGCCCGCGGCTGCTTCCAGCCGACCTCGCTCGACGCCGAACTGACCACCGCCTCCGGCGCCCCGGCACCCCCGTACGAAGTCCGCCAACCGGGCAACACCTACGAACTCGTCGACCAGGTCCACTCACTCCGCCCGGTCGTCGACAACCTCCCGGACCGGGACCGCCTGATCCTCCGCCTGCGATTCGTCGACCACCGGACCCAAGCGGAGATCGGCGCCGAAATCGGCCTCAGCCAGATGCAGGTGTCGCGGCGGCTCCGGCACATCATCGACGACCTCCAGCTGGCGCTGACCGCGTGATCCGTGGCCTGGGATCGGCCGCTGTCGCGGTGCCTGACGGGCAGGTGGAGGAGACGGTCCAGGCAGTCGTCGAGATCTGCGAGTTCCAGGCGGCCGGCGGCCACCGCCCGCTCGTGCAGTGCATGGCCGAGCGGGCGACGGTCGCCGTACCGGATGTCGAGCAGGACGTCCGGTCGGGGTGCTGGGGCTGTACAGCCGGTATCCGGAGGCGTTCGGGGCGGACGACATCGCGGTCGCCCTGGCGAGTGCCGCCGCGAGGAACAGCTGATGGTCGCGGTCGGCGCGCGGAAGCTGGTCGGGCAGGCAATGGGGATCCTGAGGGAGCGCGCCCGCAGAATCAGCTGCGGTCGGTCAGGAAGGGTTGCGGGTCGCTGCCGGCGCCGGCGGACGACGCGAGCCAGGCCTGCAGGCCGTCCGGGTCGCGACGTTCGAGCTCGTCGAGGCAGTGCTGGCGAGCGACCACCACCCGCAGGCGCGCCTCGCTCGTCCGCGCCCGGCTCAGCGCCGCATAGCTGTCCTTCCATTGCCGACACAGCTGATCCGTACTGGCAGTTGCCTCCGGCACCTTCCGCGGACGGGTCGGCAACAACCGGACGACCGCTGCCGGCGACGTCACCAGGACGACGCCGAGCAGGAGTACGGCACCCGTGCCGAGAACCTTGATCAGCACCGCTGCCGCGACCGCGACGAGATACCCCGCGACGGTCAGCATGACGACCTGGCGCCGACACGCTCCCCGAGCTTTGACGGCCGGTGTCCTGGTCCCGATCGCGAACATCAGCCCGAACGGCACCGCGAGGGACGCCAGGATCAGCCAGACCGCGGCCGGGAGCACGAGTACCGCGAGCGCAAGCCCCAACAGCAGCAACATGCCGGCGACGCTGCGCCAGATCCACCGATACGTGAGCATCCGCGTCACGCAAGACCCTCAACCGCGTCCGCCTGTGCCGCGCACTTCCCCCACACGTTCCACGCCGCCATCGCTACCTCCCAGCACGAGATCGGACTGCGCCGGTGCCCACGGCCTCCTCTCGTATGCACCACCTCAGCCGACCCGGTGCGTCGCTGCCGCGAGCGGAAGCCACGTCATGCCGTGCCCTGGTCCGTCGGACGGAGTCGCCGCACCACCGACCGCAGACGGGAGGCCGTCGAAGAGCGTCGACTCGATGCGGGTGTGGTCGTGGAACCACTCGAGGTGGCGCAGGTTGGGGATCGCGGACAGCGGCGCGAGGTGCAGCCCCGGAGCGCAGTGTCCGGAGAGCTGCAGCCCGTGAGCCTCGGCGACGGCGGCGATGCGGAGCAGTTCGGTGATGCCCCCGCAGCGCGTGACGTCGGATTGCAGACAATCGACAATCGGACACATCCGCGCGAAGTACGCCAGGTCGTACCCGTACTCCCCCGCCGTCACGTCGATCCCGGTGTGGTCACGGACGAGGCCGAGCCCGGCGAGGTCGTCCGACGGCACCGGCTCCTCGAACCACGTCACGCCGTACGACGCCAGCCGGGAGGCCACCCGGCACGCCTGGCCGACGGTGTAGCCGCCGTTCGCGTCCACGTACAGCTCAGCACCGGAGCCGATCACGTCCCGCGCCCGCGCGACCCGCTCCAGGTCCCGGTCCTCGGACCTCCCCCAGCTCTCCCCGATCTTGATCTTGACCCGCGGTATCCCCTGCTCGACCCACCCCGTCAGCTGGTCCGCGAGTTGCCGGTCGTCGTACGTCGTGAACCCGCCGCTGCCGTACACCGGCACGCTCTCGCGGACCGCCCCGAGCAACCGGTGCAACGGCAGCCCGAGCAGCCGAGCCTTCAGGTCCCACAGCGCGCAGTCCACCGCCGACAACGCCATCCCGGCCACGCCGGGCCGCCCGATGTTGCGCAGCGCGCCGCGCATCGCGTTCCAGGACCCGCCGACGTCCATCGGGTCGCGGCCCTGCACCACCGGTGCCAGCTCGTGCGTGACGACCGTGGCGCAGGCCGGCGAACCGTACGTCCACCCGGTCCCGGTGACGCCGTCGGCCGAGACCTCCACCAGGACCAGCGTCGTGCTCTCCCAGGTGAACGTCCCGTCGCCCTCCGGCGCGTCCGTCGGGATCGTGTACGCGGACGCCCGGACAGTGCCGATCACAACATGCCAATCACGACTTGCCGGGCAGGAACTCTTGCATCTTGGACTTCACGCCCTCCTTGATCATCGCGCCCCGGTCGCTGTCGCCGCGGACGATCGACTCCAGCGCCTTCTCGATCTGGTCCCAGGTCGCGTGCGGCGGAATCGGCGGTACGGCGGGATCGGTGCGGAACTCCACGACGCACGGCCGGTCCGCCGCCAGCGCCTCCTCCCAGGCAGGCACGACCTCCTCCGGCTTCTCCGCGGTCACCCCGTGCAACCCGAGCAGCTTCGCGTACCCGGCGTACGGGAAGTCCGGTAGTTCCTGGGACGGCAGGAACTGCGGCGACCCGCCCATCGCGCGCAGCTCCCACGTCACCTGGTTCAGGTCGTTGTTGTGCAGGACGGCGACCACCAGCCGCGGGTCCGCCCAGTCCTGCCAGTACTTCGCGATCGTGATCAGCTCGTTGATCCCGTTCATCTGCATCGCGCCGTCCCCGACGAGCGCGTAGGCCGGCCGGTCGGGCAGCCCGAACTTCGCGCCGATCACGTACGGCACGCCCGGCCCCATCGTCGCGAGCGTCCCGGACAGCGAGCCGCGCATGTCGCCGCGGAACTTGACGTGCCGCGCGTACCAGTTCGCCGCCGAACCCGAGTCCGACGCGAGGATCGCGTCCGCCGGCAGCCGGTCCGACAGCTCGTGGAAGACCAGCTCCGGGTTGATCGGGTCCGCGGACGTGTGCGCCCGCCGCTCCATGACCTCCCACCAGCGCCGGACGTTGCTCTCGATCCCGCCGCGCCACGACCGGTCCTGTTTGCGCTGCACCAGCGGGATCAGCGCCTGCAGGGTCCGCGCGGCGTCGCCGACCAGGTTCACCTCGAACGGGTACCGCATCCCGATCATCGTCGGATCCAGGTCGATCTGGATCGCCCGCGCCTTGCCGAACTCCGGCAGGAACTGCGTGTACGGGAAGTTCGACCCGACCATCAGCAACGTGTCGCAGTCCATCATCAGCTCGTACGACGGCCGCGTACCGAGCAGCCCGATCGATCCGGTCACCCAGGGCAGTGCATCGGGCAGAACGTCCTTGCCCAGCAGGGCCTTCGCGACCCCGGCACCGGTCAGCTCGGCCAGCTCCGTCACCTCGTCGACCGCGCCGCGCGCACCCTGTCCGACGAGGATCGCGACCCGCGACCCGTCGTTCAGGATCTCCGCCGCCCGGGACAGCTGATCCGCCGCCGGCACCGGCGCCGACCAGCTCAGGTCCGTGCTCGAGGGCACCATCTTGAACGCGTGCGACGGCGCCGTGTAGTCCAGCTCCTGCAGGTCCGACGGGACGATCAACGCGGTCACGGTCCGCCGGGCCGCCGCGATCCGGATCGCCCGGTCGAGCACGTTCGGCAGCTGCTCGGGGACCATCACGGTCTCGCAGTAGTCCGACGCGACGTCCTTGTAGAGTGTCTGCAGGTCGACCTCCTGCTGGTAGCTGCCACCCATCGCGCTCCGTGCCGTCTGCCCGACGATCGCCACCACCGGGACGTGGTCGAGCTTCGCGTCGTACAACCCGTTCAGCAAGTGGATCGCGCCCGGCCCGCTGGTCGCCGTACAGACGCCGACCCGGCCGGTGAACTTCGCGTACCCGACCGCCTCGAAGGCGGCCATCTCCTCGTGCCGGGCCTGGACGAACCGCGGCTCGTTCCCCGCCTTCTGCCAGGCGGACAACAGCCCGTTGATCCCGTCCCCGGCGTACCCGAAGACATGGTCCACGTCCCACTCGCGCAGGCGCTGGAGTACGAAATCGGCAACTGTCGTGCTCATGACAACCCTCCTGCCAGGAGTTCGGCGAGATGTACGGCTCGCCGGTCGGTAGCTTGCTCTATTTGCGTCCGGCAACTGAAGCCGTCGGCAACGATCACGGTGTCGTTGCCCGCGGCCCGGACCTTCGGCAGCAGCACCCGTTCGGCCGCCGCCATCGAGACGTCGTAGTGCCCACGCTCGAACCCGAAGTTCCCGGCCAGCCCGCAGCACCCGGAGTCCAGCTGTTCGCGGTCGATGCCCGCGCGCTGCATCAGTTCGGTGTCCGGGGACAGCACCGCGTGCTGATGACAGTGCGTCTGCACGATCGCCTGCACGTCGAGCCGCGGCGGATCCCAGTCCTTCAGCAGCTCCGCGAACGTGACGAACTGCGTCGACAGCCGTCGCATGTCCTCGTCGTCGGCGAGCAGCTCCGGCCCGTCCGACCGGAACACCGCACTGCACGACGGTTCCAGCCCGACGATCGGTACGCCGTCGCGGATCTCGTCGCGCAGTACGTCGATCGTCCGCCGCAGCACCCGCTTCGCCGTACCGAGCTGACCGGTCGAAATCCAGGTGAGACCACAGCACACCGGCCGTTCCGGGACGGTCACCTGGTACCCCGCCGCCTCGAGCACCTGGACCGCGGCGCGCCCGACCGACGGATGGAAGAAGTTCGTGAAGGTGTCCGGCCAGAGCACGATCCGGCGGCCCCGCCCCGGCGGACGCTCCGAGAACCAACTGGTGAACGACTGCCCGGCGAACGCCGGCAGGTCTCGCTCGTCGGCGATACCGCCGGCGCGCTTCAGCAGCCTCGCAACGCGAGGCGTCTGGGTCGCGCCGTTCACCAGCCTCGGTACGCGACTCGCCAACTGCGCCGCCAGCGGCAGCCAGCCCATCGAGTAGTGCGCCATCGGCCGCAGCCGGTGCCGGTAATGGTGCGACAAGAACTCGGCCTTGTACGTCGCCACGTCCACGCCGACCGGGCAGTCCACCTTGCAGCCCTTGCAGGCCAGACACAGATCCAGCGCATCCCGGACCTCGGTCGACCGCCAGCCGTCCGGGATCACCTCGCCGCGCACCATCTCGAACAGCAACCGGGACCGCCCACGCGGCGAGTGCTCCTCCTCGCGGGTGACCTCGTACGAGGGACACATCACCTCGCCCCCGGCCGACGACGAATGCCGGCAGTTACCGATCCCGACGCAGCGCAGCGTCGCCTTGCTGAACTTCCCGTCGTCGCGCGGATACGCGAACTCGCTCGGCCACGGCCGATGCGCGTACCCGGTGCCGAGCCGCAGGTGCGAGTCCAGCGGGTTCGGGTCCACGACCTTGCCCGGGTTCATCCGGTTCCGCGGGTCGAAGATCGCCTTGAACTCGCCGAACGCCCGGACCAGGTCCGGCCCGAACATCGTGGTCAGCAGCTCGCCCCGGGACTGCCCGTCGCCGTGCTCCCCGGACAGCGACCCGTCGTACCGCTTCACCATCCGCGCCGCCTGTTCGACGAAGTCGCGGTACCGCGCGATACCGGCCGCAGTCCGCAGCTCGAACGGGATCCGGGTGTGCACGCAGCCCTGCCCGAAGTGCCCGTACAGCGACGTCTCGGTCTCGTCGTACCCGAAGTCGTTCAGCAGCCCGCGCAGGTCGCGCAGGTAGTCGCCGAGGTCGTCCGGATGGACGGCGGAGTCCTCCCAGCCCTCCCAGTTCTCGTGCTTCGCGGCTGGGTGGGCGGTCGCGCCGAGACCGGCCTCCCGGAGTTCGATCAACTGTTGCTCACGGCCCGGATCGTCGAGGTAGCTGACGTTTGCCTCGCTGTCCTTCAGGTCGTCCATCAGCCTGCGCGCGGCGCCGTCCGCCTCGTCGAACGTGTCGCCGGCGAACTGCACGGTCAGCCAGCCACGGCCCTCCGGCAGCCGTTCGATCGCGGTGTCGACGGTGTGTTCCTCGTGCTCCAGGTCGACCAGCACCTGGTCGAGCCCTTCGAGCTGCCACGGCTCATGCGGCAGGATCCGCCGTACCGCGCGCCCGGCGTCCTCCAGGCTCGGGTACCCGAGCACGACCATCACCTGGTACTTCGGCACCGGGACCAGGTCGAGCTCCGCGTGCAGCACCGTGACCAGCGTGCCCTCGCTGCCGACCAGTGCCTTCGCGACGTCGAAGCCGTTCTCCGGTAGCAACGAGTCGAGGTTGTACCCGGACACCCGGCGCGGGATGTGCGGATAGCCGGTCCGCAGCTCGCCGAGGTACCGGTCCCGCAACGCGAGCAGCTCCCGGTGGATCTCCGCGCGCCGATCGTTGCCCCCGACAAACTCCTCCGTTGGCCCGACCCACATCCGAACACCGTCGTAGGTCAGCACCTCGAGCCGGCGCACGTTGTCGACGGTCTTGCCGTACGCCTGCGCGCTCGCACCACAGGAGTTGTTGCCGATCATCCCGCCGATCGTGCAGCTCTGGTGCGTCGACGGTTTCGGCCCGAACATCAGGCCGTCCAGCGATCTGTTCAGGTCGTCCAGCGCGATCCCCGGCTCGACCACACACGTCCGAGCGTCCGCGTCGACGCTCAGCAGCCGGTTGCAGTACTTCGTCCAGTCGATCACGACGGCCGCGTTCGTGGACTGCCCGGCCAGGCTGGTGCCACCGCCGCGCGACAGCACCGGGACGTCAGCCTGCCGGCAGACCTCTACCGCAGCCACCGCTGCGTCCACCGTCCGCGGGACGACCACCCCGAGCGGTATCTGACGGTAGTTGGACGAGTCACACGAGTACGCCGCGAGCGACCCAGCGTCGAACCGCACCTCGCCGTCGACCGCCGCCGCCAAGGCACCGGCCAGGTCTTCGTGCGTGCGCTGCATAGGCACCTCCGGACCTCGATCGCGCCGTTCGGTACCCGAGGCAGATCGCAGCAAACGCGTTTCGTGAAGGCTCCAGTGGTCACCGGGGAACAGACGGAGACTGTGAACGCCGGGCCGCGCACCGAGGAGGCGCTTGTGGGACGGGTAGTTGTGGTGACGGGAGCCAGTGGCGGTGTCGGGCGGGCGACCGCGGTCGCGTTCGCCCGGCGCGGGGATCGGGTCGCGCTGCTGGCCCGCGGACGGGAAGGGCTGGACGGTGCGGCGCGTGAGGTCGCGGACGCGGGTGGGCGGGCGCTGGCGATCCCGGTCGACGTGGCGGACCACGGACAGCTGCAGGCGGCCGCGGATCAGGTGGAGGACGAGCTCGGGCCGATCGACGTCTGGGTGAACGTGGCCTTCAGTTCGGTGTTCGCGCCGTTCGACGAGATCGATCCGAGCGAGTTCAAACGGGTCACCGAGGTGACGTACCTCGGGTACGTGTACGGGACCCGGGTCGCGCTGGCCCGGATGAAGCCGCGCGACCACGGCACGATCGTGCAGGTCGGGTCGGCGCTGGCGTACCGCGGGATCCCGCTGCAGTCGGCGTACTGCGGGGCGAAGCACGCGATCCAGGGCTTCCACGACTCGCTGCGCTGCGAGCTGCTGCACGACAAGTCGCACGTCCGGACGACGATGGTGCAGCTGCCCGCGGTCAACACGCCGCAGTTCTCGTGGGTGCTGTCCCGGCTCCCGAAGCATCCCCAGCCGGTGCCACCGATCTTCCAGCCGGAGGTGGCCGCCGACGCGGTCGTCTACGCGGCCGGGCATCCGCGCCGCCGCGAGTACTGGGTCGGTGGCTCGACGGCGCTGACGATCGTGGCGAACAAGTTCGTCGCCGGTCTCCTCGACCACTACCTGGCACGGACCGGGTACGACTCACAGCAGACCGACCTGCCGAACGAGCAGGCCGCGAACCTCTGGTCACCGGCCGATGGCCGCAGCCGCGACTACGGAGCGCACGGTGTCTTCGACGACCGGTCGACCTCGCGCAGCTACCAGGTGCTGGCCGCGCGCCACCGCACCGTGCTCACGGCGGCCGCGGCCGCTTGCCTGGTGGCCGGCGCGATCAGGCGAGTGACAGGAAGAGCTTCTCCAGCTTGGCCGGGTCGAGGTCGCTGGTCTCGTCGGTGAGGCACTGCTGGAGCCCGGTACTGACGATCGCGAAGCCGGCCCGGGACAGCGCCTTGTTGACGGCGGCCAGCTGAGTGAGGGCGGCTTCGCAATCCCAGCCCTCCTCCAGCATCCGGATCACGCTGGCCAGATGGCAGTAGGCTCGGGATCCCGTCCAGTGAGGATCATTCGATGAGCCTGACGATCCGGATCGTCGAGACGCCGTCGCTCGGCGATCGCAGCTACCTCGTGCACGACGGCGACGTGGCGTTCGTGGTCGATCCGCAGCGCGACATCGACCCGATCCTGGAACTGCTCCGCGCCGAGGGCGTCCGGCTCACGCACGTGTTCGAGACGCACCTCCACAACGACTACGTCACCGGCGGCCTGGCGCTGGCCCGCGGGACCGGCGCCGCCTACCTGGTGAACGCCGACGACGAGGTCTCGTTCGAGCGGACGCCGGTGCGCGACGGCGACGTGCTGCGGATCGGCGACCGGATGCGGGTGCGCGCGATCCATACGCCGGGCCACACGTTCACCCACCTGTCGTACGCGCTCACCGACGGCGAGCAGCCGGTCGCGGTCTTCACCGGTGGATCACTGCTGTACGGCGCGACCGGCCGGCCCGACCTGCTCGGCCCGGAGCACACCGAGGCGCTCGTGCACCACCAGCACCGGTCCGCGCACGCACTCGCGCATGCCCTTCCGGACGAGACCGAGGTCTTCCCGACCCACGGATTCGGCTCGTTCTGCGCTCCGCGACTCAGTCCTCGGCGACCGCGTCGACGATCGGCGCCGAGCTCGCACGGCGCATCCACGCCGGCGAATGGGTCGTCGATCTGCGGACGAGGACCGCCTTCGCCGCGGGACATGCGCCCGGCACCGTCAACTTCGGCCTCGACGGCGCGTTCGCGACGTACCTCGGCTGGCTGATCCCCTGGGGTACACCGGTCACGCTGCTCGGCGAGTCCGTGGCGGACGTCGCGCAGGCCCAGCGCGAGCTGGTCCGGATCGGCATCGACCGTCCCGCGGCGCACGCCACCGGCGGCCCGGAGCAGTGGAGCGGGCAGCGGCCGGTGTCGTTCCCGACCGCGACGTTCGCCGATCTGGCGCAGGTCCGGCACCATCGGGACGTGGTCGTCCTGGACGTCCGTCGGGCCGAGGAGCACCAGGCGTCGGCGATCGTGGGTGCGGTCAACGTTCCGGTGCACGACCTGCCACGGCGGATCGCCGATGTACCGCCCGGGGAGCTCTGGGTGCACTGCGCCGCCGGGTACCGCGCGTCGATCGCCGCGTCCTTCCTGCATGCGGCCGGCCGCCAGATCGTTGCCGTTGACGACCAGTTCGAGAATGCCGTACAGATCGGCCTGACCACGAAAGAGAGCGCACATGTGCCGACCCGTCACCTGTAAGACCTGCTCGAAGACCACCTGGGCCGGCTGCGGCCAGCACGTCGCGCAGGTCAAGGCGTCCGTCCCCGCGGACCTGTGGTGCCCCGGCCACCCGAAGGCCGAGCGCGCGGGCGGCAGCTGGCTCGGCAAGCTGCTCGGCCGCTCAGGGTAGGTCGGCGAGCTGGTCCCCCAGCGACGTCCGCTCGTACACGACCGTGCGGCCGTCACGACGGGCCCGGACGAGCCCTTGAGCGGTCATCGCGCGCAGCGACTGGTTCGCCGCCGACGGCGAGACGCCGAACTGCTCGGCCAATGCGGTCGTCGTCCGACCGGTGCCCAGGGCCCGTAAATAGCGCAGCCGGTGCGGGCTCAGCAGCGCCGTACCGCCGCGGTCGCCGCGGTGGGACCACATCGACCGCTGGTTGCTCGCGCCGTACATCACCATCGGGTCGGAGTCGGTCAGCGGCGTCGAGCTGCTCAGCGTGAACAGCGACGGTACGGCGAACAACGGCCGGCCGCGGGTGGACAGCACCGGGTCGTCGTCGCCCCGGCCCAGGATGTGCGCGGTGATCGACGTCCGGTCCGCGCGGACGCCCGGACCGCAGCCGTTCAACGTGGCGATCACGCCCTCGGCGGCGAGCGACCGGGCCCGGAACGCGACATCCGCGTCGAGGACGGCCTGCATCCGCGACCAGTGCGGCTGGAACGCCAGCCGCCAGTACGCCGCCAGCGCGTCCGCGAGCCGGTGGCCGAACGACCGCCCGCTCGCCCCGAGCCCCCGCGGTACGCCGCCGACCGCGGACTCGATGTCGGCGCCGAGCGTCCGCAGATCCTGGTCGCGCAGGTACGCGAGCTGCGCGGTGATCGTCAGCGGTACGCCGACCCGCGGGTTGAACAGGTCCGGCGTGTTGAACGTCGGCCCGATCAACCCGCGCAGTACGTCGAGCGGGAGCTGGCCGCGGACACCGCAGACGGCGTCGTACCAGGGTGCCTGCAGCGGGTAGGAGGACGGCGCACGCAAGGCGCGCAGCGAGTTGCCGAGTTCAGTGAGCGGGGAGACCACGAACCGCACCAGTCCGTAGTCCCCCGGCTCCAGCTGATAGCGCGCCACAGTGGATTCTAGGCACGCGCCGACCCCGTGGGCATCAACTCACGCGGTTGTACATGTCGTTGCCCGGGCAGGCCGTGACGCCCAGGCGGGTCGCGCAGCCGGTGTACTGGCCGGAGCCGTTCCACCAGGTCCAGCCGCCGATGGTCCGGCCGTTCAGCCAGGTGTACGTGCCGTTGTAGTTGGCGTCGTACGTCCGGAGGCTCCAGTGCACGTGGGCGCCGGTCGCGGAGCCGCCCGCGCAGGTGTCCATGCCGATGTTGCCGAGCAGTGCGCTGCTGCCGACCGCCGTCGCGTTGTAGTACGTTGCATTCCACATGTGGTAGTAGTCCGTCGAGAAGCCGTTCGGGTGGATCACCCGCGTCCAGCCGCCGCCGGCGCCGCACATCGACGTCGCGGTCCCGCTGCCGGACGAGCGGACCCGGCCGCTCGCGTTGCCGCCGGAGAAGTCGAGGCTGCTCCAGTAGCCGGTCGCCCCGTCGTTGGAGTGCGGGCCGCCGGTCAGGTTCATGTAGTAGTCGGGCATCCACGGCAGCAGCAGGCCCCCGGTGTTGGCGGCGGCCTGGTGCGCGGCGTACGCCGTCATCGTCTGCCGTTCCGCCTGGCCGACGAGGGGTGAGGTGGCGACGTACCCGGCGAACGTCCGGTCGCCTTCGACACCGGCGACCCAGCGGCCGTCGACGTTGCGGGCGATGTACAGCCAGCCTTCCGGGCTGCCCTCGGCGGTGCGGGGTGCTTCGACGTACGCGACGCCGCGGGCCCAGGTGCTGGTCGCGGTTCGGACGTCGACGACGATCTTGCGGCCCTCGGCGGAGAGCTTGCTGACGGCAACCGCCGGCGCGAGGCCCTGGGCGTCGTGGGAGCGGGAAAGGATGTCGGCGGCAACGGTGTCGACGAGGGACTTGCTGTCGGCACCAAGCGTGCCGGCAACCCCCGCCGACAACTTCACGGTCACACCGGAGGCGGCCGGGGCGGATGCCTGCGCGGAGGAGATGGATGGCGTGGCGAGGAGCAGGCCGCCGAGGGCGAGGGCGGCGGCTGTTTTGAGGGACAGTTTCGAGGGCATGGGCGGGACCCTTCTGATCGAGCTGACGGGTGCCGCGAGTGTGACAGAGCGCCACCCCCGCCACGAGAAGTTGTAGCCGAACCCTTAACCGTGGAATAGCCCGGCCGGTCCGGGCTGTTGTCCCGTTCATGGTGGATTCTCGGCGTACGGCGGCCCGGTTCGACCTCGGCCGGCTCACCCACGAGGTGATCGGAGCGGGCGGGTCGTTGAGTGTGCCGGGACCGGCGTGGTTCCTGCTGCTCGACGGTGCGGCGTACCTCGAGACGGCAAGCGGTCGTACGGCGCTCGTGGTCGGCGACGCGGTCTGGGTGGACGCCCGGACGGCGTTCGCGGTCGCGTCGGACGGCGGGGCTAAGCTCGCGGTCGGCGATCTGCGGGTGATCGTCGCGACGCAGCCGGTGCCGAGCCCGCTGCTGGTTCGCGGGTTCGCCGCGCAACATGCCGGGGTCGCCGATCTCGTTCGCGGTTGCCCGTTGGACGGGGTGTGCCGCGCGTCGGTCTTCGCGGACGGATACGGCACGCTGATCGGCGCGGCGATGACGGACTCCTGGCTGCACGACCGAGGGGACGAGGCCGGGGATCCGCTCGTCGCCCGCGTGCTGGATGCCGTGGTCGCGGACCCGGGGAACAAGTGGAGCGTCGAGTCGCTCGCGAGTCTGGTCCACCTGTCCCGGTCCGCGCTCAGCGCGCGGTTCCAGAAGGCGCTCGGCCGGAGCCCGGTCCGGATGCTCCGCGAGGTGCGGATGGGTGAGGCGCGGCGGCTGCTGTCCGATCCCCGGCTCCCGGTCGAGGCGGTCGCGGCCCGCTGCGGCTACGGCTCGATCGCCGCGTTCAGCCGCGCCTTCGCCGCCGACCACGGCTACTCACCGCAGTCCTGGCGATCCGACGTCCTTCACGACGGCCGCAGTACGGCGAAACCGATCCCGCTGAGTACTGCGCAGACCGCGCCGACCGTGAGCGCCGCCGCCACCCCGTGACCGTCGACGACCGTGCCGCCGACCGCCGACCCGGCCGTGATCGCGACCTGGAACGCCGTCACCTGCAGGCTCATCGCGGACTCGGTGTGCTCCCGCTCCGCCTGCGCCACCCATAGCTGTGTCGCGACCGGGATCATGCTGAACGCGATCCCCCAGGTCACCACGCCGACGACCAGCATCGGCACGCCGACGGCGTACCCGGTGACGGCGAGGCTCACCGACAGCAGCAACGGGGCGACCGCCGACGCCACCCGCAGCCGGGTCGACAACGCACCGGCCGCGAGGTTGCCCAGCAGCCCGCCGAACCCCCACGCGAGCAGCAACCAGGCCGAGTCCCCCGGCGTCACCCGCATGATCGCCAACCGGATGTACGGGTAGGCGACGAAGTTCCCCAGCGCGGCGAGCACGATCATCACCAGTCCCGCGATCAGCAACGGATTGCGCAGCGCGCTCCGCATCATCACCAGCCCCGCCGACGGATGCGCCGGCACCGCCGGGAACACCGCGAGCAAGAACACGAGACTCAGCACGGTGAACGCGGCCGCCACCCCGAACACCACCCGCCACCCGGCGGTGTCGGCGCCGATCGACGCCAGCGGGATCGCGACGATCGTCGCCACGCTGACCCCCACCGACAGACTCGTCGACACCACTCGCTCGCGACCGGGCAGCGCCTGGACGCCGGCGCCGAAAGCGAAGGACCAGTACCCGGCGATCGCGACCCCGAGCACCAGCCGGCTCAGCAACACCACCGCGAACGCGGGCGCGAGCGCCACCGCCAGGTCCGAGACGGCCGCCGCCGCCAGCAGCGCGATCAGGACGCGGCGCCGGTCCACCCGCGGCAGCACGACCGCGATGGACGGCGCCGTCACCGCCCCGGCGATCGCGGTCGCGGCGACCGCGAGTCCCGCCGTACCTTCGGTCACGCCGAGGTCGGCGGCCATTCGCGGCAGCACGCTCGCCGGCAGGAACTCGCTCGCCACCAGCAGGCAGATCCCGAGATCAAGAGCAACCAAGGACAACAGTCCGGAACGGCGGGCGGCCGTCCGGGACGTAGTAGTAGAAGACACGCTCCAAGCCTGCCGACCGCGCTCGTCCCGCGCTTGATCGGCTGTCGCGAGCACTTGATCGGAATCGCTGCCTTGACCTTGACGCAGGGTCAACCCTTCATGCTGACGCCATGAGTACCGATACGGCGATCCAGGTACAGGGATTGCGGAAGTCCTACGGGAAACAGTCCGTCCTCCGCGGGGTGGACTTCGAGGTGGCGCGCGGCAGCATCTTCGCGCTGCTCGGCTCCAACGGCGCGGGGAAGACGACCACGATCAAGATCCTCGCGACGCTGCTGCGGGCCGACGACGGGACCGCGACGATCAACGGTTTCGACGTCGCCGGGCAGGCCGCCGACGTCCGGCAGTCGATCAGCCTGACCGGGCAGTTCGCGGCCGTCGACGAGATCCTCAGCGGCCGGGAGAACCTGGTGCTGGTCGCGAAACTGCGGCACCTCCCGAACCCGGGCGCGGTGGCCGACGAGCTGCTCACGCGGTTCGCACTGACCGAGGCGGGCGGCCGCCGGGTGGCGACGTACTCGGGTGGCATGCGGCGCCGGCTGGACATCGCGATGAGCCTGATCGGGGACTCGCCGGTGATCTTCCTCGACGAGCCGACGGCCGGCCTCGACCCGGAGGCGCGGATCGAGGTCTGGCAGCTGGTCAAGGAGCTGGCCGGTTCCGGTACAACGGTGCTGCTCACCACGCAGTACCTCGACGAGGCCGAGCAGTTGGCCGACCGGATCGCGATCCTGCACCAGGGCCGGATCATCGCGAACGGCACCCTCGCCGAACTCAAGCAGCTGCTGCCGCCCGCAAAGGTCGAGTACGTCGAGAAGCAGCCGACGCTCGAGGAGATCTTCCTGGCAATCATTGGAGACCAGCGTTGACGTCCTCTCTCGCCGGGCGGCGAGAGATTCCAACTACGCGACCGTTGGAGGTGCGTGTTGAGGTTCGCGCTTCTCAGAGACCAGTACCGCAGTCTCTCCGCGTGCGTTCACGGCCCGTCCGGCCGCGGTGCTGCAAGCGATGTTGACTGCCGCGTTCACGTCGGCGTTGGCCTCGTACCGGCAGGCGACGCATCGGAACGCCGCTTGGCTCTCACGGTTCTCCGCTGCACAATGCCCACAGGAACTGCAGGTCTGCGACGTGTACGCGGGATTGACCTTCTCGACCCGGCCCGGCGCTTTGTGCTCCAGCCGCCGAACGAGCCGACCCCAGCCTTGGGCGAGGACTGCCCGGTTGAGCCCAGCCTTCTGCCGGACATTGCGGCCCGGCGCTTCGCGGGTGCCTCGCGCCGACTTGGTCATGTTGCGGATCCCAAGGTCTTCGACACCGATCACGTCGAACCGGCGGGCGAGGTCGGTGGTCGTCTGCTCGACCCAGTCCTTCCGCCGGTCGCTCTCCCGGGCCTTGAACCGCGCGATCGCGGCCCGCGGCTCCGCACGCCGCTTGCTGGCCGGCGTGGCTCTGGCGAGCTTGCGTTGCAGCCGCTTGATTCGCCGCTGCTCTCGCGCCGACAGACCGGGACAGCACAGGAGCTCCCCGGTCGACAGGGCCGCCGAGACGGTGACTCCACGATCCACACCCACAACGGCACCGGTTCCGGGCGACCGGATGGGTTCGGGGATGGCCGCGAACGCAATGTGCCAACGTCCGGCACGGTCCCGCATGACGCGGTACGACTTCGCGTCCGGCAGCTTCCGGGACAGCCGGAACTTGATCCAGCCGATCTTCGGGACCAGTACCCGGCCCCACTTCCGGTTCAGCTTCTCCACCCGCTGCGCTTGAGGACCGACGATCCTGAACCCCTCGTGCACACCTTCGCGCCGCCATGTCGGGCGGCCACGGGTCCCTGCGTAGAAGTTCTTCCACGCCTGGTCGAGGTCACGCAACGCCTGTTGCTGCACGGTTTGCGATCCAGCCTTCAGCCACAGCTCCGCCGCGCGTGCCTCGGTCAACTGCGCGGACTGCGCCACATACCGAGGGGTGGCGGGGCGGCCCGGACGCCACATCAACCGTTGCTCCAACCCCAAGTTCCACACGTACCGCGCATGCCTGCAGTGCTCCAGCAACCCAGACAGCTGAGCCGGAGCTGGTGCGAGACGGTAGCGCGCCATGACACCGAACCAATCAGACGGCACCGACAGTCTTCATCTGAAGGGAGGCAGTTGCGGTTCCTCCCCGCCCAGACGGACGGGCCTTACCCGCAACAAGCCCAATGAGCACATACTTTGTCAGCGATACGGTCGCCCTCACCGCGCGGACGCTGCGGCACATCACCCGCAGCCTGGACACGATCATCACGACCGTCCTCACGCCGGTCGCGCTGATGCTGATGTTCGTGTACGTGTTCGGCGGCGCGATCTCGACCGGGTCGAAGTACATCAACTTCATGCTGCCGGGCATCCTGCTGATCACGATCGCGTCCGGGATCTCGTACACCGCGTTCCGGCTGTTCATGGACCTGAAGAGCGGGATCCTCGAGCGGTTCCAGTCGATGCCGATCGCCCGGTCCGGGCTGCTTTGGGCGCATGTCGTCACGTCGATGGTCGCCAACGTGATCGCGCTGGTGATCGTTGTCGGCGTCGCGCTGCTGATGGGCTTCCGGACGGGTGCGGGGGTGGCGGCCTGGCTCGCGGTGACCGGCATCCTGCTGCTGTCGACGCTGGCGCTGACCTGGCTGGCCGTGATCCCCGGTCTGACGGCGGGATCGGTGGAGAGCGCGGGCGCGTTCGCGTACCCGTTGATCTTCCTGCCGTTCGTCAGCTCGGCGTTCGTGCCCACGCAGACCATGCCCGGGCCGGTGCGGTGGTTCGCCGAGAACCAGCCGGTGACGTCGATCGTCGACACGATCCGGGCGCTGTTCGCCCAGCAACCGGTCGGCAATGCCATCTGGACGGCGCTGGCGTGGTGCGTCGGCGTGCTCGTCGTCGCGTACGTCCTGGCGATGCTGGCCTATCGGCGGAAGGTCGCCTGAGGCAGGCTGGATCCATGCTGACCATCAGCCAGCTGGCGGCGTACGCCGGTGTGACGGTGCGGGCCGTACGGCATTACCACAAGATCGGGCTGCTGCCGGAGCCCGGCCGGGACAGCTCCGGGTACCGGACGTACGGCTCGGCGGCCGTCGTCCGGCTGATCCGGATCCACACGCTGGCCGAGGCCGGCGTACCGCTGGCGCGGGTCCAGGAGCTGCTCGACGCGGCGCCGGAAGAGTTCGAGGACGGCGTACACCGGATCGACAAGGATCTGCGGGCGGAGATCCGGCGGTTGCAGGACAGCCGCCGGCGGCTCGCGAAGCTGGCGGCCGGCGACCACCTCGCGCTGCCGGACAGCGTGGTCGGCTACCTGGACCGGCTGCGCGAGCACGGCGTCAGCGAGCGCTACATCGAGATGGAACGCGGCGCCTGGATCATGATCGCGGCCCAGGTACCGGAGCTGATCGACGCCGTCATCGCGGCGAAGCACGAGCAGCTCGCGGACCCGGACGCGCAGAAGCTGTACAGCCTGGTGAGCGAGGCGGTCGAGAACCAGGGCGACGAGACCCTGCTGTACGAGATCGCCGACCTCCTGGAGCGCATCTACCTCCGCGCGGCCGAGGCCGGCGAGCTCGGCGACGAGCCGTTCGACGACAAGCTCGTCGAACTCCTGGACGCCGTCATGATCGAGTCCGCGCCCGAGTCCGTGCGGCTGCTCAGGATCATGGAAGAACGCGGCTGGAAGGGCTGGACCCGGATCGAGCAGGTGCCGGACCGGATCACCCGAAACTGAACGTGTACGCCGAAACCCCCGGTGAGTACGTCAGCGTCATCGTCGCGCGTTCCACCGTAGGATTGTCAACAATCCGATAGGCGTTCGGCGTACCGTTCACGGTGATGGCCCGATCCGGCCGGCCGGGGTTCGACACCGTGACGGTGCCGTGGCCGGAGAGCCCGTGGTACACCTTCGCGACGTTGCAGTTCAGCCGCGCCAGCGATCCGGCCGTCGAGGATCAGCGACCCGGTCAGCGTGAACAGGCTGAAGCTGACGACGACCCCGGCGATGATCTTGAGCGGCCGACGGTCCCGCGCGACCGGCCCGGCGGATCCCGTCGTACCGGCGAAGAAGATGATCGGCAGGACGCACGGCGAGACGCCGGCCCTTCGCCACAACACCCGCCACGGATGTGTCCGTGAACTCGTTGCCGAATCGGCCCATCCGGGACGGCGACGGCCCCGAACCCTCGATGACAGCCGCGGGCAGCCCGCACGCGGCCCTCCATCGAGAGTGAGAACACCATGTCCCGCATCCTCGTCCGCGCCGGCCTCACCGCGACTTCCCTGGCTCTGGTCCTCACGGCCGCGGCCTGTGGCAGCAACGACAACAACTCCAGCAGCTCGCCCTCGACGAGTACGTCGTCCTCCGCGCCCGCGACGACCCCCAGCGACAGCCCGAGCATGAGCGAGTCCCCGTCGGCGAGCAACGCGGCCTCCGGACCGGTCGGCCCGGGCTGCGCGGCGTACGCGAAGGCCAACCCGAGCGGCGCCGGCTCCATCGACGGCATGGCCGCCGCACCGCTGGCCACCGCAGCCTCCGGCAACCCGCTGCTGAAGACCCTGGTCGCCGCGGTCTCCGGCAAGCTGAACCCGAAGGTGAACCTGGTCTCGACGCTGAACGGCGGCGAGTTCACCGTCTTCGCCCCGGTCGACACCGCGTTCGCGAAGATCCCGGCCGCGACCGTCAACACCCTGAAGACCAACAGCGCGCTGCTCACCAAGATCCTCACGTACCACGTGGTCGCCGGGCAGCTGGACCCGACCGCGGTGGTCGGCAAGCACCCGACCGTCGAGAAGCAGGACGTCACGGTCACCGGCTCGGGCGCCGCGCTCAAGGTGAACGGCGCGAACGTGATCTGCGGCGGGGTGAAGACGGCGAACGCGACCGTCTACCTGATCGACAGCGTCCTGATGCCGCCGACCAAGTAGACCGTGAATTGTTAGTGTACTAATTATTGCTACACTAACTGTATGCCTGCACGACAGACCTTGCCGGACAACCCGCTCGCGCTCGAGCACCAGGTGTGTTTCGCGTTGGCGATCGCGGCCCGCAGTGTGATCGGGCTGTATCGACCGGTGCTCGAGCCGATGGGTCTCACCCATCCGCAGTACCTGGTGATGCTGGCGCTCTGGGAGTTCGAGCCGGTCTCGGTCAAGGACCTGGCCGGGATGCTGCAGCTCGAGCCCGCGACACTGTCCCCGCTGCTCAAGCGGCTCGAGAGCGCCGGGCTGCTGCGTCGCGACCGGAACACCCGGGACGAGCGCTCGCTCGCGGTCGCGCTGACCGACAAGGGGCGGGCGCTGCGCGACGACGCGCTGAAGGTGCCACCGGCCGTCGTCGCCCGGCTCGGCCTGGACGTCGACGAGTTGATGGAGCTCCACGAGCGGCTGACCCGCGTGATCGCCGCCGCGCGCAACGCCGGCCCGGCACCGGTGAGTGAGGACTGATGGACGAGGCACCGTACGCCGACCCGCAACCGAGGCCCCGGCGCACGATCCGGCGCCGCACCCCGCGGCCGATGGACATCGAGACCGTCCAGCGCTGGGTCGTCTCGGCCATCCTGTTCCACGTCGGCAGCGTCCCCGCGGTCACGCTCGCGGTCTACAGCATCGGCGTCTCCCACGACGACTTCGGCAAGGGCGTCGGCCTGTGGATCATGTCCGCGGTCATCGGCGTCCTCACCGCGGCCGGCATCCTCGCCCTGCACCGCCGCAGCCTGCTCTCCCTCTGGCTGGTCCTCGGCATCCTCCCCACCGCGGTGACGGGCTTCTACATCTTCCGGTAGCCGGCACGGTTCGATCGTTCGAATAGAATGCGCTGTTGTGCGCATTCTGGTACTGCATCGTGAAGGTGGGGCCGGGATCGGAGCGGCTCTGCGGGACGGCGGGTTCACGGCCGACGTCGTGGACGATCGGGCGGCGGCGGAGCGGGCGCTGCACGGAGCGTCGTACCACGGGCTGGTGACGGACGACCTTGCGCTCGTGATCTCACTGCGACCGGGCGTTCCGGTGCTGATGCTGACCGCGGGCGAGGACGGGGCGGCGCTCGTGCAGTACGGCGTGGACGACTCCCTGGTTTGGCCGGCGGCTTCGGCGGAGATAGTCGATCGGGTGCGCAGCATCTGCCGGGAACCGGTGGCCGTTCCCGCGATGGCGGACCACGGCGTCGACGGTTCGGAGTACGCCGTACTCGAGTTGCTGCTGCGGACGCCCGGTGCCGTGGTGACCCGGGCGCGGCTCGAACGTGCGTGCGGCGCTGACGTCGACGAGGTCGTCGCGCGGCTCCGGGAGCGGGTCGCGCTGCGGATCGAGGCGGTACGGGGCATCGGGTTCCGGGTGGACGAGGCGGAAGTGGGGCGGCGATGAACGACGCGGGTCAGCGGCGCGGGTGGTTCCGGCGACGGCGGGACGCGCGGGTCGCGGACAATCTCGCGGTACGGCAGGCAGAGGTGTCGACGCTCGGCCTCGACTACGACCGGGCGCTGAACAGGTTCGACGACCTGGTCGAGGCGGACCGGGTCGGTGACGCGTTCGACTTCGCGGAGCAGGCCCGGCACAGCCTGGACGCCGGGACCCGTGGTGCCGGCGAGATCATGATGTCGCTGCTCGAGGTGACCCAGAACCGTCTCCAGGACGCCGCCGCGTCGCTCGATCGCGCCCTCGAACTGGCCGGTCCGGACGCCGAACCGGACATCGCGCTGCGCCGCGCTCAACTGCTCCTGCACCTCGATCGCGAGCCCGAGGCCGTCGAGCAACTGCACCGGGCGATCGACAACCCGAGCACCCGCCGGATGGCCAAGGCGGCGATCGCTCTCGGCCGGATGACCGCCGACCACGGCAACGACACCGAGGCGGAGCTGTACCTGCTGCTCGCGTACGACTCGGGCCACGCGCCGTCCGTCCGGTCGGCCGCCCTCGACCTCGGCAAACTCAAGGAACGCGCCGGCCTGCCGTACGACGCCCGCACGTACTACGAGTCCGCCGCCGACTCGACCGCGCCGTCGGAGTACCGCGAGGCCCGGATGCGCCTCGGCGTACTGCTGATCTCGCTCGGGGACCACGACCGCGCCCGCATCCTGCTGACGGACCTGGCCGCCGAGGACGACCCGGAAACCGCCGCGATGGCCGCCATCAACGTCGCCGCCCTGCACCGCGAACGCCACGAATGGCCGGACGCCATCCGCTGGCTCGCCCTCGCCGCTGCCTCCCCTGTCCCCCACCTCAGCGAGATGGCCGACCGCTTGCTCGCCGAGGCCCGGTCCCTCTCCGGCCAGTAGGTCAGGGCACCCAGGCGAAGTCGTCGTCCGGCGTACGGCGCGGCGCCAGCCAGCGGACGTACGGATCCGCGAGCGCGAGCAGGTCGCCGCCGGTCCCGACGAGGTAGGTGGAGTTGCGCCGGGCCAGGTCGGGCGGGACGTCGAGGCCGGCCCGCGCCAGCAGTCCGGGCGCCTCGGCGAACACCCAGGCGACCGTCCGGTGCTGACCAACGGCGTCCAACTGCTCGAGGTAGGCAGCGCGGTCGCCCGGGGTCAGGTAGCTGAGCAGCGAGGCGGTGAACACGACCAACGGCTCGTCGCCGGGCACGGCCGACAACAACCGCTCGACGTCCCGCGCGGCGTCGCCCGCGACCACGCTGACGTCTCCGGCCAGCGTCACCTCCGTTGCCTGGCGCAACATTTCCAGGTCGTCCACCTGCTCGGGCCAGACGAACGCCGCCAGCCACGCCCGAGCCACCGGATCCCGCAGATCGACAGGCTGCGCGTCGATCCCCAGTCTGTTGGTGACTCGGAGGTTCGGCGGGGCTTCCGGCTCGCCGCCGAGGAAGCGGGTGCTGAACGAATACCGATCGAACGACAAGTTCAGCCCCGCGCTGGCGCCGACCTCCGCGACCGCCACCGGACAGTCCCATTCACGGACGAGATGACTCACCGCCAACTTCAACGCAATCGCCCGCCGCGGCTCGTTCGTCTGCGTCGAACGGGACTGCAGCAACGCCGCCAGCGGATCCCGGTACGTCCGGCAGAACTCGCGAAACGCCGGCATCAACCCGTCGTCTACCTCCCGTCGCCCACCGTGCGTCGGGTAGTACGCCGCCAACGACTCATCCGGGTGCTCGGCCAGCAACGCGTTCACACACGCGAACAACAAGCTCGGCTTCCGCTGGACCGGAGCAGTACCGAGCATCAGCCCGAGGATCTCCTCGTCGCCGACGATCTCCGCGCTCAGCACCTCGTACACCCGCGACCGCCCGGCGGCCTGCGTCGTACCGAACAACTCGAAGAGCGCGCGTAGTTGATCCACAACGGCACGCTATCTCCAGGCGTTTCTCGCGGTTGCGGCGCGGCGGGCAGTTTGTTCTTGGTCCTGGAGGGCTTGGGCCAGGACGGGTGGGACGCGGGTCGCCAACTCGCGGACCTGGTCGAGGACCGGGAGGTCGGCGGTGGTCGGAAAGGCGTAGCGGGCTACGCGGGCGGCGGCCGGCCAGTCGGTGGCGTGGGCGAAGGGGACGAGGCGGTCGACGAACTGCGTGGCGTGGTCGGCGGGGTGACGGGGGTGCCAGAGCGCTGCGCCGAAGGTGCGGAGTACGGCGGGCGGAACGCCGGGGGCTGTCAGTAGGAGGTCGAGCGCGGCGGTCTTCGCGGTTGAGGTTGGGGTGGCTGCCCGAGCCGCGGCTGCTTGCCACCGGGAGTCCGGCTCGCGGGTTTGCTCCATGGTGATCTGGTCGTTGCCGGCGGCACCGAGGGCGACCAGGCGGGTGAGGAGGCGCCAGCGGGTCGGTTGGGCCAGGTCGGAGTCGGCGAGGAAGGACCGGAGCTGTTCGGGGCTGCAGGAGAAGTGGCCGATGGCATCGATCAGGGCGGGGGTGATGATGGCGGCGAGGATTTGTTCGAGGGACTCGCGGTCGGCAGGGTCGGCGTAGGGGCCAGTGGCCTCGGTGGCCAGGGCGGCGAGGGCTTCGCGGTGGATCGGGTCTTGTTCGGTGCGGAGGGATGCGGCGACGTACTGGACCACGTCGCGGGCCGAGACGCGACCGTCGTGCATCAGGGATCGGAGGGTACGGCGGACCGTGTAGCGGGCCACGGGATCGGTCAGCTCGGCGCCGGAGCTGACCAGGGAACGGATCGAGCGGTCGTCGGGATGCAGGAGCGCGTACGTCGTGTCGCGGTCGTCGAGGAGGAGGAGCGGGGCGGCAGGGAGCGGGACGTCGGTGTGGGTCTCGGTCAGTGACAGGTCGACGCGGGCGATCTCGGTGAGCGGCGTACCGGCGTACGCGCCGATCGAGATCGTGTGGGGGCGGAGGGGGCCGTGCTGGGTGAGGACGCCGTCGGCGAGTGCGAGGGTGTTGATGCCGCTCGATTCGAGCCAGAGTCTCGACCAGGCAGTCAGGTCCGTCGGGGTGAACGGCTGGACGGCGGCGAGCAGCGCGGGCAGGTTGGCGTTCGCGCCGGCGTGTTGGCCGAAGTACTTGCGGAGGCCTTCGAAGAACGCGGTCTCGCCGACGACCGCCACGAGTTGGCGCAGTACGGCGGCACCTTTGGCGTAGGTGATCGCGTCGAAGTTCGCCTCGGCGGTGGCGATGTCAGGGATCGGGCGGCTGACCGGGTGGGTCGAGGAGAGCAGGTCGGCGTCGGCGGCGCGTTCCTTCTCGAGGGCGGTCGCGACCGACCAGCGGCGGTCCAGGACGCCGAGTTCGGCGGCGGCCCAGAGCGCGGCCCAGTCGGCGAACGACTCGCTGAGCCACAGGCCGTCCCACCACTGCGGCGTCACCAGGTTGCCGAACCACATGTGCGACATCTCGTGCAGCAGGACGAGCGCCCGCCGGCGGCGTTGTTCGGCGGTCGGCTCGGAGCGGTACAGGACCTGGTCGTTCCAGGTCACGCAGCCGTGGTTCTCCATCGCGCCGGGTTGGTCCGGGAGGAACACGTGGTCGTACGAGTCGCCGTCGAACCCCACCCCGAACGCGTCCTCGAAGACGGCCAGAGCACGTCGGCTCAGATCGAAGATCTCGCCCGCGTTCCGCTCCAACGGACCGGCCAGCGTTCCCCGCGCGTAGAGCGCGAGACGGCCCGACCTGACGACGTGGAACGGTCCGGCGCACACAGCCGTGGAGTATGTCGGCAGCCGCGGCGTCGGCGGGAACCGCCACACCGCGACGTCCCCGTCCTCGACGACCTCCGACTCCCGCCGGTTGCTGACGCAATGCCAGTCGAGCGGCACCCGTACCTCGAACGCGAACGTGGCCTTGAGATCCGGCTGGTCGAAACAGGCGAACGCCCGCCGCGCGTCGAACGGCTGGAACTGCGTCCACGCATACACACCGTCATCGACCGTCTTGGAGAGGCCGCGGCCGGAGCCTGCCTGATGGTGTGCGTGAACTTCGAGCCGATGACCGCCGCCGAGCGGACCGAGGCGCAGCCGATCGCCCCGGACCACCTCGTCCGGATCCAGTACGACGTCGTCCAGCACCACCTGCTCCACGCGGGCGGCGACCAGGTCGATCCACGTCATCCCCGGCCCGCCGGTCCCGTCGTACGTGAACTCGACGACGCTCCGCGACACGAAGGACTCGCCGTCCACCAGCCCGGTCAGGTCGAGCGTCACGGCGTACGACGTCACCGACACCACCGCCGAGCGCGCCGCCGCCTCCGCCGCGGTCAGGCCTCCGTCAGCCGGCATGGGTTGCCTCCGGCAACGGATCCGCCAGCGGGAAGTGACACGCGACCGCGCTCGACCCGATCCGCAGAAGCGTCGGATTGTCGACAATACAACGATCCTCGGCCAGCCAGCATCGGGTCCGGAAGTGGCACCCGGACGGCGGATCCAACGGGCTCGGCGGCTCGCCCCGGAGCACGATCTCGGGCGGGCGGTGCCGCGCCGACCGGTCCGGTACCGGCGCCGCCGCGAGCAGCGCCTTCGTGTACGGGTGCCGTGGCCGGTCGTACACCTGCACCGAGTCGCCCTCCTCGACGAACCGCCCGAGGTACATCACCGCGACCCGGTCCGCGATGTGCTGCACCACCGCCAGGTCGTGCGCGATGAATACGTACGCAATCCCCAGTTCCCGCTGCAACTGCTCGAGCAGGTTGACGATCTGCGCCTGCACCGACACGTCCAACGCGGACACCGGCTCGTCGCAGACCAGCACCTTCGGCCGCAGCGCCAGCGCCCGGGCGATCCCGACCCGTTGCCGTTGGCCCCCGGAGAACTGGTGCGGCAGCCGCTCGGACTGGTCCGGGTTCAGCCCGACCATCTCCAGCAGTTCGGCGACCGCCTTGACCCGATCACCCCGCGGTACGACGTCCGGATGGATCTCCAGCGGTTCGCGGACGATCGCGCCGACGGTCATCCGCGGATCCAGTGACGTGTACGGGTCCTGGTGCACCAACTGGATGTCGCGCCGCGCCCGCCGGAGCCGCCGGCCGCGCATCGTGTGCAACGGTTCGCCGAGCAGCTCGATCTCGCCCGCGCTCGGCCGCTCCATCCCGACCAGCAGCTGCGCGAGCGTCGACTTCCCGGACCCCGATTCGCCGACGATCCCGAGCGTCTCCCCGCTCCGTAGTTCGAGGTCGACGCCGTCCACCGCGTGCACGGTCCCCCGCCGCCCGGCGAGCAGCCCGCCGATCCGGAAGGAACGCCGTACGCCGGCGGCCCGCAGTACCACGGTCATCCTGCACCTCCGGCGAAATGGCATGCGGCCTGGTGGACCGGCGACACCGCCGCCACGGGCGGGGTTGTTCGGCAAACGTCGGCGGCCTGCCCGCACCGGGTCCGGAACGCGCACCCGGACGGCAGGTTGCCGAGATCCGGCGGCTGCCCGCTGATCACCCGCAGCGGCAGCCCCTTCCGGTCCGCCGTGCAGATCGAGTCGAGCAGCGCGCGCGTGTACGGATGGGCGGGTTGCTCGAAGACGTCGTCGGCGGGGCCTTGCTCGACGACGCGTCCGGCGTACATCACCAGGATGTCGTCCGCCATCCCGGCGACCACGCCCATGTCGTGGGTGATCAGCATCAGGCTCATCTGCCGATCCGCCTGCAGGGTCGCGAGCAGCTGCAGGATCTGCGCCTGCACGGTCACGTCCAGCGCGGTCGTCGGCTCGTCCGCGATCAGGATCTCCGGGTCGGCGGCCAGCGCGGTCGCGATCATCACCCGCTGCCGCATCCCGCCGGAGAACTGGTGCGGGTAGTCGTCGATCCGCCGCCCCGCGTCCGGGATCCCGACCAGTTCCAGCAGCTCCAGCGCCCGCCGCCGGGCCGCGCGCCGCGACATCCCCAGATGCACGCGACACCCCTCGCCGATCTGGTACCCGACCGGCAGCACCGGGTTCAACGCGGACAGCGCGTCCTGGAACACCATCCCCACCCGAGCACCCCGGACGGTACGCCGCTGCTCCGCCGGCAACTGCAACAAATCCTGACCGTCCAGCACCACGCGTCCACGCCCGACCCGGCCAACCCCGGCCGGCAGCACGCCCATGATCGCCCGCGCCGTCGCGCTCTTGCCCGACCCGGACTCCCCCAGCACCGCGAGCGTCCGCCCCGGCGTCAGCGAGAGGTCGACGCCGTCGACGGCCACGTTCCAGCCGCGCGCCGTACGGAACTCCACCGTCAGGTCCGAGACCTCCAGAAGTGTTGTCATCGCGACCTCGGATCGAAGGCGTCCCGCAACGCGTCGCCGAGCATCACGAACGACAGCACGGTCACGGACAGGAACAGGGACGGGAACAGCAGCAGATGCGGGTGGTCGCGGAACGAGTCCTGCGCCTGGTTCAGCTGGACGCCCCACGAGATCGACGGCGCCCGCAGCCCGACACCGAGGAACGTCAGCGCCGACTCCGCGGTGATCATCCCGCCGACGCCGAGGCTGGCGACCGCGAGGATCGGCGCGAACGAGTTCGGCAGCACGTGCCGCGCGATCACCCGCAGCGGTCCGGCGCCGAGCCCGCGGGCCGCCTTCACGAAGTCCAGGTCGACGGTCGCGAGCGCGGCCGACCGCATCAGCCGGGTCATCGCCGGCCACGCGAACAGGATCAGGACGGCCGACACCACGACGACGTTGCGCTGGTGCAACGTGTTCAGGATGACGACCTGCCCGACCAGCGCCGGGAAGCCGAAGAAGATGTCCATCGTGCGGCTGATCACGGCGTCGACGGCGCCGCGGTAGTACGCCGCCAGACAGCCGAGCACCAACGCGATCAGCACGCACCCGGCCGTGACCGTGAACCCGATCGTCACCGACGACCGCGTCCCGTACACCACGTTGCTGTACAGGTCGCAGCCCTGGATGTCGAAGCCGAACGGATGCCCCGCGACCGGACCGTTGCCGCTGTTGCCGAGGTCGCACGCCCGCGGATCGGTCGGCGCGAACAGTCCCGGTACGGCGGCCACGATCAGGATCAGTACGACCACGCCGAGCGGGATCGCGATCCGCGGCTTCCGCAACACCCGCCGGCGGGACCGGGGTGCCGCCAGCACCTCACTTGCGGCCGGCAAGGCTGATCCTCGGGTCGAGCAGGCCGTAGACGATGTCGACCATCAGATTGATGACCAAGTACACCAGGACCAGCAGGCTGCAGACCCCGACCACGACGGGGCCGTTCTGCTGCGAGATGCCGTTGAACACGACGTACCCGAGGCCGGGGATGTTGAAGATGCCCTCGATCAGCACCGTGCCGCTGACCATGTACCCGAGGCTGAGGCCGAGCACCGACACCACCGGGACGAGCGAGTTCCGCAGGATGTGCCGGACCACGATCATCCGTTGCGGCAGGCCCTTCGCGATCGCGGTGTCCACGTAGTCGGCGTACCGGTTCTCGATGATGCTGGCCCGGGTCAGCCGGACGAGTTCGGGGATCCCGAACAGCGCGAGGACGGCGGCCGGCAGCAGGTAGCTGGCCGGCCAGCCCTCCCGTACGCCGGAGGTCGGGAACCAGCCGAGGTTCACCCCGAGCAGGATCTGCGCGACGTACGCGACCACGAAGTACGGGACGCCGACCACCACCGTCGTCGCGGTCAACACGATCCAGTCGACCGTCCCGCCCTGGCGCATCCCGGCGAACGTCCCGAGCGCGATCCCGGCCACCGCCATGATCGCCCACGCCGTGAGCCCGAGCTCCAACGTGTACGGCCACGCCCGGACGACCAGGTCCGACACCTCGTGCCCCTGCAGATCGATCCCGAGATCGCCCCGCAGCAGCCCGCCGAGATAGTGCCCGTACTGCGCCCACAACGGCTGATCCAGGTGGAACCGCGACCGCAGCGCCTCCTCGACCGAAGGCGACAGCACCCGCCCCGGACCGGCCAGCGCCTTGATCGGGTCGCCCGGCAGCGCGTACACCGCGGCGAAGATCAGCAGCGTGGTGCCGAGCACGACCGGGACCATCCCGGCCAGCCGGCGGATCACGTAGCCGGCCATCAGCCGACCTTGACGACCGACAGCCGGGCGCCGCCGAGCACCTCCGGGACGATGCCACTCAACCGGTCCGAATGCACCAGCCCGCCGACCGGCCAGTACAGCGGCGCCACCGGAAGGTCCGCGAGCGCCTGCTCGGCGGCCTGCTTGGCGTAGTTCGTGGTCGCGTCCGCGTCCTTGCTCGACGCCGCCTGGGCGATCAGCCCGGCGAACGCCTTCGAGTCGTACCCGGTCACGTTCAGCGGCGCGCCGGCCGAGAACATCTGGTCCGCGAGCGCGTAGATGTGCGGGTACGGCGAACCGGAGTACAGCAGGCTCGGGCCCTTGATCGACTTGCCGCCGAGGCCCTGGTACAGCTGCGCGATCGGCTGCGACTCGAAGCTGACCTTCTGGAGACCGAGGTTCGTCCGGAGCTGGTTCGCGATCGCCTGCAGGACCTTCTCGTTGGTCGGGTCCTGGTAGGTGTAGAGCGTCATCGGGCCGTTCCAGCCGCCGGCCGCCTGCAGCGCAGCCTTGGCTCCGGCCGGGTCGTACTTGCAGGCGTCGCACTTCGCGTCACCACCGCCGGTGAGCGTCGGCGGAGCGAGCCCGGTGGCGGCCTTCGCGTTGCCGGCCAGCAGCGACTTGACGATCGCGTCCCGGTCGATCGCCATCGAGATCGCCTTGCGCAGCTGCGGGTTCGCGAACCGGCTGTCGTACAAGGGGAAACTCAGGTACACGACCGCCGGGTACTGGACGTCGACGACCTGGCTTGGGGTGTCCTTCTTGGCCTTGGACAGGTCGGCGCCGTCGAGCAGCGCGAGGTCGATGGTGCCGGCCTGGAAGTCGGTGTAGATCGCGCCGGTCTGCTGGTACACGTGCAGGTCGATGCCGCTGGCAAGGGCCTTGGCGCCGCCGTACCCGTCGTACCGTTCGAGCTTGATGTCCTGGGCACCGGTGTCCCAGCCGCTGGTCTTGAACGGGCCGTTGCCGATCGGGTGCGTGCCGAAGTCCTTCAGGTCCTTGGTCGCGTTCGCCGGCAGCGGTGCGAACGCGGTCGAGGACAGGATGTACGGCAGCAGCGCGTTCGGCTTGACCAGCGTGACCTTGAGCGTGGACTTGTCGACGACGTGGACGCCGGACAACGTCTTCGCGGCCGGCTTGCCCTTCGGCGGGTTCATCGCGGCGTACCCGGCGAAGATCGCTGTCGACGCGTTGTTGGTCAGGGCGTTCGCGCCGAGCGCGGTCGCGTTCCAGGAGTCCGCGAACGACTGCGCGGTGACCGGGCTGCCGTCCTGGAAGGTCCAGCCCGGCTTGAGCTTGATCGTCCAGTTGACGTTGTCCGTCGACTCGATCGAATCCGCGACCAGCATCTCGAGCTTGCCGCTCTGCCCGTCGACCCGGGTCAGCGGCGACCAGATCGCGTAGTCGACGTAGCTGCTGCCAGAGCTGCCGGGCGTCAGGTTCTGCACGAAGAACGCCGGTACGCCGACGGCGAAGCTCTGGTCCCCGTCGCTCGCCGAGCTCTTCCCGGCGCAGGCGGCGAGCACCGTCATCGAGACAGCCGCGAGCACGGCCAGGGTGCCTCGCACACGCCGTCGTACGCCGGCCGCGGAACGGGCGGGAATTCCGGTCATCAGGGGCCTCCAGGGGATCGGTCCGCCCCATCCTGGGCCGCTCGGTGAAGGGCCAGCCTTATCGGGCAGATCAGATTCGGCGCGTCGATGTTGTCGAGATCGACAGCCTCAAAGCCGGGTCGATCCGGACAGGATGCAGGCCATGACGATGCTGGCAATCCACGGTGGCACCGTGGTCCCGATCGACGGACCTCCGATCCCCGGCGGGACGGTGCTGATCGACGACGGGCGGATCGTCGCCGTCGGCGCGACGGTCGCCGTACCCGACGGCGCCACCGTCGTGGACGCCCGCGGCCGGTGGGTGCTGCCCGGGCTGGTCGACGCGCACACCCACATGGGCACGCTCGAGGAGGGCGAGGGCTGGGCGGGTGACGACCACGACGAGGCGACCACCCCGGTGACCGCACAACTGCGCGCGCTGGACGCGATCAACTCGGCCGACGAGGGGTTCCGGGACGCGGTCGGTGGCGGCGTACTCGCGGTCGGGATCAACCCCGGCTCGTGCAACCCGATCGCCGGCGAGACCGTCGCGGTCCGCTGTACCGGCCGGACCGTGGACGCGATGGTGCTCCGCTCCCCCGCCGGGATGAAGTCCGCGCTCGGCGAGAACCCGAAGCGGTACCACGGCGACGCCGGCCGGCTGCCGGCCACCCGGATGGGCATCGCCGCGGTGATCCGCCAGGCGCTCGCCGAAGCACGCCAGTACGACGGTACGCCGGTGGACCTGGGGAAGGAGGCGCTCGGCCGGGTGCTGCGCCGGGAGATCCCGTGGCGGCAGCACTGCCATCGCGCGGACGACATCCGGACGGCGGTCCGGCTGGCCGACGAGTTCGGGTACGACCTGGTGATCGACCACGGGACCGAGGCACACCTGGTGGCGGACTTCCTTGCCGAGCGCAACATCCCGGTACTGCTCGGTCCGCTGATCGTCGGCCGCGGCAAGGTGGAGCTCCGCAACCGGGCGTTCCGGAACGCGCGGCTGCTCGCGGAGGCAGGGATCGAGCTGTCGCTGGTCACCGACCACCCGGTGATCCCGGCGAACCTGCTGATCGTGCAGGCCGCGTACGCCGTCCGCGAGGGGCTGGACCGGGACGTCGCGCTGCGCGCCGTCACGCTCAACCCGGCCCGCGCACTCGGGATCGCCGACCGGGTCGGATCGCTTGCCCCGGGCAAGGACGCCGACCTGTGCGTCTGGTCCGGCGATCCGCTCGACCCGATGCAGCGCGTCGAACTCGCGTACCAGCAGGGCCGCGAGATCTTCCGCTGGGACCACGACCGCCGGGTCGGCACGATCGACGGTCGGGACTGGTGGGCCTAGGGTTTGAACGCCCAGCGGAGTTCCGCTGGTAGTTCGGCCAGCCAGCAGTTCAGGTCGTGGCCGCCGTTGTACTCGCGGTAGAGGACCTCGTCGGCGTACCGGTCGAGGGCGCCGGCGAGGCGTTGGGTCTGCGGGATCATCCAGTCGCCCTCCTGCAGGCCGACGTCCAGGCAGAAGCGGACCGGCAGCGCGTGGTCGACCTGCCGGAGCAGGTACTCGGGCTCCTCGTCCGGCGGGCTCCACCAGAACGACCCGGACTGCGCGATCACCGTCCCGAACACGTCCGGCCGCCGCAGACCGGCGTACACAGATGCCAGCCCGCCGTAGCTCTTGCCGGCGATCACGGTCCGTCGCGGATCGGTCGTCGCCCCGGTCAACTTACGCGCCCACGGCAACAACTCGTCGGCCAGAAAGCCTAGATGCTGTTCATTACAAGGCAATTCGAGGGCTCTGGTAGTGAAGTCGATACTGTCCGGCAGTACGGCGACCAGCGGCGGCAGCTCCCCCGCGTCGACTAGGTTGTCCAGCGTCGGGAAGATCGGCAACGCCTCGTTCCAGTCCCGCCCGTCCAGCAGCACGAGCAGCGCCGGGTCCGGACCCCGTACGGCCGACTCCCACAGCCACACGGTCCGCTCGTTCCCCAGCACGTCCGACGCGACGGTCTCCTCGCGGATCGTTCCACGCCGTACCCCGGCGCGCGGCGCACACCACTCGCGCGGCGTCGCCTGATCCAGCGCGAAGGTGGAGAAGTGCTGCGGCGGACTCACCGGATCGCCCACGACACCGGGCAACGTGAACGGCGACCTGTTCAACGGGTCCGGTACGAACGTCGCCGCCCGCGCGACCGCTTCCGGCGTACCGGCGGCGGCCAGCGGCTCCAGCGAGTCGTCGGGCGACAGGACGTACCGCGCCCGGTGATCGGCCCGGACCAGGTACGTCCGGAACCACACGTTCGTCCCGTCCAAGCGCTCCAGCTGGTTGTCCGGGATCTCCCACCACAACGCGGGTCCGCCGATCACCGTGACGTTCGCAACCGGCCGGTCCTCCTTCCAGAGGAACGTGACCAGCCGCTGCTCGTCGTCGTACGGCTCGATCAGCGGCGTCCCGGTCAGCGCCACCTCGGCCCAGAACCGCGCGAGTACGCCGGCGACCGGGCCGTCGGCGAGCTCCCGGCGGAGCTGCTCGATCCGCGGGCTAACGGGCACGGCTCAGGTGTTCGGCGGTCGCGGCCAGCGCGGCGTACTGCGAGGCGACCAGCGAGCCGATCGGGATCTGGACCATCGACGCGGCGGCGGCCGCCTCCGCGAGCCAGCCGTCGTACTGCGCGGCCAGCCGCCGTTGCGCGGCCCGGATCGCCGGCGTCGCGTTGCCGATGGCAACCTCTCCGTCGAGGGCCCGGAGCAGCATCCCGGCGTACCGCAGGCGGAACATGTGCACGGAGTCCCGCACCGACGCGACCTCGGCGACCGTCGCGGCACGCTGCGCCTCGGGCTCCGCCGCGCGCTTCTCGATCCCGTCCGGCGACGGCCCCAGCACCCGCGCGTAGTACCGGCTGGCCCGGACGTACGCCGATCCCGCGGTCAGCTCGTCCCCGGTCGCGGCCAGGATCTCCTCCATGCATCCCACCAGCTCGCGGAACCCGGCCGCCTGCTCGCGCAGCAGCTCGGCGTACGTCGTCGTGGTCGGCGACGCGTCGCTCACCCGCGCGTCGTCCCAGTGCGGCAGCTCGCTCAGCAACGTCAACGTCCCGTACGGGCGGGCGTAGGAGTGGCTGCTGTTGCCGCCGAACGACTCCGGCAACGGATCCTCGTGCTCGACGTAGTACTCGTACATCGACTCGATGTCCGGCATCCGGAAGATCCCGTCGGCGAACCGCTCGATCGACGGCGACTCCGGCTCACCACGGTCCAGGCTCAGCCCGAGCCGCTCCGGGATCTCCTGCGGTACGCCGTGCAACTCCGGCTCCGGCCGCGACAGGTAGTAGTACGCGCCGCCGACCTCGGTGTTGTGCAGCGAACACATCAGCCGCGGCCGGAGCTGGTCGATCAGCCGCATCAACGCGGCCGTCTCCGGCAGCACCGCGTCGAAGTACGCCGTCTTGTAGTCGAGCGGGAACGTCCACTCGATCTGCTCGTCGCCGGCCGGACGGTAGAAGTTCCGCGCGTAGTGCTCGCGGGTGAACGGGCCCTTCAGCCAGCCCTCGTTCAGCCGCAGCCCGTCGGGGTCGATGCACGCGACGATGTGCCAGCGGTGCCCGAGGCGTTCCCGCAGTACGTCGTCCGCGCAGAGCCGGCGGGCCAGGTGCAGCGCGGTCAGGCCGCCGATCGGCTCGTTCGGGTGCGGCAGCCCGAACACCAGCGCGTCCGGACCGGTGGACCCGATCGTCAGGCAGAACAGCGGGTCGCCGAGCCGGGACGTCCCGATCCGGCGCAGCGAGGTCAGGTCGGGGTGGAGATCGTGCAGGCCGGTCAGCTCGGCGACGAGTTCGTCGGCGGTACTGAACACCGCGATCTCCGGGACGGATTGCAGCTCGGTCTCCAGCCACACGGGCAGCACCCGGGTCGCCTCCTCGATCGTCCGGACGGGGCCTCTCATGGTGCGGCGACGACCGGCTCGGGGCCTTGGCGGAGCCGACCAGAATGATCGGTCGCTTTGTCGGATCCGACAAAGCGATCTCCGTCAGGACGTCTATTCTCGCTGTATGCACGGTCGGTCCAGCCCCGAGTCGTCGATCCCGTCGGCGACCTTTGTCGTGCCCGTCGAACCGCCCGCCGACGCACCGGACCGGACCCTGGACCGGATCGTGGAGAACCTCGGCCCGCACGCGCTGCACGTGATCACCGCCGGCGGCCGGCTGGCGGACCAGGTCCGCGAGGTCGTCGTGCACGGACCGGGCGAGCCGCTGCCGCCCGCCGACGCGGGCATCCTGCTGCTCACCGGAAGCCCGTCGACACAGGCCGTCCGTACCGTCCACGACGCGGAGGCGTCGGGCTACCGAGCCGTTGTCGTGAAGGCGTTCGGCGACGACCTGGCCCGGCTCGCGCAGGCCGCCGACGAGGCCGGGATCGCGCTGCTCAGCACCCCGGACGAGATGGCATGGCGGCACCTCGACGCGCTGATCAGCTCCAGCAAGGCTCCGGCGTTCTCGGACGCCACCGACCGGTTCGCCGCGATCGGGCTCGGCGACCTGTTCGCGCTCGCGAACGCGATCGCCACCTCGGTCGGCGGCGCGATCACGATCGAGGACCCGACCGGCCGGGTGATCGCCTACTCGAACCTTCCGCACCAGGAGATCGACGAGATCCGCCGGCTCGGCATCCTCGGCCGCCAGACGCCGGACCGCCCGACGAACTACGAGGAGTACCAGGCGGTGCTGCGCTCGGAGAGCCCGGTGTACTTCGAGAGCCCGGCGCCCGAGTACGCCAGCCGGATGGCGATCGCGGTCCGCGCCGGTACCGAGGCGCTCGGGCTGATCTGGGTGCTGACCGACCGGCCGCCGGTCGTCGCGCGCGCCGAACTCGTCCTCGCCGACGCCGCCCGGGCGACCACGCTGCACCTGCTCCGCGCCCGCGGGCAACGCGATCCCGAGCGGGCCCGGCGGACCGAAGCCCTCCGGCTGCTGCTCGACGGCGCGGTCGCCCCGCGCAGCGCGGCCGCCCAGCTGGGCATCAAACCGGACACCCCGAGCGTCGTCCTGGTGATCGCGCCGGTCGGCGACGACGTCGAGCCGATCCTCGCCTCGTCCCGGATCGTCGACCTGGTCACGCTGTACTGCGAGGCGTGGCACTCGAGCGCCTTGTGTGTCACGGATTCCGGCGTCGTCTACGCGCTGCTCCCGACCCGGACGACCGACGAGCCGTCGCCGCGACTGCTCAAGCTGGCCGACGATCTCGCGGCGACGATCCAGCGCTCCGGGCACCTCGACGTACTGGTCGGGATCGGGTCCTGCGCGGCCGGGCTGTCCGACGTACCGGAGTCGCGGGCGATGGCGGACCGGGTGCTGGCGGTGCTGACCGGGCGGGCGTCCCGTGGGGAAGCGACGCCGCGGGTGGCGAGCGTCGAGCAGGTGCGGACCGAGGTGGTCCTGCGGATGGTCGCGAACCAGGGCGCCGCCGTCGAGGGGCAACTGCTCGGACCGGTGCGGGCGATCCGCGAACACGACCAGCTGCACGGGACGGAGTACGCCGAGAGCCTGCTGACCTACCTGAGCTCGTTCGGGGACGCGGTCCGGGCGGCCGAGGCGCTGAACATCCACGAGAACACGATGCGGTACCGGATCCGGCGGATCGAGACGATGTTCGACCTGTCGCTGGAGGACGGCGACCAGATCCTCGCCACCTGGCTGCAACTGCGTCTGCTTCGCCTGATCGACTGATCTGTCGGCGCCGACAACCACCTGCCGACAATCGTTGCCGCGCGACAAAGCCGCGGCCGGGGCCGGAATCCTACGGTTCTCGCATGCTGGAGAACCCCGCTTACGCCCTGACCGACCCCGCCCGCATCCAGGACCTCATCACCCGTCACTCCTGGGTGACCCTGGTCAGCCACCTGCCGGCCGGGCTCGTGGTCTCGCACGCCCCGATCCTCGCCGAACCGGACCACTCGACGGTGTCGATCACGGGCCATCTCGCCCGCACCGACGCCGACAGCCACGAACTCGGGCAGCACGACGTCGTCGTCATCGTCCAGGGACCCGACGGCTACATCACCCCGGACTGGTACGCCGGCGGCCCGTACGTCCCGACCTGGAACTTCGTCGTCTGCCACCTGCACGGCCGGCCCGAACTGCTCACCGCCGACCAGACGTACGACGTACTGAGCCGGACCGTCGACCACTACGAGCAGGCGCGCCCGAAGCCGTTCCGCCTCGACCAGGTCACGGAGTACGCCGAGAAGCTGGCACCGCACACCACCGGCTTCCGGCTGGTGCCGTCCCGCGTGGTGGCCAAGGCCAAGCTCAGCCAGGACAAACCCGCCGCCGACCAGGCCGGCGTACTGGCCGGACTCGACGCGGATCGGGTGCACGGGAATCCGGAGCTCGCCGCGACCATGCGCTCCTACGGGGTCGGCCGATGAAGCCGGTCGTGCTGCGGCAGGTCCGGCTCGGCAGCGGCGGCCCGATTGTCGACGTCCGGATTGTTGACAATCGACTGGCGGCGATCGGCGAGGTCGTCCCGGAGACCCGTGACGAGGTGCTGTCCCACCGCGGCGCGACGCTCCTGCCCGGGCTGATCGACGGCCACGTACACACCGCCCAGTGGGCCGAGCGCCGCCGCCGGATCGACGTCCAACCGGCCCGCTCGGCGACCGAGGCCGTCGAACTCATCGCCGCGGCGCTGCGGGACCGTCCGCCCTTGTCGGCCGGCGATGTGGTGATGGCGCACGGGTTCCGCGACGGGCTGTGGACGGCGCCGCCGCACAAGGACCTGCTCGAGGCGGCGTTCCCCGGCGTCCGCGTCGCGGTGATCAGCCAGGACCTGCACGCGATCTGGCTCAGCCCCGCGCTGCTCCGGCACCTCGGCCGCGAAGACGACACCGGCGTCCTGCGGGAGCAGGACTGCATCCAGGTGAACTACGAGCTGTCCCGGGACGTCCCGCCCGAACTGGTCGACCGATGGGTGCTCGAGGCAACCCGCGCCGCCGCGAGCCGCGGCATCACCTCGATCATCGACTTCGAGTACGCCGACAACCGCACCGACTGGGTCCGCCGTTCGCAGCAGGGCCCGGTGCCGGTCCGGGTGAAGACGTCGATCTGGCGGCCCTGGCTGGACGAGGCGATCGAACTCGGCCTGCGGACCGGTCACGTCCTCCCGGGCGGTCACGGCCGGATCGAGGTCGGCCCGTTCAAGCTGGTCGCGGACGGCTCGCTGAACACCAGGACGGCGTACTGCCACGACCCGTACCCAGAAGCGGGCGCCGGCGAGCGGCACGGGCTGTTGCTGATCGACGAGGACGAACTCGTCGCGCTGATGACGCTTGCCTCCAGCAACGGACTGGACCCGGCCGTGCACGCGATCGGCGACCACGCGAACACGATCGCGCTGAACGCGTTCGAGCGGGTCGGCTGCCGCGGCCGGATCGAGCACGCACAGCTGATCCGGCCCGCCGACGCGACCCGGTTCGCCCGGCCCGGACTCGTCACGTCGATCCAGCCGCAGCACGCGATGAGCGACCGCGACGTCGCCGACCGGCACTGGCCGGACCGGACGGCGTTCCCGTACGGCTCGCTGCTCCGCGCCGGGGCCACCCTCGAGCTCGGGTCCGACGCCCCGGTGGCCGAACCCGATCCGTGGCACGCGATCGCCGACGCCGTACACCGCACCGACGACGACCGGCCGCCCTGGCACGTCGAGCAGGCGATCCCACTGTCCGCGGCCCTGCACGCGGCAGCTGGTGGCCGTCGGCAACTCAGCGTTGGCGACCCCGCCGATCTGGTCCTGGTGCCCGAGGATCCGGCGACGTTGCCGAACGCCGATCTGCGCGCAATGCCTGTACTGGCGACGATCGTGGCCGGTCAGGCAACCTTTCTTGCCGATGATTTCGGTAACGAATAGACTGATGTAACAGGTGATGCAGATTAACTGAGGTTACGCAAACCTCAGTTCGGCAAGGCTCACCTCAGTGCGGAAGGATGTTCTTATGACCGCGGAACTCGCGGAGCAGTCCCCTGAGATCCACCACTCGCACCGCGACGTCACCGGCGGCTGGCTGCGGCCCGCGACATTCGGCGTGATGGACGGCCTGGTGTCGAACTTCGCACTGGTCGCCGGTGTCGTCGGCGGCGGCGCGACCGGCAAGGTCGTACTGATGACCGGCCTCGCCGGGCTGGTGGCCGGCGCCTGTTCGATGGCGTCCGGCGAGTTCACCTCGGTGTCGTCCCAGGCCGAGCTGATGCAGGCCGAGATCGCGGTCGAGAAACGCGAGCTCGAGATCCACCCGGCCGAGGAGGAGCGCGAGCTCGCGCTGATGTACGAGGCCAAGGGCCTGCGGCCGGAGCTGGCCGCCGAGGTCGCCCGCGAGCTGACCTCGAACCCGGAGGTCGCGCTGGACGTCCACGTCCGCGAGGAGCTCGGCGTCGACCCCAACGACCTGCCGTCGCCGTGGGTCGCGGCCGGATCGTCGTTCGCGGCGTTCGCGATCGGCGCGGTGATCCCGCTGATCCCGTTCGTGTTCGGTGCCGGCAGCATCCTGCCCGCGCTGCTGCTGAGCGCGCTCGGCCTGGTGGTCACCGGCGGCATCGTCGGCAAGATCACCGCCCGCCCGTTCTGGTACGGCGGCGGCCGCCAGCTGCTGCTCGGCGGGCTGTCGGCGGCGGTCACGTTCGCGATCGGCCTCGCAGTTGGAACCGGCCTGTCCTGACACCGTTGGATAGCCTGTCCTTATGGCAACCCGACGTACGAACCCGAAGAAGCCGGAGAGCTGGCTGCTGCTGATCTACAAGGTGCCCAGCGACTCGTCGCGGGCCCGGGTCGCGGTCTGGCGGGAGCTGAAGCGGCTCGGCGGGTTCTACGTCCAGCAGGCGGTCTGCGTGCTCCCCGACCGCGAGGAGCTGCGGGCCGGGATGGAGAAGGTGCGCGCGCGAGTGACCGAGCTCGGCGGGTCGAGCGTGTTCCTCACGCTGAACGACGTCGAGGACGACGTCCGCGAGCAGTTCGCCGACGGCTTCCGCGACCAGTCGGCCAAGGAGTACGCCGAGATCGTCGAGGAGTGCGACACCAAGTTCGTCAAGGAGATCGAGTTCGAGCGGTTCCGGGAGAACTACACGTTCGAGGAGGCCGAGGAGATCCGTCAGGACCTCGAGAAGCTCCGCCGCTGGCTGGCCAAGGTCGAGGGCCGCGACTGGATGGGCGCCGACGGCCGGGACCTCGCCCGCAGCAAGGTCGCCGACTGCGAGCGCCTGCTCGAGGAGTTCGAGGCCGACGTCTACGACCGCACCCAAGGCGAAGCCTGACCCCTCACTACCACTTCTCCCCTCCCCGGTGAGGTGGCGAGGGGGAAGGTGGGCGCGCGTGCGGGAGGTGGTCTCCCCGCCCACCCACTCCGGCGAGATGACGAGCGGGAAAGGTAGACGCGCGTACGGAAGGTGGTTTGCCCGCCCACCCAGACGCTGCGGGAAGCGGATGTGGTCGTTAGGAGCCGCAGTGGTTCCTGCTGTCGCGTCGGAACCGTTGCGGTCTTAAACCCTCGTCCCGCACGCATGCTCCGCGCCCGGCAGGCATTGCGGAACCTTTCCGTCACCAGGCGCAAACTTCCTTCCGAAAAACACCACGTCGCTATCCGCCCCACAACTACGTCCACACCCCACTGGGGTGGGTGGGCGGGGAACCGCCTCCCGCGCGCGGCGCAGACCTCCGCCCAAGGCAGAAACACCCCCACCACCCCCTCACCGCTACCTCGGCTTCGCTCGACTCACCGACCACCTCTCCCGCGCCAAACCCCGGCCGACATGTTCGATCAGGTCTCAGTGTTCTGATTGACACCCCATGTCACTGTAACTATCGTTTCGTGCAGCATATGTTTCATCTGCACCGAGGGAAGTGAGAGATGGACGCGGCAACGTGGGGATTGATCATCGCGACGTTCGTCGCGTGTTTCGTGGAAATGGTGGAGGCCACCACGATCGTCATGGCGATGGGATACACCCGCGGCTGGCGGTCGGCGATGGCCGGAACGTTCGCGGCCCTGGCCGCACTCGCCGTGGTCACGCTGGCGGCCGGCTACGCGCTGGCGACCTGGCTGCCGGAGTCGGCACTGCAGCTCGCGATCGGCGGCCTGCTGCTGATCTTCGGCCTGCAATGGCTCCGCAAGGCGATCCTCAGATCGTCCGGACGCAAGGCGGTTCACGACGAGGACGCGATCTACCGCGAAGAGGTCGAGGCGGCCAAGGCGGCCGGTGACTCCAAGGGCGGGATCGACCTGTTCGGCTTCATGGTCTCGTTCAAGGGCGTGTTCCTCGAAGGCATGGAGGTCGTCTTCATCGTCCTCACCTTCGGCCTGAACGCGAACAACATCCCGGTCGCCAGCGCGGGCGCCGCGGCCGCCGTGGTCGTCGTACTCGCGATCGCCGTCGCACTCCGGCGGCCGCTGTCGATGATCAACGAGAACCTGCTCAAGTACGGCGTCGGCCTGCTGCTCGCGTCCTTCGGGACGTACTGGGCGGTCGAGGGCATCGGCATCTTCCGGAGCGGCCGGGAGAGCCTCGGCTGGCCCGGGCACGACCTGATGATCCTGGTCCTGATCGCCGCCTGGCTGATCCTCAGCCGGGTCTTCGTCGCGATCCTGCGCAAGCCGGTTGTCGCGACCCCCGTCGTACCTGCGGAGGTGCAGAAGTGAAGTATCTGAAGGCCTTCGGCCAGTTCTGGTACGACTTCATCATCGGCGACGACTGGAAGATCGCGGTCGCGGTCGTCAGCACGCTCGCCGTCCTGGTCGTCGTGATGCTCACCGGCGCACTGAGCGACACCGCACTCACGCTGCTCGGCGGTGTGCTGGTGATCGCCGCGTTCAGCATCAGCCTGGCGATCGACGTCCGGAAGAAGTAGCCGGCCACCCCTTGCATCTCCTTCCGGTATCCCGAAGACTTTTCCTGGATACCGGAAGGAGATGGTGTCATGGAGCCCGATGCCGAACAGGCACTCAGCTGGTGGGCGCCGCAGCGGCAGGTCTGGACACCCGTCGGCTGGCCGTCGCACCTGTTCCGCTTCGACGTGTTCTACAACGGCACGACGGTCTGCCAGCCCGCCGTCGCGCTCCCGCCCAGCGACTCCCCCACACTCAAGCCGTACCTCGCCCCGTACCGCGGCCGGGACTTCCAGGTCACCGTCGTGATGCCGGATCGCGGTCGCATCCCGCCGATGCCCACGACCCCGCAGTACCTGCATCGCACCGATTTCGGCGTGGGAATCCAGGGCTGGCGGGAGGACACCGCGACACCGGTGCTGTGGACCGAGCACCGGCGGCAGGAGGGCGTCGTACTGCGGCAGTCGACGTTCGCGCACCTGGCCGGCGGGCGGGACGTGGAGACCGCGCTGGAGCCGATCTTCGCGTGGACGCGGTTCGAGATCGAGCAGGTGAACGACGTCCGGCCACCGGACGAGTTCCGGTTCGTGCTGCGGTTGAGCAAGGTGTTCCTGACGCACGTGGTCGATCCGCCGGAGCAACAGGAGGCCTGGATCACGATGCAGGTCACGCCGTCGGCCGCGTCGCTCGACGGTCCCCTGGAGCAGCGCGGCGACCGGGTGGTCGATGCTGACGGCAACGTTCGGCTGGTTGCTCCGGGCACCTTGAAGTTGACGGCGCCCGGCGTCTACGACCTGGAGATCGTGCTCGACGCGCGGGTCGGGGCGTCCGTCGACGTACTGCTGCCGATGCTGCCGGGCGCCGTCGACGAGGAGCTGGCGCTCGGGTACGACGGCGCGCTGGCCGAGGCCGAGGCGTACTGGAAACCCCGGACCGCTGCGGTGATCCGGACGCCCGAGAAGTACGTCGACGCCTTCTTCCGGCGCAGTGTCCAGCTCGCCGAGATCATCGCGGAGAAGAGCCCCGACACCGGGCTGCACACGTTCCTGACCGGGTCGTTCGGGTACGACGTGCTGTGGAGTACGCCGACGTCGATGGTCAGCCACCTGTTCCTCGACCTGCTCGGGTACCACGACCTGGTCGCGTCCCACCTCGAGCTGTACCGCGTGTCGCAGGGCGTGCGGCGGCCGCCGGGGACGGCGTACGACGGGATCTCGAACGCGGGGTTCTTCGCGACGCCGTTGAGCCTGCAGTCGTTCGACTGGCTGAGCGATCACGGGGCGATCCTCGAGGCGCTCGCGCGGCATGCGCTGCTCAGTCGCGACGAGGTGTTCGTCGAGCGGTGGACGGAGCCGATCGTGCAGGCGTGCGACTTCATCGCGCGGTCGTGTGCGTACGTCGACCATCCGGCGGTGCCCGGGTTGATGCCGCCGGCCAAGGCGAACGACACCGGCGTCGAGCAACAGTCGGTGTCGATCCAGGCGTGGACGTACCGGGGCCTGATCAGCGCGGTCCAGCTGCTGCGGCGGATCGGGCATCCGCGAACGGGCGAGTTCGCGGAGGTCGGCGAGCGGTTCCGGGAGGCGTACGTGCAGGCGCTGCGGACCGCGGACGCGCCGACCTGGACAGCGCCGGACGGTACGACGTGGCCGGTGCTGCCGAGCAAGTTCTACGGGCCGGAGAGCGCGTGGCCGGAGCTGGAGCTGTTCGACGGCGGGGCGCTGATGTCGGTGTGGGCCGGGTTGGTGCCGGCCGAGGATCCGTTGATGCGGTCGTTCGTGGAGTTCTTCCGGGTCGGGCCGAACACCGCGAACTTCGACCCGGCGCACCACACCGCGCTCGACCGGGTCGTCCTCGACCACGAACAGAGCAGCGGCGAGCCGTGCTACAGCTGGAACCTCTTCCACAGCTGGGAACTCGGCGACCGCGAGCACTTCCTGGAGGGGATGTACGGCCTGATGACCGGGGCGATCTCGCCCCAGACGTACATCGCCGGCGAGCACCGGCACGGGATGTACGGGATGGTCGGCGTACAGCCGTTGATCGTGTGGGCGGCGAGGCAGGCGGTCATCGACGACACGATCGCACCGGGCGAGCTACACCTGCTGCGCCTGTGCCCGCAGGCGTGGATCTCGGCGGACGAGGAGACCGTCTTCGAGGGGATGCCGACACTCTTCGGCCCGATGACGCTGCGCTTCCGGCGCTACGGCGACACGCTCGAGGTCCAGCACAGCACAACGTGGATCGAGCCCCCAAGCCGCATCGTCATCCACCATCCGCCGGGGATCCAGCGTGTGGTGGTCGTTTAGCGGCCTCGCCAGGCGAAGCGGTGTTCGGGGCGGCCGGTGGTGCCGTAGCGGAGGGTTAGTTCGACGCGGTCGGCGCGGACCAGGTCGGACAGGTAGCGCTGGGCGGTGGCACGGGAGACGCCGGTCAGATCCGCGATCGAGGCGGCGGTGAGTGGTTCGGCGGCGCCGCGGAGGGCGTCCCGGATCGCGTCCGCGGTGACCGTCGAGCGTCCCTTCGGCAGTGCACCCGCCGACGAGTCGCCCTCGCGCAGCGTGCCGAACGCACGGTCGATCGCGCTCTGGTCGAGCCGCCGGTCGCCGTCCACCTGCTGCCGGAATCGCGCGAACGCCGCCAGCCGATCGGCCAGCACCTGCGGCGGGAACGGCTTCACCAGGTAGTTGATCGCACCCAGCGCGACTGCCCGGCGGACAGTCTCCGCGTCGTCGGCCGCACTGATGACGATCACCGCCGCGCCGAGCGTCCGAATGATCGCCGACCCCGGCGCATCCGGCAGGTACTCGTCGAGCAGCACCAGATCCGGCTCAGTCTCCTCGGCCACCCGCATCGCGTCCGCCGCGGTGTGGGCAGTACCTACGACCTTGAACCCCGGCACCCGCTCGACGTACGACGCATGCACCCCAGCCACCCGAAAGTCGTCGTCAACCACCAACACACCGAGCTCGGTCATGAGGCCTCCCGGCCGCTGATTACGCCGGGTAGGTGGGCGGTGAACACGGCGCCGTGTTTGTTGCTTCCGGCATCGAGCAGTACGACGTCGCCGCCGTGCGAGCGGGCCGTCTGCCGGGCCAGCACCAGACCGATCCCGTGCCCGTCGGCCGACGCGCGCGAGGTCACGCCGTACCCGAAGATGTCGGCGTCGGACTGGACTCCGGCGCCGCTGTCGACGACGTGGACGATCAGCTCCTCGCCGGACGACGCCAGCGTGACTTCGACCCACGCGGGCCGGCGGTCCGCGGGCGTGGTTTCGGAGGCGGCGCGGATCGCGTTGTCGACCAGGTTCGCGACCACGGTCACGGTGTCGAGGGGGCGTCGCAGCCGGCCGTCGACCCAGGTGGAGTCGCCGGTGCGGAGGTCGACGCCGGCCTCCGAGGCGGCGGCGGTCTTCGCGGTCAGCAGGCCGACGAGGTACGGATCGGTGACGCCGTCGGGCCGGGTCGCCGACACCCGGAGGTCGTCGAGGTAGTCGAGCGCCTGGTCGACATGCCCGACGTGCAGCATCCCGGCCAGCGAATGCAGCCGGTTCGTGTACTCGTGGGCCTGCGCGCGCAACGCGTCCGTCAACGCGCGGGTCGCCTCGAGTTCACGGCCCAGCTCGTCGAGGTCGGACCGGTCGCGGAGGATCAGCACCTGCCCCAGATCCCTACCGTCGCGCCGGACCGGAAGCCGGGTGACCAGTACGACCCGGTCGCCGATCACCCGCAACGCACCGGTCGGCGCCTGCTCGAGCCGGAACAGCTCCACGATCTCCTCCGGCGCACCCGACGCGTCCAGCGGCCGGCCGCGCACGATCGGGTCGCCGCCGGTCAACCGGATCGCCTCGTCGTTCGCGACCGTGACCCGGTCCCGGTCGTCGATCGCGAGCACCCCGTCCCGGACACCGCCGAGGACCGCCGCGTGTTCACGCAACAGGTCGGCCATCTCCTCCGGCTCGAGGCCGAGCGTCGTACGCCGAAGTCGCCGGGCCAGCGTGACGACGCCGACCATGCCGATCGCTAGCACCGGGACCATGATCAACGCGAGCAGCAGCACCAACTGCCGGAGCCGGAGGTTCAGGTCGTCCATCGAGATCCCGACGCTGACCTCCCCCACCACACGCCCGTCCGCGGTCCGCAGCGGCACCTTCCCGCGGGCCGAGTCGCCGAGTGTCCCCTCCTGTACGGCGACCACCTCGCGGCCGGACAGCGCGTCCGTCGGATCGGTGCTGACCGTCTGCCCGATCTCGCTCAGCGTCGGGTGGCTGTACCGGATGCCGGCGTCGTCGGTGACCACGACGTACAGCGCGCCGGTGGCGACCCGGACCCGCTCGGCCGCGACCTGGATCGGGCCGGTCCGGCTCGGCTTCGTCGTGGTGACGAGCCCGGGCAGGTCGGCCTGCTGCGCGACGGACCGGGCGACGGCGAGCGCCCGCTGCTCGTACTGCCGCTCCAGGTCACTGCGCAGCAGCAAACCGGACACGACCAGACAGAGCAGAAGGATGATCGTCAGGAGTGCTGCCTGGAACACGATCGCCTGGGTCCGCAGTCGCCAGGAACGCGGACCGAGCCGCGTTGCGCCGGCGGTTACGGTGGCCATCGGTCCACCATACGGCCCGTGAGCACAATGCGCAGAACGCGAGTTGTGCGGCTAGCCACCACAACGAGCGCAAGGGTTCCGGCGTCGGCGGCGCGCTTCTACGGTCTTCCGCCATGACCCCTGTCACACCGAAGCCCAGCACGGGCACCGCCGCCCCGGCCAGCGCTCGGGCAACTGCCTCGGCAACTGCCCCGGCGATTGCGCTCCGGCAGGCCACGAAGCGCTTCGCGACCCGCGACCGGGGCGCGTTCACGGCGATCACCGACGTCGACCTCGAGGTCGGCGCCGGCGAGTTCGTCACCGTCGTCGGCCCGACCGGCTGCGGCAAGTCCACCACGCTGTCGCTTGTTTCCGGCCTCGAAGCCGCCTCGGCCGGCGAGGTCCTGGTCCACGGGAAGCCGGTCTCCGGGATCCCGGACGGCGTCGGCTACATGTTCCAGACCGACGCGACGCTGCCCTGGAAGAACGTCCTCGACAACGTCGCGCTCGGCCTGCGGTACCGCGGGGTTGCGAAGGCCGATGCCGAACGCCGCGCCCAGGACTGGATCGGCCGCGTCGGCCTGACCGGTTTCGAGGACCGGTACCCGCACCAACTGTCCGGCGGCATGCGCAAACGCGTCGCGATGGCGCAGACGCTGATCACCGAGCCGTCGCTGCTGCTGATGGACGAGCCGTTCGGCGCGCTCGACGTCCAGACCCGGGAGCTGATGCAGGACGAACTGCTGCGGCTGTGGTCCGGATCCGGTGCCGCCGTGGTGTTCGTGACCCACGACCTGACCGAGGCGATCGCGCTCGCCGACCGGGTGGTCGTGATGACCGCCGGCCCGGCGACCGTGAAGGACGAGGTCGCGATCGACCTGCCCCGCCCGCGGAAGGTCGAGGACATCCGGCTGACGCCGGAGTTCATCGAGCTCTACAAGCGCGTCTGGGACAGCCTGCGCGAAGAGGTCGAGATCACCCGAGCCCGAGGAGCCTCGCATGTCGCTTGACACCCGTACGACGCCTGCGGCAACGCAGGACGCCGTACCGCAGAAGACCGGCGCGTGGGCGTTCCTGCGCGGGCGGACCGGACAGCCCAAGTGGCTGGTGCACGTCGTCCGGGTCGCACTGGTGGCGGCCTGGCTCGGCTCCTGGGAACTCGCCGCGCGCACCGTGATCGACCCGTTCTACTACTCGATGCCGAGCAAGATCTGGGCCAAGCTGGTCGACTGGTTCACCGTCGGTACGGCGCAGGGCTCGATCTGGTCGAACATCGCGGTCACGATCGAGGAGGCAGTCGCCGGGTTCGTCCTCGGTACCGTCGCGGGCATCGTGCTCGGCGTGGTGCTCGGCCGCAGCCGGTTCCTGGCCGACGTACTGGCGCCGTTCATCAAGGCGGCGAACGCGATCCCGCGGATCGTGCTCGCGTCGCTGTTCGTGATCTGGTTCGGCCTCGGGCTGTCCTCGAAGGTCGCCACCGCGTTCGTACTGGTGTTCTTCGCGGTGTTCTTCAACGCCTTCCAGGGCGCCCGCGAGGTGGACAAGGTGCTGGTGGACAACGCCCGCATCCTCGGCGCCTCGCGCTGGGACCTGATGCGCTCGATCATCCTGCCGAGTGCCACGTCCTGGATCCTCGCCTCGATGCACGTCGCCTTCGGGTTCGCGCTGATCGGCGCGATCGTCGGCGAGTTCACCGGTGCCGACAAGGGCCTCGGGATCCTGATCAACCATGCCCAGGGCAACTTCGACGCGGCCGGCATCTACGCCGGGATGATCGTCACCACGGTGATCGCGCTGGGCGCCGAATGGCTGATCTCCAAGGCCGAGGCCCGGCTGACCGCGTGGCGTCCGTCCAGCGTCTCGCAGACCGCAACCGCCTGATTTGCAAAGGAAAACTCGCATGCGTCTCAATCGTCTGACCGTCGCCGCGGTCGCGTTCCTGCCCGTCGCCGCGCTCGCCCTGGCCGGCTGCCGCGACTCCCGCAGCGCCGCCAGCACGTCCGCCGACGGCACCCCGCAGGTCAAGATCATGGTCGGCGGCATCAACAAGGTGATCTACCTGCCCGCGATGCTGACCCAGCAGCTCGGGTACTTCAAGGACGCCGGTGTCGACGTCCAGCTGTCCGACGAGCCGTCCGGCGCAAGCGCCGAGAACACCCTGGTCGCCGGCCAGGTGCAGGGTGTCGTCGGGTTCTACGACCACACGATCACCCTGCAGGCGCAGGGCAAGTGCATCAAGAGCGTCGTCCAGCTCGCCAAGGTTCCTGGTGAGGCCGAGGTGGTGTCCAACAAGCAGGCTGCGGCGCTGGCCGGGGCCAAGGACTTCAAGGGCAAGAAGCTCGGCGTGACCTCGCCCGGCTCGTCGACCGACTACCTGACACAGTACCTGGCGACCAAGAACGGCGTGTCCACGAAGGACTACACGACGGTCAAGGCCGGCGCCGGCTCGACGTTCGTCGCCGCGCTCACCAACGGCGGCATCGACGCCGGTATGACGACCGACCCGACGATCGCCACCATCACCTCGAAGAACCTCGGCAAGGTCGTGATCGACATGCGCACCGAGGAGGGGACGAAGGCCGCGCTCGGCGGGCTGTACCCGGCCGCGTCGCTCTACATGGACTGCTCGTACGTCGATGCGAACAAGGACGCCGTACAGAAGGTCGTGAACGCGTTCGTGAAGACCATGAAGTGGATCTCGACGCACTCCCCCGCGGAGATCGCCGACAAGATGCCGGCCGATTACGCCGGCGCCGACAAGGCCCTGTACGTGAAGTCGATCAAGGACTCGTCGCCGATGTTCACCAGCGACGGCGTGATGCCGAAGGGCGGGCCCGAGACCGTGCTCGACGTGCTCGGCACGTTCAGCGACACGGTGAAGTCCCAGAAGGACAAGATCGACCTGAGCAAGACCTACACCACGGACTTCGTCACCGACGCCAAGTAACCCCTCCCCCGAGTAGGCGCCCGCTTCCCCCGGCGGGCGCCTACTGCTGTTCGGACTCGTGTCTCAGACCGGTGAGGTTTAGGGGGTTGTGGACGTGGTCATTGTCAGCTGCCGGTCGTGGGGTGGTAGGCGCAGGCGTCGTTGAGGTTCTGCGTCGTGGTCGGTTTCGTGGTGGTCGGTTTCGTCGTCGGCTTCCGGGTGGTTGGTTTGCGGGTGGTCGGGGTGGTCCCCGGGTGCGGGTTCAGCGCGTTGGTGATGATCGCGCGCATGGCCGTGTAGTCCGGGTTCTTGCCGGTCGGGAAGTTCTTGTCCTTGTTGAGGTCGATGTTGGTGACGTCGGCCTTCTTCACCTTGAGCCCGAGCTGCACGAACGCCGGCAGCAGCTCCTGCGGGATGTCCGTCCGGAGCATTTCCTTGCCTGCGGCAGCGATCTGCTGGTACTTCGTCACCAGCGTCGCGGGATCCGCACTGTTCACCAGCGCGTGGATCGTGCAGCGCTGCCGTTCCTGCCGCGACGGGTCGCTCAGCCCGTACCGGCCGCGCGCGAACCACAGCGCGTCGTGCCCGTTCAGCTTCTGGTTCGGCCCCGGCTGGAGGTAGCCGGACGGCTTCTTCGCCTTGTTCGCGCCCGGGCCGAGACCGTACTCGCCGCCGATCGGGACCCGGTAGTTGATGTTCACGGTCAGCCCGCCGAGCGCGTCGATGATCTGCTGAAACCCCTGCAGGCTGACCTGCATGTAGTACTCGACGTCCAGCCCGAGCGCGGCGCTGGCGGCGAGCTTCACCACGTCCGCGCCCTCGTTGTCGGTCTGCCCGAGGATCCCCGGGTACTTCTTCGGGATCGTGTCGTACATCGCGTCCAGGTAGTACGCGGGTTGCTCGACGTTGCCCTGGCTCGGATCCCAGAACCCGTCCGGGTACACCTTGTGCAGCGGGGAACTCGGCGGGAACGGCATCCGCATCCAGTTCCGGCTGAGCGAGATGAGCGCGGTGTTGCCGGTCTTGGTGTCGATGCTTGCCACCATCACCGTATCGGTGCGGGTCCCGGTGCGGCCGTTGCCGTCGTCACCGCCGAGCAGCAGGATGTTCAGCCGCGGGATGTGCGCCCACGGGTCCTTCGCGTTCACGGTCGGCCGGGTCGCGCTCCGGGAGCTGCCCTGCGACTTGAACACGCTGCCGATCAGGTCGCGCTGCGCCATCACCGTCTGCGCGGTGACGGTCGTCGGTACGGCGATCCCGAAGCACAGCAGGCCGACGACCAGCGCCCCGGTCAGCCGGCCGGTGTACGTCATGCTGATCGGCCGGAGCAGCTTGTGCGAGCTGACCACGACCCAGATCCAGCCCGCCCCGAGGACGACCACCGCGGCCGTCGTCACCAGCAACCCACTCGGCGACAACGCGAGCGCGATCACCGAATCCCGTTGCGCGAGACCGACGTACACGCCGAGCGCCAGCAGCCCGGCGCTCACCGCCAGCACAAACGCCCCCAACCGCCGGCGCCCACCGATCACAAACCCGAGCCCCGGAACCACCGCACTCGCAACCGTCAACCCGACCGCCTGCGCCGCCGTCCGCGCCCGCCTCCCCCGCGATCTGAATCGACCCCGACGGTGCCCCGTAGCCATGCTGTGCGACATCGACTCCCGATCCTGTCCAGTACCCAAACCTCGGGGAGATGACGCGCACCCCCCACCCCCGGTTGTCCTCACCACGCAACTTCCCCGGAGGTCCCGCGGCGCAGGTCGCCCCCACCGGACGAACCCCACGGCGCAGGCCCTCCCACCGAACCGATCCCACGGCGATCCGCCCCGCCCCGGCCGGATCGCACCCCGAAGTCGGTGCCCGTCGGACGATTCACACGACGCACGCCGTCCCCGCAGAACGAGCTGCGGCGTACGCCAGTCCCTCGGACGATGGCACGACGTGCACGTGGGACGGATCGCACGGCGTACGTCGTGCTATCGGGTGAACCTCACGGCGTGCCTCGTCCCCCTCGGACCGATCCCCCGGCCTGCGACTTCCCCTCGGCTGGGTCACGCGACGTACGCCGTCCCCGTCGGGGGAACCGCACGGCGTACGCCGTTCCCCTCCGACAGATGGCGTGGCGTACGTCGTGTCCGTCGGACGGGTCGCGCGATGTACGTCGGGCTGTCGGCTGAACCTCACGGCGTACGGCGTCCCCCGTGGACGAGTCCCCCGGCGTATGACTTCCCCTCGAACGGGTCACACGACCTACGCCGTCCCCGGGAACGAGTTGCGGGGCGTACATCGGGCGGGTTGCGCGGCGTACGCCGTGCCCGTTGGACGGGGCGGACGCGTGGCAGCTACATGCGTGAGGGTCTTACGGGGTGGGGGTGTTCGACGGGGGTGGGGTTGAGGACGGGGGTGGGGTCGACGAGGGGGGTGGGGTTGAGGTTGGGGTGGAGGACGGGGTGGTGGAGGTGCTGGTCCGCGTCGGCGTGGGGGTGGGGGTCGGCGTCGACTTCGTCGGGGTTGACGAAGGGGTCGTCGTCGGGGTGGTGGTCGGCGTCGACGGGGTTGACGACGGGGTGGTGGTGGGTGTTGACGGGGTGGACGACGGGGTGTTTGTCGTGCGGCGGGTTGCGTTGGTTGCGCCGTCCGTCCGGGTTGGGTCGGTGGTCGGCGTGATGGTCGGCGTGCCGGTGCTGGTGCTTGGCTGGGGGCCGACGTCGACGGTGGGTGGGTTCTTGCCGCCTGTGTTGTGCAGGATGATGCCTGCGGCGACGGCCCCGCAGATTGCCAGTACGGCGATGGCGGCGATCAGCAGGGGTTTGCGGGGCTCGCGAGCAGACGCGGCCGGAGAGGTCGAGCCAGTCGGCGAGGTCGACGCAGCGGCCGGCGAGGTCGGTGTGGTCGCGGAGGCGGCTACGGCCGGTACGCCTAGCCGCGGTGTCGACCGGGTCGGTTGGGCGACGGTGGGATAGCGGTCGGCGGCCGTGCGGATCGAGGTGAGTTCGGCGGCGGTCGGGCGGTCCGCCGGGTCCTTGGCGAGCATCCGCAGCAGCAGGCCCTCGTACGGACCGGCCAGCTCCGGGCGGATCTGACTCGGCGGTACCGGCTCGGCGTCGACGTGCTGGTAGAGGACCGCGGTCGGGTGATCGCCGGTGAACGGCGGCCGGCCGATGAGCAGCTGGTACAGCACGCAGCCCAGCGCGTACACGTCCGACTCCGGACCGCCCTTCCCGCCGCGGGCGCGCTCGGGCGAGAGGTAGTGCGGGCTGCCGATGATCTGCCCGGTCATCGTCAGCTCGTTGGTCTCCGCGCCGGGCAGCGCGGCGATGCCGAAGTCGGCGACCTTCACGATGCCGTCCGCGGAGATCATCAGGTTGCTCGGCTTGATGTCGCGGTGCACGACGTTCTCCGCGTGCGCCGCGGCCAGGCCGGCCGCGGCCTGTTCGACGATTGCGATCGCGCGGTCCCACGGCACCGGGCCGTCCTCGGCGATCTCGCCTGCCACCGAGCGGCCTTCGACGAGTTCCATCACCAGATAGAAGTTGTCGTCGTACTGCCCGAAGTCGTAGACGGCCACGATGTGCGCGTCACTCAGCCGCGCCGCGGCGCGAGCCTCGCGCTGGAACCGCTCCGCGGCCGACGTGTCGTCGTCGGTCCGCAGCATCAGCTTCACCGCGACCTCACGCCCGAGCAACTCGTCGGTCGCCCGGAACACCTCGCCCATGCCGCCGCGCCCCAGCGAAGCGCCCAGCCGGTACCGCTCCCCGATCAACATCCGTCCCCTGTACCCCAGCCGTCCGCCAGTCCAACGGTCAAGGCTACTCGCTCTACAAGGCGTGACGTGACCGGCGCCCCCAGTTACCGACCACGCCCTAGCTGACGGCCGCGCGGAGCGACTCCCGGAGCGAGCCCAGTGTCGCGACCACCGCGGTCGGTTCGTAGCCGCAGTGGGCCATGCAGTTCGCGCACCGTGGGTCCCGTCCGCGGCCGTAGCTCGACCAGTCGGTCTCGTCGAGCAGCTGCTGGTACGTCGCGACGTAGCCGTCGTCCATGAGATAGCAAGGGCGTTGCCAGCCCTTCAGCGAGTACAGCGGGATCGCCCACGCCGTGCAGTCGAAGTCGACCTTGCCCTCCAGGAAGTCCAGGAACAGCGGCGAGTGGTTCAGCCGCCACTTCTTCCGCCGACCGTCGCCGAACGCCTTCCGGAACAGCTGCCGGGTCTCCTCCGGCCCGAGCCAGTGCTCCTGGTCCGGCGCCTTCTCGTACGCGAATCCCGGCGAGATCTGCATGTTGTCCACCTGCAGGTCGTCGTTCAGGTAATCGAGTACGTCGATCACGTCCTGCGGGCTGTCGGTGTCGAAGAACGTCGTGTTGGTCATCACCCGGAAGCCGGCCGCCTGCGCCTGCTTGATCGCGGCCACGGCCTCGTCGAACACGCCGTCCTTGCACACCGACTGGTCGTGCCGCTCGCGCAGCCCGTCGATGTGCACCATCCACGCGAAGTTCTTGTGCGGCGTGAACTTGTGCAGATGTTTCGGCAGCAGTACGGCGTTCGTGCACAGGAACACGATCTTCTTCCGCGCCAGCAGCTGCCGGACGATCTCGTCGATCTCCTTGTGCATCAGCGGTTCGCCGCCCGCGATCGACACCATCGGCGCGCCGCACTCCTCGACCGCCGCGACCGCCTGTTCCACGGACATCCGCTTCTTCAGCCAGTCGTGGGTCTGCTGGATCTTGCCGCAGCCCGCGCACTTCAGGTTGCAGGCGTACAGCGGCTCGAGCTCGAGCAGGATCGGGAACTTCTCCCGGTGCCGGAGCTTCTGCTTCATCAGATATCCGCCCAGGCGGACGGACTGCCGCAACGGCATGCTCACGGGTGGGTCACCTCTTTCGGTAGCACGAACCGGACGTCCTCGGCCTGCCCGCCGGTCTCGGTCACCGTGATCGGGCCGAGGCCGGACAGGCAGCGGACGAGGTCGTCGACGAGCGCCGGCGGGGCGGAGGCACCGGCGGTGATTCCGATCGTTCTGGCACCGGCCAGGCGGTCGAGGGGCAGCTCGCCGGCGTCGTCGACGAGTACGGCGGGAGTCCCCGCGGCCTCGGCGACCTCGACGAGCCGGTGCGAGTTGGACGAGTTCTGGGATCCGAGGACGACGACCAGGTCCGACCGCCGGGCGATCGCGCGGACGCCGGCCTGGCGGTTGCTGGTTGCGTAGCAGATGTCGTCCGTCCGGGGACCGTGCAGCGCGGGGAACCGGCGGCGCAGGACCGCGGCGGTCTCGGCGGCCTCCTCGACGGCGAGCGTGGTCTGCATCGCGTAGGCGACCCGGGCCGGGTCGGGTACGTCGATCGCCTCGGCCTCGGCGGGGGTGGAGACGACGAGGACGCGGTCCGGGGCCTCGCCGGTGGTGCCGACGATCTCCTCGTGGTCGGCGTGCCCGATGAGTACGACGGTGTTGCCGTTCCCGGCGTGCCGGCGGACCTCCTGGTGGACCTTGGCGACGAGCGGGCAGGTGGCATCGATGACGCGGAGGTGGCGTTCGGCGGCCTGGGCGCGGACGGCGGGTGCGACGCCGTGCGCGGCGAGGACGAGCAGGCTGCCGTCCGGCACCTCGTCGACCTCCTCGACGAAGATCGCACCGCGGCGTTCGAGGCCGGCGACGACGTGGCGGTTGTGGACGATCTGGCGGCGGACGTACACCGGCGCGCCGAAGCGTTCGAGGGCGCGCTCGACCGTCTCGATCGCGCGCTCCACTCCCGCACAGAACGACCGCGGCGCCGCGAGCAGCACTTCCCGCTCGCCGACGGCGGCGCTCCACGCGTTGACGACGTCCGCCGTACGCCGCAACTCCCGCAACGCCTGCACTCCGCGCCGGGGCATCCCCACCCGCCACAACGGTTGGCTCGGCGTATCCACGATCACCCGCAGGACGACGGTCTGTCCGTCAGGACTCGCCAGCAACGCCGACTCGGTGTCCACGGCCAAGGCCCCGCGCGCCGCCAACGCGGCCCGCTCCCCGGCCGAGTCCACCACCCGATCAACCGTCACGATCGGTCCCGCGTGAACCGTGAACCCTCGCCGCCGCAACTCCCCCACGACGAGCGGAGCCGCGGCACACTCGACGTGTGGGTTCTGGAGCTCGGTTGCCACGACGACATCACCCGGGGCGATCCCGTCGACCAGGGCGCCGGCGACTCCGGCGACGAGGACGGGACCGTCGTGGGGCGTACCGCGGGATCGACCCGTGTGGGTAGGGCGGGTGGAGCGGAGCGCGAGCCACTCGGCGTACAGCGGGGTACACACCACGCCCGTCATCGGAGGCTCCGGCCGAGCGCCCAGATCGGGAAGATCACGCGGTACAGGTGATAACCGATGGAGAAGTCTCCGGGGAACCCCGTCCCGGTGTAGCGATGCTCGTCCCACCCACCGTCGGCGCGCTGCGTGTCGACCAGGTACGCAAGCCCTCGCCGCACAGCGTCCGTCCCTCGATCGACGGCAAGCAGCGCGAGCAACGCCCACGCGGTCTGCGACGGCGTCGAGTCACCACGCCCGATCCACGACGGATCGACGTACGAGCGCAGGTCCTCGCCCCACCCGCCGTCGGCGTTCTGGTGTTCCTCCAGCCACCGCGTGGCCCGCCGTACGACGGGATCCTCCGGCCGTACGCCGACCGCGATCAGCGCAGGGACGACGGCCCCCGTGCCGTACACGTGGTTCGTCCCCCAACGACCGAACCACGACCCGTCGTCCTCCTGCGCGGCGAGCAACCACCGGACACCGCGCCGGCACTCGTCGGTCTCGCTCTTCCCTTCCGCGGCCAGCATCTCGACCACATGCGCGGTGACATCGGCCGACGGCGGATCGATCACCGCGCCGAAGTCGCAGAACGGCAACTTCAGCGCGGTCGTGTCGGTGTTGTCCGCGTCGAACGCGCCCCAGCCCCCGTCGGCGGACTGCATCCCGGTCGTCCAGGCCACCGCGTCGTCCACCGCCGCCCGCAACCGCCCGGGCTCCGGATGGACCACCCGTCGCAGCGCGAGCACGATTTCCGCGGTGTCGTCGGTGTCCGGATAACCGTCGTTCGCGAACTCGAACGCCCAGCCCCCGCCGACCAGCCCGGGCCGCCGGACCTGCCAGTCCCCCGGCGCGTCGATCTGCTCCGCGAGCAACCAATCCGTTGCCTTCAGCACCGTTTCGTCGTCGGCCGGTACGCCGGCGTCGAGCAGCGCGCCGACCGCCAGCCCGGTGTCCCACACCGGCGACTGGCACGCCTCGAGCCACCGCACCGGCCCGTCGGCGGTCTCCGCGTGCACCGTGAACCCGTCCAGCCCGCGCAACCCGGCCGCCATCACCGGATGATCGTTGGCGTACCCCATCAACCGCAGCGCGATCAGCGAGTACACCCACGGCGGCTGGATCCCGCCCCACCCGCCGTCCGCTTCCTGCCGCGCCACGATCCACTCGGTCGCACGCCGCATCGCCAGCCGCCGGAGCCAGCTCAGCGGTCCGCGCGGTCCGCAGCGTGTATACGTATTCAGTACGACGTCCAGCCGCTGGAAGGCTCCCTCCAACCGCCACACCGGCGCGTGCACGACGGGCGGCGTACCGGCCCGCAACTCGTCAACCGTCAACTCGACCGGATGCACCGGCCGGTGCGCACTCACGATGGTCAGCGGCACGATCGTCTGCCGCGCCCAGCACGCCCAGTTGTAGACGTTCAACGGCGCCCAGCTCGGCAGGAAGATCAGCTCCGGCGGCAGGTCCGGGCAGTCGTCCCACGACCACAACCCGAACAACGCAAGCCAGATGTGCGTGAACACCCGCGCTTTCTCGACGCCTCCGCGCGACCGGATGAACGAGGCCGCTTTCACCAGATGAGCCGCCTCCGGATCGTCGCCGGCCATCCGCAACGCCACCCACGACTCCACTGTCGTCGACAGATCACCAGGTCCGCCCGGGAACGTCGCCCAGGTCCCGTCGTCGCGCTGCTGCGACCGGATCCACCGCGCCGTCTCCGTATCGGTCCGCTCGGTCGCGACGCCGAGGAAGTGCCGCAGCATCAGGTCCTCGGCGTCCATCGTCACGTTGGTTGCCAGGTCCCCCTTCCACCACCCGTCCTCGTGCTGCAGCGACCGCAGGTACGCCACCGCCGCGTCCAGGCACTCCCGGACCCGGACGTCGACCGGCGCGTCCACCCGCGAGGCCGTCACAGCTGCCGCTCCGCGACGAACCGCGACAACTCGTCGAACTGCGCACGCCCGGCCGAGTCCACCCCGGCCATGTACAAGGCGCGACCGGCCCGCCGGACCCGCTCCCCCGCCTCGGCCAGCGCCCATTCCCGCCCACCGGCACGCTCCACGAGGAAAGCCGCCCGCTGTACGTCGTCCTCGGACGGTACGCCGGGTTTCGCGAGCCAATCGGCCAGCTCCTGCCCGTACGTCCCGCCGTACTCGAGCGACCACACGACCGGCAGCGTCTTCTTGTGCGCCCGCAGATCCGAGAACACCGGCTTGCCCGTCTTCTCCGGCTCGCCCCAGATCCCGAGCAGGTCGTCGACGAGCTGGAACGCCAGGCCGAGCTCGCGCCCGTAGTTCCGGAACGCCTCGCAGACCGCCGTGTCGGCGCCGGCCAGGATCGCCCCGAGCTCGGCCGATGCCCCGAGCAACGACCCGGTCTTGCCGAGCGCCATGTCGACACACTCCTCCATACCGACGTCGTCGCGCTGCTCGAACGCCAGGTCCAGCACCTGCCCGCGGATCAGCGCCCGGGTCGCGACCGCCAGCGCGTGACCGGCGCGGGCGGCGTACGGCGAATCGCACTCGTCCAGCACCTCGTCGGCGAGGCAGGCGAGCGCGTCGCCGACCAGGATCGCGGTCGCGTCGCCCCACACCGACCACACGGTCCGCCGGTGCCGGCGGCGCGTGTCGCGGTCCATCAGGTCGTCGTGGATCAGCGAGAAGTTGTGCACGAGTTCGACGGCGACGCCGCCCGGTACCGCAGGTTCCGGCGTACCGCAGACCGCTTCGGCGACCAGCAGCGTCAGGCCCGGGCGGATCGCCTTGCCGGAGCTCGCGGTCATCGGCCGGCCGTCGGTGTCGCACCAGCCGAAGTGGTACGACGCGATCAGCCGGGTGTGGTCGTCCAGCCGATTGATTGCCGTACGCAACGACGGCTCGACGAGGTCCTTGCCACGGGCCAGCAGCTCCGGGACCTTGGTTGCCGAGGGCATCGGGTCGACGGCGGTCATGAGGCCGCGTCCGGAACCGGTACGGCGGCGTGGTCCAGGACCGAGGCGGCGGCCGCCTCGCCGCTGCGGACCGCGCCCTCCATGGTGGCGGGCCAGCCGGTCGCGGTCCAGGCGCCGGCCAGGTACAGGCCGGTGCGACGGGTGCTGGGGCCGGGGCGGAACCGGGCGGTTCCCGGCGCCGGCCGGAAGGTGGCAGTGCGTTCTCGGGTCACGAAGAACTCCTTCACACGCGCGTCGGCAGCCGCGGGAAGCAGCTGCCGGAGAGCGGGGACCAATACTTCGCGGAGGTCCGCGACGGGCACGTCGACCAGTGCGTCGGCCGCGGACAACGAGACCGCGAGATACTGGCCGTCCGGTTCCTTGCCGCGGTCGAACACCCACTGCAGCGGGCTGTCCACCCCGGCCACGAACGGTTCGTCCAGCACCACCCGGTCGAACACCACATGCGCATTGACGATCGGCGAACTGCCGAGGCCCTCCGCCCACCCCGCGGGCAGCTCCACCGCATCGTCCGGAAGCAGCGTCGCCGCGTCGTCCGGCGGCACCGCGAGTACGACGTCGTCGTACGTCTCCCCCTCGATCGCCCAGGCGCCGTCCGTCGCGTCCAGCGCCCGGACCCGCGCCCGCAACCGCACCGCCGCACCCGCGGCCGTCAACGCCCGCGCGGCAGCGTCGCCGTGCAACTGCTGCAGCGGTACGGCCGACCATCCGATGTCGGCGGCGTCGCTGCGCTGGAGCAGCCCGAGCTGGAACACCGTCGCCGCGACCGCCAGCGACGCGTCGTCGGCGCGGGCGTTGAGGGTCGCGATGCCGATCAGCTCCCACAACGCCTCGACGGCCCGCGCGTCCTGCCCGTGCGCGGCCAGCCAGACTCCGAACGACTGCGCGTCGGTCGCCGCGGCGGTCCGATCCACCCGCCCCATCGCCAGTGCCGCCCGCACGGCTGCGATCCGCTCGGCGAACGTCAGCCAGCGGTACGACAGCAACGCCGGCCCGAGGTGCAGCGGCGCCGGCATCCCGTTCCGCCGGATCCGCCCGACGCCGGGGTGCCGCCCGCTCCGCACCGGTACGTCGAGCCGCCGCTGCAGGTGTACCTGGTCCCGCACCCCCAGCCGGTCGAGCAGCCGCAGGTACGACGTACAGCACCGGAGGAACACGTGCTGCCCGTTGTCGATCCACCGGCCGCCGCGCTCGAACGAATGCGTCAGCCCGCCCAGCTTCGGCCGCCCTTCGAGCAGCACGACCGCGCATCCCGCGTCGGCCAATGCCAGCGCCGCGGTGATCCCGGCCAGGCCGCCGCCGACCACCGCCACCCGCCTCATGACCGCACCCCGGCCAGCGAGACGAGCGCCACCTGGGCCTTCTCCGCCGTCGACAACGACAGCCGCCGGTCGTACACGAGCACCGGGTTCGCGCCGATCCGGCGGAGCAGGTGATGGTAGATCCCCGACATCGCCCGGCACGACGCGCCGCTGCGCCGATCGAGGTACGGCAGCAGCCGCCAGCCGAGCGAGTACCAGTCCTGCGCGCGCCCGGCGGCGTACCGGATGTAGCCGGCCAGCCGGCCCTGCGGGTCCTCGAGGACGCCGTGCTCGTCGAGCGCGATCCGCGCGCCGAACCGCTCCAGTTCGTCGGCCGGCAGGTAGATCCGCCCGTTGCCGAAGTCCTCCCGGATGTCGCGCAGGATGTTGGTCTGCTGCAACGCGATGCCGAGCTGGTCGGCGTACTGCGAGAGCGTGTCGAAGTCGCCCGCGGCGCCGAAGACCGACAGGCAGAGCCGCCCGACCGACCCGGCCACGCGGCGGCAGTACACGACCAGCTCGTCGAAGTCGGCGATCCGTACGTCGCCGAGGTCGGTCTCGACGCCCGCGACGAGTTCCTCGAAGGCGCCGAGCGGGACCGGGTACCGGCGGGCCGCGTCGGCGACCGCGACGTACACCGGGTCGGTCAGGTCGTCGAGCCGGCCGAGGTCCTTGCGTACTTCGGCGAGCGCGGTCCGCTTGTCCGCGAGTGGGAGGTCGCCGTCGCCGATGTCGTCGATCCGCCGGGCCAACGCGTACAGCGCCGACAGCGCGTCGCGTTTCGGCGGCGGCAGCAGGCGGATGCCGTAGTAGAAGTTGCGCGCCTGCGATTTCGTGATGTCCAGGCACGCGTCGTACGCCTCAGCGATCGTCATCGCGCCACCACCTTGACCATCAGCCGGATCGTGTCCGCCTTCGACGGCCGCGCGTCGTACGCCAGCACGTCGCCGCCGGTACGCCGCAACGCCCGGACGGTTGCCTGCCCGCCGGCCACGAACCCGGCCACGGACACCCGCGCCCAGCCGTGCAACCGCCGGACGATCGCGGCTCCTTCGTCGAGGAGTTCCGCGGCTCGTTCGGTCTCGAAAAGGATCAGCCGTCGCAGTTCCGGGGACCCCTCGGTCCGGTGGAGATCGCTCTCGGGGACGCCGTACGTCGTCAGGTCCTCCTGTGGCAGGTAGATGCGTCCGGCCCGGAGGTCCTCGCCGACGTCCTGCCAGTGCTCGACCAGCTGGAGCGCCGTACACACCAGATCCGACAGCCGCTCCGTCTCGGGATCGTTGACATGGAAGACACCCAGCACCATCCGGCCGACCGGATCCGCGGACAGCCGGCAATAGCCGAGCAGGTCGTCGAACGTCGGGTACCGGGTGACCGTCTGGTCCTGCAGATTCGCCTCGATCAGGCGGTGGAACGGGTCCGCCCGGAGGTCATGGGCACGCACGACCGGGAGCAGCCTGCGCAGGACGGGATGTGCCGGCTGCCCGTCCGACCAGATCCGGTCCAGGTCGGCCGCGAAGTCGTGCAAAGCCGTCGTCCGGTCACCCGGGTAGGTGTCGCCCAGTTCGTCGACCGTCCGGGCATAGGCATAGACGGCATGGAGTCCCGCCCGCGGCCTGCCGGGAAGAACTTTCAGCACAACAGGGAAGTTCTCTCCCTGTTCCCTCCTGCCGAATTCGCTCTGCAGTCCCTCTGGATGCACATCTCCATCATCGGAAGCGGTTTCCTGCCAACTCTGCGCCGCCGGAGAACATTCCGGCGGCCGGAAATTGTCACGGCGTTACAGTTGCCTGGGGAGGGCACATGACCATCGCCACCTTCGACCGCGCCGGCCTGGAGAAGGCACTGCTGGACGATCTCCCGGACCTGCTCGACGAGGTCCGCGACCGGCTGGTCGAGCACTGGCCGGACTACGCGGCGTTCCTGGACACCGAGCGGGACGCCGTACTGGGGCCTGCCGAGCTGTTCGTGCACCGGCTGCTCGACATGTCGCTGGCGAACCTCCGGGACCCGGAGCAGACCCCGTTCGACCGCGCCGACGCCGCCGTCCGCGCGGTGTTCGAGGAGATCGGCAGGACCCAGCTCCGGGAGGGCAACGACCTGACCCGGCTGCTGACCGCGTTCCAGCTCGGCGCCCGGGTCGCGTGGCGGCACGTCGCGGCGACCGCGCTCCGGCTGGACTTCGCGCCGGACCACCTCGCGGCGCTGGCGGACTCGGTGTTCGTGTTCGTCAACCAGCTCTCGTTCTCGGCCGCGAACGGCTACCTGCAGGAGCAAATCGACGACGCGGTCGCCCGCGAGCGCCGGCGCGAAGAGCTCGCGAACCTGCTGCTGGCCGGCAGCGCGACCAGCGAGGCGATCCGGATCGCCGCCGCGCAGGCGGCCTGGCGGATCCCGGACACCGCCGCGGTGGTGATCTACAGCGGCGACCACCACGCCGCGACCACACTGGTCGGGCGGCTCGAGCCCGGAGCGCTGCCGATCCGGCGCAACGGTCTGGTCGTCGGCGCCATCGTTCCGGAACCGTCCGGTCCGGGCCGTCGCCTGCAGCTCAGCCGCGAACTCGCCGGGATGGGCGCGGTGGTCGGCAACGCCGTCACGCTGGCGCAGTTGCCGCGCAGCCTCGAGATCGCGCGGATCGCGGTCCGGCTGCGGAGTACCGGCGTACTGTCCGACGACCCGGTGTTCGCCGACGAGCACCTGGACGCGTTGATCGTGTGGCGCGACGAGGCGCTGGTCGCCGCGCTCCGCGCCGAGATGCTCGCGCCGCTCGAAGGCGAGACCGACGCCGCCCGGGAACGGCTCGCCGAGACGCTCGCCAGCTGGCTGCGGCACTTCGGCGACCGGCAGGCCATCGCCCACGAGCTGAGCATCCACCCGCAGACCGTGCGCTACCGGATGGCCCGGCTCAGGACCCTGTACGGCGACCGCCTGGACGACCCCGACTCACGCGCTCGCCTCTTCCTCGCCCTCGAATGGCCCGGCCCGTAGCGCCCGGTTCACGTGATCGGCGAGCGCGGCCGCGTCGACCATGCCCGGGTCGGTGGCGATCCCGATCCCGAGGACGCCGCCCCAGCTCAGCGCGCCGACCGACATCGGCGTACCGGGGGCGACCGGGAGGATCGGGTACACGCGGTGGTGCGGAACGCCGGCGAACGTCATCGGGACGGACGGGCCGGGCATGTTCGACACGACCGCGTTGAGGAACCGCGGGCCGTAGACGGTCCGCGCGAACCAGCCGACGATCGGCTCCGGGACCACCCGGAGGCCGGTCGCCATCACGAACCGGGCCGCCAAGGCGCGGGTGGAACGGCGGAGGCGCTCGTTTCTCGCGGACACCTCCAGGAGGAGCTGGTCGAACGGGCGGCCGTCCACCGGTACCTCGACCATCGTGGCGCCGATCGCGTTGCCCTCCACCTCGGACCGGTTCGCCGTACGGACGACCGTCGACACCGAGAACCGGAGCGTCGACGGGAGGCCCGACGACACGGCGTACAGGCCGTCGGCGAGGAGCGCGATCAGTACGTCGGTGACGCGAACACCGCGGGCTACGGCGAAGCGGCGTACGACGTCCAGCTCGACCTCGGCGACACCGAACGTCCTGTCGAGCGAACCGGGCGGCAGCCGCCGGCCGAACCCGTCGGTCGCCAGCTCGGCCAGGCCCACCGCAACAGCCGCCGCCCGCGTCAACCGCCCCGGCATCGGGCCCGCCGGGACCGGCAGCGTCGGACGCGGCTCGAACAAGCTGAACGTGTGCATCACCGCACCGATGCCGTCGGCAATCGAATGGTGCAGCAAGACCACCAGCGCATCCGCTCCGCCCGGGCCGATGTCCCGCACCATCGCGATCCGCCAGAGCGGCCGATCCCGCGGCATCGGCTGCTCCGCCAGGTCCCCGACGTACCGCAAGAGGCCGTTCCAGCCGTCCGGTGACCGGTACTCCACCACATGCCAGTCCAGGTCGACAGAGCCCGCGTCCACCCACCGCATCCGCCGCCACGTCGACTGCGGTCCCAGCCGTTGGTGCATCCTCGGCAGCCGCGCGAACTCGGCCGCCACCAACGCTCGTACCTCGTCGATGGACGGTCGCCGCTGGGTCGGCTCCAGCACCACCACACCGCCCACATGCTGCGCCGCGCCCGACCCCTCGACATGCAGGAAGAAGGCATCCGCGGAAGGCACCACCACGCCGCTCATCGTGCCTCCACCTGTTCGCCGAACCGGGCGGAAAGCCTGCGATACAAGGCCGGCGTGAGCGCCCGAACCGCCGGCGCGACCCGCAGCCAGCCCGGCACCCAGACCTCGGCCCGGTCGTTGGTGATGCCATCAACCAACGCCTGCGCGACCCGGGTGGCAGGCACCGGCCGCGGGCTTTGGCGCTCGTACGGCCGGCCGCGGGCGGCGAAGAACCCGGTGTCCACGACGCCCGGGACGGTGAGGCTCACACCAACATCTGTACCACGAAGCTCCAGCCGGAGGCTCTCCGCGAACACGTCGATCCCGGCCTTCGCGGCGGCGTACACAGCCTCCCCCGCGACCGCCGTACGCCCGGCAATCGACCCGACCAACGCGATGTGTCCGCTCCCCCGCTCCACCATCGGGGGCAACAGGCAACGAACCAACTGCAGCGGAGCCAGCAGATCAAGCCGGACGAGGCGATCCAGGTCCCCCGCAGGCATCTCCACAAACGCCCCCGCCCACCCGGCCCCCGCGTTGGCCACCAGCACGTCCACCCGCCCATGCACTCTCACCGCGGCCTCCGCGACCTCCGCAGCCCCGCCGGCTACCGCCAGATCCCCCCGCACAACGGCCCCACCAACCCGCCCCGCCACCGCCGCGGTGCGCTCCGCATCCCGCCCATGCACCACCACCCGAGCGCCCGCCACAGCAAGCCGGCCCACCACCGCCGCGCCGATCCCCGCCGACCCGCCGGTGACCAACGCGACCTTCCCATCCAGCCGCATCGCACCTCCCAAGCCCGTATCAGGTTACTCCCGCGACACCACCCCCGCAGACTGACACCATTAACCAGTGCCCACCCCCAAGAACCCCACCTCCGCCAACCCCCACCCCGAAAACCCCACCCAAACCAACCAATCACCCCACCAAAACCACCCCGCCAACACCGAGCAACTACAGCCAAAGACGCACCCCGCTGGCGCCGAGCGGTTGGAGGGCGAGGGCGGGCCGGACGAGTGGGCGGCGCGGTGGATTCGGGCGGCGGACGACGGGGGCGTGGTTGGCTTCCGGCTGCGTGTCGGCTGCGGGGAGCCGACCGAGACCGTCGTCCACGTGTCCGCCGACGAGCGCTACGAGCTATGGCTGGACGGCGAACTCGTAGGGCGCGGCCCGTCGCGCGGCGAGATCGACTACTGGCCCTTCGAGACCTACCGCCTGCGACTGCCAGCGGGCGAACACTGGCTGGCCGCCCGCGTCTGGAGCCTCGGCGAGGACGCACCTCTCGCACAGCTGAGCCTCGGCGACGGGCCGACGTTCCTGCTCGCATCTTCCGGCCTCGACCTCGACACAGGTACGGCGGACTGGCAGGCCGCCGTACTCCCCGGCCACGGCCTCCGCCCCAAAGGCGACGGCTACGGCTGCGGATCCCGCCACGTCAGCGACGGCCGTACCTATCCGTGGGGCTGGCAGACCGGCACCGACACCCTCACCTGGACAGCCCCCACAATCGGAGCCAGAGCCACGACCACAGCCGAAGCCACGAGCGGTACGGCTGACGCGATCAGTGCGAGCACCGCGGGTGTGGCGGGTGACGCCACCACAGCGGGTGGCTTGAACGGCGCGGATGGTGGGGCTCAGGTGGGTCGGCGGTTGGTACCGGCCGGGTTGGTGGGGCCTTTGCGGGGGTGGGTGGTGCGGGCTCGGGTGCGGCATGTTGCGGAGCATTTGGTGGGAGTGGGTACGCGGGGGCGGGTGGTGGAGGCGAAGGACCATCTGGAGGGGGAAGCGGAGGGATGGCAGGGGTTGCTTGGTGGCGTGGCGCTGGTGGTGCCGGCGGGGGTTTGTCGGCGGGTGGTGATTGATCTTGAGCAGTATGTGTGTACCTATCCCGTACTCGATCTCCTCGGTGGGCGTGGGGCCGAGGTCCGGGTGCATTGGCAGGAGTCGCTGTACGAGACCGATCCTCAACGCGGTAAGGGCCATCGGGATGTTGTTGAAGGCAAGCTTTTCGGGCGGCCGGGGCTGGAAGAGGACGGGATCGGGGATCTGTTCATCGCCGGCGGCGGGCGGGAGCGGCATCGGACGCTGTGGTGGCAGGCCGGGCGATACGTCGAGGTCCTGGTCACCACCGCGGACGAGCCGCTGACGATCGAGGGGTTGCGGTTCGAGGAGACGCATTACCCGTATGAGGACCGCAGCCGCTTCACCGCGAGTGATCCACGGCTGGCCGAAGTCGGCGCGTTGGCGTTTCGGACGTTGCAGGCCTGTAGTCACGAGACGACGATGGATTGTCCGTACTACGAGCAACTTCAGTACGCCGGTGACACCCGGCTGCAGTGTCTGATTGCCTACGCGACGACCGCAGACGACCGGCTCGCGCGGCAGGCGTTGCGGGCGTTTGCACGTAGTCAGCGGGGTGACGGGTTGGTGTTGTCGCGGACGCCGGCGCGGCGGTCGTCGCCGATTCCGCCGTTCACGTTGTGGTGGGTGGCGATGGTGCACGATTTCGCGTTGTGGCGTGGGGATCTGGGCTTCGTTGCGGAGTTGATGCCAGGTGTTCGCGCGGCGCTGGATGTGCATCGTCGGAACGTCGACGAGCGTGGGATCTTCCACGCGCTGCACGGGTGGAACTTCACCGACTGGGTGCCGGGCTGGGAGGCGGGCTGTCCGCCGGGGATCGTCCAGGACGGCGAGGTCCACGCCGACTGGCCGGGGCCTGGAAGTGGCGTGTCCTCGGTGCTGCATCTGCAGTTGGCGCTGGTCGCTCGACAGGCCGCCGACCTGCAGACCTGGCTGGGCGAGCCCGCCGCGGACTATCTCCAGCTGGCGGACAGACTGCTCGACGCCGCCGACGCCTTCTACGACGAGGATCGCGGCCTGTACGCCGACGACCTCGCCCACACCTCGTACAGCGAGCACGCGCAATCACTCGCCCTCCTCGCCGGCGCGAAGTACGGCGAATCAGCCGTCCGGACGATGCTCGACCAATCGTTGGCCCGGACAACGGTGTACTTCGACCACTACCTGTTCGAAGCGCTCCACCGCATCGGCCGGACCGACGTACTGCTCGACCGTCTCGACCTCTGGTACGGCCTCCTGGACCAAGGCCTCAAGACCGTCATCGAGCACCCCGAGCCAACCCGCAGCGACTGCCACGCCTGGGGCGCGCATCCCCTGTACCACTATGTCGCGACACTCCTCGGCGTCCGGCCGACCGCGCCCGGGATGAGGACGGTCACGATCGCGCCCCAGCTCGGCGGGCTCGAATGGGCCAAGGGCTCGGTGCCGACGCCGTACGGCCCGCTGGAGGTCCGCGCGGTCGCGGGCGGCTCGACCGAGATCACCGGGCCGCCGGAGATCACGGTGGTCAGCTGACGACGACGTCGATCTCGTGCCGGCCGCTCAGGGTGGCCGGCACGTACGGCGTGTCCTGGAGTTCACCGTCGATCTGGAACGATCGGACCTCCGTGCCCTCCCCGCGCACCGTGATGTCCAGCGTCGCCTGCCGATACCGGAGCGACCGCAACACCCAGGTACCGGCGTACGACGCCGGCACCGTAGGCCGGAACCTGATGCCGTCGGCATCGAACTCCAGCCCGAACAGCCCCTCGTGGACCAGCCGCAGCAGCGCCGTCGCCGACCAGGTCTGATGCGGCAACGACTCCCACTGCCGACCCACCTGCCAGCCGCCGTCCACCGCGCCGGTCGTCGCGTTGTAGAGCTCGAACAGCTCGTCACCGCTCGACCGGAACAGCCTGACCAGATCGTCGACCGTCCGGCCGAACTCCGCCGCCTGCCGGGCCTTGGCCGCCGCGGACCCCCACAGCCCCATCACCATCGGCCAGCAGATCGCGTTGTGCCGGCCGGGGTGGTCGGCGTCGAACCGCGGGAAGTGCGGCCACACGTTCACCACGCCGTACGGCTCGTGGTGGATGTCCGCGACGATCCCGGCCGCGCGCTCCGGGGCGGCGATGCCGAACTCGACGGCCAACGCGAGCCCGGCAGTCTCCTGATGCGGATCGAGCCCGTCCGGCCCGAGGAAGTACCCGTACTGCCCGGCCGAGTCCGACCAGAGATGCTCGTTGATCGCAGCAACCAACTCAGCGCGCTGGCCGGCGTACGACGCACCGTCCTCACCGGCTAGTTGCTCGAGACAACTGAGCGCCCCGGCATACACGGCATTGGTCGACAGGCAACGAAGTTCGGCCGCACCGGGGTGATCCAGCACGAACGACGACGAATTGCCCGGCTGGTACGGCGGTTCCGGGAAGCCGGCGATCCCGTCCTGCATCAGCGACGGACCGCGGTACAACCCGGTCGCCGGATCGAAGCGCTCCCGGCGCAGGATCTCGAACGACGCGGACGCGATCCGGAACGCCTCCGCGCCGAACGCCGCGTCGCCCGTCACCAGCTGATGATGACGGGCGCCGATCACCCAGATGATCTGGTCCCACCACTGGTTGTCCTGGGCAATCAGCCCGTCCGAGCAGACCTTCAGCAGCGTGTGCCGGGCCACGTCCGGCGCGAGCAGGCTGGCCGCGTGCCACGCGTTGATCGCGGCGTCCCGCGTCCACGGATCGGAGTACCCGCCGCCGGCCCGCACGTACGCCGCGGTCCCGTCGGGGATCGTGTTGACGTCGAGCAGGTTGTGCAGGGCGGCGGCGTAGCAGACCTGGAGATTCTCGCCGCGCACACCGGCGGGCGGCACGAGCACCGGGCGATCAGTCATACCCCCACCCTTTCAGGCGGCATGCCGTGAGACGATGACAGGTGTGTCGGTAACAGCCAGTGAGATCGAGAAAGCCGTCGACGTGTTGCGGGCCGGGGGCCTGGTGGCGATCCCGACCGAGACCGTGTACGGCCTGGCCGCCGACGCCGAGAACCCGCAGGCCGTCGGCCGGATCTTCAGTACGAAGGGCCGGCCGCCCTCGCATCCGCTGATCGTCCACATCGCGGGCGCCGCCCAGCTGGACGACTGGGCCGAGGACGTACCGGACACCGCGCGGCTGCTGGCGGAGCGGTTCTGGCCCGGCCCGCTGACGCTTGTCCTGCGGCGCGGCCGGCGGGTGCCGCTGGAGACCACCGGCCGCCTCGAGACGGTCGCCATCCGGGTGCCTGACCACACGGTGGCGCTGGAGCTGCTGACCGCGTTCGGCGGCGCCGTCGCCGCGCCGTCGGCCAACCGGTTCGGCTCGGTCAGCCCGACGACCGCGGAGCACGTCCGGGCCGAGCTCGGCGACGACATCGAGTACGTCCTGGACGGCGGCCCGTGCGGCGTCGGCGTCGAGTCGACGATCGTCGACGTGACCGGCGCGACGCCGACCGTACTGCGTCCCGGCGGCGTGACCCGTGAGGACCTCGAAGACGCCCTCGGGCACGCCCTCGCCGTACCGGAGACCAGCACGGTCCGCGTACCCGGCCAGCATCCCTCGCACTACGCGCCAAGCGCCCGCGTCGTCCTCGTCGCCCCGGAAGACCTCGCCGCCGAAGCCCAACGGGCCACCGACGAAGGACACCGGGTCGGCATCCTCCTCCCGCCGGCGCTGTCCGGGACCCCGGTCAAGGCTCACGCCGTCGTCCGACTGCCCGATTCGCTCGACGACTACGCCCGCGGCCTGTTCACCTACCTCCGCGACCTCGACCGCCAGGGCTGCGACCTGATCCTCGCGTCGCTGCCGGAAGAGACTGGTCTCGGGCTGGCGATCGCGAACCGCCTCAACCGCGCCGCGGGTCCTCGCGGCTGAAGATCAGGCCGTGATCAGCCAGGTCCTGCCAGAGCTCCGGCGGGATCTCGGCGGTCAGGTGGGTCAGGTTCTGGTGGAGCTGAGCGGGCGTGTTGGCGCCGGCCACGACCGCGGCAACGCGCGGGTCTTCCAGCGGGTAACGGAGCGCCGCCGCCGGGAGTTCGACGCCGTGCTTCGCACACAGCGTGTCGAGCTGGACGGCTCGGTCGAAGACATCGTCCGGGACTGACGAGTAGTTGTACCTGGCCTCCCGGGTCGGAGTCGTCGCGAGGAGGCCGCTGTTGAAGACGGCCGCCGCGACGATCCGTACGCCGTACTCGTCGCACGCGGCCAACAGCTCCGGCGCGACGCTCTGATCGAGCAGCGTGTACCGGTTGGCCACCATCAGTACGTCGGCCAGCCCGGAGCGGGCGGTGGTGACGAGCGCGTCGATCCCCAGCGTCCCGGTACCGATCGCGGCGACCACTCCCTCGGCGCGGAGGTCCGCCAACGCGGTCAACGCCGACTCCGTCGCGCCGGGACCCCCCGACAGATCCGGGTCGTGGACGTACAGGATGTCGATCCGGTCCAGGCCGAGCCGGGTGAGCGAGTCCTCGACGCAGGCGCGGACGCCGGCGGCGGAGTAGTCCAGCTCGCGCCGGAGCCGGGCCGGTACGACGAAGCCGGTCGCGTCCAGCGCCGTACCGTCCCAGGACGGGTTGTCGCGGAGCAGCCGGCCGACCTTCGTGGAGACGACGTACTCGTCGCGGGGCTTTGTGGCGAGGAACCGGCCGAGGCGCTGCTCGGACAGGCCGAGGCCGTAGTGCGGCGCGGTGTCGAAGTACCGGACGCCGGCGTCCCAGGCGGCGGTCAGGAGGGCGTCGGCCTGCGCCTCGGAGAACTCCTCGAAGAGGTTGCCGAGCGGTGCGCAGCCGAGCCCGAAGCGTGGAAGGTCGATCACGGCAGCACGCTAGACATCATATCTTTAGCGTGTCAAGGTAGCTAAGATCGCTCACAAAGCCGGAGAAGTCCGGCAAAAGATAAGATCTAAGGAGTCGCGATGAAGTTCGCCCGCTTGGGTCCGGTCGGCGCCGAGAAGCCGGTCGTGGTCACCGACGACGGGGTCCGGGACCTCACCGGCGTCACCGCGGACCTCGACGCCCGGTTCTGGGAGACCGACGGTCCGGCCCGGGTCGCGGCCGCGCTGGCCGCCGGCGAGCTGCCGCCGGTCGAGAACGCGGACGCGCTGCGGATCGGCGCCCCGATCACCCGGCCGGGCGCGATCGTCTGCATCGGCATGAACTACGCCGCGCACGCCGCCGAGTCCGGCGCCGAGCCGCCGTCCACGCCGGTCATCTTCTTCAAGGCCCCGAACACGCTGGCCGGCCCGAACGACGCGGTGACGATCCCGCGCGGCAGCACCAAGACCGACTGGGAGGTCGAGCTCGGCGTCGTGATCGGCAAGCCCGCGTCGTACCTCGACTCCCCCGCCGACAGCCTGGACCACGTCGCCGGGTTCGTGGTGGCCAACGACCTGTCCGAGCGGGCGTTCCAGATCGAGCAGTCCGGCGGCCAGTGGAGCAAGGGCAAGATCGCGGCCGGTTTCAGCCCGGTCGGCCCGTGGCTGGTCACGCCGGACGAGGTCGAGCACCAGAAGCTGACGCTGCGCAGCTTCGTCAACGGCGAGCCGCGGCAGGACTCCAGCACCGCCGACCAGGTCTTCGACGTGGCGACGGTGATCCACCACCTCAGCCAGTACATGGTGCTCGACCCGGGCGACCTGATCATGACCGGTACGCCGGAAGGTGTCGCGCTGTCCGGCCGGTTCCCGTACCTGAAGCCGGGCGACGTCGTCGAGGTCGAGATCGACGGCCTCGGCCGCCAGCGCCAGGAGTACGTCGCGTGGGAGGCCGGCCGATGAGCGCGGAGTACGCCCAGGAGTTTCACGGCCTGGTCGCGATCGTCACCGGTGGTGGTTCGGGCATCGGCGCGGCGACCGCCCGCGAGCTGACCGCCCGCGGCGCGCGGGTCGCGGCGTTCGACCTCGACCCGTCCGGTGCGCCCGAGGGCGTGCTCGGGATCCGGGCCGACGTCACTGACGACGAGAGCGTGCGGACGGCGGTGCAGCAGGTCGTCGAGGCGTTCGGGCGGATCGACGTACTGGTCAACAACGCCGGAATCGGCGCGCAGGGCACGGTCGAGGACAACCCGGACGACCAGTGGCACAAGGTGTTCGACGTCAACGTGATGGGCGCGGTCCGCGTCACCCGCGCGGCCCTGCCGTACCTGCGGAAGTCTCCGGCCGCCGCAATCGTCAACGTCGCCTCGGTCGCCGCGACCACCGGCATCCCACAGCGCGCGCTGTACTCGACCACGAAGGGCGCGGTGCAGTCGCTGACCATGGCGATGGCCGCGGACCACCTCCGCGAAGGCATCCGGGTCAACTGCGTCAACCCCGGTACGGCGGCGACGCCCTGGGTGCAGCGCCTGCTCGACGCCGCGCCGGACCCGGTCGCCGAACGCGCCGCGCTCGACGCCCGCCAGCCGCACGGCCGGCTGGTCGAAGCCGACGAGGTCGCGCTCGCGATCGTCTACCTGGCCGGACCTTCGTCGGGCTCGACGGCTGGTACGGCGCTGGCCGTCGACGGCGGAATGGCTACGCTGCGGCTACGTCCCAAAGAAGACTGAAAGGCAGTACATGGCGCTGACCGACGTCGCGATCGAGAAGATCAAGGCGATGATCCTCGACGGCCGGCTGCAGCCGGGTGACAAGCTGCCCCGCGAGGCCGACCTCGCGGAGCAGCTCGGCATCTCGCGGAGCCCGCTGCGCGAGGCGGTCAGCGTGCTGTCGATGCTGCGGATCCTCGACGTACGGCGGGGCGACGGCACGTACGTCACCAGCCTGACGCCCGATCTGCTGCTGGAGACGATGAGCTTCATCATCGACTTCCACCAGGACTCCAGCACGCTCGACCTGTTCGAGGTACGCCGGGCACTCGAGCCGATGGCGGCCGAGAAGGCGGCCCGGCTGATGGCCGACGACGACGCGGCCGACCTGCTGGCGCTGATCGGCACGGTCGGCCCGGACAGCCCGATCGCCGACCTGGTCGCGAACGACCTCGAGTTCCATCACCGGATCGCGGCGGCGGCGAGCAACCCGGTGCTGTGCTCGTTCATCGACAGCGTCGCCGGCCGCACCCACCAGGCGCGGGCCTGGCGGGCGGTCACCCAGGAGGACGCATTCGAGCAGACTCAACGCGAGCACCGGGCGATCGCACTGGCCATCGGCGAACGGCAGCCCAGCGTCGCCGCCGCACTGTCGCTCGCCCACGTCGCCGGCATCGAGAACTGGATCCGGCGCAACCTCGCCGTCTAGGACCGGGTGAACTTCGGCTCGCGCTTCTCGGCGAAGGCGGCTCGGCCCTCGGCGGCGTCGCGGGTTGCGAAGCAGATGGTCTGTACGTCGCGTTCGTAGGCGACGGCCTGTTCCAGCGGCATGTTCAGGGCGGCCGCTACGTTCGCCTTCGCGGTCTCGACGGCGATCGGAGCGCGGGAGGCGATCGTGGTGGCGAGTTCGAGCGCACGCGGCAGCAGGGCGTCCGGTTCCAGCACCTCGCTCACCAGTCCCCAGGCCAGCGCGCGCTGCGCGTCGATCGGGTCGCCGGTCATCAGCATCAGCGCCGCGTTTCCCGGGCCGATGCTGTGCGTCAGCAACGCGGACATTCCGCCGCCGCCGATCCAGCCGAGTTTCACCTCCGCGGCCGCGAACGCCGCCGTACTCGCGGCCAGCCGGATGTCGCAGATCATGGCCGTCTCCAGGCCGCCGCCCAGCGCGTAGCCGTTGACTGCGGCAACGACCGGTTTGCGCAGTACCTTCAGTGCGTCGCAGTAGTCGGCCCGGTTCCGGAACGCCCACGGGGTCTCGTACTTGTCGAGCTCGGCGATGTCGGACCCAGCGCTGAACGCTCGCCCGGCGCCGGTCAGCACGACGGCGCGGACGTCGTCGGAGTCGTTGCAGTGCCGGGTCAGGTCGACGAGCGCGTCGGACATCTCGGCGGTGACCGCGTTCAGTTTCGCCGGCCGGTTGAGGGTGATGACGGCGACGTGGCCGTGCTGCTCGAACAGTACTTCGTCAGTCATGCGCTGATGCCTTTCCACAGGATCTCGATCTGGTCGAGTCCCGCGGTGGTCGTGACGGCGCCGTCGACGATCTCGCGGACCACCTCGCTCGCGGCGGTCTGGAACTCGATGTAGCCGGGGCGGCGGGGGCGGACCCAGGCCGCGGTGATGGTGCGGAGCGTGCCGCGGTAGAAGTCCGCTGCCGCTGCGTTGACGGCGTCCGACGTCCAGGCGCTGAGGCGAGCCGGCTGGCCGGAGTGCGCCGGCACGAACGTCTCCTGCGCTGTTGCCGATAGCAACCAGCGGAGGTGGTCGAGGAGCTCGGGCGTCGGCCGGCAGCGACGGGTGATCGCGAGGCCGGTGCCCCCGATCGTCGAGCCGGGGCGGGAGCCCGGGCGTTCGGTGGGGGCGTCGGTGAAGGTCACGCCGGCGGACGCGTAGTTCACGTAGCCGTAGACGAGGGGGCAGTGCGCGATGCTGTCGTCGGACGCCATGGTGTCGAGCAGTGCGATCGGGTCGAGCGTCCGGGTGTGGCGTGGGGCGCGGGTGGTCAGGTCGGTCATCAGGTCGAGTGCGCGGCGGGCGGTCTCGGTGGGCGCGAAGGTTGGCTCCTCCCCCAGCGCGACCGAGATCGACAGGAACGTGAGCAGCGCATGTGGACCGGCGACGGACAGCGCGACCGGCGCTCGATGCGAGAGTTCCACCACCTCACGCCAGAGCTGTGGTGGTCGGCCCGCGAGGTCGGTGCGGGTGGCGGCGACCTGCGTCGCGGCGTCCAGCGGGAGCGCCCACAGGTGCCCGGCCAGCTGGTACGACGCGACGCTCGGCCCGGCGAATTCGCCGTCGAGCAGCTCGTCCACCGGTTGCAGGTGCTCCATCGCGTCCCCGAGATGCGGGTGGTCGAGCACGATCACGTCGTACGTCTCGGCCAGCTCCCCGATCGGCGTCGACTCGAACCCACTCAACGGATGCACGTCCCACACCAGGTCGATCCCCCGCTCAGCCGAAGCCGCCACCAACGCGTCCCGACCCCGCGGATGATCCCACGTCAGCCCCCGATAAACTCCCATCACCGCACCACCTGGGTTTCTGCGACTACTCCCTCGTGCAGCAGATCCGTGATCTGGTCGGGGGTGAAACCTGCCTCCGTCAGCACCTCGCGGCTGTGCTCTCCCACCAGCGGCGCACCGCGTTCGACGGTCGCCGGGGTCTTCTCGAAGGCGTACGGGAAACCCGGCGTCTTCACCCGCCCCTCAGTGGGATGGTCGTACTCGACGAAGGTCCCGTTGTGCCGGATCTGCGGGTCGTCGACGAGCTGCTGGTAGTCGTACACCGGGCCGCACCAGATCCCGGCCTCGGTCAGCGCCGTCAGCCACTCGTCCGTCGTACGCAGCAACAACCGCTCGGCCGTCAACCGGAACAGCTCGTCCCGATGCGTCCAGCCGTGCACCTCGGAGTCCATCTCCAGGAAGCTGTCCTCACCGATCACCCGCCCGAGCGTCGGCAGGTCCGGCATCGCCAGCGCGAGGAACCCGTCCGCCGTCTTGAACGTCCCGTACGGCGCCCGGATATAGACGTGCGCATGCGGCTCCGAACCCCGCTGCTGCGGTACGCCGCCGGCGGTGAACACCGACAGCTCCTGCATCTGCAACGTGGTGATCGCGTCCAGCATGTTCACCTTCACCAGCTGCCCCTCGCCGGTCCGCTCGCGGTGCAGCAACGCCGCAAGCACCGCCTCGAACGCCGTCGACGCGGTCACGGCATCGACGAGGTACTGCCCGGCCGGCTGCGGTGGTTCGCCGTGCCGGCCGGTCGAGAGCATCGCGCCGGATCTTGCCTGCAGCAACAAGTCCTGGCCGGGCAGGTTCCGGTGCGGACCGTCCTCGCCGTACCCGGACATCGACACGTACACCAGCCGCGGGTTGATCGCGGACAGCGTCGCGTAGTCGACACCGAGCCGCTCGGCGACGCCAGGCCGGTAGTTCTGCAGGAATACGTCCGCCGTCTCGACCAGCCGGGTCAGCACCTGCTTGCCGGCCGCGGACTTGAGGTCTACGGCCAGCGACCGCTTGTTCCGGTTCAGGGACAGGAACGACACGTTGATCGCGTTGCCCTGCGCGCCGCCGGCCGCCGCGTGCCGTTGCCACTCGCCGGTGACCGGCTCGACCTTGACGACGTCGGCGCCGAGGTCGCCCAGCCGTTGCGCGGCGAACGGTCCCGCCATCGCGATCGAGCAGTCGAGCACGCGGTACCCGTCGAGGATGCCCATCTGTTCTCCCATCGTGTCAGTCGGGTTGCCCGGCGACGCGGCGGACGGCGTCCCGGGCGGCAGCGGTCGCCTCGACGCCGTCGAGGACCCGGATCGTGGTCTGGTACGCGCGGGACTCGCCGTGTTCGAGCCAGGTCATCGACCCGTCCTCGCGGGCGGCCGCGTCGCCGGTGACGTGGTGCGTCGACGGCTCGAGACCGACGGCGTACTGGCCGCTGCGGAGGTTCTGCCATTCGAAGAAGCACGGCATCGTCGCCGCGTCCCAGCTCACCTCGACGCCGAACGTGCTGTCGCCGCGGATCAACGCGACCCGGTGCCGGCCGTCCGCGTCGGCGACCAGCCGGTGCTCGTACACCTGCTCGACGAACCCCGGCTGCGGGTCGGGCAGCACGCGGTACGAGACGCCCTGCTCGGCGGCCGAGTCGCTCTGCCAGGTGGTCTCCGCGATCGGTGCGACCACCTCGGTGCCGGCGTCGATCACCGGCCAGCCGAAGTTCAGGTGGTACAGGAACATGTGCGGCGTCGGCTCGTACCCGAGATTGTCGACCACGTCGGACAACCGGATCTCGAGCCCGTCGAAGTCCACCTCGACGGTCCGGGTCAGCCGCAGGTGCTCGCCGAACGACGTCGCCTGCACGACCTCACCACGCACCCGCAACGTGCAGCGGTCCCCGTCCCACACCTCGCCCGCCTCGAGCAGCCGCCCCGGAATCGCGGTCAACCGCCCGTGCAACCCGTGCGCGACCGTCTGCTTCGGCGGATACCGGTACTGCGTCGCGTCGACCTCGTTCCCGAACAACGTGTGGTCCAGCCCGCCCGACACGAGCAACCCGTCGAGCGCCCGCAACCACGACAACCCGCCCTCGTCGTTGTGCTCGTGCAGCCCCGGATGCCGGAACCCGTTCCCCGACCGCCACCCGAACGGCACCCCACGGAACCGCGCACTCCCGAGATCGAGCGCCCGGTCCACGAGCACCTCCACCTCCAGCCCGGCCGCACTCCGCAACTGCACGGCCCGCACCCCGCGCTCCGCCCCGTTGCCCAGCACAACTTCCCGCACCCCGGCAACACTCGCCAGATCCCCGGTCCGCTCCCGCAACGCGGCCACCGAAAGGTCCGATCCGAAGATGTTCACTCCATCACCCATCCGCCGTCGACATTGATTGTTTGGCCGGTGACGAACGACGCGTCCGGGCCGGTCAGGAACGAGACGACCGCGGCGATCTCGGACGGAGTGCCGCGGCGTTTGATCGCCTGGTGGTCGAGGACGAACGCGGTGTAGGCCTCCGGGTTCTCGTGGATCGTCTCAGCCTTGGTGGGGAACGCGCCTGGCGAGACGGCGTTGACGCGGATTCCTTCCGGGCCGAGTTCGCGGGCCAGGGCGCGGGTGAGGGAGACCGCGGCGCCCTTCGTGCTGACGTAGCTGGCGAGTTTGTCCCAGCCGCCGTGCCAGGTGATCGAGGCGACGTTGACGATCGAGCCGGTACGGCGGGCGCGCATCGAGCGGGCCGCGGTCTGGGCGGCGACGAAGTACGCGCGCTGGTTGACCGCCACCACGTCCTCGTACTCCGCGAGCGGGATGTCGAGCAACGGCGTCGCCGGGTAGATCGCGGCGTTGTTCACGAGGACGTCGAGCGGGCCCAGAGTGTCCTCGGCGGTGGCGATCGTGCTGACGATCGCTTCGGCGTCGCGCAGGTCGATCGGCAGTGCGCGGACGGTGGCGCCCGCTGCCTTCAGGACGTTCTCGGACTCGGTCAGCCCGTCGCCGGGCAGGTCGAGCAGCGCCACGCCGTAGCCGTCGGCCGCCAGTCGCAACGCGATCGCCCGTCCGAGCGAGCCACCCGCGCCGGTCACCACCGCCGACTTCATCGGGCCTCCCCGTTGCGGATCGCGGGCTTCACGACCAGGCGGCGACCGGCGCGGTCAGGGCGGACGTGCGGGCCGGCGTCGTCGTCCCAGCTGCCGGAACCAGCCAGTCGGGCGATCGCGTCCTCGTCGACGACGTACCCGAGACCGGGCGCCTCGCCGAGCACCAGATGACCGTCCACGACCTCCTGGTCCGCGCTGATCCCGACCGGCGTCCCGAGGTCCTGGATCTCGATCGACAGATGATTCGGTACGACGGCCGCCGCGTGCCCGAGCGGGTTCACGTCGTACCCGACCGGGCTGACGGGCAGGTCGAACGCGTGCGCCAACGCCGACACCCGCAGGAAGTGCGTGATCCCCCAGACGCTCCCGGTCTGCACGATGTCGACGGCATTTGCCGCCAGCAACGGCCGGAACTGCTCCAGCCCGGTGAGGTTCTCCCCGGTCGCGACCGCCGCCTTCACCGAGCGCGTCACCATCGCGAGCCCGTCGACGTCCCAGCGCCGGACCGGCTCCTCGACCCAGGCCAGGTCCGCGTGCTCCTCGATCCGCCGGATGTGCCGGACTGCTTCCTTCCGCGCCCACGACTCGTTCGCGTCCAGCATCAGCGCGGGCGCCGACCCGGTCTGCTCCCGGTACAGCTCGCTCAGCAGGTCCAGCCTCCGCAGGTCGTCGGCGACGTCGAGCCCGCCCTTCAGCTTCGCCGCCTGCAGCCCGCGCTCCGCGAACTGCTTGTGCAACCGGCTCAGCTCGTCGTCCGCCAACGGGCCGTCCAGCCCCGACGCGTACGCCGGTACGACGTGATCTCTTGCCCCGAGCAACCGCCACAACGGCTGCTCGACGGCCTTCGCCTTGAGGTCCCACAACGCCATGTCGAGCGCCCCGATGGCACCGAACACGGCACCGGTGTGCCCGCGCTTGAACACCCACGCGAGCATCCGGTCGTACAGCGCCACGACCGCCCGCGGGTCTTGCCCGTCCAGCGCCGGGAACAGCGCGTCGATCCCCTCGTGCGAGCCCAGCCCGATCCCTTCCAGCCCGGTGTCCGTGGTCAGTACGACGATCGGCACCGACGTACGGCCGGAGCCGACCGTCCCGTTCGCGTCGCCGATCGGTCTGCCCCAGTCGTGCACCGTGCTGAGCGTGCGGTATCCCGTGATGCGCATATGGCTATCCCTTGGTCGAGCCGGCGGTGACACCGTCGGTGATCTGGCGCTGGAAGAACAGGTAGATCGCGATCACCGGCAGGGCCGCGACGAGTACCCCGCCGGCGAACAGCGGGATGTCGTCGGAGTACTGCCCGCGCAGCGCGGTCACCCCGACCATCAGCGTGCGGTGCTGCTCGGACTGCATCACGAGCAGCGAGATGAGTACGTCGTTCCAGCAGAACAACGCGTTCAGGATGCCGACCGAGAGCAGCGCGGGCCGGCCGAGCGGCAGCATGATCCGGCGGTACACCCCGAGCGTCGTGCTGCCGTCGACCCGGGCCGCCTCCACGACCTCGGCCGGGATCCGCGAATAGAAGCTCGTCATCAGGAAGATCGTGAACGGCAGGAACTGCCCGGTATAGGCGAGGATCAAGCCTGGATACGTATCCAGAAGGTGCACCTGTCCGAGCACCCGGAAGAACGGCACCATGATCACCTGGAACGGGATCATCAACGCGCCCAGGCAGACCAGGAACAGCCACTTCCGGCCGCGGAACGTCACCTGGCTGAACGCGTACCCGGCCATCGAGCCGAGCAGCAGCAACAGCACGACCGCGCCGAAGGTGACCACGATCGAGTTGACCGTATACCGGCCGAGTCCGGACGAGCCCCAGGCGTCCGCGATGTTCGCCGCGGTCACGTGGTCGGCGAGCGAGAACTGGTTGAGTACGTATTCACGGCGCGACTTCATCGCGACGTTCAGCGTGAACAGCATCGGGTAGATCGTCGCCAGCGCCAGCAGGCCCATCGGTACGGCGACGATCCACCGGGTGAAACCGCGTTCGCGCATCGGTCACACCTCCTTGGTGGCGCGCTTGATCAGCCGGATCTGCGCCAGCCCGACGACGAGCATCACGAGGAACAGCACCATCGACGCGGCCGACGCCAGCGCCGGGCTGTTCATCTGCCCCTGCGTCACCCAGATGTAGAACTCCGGCAGGTACGTCGCACCGCCCGGGCCGCCCGCGGTCATCACGTACACCAGCCCGAACATCCCGGTCAGCATCCCGATCATCGTGGTCACGAAGACGAACTGGATCGTCTGGCTGAGCTCCGGGATCACCACGTGCCGGATCGTCTGCGGCAGGTTCGCGCCGTCGCACTTGGCCGCGTCCAGCAGCGACTGGTCGAGTGTCGAGAAGCCGGCCATGAAGATCACCAGTGCCATCCCGAACGTCGCCCAGATGTGCACGGCGATCACGGAAACGATCGCGAGGTGCGAGTTGCCCAGCCAGTCGACCGGGCCGAGGCCGACCGCGCCGAGCAGCTGGTTCAGCGGCCCGTCGACGGACAGCAGGATGTTGAAGATCGCGCCGATGATCACCGGCGACAGCACCACCGGGAAGAAGTACACGCTCCGGTAGAACCGGTGGCCGGGCACCTTCAGGAAGAGGAAGGTGGCCAGGATCCCCGGGACCGCGACCGCGACCGGGAGCGCCACGAACAGCAGCCCGACGTTCCGCACCGCGGTCCGGAAGACCGGGTCGGCGGCCAGCGTCTTGTAGTTGGCCAGGCCAACGAACACACCGTTCCGGTCGCCGTCCCCGGTGAGCGAGTACTGCGCACCGAGGATCAGCGGCACCACCCGCAGCCCGACGATGATCAGCAGGGCCGGTGTCACCAGTACCAGCGCGGCGATCTTCTGCTCGCTGAGCCGCCACCGGCGGACGGCTGTCGCCCGCCGGGCCGCGGGTGCCGCCACGGTCTGCTCTCCGGAAGCACTCACTTGTCCCGTCACTTGTCTGCAGCCGCCAACTGGGTGAGGACCTGGTCGACGGTCACGTCACCGCTGATCAGCTGCTGCGACAGCCGGTGCATCAGGTCGAGCGTCTTCGCCGACAGCGCGGTGTGCAGCAACGGCTTGCTCTCCGGCAGCCAGGACACGATCTGGCCCGCCGCCGCGATGTCGACCGATTTGGTGTCGACGGTCTTGTCGGCCGCGATCGCACCGGCCTTCTCGAAGAACAGCTTCTCGGCGTCGGTACTCGCGAGGCTCTTCACCAGGTCCATCGCCAGCGCCGGGTCCTTCGTCCACTTCATCACGCCGTACCCGATGCCGCCCTCGGCCGGGAGGAAGGTCGACGTGACGTTGGCCGGGTCCGAGATCGGCGGCTTGTAGACGCCGAGGTCCGGGCCGAGGAACTCGTCGAACGACTTCCAGTGCGCGGTGTCCGAGATCAGCCCGATCACGTTGCCGCCCTTGCCGCCGGAGAACATCGTGAACTGGTCGTTGAACATGGCGGTCGAGTTGACGCCCTTGTTGTACCAGCCGTCGTCGTTGGTCTTCTTCCACAGCTCGAAGATCTGCTTGACCTCGGGCGACTTCCAGTCCCGCTTGCCGGCCAGCCAGTCGTCGTACTGCGCCGGGCTGAACACACCCGGGCCGAAGCCGGACAGGAAGAACTCGATGCCGAGGCCCTCCTTGTTGCCGAGGTTGAAGCAGGCGTTGCCGGACTTCTTGATCGCGGCGCAGTCCGTCTGCAGTTCGGCCAGCGTGGCCGGCGGCTTGTTCGGGTCGAGGCCGGCCTTCTTGTAGACGGCCTTGTTGTAGTAGAAGGGGAAGCCCTGCAGCGTGACCGGGACGGCGTACGTCGTCTTGTCCTTCTTGAACGCGTCCCAGCCGACGAGCCGGTCCTTCAGGTCGCCGAGCTTGTCGTCCAGCGGGAGCAGCGCGCTCGCCCGCTCACGCATCTGGGCGCCGCCGTTGAACATCGAGATGTCCGGGCCCTTGCCGGCCTGGATCGCGGTGCCGAGGAGTGTGTAGTACTGGTCGTACGGCTGGGCGACGAACTCGACCTGGACGCCGGGGTGCTTGGCCTCGAAGTCGGACTTGGCCTTCGCGTAGTAGTCCTTCGTGGTGGCGTCACCGGAGTGCCAGTCCCAGACGACCAGCTTTCCGGATCCGGTACTGCCGCTGCTTCCGGCCTGGCTCTGCGGTGCGGCCGCGCCACAGGCGGTGGCGACCAGGGCCAGCGCCGGGACGAGCGCGGCGGCGATCCAGCCGCGGCGGAACTGCCAGACGTGGCCTGAGGCGCTCGGCATGATCGCGCCCTCCTTCTTCGGGGTTCATGGGGCTCTCGCTGTGGCAAGATGTTAGTTGTCTGTTGTCTGTTGTCAAGAGTTTGTTGACTGCTGACAATTGGGCGACAATCCGTGTACGCATCGGTACATCGACCTCGGAGGCACAGGTGGCGTCGGACCCCGGACAGGCAACCGTGCGACTCGCGCCCGCGGCGGCGGCGCGCCGGCCGGCCCGACTCGCGGACCTGGTCGTCGAGTCGGTGCTCGACGGGGTGGTGTCCGGTTCGATCCCGCCGGGCGCGGCGCTGCCGCCGGAATCGGCACTGTCGGAGCAGTTCCAGGTCAGCCGGATCACCGTCCGCGAGGCGGTGAAGCTGCTCGAGGCGAAGGGCCTGGTCGAGGTACGGCGCGGGGTCGGCGCGGTCGTCAAGGACGACTCCAGCTGGAACCTGCTGGATGCCGACGTACTCGCGTCCGCGGTGCGGAACGACGCGAACCTGAGCATCCTCGACGAGCTCGTCGGGGTGCGGATCGCGCTCGAGTCGAACCTGGCGGGCCTGGCCGCGGAGAACGCGACCGACGAGGACCTGGCCGCGATCGAGGCTGTCTACCACCGACTCGAGGCCGATACGGCGCGGCCGGAGATCTTCATCCAGACCGACGTCGAGTTCCACGACCGGATCATGGCGGCGTCGGGTAACCGGCTGGCCCGCTCGATCGTCAGCACGGTCCACAGCCAGGCCCGGACCAGCATGCGCTACCAGGGCCACCCCAGCGTCGAGGACGTCCGCACCACGAACGCCGAACACCGCATCATCCTCGACCACATCCTCGCCCGCGACCCCGCCGGCGCCGCCACCGCGATGACCACCCACATCCGCACCGCCTGGCACCGCCGCCGCCCCGCATAACCCCTCTCTCGTTGATCCCTCGCCCTGACGTCCGGTTTCGGTCGTCAGGGCTTGACGGTGCGGTCTGCCTACTTTAGCTTGCGGCTGACAGATGACAGACAACAGACGACATAGGAGTCATGGATGACCCGACATCGTCCGGCTCGTGTGCTTGCCGCCACCTCCGTGCTGGTGCTTGCCGCGACCGCGCTCGCCGCCCCGACCTTCGCCGCCCCGCGCCCGACCGACGTCATCCTGGTCGCCCCGGACGGGAAGAAACCCACGAACCTCGACGCCGACCAGGTCGTCCGGACCCTCGGCGCCGCGCAGGCCCTGGTCCGGGCCCGCAGCTCCACCACCGACGTCCGCGTACTCCTCGCCGGCGGCACCTACGACCTCCCCGCACCGCTCCGGTTCGGCACCCGCGACGGCGGCCGAAACGGGCACACCGTCACCTGGCAGAGCGTCCCGGGCCAACGCGCCGTACTCTCCGGCGGCTCCAAGATCACCCACTGGAAGCTCACCGACCCCACCAAGAACATCTGGTCCGCCGACGTCCCGAAGGGCACCGAGTCGCGGCAGCTCTACGTCAACGGCAAACTCGCCCAGAAGACCCAGCTCCTCCTCGCAGAATCCAAGAAGACCCGCGACAACCTCGTCTTCAGCGAGCGCGGCCTGACGATCACCGACCCGGCTCTCGCCAAGCAGATCGGCGGTCTGTCCAACCCGGGCGCGCTGGAGATCGAGGAGCTCGGCTCGTTCACCGACCGCTACTCCCCCGTCCACTCGGTCGACGGCAACACCCTGGTGATGGAGCAGCCGGCCTGGGACAACAACAACTTCGGCTACGACACCCTGAAGTCGCCGTACGCCCGCGGCGCGATCTACCTGAACAACGCGTACGAGCTGATCTCCGGCCCGAACCAGTGGTACCTCGACTCGGCGAAGGGCAAGCTGTTCTACCGCCCCGCCGAAGGCCAGTCGATGACCTCCACCGACGTGCGGCTGCCGCGGCTGGAGTCGCTCGTCCAGATCGCCGGCAGCTACGCCGCTCCGGTCCAGAACCTTGCCTTCAGCAACATCACGTTCGCGCACAGCACCTGGAACTTCCCGAGCGGTCCACAGGGGTACGTCGACCAGCAGAGCGGCGCGCACGCCGTCGGCGAGTACGCGAAACCGGCGGACTTCCTGACCAGCTGCCAGAACGGCTGCCCCGAGTTCGAGAAGACCCGCAACGAGTGGCACCAGATCCCGGCCGCCGTCCAGGTGTCGGCCGCCGCGCACGTGAGCTTCGACGGCAACAGCTTCGAGCAGCTCGGGTCGGTCGGCCTCGGCCTCGGCATGGACCCGAACGCGCACGCCGCCGGCACCGGGTACGGCGCCGCCGAGATCGATGTCCGCGGCAACAGCTTCACGAACAGCGCGGCATCCGCGATCGTCGTCGGCGGTGTCCAGCCGGACGCGCACCACCCGCGGGACCAGCGGATGACCAACCACGACATCAGGATTGTCAACAATAGGATTGTCGGCGTCTCGAAGGAGTATCGCGACAACGCCGGCATCCTGTCGACGTACGTGACCCGCGCGACGATCACCCACAACACGCTGACGGACCTGCCGTACGACGGGATCGACATCGGCTGGGGCTGGGGCATCAACGATCCGGGCGGCAACCAGTACTACCTGAAGGCCGGGCTGTACGAGTACCAGCCGATCTACACGACGCCTACGACGTTCCGCGAGAACTACGTCGCGTACAACCTGATCCACGACACCAAGCAGGCCATGCACGATGGCGGCAGCATCTACACGCTGTCGGCGAGCCCGGGCACCGTGATCGAACGCAACTACGTGTACGACAGCCAGGTGACGTTCGGCGCCCTGATCGACCAAGGCACCCGGTACGTCGTGATGCGCGACAACGTGTTCCTCGGCAGCAGCCGCTGGGTGTACATCAACTCCGACGCCGGTAACCCCGACACGTTCAACACCAAGGACAACCTGGTCACCGGCAACTGGTGGGACATCGGCCCGGAACGCAACCCCGAAGGCCCCGGCTACAACAACCAGGTGATCGGCAACACCCAGGTCACCGACAGCAACTTCCCACCAGCGGCCCAGCAGGTGATGAACGAAGCCGGCGCCCGCTAGAGCTTCTCGATGCGGTCGTCGATCAGTAGATAGGAGGCGCTCGCGCTGGTCCCGCGGTACTCGTCGAAGCCGTCGTTCTGGAACTCCTTGCGGATCAAGACCGTCCAGAACAGCGTGTACCCCGCACGGGCCAGCGCGGCCGTCAGGTCCCGTCGCATCACGAGGGCGCCGACGCCGCTCATCCCGGCCGTCGGGTCGAATACGGCGGGCCGCCCCTCACAGTCGGGCCAGGCGAAGTCGTTGCCATGCGCAAGTCCGAGCGCGTCCGCGAGCAGCCGGCTGGGTACGTATCCGCTCACGGCGCCGGAGGTGTCCCGGGTTGTGCCGGTGCCGGTGTATCCGTAGTTCGCCCAGTGCAGGGCGATCGGGAGATCGACGGCGCCGGGGTCGACGTCCCAGTCGGGCGAGGACGGGAAGGTCGCGAGGAGCCGGCTGCCGATCTCGGGATGCTCGGGCACCCATCGTCCGTCGTAGTCCTGCCCGCGGGCCCACGCGCGCAGGGCGGGAACGTGGCCGGAGGCAACAAGATAGGAGTGCGTCCGCATCCAGATGTTGAGCGTCGGCACCCGGGTCGCGGCGACCTCCGGCGGCAGTTCCTCGGACCAGTTGTCGTACCGGACCAGCGACAGCCAAGGCGCCCCGTTCGGGCCGGTCAGGGCGATCAGGTCAAGCGGGTCGGGTACGCCGTCCAGCGCGGCGGCGGGCGCAGGCGTCGAACGACTTGCCGCCGGGTGAGCATCAGCTCGCGGAGCTGCCCGCTGCACCTCCGAGTCCACGAAAGTGGCGGTCACCGGTCTGAACCAGCTCGTCTCCGGCTCCGGACGCGGCCGGACCAGTACGGTCGGGTCGATGTCGCGGCCGATCACCTGGTCGAGACCGGCGTACGTCTCGCCGTCCCGCAGATCGCGCACCTCAACGTTGTCGGCCAACCGGCCGAGCGTCTCGTAGAGCCCGATCCACTGGTACTTCCGTCCGTGGTCGGCGAGCTGGTTCCAGCCGAGCTCGACCGCACGCGCGAAGACCGCCCGCCGCGCCTCCCGCAGCAACGCCGTCCGATCGTCGACCACGAACTCCTCCAGCGCAGGCTCCACCACCTGCCGCCCGAAGTCCCACGGAGAGCCGTTGTCGCTCAAACCCTCGACCGGCCAGGCGGCGCCGTACGGCGGCTGCCAGTCCGGCCCTGACCACTCGTACGCCGCGGCAGCCGAGCCGATGCGTCGAAGGTTGTCGCGTGTGACGAGATGCGTGGGTACGCCGTCCGCGACCAGCTCGGCGGCCGCGTCGGCGACGGTGATGACGACGTCCGCGGACGTGGAGCGCAGCGCGACGCCGCAGAGGGCACCGGTCAGACGCTCGACGACGTACGGATCGTCGCAGCCGCGGAACGCCCGCACCGCACTCGCGAGTTCGTCCGGACGGTCCTCTCCCAACGCCACCAGCGCCTTCGTTGCACGGTCACGCAGAGGCCGGACCGTCGACGTAAGAAGCCAGCTGATGACTTGCGCAGCCAGGCGCGACACCCCGTCCAGTCGTGGACCGGGTGCCTCCGGCCAGGCCCAGGCGAGGAGGATGTTCACGGCACGGACCACCGGTTCGCCGTCCTCCAGCGGCGTTTGATCGTCCAGCGCCGTCAGCCACCGCGACCAGGTGCGGTCCCGCTCTGGTAGCGGAAGGGCGGACAGCACGTTGTGCAGGAAGTCGGCGTTCGCGGTGTGGCCAGGAACGCAGGCGACCCGGACGAGGGCGAGCCAGGCTTCCGGAGCGGGCAGGAGTTCGGTGACGAGTTCGGCGGTGCGGCGGGTGGTGTGTTCCGCGGAGCGCAGCGTCAGGCTCTGGAGGAACGCGTCGGTGACCCGGCGGTCGGCACCGCCGGTCGCGTCCGCGAAGAGGTCGACGATCTCGGTGCCGGACCGCTCCGGCAGGAACAGTCCGAGCGCCCCGATGACGCCGTTCTCGGCCCAGCTCGCCGTGCGGAACCACTCCTGCAGCTCGGCGGGTGTCCGCTCCGCGAGGAGGCCGGCGCGCTGGACGTCGCCGAGTCGCTGGTAGCCGAAGACGACGGTGTCGGCAGTTGCCTCGAGCAACACACCTTCCCGCAGCAGGCCGACGTACAGGCTCTGGGACCAGCGGCGGTTCGGCAGCGCGGCATCGGCGAGCTCGACGACTTCGGTACGCCGGTACGGTCCGGGCCCGAACTCCGCCAACCGGCGGGCAACGGACTGGACCAGGTGTGACGCCGCGTCGTAGTCGCAGCGGGACGGCCTCGCGAGGCGCTCGTTCACCGCTTCGAGGAAGGCGTTGCACACGGTCGTCAGTCCGGTGTTGCCGAGGCTCTGCCGCCCGAGAGTGCTGAGTCCTTCGCAGGCCAGCTTCAGGAAGAGCGGGTTGCCGAACTCGGGGTCGAGGATCGGGAACGTGACCCGTTCCAGCCCGTACTCCGCGGTGTACCGATCGACGGCTTCGGCGGTCGACTCCGCGAAGCCGACATGCTCGACCCGCGGGAAGTCGTTGCCGCCGGCCACCGCCTCGACGAACTCGGTCCGGCAGGACACGGCGAGCACCACGTGCGGACGCCGGTCGACCGCCCCGGCGAGCACGCGCAGTTCGTCGGCCCACCGGTCGGCGCCTGCGCTCTCGTTGAGAGCGTCGATCATCAGCAGGGCGGGCCGACCCGCGGCCTCCCCCGCCGCATCGATGACGCCGAGCACGTCGTCCAGCCGGCCGTCGATCCCGGCGAGCGTACCGATCTGCGGCAACAACGCACCGCCGTCGAAGTCCTGCCCGAGCAGCACGACCGTCGGCAGACCCTCCGCGATCCGCCCCGACGCGACGTCGCAGAACAGGTGCGTCTTCCCGACGCCCGCGCGCCCGGTCATCAGCAACATCCCACGATCCGCAGCCGCCGTCGCGACGCCGCGAACCAGACCGAGCGCCGCCTCCACAGACCACCGCGCGACCCCGGCTGCCCGCACCACAGCCTGCTGCGTGACCCCGGCAGCGCGCTGGTCGAACTGTGCCGAGGCGCCGCCCGCAGCCGGCGCAACAGCATCGAGCGCCGCTTCGGCGGCCTCCAGTTCAGCGGTGATCCGAGGCACGCGGCCCCCGCCACGGACCGCAGCCAGGAACCCGTCGAGTGCTGCCTCCGCCCGAGCCAGTTGCTCCGCGCACCCATCAAGCCCCGGCGCCCGACCGACCACTCGCAGGTCCGCCAGCGCCAGCTGGATCCGGCGTACGTACGACGTCGTGCGGCCGAGCCCTTCGAGTGCCCAGGCCGTAGAGACCTCGACGTGCAGTTTCGGCGTGTACCGGCGACCGACCTTGTTCAGTACGTCGGTCAACCGGTCGCGCTGCTCGTCCGGGGTCAGCACCGAGGCGCCGAACCAGTACCGCAGCCGCCCGGCGTTCTCCACCTTCGTCAGCTCGGTGACCAGCTCGCTCGCGCCGACGTACACGAACTCGACGTCCGTCCCCCGCTCCGCGGCGACCCGCTCCCAGTCGGCCGTCTTCGCGAGCCACTTGGTGTACGCCGACTGCGCACGCCGGGTGTCGCCGGCCGGGCGGTCGTACGGGAGTACCACGATGTAGCGCCTCAGGTTCGGCTCAGTTTCGAGTGCCCGGCGGACCGATTCGCCGACCTGCCCGAGCTCCCGGTCCCCCAGCGAGAACAGGTACTTCGCCTGCCACGCCCACACCGCGCCACCCGGCAGCACGCCGCGCCCCTCGCGCCCGCCGTCCGGATTCCCGAACCGGTCGAACGCCACGCCGGCGGGCCATTCCACCAGCCCCGGAATTCCCGCCGTCACCAGCAACGACGCCAGCTCCTCGAACGCCGCGGCCCGCCCCGCCGGTACGCCGTACGGCCGGATCCGCGCGAAGTCGACGTCCGGCATCGTCACGCGGCCACCTCACCTGGTCCGTACACAGCTGCACCGTACACGCCACGTCAGCCTCCGAACCCGCTCCGCAGCCACCCCGCGGGACGCGACCCGTCGTGCCCAGATCGTTGCCTCCGCATCGCTCCTTGACCCATTGTGCGGGAAATCGATTTCTGCCACACTCCCCCGCATGAACAGCGTGGGCAGGGCAGGTGTCGTCGCGGGGCTGGCATGGCTGGCACTGTCGAGCACCGCTGCCTGCGGCGGCACGCCTTCCACACCTGATCCGCGGCTCAGCGGCGACCAGCAGGCGCCGTTCCTGCTCAGCGGGATCGACAACCTGACGAAGGTAGCGCAGCTGACCGGTCACGACTCGCTCAACCACACCGGATCGGTCGAGGTCGTCGGGCAGGACCTCGGGTCGATGTTCGACGCCGACGGCCGGACCTGGTTCGTGTTCGGCGACACGTTCGGGCAGCGCGAGGCCGGCCACACCGGCGGCGGGGGCACCGAGTGGCGGTCGAACACGATGGCCTGGACCACCGACACCAACCCCGCGGACGGGATCACGTTCGGCGGCTACGTCACCGACGACACCGGGTGGGCGAAGGAGCTGATCCCGGGCAAGAAGGTCGACAACGACGAGATGACGATCATCCCGACGTACGGCTTCGCGGCGAACGGCGCGATGTACCTCGCGTTCATGTCGGTCCGGCACTGGGGCGACCCGGGCGAGTGGGAGACCAACTACGCCGGCCTCGCCAGGTCGACCGACCACGGCCAGAACTGGACGGTCCTCGACGCCCCGCGCTGGGACGGCAACAGCAACTTCGTCCAGGTCAGCGTCACGAACCTCGACGGAACGCTCTACTTCTGGGGTGTCACGCACGGCCGGTTCGGCGGCGTCGCGCTGATGCGGGTGGCCGCGGCGGACGTCGAGCACCAGAAGGCGTACGAGTACTTCACCGGCGTCCACGACGGCAAGCCGAGCTGGGGCAAGGACCCGGCGGCCGCGACCCGGATCGTGGACGGCACCGTCGGCGAACTGTCGGTGATGTGGAGCGAGTACCTCGGGCGCTGGATCATGACCGCGACCGACGGCGGCGGCGCCGGGTCCACGATCCGCGAGGGCATCACGCCCTGGGGCCCGTGGGGCGACCCGAAGCCCCTTGTCACACAGGAGGATCTGCCCAGCGTCTACTCGCCGTACCTGCATCCAAGGTATGTCGCGAACGGCGGCCGGACGATCTACTTCTCGATCTCCCAGTGGGGTCCCTACAACGTGTTCTGGTACCGCGCCGACCTCGTGAAGCAGTCGAAGTGACCGGCACCCGGCACCACCTATCACAGATCACAAGGAGCAAGAACATGCGTCACCGGAGACTCAGGATCCTCGTCGCATCAGCAGTGGCCGCGACCCTCGCCCTGGCCGGCTGCGGCTCGTCCGACAACTCGGGTGGCTCCGGAGGTAAGGGCGGCACGACCGAGATCACCTTCTGGCAGCAGCAGTTCGAGCCGTACCAGCAGAAGTGGTTCAAGACGTACGTCGACAAGTTCAACGCGTCGCAGACCGCGGTCAAGGTCAAGTACCAGGTGGTTCCCGGTGACACCTGGACGCAGAAGCTGAAGGCCGCGCAGGCGGCCGGCACCCAGCCCGACGTCGCGACCACGAACTACGGCGGCATCCCGGCCGGCGTCGCGAACGGTCAGTTCGCCGAACTCGACGGGCTGCTCCCGGACAAGGTGTGGGACGACATCAAGCCGAACGTCGCCGACTTCGTCAAGGTCGGCGGCAAGCACTACGCGTACCCGATGCTGGTCGAGCCGTCGACCGTGCTCTACTACCGCAAGGACCTGGTCAAGGCCGCCGGGCTGGACCCGAACACGCCGCCGAAGACCTGGGACGAGCTGCTCACCTGGGCGCAGAAGCTGACCAAGGGCAACGTCAAGGGCATGACGATGGCCTCGGTCGCGCCGGACATCGGCTGGTCGAGCTGGGGCCTGCAGTACAACGCGTGCGGCCACCTGCCGATCAACGACGACTGGTCCGCCGCGAACGCGAAGGACGGCTGCTACACGAAGCTCTTCCAGCTGTACCAGACCCTGTTCCAGAAGGGCTGGATGCCGCAGCAGCCGAAGGTCGGGTACGCCGACGCGTCGCCGTACGGCCAGGGCCAGGTGGCGATGATGGCGGACGGCTCCTGGGCGGTCGGCCAGCTCAAGCAGAGCTTCCCGGCGATGATCAAGAACACCGCGGTGGCGCCGTTCCCGTCGGTCGACGGCGACGCGAGCAAGCCGACCGCGACGCTCGGCGGCTGGACGCTCACGGTCGACGGCAAGTCCAAGAAGAAGGAAGCGGCCGCGAAGTTCATCGACTACCTGCTGGCCGGCGACCCGGCCGTGATGGCCGACTTCTTCCGGCAGAGCGGCTTCTCGAAGTACACCGTCCGGACGTCGGTGGACAAGGCGCTGGCCAGTGACCCGGCGGCGACGTCGGACCCGTTCATGAAGATCATCTCCGAGCAGGTCGTTGCCCACGGCAAGGCGGAGCCGGCGTACCCGTTCGACATCTCGCTGGCGTTCGCGACCGCGATCGAGTCCGTGATGAAGGGCAAGTCCGACATCCCGTCGGCGACCCAGAAGGCCAGTGACGCGATCGATCGCGTGATCAAGCAGCAGCACCTCAAGGGCACCGCACCGAAGGGCTGACCGGAAGCATGCTCGATACCTCCACCCAGCCGGCGGGCCAGGTCACCCAGGTGACCGGCCCGTCGCGCCGGCCCCGCCGCCGCGACCGCAGGATCGCCGACCAGGTGCCGCGGCACCTGCGTGCGCACCGGACCGCGTACCTGATGATCGCGCCGATGGTGATCCTGCTCGGCATCTTCGTGATCTGGCCGCTCGTGTACGCGTTCTACCTGAGCTTCTTCGAGATGAGCTTCTACAAGGACGCGAAGTTCGTCGGGTTCGACTTCTACCAGTACGTGCTGACCGACCCGGACTTCTACGCGTCGCTGTGGGTCGGTCTCAAGCTCGCGCTGATGGTCGTCCCGGCGATCCTCGTCCTCGCGCTGCTGCTCGCCAGCTTCATCGCGACGCTGTCGAAGCGGCTGGCGGCGTTCATGAAGACCACGGTCTACGTACCGGCGGTCGTCTCCAGCGTCGTCGCCGCGATCATCTTCGTCTTCATCTACCAGGACGAAGGCTTCGCGAACTGGTTCATCGGGCTGTTCGGGCACGGCGCGGTCGCGTGGCTGAACACCGCGGCCACCGCGCTGCCGGCGGTCGCGATCCCGGCGGTCTGGCTCGGCTTCGGCGTCTCCACGCTGATCATGCTGGCCGGCATCCTCGACATCCCGGAGAGCTACTTCGAGTCGGCCCGGCTGGACGGCGCGAACTTCTGGCAGCGCACCCGGTACATCACGATCCCGTCGCTGCGCAACGTCATCCTGTTCCTGCTGGTCACCGGGCTGACGCTGACGATCCAGGAGTTCCAGCTGCCGCTGGTGATGACGAACGGCGGTCCGGTCGACGCCACGAACACGCCGAACCTGTACATCTTCAACAGCTTCCGCGACGGTACGCCGTACGCGACGAGCTACTCGCTGACGGCGGCGCTGCTGCTCTTCATCGTCATCGGCACCATCTCGATCATCATCTTCCGGGTCGTCAGCTCCGAGAAGTCGTCGGACGCCTGAGGCGTCACCGAAAGGACCTTTCCGATGAACCGCTCGTGGTACGCCCCACGCAGGCTGCTGTCGTACCTGCTGGTGGCCGGCATCGCCGTCACCGCGCTCTTCCCGCTCGCATGGATGGCGATGTCCGGCTTCAAGAGCCAGACCGAGGTACTGCGCAGCCCGTTCCAGTTCTTCCCCGACGTGTGGCGGGTGGAGAACTACCGGCTGATCCTCGCCGACCCGGCGTTCGTCCGGGCAATGGGGATCACCTTCCTCGGCGCCGTCATCTTCACGATCGCCAGCCTGGTCGTGAACTCGACGGCGGCCTACGCGTTCGCCCGGCTCGAGTTCGCCGGCAAGCGGCTGTGGTGGATCGTCTGCATCACGCCGATGTTCATCCCGGCGATGGCGATCCTGCTCACGTCGTTCGTGGTGGTGAGCAAGCTCGGGATGCTGGACACGCTCGCGGTACTGATCGTGCCCGGTGTCGCGTCGAGCGCGCAGATGTTCTTCCTTCGCCAGTTCTACCTGAACATGCCGGCCGCGGTGGAGGAGGCGGCGCTGATCGACGGCGCCACCCGCTGGCAGATCTTCGTGCAGATCTTCGTCCCGCAGTCCCTCGGCCCGTACGTCGTGGTCGGCATCGGCTCGTTCCTCGCGTACTGGAACTCGTACGTCTGGCCGGTGCTCGTGGTGTCGAACCCGGATCTCACCCAGATCATGCAGTACCTCGCGACGTTCCGCTCGTCGCGCGGCAACGACTGGGGCATGCTGATGGCGGGCTCGACGCTGGCGGCACTGCCCACGATCGTCCTCGTGCTGATCTTCCAGCGGTACATCGTCAACGGCGTCCGGCTGGCGGGTCTCAAGTAGCTGTTGACAGGGTGTGACGCCGGGGCAACTCTTGAGGGGGACGGACTCGCCGCTCTGGCGTGGGGGGGCAGATGAACGACAACGACGGCGATGACGACGAGATCTTCGCCTACCGGATCTTCGGGCCGACGGACGCCGGCGACGAGGGTGAGAACATCACGGTCCGCGGCGGGCTGACGAGGCTGCGGCTCGGCAGGTTGCTGGCCGTGCACCAGGACGCGCTGCGGATCGACCTCCAGGTGCCGGAGGGCTCCGAGGTCGCGGACGAGGACCTGGGGTCGCTTGCCGAGGCCAACGAGATCACGATCCGGGTCTACGTGCAGGGGACGCTGCGGTCCGAGTACACGGGAGAAGCCAAAGGATCGTCGTGACACCGCTGGTCCTGAAGCTCCGGAGCAGGCTCGGCTCCGGACTGCAGGCGCTCGGAGCACGACTCGCACCTGCCGCGAGGCCCGCCGCCGAGCCAGAGGTTCCCGCGAAGCCTGCGGAGAGTGCGAGTGTCGATCGCGGGGACGTGCATGCCGACGCGCTGAACCAGATGCGGACGGCGGTCAACTGGCTGATCGGGGCGCTCGCGGCGGTCGCCGCCGCGATGATCGCGGGGAGTCAGCTCTCCAGCATCGGCAAGCTCTCGTGGACCGCCGACCACAGCCGGCTGCTCGCCGCCCTGATCGGCGTCACGGCTGCGGTCGCGGCGATCCTGATCGCGATCGGCCTGCTGTACTACACACAAGCACCGATCAACACGGACTTCGCGCGCCTGACCAAGCTCGCCAAGAACGACCGGCGGTGGGGCCTGAACGGTCCGCTCCGCAAGCAGGTCGCGGGCGACAGCACCCTCCACCGCGGCAAGGACACCCTCCAGAACCTGAAGACGGCGTTCGAGTCGGTGCGGATCGAGTACCACCGGCTGAAGGACGCGGCGTACGACGCGGAGCTGAAACTCGCGACCACGCCCGACGAGCAGACCCGCGCCGGGGCCGCGACGCTGAACGCACAACGGGTTGTCGTGGAGTCGCGGCTGCAGGAGTACCGCAATGCGCTGCAGCGGGTGGCGCGGGTCGACAAGTATCTCCGGACCCGGCGGCGGTACCGCGTCACGACCGCGATCGTCATCCTGTTCTCGGTCGCGGCCGCGTTCGGCTTCGTCGCGTTCGCGTGGGCGGCCAACCCGGCGGATCGTCAGCAGGACGCAGTTCAGCAGCGCGCGGTCGCGGCTACGTTGACGTTGACGGACGCCGGCCGGAAAGACCTCGAGCGGCAGCTCGGCACCGCCTGCGCGACGGCCGCGACCGCCTCCGGCGTACCGGTGATCGCGCTCACCTCGTCCGGCGCCGGCGTCGAGGTCGTCCTCGTCCCGGGCACGGCCTGCCCGCAGCCGGTACGCCTCACCGTGAGCTCGTCCGACGGCGCCGTCACGCGTTAGCGGCTCTGCAGTTGCGTCTCGTACTCCTTGCGCATCGCGTCGCCGCCGGTGTTCCGCCACGTCCGCACCAGGTCGTCGAGCGTGCTCATCGGCTTGCGTCCCTGGACGATGTCCTTCACGCCGTCGCTGATCGCCTTGTCCAGTACGGCGTTCTTGGTCGCGCTGGTGTTCGAGAACAACCCGACCGTCGGGTTGACCGCCGCCTTCGCGAGCACCTTCGTCTGGTACGCGTGCTGGACGTCGGCGTCCTGCGGCCGGCCGGGCTGGTACACGACCGCGGGCGCGTCGGCGAGGTACCGGATCGGCACGGCCGTGTTCGTCTGGCCGGTCTGGGTGAGGGTCGGGTCGCCGTCCTTGGTGACGGTGTGGTCGACGCCCTCCTTGCCGAACACCCGGTAGACGTACTCCTCGGTGCCGAACGGCGCGGCCAGCCAGTTCAGCACCCGCAGCAGCAGCTCGATCCTCTTCGGGTCGGACTGCTTCTTCAGCGCGGTGATCGAGTAGTTGCCGCTGCCCTGCCACCACGGCGCGAGCTCGCCGCCCTCGCGGGTGTACGCCGGCATCAGGCCGAGCTTGAACTTCGGGTTCCCGGCAGCGGTCTGGATGTACTGGTTCCAGCCGAGGTAGCCGTCGATCGCGTTGATCGCGATCGTGCCGGCGTTGAACAGGTTCTTGAACGGGAGCTGGTCCGAGAACGCGTCCGGGTGCATCACGCCGGCCTTCCACAGCTGGGTGAGGTCCGCGATGCCCTGCTTGTACTCCGGTGTCTCGTACTGGTGGGTGAGCTTCCCGCCCTCCTCACGCCAGCCGTTCGGCGCCTTGTTCATCATCTGCAGGTAGTCCCGCACCTGGTTCCAGGCGCCGAACGCCCAGCGCCTGGCCTTCGGGTCGGTCAGCGCCTTCGCGGCGTCGGTCAGCTCCGCGAAGCTCTTCGGCTCCGGCGACACCCCGGCCGTCTCGAACAGGTCCTGCCGGATGAAGCTGTACAGCTGCACCGCGCCACGCGGGATCGGCACGCCGTAGATCCCGCCGTTGTACACCGCCGACTTCCAGGTCCGGGTCGGGATGTTCGCCAGGTTCGGGTACTTCTTGATCGCGTCGCCGGCGAGGTGCTCGTCGAGCCGGGTGAACCGCTTGTCCAGCAGCGCGGGCAGGTTCGCGACCGGCCGCATCTGCAGTACGTCGGGAAGCTCGTTGCCGGCGATCGTGGTCGCGAACTTCTGCTCGTAGTCGGCGGCCGGAACCATCTGCAGCTTCAGGTCCACGCCGAGCCGCTCGTTCAGGCCGGACCAGTAACTGTTGCCTCCGGCACCGGGTGGGACGGGCAGGAAGATGTTGCTCATCCCGCTGACCGTCTCGCCGTTGCCCGGCTTGTCCGGTACCGACTTCGGACGTTCCTTCGGGAAGTGCCGGAACGCCGGGTCGACGCCGGTGGCGCTCGCCGGAAGATCGGGCGTGATCCCGCCGTACTCGGCGTACGCCGGAAGCGTCACCTTCGTGTTGGACTCCACCGAGTTCGCCTGGCTGCTGCCACCGCCGGAGCTGCAGCCGGAGACGCCCAAGAGCGCGGCTGCGCCGCCTCCCGCACCTACCAGAAAGGACCTGCGCCCGATTGATCTGTACACCATTGCATTTCTCCTGACTGACCTGACCAAAAAGGCCTCAACCTTTGACGGCGCCGATCATGACTCCCTTGGCAAAGTGCTTCTGCAGGAAGGGATAGACGACCAGGATCGGTACCAGCGCGACGACCAGGATCGCCATCTGCAGCGGGAGCTGCGGCGGCATCGCCTCGGCACCGGCGCCGACCTGGTCACCGCCGATCGTCGTCTGGTTCACGACGAAGGTGCGCAGTACCAGAGACATCGGCCACTTGTCCGTGCTCTGGATGTACAGCAGCGCATTGAAGAACGCGTTCCAATAGCCGACCGCGTAGAACAACCCCATGACGGCCAGTACCGCCTTGGACAGCGGCAGCACGATCCGGACCAGCGTGGTCGCGCTGGACGCGCCGTCGATTGCCGCCGACTCGAACAGCTCCTGCGGCAACTGCTGGAAGAACGCCCGCATCACCAGCACGTTGAAGGCGTTCACCACCACCGGCAGGATCAGCGACCACCACGAGTCCAGCAGACCGAGCTGCTTGACCACGAGGTAGCTCGGGATGAGCCCCGGGCTGAACAGGACGGCTCCGAGTACCACCATCAGCATCGGGCGTGCACCGGCCGCGCCACGCCGCGACAGCCAGTAGGCCAGTCCGGCGGTGGCAGCCAGCGACAACAACGTGCCGACCACGGTGATGCCGATCGAGATCGTGAGAGCACGCGTCACCACTCCCCCGGACAGGATCGCGCGGTACGCGCCGAACGACGTACCTCCCGGCCACAGCACCATGCCGCCGCCGGACGTGTCGATCGTCTTCTGATCCGCCAGCGACGTCGCGACGATCGACCAGAACGGGACGATGACCAGCAGTACGGCGATCCCCAGCGCGACCGATTTCGTTGCCTGGACGACCGGGTTGGGCCGCTCCATCCAGATCGGACGGGTACTCATTTCTGGTACACCCCCTGTTCGCCGAACAGATGGGCGAGCTTGTTCGCACCGATCACCAGCAGGACGCCGACGACGCTCTTCACCAGCCCGGCCGCGGTCGACATCCCCCAGTCGCCGCCGATGATGCCGTTGTTGTAGACCCAGGTGTCGAGCACCTCGCTGGCGTCCGCGCCGACCGGTCCCTGCTGCAGGATGATCTGCTCGAAGCCCACGGACAGGCTGTCCCCGAGCCGCAGGATCAGCAGCAGTACGAAGATCCCGCGCAGCGACGGCAGCGTGATGTGCCACAGCCGCTGCCGCGCGTTCGCGCCGTCGACCGCCGACGCCTCGTACTGCTCCTGGTCGACCTGGGCGAGCGCGGCCAGGAAGATGATCGTCCCCCAGCCGGCGTCCTTCCAGATCACCTGCGTGGTCAGCAGCACCTTGAACAGGTCCGGTACGCCGATGATGTGGAACATCGGCAGGTCGTGCTGGATCAAGAACGTGTTCAGCATGCCCGCGTTCCCGAGCATCTGCTGGAAGATCGCGACCACGATCACCCAGCTGAGGAAGTGCGGCAGGTACAGCACCGACTGCAGCAGCCGCTTCAGCCGCTCACCGGCCAGGCTGTTCAGCAGCAGCGCGATCCCGAGCGGGATCGGGAACACGAGCACGGCTTGGACGACGGTGAGGATCAGCGTGTTGATCAACGCGTTCCGGAAGTCCGGGTTGCCGTCCCAGAGGAACGAGAAGTTCTGGAACCCGACGTACGGCGCGTCCGTGATCCCCAGGTACGGCTGGTAGTCCTTGAACGCGATGATGTTGCCGAGCAGCGGAAGATACTGGAACAGGATCAGCGCCGTCGCGCCCGGCACCCCGAGCGCGACCAGCACCCGGTCCCGGCGCAGCCGCTGGAACCGCCGCGGCGACTCCCCTGCGACCGCCGTGCTGCCTGTGGTCGCGAGCTTGTGCTTCACGGTCATGGCCATGAACTCCTCCTCTCGGCCAGCGAACTTTTCCGGATGTTATTGACGGCTGTCCGGCACCCGCCACCGGCTGGATTGACCGAAACTAGGACAGGATTTGCGGCACGCTCAGATGACATCAACCGGGCCGTCCGGCCAGGTCACGTTCGGGCGGCCAGCTCCGGACACCGTGACCACCGGCCAGTCCGGAGCGGCGACACCGAGATACGACCCGACCACATACCAACGCCCCACTTCCGGCCCGTCGAACCGACACCACGGCACCTCGAGCTCACCCCCGAAGGGCGTTTCCACCGCATGCACAGCACTTCCCGTCACCCCACCCGGGCTGAGCGCCACCACCCTGCTAACCAAATCCCCCCGAGCCCCATCAACCGGCCTCCGCGGCACCCCATACCCAGAAACCACCACGGCCACGGCCTTGCACCCACTCTCGAGGTGAGCGGCACCCACGAGGCGCACTGCGCGGACCTCGACCGGTCCACGAACCACCGACACACACTCCAGCACGGGACCCGCATCCGACCCCGCCTCGGACACCCCGTCCGGGGGCGCGTCCGGGGCCGGGCCGGTGTCGGACACCCCGTCCGGGGCCGGGCCGGTGTCGGACACCCCGTCCGGGGCAGGGTTGGACCCCGCGTCCGGGGACGGCTCGGACACCCCGTCCGGGGGCACGTTGGACGCCGCGTCCGGGGTCGGCTCCGACTCTTCCTTCCCGCGCGCGAAGCGCGCGATGTGTTGACTCTCCGCGCGGTGGTTGTTGATGGCAATCAGGTTGATCAGGGGGCGTTGTGACCAGCGGCCCTTGGTGTCGACGACGGCGACCTGGTTGTCTACCGGATGGCCGGCTGAGCCGTCGGGGAGTGGGATCGGTGCGGTCGCGGTGGAGTAGGCGAATCTGTTGTAGAGCGGGCTCTCCGCGCCTGGTGTCGCAGTGCTGTGGTCAACGCCGTGATTGATCACCCGGACGATGTCGTCGGACGTCCGCGAGACCAGCCAGCCGATCGGGCGGATCGCGTGGACAGAGGTCGGCGGTGCGGGTTGCTCCGGCTCGGTCCACACCGGATGGGTGGCCGGCAGCACCAAGCCGGCGAACCCGAGGCTTGACCAGTACGGCGAACCCGGACCGGAGTACGGCTGCCGCATCGGCTCGAAGCGGTCGAGCCATCCGAGGCTGAGCAGCCCGTCCTTGCCGTACGCGCCATGTTCGACGAAGTACTTGATCGCTCCCAGGCACGTACGACGGAGCCGCCCGGGCGGGAGCGGGTTCGCGTCGAAGACCGCGCCGGTCCAGAGCGCCCCGACCACGGCGTGCCGATACACCAACGATCTGCCCTGGTAGAGCGGCGCACCGTCGGCGCCGAACAGCCCGGCGGCACTCGCGACGTACGCACGGAGCCGTTCGGCGTACAGCGCCTGACGCTCGACGATCCCCGGCTCGCCGGCAGACATCCGGCAGTACCACACCGAGAACAGCTGCATCACGAACCCGGCGTACCAGTCGATGTTCCCGCCGCGCCCGTCCGGCCGGCCGTCGCTGTACCAGCCGTCGCCCAGGTAGCAGCCGTCGAGGTACGTGAGGAACTCCTCGGTCCGCGCCGGGTCGTGCGGTCCCCCGACCGACCGCAGGAACGCCTGCGTGACGTTGTGGAACCACTGCCAGTTGCTCTCCGGGTACCACGCACCGATCGACCCGGCCAGCCAGTCGACCACGCGCTCCTGGACGCCGGACGGCAGCCGGTCCCAGACCCACCGCCGTGTCTCGTGCAGCGCGATCGACAGCGCCGCCGCCTCCACGCGCGCCTGCGGTACGTCGACGAGCGACGGCCACCGCTCGGGCGAGTCCGGGTCGGTACCACTGGTCACACCGCGGGCGTACCACCCGGCGTGGTCGTGCGGATCGGACTCGGCCGCCGCGAGCCGGAAACCGGCCGCGAGGAACGACCGGGCGAACGCCTCCAGCCCGTCCGCGGCGGCACCCGCCTGGCCGGCCGGTCCGGGCAGGTCGAACCGCGCATGACCGGGTGTTGCCCACGGGCGCATCGCCAGCAGCGACTCGTCGGCGAGGTCGACCAGGTGCTGCCGCGTCCAGCCGGTGTCCATCGTCAGCCTCGCGGGCCGAAGACCCGGCGGATCTGCTCGAGGTGCCCGTGCCGGTGCAGCGTGTCCGGCTCCAGGTAGCTGCCCTCGGTCCACTCGTTCCAGGCGTTGATCGTGACCAGCGGAACGTTGGTCTGCTCAACGAACTCCCGGACCTGCTCGAGTGCCCGCCCGAACTGCTCCGGGGACGCGTCCGCGATGATGTTCGTGTGCGGGTACCCGAGCGCCGGGTTGAACCGGTCGGACTGCACGGTGCGCGGCGACGAGTCCCAGCCGACCGTGATGTTCGGGTAGTACGGCTGCTCGTACTCCGCGGCGTACCGCTTCCAGCCGTCGGCGGCCTGCGCGAGCATGTCGGCGTACGGCGTCAGCAGCGTCGGCATCGGGTGGTGATGCACCCAGACGTACGACGTGACGCTGTCGAAGCCGAGGCGGCTGATCAGGGTCGGACCGTCCAGCTGGATCCCGTCGTCCGGCAGCACCTGCCGCTCGCGGGCGACCGCGTTCAGGTGGATCTCCGCGAACCCGGCGCGCGCGGCCCGGGCCCGGAGGCCGTCGAGCGCGGCCTTGGCGGCGGCGACCCCGCCGAGCCCTTCGACCAGCGTGTCCAGTTCGTAGATCGACAGGTACGGCCGGTCGTCGATCCGCAGGTACGCCGGGTGCCCGAAGTACCGCTCGACGATGTAGTCGGTGGCGGCCTCGAACTGCCCGGCGTCGACGGTGCCGGACGCGAGCTGGGTCGGCGGCGTCGCGGACTTCCACGGGTGGATGTTGCTCCAGTGGTGGTTCGCCCACATCAGCGCGAACTTCATCTCACCGGCCGCAGCGTTCGGCAGGAACGCCGCCTCCAGCGGGCGTTCCAGGTACGGGCGCCCGTCGTACCAATACCAGTCGAAGAGGAACGCGTCGACGCCGTACTCGGTGGCCATCGCGATCTTGCCCGCCATCACGTCCGGATCCGCCTCGTCCAGGTAGCCGTCGAGCGGGACCCGCGGCTGCAGGTGACCCTCGAACCGGGACTCGGCCCGCTTCACCAGTTCCCACTCGGTCCAGGCGGTGCCGTGCCACTGTTCGTTGCGCGGGTCGACGTGGAAGTTGGGAAAGTAGTACGCCGCGATCGCGACGTCGCGTTCGGACACAGGGGTCACTCCTCGAGCTCTGTCACGGTACTGAGTGATGTGATGTTATTGACGATCGAGGCGCCGCACCTTCGCAGAGATTGAGGGAAAGTAGGACAAAAGTGGCCAGTCGCAGCAAACCCCGGTACGAACGGGCGGCCGTCTTCCACCCCGACGGCCTGCCGGTGTGGGCCGACCGGCACCGGATGCCCGGCGACGTCGCCGCACACGACCACGACTTCTTCGAGATCGCGCTGGTCACCCAGGGCCGCGGGGTGCACATCGCGGCCGACGGCGACCACCCGATCGGCCCGGGCAGCGCGATCGTCGTACCGCCGAACCAGTGGCACGGGTACGCGCAGTGCGAGGACCTCGTGGTGTTCGACAGCTTCGTCGCGCCGGAGCTGATCGACGGCACGCTGTCGTTCCTGGACGCCGAGCTGCCGCTGATGCAGACCGTGCACAAGTCGAGCCTGCCGCTCCCGCAGCGGATCGAGCTCGGCAAGTACGACGTGAGTCTCGCGATCGCCGAGCTGCACAGTATGAGCGACATGACACCGGCCCGGCGGACCCGGATCGAGCTCGTCGGCCACCTGCTGATCTACCTCAACATCCTGAACCGCTGCTGGTCGCCGGAGCAGGCGATCCACCGCCGGTCGATCGCGCCGCTGCATCCCGCGGTGTCGCGGGCCGCCCAGCTGATGGAGGACGACCCCGGCCGCCCGTGGACGCTCGCGCAGCTGGCCACCGCGACGACCACCGAGCGGACCCACCTCGTCCGGCTGTTCCAGCGCGAGCTCGGGTCGCCGCCGATCGCCTACCTCAACCGGTTGCGGGAGCAGGCCGCCGCCCGGTTGCTGGTCCAGACCGACGAACCGGTCGCGCAGATCGGCGCCCGGGTCGGCTGGGAGGACGCCGGGTACTTCGCGCGCCGGTTCAAGACGGCGTACGGCCTGAGCCCGTCGGCGTACCGCAACCGCGCGCGGACCGGTGAGGCGCGGTACCACACGACCGCCGAGCCGGCGCCGGCGTTGCCGGTGAGCGGCGCGCGCTTCGGCGGGCAGATCGTCGGCTAAAAGATGCCGTAGGCAACCTTTATCGAAGGTCCAGCCAACTTCGGCCAACTTCGTCCTAGATTCCGTCAACCGCAGCGAAGGCGGATCGAGCGCCGGCACGCAATGATGCACGAACAGTCGAGGCGCCTGATGGGAGAACTGTCATGTCTGTTCGTGAGTCGGGTTCCGGCGGGCTGAACCGCCGGGACGTGCTGAAGGCGGCGGCTGCCGTGTCCGGCGGGGCGGTCCTCGGCCTGCCGGGCGGGACCGCCGCCGCGAAAGGGCCGAAGGCGCAGGCCGCGGCGGCGTTGGTCGGGGCGATCCGCTGGGACGCCTGGGTCGGCGGCGACTCGCACGTCGGCAGCACCGTGAACCGGACGCTGTCCCCGCAGCAGTACCAGTTCCGGCTGCCGTTCTACGCCCAGATCACGGTGCCGAACCGGCTGCTGGTCAACCAGAACTTCGACGCCGAGACGACCGGCGCCGCACCAGCCGGCTGGACCGTGTCGACGCCGGCCGGTACGACGGTCTCGGTGGTGGACGGCCCGGACCGCACCGGGAAGACCGTGCACCTGCACGACGAGTCGACGACATTGATGGCGTCGATGGCCCGGACGTTCACCGGGCAGAGCCGTGCCATGACGGTGCAGTGGGACTGGAAGGAGACCATCGCCGGCAAGTGGGCGCGGGCCTTGCTGGTCGCGGGTTCGACGGCGGCGGTCGACATCGCGACGACGACCGATGCCAGCGGCAAGCACTTGATGATGCGTGCCCCGGACGGGACCTGGAAGATCCTGCAGGACGTCGCCGACAACACGTGGTACTCGATCAAGGTCATCGCCGACCCGGCACCACCCGGCGAGACGCCGTGGGTGGACGTGTACGTGAACGGCGTACGGCGGATGAACCATGCGGCGTTGCTGGTGACCGCGCCGACGTTCGACAGCCTCGCGCTGCGTACCAACGAGACGCTGACGTCGGACCTGTACATCGACAACGTGAGCGTCGCGGTGACCGAGTCCGTGAACACCAACGGCGCCACCCAGGCGATCATGGACCAGGAGATCCAGTACGCCGCCGCGGCCGGCATCGACTACTGGGCGTTCGTGTACTACCCGCAGGACCCGCTGAACCGGGCGCGGAACCTGTACCTGTCCAGCGCCCACCGCAACGACGTCAACTGGTGCGCGCTGCTCGACGGCAACTTCACCGGCGCGTTCGACGCGAACCTCCCGATCCTCGCGTCGCACTTCGCCGACGCGAACTACCAGAAGGTGCTCGGCGGACGCCCGCTGCTGTACTTCCTGTCCGGCGCCGACGCCGACAAGGTCAGCAAGATCCGGGCCAAGGCGGCCGAGCTCGGCGTCGCGAATCCGTACATCGTCGTGATGGGGTGGACCGCCCAGAGCGCGGCCGACCTGAAGGCGACGGTCGGCGCGGACGCGGTCAGCCGGTACGCGACCGGCGGGGTGAACGGCGCGACGTACGCGAGCCTCGCCGCTGCTGAGTCCGGCCTGTGGAACGACTACGCGACCACGGGCGGGCAGGTCGTCCCGACCGTGTCGACCGGATGGGACAACCGGCCCCGGTACGACTATCCGGTGTCGTGGATCGCCGACTACACCCCGCTCAAGGACAACTGGACCCAGCAGGCGACACCGACCGAGATCGCGAACCACCTCGGCGCGGCGATCACCTGGGGCGCCGGCCATTCCTCGAGCGCGCCGGCGAACACCGTCCTGATCTACGCGTGGAACGAGTTCGACGAGGGCGGCTGGATCTGCCCGACGCTCTCCGAGATCCGCGACTCCGGCCGGCCGCTCCGGCTGGACGCGATCGCCGGGGTCTCCCGGACGGGCCTCACCAAACGCCGGCGCCACTGACCCCGAGGCCGGGTTCTCCGTCGGCGGCGGAGAGCCCGGCCTCGGCTGTACTACGAGGTCAGCTGCTGGATCGCGCTCGCCAGTTTGGCGGCGATCTTGTCGTGGGCGGCGATCGTCGGGTGGGTGCCGTCGGTCGTCTCGGTCGCCGGGTCGATCCAGCCGGTGGTGTCGACGTACAGGTCGCCGGTCGTGCCGACCACCTCGGCGATCTCGTCGCGGTGGTTGGTGTTGAACGGCGACATCGCGATGATCGTGACGTCGGGGTAGTAGCCGCGCACATTCCGCAGGAACGCCAGATAGGCCGGTTTGAAGTTCGGGCTGGTGGAATCATTCGTCCCGAGGTTGATCACCATGTAGTCGGGCACATAGTTCGAGGTGTCCCAATCGGGAACGTTCACCTCACCCGGGACGTATTCCGACAGTTTGGTGTAACGGCTGAGCATCCCGGACCTGTCCGGCGAACCGAACCCGGGCGTCATCGCGATCCCGCCGAACGCGACCGTGTTGTGCGCCATCCCCAGTAGTTCGGGCGTCTTGTAGCTGAACGAGCTGCCCAGCGAGTTCACCAGGCCCGGCCCGATGTACCCGACCGAGATCGAGTCCCCGACGAACTCCATCGTCGGCCGCTTCGCCGGCGGCGTCACACACGTGACCTCGAAGGACTTGATCACCGGGAACGACTGCTGGTACTCCGAGTAGACCTGGACGGAATGCCGTCCCCGGCTCAGCCCCGACGCGATCACCACCGTGCCGCTCGCGGTGATGTTCCGCTGCACCGGTCCCCCGTCGACCCGGTACAGCAGCCGGCAGGTCCCGCCGAGCGTCACCAGCAGCGACGTACCGACGAAATCGAACTCGAGACCGCTTTGGTAATACCCGCGGACCGAACCGTCCGGCAGGGTTTGCCAGCGGCCCAGATTGCGAATCTTCTTGTCGCTCGGCAAAACTGTCGCCGCGGACGCGTTCCCGAGATTTGACGCCCCCAGAACAATTCCACCTGCCGCGGCCTTCAAAAGCACTCGTCGACCGAATCCAGACATTCAATCGCCTCCTTTCGGAGCGACGGTAGCGACTGTCCCGGCGGCAGTCCTTGGACTGTGTTGCCCGATCACCGGACGATATTTCGCCGCCCGCGCCGTTAACAGGCTGTAACACGGTCGCTCCAATACCGCGCTAGCACGGATCCCCCCGGAGTCGGATCCTGGAAGTTGGGTGATACGGGGGGGAGAACCGGGTTGACCGACAATCCGTCGACGCAGCAACGACATCTGACCAGCGCACCGCGGCCAAGCGGCTTCGCGCTGCCGTCGACCGGCTGGATGTGGGCCCTGGCGGTCCTCGCCGGTACGGCGGTCTCGATCCTGCTGCCACTGTTGTGGGATCACACGGGCGCCGACCTCAAGGTCTACCGCCTCGGCGGCGACACGATCCTGACCGATCCGTCGGCGCTCTACTCGGCACGGCTGCCGACGATCTCGCTGCCGTTCACGTATCCGCCGTTCGCCGCGCTGGTCTTCGTACCGTTCGCGCTGCTGCCCTGGCCGCTCGCGTACGGGATGTCGATCGCGTGCTCGATCGCGGCCGTGTGGGTGATCATCCGGTACGCGCTGCGCAACCCGCGGATCCGGACCGCGGCGATCGTGGTAGCCGTCGCCGTGTGCCTGCTGGTGGAGCCGGTGCGCGAGACGCTGTCGTACGGTCAGATCAACCTGTTCCTCTGCGCGCTGGTGATGTACGACGTCCTCGACCGGAAGCACGCCGGACGGGGTGTCTGGGTCGGCGTCGCGGCGGGGATCAAGCTGACGCCACTGGTGTTCCTCGCGCTGCTCCTCGTGACCCGGCAATGGCGCGCCTTCCGGTACGCGTGCGCGGCGTTCGGCGGCACGCTGCTGATCGGGTTCATCGCGTCACCGAGTGCGTCGTGGGAGTACTGGACGCGGCTCGTGTTCAACTCCGGCCGGATCGGCCCGCCCGCGTTCGCCGGCAACCAGTCCTGGAACGGCCTGCTCGTCCGGCTCGGCGCACCGTCCAGCGGAGTGGCGTGGATGGTGCTGGTGCTGGTGACCGTCGTCGCAGGCCTGTGGCTGAGCCGCCGGCTGTTCGACCAAGGGCAGCAGCTGGCCAGCCTGTCGGTCTGTGCGACGGTCGGTTTGCTGTGCGCCCCGATCTCGTGGAACCACCACTGGGTGTGGGTGATCCCGCTCGGCGTCGCCGTGACCAGAGTCGTCCCCGCCCGTCGCCCCGCCGCCAAGCTCGCGCTCGCGACCGCGTGGTACGGCTACTTCATCCTCGCCCCGTACCGCTGGGTCCCCCGCGCCGACGACCGCGAGTTCACCTGGACCGTCGCCCAGCAGCTCCTCGGCAACGCCTACATCCTCGGCGCCCTCGCAGCCGTCGTCACCCTTGCCATCGCCAGCCGCAGCCGTCAGCAGACGGTGTACTCCGGCGCCGGGTCGTTGTAGCTGTCCGACCACGGCCCGGAGCTCACGATGATGTGGACGCCGAGGCACGGAGCCGAGGCCGGCGAGTACAGCATCCCGCTGGTCCCGACCGCGTTGTCCTTCGCGGAGGTGCCGGCCGACCCGTACCGCCCGTCGATGCTCGTCGCGATCCCCATCCCGTTCGGGTTGCTCGGCGCGACCTGGATCCAGTTGGTGACGCATCGCGCCGACCAGTAGATCCGCATCTGGCCGACGTACCGGCCGTACTTGTCCCAGACCCCGGTGGAGTGGATCACTTTCTGGTCGCTCGTACACCCCTTGATCCACGGGAAGTACCCGTTCAGCTCGGTCCCCGCGTGGGCCGGCAGCGCAACCGCCGCCGTACCTGTGATCCCCAGTGCCAGCGCGGCGACGGCCGCGCGGATCGTGTTCTTTGCTCTCATGCCGGGGAACGTAACAACGGGCCGAGAGCAACCACCTCGGATTAAGGCAACAGCTTCACGGTCACGGCCGGCTAGCGGAGTACGGCCGTGAGGAGGTCGGTGCCGAGGGTGGTGAGGGCGGGGTGGTTGGCGGTGTAGCGGACGTAGCGGCCGTGGCGTTCCGAGGTAAGGAGGCCGGCGCGGCGGAGGACGGCCAGGTGGCGGGAGACCTCGGGCGAGGTGAGTTGCCAGGCGTCGGCCAGCTCGCTGGTGGTGTGGGGGCCGCGGGCAAGGGTACGGAGCAGACGGAGGCGGACGGGATGCGCCAGCGCCTCCAGCCGGTGAGTGACTGTTTCCAGCGAAACCGGCTCCGACGGGACGGGATCGGCGACCGGGTACTGGAGCACCGGCTGCCAGCCGGGCGCGTGGACCGCGACCAGGTGCGGGCGGCCGAAGACGCTGGGGAGGAACGTGACGCCGGCCCCGGTGGTCGCGTTGTCCTGCAGCTTGTCGACGACGATGCAGGTACCGTCCGCCGACAGCCTCACCGCGCTGGAAACCGACCCGAGCGCGGCCTCGACCCCCTGCCGCTTCAGCAGATCGTTCTTCACCCGCAGATCGGTGGCGAGCTGTACGACGACACCCGCCCACGCCGCGTCGAAGAACGCCTCGGCGCACTGCTCGAGCGTGTCCCGCACCCGCGCACGGACGGCGGCCGGATCCGCCAGCAGCCGTTCCGCGAACGCCTCCTGCAGGGCACCGCGGGCCTGCGCGAGATCGAGCGCCCGCTCGCGCGCCGTCGCATCGGCGAGCGGGGACGGCGTACCGAAGTGGACGCGGTTGCTCCCGCACGTGGTGATCAGCGCGGCGGTCACGTACGTCTCGTCGTCGATCCGGTCGACGTCGTCCAGCTCCTCAGCGAGCGTCGGCCGCGGCCGGGCGGGGACCAGGAAGTCGGCCCGCGACGACCGCCACAGGAACTCCGCCTCCCGGAGCCGCTCGGCCAGCTCCGGCCGCAGCCCGCCCCACACGTCCGCGGCCCAGCCCGCGAGCTGCGGGTGATGCGTAGGCTCGGCCAGCACGTGCAGCATCGCGGTGAGCTCGGCCAACGGCGACACGGCGAACCGCACCCGCCCGGACGGCCCACCGCCGATGTCGATCCTCAACGTCACCCCCACATTCTCACCGGCCGCCGGTACGTCGACCACGACAATTGACGGTGTTCGTCAACCGGCACCCGCCGTACGGCGCCCGGAACGCACCGTTGACGCCATGGCGACCACCAAGATCCAGCCGCAGGCCCTCGTCCGCGCCTCCGGAGGCCCGCGCTACGCCGCCGCGCTCGCGGTCGACGCGCTCGGCACCGGGCTGCTCCGGCCGTTCCTGCTGCTGTACGGCGTCGCCGTACTCAAGCTGTCCGCCCCGGTCGCGGGAATAGCGATGACGGTCGGCGTCGTCGCGGCGCTGGTGTGCATGCCCGCGGTCGGCCGCTGGCTGGACCGGGGAGCACGCAGTACGGTCGCCGCCGCCTCCATGCTGATCCGCGTCGTCGGCGTGGTGCTGCTGCTCGCGACCCGCGCCGAACAGGTCTGGCTGTTCGCGGCCGCCGCACTCTTCCTCGGCATCGGCAACCAGGCGTGGCCGGCCGCCCACGCAGCGCTCGTGGCAGTAGTCGCTCAGGGACGCGAACGCGACGCCGCCCTGGCGGCCGGACGCTCCCTCCGCAACGCCGGAATCGGCGCCGGCGCCCTGCTCGCCACCGCCTGCCTCGCGGGCGGAACCTCGGCGCTACAGGCGATGGCGGTCGTCACCGGCATCGCGTACTTCGTCGCGGCCGCGCTCGCCTGGTCGACCCACGTCCGCGCACCGGCCGCGTCGACCGAGCACCGCGCCGACGGCCCTGCACCTCGGCTGGGCGCACTCCTCGCCGCCAACGTGGTTTACGTCTTCTGCCTCAATGTCCCCGAGATCGCGATCCCGCTGATCCTGGTGACACAGCTGCACGAATCCCCCGCCTGGGCAGCCGCGATCCTGGTGGCGAACACGACGATGGTGGTCGCGCTCCAGGTACCGATCACGATCCTGATGTCACGCGTCTCCCGCAGTACTGCCTTGGCCATCGCCGGTGTGGTGATCGCCGTGTCCTACCTCGGTTTCCTCGCCGCGACGTCGCTGGGCCACAGCTGGCGCGCTCCGGCCGTTGCTGTGGTCTCCCTAGTTTGCACACTCGGCGAGATCATCTATGCGGGCAGCGCCACCGCACTCATCACAGCACTGGCCCCACCGCACCTTCTCGGACGCGCGTTGGCCCGTTTCCAGCTCTCGACGGGGTTCAGCCTCGCCGTCTCCCCCGCCGTCATCACCACCCTCGCCGCCCGCGGCGAAGCCACCCTCTGGCTCCCCCTCGCCGCCGCAACTCTCGCCGCCAGTGGCAGCCTCCTGCCGAGCAAGTGTCTTCCACCGCGGGCCCGATCGGTGAATCATGGGCGGTGTGCACGGACGAACGGGGCATCTGGCGTGGTACCGAACCGACGAAGGGGCCGCTGAGGTCGCCTTCCTGCATGGCTTCTCCGACTCGGCGCAGTGCTGGGAGCCGGTGATCCGGGCGCTCCCGGGCCGCCGAACGCTCGCCGTCGACGCCCGCGGGCACGGCGAGTCTCAGCTTCCTGAGGAGCCGATCCGCTACACCGCCCACCGCGACGACGCGGCTCTCGTCCTGTCGGACCAGCCGCCGAACGACGGGGTCGTCGTGGTCGGCCACTCGATGGGCGCGATGGCCGCCGCGTACCTGGCCGCGTCCCGGCCGGACCTGGTCCGGGCCGTCGTCCTCGAGGACCCGCCGACCGGTGCCCCCGGCAACCATCAGGACGAGCCGTGGTCGGAGCCGGACTGGCTCGCGGACCTCCGCGCCCTCGACCTGCCGGACCGGATCGCGCGCGGCCACGCCAACGACCCGGGCTGGCCGGCCGACGAGCTCGAACCGTGGGCCGTGTCGAAGGCGCAGGTCAACCCGCACCTGTTCGACCTCACGTTCCAGGACGCGGCGCCGCTGACCGAGCAGCTGGCCGAGATCACCTGCCCGGTCCTGCTGATCCACGGCGAGCCGGACCGCGGCGGTCTCATCTCCCCCGAGTACGCCGAGCAGTGCGCGCGAGCCGCCGCCGGTGAGTTCTGCGCGGTACAGATCGCCGACGCCGGCCATTCGGTACGCCGCGACAACCGCCCGCAGTACCTCGCGACGCTGACACGTTTCCTCGACACCGTGTAACCCGCGGAGCTCCTCATGCGCATCCTCGGACCTGTGGTCGCAGTCCTCCTGGTCGCCAGTGCCTGTTCACCGTCGACAACACCAACGTCTGCGCCATCATCCACACCGACAGCTACACCGACATCCACACCAACAGATACGCCGACGCCCACACCCACATCAGCGTCAACGACCCCCGCCGGAGCGGTACCGCGCCCCGCGCACGTCGTGATCGTGATGTTCGAGAACACCGCCGCCGCGTCGATCATGGGCAAGTCCAAGGCGCCGTACTTCAACCAGCTCGCCACCGGCGGCGCGAGCTTCACCAAGTCGTACGCGATCGAGCACCCGAGCCAGCCGAACTACCTCGACCTGTTCTCCGGCGCGAACCAGGGCGTCACCGACGACTCCTGCCCGCACACGTTCGCCGCCGACAACGAGGCCTCCCAGCTGATCGCCAAGGGCCTCACGTTCGCGGGCTACTCCGAGGACCTGCCGTCCGCCGGATCGACCGTCTGCAACTCCGGGCGGTACGCGCGCCGGCACGCGCCGTGGACCAACTTCAGCAACGTACCGGCGGCCGACAGCAAGCCGTTCAGCGACTTCCCCACGGACTACAACCAGCTGCCGACGGTGTCGTGGGTGATCCCCAACGTCTGCAACGACATGCACGACTGCTCGATCGAGACCGGTGACAGCTGGCTGAAGAGCCACTTGGACGGCTACGTGCAATGGGCGAAGACGCACAACAGCCTGCTCATCACCACGTTCGACGAGGACGACAACAACAACGGCAACCAGATCGCGACGTTCTTCGACGGTCAGCACGTCAAGCCGGGCAGCTACGCCGAGCGGATCGACCACTTCCGCGTCCTGCGCACGATCGAGGACATGTACGGCCTGCCGCCCGTCGGCGCCGCCGCGAAGACCACACCGATCACGGACTGCTGGAACTGACCACACCTCCGCCGCGTAGGCTCGTCCTCGCTCCACGACCCCGCGGAAGGATCCTCGATGAAGACCGTGCCCCTCGGCGCCTCCGACCTCGCCGTCCCGAACGTGACGCTCGGCGTGATGCGGATCGGCGACAAGACCGACGACGAGATCCGTACGCTGATCCGGACCGCGCGCGACGCCGGCATCGACTTCTTCGACCACGCGGCCGTGTACGGCGGTGCGCTGCACGGCGCCGAGGAACGGTTCGCGGACGCGCTCCGGCTGACGCCCTCGGAGCGCGCCGAGATCACCTTGCAGACGAAGGCCGGCATCGACCCGGCGTTCGGCTACGACTCGTCGTACGAGCACCTGGTCGCCTCCGTCGACGCGTCGCTGCGCGCGCTCCGGACGGACTACCTCGACATCCTGCTGATCCACCGCCCCGACGCCCTGGTCGAGCCGGCCGAGGTCGCGCGGGCATTCGACGACCTCGAGGCGGCCGGCAAGGTCCGCGCGTTCGGGGTGTCGAACCACACGCCGCTGCAGATCAAGCTGCTGAAGACCGCCGTACGGCAGCCGCTCGTGGTCAACCAGCTGCAGCTGTCGCTGACACACGCGCCGATCGTCGCGCAGGGCGTCGCGGCGAACATGGCCGGCCTCGACCAGTCCACCGTGATCGACGGCGGCGGCGTCCTCGACTACTGCCGCATCCACCGGATCACGGTCCAGGCGTGGTCGCCGTTCCAGGCCGGCTTCTTCACCGGCCCGTTCCTCGGCTCCCCGGAGTACCCGGAGCTGAACGCGGTGATCGACCGGCTCGCCAAGCAGTACGGCGTACCGTCGATCGCGATCGCCACCGCCTGGATCACCCGGCACCCCGCACAGATGCAGGTCGTCCTCGGGACCACGACGCCGGAGCGGGTCGCGGGCGCCGCGCAAGGCTCCGACGTCCCGCTGACCCGCGCCGAGTGGTACGAGCTGTTCAAGGCGGCCGGCCACCAGGTGCCCTGACCAAGTTGTCCGCTGCCTAGCCTTTCAGTCCGCTGTTGGCGACCCCCTCGATGACGTAGCGCTGGACGACGACGTACAGGATCAGTACCGGGATGGCGGCCAGGGTCGCGCCTGCCATCACCACCGGGTAGTCGGTGGTGTACGCGCCCTGCAGGGTCGCCAGGCCCGGTGCGAGCGTCATCTTCTCCGGGCTGAACAGCACGAACACCGGCCAGACGAAGTCGTTCCAGGCACCGAGGAAGCTGAGGACGGCGAGCGTCACCAGCGCCGGTTTCGACAGCGGCAGCACGATCCGGGTGAAGATCGTCCAGGAGTTCGCCCCGTCGATCAGCGCACTCTCCTCCAGCTCCCGCGGAATCGCCAGGAAGAACTGCCGGAGGAAGAACACCCCGAACGCGTTGGCCGCCCCGGGCACCACCAGCGCCCAGATGCTGTCCAGCCAGCCGAGCGTGCTCATCGTCAGGTAGTTCGGCATGAAGAAGATGAAGCCCGGCACGAACAGCGTCGCGATCAGTACGCCGAAGAGCAGGTTGCGCCCGACGAACTGCATCCGGGACAACGCGTACGCCGCCATCGACGCGACCGCGACGACCAGCAGCATGTGCAGGACCGAGACCATCAGCGAGTTCGCGAGCCACAGGTACACCGGGTTCGCCGCGTCGGCGAAGATCAGGTGGTACGCACGCAGCGTCCACTGGCCCGGCATGATGTGGATCGGGATCGACCGCGCGTCGGTCTCGGTCTTGAACGTGGTCAGCAGCATCCACAGCAGCGGCAGGACGAAGAGCAGCGAGATCAGCGTCATCGCGACGTACGTCAGCGGGCCGACCCGGTTCCGCGAATAGGCCCGCCGACGGCGTCGCGTACCGTCGTCGTCCGGTGCCGCCGTGGGGGCTACGTTCGGCAGAGTCGTCGTCACTTGCGCTCCCTCATCAGCAGGAAGTTGGCGATCGAGACCAGCGCCAGCGCGAGCGCCAGCACATAGCTCATCGCGGCCGCCGTCCCCATCCGGAAGCCCCGCAGGCCTTCGTTGGTCATCGCCATGATCGCCGTCGTCGTACTGTCGCCCGGCCCGCCGTGGGTCAGCAAGTACGGCTGGCCGAACAGGTTCGCGCTGGCCAGGATCGTCGTGGTGAGCACGAACACGAACACGTTCCGCAGGCCCGGTACGGTGACGTGCCGGAACTGCCCCCAGCGGCCGGCGCCGTCCAGCTCGGCCGCCTCGTACAGCTCCGGTGGGAGCGACTGCAGCCCGGCCAGGAAGATCACCGCGTTGAAGCCGATCGTCCACCAGATCGTGGTGATCAGGATCGTGATCCACGCCTGCGGCTGACTGGACAGCCAGGCCACCTTCGGCAGCCCCATCCCGGAGAGCAGCCCGTTGACCAGGCCGACCTCCGGGTCGAACAGGTACCCGAACAGCACACCGACCACCGCGACGCCGAGCACGAACGGCGTGAAGATCACCGCGCGGAAGAACGTCCTGCCGGGGAACTTCCGGTTCAGCAGCAGCGACAGCCCGAGCGGGATCGTGACCAGGAACGGCACGCTGATGAGCACGAACAGGAACGTGTTCTGCATCCCGTTCCAGAACGGCTGGAAGATCACCGACGACGAGTCGAACAGGTCACGGTAGTTCTGCAACCCCACCCACGGCTTGCCGGGTAGCATGAAGTCCCAGTTGTGCAGGCTCATCCAGACACCGCGGACGGCCGGCCAGATCAGGAACGTCAGCATCAGCAGGACGAACGGGGCGACGAACAGGTACGGCGTCCACGGTCGGTGGTGGCGTAGCGCGGTCCGGCTCATGGCCCCGACTCACCCGTACTTCTTCTTGTTCGACGTCAGGATCTGATCGCCCTTCTGGGCCGCGTCGCGGAGCGCCTGGTCGACCGGCTTCTTGCCCGTCATCGCCAAGCTGACGGCCTTCGTCCACTCCGGGTCGGTGTCGCCGAGGCCGGCCACGTTCGGCGGGAAGTGCGCCCAGTCGATCATCTTCTCGAACTGCTTGACCTCGGTGTACTTCGCGAAGTCCGCCGACTCCCGTACCGACTTGCGGGCCGGAACCATCCCGGCCTCGGCCCAGCCGACCGAGTGCTGGCTCATCCAGTTGACGAAGAAACGCGACGCGTCCGCCTTGTTCTTGTCGTTCGCGACCTGACGCGGCAGCGTGAAGCAGTGCGAACCGGCCCAGGTCTGCTGGTCGGACCCGAGCACCGGGATCGGCGCGCAGCCCCAGTCCAGGCCCTTCGCGGTCTTGCACGGCGTCACCATCCACGGGCCGACGATCATGAACGCGGCCTTGTTGTTGCTGAACGACACCCAGTCGCCGTCACCGGCGGCGCTCTGCGGCGAGTACCCCTGGTCGATCAGGCCCTTGAAGAAGTTGATCGAGTCGATCGCGGGCTGATCGCCGAAGCCGGTCTTGGTGCCGTCGTCGTTGACCATGTAGCCGCCGCTCTGGAAGATCATCGACTGGGCGATCAGCCCGCCGACGCTCAGCGCGCTCACCCAGTAGCCCTTGACGCCCTTGGACTTGCACTTGTCCAGGATCGCCATGAACTCGTCCTTGGTGGTCGGCGGCTTCTCCGGATCCGCACCGACCTGGGACAGCACCTTCTTGTTGTAGTAGAGGCCCGCCGGGTGGATGTCGAGCGGGATCGCGTACTGCGAGTCCTTGTAGTGCGCCGACTTCCAGACCGCGTCCGCGTAGTCGGCGGCGGTCAGGTTCAGGCCCTTGACGACGTCGTCGATCGGCTGGATGACCCGGCGGGCGGCGTTCGTCGCGATGTCCGCGGTGTGCATCAGGCAGATGTCCGGCGCCTTGCCGCTCTGCACCGCGGCCGGCAGCTTCTGGAACAGGTCGGCCCAGGCGATCGACGTGGTGGTGACCTTGATCTTCGGGTTCGCGGCCATGAAGTTCGCGACCAGCTTCTTCATCACCGGACCGTCGCCGCCGGTCAGGCCGTTCCAGTACTGCAGCTCGACGTTCGGGCCGTCGTACCCGTCGGCGCCGCCCTTGCCGGTCGCGGGCGCCGCACCGGCCTGGCCGGGGCCGTGACTGCCACCGCAGGCGGCCAGGGACAGGCCGGCCGCGGCGGCGCCGGCGGCACCGAGGAGTGTTCGGCGGCCGAGCCGCCCAGGATCTGGTGCGTTCATCGTCAGGTCCTTTCTGGGGATCAACGGCTCGTGAGCCGAATGCAGTGCCACGACGCCGGGGGCAGCGTGACGTCAAGGTCGCCGTCGGCAACTTCGGAGAGGCCGGGATGCGGGACCACCCGGTCGGGCGCGTCCACGGAGTTGACGGCGTAGTGGTCGTCCTCGGCGATGGTCAGGTGTTCGGCCACCCGGACGTCGCCGAAGGCGCCCAGCCGGACGGTCCAGGAGGCGGTGTCGGTCAGCGACCGGTTCACCGCGAACAGGGCCAGGTCGCCGGATTCCGCGTCGTACGTCGCGACCGCCCAGACCTGCTCGACCTCGCCGTACGCCGGTGTATCGATAAGACCGTGATCGCCGGCGAGGCGCAGCACCGTACCGCGGGCGTGCTGCGCGGTCAGGGCGAACGGATGGAAGATCGTCTGCCGCCAGGCGGCACCGCCTTCGACCGTGAGGATCGGGGCGATCGCATTCACGAGTTGCGCCTGGCACGCCACGCCGACCCGGTCGGTGTTGCGCAGCAGCGTGATCAGCAACGACCCGACCACGACCGCGTCGAGTGCGTTGTAGACGTCCTGGATCAGCTCGGGCGCCTCGGACGCCTCGGTCCGTTCCTCCTCGACCTGTCCGTGCCGGGCCGCGAACCACACGTTCCACTCGTCGAACGACACCTTGATGCGCTTCTCCGAGTGCCGCATCGCCGCCACGTGGTCGGCGGTCGCGACGACGTCCCGGATGAAGCGGTCCATGTGCGTCGAGGCGGCCAGGAACGACGCCTGGTCGCCGTCGACCGGCTCGTAGTACGCGTGCGCGGAGATCAGTTCGACGTCGTCGAAGCAGTGCTCGAGGACGACGCGTTCCCACTCGCCGAACGTCGGCATCGTGGTGTTCGAGGAGCCGCAGGCAATCAGCTGCAGGTCGGGGTCGAACGTCTTGTACGCCCGCGCGACCTCCTGCGCGAGCCGGGCATACTCGAGCGGCGTCTTGTGCCCGATCTGCCAGGGGCCGTCCATCTCGTTGCCGAGGCACCAGAGCCGGACGTCCCAGGGTTTCGGGTAGCCGTTGCGGACACGTTGATCGGCGTACCGGGTACCGGCCGCGCCGTTCACGTACTCCAGATAGTCGACCGCCTCGGCCAGGCCGCGGTTGCCGAGGTTGACGGCCAGCATCGGCTGGATGCCGATTCTGTTGCACCAGGCAAGGAAATCGTCGGTGCCGACCTGGTTGGTCTCGATCGACCGCCAGGCCAGGTCGAGCACCCGGGGCCGCTGGTCCCGCGGCCCGACGCCATCCTCCCAGCGGTAGTTCGAGACGAAGTTGCCGCCGGGATACCGGACGACGGTGGCGCCGAGCTCGCGCACCAGCGCGGCCACGTCGCCCCGGAAGCCGTCGGCATCGGCGGTGGGGTGGTCAGGTTCGTAGATCCCGGTGTAGACACAGCGACCGAGATGTTCGACAAAGGTTCCGAACAGCAGGGGATTGAGCTCGCCGACGCTGAACGCCGGGTCGATCGTGGACGTGAGCATGGGCAGTCCTCACACGAAGTTCCAACGATGTAACGCCCGCGGTGCAGGAAGTTTGCAACGGGTGCAAACGGCCTGTCAACGGCTCGGCACCGAGAATTCTTCATCGTTAGAATCCCTGTATGGCCGTGACATTGAGCGATGTCGCCGTAGAGGCCGGCGTCTCGGTGCGAACCGTGTCGAACGTCGTCAACCAGAAACCGCATGTACGACCCGCGACCCGGGCACGCGTGCTGGAGGCGATCTCCGCACTCGGCTACCGCCCGAACCTGTCCGCGCGCCAGCTCAAGTACGGACGCGGCGGATTCCTCGCGCTCGTCGTCCCCGAGCTCGACGCGCCGTACTTCGCCGAGCTCGCCGCGCTCTTCACCCAGGTGTGCGTCGAGCGCGGGTACCTCGGCCTGCTGGAGAGCACAGGCGGCACCCAGCACAACGAGCACCTGGTACTGCGCGGTGCGCAGACCCACATGATCGACGGCATCCTGTTCTCGCCGCTCAGCCTGTCCGGTCCCGAACTGGCCGAACGCTCGCCGAGCCAGCCGATGGTGCTGCTCGGCGAACGCGAACCACCGCCCGGCTGGTCGCACGTCGCGGTCGACTCGGTCGCGGCGGCCCGCGCCGTCGCCGAGCACCTGATCGGCACCGGCCGCCGGCGGATCGCGGTCATCGGGCACTTCGAGCACGACCGGACCATCGGCACCGGACTGCTGCGCTTCCAGGGCGTCATGCAGGCCCTGGACGCCGCGGGCCTCACCTTCGACCGGCAGCTTCTGCTCGGCGTCACGAAGTACGACCAGGAGTGCGGGCGGCAGGCGATGCTCACGTTGCTCGCGCGGGACGAGCGGCCGGACGCGGTCATCTGCTTCAACGACCTGATGGCGCTCGGCGCGATCCGCGCGTGCTACGAGAGCGGTGTCGCGGTGCCGGACGATATCGCGATCGCCGGGTTCGACGGGAACCGGCAGGCCGCGTTCAGTACGCCGTCACTGACCACGATCACGCCCGACGTGGAGGCGCTGGTCCGCAGCGCGGTCGGGCTCCTGATCGACGGCACCGACGGCGTCCAGGTCGACGTACCGTGGTCGTTGACGATCCGGGAGAGCACCACCACCCGGTCATCGGGCAGCCTGGTTGGCGCGCTGCCGGTCGGCGAGCGGGATCTTCTCGAGCGCGCGCAGGTTGACGGTGCCGAACGTGTCGGCGAAGCGTGACAACGGCTCCACCTCGGCGACGGTGCACCACGGCAGCCAGACGTTCGACCCGCTGACCACCAGGTCGCTGAGTCCGACCGCCTCCTCGACCAGCCCGGGTACGGCGTACCCCTGTGGCTGGTCGGTGAGTTCCGTCGTCCGTACTCCGGCGGTCTGGATCGTCGTCGCGACGTCGCGGTAGTGGGTGTCGCCCGTGAACAGGAACAGCCGGTAGAAGTTCCAGCTCTGGTAGCAGATCCAGCTGTCGATCCCCGAGTGGCCGGACGCGATGAACGACAGCCCGAACGCGCCGTCGCGTGCGTACGCGCGGCGCGGGGTGTCGATGCGCCAGCGCCACGCGACCAGCCAGGTCTCGGTGAAGTCGGCGGCCCGGCGGGCCAGGTCGAGCCACCGGCCCTCGCCGGTCAGGTCGTGCAGGGCGAGCGCCGCGTTGAACGCCATCCCGCCGGCCTCTTTGTCGAGCACGTTCGGGTTGTCGGCCGTACCGCCGATGAACTGCCAGTCCTTCGTGTTCGCGACGTACCACTGGCCGGCCGCGACGGCAGCCTTCTGGTACTTGTCGTTGCCGGTCAGCGCGGCGGTGTGGCAGAGGAAGCGGATCGGGTGCGAGGTGTTGGTGCGGGCGTCACTGGCGACCGAGCCGTCCATGGTGTACGACCTCGCGAACGAGCCGTCGGCGTACTGCTTGCCGACCAGGAAGTCGGCGAATCCGGTGACGGCTTTCTCCCACGTGGCAACGGGTTCGCCGCGGTCGCGCATCAGCCGGCAGGCGTCGACCATCCCGTCCATACCGTCGGACGCGACCCGGACGAAGATCTGGTACCAGTCCCGCCAGCGCGGTTGGTCGCCGTCGATCCACAACCGGACCAGGCCGTTCGGCAACGGCGACTCGGTCGCCCAGAAGTCGAGGATCGACCGGCCCTTCGCGACGCGCGCGGGGTCGCCGTCCAGCAGTCCGCTGCGCAGCAACTGGAAACCGGCCGGCACTTGCTGGCCGACGAACCCCATCATGTAGCTGACCGCATCGGCTTCGCCGCTGTCCAAGCGGGACCGGAACGGCAGGCCGGGTTTGCCGTTGTACCGAGCGACCTGGCTGTCCAGCAGGGCCAGGCCGGCCGCGTGGACATCGCTGTTGCGGTCCTTCAGTGGCGTGACCTTGAACAGGTTCCAGTGGTCACGCCAGGCGTCGCGGGCCGCTGTCGCGAACGAGTCGGACGCGGCGGCCGCGATGCGGACCTGGTACGTGTGGGTGAACCCGGCACGGGCGGGGTGGCTGCGGCGCGTCCACTGGCCGCCGAGGTACGTGACGTCGCCCTCGCTGCCGGGGTACGCGAGCGCCAACGCCGTCCTGCCCGCGGTCTGGTGTACGCCGAGCGAGGCGAACTGGACGTTCTCGTGGATCCACCAGGCGTTCGAGTTCTCCGGGTAGAGGCCGTTGGTCGCGGTGCTGGGTGCCGCGTCGGCGTGCGCCAGGGTGACGGTCCGTCCGCTGCCGCGGTTGCGCAGCGCGGCGAACGGCAGACTCAGCCGCATCTCGCGGGCCAGGATCCACTCCGCGGAGTCGTTGCCCGCGATGCCGCCGCCGAGGCCGGTGGTACTGCCGGTCCGGATCGCCGGCAGCAGGAGGTCCTGGTCGCGGAGCGGGCCTTGGTCGACCGGCAGGATCTCGATGCTCGACGCGAATCCCATCTCCTGCAGGGGATTCGGCGCGGTGGCGGTCACCGTTCGGGTCAGGGTGGCGGCGGCGTCGGCGACCCGCCACTCGTCGCGGAACGTGTAGCGGCCGCCGGTCGGCGTACGGACCTCGCCGGAGCCGGTCGCGGTACCGGCGGAGATCGTGAGCGTCGTGTAGCCGGCGGCCGAGCGGGCCGGGGCGTCGCCGACCTTGACGTCGATCAGGAGCGGGTCCTTGCACTCCCAGAGGACCTGGGTGCCGGCGACGGCGCGGATGCCGGATCGCGCGGGGTCGGTGGCGGGGATCTTCTCGAGGGTCGGCGCGGTGAGCGGTCGGGAGTGCTTCGCTGCTCGGGCGTCTGCGGGTCGGGTATCCGTGGCTCGGGCGTCTTGCAGTGGGAGGGCTGCGGCGACGCCGCCGGCGGCGGCCGCGGTGACAAAGGACCGTCGGGAAACGTCCATCTCGTACTCCTCAGCAACGCGTTCGGGCGGGCGTCCTGCCCGGACACTCTGGCATCGGCTTGTGCATCGATGCAACAAATGGCGTGCCACGATCGCCACGCGGACCGACTCCTCAGCCGCCGGTCGACGCACGGACGACCAGCCGGAACGGCGTCAGCGTCCGGGTGAACTCGTGCGGCGCCGGATGGCCGTCGATCCGGTCCACCAACAACCCGACCGCCCGCTCCGCGAGCTCGTCCAGGTCCGGCGCGATCGTCGTCAACGGCGGCTCGGAGAACGCGCTCATCACGATGTCGTCGATCCCGGCGACCGCCATGTCACCGGGGACCGCCAGGCCGTGATCCCGGATCGCCCGGAGCGCCCCGTGGGCCAGGCTGTCGTTGAACGCGAAGATCGCCTCCGGCGGCCGCGCCCGGCGCCGGAGCAGCTTCGCGATCTCGCCGTACGCCCCCTCGGCCGACCACGGGCCGCCCGAGTGGTCGAGGCTGAGCAGCCGGCCCAGCTTGGCCGCCGTCATCGCCTGCCGGTACCCCTCGAACCGCAGCCGCGCGGTCTCGGTGTCCTGGTTGCCGTACGCCAGGATCCGCCGGTGCCCGCGGTCGATCAGGTGCTGTACGACGGTCCGCGCGGCGGCGACGTTGTCGATCCCGACCTGTGGCGCGTTCGGCACCGGCGGGGACTCGCCGAGGATCACGGCCGGCAGGTCCCCGACCCCCTGCTCCGGCCCGGCGACCGCATTGAGGAGTACGCCGTCGACCATCCGGGTCAGCGACCCCTGCAGGACCTCGCGCTCGATCTCCGGGGCGTTTCCGGTGGTCTCGACCAGCACGCTCAGATGGTGCACGCGCGCCGCCCTGATCACGCTCTCGGCGAGGGCGGCGAAGTACGGCTCGGCCAGGCTCGGGACGACCAGCGCGACGAAGCCCGAGCGTCCGGAGCGGAGGCCGCGGGCCAGGTAGTCCATCTGGTACCCGAGCTCGTCGAGCGAGGCCTGCACCCGGGCCCGCATCTCGTCGCTGACGTAGGCGTAGTTGTTCACCACGTTCGACACCGTCCGCGGCGAGACCCCCGCATGCGCAGCGACGTCCTTCATCCGCACCCGGCGTTGCACCATCACCAGATCATGCCACGATGCACGCGGAATTGCGGGATCCGGTGGATTAAGGCTGCGCCTTCACGATTCGTTGCGGATCCCCGGAGTGCCGTATTCTCCCGCCGTGGCCTCGCATCCTCCGCTCCCGTGGGAGCTTCCGCCGGCAGCGGGGCGGCTCGTCGACCAGTTCCGCCGTACCGGAGTGTTCGAGGTCCGGACGTCACTGAAGGCCGTCGCGGGGATCGTCGCGTGCACGCTGCCGTTCCTCGGGATGTTCGCGTACTCGTTCAGCAGCCCGAATCCCTCGATGCCGATCGCGGTCGGCGGGGTGTTCGTGGGGCCGGTGCTCGGGGTCGTGATCTGGATCGGGTGGCTGCTGCTCCCCCGGGTCCGGGTCGTGGTCGACCGCGACGGGTTGGTTGTCCGCGGCAAGCGGGTGCCGTGGTCCGAGATCTCGGAGTTCCGCGTCGGGGTCGCCCAGAGCCGCGCGACGTACACCTATGTGATTGCCGACCGCACCGGACCCGACGGACAGGCGGCGCAATCGGTCAGCCTGCCGTTGCTGCTCGATCCCCGTGCGGCCACGTTGAAGGCGGCACTCGACGTACTGCTGAAGGAACAGCACGACGCAGCGCGAGGGCTTCCGGGGAGGATCCAACGGTGGCCGAACCAACAGTGACCCGCAGGTCACCGTTCGGCTGGACCGCAACCGCGGACGACACAGGACACGCCGTACTGCGTGACCCCAGCAGCCACATCCGCGCGACCTGGCAGGTTCTCCGCTGGTCCGGCGGCGGCAAGGCGCTCCCGTTCGAACCACCGGCCAGGACGACGCTGATCCCTTACATGGTGCAGTCGTATCCGGTGACGATCTACTACCCGGATGCACCGTCCGAAGAGGCCGTGATCACCTTCGGCGCCGCGGTCCGCCGTCGGCGCCGCGACCACAACGGCACGCTGCAACTGGCGGGCCGCTCGTACGAGGTCCGCCACCACCGCCGCGGGCGAACCGACCTCTACCGCGCCGGCATCCGGATCGCCTCCGCGAAAGCCGGCGTCTTCGGCCGCCTGCACCTCAAGTCGGCCGCCCCCGCCGACGACCTGGACCAACTCGCCCTCGCCCTCCTCTGGTTCGCCATCGGCCCCGGCCGCCCGGGCGCGATCTCCATGATCACCGAGTTCATCTCGATCTGACGGCACCAGCCGCCCGGTAAACGTCGTCGGCCACCGGCTCGAGCCAGGTGGTCGGGTCGCCGTCGGCAGTCGCCTCGAGCATCGCGACGTGACACATGAAGGTCTCCGCAGTACCCCCGTGCCAGTGCTCCTCCCCCGGCGGCGTCCAGACGGTGTCACCGGCCCGCATCCGGATCACCTCCCCGTCGCGGGTCCCGACGTACCCGACCCCTTCGGTCACATACAACGCCTGCCCCACGGCATGCGAATGCCAATTGGTCCGAGCCCCCGGCGCAAACCGAACCAACGCCGCCGTAAGCCGCGACGGCTCTGCGGGGCCCTTGATCGAGGTCACATACACGTCCCCGGTGAAGTTCTGCGCGGGCGCTTTGTTGGCCTTACCAACAGGAATGAGTTCCATTGGTGTCTCCTATCGTTCGGTGAACACTTGCTTGGCCACACCCATGGCGGCCATCGCCTTGGGCCAGCCGGCGTAGAAGGCCAGATGCGTCAGCGCTTCGACGAGTTCTTCCTCGGTGTTGCCGTTCTCCTTGGCGAGCCCGAGGTGATAGACGAGCTGATCGGTGTTCCCGCTGGTCACCAGGCAGGCGACGGTGACCAGGCTGCGTTCCTTGGCGGACAGTTGGTCGCGTTTCCAGACCTGCCCGAACAGCACGTCGTCGGTGAAACCGACCAAGGCGGGCGCGAAGTCGCCGAGCATCCGCTCGGCACCCGAAGGCTGTTTCTCGGTCACGATGATTCCTCTCTCGAAACGGTACGACGAAGCCCGCCGGCGGCTGCTGCCCCGGCCGTGAGCGTGACGGCTGCCGCTGTCAGCAAACTGGTTCGGGCACCGGCGTGGATCCCTGCCGGGCTGTTCAGGAAGGTGCCGAAGACAGCGATGGCCAGAGCGCCGCCCAACTGGCGGGTGGTGTTGAAGACGCCGCTGGCGGTGCCCGCGCGGTGCGGTGGTACGGCGTGCAGGAGTTGGGCGATCACCGGTGGGATGACGGTCGGACCGGCCAGGCCGACCAGCACCATCAGAGCCGCGAGTACGACGACCGGCGTGGACGCGGGCGTGAGCGCGATCCCTGCGAGACCAGCGGTCATCAGCGCGAGACCGGTCACGATGACGGCGCGCGCGCCGTACCGTTCGACCAGCCGCGGCCCGAGCGGTGTGACGATCAGGCCGACGAGCATCATCGGCAGGAAGACGAGACCGGTCTGCAGTGCCGACAGCCCGGCGCGCTGGAGGTACAGGCTCATCACGAACGGCATCCCGTAGTACCCGACCATGAACGCGAACCCGATCACGACCGCCGACACCACGACCCGCGACCGGAACAGCTCCGGCGGCACCATCGGATGCGCCGTCCTCCGCTCGACGACCACGAAGGCGACGATCGCCACCACGGCCACCGCCGCCGCGCCGACCACCCGCACATCCACGGACCCGATCTCGATCGCGGCGAACGTCACGGCCGCCATCCCGATCACCGCGAGCCCGAGGCCGCCCCAGTCGAACGGCACCCGATGCCGAGCCGACCCCGCCGTACGACGCAGCAACAGCAACGTCACCACGCCGACCGGCACGTTGACGAGGAAGATCAGCCGCCAGCTCACGACCGTCAGCGCGCCACCGAGTACCGGACCCGCCGACGACGCGACCGCGCCGCCCATCGCCCACCACGCGACCGCCCGCGCGCGCCGGACCTGATCCGGACACGCCTGCGCGATCAACGCCATCGACGCCGGCATGATCACCGCCGCGCCGATGCCCTGGACGAACCGGAACACCACCAGCACCGGCAGATCCGGCGCGAGTCCGCACGCCGCCGACGCCAGCACGAACAGCGCCGTACCGATCCCGAACGCGGCCTTCGCCCCGATCCGGTCGACCAGCGAACCCGCCGCCAGCAGGAACGCCGCGAACATCAGCGTGTACCCGTCGATCACCCACTGCAGCCCTTGGATGCCGCCGCCCAGCTCGGCCCCGATCCGCGGCAACGCCACGTTCACGATCACGGCGTCCAGCGTCACCAGGAAGAACCCGAGCAACGCCGTCGGCAACGCCAGGTTCGCGGCGCGGCCGGTAGTCACGGTCTGTGTCACGCTGTCCAGCCAACTGCGGATTCAGCGCCGGTAACAGGCCGGGCTGTTGCAGGTACTACGAGAACCCCCTTCGCGGACGTAGGAAAGTTCCAGCCGCCGGAGAGTTGTTAGGCCAGGCTTGCCTGATCTAATCTCCAGGGTTGTATTTGTGTACTCAACAACCCCCTCGGAGCGTCTCGATGTCCAGCTCGCAGGTCGCCGTCCTCGGCGCCGTCGCCGGCCTCACCATCTATCTCGGCCTGCCGATCGGACGGCTGCGCAGTCCCGCGCCCCGGCTCAAGGCCGGGCTGAACGCGGTCGCGATCGGGATCCTGCTCTTCCTGCTCTGGGACGTCCTCGCGCACGCCTGGGAACCGATCGACACCGCGCTCGCCGGCAAGCATTGGGGTACCACGCTCGGTAACGGTCTCGTCCTCGCGGTCGGCCTCGGGATCGGGCTGCTCGGCCTCGTGTACTACGACCGCTGGATGGCGCACCGCCGTACGGCGCGAGCGAACGCAGGCCCGGGCGCGGCCGCGACCGACGACCCGGCCCTGAAGCCGCACGCGAGCTCGGCGGCTGCCGGACTCGCGACGATGATCGCGACCGGCATCGGCCTGCACAACTTCGCCGAAGGTCTCGCGATCGGCAACTCCGCCGCCACCGGCGAGATGTCGCTCGCGCTGCTCCTCGTGATCGGCTTCGCCCTGCACAACGCCACCGAGGGCTTCGGCATCGTCGCCCCGCTCGCCGCCGCCGGCGAGCGCCCGTCCTGGCTCAAGCTCGCCCTGCTCGGCCTGATCGGCGGCGGCCCGACCTTCGTCGGAACCCTCGTCGGGCAGCGTTTCGTCAACGACACCCTCTCGGTGGCCTTCCTCGGCCTGGCCGCCGGCTCGATCCTGTACGTCGTCATCGAACTCCTCGCCGTAGCCCGCAAGACCGGCCGCAAGGAACTCACCACCTGGTGCATCCTCCTCGGCCTCCTGGCCGGCTTCGCCACCGACGCGATCGTGACCGCGGCCGGCGCCTAGCTACTGATCTTGAACTTCGGGGACGTCGCCAGCTGGGCGAGCTGGGCGGCGGTGAACACCGGCTGGGTCAGCGGTGGGCGGTTCTTGTCGTCGCTTTGTCTGGCCTGGGCGAGTTGGACGACGGTGCCGTCGTCGTAGCGGTACGTCGCCCACTGGTCGTAGCTGCCCTGGCCGTTGTCAGTGACTACGCCGACCTTCTTGCCGGCGACGTCGACGACGGTGCAGGTACCCTTGCCGCTCCAGAACTGCTGGGCCAGCTTGCACGGCGTCAGCGCCGGCTTCCCCGTGGGCGTGGTCGACTCCACCAGCAGCTTGCCGTACCGGTCGCTCATCTGCACCGGCATGAGCGCCTGGTACTCCCAGTAGTCCTGCTCCCCGTCGTTCGACGCGTACTGCGCCTGCGGCCATCTCATCGGCCCGCCGTCCGGGTACTTCAAGCTCGGCGTCCCGAACCCCGCCGGCACCGACTTCGTCAGTTCGTCCAGCAGCGCCACGGCCCGGTCGGCGCGTGGTCCGGCGCTCGCCGTACGGTCCGTCTGGCCCTCCGGCCACGGGTCGCCGGACTTCCGGGTGGCCGGTGCCTTCGGCGTCAGCGTGGAAGCCGGCGTCGTCGGCTGTGTCGTCGGCTGTGTCGTCGGCGTACTGAACCCGCCGGCGACCATCGGCTCCCCCGGCCGGCCGGGGGTGTAGTGCGCGGCCAGCGCGGGGCCGGCCACGGCGCCGACCACCAGTGTGGCGGCGGCAGCTCCGGACAGCACGATCCGGCGCCGCTTGAGCGCCCGGCGGCCCTGGGCGAGCGCGCTCGCCGGGTCCATCGACGGCGGCGGGCTGCTGCGCACCATGACGTCGTGCAGTTCCTCGCCGAGATCCTCTTCGTTCATCGAACCCTCTCCTCAGCAAGCAGACCGCGCAGCGTCGCCAGCCCACGCGCAGCCTGACTCTTGACATTTCCGGCCGAGCAATCCAGCAGTACGGCGGTCTGCTCGACCGACTGGTCCTCCCAGTACCGCAGGACCAGAACGGCGCGCTGCCGCGGCGGCACCTTCGCGAGCGCCTCCAGCAGCACGAGTCGCTCGTCGGCGAGCCCAGGCGACGGCCCGGCCCGGTCGGCCTCCGGAGAGCCGACGGACTCGTGCCGGAACCAGCCGCGGCGCCGCTCGGACAGGAACGTCCGGACGAGCGTCTGCCGGGTGTAGCTGTCCATCGCCTCGTGCCGCTGGATCCGCCGCCACACCAGGTAGATCTTCGTGAACGTCTGCTGGACCAGGTCCTCCGCACGATGCCAGTCGCCACACAGCAGGTACGCCGTCCCGCGCATGGCGTCGGACCGTGCCGCGAAGTACGCCTCGAACGCGGCGTCCCGATCACTCATCTGTCCTCCCGATCCTCGATACCGGGTTAGACACGCCACCGACCGCGAAGTTGGTTGCATCTACCACGGCGACGACCGTACAAGCAGAGATGTACGGCTGCGTCAGGCCCAGGCGGTGCGGAGCCGCGCGTACTCCGCCGCTGTCATCGGGAGTACGACGCCGTGGCACGGGTCCTCCGGCAGCCGGTAGTCCTTGCACGGAACCCAGTCGCCACCGGCGAGGTCGGTCGTCTCGAACGGGACGTACCGGCGGTCCGGGGTGAACTCGTCGATCCAGAGGTACCACTTGTCCTCGGTGTTCGACTTGTACACCAGCGGCCCCTCACCCTGCACGACCGCGCCCAGGCCGATGCCTTCGGCCAACGGCGTCCACTCCGCGGCCGTCAGCGACGTTGACGTCTCCGAGAAGATCGACTTGCCGAGCGGGGCGTCGCCGCCCCGGCTGCGCTCGTCCTTGAGGAAGCGGTAGTAGACGCCGTCGTGCTCGACCACCGTCGCATCGATCGTCTGCCAGCCCCGATCGATCCATACCCGCGGCTCCGAGAACAACCGGAAGTCCCGCGTCGTCGCGCACATGATCCGGTTGTAGCTGTCGCCCTCGTGCGCGGCGTTGTCGTACAACGTGGACGACCAGTGCACGAGGAACGCGTCCTGTTCGGGATCCCAGACCGACTCCGGAGCCCAGGTGTTCCCCGCTCCGGGCGGCGCGACCTCGACCAGCCGGCCCTCGCCCCAGTTCACCAGGTCCGCCGACTCCCACACCATGATCGACCGGCTGCCGTGGCGCTGATGCCGGTCCCAATCCAGGCTCTCGTACAGACACAGATCGGTCGCGATCAGGAAGAACCGGTCGCCGGACCGGACGACGTGCGGGTCGCGGACGCCGCACTCCCCCAGCGAGGACCGGAGTACCGGCCGGCCGCCGTTGAGGTCGTCGAACCGCAACGGGTCGTCGCCGTCGCTCAACGCGAAGTAGATCTGCTCACCGTCGACGCCCTCCCGCTTGAAGTGGACGTAGAGATAACCGGCCGTCATCGGCCCTCCAGGTAGGGGATGGTCTGCGGGCCTTCCGGAAGTACGCATACGCGTGCGTCCGGACCGGCCGCCGCGAGTGATTCGGCGACGGCAGCGGAGATATCGGCCGTCTGCTCCAGCTGTACGGCGGCCAACTCGGCGTCGGTCAGGAACCCCGTGTGCATCACGACCCGGCTGGTCGCCTGGATCCGGGCCTGGATCTGTACCTGCCACTGGTCGGGCGTGGTCTCCGCGCTGCGGGCGATCCGGTCGAGCAGCCCCTGCGGCGAATCGGCGGAGCCGAGCACCGAGCGGTACGAACCGTGGTCCGGGAAACCGTCCCGGCACTCCGCCGCGCAGATGATGGTCCCGCCAGGGCGCACCACCTGATGGGCGGCGGACATGCCCTTGACCGACTGGTACAGGTTCTGGTCGAGCGGGAACCCCGAGTTGGTCGTGACCACCACGTCGAACGGCACCTCGACCGGCTGCATCGCGATCTGCTTGGCCATCGCGCAGGCGGCGGCGTGCATCGCCAACAGGTCGCCGCCGAACGCCGCGACGATCTCCTTGTCCCGATTGAGGACGACGTCCAGCGCGAAGGTGACACCCGTGGTGTCGGCGATCGCCCGAACGTCGTCATGGACTGGGTTGCCCTGCGTCATGCCCCACGTCGCCCGCGGGTCGCCGATCCGCGCGGCGTCGTGCAGTACGAGAACAGTGTCGAGACCTGCCAGTCCCGGGGCGACCAGCTTGGGGCCGCCGGAGAATCCCGCGAAGAAGTGCGGCTCGACGAAGCCGGTGGTGATCCGGACATCCGCCTCGACCCATCGGCTGTTCAGCCAGACCGGCACACCGTTGCCGTGCGCCCCCATCCAGGTGAGCTGGTCCCGGTCGCGTCCGTCATGGTTGACGATCCGCACCGAGTCGACCACCTCGTCGCCGAACATCTGCCGCAGTTCGGCGTCGCTGTTGCCCCGGTGCGTACCGGTCGCCACCAGCACGACCACGTCGTCGAGGTCGACCACGCCGTCCAGCTCGGCCAGTACGGCGGGGATCATCAGGTGCCGCGGTTGCGGACGCGTCCCGTCACAGGCGGAGATCGCCACCGTCTGACCACGCCGTACCCGCTCGCGCAGCGGCGGCCCGGCGACCGGTTCCCGCAGTGCGCGACGCAGCGCCGCGACCGGATCGGCCACGGCGTCGTGGTGGACCGGCTCCACCACGGTCGCCCGCGCCGGATCCACCTCCACGACCAGACCCGTGTCGCCGTACGCCAGCCGAACCTTCCTCACGCCGATGCCAGGTCGATCGCCAGGCAGTTCGCCACCTCGAGCGGCGCCGCAGCGGGAAGGTTGACGACAAGTACGCCGTACGCCTGCTCGAACGGGACCGGGCCGTGACCGAGCAGGCGTACGCCGGTCACTGTCTCGTGCCCGGCCAGACTGCGGATGACGGCACGCCCGTCGGCCGGCCAGGTGAGCTGGAAGGCGTAGAGCGTGCCGTCGCGGCGGGTGAAGCGGTAGTCGGAGCTCGTCCAGCCGACGCGGTCCTCGGTGAATCCCTTGATGACAACGGTCGAAGGGCCTTCGCCGAACACGCGGAACGGTCGCGTGCCGTAGATGCCCTCGCCGCAGACCTGCGTCCAGGCGCCCAGCTCGTCGAGGAGGTGCGCGCACTCGGTGTCGATCGTGCCGTCGGGCAGTTGCGGTACGTTGAGCAGCAGGTTGCCGTTCTTCGCCACGATGTCGATCAGCATCTCGATCACGTGTCCGGCCGTCTTGTAGACGTCGCGGACGTTGTAGAACCAGTCGCCGACCGACGTGTCGGTCTGCCACGGCGTGGGATGGATCCCCGGCGTCTGGCTGCGCTCGATGTCCATCACCCCGACGGCGCTCACCTCGGGGCTCCGGTCCTTCTGCTGGTACACGGCCCGCGGATTCGTGGTGTACAGATGGGCGACCGCGCGCAGGCCGGGCGTGTAGTCGAGTTCCCCGAACGGCAGCGGACCGTCGGAGTACAGCAGGTCCGGCTCGTACTTGTCGATCATCTCGGTGACGGCGTCGAGCCAGTACCGATGCCACTCGGGATCGTCGGTGTACCAGGGATCCGGTACCTCCCCGCCCTCCGTGGCCTTCATCCACGTGAAGGAGGCGCCGAGATGCTCCGTGAGACCGAACGGCAGCCCACGCCCGGCCGCCGCGGCCCTCCACAGCCCGACGATGTCCTTGCCGGGACCCACCTGCACCGAGTTCCAGGGGTTCACCGTCGAGTCGTAGTTGAAGAAGTTGTCGTGGTGCACGGCCTGGGCGACGAAGTACCGGGCGCCGGCGGCCACGAAACGATCCATCAGCTCGTCCGGGTCGAACCGCTCCGCCTTCCACAGCGGTACGACGTCCCGGTAGCCGAACTGCGACGGATGCCCGTACGTGCGCAGGTGGTACCGGTACTGGTCGCTGCCTTCGCGATACATGTGGCGCGCGTACCAGTCGCCGTACCGTGGGACCGACTGCGGTCCCCAGTGCGACCAGATGCCGAGCTTCGCGTCCCGGAACCACTCCGGACACTCGAAGCCGGACAGGGATTCGAAGGTTGCGTCGAACGGCACTGGTCGCTCCTCGGGAGATTCGGACTACTTGTTGGGGGTTTTGTCGTACGCGCCCTGCTGGATCTCCAGGTAGCGCTTCAGGCCGAGACCGTCGAGACCCTTGACGTAACTGTCCCAGTCGGTGTCGAGGTTCTTCGAGCCGGTGATGAACTGCAGCGCGTTCTGCTGGACGTAGCTGTCGATGTTCGTCTGCAGCGTGGCGAGCTCACTGGCCAGGCTCGGGGCGATCCACACCTTCCAGAACGGGTAGATCTGCGCCTTGTCCTCGTGCCCGGCGTACAGCTTGGTTGCCTCGTACAACTTCCGCTCGTAGCCCGCCTGCGAGTAGATGTCGGTGCCGATCGCCTCGGAGTTCCGGAAGGTCGCGGTGTTGTTGTACTGCGCCATCGCGCCCCAGCCGCTGTTCCGCGGGGCCGACCCGGGCTTCAGCGGGATCTGCTTGAAGGTCGGCTTCAGCGACTTGTCGAGCGCGACGTCGCCGGCGCCCGGCGTCGTCCAGCCCTTGCCCTCCATCCCGAACTGGCCGTTGATCTGGCCCTGGTCGGTGAAGATGTAGTCGAGCATCTTGATCGCCTGGATCTGCTTCTCCGGCGTCGCCTTGCTGGTCAGGACGAACGTCGCGCCCGGCGCGCTCGGGAAGTTGTAGCCGGTGTAGTTCTTGCCGTCCGGGCCGGTCAGCGGCGGGACCGCGTCGTACTGCTTGTCCCGGCCGTCCGCCGAACCGGTGTTGACGAAGATGCCCGGGTGCAGCACGGTCGCGGAGCCGAGGATGACGGAGCCGGCGTGGTTGCCCTGCTGGGACAGCGCGTCCCCGTTCTGGGTGAAGGCGCCCTTGTCGATCAGGCCGTCCTTGTAGAGCGAGTTCAGGTACTTCAGTCCCTCGCGCCAGCCGTCCTTGTTCGCCTGGACGTCGACCTTGCCGTTGTTCAGCACCAGCGTGGAGTTGTTGTACCCGCTGGAGCCCTGCGGATCGTAGATGAACGCGTTCATGAAGTACGGGATCAGGAAGTCGCGCACGTCGGCGCTGAGCGGGATCTCGTCGGCCTTGCCGTTCCCGTTCGGGTCCTGGGTCTTGAACGCCTGCAGCACCTTGCGCATGTCGTCGGTCGTCTTCGGCTGCTGCAGTCCGAGCTTCTTCAGCCAGGCCGAGTTCATCCAGAGCTTGTCCTGGTACGAGCAGTGGAAGCAGTCCACCCATTGCGGCAGGCCGTAGATCTTGCCGTCCGGCGCGGTGGCCATCGCCTTCCACTCGGGGGTGGAGTCGAGTGCCTTCTTGATGTTCGGCGCGTACTGGTCGATGAGCTGGTTCAGCGGTACGACGACCCCCTGCGTCGACAGCTTCTGCAGATCGGTCTGGCTGAACTGGTCGACCCACGGGATCAGCAGGTACAGGTCGGGGTAGTCGCCGCTGGCCAGCGAGATCTGCCGCTTCTCCTTGGCCGGACCACCGTCGTACGTGGTCGTCTGCCACTTGATCGTGATGTTGAACTTCTGCTGGATCATCTTCGTGAAGTCGTTGGTGGCCAGGTTCGTGTCGGCCGACTGCGGCGCGAAGACGTTCAGCGTGACGGCCGGATTGCCGGTGATCGTCGGGAGCGGCTTGCCCTCCGCGGCGTTCGAGCCGCCGCCTCCGGAACAGGCCGCGAGGGCGAGTGCGAGGAGGCTGATTCCGGCGACCGCGGCACGCCTCTTCCTGCTGAGCTTGACAGACATGGGTTCCTCACAGAGGTTTGAGGATCAGCCCTTCACGGCGCCGATCAGGATTCCCTTGGTGAAGTAGCGGGCGACGAACGGGTAGATCAGCAGCACCGGCACGCTCGCGACCACGATCAGCGAGTACTTGAGCAGGTCGGCGAGCTGTTGACGCTGGATCACGACCGAGGCGTCGACCGCCCCGCCGCCCGTCGTGTTGAGGATCAGGATGTTCCGCAGCACCAGCTGGAGCGGGAACAGGTCGGGGTTCTTCAGGTAGATCAGCGCGTCGAAATACGAGTTCCACTGCATGATCGCGTACATCAGCGCGACCACCGCGATCATCGGCTTGGCCAGCGGGATCACCACCGACCACAGGAACCGCAGGTCGCCGCAGCCGTCCAGCTGCGAGGCCTCGACGAGTTCGTCGGGGATCGCCGTACGGAAGTAGGTGCGGGCGATGATGACCTGCCAGACGCCGATCGCCTGCGGGATGATCAGCGCCCAGCGCGTGTCGAGCAGCCCGACCGACTGGACCACGAGGTACGTCGGGATCAGGCCGCCGGTGAACAGCATCGTGAACAGGATCAGCGTCATCACGACGTTCCGGCCGACCAGGGTCCGGCGGGACAGCGGGTACGCGACCGCGATCGTCATCGTGACGCTGACGATCGTGCCGACGACCGTGTAGAACAACGAGTTCAGGTAGCCCTGGATGATCTGCGGATTCTCGAACACCGCGTGGTACCCGCGCAGCGAGAAGTCCACCGGCCAGAACAGCACCCGGCCGGACGACACCGCCTCCGGGCTGCTGAACGAGCTGGCCAGGACGTACAGCAGCGGCAACAGCACGACGGCGAGGAACACCGCGAGCAGCAGGTAGACACAGATCATGAAGATGCGGTCGGTGCGCGGCTCGCGGATCCGGCGGGCCCGCGCCGCCCGGCGCTCGACGCGCTTGTTCGGCACCGTCCTGGCGTGCGTGTCGGCGCTCATGACCACAGTCCGTTCCCGGTGATCCGCTTGGCCACCGTGTTCACGACGAGCAGCAGGACCAGGTTGATCACCGAGTTGAACAGGCCTACCGCGGTCGCCATGCTGAAGTCCGCGTTCAGCAGACCGGTCTTGTACACGTAGGTCGCGATGATCTCGGACTGGCTCAGGTTCAACGGGTTCTGCAGCAGGAACGCCTTCTCGAACCCGATCGCCATGATGTTGCCGACCGCAAGGACCAGGATGATCACGGCGGTCGGCATGATGCCCGGAAGGTCGACGTGCATGATCCGCCGCAGCCGGCCCGCACCGTCGACCTTCGCCGCCTCGTGCAACGCCGGGTCGATCCCGGCGAGCGCGGCCAGGTAGATCACCGCGGAGTACCCCGTGGTCTGCCACACGTCCGACCACACGTAGATGTGCCGGAAGTAGTCCGGGTTCCCGAGGAAGTCGATCGCCGATACGCCGAAGAACCCCAGACCTTCGTTGACGATGCCGAGCCGCGGCGACAGCACCAGGATCGTCATCGACACGACCACCACGGTCGAGATAAAGTACGGCGCGTACGTGACCAGCTGCACGGTCCGCTTGAAGAGACCTTGGCGGGCCTCGTTCAGCGCCAGCGCAAGCACGATCGCGAGCGGGAAACTCGCCGCGACGGTGTAGACCGAGAGCACGAAGGTGTTCTTCACCAGGGTCCAGAACACCGGGTTGTGGAAGAACAGCTCGAAGTTCTGCGAGCCGATCCACGGGCTTCCCCAGATGCCCTTGACCACGTTGTAGCTCTTGAACGCCAGCACCGCGTTCGACATCGGGACGTACTTGAAGACCGCGAACCAGATCAGCGGCACGACCATCAGCAGGTACAGGGTCCAGTGCCGCCGAAGGCTGCGGCGGAAGCCCTTGATGCCGGCCCGTTCCCGCCGTCGGCGGCGTTTCGGCCGGGCAGGTAGCTCACCGGCCGGTGGCTGGACGGTTGTCAGCGTTGCCATCAGACCTCCTCGTCCGGGCCGGCGATCAGGGCCGAACTCACGCGCTGACCGATCCCGGCCGTCAACCGCACCAGCGCCCGATCGGTACCGTGGCGGACGACCCGCTCCTGGTCCCGATCGGCGGTCAGGACTGCTTCGACACCCCGCGGTGTCCAGGCGAGGTCGACCGTGACGCCGCCCCGCGCCCGCAGGCCGGCGATGCGCCCGCTCGGCCACGCGGCGGGCAGCGCCGGCAGCAGCTCGAGCTCGCCGGTGTGGCTCTGCAGCAGCATCTCCGCGATTCCCGCGGTGGCGCCGAAGTTGCCGTCGATCTGGAACGGCGGATGCGCGCAGAACAGGTTCGGGTAGACGCCGGCACCGGTCCCGGGACGTCCCTTCACGGAGTCGTCGGCCGGGCGCAGGAACGCGCGGACCAGCCGGTGGGCCGCGGCGGCGTCGCGCAGCCGGGCCCGGTGGCAGATCTTCCACGCCAGCGACCACCCGGTGGCCTCGTCGCCGCGCAGGTCCAGCGTCCGCAGCGCCGCCGCGGCGAGTTCCGGCGTACCGTCCGGCGTGATCGCGTCGCCGGGATGGACGCCGATCAGGTGCGACATGTGCCGATGGTGCGGGTCCTCCTCGGGCAGGTCGGCCGCCCATTCCTGGAGCTGACCGCGCGCACCGATCGACGGCTCTGGCAGCCGCTTTCGCGCGGTCGACAGGTCCGCGACCAGCGGGTCGGCGACGTCGAGCAGCTCGGCCGCCTGTTCGACGCGCTGGAACAGGTCCGAGATCAGGAAGATGTCCATCGTCGCGGACTCGGTGACCGAGGCCGGCTGCCCGTCGGCGGCGATGTAGTCGTTCTCCGGCGACGTCGACGGCGCCGTACCGAGGCTGCCGTCGGGCATCTCGACCAGCCAGTCCAGGCAGAACTCGGCGGCCCCGCGCAGTACGGGCCAGGTCTCGCGGAGGAACTCGAGGTCGCCGGTGAACGCGTAGTGGTCCCACAGGTGCCGGGCCAGCCACGCGCCGGCCATCGGCCAGTTCGACCACCGCGGGTCACCCTCGACCGGATCCGACCAGCACCAGGCATCGGCGTTGTGGTGCGCGGCCCAGCCGGCACAGCCGTACCGTTCGCGCGCGGTCCGGCCGCCCGACTCGGCGAGTTTCACGATAAACCTCAACAGGGGTTCGTGGCACGCGGACAAGTTGGTCGTCTCGGCCGGCCAGTAGTTCATCTCGGTGTTGATGTTGATCGTGAAGTTCGAGCTCCACGGCGGGCGGAGGATCTCGTTCCAGATCCCCTGCAGGTTGGTCGGCAGCCCGCCCGGTCGCGAGCTCGCAACCATGAGGTACCGGCCGTAGTTGAAGATCAACGCGGCCAGGGCCGGATCCTCGCCCACCCGGGCCACCCGGACATCGGTGGGTACTTCGGACAGCTCCGCCGGTCCGGCCAGTTCGAGAGACGCGCGCCGGTACAGCCGCCGGTGATCCGCTTGATGATCGGCCAGCAGGTCGTCGTACTCGCGATCGAGCGCTGCGCGGACGGTACGGTCCGCCGTGGCCAGGCACTCGTCGCCGGTGCGCTGCGGGACGGCGTACGGACCGTCGTACCCGGTGGCGGTCGCGAGGATCAGGATGACCTCGGTCGCGCCGTCGACGACGAGCTCGGACTCGTCGGCCCGGAGCTGTCCGTCGGTCCGGGCGCGGATCGCGATCGCCGCCGACATCCCGCGGTCGTCGCCGTCGGAGTACCGGATCGGCTCGGGGACGTCGCAATGCGGCGGGGCGACGTCGGCCGGAGCCTGCAGGATCAGCCCGAGCCCGTCAGTGACCGCCTGCCGGCGTGCTCGCAGCTGCGACGTCAACCGGCACGTCAGCGCAAGCACCGGCTCGGATGAGCTCAATCGCTGGATCAGCACACCGTCCGGCGCACTGACGAAGACCTCCTGCCGTACCGCCACTCCCCCGATCTCGTACGCCGTCGTGACCACCGCGGCGTCGAGATCCAGCTCGCGACGGTACTGCGTCACGCCGGCGGCCTCAGGCGTCGTACCGGCGACCCGCAGGTCGAGCAGGAGATCACCGGCCGGCAGGTACGCCTGCGAGTAGCCGGAGTGAAAGCCGCGGGCCAGCTCGTGCGCCCGTCTGACGTCGCCGGCTCGCAGCGCGTCGCGCACAGCCTGTACGGCGTTCGCGCCGGTCGCGCCGAGCGGCGTCGACAACGCCCGTACGGTCTCCGGGCCTCCCGACCACAGGGTCTCGTCGTTGAGTGTGATCCGGTCCGTTCCGAGTCCGCCGCCGCACATCGCGCCGATCCGGCCGTTGCCGATCGGCAGCGCCTCCAGCCAGGTCGCCGCCGGGCGGTCGTAGTACAGCCGGTGCGAGCCGGAGCGATCAGAGCTCACCAGGTTGCTCATACCATGTCCTCCGTCGAGACGACGAGGTATTAATCCCATGAATTTCCGGGATCGTAGCGCTGCCACGGACACTGGTCCATACTGAACGGCATCAAAGCTGAGGAAAGATCCCATCTATCGCGCACTGTGAGAGGGCCCGCCATGCGATGCATCACCTCGGTGGAGGTCGTCGACGTCCGCTTCCCGACCTCGCTGAACAGCGACGGGTCCGACGCCATGAACAAGGACGGCGACCACTCGGCGGCGTACGTCGTCCTGCGCACCGACGACCCCGAACTGTCCGGCCACGGCCTGACCTTCACCATCGGTCGGGGCACCGACCTGTGCGCGGCCGCGGCCCGCCGGCGCGCCGAACCGCTGATCGGCCGGGACGTGGACGAGCTGTGCGCCGACCTCGGCGGGATCTACCGCGAGCTGCAGTCGGACAGTCAGCTGCGGTGGCTCGGACCGGACAAGGGCGTCATCCACCTGGCCCTCGCCGCGGTCATGAACGCGGTCTGGGACCTGGCCGCCCGGCGGGCCGGAGTACCGCTGTGGCGGCTGCTGGCGGACATGTCCCCCGAAGAACTCGTCGACGCCGCCGATCTGCGGTACCTGGCCGACGTACTGACTCCCGACCAGGCGGTCGCGCTGCTCGCCCGCCAGGAACCGGGCCGCAAGCAACGGATCGAGGAACTCGAGGCGACCGGCTACCCGTGCTACACCACGTCGGCCGGCTGGCTCGGGTACTCGGACGCCAAGCTGCGCAGGCTGTCCGAGGAAGCCGTTGCCTCCGGCTACAAACATGTGAAGCTCAAGGTCGGCGCGAACCTGGACGACGACATCCGGCGCTGCGGGATCGCCCGCGAGGTGCTCGGGCCGGACGGTCACCTGATGATCGACGCGAACCAGGTGTGGGAGGTGCCGCAGGCCATCGAATGGGTCAAGGCCCTCGCCGAGTTCGACCCGCTGTGGATCGAGGAGCCCACCAGCCCGGACGACGTCCTCGGGCATGCCGCGATCCGCAAGGCCGTTGCTCCGATCGGTGTCGCCAGTGGCGAGCACGGCATGAACCGCGTGCTGTTCAAGCAGATGTTCCAGGCCGGCGCCCTCGACTACTGCCAGCTCGATGCCGCCCGGCTCGGCAGCGTCAACGAGGTACTCGCGGTCTACCTGCTCGCCGCCCGCTTCGACGTACCGGTGTGCCCACATGCCGGCGGTGTCGGGCTGTGCGAACTGGTTCAGCACCTCTCGATCTTCGACTACGTCGCGGTCTCGGGGAGCCTCGACGGCCGCGTCACGGAGTACATCGACCACCTGCACGAGCACTTCGTCGAACCGTGCGTGGTCCGGAACGGCTCGTACGTGCTCCCGGTCGCGCCCGGTTACAGTGCCGAGATGCACACGGAGTCACTCGAGACGTACCGGTTCCCGGACGGCAGCTACTGGGCCGGACGTCTGGCCACGGACGCGCAGCCATGACGCCGGACAAGCTCGCCGAACAGGCCCGCACCCCTGGCGTTTCGCAGACCGACGTCGTGGTCGAGGGCATCCGGCAGCTGATCATCGACGGCCGGCTCCGGCCGGGTGACCGGCTGCCCGTCGAGAAGGACCTCGCCGCGGCTCTCGGTGTCTCCCGCAACCCGTTGCGCGAAGGGGTTCGCGCGCTGTCGATGATGGGCGTGCTCGAGACCCGGCGCGGCGACGGCACCTACGTCACCACGCTCGACCCGTCGATGCTGCTGGCACCGATCGGCTTCGTAGTCGACCTGCAGGACGGCAGCGGCACCACCCATCTGCATTCGGTACGCCGGATGCTCGAGACCGAGGCCGCGGCCGCCGCGGCCCAGCGGATCGGGATCGACGAACTCGACGCCGCCGCCGAACTGCTCCGGCACAACCAGGCCGAACTGGCACTGCGCGAACCGAACCACGAAACGGTCATCGAGAACGACATCGCGTTCCACCGGATCATCGCGGCAGCGGCCGGCAACCCAGTCCTGGCCGCGCTGATCGACGCGCTCGGCGGCCGCACGATGCGAGACCGGCTCCGCCGCTCGATCACCCAGCCCGGCGCCGACGACACCGCCCACCGCGAGCACCTGTCGATCCTCGCCGCGCTGACCGCGCACGACCCGGACCGAGCCCGCACCCGGATGTCCGCCCATCTGTTCACCGTCGAGGACTACCTCCTCGAACAAAGCGTCGTGAATGAGGCCTTGTGACGTTGCTGCATTGGAACACCCCCGACCTGACCCTGACCTTCGCCCTCGACGACGGCCCGGTGCGGCTGTTCCAGCATCCCGCGCAGGACACCAGCCAGCCGCTGGTCGAGGTGTCCGCCGTCGGGTCCGGCCGTTCGCCCAGTAGCAGTCGGCACGTGGACACCGTGCTCGGTCAGCGGCTGCGGTACGTCCGGCACGAGGAGACCGGCCGTACGTTGCGGATCCTGCAGGAGGACCCGGAATCCGGGCTGCGCGTCACCAGCGTGTTCGAAGCGGGAGCCGGCGTCCGTACCTGGTCCGAGGCGTCCGTCGCCGGACCGGGATCGCTCGAGCTGACGTTCCTGTCGTCGCTCGCGGTCGGCCTCGGGTCCGTGGACGCCGACCTCTACTCCGCGGCCAACAGCTGGATGGCCGAGAGCCGTTGGTCGGTGCAGCCGTTGCGGGCCGGGGCGCTCGCCGACATCACCAGCGAGGACCACCGGCATGTCGCCCGCACCCGGCACGCGGTGACGAACTTCGGGTCCTGGTCGAGCGGGGAACAGTTGCCGATCGGCGTTCTCGTCGACCGGAGTACGCCGTACGCGCTCGGCTGGCAGATCGAGCACAACGGACCGTGGCACTACGAGATCGGCGAGAGCCGGCGCGGCGGCTACCTGGTGCTCAGCGGCCCGACCGATCAGGAACACCAGTGGAGCGTCGAGCTCACCGACGACAAGCCGTTCACGTCCGTACCGGTGTCGCTCGTGGCCGGGACGGACCGCGACAGCACGTTCGCCGCGCTCACCCGGCAACGCCGCGCCGTACGCCGTCGCCGCCCGGCCGACGACCGGATGCCGGTGATCTTCAACGACTACATGAACACCCTGGTCGGCGACCCGACCACCGAGAAGCTGCTGCCGCTGATCGACGCCGCCGCCGAGGCCGGCGCGGACTACTTCTGCATCGACGCCGGCTGGTACGCCGAGGGCGACTGGTGGAACACCGTCGGCGCCTGGCAACCCTCGACCACCCGCTTCCCGAACGGACTCGCCGAGGTCGTCGACCGGATCCACGCGCGCGGCATGGTGCCCGGCCTCTGGCTCGAACCCGAGGTCATCGGCGTCCGGTCACCGATCGCCGACGAGCTGCCCGACGCGGCGTTCCTGACCCGCCGCGGCCTCCGGGTCGCCGACTCCGGCCGCTACCTGCTCGACCTGCGCGACACGACCGCCCGCAAGCATCTCGACGACACCGTCGACCGGCTGGTCGCGGAGTTCGGGGTCGGCTTCTTCAAGTTCGACAACAACACGATGACCGGCCCCGGCACCGACAAGGGCGGTACGTCGCTCGGCCACGGACTCCTCGAACACAACCGCGCGCTGCTCGACTGGCTCGACGACCTGCAGCGCCGCCATCCGGAACTGCTGATCGAGAACTGCGCGTCCGGCGCGATGCGGATGGACTACGCGATGCTGTCCCGCCTGCACCTGCAGTCGACCTCGGACCAGGAAGATCCGTTGCGCTACGCACCGATCACCGCCGCCGCCCCGGCCGCCCTGCTCCCCGAACAAGCCGGCCACTGGGCGTACCCGATCACGGGCACCACCCGCGAACAGTTCACGTTCGCGCTCGTCAACGGCATCCCCGGCCGCCTCTACCTGTCCGGCCATCTGAACCGGATGACCGCGCCCGAGCTGGACCTGGTCCGCTCGGCCCTCACCGCGCACCGCGACATCCTGAAGTCCCTCGACACCCTCGTCCCCAGCTGGCCCCTCGGACTGCCCGGCTGGACCGACGACTGGGTCGCCCTGGCTCTCCACGGGCCCGACACGACCTACCTGACCGTATGGCACCGCTCTCCCGGCCCCGCCGCGATCGAGCTCCGCCTCCCTCGCGCCACTGTCACGCCCCACTTCCCGACCGCCGACGACGGCTGGACCTACACGTGGACCGACGACGTACTCACCATCACCACTGACGTCCCCGAGCCGTCGGCCCGCGTACTCCGCCTGGGCGGGAGGGGTCGGGAGGGGTACTGACAGGGTCTGGTAGGCGACGCGGGACGACGTAGCGTGGAGGAATGGGTCCAACGAGCAGGAGTGACTTGCGGGAGTTCCTCGGTACGCGGCGGGCCAGGATCACGCCGGATCAGGCCGGCCTGCCCGTGTACGGCGCCAACCGGCGGGTGACCGGGCTGCGCCGCGAGGAGGTCGCGCTGCTCGCCGGGATCAGCGTCGAGTACTACACGCGGCTGGAACGCGGCAACGTCGGCAGCGTGTCCGACGGCGTCCTCGAAGGGCTCGCGCATGCGCTCCAGCTGGACGAGGCCGAGCGTGACCACCTGTTCCGCCTCGTCCGCGCGGCCGGCACGCCCGCGGGCCGAGTCCCTCGGCGTACGCCGGCGAAGCAGCGCGTGCGTCCGGTGGTGCAGCGCATCCTCGACGAGATGCCGATGCCGGCGTACCTGCGGAACGACCGCTTCGACCTGCTCGCCGCGAACGTGCTCGGACGCGCGCTGTACAGCCCGCTGTACGACCACGCGGCGGCTCACACCCCGGGCCGGCCGCCGAACAGTGCCCGGTTCTGCTTCCTCGATCGCGCCGCGACGGAGTTCTTCCTCGACTACGACAAGTCCGCGAACGACTGCGTCGCCTTCCTGCGGGCCGCGGCCGGGACCGACCCGTACGACAAGGACCTGTCCGACCTCGTCGGTGAACTCTCCACCCGCAGCGAGGACTTCCGGCGCCGCTGGGCGGCGCACGACGTCCGGTACCACCGCACCGGCCAGAAGCGCTTCCACCACCCGCTGGTCGGCGACGTCGAGCTGGACTTCGAGGCGTTCGAGCTCGCCGCCGACCCCGGACAACGGATCAACGTCTACACCGCACCGCCCGACTCGTCCTCCGCGGCCGCCCTCGACCTCCTCGCCAGCTGGACCACCCACGAACTCCACCCCGAAGGAGCAACCCATGACTAGCTGGACCGCAGCCGAACTGCAGGCGCTGGACCGCGTCGGTGAGATCCGGGTCGCCGGACGCCGCAACGACGGTTCGGTACGGACGCTGACGATCGTGTGGCATGTCGTTGTCGACGGCAAGTTGTACGTACGGTCGGTCCGCGGCGCCGAGGGCAGCTGGTACAAGGGCGTCGTACGCCACCACGAAGGCGCGATCTCCTGGAACGGGCGGACCCGCGACGTCAGCTACGTCCCCGACGCCGCGGCCGACGACCAGCTCGACGCCGCCTACCTCGCGAAGTACGGCAACGGATCGGCGACCCGGGCGATCATCAACGAGACGGCCCGGGCCACCACCCTGCGCGTCGAACCCCGCTAGGCCGGGTCGAGGAGGCCGTAGTCGAGCATCATCCGTTGGTAGCGCCGCAGCGCGTCCTGGTCGAAATCCGGTGTCCGCTGCCAGATCCCGTGCGTCCGGAAATGCCGGACAGCCCAGCCGAGGTCCTCGCTCGCAAAGCGCCTCCGTAGAACCTCCACGACGGTGTCGACGTCCTGCTCCAGCAGCCAGGTGGACGCACGCTGCAGCACCGAGCGGAACCGATCGATCGTGTCCCGGTTGGTCGTCAGGAACTCCTCGCTCGCGTAATAGACGCTCCACGGCACCGGACCTGCCGCCTCCGCCATCGTGGTCGCGACCTCACTGCCTTCACCGATCAGTTGCGTGGCGGCGAGCGGCTCCACCAGATAGAAGTCGGCGTACCCGGCCCGCCAGAGCTCCCGCGTGGTGTCGACATGCAGATCCCGGACGAACTTGACCCGGGACATGTCGACATCGTGCTCTCGGAGTACGCCCTCCAGGAACATCCACTGACTGGTAGCGGCGAGCGACATCAGCACCTTGTGTCCGTGCAGCCGCGTCCAGGACCACGGCTCGTCCACAGGCTCCCGACTGAGCAGTACGGCGGGATTCCGATGGCACAGCACCGCGAACGAGCGGAGCCGCTGACGCCCGAGTTGGTCGTACAGCAACGGCAGCCAGACCCCGCCGAGCGCCACGTCGGCCCGCCCGGTCGCGAGGTTCTCCGCGAGCCAGGATCCGGCCGGCCCGGCGTCGACGTCGATCGACACGTCGAGGCCGGCGTCGGCGAACCAGCCCAGGTCCAGCGCGACGTACTGCGGCGCGAACTTCAGGGCCGTCGAGGACTCCGTCAGCCGGAGTGATTGCAGCATGTGGTTCCTTTCACAGCACGTTCTTGACAAAGGCCGCGGTGCGTTCGTGGGCAGGGTTGTGGATGACGGATTTCGGCGTACCGCGCTCGAGGATCACGCCCTGGTCCATCAGCACGAGCGTGTCCGCGACTTCCTGGGCGAAGCCGAGCTCGTGGGTGACCACGATCATGCTGCGGCCCTGCCGCGCCAGGTCCTTCATCACCGCGAGTACGTCGCCGACGAGCTCCGGGTCGAGCGCGGACGTCGGCTCGTCGAACAGCAGCAGCTTCGGGTGCATGGCCAGCGCCCGGGCGATCGCGACCCGTTGCTGCTGACCACCCGACAGCTGATGCGGGTACGACGCCACCTTGTCCGCGAGGCCGACCGCGGTCAGCAGCCGGACCGCCTCGGCACGGGCCTCGTCCTTGCCCATCCGCCCGAGCAGGACGGGTGCTTCCATGATGTTCTGCTCCGCCGTCAGGTGCGGGAACAGGTTGAACCGCTGGAAGACCATCCCGATCTGGGCCCGCCGTCGCGCGAGCAGCTTCTCCTTCAGCTCGTACAGCTTGCCCTGCCGCTCCTCGTACCCGACGAGTTCGCCGTCGACCTCGAGGATGCCGCGGTCGATCCGTTCCAGGTGGTTGATGCAGCGCAGGAACGTACTCTTCCCGGATCCGCTCGGGCCGATGATGCACACCACCTCGCCCTGGCCGACGTCGAGGTCGATGCCGCGCAGTACCTCCACGTCGCCGAAGCTCTTGTGGACGTCGCGCGCGGAGACGATCGGTCGATCGGTCATGACGCGACCACGCCCCGGGTGAAGTGCCGTTCCAGGTAGTGCTGCCCGATCGACGCGAGCGTGGTCAGGAACAGGTACCAGATCGTCGCGACGATCAGCAGCTCGATGACCAGGAAGTTCCGCGCGTAGATGTTCTGCGCGTTGGTGAGCAGCTCGTGGGCGCCGATCACCGACACCATGGCCGTTGCCTTGAGCATCCCGATCGCCTGGTTGCCGGTCGGCGGGATGATCACCCGGATCGCCTGCGGCAGGATGATCCGGCGCATCGCCTGCCCGCGCCGCAGCCCGAGCGCCAGCGACGCCTCCAGCTGGCCGGTCTCCACCGAGAGGATGCCGCCGCGGACGATCTCGGCCATGTTCGCGGCCTCGTGCAGGCTCAGCGCGAGCAGTGCCGCGGTCGTCGACGTGATCAGGTCGTTCGTCGACGCCGACCACCCCGGCAGGCTCAGTCGCGGCACGAACAGCGCGATGTTGAACCAGAAGAAGATCTGCACGAGCAGCGGCGTACCGCGGAAGAACCAGATGTAGCCGGAACTGACGGTCCGCAGTACCGGATCCGGACTCATCCGCATCACCGCCAGTACGGTGCCGAGCGCGATGCCGAACAGCATCGAGAGCACGGTCAGCTTCAGGGTGGTCAGCACACCGTTGAGGATGGCAACGGTCAGCAGGTACGGCGGTACGACGTTCCAGCGGACGTTCTGGCTGCTGCCGACGGTGTAGAGCACGAGCAGGATGAACGCGATCACGACGGCGGCGCCGGCGATCCGTCCCCAGTGCCGCAGCGGGACGATCTCGACGCCGGAGTCCGGGCGGTTGTCCTGGACGGTGTCGATGGCCGTCATCTCAGCCTCCCGACGTGAGGTTGGCGGCGTCGTTCAGCTTGGCCTCCTTGACGGCGAGGTCGGTCAACCCGTACTTCGCCATCATGTCCTTGTAGGCACCCGAGACGATCAGCGCCTGCAGCCCGGCCTGGATCGCGTCGCGGAGCTGGGTCTTCGACTTGTCGAACGCGATCGTGTTGTAGCCGACGTCCTCGCGGACACCCGGCAGGGCCTCGAGCCCGATGCCGTTGCCGATCTGGTGCTGGGCGGTGTAGACGCCGGTCGCGTACCCGCCGACCGTGGCGTCGGCGCGACCGGTGCGGACGGCAACCAGTACGTCGGGCTGCTTGGGAATACTCAATACGTCGATCGGCTTCGGGCAGGTCGCGGACTTCTGCTTGACCAGCGCCTCCTGCGCGGTGCCGACCCCGACCGCGACGGTCTTGCCGCACAGGTCGTCCATCGACTTGATGTTCTTCGGGTTGCCCTTGGCAACCATGATCGTCTTGCCGTCGAACATGTAGTCGATCAGGTCGAGCTCCTTCTCACGTTCGACCGTGTCACCCATGCCGGAGATCGACAGGTCGAACCGCTGCGCCTTCAGCGCCGGGATCAGCGCGCCGAAGTTGCCGAGGTCGGTGAGCTCGAACCGGACGCCGAACATCGTCGAGAACGCCGCGGCGATGTCCGCGTCCAGCCCGATGATGTCCTTGTTGTCCGGACCGAGGTACACGATCGGCGGCGTGTACGCCGTGGTCGCGACCTTCACGACGCCCGCGCTCCGGATCTGCTGCGGGAGCAGGTCCTGCAGCTTCTGGTCGAACGCGACGTTCTTGACCGGCGCGGTGTTCTGCGGGGCCGGCGTACCGGCGGCTCCGGTGCTCGGCTCGGCACAGCCGGCCGCGAGCGCGCCGACCGCTATCAGTACGACAGCCGCCCTCACGGCGCTCAGTGGCAAGGTCACTGCAGACTCCTTTCGGTGGCCGGCGCGTCGGCCGGCGAGGGGCCCCGTGGCGAATCGGACAGCTGGTCCGGCCTGACCGGCCAGTTCCACATGTCCGGTGGTGCGTATTGCTCAGCGAAACTGAGAGCAATCTGGTCACGGCGAGCTACCCAGACGTCGCCGAACGACTTCAGATGGTCGAGGAACCGGAGCAGGCCCATCGCCCGTCCGGGCCGCATGATCCGCGCATGCAGTCCGATCGACATCATCCGCGGTACGGCGGCCGACTCCTGGTAGAGGAAGTCGAACGCGTCCCGCAGGTACTCGAAGAACTCGGTCCCGGTCGCGAACCCCGGGCCGCTGCTGCCGCCCCAGAACCGGGCGTCGTTCGTATCCGTTGCGTACGGCAACACCAGCATCGGCCGGCCGGCGACCGGGGCGAAGTACGGCAGGTCGTCGTTCGTCGTCCCCGAGTCGTAGAGCAGCCCGGCCTCGGCGAGCACCCGCCGGGTGTGCTCGGTGATCGGCGGCCGCGGGAAGCTTCCGAGCACGTCCTTGCCCGTCAGCCGTTTCACGGTGTCGATGACCCGGCGGATGTCCGCCCGCTCGTCGTCCTCGGTCTTGTCCAGCCGGGCGACGGACCGGTAGCTGTGCCCGACGATGTCGCAGTCCCGCTCGGCGAAGGATCTGGCCAGCTCCGGATGTACTTCGAGCGCCTGGGCGGACGCGAACACGCTGAACGGCATCGACCGGTCCTCGAGCAGCGACAGCAACCGCCAGATCCCGACCCGGCTGCCGTACTCGAACTCCGCCTCCTGCATCAGGTCCCGCCGCTCCGGTGGCAGCCGCGACGGCACCCAGGCGCGCTCGTCCCGGGTCCGGTCCCCCAGCAGCGGGTTCCCTTCGGATCCCTCCTCGTAGTTGATCGCGATGTTGACGGCAATCCGGGCACCGTCCGGCCACTCGACCCGCGGGGGCCGCGAGCCGTAGCCCACCAGGTCACGCTCTACTGTCGACGCCATGTATACACGTATACTCTTTAGACACGGTAGGGTGTCAAGGTAATCGACAAGATCACTGACAGTGAGAAGGCCATCGCATGCAGGGTGGGGACGCATGAGCAACAGCACGCCGTTGAGCCAGGTCGTCGAGGGAGACCCGCGCTCACTGCGCGATCAGGTCCGGCAGATCCTGCGGAACTGGATCGTCTCCGGCCGCCTGCAACCAGGCGTCCGGCTCCGCGAACTCGAGGTCGCCGAAGAACTCGGCATCTCCCGGGTCCCGGTCCGCGAAGCGATCGCGATGCTCGAAGCCGAGGGACTCCTCACCTCGGTCCCGCGCCGTGGCGTCCTGGTCAAACAACTCCAGGTCAAGGACATCGAAGACCTCTTCGACATCCGCGAAGCCCTCGAAGCCCTGGTAGCCCGCCGCGCCGCCACCCGCGCCACCACCGCCGACATCCGCCGCACCCGCTGGCTCCTCGAAGAAGCCCGCCACGCCTTGGAGGACGGCGACGACCAGGCCCTCGCCGCCGCCAATCTCGGCTTCCACGAGGCGATCACCGAACTCGCCGACAACCCACCCCTCAGCGCCATGCTCGAACCGGTAGGCGTCCGCCTCCGCTGGCACTTCGCCACCGACCGCGACTCCCTCACGGTCCTCAGCGAACACACCCAACTCCTGGACGCCATCGCCAACCGCGATCCTGACCTCGCCTCCACCCTGGCCACCGACCACGTCCGAGCCACCCGGGCCGCCATCGTGCCCAGCTTCGCCAACCCACCGACCGCGAGTTCCTGACGCACCACCACGCCGTCGGCTGAGTCAGCCAAGTAAGTCAAGCCTGATTTTCTTGGGTTTTCGGCTTCATAGTGGTCCTCCGGAACGACGAGGAGGTCGGCTGTTGGTGTGGATCGACGGTGATGTCGAGCGCGAGGCGTTGAGCGAGCAGACTCGGGTTTCACGCTTGTACGAGTTGCTCGAGGCGCAGATCGCCGAGGCGCGGGTTCGACTGGCGGGTGTCCTGAGATCGCCTGGCGACGTGATCGCGCGTGAAGCCGAGGCTGCGCGGTTGGCGGGCTTGGTCGGCCGGTTGGAAGATGCTGAACAAGGGCTCGTGATCGGGCGTCTCGATGGCGCGGACGGGCGTGTGCTGTATGTCGGGCGGATCGGGCTCCACGGCGAGAACGGGCCGGATCTGCTGGACTGGCGAGCGCCGGCGGCGGGGCCGTTCTACGCGGCGACACCGGTGGATCCACTCGGACTGCGGCGGCGCCGGCATCTACGGTGCGACGGGCGGCAGGTGCTGGCGATCGCCGATGAGATCCTCGACGGATCCGCGACGACTGCGGAGGACGTCGTGGGCGACGGTCCGCTCACGCAGGCGCTACAGGCACGCCGTACCGGACAGATGGGCGCTGCGGTCGCCACGCTGCAGACGGAGCAGGACGCGATCGTCCGCAGCGGGCACCGCGGTGTCACCGTGGTGCAGGGAGGTCCAGGCACCGGGAAGAGTGTCGTGGCACTGCATCGGGCCGCGTACCTGCTGTACGCCGCCCCGCGCGTCGCCGAGCTCGGCGTCCTGGTCGTCGGCCCGAACGGCCGGTTCCTCGAGTACATCTCCGAGGTGCTGCCGTCGCTCGGCGAGCACAACGCCGTACTGGCGACGTGCGAGGAACTCGCCGGGATACCTGACGCGGCCCCGGATTCCGTCGAGTCCGCACGACGCAAAGGCAGCCTCGCGATGGCCGACGAGCTGGCGTCCCTGGTGCGGGCGCGTCAGACGCTGGACGGAGACTTCGCAGTACGAGTGGGTCAAGAACTGCTCCGACTCACTCAGCACGACATCGCCCGAGCACGCGACGCGGCAACGACGAGCGGCTTGTCGCACAACCGGGCCCGCTCGGTCTTCAAGGAGCAACTGGTCGAGGCCGCCGTCACGAGGCTGCAGCAAGTCCTTGCTGACGACCTGGCCCGTATCGACGCCGAGGCTGCGGCGAGTACCGGGCTCGATCTCGACCAGGCCGTCGACGACGACCTCCGTGGACTCGGGCTGGACGACACCTTCTCCATGCATCCCGCTGACGAACTCGACACCGATGCCGTACGAGCGGCCCTGCTCGACGACGCCCAGACCGAAAGCGCCGTACAGGGATTGTGGCCCCGACTGGCACCGGAGCAGCTCGTCCGGGATCTCCTGGCGCACGCTCCGGGCTACGACTGGACGGTCGCCGATGCCGCGTTGCTGGACGAGGCCGCGGACCTGCTCGACGGTCCACCTGAGCGCATCTTCGGGCACGTCATCATCGACGAAGCCCAGGAACTCGGTCCGATGCAGTGGCGCATGATGCTGCGACGCTGCCCGTCCCGTTCGATCACCGCAGTGGGCGACTTCGCCCAGGCCGGGCCGGCTGCCACCGCCGCAAACTGGCACCACGCCCTCGGCCCGCACGTGGGAGTCCACTTCGCTCTGCACACGCTGACCGTCAACTACCGCACCACAGCAGAAGTCCTGGACTCCACCACCGATCTGCTGAAGCGCATCGCGCCCGACCAGACACCAAGCACCTCGCTCCGCCACGGCGACCGCCCTCGCACCCGCACCCTCGCCGCCCGCTCCGACCTGGTCGCCACACTGCTCGACGAACTCGAGACCCAGACCGCCGCCTACCCGAACGACCTCCGCGCAGTCATCTGCCCCGACGCGACACTCACCGAACTCACCGACCCCCGGATCACCCAATCGGCCCACCTGGTCCCCGCCTCCCAAACCCGAGGCCTGGAGTTCGACTCGGCAATCGTCGCCCTCCCCCACGAAATGACCACCGAACGAGACCAGTACGTCGCCCTCACCCGCCCCACCCACAAACTGTGCATCATCAACCTCAACCCCGCACCGTAAGTCGCCGGACGAGCGCCGACGGCGGCTTGGCACCGGCGCGATACACCTCACGCGGCGAACCGACGCGACGCCGGTCATGCCGATCGATCCACTCCTCTGACGCAGACCTCGACAGGACCGGTGCTGTCCTCGTTCACCTGGCCGTGGCAGATCACGAAGCACCCCGCGGTGGGTCGCCGCGCTCCTCAGCAGTTGCTCGGTCGCGTCCCCGGATCAGTCGGCCAGGCGGAACGCGAGCTCGGTCTCCCACTTGTCCATGTTCGGCTCGTCCTGTGGGTTGGTGTGGTAGATCTCGAGCCTGCATCCCCACTGTTCGCCGTTCGGTGACGGAGCGGCGTCCCAGGTCAGGCCTTGTCGGTCGGCCCATTCGAGTAGCCGGCCGGTCGCGTCGATCAGTGTGTGCGGGGCGCCGATGTGGTGCAGTGTCGCGTAGCGCCCGGGCGGCAGCACTCCCGCGCGCACCCGCTCGTCGCCGTCGACCTGTTCGGTGACCGGCTCGCCGGCCTCGATCTCGAGAAGGTTGCCCATGTCGATCACGACGTACCGCCAGAACGCCGGGCCCGCCGGCTTGATCCCGCGCGCGCCGAGCCAGCTGAACACCTCCCCGCTCAGCGGCGGCACGACGGCGCCGATCTGCCCCATCGTCACCTTCGCGGTGATCCCGACGTAGGGCTGCGCGGCTCGCTCGACAATGCTGGGTTCGGTAGCCATGCGGTCAGCATGCAGCCGACCCCAGGGGCAGGGTCAAGAACTCTGGCCTTCTTGTGGCGTCCGGCCTCCGGCGGGAACGAGGGGCTCTCGGCGTGATGACTTTCTCTCCGGCGATGCCGAGGTACGCGCGTACGACGACATCGTCGGCCGTTAACAAGCGGGTGCCTGTAAACCTGTCGGTCTCGTGGACGGAGTTTGCTAGCGTGCGTCGGGTGATGTGCTCACCCGGTGTTGACGGCACGCGCTGACTTTGTCGGCTGGCGTGCCTGCCTCTTGAGTCTGTCGGTCGACAGGCGGACGCGGGCAGCGTGACAAGTCCGCGCTCTTTAGCCTGCCCTGTCACCGAATTGCTTGTGCCGAGGAGGCATGGATGCAATCAATGCAGACACAGCGTGCAATGGCTGCCGCGATATCGATCGCGTCGGCGCTCGGCTTGGAGGTCGACGACGCCGGCGTTCTCAACGACTCCAACCGTCTTGTCGTCCACCTGACGCCGTGTGACACCGTGGCGCGGATCACGCCCGAGAACCATCACGCCGGTCATCAGGTGAGCCCGGAGCGGGAGGTTGACGTCGTTCGACGGCTCGCGCAGACGGACAGCCCGGTTGCTCCGCTCGACCCCCGGGTCGAGCCACATATCGTCGTACATGACGGCTTCAAGATCGCATTCTGGACCTACTGCGAGCCGCTGCAGTCCCCACCAATTCAGCCGGCCGACTATGCGCGGGCGCTCGAATGTCTTCATGCGGGTCTACGGCAGCTCGACGTCACGACCCCACACGCCATGGACCGTGTCAGCGCCGTACAGGAAGACGTTGCCAACCGCAACATCACTCCGGATCTCACAGCCGTGGACCGACGCTTTCTGGCCGACATACTGCGCGATCTGAAGTGGTCGATCGTCAATCGGCACGCACCCGAACAACTCCTCCACGGCGAGCCGCACCCCGGGAACGTGCTCAGTACGACGAACGGGCCGCTCCTCATCGACTTCGAGAACACCGCCCACGGACCCGTCGAGTACGACCTCGGCTGGGTCCCCAAAGATGTGGCGGACCGCTATTCGAGCGCCGACCAGAATCTGGTTGATGAATGCCGCGGACTCGTGCTGGCAATGGTCGCGGCCTACCGCTGGCGTCGCGACGACCAGCACCCGAGCGGCAGAGAGTCAGGCGTCGCATTCCTCGACGTTCTGCGGGACGGTCCGCCCTGGCCGGCGCTCGACGACGTCAGCTGGTGATCACCGGATCGGACGGGCTCCGACTGCACTGGTTGTTGGAGCCCGTCCGACAGGCCTGGCTACTCGCCCGCGGGGTCGTTGGCCGTCAGCCAGGTGAGGGACTCTGCGATCCCGTCGAAGATGTCACCCGAGTAGGCGTCGAACTCCACCACGCGGATGGCCTGCGGTGCGGCGGTGAGCGTCGCCAGAACGTCGACGTCGCCCTGGCCGGCCGGGGTCTGGTTCTCGAAGGCGCGCTGGAGGGCCTCCGGTACGACGAGTGCGCTCTCCGACGACGGCAGTGCGGTGAGGATGTCGCCGTCGACCTTGCCGTCCTTGACGTGGATCGCGACGACGCGCTCGCCGAGCGCCTTCAGCACCGCGGGGGTGTCGGCGCCGCCGACGGTCGACCAGAACGTGTCGACCTCCAGGACCGCCTCGGGCTCGAGATGCTCGACGAAGATGTCGAAGACGGTGCGGCCGTCGCTCTTGTTGGTGAACTCCCACTGGTGGTTGTGGTACCCGAACCGCAGGCCCCGCGCGCTCGCCTGCCGCGTGAGCTCGTTGACGCGCTCGGCGAGCCGCTTGGCGTCGTCCGCGCTCTGCCAACGGTCGGTCGGGATGAACGGGTCGATGACGATCCCGATCCCGAGGCGCTCGGCGGCGTCGAACACGACGTTCGCGTCGGGCACGTCGATCACCGCGGCGTGCCCCGACGGAGCCGTCAGACCGGTCGCGGCGAAGGCGCGCTCGAAGTCGGCGGCACGCTCGACGAAGGCGTACGGCTCCACGTTCCGGTAGCCGATCTCCCGGACCCGGGCGACCGCCCGGTCGAGGTCTTCGGCGATCGCGTCGCGCAGCGAGTACAGCTGGACGGAAGTAGCGGGCATGCGTGGAACTCCTTCGTGGGACCGGAATGTGTCACGACGTGTACGATCGTACCCACGAAAACCGAGCGCTGCACGGTTTTGAGACGAAGCGCTGGACCGATGCCGAGGAGTGGCCGCCGTGTCGTCCGCCGATGTTCGCCGCAGCAGTGCGTTTCGAGCCGTTCTCGCCCAGCCGCTGTATCGCGGATCGGCGCTGTCCATGCTGCTCGCAGGACTCGGCATGTCCGCGGCCGCGCCGCAGATCGCGACGTTCCTCGTCACCGAACTGCACACGTCGCTGAGCACCGCGGGACTCTTCTACCTGACGAACCTGCTTGCCCCGGTCGCCGGCTGGGTCGTCGGCGCGCGATCGGATCGCACCGGCAGCCGCCTGGGGCTCTTCCGTTGGTGCGGCATCGCCGGCTTCCTCGGCTGGGCCGGCATCGCCTGGTCTCCGGTTGCCTGGCTGCCGTTCGTCATCAGTGCCGCTGTGCTCGGGTTCGCCGGAGCGGCGGGTTCGCAGTTGTTCGCCGCGATCCACGACGAACTGGGCGCCGACCGTACTCCGAACCCCGAAGGGGTCGTCGCGATCGTCCGGATGGCGCTCACTGCCGGGTGGGTGATCGGGCCGATGCTCGGGGCGTTCGGTGCCGCCGCGTTCGGCGTCCGCGCGACACTGTTCGCCACCGCACTGTGCAACCTCGTCCAACTCCTGCCCCTCGGAACGCTGAGGCTCCGCACCGAATCCACAGCCACTGCACAGCTCCCCCGGCGAACGGCAAGCCTGGCGGAGATGACTCCCCTGCTGGTGTTCACGACCTTGTACGTGCTCGTGTACGCCGGTGAATCCATCAAGTACGCCTACCTGCCGCTCTACATGAACCAGCAACTCCACCTCGCGCCCGAGATCAGCGGCGCCGTGATCGGCATCCAGCCGCTCGTCGAACTCGGGCTCATGCCGCTGAGCGTCCTGGTCGCCCGACGCACTGGCTCGATGCCGCTCATGGTGGTGGGTGCGGGCTTCGGGGTCGGCGCCAACCTCCTCTTCGCGTTCACGCACACAGCCGTCGGGCTGTTCGCCGGGCAGATTCTGATGGGCGGAGTATGGGGCGTCTTCGCAGCGCTCGGGATCATCGCCGCGCAGCGTCTCCTGCCACACGCCGTCGCCACCGCAGGCGCCATCTTCATGAGTTCCACCGCGGTCAGCCAAGCACTCGGCGGAACCCTCGGCGGCCTCGGCGTGGGCGCAGTCGGACTACCCCACGTCTTCCTGATCCCCGGAACACTCGCCGCAATCGCCGCGATCGGTCTGGCCGTCATCGCCGGCCGCTACCGCACCCTCCTCGCCGCCGGCCCGCTACAAACCCGCGACCTGGTTGCGTGATCGACGCCTCGCCCGGCGAATCCGCCGGTCGGTCAGGTCGCGAGGCCGGCTTGCCAGCGCGCGATCGCTTGCTCGACGTGGACAGCAACCAGACCAGCCAGGTCGATGTCGGCACCGAGTAACCACTGCAACTCCAGCCCGTCGAGCACCGCGACCAGGATGCGGATCTCGGCTTCGATCTGCTCATCGGTGAGGGCCGGAACTTCGCCGTCCTCGATGGCTTCGCGCAGTTTGCCGGTCCAGAGCTGGAGACCGTTGGCGTAGCGCCGGCGGATGAAATCGCGGGCCGGGTGGCTCGGGTTCGTCGCCTCCGCGGCGAGCGTGATGAACAGTTCCAGCAGACCGCGATGGTGGACGTGGAACTCCATCAGGTCACGCATCTGACGGAAGTACGCCAATCCGCGCGCGCTCTCCGGCAGCGTCGACCGGCCGGTCTGGACCGTCCAGTCCTCCAGCACCGCGGCGAGCAGACCTTCCTTGCTGCCGAAGTACTGGATCAGGGTCGCGGGCGAAGCGCCGACGCGTTCGGCGATGTTGCGCAGCGAACCACCGACGTACCCGAACTCGCCGAACACCTCGGACGCGGTCCGGACGATGCGCTCCCGCCGTTCGATCCCCCTGCGGTACGGGCCGCGGATCGTCGGTGCCGTCTCGCCTGCCACGGGCCCCACCCCCATCGGGTCGCCGAACTCTTGACGAAACCTTACCAGCCGTTTACGTTTGCCGAAATCTGAACGACTGATCTGGTTTCGCTCTGGTGAGGAGCCACGTATGCAGTCCACTCTCGGTGTCGGTTTCCTGGGCTCGGGCCCGGTGACGCAGGCGATTCACCTGCCGACCCTGGCCCGGCTCGCCGACCACTTCACCGTCCGCCAACTCCACGACGTCGACACCGCCGTGACCGCGAAGGTCGCGGCCCGCGTCGGGGCGGCGTCCACGACGTCGCTCCAGGAGATTGTCGACAATCCGAACGTCGACATCGTCGCGGTCTGCAGTCCGCACGCCTTCCATGCCGAACAGGTGATCGCGGCCTGCCGGGCCGGCAAGAAGGCGGTGCTCTGCGAGAAGCCGCTGGCGATGTCGGCCGACGAGGCCGCCGCGGTCGCAGCGGTGTCCGCCGCGACAGGCGTCCCGGTCCTGGTCGGGGCGATGCACACGTTCGATCCGGGCTGGCGGTCGGCGGTCGCGCACTGGGGCGACCTCCCGGCCACCAGCCACACCATCCGGTCGTCGATCGTCCTCCCGCCGAACGCGCGCTTCGAAGACGTCGCGACCGAAGTACTCAGCCGCCCGACCTTCCCCGCAATGGATCTCGCGGACGTCGAGGTGCGCGCGGGCATGGTGCATGCGGGCGTGATGGGCCTCGCCGTGCACGACCTGCCGCTGGTTCGCAGCCTGCTTCCCCGGTACGACGATCTGCGCGTGCTGAGCGCGACGCTCGTGACGCCGTTCGGGTACCGGATCCTGATGGTTGCCGGAGGCAAGGTCGTCGAGCTGCATGCGGTGATGTCGCAGACGTGGCAGCCGAGCTGGGTCCTCGAGGCGTACGCCGAGGACCAGGTACTGCGGACCGAGTTCACGCCGTCGTACGTCCACGCGGGCTCGGCCGTCAGCACACTCACGACCGCCGAGTCGGCAAGGGCGTTCGGCCCGACGCCCGTGAACGGCTACGAGGCCGAATGGCTGGAGCTCGCGGCCGTCGTCCGCGGGGAGGTCGCGCCGCCCGACCTGGACAGGATTGTCGACGATCTGCAATTCACCGTCGCGGTCGCCGATGCCGCGGCCGAAGCAGTGCGCACCGCCGACAAGACGGAGGCGGCCGCATGAACACCACGTACACCGCGCGGGCGACCTTGGCGACGCTGCCGGTTTCGATCCCTCGTCCCGCCGACGTGAGCCTCGTCGACGGGGCGTCCGACTGGCCCGCGGAGGTACGGCGCGCACTGCGTTCAGGCAGTACGGCGGTCGTCGTCGTACACCCGCGGATCGCCGAGTTCGCCGACCTGCTGAGCGCACCCGTACTCGTCGACTCACCGTGGGCGTCCAACCCGGTGATCGACAGCGCCGCGCAGGCCTTCCGCGTTGCCGAGGGCAACCGGATGGAGTGTCGAGTACTGACACCGCCCGGCAGCGATCTGACCACCGCGCTGCTCCACGAACTGGCGCTCGTCCGGGCACTCCGCAATCCGGTGCGCCGGCTGACCGTACTGCATCTGTCCGGCCACGTCTTGTACGCCCAAGGCTCGACCGACGACGGCGTTCACGTCGGCCTCTCCGTCGTCCGCACCGCCGCCGTACCGGCCTCCGCGAACGTGCAGATGCCGACCCCCGATGGAAGCGTCGAGCTCTGGATCCCCGCCGGCGACACGGCTCGACCCGCCCGGCTGACGGTCGTCAGCCCCGACGGCGCGGTACTCACGCCGACCGTCTACGAGACCGGCCATCGCGCGACGCTGCGGCGCCTGCACGACACCGCTCCGGCCGATCGACTCACCGATCTGAACCACCTGTACGACGACGTCCAGGTGGCGTCGGCCGCGCTCGCGGCCACGGAAGGAGCCCTGTCATGAACCACGGAAGACTCACCCGCCGCGGGTTCCTGGGAATCGCCGGCGCGGCGGGCCTCAGCTCGTGCACCGTGTCCGGCAACAGCGGTGCGAGCAAGGCCGGCAACGCGTCCGGCGAGCTGAAGTTCTGGGACATGCCGTGGGGCGCCCCGACGTACAACACCCTCGGCAAGCAGATCATCGGCGGGTACGCCCCGGCGCAGGGGTTCGGCAAGGCGTCGTACCAGATCATCCAGTGGAACGGCTTCTACCAGACGTTCTCGTCCGCGATCGCGTCGAAGACCGGTCCGGCGGTCAGCTCCGGCGCCGGGTTCCAGGCGTTCCAGTTCGCCGAGCAGGGAGCGATCGCGTACGCCGACAACCTCGTCGAATCGATGAAGAAGGACGGCACGTACGACGACTTCCTGCCCGGCGTGCTGGAGACGATGAAGACCGACAAAGGGTACGTCGCCCTGCCGTGGCAGACCGACGTCCGCCCGCTCTGGTACAACAAGGCACTCCTCGACCAGGCCGGCGCGAAGGTACCGACCACGTGGGACGAGCTGCTCACGGCCGGGCAGGCGCTGAAGAAGATCGGCGTCACCGGCTTCGCCACCGGATCCGGGTCGGACAACAACCTGGGCGCCCACACGATGGTCGCCATGATGGTCAACAACGGCGGCGGCCTGTTCGACCCGGACGGCAAGCCGGACTGCGTGACCGACGCGAACGTCGAGGCGATGACCTTCGTCAAGCAGCTTGTCAACGAGGGGATTGTCGACAACGGCGCGGTGTCCTACACGATCGAGAACCTTCGCGCCCAGTGGGACAGCGGCAAGGCCGGCCTCGGGATCCACTCCCCCGGTCTGGCGACGCAGGCGGCCAAGACCGGCAAGAACCTGCACGTCGCGAGTCCGCTGAAGAGCCCGAGCGGCACGATCGCAGGATTGTTCTTTGTCAACAATCTGATGATGTACACGAACACCCCGTCACAGGAGGCCTCGGAGGCGTTCCTCAAGTACTACTTCGGCCAGCTCCACAAGTACTGGGAGAGCGCGGTCGGTGTCGCCGTACCGGTGCTGAAGTCGATCGCGAACGCCTCCTACTACACGAAGGACCCGAACCAGGTCGCGATCGTGGAGAAGTGGATGCCGGTCTGCAAGACGTACGCCGCGAAGAAGACGGCATCGTTCGCCGCGCTCGCGGCAGTGGACGGAGGTCAGGCGCTCGCCCAGTTCGCGCAGACCATGCTCCAGGGCCGGACCGACCCGAAGAGCGCGCTCACCACTCTCCAGCAGGGCCTCGAAGGAGTCGTCAAACGATGACGGCGCAGACCGTGCCGCGCGCAGCGAGTTCGGCCGCGCCGGGTCACGGGCTCCGCCTCAGCCGCTCGGCGATCACGATGATCGTGCTGGTCGCGCCGTGCGTCGTCCTGCTGCTGCTGATCAACGCCTACCCACTCGTGGTCGCCACCTCCCAGTCGGTCCGCGACGGCACTCTGATCGTCACCGGAAACTTCGTTGGCCTCGGCAACTACGCGGACGTGCTGACCAGCCCGCGGTTCTGGAGCGCGGCCCGGTTCACGCTGATCTTCACGGTCGTCGGCGTGTTCGGCAGCTGGCTCGTCGGCCTCGGGCTCGCACTGTTGCTCCGCACGAAGATCCCCGGTGGGACAGTCTTCAAGGTCCTGCTGATGCTGCCCTGGGTGGTCCCGATCGTGGTCTCCTCGACCGCCTGGAACTGGCTCGTCGCCACGCCCAGCAGCCCGATCCCGAGCCTGGCCGCCCAGCTCGGCTTCGGTGAGGTCAACTTCCTCGCCGATCCGACACTCGCCGCGGTCACGGTCTGCGTGTTCAAGGTCTGGGTCAGCTTCCCGTTCATGATGCTGATGACGTCGGCGGCGCTGGCCGCGGTCGACACCACGGTGTACGAGGCCGCGGGCATCGACGGGGCGTCCCGCCGGCAGCAGTTCGTCCACATCACGCTGCCGCTGATCTCACGATCGACGTACATCAGCTGGATCCTGATGACGATCTTCTGCGTGAACGACTTCCCGACGATCTACCTGCTGACCGGCGGCGGCCCGGTCGACGCGACCTCGTCGCTGGTCGTCCTGGCGTACCGCACCGTGTTCCAGGACCTGCAGACCGGGCCGGGCGTCGCGATCGCGTTCCTGATGACGCTCGTCCTGGTGATCGTGTCCACCGCGCTCTACCGCCAGATCCGGAAGGTGGACATCGCATGAGCACGATCACCGCACGCGAACCCGGCACCCGTGGGCAGTGGTGGCGGTTCGCCGTCCTGCTGCTCGTCACGCTCGTCGTCCTGGTGCCGATCTTCGCCACGCTGCTGCTGTCCCTCCGCCCGTCCGGAACCGGAGGATTGTTGACAATCGACAATTTCCGCAACGTCTTTGCGAAGACCGACGTACGGATCTGGCTCGGCAACAGCCTCGGCGTGACCCTCGCGACCGTCCTCGTCTCGGTCGTCGTCGCCGCACCGGCCGGCTACGTCCTGTCCCGCGGCCGCAGCAAGGCTGTCTCCGGGCTGTCGCTGCTGCTGTTCGTGATCCAGTCGCTGCCGGTGATCACCGCGATCATCCCGCTGTTCGTGCTGTTCGCCCGGCTCGGACTCACCGACAACCTGATCGGCCTGGTCATCGTGTACGTCGGCAGCACGATGTCGGTGGCCACCTGGATGATGGCGGCGTACTTCGACTCGATCCCGCATGCCCTCGAGGAAGCCGCCTGGGTCGACGGCTGCTCGGTGTTCGGCTCCTTCGCCCGGATCGTGCTGCGGAACTCGCTGCCCGGCATCCTGTCCACCGCGATCTTCGCGTTCCTGCTCGCCTGGAACGACTACCTGGTCGCGCTCGTCTTCCTGCGGTCCAGCTCGATCTTCACGCTGCCGATCGGCCTGCAGACCTTCTTCCAGCAGAACGCGGTCGACTGGGGCTCGGTGATGTCCCTGTCCGTCGTGATGCTGTTGCCACCCGCAATCATCTTCGCGGTCCTGAACAAGTACTTCAGCATCGGCGGCATCGGCGGCGCCCTCGCCGGCCGCTGAGAAAGGACACGACTCCGTGGAACTGTTCGACGGACACACACTCGACGGCTGGTACGCCGTACCACGCACCTACGACACCCTGTGGCCGGGCGGTCCGACCGTCCGCGACCTCGTCCCGGAACTGGCCGCCGACTACGAAGAGCAAGCTGCCGCACATCCCGCGCACTGGCAGGTGCTGGACGGCGCGATCGAAGGATTCCAGGACCCCGAACAGCCCGGGTACGGCGGCTACCTGGTCACCGAGAAGACCTTCGGCGACTTCGAGCTCACCCTGGAAACGAAACCCGACTGGCCGGCCGACACCGGCGTCATGGTCCGCCGCCGGCCGGACAACTGGGCCGGGTTCCAGATCCTCGTCGACCACCGCAAGTCCGGGTCGATCGGCGGATTCTTCGGCAACGGCACCGGCGGCTTCCACGCCGTACCGTACGTCCTCGACGCCGAACTCGATGCCAACGGCAACCCCACCGGGCTCCGCCTCGAGGACCCGGCCAGCTCCGCCGAGCCGATGACCCCCGACAAACCCGCGCTGCTCACCCGCCGCGGCGACCCGGGGCAGTTCCTCGACAGGTGGCGTTTCGGCGACTGGAACACCCTCCGGGTCCGCTGCGTCGGCGCGAAACCACGCATCACCACCTGGGTCAACGACGTGTTCGTCGCCGAGGTCGACCTCGCCACGATGCAGCACCCGCAGTACGACGCCGACGCGGTCGCCGACGCGCTCGGTCCGGCCGGCCACATCGCGCTGGAGGTCCACGACAACGACCCCCGCTTCGGCGAAGCCCGCTGGGGCCGCGGTGCCCGCTGCCGCTGGCGCAACCTCACGATCGAAGAACTCTGACCGGTCCACCCACGATCTGCACCGAAGGAGTTCCCTGATGACAACCTTCCGTGTCGGGCTGAACCCACTCCCCTGGGTCCTCACCCCCGCAGGTTTCGACCTCAGCGTCCCGGTCCTCGACGGCGCCTTCGCCGAGATCGCGACCACCCCGTTCCGCGGCATCCACGCCGACCCGCCGGCCGGGCTCGATGCCGCCGGGTACCGCACCCTGCTCGCGAACCACGGCCTGACGCCCGCGCCCGGCTACTACTCCGCCGACGTCAACACGTCCCCTGCCGACCTCGCCGAGGCCGCCAAGCGGCACGCCGCCGTCCAGGCCGAACTCGGCAACACCGAGGTCTTCCTCGCCGCCGGCCTCACCGCCGACCGCATCGCCCACCCGGCCATCGGGTACGGCGACACCGGTCTCCCGAAGGTCATCGACTGCATCGGCGCGGCCGCCGACGCCATCCGCGCCGAAGGCGTCGTACCCGCGCTGCATCCGCACGTCGGCAGCCCGATCGAGACCGAACCCGAGATCCGCGCCGTCCTCGACGCCGTCCCGTCCTCGATCCTTGCCTTCGGCCCCGACACCGGCCACCTAGCCTGGGCCGGCAGCACCCCTGCAACGTTGATGACGCAGTACGCCGATCGCATCGCCGCCGTTCACCTCAAGGACGTCCACCTCGACCAGGCCGCAGCGGCCAAGAAGGCCGACGCGAACTACTTCGAGGCGACCGTCACCGCCCACACCGTCTGGACCGAGCCCGGCCGCGGCGACGTCGACCTGATCGCTGCCGTCGCCGCCCTTCCCGACGCGTTCGACGGCTGGCTGATCGTCGAGGTCGACGTACCTGAGGCCGGCACGAACCTCCGATCGACCCAGCTCTCGGCGGAGTGGATCACCACACACCTCGGCCCGGACGTCTTCTGATACAAGGGTTCAGGGCCGCGTGAGGTCTGCTCGGTACGCGGCCTCGAGGTGGTCGTCCCAGGGTTCGGTCTCGGCGGCGAGGGAGTCGAGGACGGTGGCCGGGCGGGTGGCGCCCGAGACGACCGAGAGTGCGGGAGACGATGCCAGGAGGGCGCGGAGCAGGAGGCGTTGGAGCGAGACGCCTCGAGCACCGGCCGCCGCGGCCAAGCGAGGCGCGGCGGCCAGGCTGGGTGCGGCGGCGGCCGAGTTAGGCGCGGTGGCAGTGTTGCGGAGGGGTGAGTAGGCGAAGAAGGGCACCTGGTGGGTTTCGCACCAGGTGAGGACGTCCGCCGACTCCTGGCCGAGTGCTGTGTGCCGGTCCTGCACCGCATCGATCTCGGCGACGGTCCAGGCGCGGTCGAGTTCGGCCACGGTCACGTTCGACAGGCCGATCCGCGCCACCTTGCCGTCGTCCCGGAGCGAGGCGAGTGCGGAGACGCCCTCTTCGACCGGCTGTTCGGCGAGGTCGACCCGGTGGAGGTAGTACAGGTCGAGCCGCTCGCCGCCGAGTACGCGCAAGCTCGTCTCCACGTCGGACCGGATCCGCTCCGCGCCGATGTCGGCATCCCACGTGGTCCCACGCCGGGTGTGCCCGCCTTTGGTCCCGACAAGTACGCCGGTACCCCGAGCAGCGTCGGCCGCCAGCGCCTCGCCGTACCACGGCTCGTCGACACGCGTGTAGGCACGGGCTGTGTCGAGAATCGCCGTACCGGCGGCGATGCCGGCCCGGATCGTCGCGAGGTCGGCGTCGCGGTCGCGGGGGTCGAAGGAGAAACCGGCGACGCCGAGCGCGACCCGGCCGGTGAGCCTCACGAGGCGGCCTTGGACCTCGAGAGTTCGCCCGCGACGTCGAGCGCGATCTCTCGTGTCCGGAGTGCGAGTGGGGACTCGGTGCGGCCGGCGGGCCAGTACAACGAGAGTTCCCGGGACGGCGATGGCTTCAGCGGGTGGATGCTGAGCTCGTCGTCGGACCAGGCATCGGTTGCGTGCAGGGCGAGCCACGGCAGCACCGCGCAGCCGATGCCGACCCGGACCATGGACAGGATCGTCTCATGGCCCGTCGTACGGAAGACGAATCGCGGCTGGGCGCCGGCCCGGGCGAGCGTCCGCTCCAGCCATCTCTGGTGATAGGTGAGCGGCCAGCCGACCATCGGAACGTCGTCGAGGGCCTTCGCCCGGACGGGCCCGGCGGTGAACGCGCCCGAGCGGGCCACCAGCAGGTACGGCTCGTCGAAAAGCTTGGCGTGCTCCGCCTCGCCCTCGACCGGGCCGTCGTGGAAGAGCAGATCGAGTTCCCCGATCCGGGGATCGTCCGGCTGCACCTCCGACAGCCTGATGTCGCAGCCGGGATGCTCGTCGAGCAGCCGGCGGATGACGGTCGGCAGGATCAGGTTCGACACGCTCTGGAACGTGCCGATATCGATCCGGCCGTTGCCGTCCCGGAAACGATCGACGGCGTTCGTCAGCGCCTCCGCCTTCGCGAGAAGTTCGCGGCCGTGGGACAGCACCACCTCGCCGAGCGGCGTGATCCGGACGGGTCTCGGACCGCCGGGCCGGTCGAAGACCAGGCCGCCGACGGCCTTCTCCAGTGCGGCGATCTGCTGGCTCACCGAGGATTGGGTGTAGCCGAGTCTGACCGCCGCGTGCCCGAACGTTCGCTCCTCGGCGATCACGGCCATGGTCCGCAGGTACCGCAGTTCGACGTCCGCCATGCAGCCAAGCATAAGCACTGACGATCGACATGATCGGAAATCATCGCTTTTCGTGATTCGACGTGCGCCCTAGCGTGGTGCCATGACCCAGATGAGTACGTACGTGTTGATCCACGGTGGCGGCGACGTCGGCTGGTCCTGGCACCTGGTCGCCGCCGAACTCCGGCGCCGGGGCCACGAGGTGGTGGCGCCGGACCTGCCCGGCGACGCGTCCGCCACGTTCACCGACTACGCCGATGCGGTGATCGATGCCGTCGGCAACCGAGAGGACGTGGTCGTCGTCGGGCACTCGTTCGGCGGCTACACCGCACCGATGGTCGCCGATCGACTGGGGGCCGAACTGCTGGTACTCGTGGCCGCGATGATCCCCGCGCCCGGTGAATCACCCGCGGACTGGGGCCGCATCACCGGATACGCTGAGGCGGTACGAGCGGCCGCGGCCCGCGACGGTGGCCGCACCGGAAGCTCCGATCCGTACGTCGGGTTCCTCCACGACGTACCGCAGGCACTCGCGGAAGAGGCGATGCGCAGGTCAAGGGAACACCCGTCGCCGGCCGGGCGGACCGAGCCGTGGCCGCTGGCCGCCTGGCCGGAGATCCCGACGAGGTTCGTGCTGTGCACCGAAGACCGCTGCTTCCCGCCCGACTTCCTGCGCGAGCTGGCGGTGGACCGCCTCGGCATCACCCCGGACGAGATCGCTGCCAGTCACTGCGTCGCGCTGAGCCGTCCGACAGAACTGGCCAACCTCCTGGAGAGCTACCGATGAGCTGTGTGAAGAAGTTACGTTCTGCCCTCTGGCTGCCGATCTTCGACGAGCTCGCGGACCCCTTGGTCGTGGCGCGGCTCGCGGCCGAAGCGGAAGCGGCGGGGTGGGACGCCGTGTTCGTGTGGGACCACCTGCGCTGGCGAGCACCGGTCCGGCAGGTGGCGGACCCGTGGATCACACTGTCGGCGATCGCCACGGCCACCGAACAGGTGCGGCTCGGCCCGATGGTCACACCGGTGGCTCGACGGCGGCCGGCCAAGGTCGCGAAGGAGACCGCCACGCTGGACCGCCTCAGCGGCGGCCGCCTCACCCTCGGCGTCGGTCTGGGCAGCGACCGGTTCGGCAACGAGTTCTCGAAGACCGGCGAGCCGCAAGACGACCGGCAGCGCGGCCGGATGCTGGACGAATCGCTGGAGATCCTCGGCGCCGCCTGGTCCGGCGAGGAGGTTCACCACCACGGCGAGCATTACACCGTCGACGGCATGCAGTTCCTCCCCCGTCCTGTCCAAGAGCCCGGCGTACCCGTCTGGGTCGCCGGCTTCCCCGGGAATCCCAAGCCGGTACGACGGGCCGCCCGGCACGACGGCTTCTTCCCGGTGCACCTCGACCACCCGGACCAGCTCGCCGGGATCGCCACCACCATCGCGGAGCTCCGCGGCGACACGTCCACGCCGTACGACATCGCGATCGCCCTCGAGCCAGGCATCGACCCCGCACCGTACGCCGCGGCCGGCGCCACCTGGTGGATGACCGATTTCGGACCCGGCGCCGCGGTGGACCACGTCCGCGGTGTCGTCCGCGACGGGCCGATCGAACTCTGAGACAACCGGGGCAGCAGGTCGACTCTCCGCGACCGGCCGGGCACGATCAGCTTCTCGGAGCTGAGGAAGCTTCAGCTTGCCCTCGGCAACCACCGTTGGATCGCCTCCAGGTATGGACAATCCGGGCGACCTACCGGTGTACTCGGGAGTCGGGGGTCCGAGGAGGTGAGGATGACCGCCATCAGGCTCGATGCCGTTTCCAAGGTGTACGACGGCCGGCATGTTGCCGTCGACAACCTGACACTGGACATCGCGACCGGCGAGGTGATGGTGCTGCTCGGACCGTCGGGGTGCGGAAAGACCACCCTGCTCCGGATCATCGCCGGACTCGAGGAACTCACCGCGGGCCAGGTCTGGCTCGACCGCACCGAGGCGAGTGACCTGACGCCCAAGGACCGCGGCGTCGCGCTCGTGTTCCAGAACGGCGCGCTGTACCCGAACCGCACGGTCCGCGAGAACATCATGTTCCCGCTGCGGATGGGCGGCGAAGCCCCCGCCGAGGCCAGCGCCAAGGCCGGCGGGCTCGCCCGGATCCTGCGCATCCACTCCACCCTCGACCGGCTGCCGAGGACATTGTCCGGCGGCCAGCGGCAGCGGGTCGCGATCGGCCGGGCGATCGTCCGGCAGCCGCGCATCTTCCTGATGGACGAACCGCTGTCCAACATCGACGCCACCCTGCGCACCGAGCTGCGCCAGGAGATCGGCGACATGGTTCGCGATCTCGACGTGACCACCGTCTACGTCACCCACGACCAGGTCGAGGCGCTCACGCTGGCGGACCGGATCGCGATCATGCGGGACGGCCGCATCGAGGACGTCGGGACACCGACGCAGGTCTTCAACGACCCTGCCACCGCCTTCGCCGCCGGCTTCCTTGGTACGCCGCGGATCAATCTGATGGCGGCCACCGTCCGGGTCACCGCTCACCACCGGGTCAGCCTCGACTTCGGTTCGCAGGCCCTGCCGTTACCGCCGACGGACAGCCGCTCGCTGATCCTCAGTCGGCACGACGGGATCAAGGTCATCGTCGGCGCCCGCTCGGACGCCTTCACGGCAACGGCCGAGGGCGTCGACACCGACCAGCTGACAGGATCGCTGCGCGCGCTCGAGTTCCACGGCAACCAGTGGATCGCGTTCGTTGCCTGCAACATCGACACCGTCAACCCCGACTTCGTCGGACCACCTCCGCCGCCGGAACGCGAGGCCCGGTCGCACACCCGGCATGCAGCACGACGCGTGTCCACCCTCACGGCCGTCACCAGATCACTGCTGCGACGGCCCAGCACCCCGCCGGCACCCGACACGACCGCCGATCCGTCGCACCGCCGAGCGGACCTGGTCCTCGAACTCACCCCCGGAACCGGCCTCACGACCGGCGACAAGGTACACCTCACCGTCGACACCTCACGCCTGCAGATCTTCGACGAACACGGCCAACGCATCGACCGCGTCGTACGTTGAGTCCTTCGCCGGGAGCGGAGTACACCACCAGCGACGCCCGCCGGAGCGGCGGGCCGTCGCTGGTGGGTTGGGTCAGCCGTCGGAGTCGGAGGCTGGGATGTAGGCGCCGGGGACCTCGTCGGGGGTGTAGATCTTGGTGTCGCCCGGGTAGGGCTTGGTGAACTCGTGGGCCTCGTACCAGGAGAAGCGGTTCATCTGGGCGGGAGGTGTGGAGTCGACCTTGGCGTTGGGGCCGGTGAAGGGCTGCTTCGCCTTCCAGGTTTCCCATTGCGTCGCGATCGCCTGCTCGGCCGCGGGGACCTTGCCGGTCGGTGCCGGTGCGGCGTTCGGGTTCTGCGGTGCGGGGGTGTCCGCGCCGCAGGTCGGCAAGGTGGACAGGCCCTGGGTCAGCGGGGTCCGGTTGGGCTGGAGCGTGAACGGCGTGTAGTCGGGCCTGCCGGTGAACGCCGTACGCATCGGGGTGGCGGCGCTGTCCTTCTGGTTCATCGGGTGGATCCCGAGGATCTGCTCGATGGTGCGGATCACCGTGATCTGCGAGTAGTACCGGCTGTCGACGGTGCCGTGCTGGGCCCACGGGCTGATGATCTGGATCGGGGCGCGGTGACCGTCGACGTGGTCGACGCCGGCCTGGGAGTCGTCCTCGAGCACGAAGATCGCGGAGTCCTTCCAGTACTTGCTGTGCGAGATCTCGTCGACGACCTTGCCGACCGCGAGGTCGTTGTCCGCGACCTGGGCGGGGCCGCTGGTCGGACCGCCGGTGTGGTCGTTGGGGAACCAGAACATGTTCAGGTTCGCCGGCCCGAACTTCGCGAAGTCGCGCTTCCAGATCTCGTACCGGTAGATGTCCGGGATGCTCAGGTCGCCACCCGGGTAGCCGTGCACCGAGATGTCGTTGAGCGACGGGATGTCGACGTTCGAGTACATGGGGTACGCCGTGTTCTGCGCGGGATCGGCCGCCATGTTCTTCGTGTCGCAGTACAGGTTCTGCCAGCTCGCGCTCGACGGCTTGTTGTTCTGCTGCATCTGGTACTCGCCGAAGTCCCGCGCGGTCTTGCCCGCGGCCTCCGCACCGGTCCAGATGAAGCCGCTCTTCTGGTGACCGAGGACGTCGTTGTACGAGTCGTAGCTGCGCTGGTACTCGCCCGCCGTGGATTCGGTGTACTCCGGGTCGTCGGCCTGCATCAGCCAGCTGTGCCCCTCGGCGGAGTTCGTGCCGATGTCGTACGTGTTGTCGTACAGCCCGAACTGCTTCGCCAGGGCGTGCTGGTTCGGCGTGACGTTCTCGCCGTACTGCGTCAGCGACGGATCGCCGTTGCCCTGCGGGATGTCGCCGTACACCTGGTCGTAGGTCCGATTCTCCTTGACGAGCAGGAAGACATGCTTGATCGTCGACGGGTCGCCGAGCTTGAGCGGGACCGGCACCGGTTTGGCGCCGCCCGTGGCGCGCTGGACCGAGTTCGGCGTCCAGCCGTTCTGCTTGAAGACCTGCTGCGTGTACGTCCTCACGACGCCGTCGTCCGGCAGCTTGAACTGCTGCAGGCTCGAGGTCGTGTCGTGGGTGCCGTGGCTGCTGGTGTTGCGGAGCGCGTCGACGCCGCGGGTGTTGGAGACGACGACGTTGCCGCCGGCGGTGGTGATCTCCGACGGGAAGTAGTCCGTCGGCAGCAGACCGACGTAACTGACCGGCTCGACCGCGTTCTTGAACTTGTAGACCGCGACCGCGTTCGCGCGACCGAGCGTCACCAGCAGGCGACCGTCGTCGGTCAGGCTGACGGCGGTCGGCTCGTACCCGACGGAGGCCTCCGGCCACGGCTGGGTGGCGATGGTCTGGACGACCTTGTCCTTGGACGCGTCGATCACCGACACGCTGTCGGAGGCCGTGTTGGTGACGAACACCGTGCCGTTCTTCGCGTACATCGAGGTCGGGTGCAGCCCGACGTCGATGCTGGTGACCGCGGGCTTCGCCAGGTCGATGACGCTGACCGTGCCGGTGGTGGACGAACCGGTGAACGGATCGGCCGGTACGGCGGTGCCGTACGAGTTCATCGTGGTCTCGGCGCGCGCGGTCGAGTCGCTGATGTCCCAGCCGCTGAGCTGGAGGAGCGGCTCGCCGTAGTTCGCGGTGACGTTCAGCCGGTAGTACCGGTACGCGGTGGTGTTCTTGAACGTGTAGCTGTTGGTGATGTACCGCGAGTCGAACCGCTGGCCCGTGCGCTTGTCCAGGTCGGTCCACGTGCTGCCGTCGTTCGACGCCTGCAGGGTGAAGTCCTTGGGATCGCGCCCGGGCGAGTCGTTCGCGGAGGTCAGTGAGTAGTGCACCACCGCTGCGGGCTTGGCCAGCTGGTACGTCACCGAGCCGGTCGGCTGCTTGGACAGCCACTTGGTCGACGGGTCGCGGTCCTTCACGTTCGCCGCGACCTCGCTCGGCGGATTGTCGCCACTCGTGGTGACGGCGCTGACCTGGTCGAGCACGCTGCCAGGCATGGGCTTCGCCTGGCGACCGCCCTCGTTGCTGACGTACAGCTTGTCGCCGACCTTCACCATGCCGCGCGGGGCGATGCCGACGCCCCAGCTCTGCTGTACGGCGCCGGTCGCCGCGTCGAGCGCGATCACCCGGTTCTGGCCGTTGACGGCGACGTACACGGTCTTGCCGTCGGCCGAGAACACCGGCGCGGCAGACAGCGCGCGCTTCGAGCCCTGCGCGGCGATGCTGATGTTCGTCGGATCGGCCAGGCTGCCGTCCGGGTTCACCGTGAACTTCGTGAAGCCGTCGGCGCGGCCCAGCCACAGCTGCGACCCGTCGGGCGTGTACGTCGGGCCCTCCTGGCCGACGTCGCCGCCGCTGACGCGAAGATCCGACTGCGCGTTGTTACCGACGTACTGCTGCACCTTGGAGGTCCTCAGGTCCACGATCGCGAGCACCTGCCCGCCGTCGGTGAGCGAGGCCGCGAGGTGCGTACCGTCCGGGCTGACCGAGGACGACATGATCTTGCCGTACGGGATGACCAGGCGGCGGCCGATCGGCTTGATGTACTGGTTGTCCGACACGACCTGACCCAGGTCGGTGGTCTGACCGACATGCTCGAAGCCGAACTGGGTGGTGTTCGCGAACGCGTTCGTGCTGGTGGCGACGACCGTCAGCGCAACCATCGCGATGAGCGGCTTCCGTGCCTTCTGTCGCGCACCAAGGCCCGTCCGGTCCTTCGCACGCCGTTGACGTGTTACTTGCATCGACTCGTCCTTCCGAGCGTTCGGGGTGGCCTGGAGGAACCTAAGGACGACGCATGACACACCCCCGGCACGCAGTCGAACGCAACGCAAACGCAAGACAGCCGGACCGACCCGCCTTCTCAGAAACCGACGCTCCGGACGGATTAAGGCTGAGCCTTCAAGGTGCCTGTTCGGGGAGCCGGGCCGTTGAAACTGGCGTCTGATCCGCGTGCTCGGCACTTCGGTCGAGGACGCTCCCGAAAGGACTCACTGGTGCCCGACTTCGCTCCACCGCAGCACTTCCAGCAGAGCTTTGGGCCGCCGGTCAGGCCCCCACGTCGTCGGAGGACGGGGCTGATCGTCACGCTGGTTGCCGGCCTGTGCCTGCTGCTGGTGGCCGGCGCAACGACGTACTACTTCACGCGGCCTGACAAGCCACAGGCCGCGCCGCTACCAGATGGCACCTTGCCGCAAGCGCCCACGATCAAGACACCGCCCGCCGTGGCCGCGGTCGCGTCGCTGGCCGGCCTGACCTGCTACGACGAAGTCACCGAACCATGGCAGCTCAAGGGCTGCTACAAGTACGAAGACGGCCGGATCGTGCAAGCACGCTTCAAGATCACCGCCGGCGGCACCATCGATAAGTTCCAACTGCAGGTCATGGACGACAAAGCCACACCCAGCGCCCGCGTGAACGAACTGCTCAAGCTCGCCGCCCCCGTCTTCGACGCAGTCAAGCTGTCAGCGGCCGACCGCTCCTTGATCACCACCTCACTCCAAACCGGCAAGAACATCGAGCGCGGCAAGGCCCAATGGGGCAAGCTCAACCTCGCCCAGTCCCCCACGACCGCAACGCTCGGGTTGGAAGCCCCAACAGTGCAGTACCTGCCGTACTGGCCGGTCGCCGAGGACTACCGCCCGGTCGTCGACGAGCTCCGCACGCGCGGCTACGACTGCAAGGTCGACCCGGGCAGCCACTTCGAGTGCAAGAAGGACGACCTCAGCATGGACGGCGGCATCGTCGACAACGGGATCAGCACGATGTCCGTCTGGTGGAGCGGCTCGGCCCCCGCGTACGACGCACCCGTGATGGTCGACGCGTACGCCGTACTCGCCCGCGCCGGCTCTCGCGGTGAAGCGTTGCGCCAGGGCCTCGCCCGGATCAACAAGGACCACAGCGAACTGCTGTACGTCGACGGCGTACGCCTGCTCCGCTGGACCGGCCATATCGAGCTCACCGGCGTCTCCTTCGCCTGACCGGTCGCGACGGTGCTGCCGGCCGGTGGTGTTCCAGTCCTAGGACTGATGGACGGATGGCTGTGCGGGGGCCGGTGTTCGAGACTGTGGGTATGGGATCTGTACTCATCACCGGGCCGACCGGTGGGCTCGGGCGGGAGGCGGCGCTGGCGATGGCGCGGCGGGCGGAAGCGGAGCGGCTGGATCTGGTTCTGGTCGGGCGTGCCGGTGAACGACTGGCCAGGATTGCCGAGGACGTTCGGGCCGCGGGGGCGACCGCCGTCGAGGTGGCGTGTGATCTGGCGCGGCTTTCCGACGTACGGGACGCGGCTGCTCAGGTGCGGAAGATGGTTGCCTCGGGCGACGTTCGGCCGTTGCGTGGAGTGGTGGCGAACGCCGGGCTGACGGTCACGGACACTCGGCGCGCCTCCGCGGACGGGTACGAGCTCACCTTCGCCGTCAACCACCTCGCGCACGCGCTGCTCATCCGTGAACTGCAGGACTCGCTCACCGCACCGGCGCGTGTCGTCCTGCTCGGATCCAATACGTACTACGCCAACCTCCCGCGCAGGCTGCTTCGGGTACCGGCCGCCGAGTGGCGGGACCCTCTCGAGCTCGCGCGGCCCGCCGCTGCCGACGTACCGGCCTCGCTGCAGGCGGGCGGTGTCGCCTACTCCAACTCCAAGCTCGCCGTCCTCTATTACGCGCACGAACTCCAGCGGCGAGCGCCCGCGGGTGTCAACGTGTCCGTCTTCGAACCCGGCTTCATGCCCGGCACCGGCCTGGGCCGCGAGGCAAGCCCCGCGCTGCAGCGGATCGCCCGCGCGGTCGGTCGCCTCCCCGGAGTCTCGAAGCCCGCGACGTCCGGCCCGGCGCTGGCCTCGATCGTCCTCGACGACCGTTGGGCGCACCTACGGAACGGCGCGTTCGTGGTGGTCGATCAGGAGCGGGAGGTGGAACCTGTCGCTCACGACCGCTCCCGCGAAGAAAGGTTGTGGGAGGCAACTGACCAGCTGCTCAGCGTGGCCGGCTGAACTCGTGGGCGCCGAGCACGATCGCGAGGGCCAGCCGTTCGGCGTCCTCCGTGCCCGGCTCGGCGGTGTAGACCATGATGCGCACGTCGTCGGTCGCGACGAACAACACGTCGCAGTCGACGGTGATGCGTCCCGCCGCGGGGTGGTCGACGACCTTCTGCTTCGTCGGCTCGTGCATCCGGTCGGGCTCCGGCGACGTCCACAGCTCCGCGAACCGCGGGCTGCGCGCCGTCAGCTCCTCGATCAGGTGTGTCAGCGAGGAGTCCGCCGGATACCGGCTCGCGGTACGCCGCAGGTCAGCCGCCAGCCCGGCCTCGAACTCGGCCCGCTCGCTCGGCGTATGGACGACCCGGTTCGCCGGCCCGACGAAGTTGCGCCACACCGCGTTCCGCTCCAGCCCGCGCAGGCACGTCGTCTCCCCCATCAGCGCGTCGTACGGCGAATTCGCGACGAGGAGCGTCCACGCCGCGTCGTACACGACCACCGGCGTATCCGCCAAGCGGTCGAGCAGGCGCTGCACGCTCCCGGACAAGCGCGACGGTACGACGTCCGGACCCGGCGCGACGTGACCGGCCAACTCGTACAGCAGGCCGCGATCCGCATCGGCAAGCCGCAAGGCCCGCGCGAGCGACTCCACGACCTGCGCCGACGGCGACGTCGCCCGCCCCTGCTCGAGCCGGGTCAGGTAGTCGGCCGAGATCCCCGCCAGCGCAGCCAACTCCTCACGCCGCAGCCCGGTCGCCCGGCGCCGGCTCCCGGCCGGTACGCCGACCGCGCCGGGCGCGATCTGATCCCGGCACCGCCGAACCATCCGGCCGAACTCCCAACTGTCCACCCGTCCAGTCTGCGCGTTCCCTCCCGCCTTGTCCTAGCCCCACCAGTCCTAGGCTCGTATGCGACGGGCGCACGTCGTGCAGAATGGCTCGCATGGCCTTACGACGATGGGCGCAGACGTTCGCGAACGGGACCGTGGCCGCGCAACTGGAGGCGTTGAACGCGCGGCATCCGTGGAGTCACAACGATCATTTCCACAGCTGGATCCTCGCGAACCTTCCCGAGCAACGGCGCGCCGCGCTCGATGTCGGCTGCGGTCGCGGCGAGCTCCTGGCCGCCTTGGCACCGCGCTTCGCGACTGTCTACGGAGCCGACGCGGACGCCACCATGCGCGAACAGTCCGCGCACCGCTGCAGCGGCCTGAGCAACGTCACCGTCAGCACCGACGACTGGACCGACCTTCCCGGCCCGTTCGACCTCATCACGATGGTCGCGGTGCTCCACCACCTCGACGTCGCCGAGGCGCTGAACGACGTACGCCGACGCCTCGCGCCCGGAGGTCGTTTCCTCGCCGTCGGCCTCGCCGCCCCACAGAACCTCCGCGATCACGCCTGGGACCTGGCATCCGTCGTCACCAACCCGATCATCGGCTACATCAAACACCCGTGGCCGAGCCCAGCAGCCCCACAAGACCCGCCCTTTCCCGTCCAGGACCCCACCCTGACCTTCGACGAACTCCAAGCCCTCGTCAACACGGCCATGCCGGGCGCCCACATGCGCCACCAACTCGGCTTCCGCCACACCATCGCCTGGACCAATCCCGACTAGCAGAACCCGTTGAGGCCGGCACCAATGCGGTGCCGGCCTCAACGACTACTTGGCCAGCAGCATCGCGTCGGTCACCGTCTGTACAGTCGTGTTGCCTTCGGCATCGACCACCGTCGCCCGCAGTGACACCGACGTACCGGCCGGTGTCGGGAACGCAGCGACGTACTTCCCGGGCGCCTTCCGAACCACCTTGGCCGGCAACCAGGCCGCACCGGCCGCTCCCTGGTACTCGATCGAGACCCGCTGGATCCCGGGCAGTACCGACTCGTCGGGATCATGGTCCTTCCAGGGCGGGCGGATCGTCACCGGCAGCACGGTCACCGGCCGCCGCGGAGTCACGTTGTGGTCGTCGACCTCCGGTGCGTAGCCGACGGCGAGCGGCGCCAGCCACTGGACGTCGCCGACCGCCGCCGACCGGAACGTCCACGCGTAGTCGACCTTGCTGCTGAGCCGCGAGATCGTGTGCCGGTCGACGGTGGTGACCAGCTTGTACGTCGTCGCCGCCGACGGCAGACCCTCCGCGTCCAGGTACCCGAAGTTGCCCGGGTTCTCCTGCACCAGCTTTCCGTCCTGGTACAGCTTGGTGTCCTGGCTGTCGCTGGTGCCGTCCTGCCACACGCCGCCACCGGCAATGCCCTCCGGGTCCACCAACGACCGCAGCCGGAACTGAAGGGAACCGCCTTGGCGGAGAGCCAGCCCGCTGGACGGCGCGAAGACGGCGGCGTTGTACCGCTCCCGGTACCGCTGCCCCGCCCGGTACCGCTGGTTCAGGTGGTCGACCTCCGTCCGGTAGACCCGTTCGGCGCCGGGCTCGAACTCGCTGACCGTGGTGTACCCCGGCCGGACCAGTCGATCGGGCTGGGGGTCGTGGAACACCTGGCGGTGGGCCGGCAGCGCGTAGTCGAGCTGCGCGGACGCGCCGTACCCGTCGGTGTCTGCCACCTCGGCCTGCCGGTTCGACGTGGCCAGGAGCGCCTGGTCGACACGGATCATCGACGCCGGGTCGAGGACCCGGGCGAAGCCGGTCGGGAACCGGTCCGGCGTCTGGTCGGTCTGGTTCAGCAGGTACGGCGAGTTCGCGAAGCCGCCGTCCGTGCCCTGCCGGGCCCACATGGTCGAGACGTACCCGGTGTCCCCCGGGTGCGTCGGGCCGATGTGCGCGGTGAACAGTCCGGACAGCCCGGCCTGCCCGGTGAAGTCGTACTCCGTCGATCCTCGCCAGTCGTTCATCCAGAGCCCGATGGCGCCCGAGACCACGGCGGCGCCAGCCGGGCGGGCGGTGATCCGGAAGGGCTTGGCGAGCCGGGCGTCCATGACGACGGTCGTGTCGGTCGTCAGGTCGAGATACGGCTGGATCATCAGGTAGGTGTCCGAGCGGTCACCGCGCGGCACGACCAGCCCGTTCTCCAGTTCGTACTTGGCCTTAGGGACGCGGACCGTCACCGTTCCGCTCGGGTCCTGCAGGGTGCGCGTCTGGTAGTTGTCGTCGAGGACGCTGGTCGTGGCGGTCGGCGCCGGCTTCCCGTCCGGACCGATGTGCTTGACGGTCAGGTTGTAGCTCTCGACTTCCTTGTCGACCGCGATCGCCGCGCTGATCGTACGGTCGCCCGACCTGGCGATCACCTCGCCGCTGTAACGGCCGTCAGGTCCGGAGCGGGTGTTCATCGTGACCGGCAGATTCGCCGTGCCGTGGGCCGGGACGGTGAGCGTCGTGGTCCCGAGTTCCACCATACCGTCCGGCGCCGGCTGGTGGTCCTGGCCGAGCAGCGTCGCGTTGAGGGTGAGGTCGACCGGCTTGTCGCCGTCGTTGCGGTAGACGAGGTTCTTGGTGATCGGCTGGTCGTCGTCGTGCGGCCAGACCGCCGTACCGAACCAGAGCGAGCCGGTCTCGGCCACGACCGGGTTCACGACGGCGTTCGCCACGTCGAGCCGGCCGGCACCCTGTTCGTCGCCGGTCTGGCCCGGGAGCGTCTTCGCCGACGACACCAGCTGGGACTTCAGCCGGCCCGCCTGCCAGTCCGGGTGCTGCTGGAGCAGGAGCGCGGCGGCGCCGGCGGCATGCGGGGTCGCCATCGACGTACCGTCCAACGACATGTAGTCGTCGCCGACCGGGTCGCCGAGGTCCGATCCGGCGGCCCGAGCGGTGACGATCGCCACACCGGGAGCGGTCAGGTCGGGCTTGATCGTGCCGTCCGTCAGCGGTCCCCGGCTGGAGAAGCCCGCCAACTGGTCCTGCTTGTCGACGGCGCCGACGGTGAGTGCGGCAGCCGCCCGGCCGGGCGACTCGATCGTCCCCGGCCCGTCGCCGCTGTTGCCCGCGGCCACCACGAACAGCGTGCCGGTCTGGGCGGTGAGCCTGGCGATCGCTGCCTCGACCGGATCGGTGCCCGGCCCCGGATCGCCACCGATACTCATGTTCACGACCTTCGCCTTGACCTCGGTCGCGGCCCACTCCATCCCGGCGAGGATCGCGGACATCTGGCAGTCGAAGACCGTGCAGACCTTGCCGTCGTACAGCCGGGCGTCCGGCGCGACACCGCGGTACTTGCCGCCCGAGGCGGCGCCGGTGCCGGCGATCGTGCTCGCCACGTGGGTGCCGTGACCGACCAGATCACCGGCGGCCTCGTCGGTGAAGTTGTGCGCGCCGGCAACCTGCGTCTTCAGGTCCGCGTGCTGCGCGTCGATCCCGGTATCGAGAACCGCGACCGTCACGCCCTTGCCGGTGAAACCGGCCTGCCAGGCAGCCGGCGCACCGATCTGCGGGACAGACTTGTCCAGGGTCGGGCGGTACCTGGCGTCCAGCCAGACCTTCTCGACCCCGGCGCCAGTGGCCTGCGGCAGGAACGTCGCGGCGTCGCGCTTGTCGACCTTGAGCGCGACGCTGTTGATCGCCGGCAACGACCGCTCGACCTTGGCTGCCGCGAAGGCCCGCGCCTTCGACTTCCCGTCGTACGTGACGAGCAACGGGACGTCCTTGGTCTTCCGGTCGTCGAGCCCTTGGCGGATCAGCCCGGCGACATCGAACAGGGCGCGGTCCAGTTTGCCGGCCGCGACGGCGGGCGCAACGTCGGACGGGATCACATACAACTTGTCGCCGATCCGCCGCTGCTGGAACGCCACCGTCCGGCCGGCGCCGCGGACGGTACGGACGGCGCCGTGTTCGCCGATCGTGACCCGGTCACCGGTCAGCAGCGTCACCTGCCCGGGTGGCAGCGCTGCCGTCTTCGGTGCCGCAGGTACCGGCGTAGCGCTCGCGGGTGGAGCCGTGCCCGGAACGGCGACCATCCCGGTCACCAGACCCGTTGCCAGCAGCAACCCGCCCAGGTTCGACAGATGTCGTTTGTGCATGCAAATTCCTCCAGTCGTCACCTCGTTAGATGCACGACGAGTCGAAAGGTTGCAGCCGCCACAGTCCGCGCCGGACGCGCGCCTCGCGCCGGATCGATTACGGTGCTGTTGTCGAATCCGGGAAGACGAGATCGTAGAAGAGACATGAAGCTTCTCCTCACCTCCGCAGGCATCAAGAACGCGAGCATCGCCGACACGCTCGTCGAGATGCTGGGCAAGCCCGTCGCCGAGGCCAACGCACTGGTGATCCCGACAGCGGCGTACCCGGCGGGAGGACCCGGTGCCGCCTGGCGGATCGTCTCCGGGCACGCGATGACTCCGCTGTGCGAGATCGGCTGGAAGTCGCTCGGCCTGCTCGAGCTCACCGCGCTCCCCAGCCTCGACGCGGCGCAATGGATCCCCGTCCTCCGGGAAACCGACGCACTTCTGGTGAGCGGTGGCGATCCGCTGTACCTGGCGCATTGGCTGCAGCAGTCCGGCGTGGCCGACGTCCTGCCTTCGCTGGAGCACACCGTGTGGGTCGGGGTGAGCGCCGGGAGCCTCGTGGCAGCGCCCCACCTGGATCAGGTCATGAGTGACTGGGAGCCGCCCACGGGCAGCGTCCAGGCGCTCGGGCTGGTCGACTTCAGCATCCTTCCGCACCTCGACCACCCGAACATGCCGGACTTCAGCCTCGCCGAGGCGGAGCGCTGGGCCGCCGCAATCGACGGGCCTGGCTACGCCATCGACGACCAGACCGCGATCACCGTCATCGACGGCGAGGTCACTGTCGTCTCCGAGGGCCACTGGAAGCTGTTCGATTGAGCTAGGCGACCAACCGCTGGACGAACCACACCAGCCCCACGATCGCGACCCCGGCGGCGACGAGGCCTGTCGCCCAGTTACCGGCCGCGGGCGCGCGGTGACGAAGTACGGCGAGCACCGGGAACACCAGCGCGATGATCACCAGCTGCACGAACTCGATGCCGACGTTGAACACGAACAGCGACCACAGCAGGCTCCACGAGAACGCCTCGTCGATGCCGAGCGCGCTCGCAAAGCCGAGACCGTGGATCAGGCCGAACGCGAACACGACGCCGAGCCTGATCCAGCCGGCTTTGTCCAACGCGAAGTGGCCGCGGCTGCGGGTCTCGATGTCGGACGCGTGCAGCCGGCGGGTGACGAGCCGCCACAAGTGCCAGGCAGCGACCACGGCGATCGACAACGCGATTAGCGGCTCGACGACCGCTGCGGGGGCTCGTACGGCGCCGAGTGCCGCGAGGACGAAGGTCACCGAATGCGCGAGGGTGAAGGAGGTCGCGGCGAGTACGACCTCCCGCAATCGGCGGGAGCCGGCGATCAGCGCGAGCAGGAACAGGATGTGGTCGAGGCCGGTGTACAGGTGTTCGGCACCGAGCCGGAAGAACTCCCAGAAGCGCTGCGCGAGGCTCTGCTGGATCGAGAACGACGGGTTGTTCCGGTCGAGTACGGCGCTGCCCGACCGATCACCCAACCGGTAGGTGACGATCGTCTCCGCGCCCTTGACGTACCCCTCGTCGTCGGCGAACAGCGAACTCCGCACGACGTGACGAACGTCGTGCTCCTGCGCGGGGCAGGTCCAGTCGAGAACGACCTTCGCGTAGGGCACGTCGCGCAGGTGTACGGCGAAGTCGCCGACCTGGCGGGGGACGCAGCCCACGAGCGCGAACCGATCGGTGAGGTACTTGACCGCGGTCGTCCGGTGGCTGTTCAAGGCCTTCTGCTGCGCCGGGAGGTCGCCGTCGTTCCACGCGGGCATGCCGGCCTTGTAGAGCGGGTCGTCGTGCTCCAGGTCCGCGACCGAGACGATGAACAGGTCGTACTCGACGTCGAGCTCCGTACGCACGTGACCGGGCTGCTCTCCCGCCTTGACGTCGACGTACGTGGTCGAGCTGAACCCGTGGGCAGATGCAGGCAACGTCAGCAGGACAATGCTGATGAGGGCACCGAGGACGACACGGATTCGCATGACACGGGAAGCTTCCGCAGGCTGATGAACGGTCCACGAACACACCGCGAACAGACCTTGGTAGGAGCCGGAATCAGGTAGGAAGTGGGCATGCGTTCCCGTCTTGCCGCCGCTCTCGTCACGACCGCGGTGTTCGTCTCGTTACTCACCGGATGCGGTGGCGATGCTCCGGCCGCCGCGACTGCCCGGGCGACGGTCGGTACGGACTTCTACAACGAGGCCGACCCGCCGCCGCCCGAAGGCACGATCACCCCGGCTCCCGGATCGTGGGACCACGTCCACGCCCCAAAGAACTACCGGGCGGTACTGGTCTCGATGGGCGCTGATCCGCAGACGACGACGCTGGTCAAGGCGGTCGATGAGTGGGCGCGCGCCGAGGGCGTACGCCTGCAGCACATCGTGGTCACCGGCCACGACGAGATCATCGCCAAGGTCACCGCCGCGATCGACCTCAAGACCGATCTCGTCGTCTCCGCGGGCAACGGGCTCGTCGACGCGCTGGCGACGATCACCGCCGCCCATCTGCAGCAGAACTTCCTGGTCGTCGGGGCCGAGCTCGCCGAACCCACGCACAACGTGACCGCCGCCGACTGGACCGGCGCGTCGTTCCGCGGCGAGGGCCTCGGCGCGGCGTCGGCGTACGACCCGAAGTCGTTCACCCCGGAGCGGGCGGCGCGGGCGATCCGGGCCGGCGCCGCGGCCGTGCTGAGCAACCACACCGGCATCGTCGTCGGGCTCGACTGACCGATTCGCGCAAGCAGAGGTTTCTCAGCTGTTCATCAGTCGCTGCGACGCTGCGGCTCCGCTTATGTATCCGGAGAAAGACGAACTGATGAGACTCAGCGTGTTCAAGCCGCGCACCCGCCGCGGCGTCGTCGCATCGATCAGCCTCACCACGTTGGCCTGTGGCGCGTTGGCCGCCACCGCCTACGCCGGCTCCAGCGCCGCGCCGTACGACATCCTGCTCGGCGTCGGCTCCGACGAGACGTCCCGCAACCTCGCCTGGTACGCCCCGGGCGACGTCGATCAGAAGGTCGTCGTCGAGGAGACCAAGAAGCTCAGCGCGGGCGAGTTCAACGCCGACGCGAAGGTTGTCGACGCGACCGCGAAGCAGAACTGGGTCGGCACCACGACCGCCCGCAACGCGCGCGCCACGCTCGCAGGCCTCAAGCCCAACACCACCTACACCTACAAGGTCGGCGCGGACGGCGCCTGGTCGCCGAAGTACACCTTCAGGACCGGCAACTTCGGCAAGGGCCAGCCGTTCTCGTTCCTGTTCTTCGGCGACCCGCAGATCGGGTCCTCCGGCGATGCGGTGGCCGACGGCAAGGGCTGGGCCGCGACGCTGGACTACACCCGGCAGCACGACGCCGACGCCGAGCTCCTGGTCTCCGGTGGCGACCAGGTCGAGAGCGCCAACAACGAGGACCACTGGAACAACTTCGCCGACAGCAGCAACGTCCTCAAGCAGGTCGCGTGGGCGTCGACGATCGGCAACCACGAGTCCGGCGGCCAGGCGATCCTGCAGCACAACTTCACCCCGAACACCGACAACAACGCCGCCTTTTACCCCGGCGGCAACACCGCGACCGCGGCCGGCGGTGACTACTGGTTCACGTACAAGGGCGTGCTGTTCATCGACATCAACTCCAACGCCTACAACAGCGGCTCGGATCCGGCGCACGTGGCCTACGTCAAGGACGTCATCGCCAAGCACGGCGCGGGCACCAAGTGGACGACGCTCGTCTACCACCACTCGATCTACTCGCCGGCCGCGCACGCGAACGACAGCGACAACAAGGTCCGCCGGACGGACTTCACCACGGAGTTCTCGAAGCTGGGCGTCGACCTGGTGCTCCAGGGCCACGACCACTCGTACTCGCGCAGCTACGAGATCAAGAACGGCGCCAAGGCCAACGCTGCGGAGACCCCGGACCAGCCCAAGGTCGACCTCGGTCCCGGCGGCGTCATCTACGTCACCGCCAACTCCGCTTCGGGGTCGAAGTACTACGACCTGACCGCGCCGAGCGACCCGACGTACGGCGCCGACCCGCTCGACGACAGCGCCGGCCGCAAGCGCCACTGGGCGAACGCGTCCGAGAACCAGGAACACGTCCGTTCCTACATCCGCGTCGACGTCAAGGCCGACAAGCTCGAGCTCAGCGGCATCCGGGCCGGCGACTGCAAGGACCTCGCCGCCAACCCGGCCGTCGCGCGCAACAACGTCAAGTGGTGCGGCGACCCGGCGAACACCACGATCGTCGACCCGGTCACCAAGAAGGTCACCGGCGTCCAGGAGAACGTCCCGGTCGCCCCGATCGGCTCCCTGATCGACCGTCAGCTCTACACCCAGCACTCTCAGCGCTGACCCAGCGCAGCGTTCAAGCGGGCCTGGAGGCGTTGCCTCCGGGCCCGCTGCACACGCTGCTGACGAAGGGGTACTGGCGTCACCGACCTGATGGCCGCCGTACCGAGCATCGTGTAGGGGCTGTGGGGCGCGTATCGGCATTGCGCTAGCGTTCCGTCGCTGGTGAATGCCAGCTGACTGGTGAAGGGCCGGTGAACCGATGACAAGCTCGGCGCAGCGCGAATTGATCCACCTCATCCAGCACGCACTCGCTCACGACGACGGCATCGATGCCCTGCTGGTGACAGGCAGCATCGGACGCGGAGCCGACGACGACTACAGCGACGTGGACTTCCTTCTCGTCGCCGCCGAGGGGCGGCTGGACGAGGTCGCTTCCCGCTGGACCACGATGCGCGGCTCGGTCACGCCGCTCGTCTACGAGATGCGCTTCGACTTCGGCAGATCGAAGCTCTTCAACCAGATCACCACTGACTGGGTCCGGTACGACGTCACGGCAACGACCGAGGCCGCGATCACGAATCGCTCGCAGAGCACTGTCAAGGTCCTCTTCGACCACACAGGTGTCTACAAGCGATTGCCTGAGCGACTGCCGCTCACCGAGCCGTCGCCCGACACAGTGCGCAAGCTCGTGCCCGAGTTCTTCCGGGTGCTCTCGATGGTGCCGATCGTCCTCGGGAGATCGGACTTCGCTGTCGGCGCCTCAGGTTCGGCTCTCCTGCGCACTATGCTGATTCAGGCATTCCAGGAGCTCGTGGCGGTCGAGGATCGCGGTGGTGCACTGTACCTGCGGCGCCTGCTGCCCGAGGACCACTACTCCGTCATAGCCGGCATACCGGGTATCGAAGCAACCGAAGCGTCGAACCTCGCCGTACAGCATTATTGCGCCAAACACTTCGTTCCTGTGGCGCGCATCCTGTGTGAACGCACGGGCGTCGACTGGCCCGCCGAGTTCGTCGCCAGGGTCGCCGAGCACACAGAACCGATCCTGGGCGACTGGCTCAGCGAAGCAACCCGCTGAGCCCAACGGAGCACGTGCTGGTTGCCGGTGGCAACCAGCACGTGCTCTGGACGTGGCAGCGGTCCTATTTCTGCGGCAGCGTCTCAGCCAGTATCGCTACTGTCAGGGGGTGACGCAGGGCAGGCCGATGCTGGAGTAGCGTCCGGTGGTCTCCAGTTTCCAGGCTTGGGCACAGACCGACCCGGCGCCCCGGCCGGTGAAGTGCGTGGTCTGGTTGCCGGCGTTCCACGGACGATCCGGCCCCGAGTGATGAGTGACGTGGTCCGGGCCGAACACGTCGATGTGCCCGTAGAATCCGCCGTTGGCCTGGCCGTAGGCCTCCCAGCCAGTTCCCGTGTACCGCGCGTAGATGCAGACCGATCCGTTGCACCCGTGCGACCAGGAGGCGCTGATCCCCGCAGCGGCCGCTGGGCGAGACGTGGTCACTTCGGATGCCGGGCGAGCGGGCGACGGCGCGGCCTGCGCTGTCGCCGGCGCAAGGACAACCGCAGCCGCTACGGCAGCCGCGGCAATCGCCGGTAGGAATGTCAGTTTCATGGAATCCTCCCTGGTCAGATCAGAACGGCGTCAGTTTCTGTCCTCCGCCGGCGTCGCCGAGCCCATTGGCGAGAAGTCGCCAACCTGAGAGTTGGCCCCGTCCCCGAGGAGAATGGGAGGGTGACGCTTGATCCGGCGAAACAGCGGATGCGTGCCGCGCAGCTCGGCAGGCACCGGGTTCGTCTCGGCGTCACCAGCCCGGCGCGTGCTGTGGAAGGGTCGCAGTCGGCGTTGTGGGACGTCCTCACGGAACTGCTCGCCCAGGCGCGCTCCGAGATTGCCAGCTTCGACGACACGAACTACCTGCTCGCCGCCGGCGTCCCGGAGTCGATCCAGCAGCGCGGACCGGCCGCTCTGCGCGCCGCCGTCGAACGCGGTGCCCGGGTCCGCCAGGTCACCTCGCGAGCGGGTCTGCTCGCGGATCAGGCGCGCGGCACGATCATCTACCGCGCGGGCGGTGAGGCCCGGGTGGTCGACGCCGTACCGTCCAAGATGCTGATCATCGATCGGCGGACGGCGCTGCTGCCCCTCAACTCGACCGTTCTGGCCGGCGGATTCCAGATCATTCACGACCCACAGGTCGTCAGCGTGCTGCTGGCCGTCCATCAGCAGTCCTGGGAGGCGGGATCCGATGCGCGGCGCCTCCATCGAGATCTGCCGCCGCCACACCTCGCCGCGATCGTCCCTGCGCTGGCGTCGGGCGAACCCGACGAGGTCGTGGCGCCGCGGCTCGGTCTCTCGTCGCGAACCTACAGCCGCCGGGTCGCGGAGTTCCTGAAGGGCCTGGGAGTACACAGCCGCTTCCAGGCCGGTGCAGAGGCGACTCGCCGCGGCTGGCTGTGAAGCGCGCCGTTCAGTGCAGGGCCAAGTACGGCGCAAGCGCGAACAACGCGACCACCATCGCGCCTCTCAACGTCCGGGTGGGCAGTGAGCGCGCGATTCGCCAGCCGATCAGAACTCCCGCCAGTTCGGGGATACCGATCAGCGTCGCGAGGAACCAGTCGATGCTGCCCTGCGCGAGATAGCCGATCGTGCCGACCGAAGCGATCACAACTGATTGCGCCTGAGCCGCGGCCAGCGCTTCCAGTACCTCGCACCCCGCCGCGACGAGCAGCGGGACGGTGAGCATCGGCCCGCCGATCCCGACGACCCCGGCGGTCACGGCCACGAAGAGACCGATGACGAGTACGACGGCTCGCGGCGGATGTCCCCGCACCCGACGGCGCCGGCCGCGGACGAGAACGAGACCGGCGGCGACCGCGACCAGGACGCCGAGCAGCACGCTGAACCCGCGCGGCGGGAGCAGCGAGTTGATCATGATCCCGCCCACGGTTCCGATCAACGCGGTGACGGCCAACAGGCGAGCGGTCGTCCGGACGTGCGGCGAGCGCAGCTCCCCCGACCGGACGTAAGCCGCCGTACCGACGGCACCGGTCGCCACATGCGTCACGATCGCGGTTCCGGCCACCTGGGCGGGAGAGAGCGTGGTGAGAGCGACCAGACCGACGGTGGGCAGCACGCCGCCCGGGCCGATCGCGGTGATTCCGATCCCGCCGGCCAGCCCGAGGAGCGCGAGCAGGATCGCGGTCAGCCCGCTCATTCCGTCACTCCTGTCAACGGACGTCTGTCCGCCGGTCACGGTGCACGACGGCTTCGAGCGCGAAGCGATCGGCGCGGATCTGCAGTACCTCGGCATCGACCGGCCGGTCGTCGGCCATCCGGGTCAGCCGCTCGATCGTGAAGATCGCCGCCCCCGCGGGCAGCCCGAGGTACGCCGCCACGTCCGGCTCGGCGTTCGTCGCATGCACCGTGAGCTCGGCCCGTCCCAGAGATCTCCCGGTCGTCCGTTCGATCAGCCCGAAGACGTCGTTGGTGACCAGATCGGCGTCCAGCAGGGGTGTCCCGATGTCGACCGGGAGGTACGAGACGTCGTACGACAACGGTTCGTCGTTCACGAACCGCAACCGTTCCAGCCGGACGACTTCGGACCGCGGTTCGAGCTCAAGCCGGTCGACGACGTGATCAGGTGCCGCAGGCAACCTTTGCGCGGCGAGCACCCGGTTGCGGACCGTCCCGTACCCGGCGAGCGCTTCGGCCAGCCCGGTCAGCCGATCCAGGCCATGACCGTACTTCGGCGCGCGCACCGTCGTACCGGCACCGCGCCTGCGCTCGATCAGCCCGTCACGCCGCAGCAGCTCCAGGGCCTCGCGGACCGTGTTTCGCGAAGCCGCATGACGCGCGCCGAGAACCGATTCCTCCAGCCGCTCCCCCTCCCCGAACCGCCCGGCCAGAATCTGGTCCCGCAGCTCGCCCGCGAGACGCTCGGCCCGCTGCGACCGCGGATGCGCCGACGTCCAGTCCGCCGGGATCCGCCGGCCGGTCGTCGTACCTCTCCCGGATGCCATGGCGACCACGCTACAAGTTCCGCCAGAGTTCCGCCACTGCAGTCACGGCGTCGCCGGATCGGGTCAACCAGTTCGGCCGTGTCGGCGTCGTTCAGTGTGAGGACGGTGCGAATGAGACGGTGTCATGGCGGGTGACCGTAAGCGATCACGGCCCACGAAAGCGACGCATGTGCGCCGCCGGATCGTCGTCGGGATCGCGGCGCTGACCGTACTCGCGGTCATCGGGGTGATCGCGTACGCCGGTATCAGCTACCTCACGCTGGATCACGGCGTACGCCGGTCACAGGCGCTGGCGGGTACGCACTCCGGGCACGACACCGATCTGCTGGTGATGGGCCTGGACAGCCGGCTGGACGAGAACGGCAAGCCGTTGCCGGCCGACATCTACCGGGCGTTGCACACCGGCGACCAGTCGACGGGCGGCCTCAACTCGAACGTGTTGATGTACGTGCACATCCCGGCCGACGGTTCCGCCGCGACCGCCGTCTCGATTCCGCGCGACGACTACGTCGCCCTCCCCGGATGCCCGGACAAGCAGTGCCACGCCAAGATCAAGGAGGCCTACGGACTCGCGGTGGCGCAGGCATCACGAGGAGCGACCGGGCAGGCGGCGTACCAGAAGAGCAGGGACGCCGGGCGGATCGAAGAGATCAAGACCGTCGAACAGTTCCTTGGTGTCACCATCAATCACTTCGTCGAGGTGACGATGGTCGCGTTCTTCCAGATCGCCCAGGTCGTGCAGCCGATCACGGTCTGTGTGAAGGCCGACACCCAGGACAAGTACTCCGGCGCGAACTTCCATGCCGGACGTCAGCAGATCGACGCGGCGCAGGCGGTCGCGTTCGTCCGGCAGCGCCGCGACACCGTCCACCCCGATCTCGCCTTCACCGACCTGGACCGCTCACGCCGGCAGCAGGCCTTCATCGTCTCGCTGCTCGCCCGGCTCAAGGCCACCAGCGTTCTGCTCAATCCGTCCAAACTGTCCGGGATCATCGACGTGGCCAAGCAGAACATGGTCATCGACGCCGGCCTCAGCCCGCTGTCCCTCGCAACGATGGCGGCGCACCTGTCCGGCAGCCATCTGCACTTCTACACCTTGCCGGTCAAGAGTTTCGGCCAGGACGCCGCCGGCCAGTCGATCAACGTGGTCGACCCGGTGGCCATCCGGGCCATGGTCCAGCACATCCTCAATCCCGGATCCGCCAAGCCCACGGCCTCTCCTTCAGCGGCCGGTACGACGGTCATCGCAGTGAACGGATCCGGACGCGCCGGCCTTGCCCGCAGCCTGCTCACCGACTTGAAGACCTTCGGCTACGCCACCGGCAGCGCCGGCAACTCGAGCCGCACGTCCACCTCAGAGGTGCTCTATCACCCGGGCGAAACCGCCAGAGCCGCCCAACTCACCGCACTACTCGGCAACCTGCCGACCGCCTCCGACCCGTCCTTGCCGCCCGGCAGCCTCAAGGTCGTCATCGGCCAGGACTTCTCGCAGCCCCCCGCGCACCAAACCACCGAACCAACGGCCGCGCCCAAAGCAGTCGACGCCACCGGAGGCGGCCGCTCAGGCCCCGCCCCCACCACCCTCACCAACCTCTCAGGCGGCGGCATCCCCTGCGTGAAGTAGCTGATTTCCAGGGCGCAGCGGGCTGGGAGGCCCGCTGCGGGCAGCGGGCCTCCCAGCAATCAGCGGGTGAGGTTCAGGTCCAGCGCCTGGACCTCGTCGTTGGTGGTTTGGTAGGAGATCAGCAGCCGGCCGTCGCGGAGCAGCGTGCTGCGCTGGGCCGGGGTGATCGGGATCGAGAGCCGCTTGGTCTGCGGGGTGATCGCGGCACCCTTGTGGTTGACGACGTGGCCGCTCATGTCCGGTGACCACGGCGGTGTCGCCCCGTCGGTGATCGCGCACGGCGTGAACCCGTAGTCCGGCGCGGGATCCGACGTACACGAGGTCGTCCAGACGGGGATCGCGCCGATCAGGCCGGTCCACAGGTACAGCTGGGCGCTGCCGGACCCGCTGGCGGTCAGGTCGACGTCCACGGACGACTGTCCGACGGCCACCCGCTTCACCTTCAGCGAGTTGGAGGCCGGCGCCGGGACCCGTCCGGAGATCGGTACGCCGTTGCGCGCGGACTGCGCGATCGTCTGCGGCGAGAGGGCTCCGTTCAGGTTCGGGTTCGACACGTCCGGCGGAGCAGGCGTGGTCGGACGGCCCGCGGGCGGCGTGTACCCAGGCAGTGTCGCGATCCCCCAGCGGTACGGGTCGGACTGCACCGACCCGAGCGCCGACCAGCCGAGCCGGGTACTCATGTCGATATGCCGCAGCGTCGTCGTCCCAGGCGCCGAGGTGTCGTCATTGTCGTACGGCGTGATGTTCAGCCCAAGATGCGACGGATCGACGGCCGCGGGCAGATCCGCCAGCGGGATCTTCACCTCGAGGTCGTACCCACCACCGGCGTACCCGTGCGGCACCGTCGTCTCGTTACTGCCCACCCACTTCGCCGTCGACGCGACCTGCACACCCGGCGCGTTACCGGTATCCAGGGCACCACTCGAATACCCCTGATGGTTATCCGCATCGCGCTCCCAGCACGGCCCGCCACTCTGGCTGAACGGGAAAATACCGAGCTTGAACGTGTTCGCAGTGTCCTTCAGGCTCTGCGACGCCGTACCGCGCGGGTCCAGCAGGATCTCCACCGAGTCCGCCTGCCAGTGCCCGACACATTCGGCCGGCGTCACGGCGTACGACTGGTAGTCGTCGCGGATGTGAATGAAGAAGTACAACGCGTCGTCGGACCAGCTCACCTTCGCCGTACTGCCTTCCCCGGTGGACGAAACACCGCAGTCGTCGACGCCCGTACAGGTGCCGGCGCCCTGCCAGATCCGCCCGAGATCGAGCGTCGGCCCCGGGTACTCACCAGGCGAGGCCACACCGTCCACGGTCGGCGTCGTGTCGGCCTTGGAGATTGTCGTGGTCGGCACCAGCGACAGCGTCAGCACCTCGTTGCCGGTGCCTGCCGGGGCGCTGTATGTCGTTGTGATCGGAATCGACACGTTCTGCGTCTGCGGCAACGTCGTGTCGGTGTTGGTCACCTTGAAGGTCACCGTCGTCTCGGCGCCCGCAGCCAGGTTGCTGTACGGCTTCGAGGTCGCGTCGGCGGTGAAGTTCGCCGGCAGGGCGAGGCTGACCGCACCACTCTGCGGCTCGTTCGACCAGTTGTGGACGACGACCGGTAGGTCGATGGTCTTGCCGATCCCCATCGACTGGATCGCCGGCGACCGCCCGAGCCGTGTCGCCTGCGGCGCGGTGTTCGCGAGCCAGTCGTCGTACTCCTTCCAGTTCCCCCAGCGCTGGAACCGGCCCTCGGTCGGCGACACGATCCGCACGAGGTTGTCCGTGTAGCCAGTCTTGCCGTCGGTGCTGTAGAGCGCGGAAACCTTCGCGTTCTGGTTGACCGGAGCAGTCGTGCTCGGGGTGACGGTGAAGGTCACCGTCGTCTCGCGCGTCCCGCTGACCCGGCCGACCGACTGCGGCGCGCTGACCGTCCAGCCGTCGGGCACCGTGAGCGCGACCTTCCCGGGCTTCAGCGCACCCGCGCCGGACCTGAGGTGCAGCGTCGCCTGAAACGGTTCACCGGCGACGTTGTAGAACCGGGAGAACGTCAGGTACTCCAACGTCCCGAGCGGCAGCCCACCCGGATCAGGTTCGGTCGCCCCGAACAGGAGCGCGTCGTCCCGCCCCGCCGCCGGACTGCTGTTCGGCTGGAACGGCACGAACGACTCGGTCATGCCGAACCGCGGACAGGCCGCTGTCGAGACACCCTTGTACATCACCCGGCTCTGCGTCGGGTACGCCGCACGCCCCTCGTCGGACACCTGCTGCCAGATCTTCGACGTACCAGCGGGCTGCCCCTGCGAGTTCCCGGCCGGCCACTTGTACGGCGAGTTGTACCCCGTCCACACACCCGCCACGGTGTCCAGACCGGACGGGGTGAACCCGGTCGTACAGTTCGCGGACGTCGCCGTACCGCCGGTGCCCGCCGTACTGCCGCCGGAGAACACCTTCTTCACCTGCCACGTACTCAGCGCATGCGGACCCTTCAACTGCTCCGGGAACATGTTCGGATCGGCCGCCGCGAGCACGCCCTCCCAGATCAGCCGCCCCGCCTGCTGATGATTGCCATGCCCGGCCGCCAACGTCGGCGTGAAACCGATATACACCTCCGGCTGGGTCTCCCGGATCACCCGCGTGACTCTCCTGAGCGTCTCCTGCTCGTCCCAGAAGTACTGCGTCAACGGCGCACTCTGGTTGTAGAAGAAGTCGACCCGGTCCAGGTTGAAGATGTCGATCGTCCCGGACCGGTAGTGCGCGACCCGGTCCTCGTTCTCCCGGCGGAGCCCGAGGTCCGGCCCGAGCTCGGTGCCGGCCGCGTTCCCGCCGCCCTCGCCCCGGGTCACCATGATCACGCCGCACTTGACGCCGTACTGCTGATGCCAGACGCCGCACGGCCCGATGAAACTCGTGTCGTCATCGGGATGGGCCCACTCGCCCATCACATCGATCTTCGTCGCCCGGTCGGCGAGGTACTTCGTCGTTGGACTGGCCTCGGCCTGCACTGCTGCCAGGCCGCCCAGCGGGATCAGGACCGCGGCTGCCAGCAGGGCAACCATTGCGCGGTAACGCTTCATTTGCTCTCTCCCTTGGCGGATGCGGGCGGGGATCCCCGAGCGGTGGTACTTACTCCCTGACAGCGCCGTCGAGCATGCCCGCGATGAAGTGGCGCTGGAGGAAGAGATAGAGGACGACGACCGGCGTTGCGACGATGACCGCACCCGCGGCGAGCAGGGTGAAGCCCTGGCTGTACTGGCCCTGGAAGAACGCGAGGCCCAACGGCGCCGTGCGCAGGTTCTCGTCGGTGACCATCACCAGCGGGATCAGGAACTCGTTCCAGGTCCACATGAAGACCAGCACGGTCATCGTGACGACGGCCGGCCGGGCGAGTGGGACCAGGATCTGCCAGAGGATCCGCCGGGTGGACGCACCGTCGAGGCGGCCGGCCTCGACCAGGTCGCGGCCGGCGGCCCGGAAGTAGGTCCGCATCCAGAAGGTGCCGAAGGCAACGGACTGCGCGATCTGGGGCAGTGCGACCGCCCAGAACGTGTCGGTGAGCCCGAGCGTGCGCAGATCGAAGTACAGCGGTACGACGATCGCCTCGCTCGGCATCATGATGCCGAGCAGGAACAGGTAGAACAGCAAGCCGGACCCGCGGAAGCGCATCGTACCGAAGGCGAATCCGGCCAGGATCGACAGCAGCAGACTGATCAGTACGACGGACACCGACACCGCGAGGCTCATCCGCAGATAGGTCCCGAAGTGACCGATCTTCCAGGCCTGGACGAAGTTCCCGAGGCCGGAGCTGTCACCGGCGTCGTTGGCGCCGAGCGCGGACTTCAGCACGGTCAGGATCGGAGCCAGCGCGAACGCGGCGAACGCCAGCAGGACGACGTAGTTCGCCATCTTCTCGGCCCGGGAGATCATCGGCTCGCCTCCCCGATCTTGTTGATCACCAGCGAGATCAGCAGGATCAGGACCGTCAGCGTGACACCGACCGCGGCGGCCGAGCCGACCCGGCCGAGTTCGAACGCGCGGTGGTACACCTCGTACGACGGTACGGACGTCGAGTTGCCCGGGCCGCCGCTCGTCGTCACATACACCAGGTCGAACGTCCGGAGCGCGGCGATCACCGTCAACGTCAGCGCGACCGCGATCTCACCGCGCACCGAGGGCAGTGTGACCGCGAAGAACTCCTGCACCGGGCCGGCGCCGTCCAGCCGCGCCGCCTCGTACAGGCTGCCGCTGATCCGGCTCATCCCGGCCAGCAGCAGGACCGTCACCAGTCCCGTCTCGAACCAGCTGCCGATGAAGCCGACCGCCGGCAGCGCGAGCGCGTAGTCACCCAGCCAGCCCCGCGCCAACGAGCCGAGCCCGAGCGCGTGCAGCAGGTCGTTGATGCTGCCGTCCGGCGCGTACATCCGGCGCCAGGCGACCGCCACCACGACCATCGCGATCACCTGCGGCAGGAAGACCACGGTCCGGAAGAACGTCAGGCCGCGGACCTTCGCCCGGTTCAGGACCGACGCCAGTACCAGCCCGACGCAGACCGGGATCACCGCGAAGAACAGCATCAGTACGAGCGCGTGCCCGAACGCGGCGCGCAGCCCGGCGTCGCTGACGATCTCGCGGTAGTTCGCGAGCCCGGCCCACTTCCCGAGCGTCAGCCCGTCCCAGTCGTAGAAGGACAGCTGCACCGATCGCAGCAGCGGGTAGAGCAGGAAGGCCGCGTAGACGGCGAACCCCGGCAGGATGTACAGGTACGCGATCCTGCGGGGTTCGCCGGGAGGGTTACCCGTTGGCTTCGGCGAACGCGCCATAGTCCTTCTCGAGACGGTCGGCGAACTGGTCGGGCGTGGCCTTTCCGGCCAGCAGGTCCTGCAGGGCCGCGCCGACCGTGTCCGGCATCGTCGGCGTCGCGTAGTCCAGGTACGGAACCAGCCCGTCGGACTCGACGACCTTGCCGAAGGCCGTGAACACGTCCTTCTGCAGCCCGTCGCCGACCTGCTGCTTCGACGTGTCGGCCACCGGCAGGTTGCCGGTCTTCGCCAGCGTCGTCATCGCGTCCGTGCTGGTGATGAAGTTCAGGTACGCCGCGGCCGCTTCCGGGTGCTTGCTCTTCGCGGTGATCGCGAACGGCAGCCCGGTACCGCCGGTGGCGATCGGCTTCGCGTCGGCCGACGTACCCGGGGGCAGCATGAAGCCGACGTCCGAGCCCATCGCCTTGCCCAGGTCCGCCTGCAACCAGGTGCCCGCGATCAGATACGTACCCTTGCCCTTGGCAAATGCCTGCCACGCCGGGTCGTAGTCCTGGCCGTTGAAGCCCTCGTTGAAGTAGCCCTTGCCCACCCAGTCGGTCAGCGTCTGCGCCGCCTTCAGGTTCTCGGCGCTCTTCCAGGACGCGCCCTTGCGGCCGAAGCCGAGCAGCTTGATCTGGTCCGCCGGCGTCGACCGGCCCTGGACCGTGCCGAACACGTGGATCGCCGGCCACTTCTCCAGGTTGCCGAGCACCAGCGGCGCCTCGCCCTTGGCCTTCAGCGCGCCGAGCGACGACTGGAACTCGTCCCAGGTCGTCGGCGGCTGCAGGCCCGCGGCCGCGAGCTTCTTCTTGCTGTAGTAGATGCCGACGACCTCACCGACCTGCGGGAGCCCGTACAGGTTGCCCTGCCCGAACGTCTTGCCGTCGGCACTGTACGACGAGTACTGCCGCACGGACTCCGGGTACCGCTTGTCCCAGCCGTACGCCTTCGCGTACGGCTCGAGCGGGATCAGCTGGTTCGCCTTGACGAACTCGCCCATGTCCGAACGGCCGTTGTTCGCCTCCACCACGTCGGGCGGCTCGTTGCCGCTCAGCGCCAGCCGCAGCGTCGTCTTCAGGTCGTCGAAGGACCGGGAGACCCGCTTGAGCTTGATGTTCGGGTACTTCGCCTGGAACGCGTCGTTGAGCTGCTTCATCTGCTCCGCCTGACCGCCCCGGACCTCCTGGTCCCAGACCAGCAGCGTCACGTCGCCCAGCTTGGACGGGTCGGTCTGCACCGACGACACGGTGGCCGGCGGCGGTGCCGAAGTGTTCGACCCAGGGGTGCAGGCGGCAACCAGACCGAGCAGGCCGAGACCGGCCACGATACTGAGCGGGGCACTGCGTTTCATGCGGAAACTCCCTTGGCTGTGTGCGTGACGTCGGCGTTCCGGGCGATGGTCGCGACCGCGCGGCGGACCGCGCCGACCGGGACGCTCGGGACGATGTCGTCGAGGAACTCGTACCTGCGCCGCAGCGAACGGCTGTAGCTGCTCTGGTCCTCGGACTTCTGCAGTTCGTGCCACCAGTCCGCGATGTCGCCCCAGCCGGGCGCGGCCAGCGAGCCGCCGAACTGCTGGACCGCGAGCGCCGAGCACAAGGTGGCGAACGCCAGTCGGTCGGCCAGCGCCCAGCCGGCCAGCGTGCCGAGGACCAGCCCCGCGCCGAAGACGTCGCCGGCTCCGGTGGGATCCAGCGCCGGGACCCGCAGGGCCGGCACCCGGGCCTCCTCGCCGGTGGTGGAATCGATGCCCAGGGCACCTTCCGCGCCGTTCGTGACGACCGCCAGCGGGACCCGGTCGGCCAGTGTGTACAGCGCGTCCTGCGGGGACTCGGTGCGGGTGTAGGCCATCGCCTCGCCCGCGTTCGGCAGGAAGGCGTGGCAGTACTGGAGCTGCTCGAGGACCCGCGGGGACCACGCTCCGGTCCCGTCCCAGCCGACGTCGGCGAACACCAGTGCGCCGTCCTTGCGGGCCAGGTCGACCCAGGTCGGCCGCTCCGGATCACCGAGCGGCTCGACGTCGCCGAGGTCGACGATCACCGCGCTGCTGCGCGGCGGCCGCCCGATCATCTCGCTGGCCGGCACCGGGGACGGGTGCCCGTGCGTCACCATGCTCCGATCGCCGTCGTACGCGACCGACATCGTCACCGGCGAGTGCCAGTTGTCGAACCGGCGCGACCGGCCGAGGTCGACGTGCTCCTGCTCGGACAGGGTGCGCCAGCAGAAGTCCGCGTAGTCGTCGTCGCCGAACGCCGCCGCCAGCGACGTCCGCAGCCCGAGCCGGCTGGCCGCGATGGCCAGGTTGGCGATGCCGCCCGGCGACGATCCCATCCCCTCCGCCCAGACCTCGGTGCCGCCCTCCGGCCGCTCCGGGAGGCCGGTGAAGATGATGTCGAGGAACACCGGGCCCCACAGGAACACGTCGAACTCGGCAGCGCCCGGACCGCGCACACCGGCGAGCGGGTCGTAGCTCGTATCAGGCATGCCGGCCATCTTGCTCCTGACAAAGTCATTCTGGCAAGCATTTACGATCATAAATGTGCAGGCTTTGCTCACTTCTGATCGTATTTGCCTGCTATGGTTCGAGGCGTGCGACATCAGCGGCAACTCGAGATCGTGCAACGACTGCGCATCGACGGGGCTCTGTCGGTGGACGATCTGGCCCATCGGCTCGGCGTCAGCTCGGCGACCATCCGGCGCGATCTTCAGGACCTCGACGAGGCCGGCCAGATCACCCGGGTGCACGGCGGCGCGATGATCCCGGCCGGCGACAGCGAGGACGCCGACCGCGATCGGCCGTTCGCCTCGGTGGCCGCCGACGCGACCCCGGAGAAGCGCGAGATCGCCCGGCGGGCGGCGACGCTGGTGCGCGACGGTGACGTGGTCCTGCTCGATGTCGGCACCACGACCCAGCTGCTCGCCAAGGAGCTGCGCCGCCGGCAGGTGACCGTGATGACCAGCAGCCTCGCGGTCCTCGACGTACTGCGGGACGATCCGACGGTCGAGCTGATCCTGCTCGGCGGCTGGGTACGCCGGGCGTACGACTCGCTGGTCGGCGTGCTGACCGAGGACGCGCTGCGCCAGATCCACGCCGACATCGCGTTCCTCGGCACCAGCGGCGTCCGGCGCGACGGCGTGGTGCTGGACACCACCGTCGTGGAGGTACCGGTGAAGCGCGCGATGATCGCGGCCGCCGACAACGCCGTACTGCTTGCCGACCGCAACAAGTTTCCCGGCACCGGGAAGCTGAAGGTCTGCGCGGCCGCGGATCTCGGCGCCCTGATCACGAACACCGGCGCCGACCCCGAAACACTCCAGAACTGCAACGACAACGGCGTGGAGGTACTGCTCACATGAAGCTGGCGATCCTGGGCGGCGGGGGCTTCCGGGTACCACTCGTGTACGGCGCGGTGATGGCCGGCCGGAGCATCGACCGGGTGTGCTTGTACGACGTACTCCCCGAGCGGCTCGAAGCGATCGGCCAGGTGCTGCGCCAACTCGCCGCCGAACAGGAGGACGCGCCACGCGTCGAGGTGACCACGTCGCTCGACGCCGCGCTGGACGGCGCGGACTTCGTGTTCTCGGCGATCCGGGTCGGCGGCCTCGAAGGGCGGACCGCCGACGAGCGGGTGGCGCTCGACCTCGGCCTGCTCGGGCAGGAGACCACCGGCCCCGGTGGGCTCGCGTACGGTCTGCGCACCGTGCCGACCGCCGTTCAGGTCGCGGAACGCGTCGCGGCGATCTGCCCGCAGGCGTGGGTCATCAACTTCACCAACCCGGCCGGGATGATCACCGAGGCCATGCAGCAGGTCCTCGGGCGCCGGGTGATCGGGATCTGCGACTCCCCGATCGGCCTCGGCCGGCGCGCGGCCCGGGCGCTCGGCCACGACCCGGACCGCACCTCCCTCGAGTACGCCGGGCTGAACCACCTGGGCTGGCTGAACGCACTCGGGCACGACGGCCGCGACGTACTGCCGGACCTGATCCACGACGACGCCCGGCTGACCACTATCGAGGAAGGCCGGCTGTTCGGCCCCGAGTGGCTCCAGACGCTCGGCTGCATCCCGAACGAGTACCTGTACTACTACTACTTCACCCGCGACGCCGTCGCCTCGATCCGTGGCGGTGCCGAGACCCGGGGCGAGTTCCTGCTCGACCAGCAGCGCGCGTTCTACGACGCGGTCGCCACCGATCCCGGGTCCGCGCTGACCCGCTGGCGGGCGGTGCGCGCCGAGCGGGACTCGACGTACATGAAGGAGAGCCGCGGAACGTCGGAGACCCGCGACGCCGCCGACGTCGAGGGCGGCGGGTACGAAGGCGTCGCGGTCGCGATCATGGCCGCGATCGCCCGCAACGAGCGCAGCACGATGATCCTCAACGTCCGCAACGGTTCCGCGATCCCCGGACTCCCCGCCGACGCCGTCGTCGAGGTTCCCTGCACCGTCGACGCCGACGGCCCGCATCCGCTCACCGCCACGCCACTGGCCGGCCACCAACTCGGCCTCGTCCAGCAGATCAAGGCCGTCGAGCAACTCACCATCCAGGCGGCCCGCGAGCACTCCCCCCGCCTCGCCCTGCAGGCCCTGGCCCTGCACCCCCTCGTCGACTCCGTCAGCACCGCCCGCACCCTCCTCACCAACTACCGCGCCCGCCACCCCGACCTGGCTGACCTCCTTCGCTAGGCAGGGGTGGCAGGCGGCCGGCTACACGGAGTCGAACCAGCCGAGGGAGTCGATCTGGAAGTGTGCGCCCCAGTTGGGGTAGTCGCCACCGACCGCGTGCATGGTGACCTCGACGTGGTCGACCGACGATCGGCCCGCCCAGGCGGAGACATCGAGGCTCACCTGGTTCCACTGGTCGGCCTTGTACGGCTGGGTGATCGTTTGCACCGACGAACCTGACTTCAGGGTGAAGGTCACCTCGTAGCCGGTGGAGTTGGGTGCGCCGCCGTAGGAGTCGACCCAGACCACGACCCGCTTGGCCGCCGACAGGTCGAGCGGCTTGGCCAGGTCGACGTACATCGTCTTCGGCGCCAGCGACGAGGTCACCGGCGAGGCACCGTCGAGCATGTACGGGCCGGCCTGCGGTACGCCGGGACCGTTCGCGGTGGATGCCGTCGCCAACACCGACGCCATCCCCGTTCCGGCCTGCCAGCCCTGGACGGTGCCGTCGTCGAAGTCGAACAGCGGCTTCGCGACCGGGACCGGCTTCGGCGGCACGGTGACCGCGATCCGGTACTCGAATCCGGCCAGCTGGAAGCAGAGGTCCGGGTGATACGGATCCGCCGGCCTCGACGTGGCCACCGTCGCGTCGAACGTCCTGCTACCGCCCGGAGCGATCCCCTGGGCCGGGAACGAACCGGGGTCGAGCGTCACCCCGTCGCACGGCTTGACGTCCAGCGGGTCGCCGACCGGACGCAGATCGTCGTTGCGGACCGTGACCCGCACCGGCCGGCCGGCCCCGATACCCGCCGGCGCCTCGGCCGCGATCGACACGTTGCCGACCCGCCCCGCCTCCGCCAGCACACCGGCCAGTTGTACGTCGTCGAGATCGAAGTGACCGGTCCACGCCGCCTGGGTGCTGCCCCGGACCCAGACCTTGATGCGGCTGATCCTGCCGGTCCAGCCGGACAGGTCGATGCTCGCCTGCTGCCAGTCGCCGCCGTCACCCAGCCGGGTCGCGCCCTCGATCACGCGGCCGTCCTCGCCGTACGCCTTGATCTTCACGAACCGGGTGCCGACCGACGAGTCCGCAGGGATCCGGATCTTCACCGACAGCGCCGCCGCGCCGGCGGTGTCCACCGGCTGTGGCAGCACGACATCCGTACCGCGCCACAGCTGTGCGAGTTGAGCGGCGTACCCGGGGTCCCAGGTGAAGCTGGTGCGCAGCGCGCCGCCCACCGTCGTCACCTGATCCGCGGCATCGGACACCCGCCAGCCTTGTGTCCCGGACGTGAAGTCCATCAGCGTCCTTGTCTGCCGTGGCTTCGCGGTCCGGCTGGCGCCGACCGGCTGCGCGTTCGACCGGACGGCGAGCTTGGCCGGATCCCAGCCCGGTACGAGCTCGGACCAGTCCTTGATCCCGATCACGTCCAGCGCGAACTTCGTCGCCGCCGTCGATCGGCTGGTGTCGATGTCGCGGAAGACGTCGTACACCAGCTTCGGCGTCTTCGGCGCGGCCGGCGCGTCGACGGTGTCGTCCCACCACCACAGCCCGAGCCGCAGCCCGCCCTCGTAGCGATGGTCGACGTGCCGGTGCAGGATGAAGGCGTCGATCCCCGGCAGGAACGCGACCTTGTAGTAGGCGAGCGCGTAACAGGCCGCCTGGTCGAGTTCGGCCGCGCGGGTCGTGTTCTGCGTGTTGCAGCCCTGCTCGGACAGGATGATCCGCCGCTGCTGACCGCCGTACGTGAGCGCGGGGCGGGACAGGTACTGCGGCAGCACCTCGATGTTGCGCAAGGTGATCTTCGGGGTGCTGTCAGGATCGCCGGTGGTGTTGCCGTCCTGCCAGAAGCGTGGATTCGTGAGGTTGTCCGGATAGGGGTGGTAGGCAACGTTCCACGGGTAGTCGCCGTGCGCCTTGGTCAGCGCGTTCAGCTTGTCCACCACGTCCTTGCCCGGATAGAAGTGCCCCGGTGTGTCGACGAGCGCCTTGGCCCAGGCATGGGTCAGCGAGACGTATGTCCGCGCTTCGCCGTACGCCGCACGCGTTGCCAGGAAGGTGATCCGCAGCGCGCGCTCGTAGTACTGGAGGAACTCGTCGATCGGCTTCGCGCCCATGTTCTGCCAGTCCCAGGGCGCGTCGATCTCGTTGCCGACGATGAACCCGGTGGCCCGGCCGTACCGCTGATCCGTCCTGGTGTAGCGCTGGGCCAGGAACTCGACCGCGGCCGTGTAGTAGGCGATCCCCTCCGCGGTCTTGGTGTTGAAGGCGAATACCGGGCCGCCGCGCAGGTCGGCGTCCGGATGCTTCAGCACCGACCAGCTCGAGTTCGGCCGGTCGTCGCGGTACAGCAGCAGAATCAGATTGACCACGGTCTTGTTGTCGGACAACGGCTTGATCTGCCGGTCCAGTCCGCCGACCACCGCGGAGTCGAAGTAGTACGTCCGTCCTTGGGACACGAACGGGATCGACTTGCCGGCGCCGGCGTCGGTGACCTGCATCATCGTGTTGAACGGCACGTTGATCGCTGCGTGGCCGACGCCGAGATCCTCGGCGTCCGCGGTCAGCTGGACCTGCAGGCCCTTCTTCGTCGGGCTGGTCGGATACGGGTACTCGTTGGCCGGCGTGATCGCCAGCTCGTCGACCTGCCGGTCGGTCCCCACGAGCGAGCCGCCCGCCACAGCGACGTACTTGTCGTAGTACAAGCGCCCGGTGTCGCCTGCCCGCGATACCGTGGCGGCGAAGGCACCGGTCGCGTCGGACCGTACGGTGGCCACGGGCGTACCGCTCGTCCAAGCAGAGTCGTCCTGCTCAGTGCCGAGCGCGTAGACGGACACGTCCGTGCCGGGTCCGGCAGTGCCCGTGACCTGGATTGCCTGGTCCGTGGCCCGGACCGCGGTGATACCGGCCGGCGCCGCGACGGCGGGCGTGGTCACAAGCGCCGCGGCAGCGAGGGCGGTGACCACCGCCGCGGTGATCAGGCGTCTGATCGGCATCATTTCGCCTCCTTGGCCCACGGCTCGGTCCAGCCCGCGTCTTTCGCCGACTCACGCGCCGCGGTGGTCCAGTTCTCCTTCAGCGTCTGCAGCGTCTGCGCCTCGTCCTTGGTCCCGAGCAAGTAGCCGTCGTACACGGGCTTGCCGGCCAGCGCCTTCGGCCGCAGGTCCAGGCCCGTGACCCGCGGCGGGTGATTGAACCACTCCCCGCTCATCAGCCCCTGCAGCCCAGGCGCCGCCTTGCCGTCGGTGGTCGCCGGGATGCCACCCGACTTGTCCAGCCACGGCTGCCCGCCCTGCGTGCTGCTCGCGAACTGCAGGAACTTCACAGCCGCGTCCAGCTCCTTGCCCTTGGTGGTGGACGGGATCATGTACGACGTACCGCCGGTCTCCGCGCCGAACCGCGCCGGGGTTCCGTCGGACAGCGGGCTGTCGGCCTTGGTGATCGTGGGGAACGGCATCGTGCCGTGCTTCCAGGACACCTTGTCGAGGCTCGAGTCCGCGAAGTTCGTTCCCCAGGCGATCGCCGCCCGGCCGCCGACGAAGTCGTCGCCCCCGACGAACGACGCGCCACCGGCGATCCCCGACCAGTTCGGGGTTGCGCAGGCGTCGAACATCTTCTTGATCAGCCGCAGCCCTTCGGCGACCTCGGGCGTACTGGCCGGATCCAGCTCGCCGGTGAGGACGGCATGGGCGACCGACTTCGGCGTCAGCTGCGCCGCCTTGCCCGGCTTGCCGTCGGCATCGAACTGGTTCCACTTGGCGTAGTACTTGTCCATCACCATGCCCATGACGACGTTGTACGTCCACCCCTGACCGAGCCAGCCGTTGTCCATCGCGAGCGGCGCGTAGCCGGCGGCCTTCAGCTTCGGGCAGGCCGCCAGGAAGTCTCCGTACGTCGTCAGCGGAGCCTGGACGCCGGCCTTCGCGAACGCATCGGCGTTGTAGTAGAGGCCGATCGTCACCAGGTTGAACGGCACCCACTCGTAATGCCCCGCGGCGTTGCGGACCTTTCCCGACTTCGGGCCGAACTGGTCCGGGTTGAAGATGTCGATCCACTTCTGGTTGCCGGGGACGTACGGGTTCGGCTTGTTCAGGTACTCGTCCAGCGACACGACCTGATCCGGCTGATGCGGGGCCTGGTTGAAGACGAGCTCCGGTGCGGTGCCGGCAGTCAGCTGGGTGGACAGCGTCTGGACGAAGTCCGGGATCGGCAGCACGGTCGTCTCGACCTTGATCCCCGGTTCCTTCTCCTCGAACCGCTTGATCAGGTCCTCCCAGGCAGGCCCGAAACTCTTCGGGTCGGTGTTCCACTGGTTGGGTCCGGCGATCGTGATCGTGACCTGGTCACCGCCACCGGCGCCCGAGCCGTTGCAGGCCGCGGTGAGCGCGAGCAGGCCGGCCAGCGCCGCGCCCGACATCGCGCGGCCCCAACCCGGGCCCCTACCACGGCGCCGCGAAGCACGCAGTCTTCCCATCGAGGTTTCCCTTCTAGATCAGTGACTGCCCGGCAGGCCGCCTTGGACCCCGGCCAGGAAATGCTTGGAGAGCAGGACGAACAGGATCAGCAGCGGCAGGCTCGCCAGTGTGTACCCGGCGAACATCGGGCCGTACTCGGTGCCGGACTGACCATGGAAGAACAGCAGACCGACCGACACCGTGCGGTACTGGTCCTTGGTGATCGTCAGCAGCGGCCAGAAGAAGTCGTTCCAGACACCGTTGATCGTGACCAGCGAGACCGTGCCGATGACCGGCAGCGAGAGCGGCAGCATGATCGAGGTGAACATCCGGACCCCGCCCGCGCCGTCGGTCCGGGCCGCATCGAACAGCGACTGCGGGATGCCTTCGACGAAGGTCTTCATCAGGATCGTGCCGAGCACGACGCCGCCGGAGATGTGCGGGATCACCAGTACGGCGTACGTGTTGAGCAGCCCGAAGTCGCGCATCATCACGAACAACGGGATCAGGCTCGAGATGCTCGGCACCATCATCAGTGCCGCGATCATCGCGAACAGGAACCGCCGTCCGGGGAAGCTGTACCGGGCCAGGACGAAACCGGCCACCGACGACAGCACCAGGATCCCGACGATCGCCGCGGCCGCGACGACGAGCGACGTCAGCAGATAGGGACTGATCTGCCGCCAGGCGGCCGAGTAGTTCTCCAGGTGCAGCGGCCAGGCCGGCAACCAGTAGTTCGTCGCGAACTGCAGGTTGTCCTTGACCGACGTACCCAGCATGAACACGTACGGTCCGAGGCTGAGCAGCACCAGGATCGTGAGACCGGCAACCACACCGGCCTGTCCCCGTCCGCTTCTTCTCCGACCGGTACGGCGGGCGGTGCGCGCTCTCCGGGTGTCGAGCATCGTCACATCCCCTTCGCGTCGGACAGGTCGGTACGTCGGCGGACGAAGACGATCACGCACGACAGCGCCAGCGTGATCACGAACAACGTGGTGGACAGCGAGGCGGCGTACCCCCAGTCACCGCCCTGGTAAGCAACGTCGAGCATCCGCAGCACCGGCACCGTCGTCGCGCCGTCCGGGCCGCCGGAGGTGACGATGTAGGCGAGGAAGCCGTACTGCAGGGTGGAGACGACAGCCAGGAAGAACAGCAGCTTGATCTGTGCTGCGAGCAACGGAATGTCGATGGCCCAGACCCGGCGCCAGCGGTTCACGCCGTCGATCTCGGCAGCCTCGAAGATCTCCGAAGGAATATTGCTCAGACTCGAGTAGATGATCAGGAACGGCAGTCCGGCGACGAGCGGGAAGCCGATGAACAGCAGGCTGAGCAACGCGAGGTCCGGGTTGCCGACCCAGTTCTGCCGCAGGCCGGGCAGGCCGATCGCGCTCAGGGCCTGGTTGATGACGCCGCTGTTCGGGTGGTACATGAACGACCAGACCAGCGCGGTCACCACACCGGGGAAGGCCATCGGCACGATCAGCAATGTGCGGAAGACGAACTGCACCCTGCGGTTCCGCAGTGAGATCAGCAGCTCCGCCGCGAGCAACGGAATCGCCCACATCAGCACGCCGAACACGAAGATCAGGCCGAGGTTGCGGAACGAGCTCCACCACAGGCCGTCGCCGAGCATCGTCCGATAGTTGCCCAGCCCAACGAAGACGGAATGCCCGGCCGGCTTCCAGTCGAAGAACGAGTGCCAGATGCCGCTCGCCGCCGGGTAGTACTGGAAGACGGCGAGCGTCGCCAGCAAGGGCAGGAGCGCCGCGTACACCGCGAGCGGCCAGCGCCGCGATCGACGCCGCGGTGCGAGATTCGCCGCACCCGATGACACCGGCATCCGAGCCTCCGATCACCTGGTCGAAACGTTTCAGTGGAACTGTGGCGGAGTGGTTTCCCGCTGTCAAGGGCGAAACTTGCGGGCGTCCGGGATCGGCAACACCCCGGGCTGTAATCGTTTCAGTGACGCCGCGAGCTGGCCCGGACGATCAGTTCGGGCTGGATCTCCACGTGCCGCGGCGGCCCGGGCACCTTCGCGGCGGCCAGTTGCCGCACGAAGTCGACCGCCGCCCAGCCGAAGACGTCCCGCGGCCGGCGGACACTCGACAACGGCACCGTCGTCGACGACGCGAAGTCGATGTCGTCGTACCCGACCAGCGCGACCTGCTCCGGGATCCGCCAGCCGGCCGAGATCACCAGCGACTGCACCAACCCGATCGCGACCAGGTCGTTGATGGCGAAGATCCCGTCCGGCCGGCGCCGAACCGGACGCCGGTCGAGGGCCTCCCCCGCTGCCCGGCCGGCCTCGACGGTGCGGTCCTTGGTCGTCACGATCTCCAGGCTCACCCCGCGACGCCCGGCGGCCGCCTGCTCGGCTCCACGCACGCGTTCCTGAATCTGCGGCAGAGCCGGTTCACCGCCGACGACGGCGATCCGCCGGCAGCCCTGCTCGATCAGGTGCTCGACGGCGCGCCGTGCACCGGTGACGTCGTCGATCGCCACCGACGCGAACCCCGGCCGGTCAGCGTGCCCGTCCATCAGCACGGTCGGCACCTTGTGCCGGGCCAGCAGGTCCAGCTCGTCGGGCGTGGCGCTGCCCGAGGCGAGAATCATTCCGTACACCTGTTGCTGTACGACGAGGTCGACGTACCGCCGGTCCCGGTCGACGTCTCCGTGGCCGTACAGCAACATCAGGAACAGCCCGAAGTCCGTCGCGCGCTGCTCGATCACCTCGGCGACCTCGCCGAAGAACGGGTTGCGCAGTTCCATGCTCAGCATCGCCAGCATCCGGCTCTGCCCGGCGCGCAGTTGCCGGGCAGCCTCGTTCCGGATGTAGCCGAGGTCGTCGATCGCCTTCTGGATCCGGCGCGCCGTCTGCATTCCGACGCGCTCCGGATTGTTCAGGTACGTCGACGCCGTACCGAGGGAGACCCCGGCTTCCCGTGCGACGTCACGAATACTGGCAGGCACTCTTGCATCGTACGGTCTAGGTCATGACGTAGCCGAGGAGCGACTCCAGGACGTAGCCCTCACAGTTACTCTGCACGGTGATCAGGTGGTCGTTGTCGGAGTTTCGCCGGCAGCGGTACAGCGGCATCGCCGTGCCCGCGGCCGGTTGCCTCAGCACCCGATAGGTCTGCTCCTCGGTCACCCCGCTCGGCAGCAGCCGGGAGGATGCGAAGTGCTTGCCGGCGGCCGGGCTGCAGCCACGGCGCAGTGTGATGTACGGGAGCGTCTCGAAGCCGCAGGACAGCCGCGCCGGAGTCAGGTCGTTGCGGTTGGCAAGCGCATAGGTGCTCCACGCCGGCTTCGCCGTACCGTCGGTGCGATGCAGGCCGAGCGAGACGCCCTCACCGGCGTTGTCGGACATCCGATGGTAGATGTAGCTTCTCGCCCCTACCGGGCGTAGCCGCTTGCCTGAAGCAACTAGATTCAGTGCGTCTCGACCACGGTCACAGTGTGTCGGAGGAGCCGAGGCGGAGGTGTTCGGCGTGATAGACGGCTTCGTCGAGCAGTTGGGCGACGTGGTTGTCGTACAGGGAGTAGACGACACTGCGGCCTTGACGCGAGCCTTCGACGAGGCCGAGGTTTCGGAGTAGGCGGAGTTGCTGGGAGACCGCGGACTGCTCCATCTGGACGGACTCTGTGAGCTCTCCGACGGTGGCGGGACCTTCACGCAGACGGCCCAGGATCAGCAGCCGGCTCGGGGTGGCGAGCGCCTGCAGGGTCGCAGCAACGGCCTTCGCCGATGCGGCGTCCAGACGCGCCGGCGTGATCGCTCGCCCGTCCGCTCCGTGCCCCATGGCCGGAAGCATACCCCAAACGCAGACTTGCATGAATACATGTTCATATTTTACGGTTTTCGGCATGACCTCCACGCTGTCGGCACCCGCCCGCGAGCTTCCCCAAACCACCGACCGGCGGTCCCAGGTGTGGACGCTGCTCTCGATGCCCGAGGTCCGCTGGGCCGCGCTGGCGACGGTCTTCTTCCTGATCGGCGCCGGCCTCCAGGCGCTCGGCACGCCCGCTCCCGTCTGGTGGGCCTGCTACCTGATCTGCTACGTCACCGGTGGCTGGGAGCCTGCCTGGTCCGGGCTCCAGGCGTTGCGGGAGAAGTCGCTCGACGTCGACATCCTGATGATCGTCGCCGCGCTGCTCGCCGCGTCGATCGGGCAGATCTTCGACGGGGCCTTGCTGATCGTGATCTTCTCGACCTCCGGCGCTCTGGAAGCCTTCGTCACGAGGCGTACGGCGGACTCGGTGCGCGCGCTGCTCGACCTCGCGCCCGAGCAGGCGACCAGGATCACCACCTCCGGCGACGAACAGGTCGTCGACACCGCGGACCTGGTCGTCGGTGACGTCGTGCTGGTGCGTCCGGGCGAACGCGTCGGCGCCGACGGCGAGGTCGTCGACGGGCTGAGCGAAGTGGACCAGGCCTCCATCACCGGCGAACCGCTGCCGGTCGCGAAGACCAGCGGGGACGAGGTCTTCGCGGGCACCCTCAACGGCACCGGCGCGCTGAAGGTCGTGGTCAACCGGGCCGCCCGCGACTCGGTGGTGGCACGAATCGTCACCATGGTCGAAGAGGCGTCGCAGACCAAGGCCCGCACTCAGCTGTTCATCGAGAAGGTCGAGCAGCGCTATTCGGTCGGGGTCGTCGTCGCGACCCTCGCGGTCTTCGGGATCCCGCTGGCGCTCGGTGCCGCTTTCGAGCCGACGCTGCTGCGGGCGATGACGTTCATGATCGTCGCCTCGCCCTGTGCGGTGGTCCTGGCCACGATGCCGCCGCTGCTCTCGACGATCGCCAACGCCGGGCGTCACGGCGTCCTGGTGAAGTCCGCGGTGGCGTTGGAGAAGTTCGGTACGACGAGCCTCGTCGCGTTCGACAAGACCGGAACCCTGACCGAAGGAACCCCACGCGTCGCAGAGATCGAGGTCGTCGCGGACCGGATCACCACCGAGCAGGTACTGGCGCTTGCCGCCGCGGCGGAGCGGCCGAGCGAGCACCCACTCGCACGGGCAGTCGTCCTGGCAGCGCACGAGGCGGAACTCACGGTGCCCCACAGCGAAGACTTCACCTCGACACCGGGACGAGGAGTGTCCGCGGTGATCGACGGCAAGGTCGTCCGCGTCGAGTCCCCGCGTCACATCGCCGACAGCGAAGCCGCAACGCTGGTCACACAACTCGAGGCGGCCGGTCGTACGGCGGTGGTCGTGACCGTCGACGACCTGCCGGTCGGGGTACTCGGGCTGGCCGACCGGGTTCGCCCCGGGGCGCGTGAGACCGTCGCCACACTGCGTCAGCTGACCGGCCGCAGCCCGATCCTGCTGACCGGTGACAACCAACGGGCCGCACAGAGGCTGGCCGAAGAGGTGGGCATCACCGACGTACGAGCCGGGCTGCTGCCCGCGGACAAGGTGACCGCGGTCCGCGAACTTCAGGCCGACGGACAACGCGTGATGCTCATCGGCGACGGCGTCAACGACGCACCCGCGATGGCAGCCGCGGAACTCGGCGTCGCGATGGGCCGCAACGGCTCGGACCTGGCACTCGAGACCGCCGACGCGGTAGTCGTCCGCGATGAACTCGCCACCGTGCCGAAGGTCATCGGCCTGGCCCGCCGCGCCCACCGACTCGTCAAGGCGAACCTCGTCTTCGCGGCAACCATCATCACGATCCTGGTGATCTGGGACATCCTCTGGATCCTTCCCCTCCCCCTCGGCGTCGCCGGCCACGAAGGCTCCACGATGGTCGTCGGCCTCAACGGCCTCCGCCTGCTCGCCCGCGGGGCGTGGCGCACGGCAGATCAGACTGTCGGCTAGGGCAGTGAAGCTCCGCAATGTCGTGGTGAGGCACGTGCCCAGCGTGATGACCCGTCGCTGCACTTCCCGCACGAGATCGAACGAACCGGCCAGCAGGCCCGCGATCGCATCCGAATGCCCGTTGAGGAACTTGGTTGCCGAGTGCACCACGACGTCCGCGCCCAGCGCGAGCGGCTGAACGCAGTACGGCGTGGCGAACGTGTTGTCCACGACCATCGGTGGGACCACCAGGCGGGTCCTCGGCAGGAATCTCGTGGAATGGACAGGGCGTCCCTCTGTCCTCCTCGTCGGAACCTCTTGCCGGGTGGTGATCAACAGTCTTAGTATCTGCATATGCGCGTAGATACGCAATCACATCGAGAGACCCCGGACGACGACCACGTCGCGCTGGCGGTCGAGGTGTTCCGGATGCTGTCGGACCCGACGCGGGTCCGGCTGCTCTGGTCGATGCTCGACGGCGAGCGGTCGGTCAACGAACTGGCGGAGACGGTCGGGAAGTCGCCTGCCGGGGTCTCCCAGCATCTGGCCAAACTGCGGCTGGCGCGCTTGGTACGCAGCCGGAAGCAGGGCAACCAGGTCTTCTACCGGATCGAGAACTCGCACGCCGCCCAACTGGTCGAGGACGCGATCTACCACGCCGAGCACTCCAGCGGCGGCTTCCCCCCACACCACCGCCCCAACGCCGCGGTGGGCCACATCGACCCAGCCACCGGCACCTGACAGATCAGAGGACGAAGAGCCGATGAGCACCACAGGGCACGACCACAAGCACCCGCATGACGACCACGAGCCGGCCGGTCACGGACATGGCCACGACCATCACGATGGGTTCCTCGGGAAGCTCAAGGAGATCTTCGTCCCGCACTCGCACGACAGCGCCGACAAGGTCGACTCCGCGCTCGAAGCCAGCAAAGAGGGCATGCGCTGCCTGAAGATCAGCTTCGCCGGCCTCATCGTCACCGCGCTCATCCAGACCGTCATCGTCATCTACACGAACTCGGTCGCGCTCCTCGGCGACACCCTGCACAACTACGCCGACGCCCTCACCGCGATCCCACTGGCCGTCGCCTTCCTCGTCGGCCGGCGACTCGCCACCCGCAGCTACACCTACGGCTTCGGCCGCGCCGAAGACCTCGCCGGCATCATCGTCGTCGTGCTCATCGCGCTCTCATCCGCGTACGCCGGCTACGAAGCAGTCATGCGCTTCATCCACCCGTCCGACGTCCGCCACGTCGGCGTACTCATCATCGCCGGCGTCGTCGGATTCCTCGGCAACGAGGTCGTCGCGCAGTACCGGATCCGCACCGGCAAACGGATCGGCTCGGCCGCGCTGGTCGCCGACGGTCTGCACGCCCGCACCGACGGCTTCACCAGCCTCGCCGTCGTCCTCAGCGCCATCGGCGCCTGGCTCGGCTTCCCGTTGGCCGACCCAATCATCGGCCTGCTGATCACGATCGCGATCCTGTTCGTACTCCGCGACGCGGCCCGCGAGGTCTACCGCCGCCTGATGGACGCCGTCGACCCCGCCCTCGTCGACCGGACCGAACAAGTCATCCGCTCCACCCCAGGCGTCGTCGACGTCTCCGCCGTCCACCTCCGCTGGATCGGCCACGCACTGCGCGCCGAGGCCCGCATCACCGTCGACTCGAGCAGCTCGCTGATCGACGCCCACCACATCAGCCACCAGGTCGAACACGACCTGGTCCACGGTGTACACCGCCTCAGCTCTGCCACCATCCACCCCGAACCCCTCCCCCACGACTCCGCTGCCGCCCACGACCTCGTCTCCCACCACCACAAGTAGCCCACCAAATCGCGGCCGGTGCACCTCACACCGGCCGCGAACTCACGCCCCCTACACCGACCACGCAGACAACCGAACGCCAGCTCCGAACAGCCACCTGCACTCGGCCCCTCGCTTCTTCAAGAGCCCTGAAGAACTGACCAAGACCGCATCGGCAGGCTCGATCGCCCTGTGGCACTACTACGCCAGCATCACGCTGGCGGACGGTGCGAACATCAAGGAGCTCTCGGAGTACCTTGGGCACGCCGATCCGGGGTTCACGCTGCAGATGTACACCCACCTGTTCCCGTCTTCGTACGACCGGGCACGACAGGCCATCGACGACGGTCCGAGCCTGCTCTGAGCAGCCATGCAGAGCAGCTCAGATATCTTGTAAATAAGGCTACTTGAGCTCGGCGGACGTCTTTCCGAGCAAGCGGCGGGCGACGATTAGTTGCTGGATTTGCTGGGTGCCTTCGAAGATGTCGAGGATCTTGCTGTCTCGGGACCACTTTTCGAGGAGGTGGTGTTCGGAGTAGCCGAGGGTGTTGGTGAGGGCTACGCAGCGGAGGGTTATGTCGTTGGCGGTGCGGCCGGCTTTGGCTTTGGCTATGGAGGCCTGGAGGGAGTTGGGGTGGGCGTTGTCGGCCATCCAGGCGGCCTGGAGGGTGAGGAGGTAGGCGGCTTCCCAGTCGGATTCCATCGCCAAGAACGTTGCCGCAGCATGGGATTGCAGGGACGTGGGGCGGTCGTAGTCGACCTGGACGCCGGCTTCGGACAGGAGGTCGCGGGTCAGTTCGAGGGCGGCGCGGGCGCAGCCTACGGCCATGGCGGCTACCAGGGGGCGAGTGTTGTCGAAGGTTTGCATGACGCCGGCGAAGCCTTTGTCGATGTCGGCGGTGCCGAGGAGGTTCGCGGCGGGGACGCGGCAGTTGTCGAAGCGGATGGTGGCGGTGTCGGAGGCGCGGATGCCGAGTTTGTGTTCGAGGCGTTCGACGGTCATGCCGGGGGTGTCCTTCATGACCACGAAGGACTTGATCGCGGCCCGGCCGAGGGTCTTGTCGAGGGTGGCCCAGACGACGACGGCGTCGCAGCGGCCGCCGGCCGTGACGAAGATCTTCTCGCCGTCCAGCACGTACGAGTCGCCGTCGAGGCGGGCGGTGGTGCGGATGTTGGCGGAGTCCGAACCGCAGCCGGGTTCGGTGATCGCCATCGCCGCCCAGACGCCGTCGAAGCGCCGGAGTTGCTCGTCGGAGGCGACGGACGCGATCGCGGAGTTGCCGAGGCCCTGGCGGGGCATCGACAGCAGCAGACCGACGTCACCCCAGCACAGCTCCATGATCGACAGCACCGACGACAGGTTCGACCCGTTCACGACGCCGTCCTCGGAGGCAGCGGTACGCCGTACCCCGGAGGCGCCCGCGCCCGAACCGGTGCCTGAGGCCCCTAGTCCGTCGACCATCGCGGCGAGCATGTCCAGCTCGACCGGGTACTCGTGTTCGGCGAGGTCGTAGCGTCGCGAGTTCGGCCGCAGCATCTCGGCGGCGACCTGGTGCGCCTGGTTGACGAACGCCTTGAACTTGCGAGGGGTTTCGAGGTTGATCATCAGACCAGCACCGCGCCTTCCATGATGCCGATGGCCCGCAGGTCGCGGTACCAGCGTTCGACCGGATGCTCCTTCACGAACCCGTGTCCACCGAGCAGTTGTACGCCGTCCGTCCCGATCTGCATGCCCTTCTCCGCGCACAGGTGCCGCGCCAGCGCCACCTCCCGATCGAACGGTAGCCCTTGCGCCGCACGCGACCCGGCCCGGTACGTGACCAGCTTCATGCCCTCGAGCTCGATCCCGATGTTCGCCACCATGAACGCCACCGACTGCCGATGGCTGATCGGTTCACCGAAGGCCTCACGCGAATTCACGTACGGGATCACGTAGTCCAGCACGGCCCGCGCCGTACCCAAGGAGAGCGCGCACCACCCGAGCCGCGACAGCCGGACGCACTCGCGGTAGTCGTCCGTCGTCCCGAGCGGCACCGCCGGTACGTCGGTGAGGATCACCCGCGACAGCGACGCCGCGCGCAGCCCCATCGACGGCTCGGCCTCGATCGTCACGCCCGGGTGGTCCGGCTCGACCACGAACAGCCGCGGCCCGGCGTCGGTCTGCGCGCCGATCACGAACAGCTCCGCCTCGGCGGCCCGCGGTACCAGCGACTTCACGCCGTTCAGCAGCCCGCCGGTGGATCGCGTCCGCAGCTCGAAGGGATCGAACAGCGCCCGCGGTTCGAGCAGCGCCAACGCGGCCGCCGGCACGGACGACCCGGTGAAGGACGGGAGGTACGTCGCCTGCTGCGTCTCGTCGCCCCACAGCGAGATCGCCGTACTGACCGCGGACGGCGCGAGGCACGCGACGGCCTGGCCCATGTCGCCGTGCGCGAGCGCCTCGGCCACGAGCACGCCGGTCATCGTGGAGCGCTCGGTGACGATCCCGCCGAGATCCTCCGGTACCTCGATCAGGCTCAGCCCGAATTCGGCCGACGAGTCGAGGATCTTCGCGTCCGTCGTACACGCGGTGTCGGCCGCGGCGGCAGCAGGCCGCAGTACGTCGGCGGCGAACTCGCGGACGACGTCGACCATCATCTGCTGGTCCTCGGTCGGCGTCAGGTCGAACCGCCCGGTCCCGCGCGCCGCGGGCAGCCGGGACGGCGAGGCGAGCTTGGACGCCGCGGTGAACCGCCGGGACAGCGCGCCGGCCGTCCGGAATCCGGTCTTGGTGGCCTCGAACACGGCCCGCTCGGCCGGCTTGCGGAGCCCGAGCCGGTCGATCGCCCGCCACTGCGCCAGCCGGTTCAGCAGCGCGACCCCGACGCCGATCGCGTCCCGCCGCCCGCGTGTCCGCTCATGAACGCTCATGGCGCTACTGTAAACCGAAGTTACAACCCAGGTCACGCCTTCCCGGGTTGATAACCTGCCGCCATGGCGGTCAGCATGTCCGACGTGGCGCGGCACGCAGGCGTCTCGCAGCGCACCGTCTCGAACGTGGTGAACAACTACGTGCACGTCTCCCCCGCGACCCGCGCCCGCGTCCAGGCCAGCCTCGACGCGCTCGGGTACCGCCCGAACACCGCCGCCCGCCGGCTCCGCACCGGCCGCACCGGCACCGTCACGCTGGCCGTCCCGAGCTTCCGCGAGCGGTACTTCGCCGACCTCGCCGAGGCGGTCGTCGGCGCCGCCCGGGACCGCGGTACGACGGTCCTCGTCGAGACCACGGGCGGCCGCCGGGACCTCGAGCTCGAGTTGCTCCGCGGCGGCGGCGACATCCTCACCGACGGGGTGATCATGAGCGCGGTGGCGCTCGGCCGCGGCGACCAGCGCGGCGCACACCCGGTGGTCCTGATCGGCGACCGCGAGCCGGGCAGCACGATCGACCACGTCGGGATCCGGAATCGCGAGGCGGCGCAGGCCGCGGTCACGCACCTGCTCGGCACCGGCCGGCAACGGATCCTGCTGCTCGGCGCGAACCACGGGCCGCGACGGTCGTATCAGCTCCGCCGTCAGGGGTACCAGGCCGCGCTCAAGAAGCACGGCACGGCGCTCGACCCCGACCTGATCGTCGAGTGCGACTGGACGACCACAGCTGCGGCCGCGGCCATCGCCCGGACGTACGACGACCTGCGGCCGGACGGCATATTCGCGATGAACGACTCGGCCGCGCTCGGCGTCCTGCAGGCGCTGCGCCGGCGCGGCGTCGAAGTACCGCGGGACGTGTCGGTGATCGGGTTCGACGACATCGTCGAGTCGAGTGTGTCGACGCCGACGCTGAGCACGGTGGCGCCGCTGCTCGACGAGATCGCGGCCGCGGCGCTCGACCTGCTCGCGGAGCAGCGCGCCGCGGACCACGTCCCCGAGCACCGGATGGCCGGGTACGAACTCCGGATCCGGGAGAGCTCCACCCGCTGACCCGGATCAACCCGCGGCGACCTCTTGTGGCGCGGATTTGCTACGTAGTAAATTCGCGCACCATGACGCGCACCGCTCTCGCCCCGAAGTTCACCGGAGCCGGAAACATCGAGTTCGCGGCTCACGACTACTCCGACCCCGGCCCCGGCCAGCTGCTGCTGTCCGTGCAGGCCAACGCCCTCTGCGGCACCGACCGCCACCAGTACTTCGACGGCTCGTCCGTCGTCCCCGGTCACGAGGCCGCCGGGACGGTCCTCCAGGCGGGCGAAGGAACCAGCACGCCGATCGGCACCCGCGGCGCGGTGTTCCTGATGGACTACTGCGGCGAGTGCCGCAGCTGCCGGTACGGCGCCACCAACCAGTGCTTCGCGAAACGCGCCGACATGGGCTTCACCCACGACGGCGGGTACGGCCCGTACGAGCTGGTCCACGAGTCCAACTTCTTCCCGATCACCGACGACGTCGAGATCGGCAACGCCACCATGCTGCTCGACGTGATGGGCACGAGCAGCCACGCGCTCGGCCGTGCCGCGCTGGTCCGCCAGGACGTCGAGAGCGTCTACATCGCCGGCGCCGGGCCGATCGGGCTCGGGCTGACCGTGATGAGCAAGCTCACGTACGGCGCCGACGTACCGGTCTACATCTCCGACGTGTCCCGCTGGCGACTGGACTTCGCCGAGACGTTCGGCGCGATCCCGCTGATTGTCAACAATCTACAATCAGCCGGGAGCCCGGATATCGCGTTCGATGCCTCCGGCAAGGAGTCGGCGCGGCGGTCGGCGCTCGACATCCTCGGCAAACGCGGCGCGCTGATCTGCGTCGGCCACGGCGAGGGCGTCACGCTGAACGCGTCCGACGACCTGATCAGCCCGGAACACGCCGTCCTCGGCAGCGAGTACTTCCGGTACGACGAGATGGCCGGCAACCTCGCGCTGCTCTCGGAACACCAGGACCTGATCTCGCGGGTGATCAGCCACCGCTTCCCGGTCGCCGAGATCGCGGACGCGTTCCGGTTGTTCATGGCCGGCGAGACCGGCAAGGTCGTCATCACCCAGGAGGGCGCCGCGTGAGAGTCGCGGTGGTCGGCGCCGGCGGCTGGGGCGAGCACCACGCCCGGATCTTCGCGCGCCGCGACGACACCGACCTGGTCGCCGTCGTCGGGCGGACCGCGGAGCGCACCCAGGCGCGGGCCGAGCGGTACGGCAGCACGCCGTACATCGATCTCGACCTGATGCTGGAGCGCGAGCGGCCCGAGCTGATCACGGTGTGCCTGCCGAACGAGGACCACTTCGACGTCACGCTCAAGCTCGTCCACACAGGCATCCCGCTGCTCGTCGAGAAACCGCTGGTCTTCGACCTCGACCAGGCCGACACCCTCCTCGACGAGGCCGCCGGCAACTTCTTCGCGATCAACTTCAACCATCGGTACGCCGAACCCGTGCAGCGCGCGAAGGCGCTGATCGACGCCGGTGAGCTCGGCGACCTGGTCTTCGCCACCTGGCGTTTCGGCGGCGAGGCGAACCGCGGCGGCTCCCCGCACGCGAACCTGATCGAGACGCAGTGCCACGGCTTCGACATGCTCGAGCACCTGGCGGGCCCGATCTCCGCGGTGTCCGCGCACATGACCGACAAGACGTACGGCGCGTTCAGCACGGTCGCACTGGCGCTCGACTTCGCGAACCGCGCGGTCGGCACGATGCTCGGCAGCTACGACTCGTCGTACGCGTACCCGGACACGCACCACCTCGAGATCAACGGCACCGAGGGACGGCTGGTCATCCACGACACGGTCCGCTCGCTCAGCTTCAGCAAACCGGGCGACCCGGTCGAACGCCGCTGGCACTCGACGTACTTCGACGACGAGTCCCGCAACTTCGCCGGCACCTTCGACCGCCACGTCGACGCGCTCCTCGAAGCCCTCCGCGAAGGCGCCGAACCACCCGTCCACGCGCGCGCCGGCCGCCGCGCGCTCGAGTTGGCGCACGCCGCGATCGAGTCGCACGCGACCGGTAGGCGCGTCACCACCTAGAGGTTGTCGGCCTTGGACTGCAGGTAGCGCTGCTCGGGGAGGCTGGTGGTGCGGCGGGCGGCGGCCAGGTAGTGCTCGTGGGCCTTGCGCGGCTCGCCGAGGCGTTCGTAGAGGTGGGCGCGGACGGCGTCCAGGCGGTGGGTCTCGGTGATGTTCTTGTCGTCCTCGATGGTCGCGAGCAGGTCGAGGCCGGCCTGCGGGCCGTCGACCTGGGAGAGCGCGATCGCGCGGTTCAGCGTGACCATCGGGTTCGGCGCGAACTTCTCCAGCACCAGGTACAGCGCGTGGATCTGCTGCCAGTCGGTCGCGTCCGTGCTCGGTGCTTCGGCGTGGACGGCGGCGATCGCGGCCTGTAACTGGTACGGGCCGACGGCGCCCTGCTGGAGCGTGCGCAGGATCAGGTCGGCACCCTCGGTGATCTGCGCGCGGTCCCACAGCGAGCGGTCCTGCTCGTCGATCGGGACCAGGCCGCCGTCGGCCGTCGTCCGCGCGGCCCGCCGCGAGTCGGTGAGCAGCATCAACGCGAGCAGGCCCGCGACCTCGCCGTCGTCCGGGAGCGCGGCCCGCAGCATCCGGGCCAGCCGGATCGCCTCGGCGGTCAGCTCGACGCGCTGCAGCTCCTCCCCCGAGCTGGCCGTGTACCCCTCGTTGAAGATCAGGTACAGGACCTGCAGTACGACGCGCAGCCGCTCGGCCTGCTCCGCCGCAGGTGGCAGCTCGAACCGGCTGCCGGCCGCCTTGATGCTCTTCTTCGCGCGGCTGATCCGCGGCGCCATCGTTGCCTCCGGCACCATGAACGCCCGCGCGATCTCGGCCGTCGTCAGACCGCCGACGGCCCGCAACGTCAACGCCACCTGGGATGCGGGCGTGACCGCCGGATGACAGCACAGGAACAACAGCGTCAACGTGTCGTCGGCCTCCGGGCCTGCGTCCACATCGGCGCCCGGGGCAACCAGTTCCTCCGGACCGGCCATCGCCGCCAGGTTATCCTCGCGCCGCCGCCGCGCGCTCTCGCTGCGGAACGCGTCCGTCAGCCGCCGGGTCGCGACCGTGATCAGCCAGCCCCGCGGATTCCCCGGTACGCCGTCCACCGGCCACTGGGTCGCCGCCGCCAGCAACGCCTCCTGTACGGCGTCCTCGCACAGGTCGAACTGCCCGTGCCGCCGCGCCAGGAACCCCAGCACCTGCGGCGCGAGCTCCCGCAACAACCCCTCCACGTTCACCTCGCCGAGCCTAGCCCGCGCCTAGCCCGCACCGCGACCGGCCGTATACGCCCACCCGGACCACCGGTCGGCCCGGATCACGATCACCGGCCCGCGCGGCGGATCAGCCTCGTACTGCGGGTACTTCGCCGCCAGCAGCTCGACCGCCGCCGGATCCTCGCCCACGACCCGCGCCGAACCGTCCACCCGAACCCACCACAGATGCGTCCAGTCCTCGTCGTACTCGTCCACGAGCAGCGCGACCTCTGCGTGTACGGCGATGTTTCGCAGCCGTTTCAGCGCGGTCGTCGACTTCGGCTTCTGATCGACCGCGACGAACAACGAGTCGCCGTGGACGGCGTACGTCACCGGGACGAGGTGCGGCCGCAGCTCCGCGTCGACAGTCGCCAGCCGGCCGACCCGGCCCGCCGCGACCCGCGCCCTGCACACCGCCTCGTCCAACCGCACCCCACGACCCCCAGCCGGCGTCAGCGTTGGAGGTGACGGAGCGCGGCGGCCGGGAACTTCCGGGTGAGCGGGCCGAGCAGCGAGGCGTCGCGCAGGGCGGTCCGGGCCGCGAGGTGACCGCAGGCGCCGTGGACGCCGCCGCCCGGGTGGATCGCCGAGCTGCCGAGGTACAGGCCGTCGACGAAGGTCCGCGCGCTGCCGAGCCCGATCGTCGGCCGGAACACGAGCTGCTGGTGCAGCTGCATCGTGCCGCCGCCGAGCGCCCCGAACCCGAGCGCGGCGTTCCCCGCTTCCAGCGCGGACGGCCGCTGCAGGTCCCGCCCGACGACGAGGTCACCGAACCCGGGAGCGAACCGCTCGATCGCGCGCTCCATCCGCCCGGCCAGCTTCTCCGCGGACGCGTCGTCGGAGATCCCGCGCGGCAGGTGCGCGTACGCCCAGACCGCCTCGGTGCCGACCGGTGAGCGGGACGGGTCCGCCTTCGTGGTCTGCCCGATCAGCAGGAACGGCTGCGACGGCACCCGCCCGGTGTCCAGGTCCGCGGACAGGTGCACCAGGTCGTCCGCCGTACCGCCGAGGTGGACGACGCCGGCCGAGCGCGCCTCGACTGCCTTCCACGGGATCGGCCCGCTGAGCCGGAAGTTCAGCTTGACGGTCGGGTAGTCCCACTCGAACCGCTCGTCCAGGTCCCGCCGCAGGCCGCCCGGAACGAGAGCCTCCGGCAACAACTCGCCGTAGAGCACCGGCGCGGACGTGTCCGCGATCACCGCCCGCTCGACGGTCACGATCTCGCCGGAGGCGGTCCGTACGGCGGTGGCGCGACCGCCGGCGACGTCCACGCCGACGACCGGCATATCCGCCACGAGCAACGCCCCGGCCCGCTCGGCCCGTCGTACGAGCGCGCCCGAGAACGCGGACGAGCCGCCGGTCGCGACCGGGTACCCGACGTCCTGCGCCATCATCGCGAGCAGCCAGCCCATCGTGCCGCTGACGCTGCCGGACAGCGGGGCGTCCGCGTGCAGCGCGTTGCCGGCGATGATCGCGGGACCGTGGCGGCCGGCGAACAGCTCGTGGCCCATCCGGTGCATCGGCATCGCCATGAACCGCGCGAACCGCAGCAGCTCCCCCGCCGAGCCGAGCTTGCGGGCGAGCCTCAGCCCCGGGCCGACCGGCGGCCAGGTGGTGAGCAGCGCGTTCAGCAGCGGCTCGCGGACCGACACGTACTGCTGGTACAGCCGCAGCCAGGCGTCACCGTCGCCGGGGTGTTCCGCCCCGAGCGACTTCGCGGTGTCCTCTGGGTCCGGGTGGATCGCGGCCGCAGCGCCTTCCTCGTCGAGCAGGTGCACCAGCGGGAGCGGCGCGTGCGACCACTGCAGCCCGAACTTCTCCAGCTCCAGCGCCCGGATCACCGGCGACGCGACACCCAGCGGGTAGTTCGAACTGAAACGATCGCTGATCCAGCCGCCGTCCTCGGTCGACTGCACGGCGCCGCCGAACGTACCGGCGGCCTCCAGCACCAGGACGTCCCAGCCCGCGTCGGCAAGCGTGATCGCGCTCACCAGCCCGTTCGGCCCGGAACCGATGACGACGGCATCAACACTGCGCGGCAGCATGCCTACGACCTTAGCTCTGCTTGGCGGCGATCTCGTGCATCAGGGCGGTGACCTCGCGGGCGCGCCCGATCATCGCCGGATCGACCATCCGGCCGTCGGGCAGCACCAAGACGCCGCCGTTCGCGACGTCGGCCTTCTCCACGGCCTCCAGCAGTTCCTGCGCGGCGGCGACCTGCTCAGGTGCGGGCGTGAACGCTGCCACGATGGTCGCCAGCTGCCGCGGGTGGATCGCCGTACGGCCGACGAAGCCGAGCGCCCGGCCCGCCTCCGAGGTCACCCGCAGCCCGTCCAGGTCGTTGACGTTCGGGTAGACGGACATCATCGGGGCGCCGAGGCCGGCGGCGCGGGAGGCGGAGACGAGCCGCGCGCGCGACCAGGCGAGCCCCGCCGGGCCGTCGACACCCAGAGCACTGGAGAGGTCCGCTTCGCCGAGGGCGACGGCCACCACCCGTGGATCGGCGGTCGCGATCTCGAAGGCGCGCTCCACCCCGAGCGGCGACTCGATCAGCGCCGTGATCCTTGCCGTCGGCACCTTTTCCAGTACGGCGTGCACGTCGGCCGCGCTCTCCACCTTCGGCACCCGCAGCCGGACCGACGGTACGGCGGAGATCGCGGCCAGGTCGTCCGCGATCCACGGCGAGTGCAACGCGTTCACCCGGATCTCCACCGGCCGCGAAGCGTTCGCCGCCACCCACGCGACCGCCCAGCCGCGGGCGTCTGCCTTGTCGGCGACCGGTACCGCGTCCTCCAGGTCGAACACCACCAGATCAGGCCCGGCGGCCACGCCCTTCGCGAACCGGTCCGGCCGGTTGGCCGGCACGTACAACGCGGTCAACACCCGAACTCCCCCTCTCAACCGTTGGCTGGCTTGCGTCCGAGATGCCGGGTTCGCGCCCCGGATCGCGGGCGCAAACCCGGCGTCTCGGACGCCCACCCGCCAGATGCGGGCCTCACACGACTCCGGCGGCCCGCAGTGCCGCGAGCTGGTCGGGCGTGACGCCGATCGCGGCGAGCACCTCGTCGGTGTTCGCGCCGTGCGGGCGCCCGGCCCACTTGATCTCCCCCGGCGACTCGGACAGCCGGAACAACACGTTCTGCATCTCGACCGGTCCGCCGAGCTCGTCGTCGTCGACGCTGACGATCGTGCCGAGCGCGGCGTACTGCGGATCGCTCACGATGCCGCGGATGTCGTGCACCGGCCCGACCGCGGCCTCGGCCTTCTCGAACTCGGCCATCACGACCTCCAACGGCCGCGCCGCGATCCACGACCCGACCGCATCGTCCAGTTCGTCGGCGTGCTGCGCGCGCTCCCGCCCGGTCGCGAACCACGGCTGCGCGACCAGGTCCGCGCGCCCGACCAGCGTCACGACCCGCTCGGCGATGCTCTGCGAACTCGTCGACACCGCGACCCACCGGCCGTCCGCGGTGCGGTACACGTTCCGCGGCGCGTTGTTCGACGACCGGTTCCCGAGCCGCGGCTGCACGTACCCGGTCTGCTGGTACGCCGTGATGCCGCCGCCGAGCATCATCAGGATCGGCTCGATGATCGCCATGTCGATCACCTGCCCCGCCCCGGACCGGTCCCGCTCCCGGAGCGCGACCAGGACCGCGTACGCCGTGGCGAGCGCGGTGATCCCGTCCGCGAGCCCGAACGGCGGCAGCGTCGGCGGACCGTCCGGCTCACCGGTGACCGCGGCGAACCCGCTCATCGCCTCGGCCAGCGACCCGAACCCGGGCCGCCGCGACCACGGACCGACCTGCCCGAACGCCGTCACCCGCGCGATCACCAGCCGCGGGTTGGCCTCCAGCAGTACGTCGGGTCCAAGCCCCCAGCGCTCCAGCGTCCCGGGCCGGAAGTTCTCGACCAGGACATCATTCTGCTGAACCAACGACAGGAACACGTGCCGGCCACGTGACAGGTCCAGCGTCGCGAGCCGCTTGTTCCGGCCGAGGGTCTTGAACCACAGCCCGACGCCGTCCTTCGACGCGCCGTGGGTCCGCGCGGCGTCGGGCCGGGAGGGGTGCTCGATCTTCGTGACGTCGGCGCCGAAGTCGCCGAGGAAGGTCGCCGCCAGCGGTCCCGCGAACAGCGTCGCCGCCTCCAGCACCTTCACACCGTCGAGAGCAGCAGGTCTCATCCCGCGCACCGGAAGCCGATGTTCGCCGAGCGGTTCAGCCCGCCGCCGGTGAGCACCAGCTTGAAGCTGACCTCGGGCTCCTGCGGCCCGCCGTCGGCGTACCAGTCCGAGCCTTCGGCACGGTAGTGCGAACCGCCCTTGAGGATGCAGAACCGGCTGCGCCCGTCGCGGTACTCGCTCTCGGTCAGGTTCCACACCAGCGGCTCCAGGCGGGTAAACCCGTCGGATCCGGCCGCGACCTGCCACTCGTCCTCGGTGGGCAGCCGGCCGCCGCGCCAAACGGCGTACGCCCGCGCGTCCGGCAGCTCGACGTACGTCACCGGCTCGTCCTCGGTCCCCGGCTCAGGCGCGCCGTCGACCCAGTGCTCGAGGAACCGGTTCGCCACCAGGGGCCGATAACCGGTCGCCTTCAAGAACTCGAAGTACTGAGCGTTCGTCACTTCGGCCACGGCCACCGAGATCCCCGGCAGCGAGACCTCGCGGGTCACGGTCTGCAGGTCGTGCAGGCGGGGCGGGAGCGGCTTCCACTCCTCCACGTACGGCGCGGTGTCGTACAGCCCGGTCTCCCGCCGCCGATGCTTCACCGTCAGCTTCCGATCCCCCGCCGGCACCTCGACCGCCGCACCGATCGACGCGTCACCAGCCACCGACGGTACGGCGACCAGCGCGGCCGGCCGCATCGGGAACGCGGACTCGGCGACATGCGCCCGCGGCAACGTCCCCAGCTTCCGCGCGGTCGCCCGGCAGGAGGCGCCGGCGGTCGCGCCGACCCGGACGATCCCGGCCACACCACGCCCCGGTACGACGAGGTGTACGCCGTCGTCGTCCGCGGTGATCGGTACGCCGGAGGTCACGTCGTACCAGTCCCCGACCTGGTCCTCCGAGCGCAGCACGATGCCCTCGAAGTCGTCCTCGTCGCGGTTGATCAACGTCCAGAAGGTGATGTCCGCGAGGTCGAACCGGGACCCGTAGACGCCGTGCGCACGGGCCTTGTCCGGGATCTCCGGGGTGAGCTGGATCCAGTCGCCGTCGATCAGCACCGGCGCGAACGCGCGCTGCGCGGCGACCATCCGGCGCAGCGTCGCGCGGTCCCGGGCGTTCCAGCCGACCCAGGCCGAGAACACCGACTCCCAGACCAGCATGCCGACGCCGTTCACCCAGGCGGACTGCAGTTCGTCGCTGTGGTCGCGGTTCCAACGGCGGGTGTGGTGCATCATGTGCCGGCGCTCGAACAGGTGCGCGCGCAGTACGCCGGGCGCGTGCGTGTCGGCGAACCACTGCGCCCAGGACAGCGCGTGGTCACCGATCCTTGCCAGCGGCAACCGTGACTCGCCCTCCAGCGCGATCGCCGGGTTCGCCGCCCGGAGCGCCCGGGCGAACGCCGGGTCGCCCTCCTTCAGGGTGTCCAGGAACACGCCGTCAACGTTGTAGTCGCTGACCAGCGCGGCGAACTCGTCCGCGTCCGACCGGGCCGCCCGGCGGGTGCCGACGTCCCACGGGTTGTAGTCGAAGAACACCTTGAGGCCGAGCTCGTGCAGGTCGTCGACCAGCTCCCGCAGCCCGGGTACGTCGCGGTAGAAGTCGAACTGGTTGCGGTCGTCGATCCCGATCACCGGGTACGCGTGCCAGAGCACGATCGCGTCGTGCCCGCCGAACTCCGCGGCCGCGTGCTCGACGAACTTCCGGGGCGTGAACTTCCCGGCCTCCACGTCGTACAGCAGGTCGTCCCAGAGCCAGACGAGCGCCACCGAGTACGCCGTCTGGGTCCACTCGCGACCGGGTTCGGTGTAGTGCGAGCCGTCGTACCGGGTCCGCTCGAGGGCACCGGCCTTCCACTCGGCGAGCGTGGCGCGCCAGCGCGGCAGCTCGGCCGGGTCCTGCGGCGCGCCGATGATCTTGGCGTCGTCCAGCAGGGACACGTCGGCCGCCGGCTCCACCAGGGTCGGTAGATCGATCGGCCGCGGTTCGAGCGGGTTCACAGGTATACCTCCGCATAACGCGCGTCGATTGCATCCCCGTGAGGCACCGAGGGAATGGCCCCCGCAGCCTGAACACTTAATGAAGCAGCAACGTTAGCGCGTCGGACCGCGTTCGTCAGGTCGCTTGTCGTGACCGAGTCGTTAGCTGACGCGGCAGCCAAAGCACCTGCCAGTACGCCGCAGAACGTGTCGCCGGCGGCCGTGGTGTCAACCACCTCGACAGGTACGCCGGGAACCGCGATCTCCTCGACGTCGCGGGTGAGGATCACCGCGCCCGCCCCGCCCAGCGTGACCACCGCGGCCGGCACCTTCCGGAGCAGCGCGGACCGGTCCGGCCCGGCGATCGCCTCGGCCTCGGTCTCGTTCACCACCAGCAGGTCGACCTCGGCGAGCAGCTCGTCGGACAGCTCCGCCGCCGGCGCCGCGTTCAGGATGAAGTACGGCGCCGCCGCGGCCGCCGCCTGGACCGTGGCGAACGGGATCTCCAGCTGCGCGAGCACGACCTTCGCCTGTCCGATCGCGGCCAGCGCGGCACCGGACAGCGTCAGCTCGCCGTTCGCACCGGGCGCTACGACGATCGAGTTCTCGCCGCTCTCCTCGACGGTGATGATCGCCGTACCGGTCGGGGCCTTGCTCGTGGTCGCCAGCGCCAGGTCCACGCCGTCCAGCGCGTCCCGGAGCAGCGCGCCGCCCTCGTCGTCGCCGAGCGCGACCACCATCGCCGTACGGGCGCCGGCGCGCGCAGCCGCGACCGCCTGGTTCGCGCCCTTGCCGCCCGGGCCGCGGGTCATCAGCCCCGCGAGCACCGTCTCCCCCGGCCGCGGGATCCGCTGCACCGGCAGCACCAGGTCCACATTCGCACTACCCACAACTACTACCTCAGGCTCCACCCCGGGCCACCTCCACAGTCCGCCGCGCCAGCTCGTCGATCGCGATCTGGTTCATTCCGGGAAGGCTGGTGGCCACCCGGTTGTCCAGTGGTTCCGACCACTCTGCCGGAACCCCACGCGTGGCGCCAAAAACCGCGCCCACGGTGGCACCTGCCGAGTCGGTGTCCCAGCCGCCCATCACGGCGCGGCCGATCGCGGTCCCGAAATCCGGAGCCGTCAGCGCATAGGCGGTGAGTGCCGTGTTGTTCACCGCATGTACCCAATGCAGGTCGCCGTACTCCGCGTGCAACGCGTCCAGCGCTTCGTCGAGCCCCGCGTCGGCGAGCGTCAGCCCGAACCGGACCGCGCGGGCGATCGCGCCCCGCTCGTCCACCACCTCAAGTCCGGCGGTCGCCGCCGCGACCGGGTCGTCCAGCACCAGGGCCGCCGCCGACATCGCGGCCACCCAGAGTGCGCCGTCGACACCGGCACCGGTGTGGCTGAGCCGGGCGTCGACGAGCGCGAGCCGCGCGGCCGACGTACGGTCGCCGGGATGCGCCCAACCGTAGGCGTCGGTCCGGATCTGGGCGCCGATCCACTCCCGGAACGGGTTCCCGACGACCGCCGCGCGGGCCGGCTCGACGCCTTCCAGAAGGTTGCGGTAGGCAACACGTTCGGCGGTGAACACCCGGCCGGCCGGCAGGTCGCCGAGCCAGCTCTGGGCCACGTCCTCGGTCGTCATCCCGGGGCCGAAGCGCTCCATCATCAGCAGCGCGAGGATCGCGAAGTTGATGTCGTCGTCCTCGGGCATCCCGTCGATCACCTCGCGCAGGCTGGTCGGCTTCGACCGCCGGTTCCACGGCCAGCGCCGCTGGATCTCGTCCGGTACGCCGGCCGCGGTGATGTACCGCGTCAGCGGCCACTGGCCGGAGCTCTCCAGGATCTCCCGGATGCCCGCGCGCGGGATCTTCTCGACCGGCTTCCCGAGCAGGTTCCCGGCGCACCGTCCGAGCCACGCGTTCAGCGTCCGGGCCGCATCGGCCTGCCCTGGGAGCAGCGGCAGGTCCGGGATGGTGGGCTCACGCCAGTCCCCTGTCCGGGCGTCGAGCACCTCCAGCAGTTCCCGGGCCAGTGCCCGGACCGCGGGCGCGGCCGGCTCGGCGGACGCGCCGGAGACCGGGGCGTCCGTCGTACCGCCGACGGCCAGCCAGCGCGCCTGCACGTCCGTGACGTCGATCCCCTCGGACCGCGCCTGAACCAACTGGTGCGGCAGCAGATCCTCCGGCTGCACCCACGTCAATCTCATCGCGTCAACTTCTCCAGTACGTCGTTGCGCCGCGCCCACCGGTCCGCGTCAGCCGCCCGGATGTCCCGCGCCACCGCCGCCATCACCCGCCCGGGCGCGAGCAGATCCGTCTTGCTCGCCGCACCGATCTCCGTCACCCAATCCTGCGGCACCCCACTCACACCGTGGAGAGCCCCCGCGACGGCACCGGCCATCGACGCGATCGAGTCCGCGTCCCGCCCGTAGTTCGTGCCGCCCAGGACCGCCCGGCGTACGTCCCCCTCGGAGACGAGCACGAACCCGAGCGCCACCGGCAGCTCCTCGATCGCCTTCGTCCGGCTCGGCCGCCGAGCGTCCATCGACAGCTCGCGGTAGTTCGGCCCGACGGTGTCGTACGGCTCGATCGCCTTCCGCAGGACCGGGATCGCCTCCTCCCAGTCGGTGATCCCCTGGGCTGCTTCCGCGACCGCCTCGACGGCCCTCCGAGTGCCGTCCTTGGCCAGCCCGAGCGCGGCGTCCACGGCGGACGCCGGGGTCGCCCCCGGCGCCATCGCGGCGGCGACGGCGGCCGCGAACACGCCGGCCGCCTCCCGCCCGTAGCTCGACTGGTGCGCGCCCGCGACGTCCAGCGCCTCGGCGTACGCGCCCTCGGGATCGCCCGCGTTGGCGATCCCGACCGGCGCCATGTACATCGCGGCGCCGCAGTTCACGATGTTGCCGACGCCGGCCTCGCGCGGGTCCACGTGCCCGTAGTGCAGGCGGGCGACCAGCCACTTCTCGGCCAGGAACACCCGCTGCAGCAGCAACGCGTCCGCCTCGAGCTCCGGGACCCAGCGGGTCCCGTTCAGCATCTTCGGCACCAGCGACTCGGCGACCGCGTACGCGTCCAGGTGCGCCCGGCGCTCGTCGTACACCTCGACCAGCGCGTGCGTCATCAACGTGTCGTCGGTGATGTGCCCGTCGCCCTTGTGGTACGGCGCGATCGGGCGCGCGGTGCGCCAGTCGTCGTACCACGGGCCGACGATGCCGGTCACCCAGCCGCCGTGCCGCTCCCGGATCGCCTCCGGCGTCCAGCCCTCGACGGCGCCGCCGATCGCGTCACCGACCGCGGCCCCGGCGAGGACCCCTACTGCTTTCTCTTCAAGAAGAGACATCAGTTGTTGACCTGACCCCATCCGTCGCTCAGTTTCTTGCCCAACGCCTGCAGATCGGTCTTGTTCGCCAGGAACTCCTGGAACGCCGGCGTCGCGATCTGGTCCTTCCACTTCGGGTAGTTGTCCACGCTCTGGAACGGCGCCTTGGTCAGCTTGGTGCCGGAGGCAAGCGTCTGCTCCCAGCCGTTCTTGCCGCCGGTCGCCTTCTGGATCGCGTCCCGGGCCGCCTGCGTGCTCGGGATCAGCTGGTCGCCCTGGCCGACCGCGGCCAGGTTTTCGGCCTTCATGAAGTAGTCGATGAACTTCGCCGACTGCTCGACATGCTTGCCCTCGGCCGGCACCGACAGGGTCTGCGGGTTCGCGGCCTGCTTGGTGCTGGTGCCCTTCAGCGGCGGCAGCACCTCCCACTGGAAGCCCTTCGGCGCCTCGGCGAGGATCTGCTGCGCGACGTAGTTGCCGGCAACAATCATCCCGTACTTGCCGGCGTAGAAGCCGGGCAGTACGTCGGTACCGCCCTGGGTCAGCGACGTCGGGTCGATCGACTTGTCGTCGTAGGCCATCGCGTGGATCCGCTTCGGGACCTCGAGCTCCGCGTCGCCGACGACCGCCTTCGCGTCCTGGCCGCTGCCGTCGAAGTACTTCGCGTCGAAGTTCAGCCCGAGATTCAGCATCGTCGCGGTCGGGCTCTTCAGGCCCCAGCCGAGGCCGTACTTGCCGCCCGCGGTCAGCTTCTTCGCGTCCGCGGCCAGGTCGTCCCAGCTGAGCGAGTCACCGGTCGCGGTGATCCCGGCGGCCTTGAGCATCGCGGTGTTGCCGAACACGACGTACGACTGCAGCAGCGTCGGCGCGCCGTAGATCTTGCCGTCCTTGGAGGTGGTGTCCCAGACGCCCTGGGAGACCGCGTCCTTGGTCTCTTTGCTCAGGTACGGCGAGAGGTCCGCGAGGTAGCCCTGGTTGATGAAGCCGGTGATGTCGGCGGACTCGTCGTGGATGATGTCCGGCGCGGTCCCGCCCTGGAACTGGGTGACCAGCTGGTCATGCACCGAGTCCCAGCTGCCCTGGACGTACTCGACCTGGATGTTCGGGTTCGCGGCGTTCCAGTCGGCGACGATCTTCTTCGTCGCGGTGACCGTGGTCTTCTGGAAGGCGAGGCTCTGGAACTTGAGCGTCACCTTCTCGTTGGAGCTGCCCGAGCTGTTGTTGTCGCTGTTGCCCCCACACGCCGCGAGCGCCACCAGTGCACCCGCCGCGAACAACGCGGTCATGACCTTCTTCATTACCTCTCCTAACCTTTCACTGCGCCGCTCAGCAGGCCGGACGTCAGCCGGCGCTGCAGGAAGGCGAAGAACACGAGACTTGGCACGGTCGCCAGAACAGAGGCGGCGGCGAGCGGGCCGAACTGCACCTGGCCCTCGGCACCGACGAAGCGGGCGAGTACCAGCGGAAGCGTCTTGAGCTGCGGATCCTGCAGCAGCACCAGGGCGAAGAAGAACTCGTTCCACGCCGAGATGAAGGTGAACATCGCGGTCGCGATCAGCCCCGGCCGCAGCAGCGGCATCACGATCGACACGATCGTCCGGAGTCGTGACGCGCCGTCCACCGACGCGGCCTCTTCCAGCTCACGCGGTACGGCGGCGACGTACCCCTGCAGCATCCACAGCGCGAACGGGAGCGACCAGACCATGTACACGATCACCACGCCGGGGATCGTGTTGGTCAGGTGCAGCGGGCGCAGGATCATGAACAGCGGGATCACGATCAGGATCACCGGGAACACCTGGCTGACCAGGATCCAGCCGTTGGTCAGCGGCCGCAGCCGGCTGCGGAAGCGGGCCAGCGCGTACGACACCGGGAGCGCGACGATCAGCACCAGGATCGTGCTGTAGATCGAGATCTGCAGGCTGTTGCCGAGACCGCGGACCAGGCCTTGTTCGCTGAGCGCGTCGGAGTAGTTCGAGAAGTTGACGTGCTTCGGCAGGATCGACGGCGTGATGCTGGCGAACTCCTGCGGCGACTTCAGCGAGCTCGAGATCAGCCAGAGCAGCGGGAAGCCGAGGAAGGCCAGATACACCAGGACGGCAAGGTATTGGAGAGCGCGGGTCGCCGGTCGGGTTCTCATGCTTCGCTCCGCAGACGGTTCCGCAGGTAGAAGAACAGGAACAGGATGATGATGACTACCATCACGTCACCCATCGCGGCGGCCATCCCGAAGTTGCCGTAGCGGAAGGCCTCGTTGTACGCGAACAGCATCGGCAGCATCGTCTTGCCGCCCGGGCCGCCGGCCGTCAGCACGTACACCAGGCCGAACGAGTTGAAGTTCCAGATCATGTCCAGGCTGGTGATCGCGACGATCACGGTCTTCAGCTGCGGGAGCGTGATGTTCCAGAACTGGCTCCACGCACCGGCGCCGTCGACCGCGGCCGCCTCGTACAGCGTGCGGTCGATGCCCTGCAGTCCGGCGAGCAGCGTCACCGTGGTCATCGGCATCCCGACCCAGATCCCGACCACGATCACCGCCGGCAGCGCCGTACTGAAGTCGCCGAGGAAGTTGATCGGGTGGTCGGTGAGGTGCAGCCGCTGCAGGATCTCGTTGACCGGGCCGTTCGTCGGGTGCAGCAGCAGCCGCCACATGATCGCGACCACCACCGGCGGCATCGCCCAGGGGATCAGCGCGAGGGTCCGGGCGACACCGCGGAACTTGAGATCGGTGTTCAGCAGCAACGCCAGGCCGAGCGCGGCGACGAACTGCAGGATCGTCACCGACAGCGTCCAGATCACGCCGATCCGGAACGAGTCCCAGAACAGGTTGTTGTGCAGCAGCTTGCTGAAGTTCTCGAAGCCGACGAAGTTCGTCTGCACGTGCAGGCCGGCGCGGGCGTCGGTGAAGCCGAGCGCGATACCGCGGATCAGCGGGTAGACGCTGAGGATCAGCACCGGGAGCAGCGCGGGCAGGAAGAGCAGGATCGCTTCCCTGTTCTGCTTGGGCTTTCCGGCCTTCCTCTTCACCGGCGCCGGCGCGGTCAACACCGTCACGGGGTGGACCTCCTGATACTCAGCGACGGCTGTACGACGATCCGCCGCGGCGCCCGGTCGTTGTCGTCGATCCTTGCCAACAGCAACTCTGCGGCCCGCCGCCCACGTTCGGCGGAGCCCAGGTTCACACTCGTCAACGGCGGGAAGCTCTGCTCGGCCAGCTCGCTGTCGTCCATCCCCACCACGGCAACATCGCTCGGTACGTCGAGCCCGGCCGCCGCCAGCTCGTGCATCAACCCCACCGCGAGCAGATCGTTCGCACACACCACCGCATCAGGCTTTGACTGCAACACCTCGGCCCCGACCGCTCGACCGGCTGCGAAGGTGAAGTCGCGGGCCTCGACAGCCGTGACCGGCTCGAGGTTGTGGGCTTTCAGCGCTTCGGCGAAGCCCTTCGCGCGCGCCGCTCCGGGGACGGTGTCGGCTGGTCCGTTCAGGAAAGCTATGCGGGTACGGCCGCGAGCGACCAGGTGGTCCACCGCGAGCAGCATGCCCTTCGGGGAGTTCGCGCGGACCGTGTCCACGCCCGCCTTGGACGGCACGCTACCGGCGACCACCACGGGCACCTCGCACTCGCGGATCGCCTTCACGAGGGCCTCGTCGACGCGGATCGGGCTGATCAGCAGGCCGTCGGCGTACCCGCGCGCCATCCCCTGCACGAGTGCGACCTCGTCCACGACCTCCGGACCGGTCGTCGTCACCACCAGCCGGTACCCGGCGGCGGACACGACCTCCTCGACCGCGCGCATCATCGTCACATAGACCGGGTTGCCGACGTCCGCAACGGCCAGCGTCAGCTGGAACGTCCGCCCGACCTTCAGCGAGCGCGCCCGCGCGTCCGGTACGTACCCGAGCTCGGCGACGGCGTGCCGGACCCGCTCGGTCATCTCCTCGGTGGCCGGCAGCCCGTTCAGCACACGCGACACCGACGCCACCGAGACCCCGGCCGCGCGGGCCACCCCCGCGATCGTCGGACGACTCACGCCGGCCTCCTGTAATCGTTCTTGTAATCGTTTACAGGCCAGACAGTAGGACGCGGCCGCAAACCCCGTCAACCTCGCGTAGGTCACATCGGCCGGGCGAAACCGTACCGTGACACACGAGAACCCACCGAGGAACTCTCGGTGGGTTCTCGCTCGCCGAGCGTCAGCAGCGGGCGGTCAGCTGCGGGTTCGGCAGGACCGGACTCGTCAGCGTCCCGCCGAACCGCGCGAGGTCCGGCGTACCGTACTGCGCGGTCTTGCCGAAGTCCTGCGCCGTCCGGTGCTTGATCACGTTGCCGAAGTTCCACGTACACAGGCTCGACCCGAGCGACGACCGCCCGAGACTCCAGAACGGGTAGAACGCCGCGCCCTGCGGAGTCGCCGTACAGCCGGCTCCGGTCTGCGTGTTGCAGAGGATCTCCGAGGCCGCCACGTTGGTCTCGAACTGCACCGACGGATACGTGTGCCCGCCGCCGGTGAACGGCCCGAGATACTCGAACGAGGTCGGGTGACCGGAACTCCCGTCCGGCCAGTCGGCCTGGTACGAGGACCCGTCGAAGTCGAGGTCGCCGTTCTGGAACACGTTCTCCTGGCAGCCTGCGATCGGCCACCGTTCGACCACCGCCTTGCCGTTCACGATCGTGGTGCGCGGGCCCGCGATCATGCAGTTCGCGCCGGAGAACTCGCAGTTCACGCCGCTCGCCGAATCGTTGGTCGGGCAGGCCGCACCGGTCTCGGTGGTCGCGTTCTGGCAGATCCCGGTCGCCGGGTTGCACGGGCCCTCACCGGAACCGTTGCCCTCGGCACCTCCGTTGCAGACCTGGTACACGTTCGGGTCCGAGAAGCTCTGACCGTTCGGGAACGTCGAGTTCACCGGCAGCGCACTCGACACGCTCGAGCACGCCTCGAAGTGACCGAGCTCGTCCTGCATCAGCACGCCGCCCTCGAGAGCCGCCCACGGCACCTGGTTCTGCTGCTGGGCGCTGCTGAACTCCGGGTGGAAGTCGAACGGCGTCCCGGTGCAGTCGGCGATGTTCGTGTTCATGAACCCGTTCGCCGCGGACGCCACGATCGATCCGCTGCGCCCGGTACTGAGATCGTTGACCTCGGCAAGTAGGCCGTGCGCGGTGTCGCGCATCACCACCCGCAGTACGTCGCCCTGCCGCATCTTCAGGGTCTTGTTGTTCGGCGTCAGCGTCGACACGTCGGTGAGCTGCGGACTCGGCGGACCGGACGGCACCCCATCGGTCTGCAGGTACGAGAAGTTCACCGGCTCGATGCAGTTGTTGTTGCAGGTCGCGAAGCCGAACGTACAACTCAGGCTGTCGATCGTCAGCGCCGCGCACCACTGGCTCGCGTCACAGCTCGGCCCGTCGATGAACGGCCCGAACCCCGGCGGGTAGAACTGCAGCTCCATGAACGCGGAGCCGGCGCCGTTCGGGTCGTTGGTCGCGGAACTGTTGCTGTCGCTGTTCGGCGTGCACGGGTTCTGCGGGTACGACTTCGCGTCGCACAACGGCAGTCCGAACCAGGGCGCCGGGCTGAGCTCGGCGTACTTGCTGACCTTGCCGCTGGTCACGGTCGGCTTCGCGTTCGGGTCCTTGGCCAGCTTCATGAAGTAGCTGATGTCGTTCGCGCTGCCCGGCCGGCTGGAGATGAACTTCACCGACGGCTCGTCGTGCCCGATGTAGTGCTCGTTGTCCTCGAACCGCCACGGGACACCGAACTTATCGACCGTGACCGGGTCCGTACACAGCCCGCCGAGCCCGTTCTTGACGGTCTTGTACATCGGGCTGAACCCGTTGCAGTCCATCATTCCCGTTGCGTTCGGCTTGACCGTGGTCGGCACCACGGCCGTTGCCTGCCACCCCAGAACCGGCATCATCGCGATCGCGAGTGTGATGACCGCGGCCCCTATACCCCAGCGACTTCTCCACCGATCACTGAATCTGCGCATCGGCGTGCCTCCACCCCGCAGCAGGGGCCCAGGCTGGGCCGGCGACGGCTCAGGGCCCCCCTAGGTGGACCGCCGTCGGTGCAACAAGCCAGGCTTATTCCTCGTGATCACCCGCTGTCAATAGGTGACCACGCTTCTCAGCGGGGGCTCAGCGGCCTCAGTCTTCGTCCTCGTCGGCGCCCGGACGCTCGGCCCACGGCGTTTCCTTGGCCGGCCGGACGACGATCAGTTTGTCGCCGGCGGCAAGCACCGAGACGTTCGAGTCGTAGTACCGGTGCACCTTGCCGTCGCGGACCACCGACACCACCCGGTCGGGCAGCGCGGACGGCGGCTTGCCGACCTCGCGGCCGAGCACCGGACGTTCGGCCACCTCGAGACCGTCGCCGTACGTCAGCAGGTCCTCCATCACCTCGCCGAGGTTCGGGCTGACCGCGGACAGGCCGAGCAGCCGGCCGACCGCCTCCGACGACGTGACGACCGCGTCCGCGCCGCTCTGCCGGAGCAGCGGGACGTTGTCCTCCTCGCGGACCGCGACCACGATGTGCGCGTTCGGGTTCAGCTGCCGCACCGCCAGCGTGACCAGCACCGCGGAGTCGTCCCGGTCGGTGGTCACGATCACCTCGCGGGCCGACACCACCTCGGCGCGCCGCAGTACCGTCCGGTTCGTCGCGTCGCCGTGGAAGGCGGCCATCTGGTCGTTGCCCGCGTCCCCGATCGCCTGCGCGCGCGGGTCGATCACCACGATGCTGTCCCGCTTCACCCCGTTGCTGAGCAGGGTCTGCACCGCCGACCGGCCCTTGGTGCCGTAGCCGACGACGATGGTGTGGTCCTTCATCCGTTTCCTCCAGCGCGTGTCGCGCATGATCCGGCGACCCTCGTTGGCCAGCACTTCCAGTGTCGTACCGACCAGAACCACCAGGAACGCGATCCGCAGCGGCGTCACGATGAAGGCGTTCACCAGCCGGGCACCGGGCGACACCGGCGTGATGTCGCCGTACCCGGTCGTGGTGAGCGTGACGGTTGCGTAGTAGATGCTGTCGATCAGACCGACTTTGCCGTCGTAGCTGTCGCGGTACCCGTTACGGTCGACCACCACGATCAGCACCATCACCGTCAGCAGCCCCAGCGCGACCAGGAACCGCGTGAAGAGCTGAAAGAGCGGCGAGCGTGTGCTCGCGGGCAGGTTGACCAGCAGACCGTGGGGGTTCCGGCCGGTGGGAAGGGGTGGCACGGTTCAGACGATATTCCACCGCGGGCCGATCCACCTCATGCGACAGGCTCCGGTCGGACAGTGCGACACTCACCATCAGACTGTCGCCGTCGCGGACCACCCGCGAACGCATCCGCAACCGCTCCAAGGTGCGGAGCATCGCGTGGTTCTCCGGTTGCACCATGCACACCACCCGATCGGCGCCGCGATCCCGGGCCCCGGCGACGACCTCGCGCAGCAGTTGCAGGCCGAGTCCCTGTCCCTGCCAGCCGTCCTCGACCAGCACGGCGACCTCCATCGTCGTACTGCCCAGCTCCTCCCACGGCGCCGCCGTCGCCATCCCGATCACCGCGTCATCGACACAGGCCACGATCGAGACGCCGCCGGCCGGTGCGGACAGGTGCCGCGCGGTCCGGGCGGTGAGCTTCGGCATCGGTACGTGGTACCGGCGGGTGCGGCTCTCGTACGAACACCGGTCGTGCATCGCGACCACCGCGTCGGCGTCCTCGACGGTCGCGATCCGCGTCGTCGGTACGCCGCTCCCGGGGCGCGGCCCGGCCGGTACGTCGTACCGCTCCGCCAGCCGCCCGGCGATCTCCACCAGTACGTCGGCCCGCGCCCACTCGGCCGGCGTGTACTCGTCGAACCCCTGCAGGGCGCCGAGTTCGTCGTCGACCGACACCGGGTCGTCGATCAGCCGCAGTACGGCCCGCAGGTACCGGGTCGGGGCGTCGTGGAGTACGTCGGCCTGGCACGGGCGGACCGTCGTACCGACGCAGCCCGCCTCCGCGACCAGGGCCGCCAGGTCGTCGGCAGTCCAGCCGACACCGGTCGAGACCACCAGCTCGTCGATCGCGCCGTTCTCGGAGGTGAAGACCTCGAGATGCAGGATGTTGATGTCGTCCGCACCACACCGTGCAGCGAGTTCGGCCAGCGCGCCGGGCCGGTCGGCGAGTTCGGTCCTGATCTTCCAGAGCATGCGGACGCCCTCCCTCGTGGAAACGTCCCTCCACTCTGCGCCGGAGGTGTTGCCCGGCCGGGTCCGGGATGTTACGCCCGCGTCAACGTTTGCGGCGGATCCTCGGCAGATGCGGCCGGCGCGGTGGGAGCACGATCGGCGTCTCGCGCTTGTCCAGGTCCGCGTGCCGCAGCAGCTCGGGGTAGGTGGCCTGCGGTACGGCGGGGTACGTCGTCACGATCGCGTCGCCGGAGAACACGAAGAAGATCGCCTGGCCGTCCTTGATCACCTTCAGCAGCGTCCCGTCGCGGACCGTCAACGCGTGCTCGATCGCCTTGCGGCGCGCGGTCCGTTTCGCCCAGGCGGCCTGGACCGCCTGCTGCGCGGGCTCCCGTCCGTGCCGGACCGCCTCGACGAACAGCGGGCCGTACCGGACGCTGTACTTCACCAGGTTCTTGGCCAGCTGACTGTTCTTCCCCGCTCCACTCGCCATGGGACGAGGGTACTCAGGGCTTCCAGTTGTACGGGATCGTCACCGACACCGGCCGCAGCCCGAGGCGGGCCAGGATGCCGCGGCTGTCCGGCGACGCGTCCACCTGCAGGTACTTGTACCCCTGCGCGACCGCCAGGTTCCGCCGGTACGCGACGTGCGCACGGTAGATCCCCTTGCCGCGCCACTCCGCCAGCGTCGACCCGCCCCACAGCGACGCGAAGTCGGTCCCGCGGTGGAACCGGATCCAGGACCCGCAGACCATCTTCGGGTCGTCCTCGTCGGTCTCGGCCACCAGCACCACGCCCGGCTCGTCGGCGTTCGCGATGTCCGCGCTCAGCGCCTCCGGCAGCCAGTCGTGCGAGTAGCCCCAGACCTCTTCCTCCATCGCCTGCATCCGCTCGAGGTCGGCGTACTCGGTGATCTCCCGCAGCCGGATCCCGTCCGGCAGCACGACCTCGCTCGCCAGTTCGGTGACGTCGCCGATCAGCAGGCACTCCTCGTCGTCCGGGGCGAACCCAGCCTTGACCAGCCGCTCCGGGAGGTCCGCCGGCAGGTCGTGCGTGTAGTACTTCCACTCGAACCTGGCGTTCCGCTCGCGGAAGAACGCAACCTGGTCGTCGATCAGCTGATCGAGCTCCGGGCCGTCGACGCCGCCGAGGTACTGCACGAACCCGTCGCCGCGCAGCCCGACCTGCCGGATCACCGACCCGAGATGCTCGGCGGTCCCGGTGCTCGCGCCGCCGGAGCGGGTACGGATCTGCTGGTCGAACGCGGTCCGCAGCGCCAGCGCCTGCGGTGAAGTGTCGAGAGGAATCACGGGATCAGTAGACCAGGCGGCCGCAACCCGATATTTCGCGCGTCGGAATGCGGCTGCCGGCGGCGTCAGGCACCATGGAGGCCGTGAGTACGCCCAACCCGCGTCGGCCGATCATGCCCGGCAACAAGCTGTTCGAGTCGCTGCCCGGCGCCGCCGACCCGGCCACCGTCACCGAGGCCGCGCACCGGACCGCCGAACTGCTGGTCCGCGGGGTCCGCAAGTCCGAGGACGCCGAGGTGCACGCCCGGGTGGTCAAACTCGCCGACGAGTACGGCCTCGACGAACTCGCCGAACTCTGGTCCGACTCCCCCGCCGACTCCCTCCCCGGCGCCCTCTGGCGGCTGTACGTACTGCGCTCCTGGGTGCACGCCAACGCCGACGAGGTCTCCCGCGAGTTCACCGCCGGCCGCACGTACGCCGAAGTCCACGCCGCCGTCGCCGGCGTCGCCGAACCCCCCGGCCCCCGCGAGGTCCGCGACATGGTCGACGCCGTCCTCCGCGGCGTCGCCACCGGCGACTTCGCCACCACCCTCGACCGCGCCGCCGCCTTCGCCCGCATCATCGCCACCGGCCGCGCCCACCTGGCCGACGACGGCCACGCCCGCGTCCTGTCCGCCGCCAAACTCCTCGAAACCGCCGACCAACTCGAAACCGCCGCCCGCACCGAACGCGCCGACCAGCTCTGGTAGTTGCACCCCGGCCCGACGGATGTTATAGCGTCCGTACCCCGGAATCCCAACAGGACAAGGCATTTGAGCACCCGCTACACTGTTCGAGGTGCCGGGCCGGTGCAAGCCCCGGGTCCCAAAATAAGCCGCTACGAGCGGCCACGCGCCGTGAGGCGCTTCCCGGTCCGGCACCCCTTCTCCTCCGCACACCGGCGTACGCCGTCGGCTCGCTATGTTGTCCTCCGTGGCATCCGATGACTCTCAGACGACCGCGGGTCCCAACACCGACAGCAACGGCGACGCCGGCCGACCCTGGCTGGACCTTGCCGCGGACTACGAACGAGCGCGCTCCAAAGAAGACTCACTGGACCGGCTGGTCGAATGGCCCGCACAGCGCGGCCTCCTGGGCGACGTCACCGGCCTCTCCATCCTCGACGCCGGCTGCGGCAACGGCACCAAGATCGCCGAACTGGTCCACACCGGCGCAACCGCCTCCGCCGGAGTCGACATCAGCGGCAACTTCATCACCTCCACACCATCTGGTCTGGACCTGATCCAAGGCGACCTCTCCGACCTGGCCTCCGTACCCGGCCTCGCCAACCGCCGCTTCGACCGCATCCTCTTTCTGCAATCGTTCGGCTACGCCAAGGACCCGGTCGCCGCCCTCCGAACAGCACGAACAATGCTGACCGACAACGGCTTCATCCTCCTGACCAGAACCCAACCCATCCGCTACGCCATCGAACGAGCCGAACAGAACGGAACCTCACTAGGCGAGGAGTACTTCGCCACCGACCCCTTCACCTTCCACCACCGCGCCTGGAACGAAGAGGTCGCCCTCACCAAACGTCCATACACAATCTCCGACCTCCTCAACACCTTCAGCGCAGCCGGCCTGTGGATCGAAACAACAGCCGAGCCTCAACTCCCCCCGGCAGCCCGCCAGCAGTACCCCCACAAGCAAGCTTGGATGAACAAGCACCTCGGCATCCTCATGTTCAAGCTAAGACCCCTGCCGAACTGACCTTGAACACAAGTCCTGAGCGCGGCGTGAGCAGGCGACGCACCCACACATCTACCCAGTCACCGCGTCCACCCACTGACCCGTCGCATCCGCCCGCTGCCACGTTCACTCAGCCACCGCACCCGGTGGGCGGCACCACCTCCGTCACTCACCGCTTTCAGATTTACGATCTATCGCCCGATCTGCGTAGTTCTACTCGGTTGGCTAGACCTTTGCGCTGTTAGCTTCGGGCGCTGTGAAGCGGATTGTGGTGGGCGCGCTGGTTCTGGTCCTCGCGGGATGTTCCACGGTGCAGTCGAAGGATGTGCGAACCAGTGGGATCACCGCGACGTACGTCGTCACGCTCCCGGAGACGACCGATGTCGCCGACGTGAGTGCGTCGTACCGTGTCGGCACGCTGACCTTCATCGAGCTGGGTGACGGGGAGTCGGTCACCTCCTCCGGTGGTGGCAAGGACGTGAAGCTCAAGCACCACAAGTCCGCCGGCGTCACCGACTACGACGGGCAGCTCGACGGTGTGGTCGCCCCGGGCACCGAGATCACCTTTGATCTCAAGCGCGGCAGCAACGACGACTCCGCCCCGACCTCGACGGTGAAGCTCCCCGAGCGCGTCAAGCTCACCGCTCCCCAGACCGGTACGGCGTACTCGCGTCGCGCCGCGCTCGCCGTGCGTTTCGACTCCGGCCCGTCCGACCTCCCTGCGGTGGTCACCTGGGCCGGCGACTGCGTCCAGTCGGGCAGCCTCGAGCTGGAGCCAGGTCGTACGTCGGCCAGCATCCCGCCGGGCTCGATCCGCCCGGTCACCGGCACCCCGACCCCGGGCCGCAAGCCGACCACGACCTGTCCGGTCACCCTCATGCTCACCCGCCGCGCCGACGGCACGCTCGACAAAGCGTTCAAGGACGGGTCGGTCACGGCGCAGAGCGAGTCCAGCCGCCAGATCAGCTCGACGCCGTAGATCGATTAGGCTCTGCGGCGTGAGTTTGCCTGTTGTCGCCGCGACCCGGTACGTGTTGCCGTTACGCGAAGGCGGATCGTTGCCCGGCGTTGTCGAAGGCAACGATCTGGGAACGTACGTGATCAAGTTCCACGGTGCCGGCCAGGGCCCGAAGGCGCTGGTGGCCGAGGTGATCGTCGGCGAGTTGTTCCGGCGGCTCGGGTTGCGGGTGCCGGAGCTGAAGCTGATCGAGCTGGATCCGGCGATCGGGAAGTCGGAGCCGGACTTCGAGATCCAGGAGCTGCTGATCCGCAGCGCGGGCCTGAACCTGGCGGTCGACTTCCTGCCGGGGTCCTTCGGGTACGACGGATCGGCCGGCAACCCGGGTGACGACGCGATGGCGCGGATCCTCTGGCTGGACGCGTACGTCGCGAACGTCGACCGCTCGTGGCGGAACACGAACATGCTGGTCTGGCACAAGAACCTCTGGCTGATCGACCACGGCGCGGCGCTGTACTTCCACCACTCGTGGATGTCCGCGGAGAAGTTCGCGAACCAGCCGTACGACGCCGAGGACCACGTCTTCTCGGTCGCCGTACCGTCCGTCCCGACGGTGGACGCCGAGCTGAAGGCCGCGATCACCCCGGAGCTGCTGACCGAAGTGATCGGGCTGGTACCGGACGAGTGGATCGAGGACGGGGACCGCGAACGCTATCTCGGGCATCTGCTCAAGCGGCTGGAGAACAGGTCCGCGTGGGTGCCGGGAGGTGTGCGGTGAAGCCGTTCGACTACGTCATCCTGCGGGCCGCGCCGCGGATCCAGCGCGGTGAGTTCATCAACGTCGGCGCCGTGCTCTACTGTCGCGCTCTGGACTTCCTAGGCGCTGCCTGGGACGTCGACCCGGACCGCCTGCGCGCCCTGGACCCAGCCGTAGACGTCGACGTCGTCTGCGCGGCTCTGGACCAGGTCAGGGCGATCTGCGCGGGTGAACCCGCAGGTGGCCCGGCCGCGGCGACGAAGATCGGTGAACGGTTCCGCTGGCTCGCGGCGCCGCGCAGTACCGTCGTCCACCCCGGTCCGATCCACAGCGGGATCACTACGGACCCCGCTGCGGACCTGGAGCGGTTGCTGGACTCGTTCGTGCGCTAGGCGAGTGCCGCCGACACAACCTCGCGGGCTTGTTCAAAGACCTGCGACAGGTGGTCAGCGCCCTTGAAGGACTCGCCGTAGATTTTGTAGAGATCCTCGGTGCCCGACGGGCGCGCAGCAAACCAGGCGGACTCCGTAGTGACCTTGAGCCCGCCAATAGCAGCACCGTTGCCAGGAGCATGCGTGAGCCGGTCAACGATCGGCTCACCCGCCAGCTCGGTCGCCGTGACCGCGTCTGGCGTGAGAGCCGCCAACTTGGCCTTCTGCTCACGAGTAGCCGGCGCATCGACACGTGAGTACGCCGACGCACCAAAACGGTCCACCAGCTTCGCATGCGCCTGTGACGGCGTCTCCCCGGTCACCGCGGTGATTTCACTCGCCAGCAACGCCAGCAGGATCCCGTCCTTGTCAGTGGTCCACACAGTGCCGTCGAAGCGCAAGAAGCTCGCCCCTGCCGACTCTTCACCACCAAACCCGACAGAACCGTCAACCAGCCCCGGCACGAACCACTTGAACCCGACAGGCACCTCCCACAGCCGTCGCCCCAGATCCGCGACCACACGGTCGATCAGCGACGACGAGACCAGTGTCTTGCCGACAGCGACGTCCGGACCCCACTGGCGGTTGCTGAACAGGTACGAGATCGCCACGGCCAGGTAGTGGTTCGGGTTCATCAGCCCGGCGTCCGGCGTGACGATGCCGTGCCGGTCGGAGTCGGCGTCGTTCCCGGTCGCCAGGTCGTACTTGTCGCGCTGCGCGACCAGCGAGGCCATCGCGTAGGGCGAGGAGCAGTCCATCCGGATCTTGCCGTCGTGGTCGAGCGTCATGAACGACCAGGCCGGGTCGACCCGCGGGTTCACCACGGTCAGGTCGAGCCGGTGCCGCTCGGCGATCGCGGCCCAGTAGTCGACGCTCGCGCCGCCGAGCGGGTCGGCGCCGATCTTCACGCCGGCGTCGCGGATCGCGGCCAGGTTCAGCACTGACGGCAGGTCGTCGACGTAGTGCCCGAGGAAGTCGTAGTCCCCGGCGTGCTGCCGCGCCTGCTCGAACGGCTTCCGGCGTACCTCCCGGTTGCCCGACGCGATCAGCACGTTGGCGCGGTTCGCGATCCAGCTGGTGGCGTCGGAGTCGGCCGGTCCGCCGTGCGGCGGGTTGTACTTGATGCCGCCGTCCCGCGGCGGGTTGTGCGACGGCGTGATCACGATGCCGTCCGCGTCCGCACCGCCGGCACGGTTCAGCCGCAGGATCGCATGCGACACGGCCGGCGTCGGCGTGAGCCGGTCCGCGCTGTCCACCAGCGTCTGTACGTCGTTGCCCGCCAGCACCTCGAGCACCGTCCGCCACGCCGGCTCCGAGAGCCCGTGGCTGTCCCGGCCGACCAGTAGCGGCCCCGTCGTACCCTCACCGGCCCGGTACTCGCAGACGGCCTGCGTGATCGCCAGGATGTGCGCCTCGTTGAACGCGCCGTCAAGACTCGACCCTCGGTGCCCCGACGTACCGAAGACGACCTTCTGGGCCGGGTTCTCGACGTCCGGGGTGATGTCGCCGTACGCCGCCATCATGGCGTCGACGTCGACCAGGTCCTCGGGCTGTGCTGGCTGACCTGCGCGTGGATGCATGCCCACATGCAACCACAAGACCGGCGACGGCTGTACGGGGTGACAATGGTTGGGTGACGGACCCCAGAAGAAGCGCCGAGCTGTACCACGCGGGGCATGAGCGGATCGCGGCGGCGGTGCGGGGACTCAGCCTCGAGGACCTGGACCGGCAGGTGCCCGCGTGTCCGCAGTGGAGCGTGCAGGACCTGATCGCGCACCTCGCCGGCGTGGCCGCCGACTTCGCGGCCGGGAACGTCGCGGGCGCCCCGCATCCGCCGTGGACCGCGGCGCAGGTGGCGCGGCGGCGCAACCTGCCGTTGGACGAGGTGCTGGACGAGTGGGCGGCCGCCGGCTCGGCGCTGGAGCAGGTGATCGTCGGCGGCAGCACCTCGCACCCGTTGGTGTGCAATCCGTACGTCGACGCCGCCGTCCACGAGGCGGACCTGCACGGCGCGATCGGCAGCGGTCGCCCGCCGGCCGAGCTCTGGCTGGCCGCGCTCGACTGGATGCTCGACGAACCCGGGCCGCTGACCGTCATCACCCCGGACGGCACGTACTCAGCGGGCTCCGACCAGCCCGAGGCGACCGTCCGCACCAGCTCGTACGAGCTGTTCCGGGCGATCTTCGGCCGTCGCAGCAAGGCGCAGATCCAGCAGTGGGACTGGGACGAGCCGGAGCACGCCCGCGCGTGGACCCCGGCGCCGGCCTGGTTCCCGCAGACGTCGGTGTCGCTGAACGACTAGAGCTCGTCCAGGCGGGCGATGAGCGTCTTCGGGGCGATCTGCCGGTACGCGTTCTCGACCAGGTCCTCGAAGTGGTCCCAGTCGACCTCCACGTCCAGGAACACGCCGAGCCAGCCGCGGTGGCCAACGTACGGCGGGCGGTAGAAGTGCTCGGGGTCGTCCGCGACCAGCGACTCCTGGACCCCGGGTGGTGCCGCCATCCAGACGCCGACGCGGTCGTCGTGGTGGCGGTCGGCGTACATCACGAACGTCTTCTTGTCCCGGACGAACCACGTCGGCTCACCGTGGCTCGGCCGCTCGGTCACCTCGGGCAGTGCAAGGCACAGGCTGCGTACTCGTTCCTGAACGTCCATCTACCTAGTGTCGCGGTCCGGGGCTCACTACGCCGGATTCGTACGCGTAAACGACGGCCTGAGCGCGGTCTCGCAGGTCCAGCTTGGTCAGGATGTTGCTGACGTGGCTCTTGACCGTCTGCTCGGCCAGCACGAGCTCCTCGGCGATCTGCCGGTTGGCCAGTCCTCTCGCGACCAGCCGCAGTACGTCGGTCTCTCGCGGCGTCAGCCGGTCCGGTGTCACTTGTACGACGGGTTGTGCGCGTGCGAAATCCTCTACCAGCCGACGTGTGACGGACGGAGCCAGTAGCGCGTCCCCGGCCGCAACGACCCGTACTGCCGCTGCCAGCTCGTCCGGCGTCGAGTGCTTCAGCAGGAACCCGCTGGCACCAGCCCGGAGTGCTGCGTACACGTAGTCGTCCAAGTCGAACGTCGTGAGCATCACCACCCGCGGAGGCTCACCAGGTGCCGTCCCGGCGAGGATCTGCCGCGTGGCAGCGAGCCCGTCGAGCACAGGCATCCGTACGTCCATAAGAATCACATCAGGACTCAAGGCAGCAGCCAACTCGACCGCCTGCGCGCCGTCACCGGCCTGCCCGACCACCTGGATGTCCGGCTGCACGTCCAGCAACGCGCTGAATCCGGCGCGGACCATCTCCTGGTCGTCAACCACCAAGACCGTAGTCGCCACCCGCCACCTCCTCTCCGACCGGTATGACTGCCTGCACCAGATAACCGCCTTCCCGGGTCGGCCCCGCGCTCACTGTCCCGTCGACGAGCGCGACCCGCTCCCGCATCCCCACGAGCCCCTGCCCACTCCCAGGAGCCGGTACGACCCGCCGCGGCGGCTTCGCGTTCTGCACGATGACCTCCAGCTCCCCCGCAGTACGACGTACCGCAACCTGCACGACCGCGTGCAATGCATGCCGAACTGCGTTGCTAAGGCCCTCCTGCACCACGCGGTACGCCGTGAGCTCGACAGCCGGGTCGAACCCGCTAGGGACCTCCCCCACCAGCCGTACGTCGGCCCCCGCGCGCCTGGTGCTCTCCACGAGCTCCGGTATCTCCCGCAGACCAGGCTGCGGCCCTAGCTCCCCCGGCTGCTCAACAGGCTCCCGAAGCAACCGCAGTACGCGACGCATCTCCGTCAACGAGGACCGTGCCTCATCAGCAATGCCCGTGAACTCAGCACGTACCTCCTCCGGTACGTCGGGCAGCCGGTGCGGAGCACTGTCCGCGCGCACGACCACCACGGACAGGTGGTGCGCTACGACGTCGTGCAACTCGCGGGCGATCCGGGCCCGTTCTTGAAGCCGCTCCCGCTCCGCACGCTCGGTCTTACTGATCGTCTCCTGCTCAACGAGCAGCCGGTTCGTTTCACCGCGAGAACAAAGCAGATCGCCCACCACGACCGCTACCGCCGACAGAACGGCCATGGTGATCAGCCCGCGCCAGTCACCGCGCTCCGGCGCCAACGCAACCGCACCGAGCCCCAACGCCTGCGTAACCACCCACCAGCCCACCTGCTCGCGACGGCCGAGCCCGCGCGCGCCCGCGATCGCTATGACGAACGAATGCCCGAAAGCAGCCGTCGTACCCCACGGCCACGGCTCACTCGCGCTGACCGGCGTCGTGAGCGCTGCCGTGACCGCCGTGGTGACAAGCGAGACCACTACGGCTACCCGTGGCCGAAGCCACGACAGACCCAACGCCAACGCGCGTGCGATCGCAAGCGCCAGTACGGCCCCAAGAGCGACCACATAGTGCTGCGCCAGGTCCAGCACGGTCAGGAAGAGCAGAGCGATGACGCCCAGGCCCGCGACCCATCTCCGCATCTGCACAGTTGGACCCTACTCACACCTGCTGCAGCCAGGCCCAGAAGAACGCCAGAGTGCCGGCCGCGACCGCAATGCTTGCCGGAAGCACCCACTTGCGCGTCCCTTGGACCAGCAGCGTCTGCAGCGCCGCGATGCCGCGCAGTACGAACAGGAACGCGACAACGCACGGCAGGGCGAGCAGGCCATGCGTGACCCAGGCACCAGCGCGGGTCGGACCGCCCCACGTGCCAGGCCCGACCGGCCCGTGCTCGACAAGTCCCCAGAACGGCCCACGGACCACGGCCAGCACGGTCAGGAACAGTAGGAACAGGCTCGCCAGCCCCAGCACCGCGCTGAGCAGACCGTCGCCGAAGGTCCGGCCGACGCTCTTCGGAGACACGGCGGACGAACCCACGCGGTACTCCCCCAGCCGGCGCCAGCGCCGCGCCGCGGTGCCCGGCTCGCCGAGGATCGCGTCCGCCATCGTCAGCAAACCGGCCGGCAGTAGCAGCGCGTCGTACGCCACGGAACGGCCTGCTCGGCGCTCCTTCACGGCGGGCCGGATCAGCGTGTCAGTCATGTCTTCTCCTCGGTCTCGACGACTGAGGTCGAGCGTAGAAATCCGGCGTCTCGCGCACCTCCGGCCAGAGAGCCGATTCCGGACCAGTACCCGGGTAGGGGGTCGGATGTGATTCAGGTCACAGTGACCGCGACGCGTGCCGCCGCGTTACACGGTCAGTGCCGCTCGGGTTGCCCCGGCGGCGCGAGGACGGGGGTTTCGTCCAACAGGAGGGTGTTCATGCGCAAGCGGAACCTGGCAGTGGCCGCCACGCTGCTTCCGGTCTTGCTGGTCCAGGGCTGCGGGACCGACAGCGGCATCGCCGCGGCGGCACCGGCCGCCCACAAGGCGACCCGGGCAGCGACCGGCGACCTCGGCTCCGACGACCCGGTGGTGAACGCCTACTACGCGTACCGCGTCGCGCTCGACGTGATGATGCGCAGCGGCGGCAGCAAGACCGAGCAGCTCAAGCCGGTGATGACGCCGAAGATGTTCGCGGCGATCAGCGCCCAGGCGAAGTACTTCCGGACCAACAAGCTGCACAACACCGGGCTCACGAAGGTCGTCTGGGCCAAGCGCACGCTCGCGTCGAACGGCGTTCTGATCAGCGCCTGCTACGACACCACCTCGGCCCGGACCGTGAACGTCCGCGGCCGCGGCGTACTCCCGAACACCACGCCGACCCGCTGGCTCGACCAGATGCGCGTCGTCAACCAGGACTCCCAGTGGATCGTCGACGGCGGCACCACCACGCCGGCGACCTGCTGACCCATCGACTTTGTGGCGGTGCGGTCACGATCGCGCGCGCCCCGGATTCCACCCGGCCGGCCCGGGCACACTCCCCCGTGAGTGCCGGCTAGGTCGAGGGGTCCACCGATGATCGACACACACGTTCGCCGCTGGCTGCCGTCCTGGCTCGGCGGCCGCCCACCGGAGGCGCTCCGGCCACGCGGCACCGGGTCGCGCGTCAGCCGGCTCGCCGCGCAGTACGACGCCGACGTGGACGCGGCGCTGCAACGGCTCTGGCCGAAGGCGCGGATCTATCACGACCGCGAGTTCACCCGCGACCGCGCCGACTTCCTGCTGGTGGTCCGTGGGCGCGGCGTGATGATCGAGACCAAGGTGAAGAGCGACCCCGGCCTGTTCCGCGGCTCCACGCTTCCGCCGTTGCTGGACCGGCTGCAGCGCGACGGCCGGCGGCTCGTCGTCATCGTCAACCAGGGCGACCCCGCGCCGGCCCGCGACCTGATCAGCACCAGGCTCGGCGACCGCGGCCGGATCGTGGTCTGGTCCGGTCCGCACCATGACACCGACCTCCGCCAGGCGGTCGAGGCACTCCTGCAGCAGACCACCCGGCATGCCTGAGGACCTCCACGCGAGGCCCTCAGACGCTGCGGATTTCAGGCGGACTTGATCGCCGAGACCTCGAGCTCCAGCGTGACCTTCTCGCTGACCAGCACGCCGCCACCCTCGAGCGCCGCGTTCCAGCTGACGCCGAAGTCCTTGCGGTTGATCACGACCGAGCCCTCGAGCCCGAGCCGCTGGTTGCCGAACGGGTCGGTCGCGGTACCGGTGTACTCGAAGGTGACGTCGACCGGCTTGGTGACGCCGCGGATCGTCAGGTCACCGGTGACCACGAACTCGGCGTCGCCGCCCTTCGCGACCGCGGTGGACACGAAGGTGATCTCCGGATGCTCGTCCATCGCCAGGAAGTCGTTGCTGCGCAGGTGCTCGTCGCGCTGGCCGTTGCGGGTGTTGATGCTCTTCGCCTGGATCGTGACCTTGCCGGAGGAGTTCTCCGGGTTCTCGCCGTCGATGTGGAACGAGCCCTCGAACTCGTCGAACGCACCGCGGACCTTGGTCACCATCGCGTGCCGGGCGCTGAACCCGATCCGGGTGTGGGAGGCGTCGAGGGTGTAGTCACCGCTCAGCGCGGCATACTCGCTGGACATCGAGGATTCCTCCAGAGTTAACTAGTTGAACTTTACACAGTACAGATTTCACCCTCGCCGGGCAGAAGTCCACCCGGACCACGGCGTGTCCGTGTCATGGACCCGTTCAGACCGGAGAATGGACTGGTCCAGACAACATCGGGGCTGCATCCAGGGGTGTGGGTTGGCAGAGCAGTTGGCAGAACAGAAGGTGTACTGCGCGTCGGCGCTGAGCGACGTCTACCGAGCGGTCAGCACAGTGCTCGGCCGGGAACGGTTCTGGGCCGAGCAGGCACCGGAGTCCGACGGCGTGATCACGTTCGTACTCGCCGACGGCCGGCGCGACGACAGCCGGGTCCAGCGCGCCGTCCAGGACCAGTACTACGAGCTCCGGTACTTCGGCCGTACCTGGGTGTTCCGGTTGGCACCGGCCGTGGGTGGCGGCACCGACCTGACGCTGACCTCCGACGAACCCGGCGACGTCCCCGAACTCGTCTCGCTGCTGCTCCGGCTGAAGGCGTCCGTCGACTTCGGCGTCGACCTGCGCAACCACGACGCGCACCGCAGTACGCACTACGCCGACTCCTGACGGCCTGACGGTTGCTGGCGGCAACTGGATTAACGGGTTGCACGGCGGGCCGGGCAGCAGGTCTCATGGGTCCTCGAAGGATCGGAGGACCCACCGTGGAACCGCTCAGCGCGGACGACATCAGGCGCTCGTTCGTCAACACGACCAAGAGCCAGGTGAAGGCGATGGCGTTGCCGCCGCGGTTCACCGAGCTGCCCTGGGAGTCACTGGACTTTCTCGGCTGGCGCGACAGCAAGGCCCCTAACCGGGGCTACCTGATCGTCCGCCGCGACGGCGGCGTCACCGGGATCGCGGTCAGCACCCAGTCGTCCGGCGCCGCCCGCCGCTTCGCGGGGCTGTGCGACCTGTGCAACACCGCGCACCACGTCAGCGACGTCGCACTGTTCGCGGCCCGGCGCGCCGGCACGGCCGGGCGCGAGGGCAACACGGTCGGGCTGTACCTGTGCGCGGACCTCGCGTGTTCGCTGTACATCCGCGGGCTGAAGGAGCTCGACGTACCGCAGGGTGAGACCGCCACGCCGGAGGTCCGTGCGGAGCGGCTCGCGACACGGCTCGAGAGCTTCGTCCAGCGCGTCCTCGGCTAGCCGCGCGCACTATCCTGGAGGTCCCTGCCGGCCCGCATCGAGCGCGCGAGAAAGCGAGTCGTGAATGACCGAGTTCCGCATCACGCATGACATCGCCCAGACCCACCCGGACATCCGTGAGCGGCTGACCGCCACCACGATCGAGGCGATCAACGAGTCCAGCGCCCGGTCCGCCGACGACGCGGCCCGGATCCTGCGGCACAAGCTCGGCGAGATCGGCGTCCAGATCAGCGAGGAAGCCTGCCGGTCCGCGATCGATCGCATCCGCTCCGGCAAGCAGCTGCACTTCGAGATCGAGCCGGCACCCGACGAGGCGTGACCGCCGCCGGATAGGGTGCGGGTTGTGGAACTTGCTGAGCTGGGGCGCCGGGTACACGCAACCGCACATCTGACCGGCGAGTTCGTCCTCCGGTCCGGGCAGACGACCACGGAGTACTTCGACAAGTACCGGTTCGAGGCGGACCCGGTGCTGCTCGACCAGATCACGGCCGCGATGGTCCCGCTGATCCCGGCGGGCACCGAAGTACTCGCCGGGCTGGAGATGGGCGGGATCCCGGTCGTCACCGCGCTCGGCCGGCACACCGGTCTGCCGTGCGCGTTCGTCCGCAAGGAGGCGAAGACCTACGGCACCCGCCGGCTGGCCGAAGGCGCCGAGACCGCGGGCCGCCGGGTCACGATCGTCGAGGACGTCGTCACCACCGGCGGGCAGATCGTTCTGTCCACCAACGAACTCCGCGCGCTCGGCGCCGAGGTCGCGGACGCGCTCTGCGTGATCAACCGCAACGACGGCACACCCGCCCCGCTCACCGAGGCCGGCCTGACCCTGCACGCCCTGCTCACCCGGGAACACCTGGCTGCCTGACCCGCTCGTCCGCCGGCAGGAACCGGCGGAAGTCCTCGGCCGAAATGATCGGTACGCCGAACTCCCGGGCCGCGCGCGCCTTGACCGACAGGCTGTCGACGTCGGCCGCGACCACGAACGTCGTCTCCGGCCGCACCGCCTCCTGCGGCACGAACCCGGCCGCGACGGCCCGGTCCCACCACACCTCCCGCGGCTCGACCATGTCCCCGGTGAACACCAGCGTGCTCCCCGGCGGAAACCCGCGCGCTCCCGGACGATCCGGCACGACATACCGCCCGCTGCTCGCGCGGACCAGCGCGTCGTCGACGTCCGACGCCCGCTGCCCGAGCATCACCGCGACCTGGTCGAGGTCCTTGCGCTGATCGGGCGTGACACCGGTCGCCCAGGACGCGTCCGCCAGCGCGGACACGTAGTACCGATGAAGGTGGTCCACCTGGGGACGGGTCAGGCCCAGCTCGTTGGCGACCTGCACCAACTGGTCCGCGTCGGCCGCGGTGATCTCGCGGTTCGCCAGGATCGTGTCGAGCAGCACCAGGTACGAGTCGGCCTGTGGCGGCTCCGGGACCCGTGGCAACTGGTCGACGAGTCGACTCATCCACCCATGCCTCCCGCCGGCGTGCACCGGCCGCACCACCGGCTCCGCACCCGCCGGTGGAAGGTCCGGCCACGGCATCCGGCGGACCTCTTCGTACGCCCACTGCCACGGCGGCGGCGCCGCGAAGGCGCCCAGATACTGCGCGAACAGCTCGGCCGTGGCGCGGGTGTCCGCGAGCGCCGAATGCCAGCCTTCGATCGAGATCCCCGCCGCCGTGCAGCAGGCGCCGAGCGTCCGCTTCGCGCCCGGATGCAGGTAGCCGGCCAGCGCCATCGTGCACATCGACCGCTCGGTGATCAGCGGCACCGACACCCCGAGCCGCGCGAACTCCGCCCGCAGGAAGCCAAGATCGAACTCGACGTTGTGACCGACGACCATCCGCCCGGCCAGCAGCCCGGCCAGCGGCGCGGCGATGTCGGCGAACTCCGGCGCGGCCAGCACGTCCGCGGTGAGGATCCCGTGGATGTGCTGCGGGCCGAGGTCACGTTGTGGATTCAGCAGCGTCACCCACTCGCGCTCGACCTGCCCGCGCGCGTCCAGCAGCACGACCGCTATCTCGATGACCCGATGCCGATGGCTCGGCAACAGGCCGGTCGTCTCGGTATCGATGACGGCGTACATCCAGGGCCTCCTCCGGTCGATGACCGACTGGAACAACCCAATCACAGGCCGCCGACAGTTTTCGCCGGGTCAGGATTCCGGCAGATCCACGGCGATCTCCGCGCCCAGTTTCGCGCCGTGGGCGAGCTGCAGTTCGTCGCCGCTCCAGAACCGCCCCGGGTCGTACCAGTTCGGCCGCCGCCCGCGCAGCAGACCCATCGCCTCGTACGTCAGCGCGACCACCTCCGCGCAGTACGCCGACTCGAGTTCGCGCGAGCCCTTCCGCAGCGCCGGCATCCGCCCGCGCACCCACCGCGACGCGAGCCGGGCCGTCGACGGGAACGGCGTACCGTCCAACCGCGCGACCGTCTTCAGGACGGCGTCCTCCAGCTCCCGCGTCACGGGATGGTCGAGCTGCCGTAGCCACGCGCGCTGACCGTACTTGTTGCCCCACACCAGCACCGCGGCCCGCAGGTCGTGCAACTGGACGCCGCGGTGGTGCGACCCGGTCCACACGTCCGGCAGCGAACGGCCCAGCTCCGCGTGCCACATCAGCGGCGGCAGGTCCTCGACGACGATCGCCATACCGACGTGGTTGACGGGGCTGTTCGTGGTCAGCTGGATCGCGCGATCCGCCGCGCTCCCGCCGCGGAACAGCCAAATGTCACCTGTTCGTGTCAGTTCCGTAGCGTCATCCAAGGAAATCCGGCTGTTCACGTCGCTAGGTTAGTCGGCATGAAGGTATGGAAGGTGGTAGGGCTTGCGGGGCTCGTCGGCGTGGCTGCCACGGGTGTTGTGGTTGCACGGGGCGAGCGGAAGCGCCGTGCGTACACGCCGGAAGAGGTCCGCGATCGCCTCAAGACCAGGGTCAAGGAAGCAGCAAGCGCCTGACCCGGCCCACGTCGGCCGGGCTCGTGTGGGTGCGCCGTAACTCGGTGGTACGGCGTCGGCCACACGCGCCCGGCCGTCTGCTGCTAAAGGTTGTGTAAGGCAACCTCTTCCAGCCGGCCGTCGACGATGGTCGCGGTCTGGTAGGTGCAGTACGGCTGCCGTCGGCGATCCGTCGGCGAACCCGGATTGAGCAGCCGCAACCCGCCCGGGCTCGTGCTGTCCCACGGGATGTGACTGTGCCCGAACACGAGCAGCTCCACCCCCGGGTACGCCGCCTCGCAGCGCGCCTCCCGCCCCTTCGCCGAACCGGTCTCGTGGACGACGGCCACCGACAGCCCGTCGAGCGTCACCCGCGCGACCTCCGGCAGCCGCGCGCGCAGCTCCGGGCCGTCGTTGTTGCCCCAGCACCCGATCAGCCGGGCAGCACGGGACTCCAACTCGTCCAGCAGCTCGACGCTCACCCAGTCGCCCGCATGGACGACCACGTCAGCCTGCTCGACCGCCTCCCACACCGCCGCGGGCAGCTTCTTCGCCCGCACCGGCAGATGGGTGTCCGAGATCAGCGTGAGGCGCATGCGCCCACTCTCTATGCCTTCAGTGCCGCGATCAACTCCTTCTCCTTGGCCAGGCTCAGTCCGGCACGGCGCTCCCGGTCCAGGCCGAGCTCGCGCTCCCAGGCGAGCGAGTCCGCCAGGAACTCCTTGCGCGGCCGGTGCGTCAGCCCGGCAGCCGCCGCGGCCGCACCGCTGCGCTCCGACCAGCCCTCGTACCCGGCCTCGGTGATCCACATGGTCAACGACTCCGGACCCATGTACTGCTCGACCTTCTGTTCCTCCAGCCACTGCTGCGACGCCAGCACCACCGGCCCGGTATGCCCGCCGACCTCGCGCGCCGCCGCGATCCACTCCCCGAACGGCACGACCGGCCCGTACGTGTCGAAGATCCCGGTCTGCCCGCGCTCGGCGTTGTCGAGCAGCCAGCCGGCCAGGTCCCGGACGTCGATGACCGCCGTCGCGAGGTCGGGCGTGTCGGGCACCAGCAGCGGCTCCTCCGGCGCCAGCGCCGCCCGCGCCACCCACGCGCCGGCCCGGTCGCTGGTGTCGCCCGGGCCGCCGATCAGCCCGGCGCGGGCGATCACCAGCCGGTCCCCGACCGTGTCCAGCGACGCACGCTCGCAGGCCGCCTTGGCCTCGCCGTACTGCTCCCGCTCCGCGACGTCGCCCTCGACCGGCTCCCGCAGTACCGCCGACTCGTCCGCGCCGGGGGTGTCGAACTTCTCGTACACATTGCCCGACGACACGTACGTCCAGTGCTTCGCCCGCGCGCCGAACGCGGCCAGCGCGCCCTTCACGAACCCCGGCTGCCACGACACCTCGAACACCGCGTCCCACGCGCGCGCCGGGACCGCGTCGTACGCGTCCGGGCGGCTTCGATCGGTGGCGACCAGCGTCGCGCCGTCCGCGACCGCGCCACTCTCGCCACGCGCCAGACACGTCACCGCATGCCCGCGGGCCAGCGCCTGCGTCGCGATCTCCCGACCGAGGAAGGCCGTACCACCGAGGATCAGAATCTCCATGCGGGCCAGCAAATCAGGCCCCGCCGACAATTCCCAGCGTGCTCTGCCGAGGGCAGAAACAACGGCCTGTGATCCGCCGCCCTCGTCGGGTCACCGTCAGCCGTCCGCCCTTGCCAGGCAGGCGATCCGGGAGCAGTGTCGGAGCAGGAGACACCCAGGGGTGAGTGTCGCTTCACAACCAGGGGGCAGAGATGGCCGGCTTCGTACAGATCATCGAGTACCGGACCTCGAAACCGGACGAGATCGAGGCGCTGATGGAAGAGTTCCGCGCCAAACGCCAAGCCGAGAACGACGGGCCGGCCCCGGTCCGCGCGCTCGCCTGCGCCGACCGCGACCAGGCCGGACGGTACTTCGCGATCATCGAGTTCAACTCCTACGAGGAGGCGATGGAGAACTCCCGGCGCGCCGACACCACCGAGTTCTCGGAGCGGATGATGGAGCTCTGCGACGAGCCCGGAACGTTCTACAACCTCGACCAGCTCCGGGAGATGACCTACCGCTGACAGGTACGGCGTACACCGGCTCGCCCAGGCGTACGCCGTACCTGTGGTGACCGGTGCCGGGGAGGGGGATGGAGCCCGGCACCGGTGGATCGGATTACCTCAGCGGAAGACGCGGTGCGACGACCAGGGCGGCGCCGCGCCGTACGAGCCGAGATCGCGCTCGGAGTGCAACGGGTCGGGGTCCTGCGGCTCGGCCGCCGAATGCAGGTCCGGCCACGGACGAGGCGGAAGGGACTCGCGGGGCGGCAGCCGCAGGTCGGGGTCAGGACCCGGTTCCGGATCCAGCCACTCGACCACGGTCGCCCCGCCGTGACCGTGGATCGCGACGACGGACTCGATGCCGTCCCACACGGTCGTGGTCGGATAATCGCCGTACCACCGCAGCGCCACCGACCCGTCGGTGAACTGCACCCCCTCGGCGACAGGCCCGGTACCACTCACACCGGACACGTCCTGATGCCGGATCAGCCGAAAGCGACGCGAACTCATTTCGGCGCCACCTCCCACAGCCGCTCCCCCGGCAACTTCCGCTCCGGCCCCCGCTCGTGCTCGGCCAACGGCTCGCAGGTCACCCGCAACCCGGCAAACCTCCGCGACATGGCCTCCGCATACCGCTCCGCCAACTCGGCCTCGGCCCGGTAGTCCGCCACCACATGATCCCCGAACCAGACCCGCACCCGCCGCCGCTCCACCCGCACCGCAACCGACCGCGAACAACCACCGTCGTCCATCTCAATACACCCGGCACCGAGTCGAGCCGGATCCCATCAGCGACCTCGCAAGACAACCCTTCACGTCAATCACTTCCACTTCCCTGTGGGGATGGGTTCACAGGTAGTGACGGCCCGCCCAACCGTTCATGACGCAACTTCGCAGAAAAATCTCACCCCCCGTGAGGACGTCCACCGGCGTCGCACCCGGCCCGCCCACTTTCCGGAACATTCCTGCCGCCGAGCGCAACATTTCTTCCGCAAAGACTCCACCCCACGCCCCGTACCGCGAGAAAGTCGCAGTCAGTCGCCGACATCGGCAACAACCCAAGGCCGCCACACGTCGATGTCCTCGACGTCCAGCGTGATGCCGGGATCGAACGTGTGCCGGCCACGGCCAGGGAGGTACGCCGCCACCAGCAGCTCCAGGTTGTGCGACAACAGCGCCGATACGTCGGGCAGCCCGTCGGTGAGCGCCTCGTACATCAACCGCGCCTCCTCGGCCTGCTGAGGCTTGTGAGTCCGATACTGGACGTCGACGACCACGCCGTACCCGTCCATCGCCTGCGCCTCGTCAGGCTCCGGCTGGAACATGTTCGGACCGATGTAGACACCGGCCACCCCATCCGAGGTCCGCGCCCGAACCTTGTACTGCAACTCGCCCGACTCCGCCCGCAGGTCTCCGTTGGGCTCCAGCCCCAGCACCGCGGCCACTTGCGCGGCCGCCGCCTCGAACGGCCCGGACAGCGCCAGGAAGATCTCATCGCTGTCGGCCATCAGGTCTCCTTCTCAAACGTCACTAGTCGTCCATCTCCGAGAATCACATGTACCAAGCCGGCCACCCGGCTCCCTGGCTGGCCGCACGCTCGCCGAAACGCCCGTAGCGCGTCGTCTTCCGACAGCTCGATCGGACGGCCGTCGATCACCACCTCGCCATCACTTCCCGCTTGTCGGCTAGCGGCGTTCATGGCGCGCTTCAAGGCATTGTTGCTCCGGCTCTCCGGCGTCTTGAACTCGACGACGACGCCGCGGCTCGAATCTGACTTGCGGACCATGACATCCGGGTTCTTTTTGCCGGGTGTGTCGTGATCTGCGAGCCGTGCGTCGATGCGCCACCCTTCCTCGGCCAACCGCTCCGCGATCATCGTCTCGCGTGGATTGAACGTAGGCGTCGGGTCGTGGACACCCGGGCTGAAATCCGACTCCAGAGGGCGGACGTCGAAGGCTGGGTCGAAGTCGGGTGACGGGTGGTTCGGGAGTTGGAGGTCGACGGGGGTGGGTTCTTCGGCGTAGTCGAAGGTGGCTTCGACCTTGTTCGTGGTGATGGTGAGGGTGGCGTGTTGCCATTCTTGGCCTTCGGACTCGGCCATGGTGGCGAGGAGGAGCTTGACCTGGTCGGTGAGGTCGACGTCGATCTCGTGATCCGCCGTCAGGCGTTCCTCACGCTTGGCCTCTTCCTTCTCGTCGCGTTCCTCGTACTCGGGCGGCTCGTCTTCCGCATCGTCGCGGTCCGGCGCGAACTCGAAGTCGCGGGACAGACGCTCCGCACGCTTCGCCTCTTCCTTCTCGTCGCGTTCCTCGTACTCGGGCGGCTCGTCGTCCGCATCGTCGCGGTCCGGCGCGAACTCGAAGTCGCGGGACAGACGCTCCGCACGCTTCGCCTCTTCCTTCTCGTCGCGTTGCTCGAGGACGAGTTCGCCGGTTTCGGTGACGGTGATCTCGAGTTCGAGCGGTTCGTGCTCGTCCTGTTCCTCCGGGCGGTATTTCTCGAAGGCCCTGCGGGCGACCTTCACCAGCGGGGGCTCGTTGTCTTCGGCAACTTCCAGGTCTTCGTACGTCGCGGTGCGGCGGGTGGTGCGGATCTGGACGCCGGAGCCGCTCGTCGGGCGGTTGCGGTCGGCGGAATCGGAGGACGGTCGGTTCGTGGACGGGCCGCCCGCGCCCGTGAGGCCCTCGGCCCAGGTGCGGGCCTTGGGGGGTGCCATCGAGAGGTAGTGGGCGGCGGCTTCGCAGGCGTAGGCGGCCGCGTCGAGTTGCTGGGCGGCGACGGTGGCCTGGCCGCGGGACGCGAGGAGGGCGAGTTGGGCGTTCTCCCGGCAGCGGGCCGCCGTACGCACGAGCTGGTCGACCACACGAGGGATCTCGTCGAAGCAGTCGACCAGGCCGCGGGCGACCCGCTGCAGCTCGGACGGCACGGTGTGGTCAGATCTGGTCGGCGTAGTTCTTGCAGCCGGCGGACGCGATCTCGAGCGCCTCGGCGGCCTGTTCGACAGCCTTGCTCGCGGCGTCGAGGATCTCGGTGATGTCGCGGTCGATGCCGGTCGCGGTACCGGCGATCAGGCTCTCGACCAGCTGGCTGTGCTGGGTGAACCGGAGTTTGAACCCGGCCAGTCCCCCGGCTGCCTGCTTGGCCTCCATCGAGACCTGGTGCAGCTGTTCCTTGAGCCGCAGTACGTCGGACACCTCAACCCACTCCCAAACTAGTTGCGCTTCTTCGGCAGCACGATCGCCGTACCGGCCACCACGACCGGCACCAGGATGCCGAGCCACCACGGCAGCCCCGCCGCCATGCCGACGACGACCAGGCCGGCTCCGCCCCAGCCCCACCAGCGCGCGGCGGGCAGCCGCGGCAGGCCGAGCACGCGGGACGCGGCCAGCATCGTGAGGGCAGCGATCGCGGCGGCCTCGACGCCGGCCAGGAACGAGCGGCTGAACACCCACACCAGCACGAACCCGACCAGTGCCAGGACCGCGCTGATGGTACGCCGCCGACGGAGCTCCTGGAGCCGCCGGGCCGACGTGCGGAGTTCTTCGAGCTGGTCGACGGACTCGGCGAGCTGTTGGGTGATCCGTTCGGCGATGGTCTCGATGTCGTTCAGCGCGCGGATCTCGGGCAGCGAGTGGTTCGCCCGCTTGCCCTCGGCGGGCAGGCCGGCGCGTTGCAGGCTCTCGGCGGCCTTCTCGGCGAGCGTGTTGAGCCGCGTCTGCAGTCTCCGCCCACGCTCGGCCATCGCGTCGGCCTCGGCCGCGGCGGTCGCCTCGGCCTTCGACTTGTGCGCGGTGACCCGGTCCTGCGCCTGTTGCGCGTCGGTCCGCGCCATCGCAACGGTCCGCAGCGCGCGCACGTATTCGGACCACACCTGTTCGTCGGTCTTCATCGCCGTACCAACTCCACCGCACGCTCCACCTCGTCCGCCCGCAGCGCCGCGAACGGTACGACGACCTGTGCCTCAGGATGCAGCCCGTCCCACAACAAGGCCCGGTGCGGCTCGGACGCCCACCGCACCAGCGGCCCGGCCACCGCGCGGACCCCGTCCTGCGGGTGCCGCAGGAACAGGTGTGTCGCCACATTCCCGCGTCCGTACCCGAGCTGCTCGGTACACACGTGCAGCCGGTTCCACCAGCCGTACGTGATCAGCCCCTGCGCCGGACCGTCGCGGACGATCTCCTGCAGCGCGTTCGCCGGGCTCTCGAAGTACCCCTCGGCGTGCACCTGCATCCGCGGTACGCCGTGGAACCCGAAGCCGAGCAGGTACGTCCCGCCCGCCTGCCCGTTCCGCATCGAGTCCCGGAGCGCGAACAGCCGCGGCGCGATGTCGTCGTGCTTGTCGACGGTCTCGACCTCGCACCCGAGCTCGCGCAGTACCTGCACCAACGCGTCCTTGCCCTCGGCAACGGCCGGCGCCGAGTTCGTCCCGTCGACGAACACGAACCTCGGCGGCTCCAGCGCCCCGGCCGCCGTCGACACGGCCAGTCCGGTCAGTACGCCCAACGCATCGGCGGGCCCGTCCCCCAGCACGAGAACGCCGCCGCCGGGCTCCGGCCGTACCTCGACGGCGACCGGCTCCTCGGTCACCGCGATCGGCAACCCGGTCCACGGCCGCCCGACCTCGGGCTGCACCGCCGTCGCCGTGTCCGTCAACCGGGCCGGCTCGGCCAGGTGGAAAACGCGCGGCGGATGGACGTTGGAACCAGCGCGCGTCCACAGCTCCGCGCGCAACGAATCGAGCACGAGCTTGTCCGCAAAGCTCACCAGGACGTGCTGATTGTCGTCGGGCGACCCGAAGTTCGCGTTCAGCACCGCCTCGCCGCGGAACTGCAGCTCGGCGGCCGCGGTGTTCCCGCTGCGCAGGATCGCCTGCGAATCGGCCGGCGTCGTCTTCAGCGCGATCCGGTACGGCACCTGGCCGAAGATCGAGTCGCGCCGCGTCGACAGCCGTTTCACGCCCTCGATCGTCTGCGTCGCGAGCACCACGTGGACGCCGTACGCACGACCGAGCCGGACCAGCCGCTCGAGCAGTTTCGCGGCCTCGTCGGCCAGCTCGTCGTCGTCCTCGAGCAGCACCTGGAACTCGTCGAGTACGACGAGGATCCGCGGCGGGCGCTCCGGCCCGGGCGCGAGCTCCGCGAGGTCGGCGACGTTTCCGTGCGACTTGAACACCTCGCTGCGCCGGGCGAGCTCGTCGGACAGGTGCCGCAGTACGGCGAGGCCGAACGCGCGGTCGCTGTGCACGCCGAGCACCCGGATCTGCGGCAGCCAGTGCGGCCGATCCGGACCCGGGCCGAGCGCGGAGAACTCGACACCGTGCTTGAAGTCCAGCAGGTACATCTCCAGGTCGTCCGGCGAGTAGCGCGCGGCGAGGCCGTGGATCATCACGAGCAGCAGGTTCGACTTGCCCTGCCCGACGGCGCCGCCGACCAGGACGTGCGGCAGCGCCGGGTTGCCGCTGCGCAGCCGGACCAGCGCCGGCGTCCGGTCGTCGTACCCGATCACCGTGCCGATCTCGTCCTTGACCGGTTGCCACCAGGTCAGGCGATCCGGCAGCGTGCGCTCGAAGTCGATGGTCGGCAGTACGGCGATGTCGGCCTGCTCGGCGATCACGTCACAGATGCCCGCGGCAACGGAGGCGTCGAACGGCGGATCCAAACGGGCCGGCGGCAACTGCGCGACCTCGACCCGGTCGTTGACGACAGCAACCGGATTGAGGAGATCCAGCAACTGCTTCGAGTCGACGTCGAGCTCGGCAGCCGTGGACGCGTCGTAGTGCACGAGGAAGCAGAGTCCGCGTTTGCCCGCGGTCGCGGCCAGCCGGAGCAGGTCGCGCTGCGCGAGCGTGTCGATGCCGAACGGGTAGTCGAACAGGATCAGCACCCGGTACGGATCGGTGACCTGGCCGGTCTCCTTCAGCAGGTCCTCGAACCGCTCGTGCCCGAGCTGTGCCTGCCGGCTGGCGCGCAGCGACGACACGTCGACGAGCCCGGACAGCACGGTGTGCAACTGCTCCGCGGTATGCGTTGCCCTGGGCACCAATTGCGGGTACTTCGTGGTCAGATGGCCGAGCAAACCCATCATCCCGGTGAGTTTCGGGTCGAACGCGTCGACCCGCAGCCGGAACGGTTCGGCGGCCGCGACCAGCCGGAGCGCGACGCTCTGCAGCAGCCGGCGCGCGGCGTCGTTGCGGTCGCCGGTCACCTTCCAGCCGTTGGTCCGCAGCAGCGGCGCGACCACCGGCGTACCGGCCTCGAGCTCGCCGACCCGGACGTACGACGGGACACCGGCGCCGACGAGTTGCCGCGACCGCCAGCGCGCGTCGTTCGGCGGGACCGCGGCCAGACCGGGCGCGAGCCGATCGGCCAGCAGGCGCGCCTTCGGCTCCGCGTCCGACAGCGCCTCGGCGGTCTTCGCGTCGACCAGCGACCGCGACTCCCGGCGGGCCGCCGCGGTCTGCTCCTGCAACTGCTTGTGCAGCCCCACGGCGCGCTGGTGTTCGCCATACGTCAACCGCCGCGCATTGTCCAGCAACTGCCCGAGCGCGTGCTGTAGTCCGCGGATCCGCGCTTCCAGGACTTCCGGTGCAGCCGGATCCCCGTCAGGCTTCTCCGTCACGAGCATCGTCCTTCCACACCTGGCCCCGCGACTCCGTTCTTGCCTCGGGTAATCGTGTCACACCACTGGCCCCAGTGGTCACTCCAGGTATCGGTCGTCTCAAGGGGCGACGATCTCCAGCTCGTACCCGTCGTCGTTGTGCAGGAAGGCGGCGTAATGCTGCGGTCCGCCGGCGTACGGATGCCGGTCGGCGAACATCAGCGTCCAGCCGTGCGCGGCGGCCTCGGAGACGATCCCGTCGACGGCCGCGCGGCTGTCCGCGTTCAGCGCCAGGTGGTTCATCCCGGGCCGCATCCGATCGTGCTCGGCCGCCGACATCGCAGGGCTCTGCTCGACCACGACATAGCTGCCGTCCGGCGCGGTCCAGGTCATCCCGCCCGGCCAGCCGTCACCGTCCTTCCAGCCCAGCCGGCCGAGGACCCATCCCCAGCTCGCAACGGCCCGGGACAGGTCCGGGACCCAGATCTCGACGTGATGCACCGCGGCAGCCATCGGAGCATTATCGGGTCCCGTCATTCCTTCATTGTGCGAGGGCCACCACCGGCAGCGCAGAAACCTTGGCGTTTCGCGCCCCTTCATCTTTCTGTCCGTGGCAAGGTCTACCGTCTGCGGTGACAGTCGAGAGACCGGGAGTTCGGCCATGAGCAGCACGCGCATCGAGAGCACGGCGTACGGCGCCGCTGCTCTGGAACGCCTGCAGGCAGTGGTCGCGCGGCTCAAGGCCGACGACCCGATGGCGCCCGTCACGCTCCTGCTGCCGAACAACCTGTCCGGCGTGATCGCGCGCCGGCACCTCGCGCAGCAGTCGATCGGCGGCCTGTACCTCGCGACCCTCGAGCGGCTCGCCGAGCAGATCGCGGCCGGATCGCTCGCGCCGCGGCGGCCGGCGACCCGTCCGATCGTCGCCGCCACCTGGCGTACGGCGCTGGCGAAGGCGCCCGGCATCTTCGCCGAGGTCGCGGAGCACCCGTCGACCATTCAAGCGCTCGCTGCCGCGCACAACGAGCTCCGCGACCTCAGCGATCCCGCGCTCGACAAGGTCGCGGAGGCCTCCGCACTCGGCCCCGACCTGATCCGCCTGCACCGTCAGGTGACCAGCGAACTCGGCGCGGACTGGTACGACGCGACCGACCTGTTGCGCGCCGCCGCGGCCGCCGTCACGTCGGAAACCGTCAGCGAGCTGGGCGCTCTCGTGCTGTACCTTCCGCAGGAGCTGACCCAGTCCGAGGCCGCGTTCGTCGCCGCGCTCGGCGACGCCGCGGCCGATCTGACCGTGATCGTCGGACTCACGGACGTACGCCGCGCCGACCGGGCCGTCCGCCGCTCGCTCGAACGGATCGGGATCGACCTGCCGACGTCGATCTCGAAGAACTACCCGGTCGCGACCGAGATCCTGAACGCGTCCGACGCCGACGACGAGGTGCGGTGCGTGGTCCGCGACGTGGTGTCGGCGCTGGAGCAGACGCCCGCGCACCGGATCGCGGTCCTGTACGCCGCGGCCTCGCCGTACGCGCGGCTCCTGCACGAGCACCTGTCCGAGGCCCGGATCGAGGTCAACGGTCCCGGGACGCGGCCGGTGCACGAGCGGGCGATCGCGCGGACGCTGCTCGAAGTACTGGCGCTCGTCGACCAGGACCTGCCCCGAGCGGACGTGTTCCGCGCGCTGGCGAACGCGCCGACGCGGGACTTCGCCGGCGATCGCATCCCGGTGCCGCAGTGGGAGCGGATGTCGCGGGCGGCCGGGGTGGTCCGCGGCGACGACTGGGACACCCGGCTCGCGCGGTATGCCGAGTCCGAGCGGCGCACCGCCGACCAGGAGGAGGCGGCCGACGACCCACGACCGGCCGCGGTCCGGCGCGCGCAGTACAACGCGACCACAGCGGAGCGGCTGCACGCGTTCGCGTCCACGTTGCGGCGGCGGCTGACCGACCTTGGCGGGCTCGACACCTGGTTCGACCTGTCCGCGGGCGTGCTGCAGCTGTTCCACGATCTGCTCGGCGACTACTCGTCCTTGCCGATCGAGGAGCAGTACGCGGCGGCCGCGGTCGAGGGGTCGTTGAAGGGCCTGTCGACGCTCGACGAGCTCGGCACGCCGGCAAGTCTCGCCGTACTGCGTGATGTCCTCGACCTCGAGCTGCAGCAGTCGTTGCCGCGGGTCGGCACGTTCGGGACCGGCGTGCTGGTGGCGCCGCTGTCGGCGAGCATCGGGTTGTCGGCGGACATCGTGTACGTCGTGGGTCTGTCGGAGGATCTGTATCCGGGGCGCGTGCACGAGGACGCGCTGCTCCCGCATCGCGTCCGAGAGGCCGCGGCGCCGGAGCTGGCGTCGTTCCGGGACCGGCTGGACGAGAAGCAGCGGCATCTGCTGGTCGCGTTCTCCGCGGCCGCGCGGGTGGTCGCGTCGTTCCCGCGCGGCGATCTGCGCCGGTCGTCGAGACGGTTGCCGACGCGTTGGCTGCTCGGTTCGTTGCGTGAACTGACCGGTGACCACGCGCTGCCCGCGACCCAGTGGGACCGGTACGAAGAGGTGCTGCGGACGTCCGCGTCGTACGCCGGTTCGTTGACGACGGCAACGATGCCGGCGACCGAGCAGGAGTGGCAGACGCGGGCCGCGGCGGCGCGGTTGTGGGTGCACGACGGCGTGCTCGTGCGGGCGCGGGAGTTGCTGCGCGGGCGGGCGTCGATGGCGTTCACGCGGTTCGACGGGGATCTCTCGGGGGTCTCGGGGCTGCCGGAGTTCGCGGTCGAGGAGCGGATCGCGTCACCGACCTCGCTGGAGTCGTACGCGACCTGTCCGCACGCGTACTTCGTCGAGCGGCTGCTTCAGGTGGAGCCGCTCGAGGCGCCGGAGGATCTGCTCGTCATCTCCCCGGTGCAGATCGGGAACCTTATCCACAACAGCCTGGATGCTTTCGTGTCGCGGTTGGCGGGTTCGCTGCCTGGGTACGGCGAGCCGTGGACCGAGGAGCAACGCGCGCTGTTGCTGGCGATCGGGGCGGACCTCGGCGAACAGTTCGAGGCGGAGGGGCTGACCGGGCATCCGCGGTTGTGGCAGCGCGAGCGGTTGCGGATCCTCGGGGATCTGATGGTGCTGCTCACCGACGACGACCGCTGGCGTGCGTCGCGGAGCGCGTCCGTGGTGGCCAGTGAGCTGCGGTTCGGGTTCGACGGCGAGCCGCCGGTGGAGATCCCGGTGCCGTCCGGGCGGGTGCTGCTGCGTGGTTCCGCGGACAAGGTCGACCTCGGCGCGGACGGCACGATCTACGTCACCGACGTGAAGACGGGCGGCTTCTCGCGGTACGAGGGCATCGAGTCCGACCCGGTCGCGGGCGGGACGAAGCTGCAGCTGCCGGTGTACGCGTACGCCGCCCGCGCGCGACTGGGCGAGGCCTCCACTCCGGTCGAGGCGTCGTACTGGTTCGTCCGCCGCGGCGGCAAACGGATCCCGGTCCCGCTGACGCCGGAGGTCGAGGAGCGGTACGTCGACACGCTCGACGTGATCGTGTCCTCGATCGCGGCCGGGTACTTCCCGCCGAAGGCCCCCGAAGTCCCGGACTTCCTGTGGGTGCAGTGCCCGTACTGCAACCCGGACGGCCTCGGGCACAGCGAGGTGCGGGCGCGGTGGGACCGCAAGCGGCACGATCCGACGCTCGAACGCCTGGTCCGCCTGATCGATCCGACCGCGTTGGAGGACTCCGATGACTAGCCTCCCCGCCCACCGCGGGAGCTGCCGATGAGTGAGCAGTTGCTCGACGGAGCTGCCCGGGAGCGGATCCGCACCGACACGGACGCGACGCTGTTCGTGGAGGCCGGCGCCGGGTCGGGGAAGACGCATGCCCTGGTCGAACGGGTGCGGACGCTGGTGCTGCGGGACGGCGTACCGCTGCGGGCGATCGCGGCCGTGACGTTCACCGAGAAGGCCGGCGCGGAGCTGCGGGACCGGTTGCGGGTCGAGTTCGAACGGGCGCGGCGTACGGACGTCGGGTCGCTCGCGGACGCGGCGCTGGACGATCTGGACTCGGCGTCGATCGGTACGCTGCACGCCTTCGCGCAACAGATCCTGCTCGCGCATCCGATCGAGGCGGGGCTGCCGCCGTTGATCGACGTACTCGACGAGGTCGGGTCGTCGGTCGCGTTCGAGGAGCGGTGGGCGGAGCTGCAGCAGCAGTTGCTCGACGACGACTCGATCGCGGAGCCGTTGCTGCTCGCGATGGCGGTCGGTGTCGAGCTGAAGCACCTGCGGTCGCTGGCACGGCTGTTCGGGAACGACTGGGACCTGATCGCGGACCGGGTGCTGGTCGAGCCGCCGGAGCTGGTGGCGATGCCGGACCTGACCGGGCTGATCGCCGCGGCGGCGCAGATCGGTGGGCTGGCCTCGTCATGCCTGGACGCCGAGGACCGGCTGTTGCCGAAGGTGGTGCAGATCCGCGAGCTCGGGCTGATGCTGGAGGCGGCGTCGGACCAGGAGACGCAGCTGTCGTTCCTGCAGGCGCTGCGCGGGCTCAAGGTCGGGCGGATCGGGCGCAAGGAGAACTGGCCGGACATCGCGAAGGTGCGCGCGGACTGCACCGAGGTGGTGGAGGTCGCGGGTTCGCTGGTCGAGCTGCTGCTGGATGCTTGCCTACGGCATCTTTCACGGTGGATTGCGGAGCGGGTGCTGGAGTCGGCCGAGCTGCGGCGGGCGGACGGGCGGCTCGAGTTCCACGACCTGCTGGTGCTGGCGCGGGATCTGCTGCGGCGGGACGCCGCCGTACGGGACGAGCTGCAGGAGCGGTTCGAGCGGTTGCTGCTGGACGAGTTCCAGGACACGGACCCGATCCAGATCGAGCTGGCGGTCCGGATCGCCGGCGGCGCGGAGGCTTCGGCGGCGGACTGGCATGAGGTCGAGGTTCCTGAGGGGCGGTTGTTCGTCGTCGGGGATCCGAAGCAGTCGATCTACCGGTTCCGGCGGGCGAACATCGCGACGTACCTCAACGCGCAAGAGCTGCTCGGCGAGACGGTCGCCCTCACCACCAACTTCCGCACGGTCCCACCCATCCTGCAGTGGATCAACACGGTCTTCGCCACGCTCATCCAACCCCAGGAAGCCGCGCAACCCGCCTACCAATCCCTCGCCCCCCACCGCACAAACCCAGGAACGCCCCCCGTCCCGGGCACGCCCGCTCGCCCCGGCACGTCTGGCGGCTTCGGCGCGCCCGCTCGCCCGGTCGCTCCGGGCCGCGCGCCGGCCCCTGACCCCACGCCTGTCGAGGGCGACCAGCTCTCGATCTTCGACGAGCCCACCCTCTCCGACGACCCGAGCGACGAACCGCCCACCAACCAGCTCACCGACCTCGCCGAAGTCCTCCCCTTCCGCCGCCGCGGCGACGACCCCGTCGACGCACCGCTCGACCCCCCGCTCCCCGAGGACCCAACGGCCGGCCCCGCCGTCACGATCCTCGGCGCCGCCCCGCACGACGACCTCCCCCGCGCGCAAGCCTCCGTCCTCCGCGAACGCGAGGCCACCGACGTCGCCTCGGTCATCGAAGAAGCCCTCCGCGACAACTGGCTCGTGTACGACGACCGCGCCGAAACCTGGCGCCCCGCCGAAGCCGGCGACATCGCCGTACTCGTCCCCGCCCGCACCTCGCTCCCGTTCCTCGAGGACGCCCTCGACCGCGCCGACATCCCGTACCGCGCCGAGGCCAGCTCGCTCGTCTACCAGACCGCCGAGGTCCGCGACCTGCTCGCCTGCGCCCGCGCGCTGGGCGACCCGAGCGACCAACTCGCGCTCGTCACGACGCTCCGCTCGCCGCTGTTCGGCTGCGGCGACGACGACCTGTTCACCTGGAAACGCAACGGTGGCACGTTCACGCTGACCTCGCCGGTCCCCGACCAGCTGCTCACCCACCCGGTCGGTGACGCGATGGAGTGGCTGCGCCGGACGTACTACGCGGCCCGCTGGCTCACCCCCAGCGAGGTCCTCGCGAAGATCGTCGCCGACCGCCGGATGCTCGAGGTCGCCGCGATCGGCCCGCGCGCCCGCGACGCCTGGCGGCGGATCCGGTTCGTCGTCGACCAGGCCCGCGCGTGGTCCGAGGTCGAGCACGGCGGGCTCCGTTCGTACCTGGCCTGGGCCGCCCACCAGGGCGAGGAGACGTCGCGCGTCGCCGAGGCCGTGCTGCCGGAGACCGACGCGGACGCGGTTCGGGTGATGACGATCCACGCCGCGAAGGGCCTCGAGTTCCCGATCGTGATCCTGTCCGGGATGACCGCGTCGCCGAACCGGCAGCGCGGCGTCCAGGTCCTCTGGCCGCCGGCGGGCGGGTACGCGGTCAAGCTCAAGTCGTCCGTCCAGACCGAGGACTTCGACCTGGTCCAGCCCGTCGACGAACAGATGGACGACTACGAACGCCGCCGCCTGCTGTACGTCGCCGCGACCCGCGCCCGCGACCACCTGATCGTCTCGCTGCACCGCTCCGGCAACCGCCGGCATACGAGCAACGCCGAACTACTCGCCACCGCCGGCGGCGTCGAGGCCCCGCACTCGACGTTGTTCGCCGGCCCGCCGGTCCCCGACCGCGAGCCGACGGCCGCCCCCGACGTGGCCCCGCCGATCTCCCGCACCGAATGGGAATCGCGGGCCGCCGCCGCGCAGGCCGCGAGCCGTCTCCGTTCCGCCCAGAGCGCCTCCGGCCTCGAAGGCACCGGCCCGGACGCGACCCTCACCGACGTCGACCCCGGTACGGCGAAGGGCCCGCGCGACGTCGAGCTCCCGCCGTGGTCGAAGGGCCGCTACGGCACCGCGATCGGCCGCGCCGTGCACGCCGTACTGCAGGTTGTCGACCTCTCCACCGGTGCCGGCCTCGACGCCGCCGTCGCGACCCAGTGCCTCGCCGAGGGCGTCCTCGAGTTCACCGACGTCGTGACCGCGCTCGTCCGCTCGGCGCTCGCGTCCGAGGTGGTCCAACGCGCCGCGGCCCGCGAGCACTGGCGCGAGTCGTACGTCGGCACCGTCCAGCCGGACGGCACCGTTCTGGAAGGCTTCGTCGACCTCATCTACCGCGAAGACGACGGCCGCCTGACGATCGTCGACTACAAGACCGACGCGATCCCCGCGGCCGCACTGGACAGCCGGGTCGCGTACTACGCGCCGCAACTCCAGGCGTACGCACAGATCCTGCCGAACACCGGCCCGCCGATCCTGCTGTTCCTCAACCCAGGTGCAGCCGTCGAACGCGTCGTCTAGCTCAAACCGCTGCGCAGTACCTCGATCCATCCGTCGAACGCGTCCAGATGCGCGTCGTGACTGCCGCCGGCGATCACGGCGCGCGCCGTCTGCGGGCGACGACGGATGAGTTCGTCCTGCTGCTCCTGGGTGAACATGCCATGCTCCCCGAACACGGCGAGCGTCTGCGGTTCGAGCCGCTCCCACTCCGCCCACCGATCCTCCTGCACCGCCGCGATCGTCGCCTCCATCACGTCCGCGTCGAACCGCGGCCGCAAGCCGTCCTCGGTCCGCTCCAGATCGTTGCACCAAGCAACCGCCAGCGGCCCGTCACCGAGATACGCCCGCGCCGCCGCCTCGTCCTCGAACGGCACCGGCCAGGACGCGAAGTACTCACCGATCTTGCGAGCCTCTTCCGGCCGGTCGTCGCCGGCTGCATTGCCTTCCAGCATTACCAGCCGCGCGACCAGGTCCGGCCGCGCCGCCGTCGCGAGCAGCGCCGTATGCGCACCCATCGACTGCCCCACCAACCTCACCCGCTGCCCCGGCGCGAACTCCTCGAGAACCGCAACCACATCACCGACGTACGCCGCCCGCGAAACATCTGCCGGCCGCCGGGTACTGCGGCCGTGCCCGCGCTGATCGATCAGCAGTACCCGGAACCGATCGGCCAACGCATCCGCCGTCGGCAGCAGCTCACGTGAGCTCCCCGCCAACCCATGCAGCAGTACGAGCACCGGACCGTCACCGCCGCGCTCGGTGACCGCGATCTCCACGTCCCCACGCCGATTCATCACGCGTACATTCTCCGCTAGGCCACCAATCGGACCGCAAGGACGACGATGAGCGCGCTCGAGGCGAGCGCCGTAGCGAGCCGCCCGCGCGCGCCGGTCAGGACCCGTCCGAGCAGCGCCCCGCCGCCCGCGAGCAGCAGTTGCCAGCTCGCCGACGCCACGAACGCCGCCACCACGAACACGATCCGCCCGCCGACACCCGCAACGCCCGATCCCCCGAGCACCAGCGCCGCGAAATAGATCACCGTCCACGGGTTCAGCATCGTCATCCCGAGCATCCCGAGGTACGCCGTCCACGCGCCGACCGGGGGCTCCTGCTGCAGCGCGACGATTCGCTGCTCGCGGTACCGCCGTACCGCCTTGATGGCCCCCATCGCCGCGAGCCCGGCCAGCACGAGAACCGATGCCCAACGCAACGGTCCGACAATCGGCACCAGCAACGGCGCCAGGACCGAACCGGCTCCCGCTGCCACCGCCGCGTACACGCCATCGGCCGACGCCACCCCGAGTGCGGCGAACACCCCGATCCGCAACGACGTCCGCGCCGTCAACGCCACCAGATAGGTCCCGACAGGCCCGACCGGCACGGCAACGCCGTACCCGGCCAACAGCCCCGCGACCACCAGCCCGATCACGACTGACCGGGCGTCGACCTCCAGCCACGACCGACCTGCTGCTGAACCCGAGCCACCAAGGCCACAGGTCCCACCAGCAACAGTCTGAGTGTCGTAGTCATGTCCCCATCATGCGGCCCCGGTCAACCCAATTTGGCAGCACCGTTGACTAACCGGACCAAGGTCCGTATCGTCGCCCGCGTAACCGGACCATAGTCCGATAAGACCTGGAAGGCATCACATGAGCACCCTGCTGCACATCGCATCGTCCCCCCGCGGCGACAAGTCGGAGTCCCTGCGCATCGCCGACACGTTCCTCGACGTGTACCGCGAGACCCACCCCGACAACGACGTCGTCACCTGGAACCTGTGGGACGGCACCTTGCCCGAGTTCGGCCCCGCCGCGGCCGGCGCCAAGATGACGTTCATCGCGGGCGAACCGCTCGAGGGCGAGGAGGCCGCGGCCTGGGACGCCGTACAGGCAACCGTCCAACGCTTCCTCGCCGCGGACCGCCTCCTCTTCAGCGTCCCGATGTGGAACGCGGGCGTCCCCTACATCCTCAAGCAGTTCATCGACGTCGTCTCGCAGCCCGGCACCATCTGGGGCCTGGACCCCCACACCGGCTACCAGCCCCTCCTCGCCGGCACCGGCCGCAAGGCAACCGTCATCTACACCAGCGGCGTCTGGGCCCCGCACCTCGGCCCGGCCTTCGGCACCAACCACCAGTCCACCTTCTTCGACGACTGGCTCCGCTGGACCGGCATCACCGACATCACCGAAATCCGCCACCACCCCACCCTCACCGGCGACCTCCTCCAGTCCCGCGAAGACGCCCTCTCCACCGCCCGCTCCGCAGCCAAGACCTTCTAGGAACGATCGGAGCGGTAGGCACCGATCACGGTGACCGGGTCGGACTGCGGCTCGACCGCGAGGCGGGGCCGCAGCCCGGCCAGGAACTCCTGGAACGCCGGCAACCGTCCCAGCACATCAGTGCCCGAGGCAACGATATGCACGAACTCGGTGCCGTGCCGATAGACGCTGTAGCTGAGGTCGTCGGGCGCCTCGACCGCCAACTCGGCGAACACGTCCTCGATGGCCGACTGGTTCGCGTCCGCGGCCCAGTCGGCGGTCCGGTAGCGCACGATCTGCATCATCGCCATCTGCAAGCTCCTTCACTCGTTCGTGGTGCGGGGCAGACCGAAGGCCGCGAACGGTGCCGGATCGCGGAACGCGACGACATGCGCGATCCCGGCGGTCGTGACATCCAGGACGTGGATACCCTCGGGCCGGAACTCGCCACCGGCGTCCCGCAGGTAGAGCGCAACGGCAGGCTGCCCGTTGGCGCCGGTCAGCACACCACGCCACGTACCCCCGCCCACTCGATCGCGCAGGAACGCCGCGACCGTTTCGCGTCCCCGGAACCACGAGGAGTGCGGCGGCATCTCGAACACGACGTCCTGTGTCAGCAACGCGGCAAGACGGTCCGGCGTCGCGTCGACGAAAGCCCCGAGATACTCCTGGACAGCGCGGCGTCGATCGGGAGTCTCGCGCATGTCGTCCAGGCTGACGTCCGCCTCCCGGATCCGGCGCCGTGCCCGCAGCGGATGGTTGGTGATCGACGGCACGGTGAGCCGCAGTGCCTCGGCGGTCTCGTCGGCGCGCCACATCAGTACGTCACGCAGGACGAAGATCGCGCGCTGCGTCGGCGTGAGGTGCTGCAGTGCGGCGATCAGCGCCAGCCGTACGCCGGCCTGCGCCTGCGCGTGATCGGCCGGATCCCGGTCGCCCCGCAGTACCGCGTCCGCGACCGGGCTCATCCACAGATACTCCGGATCCGCGGCCAACCGGTGCGGGTCGACGTCGTCCGTCGGCGTCCCCACCGCGGACGGCAACGGACGACGGCGGGCCGCCCGTTGCGCGTCCAGGCACACGTTGGTCGCGATCCGGTGCAGCCAGGTACGGATGCCGGATCGCCGCTCCCATCCGTCGTAACCACGGAACGCTCGCAGCATCCGGTAGCAGGACGCCGACAGCTCGTGGCGCTAGGGCTCGGCGACCTCTGCGAACCCGGTCCTGCCCATTGCGAGTCCTCCAGCTCGATTCTTCGACTTCCGCGGATACAGACGATCGGCGGCGCCGAAACTCACCAACCGGACCTCGATGAGAAGTTTCCTCTGCGCGCGGACCTCGGCGCCTCGCTGGCCGACCTGGAGTGGAACATCAACGCCTACAACCTGGCGTTCGCGGCGCTGATGCTGACTTGCGCCGCGGTCGGTGACCGCATCGGCCGCCGGACAACGTACGTCGCCGGTCTGACCCTGTTCGCCGTTTCCTCGGCCGCCGCCACGCTCGCGGTATCCGCCGAGGTCCTGATCGCCGCGCGCGTCGCCCAGGGCATCGGCGCGGCGATGATCCTGCCGCTCACACTCAGCCTGATCAGCGACGCGTTCCCGAAGGCGAAGCGCAGTACGGCGATCGGCATCTGGGTGCTGTCACCGGCCGCGGCGTGGCCGCGGGTCCGGTACTGGGTGGGGCGATCGTCGAAGGGCTGTCGTGGCAATGGATCCTCTGGATCAACGTCCCGATCGCGCTGCTCGTGGCCGTGGGGTCGGCCGCGCTGCTCACCGAGACCCACGGTCCGCGTGACAGGCTCGACCCGCTCGGACTCGTCCTCGTCAGCCTCGGACTGACCGGGGTCGTGTGGGCTGCTGTCCGTGCACCCGACGCCGGCTGGGACAGCGCGGAGGTGCTCGGCACCCTGGTCACCGGGCTGGTCCTGGTCGGGGCGTTCATCGGGTGGGAGCGACGTACCGCGGACCCGATGCTGCCGCAGGCGTACTTCGGCCGCCCCGGATTCACGCAGGCCAACCTCGTCGCGTTCTTCCAGTTCGTGTCGTTGCTCGGGTCCCGGTTCATGATGACCCAGTTCTTCCGGATTGGCCTCGGGTACCCACCTCTGCAGGCCGGCGTCCGCATCCTCGCGTGGATGGCGATGCCGATGCTCGTCGCGCCGATCGCGGGCGCGCTCGCGGACAAGTTCGGCAACCGTCCGTTCATGGCGCTCGGCCTGCTACTGCAAGGGAGCGGGTTGGTGTGGTTGTCGTTCGTCGTCGAACCGGGCGTCAGGTACGGCGTGCTCGTCGTACCGCTGATCATCTCGGGCATCGGGGTGGCGATGTGCTTCCCGACGGTCGCCACGCGGTCGTCGGCGCGGTACCCGTCGACGACTCAGGCGTCGCGGCAGCCGTCAACAGCTCACTGCGCGAGCTCGGCGGTGTTCTCGGCATCGCACTGGCAGCCGCCCTGTTCAGCCGACGGCAGCTACGCCACCCCAACGACCTTCATCACCGGTTTCACCACCGCAGAACGCGTCCTCGGCCTGATCCCGGGCCTAGGCCTCGCCGCAGCCCTCCTGTCCCCCCGAAAGGCGCCGCTCCCCACCGAGCTACTCGTGAAGTAGCCATCACGCACGGCGGCCCGAGTGTGCACCAGGCGTCGCGGCGATCCGCGCGGCCAACTCGTCGCTGACGGGGTACGGGCGCTCAACCGGCAACACCGCCTCCGCAGCAGCAGCCGACGTACGGGCGAGGTCCCGCACGTGCTGCATCTCCGCAGTGACCTCCTCGATCCCCACGATCCACTCGTGCACATAGCGGCGTACCGCATCCCCCGACAACCCGATCTGGATCGACCGCACCCGGGGCTGCGGGGTCAGCGTCACCGTCTGCTCCGGATCCCACTGAATCCGCACCGGCGCCCCGGCCAACGACTGTTTCCACGCGGCCTCGGACTCATGAAACCCCGCCTGGTAATGCGAAAGCACCCCACGCCCCAACGCCCACTCGAATCCACTCCGCCGAATCCAAACCCGCAACACCCGCGTCTGCCCCGGCTTCGTCCCCCACCCCGACCGATAAGCCATCCACAGGAACGACGGCTTGATCCACGTCATTCGCCCCATCCCGAACGGCTCCACAAACGTCCCAGCCTGCAACGCCGGCTCCGCGATCTCCGGCGAATAAGCCTGATAGACCGCGACCACCCCCTCGCCGTACAACGCCCGAACCTGCCGAAGCACACCACTCTCCATAGCCAAGAATGCTAGAAGCCTCCGGGCTGCGGCTCGAGCCACCGGCACGGCTCGCCCACTCGGCTTGTCGCGGCGGACTTCAACGGGTCAGAGGCTGACAACGCGGATCGTCAGCTCTCGTCGACCTTTGTCGCACCGGCGGCCGTGAGGAGCCAACGAAGGGCGCCGGTCGGCGACGGGTCACCCTCAGTTTCGACATAGACCAGGAGTTGACGCGGATCGGCTGCTTCTGCGCCCAACCAATACCAGGTCCGATTCTCCGGTTCGAGCCACCACAGCCAGTCCGAGAGCGACCACTGCGACGTTTCGTCCGCGGACGCCTGGTCGTCCGACGACAGGCTTTGCCACCAGATCAGGTCCGCCTGCTCCTGCTCCGGCGTTTTCTCCGGTGCGCAGGCCAGCACGAACCACGCAGGCATCTCACTGCGCCACGTCGCAAGGTCGGGCCATTCCCCTCCCTGGTGCTGAAGGACCGTCACCATGACTTCACGGCATCGGTCCAGCAGGATCGCGCTGTCTGCGGACTCAGCAGACAACCGTATGCCCGCCTCCATTCTTTCCGCAGGACCATTCCCCCGCAGCCGCTGCAACTCCTCATCATGGTTCAACAAATGATCCTTCCACTACCGGGCTGTATCTGCTCGAGCAACTCTGGAAAGTGACAGCTTCGCAGACCGAACTGGTCGCCGGCCTTCGACCGGTCAACAGACAGCGGGGCTCTTGGGTTGGCCTTCGCGGCACGCTCACGAACAGCGGCTCGGCGAAGCGAGTCGACATACGAGCGAGGAACCTCGAAGGACTTCATTTGGCTGTCGCTGTACCCCTGACTGTGGCGTCGCTGGTAATAGCTCAGTGCACGCTCCTTGTCGCCGAAGTTCAGGAACAGCATTCCCGGGCCCTGAATTGACACATCTCCGGTGTCTCCGATCAGCAGCCTTCGGTTGCCAGATCCCTCGATGCGGTACACCGTCACCATCTCCGGTCCGGCGCGCTCTACCAACCCAGCTGCTGGGATCCGGCTCGCAACCACTCCGACAGCAATCTGGGCCGCCAGTTGTGAGCAGTTGCCCTTCAGGACGCAGGCCTCGGAGTCGAGGATCCCCGCGGTGCCGGCGGAGATTACTCCGGTGGCGGAGGAGATCTCGAGGAAGATGGGGATGGCGGGGGCGCAGGCGCGGGCGATGGTGCAGATGACGGCGCCGGCCAGGGCGGCGGTGGAGATGTAGCCGGAGATCTGGGAGACGTCGGTGAGGGTGCCTTCTACGTCGTCCAGGCCCTGGAGGTCGGTGGTTTTGAGGGGGTTGCCGGTTGTGTAGGCGTACGGGTTGGCCGAGCCGGCCTGGTCTGTGGTGAGGAAGGTGCCCGTGGTGGGGTTGTACTCGCGTTGGCCTAGGAGGTAGTTGCCCGTAGGGAGCTTGAGACCGCCGATGTAGCCGAGGGTCGGTCGGCCGGATGGCTTGCCGGAGGCGGGTGGAGCTGTGGGACCGGCTCGGGTTTGGCCGTAGGGCTCGTAGTCGTGCTGGGTCGGTTTGCTGGTGGCGGTGGTGGTGAGGAGCGAGCCGTTCGGTGCAGTGGTAAGCGGCGTCCGAGTTGCCCCGGCTTGTTCGGCGAGGAGGCTGCTGCCGTAGAGATAGCGGGTTGGTTTGCCGTCGGTTGTCGTGTTGAGGATCTGTGGTGAGAGCGGGTCCCACAGATAGCGGGTCATCTGGCGGCCGCTGCTGGAGGTGGCTCGACGGCCGTCGCCGGAGTGGGTGTACGTCGTGGTGCCGTCGGAGGTGAGGTTGCCGTCCTTGTCGTACGTGTAGGAACGGGCGGACGGTGGAGCGAGTGGGTAGTTGGCGGGTGCGGTGATCGAGGCCTGGAGTTCGTTGGTGGCGCCGTACAGGGACCACGTGCTCCCTGACGGGCGCTGTTCCCAGGTGCGGTTGCCGCTTCCGTCGTACCCGTAGCGGATGGAGTTGGCGGCTGTCAGGCGGTTAAGCGGGTCGTATTCGTACGACGCCTTACCCGCTACGGAGTCGTTCGAGCTGGCGATGTTGTCGGCAGCGTCGTACGCCGAACTGATGGTGCGGACAGGACGGGCGTTCTGCGTGACGGACAGGGTGGTCGTTCGGCCGCGGAGGTCCACCTCCTCGGTCTTGACCAGCCCGCCTGGCTGAGTCGTGGTGATCGTTCCATGGGCGAGGTCGTAGCGATACGTCGCGAGCGTCTTCCCATCGGCGGCGGCGGATAGAAGGCGGTCGACGGCGTCCCAGGCGTACGACTCCGTGTGCCCGGCGGCGGTCCGTCCAGCGAGGTTCCCGACAGCGTCCCACTGATAGGTCACCGCCCCGCCGGGGCCGGCCGACGACGACAGATGGTCGAAGTTGTCGTACCCGAAGCGGGTAATGCCGGTCCCGTCGGTCATCGACGTGCGGCGGCCCACGACGTCCCAGGTGAAGCTGACCGCAGGCGCCTTGTCGGAGTACGCGATCCGGAGCGGCGCACCACGGGCATCCAGCGTGAAGGACGCGGTCTTGCCGGAGGGCAGCGTCGTACGGATCAGGCGTCCGGCCCTGTCGTAGGTGAATCGCCAGGTCCGATCGCCGTACGTGGCCTCGGTGGTGCGGCCGGCGCCGTCGTAGATGAAGGTCTGCGCGCGGCCGCCGGCGTCGACCATCTTCGTGACCCTCCCCGAGGCGTCGTAGGTCGTCGTGGCCTCGGGCAACGACGGTCTGGTGACGCCAACCACCGCGCCCGACCCGTCGTAACGGAGCTTCGTGATGCCCCCACGGGCGTCGACCAGTGTCGACACCCGGCCTTGCGCGTCGTAGGTCTGACTTGTCGAGACGCCGAGCGCGCCGTGCTGTTCGAGCGGCTGGTCGTCGTCGTTGTAGGAGACCGTACTGATCGCACCGCGCGGAGACGTCACCTTGACCGGTCGTCCCCACCCGTCGTACTCGACTCGCGCCACCTGGTGCGCAGGATCCACGACACGCACCAGGTCGCCGTCGACAGAGTAGGCGTACTGCGTGGTGCGCCCGAGCGGATCACGGGACGCGGTCGCCAGCCCGCGCGGATCGTAGGTGACCGACGAGCTACGGCCGCCGTACGACGTCCCGGTCGGGTTGCCGCGGGCGTCATAGCTGTACGTCGTGCGCCGCCCGAGCGGATCCACTGCCGTAGTGACGTCGTTCCGCGGGTTGTAGGTCCGCCGGGTGACGGCGCCGGCCGCGTCCGTCGACGCCACCACACGACCGAGCGCGTCGTACTCGTGCCGCGCACCGTGCCCGAGGTTGTCGAAGACGCGGATCAGGTTGCCGTCGGCGTCGTAGTGGAACGTCGCGGTGGCGCCGGTCGGATCGGTCTGGCGGATCAACCAGTTCCGCTCATACTCGTTGAGCCACTTGCCGCCGGTCGGATCCGTCATCGTGGACGTGCCGCGGATGCCGTCGGTCTCCCAGGTCCAGGTGGAGCGGCCGCCGTCCCCGTCGGTCTGCGCCACGACCCGCCCGTCGGCGTCGTACTCCGTCACGAACGCGGTCGCGTCCCCCACGCGCGCGGACGTGAGCCGCCGGTCCGCGTACTCGTACCGCGTCCGAATGCCGCCCGGTGAGACCACAGACTCCAGCAGGCCGTCGGCATACTCGTACCGCACGGTTCGCGGCGCGACACCTGGCCCCGACAGCCGCACCGACGTGAGCTGCCCCTGAGCGTTGTAGTCGTAGGTCAGCGAGCGTCGCCCGTTCGCGACCGTCTGGATCCGCCCGGCGGCGTGCGAGATCGTCACGCCTTGACCGTTGCGGTCACGGATCGACTGCAGGTCGCCGGCCGCGGAAAACTGCATCCGCGTCTGATCGACGCTCGTCAGGAGGTACGTCGACCCCGACCGCGCCAGCGTGAACCGCCCAGGCCCGGCCTCCACCGCGAACGCGGGGCCCTTCCGGGTGAAGCAGATCTCGCGCCCGTCCGACGCCAGGTACCGCGCGCCGGTCGCAGACAAGACCAGCCGGTCCGAGTACGACGATCGCCATCCGACGCCGAGCGCACCGGCGACGGTGTCGTTCGAGTTGTATGTCCGGGTGAACGTCAGCGGCAGTCCGACGGCCGTCACGGAGGCATCGGTCTCGACGGCGGCCAACGCGCCGGTCAGCGAGTTGACCGGATCGGACTGCATCGCGAACGGCCCGAAGAACGCACGTGCCTGCTTGTCCGGGAGCACGAACGCGGGCGCCCCGGCGTAGATCATCACGTTGGCTGCGGCCGAGCCCTTGCCGTTCGTCAGCGAGACGGTCAGCAGGTTCGGCGAGGCGATGAACTTGCAGTCGAGCGGGACGTAGACGGACCAGCTCAATGACTGGCTGCGGGCAGGCTGAGGTTTGGGGGCGTTGGTGCAGGGCCAGTGGTCGACCTGCCAGGCGCGCGAGTCGGTCATGCGCAGGTTGCACAGGTCGATCGGGGTGTTGACGGTGTGCGCCTGGAAGTCCAGGGTGAGGCCGGTGCCGGCGTGGGCCATGCCGCCGTCGAGGGCGAGCTGGTCGCCGCTGCTCAGCAGTTGGCCTTCGGCGGAGACGGCGAGGTCGGGGTGCAGGCAGTAGTAGGCGTCCGGCGGGGTGGCCTGGGCGGGTGAGGCGAGGGACGCGAGCAGGAGGACGGGCAGGACGATGGCCAGGAGCCGGCGCACGGTTTGCCTCCTCTCAGTCGTGGGGTTGTGACAGAGAGTTTATGGTGGACGGCACCGCGGCGGCGGGGATGATTACAGGTTGTGGATAACGGGCAGTGACCCTGGCGTGCGGGTCCCCCGGGAGTCGCTACGATCTGCGGAAACAGTGTGAGGAAACGTTCGAATGATGGTCCGCCCGCTGGCGGGTCTGCCACCAAGAGTGTGAGGGTGTGGCTCATGAACATCGGTACCCGGAAGATCGTCGTCGACGAGGCGATCGCGCAGTTGCGGCTGTACGCCGAGACGAACGGCGCCGTGCTGCAGTACTACGACGGGCTGCCGGGGATGACCACCGTCGGCGGCTCCGACCCGAACCGGATCACGTTCGAGGACCTGGCCCGGACGATGGTGATCGGGTCGGATCTGCGGGCGATGGACATCCCGTGGCTGCTTGAGGTCGAGACCGAGAAGGAGCTGGCGGCGATCCCGGTGGACGCGCGGCTCGAGGACGCGGCGCCGGGGAGTGAGCTGTTCGAGGCGGCGATGGCGCTGGACGACAAGTTCACCGGGCACCGCGGGTTCGGGCACGCGAAGAAGTCGAAGCTGCTGCACCTGAAGCGGCCGTACCTGTATCCGGTCACGGACAGCTTCATCCGGATGACCTACGGTACGTCGGCGGCCGGCTCGGCGTTCCTGTCCGCAGTGCGAGACGATCTGGTCAACCCGGCGAACGTCCGCGACTTCAAGCTGCTGCAGGTCCGGCTGATCGCGGAGCCGGCCACGAGTGCCGCCCGGCTGCTCGGCGAGGTGCCGACGCTCCGTCTGCTCGACATCCTCGCCTCCTTGCTGGGTGAAGCGAAGTAACTAGAGCACCCCAAGCCGCGCGAGCGGCTCGACCAGCTCACGCTCCTCGTAGGACAGGTGCGAGAGCAATGTGTCGTCGAGCAGATCCATGGCCGCGCGCAGACCGTCGATGCTGCCGGAACCGTCGACGAGCGCGACCAACGCCTTGTCGACACCCTCCAGTACGTCGTGGATGATCTTGTGCTCCTCCTGCAACCGGTCCACGACCGGCGCGAGCGCGGGGTCGGCACGCCGAAGGTGCGGGAACAGCGACGCGTCCTCCAACGAGTGATGCGTCGTGACCAGCCGGCAGTACGACTCGCAGTACGTCCCCAGGGTCCAGTTGTTCTGCCGCATGGTCATCGTGTTGATGTGTGACCGCGCCGCACCGACCCCCAGCGTCCCGGCAGCGACCTGCTCGACCAGATCACGCACCTGCTCCAGCTCGGCCCGCAGATGATCGTGTACGTCGATCAGGTGCTGCCCTGACTGCAGCTGGTACGGCGTATACGTCCGTGACGGGTCCACCGCCGGCCCGGTCGGCCGCTCCGACTCGTCCAGCACCTGTACTGCGCTACGCCGTACGGCAGGCGGCGGCGTCGGCACCACCTCGAAACCAGCAGCCGGTGCCGCAACAAGAGCCGCTCCCGACCGAGCCGCCTCCACAGCCTCGCGTACGCCGATCGAGACCTCAGCGAAGCGCCTGATGTCGTCAGGGTTGTCAGAGGCAAGGATGTACGTGCTGATGCCCTCCCCCAGCGTCAGCTCGGTCAGCTGGTCGATCCACAGCTCTTCCGGCCCTTGCAGGAACCCACCGCGCCCGTTGAACTGCCCAGCGATGTTGTAGAGCCGCCGAACCGCCCCAGGCTCCCGGCCGGCTTCTACAGCCGCGTCATCGATCACCTTGTTCATAGCCGCGAGCTCATCAGGCCCGGCGTACCCGCTGCTCGGCAGCCAGCCGTCCGCGAGCCGCCCGGTCAGGGCCAGCATCCGGGGCTTGTAAGCCCCCAGCCAGATAGACACGTCGTGCGCGGGCGCCGGGCCGCGCTTGGCGCCGGCCACGGTGTAGTGCTTGCCCTCGAGCCGGATTCCACCGCCTCCGGGCGTCCAGACCTCGCGCATGATCGCGATGGCCTCCTCCAGAGCGGTAATGCTCTGCCCTGTGGTCAGCCGCGGCCCGGCGTTAGCCGCAACGGCCTCCAGGAACCCGCCGGCACCGAGCCCTAGCTCCACACGGCCACCCGTAATGAGATCGAGCGTCGCGACGCTGCGCGCCAGGACGACCGGGTGCCGCAGCGGGAGGTTGGCGACGTTCGTGGTCACCTTGATGCGCTCGGTCTGCGCGGCGACGACGGACAGCAGCGTCCACGCGTCCATCAGCCGCGGCTGGTACGGGTGGTCCTGGAAGCTGACCAGGTCCAGCCCGACCTGCTCGGTCAGCTGCGCCAGCGCGATCACCCGGTCCGGGGCGTCGATCGCGGGGGTCAGGAACGTGCCGAAGACCAGCTCATGCCCATAATCCATGCGGTAAAACTACTTCGCTAGGCGAATAATCTCAACTACAGAACATCTACTGCCGGACGAGCAGCGCGAACGCCTCGGCCGGACTCAGCTCCGCACCACGCGCGTACGCCGCCTCATAGTCCAGCGCGGACCGCGCGGCGGCGATCGCACGGTCGAGGTCCTCCGTCTCGGTGGCGGCCACCAGGTAGTTCTCGGACGCGCGAGTCGCCGCCGTACACCCCAGCAGGACGGCCGCGAGCGACTTGTCCGGATGACACCCGGCGATCCCCTCCAGCGCCCAGCACATGCCCCGGAGCGAGTCGAACTCCTCTGACACCCCAAAGGCCTCCACATGCAGCTCCAGCGCATCCTGCAAGCGCCCCTGCAGCTCCCTGACGAACCCGAGCTCGTCCAACACGAGCGCCAGGTAAAGAACCGCCTCCTGCTGCCGGCGGGCGGCGTCGATCAGCGCCTGCAACCGCTCCGACGCCTCATCGAGCGCCCCGGTACGACGGGCCGCAAAGGCCAGCACGATCTCCGCCAACGCCTGCGTCGCACGCTGCCCTTGCTCCGTAGCCAGCCGTACTGCGCGCTCTCCGTACGAACGGGCCGCGTCCCAGCGCCCCTGCCGGATCGAGGTCCACCCGAGCATGCCCAGCTCGTTCGCCAGCTCCGGCCACAGCCCGATCTCCTCGGCAGCAGCCACGCCCTCCAGGTGCAGCCGCTCCGCTTCGTCGAAGTCGCCGACGAGCTCCGCATGCGCCCCGAACCAGCTCGTCGCCTGCAGTACGCCCCAGGAGTCCCCGAGCGACCTGAAGATCTCGATGCTCCGGCAAGCGTCGTCGTACAGCGCCGGAAGGTCAGCTCGTACGTGTGCATGCTTCGCCCGTGCCGCCAGTACCGCACCGATGCCCCACTGGTCCCCGTCTGCTTCAAAACGCTTCAGTGCGCTCTCCAGCAAGGCCTGACAGGCAGCCAGCTCTCCCGCGTCGCTAGCGGCGTAGCCGATCCACCACTGCCCCATGGCGTCAGCTGCGTCGATCCAACGGTCCCGCTCCGCCGCAGCCTCAGGGCGGCCCAACAGGTACAAGTAGCCGGCCCGCCAGATCCCAGCACGCGCTGACCCCGATACGGCTTCCAACGAACGCAGGGCCTCCAAATGGCGCCCCCGCAGGAACCAGTACCACGCCAGCGCGTCCACAAGCCGCTCAGCCAGGTCCAACTGGCCCGTAGTCACCGCACGGTCCAGCGCGGTCCTGAAGTTGGCCGAGTCGTCGTCCAACAGCTGCAGCCACCGATTCTGCTCAGCCCCGAACAGCTGCGCTGCCTCAGCCAGCGACACGTAGTACTCCAAGTGCCGCTGCCGCACAGCCTCCAGCTCACCCGACACCTGCAGCTTGTCGACGCAGTACGCCGCCACGGACTCCAGCAACCGGAAGCGCGTCCCCTCAACCGGTACGACGAGCGAACGGTCCACCAGCCGCACCAGCACATCCAGTACGTCGTCCTCGCCGCAAACAGCCGCCGCCGCTTCCGCCGTACAGCCGTCGGCGTGTACTGCGAGTCGCTGCAGCACCGACTGCTCCGCCGGGTCCAGCAGCTCCCAGCTCCAGTCGATCATCGCGTGCAACGTCTGCTGCCGCGGTGCCGCACCGCGATGCCCTGTCGCCAGCAACCGGAAACGGTCGTCCAACCGCGAGACCAGCCCCCGTACGCCGAGCGCTCGTACGCGCGTAGCCGCCAGCTCCAACGCCAACGGGATCCCGTCCAGCCGCCGACACAGCACGGCGACGTCAGCAACGGTCTCCTCGGTCAGAGCAAACCCACGGGACGCCGCCGCAGCACGGGCAACGAACAACTGCACCGCACTGCACTCCCCCACCAGCTCCGGACCGGAATCGACTCCCGGGATCTCCAGCGGCGGAACACTCCAAACGACCTCACCGGCAAGCCCTAGCGGCTCACGGCTCGTCGCCAGCACCTGCAGCCCAGGAGCAGCCGCCAGCAGCCGGTCGACCAGTACCGCGACCTCCTCGACCACCTGCTCGCAGTTGTCCAGCACGAGCAACCGCGACCCCATCACCGCCGCCAAACGATCAACGATGGCCTCTCCGGTGTCCCGAAGATCCAACGCGGCCTGCACCGCATCAGTAAGCGCATTGCTGACCGACAGCGCATCCGGTGTCACAGCAGCCAGCTCCACCAGCACAACACCGTCAGCAAACCGCTCAGCAACCGCAGCAGCCGCGGCCAGCGCCAGCCGGGTCTTACCGACACCGCCAGGCCCAGTCAGCGTCAGCAACCGAGCCGTTCCAAGAGCACTCCCAAGATCCGCCAGAGCCTCATCCCGGCCGATCAGCTCCGACACCTGCGCAGGGAGATTGTTCCGCGCGTGCGGCAGTTCCTGCGTCAGGATCGACTGCTGCAGCGCAACCAGCGCCGGACTCGGATCCAGCCCGAGTTCCTCGAGCAACAACGCCCGTACCTCGTCAAAACTCTCCAGGGCCTCGCTCTGCCGACCAGCGCGGTACAAGGCGCGCATATGCGCGGCCCGAAGGCCCTCGCGCAACGGGTGCTCCCGGACGAGGCCTGTCAGGTCAGCCACGGACAGATCCGCCCGCTCGCAAGCACTCAGGCGCTCGTCGGTCAGCTTGGTCACGGCCGTCTCGACAAAGCCCTCGTCAGCGAAGTCGGCGTACGCCGGTCCCCGCCAAAGCCCCAGCGCCTCGTCCACAGCACCCGCGTCCAGCAGCTCACGGAAGCGCAGGGCGTCACACGTGGAGCTCTCCAGCACCAACGAGTACCCGGCCGGCCCGGACTGCACCAAAGCGCGGCTCCCAGGCTCGGCATCCTCGAAAGCCCGCCGCAGCTGCGACACCTTCGCCGACAAGGTCCCAGACGGGTTGCCCGGGAGGTCAGAGCCCCACAGGTGGTCGATCAGTCGATCAGCCGGCACCGGCCGCCCCTCGTGCACCAGCAGATCGGCCAGCAGCGCGCGCACCTTCAGCCCCTGGATGGCCACAGGTGTCCCCGCGTCTGTCCAGGCTGTTACCGGTCCCAGCACCCCAAAGCGCACGACAGGAACCCTAACCGGAAAGAAACCGTAAACGCCTTCCGGCAGAGTCTGGGTCAGACGGAAGGAGGACGGCAGATGCGACTCGCAGTGATCATCGGCAGTACCCGCCGTGGCCGGTTCGGCCCGACGGTGGCGCACTGGCTGGCTCAGCAGGCCGCCAAGCAGTTCGACGTCGATCTTGTCGACCTGGTGACGGCAAACCTGCCGGACACGCTGCCTGACACCGACGACGCAACACCGCAAGAGGTCCTGCAGCTCGGCAGCAGGCTAGCAACAGCCGATGCGTTCGCCGTGGTCACTCCGGAGATCAACAGCAGCTTCCCAGCACCGCTGAAGACAGCTCTGGACTGGTACTACGAGGAATGGCACGCCAAGCCGGTAGCGATTGTCAGCTACGGCCGTGAGTACGGCGGCTGCCAAGCGACCGCACAGCTGCGGCAGATCTTCACCGAGCTGCATGCCGTCACCATCCGCAACACCGTTGCCCTGCCCTGCTACTGGGAGCAGTTCACCGCAGACGGCGGCTGGCCGAAGCCGTCCGCCGGCTACGAGGCAACAGCCAAGCTCATGCTCGACCAGCTCGTCTGGTGGGCCGAAGTACTACGCGACGCCCGCAACCGGCGTCCGTACCAACCGTGAGAGGAAAGACCCATGAGGAAGCTGATCGAATCCACGTTCGTCACGCTGAACGGCGTCATCGACAACCCGCAGAACTGGAGCGGCCCGTACTGGGACGACGAGTACATGGGCTACAACCAGAGCCTGATGGAGGGTGTCGAGGCGCAGGTGCTCGGCCGAGTGACCTACGAGGGCTTCGCGGACGCCTGGCTGTCCCGGGCCGGCGACCCGTTCGCCGACATCTTCAACGCGATGCCGAAGTACGTCGCGAGCCGGACCGTGACCGAGTGGAAGTGGAACGCGCAGCCGCTCGAGGGCGACGTGGCCGACGCGGTACGCAAGCTCAAGGAGTCCGACGGCGGTGACCTGATCAAGTACGGCACCGGGTCGTTCTCGAAGACCCTGCTGGAGAACAAGCTCGTCGACGAGTACCACTTCTGGGTGATGCCGGTGGTTGCCGACGGCACCAACATGCTGTTCGGCACCGGCATCGACCCGACGCACCTCGAGCTGCTCGGGACCACGACGTTCAAGTCCGGCATCGTGGTCCACAAGCTCGGCCCCAAGAAATAGTCCCAAGAAGTAGCCCGAAGGCCCGTAGGAGGTGCGGTTCCGGCCGCACCCCCTACGGCGCGATGTTCTGGTTCAGGTGGAACACGTTGTCCGGGTCGTACCTGCGCTTCACCTCCGCCAGCCGGTCGTAGTTCTGCCGGTAGTTGTCCCGGATCCGGCCCTGGTCGTCGCCGGCCATGAAGTTCACGTACCCGCCGGCCTCGGAGTGCGGCGCGATGTCGTCGTAGTACGAGCGCACCCAGTCGATCGAGGCCTCGTTCTGCGCCGGGTCCGGCCACATCCCGGCGATCACGGTCGCGAAGTTCGCGTCCCGGTAGGCGAACGCGGTCGCGTCTCCGGTCACCCGGTGGCAGGCGCCGTTGATCGGGTAGATGTGCACGGTCGAGTTCACCGCCGGCAGCCCCGGTCCGTGCCGCAGGTGCGCCTGGATCGCCTCGTCGGTCAGTTCGGTGACGAAGTTCGCCTTCCAGTAGTGCTGCAGCCCAGGCGGTACCAGCGCGTCGAACGCACTGTTCAACGCCGGATACGGCATCGGGCCGACATGCTCGGCCATCACCGGAGCGAACTCACGGAACTTCGAGATCTGCGCCTCGCCCTGGTCGAGGTCGCCCGCCCAGCAACCGACGATCGCCACGAACGGCTCGCCGTGCCGGTTCTCCGGGATGAACGGCAGCGGCGGCGCGATCTGGAACGCCGGGAACCCGCCGAGCTGCTCGGGCGCGTCCATGATCAGGTCCCGGTACCCGGCGAGTACGGCCGCCGCGTCGGACAGCTCGAAGAACATCGGGCCGCCGTAGATTGTTGACAATGGTGCGAGCCGGAACTCCAGCGCGGTCACCACGCCGAAGTTTCCGCCACCGCCGCGCAGCGCCCAGAACAGGTCCTCGTTCTCCTTCTCGCTGACGATCAGGAACCGCCCGTCCGCGGTCACCACGTCCGCCGACACCAGGTTGTCGCAGGACAGCCCGAGCCCGCGCGCCAGGTACCCGATCCCGCCGCCGAGCGTCAGTCCGCCGACGCCGGTCGTGGAGATGATCCCGCCCGTGGTCGCCAGCCCGAACGCATGTGTCGCCGCGTTGAAGTCGCCCCAGGTCGCGCCGCCGCCGGCCCGCGCCGTCCGGTTCACCGGGTCGACCCGGACGTTCCGCATCGGGCTCAGGTCGATGACCAGCCCGTCGTCGACGGTGCCGAACCCCGGCACGCTGTGCCCGCCGCCGCGGACCGCGATCTCGAGGTCGTTCGTCCGCGCGTAGTCGATCGCCGCCATCACGTCACCGGCGTTCGCGCACCGGACGATCACCTGCGGCCGCTTGTCGATCATCCAGTTGTTGACCCGGCGCGCCGCGTCGTATTCCTCGTCCCCCACCGTCAGGACCTGCCCCCGCGTGTTCTCCCGCAGGTTCTCGATCATGCGTTTGCTCCCCTGTGCACGTTGTCTGTCGCAGATCGGCGTACGCGCCACCGCGTACGCCGCGCAGACCGGCATTGCCGTCGAGCACAGGACGAACCCCAGAAAGCGTCTGGACCCCCGACGGGCGGCCGGTCCTCCCCCAGACCCGCCCGTTCTTTCCGAATCTCCCAAGCCGGGACGGTTTCGTCAATCCCTTTCCGGCAAGGTGCTGAGCAGCCGGCCCTGGGCCTGTTCGAGGTGGTACGCCAGGTGATCGGCCGCGGCCTCCGGGTCGCCGGCCTGGATCGCGGTCAGGATCGCGGCGTGTTCCTTCGCGACGGTGGTCGGCTTGGCCTTGCGGTGCGCCTGGTACTGCCCCATCGTCAACTGGACCTCGCCGATGATCAGCTCGTGCATCCGGGCCAGCCGCCGGCTGCCGACCGCGGCGACCAGCGCGGTGTGGAACGCGATGTCCGCGTCGACCTGGTTCTCGAACATCCGGTCCCGGGCCGCGTACTCGATCGCGACCTGCGCCCGGGCCGCGTCCGGCGGCACCTCGCCGGTCGCGGCCAGCGCGGACACCGCCGCCTTCTCGATCGTGATCCGGCTGAAGAACAGGTCCCGGATCTCGGCCTGGTCGAGCACCGGGACCACCGCGGTCTTGTGGGCGGTACGCCGCAGCAGCCCGAGCGCGGTGAGCCGCTCGAGCGCTGCCTTGGCGGTCGGCCGGGCGACGTTGTACTCGGTGGCGAGCCGCACCTCGGTGAGCTTCTCGCCCTGCGGGATCTCGCCGTTCACGATCCGCTTCCGGATCGACTCGTAGAGCGCATCCGTCAGCGAGGACGGCCCCAGCTCCAGGCGCGCTTCGGTACTCACAGGGACCCCCTCAACCGTCGAGAACTGTCAGGCAAGTGTACTGGCCTAGTAACCGGCGGCTTTGTCGACCACGTTCCGCAGCGGTTCGCCGCGCACGAACCGGCCGATGTTGTCCGCGACGATCTCCACCGACCGGCGCTGCGTCCCGTCGCTGGTGGCGCCGTTGTGCGGCGTCACGACGACGTTCGGGAGCGACCAGAACGGGCTGTCCGGCGGCAGCGGCTCGACGCCGTGCGCATCCAGGCCGGCACCCGCGATCTGCCCGGTCCGGAGCGCCTCGAGCAGCGCGTCGTCGTCCGCGATCCCGCCGCGGGAGATGCAGACGAAGTACGCCGAAGGCTTCATCCGCGCGAACGCGTCCCGGTCGAACACCCCGGCCGTCGCGGGCGTCCGCGGCGTCGTGACCACGACGAAGTCCGACTCCGCGAGCAGCTGGTCGAGGTCGCACAGTACGTCGACGTTCGGCGACGGTTCGTCCCGCCGGCGGCGGACGCCGAGGACCCGCATGTGGAACGCCTTCGCCTTCAACGCGAGGTCGAGGCCGGAGTTGCCGAGCCCGTAGATCCCGACCGTACGGCCGGCCAGCTCGCCGTGCCGGTAGTGGTCCCAGCGGTGCTCGGCCTGCGCCCGCATCCACCGCGATACGTCGCGGTTGAGCATCATCATCAGCAACAGTGCGTGCTCGGCGAGCGAGATCCCGCCGTTGCCCGCGCTCGACGTCAGCACGACCGGCGACGCGAGCATCTCCGGCGTCAGGTCCGCGTCGACACCGGCCGACGGACTGTGCACCCACCGCAACCGCGGCGCCTTCGCGAGCACGTCCGGCGGCACGTGCCCGACGATCGCCTCGACGTTCCCGAGGTCCGCGAGCGTGTCGACGAACCGGATCGGGACCGCGCCGGCCGCGTCGACGTACGCCGGGTTCTCCTTGCCTACGACAACGATCATTTCAGCCCCGTGGTGGCGATGCCGCGGATCAGGTACTTCTGGGCCACGGCGAAGAAGATCAGGATCGGGATCAGGGACAGCAACGACATCGCGAACAGCATGCCCACTCCGCTCTGGGTCTCGGAATCGACCATCGAGTTCAGCGCCACCGGTACGGTGAACACCTGCGTCCTGGTCAGGTAGATCAACGGTACGAAAAAGTCGTTCCACGTCCAGATGAACGTGAAGATCGTCGTGGTCACCAGGGCCGGCCGCATCAGCGGCAGGACGACGTACCAGAAGGTCAGGAACGGCCCGGCGCCGTCGATCCAGGCGGCCCGGTCGAGTTCGCGCGGCAGCGTCCGGATGAACTGGACCATCAGGAAGACGAAGAACGCGTCAGTGGCCAGGAACTTCGGGATCAGCAGCGGCCAGTACGTGTTCACCAGCCCGAGCTGCGAGAAGAAGATGTACTGCGGGATCACCAGCACGTGGAACGGCAGCATCACCGACGCGAGCGTGATCGCGAAGTACACCTTCCGCATCCGGAACTGCAGCCGGGCCAGCGCGTACGCCGTCAGCGAGCAGGAGAACAGGTTGCCCGCGATCGACCCGAGCGTGACGACCAGCGAGTTCAGGAAGAACGCGGAGAACGGGCGGTTCAGCGCACCCCAGCCTTCCTTGAAGTTCTCGAAGGTGACCTGGTGCGGAATGATCCCCGGCTCGGTGAGGATGTCCGAGGGTGGCTTGAACGCGCTCACGACCATCCAGATCAGCGGATAGATCATGAACGCGACGAACACCAGCAGGCCGGCGTGTTTCAGGATCTTTGGCATCAGCTGTCTCCGTAGAAGACCCAGTACTTCGAGACCAGGAAATGCAGCGCGGTGACGACCGCGATGGCGGCCATCAGCACCCACGCCAGCGCCGACGCGTAGCCCATGTCGAACGCGACGAATCCCTGCTGGTACACGTACAGCGTGTAGAACAGCGTCGAGTTCGCCGGACCGCCGGTGCCGCCGCTGATGATGTGCGCCTGGGTGAACGTCTGGAACGCGCCGATCGTCTGCAGGATCAAGTTGAAGAAGATGATCGGCGTCAGCAGCGGCACCGTCAGGTGCGTGAACTGCCGCCAGACGCCGGCGCCGTCGACCCGGGCGGCCTCGTACAGCTCGTCCGGGATCTGCCGCAACCCGGCGAGGAAGATCACCATCGGCGAGCCGAACGTCCACACGTTCAGGATGATCAGCGTCGCGAGCGCGGTCTTCGGGTTCTGCAGCCAGCTCTCGCCGTGGATCCCGACCAGCCGCAGACCCTTGTTGATCAGCCCGTCGTCGCCGAAGATCTCCCGCCAGAGGATCGCGATCGCCACCGACGAGCCGAGCAGCGACGGCAGGTAGAACGCGCTGCGGTAGAAGGCCAGGCCGCTGAGCCCGCGGTCCAGGATCAGCGCGAGCAGCAACGCGAACGCGAGCTGCAACGGCACCGACACCAGCACGTAGATCAGCGTCACCTTGACCGACGCCCAGAACTGGTCGTCGTGGACCATCCGCTGGAAGTTCTCCAGCCCGGTCCACTCCGGCGGGTTGAGGATGTCGTACTTCGTGAACGCCAGGTACAGCGAGGCGAGCAGCGGGACCGCGGTGATCAGCACGAGCCCCAACTGCCAGGGGATCAGGAAGACGTGCGCGGCCCTCCCCTGGCGGTTGAGGTGGAACGTCGGCCGTGACGTCATGCGGCCCGCTTGATGCCGGCGCCGATCGCGTCGTACAGCTTCCGCGCGCCGTCCGGTACGGCGGTCTTGCCGAGCGCGACCTCCTCGCAGATCCGGGACATCGTGGTGCGCCAGGTACTCGATCCGGGCGGCGCCTCGTACCGCGGTTTCCGCTCGGCCTTCCGCTCCTCCGCGACCACGGCGAGCATCTCCTTCTCGTCCGGGCTCGCGAACGCGGCGGACTGCTCGGCGACCTTCGGGTTGATCGGCGCGCCCATCGTCAGCCGGACGGTCTTCAGCATGTCGGCGTTGTTCACCGAGAAGTCCAGCACCTTGCCGGCCGCCTCCAGGTTGCCGTCGTCGATGCGCTGGTAGATCGCCATCCGCGGGAAGTACAGGTACTTGTGGCCGGCCGGCGCGTCCGCGGCCACCGGTGCCGGGCGCAACCGGAACTTCTCCTTCGGGAACATCTTCGCGTCGTCGATGATGTGGTTGGAGTTCCCGAACATCACCAGCGTCTTCTTCCCGACCTGTGCCCAGTCCGGGCCCATCCCCTCCTGCTCGCTGAGCGACAGCGCCCCGCCGGCCTTGCGCAGCTTCTCCCACCAGTCGATCCAGCTGCCCAGTCCGTCCACCGTGAATCCGATCTGCCCGTCCTCGGTCCACAACTGCTCGCCCCGCTGCCGCAACCAGGCCTCGAAGGTCAGGTCGTGGTCGGGCACATACGGCACGCCCTTGCGCTTGCCGGGATTGTTCTTGCTGTAGGCAACCAGCAGCTCGGCCAGGCTGTCCCAGCTCCAGCCCGGTCCGGGCTCCGGGATGGTGACTCCGTCGGCCTTGGCAACGGTTTCGTTGTACCGGATCACCGGGGTGGTGATTGCGAACGGCAACGTGTTCAGCTGGCCACCGAGCTTGAAGCTCTCGATCTCGTCCTTGCTGTAGTCGTCCCACTTGAGCGTCGACAGGCCGTCCAGGTTCCGGTACAGCTTGCTCTTCGCGTACGTCATCACCTGCGGGGACGCGATCCAGAACACGTCCGGTACGTCGCGGGCCGCGATCTGCGTGGTCATCCGTTCCTGGAACGCGGTGTAGTCGGCGAACTCCGGCTCGATCGTGATCGACGGATTCGCCGCCGTGAACTGCTTCAGCGCCTTCGTGTAGTTCTGCTGGCGGATGTTGTTGCCCCACCACGCGTACCGCAACGTGACTTTGCCGCCGCCGGACGGCCCGCCGGTGCCGCCGCAGCCCACCAGTCCCGCGGCGGCACCGGCCGTCAGGGCGGCCTTGAGAAACTCTCGTCGATCCATCTCGCTCTCCTCACGCGCAAACGAGCACTTCGAACAGCCCGATCTCCGGTATCTGCACCCACCCGTCGTCGACGGGCAGCCGCTCCCCCGCGTTGAGTGCCTGGACTTCCTGTACGCCGTCGGGCACCCGCAGCCGCGCGGGCCCGATCGGCAGCGGCGGGGCGAACCGCTGGTCGGTGTCCCCCGACCTGTTCAGCAGATGCACGACGTACCCGGCCGCCGAGCCCCCCACGACGACCTCCACCTGCTCGGGCAGCTCGGTGTCGACATGTCCGTCGACCTGATCCGCGAACAGGTCCCGGTGGACGGCTGACCCGACCTCGCGATACGTCTGCCCGATCGTCCACGGGAACAGCACTTTGTTGCCTTGTCGCACCAGTCCCGGGTGCTGCAGCAACTCGTGCCCGTGGCACTTCTCCGGCGGCCCGTACGGCGCCCGCGAGTACGCCCGCAGCTCGCCGACCGCGTCGACGACATGGAACGCGCCGATCACCGGCACGCCGCCTTCGAGATGCAGCCCGCGGGTCGTTGCCTCGGTCTCGTAACTGGCCAGCGGCTCCAGCTCTGTACGCCCCGTCGCCACCACCACGCCGTCGTACTCCCCGAGTTCCACCGGCCCGAGGTCGGGCAGGACGACCGTCCGGTACCGCGTCAGGTCGACCGCATCCAGCCGCTCCACCGGCAGTACGTCGAAGGGCACATGTCGTTGGAGCAGCGCGAGGTACAGCCCCTCGAATTCCTTGCGCGACTCACCACGCACCAGCAACGTCTCGGCCGCCGGTACGAGGTCCCGGTAGACATCGGCGTGATCGCGATGGAACCGCGTCAACTCACCCGCCACCTCCAGGCAGGCATACCGTGTCGTCCCCATGACATACGTCGACGGGTTCGCGCCGCGAGCAATTGCCTGCAGCAAGTACTGCGCGAAGTGCTGCGGGTCCTCGCTCGCCATCCGGTACGGCATGTCGATGAAGCCGACCGCATTCGTCAGCACCGGAACGTCCGGCCGGTACGTCTTCGCGGCGCTCACGCTTTCACTCGTCCGGTGATGCCACAACGGCCTTCCCACCGCGTTGTTCGCCTCGTGGAACACGATGTCCGCCCGGTCTCCGAGCACCAGGGCCGCCCGTCCCGCGAGATGCTCACGGATCCGCCCGGTCAGGTCGTCCAGTACGTCCTTCGTGAACGCCCGCCAGCTCGCGTCCGCCTCGTCCGGCAGCGTCCCGTCGTACCGCCGCACACAATTCACGCAGTGGCAGACGCCGTGGTGGACCCGGCTGTAGTCGACCTCGTTGAACGACATCCAGTTGCAGAAGAACCCGTCCAGCCGATACCGGCCGAGCACCTCGTCCAGTACGTCGAACAGCCGCGCCTGGTAGTACTCGCCGCTCGGGCAGACGCTGGTCAGCCCGCTGTAGACCTGCCGCTCGCCGGTCGGCCCGACGAAGCACCAGTCCGGGTGTGCCTCGGCGCGGCGGTGGTCGATCTTGGAGAAGTCCATCCGGCCGAGCACCCGGATGCCGCGCCGGTTCGCGGCCTCGACCGCGTCGCCGACCAGGTCGCCGGACGGCCGCTCGGACAGGTACGGGTTGCGGGTCTGGAAGTCCAGGTCCGTCGGGTAGTTCGACAGGATGCCGCCGACGCTGAGCAGCCAGGTGTCCGCGCCGAACTCCTCCAGGTCGTCGAGCACCGCCTCGACGTCCAGACCGGCGTCGATCTCGCGCAGGTTGGTCTGGAACATCCGGAACGGGTCCTGCCACCACTGCCTCATGAACGGTCCCGGCGCAGCGTCCGGTACAGCGCGGAGTGGTCCAGCTCGCCGTCCCCGTCGGCGACCGCCGCGTTCATCAACTGCTGGGTGGCCGCGGTGTTCGGCAGCGCCAGGTCGAGCTCGGCCGCGGCCTGGACGGCGAGGTTCAGGTCCTTCCGGTGCAGGCGCAGCCGGAAGCCGGGCTCGAACGTCTCCCGCACCATCCGGTCCCCGTGCACCTCGAGGATCCGCGAACTCGCGAACCCGCCCGTCAGCGCCTGCCGGACGACGGCCGGATCCGCGCCGGCCCGCTCCGCGAACAGCAGGCCCTCGGCCACCGCTTCGATGGTCAGCCCAACGATGATCTGGTTCGCGACCTTAGCCGTCTGCCCGGCACCCGCGCCGCCGATCAGCGTGACGTTCTTGCCGAGGACGTCGAACAGCGGCCGGGCCCGCTCGAACACCTCCGGCCGGCCGCCGACCATGATCGTCAGCGTGCCGTCCTTCGCGCCGACCTCACCGCCGGACACCGGCGCGTCCAGGTAGTCGCAGCCGAGCTTCTCGATCAGCTGGGCGAACCCGATCGTCGCGGTCGGCGAGATCGAGCTCATGTCGATCACCAGCGACCCGGGCCGCAGCCCTTCCGCGACCCCGTCCGGCGCGAACAGCACGGACTCGACGTCCGGCGTGTCCGGGACCATCAGGATCACCACGTCGGACCGCTCCGCGACGTCCTTCGCCGACCCGCACACCTGCGCGTCGACGTCGGTCCGGCCGCGGTACACCGACAGGTCGTGACCGCCGACAATCAGATTGTCGACCATCGGACGACCCATCACGCCGAGGCCGATGAACCCGACCCTCATGACCGGCTCCAATCCACGTGCACGACCTCGAGCAGTCCGGCGGCCGGGACCGGCACCTCGACCCGGCCGTCCACGACCTCCGCCTCGACGTCGGCACCGGCCACCAGGAGCCGCGCCCGCACCCGGTCCGTGGGTACGGCGATCGACACAGTCTGCGGCGGCAGCGGCAACGTCTCGCGGATCGGGCCGCGCATCGCCATCGGGTTCGTGAGGTTGACCAGGGCAACGGCTACAGCATGGTCTCCCCGATGAACGGCGACGTCGACGAGACCGGGACCCTCGACCGTCACGTCGGGGGTCTTGCCGAGCGCCCAGCCGACCGCGTTCGCGATCAGCCGGCCGTGGTCGGTCTGCAGCGCCTCCCAGAAGATCGCGCCGACGTTGAACGGGAAGTACACGGTCCGCCCGCCTGCTCCGTTCTCGGTGCAGACCGCGGCCGGCTTGTCCGGTGCCTCGCGCGGATACACCTCTTCCATCGGCAGGTCCGGGAAGTCCGGAATGAACCGCCACGGAACGGTCGCGTCCGACGCGACGCCGATGATGTGGGTGCCGCCAATGATCCGGGTCGTCCCGTCGTACCCGGCGTTCAGCGGGTGGTCGTCGGTGCGGGCCATGTAGTTGTTCTGCACGGGCCGGCTCGGCGCGGTGAGCGTGACGTTCAGGACGTTGCCAAGGCCGAAGTCGTCCCGCTGCGCACCGTTCTCGTCGTACAAGGAGGTCTGGTACGACGCCACCAGCGAGCCGCCGCCGTCGACGTACTCGGTGAGCACGGCGCAGTGTTCGTCGCTCAGCTGCTCGGCGTTCGCCAGGACGACGACCTTGAACTCACGCAGCCGTTCCAGCGTCATCAGCTGGTCGGAGACGAACTCGAACGGCACCCGCGCCTCGACCAGTGCCTGGTAGAAGCCGTCCTCGTGATCGTTGTCCCCGGCCCGTAGCTGACCGCTCCGGGTCGGGTCGAGCAACGCGACCTCGGCACTGATCCGCAGGTCCTTGAGCACCGGCTCGACGGTCGCGTGCAGGGTGAACGCCTCGACGATCGGCTCGACCCAGCGGCGGTCCGGCACGCTCGCGTTGAACTTCGTGAACCACGGCTGCGCCCCGTGCGCGAAACCGTCGACGATCCACGTCTTGGTCTCCTCGACCGGAGCGACCGAATCCTTCCAGCGGTACGGATGCTCGGGTCCGACCGACGTGATCAGCTGCACCGGGCGGTCCGGGAAGACCGCGCGGTTGCGTTTCCCGTTCCGCCCGGCCGACCACGGCGCCTCGATGCCGTGCCGGCCCTGCTTGTCGATGATGAACAGCGGGGCGACCGGTTCGGCCAGGTCCTGGGCGAGGTCGCGGGCGGCGAGCGCACCCATGTTCGGGATGAACCGTGCCTCCGGCCGCAGGTCGCGGACCGCCTGGTCCCAGATCCCGACGAGTTCGCCGAGCTGCCGGCGGCGCCAGGCGACGTACTCCGGCCAGCCCTCGCCGTGCTCCTCGAGTGGGAGCTCCAGCCCGGTCTCGTCGCGGAACGACTTCCGCGCGCCGTCGCTGTACGAGAGGCCGTAGTACCCCTCCCAGCGGTTCGCGAAGATCGAGTCCACGTCGTACTCACGGACGATCTCGCGGATCACCTCGGTGACGAACTCCCGGTGGTACGGCGTGAACGCGCAGGTCAGCCAGATGCCCGGGTAGGCCCAGTGCTCGATCGGGTTGCCGTCGCGGTCCCGGGCCAGCCACTCGGGATGGGCGGCGGCCGCGTCGGCGTGGACGGCGTGCGGGTCGACGCGCGCCATCACGCTCATGCCGAGGCTGCGGGCGCCCTCGACGAGCGTGCCGAACGGGTCGGTGCCGGCGAGGTACTTGCTGCGGTAGTGGTACTCGAGCTGCGTCGGGTAGTAGGCGACGTAGCCGCCCGCGCTGATGCAGGTCGCGTTGGATTTGCTGTCGCGCATCAGGCCCAGCCAGAAGTCCGCGTCGAAATGCGCGGGATCGTCCTCGGCGAGGGTGATCTGGGCCCAGCGGGTGGCGGTCGACGGCCAGTTGTGCATCGAACCTCCGGTGTCGGTGGGTGTCCGAAGATTGTTAGACAAGAATGCACGACTGGCAAGAGCTGGTGTTAGTCTTCCCGCCATGGAGTACCGCGGCCACGAGCTGAGTGCGAACGTGTCGATGCTTTTCACCGAGCTGCCGTATCCGGCGCGTTTCGCCGCCGCGGCCGAGGCCGGCTTCCGGGTCGTGGAGTCCTGGTGGCCGTTCGCCGACCCCGATCCGTCGGCACCGGAGGTCGACGACTTCGTCCGCACCGTCGCGGCCGCGGGTGTGTCTTTGGGAGCGCTGAACTTCTACGGCGGCGACATCCCCGGCGGTGAACGCGGGGTCGCGTCGCATCCCGATCGGCAGGCGCAGCTCACGGCCAACGTGCAGGTGATGGTCGGGATCGCCGAGCGGACCGGATGCCGGTTGTTCAACCTGCTCTACGGCCAACTGGACGATCGGTGGTCGCCGGCCGCGCAGGCCGCTGTCGCGGTCGACGCGATCGGCTCGGCCGCCGCCGCGGTCCAGGCCGTCGGCGGCACGGTCCTGATCGAGCCGCTGACCGAAGGGCTGAACGGCCGGTATCCTCTGCGCACCGCGGACGACGTCGTCGGATTGTTGACAGGCCCATTGCAGAATGTCGACAACCTGTCGCTGCTGTTCGACACCTTCCACCTCGGCAGCAACGGCGTCGACCTGCTCGCCACAGCCGCGTCCGTACCGGTCGCGCACGTGCAGCTCGCCGACAGCCCGGGGCGGGGCGAGCCCGGCTCGGGATCACTGCCGATCGACGCGACGCTGGACGCGTTGAAGACGGCCGGCTATCAGGGCGTCGCGGCCTGCGAGTACAAGCCGACGACGGACACCCTCAGCAGTTTGGGCTGGATCGCCTGACGCGATGTCAATTCCGCAGACCCGGCTCCGACCAGGTGGCACAAGCAGCCATCACCCGGAGGACACCATGCGGAAGATCATGTACTACGTGCACCAGTCACTCGACGGCTTCATCGCCGGGCCGAACGGCGAGTTCGACTGGGCCGAGCTCGGGCCGGAGCTCGGCGCGTACTCGATGGCGCTGACCGAGCGGGCCGACCTGTTCCTGTACGGACGGAACGTCTGGGAGCTGATGTCGGCGTACTGGCCGAACGCCGAGGCGATGAGCCCGGACCAGCACGCGATCGAGTTCGCGCCGGTCTGGCGCCGTACGCCGAAGGTCGTATTGTCGACAACCCTGAAATCCGCCGACTGGAACACCCGGATCGTCCGCGCCGCCGACGAGCTCGCCGCGATCAAGGAAGCGCCCGGCAAGGACATCCTGCTGACCGGGAGCGCGAGTGTCGCGTCGGCACTGACGGAGCTGGGGCTGCTCGACGAGTACCACGTCGTCGTACACCCGGTGATCCTCGGCGGCGGCAAGCCCGTCTACCAGCCCGGCGGACGCCGTACGCTCCACCTGGCCGAGACGCGCTCGTTCGACGGTCGGACCGTACTACTTCGTCACGACCTGGCATGAGCTGCCGCGGCCGCCAGCGCGTCCGCGACGGCGGCTACCGCAGGAGTTCGGGTCCGACGGGTCAGCAGATAGACCGCTCGACCGACCTCGCCTTCGGCCGGGAGTCGTACGACGACACCCGGCGCCCCGCTGTCGACAGCCAACTCGGTGAGCAGCGCCCCGGCGCCCGTCGTACGGACGAGCTCCAGCAGGATGCGGAAATCGTCGGAGCTGTAGCGGATGTCCGGCTCGAAGCCGCCCAGTTCACGGCAGACGCGGACGTGCATCTCGCGATGACCGGTGCCCGGCTGACACGCTGCCCACGGGAGTTCGCCCAGCTGCTTGAGCGGGATCCGCCGCTTGGCGGCCAGCGGATGATCCTCCGGCAGGACGACGCTGATGTGCTCGCGGAGCAGGTGCTCGCGATGCAGGTCCGCGTGAACGGCGCGCGGCTGACCGTCGTACTCGTCGCCGACCATCACGTCCAGCTGGTGCATCCGCAACGCCGGCGCGGCCTGCTCGACCTCCAGCTCGGCGGCCAGCACCCGGATGTCGGGATGGGTCGTCGCCACACGGCGGATCGCCGGCGCGACGACCCGGATGAACGCGGACTGGAACGCCCCGATCCGCACCACCCCGGCGACCCGCCCGGCCGCGACCGCAGCCAGCTCGGCCTCGGCCGCTTCGACGCCTTCGAGGAGCGCGGCCGCATGCCGTACCAGTACCTCGCCGGCCGCGGTCAGTCGTACGTTGCGGCCGACCCGTTCGAGCAACGGCGTACCGGCTTCGCGCTCCAGAACGGCCAGCTGCTGGGAGATCGCGCTCGGCGAATACCCGAGCGCGCGGGCCGCGCCGTGCACGGTGCCACGGCCGTGGACCTCGCGGAGCAGCCGGAGCCGGTGCAGGTCGATCATTCGTTCAGCTTAACTTCACAATGCTGTCCGTGAAGCCGTGATGGACGTGAACGGTTCACTGGTCCGACCATCGATGGCGTGGGACGCCTCTTCTGCCTTTTCTCCGCCGCCGCCTTCGGCGTGATGGCCGTGTTCGGCAAGCTCGCGTACGACGCGGGCGTGACCGTCGACGCGCTGCTCCTGGTCCGGTTCGGGCTGGCCGCCGTACTGCTGCTCGGCATTGCCCTCGCTCGCGGCGCGCTCCGCAACCTGCCGCGCCGGGTCGTCGTCACCGGCCTCGCGATGGGCGCCTTCGGATACGCCGCCCAGTCGACGTTCTACTTCTCCGCCCTGGCCCGGATCGACGCGTCGCTGGTCGCGCTGATCCTCTACCTGTACCCGGTGCTCGTGATGGGTACGGCGATCGCGCTCCGCCGCGAACCCGCATCCCGCCGCCGGGTCGTCGCACTGGTGATCGCACTGCTCGGGATCGGGCTGGTGCTCAGCGGGGCGCTGTCCGGGCGCTTCGACTGGTCAGGTGCGCTGCTCGCACTCGGCGCGCCGATCGTCTACACCGGGTACATCCTGGTCGGCGACTCGGTCGACGTACCGCCGCTCGCGCTGGCGTCGCTGGTGTGCACCGGGGCCTTCGGAACCTTTGTTCTACTGGGGTTTCTGCGCGGCGGGGTGGACTTCGGGTTCGCGCCCGACGGGTGGTTGTGGCTGGCCGCGGTCGCGGTGATCAGCACGGTCGCGGCGATCCTGCTGTTCTTCGCCGGGATGGCGCGGGTCGGCGCGTCGGTGGCGTCGATCCTGTCGATCTTCGAGCCGGTCGTGACGGTGGTCGCGGCAGCCGCGGTCTTCGGCGAGAAGCTCACGGCCGCGCAGTGGTTCGGCGGCGCGTTGGTGCTGTCGGCGGTGCTGGTCGTGCAGTGGCCTTCGCGTTCACGGCTTGCGCGCGCTGACCGCGTACATCGTGAGCGACATGTGGAAGGCGCCGCGCTCAGCCGCGTCTCGTAAGGTGCCGGCGAAGACGGCGGCCTCGTCGTCGGTGATCACGCCGGCCCGGGCCGCGGTCGTGTGCATCATGCCGACGAAGCCGGTGCTGGCACCCGCCTGCGGTTCGATCCAGGTCGCGGCCGTCTCGCCGGTGATCTCCAGCCCGGCATCGACGAGCAGCCCACGGAGCCGGCGGCCCGAGTACGGGTTGGCGGTCTCGTTGCGGAAGTAGTCGACCATGCGCCGCAGTACGTCGGGATCGGCCGGGTCGATGATCGCCGTACCCCAGTCCGTGTCGATCAACACCGCCCGCCCACCCGGCCGAAGCACCCGAGCCATCTCCCGCACCGCGACCGCCGGCTCGTCCACATGCTGCAGCACCCGCTCACACCGCACCACATCCACCGAAGCATCCCCAAACGGCAAACTCTCCGCCCGCCCCTCAACAAACTCCACTCCCTCGTCCACTTCTGCGCGACGGGCTGCTTCTGCGCGGAGGCCGGGGCTCGGCTCGACGCCGATCGCCCGCGCCCCGCACGCCGCGAACGCGAGTACGTCCTCCCCCGTCCCGGACCCGACGTCCACCGCGGTCTTCCCCGCCGCCGGCGCGAGCTGCCCCAACGCCCACGCCTTCAACTCCCGCACCGCCGGCCGCGCGGCCATCTGATCCAGCACGAACGCCTGCCGCTCGACGTTCTGATCCGCCACGTGCGCAGCCCGAAAGCTCCCACGCTCACTCACGAACCCAGACCCACTCATCCCATCCCCCTTCACCACCGCCGAGCGTAACCCCGCCCAAGCCCACCCCCCCCCCAGCTCACCCGACCGGCTGCCACTCCGCATCCGGCATCCGGACGATCGCCCACCCCACCGCGGCGAATCCGGCTGCCTGCAACCCCCACCCGACCAGATCCAACGGATGACTGCTGACGATCACCGCCGTCAGATGCAACGGCTGCGAAACCCCCACCGCCAAAGCCGCCATCCGACCACCCACCCCGGATCGCCACATCGCAATCCCGAGCAACACGGTCCCGAGCACATGCCCGACCACGAACACCAGCCCCGCCACATTCATCGACCCGTGCGACACCTCGGCAACCTTCGTGATCGACGCCTGATCGATCCCCGCCGTCCCCGCCGCCCACGTGAAGACGTCGCTGCTCGCCGTCCACGGCAACGACAGGTATCCCGGCACCATCAAGCACAACGCCACCCCGGTCAACCACGGCGTACCTCGCCGCGTCAGCCGCCCCACGAAGTACACCCCCGGCACCAACGTCAGGAACGCGACGTACGCCAACCAGATCACCAGCGAACTGCGATCCAGATTGTTGACAATCTTATTGACGATTGTCGACGAATCGTCCGCCGTGTTGTACGGCAGCAGGAACCGCAGCGCCGCCACCGCCGCCGGCCCGACCGGCAGGATCACCGCCGCCATCCACCGCCACACCGGCCGGATGTCCACACGGCTCGACGTACGACTGATCGTCTGAGTCATCACGCACCCGCCAGCTCGCGCCGCGGCAGCAGTACCGCGATCACACCGACAACAGTCGCCGCCACCCCGACGCCCGCGGCAACGATCGCGACCGCCGGTACACCGTCGGCGAAGAACGCCGGTACGGCGAGCAACGCCGACGCCAGCCGCAGCGTGATCAGCGGCGCGAGCGCCCACCGCTTCCCGCGCCACGCGAGACCGACCAGCGCCAAGCTGATCAGACCGACGACCGCGGACCCGATCGCGATGCTCATCGGCGGGTGCTCCCCGTCCGTCGTGAGCGGCGACGCGAGGTCGACGAGCCCGAGCAACCCCAGCAGCACCAACCCGAACTTGTACATCTCCGTACCCCCTTGTGTTGTGGTTCGGCACCCACACTGCGATCCCGGAACCGCGACGGCCCGGGGACCACGTCCCGCCCATCCAGGCGCCTCCCCGCCGAATCCGGGATCGCGATCCCGAGACGCCGGGAACGTTCCGGGAGCACACTTCGGATATGACGACCTCAGGGAACCGCCGCGGCCTGTCCGGTGCGCTCGCCGCACTGGTGGTCGTCGAGGTGGTTTTCGCCGTCGCGTACGGCGTCTCGGCCGGCTGGGGCTGGCAGGAACTTGTCGACAACTTCGTCGTGACGAACGGCTTGATGGGCCTGACGTTCGGCCTCTGCGGCGCGGTCATCGCCTGGCACCGCCCGACCAACCCGATCGGCTGGCTCTTCCTCGCGGACGGCATCGGGCACGCGACGACGCCGGTCGCCGACGCGTTGGCTCACGTCGTACCCGGCCACGTCGCGCAGCAGGCACTCGTCACCGTCTCACTGGCCGCCTGGCCGTGGTCGATCGGCCTGTTCCTACCGCTCGCACTGCTGCTGTTCCCGGACGGCCGGCTGTTGTCGCCGCGCTGGCGCTGGGCAGCGATCGGCATCGTCGTGACCTCGCCGCTCTTCGTCCTCGAGATGGCCGGCAGCGGGGAGCCGGTCTCGTCCGACGTGCCGCGCGGATTGTTGACAATCCCACGATTCGACGCGCTGCAACCGCTTTGGACCGCGACGGAGATCCGCAACCTGGTCGCGATCCTGCTGGCGCTCAACTGCCTGGCGATCCGCTACCGCCGCGCGGACGAAGCGGGCCGCCGGCAACTGTTGTGGTTGCTCCTCGCATCGGTGATCGCCCTGCTGTTCGTCACCCCGTGGGCCTTCGTCACCGGTACGCCGATCCTGGTCCTGCTGGCGATTCCGCTGATCCCGATCGCCGTTGCGGTGGCGATCGTCCGGTATCAGCTCCTCGACATCCGCCTGGTGGTCTCCCGCGCATTGACCTGGGCGCTGCTGTCATTGGTTGCTATCGGCATCTATGCCGCGCTGGTCGCGGTCCTGGACTCGCTGATCGCCTCGCAGGTGGGCCGTTCGGCGGCGGTCACGGTATTCGTCGCGCTGATCATCGCCCCGGTACTCCCTCGCCTGCAGCAGCTCGTCGACCGCGCCTTGTACGGCGACCGCCACGACCCGGCGCGGGTCGCCTCTCGCGTCGGCTCCCAACTGTCGGCGGGTCTGCCCGGCGTCGTCGCCGCGGTCCGCGAGGCACTCCGCCTGCCGTACGCCGCGATCCGGGTCGACGGCACGGTCATCGCCGCGGACGGGATCCCGCCGCAGGTCGGCCCCGCGCCCAGCGGCGTACCGCTCGCTTACGGCGGCGAAGTACTCGGACTGCTCGAGGTCGGACCGCGTTCCGGCGAGTCGGGGCTCTCGTCGGCGGACCGCAACGTCCTCACGCTGGTCGCCGTACCGCTGGCCGCGGCCGTCCATGCGACGCGGCTGTCCGCGGAGCTCCAGACGTCACGGGAGAAGCTCGTGTCCGCACGCGAGGAGGAGCGACGACGGCTGCGCCGCGACCTGCACGACGGGCTGGGCCCGACGCTCACCGGCGTAGCGTTCGCGGCGGACGCGGCCGCCAACCTCATCACCACCGACACGCCGCGAGCCGTCGAACTCCTGACCCGGCTACGCGCCGACACCCGCGCGGCGATCACCGACGTACGCCGTCTGGTCGACGATCTGCGTCCGCCGGCCCTGGACGAACTCGGCCTGATCGCCGCCCTCCGGCAACGCGTCGACCAGATGTCGATCCGCGCCGACGGCACCCCGATCCGAGTCACCGTCACCGCCGACGGCTTGCCGGCACTACCTGCCGCGCTCGAGGTCGCGGCGTACCGGATCGCCACCGAGGCCCTCACCAACGTGGTCCGCCACGCCTCGGCGACGTCCGCCGTACTGTCTCTCCGCTGCGACACCGAACTGGAGATCGAGATCACCGACAACGGCGAACCGACCGGCGCCTGGCACCCCGGCGTAGGCCTCCAAGCCATGCACGACCGCACCGCCGAACTGGGCGGCACCCTGACCACCGGCCAAACTCCCACCGGCGGCCGAGTCCAGGCCCGCTTCCCCCTCCACACCACCGCCGGCGCCGAGCCCCGTACGACCACCTTGGGGGTGCGGTGATCCGGGTTGTCGTGGCCGACGACCACCCGGTGGTACGCGCCGGGCTCGCGGCGCTGTTGACCTCGCTCCCCGGTATCGAGGTGGTCGGTGTCGCCGCGACCGGCCGGGAAGCGATCCGCGAAGTCGTCACCACCCGCCCGGACGTCGCCGTACTCGACCTGCAGATGCCCGACCTCGACGGCTTCGCCGCCACCCGCGAACTGGCCCGCTCGGCCCCGGACGTCGCCGTCCTGGTCCTCACCATGTTCGAGGACGACGACTCGGTCTTCGCCGCGATGCGCGCCGGCGCCCGCGGCTACCTGGTGAAGGGCGCCGAACAGGAGGAGATCGCCCGCGCCATCCGCGCCGTTGCCGCCGGCGAGGCGATCTTCGGCCCCGGCGTCGCGCGCCGCGTCCTCACGTTCTTCGCCGCTCCGCCATCGGCCGATCCGTTCCCCGAACTCACCACCCGCGAACGCGAGATCCTCGACCTCCTCGCCGCCGGCCTCTCCAACCCCGCGATCGCCACCCGCCTGGACCTCGCCCCGAAGACCGTCGCCAACAACGTCTCGACGATCTTCACCAAACTCGGCACCGCCGACCGCGCCGCCGCCATCATCCAGGCCCGCAACGCCGGCCTCGGTCTACCGAAGGACGGGTAGTTCCCCGCCGACTGCCTTCAAGTACCGCTTCCCGACAGTCTCCAGGTGCGCCACCAACCCGCGCGGCCCGTCGACGCGGAAGTCCAGCCCCAGCATCCCGACGTACACCGCGATCAACTCGTACGAATCCGCCCCCGTGACGAGCACACTCGTCTGCTCATCGACCGACTCGACGATCCCGACCGCAGCGTGGATCCGCGACAACACCTCCTGCGCCGGCGCGTACACGGTGATCCGCGCGTGCACCTTCCACCCCGCCGACGCCACGTCGCGCAGTACGAAATCGGCGTACTGGTCGTCCCGCATCGGCCGCGGCCGGTACCGCCGACCCGTTGCCATCCGCAACGACATCCAGTCGGCGCGGTACGTGTGCCACTCCCCCGCCTCGTCCCGCGCTACCAGGTGCCAGTACCCGTGCCAGCTCACCAACCGGTACGGCTCCACCAGGATCGGCAGGTCCTGCGTCGTACTCGATCCGGCCTTGTAGAGCGAGTCGTCCTCCGGTACGGCGTACTCGAAGCGGAGGTAGTGCTCGTCCCGGATACATGCGGCGATTGTCGACAATAGGACGGTGTCGATCTCGGGCGGATCGATGTTCGACCGCGTGTTGTCGGGGCCTTTCGACATCGCGTCGTTGATCGCGTTCACCTGCCGCTGCAGCCGATGCGGCAGGACCTGCTGGAGCTTGGTCAACGCCCGCAGACTGCTCTCCGCCATCCCGACGACGCCCGCCCCGGTCCGCAGCCCCACCGCGACCGCTACCGCTTCCTCGTCGTCGAGCAGCAACGGTGGAAGCTTCGCGCCGATCCCGAGCCGGTAGTGCCCCGCCGGACCACGCGCCGCGTCGACCGGGTACCCGAGCTCGCGCAGCCGGTCGATGTCGTTGCGCACCGTCCGCGTCGTCACCTCGAGCCGCTCCGCCAGCTCGGCACCGGTCCACGCCGGCCGCGTCTGCAGCAACGCCAGCAGGCTCAACAGCCGCTGCGAAGTCTCCAGCAAATCAGTCTCCTAATTAGGAATCTAATGTTCCTATATGGATCCTACGGTAGAGCCATGAACACGAACGAGAACATCCGGCCCTTCACCGTCACGATCGACCAGGCCGACCTGGACGACCTGCAGCAGCGGCTCGCACGGACCCGGCTCCCCGAGGCGGCCCCCGGCGACGACTGGGACTACGGCACCCCGAACCACTACCTCCGCGAGATGGTCGACCACTGGCAGCACGGCTTCGACTGGCGCGCGCAGGAGGCCCGGATGAACGAGTTCCCGCACTACCTGACCGAGATCGACGGCCAGACCGTGCACTTCCTCCACGTACCGTCGAAGGTCGAGGGCGCGACCCCGCTACTGCTCACCCACACGTACCCGGGTTCGTTCGTCGACTTCCTCGACATGATCGGCCCGCTCACCGACCCCGCGGCGTACGGCGGCTCCCCCGCCGACGCGTTCTCGGTCGTCGTACCGTCGATCCCCGGCTTCGGCTTCAGCACCCCGCTCGTCGGCCGCGGCTGGACGATGGCCCGGGTGGCCCGCACCTTCGACACCCTGATGCGCCGCCTCGGCTACGACTCGTACGGCACCCACGGCTCCGACGCCGGCGCGATGGTCGCCCGCGAACTCGGCATCCTCAACCCACCCGGCTTCCTCGGCCTGCACGTCCTCCAGCTCTTCTCGTTCCCGTCCGGCGACCCGGCCGAATTCGAGAACTTCACCCCCGACGACTACGCGGCCCTCGAACACCTCAAGTGGTTCCAGTCCGTCGGCGGCTACAACGCCATCAACTCCACCCGCCCCCAAACCGTCGCCGTAGGCCTCGCCGACTCCCCCGTAGGCCAACTCGCCTGGAACGAACTCTTCAACAACTTCGGCAACGGCACAAGCCTCGTCACCGCCGACCAGATCCTCACCGAAGTAACCCTCTACTGGCTGACCAACACCGCATCCACCGCCGGCCGCTACCACTACGAAGAAGCCAACGCCGCCACCGAACCCCAACTGAACCACGCCCCCACCGGCGTAGCCGTCTTCACCGACGACTTCAAAACCATCCGCCCCCTAGCCACCCGCGACAACCCCAACATCACCCACTGGTCCACCTTCCCCGAAGGCGGCCACTTCGCCGCCCTCGAACGCCCCACCGACATCGTCACCGACCTCCGCACCTTCTTCCGCAACCTCTGAACGACGCTAGGGCGGTCGCGTCCTGTGGATAACTCGATCCACAGGACGCGACCGCCTCGTATTCTGAAGCCGAGGCTCGAGCGACCGGAAGGATCACACATGGACCCCGAGGAAACGCAGCACCTGCTTCCCGACGGGAAGACAGTCTGGGTGCTGTCGACACCCGCTGCCTCGGAAAGCCTGCCCGGCATCCTCCAACTCTTCCGCTCAGGCAAGGCGGAACCACTCATCTTCGGCGATGCCGGCCAGCCCGAAGCCGCCGTGATTCCCTTCGAAGTCTGGCGAGCGCTCCTCGAGAATGCCACCGACGCAGAGGGCTTCGACTCCTCGTACTCGCTCGCCCGCCACCGCTTGCGGAACCCTGGCGGTCCTCCGGTCCCGTTCGACGAAGTCGCCACCGAGTTCGGCTGGGACGTCAACGAGGAGGTCGACGACTCCGAGTTCCGTAAGCCGCAATGACGCAGTACCGACTGCTCGTCAACCACGACCTGCTCCTGTATATGCGAGAGCTCGACCGTGCTGCTGCGTCGCAGCCCGGCGGCCTGCGCCACCGCGAGTTCCGCGCACTGCGAGCCGGCCTTCAGGCCCTCGCCCACGGCGAGGAGGCCGACTTCGAAGGGAAGCGCCTCCGCTTCGCCGACCACGACCTCAGCGACTGCGCCGAGATCAAGCTTCCGGTCATCCCAGAGACCCGCGGCAACCAGCAACTCGGCGCCTCCCACCGCCTTGTCTACCGCGAATTCAAGGCCGAGGACGGCGGCCCACCGTACCGCGAAGCGATCTGCTTCGAGCACCGCCGAGACGACCGTCCATTCGAGGTCGCCGCCAACCGCCTAGGCCGCGAGGCCGGAGTCAGACGCAACACCGTCAGGACGTACGGCGCATCCTCCGAAATCGCCCCGCTCCGCCAAAGCCTCCCACCCGACATCCGCCGCGCCTTAGCCGCAGCAGCAAACGTCGCCCCAGCCCGCCATGCCCCCACGACTCCCCGCACCAGCGATCCCCACGCACCCCGCCAGAACGAACCTAGACCCGCCCGAGAACGCTAGCCCTCCGTGCGACGCGCCATCGCCGAGCTAGTGCGTGCTTGTCGGTGGGTTCTGGCAAGCTGCTCCGCGAGGGGTGATTGTGAGTATGCAGCCAGGGATTTATGACGCATTGGTGACGAACAGTCTGCTTGCCGAGATGGCGCAGTTTGATGGTCAGCAGCCGGTCGTGCACGAGATTGATGAGGCTGATCAGCCAGACGTGCTGGCGCGGTACGTGGGTGACGCGGTCCGGCGAGCGCTCGGGGGCACGCGTGACGCCGAGCGACGGGTTGCTCTGGTCAACGACCTTCTGCAACGCCTTGGCGAGCATGAGGGGCTGCTTCCTGGCGCGCCGCCTCGTCAGCTGCAGGCGCTGTATCCCGCCGTCCGGCCGGGCATCACGACCTATGGTTCGACCCGTCCGAGCACGCCGCTTTCGGACGCCGCGCTGCTGACCAACTCGCACGGCGAGCCATCGCTCGGACCGGAATTGCGGGCCGAGATCGACACCTCCGACGAGGTCGACCTGATCTGCGCCTTCGTGAAGTGGTACGGCCTTCGCCTGCTCGAGCCCGAGCTCGCGCGCCTGCGGCTTCGGAACGCCCCGTTTCGCGTGATCACCACTACCTATCTCGGGGCGACGGACCGGACAGCGCTCGATCGACTCGTGAATGACTTCGGCGCGGAGGTCAAGATCCAGTACGACGTACTGCGCACACGCCTGCACGCGAAGGCCTGGCTGTTCCGCCGGGACACCGCCTTCGACACCGCGTACGTCGGGTCGTCGAACCTCTCGCGGGCGGCGCTTCTCGATGGCGTCGAGTGGAATGTTCGGCTGTCCCGGATTGCGACGCCGGGTCTGCTCAACAAGTTCGGCGCAACCTTCGACACGTACTGGAACGATTCGACGTTCGAGTCGTACAACCCCACCCGGGACCGTGACCGCCTCGACGACGCGCTCGCTGAGGCCAGTGGGCGGACGTCATCCAGCCGGGTGACGATCTCACTCGCGGGTCTTGAAGTACGCCCGCGGCCGTATCAGGCCGAAATGCTCGAGGAGATCGAGGTCGAGCGCGAAGTACACGACCGGCATCGCAACCTGGTCGTGGCAGCGACCGGCACTGGTAAGACCGTGATCGCAGCCCTCGACTACCGACGGCTCCGCGACGCGGCGCTCAAGCGCGGCGAGCCTGCCCCGTCCCTCCTGTTCGTCGCCCATCGACGCGAGATCTTGCAGCAGTCGCTCCGCACCTATCGCGAGGTTCTCGCGGACGCCAACTTTGGCGAGGAGTACCACTCGGGCACCCGCCCGGAGCACTGGCGACACGTCTTCGCGTCCGTCCAGGCATTGACGGCGTACGACATGACGTCCATGCCGGCGGATTCTTTCGACATCGTGGTCGTGGATGAGTTCCATCATGCTGCGGCGCCGACGTACCGACGGCTGCTGAATCACCTGCAACCCGTCGAATTGCTCGGGTTGACGGCGACACCGGAACGCACCGACGGGTTCGACCTGCTCAGCTTCTTCGGTGGCCGAACGGCAGTTGAGCTGCGTCTCTGGGACGCGCTCTCGGCCGATCTGCTCTGCCCGTTCCACTACTTTGGAATCGCGGACGGCACGCAGCTCAACGACCTGCAATGGAAACGCGGACGGTACGACGAGCGGCAGTTGGAGGAGCTCTACACGGGAAACGACAACCGGTCCGCCATCGTCTTGCGCGAACTCCGGGACAAGCTCTCGGATGTGCGCACGATGCGTGCGCTCGGGTTCTGCGTCTCGGTCGCCCATGCCGAATACATGGCGAAGACCTTCAACGAGGCCGGCATTCCCGCCCAGGCAGTCTCCGGCGAGAGCCCGACAGCGGTCCGTGATCAGGCCCTTCGCGATCTGAAGGACCGTCGAGTGAACGCCCTCTTCGCCGCCGACCTCTTCAATGAAGGCCTCGATCTTCCCGAGGTCGACACCGTCCTGTTCCTCCGACCGACGGAAAGTCCAACGGTGTTCCTGCAGCAACTAGGGCGGGGATTGCGTCAATCCGATGGCAAACCAGTACTCACCGCGCTCGACTTCGTCGGACATCAGCGCAAGGAGTTCCGCTTCGATCTCAGGTTCCGGGCGCTCACCGGCAAGAGTCGAAAGGGTCTGGAAGACCAGGTCAAACAAGGATTCCCCGCGCTGCCCTCCGGGTGCGAGATCGTCCTCGACAAGGTCGCTCAGGAGGTTGTCCTGTCCAACCTGAAGGGACAGGTCGCGGGACGTTGGCAGGACATGGTGCGCGAACTTAAGGTTCAGGGCGACCAAAGCCTGGAAGACTTCGTCCAGGAATCAGGAGTCGAACTCAGCGATGTACTTCGCCCCGGCCGGAGTTGGACCGCACTCCGCCGCGATGCAGGAATGCCCACGCGCGATGGATCCGCGTACGAGAGCGCGTTGCTCCGGCGGGTCAGGGCGCTGTCGCACGTGGACGATCCAGAACGGGCGCAGACCTATCGACGACTGCTGCAGGACGACGGGCCGTCGTACGACGAACTCGCGCCGAAGCAACGTACGTTCGCGCGCATGCTGTTCTTCTCGCTCTGGCCGAACGGCGGCGGATTCTCGTCATACGCAGAGGGCTTCCATGCTCTCCGGCAGGAGCGCGCGGTCCGCGAGGAACTCGTGGAGATCACCGACTTCGCCATGGATCATGCTCGACATCGCGCCATGCCGTTGAGTGGCCGGCTCAGCGATCTCGCGCTCCGGGTGCATGCCCGGTATCAGCGCGAGGAGATCCTCGCGGCTCTCGACTACGCAAATCTGCAGCGTCGACCTAGTACCTTCCAGTCAGGCGTCTTGTACTCGGAAGAGCGGAACTCCGATGCATTCCTCGTCACGCTGGTAAAGTCTGAGGCTGATTACTCGCCGACCACGATGTACCGCGACTACGCCATTAGCCCGACGCTCTTCCATTGGGAGACTCAGAGCAATACCTCGGTGACGTCGCGAATGGGGCAGCGATACCTCAATCACCGCGATCAGGACACGAGGATCTTGATCTTCACCCGCGAACGCAAGCTCACCGACCTCGGCACAGCGCCGTACCTGTTCCTCGGACCCGCCACCTACACTTCGCACACCGGCGACCGCCCGATTGCCATCACATGGCAACTCGACCACGCCATGCCCACGGAGATCTTCCAGGCAGCATCCGTCGTCGCATGACCACGAGACGCTAGCGTGTCTCGCAAAGACTGAAGGGGGTTCTTTCGATGGGCCTCAGCCTGTCCGAAGATCTCGCGCTGCGCGAGCGGATCATGGCGCGCCTCACTCACCTGTGCGATCAGGCAGGTGGGATGGTCACTCGCGAACAGTTGACGAACTTCGACATCGACGGCGGGCAACGCCGCTTGGTCGACGCGAGCCGCGGTATCTGGAACCCGCGAGACCTGAATGGAACTCTCGCCATCGTCAGCTCTCCTGATGGTCCGTACGATGACCGGCAGGTCGATCAGGGGTACTTCGTTTATGACTACCAGGCGAGTTCCAGTAACGGCGACACCGCAAGCTCCGAGCCGCGATCGAATTCGGCTTGCCAATCATCTTGCTCCACAAGCTTAAGGCGAGTCTGTTCGTCCCCATCTTTCCGGTCTTCGCTGTCGCCGATGATCCGGCAGCACGCCACTTCCTGATCGCGCTGGATGAGTCTCTGCGCTGGATGCCGCGCCCCGACAACCCGTCCACCGAGGTCAAGCAATACGCCGAGCAAGTCACCCGCAGGCGGCTCCACCAACCTGTGTTTCGAGCCTCTGTCATTCGCGCCTATCAGACGCAATGCGCGGTCTGTCGCCTCCAGCATGGCGAGCTACTCGACGCGGCGCACATCCTGCCCGACTCGCATGAGAACGGCATGCCGCACGTCAGCAACGGCCTGAGCCTCTGCAAGATCCACCATGCCGCGTATGACCGGAACCTGATGGGCATCCGCCCCGACAACGTGGTCGAGATCAATCGAGAGCTCCTGGCGGAGCGCGATGGACCGATGCTCAAGTACGGCCTGCAGCAGATGCACGGCAGCACGATCGCTGTCCCCCGCCGCAGACTTGACCGCCCCGACCCTGATGCCCTCGCGTGGCGCTACGCCCAGTTCCAAGCAAGTTGACGCGCGACTCAGAAGCTTGGGTGATGGCTTTGTCCTGATTCTTCTATTTGAAGTGCCGCCGCCGGAGGGCGAGGGTGGGGGGTATGGAATTTACTCAGCTTGGGCGTACGGGGCTTTCGGTTAGTCGGGTTGTACTGGGGACTATGAACTTCGGGCCTCTGACCGAGGTGGGGGATGCGCACGCGATCATGGATCGGGCGCATGAGGTGGGGATCAACTTCTTCGATACCGCGAACGGGTACGGGCGGCAGATCTACCCGGGGCGGACCGAGGAGATCATCGGGGAGTGGTTCGCGAAGGACGCGAAGAACCGGGAGAAAACGGTGCTTGCGACCAAGGTGTACGGGGACATGGGGCAGGAGTGGCCGAACACCAGTCGGCTGTCCGCGCTCAACATTCGGCGGGCGCTGGACGCCTCGCTGAAGCGGCTGCAGACGGACTACGTGGATCTGTACCAGTTCCACCACGTGGACCGGAACACGCCGTGGGAGGAGATCTGGCAGGCGATGGAGGTCGCCGTACAGCAGGGGAAGGTGCTGTACGCCGGGTCCAGCAACTTCGCGGGGTGGCATATCGCGCAGGCGCAGGAGGTCGCTGCGAAGCGGAACTTCAACGGGCTGGTCAGTGAGCAGTCGCTGTACAACCTGATCCAGCGGGACGTCGAGCGTGAGCTGCTGCCGGCGGCGCAGGCGTACGGGCTCGGTGTGATCCCGTGGTCGCCGCTGCACGGTGGGCTGCTCGGTGGCGTGATCCGCAAGGAGAACGAAGGGGTACGGCGGCTGGAAGGTCGCTCGAAGGAGACGCTGGAGCGGTTGCGGCCGCAGATCGAGCAGTACGAGGCGTTCGCGGACGAGCTCGGGCACGAGCCGGGTGAGCTGGCACTGGCGTGGCTGCTGCACCAGCCGGCCGTGACCGGTCCGATCGTCGGGCCGCGGACGATGGAGCAGCTCGAGTCCGCCGTCCGCGCGGTGGAGATCAAGCTCGACGAGAAGAGCCTTGCCCGGCTCGACGAGATCTTCCCGGGGTACAAGACCGCCCCGGAGGACTACGCCTGGTAACGACGACCAGCTGGCCGTCGTACACATTTAGTCTGTGTACGACGGCCGGCTCGTCAGCTCACGTCATTCGTCTGCGTCGCAGAACCGGTCGACATCGAGCGTCGGGCACACGGCGAGCGCCTCGTCGACGGAGGTCGGCTGAGACAAGACGTCCGGACCGGTTCCGGTCCGAACCGCCGTACAGAGAAGCCGGTAGGCGGCCGTTCCGACAAACGGAACACGACCCAGCCCCCGGCCGCAGCACGGGTGGCCCAGCGCGCTGAGCGTCGCCTCCGTACCCGCGCCGACCACCCACCTCCAGGTCGGCACCGCCTCGACAACAAGCGCGAAGCCACGCGCCGAGTGCGAGACCGAGACGCGATTCACCACGCCGCACCGGCGATCGACGGGGGCGTGCAGTCGATGCCGCCTGCGTTGCGGTCCCCTCAGTTGTGGCCGGCGGTGGTCGGGAGCATGCCGATGAGGGCGTCGGCGGCTAGGGACGCGGCTGGGCCGGTGGGGACGGCTACGGAGACCTGCCAGTCGGAGGCGGTGCCGGGGGCCAGGGTGACGGTGATGTGGTCGCCTCGTTTGGCGGCGATGCGTTCGGGGACCAGGGCGACGCCTAGGTCGTGGGCGACCAGGGCGAGCAGGGTGTGTACGTCGTTGACCTCGATCGTCACCGGGTGGGCGACGCCTGCGGTGGCGAAGGCGCTGTCGGAGATCGCGCGGGCGCCCCAGGTCGGGTCGAAGTCGACGAACGACTCCCCCGCCAGGTCGTCGAGCGTGACACCGGATGCCTTCGCGAGGCGGTGGTCGGGGGCGCAGACCAGCACCATCGACTCGCGGGACAGCGGTCGCAGGTCGAGGCCGTCGACCGGGTCGCCGGCGGTGGCGACGAACGCGACGTCGAGCCGCCCGGAGGCGAGCTCGTCGAGCATCGGGGTGGAGCCGGCCTGGCGGACCTCGATCTCGACGCCCGGGTACGCCGACCGGAACTTGGCGAGCAGCGCCGGTACGTCGACCACGCCGAGGCACTGCTCCAACCCGACCGTGAGGTGTCCGCGCAGGAGCCCCTGCACCGCGGCGACCGCGTCCTTGGCCGCCTCGGCCGCTGCGAGCGCGCGCCGCCCCTCACAGAGCAGTGCCCGTCCGGCCTCGGTGAGCTCGACGCTCCGGGTGTTCCGCACGAACAGACTCGCGCGCAGCTCCCGCTCGAGCGCCCGGATCGAGGCGGACAGCCCCGACTGCGAGATCGACATCGCCTCAGCGGCCCGCGTGAAGTGCTTCTGCTCGGCCACCGCGACGAAGTGCTCCAAGTGCCTCAGCTCCATGACTAAGAACTGTAGTCGATCGAATCCGACCGATTCTGCGGCCCCGCATGTTGCACTGCCCGATTGTCCACAGGTTCGAAGAAGCGTGTTCGCGGCGGGGCCGATCCGAATACTTTCCCCGGCATGATCGATCTCTTGGCGGACGAGATCCGCGATCCCCAGACAGAAGCCCAGTTCGGCCGGTGCGTGGCGCTGCGCATCGCCGCGTCCGACCACGTTCGGCACCAGCGTCACGAGCGGGCCGTCGCGATCTGGCGGCAGCTCATTCGAGAAGGCGGAGAGGACGGCGATCAGGCGCACGTCGACTACGCCGAGTTCCTGTTCGGCGAGGGCCGTGACGACGAGGCCCGGGCCGAGCTGGCCGCGGTACAGGAGAAGAGGCGCATCCACGGCACAGCCTGGGCCAGCGCTGCGGAGCTCCTCGAAGAGCGGGGCGAGGACGCGGAAGCGCTGCCGTGGTACTCGGCGGCGACCGACGCCCTGACCGTCGAGGATGTCTTCCGCGACGATCACCTCCAGGAACTGGTGACCGGTCGACGCCGGGTGCGATGGGCGCTGCAGCTGCCGCTCGACGAGATCGACCTGCTCGGATACCAGGGCACTGACGAGGCACTGGACCGCGAGGCCGCCCAGCGCGCCCTGCTCCGGGATCCCGTGGTCGTCGACGGACAGCTGCAGGTGTGGGACCGCAGCGAGTTCGACGCCGGTGTGCCGTGGCGGAACCATTTCGTCGGCACCGACCCCGATGCGTACTGCCTGGCAGCCGAGCGGGCGCTGCGCGTCGAGGACCGCCCGGTGACGATCGCGACCTGGACGTACGCCGGGTTCCTGGACAGTCTCGAGGACGAAGAGGCCCAGATCCTGTCGGTGCCCGACGGTCGACGGGTCTCGTGGCCGCCCGCGCGGAACGAGCGGTGCTGGTGCGGGTCCGGGACCAAGTACAAGAAGTGCTGCGGCGGGCCGTTGCCGGCAGTCGAGGCCTTACCGCCTCCGGAGGAGTCCACTGGGTAGGGTGTCGAGCATGGCGGACGAAGAGTTTCGGGTTGAGGTTGTGTTGGGGGACGAGGGGCACAGGCTCACGTTCTGGGACAGGCTGCGGGCGTTGGATCTGGATGACGACGCGCGGAAGCGGCTCGGAGCGCAGGTGACCGTCACCCGGGACGGGGACCGGATGCTCATGTACACGCATTCGCTCGAGGACGCGCAGGAAGCGGAGCGGACCGCGAAGGAGCTGGTGGCGGGCGAGCGCCTGGAGGCGACGTCCACGATCACGCACTGGAACGCCGCCGAGCAGGAGTGGACGGACCCGAGTGCGCCGGTCGGGCCGCATGACGCGGCTGGGGACGCGGCGAAGAACGCGGGCATGGAGGTTCCGGACCCGCGGTACGTCGTGCTGCAGGCCTACAAGCCGGAATTCCTGCGCGATCTCGGTCTTTAGAGACCGAGTGCGCTGAAACGGACGGTGAGGTCGTCGATCCAGTCCGGTGGCGTGCGGTGGTCGGCCAATGGGGTGCCGGCTTCGCTGCGCCACAGGATGTCGCCGAGGGCTGTTCGGAGGTGCCAGGCCATCATCCGGTCGGTCTCCAGCGGGTGGCCGGTGAGTTCGCGGTAATGGTGCATGGTCGCGGTCACCAGCTCGACGCCCGGGCCGGTTCCGGGGAGCGCGCGCAGGTCGTACTCCGGCTCGGCGCTGCCTGTTGTCTCGAAGTCGACGATTGCTCGGAGCTTGTCGCCGTCCCACACCTGGTTGCCGCCGTGCAGGTCGGCGTGAACCAGGACCTGCGGGCGCGGTGTCGCCAGTACCTCGTCGGTCCAGTCGCACCAACGCAGTACCGTCGCGACTTGCTCGGGGAGGATCCAGTGGCCGAGCTTGGCGCGCAGCGTGTCGGTGCTGGGCGGTTGGAGGGGCGCGGGCGGGACGTCGGGTAGCCGCTCCCCTGCTCGGTGGAGTTCGGCCAGGAAGTGGGCGAGTTGGCGGCCTGCCTCGTTCCGGTCGATCGTGTCGACGACGTCGAACAGCGCGGCACCGGGTACGAGTTCGGTGACCAGTAGGAGCGGATCGGTGCTGCTTGCAACGACCTTTGGGAGGTACGGGACGGCTGGTTCGCGGGACAGGGCGTTGAGGACGGCGACCTCATGAGCCAGGCGGAGGGCGGCGGGGCGTGACCAGGCGAACTTGGCGACGTAGCGGCCGCCGAGGACTGCGCTCGAGGACCACCACAGGGGTTCGTCCTTGTTGACGAGTTCGCGCGTGACGACAGGGAGGTCGGCCAGCTGCGGTGCGACCTGCCGTACGAGGTTGGCGATTGCTGCGGGCGAGTATTCGTCGAGCCACTGCACGCGCCTAGTCTGGCAGGCATGGATGTCACGCTGAGGCCTGTCGTGGAGGACGATCTGCCGTTGTTCCAGCGGTTTGCGGTTGAGCCCGGGCTGATCGGGCTGGACTGGAACGGGTATCGCGACCCGCAGGCGCCGGTCCGTCGGTTCGCCGAGGACGGCTTCCTCGGCAAGGAGGACGGGCGGTTGATGGTGCTGAGCAGGTCCGAGACGGCAGGATCCCAGACAGCAGGTTTCGTCAGCTGGCATTCGGGGTCGTTCGACGGGCGGACGCCGTACTGGGAGATCGGGATCGCGCTGTTGCCGGAGTACCGCGGGCGTGGGATCGGGTGGCGGGCGCAGGCGACGTTGACGGCGTACCTGTTCGAGCACACGCCGGTGCAGCGGATCCAGGCCGCGACGCATCCGGAGAACCTCGCGGAGCAGAAGTCCTTGGTGAAGGCGGGTTTCCGGCTCGAGGGCGTGATCCGCGGGTGCGAGTTCCGCGGCGGGAAGCTCCGCGACGGGTACCTGTACAGCCGGTTGCGCGACGATCCGGAGCCCGCGCTCGGCAACGGTTCGGTGACGGGAACCGTTTAGCAGACGGTGATGGCACCGTTCGCGGATTAGTCTCGGCGGGTCGCTGCACGCTTACCCGGCGTGGCTCTGCGACGCTGAAAAGTGCTGAGGAGAGGGGAATCCGTGTCTCGTCGCCGTGGTCTGGTCGCTGCTGCCGTCGTCCTGTCGTTCGCTCTGGCCGGCTGCGCGGACGTCGCCGCAAGCGAAACGACGCCCTCTCCCTCACAGACTGCCAAGACCTCGACGAGCAGCAGCCCCACCCCACGGCCGACGGTCACTCCGACCGCGAAGCCCACCGAGAAACCCACGGTGAAGCCGAAGCCCAAGGTGAAGCAGAAGCCCGAGTACTACGCGCTCCGCGTCGAACAGCAGCTCGACAAGCTCGGATACCCGGTCGGCGATATCGACGGCGACATCACCGCCCGCGCCAAGCAGGCCCTGTGCGCGTGGCGCGAGACCCACGGGATGCCGGTCAGCCGTCGCGGCCTGACGCTGGACGACGCGTACTCCGTCCTGAACGCGACCAGCCGTCCGGCCCCGACCCGCGAGCCCGGGATCTACGTCAACAAGACCTGCCAGATCCTGTACCAAATCGTTGGGAAGACCTACAAGCGGATCGTGTGGATTTCCACCGGAGGCCCGGGGTACGAGACGCCGAACCGCACCGGCACGGTGTGGCGCAAGTGGGCCGGCGCGCATGAGAGCAGCCTGTACGAGGACGCGTACATGTACGACTCCCTCTACTTCCTGAAGGACCGGCCCGGCATCGCCCTGCACGGCTCCCGGGTCAACTCGCTCGTCAAGCCGTACCCGGACAGCCACCGCTGCGTCCGCGTCCTCCGACCGGAGATCCACCACATCTTCGAGGACACACCGATCGGTACCAAGGTCCAGATCTACGGCGAGTACTAGAAGGCGTTTGACGCGTTACTCGGCCGCGCGGCCCAGAAGGTGTCGTAGGGCGTCGTCCAGTGTCGGCCGGCGGAAGACGTGGTCCAGTTCGGACAGGCGTGTTGGGACGACTCGTTGGGATGCCAGAGCGAGTTCCCGGGCGCCCTCCTCGCCTAAGAGGACCCGAGGGCCGAGGGACGGGACGCGGAGTAGCGCGGGGCGTCTGAGAACGTGCGCGAGCGTCGTTGTGTACTCGCGATTGCGTACGGGCGTCGGCGCCACGGCATTGACCGGGCCGTTGAGCTGGTCGTCGTACAGAGCGCGGTGATAGATGTCGAGTAGGTCGTCGATTCCGATCCAGGACTGCCACTGGTTGCCGTCGCCCAGCGGGCCGCCCAAGCCCGCCGCGAACAGGGGGTATTGGAGCTTCAGCACCCCACCGGCCGGTGTCTGCACGAGTCCGGTTCGGACGTTGACGACGCGGACTCCCCCGGCGGCGGCCGGGCTGGTGGCCTGTTCCCAGGCCTCGACCAGCTCGGCCAGGAATCCCTCGCCGCGTGCGGCCGTCTCGGAGAGTTCCTCGTCTCCGCGATCAGGGCCGTAGTAGCCGATCGCGGACGCGCTCACGAAGACCTTCGGGCCGTCCTCGGTCTCTGCGGCGAGTTGGGCGAGTGCTCGCGTCGGTCCGATCCGGGACTCGCGCAGGGTACGGCGATGCTCGTCGGTGAACCGTCCCGCGATCGACGCTCCCGCCAGGTGAACCACGGCGTCGACGCCGCGGAGCAGGGTGGACGCCGGGTTGTCGACGTCCCAGTACCGTTCCCTGTCGTTGTCGGTCGGGCGGCGTACCAGGCGAACGACGGTGTGGCCCGCGGTGCTCAGCAACGCGGCCAGGGCGGACCCGATCGTCCCGTGGCTTCCGGTGACGGCGACGGTCAGCGGGCGGAGGCCGGCGTCGACGGCACGCTGCCGGGCGGCGAGGTCGTCGGCGAGTTGACGGTGCCGGTACTCGAACATCGGCCGGAGCAACACCCCGGGCACGTTGGTCTCGACCGTGTCGGTGACCCGCGTCCGATCCGGCCCGACCGCCTCGAACTCGTGGGTATGACGCCATCGCACCGCCCACTTCAGCGGCGCGGAATCCAGCTCGTCGACGAACCGGTCTGGTGCCTGCTCGCCGTGGTGCTGCGCCACCCATCGCAGGCCGAGTGGAAACCCCAGCACCGCCGTCCCGTGCGCCAGGTCGGCGGCTTCCTGCTCGATTCGCACTGGCATCCACGGCGGGGTGAGCCGGACGACGGCGCCCGGCCGCTGATGCCAGGCGAACACCTCGTCACGGGGAGCCGGCACGACGCTGCTCTTCACGAGACTCACAGGCATGTCCTCCAGTTGAGGAATCTGCACAAGTTTTGCACACGCTGTGGGGAGCTCAGCGGATAACCGGGGCTCGTCGGCGGCGTACCGTACTCTGCTGCAGGTGAAACGCGCCCTCACCCTGGTGGCAGTACTCGCGCTCACCGCCTGCACGACGCAGGCCACGCCGCCGAACCCCACGCCGACGCCGACGGTCGCACCGCTGACAGTCGAGCAGGCGACGAAGGCTGCGCTGCGCGTCAGCGATCTACCGAAGGGCTGGGACGGCGGAATTGCGCCGGATCCGATCCCCACGCTCCGTCTGCCGATCACCTACGACCCGGTCGACTGCCAGGTGCTTCGTGACCCGCTTCGTGACCGGGATGCGCCGGCGCTGAGCGTTCGCGGGCAGTACTTCCTTCGCGGAGTGAGCCCGAGCGACGACACGGACGCGACCGAGGTGATCGCATCGTGGCCGACGCCGCAGCTTGGGCTGCTGCAGAAGCTCAAGGAGATGTTGCCACGGTGTCAGACGCTCGCCACCACTCTCGACGGCGTGACCTTCCACATGTTCGCGAGGCAATTGCCGGTGCCCTGGTTGCAGGACGGGATCGTGCTGCGGTTCGGCGATTCTGCGGATCGAAAGCTCACGTCCGCGACGTACACGGCGTGCGTTGTGCGCGGCGGCACCGTACTCGTGCTGAGGGCTAGCAGCGACACGTTCACAACGGACGCGGCGTTCCTGCGGTTCGTGAAGACGGCTGTGGGGCGGCTTGATGGTGTGGTTGGTTGAGGGGGTGGGGTTCCAGGGGTGGTCTCGGGAGGCGTTTGAGGTTTTGTTGCGGTTGGAGGGGGAGCCTTCGGCGGCGGTGCGGCGGGAGTGCCGGCGGGAGCGGGAGGAGCTGGTTCGGGAGCCGATGATCGGTTTGCTGAACGCGGTGGCCGATGCGGATTCGGCGTACGAGGACTTCTCGGTGTGGGGGTACGGCGAGGTGTTGCTGCGGGCCTGGCAGCGGCAGAGTGCGATTGTGCGGCTGGGGCGGAACGTCGAGTTGGGGGTGCGGTTCGATCTCGACGGTCTGGAGGTCGGGCTGGCGTGGTGGTACGCGCCGTCGGCGCAGATCGAGCGGTACAGGGCGGCGGTGGCGGACGCTACGTCGGGTCGGCGGCTCACTGCCGTGGTGCGGAGGTTGGAGCGGGACGGGTACACGATCTCGGGCGAGTTGCTGAAGCGGCCGCTCAGGGGGTATCCGGCCGATCATCCGCGGGCGACGCTGCTACGGCACAAGTCGTTGATCGCGACTCGGCCGCTCGGTTGTGACGACTGGATCCACACGGCTGCAGCCGCCGACCGGGTCCTGGATACCTTCACCGAACTCCGGCCGCTGGCGCGCTGGCTTGTCAAGCATGTCGCCCAACAGAGCTGATCGGCCTCGGACAGGGGGCTAACCCACCGGGGATACGGGGGCTAGCACCATCGTTGGGTCCGAACGCCGTCCTCTAGCGTTGTCGCCATGTCGAATGAAGAGCCGGGCACACCCAGGTTCACTGTGGTGATCCCCGCGTTCAACGAAGAGCGGATGATCGGCGACTGCCTGCGGTCGCTCGAGGGGCAGGACTTCGCCGGTGGGGTCGAGGTGGTTGTTGTCGACAACAACTGCACGGACCGCACGGCGGAGATCGCCCGCGGGTACGGCGCGGTGGTGGTGAGCGAGGAGCAACCCGGGGTCTGCCCGGCCCGGCATCGGGGCAGTGCCGCGGCGCGCGGGGAGATCGTGGTGTCGAGCGACGCGGACACCGTGTTCGACGCGGGGTGGCTGTCGCGGATCGACCGGAGCTTCCGCGACGATCCGGGACGGGTCGCCGTCGCAGGACCTTGCCGGTACGTTGGTGGACCCTGGTGGGGACGGGTGTACGCCGGGATCCTGTTCGACATCGTGCATCTCGTGTACCGGGCCACCGGGCGGGTCATGTACGTGACCGCAACCAACATCGCGTTCCGCAAGGACGCGTGGTCCGGGTACGACCTGACCGGGACCCAGGGCGCCGACGAGCTCGGGCTGCTGAGCCAACTACGGACGCGCGGGCGCGTGGCCTTCGACCGAACCAACCCGACCTTCACCTCCGCGCGACGGCTGGCGCGCGGGCTCGTCTACAACATCGCGGTCTCGTTCCTGTTCTACTACGCGCTCGCGGTGATGCTGAATCGCGCCGCCGGACGCCCGGTGATCGGTACGGCGCCGGCGTTCCGGAGTATGACCGCCGGACCGCGCAGGCGGCAGCGGATCAAGGCGCGGGCGATCGGTTTGGCCTGGCTGGCGGTCATCGTCGCCGGCGCGGTGATGGCGGCCGGCCTGGTCGAGAACACCTGGCTGGCGAAGCGATGATCCCGCGGCGCGTCCCCGGTCCGGCCGTCGGCGCCGCGGCGGTCGGTGCGGCGTACTGGTTCATGATGTCGCCGTACTCGCAGGCGCTCGGCCGGTTCCCGTACCGCGGGCCGGGCGACGAGCGGGTGGTGGCGCTGACCTTCGACGACGGGCCGAACGAGCCGTACACGTCGGAGCTCGCGGACTACCTCGACCAGGAGGACATCCGGGCAACCTTCTTCCAAGTAGGCAAGGCTGTTCAGCGTCATCCGGACACGACGAAGCGGCTGGTGGCCGCGGGGCATGTGGTCGGGCTCCACGGGCACACCCACGAGTTCACGCAGTACCTGCGCCGCCGTACGCTTGTTGACGAACTGGAGCGCGGCCTGGCTGCGTTCGGCGAGCTGGGGATCCGCCCGGCGCTCTACCGTCCGCCCTGGCTGCTGCGCATCCCAGCGCTTCCCGGTCTGCTGAAAGAGAACGGCCTAGAGGTCGTGTCCGGCGAGTTCTGTCACCTGCTGGAGGTGGCACAGCCCAGCCCGCACCGGATCGCCGACCAGGCGTTCCGTAGCACTCGTCCTGGCTCGGTCACGATCTTCCATGACGGCTGGGACGGGAAGTCCGCGGACAGGGCCGCAACGGTCGAGGCGGTCAGGTTGCTGGTTCCTCGGCTCCGCGCGCAGGGCTACACGTTCACCACGGTCGACCGCCTCCTCGACCTGCCCGCCTACCAGAGGAAGTCCTGAGGCTTCTTCTGGGCCTCTTCGCGGATGTCGGCCGGGTGCAGGCCGACCGCTTGCTGGCTGATGACTTCCAGGTTGCCGATCTGCTGGCCACCGCAGCTCGCGCACGCGGGTAAGGTCGCTTCGCTCATCGCGTCAACCTATCGGTCAGGCAGGTTGAGGCGTTTCAGGCGCTCGTACGCGCCGAGGATGTGCTTGTCGATGGCGTCCTGGGCGGCCTGTGGATCGGCCAGGGCGAGGGCGTCGCGCAGTTCCTTGTGCTCGCTGTAGCCGACGTCGACGAAGTCGGGGAAGCTCGCGTTGCGGGCGCGGAGGAAGACCGTCACCTGGCCACGGATGGACTCCCAGACGCGTTGCACGCGGGTGTGGTCGCTGTACGCATAGATGATGTCGTGGAACTGCAGGTCGAGCCGGACGGCGTCCTCCGGGTCGATCTTGGTGTCGACGCTCTTCATCTGTTCGAGGACCTCGTCCATCTCGGCGAAGCCGGCGCCCTGCATCCGGGTGCACGCGCGGCTCGCGGCCAGCCGTTCGATGGCGCCGCGGAGGGTGTGCACCTCCTCGACGTCGCTCTTGGTCAGCGTGCTGACGAACGCGCCGCGGTGTCGACGGAGCTCGACGTGACCCTCCTCCTCCAGCCGGACCAGGGCCTGCCGGATCGGGCCGCGGCTGACCTTGAGCGCTTCGGCGAGCTCGGCCTCCTTGAGGTGCTGGCCGGGCGCGAACCGGCCGCCGGTGACCATTTCCCGGAGTACGTCGGTGACCAGATCACCGAGCGCGCGCTGCGACGGCAGCGAGTACACGTCGTCTGGGATCACACCGACCACCTCCTCGAGCACGTTGTCGGATGCACTCTAACCCCCGTCAGGCCAGTCTGTAGATTGTAAACAATTACCCATTGACAGTATACGAAGGCCAGAGCAGACTCGGAGCCTCCACTCAGGCAGGACGGCAGAGAGGTCATGGCGACGATGACCACCGAGACAGCAGTTCACACCGGACGCACAGCACTCGGCCCGTTCCCGGCGGCCGCGCCCCGAGTTCCCGACGCGCCCCACGTCACCGCGGCCACGATCGAAGTGGACGCCGCGGACGTGCACGGTCCGCTGACCCGCGTCTGGGAGAGCTTCGGGTACGACGAGTTCAACTGGACCTACATGCCCACCGGCAAGCGGCTGCTGAAGACGTTCGCCGAGTTCTCCGGTGGCGGGTACTTCGTGCGCCCGCACTACATGTACTGCTCCGGCAGCGGTTTCGGTATCCCGCACTGGAGCAACGGCAACGTCTACCATGAGGACGCCGACGGCAACCCGTTCTACGACTTCACGCTGCTGGACCAGGCGTACGACGCGATCGTCGGCACCGGGCACCACCTGCTCGTCGAGCTCGGCTTCACGCCCCGCGACCTGCTCCCGCCCGAGGCGGCCGAGTTGACCGTCGTCAGCAGCCCGACGGCGTACACCAACTACGAGGCCGGCGCCTGGGGCTATCCGCCGAGCGACTACGCCAAGTGGGGCGGTCTGATCGGTGCGACCGTCCAGCACTGTGTCGAGCGGTACGGCGCCGACGAGGTGCAGACCTGGCTCTGGGAGCTGTGGAACGAGCCGGACATCGACTACTGGCGCGGCACGCTCGACCAGTACAACGAGCTGTACACCGTGACGGCCGAGGCGATCCGCGCCGTACTCCCCCACGCCAAGGTCGGCGGCCCGGCCGTCACCAGCGGCGGCCTGAACTTCCTCAAGGGCTTCCTGGACTACACGTCGAGCCGTGACGAGCCGCTGGACTTCATCTCGTACCACACGAAGGGCTGTCACTTCCCGACGCGCGACTACAAGCCGTTCGGCGAGCCCGCGGCCGAACAGCTCAGCCCGTCCTCGACGAAGATGCTGTACGACCTCCGCGAGTTCAACCGGCTGATCGGCTCGTACGACGCGTACGCTGGGCTGCCGGTGATCGTCGACGAGTGCGACGCCGCCGTACCCGCGCACTTCGGGCGGTACGACAACCGCAACTACAGCTTCCAGAACACCGAGTATTACCCGGTGTTCCAGGCGAAGCTGATGAAGAAGATCCTCGACCTGAACGCGACCGAGACCGCACAGGTCTCGTACGCCACCAGCTGGAGCTTCTACTTCGAGGCCGAGCGGTACTTCGAAGGCACGCGCTCGTTCCTGACCGCGGGCGGTGTCGAGAAGCCACTGCTCAATGCGTACCGGATGCTGTCACTGCTCGGTCCGGAACGCCTCAGGACGACGTCGGACGCGGCCTGGCGGGTCGGCGAACTCGAGCACACCGACGGCAGCAGCATGCCCGAGGAGGTCGACGCGCTCGCCTCCCGCGCCGAGGACGGCAGCATCGCGGTCCTGGTCTGGCGGCACATCGACGACCAGTACCAGACCAGCGAGGACCCGACGCCGGTCAAACTACTGCTCCGCAATCTACCCGCCGGCAAATACCGCCTGCGGCACCTGCGCATCGACGCCGACCACAGCAACTCGTTCACGGTCTGGCAAGGCCTCGGCTCGCCGCAGGACCCGACAGCCGACGAACTGGCCACGATCCACGCTCGGCAGGGCCTTGAAGAGATCGATGCCGAACGCAAGCTCACGGTCGACGGCGAACTGTCCCTCGAGATCAGCCTTCCGTTGCCGTCGGCATCGTTACTCGTGCTCGAGCCGAGCAGCTGATGGACACGGTCACGCTGAACAACGGCGTCCGGATCCCGCGGCGCGGCTTCGGCGTCTTCCAGGTCCCGCCCGGCGAGACGCAGCGCGCGGTCGAAGAGGCGATCGCGATCGGATACCGCCATATCGACACGGCCGCGGCGTACAACAACGAGGCCGGGGTCGGCGCGGCGGTGCGAGCGAGTGGCGTACCGCGGGACGAGCTGTTCGTCACGACCAAGCTGCGCAACGGCGAGCACGGGTACGAGTCGGCACTGAGGGCGTACGACGAATCGCTGCAACGTCTCGGTCTCGACTACGCCGACCTGTATCTCCTGCACTGGCCGAACCCGACGGCGGATCGCTATGTCGACAGCTGGCGTGCTCTGCAGCGGATCTACACCGATGAAAGGACCCGAGCCATTGGTGTGTCCAACTTCCTCCCGGAACATCTGGACAGACTGGACTTCGTCCCCGCCGTCAACCAGATCGAGCTGCACCCCACCTACCAGCAGCGCGAACTGACTGACCTTTGCCGCGAGCAGTCGATCGCCGTCGAAGCGTACTCCCCGCTCGGCCAGGGTCACGACCTGCGACATGTCACCAGGATCGCCGAAGCTCACCAGGTCACGCCCGCCCAGGTGGTACTGCGATGGCACCTGCAGCTCGGCCATCTCGTCATCCCGAAGTCGACCGATCCACAGCGGATCAAGGAGAACTTCGACCTCGACGGATTCGAGCTGACCGCGGCCGAGCTCGCGGCGATCACCGCGCTCGACAGCGGCAACCGGCTCGGCAACGATCCGCGGACGTTCGCGATCAGCCAGATCAGGTAGCCCGGTCATGAGGAGCAAGTCCTTGCAGCGGACCACCTGGATCTGGGTGTTCCTCCTCCCGACCGTGGTGCTGTACGGCCTCTACACGCTCTACCCGATCGTCGCGAGCTACTGGTACTCGCTGGTCGAGTGGAACGGCTTCGACACCGGCCAGAAGTTCGTTGGCCTCAGCAACTACAAGGCCGTCTTCACCGATCCGCTGTTCTGGAACTCGTTCAAGGTCACGCTGATCTTCATGCTGCTGGTGGTACCCGCGCGGGTGCTGCTCACGTTGCTGGTGGCAATCATCCTGAACTCCCCCAAGCTGCCGCTGATCGGCGTACTGCGCTCGGCGTTCTTCATCCCGGTGGTCACCACGACCGCGATCATCGGCGTGGTGATGCGCTTCGTGCTGGACCCGGGCACCGGACCGGTGAACTCGATCCTGACCAAGTTCGGCCTGACCGGCGTCGACTTCCTCGGCGACCAGCACCTCGCGCTACCGACCGCGGCCGTGCTGTACATCTGGAAGTTCTTCGGCGTCACGATGATCTACTGGCTCGCCGCGCTGCAGACCATCTCGTACGAGCTGTACGAGGCGGCCCGGATCGACGGCGCCGGCACCTGGCAACTGTTCCGGCACATCACGCTGCCGATGCTGAAGCCGTTCCTGGTCATCATCACCGTTCTCACGGTCGAGGAGACCTTCCACAACTTCGACCTGATGTACACGCTCACCGGCGGCGGGCCGTACTTCCACACCGAGATCATCGAGATCTACATCTACCGCTGGGCCTTCGGGGCCTCGATCCCACAGCTCGGGCAGGCGTCCGCTGCCGCGGTGATCTTCGGGCTGCTGGTCGCGGTCGTCGGCGCCGGACAACTGTGGGCCGTGCATACGAGCCGCCGGGCGAAAGGAGCGAAGCGATGAGCATGCGCCGGCTGCCGTGGTGGATCGCCGCGATCTTCCTGGTGGGAGTCGCGGTGGTCTGGATCTTCCCGTTCCTGTGGATGCTGTCGGCATCGCTCAAGGACAACCTGGAGATGTTCAGCGGCGGACTCAAGCTCTGGCCGGGCAAGTTCGTCTGGGACAACTACGCGCGGGCGTGGAACGACGCGCACTTCGGCCGGTACCTGATCAACACCATCGTGGTCACCGTCCTCACGGTCGTGATCGTGACGATCCGGTGCGCGACGGCCGGATACGTCCTGGCCCGCTACAGGTTCCGAGGGTCCAAGCTGTTCCTCGGCGTGCTGGTCGCGACGCTGTTCGTGCCGACCGGGTACACGATCATCCCGGTGGTCAAGATCTCGATGCAGCTGCACCTGATCGACTCGCTCGGCGGGATGATCCTCGCGCTCAGCGGCGGCGCGTACGTGTCCGCGATCCTCATCTACTACGGATACTTCCGGCAGATCCCGCGGGAGCTGGAGGAGGCCGCGGTCGTCGACGGCGCCGGCTTCGTCCGGACGTTCTTCTCGGTGATGCTGCCGCTGGCGATGCCGGTCACCGCGAGCGTCGCCGTCCTCACGTTCATCACCACCTGGAACGCGTTCTTCCTGCCGCTGGTCTTCACGTTCAGCCGGCCCGAACTGCGGACCGTCAGCGTCGGTATGCAGGCGTTCGTCGGCGAGACCGCCACCGACTGGTCCGGCATGGCCGCGGCCGGCGTGATCTCGATCGTCCCGGTGGTGGTCCTCTTCGTCGTCCTGCAGCGCTACTTCGTCGAGGGAATCTCGGGAGCAGTCAAGTCCTAAGGAGTTCGACCATGCCTGGAATGACACGTCGCAGTCTGCTCGGTGCATCGGTACTGGCCGCCGTCGGCGCCGCGACCGGATGCAGCAGCTCGACCACGCAGACCTCCAGCGGCGGCGGTACGACGGGGACGCTCGACTGGTGGGACCACTTCAGTTCGTTCAAGCACCTCAACGACGACTGGGCCAAGCAGCAGTCCGGGGCGTTGCAGGCGAACATCGCGCACACGTACTACGACGCGTCGAAGGCGACGCAGGCGTTCCAGCTCGCGCATCAGGCGAACAAGATGCCGGACGTCTACTCGAACGTGATCGGCCTCCCGTTGCCCGCCCTGGTGAGCGGCAAATGGGTGCACGAGGTCACGATTCCGGCCGACGTCCAGGCGAAGCTGCCGAAGGACGCGTTCACCGAGGGCATCTGCAAGCTGGAGGGGAAGCTGTACGGGTTCCCGATGTTCAGCTTCCGGCAGAGCTCGACGCTGGTATGGGCGAACAAGGACCACTGGTCGAAGGCGGGGCTCGACCCGGGCAACCTGCCGACCGACTACGCGGCGTTCAAGGACGCGCTGGGCAAGCTGAAGTCGGCCGGGATCCAGCCGTTGACGTTGGCGATGGGCGCGGACGGCGGCCGGATCCGCGACCAGGTGGACGACCTCGCGCAGGCGGCCGGCTTCCCCGGATACCAGGGTCTGCAGTTCACCACCGGGACGTACGCGTACGACCACGACGCCTACGTGACCGTGATCGAGTACCTGAAGGACCTGAACGACAACAAGCTGATCATGCCCGGGTCGAACAACTTCGGCGTCGTCGACGCCCGTACCCGGTACGCGTCCGGGGCGGTCGGGACGTTCATCGACGGCATCTGGTGCGCCGGCGGATCGAAGGCGCTCGCGCCACCGATCGTCGACAAGCTCGCGTCCGGGCAGATCCTGGTCCCGACGTCCGGGGCCGATCCGTGGTGCTACCGCGGCCGGCCGGCGGCGACGTACTTCGTGTCCGCCGACAGCAAGAACCCGGACGCGGCCGGGAAGCTGATCGCGTCGTTCATGTCCGAGGACTACCAGAAGGGCATGATCGAGGCGATGGACCAGCCGCCGCTGAACCTGGACCTGGTCGCGGCGTCGAGCGCGGTCGACGCGTACAAGAAGGGCGTCGAGTTCTGCAAGAAGAACGTGTATCTGATGCCCCAGGCAATCGTGAAGAACCCTGCCCAGGCACGCGTCGACGCATTCCGCAAGCCGGTCACGCCGCACGTCGGCAACATCGTCCAGGGGTACCTCGGCGGCTCGATCAACGACCTCAAGGCCGAGTTGAAGAAGCTCAGCGACGCGACGACCGCCGACCGCGCGCAGGCCCTGCAGAAGGCCAAGGCCGCCGGCGCCAAGGTCTCCGAGGATGACTACGTATTCACCGATTGGGAGCCCGGACAGGACTACGGAGCCGCCAAGTGAGCGCCCGTACGGCGATCGTCACCGGCGCCGCCTCACCCCGCGGAATCGGCCGCGCCACCGCACTCCTCCTCGCCGAACAGGGCTGGCACATCGGCGTCCTCGACCTCGACGCACCCGGCGGACAGGCCCTCGCCACCGAGATCACGTCGACGTACGACGTCACCGCGCACGCCGTCGCGGCCGACGTGTCGAACGAGACGGCCGTCCGTACGGCGATCGACGAACTCGAGGCCGCCCTGCCGCCACTCGCGGCGCTGGCCAACATCGCCGGCGTCAGCTCCCCCGTCCCGTACCTCGAGCTCACCTCCGACGAGTGGCACCGGGTGATCAACATCAACCTGAACGGCGTCCACTACGTCACCCGCCGCGTCGCCGAATCCCTGGTCCGCAACGGCTACGGCCGGATCGTCAGCATCTCCTCCACCTCGGCCCAACGCGGCGGCGGCACCTACAGCAAGACGCCGTACTCCGTGGCCAAAGCCGGCATCATCGGCCTCACTCGCGCCCTCGCCCGCGAACTGGGCCCCCACAACATCACCGTCAATGCCATCGCCCCCGGCCCCATCGACACCGACATCATGGGCGGCCCTCTCACCCCCGAACGCCGCACCGCCCTCACCGCCGACCTCGTCGTCAACCGCGTCGGCCAACCCCACGACATCGCCACCGCAACAGCCTTCCTCCTCTCCGACCACACCGCCTACATCACCGGCCAAACCCTCAACGTCGACGGCGGGCTCTACATGCACTGAGTCAGCTGTGATTGCGTTCGATGGTGTCGAGGAGCCAGGTGAGGGGGGTGTCGAAGTCGTCGGGTTGGGCGGCGAAGCCGTGGCTCAGGAGCGGGGCCAGGTGGGGGTGGTCGCCGCTTTCGGCGCGTTCGGTGAGGTAGGTGTTGACGGTGGCCGTCCAGGTGTGGGCGACGGTCGGGTCGGGGGGTACGGCGCGGCGTTGGGCGGCGAGGCGGGTGACGTAGCCGACGGTGTAGTCGTTGACGGCTCGGGCGATGGTCCAGGCCTCTTCGGGGGTGACGCCGAGGGGGGCGACGGCGCGGATCCACTCGTCGAGGACGCGGAGGGTGTTGGGGCCGAGCTGGATGCGGTCGACCATCAGTTCGATGGACCAGGGGTGGGCGAGGCCTTGGTCCCGCGTCCGGTGGGCGATCGCCTCCAGAGCGCCGCGCCAGTCCGCGGGGAGGCCGTCGCCGAGGACGCTTTCGGCGGCGAGGTGGTCGAACATCAGGTCGAGAAGGTCGTCCTTGCTCGACACGTGGCCGTACAGGCTCATCGGGCGGACGCCGAGCTCGGCGGCGACGCTGCGGATCGAGACGGCATCGAGCCCGTCGCGGTCGGCGATCGCGACACCGGTGCGGACGATGGACTCTCGGCTGAGCGTACGGCGGCGCGGCTGGCGGTCGTTGCGTGCCCAGACCGGGCCTACCGCTTGAGCGCCGTCGTCCGCCATGTCGGGCATCGTACGACCCCAGGTGCTACGGGCGCGGCGGCGGTACGGGGTACCCGCCTGCGTACGCGTCGAACTCGGCGGCGTCCGACTGTTTCTTCTCGCCGAGGAAGGACAGTACGCCGATCACGACCACGACGACCGCGATCGCGACGTACAGCCACTGCCGGTCGACGCCCCCGCGCAGGTTGATCGTCCGGACCGTCGCGACCGCGAGGATCCACACCAGCGACAACGGCATCAGCCGCTTCCAGCCGAAGTGCATGAACTGGTCGTACCGCAGCCGCGGCAGCGTCCCGCGCAGCCAGATGAAGAGGAACAGGAACAGCAGCACCTTGCCCATGAACCACAGGACAGGCCAGTAGCCGCTGTTCGCCCCGTCCCAGAAGCTGATCGGCCACGGGGCATGCCATCCACCGAGGTACAGCGTCGTCGCCATCGCCGCCACCGTCCCCATGTTCACGTACTCGGCGAGGAAGAACAGCATGAACTTCGCCGCCGAGTACTCGGTGTGGAACCCGCCGACCAGTTCCCCCTCCGCCTCCGGCAGGTCGAACGGCGCCCGGTTGGTCTCGCCGACCATCGAGATCACGTAGATCACGAACGACGGCGCGAGGATGAGGCCGTACCAGAGGTGCGACTGCGCCGCGACGATCTCCGACGTCGACATCGACCCGGCGTACAGGAACACCGCGACGAACGAGAGCCCCATCGAGACCTCGTACGAGATCATCTGCGCGCTCGACCGCAGCCCGCCGAGCAGCGAGTACGTCGACCCGGACGACCAGCCGCCGAGGACGATCCCGTAGATGCCGACCGACGCCATCGCGAGCACGAAGATCACCGCGACCGGCATATCCGTCAGCTGCAACGGCGTCCTGATATCACTCCACGGCAGCGTCACAGCCGGCCCGAACGGCACCACCGCCCAGGTCATGAACGCCGGCACCACCACGATCACCGGGGCGAGCACGAAGATCACCTTGTCGGCGGTCTTCGGGATCAGGTCCTCCTTCAGGATCAGCTTCATCCCGTCGGCCAGCGACTGCAGCAACCCGAACGGCCCGTTCACACTCGGCCCGATCCGCTGCTGCATCCGCGCCACCACCCGCCGCTCCGCCCAGATGCTGAACAACGCCAGCACCATCAGAATCACGAAGATCACCACAGCCTTGCCCAGCAACACCCACCAGACGTCATGACCGAACCCCGCCACCCCGGACATGCCAGACCACCTCGCGACTCGATTCCACTAACAGATACGGTGTATCAGTAAAGCGAAGCGGGTCGCAAGTGTTCAGTCGGTCGGCCAGGGCCGGTGGTGGTGGTCGAGGTGGGCGGACAGGGCCAGGGCGGTCAGGTCTTGGTGGTGGGGTACGGCGAGTTGGGCGCCGATCGGGAGGCCCGTGGTGGAGAAGCCGGCGTTGACGGTGGTGGCGGGGTGGTGGGACATGTTGTACGGGACGGTGAAGGCGATGTGTTCGAAGGGCTTGGCGGGGTCGTCGGTCGGGTAGGCGAGTTCGGCGGGGAACGCGGTGATCGGGGCGACCGGCGACAGGATCACGTCGTACGTCGTGAAGACCTTCGTGACAGCCGAGGCCATCGCGGACATCTGGGTGTAGCCGTGGAAGACATCGGCGGCGGTGAGGTCCGTGGCGGTCGAGACCCAGGAGCGGATCTGGGGCAGGACCTTGGCGCGGCGTTCCTCGGGGAGGGCGGCGATGTCGGTGGCGGAGCGGATCCGCCAGAAGCGGTCCAGGCCGTCGAGCATCTCGCGGGTGATGATCGGCGAGATCGGTTCGACGATCGCGCCGGCGTGTTCGAGGGACGCGGCCATGGCTGAGACCGCGGCGGCCACCTCCGGGTCGACAGGTAGGCCGACGCCGGCGTCGAGCAGCAACGCGACCCGCAACCCCTTCAGTTGTACGTCGAACACGTCGGACGGCACGGGCAGCGACGTGTGGTCCCGCGGGTCGTACCCCTGCATCACCGTCAACGCGAGCGCCGCGTCCCCCGCGGTCCGCGTCAACGGCCCGATCGCGCGCCCGGCGTACGGGTTACCGACCGCGATCCGTCCGTGCGTCGGCTTCAGCCCGACCAGCCCGCACCACCCGGCCGGCAGCCGGATCGACCCGCCGATGTCGGTCCCGACGTGGATCGGCCCGTACCCCGCCGCGCCCGCGGCCGCCGCCCCGGCGCTCGATCCGCCGGCCGTTTTCGTCAGGTCCCACGGGTTCCGCGTCAGCCGGTGGAACGTCGACACCCCGGACGACAACATCCCGTACTCCGGCATCGTCGTCTTGCTGAAGATCACCGCCCCGGCTGCACGCAGCCGCGCCGCCGCGGGCGCGTCCTCGAGAGCAGGCACCAACGGTGTCGCCGCGGTCCCTTGCGGTACGGGCGTGCCCCGGGTGGCGATGTTCTCCTTGACCGTGACCGGTACGCCGTCCAGCGGGCCCGCCGTACCGTCCCGCCAGCGGCGCTCCGACTCCTGCGCCGCCGCCCGCGCGCCGACCGGATCCAGCGCGTAGAGCGCGCACACCCGGGGCTCGGCCGACGCGACGCGATCGAGGACGTCGGAGATGACCTCGACAGGTGACAGCGAGCCGTCGCGGTACTTCGCCAGGAGTTCGACAGCGGTCAGGTCGGCGAGACTCATACAACCTCCTAGTTGGGTGGTTCGAAGCGGCCGTCGACCGCGGTCCAGCCGCCGTCGACCGCGAGGACGCTCCCGGTCACGAAGCTCGCCGCGTTCGAGGCGAGGTAGACGACCGCGCCCGCGAGTTCGTGCGGCTGGGCCCAGCGGCCGAGCGCGCCCTTCCGCGCGTACGCGTCGTACCAGCCCTGGTCGGCCTTGATCTGCGCGGTCAGCGGGGTCTCGACGACGCCGGGCGCGATCGCGTTCGCGCGGACGCCGGACGGGCCGAGCTCGGCGGCGGCGGTCCGGAGTAGTTGCACGAGGCCCGCTTTCGTTGCCGCGTACACCGATTGGCCCGGCTCGACCGTCGTACCGCGGATCGAGCTGAAGCCGATGATGCTGCCGCTGCCCCGGTCCGCCATCCCGCGGCCGAAGGCGCGCACCAGCTGGAAGGAGGCCCGCAGGTTGAGCGCGACAACCCGGTCGAACTCGTCGGCGGTGTAGTCGAGGATCCGCTTGCGGACGTTCGTCGCGGCGGTGAACACCAGGACGTCGACGGGATCCAGCTCCCCAGACGCCCGCTCGACGGCCGCATCGTCGAGCACATCCAACGCGTACGCCGTCATCCCGCAGGCGCCGTAGGCGGCCGTTTCCTGGGCGGCAGCCATGTCGCGGTCGGCGCAGGTGACGCGCGCGCCGTGGGCGAAGAGGGCCAGGGCGCTTGCCCGGCCGATGCCGCTGCCGGCTCCGATCACCACAGCGTGCTTGCCGTCGAGCCGGAAGAGCTTCGCGTAGTCCATCAGTTCACCTCACGGGCGCGGGCGGATTATCGCCATCCGGGTCGTGGTCAGTTCCTCGATCGCGAACCGCGGGCCTTCCCGGCCGGTGCCGGAGTCCTTCACCCCGCCGTACGGCATCACGTCGGACCGGAAGCCGGGGACGTCGTTGATCACCACTCCCCCGACCTCGAGCCGGTCGATCGCGGCGAACGCGGTGTCCAGCGACGCCGTGAAAACACTTGCCTGCAGCCCGTACCGGGTTTCGTTCACGGCCCGCAGCGCACTGTCCACATCGGGCACCGACCGGACCGCGATCACCGGCCCGAAGATCTCCTCGTCCCACGCCGGCAGACCATCCGGTACGTCGGTCAGCACGATCGGCCCGAGCAGCTCACCAGGAGCCTCGTAAGCGATCGAGGCCCCCGCGTGCACCGCATCGTCGACCCATTGCCGCACCCGCTCGGTCGAGGCCGGGTCGATCAACGCGGACACCCGCGTCTCAGGATCCCGCGGATCGCCGACCACCACGCCGGGAAGCCGCGCGCCCAGTCTCTCCAGCAATTCGGAGCGCACCGATGCGACCGCGATCACGCGCTGCACCGAGATGCACGCCTGGCCGGACGCGTAGTACCCGCCGCGCACGATCGCGTCCGCGGCCGCGTCCAGATCGGCGTCGTCGGCAACGACCAGCGCGGAGTTCGACCCGAGTTCGAGCAGTACCTTGGTCGGCGCCGCGTCCCGCGCGATCCGGTGCCCGACCGCGGCCGATCCGGTGAACGACACGGCACCGATCCGCGGGTCGGTGGTGAGCGTCGCCCCGACGTCCGGCCCACCCGTGACGACCTGGAGCGCGGCCGAAGGCGCCCCGGCGTCGGACAACGCCGAGCGCATCAAGTGCGTCAGCCAGAGCGTGGCGAGCGGCGTCTGCGGTGCGGGCTTCACGATGATCGGGCAGCCGGCCGCGAACGCCGGCGCGATCTTGTGGGCCGCGAGCAGCAACGGGTAGTTGAACCCGGTGATCCCGACCACGACGCCGATCGGCTTCCGCACCCAGAACCCCTGCAAACCTTCGCCGCTCGGCAACAGGTCGAGCGGCACGGTCTCCCCGTGCAGCCGCGCGACCTCCTCGGCCGACGTCTCCAGCGTGAGCAGCGTCCGGTCGATCTCCACCCGGCAGTCGACCAGCGGCTTCCCGGTCTCCAGCACCAGCAGCTCCACGAACGCGTCCCGCTCGGCAAGAACGGCCGAATGCACGCCCTGCAGGACTTTCCGGCGCAGGTACGACGGCATCCGGCCGACCGTTTCCCGGACGGCGAGCGCGTTCTCGAGCGCGGCCCGCGCCAGCTCGACGTCGCCGATCGGGGCGTCCGCGACCGGCGTACCGTCGTACGGGAAGATCACCGGGGCGGCGGCCGGTGCCTCGATCCACGACTCGCCGATCGGCAAGCCGGCGGGGAACTTCATGCTGGATCTCCCTTCGCGAGCAGGTCGGACGTGGTCGCGCCGGACAGCGCGCGCTGCAAGGTCGGGATCGCCGAGACCAGGCGCTGGGTGTACGGATGCTGCGGGGCGGCGTACACGTCCGCGGTGTAACCGGTCTCGACGATCTGGCCGGCGTTCATCACCGCGACCCGGTCGCAGACGTGCTTGACCACGGACAGGTCGTGCGAGACGAACACCAGCGTGAGGTCGAGTTCGTCGACCAGGTCCGAGATCAGGTTCAGCACCTGGGCGCGGACCGAGACATCGAGCGCGCTGACCGGCTCGTCGGCGATCAGGATCCGCGGGCGCGGGGCGAGCGCGCGGGCGATCGAGATGCGCTGGCGCTGACCGCCGGAGAACTGGTGCGGGTACCGGTCGCCGGCGTCGGCGGACAGGCCGACGGCTTCGAGCAGCTCACGGACCCGCTGGCCGGACGCCGGATGGCCTTGTACGACAAGGGGTTCCGCGATGATGTCGCGGACCCGCATCCGCGGATCGAGCGAGCTCATCGGGTCCTGGAAGACGAGCTGCAGGTTCTCCCGAAGCGGTCGCAGCCGGCGCTCCGGAAGGTGGGTGATGTCGGTGCCCTCGACGAAGACGTGGCCGGAGGTGGCGCGGTCGAGGGCGGCGATGATCCGCAGCAGGGTGGACTTGCCGCAGCCCGACTCCCCCACGATGCCGAAGCGTTCTCCCGGCTTGACCTCCAGGCTGACCCCGCGGAGCGCGTGGACGACAGGGGCTGGTCTGACCAGTGACGTCCGCGGCCGGGGGTAGTCGCGCACCACATCCACGACCTGGATCGCGTTCTCAGACATCGGCGACCTCCACCGGGTGATGGCAGGCGAACCCTCGCGTCTCCGACCCCGACCACAACGGCGTCTCCTCGCACAGCGCGGTCGCGTGGGCGCACCGGGTCCGGAAGACGCAGCCAGACGGGAATTTGCCGGCCGCTGGGACGTTGCCGGGGATCGTGGTCAGCCGCCGCTCGTTGGTCTCGAGGTCGGACGCCGCGAGCAGCCCTTCGGTGTACCGGTGCCGGGGCCGCGTGAACACCTCTTCGACGGGGCCCGACTCCACGACGCGGCCGCCGTACATCACGAGCACCCGTTCGCAGACCGTCGCGACGACGGCGAGGTCGTGGGTGATGAAGAGCAGCGCGGACGACCGGTCGACCACGCCCCGGACGATCAGGTCGAGGACGAGCGCCTGCACCGTCACGTCGAGGGCGGTCGTCGGCTCGTCGCAGATCAGCAACGCCGGATCGTTGGCGAGGGCAAGCGCCAGCACAACTCGTTGCCGTTGGCCCCCTGACAGCTGGTGCGGGTACGCGCGGATCGTTTCCCCAGGCAACTGCACGCGTTCGAGCAACTCGACGGCGGCGGCGCGAGCCGCCGGTTTGGCCAACGTCTTGTGGATCAGCATCGCCTCGGTGAGCTGGTCACCGATCCGCATCGTCGGGTTCAGCGCGGTCATCGGCTCCTGGAACACCATCGCGATGTCCCGGCCGCGGACCCGCGACATCCGGCGTTCGTCCGCGCCGACCAGTTCGTGGTCGACCCCGTCCAGCCGCACCGAACCGGCGGCCCGGACGTCCTCCGGCAGCAGCCCGAGGATGCTCAACGCGGTCAGCGACTTGCCCGACCCGGACTCCCCGATCAGCCCGACCCGCTCCCCCGCGCCGACCGTCAGGTCCACGTCCGCCACGAGCTCCGTGTCGCGCACCGACACCGACAACCCGCGCACCGTCAGTACGTCGTTCATCGCCGGTCCTCCAGCTTCGGATCGAACCGGTCGCGCAGACCGTCGCCCAACAGGTTGAACCCGAGCACCGCGATCGCGATCGCCACCCCCGGGAAGATCGCCAGCCGCGGCGCGCTGAACAGGAACTCCTGGCTCTCCTGCAGCATCCGCCCCCACGACGGTGTCGGCGGCGGCGTGCCGTACCCGAGGAACGACAGCGCGGCCTCGGCCAGTACGGCGATCGCGAACGACACCGACGCCTGCACCGTGATCAGGCTGGTCACGTTCGGCAGCACATGCCGTACGGCGATCGGCCATGGCCGGCGCCCTGCCGCGCGCGCCGCGAGCACGTACTCGGTCCGCATCACCTGCAGCGCCCCGCTCCGGATCACCCGCGCGAAGCTCGGCACCGAAGCGATGCCGATGGCAACCATCGCGGTCAGCGTACTGGACCCGAACACCGCGCCGAACATGATTGCCAGCAGCAACGCCGGGAACGCGAGCAGCAGGTCGTTGCCGCGCATCACCAGCTCGGCGGCCCACCGCCGCGTCATCGCCGCCAGGATCCCGAGCGGTACGCCGATCACCGCCGCCACGCCGACCGCGACGACGCCGACGAACAACGTCGTCCGGGACCCGACCATGATCTGGCTGAGCACGTCCCGGCCGAACTTGTCGGTGCCGAACCAGTGCGACCAGGACGGCGTCAGCAACCGCGACGCCGGGGTCACCAGGGTCGCGTCGTACGGCGTCCAGAGGAACGAGACGAGCGCCGTCGCCACGATCACGCCGACGATCACGGCGCCCGCGATCAGGCTCGGGTTGCGGCGCCTCATGCCGTCCTCAGCCGCGGGTCGAGGGCGACGTACAGGACGTCCACCAGGAAGTTGACGAGGAGCACCGCGACGACCAGGACCATCACGACGTCCTGGACGAGCAGCAGGTCGCGGTTGGAGACGCCGTCCAGCAGCAGACTGCCCAGGCCTGGTATGACGAAGACACGTTCGACGACGACTGCTCCGATCAGAAGAGTCGCCAACTGGAGGCCCAGGACTGTCACGACAGGTACCGCGGCGTTGCGCAGGCCGTGTCTCCACAACGCCTGGAACGGGCGCAGGCCCTTGGCGCGGGCCGTACGCAGGTAGTCCTCGCGGAGAACGTCCAGGACGGCGCTGCGAACGTAGCGGGTGAGGACGGCGCCTTGGACCAGGCCCAGCGACAGGGCGGGCAGGACGAGTTGTCTGAGGAACATCGCGGGATCCTGCGCCGGTGGGGTCCAGCCGTTCGCGGGCAGCCAGCCGAGCTTCACCGCGAACACCACGATCAGCAGGATGCCGGCCAGGAACGCCGGGACCGCGACCCCGATCTGCGAGAGCGCGGACAACGCCAGCCCGGAGAGCTGCCGATGCCGGGCGGCCATCACGGTCCCGGCCGGTACGGCGACCAGCAGCGCGACGATCATCCCGGCCACGACCAGCCAGAGCGTCACCTGCAGCCGGTCGAACACCTGCGGCCCGATCGCCGCCTTCGACACGTACGACGTCCCGAGGTCACCGTGCAGCAGCCCGCCGACCCAGTCGAAGTACTGCGTCGGCAGCGGGCGGTCGAGGCCGAACTGCTGCCGCAGCTCGGCCACTGCCGCGTCCGACGCGTTCACGCCGAGCGCGACCCGCGCCGGGTCGCCGGGCAGAATCGCCATGAACGCGAAGACCAGCACCGTGCTCACCGCGAGACTGACCAAGAACACGCCGGTGCGCTCGATCAGGCGGAGAATCATCGGCTCAGCTGGGACAGATCGAAGTTCTCGGTGATCGCGTTCGTCGGCAGTCCCTTGACGTCCTTGTCCGCGACCATCAGGTTCGGTAGCAGGAACAACCAGTCCCCCGCCGCCTGCTCGGACAGCCGCCGGGCCGCCTTCTTCATGTCCGCGACCTGCGTCGCCTCGTCGCCGGCGTCGGCCGCGGCCAGGTCGGCCTGCAGCGTCGGGTCGTCGTACCGGGTGTAGTACTTCGCGTTGAACACCGCGCCCAGGTCCCGCGGCTCGACGTGCGCGATGATCGACATGTCGTAGTCGGCGTTCTTGAACACCGTCGTCAGCCACGCGGCCGGGAACTCGAGTTGGTCGATCTGCACCTTCAGGCCGGCCTGCTCCAGGTCGCTCTTCACCACCTGACCGCAGGAGGTTGCATACGGCAACGTCGGGAGCCGGAGCCGGAGCGTCTGCCCGGCGGCGCCGGAGGCCTGCAGCAACGACTTCGCCTTGGCCAGGTCGTACGGCGCGATCCCGGTCAGGTCCTCGTACCACGGGTCGGTCGGCGGCACCATGCTGCCGATCAGCTTGCCGCGGCCGGCCCAGCAGGTGTCGAGCAGCGCCTTGTGGTCGATCGCCATCCGGATCGCCTGCCGGGTCCGGATGTCCTTGAACACCGGCCGGGAGTTGTTGAACGACAGCAGCACCTCGCCGTTCGTCGTGCCCTCGATCACCTGGTACTTCGCGTTGCTGGTGAACTGGCTCAGCGCTTCGGGCGCCTGCACCGTGCCGATCACGTTGATCGTGCTGGTCAGCAGCGCGTTGTTCAGCGCGGTCGCGTCCTTGAAGTACTTCAGCGTGATCTGCTGGAAGTACGGCTTGCTGCCCCAGTAGTCGTCGTTGCGGGCCAGCACGATCGAGTCGCCGCGGTTCCACTTCGAGAACTTGAACGGCCCGGTGCCGACCGGGTCGGTGGCCAGCGCGCTGACGCCGGTCTCGGAGAACATCGCGCCGATCCGGGTCGTCATCCGGAACAGCCAGTCGTTGCTCGGCTTGGCCAGAGTGACCTGCAACTGCGTCGGCGACACCGCCTTCGCCGCGGACACCACGTCCATCGCGCTCTTCAGCGAGATCGTCCACGCGGTCTTCACCCGGTTGATGCTGAACACCGCGTCGCTCGCGGTGAACTTCTTGCCATTCGTGAACTTCGCGTTGTCGACCAGGTCGAACGTGTACGTCTTGCGGTCCGCGGACACCTTCCACGACTTCGCCAGCGACGGCACGATCTTGCCGGAGACGTCCTGCTTGACCAGCGTCTCGTACACGTTCCCGAGCAGCACCTGCGGGATCGCGGCCCCGTCGGTGGTGGTGAAGTCCAGGCTGGCCGGCTCCGCGACCAGTCCGATCGACAGGTTCTGCCCGCCACCCGCCGAGCTGCCGCCGGACGACGTACCGGATCCGGCCGAGCACGCGGTCACGGAGAGTAGAGCCGCGGAGGCGAGCAGTGCGACCACTCGCATAGGGAACGACGTCACGTCTACTCCTCCAGTGCACCCAACTGGTCCGACCAGTGGACTAGGTCTCAATGGGCCACTAGGTTTGTCCCCTGCTCAGGTGCCTGTCAAGCGACTGGGGGTGTGCCGAATGCCGAAGTCTCCGCAGTTCCAGCCGGTGCAGCCCGTGCGCGCCTACCAACGGATCGTCGAACAGGTCGAGGACGCGCTGGCCCGCGGCGAGCTGACACCCGGTCAGCGGCTGCCGAGCGAGCGGGAACTGGTCACGCAGTTCGCTGTCAGCCGGTCGACGGTGCGCGAGGCACTGCGGGTGCTGGAGAGCAACGGAGTCGTCCGGTCCCGGCCCGGCGACCCGAACGGCCCGGAGATCCTGCCGTTCTCGCAGACCGCGCTGCGCAAGCAGGTGGCCCGGCTGGTCCGGGTCGACCAGCTGACCCTGAGCGAGCTGATCGGGTTCCGGATGATCATGGACGGCGCCGCGATCCAGGTCGCGTCCCGGCTGCGTACGCCTGAGCAGCTGGACGAGCTCGAGGCCACGCTGGTCGCGATGCGGGACGCGATCGACGTCGACTTCGACGCGTTCGGCGAGGCCGACCTCGCGTTCCACGAGCTGATCGCCCGGATCAGCCGGAACTCACTGATCCAAACCTGTAACGAGGTCGTCCGGGGCGTCGTCCTCGGGCTGATCGCGGACAAGATCGCACACGCGCCGAACGGCCGCGCGCTGATGCTGGAGTCGCTGCACCACCACGCCGAGGTGGTCGACGCGATCCGCACCGGCGACGGACACGCCGCCGCCCGGATCGCCCGGCAGAACATGTTCGACTACTACGCCGGCTACGTACCCGAGGCCGACCAGGAAACGCTGCTGGCCCTCATCGAGGACTGAGGCCGAACGACAGGAGGCAGTGGCGCCGAGCGCCTGCACGCCGAGCCCGCCCGCTCGAGGCGTGCGCCTGCATCCTGCCGTCCGGTACCGGTCCTCCTAGCTGTCGTGCTCGAGGATCCGGATCCGCGGGACCTTCAGCACCTTGCGGGCCTTCGTGGTCCAGTCGGAACACAGGAACCGGGCCGCGGTCTCCGGCCAGGCGACCACCACCACTTCCTGGCTGGCCGTCGACTTCACCATCTGCATCAGCGCCAGCAGCACCTCGCCGTGCGTGATGGAGACGTTCACCGGGTACCCACTGGCCGCCCGGAGCTGACGTGCGCTGTGCTCGATGACCGAGGCGAGATCGACCGCGGGATCGGCGAGCGTCGCCATTCGGGCCTGGGCCACCGGCGGCGGTCCGGTCCACGCCGACGGCGCGGTCGCGGAGCCGACCACGGACGCGGAGCCGGTCAGCCCGGCCACATCCGCGAACGTCGAACCCAGCAACGCCATCGGACCACTCGGGCCGGTCTCCGGATGACTGGAGATCAGCAAGTGGTAGTTGACGACTTCCTCGCGCCTCGCGTGCAGGGCGGCAACACGTCGCGCGTCGCCCTCGCTCATCTCCCGCTCGATGAGCACCACCACGTCGTACGTCATGCGTGGCTCCCTTCGCCAATTCCGTTGTACCCCTGGCCCGGAGCGCACCAAAGCATCGGACTCGCGTCCGTCACGGAATTGTCAAAATCCTCTCAGGCTGCTGCCAGACTCGCCCGAACGAAGGTGTGCGCGGCCGTCCGGCGCCAGCACCGCGAGCAGCCGCTGCGCGTCGATCAGCGCGACACCCGCATCGTCCAGCAGGCGCGGATGAAGCGCGTACACTTCCGCCCCCGGCCGGGTTTCCAGATCTCCGGTGAGCACGGCAACGAATTCCGCACCGGCCGCCGCGTCCTCGTCCCAGACCCGGTCCGGCTCCAGCCGCGCGGTCACCCGGCGCGCGAACGCGGCCAGCTCCTCCCCCCGCGGCCCGCCGGTACCCGACCACCGAGCCGTCCGCGCACCGGACCACGACCTCGTCGGTCCGCGCGGCCGCGTGCCAGCAGCAGATCTCCCACAGGCTGACCCGGTCGCCGGAGCCGTGCACCTCCTCCAGCGTCGCCGCCATCAGCCCGAGCTGACCGGCATACCGCGCCACGTTGTGGCCGTACCCGGCGGCGCTGAGGTTCACGTCGTACCAGCGCAGCTCCTTGGTGTGCAGGTCGACGCCGAACGGGAGCAGGATCTTCGCCGGCCCGGACAGGTCGAACCGGTCCTCGACGGCCGCCGGGTCGAACAGCCCGGACGGCTGTCGCAGCACTCCGGCGAACCCGCGCTCCAGCTCCTCGAACGGTACGTCGTTGTAGCTGAACACGACCGGCAGCAGGTACCGCCCGCCGACCCGGCGCACCGCCCGCAGGTCGATGTCGACGAACTCCGTCGAACCGCCCGGTCCCGGCGCGGACGTAAGGTCACCGGAGTGCACCAGCGCGTCCTCGTCGAACCGCAGCCGGGTGTAGTCGCACAGCCCGGCGAATCCCCAGTCGTCGTCGAACACCGCAACCGACAGATCGAGGTCCACCCGGCGACCGCGCGGCTCGACCCAGTGCAGGAACAGCCGCAGTAGCTCGTCCTGCGGGATCGGCATCGCGCTCCCCCGCGGCATCCGCAGCAGGCTCGCCGACGTACTACGCTCCGAGCCGGGCGCGGCCAGCCGGGTCAGCTCCTCGTCCAGGAACGCCCGCCGCCAGCGCGGCAGAACCGTTGCCCTTCGCAACATTTCGCCCGTGAGCACCGCGGACAGCTCGGTGGCCAGCGCGGCCGGCAACGGCTCCCGCTCGTCGACCGCGGTCCAGATCCGGGCGGTCCCGCCGCGCGGGAAGAACAGCCGCAGATCGCCCGGCGGCGTCCGGACCTGCCCGAGCGCGGCAGTGAGGACGACCGGCGAGACGTCCGAGACCGCGGTCGTCAGCGCCTCGACGAGCACGGCGTGCTGCTCCGGCGGCAAGGCCCGCGCCAGCTGGACCAGTCGCCGTACCAGCTCGCCGGGACGCTGCCGCAGCAGGTCGAGCGCCTGATCGGGCCGGCCGTACGCGAACCCGGCCTCGACCCGGGAGCCGAACGTGGTCAGCACGAGCCGCCCGTCCGCGAGCCGCACCAGCGGATGCCGCGACGCCTCGCCGGCCACCGCCCGCCCGGCCGCCGAGCCGAGATCCAGGTCGGTACGCCGCAGGATCGCGAACGCCAGCGCAGCCACCGGGAACCGGGTCGCGAACTCGAACGGATGCAGGTTCTCCCCGATCCGCTTCCAGGCGCGCTCGTGCCGGAGCATGTCCTCCACCAGCGTCTCCACCGGCATCCGGTCCAGCCGCTGCAGCAGCAGCCGCCGAGTTGCCCGCGGCAACGACTTCCGCCGGGCCGGCGGCGTCCGCAGCCCCGGATCCGCGTCCATCAGCGCATAACTCACCCGCAGTACGTCGGTGGCGGTGCCGGCGCGGTCGATGATCTCGGGCTCCGCGGCGAGGAAATGCGCGACCACGAGCGCCCGGGTCTCGCGCACGGGAATGTCGTCGGGCAGCCAGGCCGAGCTGGCGCCGTCCAGCAGGATCTTCAGGTCCGCGCGATCCGCGGCGGACAGCGGCGACCGCCGCGCCAGCAGCCGCTCGACCGTCTGGCGGACCGAGTCGGCCGTCGCCAGCGACAGCAGCCGCAGCCGGTCCGAGCGGACGTGCACCTCCGCGTCCTCCTCGATCGACGGTTGCAGGAACGGATCGTCCGGGTCGATGCGCTGCAGACAGAGCGGGCAGGCGCTGAAGTCGGAGCCGTCCCAGCAGGTCCGGCAGACCAGGTGCGCGCACGGCGAGACCGCGTGCACGGAATTGGTGTCGCCGCACAACACACACGGCTGCTCCGGCTCCTGCAGCAGCCGCGCGAAGACCCGGTTCACATAGAAGGTCTCGGTGTTGCCCGGCACGCTCTCCGGGAAGCCGCGGAACAACGGCGTGTGCTCGGTGTCGAACCCGGACTCCGCATCCAGCAGGTCCAGCATCGCGCCGCCGAATCCGGCCAGTGCGGGTGCCGACAGCGAAGCGCAGTACCGGTACAGGCCGACCGAGAGCAGCAGGCCGCGCTGGATCAGGTCCGCCTGCAACGCGGACAGCCCCGCCTGGATCGTCAACGGCCGCCGCAACCACTGCCAGGCGGAACGCCGTACCGGTGGCGTGAGCGCCGTGGCATCGACCAGCCGGCGTCGGCGCAACAGGACTGCGGCCGCTGGTTGGTCGGGCATACGTCATCTCCCCGTGGGCGTCCGGATGAAGGCGCCAGGGGCGGAGAGCGGACGCGCTACGTTGCCTGGTGAAGGAGAAGGAAGCACGTCCAGGAGCCGCCCCTGGCACTGAGAACGCTACCGGGTGCCACCGACAGTTTCCCTCCGGCAGGGGCCCCACAAAGAAGAGCTCCGGTGGCAGGGTCGGGGCCGCCCCGCCCAGACCCCGCCACCGGAGATCTCCAGAGTAGAACGTTCACCCAAATCTCGCTTCACCGGGTCCCCGATCTGACCAAGATTTGGCACTGATGCGCCGTAGGCCCGTCGATTTGCTCACAGTCAGGAGGTGTCAGACCACGGAATGTGGTTAACGTGCAAGGTATGACTGCTGGGGCGATCGAACGGGCGCGCTGGCGCGACGTCTTCGGGCACGCGGAGTTCCGGGCCCTCTTCCTGGCCGGCGTCCTGTCCGTCGCCGGCGACCAGATCGCCCGCGTCGCCCTCTCGGTCCGCGTCTTCGACCGCACCTCCTCGGCCGGCCTGACCGCCGTCACCTACGCCCTCACCTACATCCCCGACCTCGTCTTCGGCCCCCTCCTGTCCGGCATCGCCGACCGCTACCCCCGCCGCACCGTCATGCTCGTCACCGACCTCGCCCGCGCGATCCTCGTTGCAGCCATGGCAATCCACGCCCTCCCCCTGATCGCGGTCATCGCCCTCCTCATCGCCCTCCAGGCCTGCGGCTCCCCGTTCAACGCGGCGCGGGGCGCCATGCTGCCGTCGGTACTGCCCGGTGATCACTACGTGCTCGGGAAAGCCGCGAACGACATGGTGGCGCAGTTCAGCCAGGTGCTCGGCTTCGGTGTCGGCGGCGCCGTCGTGGTCGCGGTGGGTACGTCCGGCGGTCTGCTGCTCGACGCCGCGACCTTCGTACTGTCGGCGATCCTGATCTGGTTCGGCGTCCACGCGCGTCCCGTCCCGACGCCTGACACTGATGCGCCACCGGCGTCCTACCTGCGCGACCTCACGGACGGGGTTTCATTGGTTTTCCGTACGCCGAAGCTTCGCGCCCTGGTGATCCTGGCGACCGTTGCCGGGTTCTACGTGACCGTCGAAGGTCTCGCTGTCCCGTACGCACACGACATCGGACGAGGCACCACGACCGCCGGTCTTCTGCTGGCGGCCAGCCCAGCAGGCTGTGTGATCGGGATGTGGCTGATAACTCGCCTGGCGCCCGACCATCGGCTGGAACTGCTCGGCCCGCTGGCCGTCGCGGCGTGTCTGCCACTGGTGCTGTGCGCGCTCGCCCCGGGACCGGTCGCGACGTTCGGTCTCTGGCTGGTCTCCGGAGCCGCCTCGGCGTATCACCTGCCGACCAGTGCCGCCTTCGTACAGTCGGTGCCCGACCACCGGCGCGGCCAGGCGTTCGGCGTCGCCGGTACGGCGCTGAAAGGCAGCCAAGGCGCCGGAATTCTGCTCGCCGGCGGCCTCGCCGAATCGATCGGTGCGCCGTACGCACTCGCCGTCATGGGCATCGCGGGAACACTGCTGGCGGCCGCGGCGGGCGCCGCCTGGGCGCGCGCCCGCCGAATCGGTGACAGTTTCGCAGAATCACAGTAAGGTAAATATCTGCGACCACCTGGTTTATTCGGGCCGGAAGTGCTCCGAATTGTAAGAAGCAGGTAAAGATTTCCCGTTTGTCACCAGTCGTTGCCGTCGTCCGCGATGGTCGGGACGAACCAGTCGTTACCGCCCCGGAACCAGTCGTTCCCGCCGGTGAACCAGTCGTTGCCCCCGGTGAACCAGTCGTTGCCGCTGCCGTTGACGTGCGCATCCGTCTGCATGATTTCGACCCTTCTGAAGTGACCAAATAATGGAATGCCCGCACCCGCGGGTGACCTGACGTGAACAGGCCGTTACGATGGCAGTAGAACCGCTCAGGTCGACTTGCGTGTGAGGCTCATGATGATTCTGATCGGTCGGAGCAGTTGGGTGCCACCCCGACAATGGAAGCTCTGGTCGTTGCCGAGACCGGCATTGGGTTATGTGATCGCGGTGGACGTGATTGCGGTGACAATAACCACATTGTCCGTCCGGAGCACCGTTGGTGGCCCGAATTCCGGTGTTCGGCATTCGGAGTGGATCGCGTTCGCGGTCCTGGCCGCGGCGTCGATCCTGCACCTGGAGGCCGCCCGCGGGATCGAGCGCCGGCGCGAGATGGCCGCCAACACCTCACCGCACACGAACCTCAAGTGCCTGTGGATCTTCGCGGCGCTGTTGCTGCTCCCGCTCTCGCTCGTCATCCCGCTGGTCGTGCTGGCGTACGGCTACTCGTGGTTCCGCGTCTACGGTCGGACCGTCGCCCACCGCAAGGTTTTCTCCACTGCGACGTACATCCTGGCCAGTGCGGCCGCGGCGGCGGTGCTGCGCGGCGGCGGTCTCGTCGGCCCTCCGCGGCTGCCGACCGGTTTCTGGTCACTTCTGGTCGTCATTGCCGCCGCTGCGACCTGGTGGCTGGTGAACTACGCGCTGGTCATCGGAGCGATCCTGCTGTCCAGCCCGGATGCGACGGCACGTGAGGCGCTCGGTGAGCTGTCGGACCAGCTGGTCGTGTGCGCCGGTCTCGGCCTGGGGATCGCGATCGCCGCAGTACAGACGTCATACCCATGGGTGGTCCCGGTGCTCATGGTCACGGTGCTGGCGCTGCACCGCGACCTGCTCCTGCCGCAGTACCAACGCGCCGCCGGTACGGACGAGAAGACCGGTCTCGCCACGTCGTCGTACTGGGCGAGCGCCGTGCCCGTCGAGCTCGCTCGCGCCGACACTCTGCGCAGTACGGTCGGCCTGCTGATGCTCGACCTGGACAAGTTCAAGGAGATCAACGACACGTACGGTCACCCGGCCGGCGACGAGGCACTCCGCGCTGTCGGCGAGTCGATCCGCGCGGAGGTTCGGCAGGGCGACCTCGTCGCGCGGGTCGGCGGTGACGAACTCGCGGTCCTGCTGCCGGGAGCGCTCGAGAGCGAGGTGCTCGAGATCGCGGAGCGGATCCGGGAACGGCTCGTCGGCCTGGCCGTCCCGGTCAGCACCACCGACGGCCGGACCGCCAAGCTCGACGGCATTCCGGCGTCGTTCGGAGCGGCGGTCTACCCCGACGTCGCCGGCACCATGGACCAGCTCGTCCTGGCGGCCGACGACGCGCTGCTGACCGCCAAGCGGTCCGGGCGGAACCAGATCGTCGTCGCCCGCCCGATTCCGCCGGCGATCACGGACCACCCCGCGGACAACCCCTCGGACCGGTCGGTCAGCGACTGACCTGGATCAGGGCCTTGCCGTGGAGGGCGCGGTTTTCGAGCGCCTGGTGGGCCTCGGCGAGGTGGGCCAGGGGGTAGATCCGGTCGATGACCGGTTTCAGGTCGCCGGTGGCGGCTCGGGTGAGGACGTCGTGGGCGGTGACTGTGGTGGTTGTGGAGTCGGCGCGGAGGTCCATGATGCCCTTGACGGTGATGTCGCGGCGTTCGGCGGTTGCCGGGTCGATGGGGGCGAAGGTGCCGCTGGGGGCGCCGTGGGCGGAGAACCAGCCGCCGTCGCGGGTGACGGTGAAGGCGGTGGCGCCGAGTTCGCCGCCGGCGCCTTCGAAGACGATGTCGGCGCCCTGGTTGTCGGTTGCCTCTAGCACCGACTTGTCCCAGGACGGCTGGCTGTAGTCGATCAGTACGTCGGCGCCTTGGGCTCGGCTCAGTTCGAGCTTCCGATCGCCGCGGGCGGCGGCGATCACGTGGGCGCCGGCCCTGTGGGCGAGTTGGGTGAGGAGCAGGCCCATGCCGCCCGCGGAGGCGGTGATCAGGACATTCCGGCCGATCATCGGCGGGGCGAGTTCCTCGAGCATCAGCGCCGTGAAGCCGTCGCCGTACACCGCGACCGCGGTCGGCAGGTCGAGCTCCGGCGGCAGTTCGGCCTCGGGGGTGAGGACGGCGAGTTCGGCGTGGCCGCCGAAGCCTTCCGGACGGCCGACCACGGTCTTTCCGATCCAGTCCGCGGGGACGCCGGGACCGACGGCGCGGACCCGGCCGCCGAGGTTGCTGCCGGGGACGTACGGCGGTTCGACGTCGAAGAACTTGCCGTGGCCGCCGCGCCGGATCGCGGTCTCGACGAAGATCAGGTCCGCGAGCTCGACCTCGACGAGCACCTGCCCGGCGGCGGGCACGGGGTCGGGTACCTCGCGGGTCTCGATCACTTCCGGACCGCCGAACGCGGTCACCACTGCTGCACGCATGTCCATATCTCTCCTGTTGGGGACTCCGAGCCTGCAACCTCAACGTTGGTTCAGGTCAAGTTCTGTCGGTGCTGCCGCGTACTGTGCGGGCATGTTCGACGCCGTCTTCGTGCCCGCCGATCCGCCGCGCGCGGGCCGGCTGGCGCTGTACGGCGATCTCGCCGACGAGACCGCCGACGGCACCGTCGAGCTGGTCCTCCCCCGCGGTACGGCGGTGCGCCGGACGATCGTGCCGGCGCGGCTGCTGACCATGGACGAGGTCGTCAGCCGGCTGACCGAGCCGGACGGGGACGCCTCGGAGAGCTGGGCCGCGTGGCGGGCGGCCGGGCTCGCGGGGCTGGTGCTGATCGGTCGCGGCCGGCTGGTGCCGGACCGGAGCGCGGAGGGGTACGGCGCGTGGCGGGTGGCTCCGCTGGATCCGATCGACCACGCCTGGCTGCGGAACCTCGGCGCCGCGATGCCGGCGTACGGTCATGCGCTGCCGATCGCAGGCACCCGTCCGGTGCGGCTGGTCGAGCCGGAGCAGCTGATCCGTTCCTTCTGGGACGCGCTCGCCGACGCTCTCGTCCGTACTCCGGCGGCCGCCGTCGCGGTCCGTCCGGGTGCGGCGCCGTTCGCCGCCGTCGAGCCGGCCACGCTCCCGGGCGCGACGGCCTGGCTGGACGAGACGGCGCTGGCCGAGCAGGCGGGCACCCGGCTGGTACTGCGGATCGAGCCGCCCGAGACGGCCGAGGACTTCCGGGCGGTGCTGCAGTTGCGGAGCGGGCTGGATCCGAGTCTGCTGGTCGATGTCGCGGATCTGTGGAGCGCGCCCGCCGCCGTACTGACCGCGCTCGGCGAGCGTGCCGAGACGGACCTGCTGCTCGCACTCCGGCGCGGCGCGCGCGTCTGGCCCCCGCTCGGTACGGCGCTGCGCGACGCGGCGCCGGAAGACATCCCGATCGACGACGTAGCGCTCGAGGAGCTCGCCGAAGGCAGCCCCGAACTGGAGGGCGCCGGGATCGAGGTGCTCTGGCCGACCGAGCTCTTCGCCGGACAACTGGCGCTCCGGGCGAGCGTCGCGACACCGACGCCCGGCGCCGTCACCGGGCCGGACTTCAACCTGAACGACCTGGTCGCGTTCCGTTGGCGGCCGACGCTCGACGACCAGGACCTGACCGAGGCGGAGGTCGCCGCGCTGGCCGAGGCGAAGCGCCCGATGATCCGGATGCGCGGCCGTTGGATCCGCGTCGACCAGGACGTCGTCCGCCGGCTGCGGGACCGTTCCACGCGGACCCTGACCGGCGCCGAGGCGCTCGGAGCCGCGCTCACCGGGACGATCGACGTCGACGGCGAACTCGTACCGTTCGACGCCGACGGTTCACTCGCCGAACTGCTCGCCCGGCTCCGGTCCGCGGAGGAGCCCGCGCCGTTCGCCGAGCCCGTCGGTCTGCGCGCGACGCTGCGCGACTACCAGCGCCGCGGCGTCGCCTGGATGGCGCAGCTCGCGCACCTCGGCCTCGGCGGCTGCCTCGCCGACGACATGGGTCTCGGCAAGACGATCCAGGTGATCGCCCTGCACCTGCAGCTGAAGGGCCGCGGCCCGACGGTCGTCGTCTGCCCGTCCACGCTGCTCGGCAACTGGGAACGCGAGTTCGAGCGGTTCGCCCCCGATGTCCCGACCCGGCGATACCACGGCGCCGGGCGGACACTCAGCGATCTGGCCGCGGACGAGGTCGTGCTGACGACGTACGGCGTGGTCCGCCAGGACCACCGGCTGCTCGGTGAGATCGCATGGGGCCTGGCCGTCGCGGACGAGGCGCAGCACGCGAAGAACCCGTTGTCGCGGACCGCCCGCGCACTCAGGACGTTGCCGTCGGCAACCAGGATCGCGTTGACCGGTACGCCGGTGGAGAACCGGCTCTCCGAGCTGTGGTCGATCCTCGACTGGTCGGCGCCCGGGCTGCTCGGCCCGCTGGACCGGTTCCGCCAGGACGTCGCCGTACCGGTCGAGCGGTTCCACGACGAGGAGGCGACCGCGCGGCTGGCCCGGGTGACGCGGCCGTTCCTGCTGCGCCGGCGCAAGAGCGACCCCGGGATCGCGCCGGAGCTGCCGCGGAAGACCGAGCACGACGTCGTCGTACCGCTGACGACCGAGCAGGCCACGCTGTACCAGGCGGTCGCGAAGGAAACGCTGGCCAAGATCGAGGAGGCGTCGGGGATCGCGCGGCGCGGGCTGGTGCTCAGTCTGCTGACGCAGCTGAAGCAGGTGTGCAATCACCCGGCGCAGTTCCTGCACGAGAAAGGCCCGCTGGAGCGGCGGTCCGGCAAGCTCGCCGCTTTGGACGAGCTGCTCGACGTGATCCTGGCCGAGGGCGAGTCCGTGCTGATCTTCAGCCAGTACGTCGAGATGTGCCGGCTGATCGAGGCGCATCTGGCGGCCCGTCAGGTGCGGACGTTGTTCCTGCACGGCGGGATCGGGGTGCGGAAACGCTCCGAGATGGTGGAGCAGTTCCAGGCGGGCGCGGCGCCGGTGTTCCTGCTGTCGTTGAAGGCGGGCGGGGTCGGACTGACGTTGACGCAGGCGACCCACGTCGTGCACTACGACCGCTGGTGGAACCCGGCGGTCGAGGACCAGGCGACCGACCGCGCGTACCGGATCGGGCAGGACCGGCCGGTGCAGGTGCATCGGCTCGTCACCGAAAACACGCTCGAGGACCGGATCGCGACGGTCATCAACGCGAAACGCGACCTCGCGGACGCCGTCGTCGGGTCGGGCGAGGCGTGGCTGAGCGAGCTGTCCGACACCGAACTGGCCGAGCTCGTCGAGCTGTCGACCGGGCCGGTGAAGTCCGGGTCCGCGAGCGCGTACAACCCTTCTGCGGTAGGGAAATCCGATGGCTGACGAGGGCCGTACGCCGTGGCAGGGCTGGCGCCGTTCCGGCGAGGACGCCGGGCTGCCGGCGGCGCGTGGGCCGGGGAGCCGGCGGACGTTCGGGGCGACCTGGTGGGGCCGCGCGTGGCTGGAGGCGCTGGAGCAGCGGGCGCGACTCGATCCGGGGCGGCTGTCACGCGGCCGGTCGTACGCGCGGCGCGGCAGCGTGCTCGAACTGACGGTCAGCCCGGGCGAGGTCGAGGCGGTGGTGCAGGGCAGCCGGGTCACGCCGTACCAGGTAACGGTGCGGATCCGGGCGTTCTCGTCGGCCGAGTGGGATGCCGTGCTGGACGTGGTGTCGGCGCAGATCGGGCGGGTCGCGGCACTCCTCGACGGGGAGCTGCCGCCCGAGGTCGTGGACGACGTACGGGCGACCGGGCTGGACCTGCTGCCCGGTGCGGGCGAGGTGCTGACGAACTGCAACTGCCCGGACTTCGCCGTACCGTGCAAGCATTCCGCGGCGGTGTGTTACCTGGTGGCGGACGCGCTGGACGACGACCCGTTCGCGCTGCTGCTGCTCCGGGGACGCCGAAAAGACGAGCTGCTCACAGCGCTACGAGCCCGCCGAGGCGGGACAGCCGCGCCATCCACACCACCACATCCGCCCGCCCCGGCGGGCATCCCGGCAATCGCCGCCTTCGCCCGCCACCTGCCGGCAGCTGCGCCCGTCGTGCCGATTCCGGTGCCGCCTCGACCGCTGGGAGCTCCCGGCGTTCCGGCCGCGGTGAAGGTCCTGGATCCGCCGCGGTCGTCCGGCGTCGACGTACGGGACCTGGTCGCGCTCGCCACCGACGCCGCCCACCGCGCCTGGCGCCTCGCATCCGGAGACGCCCACGCCGCGCTCACCTTCGACCAGGACCTCGCCCGCCGCGCAGCCGCCGCCCTCGGTACGCCGGAACTCGCCGACCTCGCGCACCGCGCCGGCATCCCCGCCCGCCGCCTCACCACCTGGGCCACCGCCTGGCACCACGGCGGCCCCGGCGGCCTGGCCGTCACCGTCGACGACCCCCACGACGTCCCTGCGGAGGCCCTCACCGAAGCCGTCACCGCCCTCCCCCAAGCCATCCCCGAGGCCAACCGCATCACCACCGGCAAACTCCAACTCCGCCTCGGCAAAGACAACCTCTGGTACCGCTTCGACAACCACTTCAACGACTGGACCCTGACCCGCCCACCGTCAGCGGATCCCACTACTCTCCTCTGAAGCACTGTCCTGGGGAGGAACCAATGCACCGCCGAGCGACGATCACCGCTGTCCTACTGCTGGCGCTGCTCGGCTGCAGCCCCCACACCACCAACCAGGCAGCCCCGACTCCAAACCTATCCGGCGACCTGTGCGAACGTGTACGCCCAACACTCCCGGGCAACTGGACCACCGAACGCGGCGAGTACCGTCCCGCGGCGCCGCTGTCGGACGGCTGCACTCTGGTGGATCCGGCAACGGCCGCACACCGCATTCGCGTCTTCGTCTCGATCCTGCCCGTGACAACTGAGCAAGCGGTCAGGTTCCGCAAGGTCGACGAAGCCACGGTGGCGGCCGGCGGCTACGCCGCGAAGGTCAGCGACGGTGGGATGGGCGACGGTTCGTGGGCGCTCAACCCGGCCGCGGCTGCGCCGTGGCTGGTCTTCCGCGTCGCCGGCCGCCAGATCCGGCTCAGTGTCGAGAACTCCGGCGCCGGCACGATGGACGAACTCCGGTCCATCGCCCGTGCAGTCACCACCCTCGCTGGAGGCCTCGCCGCAGCACCTCCCACGGTCGTTCGACCGGAGTGCGCCGTCGGCACCGCGGCCGCCGAACGGATCCTCGGTACGAAAGCCGTTCTGCGACGCGATGCCCTGGTCGACAATCACCTCACCTGCGAGTGGGGCTCGGCGATGCGCACGGTCGCGGCTTTCGCGAGCGCCGACGGCATGGCGGACTTCGGTATGGTCAAACAGGCCGCGACCGCCGGGCTGGCCCACCGCGTGACCGTCGGCGCCGAAGGCTGGCAGCAGGACGACGGCTATCTGCTCTTCAAGACCAGCCGGGACGAGTACGTGACGGTCGTCTCGCTCCCGTGGGACGAGATGCGGCCGAAACCGATCGTGACGCTCGCGCGGGCGATCGCCCCTGCCTATTCCTGATTGTTGCGCGCGGCAACGAATGCCTGGGCGATGCGGGTGATCAGGTCGTACGGGATCGGCTTGTTCAGGGGGAACTTGAGCGTGCCTTTGCCGGAGATGTACTGCGTGAGGTCCTCGCCGATCGGGGGGATCGGGTAGAGGGCGATGTGGGACTTCCAGCCGCTGAAGTGCAGGAGACCTGTCCCGTCGAGCGTGATCGCGGGGATCTGGTAGCTGATCTTCTCCTCGGCGCCCGGTACGGCGTCGTGGATCGTGCGGCGTACCTTTTCCAGGATCTCCCGCACGTCCGGCGGGAACGACGCGATGTACTCGTCAACGGTGTCTGCCATCTGGTTATCCTTCCGCGGGCAGCGGTGTGAACGGCATCGGTTCGGGCACCGGCGTGGCGTCCCACGGTTCGTCGAGTGGGGTCGGGCGCCACTTCCATTTCTCCGGCGCGCCCGACGTGCGGCCGGTCAACCGCAGCAACTCCGGCCACGGCTGGTCCACCACACGCGGCTCGTGCGGGAACAGCCGCGTCAGCACCCGGTCACACAAGTCGGCGGGCGGCTCCAGCGCGCAGTCCAGCCCCGCGGCCAGATCCTGCCCGTGCACCAACCACTCCACGCAGGCCATCCCGGCGAACCCTTCCGGATCGCCGATCCCCCACGGATGGAACGCTCGCGTCCGCGCCGGGCTCGCCCGGACGACCAGCGCCAGGATCCGCCCCGCCGCCTCGACGAAGTCCAGTACGCCGGCCGGTGGCGCGAGCGGTTGGGCCTGCGCCGACCAGCGGACGTACTGCGTCCGTGCACCGACCGCGAGCTGCGAAGCCCAGTGCAGGTTGGCCTGCCCGATGTGCTCGGCGGTCTTCCGGCAACTCCACTCGATCGACCCGGCCTGCACCGCCCAGTCGGCGTCCACGGCCGGTCGCAATGCCTCGACCACGCACTCGGTTGCTGTCTCGACGTCCTCTGCCGTCACCACAGATTGCTCCTCTCGACCCCATCGAGTCTGCGGGGTCGAGAAGTTGAAAAACAGTCTGTTGCGCGGCGGCCAGTTCTGTACTAAATAGAAGGAGGACGGCGTAGCGACGTGTGCTGTTCGAGGGCCGTGACGAGGTTGTCGGCGATCTTGGCGTGACCGGCGACGGTCGGATGGACCTGGTCGGTGCAGTCGTCCTCGGTGATCCAGCCGGTGGAGTCGATGCAGACGACGTTCGGGTCGTCGAGGGTCTTGACCGCAGCCTGGATCGTGTCCGCGTGCTTGCCGTTGAACGGCGTCAGCGACACGATCGTCGTCCCCGGGTACGCCGCCCGCACCCGGCGCACGTATCCGGCGTACTCCTCGATCTCGAGCGTCGGGTCGTTGACGCCGAGGTTGATCACGACAACGTCGGGCTGCTCCACTCGCTCGGCCCGCGAGCCCGCGAAGTTCCAGCCGAACGAGTCCACACCGGACGGCACCTCGCCGTTCCCCGGCTTGCTGATCCCCTGGCTCCCGAACCCGACCTGGTACGCCGTGGCGCCGAACGCGCGGGCGGTCAGATACGCGTACGACGTCGTACCGTCCGCGCCCTCCGACTCCGGGTGCGCGCTCAGCGACCGGACGCCCTGGGTGATCGAGTCGCCGTAGAACTCGAGCCGCGGACCGCCCGGCCGGCCGCTGAGCCGCAGCACCGACCGGGAGTCGAGCACCAGCCCCGCGAAGACCACCGCGCATCCGAACGGCGGGTTCCACCGGTTCGCGTGCTCGTTGACGTCCTTGACCACGATCGTCACCTGATGCCGGCCGTCGGGCGCGGACAGCTCGATCACCGGCGCGTCGACGACGTACAGCGCAGGCTCGTTGTCGTCGACGGTGATCCACAGGTGCGGCGCGACCGTCAGCCCGTCGGTGTCGAAGAGCAACTGCAGCCGCTGACCGGCGTACGAGAAGGAGATCCGGGAGCCGGAGTTGACGGTGACCGCCACGCCGGGCTGGTGTCCCCACTGTCCTTCCAGGATGATGCGCGGGTCGGACGGGGCGACGACCTCGCCGGGCTCGAACGTCACGGGCTCTCCTTCTGTTGTCGGCCAGCCCATTGTGCCGAACGCGTCACCATCCTTCCTTCCGAGCCCGCGCCTCGAACAGCAGGATCCCGGCGGACAGCGCGACGTTCAGCGAGTCCGCCCGGCCGAGCATCGGGATCGACACCGCGTCGAACCCCTCGGCGTGCCAGGCCCGCGACAGGCCCGCGCCCTCGGATCCGACCACGAACGCGGTCGGACCGTCGTACCGCGGGACCCGATACGTCCCGGTCGCCGCCGGGTCGGCGAGGTGGACCCGGAACCGGTGGCTCCGCAGCCAGGCGGCCGCGGCCGGGATGTCGTCGAACTCAACGATCGGCGTGGAGAGAACGGTGCCGCGGCTCGCGGAGTACACGGCCGGATGCGTGGGGCGGGCGCGGCGGCTGGTCAGGACGAGGCAGTCGGCGTTCGCGGCGTCCGCGGTACGGATCAGCGTGCCGAGGTTGCCGGCGTACTCGACGCCGTCGGCGACCAGGACCAGCGAACGGTCGGAGAACCGGAACGCCTGCGGTCGCCATTCGGGGACCCGGGCGATCGAGATCAGCCCGTCGGAGCGGCTCTTGCGCGACAGCCGGGTGAGCAGCTTCTCGGAGATGCGGTACACCTCCTCCGCGCGGTCGGCGTACCGGTCGACGTCCGGGATCCCGGCCTCCGGGCACCAGAAGAACGCCTCGAGGGTGGCGGACGTGGTCAGCAGACGGTCGTTCCCACGTTCCTTCGACCATGATCCGGCCGGGCGAGCCGTCCTTGCGCAGGGCGAGCAGGTCACGGACACGGGGGTGCTGCGCGCCGATGGGGCGAGCAGAGGGATGCACAGTCATGTGCAGGCTCCGTACGGAGAGAATCAGCAAGCGCGCCGGGGACACGACGGTCCGCTCCGGCGGGGCGACACCCGTGGGTGCCGTGGTGCTGACGCGGCCTTCCCGACCGCGTCAGCCAAGGATTCTCATCACACTCCGGATCGTAGGCAGCCGCATGCCCGCCGTCATCCGGTTTTCCACAGGCGCCCGGCAGGCGAGTTTTGGTCTGTCGGTGCGGGTGGTTAGAGTCCTTTTCTCACGGGAGGGAGTGCGGATGGACGCGACATTGCTCGACGCCGAGGCCGAAGCCGCGGTGCTGCGCGTCTACCGTCAGGTGTTCGCCGTGCTCGCCCGCGAGGCCGGCGCGATGATCGTCGATCCCGAGCTGCTGGACGTCGACCAGGCGATCCTGGACGCGTTCGCCGAGGCCGGCAGCGACGGGCTGACCGTCGAGCAGGCCACCCTCGCCTGCCGGGCGTATCCGCACGACATGATCGTCCGCCGGTTCGACCTGCTCAGGCAGTACGGCGCGATCACCAAACTCGTCGACCGGCCGAACGAGTTGCGCCACCGCGCCGCGTTCGCGCCGTACGTGATGCTGATGTTCCTGCGCCGGATGTCCGTCCAGGGCGGTCAGGCGGAGCTGCATCAGCTGCTCACTCTCGAGGCGCACAGCGTCAGCGACCCACAGGCGACGGCCGAGGACGGCAAGGCGTCCGTCGAGCGGCTGACCAAGGTGTTCCGGCTGCTCGGCAACGAGCTGGCGATCCTGGTCTCGACCAGTACGACGGCGCAGCTGCGGGAGAACGCCCAGCTCGCGTGGGGCAACGAGCGCCTGATCGAGCAGGCCGGGGAGGTGCACCGCCTGGTCCTGGGCCGCTGGCCGACACTGCATCGGGACTGTACGTCGCTCCGCATGGCCCTCGCCGCGTACGCCGACGCCGTGCAGCTCGCGGCCGGCCGACTGGTCGAGCGGGCCGGTACGACTCGGGCGCTGGGGCTGCTGCCGATCGAGACCTGGCTGACGTTCACCCGGAGCAGCGAGCCCGAGACGCTGGCCGCCGTACTGGATGGTCTGCTGTTCGACGCCGCCGCGCCGGACTTCTCCGCGCAGACGATGGTCGAGGCGGTGGAGACCGGGCGCCGGAGCGGGACGGCCCGGATGGCGCCGCCGCGTCCGACCAGCGACCTGGACGCCCCGGAATCGGCCGCCGCGACGGACCGCGAGGACCTGCGCCGCGAGGCGGAGCGGGTGCTGGCCGGACGGGCATCGGTCGACATCGTCGAGGTCGTGGACGACGCCGGCGACTGGATCACGGCCCGGCGCGTGCTCGCCGAGCTGACCGCGGCGCACCTGCACGACGAGCTCGAGTACGAGCTGGTCTGGTCCGACGGCATGCGGATCGACCCGGAGGCCGGGACGCCGTGGGTGACCGAGGGCGTGTTCCGCCGGGTGGTCTCGTGAGCACCGAGGCCGTGGAGCGCCGGCTGTACAACGCGCTCTGGTGGGCGAAAGTACAGTCCGCCGGGCCGATCGAGGTCGACCCGGACACGCCCGCCGTCGCAGGTCTCACGCGCGCCTCGTCGCCGGACGGTGTCTGGCTGGTGCCGACGCTCCCGTCCGGCGCCGGTCACAGCGTGCTGGAGGAGCTCGGCGCTCCCCCGGTCCCGGTCGAGCTGCCGAACGAGACCGCTCGCCTGCTGGCGATCTGCGTCGCCTGCTGCTGGACGGATCGCAGCGCCTCGCCGTGGCCTGGTGGGACCGGCACGATCGCGCAGGTCCGGTCGGTGTACGCCGGGATGCGCGGCCGGGCCGAGCAGCCGAGCGACATGACCCTGATCATCGGCAGCCTGCGCCGCTTGCACGCGACGCACTGGCTGCTCTGGAACGACGCAGCCGGCGAGGTCCGCCTCGGTCCGCGCGTGGTCACCTGGAGCCCGGCCGACCTCTCGACGCTCCGCGACCTGTGCCGTCATCTCCCCGATCCACCTGCGGCGGAGGTGCCGGGTGACTGACCATCACGCCCTCTTCGACCCGCTGTTGCAGGACCTCAGCGACCGGTCCCGCGACGAGGTGCTGGCCGCGTTCAGCGCCGTGCAGTTCGCCGCGCACCCGGTCGCCGAAGTGCAGCTGGCCGGTCTGCGCGACGTCACACTCCGCCGGCAGGTGCAGCGGATGCTCAAGCTGATCGGCCGCACACTCGTCCACGTCGACGGCACCCATTGGACGGCCGGGTTCGACGACGACATCGCGGCCAGCCTCGCCGCGCAGGGCTGGCAGCCGTTGTCGGTGATCGACCGCGCGGTGCTCGTGCTCGTGCTGATCCACTCGGTCGCGATTCCCCGCAGCGAGGGCATCCTGACCGGCGACAGCTGGAAGTCCGCCCGGCCGACCACGGTCGACGAGCTGCGCACGACCCGGATCAGCGGCGAGGAGCGGCGGCTCTCGCTGCAACGGCTGCGCGCGGCCGGGCTGATCCAGCTGTCCGGCGACCACTCGGGCGGTCCGTCATACATCCCGGGTCCGCAGCTGCAGCGGCTGACGCCGGCCGCTCGCCGTCGCCTGCAGGACCAGCTGATCCTCGCCGCTGCCCCGGCCAGCCCGATCGCCGAAGCCATCCGCGCCCGCCACGGGGTCCCTGTCGAAGTGGGAGAAGAAGCATGAGTGACGACGGGCCGTTCGACATCCTCGGGTCGAAGGTGCTGCTCGGGGTGCAGGTCGTCGACCTGTCCCGGCTGTCCACGCACCCGATCCCGATGATCGGCCGCGGCCTGATCACGGTCGCCGGGCAGGGCCCCACCGACTCCAACGGCGCCGGCAAGTCGTCGTGGATCGCCGCGCTCAGCCTGCTGCACGCGGACGACCAGTGGCGACTGACCAGCGGTGCGCCGGGCGCGGCCGAGCTGCTGTTCACTGCGGAGGCGGCCGGCCAGGAGGGCAACTGGTCGAACGTCGACCGCGGGTACATCGTCGGCGTGTTCTCCGACCCGGACCTGACCGACCTCGACGAGATCGAGACCGCCGCGGTCACGGTGTGGATCCGGATCAACCGCAAGGCGTCGTACATCGACCTGCGCTGGAAACACGGCCTGCACATCCCGTACGGCGCGACCGAGGCCGAGCGCGCCGCGGGCGCCGACGCGCTCTGGGCCGCCCTCCCGCATTCGAACGGCCGCACCGACTTCCACGCGAACAAGCTCTCCCAGGTGCTGTACGGCGGCCAGGTCCGGTGCGTCTCGTTCCTGTCCACCTCGGTCCGCTCCAGCCCGACCGCGAACCTGCTGGCCGAGCCGCTCAACGAGCTCGGCCCGGCGCGGATCTTCAACGCGATCGCGACGCTCACCGGCCTGGACCACGAGCTCGAGCAGGAGCAGGCGCACCGCTCCGCCGAGCACACCCAGCGCGAGGCGACCAAGCAGGCGACCACCGACCTGCAGCGCTGGGAGCAGGAGATGGCGACCGTCGAGGCCGGCATCCTGCAGCGGGCCGCGGCCCGCGAGGCGCTCGCCGCGGCGAAGGAGTCCTGGCGGGCGCGGTCCGCCCGGCACCTCATCGACGGCTCCGCGCGGAACACCGAGATCCTCCAGGAGGTCGCGGCGCTGGACGAGCGGGCCGCCGAGCAGGAGGCCCGCAAGGAAGCGATCGAGACCGAGATCGACGCGTTCGGCAACGAGGAGAACCTGCTCCGCGACGTCCAGCTGACCCGTCAGGAGCGGGACAAGCTGGACGCCCGCGACCGAGAGCTCGACCTGGCGCAGCGGTCGGTGCGGGAGCAGCTGGAGCGGCTCGGTCAGGAGCACCGACGGCTGCTGGACGCGGGCCGTTCCGCGGACGGGCGAGACCTGGCGGCGGCGGGTGCGGAGCAGGTCGAGGCCCGCGCCGTACTCGAGGAGCACATCGGCCGCGACCACGCCGCGCGTTCCGCGGTCGGCCACGCGACAGCCGAGCTGCGCGAGGCGGAGAGCGGTCAGACGGTGTCGGCGCCGCAGCAACAGGTCCTGGAGAACGCCGGGATCGAGTGCGGCGCGCTCACCGACATCACCGAGCTGCCCGCGTCGGACCGTGCGGAGTGGGAGCCGCGGCTGGCGCCGTACCGGGAGGCCGTCGTCATCGACTCCGGCGACGCGACCGTGGCCGCGACCGCGCTCGCCGACGCTGGGTACTCCGGCTTCCTGCTGGTGCTGGCGAACCGGCCGGGCACCACGGCGTCCAGCAAGCGCGGGCCGAAGTCGGCGGACAAGCGGTTCGTGCTGGACGCGTTCTTCGCGGCGATCGGCGAGCGGGCGACCAAGGACAACATCGACGACGTGGCCGGTGTGGTCGCGGTCGGGCAGTTCGACGAGCCGATCACCGGCCGGACCGCACGGATCGAGGCAGCCCGCCGCCGTGTGGAGGCCGCGGTCGAGGCCCGAGCCCAAGCCTCCGCCGCGCTGGAGCAGGCGCGGGCGCGTGTCGACCAGGCGGAGCGCCGGACGGCGGCCGCTCGGGCGCTCGCCGATGCGGAGTCGGTGCAGGAGCAGATCCTCGCGCTGCGCGAGACCGTCGACCGGCACGAGACCGACCGGGACTCGCTCGCCCCGCGGCTGCAGGCAGCGAAGGAGTCCGCGGAGACCGCGGCCGGGCAGCAACTCGTCCGCGACGAACGGCTGAAGAACCTCGAGGCCACCCGCCGCGACCACGACCGGATCCTCGACGAACTGACCGGCCGGCGGCTCGCGTTGCGTGAGGAGCAGAGCGCGCTCGACCTCACCACCCGGACGACGGCCTGGGGCGGCACCCCCGAGGAGGCCGAGGAGTTCCTGCTCGCACAGCCCGACGACGCTCAGCGACGGACGACCGCCGACTGGAACCACCAGGCCTGTACGCAGCTCGACGACGTCATCCGCCGCTGCTTCCCGAACGCGCGCTCCCGCGAGGAGATCCCGGCCGAGCTGTGGGAGATCCTGAACGGCCCGGACGGCTGGACGAACGGAACGCTCGGCGACCGCGTCGGCCTGGTCCCGGCGCTGCAGCGCACGCTGAGCAGCCACCTGGCGCAGCACGAGACGTTCGACAGCCTGCAGCAACAGCAGATCGCCAGCCAGCGCGCCGAGCGGAACGCCGCCCTCGAACGCGCCCGCGAGGGCCTCGACGAGGCGGAGAGCACGGCTCGCGCACACCGCACGTCGCTCGCCGACGGCATCAAGGCCCGTCTCCGGCTGGTGTCCCAGGAGTTCGACCGCCTCGACCAGCAGTACGGCGGGTACGGCGCGAAGCTCGAGTTCCCGGAGCCGGACCCGCCGGCCGAGCCGGACAAGCCCTGGCGCTGGACGGTGACGCCGAAGTGGCGGCGTTCGGAGGGCGGGCCGTTCTCCGCGTTCAACGTGAAGGGCAACACCGCCCAGATGGACGAGAAGGCGGTGAAGCTCGTGTGCGCGGCGGCGCTCGCGGGCGGGTCGGACCGTCCGTTGCTGCTGATCCTCGACGAGCTCGGCCGCAACCTCGGCTCCCAGCACCGGCGGGAGGCGGTGGCGCTGTTCGAGCAGATCGGCCGCGACCGGAACATCACGGTCATCGGCGCGCTGCAGGACGACATGGAGCGGTACGCCCTCGCCTCGTCCCGGCTGTACGTGAAGCTCCGGCGCAGCTCGGACACCATGCCGTACAACCAGGCTCCGGTCGTGAAGGGCAACGAGGAGAACTCGGCCCGGGTCGAGTTGCTCCGCGAGTGGATGTCGTCGTACCGCGGCTCCACCCCGACCCTGGAGCTGGCCTCGCCGACCCTGACGTAGCTTGACACTTGTCCAGATTTCGACACGTGGTTACCAAAAGAGGACCCCGATGCAGACCGCGGACCTCCGGGTACAGCAGTATGGTCCGGTGACTTTTCCGGAGAGCCGCCGTACCCGCGCGCAGCGAGTGCACGGAGCTCTGGTCAAGCGGTCGTATGACGGCGTACCGTCGCCAGCATCCCCGCCGAAACGGCCGCTTCATGATCGGAGGGCGTGAATGGCATCCTGGCTGCTCCGCGCCCAGTGGTCGCACCGTGACGAGACCGTCGAGCACCGCGCGCTCCGCGTCGGCCGGACGCTGACCGCGGTCGCCGTCGCGTTCCCCGACGTCCACAACTGGACCCAGGACGAGCGCTGGGGGTACCACGTCCTCGAGGCGGACGGCTCCACCCCGCTGCAGGAGATGGTCGAGGCCACGACGAAGGTCCTGGCGAACGGTACGAGTACGACCCGGCTGCATCTGCAGAGCACGGGCGAGCTGCCGTGGCTGTTCGACCTGTCCATGGGCGGCACGATGACGACCGTCTCCGACCAGCTGACGCTGCATTGGAGCGACGACGACGCGCTCCTGCAGTCGGAGCGGTTCGCGCAGGTCCTGCGGGCAGTCGTGACGATCTGGGAACCCCAGTGGGCGAGCATCGCCGACACCGAACTGGCCGCCGCGGCCGGCGTCTTCCGGCGCGGCATCCCGATGATGGGCTGGCTCACGTACGTCCGCGGCATGGTGGCCGGCGCCCCGGGCATCGACATCACGCTCACGCCGTACGAACGCGGCACGCTGCTTCAGGCTCCCGTCTCCCCCACCGACCTCACCCCTGTCCACATCTGCGCCGCGGCTGCGCTGGTCGGTATCGCGCCCGAGGAGTAGTCACTCCGACCCGCCGGGCTGCAGGCGTGCCAGAGCGCGCGTCAGGTCGCCCAGTGTGGTGTTCAGCTGGGTCAGCACCGCGCTGTCAACCGGCACCTGGCCGCCGTCCAGACCGAGGTTGGCGGCGAACCGGACGTGCGCGTCGGGCGGCGCCTGGTTGAGGTAGGTGTCGAGGGCCTCTTGGAGCAGCGGGCTCGGCACCGACTCGGGTCTCTCCCGCCATTTGGTCAGCGTCCGGGGCGAGATGCCTAGTCGCTCGGCGAACGCTTCGTTGGTCAGCCGCAGCGCCGTACGCAGGGCGTGGGCGTGCCGGCCCGTCCACTCGTCGATGATCGTCATCCGTCCAGCTCCCTTGCAGGTCGATTACTCCGTGCAATGAGAATATGGCGATTCGGTGACCGTCGGTGGGCCGAATTTGTGCGCTGTGGATACCGGTCGAGTTCCTGGTGCGGACAGCCCGCCGGCCGTTGACTTGGGTCATGGACGAGACCAGCGGACGAACCGCGACGCTGCTGCGCACCGCACAGCAGCGTCACCTGCGCATCGCGAACCGTTCCGGCCCGCGCTGCTTCCAGCTGTTCCGGCACGAGGACGTGTCCGGTGTGAGCGGTACGGGCGTTGTCGCGGAGGGCGTGCTGTGGAGCGACGGGACGGTCGCGCTGCGCTGGGGCGGGTGCTACCCGACCACGACCGTCTGGCAGGACGGGATCGACGCGCTGCTGTCCGTTCACGGCCACAACGGCCGGACCACGATCCGCTGGCTGGACGAGTAGCCATGCGTATCGATCGCCGGCGGGCCGGGCCAACCCTGCTGACTGCCCGTCTCGCCGGCCTACTCGGTGAAGAACTGCTCCCGGTACTTCTTCGGCACCGGGCGCTGGTGCGACTCCGCCGCCGGGGTTGTCGGGCTCGCCGTGGCGCCGTTCGGATCTGCCACGGTCGACGCCGCCCCGGTCAGTTCTTCGACCGCCGTGCTGAAGGCGAGTTCGGCACGGGTCGGCCGCGGGCGTTCGATCTCCTCGGCGGTGGTTCGCCGCCCCGGGAGGTCGTTCGCCGCGGCCGACAGTTCCGCCAGCGTGTCGAGCAGCCCGAGCGCGGTCTCGACCTCACCCGGATGATTCACCAGCCACCACACGGCCGCCGACCCGGGCGTCGCGAAGACGTCGTCCTTCAGGTAGGCACGCTTGTCCTGCTCCATCCGCCGTTCGATCAGCGTGGTCTGCTCACGACGATGCAGCGCGGCAAGGTGCTGCAGATGCTTCTGATCCGCATCCGGCAACCGCAGCCGCACCTCGGTCGCCCAGCTCCGCACCTGCCCCTTTTCGTCCAGCGCCGGCTCCCCCAGCAACGCCGCCAGCCGATGCTGGTTCAGCGACTCCTCGGTCACCTGCTGCCGCGCCGTCAACGACCGCGCCCGATCGAGCAACGCATCAACAGCCACCGCCCCGAGATCCGCATGCCGCGACCCCGACAACACGGTCGACCACTGCACCACCGCCGAGAAACTGAACTGAAAGTCCGGCGAAGCCGACGGCAACCGGACATCCGCCACCGTCCGCGACGGCGGCCCCGAAAACACCGGCTCCGGCTCCCGCACCACCACGGAAGGCGCCGCCTGAGCCACCACCGGCCGAGGCTGCTCCGGCTGCTTCCACACCACGGCCAGCAGCACCAACAACACCACGCTCATAACCACCGCGGCCCACGCCGGCAACCCCACCACCAGCGAAACCACATACAAAACCACCACAACCCCAGCCGCCGCCAGGAGCGAATCCCGATGAAGCTTCATACGTGCCGTTCCCTCACCGCAGGCGGAAGTCCACACAACCGAACAACAGACCCCTCCCCGCAACGAGCCCACCAAAAAGTCTCACACGGCTAACGCTTGGTAGTCGCCGACCGCGTGTCGCTCGCCCGATCCTCCATGGCAGGTGTCAACCCTCGCCGGCGAGCCCGAAAGATTCGGCCTCTCCGTCCGAGGATGCTGGAAGATCGACGACAGATCGCAAGGTGGGCAGGCCGTATCGCTCTCGCAGCGATGTCGCCACTTCGGCCAGGCCTGCCTGATCAAACGCCTCCGCGAGGTCGTGCGCTGCCGGTCGGCGCGCTGTGTCCTCAAGTCTCTGGATCGCATCGACCATCGCCTGGACATCAGTCGTTCCGTCCGGCTGGTCCTGTCCGGTTGCCAGCTGCGACAGCTTGGCCAGGACATCGGCGAGCTCGACGGCCCGCTGAACCGAACCCTCATTCTGCGCAAGCCACCAGACAATCGCCGAGGCGGGAGTCCGCAACGCGTCGTTCCTGAGATGGTCCCGGATCCTGCGCTGGTTCAGGGCGCTGACTTCCCACAGCAACCCGGCTCGGTGCGCCTCGTCCATCTGCGCCAGGTGCTGCTGGACAGCCTGCGGAAGATCGAACCGAACCTCGGTCGCCCACACCTCTAAGTCCTCCACAGGCTGGGGCCGACCGATAGCTGCCGCTAGCTCGTGCTGCGCGAGCGAGTACTGCGCCGGATGACACTTGCTCGTCACCTCGCGAGCGCGACGCAGGACAAAGGCACGAGCCACGTCGACGTGATACGACTCTGGCCTGGCCGCCGTCCAGTGGACCGTCGCTGCCAGATCCAGGAACACCGTCTCGTCGGCCGTTGGCAGGCCGCTCGTTGCCAGCGATGACGTTTCTGCGCGATCTGATCCCGCCGATCGACCAGCCAGTCGACGGTACGCCACGAACGCGCCGACACCCGTCGCCACCGACAGAAGCACACCGGCCCAGCCCAGCAAAACGATCATCCACACCAGCAGCGCTGCCGTCGGAAGCCCAAGGGCAACCGAGTACGCGAGCCTGCGATTCGCAGTCATGCTCCTGCCTCCAAGCCAGTCGGTCTGGTGGACCCTGACGATCGCCTCTCGCGCTTGACGAGTTCGCTGACAGCTCGCGCAGTTCGCTGGCGGACTGGGTCGTCGCTGCGCATGTTCAGCCACGAAAGCATGCTGTCGGCCGCGGCATCGAGCAGCTCCCGTTGGCGTCCACAGATCGCGGCAAGCATCTGCAGCAAGCGATTGGCGTCTTGCTCGCGCTCCTGTGCCAAACACTCCTCATGGGCCTCGAGCCAGGGCCGAAGGAGAAACTCTCTGCGGTGCGGTTCCGTCTCGCTTACGGCTCGCTGCCATCCTTCGACAACCCGTTCAGCAGCTTCATCACCGACAAACAGCAACATGCCCATCGGTGCGGCCGCTGCCGCGAAGTTGGCAGGCGCGAAGCGCCACGGTTCGAGCAACATGTCGATCACCTGCAAGCGAGTGGCAGGATCCTCGGCCAGCCGAGTGAGGCCGTCCCTCGCCGCGTAATGGACCTCGCGTTCCGAGTGCTTGGTGAGCCACGACAACCGGACGACCGCTTGGTCCAGGTAGCCGTGAGCCAAGATGTTCACGCAGGCCGCGATCACGATTGCGGCACGTCCACCCGAGAGGTTCAGATCCCTCGCCCAGGCATAGAGCGTCTGCCGCGCCAGGGAATCAGTCTGATCATCGACGAGCAGATCCGCCAGCAGCGCATATGCAGCCAACCGAACTGGCGACTGCCGGTCACTGGACCATTGCTCGACCAAATGCAGCGCCAGATCAGCCTGTCGGGTACGCCGGCAATGTTCGCCGAACCTCTGCGCTATCTCGCTGAGCTCGAACCTGTCGACAATGCCCGCGCCGGCCAGCTCTCCGAGCCACTCGCCCAGCGGGTCACGCAGCCACGGCATCTCGTCCCAGAAGCATCGGAGTACCTCGGTCGCAACCGCCTGGTCAGCGAAGGCGATGCGCTGGTCCGATGTCACAGAAAGCTCCACAGCGAGCTCGGCCAGGGACTTCTCCACACCGGACAGGTCCAGCGGGTGAGTCCGATCATCATCCGCCGTTCGCAACAGCTCCAAGAGGCGATGCTGCGCAACGAAGATCGCGCGTGTCGATTGACCATGGAGCAGCGCCACTGCGATCAGCAGAGCGCGGGCATGCTGGTCCTTGGTTGATTGATACGCCTTCCTGGCGCCCTCCGCCCGACGCTCACCAGAGTCGAGAACTTCCCCAAGCAGCACATCGGCGTCCGTGTCCGGATGTTCCAGGTACGCGTCACGGACCTGATAGACGACCTGGACAAGTGCAGACATGGTTGCCGACGCGAAAGCCTTGTCCTGGCGGAAGGAACTGCGGACTCGGATTCCGTGAGTGCTGAGCTGCCGCTGCAAGACCGTGGACATCGCAGGCCTGCCGATGTCGACTCGGTAGGGCACGAAATCGGGTTGCAACTGCTCGCCGGGCAAGTGCGGGAGAATAGCAACGAGCTTGGCCTTGCACGCCAGGAGGGCAGCCTGCAGGTCATGAATGCAGGCCTGCTGTTCACGGAACGAGTCAGCATCGACTTCGGACAGATCAAGCAACAGCCGGTCTCCGTCGCGGACGTCCTTTCCTGCGAACATCCGGCGCTCAGCCTGCGTGGCGTGCAACTCCAGTTCTGGTGGGATGAACCGCACCGTGCTGTCGGGCGGGATGCCGTCGGAGAGCAGCATCAACCCAGCGGTCCGTCGACCGCTGTCCGGCACTCCGTTGAGGATCACCAAACCTTCCGGTTGGGCGAGTACCTCCGCCGCCCGGCTGAAGTTCGGCGGCGGCACGAAGTAGCTCCGTAGCTTGCGCAACTCGACCGGGCTGACTGCCGTCGTGCGGGCTTCGCGCGGCCGGTTGAACAGGTACTTGATGTCGTTCAGTTGGCTTCCACTACCCGCGTGGACGGGTCCGCTGCTGTTGTTGATCTCAGTTGTAGCCTTCGCATCCGGATTGGCGCCGTCATCTAGCGGCCCGGGGGAGGCAATCGGTTGGTGGTCGGAAGTCTGCGGCTCCGCTCCAGCTGCTTCGAGGGTAGGTGTCATCGCTGGTATCCGTGCGGATCGGTCGTGTATTGCGGTGCGTTGTACTGTGCCCCGGCACCGGTGTGGATCGGACCTGTGGCACCGTTGATCTGCAGACCGATTCCCGGCGAAGGATTCGCAGGCGCCACGCCTACCGCTCCTGGGTTCTGCGGGCGCGGGCTGTCGAGGAACCCGTTGATCAGTAGACCCGCGGACGGCTTGGGGACGCGGAGATATGCCTGGCCTTGGTAGGTCTTTACCTCGACGCCGGCTTCGACGTACAGCGACTCAGGCTCGTCGGCGAGCCCGGACAGGACCGCGTCCTCGTACACCCGCCGGGACACGATCGCTGCCACCTGGGTGACGTCGGGGTCGGAGCCGTTCAGCAGGTGGCGTACAGGGTCGCTGTCGAGGAGGCGGTGAAGTGTCACACGTTCGGCGCCGCTGCCGTCGCCCAGAAGGTTCTCGCCGGAGTCCACGACCGGGCCGACGTTGATGCTGACCCGGAACCGGATCGGGCCGTTCCAGCCGTACGGACGGCTGCGGTTGCGGCACTCGAGTTCCTCCTGGAGCGCGGTCAGGTACGGATTCAGCAGATGCGGGAGCAGCTCCGGCGGGAGGATCAGCGCGTAGCCGTCGCCCGTCGTACTGTGCGCGGTCTTGGACGACCACGCCCGCGCCAACCCTGCCCGGTCGAACGCCGCCTCCATGATCTCGGGGATCAGCCGAGTGAGTTCGGTCTGGTACCGGCTGGGGTTGCCGCTGTAGTCCTTCATGTCGACGACCAGCAGCGCGCGGTACGGCGGGAGCGCGGACGCGCCGGAGTAGCGCGGATCCATCGGGGTGCTCATCGTGGCCTCCTCGGTAAGGGACGGTCCACACAGCGTCCGCGAGATCGGCCACGCGGTTTGTCCGGAATCGGACAGTCCGCGGGTGACACGTGCCTCAGATCCGGAACGCCTCCGCGAGAAGCCCCAGATCGGCCACGATCAAGTGCGGGCCCGGCGCTAGCGCACCGGATGTCCGGAGCACCGTAAGTTGGTCCGCGACCGTGCTGCGGGCCAGGCCCAGCGCCGCCGCGAGCTCCTCCTGGGTGAACGGCACCCGCAGCGGGTTCGTCGCAGTTGCAGGCGCGAGCACGGCTGTGTCGTGGAGCAGCCGAGCGATCCGGCGGAGCGCAGAACGATGGGCGAGGTCGACCTGCCGGGACACAGCCTGATCGAACTTGCCGACGACGTACTGGTGGAACTCGGCGGCAAGACCGTTCTTGGCGACGAAGCGCTCGAACCGTGCAGTCGGCACATAGCACGCGGTACACCGGTCCAGCGCCTCGACCGTCGCTGTCCGTCGGCCTTTTCCACCGGCCAGCTCGCCGAGCAGTTGGCCGGCGCCGCGGATCGTCAGCAGCAGTTGCGCTCCGTCCTCAGCGCTGGCGAGTAGTTTCACGCGCCCGTACTCGAGGGCGAACAGGAATCCTCCCGGGTCGCCCTGGCGCAGGATCGTCTGCCCCGGACGGTAGCTGCGCAACGTCCCCTCAGCCAGCAGCCTCTGCCATGCGGCAGGTCCGATCAGGTCCTGGAACGTCTGCAGCGAATCCAAACCGACCACACCCCGTGTTCCACCCGCCGCTGGGACCACAGAAAGTTTCGCACGCAGCACCCACCGTGGTGGAGTGGTGCGTGTCGGGTCAGCCGGTGAGCGAGCGGAGGGCTTGGCGGGAGGGGGTGAGGACTACGGGTTTGTAAGGGCAGGGTTTGTCGGTGAGGGTTTCGTAGGCTCGGATGGCTCGGTTGGCGGCGTCCCAGCCTTGTTCGGCGGGGGTGCGGCCGAGGCCGCGGTTGCGGACCAGGGCGCCGTAGAAGGCGGAGCAGAAGACGGTGGCTTCGTACCAGCCGATGACGGTGCTGGTGCCGATGTAGGTGATGTCGTCCTGGATGCAGTCGCGGATGGCGCGTTGCCATTTGCCGATGCCGGTCTTGCAGCCGTCGGCGATCACGACGCCGCTGGCGATGCCCCACTGGTGGTCGAGGAACCAGTCGGCCAGGGATTTGAGCGAGACCTGGGTCTCGCCGTCGGTGGAGAGGAAGGAGGGCTCCTCGCTGTGGTCACCGTGTGCCATCACGTGGAGGACCGTCGAGGGGGTGGTGAGGGCTGAGAACGCGGTCTCGTGGTCCCGGGTGCGGACGAAGTTCACGTCGAGGTACGGGCGGTCCCAGCCGGCGTTGATGTTGCCGGTGATGCCCTGCACGAAGGTCATCGACGCGTCGAACGAACTGTCCAGACCGAGGTCCACCAGAGTGATCAGCCGGTTCTTCATAAGCCCACCCCTCCAACGCTTTTCAGCAAATCCTCACGACCCGCGGAACCCATCATGAACCACACCTCCGACACTTCGCGCGGGGGTATCGCGGTGCTGAGACGGCCGTACGGCGTACGGCCGCAAGCGTGGGTGCGGACCGTGATCGGCCTAGGGCGGCAGGGCCGCGTACGCCGAAGGAGGACACGGATGAGCCAGACGCCGACAGTCACACTGAGTCACAGAACCGCGATGCCACGGATCGGTCTCGGAACCTCGCCGACGAACGGAGCGTGGAGAGGCTTGGCGTCGAGTACTTGGATCTTCTGCTGATCCGCTGGCCGAGTCCGGCGCAGGACCGGCGGCGGACTCGGATCGGGCGCTAGACGCACCGCGGCCCCCGGGGGAAGTGGGAAGTTCCCGGGGGCCGTAGTGCTGTCAGCTACTGGTGGCTGGTCAGCTGCAGCCGGAGGTGCTGCCGCAGCCTTCGCAGACGTAGCAGGAGCCGCTGGGGCGCATCTTGGTGCCGCAGGTGAAGCAGAGCGGGGCGTCGACCGAGGTGCCGGTGATGAGCTCCAGCATTTCGGCGGTGGTGTGGGCCTCGCCCTTGATCGGCTTGGCGGCGGCCGCGTCGGCGGGCTTCTCGACCGTCTCGGCGGCGTCGGCGGCCGGCTCGACCGTCTTCAGGGACTCGGGCTCGGAGACCTCGACCGGTGCCAGCTCGTACGAGCCGGTGTCGAGCTGCCGGGACCGCTCCTCCGCCGAGTAGATGCCGAGCGCGGCCCGGTCGTCGAACGGCAGGTAGTCCAGGGCCAGGCGGCGGAAGATGTAGTCCATGATCGACTGCGCCATCCGGACGTCCGGGTCGTCGGTCAGACCGGCCGGCTCGAACTTCAGGTTGGTGAACTTCTGGACGTACGTCTCCAGCGGCACGCCGTGCTGCAGTGCGATCGAGATCGCGATCGAGAACGCGTCCATCACGCCCGCGAGGGTCGAGCCCTGCTTGCCCATCTTCAGGAAGACCTCGCCCAGACCGTCGTCCGGGTACGAGCCGGCGGTCATGTAGCCCTCGGCGCCACCGACGGTGAACGACGTGGTCCGCGACGGCCGCGACTTCGGCAGGCGCTTGCGGGTCGGCCGGTACTCGATGATCTTCTCGACGATCTTCTCGGCGACGGCCGCCTCGGCCGCAACCGCCTCCGCCGAGGCCGCCTTCTTCGCCTTCGCGTCCGCCAGCGGCTGGCCGACCTTGCAGTTGTCGCGGTACACCGCGAGTGCCTTCAGGCCGAGCTTCCAGCCCTGGAAGTAGACGTCGGCGATCTCCTCGACCGTCGCGGTCTCCGGCAGGTTCACCGTCTTCGAGATCGCGCCGGACAGGAACGGCTGCGCGGCCGCCATCATCCGGACGTGGCCCATCGGCTTGATGGCCCGCTCGCCCATCGCGGTGTCGAAGATCTCGTAGTGCTCCGGCTTCAGGCCCGGGGCGTCGACGACGTGGCCGTTCTCCGAGATGTACTCGACGATCGCCTCGATGGTCTCCTCGGTGTAGCCGTACTTGCGCAGCGCCCGCGGGACCGTGGTGTTCACGATCTGCATCGAGCCGCCGCCGACCAGCTTCTTGAACTTGACCAGCGAGAAGTCCGGCTCGATGCCGGTGGTGTCGCAGTCCATCATGAAGCCGATGGTGCCGGTCGGCGCGAGCACCGAGGCCTGCGCGTTCCGCCAGCCGTTCTTGGCGCCGACCTTCAGCACGCCCTCCCACGCCGCGGTGGCGTGCTGCTGGACGTCCTTGTCGATCTCGTGGATGGTGCGGATCGCGTCGTTGGCCGCGGCGTGCTTGCGCATCACCCGGGTGTGCGCGTCCTTGTTCCGCTCGAAGCCGTCGTACGCGCCGACGATGCCGGCCAGCTCGGCGGACCGCTTGTACGACGTACCGGTCATCAGCGAGGTGATAGCGCCCGCCAGTGCGCGACCACCGTCGGAGTCGTACGCGTGCCCGGTCGCCATCAGCAGCGCGCCGAGGTTCGCGTACCCGATGCCGAGCTGCCGGTACGCGCGGGTGGTGACGCCGATCGCCTCGGTCGGGAAGTCCGCGAAGCAGATCGAGATGTCCATCGCGGTGATGATCAGCTCGACCGCCTTGACGAACTTCTCCGAGTCGAAGAGGTCGTCGTCGCGGAGGAACTTCATCAGGTTCAGCGAGGCCAGGTTGCAGGACGAGTTGTCCAGGTGCATGTACTCCGAGCACGGGTTGGACGCGGTGATCCGGCCCGTCTCCGGGGTCGTGTGCCAGTCGTTGATGGTGTCGTCGTACTGCAGGCCCGGGTCGGCGCAGGCCCAGGCGGCCTGGGAGATCTTGTCGAACAGCTCGCGGGCGTCGACGGTCTCGATCACCGAGTTGTCCAGCCGCGCGCGCAGCCCGAAGTCGCCCTTCTCCTCCACCGCACGCATGAACTCGTCCGAGACCCGGACCGAGTTGTTCGCGTTCTGGTACTGCACGGAGGTGATGTCGCGACCGCCGAGGTCCATGTCGAAGCCCGCGTCGCGGAGGATGCGGATCTTCTCCTCCTCGCGCATCTTGGTGTCGACGAACTCCTCGATGTCGGGGTGGTCGACGTCCAGCACGACCATCTTCGCGGCCCGCCGGGTGGCGCCGCCGGACTTGATCGTGCCGGCCGACGCGTCCGCGCCGCGCATGAAGCTGACCGGGCCGGACGCGGTACCACCGGAGGACTGGAGCAGTTCCTTCGAGGAGCGGATCCGGGACAGGTTCAGGCCGGCGCCGGAGCCGCCCTTGAAGATCAGGCCCTCTTCCTTGTACCAGTTCAGGATCGACTCCATCGAGTCGTCCACGGCGAGGATGAAGCAGGCCGACACCTGCTGCGGCGAGGTCGTACCGACGTTGAACCAGACCGGCGAGTTGAAGCTGAAGTACTGGTGCAGCAGCAGCCAGGTGAGCTCCTGCTCGAACACCTCGGCGTCCTGCGGCGAGGTGAAGTAGCCGTGCTCCTCACCGGCCTTGCGGTACGTCTTCACGACCCGGTCGAGGAGCTGCTTGAGGCTCGACTCGCGGTTGTTGTGCGCGAGCGCGCCGCGGAAGTACTTCGTGGTGACGATCGTCGAGGCGTTCACACTCCAGAAGTCGGGGAACTCGACCCCGCGCTGCTCGAAGACCGTCTCACCGGTCTTCCAGTTCTGCTGTACCACGTCGCGACGCTCCCACGTCACCTCGTCGTACGGGTGGATGCCCTCGGTGCTGAAGACGCGCTCGATGGTGAGTCCCGTGGGCGCGTTCTTCCGCCCGCGGAACCCGGCCGCCGACCGCTTGGTCGACCCCGAGTGGCCGGTCACCGTCTCTGTCATGGTTGCTCCTCGCCCTGTGTCTGCTACCGCGGTCTGTCGGGACCGCCCCGTTGGGTGTTGCTGGGTGTTACCTGGAACTACTTCCGTTCCCCCGGTTTATGTCTGTTGAGCCGGCTGTGGCGGCTCGGTGCCCTGCGGCTCCTTCTCGGCCCGCAGCAACGCGATCTCGGTCTCGAAGTCGTCGGCCGACGCGAACTGCCGGTACACGCTGGCGAACCGCAGGTACGCGACCTCGTCGAGCTCCCGTAGCGGCCCGAGGATCGCGAGTCCGACCTCGTGCGCGGGAACCTCCGGCGAGCCGCCGCCCTTGAGCGCGTCCTCGACCTTCTGGCCGAGCCGCGCGAGCTGATCGGCGTTCACCGGCCGGCCCTTGCACGCCTTGCCGACCCCGTTGATGACCTTCTCGCGGCTGAACGGCTCGGTCGCGCCGGAGCGCTTCACGACCGTGAGCTGCATCTGCTCGACGGTGGTGAACCGCTTCTCGCAGACCGGGCACTGCCGCCGGCGGCGGATCGCTCCGCCGTCCTCGGCCACCCGGCTGTCGACCACCCGGGAGTCGGCATGCCTGCAATACGGACAGTGCACGACGGATCACTTCCTCCCGTGAGCCATCCTGGGGATGGCATGTGGATCAGCCTGGGGACAACCTGTGTAGAACCTGTGGGCAACTGACCACTACCTGTGGAAAATTACACCCGTGTAACCACTACATCTAGGGATCCTAGATCCCTGCTCCGACAGTTTGCAAGCACGCTCCGATTGCCCGCGCGTGTCTGAGGTTTCAACACCCGCGCGGCCCCGTGTACTCCCGCGTGGCGCCACCACGAGGGCCGTTTCGAGGCGCAAACTACGGCCCGCGCAGCGCGCTGTCCCGGGCCGCCGGCGGGATATGGTTCGGCGGGAACCCGGGAGGATGTGGTGAGTGTGACCGAACCGGCCGCTGAGCATACGCAGCACGGTTACATCGGCGACAAGGACGCGTACCTGCGGCGGCTGAAGCGGATCGAGGGGCAGGCGCGGGGGCTGCAGCGGATGGTCGAGGACGAGAAGTACTGCATCGACATCCTCACGCAGGTCTCGGCGATGACGAAGGCGCTGGAATCGGTCGCGCTGGGCCTGCTCGAGGACCACCTCGCGCACTGCGTCGTGGACGCCGCGAAGGCCGGCGGCCCGGAGGCCGACGCGAAGATCAAGGAGGCGTCCGCCGCGATCGCCCGGCTGGTGCGGTCGTGACCGGCGCGCGGATCCCGGTCGTCCTCGACGTCGACACCGGCCTGGACGACGCGTGCGCACTGCTGCTCGCGGCCCGGCACCCGGGGCTCGACCTCAAGGCGGTGACCTGCGCGGGCGGGAACGTCGGGATCGACGACGTGGTCCGCAACACCCTCACGGTGCTCGACGCCGCGGGTCGTCCGGACGTCCCGGTCGCGCGCGGCGCCGCCGTACCGCTGATCCAGCCGGTGCGTCCGGCGCGGCACGTCCACGGCGAGGACGGGCTCGGGGACCTCGACTGGCCGCGGTCGACCCGGCCGACCGATCCACGGCACGCCGTCGAGCTGTTGCGTGACGTACTGCGGGACGCGGCCGCGACCGGCGAGCTCGTCACGTTGATCCCACTGGCGCCGTTGACGAACATCGCGCTGCTGCTCCGCACATACCCCGAGGCCGCCGCCGGGTTGCGGGAGATCGTGTTCATGGGCGGCTCGGCGGGGATCGGGAACGCGACGGCGTCCGCGGAGTTCAACGTCTGGACGGATCCGGAGGCGGCCGCGATCGTGCTGGCCGCGGCGCACGACCTCGGGATCGGGGTGACGATGTACGGCCTGGACGTGTTCTACGACGTCGTCGTCACCCTCGACCAGGCCCGCGGGCTGACCGGATCGCCGTCGGCGGAGCTGGCCGGCAAGCTGATCGAGAAGCGCAGCGAGCGGTACCAGTCCGACGGCGCGAGCATCGGCGACGGCGGCGCGGTGTGCGCGGTGATCGACCCGTCCGGGCTGACCACCGAGCGGCATCCGGTCCGGGTCGAGCTGTCCGGCGGCTGGTCGCGCGGGCGGACCATCGTCGACACCCGGACCGCGTCGGACCAGGCGAACGACGTCCAGGGTCCGGCGCCGGTCATCCAGGTCGCGACGGCGGTCGACGCCGAGCGGTACGCGGACCTGTGGCTGGCGACCGTCAGCTGAGCAGTTCGAGCAGGCGGGCGCGGACGCCGTACAGGAAGAGTTCGAGGCCGTCGGCGAACAGGTTGTCGGCGGAGACGACCGCGGCCAGGCTCCAGCGGGCCGTGACCTCGAAGAGGTGCCGCGCCTCTGGTTCCGGTACGCCGATCCGCACCAGGGCGTCGATCTGGGCGCGGACGAGTTCGGCGCGGGAGCCGTCGCCGCGGTCCCGGCCGGGGGTGGCCTTCGCCTGGATCAGGCCGGCCAGGCCGGGATGGTCGGCGTAGAACGCGCGGAGTTCGAGTGAGCCGGAGCGGGTCAGCTCGATCCACTCGTCGACGGTCCGCAGTTCGTCGTACGCCGTGGTGTCGGCGGTGAACCGGTCGAACCCGTTCCGGGCGACGAGGTCGAGGAGCTCGGACTTGTTGCCGACGTGGTGGTACAGCGACGGGGCGCGGACCCGGGGTCGTCGAGACTACTGTCTAACGAGATTAGACAATAGCTTCGAGGATGGCATCGTGACTGGATTCCGACCCGCGTATCCGCTGCTGACCGAGCGGCTGGAGTTGCGGCCGCACCGGATGGACGATCTGGACGACCTGTTCGCGTTCCACTCCCGCCCGGAGGTCGTCCGGTACACGCCGTGGCCGGTCCGGGACCGGGAGGAGACCCGGGTCGCGCTGGAGCGGAAGCTGCCGCAGGGTGAGCTGACCGAGGCCGGTCAGTGGCTGGTGCTCGCGATCGAACTGCGCGAAACAGGGACCGTGATCGGCGAGGTCCTGCTGAAGTGGGCCAGCGCGGAGGATCGTCAGGGCGAGATCGGGTTCGCGCTGCACTCCGACTACCAGGGCAAGGGGCTCGCGGCGGAGGCCGCGCGGGCGATACTGCGGGTCGGCTTCGACGAGCTCGGGCTGCATCGGATCGTGGCGGTGCTCGACGACCGGAACACCGCGTCGGCGCGGCTGCTCGAGCGACTCGGAATGCGGCGCGAGGCGCATCACCTGCAGGCGTTGCGGTTCAAGGGCGAGTGGGCGAACGAGTACGTCTACGCACTGCTCGCCGACGAGTGGCGGACCGCGGCGGTCAGCCCGCGACCGGGATCTGCAGGGTCTGACCAGGGGTGATGTCGGCGGGCGTGGCGAGCTTGTTGAGGTTCGCGATCTTCTCGACGACGATCGTCGGGTCCTGGCCGGGGTTGGTGGACTCGGCGATCGACCAGAGCGTCTGACCGGGAGCAACCTGGACCGGGACGGTGTGGGTGAAGTGCGGACCGGGCTCGAGCACGCCGGCGACCCGGAGGCCGAGGACGAGCACGGCGGCACCGAAGACCAGCACGGAGACCGTCGTGAGCAGCATCCTTCCGCGGCGGGTGAGGCGGAGAGTGGTCGGCTCGACCTGCACCCGGCGGCCGACCGCCTCGCCGGAGCAGCCACGGACCGGCATCCGGTCGGTCGTCGCACCCGCGATCCGTCGCCGCGGCGGGGCGGGAACGAGCCTGAGGTCCGGACGCGGCTCGGCCTTCGTCGAGCGGCGCGGGGCCAGGGCGTCGGCCGCAACGGCTGCTGTGCTCATCAGTCCTCCAGACCTCGGTTGGTACACGTTCTGCGGTGTGTGGTTCCTGTCTATCGGCCGCCTCCGACAGTTTCTGAAGAAGCGACCTGCCCGACCGGCCCGAACACCTGTTCGATCGAACGTCTGTACGAATGATTAACCGACAGCCGCCCGTCGCGCAACCACTTCCAACCAGGACACGCCCAGAAAATTCCTGACGCCGAAGGTGCCCGCGTGCGCTCTATAACCTGACACCCGAACAAACTTGCGAACCGACACGCCTTCGAACAGATGTTTGAAGAATCTCAAGATTCGGTCTACGGTCATCTCAGTCGAGCAAGCTTTCGGCCGGTGCGGGTACGCCGGCCCGACCCGAGGAGCAATCAGCGTGGACAAGGCAGCGGGCAAGTCGTCGGGCAAGCCGGCCAAGGACGCCGACCGGACCGTCGCCGAGCTTCCCGACGGGCCGGCCGACGCGACCGGCCTGACGCCGCGGCAGCGCCGCGTCCTGGACGTGATCCGGGACTCGGTCGACAGCCGTGGCTACCCGCCCTCGATGCGGGAGATCGGCGAGCGGGTCGGGCTGACCAGCTCCTCCTCGGTGTCGCACCAGCTCCGGGTGCTCGAGCAGAAGGGCCTGCTCCGCCGCGACCCGAACCGCCCGCGCGCGATCGAGGTCCGCTACCCCGGCGAGGTGGACGCGGCAGCCCGCAAGTCGGCGCTCGGCCCGGTGCGGCAGACGGCGTACGACGAGACCGGGGCCGGCGACGCGCACCCGGACGCGGCGTACGTGCCGGTGGTCGGGCGGATCGCCGCCGGTGGCCCGATCCTTGCGGAGCAGGAGATCGAGGAGGTCTTCCCGTTGCCTAAGGCAATGGTCGGCGAGGGCACGCTGTTCATGCTGAAGGTCAAGGGCGAGTCGATGATCGAGGCCGCCATCTGCGACGGCGACTGGGTCGTGGTCCGCCAGCAGCCGACCGCGGAGAACGGCGACATCGTGGCCGCGATGATCGACGGCGAGGCCACCGTGAAGACGTTCAAGAAGACCAAGAGCGAGATCCTGCTACTGCCGCACAACCCGGCCTTCGAGCCGATCGACGGCAAGGATGCGACCATTCTCGGAAAGGTCGTAACAGTTCTGCGGCGTGTCTGACATATCGGACGGCGAGCGAAGTCGGGCGTGACGTGTCAGCATTGAGTCATGACGACTGTCTATGACTTCAGCGCGCGGCGGATCGAAGGCAATGAACAGTCTCTTGCCGATTTCCGCGACCAGGTGCTGCTGGTGGTGAACGTCGCATCGCAGTGCGCCCAGACCCCGCAGTACACCGGCCTGCAGAAGCTCTACCGGACCTACCGCCGGCAGGGCTTCGCAGTGCTCGGTTTCCCCTGCGACCAGTTCGGCCACCAGGAGCCGGGCGACGAGAACGAGATCGCCAACTTCTGCTCCACGATCTACCACGTGACGTTCCCGATGTTCGCCAAGATCGACGTGAACGGGTCGAAGACGATCCCGTTGTACAACTGGCTCAAGCGGGAGCAGGGCGGCCTGCTCGGCGGCCGGATCAAGTGGAACTTCACCAAGTTCCTGGTCGGCCGCGACGGCGGTGTGATCTCCCGCTACGCGCCCACCCATGCGCCCGAGAAGCTGGCCGACAAGATCGAGTCCGCACTCGCCGTTCCGGCGCCTTCGCCGAAAACGAACGACTGACAATGCGCGGAATTTCCTGCGACAGTTGAACAGTAATTGTCGCAGCGACACGCGACATTCTCCGCATTCCGAACAATTCGCCGACCGCTGCATGTCGGCAAATGTATTCAGGAACGGTCCAGCAGGACCGAATCCGGGTCGATGTCGAGCCGCAGACCGCGCCAGACCGGATGTCGCAGCCGGCCGTCGCCGCCCCAGCCGGAGAAGGTGACTTCGGCCACCAGCACCGGGTCGAGCCAGTGCGCCCGGCGCCGGTCGGCGAGCGGGATCGTCGCCGGGTCGAACGCGGGCCGCTCGACCTCCAGCCCGGTCAGCTCGGCGCTCAGCATGTCCAGGGTCGCGAAGTCCAGCCCGGAGCCGACCTTGCCGATCAGCACCAGGTCGTCGCCGTCGTACGCGCCGCAGTAGAACGAGCCGATCTTGCCCTCCCGGTTGCCCTCCCCCGGATGCCAGCCGCAGAGGATGACGTCCCGGGTCTGCACCGGCTTGATCTTGATCCAGTCGGAGCTCCGCCGCCCCGGCAGGTACCGCGACTTGCGGCGCTTCGCGACCACGCCCTCGAGCCCTTGTTCCGCAGAGAGTCGGAGCGCCTCGTCGCCGTCGCTCAGGGCCGGCGGGATCTCCCAGAACGGGTCGCCGATGTCCAGCGAGTCGAGCAGCCCGCGCCGATCGTCGTACGTTGCCTCTAGCAACCATTCGCCGTCGAAGCGGAGCAGGTCGAACAGCCGCACCGACACCGGCACCTCGGTAATCAGGTGCCGGAGGTGCCGCGGGTCGCGGACGTGCATCCGCCGCTGCAGCAGGCCGAACGACGGCGCCCCGTGTTCGTCGAGCGTGACGATCTCGCCGTCCAGTACGGCGGGCAGCCGCAGGCCGGGCGCCTCCGCCAGGCCGATCAGCTCCGGGTACCCGCCGGACACGTCGTGGCTGTTCCGGGACCACAGCCGGCAGACGCCGTCGTCGACGTCGGCGATCACCCGGATGCCGTCCCACTTCAGCTCGTACGACCAGCCCGCGCCGGACGGCATCTCCCCCAGCGACGCCATCATCGGCAGCACCGGCGGACCGGCCACCGGGCTCATGACGTCTGCAGTCGTTTCAGGGCGCCGAGCACCTTCTCCCGGTCGGCGGTCGGCCACATCGGCGGCAGCGAGGCGCGCAGGAACCCGCCGTACCGCTGGGTGACGATCCGCGGGTCCAGGATCGCGACCACGCCACGGTCGGTACTGCGGCGGATCAGCCGGCCGGTGCCCTGCGCGAGCAGCAGCCCGGCATGCGTCGCGGCGACCGACATGAAGCCGTTGCCACCGGCCTCGTCGACTGCGCGCTGCCGGGCCGCCATCAGCGGCTCGTCCGGGCGCGGGAACGGGATCCGGTCGATGATCACCAAGTTGCAGGTCGAGCCAGGAACGTCGATCCCCTGCCACAGCGACAAGGTGCCGAACAGCGAGGTCTCCGGGTCGTCGACGAACTCGCGGGCCAGCTCGCCGAGCTGCGCGTCGCCCTGGCAGAGCACCTTCAGGTCGGTCGCCTCGCGGACCGCGGCGGTCGCGGCCTCGGCGGCGCGGCGGGACGAGAACAGCCCGAGCGTCCGGCCGCCGGCCGCGGTGATCAGGTCGACGATCTCCTCGAACTGCTTCTTGCCGAGCCCGTCGCGGTGCGGCGCCGGCAGGTGCTTCGCGACATACAGAATCGCCTGCTTCTCGTACTCGAACGGGGAGCCGACGTCGAGGCCGCGCCACGGCAGCGGACCGCGCTCGTCCTCCGCGTCGAGCTCCGGCATCTCGGCGTCGTCCTCGAGCTTGTCGCCGGGCTTCAGCCCGACCTGCCGGGCGATCGCGTCGAAGTCGCCGCCGAGCGTCAGCGTGGCGGACGTGAGCACCGCCGTCCGGTCCCGGAGGACCAGCTCGCGGAGCAGGCCGGCGATGGTCAGCGGGGCGATCCGGAGCTCGCGGCCGAACCGGTCCCGGTCGATCATCCAGACCACGTCCGCGTCGCTCAGCGCGGCGACCCGCTCGGCGACGTCGAAGATCTCCTTGACCGCGCCCTTGGACTGCCGCTTGGCGCCGTCCGGGTCGTCGTCCTTGTCGTCGGACTTCTTGTTCAGGTCCGAGTACAACCCGCGGGCCGCGTCCCGGACCAGGCCGGCGGCCTCCAGAACGAGCGTGTTGCTCGGCTCGATCCGGCCCTCACGGGTGCCGTCGAGGGCGGCCCGGAGCGCGTCCGAGGCGTCGATCAGGTCGTCGGCCTTGTCGTCGTCGACGAACCGGCGGGCCCGTTTGGCGGCACGCTCCACCATCTGCGGCGACAGTTCGTCACCCGCCGCGCCGGTGACCCGGGCGGGCAGCTCATGCGCCTCGTCGACGATGATCACGTCGTGCTCCGGCAGGACCGTCCGGTTCTCGAAGGCGTCGATCGAGAGCAGCGCGTGGTTGGTGATGACGATGTCGGCCTTGCGGGCGAGATCCTTGGCCTTCTCGGCGAAGCACTCCTCGCCGTACGGGCACTTCTGGGCGCCGAGGCATTCGCGCGCGGCGATCGCTACCTGCTGCCAGGCCTGGTACTGGTGCGACGGCGCATGGTCGCGGTCGCCGGCCTCGCCGTCCGCGAGCTGCTGCTCGGCCCAGTCGCGCAGCTCGACCACCTGACGACCGACCTCGCCGGCCGGCGGCACGTCGACGAGCATGCCGTCGTCGTCCGGCGCGCCCTCGCGGATCCGGTGCAGGCAGGCGTAGTTGTTGCGTCCCTTCTGGATCGCGTACTTCGGCCGCCGCGGCAGCAGCTTCTCGGTCGCGTCGAGCAGTGCCGGTACGTCGCGGTCGACCAGCTGGGACTGCAGCGCGAGGGTCGCCGTCGAGACCACCACCCGGCGGTCCTCGATCGCATGCACCAGCGCGGGCACCAGGTACCCGAGGGACTTGCCGGTGCCGGTGCCCGCCTGGACGAGCAGGTGCGAGCCCTCGTGCATCGCGGTGTCGACGGCCTGCGCCATCTCCACCTGCCCGGGCCGGGTCTGTCCGGCGATCCCGGACACGGCAGCTTCCAGCAGTTCCTTGACATCAACACCCACCGCCACACCCTAGCCCGCGGAGCCGACAGATTTCCGGTCGGCGGGCTGGGGTGTGGACAACCTAGACGACCGCGCCGCGGTCCGGCTGGGCGTCGCGGTCGACCTGCGCCCGCTTCGGCCGCGGCGGCGGGGCCGGGAACCGGCGTTCCAGCTCGAGCAGCAGCGGCGCGGCAGTCAGGTTCGAGGAGTACGTACCGACGACGATGCCGAGCAGCAGCGCGAGCGCGAAGTCGGCGAGCGAGTCGCCGCCGAGGAACAGCAGCGCGGCCAGGATGAACAGCGTCGAGATGCCGGTGTTGATGGTCCGCGGCAGCACGTTCACGATCGCGGTGTCGATGATCTTGCCGAGGTTGCCGGCCGCGCGGGCGCTGCGGGTCTCGCGGATCCGGTCGAAGACCACGACCGAGTCGTTGACCGTGTACCCGATGATCGTCAGTACGGCGGCCAGGAAGATACCGTCGATCGGTTTCCCGGTCCACGCGAAGATCCCGACCACGACCGCGACGTTCTGCAGCAGCGCGAGCACCGCGCCGGCGCCGAACGTCCAGCGGAACCGGACGGCGAGGTACGCGAGCTGGGCCAGCAACGCGATCCCCAGCGCGATCAGGCCCTTGTTCCGCAGCTCCTTGCCGAGCGACGGGCCGATGCTCTCGTTCCGGATCACCTCGGTGTCGCCGGCGGTCCGGGAGATCGACTCGCGGATCTTCTCCGCCTCGTCGTCGCTGATCGTCCCGGTCCGGATCGTGAAGTCGTCGGCCCCGGACGCCTGCACGACCGCGGTCGGGTACCCGGCCTCGGCGACCGCGGCGCGGGCCTGGTCCGGCGTGATCCGCTGCGCCGTACTGACCTCGAGCAGCCGGCCGCCGGTGAACTCGATGCCGAGGTTCAGCCCGCGGACGGCGACACCGGCGACGCTGACGATGATCGCGACCGCGGTGATCACCAGCCAGCGCTTGCTGTGCTTCATCAGCGCAGGCTGCCGGGCTTCCAGCCAAGTACGGACGCGGCCGTGGCCGGCGATCCCGCTGAGCCCGGGACGCCGCAGGACGAACCCGCGGGAGACCACGAACTCGGCGAACACCCGCGTCACCACCAGCGCTGACAGCATGGACGCGATCACACCGATCGACAGCGTGACCCCGAAGCCACGGACCGGTCCGGCGGCCAGGAAGAACAGCAGGCCGGCGGCGAGCAGCGTGGTGATGTTGGAGTCGGCGATCGCGGACAACGCGTTCTGGAAACCGCTCCGCAACGAGCGGCGCAGGCCGTCGGTGCGGCCGGCGATGTAGTCCTCGCGGGCGCGTTCGAAGACCAGGACGTTCGCGTCGACCGCCATACCGATCGCCAGCACGAACCCGGCCAGCCCCGGCAAGGTCAGGGTCGCGCCGAGCGCGGTCAGGGCGGCGTACGAGATCGCCGAGTACCCGATCAGGCCGACGACCGCCATCAGGCCGACCAGGCGGTAGACCACGACGATGAACAGCGCCGTCAACGCCAGGCCGATGATCGCGGCCAGCGCGCTGGCCTGGATCGCGTCCTGGCCGAGCGACGGCCCGACGGTCCGCTGGTCGATGACCTCGACCGGCACCGGCAGCGCGCCACCCGAGATCAGCGCGGCCAGGTCTTTCGCGTCCGCCTCGGTGAACGAGCCGGAGATCGTCGTCGTACCGCCGGAGATGCCCAGGTTGCAGAGCTGGTTGCCACCGTTCGGGTCGACCTGCGGGGCGCTGATCACCTCGTTGTCCAGCACGATCGCGATCAGCCGCTGCGGCGTACCGACCGGCTGACAGGCCGCCTTGCCGGTGATGTTCGCCCAGATCTTGCCGCCGTCGCCCTTGAACTTCATCTGCACGAACCAGCCCTGCGCGACCTGCTGCGGATCGAGCAAACCGTCCGCACCGCTGACCATCTCACCGGTCATCGCCGGCTTCGCCAGCCGGAGGAAGCCCTGGCCCTGGTCGCTCTGCAGGTACGTCTCCCCCGCCGCCGGCTTGGCCGGTTTCGCCGCGACCTGATCGAGCACCTCGTGGAACGTGAGCTGCGCGGTCTTCCCGATCACCTTCGCGGCCTCGCGCGGATCCTGCACACCGGGAAGCTCGACGATGATCCGGTTCTCACCCTGGCGGGTCACGTTCGGCTCACTCACCCCGAGCGCGTCGATCCGCCGGTGCAGCACCTGGGTCGCCTTGTCGGTCGTCTCCCGGGTCGCCTTCACCGTGGGCGAATCCTTCGCCTCCAACACGATCTGCGTCCCACCGCGCAGGTCGAGACCGAGCTGTGGTTTCGCCGTCAACGTGACGTACGTCGACGCCGCCAGCACCAGGAACGCGAGAAGAGCACGGACAAGGGACGACCGGTTCACCGAAGCCTCCGGAGGTGGGCACCCGCAGTAGGGGTGTCATGACACAGAGCATCCACGCAGCCGTGGAACGCCCAGTGTACGAACGCCCCACAATCACACAAGCGACCGTGTCGCAACCGTAACCGGAGCAGCCCGTGTGCTCGCGCGGATCGCGTCGGGGGTGGATCCTGTCCAGGTTTTGAAGGCTCGGTAGAACGAGTTGGTGTCGTTGTAGCCGAGGAGGAACGCGATCTCCGAGGTGCGCAGGTTGCCGTTGGCGAGGTAGTGCCGGGCGAGGTGTTCGCGGGTGCCGGCGAGGACCGCCTGGAAAGAGGTGCCTTCCTGGCTGAGCTGGCGCTGCAGGGTCCTGGCGCTCGTGGCCAGTTGGTTGGTGACCGCGGTGATCGAAGGATCGCCCGCCGGAAGGGTTTCGACGAGGGCGGCGCGTACTCGTTCGGCGACTGTGGCCGAGGCTTGGAGGTCGGCGAGCCGTCGGCGAAGGTCGGGGGCGAAGACACGCCACATCTGGTCGTTCTGGGTCAGAAAGGGGCGAGAGGCATCGGCGGCGGTGAAGACGACGGAGTAGCCGTCATCTTTTCGGACTCGACTGCCGAGGTAGTTCTCCAGTGGCATGCGGTTCACGGGCGGGCAAGGCATGGTGACGCGAACGGGACGAATGTGTTCTCGAGTGGCGATGCGGGCCAGCGCAACCCAGAAGACGAGCTCGGTGGTGGCCAGGAGCGCCGGCGGCCTCAGACCGGTCGGCCACTGATAGGTGATCGTCACTTCGTCGGCGGTGGCGATGTCGAGTTTGACCGGTCCGATGAGGGGTTTGTAGGCGGCAAGGCGTTGTGCTGCGGTGCCGAGGTCCGGACTGGAGAGCGCGGCGAAGATCGGTGGCGAGAAGAGCTCGACCGAGATCGCGTTCCCGATGGTTACCGCGAGGTCTCGATCAGAGTCGCAAGCACGGCCTTCGGCGTCCAGCGCGTCCCAGAACCGGTAGTACTCCGGAACCGACAGTTCGACGGGCCGCCGGACGAACAGGTCTGCCGGCAGGGCGGCTCGCCGAAGGACCCTCGCCGTGGAGATACCGAGATCGCGGAGGAGGGCTGTGATGCTCGGCTCGAGGTCGAAGCGTTCGCCGGCCATGTGTCGAGACTAGCCGCCGAGGCCGCTCCACGGACATGCATCGGGCGCCATTCGGCTTGCAGATCGCGCCGACCCTGCTTGGCGTGATCCGCAAGCCGGACGGCGTCTGCTGCTAGTGCCGGCCGTGCTGTCGATTCATAGCGTTGCGGCTGAAGTCCACGACACGAGTCAAGGAAGGACCGACACCATGAGCAACGACCCCACGGCCAAGATCGCCCTCGTCACCGGCGCCTCGTCGGGTATCGGGGAAGCCACCGCACGCGAGCTCGCCGCCGCCGGCTACACCGTTTACGGCGCGGCCCGCCGCGTCGAACGGATGGCGCACCTCACCGACGACGGCATCCGCCCGATCCGGATGGACGTGACCGACGATGTTTCCCTGCAAGAAGCCGTCGCCAAGATCATCGCCGAAGCCGGCCGCATCGATGTTCTCGTCAACAACGCCGGCTACGGCTCTTACGGCGCCCTCGAGGATGTGCCCCTGGACGAGGCCCGCTACCAGTTCGAGGTCAACGTCTTCGGAGCCGCACGGCTGACGCAACTCGTCCTGCCGCACATGCGCGCCCGTCGCGCCGGGAAGATCGTCAACATCACCTCCATGGGCGGCAAGATCCACACCCCGCTCGGCGCCTGGTACCACGCCACCAAGTTCGCCCTCGAAGCCATCAGCGACTGCCTGCGTCTCGAAGTCGCACCCTTCGGCATCGACGTCGTCGTCATCGAGCCCGGCGGCATCAGAAGCGAATGGGCCGGCATCGCCGCCGACAAGGTCCGCGCCGTCTCCTCCGACAGCGCCTACGCACCACAGGGCAACGCCGTCGCCGACTCCCTCGCCTCGGACTCCACCCGGCGGCGCTCCTCACCACCGGAACTGATCGGCCGCACGATCGCCAAAGCCGTCACCACCCGCAGCCCGAAGACCCGCTACGCCGTCGGGTACGGCGCCAAACCGATGATCTTCCTCCGCGACGTCCTGCCCGACCGCACCTTCGACGCGTTCATCCGCCGCGCCACCGGAGTGCCATCGAACTGATGCCAACCGATCCGAGTCGATGTGGTCCTACCGCTCAGGAGCCGGATGGGCAGCGATTACTCGCTCAGGCCGTTTTCTATGGCGTAGCGGACGAGTTCGGCTCGGTTGTGGAGTTGGAGTTTGCGGAGGGTGTTCTGGACGTGGTTCTCGACGGTGCGGTGGGAGAGGACGAGCCGGGTGGCGATTTGCTTGGCGGTCAGGCCGCGGGCGACCAGGCGGAGGACTTCGGTTTCGCGGTCGGTGAGGTGCGGGACTTCGGGGCCGGTGGTGTCGAGGCGGCGGTACTCTCCCAGCAACAGCCCGGCGAGGCCCGCGCTGAAGATCGCGTCGCCTTCGGCGGTACGGCGGACGGCGTCGTCGAATTCGTCGAGGGAGGCGGACTTGACCAGGTACCCGGAGGCGCCGTTCTTGACGGCGGCCAGTACGTCGTCCTGTTCGGCGCTGGCGGACAGGACGAGGACGCGGGTGTCGGGGAGGGCGGTGGTGATCTCGCGGGTGGCGTCGACGCCGGAGCCGGTGCCCAGCTGGAGGTCCATCACGACCACGTCGGGTCGGGTCGCGAGGGCGATCTTGACCGCGCTCGCCACATCCGAGGCGGTCGCGCAGACGTCGTACCCGCGGCTTCCGAGGTCTCGGGCGACGCCTTCGCGCCACATGGGGTGGTCGTCGACGATCATCACGCGGGTCATAGTTTGAGCTCCCATTCGGTTCCTTCGCCGGGGGCGGTGCGGACCGTGACGGTGCCGCCGAGGTCGGTGATGCGGCCGCGGATGGACTGGCTGACGCCGAGGTGGCCGTCGGCGCGGGCCTGGTCGAGGCGGGCGGGCGTGGTGCCGATGCCGTCGTCGCGGATCGAGACCAGGACCTCGTCGCCGAGTTCCTCGACGACGACCCAGGCGTGCGCGGCGGGGCCGGCGTGTTTGCTGACGTTGCTCAGCGCTTCCTTGACGGCGGCAACCAGTTCGGCGGCGGTCGCGGCGGGCAGCAGTACCTGTCCGGCCGGTACGACGACGTCGACGCGGGTGGTGGCCAACGGCAACAACAACCCGCACAGGTCGACCCGGCCACCGTCCGAGGCCACTGCGGCCCGCGAGGACATCAAGGTGCGCAGGGCAACCTCCTGCTCGGCGGCCAGCTCGGCGAGTTCGAGCGCCTCGCCGCCGATCGCCGTACCTCGCCGCTGGACCTGGGCCAGCACCTGCAGTACGCCGTCGTGGATCGAACGGCCGAGCCGGAGCCGTTCCGCGGTCGCGCTCTCCGCGGCGATCGCCGCCCGCAGCCGCTCCCCCGCCCGGCGCATGGTGGTGGCGGCGTACCCGACGACCAGGCCGGCGACCAGCAGCAGCTGGACGTTGCTGAGGATCTTCGAGATGTGGTCCAGGCCCCGCAGCGACAGCAGCGCCAGGCTGATCGTGACCGCGCCGACCAGCCCGCCGTCGCGCCCGCGGGCGATCGCGAGCGCGAGCACCGGGCCGGCCACCCACACCGACGTCAGGACGGACGCGCCCGCGCGGATGTCGACCAGCGGTTGCGCCCACAGCGTCGCGTACATGCAACCGACCGAGACGACCAGGTCGGCGTACGCGAGCCGGGTGTTGCGCCGCCCCCACCGGACGCTGTAGCCGTACGACGAGACAGCCGTCCACACGCCCATCACCGCGAGCTGCAGAACCGCGCCGTACGGCCGCACGATGCCGTCCCACCGGGTCCACACGCCGACGCAGGCGAACGCCCAGGTGAGCACCCGGAACACGACCAGCGCACGCCACAGCGGCTGCAGCAGGTCGACGGTCTGGCGCTCCACCCGGAACAGTCTGCCAAGCCGACGGCGCGGCACGCGTGAGCCGTTCTACTCAGGACGCAGGTTTCCCCGCAGCTTCACAGGATTTCCTCAGTTCCACTTCAGATCACCGGATTTTCCCCGTAATCTCGCTCCAATTCACGCTCGGGGGAGCTTTGATCACACAGCGTAATCAACCACGGAGGGGAATCGTGCGCAAGCTACCCGCCGGGCTGTTCAGCCTGGCCTTGGCGGCGACGACCGGGCTCGGCATCGCCGCGGCCTCGGCCGGCAACGCCGCCACACCGCCCACGCAAGGGTCGGCGCCGATCACCAGCGAGGCCGCACCGGCGCCCGACGAGCTGTCCAGCCCGCTCGAGGACAAGCGCCGTGAGCTGCGGCAGGAGGCCTTGACCCAGGTCATCAACGGCAAGGCCACGCCGGAGCAGCGCAACGGCAGTACGGTCGTCAACCTGGGAGCCAAGGGCGGTACCAAGAACGCCAAGGCCAAGGCCGACCAGTACGTCGAGCTGTCCCGGGAGAAGACCGACCGGATCTTCGTGATCCTCGCGGAGTTCGGCAACGAGCGCGACCCGAAGTACCCGGACCAGGACACCTCACCGAACTTCCCCGGCCCGGCGCGCTTCGACGGGCCGCTGCACAACGAGATCCCGGCCCCGGACCGCTCGGTCGACAACTCGACCGTCTGGCAGTCCGACTACAGCCGTCAGCACTTCCAGGACCTGTACTTCGGCAACGGCAACTCGGTGAAGAAGTACTACGAGAAGCAGTCGTCCGGCCGGTACTCGGTGTCCGGCGAGGTCACCGACTGGGTCAAGGTCAAGTACAACGAGGCGCGGTACGGCCGGTCGAACGGCTACCCGTGTGCCGGCAACGTCTGCAACAACACCTGGAACCTGATCCAGGACGCCGTGAACCAGTGGGTCGCCGACCAGGAGGCGCAGGGCCGGACGAAGGCCGAGATCACCGCGGACCTGAAGTCGTTCGACCAGTGGGACCGCTACGACTACGACGGTGACGGCAACTTCAACGAGCCGGACGGGTACATCGACCACTTCCAGATCGTGCACGCCGGCGGCGACCAGGCCGACGGCGACCCGTGGCAGGGCGAGGACGCGATCTGGTCGCACCGCTGGTACGCCGGTTTCCCGGGCGGCCCGGCGGCCAACCCGAACGGCGGCGCGCAGATCGGCGACACCGGGCTGTACGTCGGCGACTACACGATCCAGCCGGAGAACGGCGGGATCAGCGTGTTCGCGCACGAGTACGGCCACGACCTCGGGCTGCCGGACGAGTACGACACCTCCGGCGCGGCCGTCGAGAACGGCGTGAACTGGTGGACGATCATGTCCCAGAGCCGGGTCGGCAAGCCGTCCGACGGCGGGATCGGCGAACAGGCGGCCGACTTCAACGCGTGGGACAAGCTGCAGCTCGGCTGGCTGGACTACGAGATCGTGAACGCCGGCCAGAACCGTACCGTCGACCTCGGCCCGCACGAGTACAACTCGAAGAAGGCCCAGGGCCTGGTGGTGACGCTGCCGAAGAAGCAGGTCGAGCATCAACTGGTCCAGCCCCCGTCCGGGACGAAGGACTGGTGGAGCGGTCAGGGCAACAACTTCACGCACACGATGAGCCGCCAGGTGACGCTCCCGGCCGGGCAGCCCGCGAGCCTCACGTTCCAGGCGAACTGGGACATCGAGGACTGCGGTACGACGGCCTGTGACTACGCCTACGTCGACGTCAACGACGGCACCGGCGCCAAGCCGATCAAGGGCAACATCACCAACGATGCCGAAGGCAACGGTATCGACGGGAAGAGCAACGGCTGGAAGCCGGCCACTTTCGACCTGTCGGCGTACGCCGGGAAGACGATCACCCTGCAGTTCCGGTACGCCACCGACCCGGCGACCGGCGGACTCGGGTTCTTCGCCGACGACATCAAGATCACCTCGGGCACCATCACGGTCCTCGACTCCGGCGCGGAGACCTCGCCGGACGGCTGGACGCTGAACGGGTTCAGCGCGGTCGGGTCGTCGTACACGAGCCAGCACGACAACTACTACCTCGCGTCGAACATCAACTACGTCGACTACGACGCGCACCTGAAGACCGGCCCGTACAACTTCGGCTGGGCGAGCACCCTGTCGGACAAGGTCGAGCACTTCCCGTACCAGGACGGCCTGCTGATCTGGTACTGGGACACCTCGCAGTCCGACAACAACACCAACACCCACCCCGGCGCGGGCCTGATCCTCCCGGTCGACGCCCACCCGACCCCGATCAACCGCCTCGACGGCCAACTCTGGCGTCCCCGGGTCGCGGCGTACGACGCACCGTTCGGCCTGGAGAAGGCGGACTCGTTCACCCTCCACGTGAACGGCCAGGCCAGCTACATCCGCGGCCAGAACGCCGTACCGACGTTCAACGACAGCAACTCGTACTGGTCCGCCGACCAGCCGACGAGCAGCGTCAAGGTCCCGAACAACGGCGTCAACATCAAGGTCCTCTCCAAGGCCGGCACCTCGATGAAGATCCAGGTCAGCAAGCGCAAGTAGAACCGGAAACAGCCCCCGAGGAGCTTCCTCGGGGGCTGTTCTGCGACAGAACTCAGACGGTCGCGTACGGCGTCAGGTCGCCGGCGAGGGCGGGGTGGACCCGGCCGGTGATGTGGGTGCCGTCGGCGGTGTGTTCGAGCTGGTCTACTGCGCCTTCGGAGTGGATGCGGGAGACCAGGTCGCCGCGGTCGTACGGGAGGAGGACCTCGACGGCGACGTGCGGCTGGGGTAGGGCTCCCTCGATGAGTTCGCGGAGTTTGTCGATGCCTTCGCCGGTGCGGGCGGAGACGACGATCGCGGTCGGCTCGCGGTGCAGGATCGGGGCCAGGGCGAGCGGGTCCGCCGCGTCGGCCTTGTTGATCACCACGATCTCCGGCACGTCGGTCGCGTTGATCTCGGCCAGCACCTCGCGGACCGCCTGGATCTGGGCGACCGGGTCCGGGTGCGAACCGTCCACCACGTGCAGCAGCAGGTCCGCGTCGGTGACCTCCTCCAGCGTCGAGCGGAACGCCTCGACGATGTCGTGCGGGAGGTGCCGGACGAAGCCGACCGTGTCGGTCAGCGTGAACACGCGGCCGTCGGAGGTCGTCGTACGGCGGGTCGTCGGGTCCAGGGTGGCGAACAGCGCGTCCTCGACGAGCACGCCCGCGCCGGTGATCTGGTTCAGCAGCGAGGACTTGCCGGCGTTGGTGTACCCCGCGATCGCGACCGACGGAACCAGGTTCCGGCGGCGCTCCTGACGCATCGTGGAGCGGGTGCTCTTCATTTCCTTGAGCGAGCGGCGGAGCTTGGCGATCTTGGTGTTGATCCGGCGCCGATCGGTCTCGATCTTGGTCTCACCGGGACCACGGCCACCGATACCGCCACCGGCCGCACCGACGCGGCCACCAGCCTGGCGGGACAGGTTGCCACCCCAGCCACGCAGGCGCTGCTTCATGTACTGCAGCTGCGCCAGCTCGACCTGGGCCTTGCCTTCCTTGCTCTTCGCGTGCTGCGCGAAGATGTCCAGGATCAGCGCGGTCCGGTCGACCACCTTCACCTTGAGCCGGTCTTCCAGGTTGCGCAGCTGCGCGGGGGCGAGTTCGCCGTCGGCGATCACCGTGTCCGCGCCGAGCGCAGCGACCAGGTTGCGCAGGTCGGTGACCTTGCCGGAGCCGATGAACGTCGCCGGGTCGGGCTTCTTCCGCCGCTGGATCACGCCGTCCAGGACCTCGGAGCCGGCGGTCTCGGCGAGCAGCTTCAGCTCGGCCAGCGAGTTGTCCGCGTCCTCGGCGCTGCCTTCGGTCCAGACGCCGACCAGCAGCACCCGCTCGAGCAGCAGCTTGCGGTACTCGACCTCGCTGATGTCGGTCAGCTCGGTCGACATGCCGACGACACGGCGGAGCGCCTGGCGCTCTTCGAGCTCCAGTCCGTCCGTGCTCAGCTCGGAATCGTGACCCGTCAACGAATCGCCGGAGTCCTCGCCCTCGATGAGGTCAAGTTCGACGTCGGAGGTCTCGTCGTATGCCTGTGAATGGGTCGTCATATGCCTTCCATGGTGGCACGGGCCACCAAGGACCGGCGACTCGTTTAAGGCAACCAGGCTAGATCGAAGTCACCCCGCGCGTGTAGTACCGCGGGACCTGTCAGTTCCAAATGGTTGTCCGCACGCCACGTCACGCTCACTTCACCGCCTGGTACGCCGACCCGGTACGTGACCGGCAGCTCGTCCCGCGCCTGCCGCGCCGCGGCCACCGTGACCGCGCAGGTCCCCGTACCGCAGGACCGGGTCTCCCCCGCGCCGCGCTCGTGGACCCGCATCTGGACGTCGTACGCGTCCCGCCGGACGACGAACTCGACGTTCACGCCCCGCGGGAACGCGGCCGCCGGCGTCCACGTCGGCTGGTCGCACAGATTGCCCGGCTCGTCCAGGCTGTCGACAAACGCGACCGCGTGCGGGTTGCCCATGTCGACGTGCAGGGCCGGCCACTGGTGACCGTTGGCCTCGACCACGATCCCGGCCGCGTCCGGGAGCTTCGGCGCGCCCATGTCGACGGTGAGCGTGCCGTCGTCGTTCTGCGCGACCTCCTTGACGCCGGCGCGGGTGCCGACCCGGACCGGTTTGCCGTCGATCAGGCCCGCCTCGGCGAGGTACTTCACGAACACCCGGACGCCGTTGCCGCACATCTCCGCGATTGAGCCGTCCGCGTTCCGGTAGTCCATGAACCAGTCGCCGCCGTCCTCGACGTACGACTGCTTGTCGCCCTGGATCACCCGCAGTACGCCGTCCGCGCCGAGGCCGGCGTGCCGGTCGCAGAGGAACCGGACCACGGCCGCGTCGAGGTCGCCGTGCACGGAACCGTCCGGGTCGGGCAGGATCACGAAGTCGTTCTCCGTGCCGTGCCCCTTGAGCCAGGGAAACGTACTCATGCGCACAGCGTACGGTGTTGCCTTGTGGAGCTGATCGCGTGCTTCTGGGAGCGGGACGATGCCGCGGCCGTCGCTGACCGGCTGGGCGGGCAGGTACGCCGTGGGCGTTTCCACGGCGAGGACGACGACGAGGACCACCCGTGGAGCGTGGTGCTGGCGGACGTCGACCGGGACGAACTCGACGGGTTGCTGGCCGATCACGACGGCTGGCTGGAGTCGCAGGACGAGGTCGCACCCACGCCGGCGCCGCCGCTCCCGACGGAGCCGAAGCGATTCAAGCGATAGCCCCGGTCTTTGTGCCAAGACTGCAATCCGCCAGTGCGTGCGGAGCGCCGCACCGCAGTGCCAGACTGTTGCCCGTGGCATCGATTACTTCGGTCGAATCACTCCTGGCCTGGGCGGAGAGTCAGTTCGCCGACGGTGTGAGCTGCGACGAGTTCGCGGTCGACCTGATGCCCGAGGCCTGGCCCGTCGGGTACCTGGACGACGCCGTGGACGGCGGACACGGGGGGCTCGACGACGTCCCGGGCGTAGTACTTCTCCGAGGCGGACACGTCCGATGGGAGGGTGAATCCGGGGAGGCTGGATAGCGCGACGTTCGCGAGCCGGCCGACGCCGAACTCGTGCATGCCGCCGCACCACACCGGAATCCCGGCCTCCCGGGCCCGATCGTGCGCCGCCCGCGCCGCGGTCAGCCCGCCCATCCGCGACACCTTGATGTTCAGCACCTGCAGCGCGTCGAGCCGGAGCGCCGTCTCCAGGTCGGCGAGGGTCTCGACGCTCTCGTCCAGGCAGACCGGCGTCGCGATGGTCCGCTGCAGCTCGGCATGCGTGATCAGGTCGCGCGGCGCGAACGGCTGTTCGATCATCGTGAGCTCGAAGTGATCGAGCTTCCGCAAGTGCTCCACGTCATCCGCGCTGTAGATCCCGTTCGCATCCACGTGCAGATCCAGTCCGGGGTACGCCGCCCGCACCGCGCGCACTGGTTCTACGTCCCAGCCCGGGGCGATCTTCAGCTTCACCCTCGGGTACCCGGCCTCGACCTGATGTTGCACCTGGGCCAGCAGCTCGTCGATGGTCGGTTCGATGCCGAGCGAAACCCCCGCGACCACCTCGGTCCGCGTACCTCCCAGAACTGTTGCCAGCGGCACCGCCTGCAGCTCGGCCCACAACACCCAGGCGGCCAGGTCCACGCCGGCCTTGGCGAAGTTGTTGCCGCGGATCTTCGACCAGGACGTCGCCGGCTCGCCGGGATCGGTCCATCCCCCGAGGACGGCAGGGAGCAGGTACTTCGAGGCGACGTGCCAGCAGCTCTCGACGGTCTCCGGGGCGTAGTACGGATCGGACGGGGACGCGATCTCGCCCCAGCCGACGGCGCCGGACGCATCCTCGAGTTCGACCAGGACGTGCTCCAGGAACGCCTTGCGGTGCGAGCTCGTCCGGAACTCGTGCACCAGCGGCATCCGTACCCGGTGCAGCCGGGCCGCGACCACCTTCGGTTCAGTTGACATACAGCCCCAGCTCCGTGTTCAGCCGGTCCCGTTCGACCAGCCGGCGGCGGGCGCCCTTCGCGCTCGCGGTGGTCAGCGTCGCCAGGACGTGCAGGACGGACGCGACGACGGTCGGTGAGTCGACGTACGACGCGCTCCCGGTGGCGACGTAGATGCTCTGGTCGGCGAGTTCGGCCAGTGGCGCATCCTCGAAGTCGGTGATCGCGACCAGCTCGCCGCCGGCCTCGACGAACCGGCGCGCGACCTCGACGGTGTCGCGCCGGTACCGGCGGAACGAGAACGCGACCATCAGGTCGTTCGACCGGACGTCGGTGAGGACGTCGACGCCGCGCACGACCGTGCCGTCGACGAGCGTCACCTGGGACAGCCCGGCGCCGAGGTCGAAGGCCAGCAACGACGCGTACGAGAACGACTTCGCGGACCCGATGATGAATCGCCGGCGGGCCGCGACGATCCGGGCGGCCGCCTGCGCGATCGACCCGTCGGTGAGGATCTGGTCCAGGGCCTCGTCGATCGAGGCCCGTTCCTGCTCGACGACGCGGCGCTGCAGCAGCGTCGACGAGCGCCGTTGCAGGCGGGCGTCGTACCGCTCCTGGGGGCTGGTGAGCTCGCGGTTGTCACGCATCGTCGGCCGGCCCGAAGTAGTAGACGGCCGTACCGTCCAGCTGCCGCTGACACGACACGGCGACGAGCCCCTGACCGAGCAGCTCCTCGAACGAGCCGCGCAGGTCAGTCGTCGGCACGGCCAGCTCGGCGACCGCCACCAGGGCCGACGGCTGCTCGCGGGTCAGGTCCCATTCGACCACGACGCGATCGGTGCCGGGACCGTACATGTCCGGCGCGAACCAGCGCCCGCGGGCGCCGAGAACGTCGAGGTTGAAGTGCGCGTTGCGGATCTGCGCCGGGTCGTACGTCCAGCGCATCCGGGTCATCCCGTGGCTCAGGGCGACTTCTTTCTGAGCGTGCTTGAGCATCCGCCCGAGCCCGCGCCCCTGCTGCCCGGGGGCGACCACTGCGGATTGCGAGTAGTGGTAGAACCCGCGCCGATCGGTCGCACAGAAGCCGTACGCGAACGCGACCAGCTGATCGCTCTCGTCGAGGATGCCGACCACCGAGCCGCCGTTGCTCGCGAGCGCCCCGAGCAGCCGCGGATTCAGCCCGTACGCCGGGTCGAGGTACCCGAACACCTCGCGGTAGAGCGCCGACGCCTCGGCGAACCGGGACGCCGTGGTGAGCGAGACCGCGCGAAAGCTCACCTCCGAGATACGATTCATATCTGGATGGTATCCCCGACTCATGAACGCTCGCCAACCGTGGATCGGATGATGATACGTTGGCTATCTATGATGATCGAGCGACTCCGGGAGTACGTCGGCGTGGAGACGCCGACCGGTGACGCGGCCGCGCTGAACGCGTTCGCCGACCGGCTGGCGACGCGGTACGCCGACCTCGGCGCGACCGTCCGCCGCGACCCGCACCCGTCTGGCGATCACCTGATCGCGGACTTCCCCGGGCGTACGGCGGCGCCGCTGCTCTTCCTCACCCACCACGACACCGTCTGGCCGATCGGCCAGCTCGGGGGCGGGATGCCGTGGTGCGAGGCGGACGGTGTGATCCACGGGCCGGGCGTCTTCGACATGAAGGGCGGCCTGGTCGTCCTGGAAACCGCGCTCGAACAGGTCGCCGACCGCGACCACCGCCCGCTGCGGGTCGTGGTCGTCGCGGACGAGGAGATCGGCTCGCCGTCCGCCCGCGCACTCGTGACCGCGGAGGCCGAGGGCGCGTACGCCGCCTTCGGCTTCGAGCCGCCGCATCCGAACGGCGACCTGAAGACGTCCCGCTGGGGCAGTACGCGGGTCCGCCTCGAGGTGACCGGACGCGAGGCGCATGCCGCACTGGATCCGGACAGCGGTGTCTCCGCGATCGACGAACTCGTCGACCAGCTGATCGCCGTACGCCGCGTGGTCGCCGCGCACGAGAACGTGCTGTGCAACGTCGGCACGATCAGCGGCGGCGGACGGACGAACGTCGTCCCGGGATCGGCCGCCGCCGACATCGGGTTCCGTTTCATGGACCCGGCAACGGAGGATGCGGTCCTGGCGGCGATCAAGGCCCTGGAGCCGACCGGGAACGCCCGGTTGAGCGTCCAGATCCTGTCGAACCGCCCGGCGTGGGAGCCGTCCGCCGCGACGGACGAGCTACTGGCGAAGGTGGTCGCGGCCGGACAGTCCATCGGTCAGCAGATCGGAGGCGCCCCCGCGACCGGCGCCGCCGACACGAACCTGACCGGATGGTTGGGCATCCCAACGCTGGACGGCCTGGGCCCGGTCGGCAAAGGCGCCCACGCCGTCCACGAACAGGTGATCGCGGCGACCCTGGCCGAACGCGCGGCCCTGGTCGCCGCGATCATCACTTCCCTGTGACCACTCCGGCCGCTCCCCCACCGCGCCGGGTGGGCTCCGCCGCCGCGAGAATCGCGCCGCCGGGCAGGAACTCGAGCGCCGCGACCGCACCGATCTCCGCGGCCGAGCTCCCCGGCGCACCGGCCGGCGTGAACGTGTGACCGTACGGCGCCAGCGCAGCGCCGTACTTGTCGATGAACGACTGCTCCGCCGTCACCGACGCGGTGTTGCGCTGCGACGCCCGCGGCGCCGCGATCGCCTGCGGCAGCGTCATCCCGCGGTCGAGCCGGTTCGTCAGCGTCTGCAGGACGGTCGTGATGATCGTCGAACCACCCGGGGAGCCGATCGCGATGTACGGCTGGTTGCCGCGCAGCACGATCGTCGGCGACATCGACGACCGCGGCCGCTTCCCGCCCGCGACGATGTTCGGGTCCTTCGGGTCCGGTACCGCGGAGAAGTCGGTGAGCTCGTTGTTGAGCAGGAAGCCCCGGCCCGGCACGGTGATCCCGCTGCCGCCGGTCTGCTCGATGGTCAGCGTGTACGAGACCACGTTGCCCCACTTGTCGGCTGTCACCAGGTGCGTCGTCGACCGGCCCTCGGTGTCCGGGCGCGGCTCGACCGCGCTGCCCTTGCCGCACCGCGAGTACTTCCCGTCGGGCGACCCGGCCGGCACCGGCTTGGTGGCCGCCTTCCGCGGGTCGATCAGGCAGGACCGCTCGGCCCCGAAGCCCTTCGACAGCAGCTCTTTCTGCGGTACGTCGACGTACGCCGAGTCGCCGATGTACGCGCCCCGGTCGGCGAACGCGAGCGCCGACGCCTCGAGGTACGTGTGCAACGCCTGCGTCGTCGACATCTGCCGCAGGTGCTGCGGCTGCAGGATGTTCAGCGCCTCGCCGACGGTGATTCCGCCGGACGACGACGGCGGCATGCCGTACACGTCCAGCCCGTCGTACCGGACCTTCGTCGGCGCGCGGTCGATCGCGCCGTACGCCGCGAGGTCGCTGGTCTGCAGGTACCCGGGGAAGAACGGCAGCGTGGCACCGGGCGTCTTCGGCGGGTTCTTCGCGACGGCCGCCATCTCGCCCGCGAGCGGACCGCGGTAGAACACCGACGGACCCTGCTGCCCGATCAGCTTGTAGGTCGCGGCGAGCTCCGGGTTCTTGAACAGCGAGCCGACCTGCGGCGCGTCGCCGTTCGGCAGGAACAGTTTCGCGGTCGGCACGACCTGCGCGAACCGGTCCTTGTTCTCCAGCGTCTGCAGGCGGAACGTCGGGTCGACGACGAAGCCGCGCTCGGCCAGGTCGGCGGCCGGCGTCAACGCCTTGCCGAGCGGCAGCGAGCCCCACTGCTTGAGCGCGCTGTCCCAGGTGGCGAGCGTCCCGGGGACACCGATCGAGACGCCGGACGTGACGAGTTGCGCGAACGGGTACGGCTGGTTCGTCGCCTTGTTCATGAACGCGTCCGCCGGCATCGTCGCGGGCGCGGTCTCACGGCCGTCGAGCGTGAACATCTGATGGCGTTTGGCGTTGTAGTACACGAAGTACCCACCGCCGCCGATACCGGCCGAGTACGGCTCGGTGACGCCGAGCGCGGCAGCGGTCGCGACGGCCGCGTCGACGGCGTTCCCGCCACGGCGCAGTACGTCGAGACCGATGTTCGTCGCGTCCGGATCCACCGACGACACGGCGCCGCCGTACCCGATCGAGACCGGTTGCCTCGCCGGGGCCTGCGCCTGCGCGCTGGTCGTCGCGGTGAAGGCGGTGAGAACGAGGGTTCCTGCGGACAGAGAGGCGATCAGCTTCTTCACGAAGCCTTCCTACCGCACCGCACAGGAGTCGAGGAAGCGCTTGACCGCATCATCGGGCCATTCGGCCGTCCCGGACGGGAACGACACCAGCAGCCACTGCTGTGACACCTTCACCTGCGCGGCCAGCCGGCCGCCGAGCGTGCCGATCTGGAACGTCTTGCCGCTCGCGTCGCTGACCCGCGGGCGCACCAGGCTGCGCGCCTGCGGTGCCGCCTGCAGGACCACCTTCGCCGCGGTGTCCGCGGTCCGCATCTCCGGCTGCGACAAGACCACGTGGTTCGCCTTGATCGGCGACTCGGCCGACCAGCCCTCCGGGGCGAGGCCGCAGTGGATCGTGCTCCAGGCCTGCTTGTTCTCGACCAACTGGACGACCGGCACGCCGAACGCCGAGATCGTGTGCTGGGAGTCCGGCGTCGCGGGCGGCAGCGTCGACGGACCCGGCGCCGCGGCGGCCGTCTCGCGCGGGGCCGGACCGTCGGCGACCTCGCTGCCGTTGCCCCACCACTTCACCTGGTTGCCGATCGCGAGCACCAGAGCCGACGCGGCCGCGACACAGAGCACCCCGGTGGCTCGCCGGCGGCGCTTGATCCGGCGCAGCGCGCGGCGGCCGCGGGTGACGTCCGCGTCGATGTCCGCGTCCGGCAGCCCGTCGGCCGCGCGGTCCGCGAACCCCTCCAGCAGTTTCTTGACCTCGTCCATCGGCGGTCTCAGCTACTCCCCGTCTCTTCCGTCATCAGTTCCTTGAGGCGTCGCAACGCCTTCGCTGTCTGGCTCTTCACGGTGCCTTCGGTGCACTCCAGGATCCGCGCGCAGGTCGCGACGTCGAGATCCTGGAAGTACCGCAGTACCAGGACCGCGCGTTGCCGCGGCGCGAGGTCCAGCAGCGCGCCCCGGACCGCCAGCATGTCCGCCTGGTCCGGTACGTCGCTCAATCGGGGCTCGAGCGTCTCCGCGGTCACCACCTCCGGGTGGCGGCCGGCCCGGCGGCGTTCGTCGAGGAAGGCGTTGACCAGGATCCGGTGGGCGTACGGGCCGGCGCCTTCGTGCTTGATCCGGTGCCAGTGCACGTAGACGCGCGTGCAGGCGGTCTGAACCAGATCCTCGGCGGTGTGCACATCCCCCGCGGTGAGCAGCAACGCCGTACGCATCAGTCGGGTGCGGTCCGCGATCAGGTACTCGCGGAACTCGGCCTCACGGTCACCCCCTCGCATCTACGGCCCCTCTGTGATCGCTGGGGCCTTTCTTCACCTCGACTACGCCGGGGGCGCCCTCAAGGTTGCCTTGCGCGATCACTTCAAGGGCCAATTCGGCCAGATTCGGCGCGTCGTACGGCAGCCACGTGATCCGTTGGTCCTTACGGAACCAGGAATCCTGCCGGCGGGCGAACCGCCGGGTGGCCTGGGCGGTCCGCTCCCGGGCCTGGGCTTCGTCGATCTCACCGTTCAGCAACGCGATCACCTGCGAGTATCCGAGTGCGCGGTTGGCGGTCTTTCCCTCAATCAAACCCTTGTTCAGCAGACCTCGCACCTCGGCGACGAACCCGGCGTCGAACATCCGGTCCACCCGGCGGTCGATCCGTTCGTCGAGCACCGGCCGCGGTACGTCGAGCCCGAGCTGGACCGCGCCGTCGTACACGTAGCGGTGCTCGGGCAGCGTCGCGACGTACGGGCCGCCGGTGATCTCGACGACCTCCAGCGCCCGGACGATCCGGCGGCCGTTGCTGGGCAAGATCTGCTCGGCCGCCTTCGGATCCACCGCGGCGAGCCGCTGGTGAAGGGCGCCGGAGCCATGCGCCTCGAGCTCGGCCTCCAACCGCGCGCGGACGGCCGCGTCGGTCCCGGGGAACACGAAGTCGTCGAGGATCGCCCGGACGTACAGCGCCGAGCCGCCGGCCAGCACCGGCACCAGCTGCCTGTTCAGGCAGCCGTCGATCGCGGCGCGGGCGAGCTCCTGGAACTCGGCGACGGTCGCGGTCTCGGTGACGTCCAGGATGTCCAGCAGATGATGCGGTACGCCGTGCCGCTCGGCGTCGGTGATCTTCGCCGTACCGACGTCCATCCCGCGGTACACCTGCATGGCGTCGGCGTTCACCACCTCGCCGCCGAGGCGCTGGGACAGGGCAACGGCGAGGTCGGACTTGCCGGCCGCGGTGGGGCCGACAACCGCGACGACGAGTGGTGCAGGCATCGCTCCAGTCTGGCAGTGCCGGATTCAGAGTTCGCCAAGAGGTGCAGACCGGTCTTGTGGATGACCCGGAATGTTCGGTAATAACCATGGAGTTCGTGACATTTCTACGGGAGGACAGCACGTGACGAATCCGTTCGACGAAGAGTCGGCGAAGGACCAGCCCGAGGACGCCGAGAACCTGACCGCCGCCAAGAAGAGCGGTGGTGACATCGAGTCCCGCAAGAGCGGCGGCGACATCGAGTTCGCGGCCGACGCGGAGCCCGGCGACGGCACCGAATCCGGGGGCGACATCGAGTCCGGTGGGGACATCGAGTCCGGCGGCGAGACCACCGACAGCGGCGGCGACATCGAGTAGTTGACCAACTACTCAGAATGACGCACCCGACGAAGGGCCGCGAGCACGCCGCTCGCGGCCCTTCGCCACGCCCGGCGGTCTAGGGTCGAGCGTATGCCGATCGTCGTACTGCTGCTCGTACTGGTGGCCGGTGCCGTCCTGGTACGGGTGCTGCCCTGGTGGGCCGCGGTGCTGGCGGGGCTGCCCGTGATCGTGTTCGTGGTCGACCGGGTGTGGAGCGGTCCGGATCGACGGCTGCTGCGGCGGTTCCGCAAGGTGTTGCAGACGTCGGACGAGTTCGACGGGATCGTGATGGCGTGCCTGCCGGTGATCGTCGGCGATGTCGAGCACCCGCCGCGGGTGTCCGACTGCTCCGGCTGCCGCGCCGAGGAAGTACGCCGTACGTTGGCCGGCCGGCCGGGACCGGTCGCGGTCGTGACGTCCGGGTCGCTCTCGTTCTGGAAACGCTCGGACCGGGTCGCCTCGTACCCGTTCGGCCGGTTGCGCGGCCTGCGGCAGGTCGAGGGCGCGTACTCGCTGCTCGGGCAACTGCGGCGGTCGCCCGTCGATCCGGACCGGATGCCGTTGCAGGCGGCAAGCAAACACAAGTTCCTGCTGCTCTTCGACGACTACTCCGGCCTGTACCTGCAGGCCCGCGTGAAGTGGGACGCGGCCCTCTTCCACGAGGCGTACTCCGTTGTCTCGGGCAACGTTGCGATGCAGGCCCTGTCGCTTGCACTGACCGCACGCAAGCCGCTCCCCCGGCAGCTCGGCATCGACCACGGCGCCGGCGTCCTCAGCGACCTGCGCCGCCGCGGCCTGCTCGACCACGCCGACGAGATCACCCTGGCCGGCACCGACGAACTCCTCCAGCACTGGCTCGAGTCCAGCCAGACGCTGCGCTTCGTCGACCCGACGGTCCCTCCGGAGAACTACCGCCGCTGACCTCCTACGATCACCACCATGAGCGACCTCCGGCTGACCGTCCTCGGGTCCGCGACGCCGTACCCGTCCGCCGACAACCCGTGCTCCGGCTACCTGGTGGCCTCCGGCGGCACCCGCATCTGGATGGACGCCGGCACCGGCACCCTCGGCCCGCTCCAACGCCACACCCGGCTGGACGAACTCGACGCGATCTGGATCTCCCACCTGCACGCCGACCACAGCGCCGATCTGCTCACCGCGTACTACGGCGCGCTGTACGCCGACGTGACCCTGCCCGCGCCGATCCCGCTCTACGGCCCGCCGGGGATCGCGGACCGGCTCGCCGGATTCCTCACGAACGGGCCGACGCGGAGCCCCGTCGAATCGGCGTTCGCGATCACCGAGCTGTACGACGGGCATGCGGTGACGGTCGGGTCGGTGCGGCTGACGTCGCGTGCGGTGGAGCATGGGCTGCCGGCGTTCGCCGTACGGCTGGAGAGCGGCAGTTCTCTCGTGTACTCGGGTGATACGGCGCCATGTACGGCGCTGCGTGAGTTGGCGGACGGGTGCGACGTACTGCTGTGTGAGGCCGACGGGGACGATCCCGCGCATCACACCCCCGAGGCGGCCGGTGAGAGCGCGGCGCGAGCCGGGCGGTTGATCGTCACGCACGTCGGTCCGGGGATCACGCCTGCCGGCGCCGTTGCTCGGGCGGGGACGCGGTACGGCGGGCCGATCTCGTACGCGGCCCCGGGATCGACGTACTCGATCTGAGTACGCTCGCTCTATGGTCGACGGGCTGACGGTCCGGGCGCTGACGCCCGACACGTGGGACGCGTTCGCGGCACTCGCGGAACGGCACAACGGGGTGTGGGGCGGCTGCTGGTGCACGTGGTTCCAGACGACGCACCACGAGAAGACCTTCGACGCTTCCGGCAACCGGAAGGTCAAGCACCGCCTCGTCCTGGAGGAACGTGCGCATGCCGCGCTGGTCTTCGACGGGGACGTGGCGGTCGGGTGGCTGCAGTACGGCACGCCTGAGGAACTGCCGAACATCTACCACCGCAAGGAGTACGAGGCCGGGCTCGAACGCCTACCCGACTACCGCCTCACCTGCTTCTTCACCGACCGCAACTACCGCCGCCAAGGCGTCTCCGCCACCGCCCTCGCCGGCGCCCTCACCCTCATCACCACCGCCGGCGGCGGCCTCGTCGAGGCCTACCCCCAAGACACCGCCGGCAAGAAGATCACCGCCTCCTTCCTCTACAACGGCACCCGCACCCTCTTCGAACAGGCAGGCTTCACCTACCAACGCCCCAAAGGCAAGAACCACTGCGTCATGACCAAAACCCTCTAGCCCCCGAAGCCATGAAAACAGCCCCAGAACGAACACCACGATCGCGACCGGCCAGCCCCGGCGCCGCCGTGTTCAACCCACCGAGGCCGCCGCACGTTCGGCACAACTCACAGCGCCACCCGGCAGCTCACCCCGGCGAGCCGCCGAGTCCCCGCATGGTCGACCACAAACACAAACCCATGCGGACTAACCCACTCGACCCCTCCCCCAGCCAAGCGCCGACTACGCCAGCCCCCGAACGTCTTGGCACGATGATGAAGCCGCCCCTGCGGCACAAGATTCTCAAGACTGGTCTGCCCGTCCGACCCGGCTGAACCACCCCGTCCGCCAACTCCAGACAGACCTGTCCCCTTGACGGAGTCACCTCGCAAAACCCATTCCGCCCGCCCCATGCGTTCCTGCCCGACGGCATGGCTGTACGGAGCGATGTGATCCAGATCCATCCGCCGCGTCGCCTCCGCCGCGCCGTACGGAAACATGTCGACCGGATGCCTCAACCGCACCCGCTCACGGATCCGATCAGGTATCTCGTAACTGTCAACACTGACCTGATCATGCAAGTCGATCACCGGTTTGACGATCACCTGATCATGCCCCAGCAACTCCCCCAACTGCCCCGCAAGCAACGGCCCAAGCTCCTCAACCCGCAGCACGCCGGTACCGGTAGCGAGGGTCCTGTCGGTGAGATGCACGTACAACGTATGCCGACTCCCCCGACCACGCCCACCACCAAGCGAACCCCCACTCGCAAGCGTCGCGCCACCCACCCCGAACCTGCCGCTGTAGGCACCCTGCTTGATACCAGCAAGCCGCGCCTCCAACGTCTCCGCCAACCCCAGCCAGGTAAACGCCTCCCCGCCGCCAGCACCCGCCCCGTCGTCGCTCACCCGGCCAACGCTCGCCCGGTCTGCGCCCGCCCGGGTGGCGTCCTCCTGGGTAATGTCCGCCAGCTCGGTGGCTGCCTGCTCGACGCTTACCCGGTAGACACCTGCCCGGTCAGCGCTCGTACGGTCAGCGCTCGTACGGTCAGCGCTCGTACGGTCAGCGCTCGTACGGTCAGCGCTCGTACGGTCAGCGCTCGTACGGTCAGCGCTCGTACGGTCAGCGCTCGTACGGTCAGCGCTCGTACGGTCAGCGCTCGTACGGTCAGCGCTCGTACGGTCAGCGCTCGTACGGTCAGCGCTCGTACGGTCAGCGCTCGTACGGTCAGCGGTAGTTGGGGTGGTACCTGCGTGGTCGTGGGTGCGGGCTAGGTGGCGGGCGGCTTGGAGGAGGTTGTGGGCGGCAGCCGGGTCGGCTATCCAGCCGATGGCTTTGGCGCGGCGTTGGTCGAGGGGGTCGGGGTCGCCGAGGGCTTTCAGGGCGTGGGCCAGGTCGTCGATGGTGGCGTCGAAGCGGATGACGTCGCCGGAGGCGGCGCGGATGAAGATGCGTTTGGTGCCGTGGTCGTCGGCGGGGTCGGATTGGGTGATGAAGACGCCGCGGGTTTTGGCGGCGGCTTCGGCGTCGGCCTGGGCCTGGGCGGGGTCGGCTTGCCAGATGGCGGCGGTGACGATTCTTTTCAGGCGGCCGGGGGTGACGGTGTTGACGATGCCGGCGACGCGGCGGTCGACGATGGCGGCGGCTTCGAGGGAGAGGCTGAGGCAGGCGTGGGCGATTTTGCGGGCGCGCCAGGCGATGGCGTTGCCGGACAGGACGGCGGCCCAGACTCTGGGGAGGCGGTGGCGCAGGGCGAGGGCTTCGCCGAGGAGGGACGAGGCGGCACCGGAGGAGAGGCCGAGGACGGCGCCCAGCTCGACGGGGGCGAACTCGGCGACGCCGGGGCAGCCTTCGCCGCCGTAGACGCGGAGGCGTTCGTAGCCGGGCAGCGGTTCGCGGCCGGGCCATTCGACCACGGCGTTGCGGTCGGCGAAGGCGAGGGTGGTGCGGAGGATGCCGACGGCGGCGTGTTCTTGGTCCTGGGCGTACTCGGCTGCCGCGGCGAGCAGGTCCGCGGTGGAGAGATCATCCAAGTCGACGTCGAACATGTGTTCTATTGTAGGTCACGGAATGATCACGGCCAAATCGGGGATGGCCTCAGATCCCTTATAGGACAGGGAGTTCGCGGGGTGTGCCATGTGGGATCGGTTCTCACGAGCGGGTGAATCTCCACCTCCACCGTCGGCGCATGGCCGTCTCCACTGTGGGTGTGAGGCCGTCTCCACCATCGGTGCAGAACGCGGGCCCATCACCTTCGGTTGGCGCCTCACATGCACCGCGCCCGAGGCGCCCGCGGCACCACGAGACATGCGTTGGTCCGCACCCCACGGCGACAGGTCTTGGTCCGGTCCGGGGGCACACCAGGCGCGAGGTCGCGCTCAGACTGTTCGGGGGCAGCGGTGCCTGCACAGCTCCCCCCAGGACAACATGCACCTGGCGCCACCGCACCCGCCCGATGCCACTTCCTGCGCACCCGCCGAACGCGGCAATAGACAGCCACCGCGGAGGGTCAAGTCCTGCGGAGTGGTGTACGACGTTTGGTCCTTCGTCGTTGTGTGGTTAGGTGCTGATGGCGCCGGTGGTCTGGGTGGTCTCCTCCTTGGAGTTGTTGTTGGTGATGAGGACGAGTCGGCTGCGGTGGAGTACCTCGAGGCCGAGATAGCGGCGGCCGTCGGCCCATTCGTCGTGTTGTTCGGCCAGGACCGCGCCGACCAGGCGGACGATCGAGCCGCGGTCGGGGAAGATGCCGACCACGTCGGTGCGGCGGCGGATCTCGCGGTTCAGTCTCTCGTTGGGGTTGTTGGACCAGATCTGTCGCCACACGTCCTTGGGAAACGCGGTGAACGCGAGGATCTCGTCCCGTCCGGCGTCCAGGTGCGCGTGCACCTGCGGCAGGGTGTGCTCGGTCTGGTCCAGCAGTTTGTCGTACTGCGTGTGCACCGCCGCGGCGTCGATCTGGTCGAACACCGAGTCATTGAGGGTGCAGCATCGCCTTCACCCCGCCCCAGGCATGCTTGGGACACACGCTCATCAGGTTCGCGGTGTAGTGAGTGCGGCAGCGCTGCCACGACGCGCCGGGCAGGTTCGCGCCGATCGCGTCGACCAGCCCGGCGTGGGCGTCGCTGGTGACGAGTGCGACACCGTTGAGGCCGCGGGCGACCAGGTCCTTGAAGAAGCTGTTCCAGCCGGCCCCGGACTCCGCGGTGGAGGTGGCGACGCCGAGGATCTCGCGGAACCCGTCGACGTTCACGCCGGTGGCGACCATGACCGCGATCTTGATCACCCGGCCGCCTTCGCGGACCTTCATCGTCAACGCGTCCGCGGCCAGGAACGTGTACGGGCCCTCGTCCAGCGGCCGTTCCCGGAAGTCGCGCACCAGCTCGTCGAGGTCCCGCGCCATCACCGACACCTGCGACCGTGAGAGCCCGGTGATGCCCAGGGACTGCACCAGTCGGTCCATCCGCCGTGTCGACACCCCGAGCAGGTAACACGTCGCCACCACCGACGTGAGCGCCGCCTCCGCACGGCGACGCCGTTCCAGCAACCAGTCGGGGAAGTACGAGCCCTCCCGGAGCTTGGGGACCGCGACGTCCAGCGTGCCGACCCGGGTGTCGAGCTCGCGGTGGCGGTATCCGTTGCGCGAGTTCACCCGGCCCGGGTCACGGGTCCCGAACGCCGCGCCACACACGCTGTCGGCGTCGGCGGACAGCAGTTTGTTGACGAACCCTTCCATCAACTCACGCAACAGATCCGGGCTGGCCTGCTCGAGATGCTCGTGCAGGAACTCGGCAGGGTCGATACTTGGCCCAGCGGTCATCGGTTTCCTTCTTCGAGTCGGTTGTGAGAGATCACTCGAAGGATCACCCGATGACCGCGTTCACGTTCTCGCGACCCACCGGGATCTCGCCGTACACCACTCTGCTGGACGCAACTCCGCGGGAGCGGTATCCGTTGCGCCACCACCAGCGCTCGGCGCCACCACGCACGACCGGCAAGCCTCTCCCCGCAACCGCCGGAGCCGAGAGCAGGCTGTCGACGCGAGGCACGTGAGCGTTGCATCAGCACCACCCATCAACACGCCTCGGGCGCCACCGCAGCCGCCCGGTATCACTTCCTGCGCACCCGCCGGAGGCGGCAATAGACAGCCGCCGCGGAGCGGTGCCCGTTGCGCCAGCGCTCGGCGCCACCACGCATGACCGGCGACACCTTCCCGCACCCGCCGGAGGCGGCAATAGACGGCGGCCGCGGAGCGGTGTCGTTTACGCCGGTGCCGGCACGTACTTGGCGGTGGTGGGAGGGTGCGGTCGGGGGGTGATTAGGGTTTGGGGATGGATCGGTTTCGGGTGGTGCCTGCGGCTTATGTGGTGGTTCGGCGCGGCGATGAGGTGTTGTTGTTACTGCGGGCCAATACCGGCTATATGGACGGGTATTGGGCGGTCCCGGCGGGGCATGTCGAGCGGGGTGAGTCGGCGGTGGCTGCGGCGGTGCGGGAGTTGAAGGAGGAGGTCGGGATCGAGGTGGATCCGGCGGAGCTGGTGGCGGTGACGGCGATGCATCGGACCGGCGGGAACGGGGATCCGATCGACGAGCGGGTCGACTTCTTCTTTCTGGCGGAGACGTGGTCGGGTGAGCCGCGCATCATGGAGCCGGACAAGGCGGCGGGGCTCGGGTGGTACTCGTTGGACGACCTGCCCGAACCGCTGGTGCCGCACGAGGCGCGGGTGTTGGCGTCGTTGCAGGGCACCGCGCTTCCCGCGGTGATCGTCCAAGGTTTCGCCTGAGTTCACCGGCGGGCCGGTTGCCGCGCTCTACTGTGCCGACGTTGTCAACGGACAGGGAGTGTGGGGCGATGGACGAGCAGTACGGCGGTACCAGCCGGCGCGGGTTGCTGGGTGCGATCGGAGCCGGTGCGGTGATCGCGTCGACCGGGATCGGGACCCAGGACGCGGCAGCGACTCCGCGGGGGAACCGGGTCGACACCGAGCATCCGCAGTTCACGCTCGCGGTGGTGCCGGACACGCAGTACCAGTTCGACCAGGACCGCGGTGACGCGGCACCGTTGACGGCGACGTTCAAGTACCTGATCGACCAGCGCGCCGAGCAGAACATCGTCTTCATGGCCCACCTCGGCGACGTCGTGGAGAACGCGCAGGCGAGCGAGTTCGCGAAGGCGGACCCGGTCTTCAAGGTCCTCGACCGCGCCCGTTTCCCGTACTCCGTGCTCGCCGGCAACCACGACATCGACGGGTCGAAGGACGACACCCGCGGGCCGTCGCCGTACCTGGACACGTTCGGGCCGAGCCGGTTCCGGTGGATGCCGACGTACGGCGGGTCGACGGCGAACGGGTACAACCAGTACCACGTGTTCCGCGCGGGCGGGCGCCAGTGGTTGCTGCTGGCAATGGACTGGCGGCCGTCGGACGCGAGCTTCGCCTGGGCCCGCGCCGTCATCGCCCAGCACCCGAAACTGCCGGTGATCCTGACGATCCACGAACTCGTGTACGCCGACCACGGCGACCCGAAGGCGTACTTCAGTGACCAGGGCAACCGTGTCTGGGATCAGCTTGTCAACGGCAACGACCAGGTCTTCCTGACCCTGAACGGGCACTACTGGCCGCCCGGCCGGGTCACCCGGAAGAATGCCGCAGGCAACGACGTACACCTGCACATCACCAACTACCAGGACCGGTACTACGGCGGCTCCGGCATGGTCCGGCTGTACCACTTCGACCTGGCGCGGAACACCGTCGACGTCGAGACGATCTCGCCGTGGATCATGGCCCAGGACCCGGCCCGCCGCAACGAGTTGGCTGCCGCCGAGATCGAGCTGAGCGACGGCACGAACCGTTTCAGCATCCCGATCGACTTCGCCCAGCGGTTCACGAAGTTCGCGCCGGAGCCGGTCCGCCCGGCGCGCCCCGCGAAACAGCTCGTGATCCCGGGGACGGCGGCGTACTGGCGCTTCGACGGGCCGGTCGCGGACAAGGTCGTCGACCAGTCCGGGCAGGGCAACGACCTGACCCGGGTGCAGCTCAGCAACGACGTGCCGACCGCGTCGTCGGAGCACCACCCGGATCAGCCGGGCCACGGGAGCTGGACGTTCCCGGGCGGGAAGAACCCGGCGCGCGGCGGGTACCTGAAGACGGCCGACGGGGCGCCGCTGAATGCGTTGACGTTCCGCAACGGGTACACGATCGAGGCGTTCGTGAAGCTCGCCGACGACGGGCAGGACCACTCGTGGGAGGGGCTGCTCACCCGGCTCGGCACCGGCGGCGACGCGGGCAAGACGGGCAGCGACCCCGACGAGCCGGCCGCCAAGCTCGGGTTCTCCGGCGGGCTGCAGGTGCAGTGGGCGGTGTACCCGGCGGACAAGAACGACACGTTCACCAACTGGGGCCACGAGCAGCGCGCCGGTGAGTGGTTCCACCTGGCGATCGTGAACGACGGGCGGCACAGCGTCGTGTACGTCGACTCCTCGGAGCTGCTGCGCAACCCGGCGACCCCGTCCAACGGCATCGCGACCGCGGGTAAGCCGTGGCTGGTCGCGGCCGGGCACTACGCGAACAACGTCGACCAGGCCTTCGCCGGCAACATCGGCGAACTGCGGGTCGTCGCGCGCGCCCTCAAGCCGTCGGAGTTCCTGAACGCCTGAGGTGGGAGCGGATGAGCTTCTCCTGCGCAGGGAGAAGCTCCCGCTCTGCCGGGGTCAACGTACGGTTCGCGGACCGGCGGGCGAGGGCGGCGTCCAGGCCCGGCGTCGGGTCGATCGAGTTCGCCAGGTACGTCTCCAGCGCATCCCGGAGCAGCGTGCTCAGCTCCGCGTACTCCGGGTCGAGCGCGACCTGCGCGAAGATGATCGCGGACATCGCGATGTCGAACTCCGCGAGCCCTTCCTCCGCGTTCCGCCAGTCGATCACGACCGGCCCGTCCGGCGTCGAGATCACGTTCAGCGGATGCAGGTCGCCGTGCACCACGACCAGCCCAGGCGTACCGCTCGGCGCCGGGATCGACTGCAGCCGCCGGTGCAGGTCCGCGTGCAGCAGGCCGAGGTCGGTCGCGTTCAGCTGGCCCGCCATCGCGGCCTCGCCGATCGTCGGCCCCTCGAGCCGCTGCACGACCATGTCGGCGCCGTCCACCTCGCGGATCGTCGGCACCGGATAGCCGTACTGCGCCACGTGCCGCATGAAGTCGGCCTCGTCGCGGACCGGGCTGCCGTCGCGGTACCGCCGCAGCACCCAGTCCTCGTCGATCGCGTAGACGTCCGCGTCCCGCCCGAACGCGAACGGCTCGGCGTCCGGGTCGAGCAGGCTCATCCGGCCTGGCAGCCGCCGACTGCCGGCTCGAGCGGCGTGGCCCCGATCGTCGGCATGCCCAGCATCACGCCCGGTGCACCCGAGTCCGGCGTCTCCTGCGTCCGCTGCCACGCGTCACCGGCCCGGGTCCGGCGTACCGCTCCGAACACGTCCGCGACCAGGTGGTGCGGCGCGGCGTACGTGATCTCGACCGATGCCATGTCACCCGGTCGCGGCGCCTCGACGCCCTCCGGTACGGCGAAGTGGACGAGCCGGTTGTCCGGGCCGCGGCCGCTCAGCCGGTGGGTGGACGCGTCCTTGCGGCCCTCCCCCTCGGCGACCAGCACCTCGACCGAACGCCCGACGAGCGTCTTGTTCTCGGCCCAGGCCATGTCGTCCTGCAGCGCGACGAGCCGCTCGTACCGCTCCTGGACGACGTCGCGCGGGATCTGGTTCTCCATCGACTCGGCCGGCGTCCCGGGACGCTTCGAGTACTGGAAGGTGAACGCGCCCGCGAACCGCGCCTGCCGGACCACGTCGAGCGTGCCCTGGAAGTCCTCCTCGGTCTCCCCCGGGAACCCGACGATGATGTCGGTGGTGATCGCCGCGTCCGGCATCGCCGCCCTGACGTCCTCGATGATCTTGAGATACCGGTCCCGGCGGTAGGAGCGGCGCATCGCCTTCAGGATCTGATCGGATCCGGACTGCAGCGGCATGTGCAGCGAGTGCATCACGTTCGGCGTCTCGGCCATCGCCTCGATCACGTCCGCGGTGAAGTCCCGCGGATGCGGCGAGGTGAAGCGGACCCGCTCCAGGCCGTCGATCGAGCCGCACGCGCGGAGCAGCTTCGAGAACGCAAACCGGTCGCCGAACTCGACGCCGTACGAGTTCACGTTCTGCCCGAGCAGCGTGACCTCGAGCACGCCCTCGGAGACCAGCGCCTCGACCTCGGCCAGGATCTCCCCCGGCCGCCGGTCCTTCTCGCGGCCGCGCAACGCCGGCACGATGCAGAACGTGCAGGTGTTGTTGCAGCCGACGCTCACCGACACCCAGGCGCTGTACGGCGACTCGCGCCGGGTCGGCAGCGTCGACGGGAACACCTCGAGCGCCTCGAGGATCTCGACCTGCGACTCCTGCTCGACCCGGGACCGCTCCAGCAGCGCCGGCAGCGACCCGATGTTGTGCGTCCCGAACACCACGTCGACCCACGGGGCCTTGCGGACGATCGACGCCTTGTCCTTCTGCGCCAGGCAACCGCCGACGGCGATCTGCATCCCGGGCTTCTTGGCCTTCACCGGCGCCAGGTGCCCGAGGTTGCCGTACAGCTTGTTGTCGGCGTTCTCCCGAACCGCGCAGGTGTTGAAGACGACCACGTCGGCGTCGTCCCCTTCGGGCGCGCGGACATAGCCCGCATCCTCCAGCAGCCCGCGCAGCCGCTCGGAGTCGTGGACGTTCATCTGGCACCCGTAGGTGCGGACCTCGTAAGTACGCATGACAGCCACCAAGAGTACGTGCAGCGGTAGACATTTCCCTACCTGGGCCAGCTGCCTGACACCCCTGACCGCCCCGGGCGCGCGGACAATAGTGAGGGTCATGAACAGTTCTCGTCGTCAGTTTCTCGCCCGTACTGCGGCTGGTGCCGCGATCATCGCCGGTGGCACCTTTACTACTGCGTCCACGTCCCAGGCGAAGTCCACGAAGCTCACCGCGCTCACCGGTGTCACGGTCATCGACGTCACGACCGGGCGCCGGGACCCGTACCAGACCGTCCTGATCAGCGGCGAGCGGATCGTCGGCGTCGGCCGGTTCCCGGCGCCGCCCGGCGCGGTCGAGGTGGACCTGCGCGGGAAGTACGTCGTCCCCGGGCTCGCCGACATGCACGTCCACAGCCTCGGCGACGAGCGCGTCTCGCCGCCGCTGTACCTCGCGAACGGGCTGACCACGGTCCGCGAGATGTCCGGCACCAACCCGGCCCTCTACGACTGGCGGGACCGGATCGAGGCCGGCACGCTGCTCGGTCCGCGGATGGTGGTGGCCAGCAACATCATCGACGGCGACCCCACGCTGTGGGACCCGAACCTGATCAAGGTGATCGTGGTCGACGGCGCCGCCGACGCCCGGGCCGCGGTCCGCCGGGTCAAGGCCGAGGGTGCCGACTTCGTCAAGGTGTACTCGCGGCTCAGCCGGGAGTCCTGGCTGGCGATCGTCGACGAGGCCCGCAAGGTCGGCCTGACCGTGCACGGCCACGGCCCCGACCAGGTCACGTCGAAAGAGGTCAGCGACCGCGGTCAGCGCAGCATCGAGCACATCCACTCGCTCGGCCTGGCCGTGTCCACCCGCGAGGACGAGGTACGCCGGATGCTGCTCGCGATCAAGGTCGCGAACGGCGACTACAACAGCTGGTTCCGGCAGCTGCACCCGATCGAGTGGATCGCCGCGAACACGTACAGCCCGGCCCGCGCCGCCGACGTGTTCGGCACGCTCCGCCGCAACGGCACCCGGGTGACGCCGACGCTGACGATGCACAACGTCCTCGACCAGATCGACTACACCCGCCTCGACCCGGCGCTGGCGAAGTACATGAGCGAGGAGTCGATCGGGACGTACGACTACGTGATCCAGAACCTGTACGCCGCGAACCGGACCGCCGAGGAGATCTCCCACCAGCGCCAGATGTGGGCGTGGCGGCAGCGGTTCGCGCGGGAGCTGTTCGCGCACGACGTCCCGGTGATGGCCGGCACCGACACGGGGACGCCGTACTCCGTGCCCGGGTTCGCGCTGCACGACGAACTGGAGCACCTGGTCGGCGCCGGGGCGACCCCACGGCAGGCGCTGTACGCCGCGACGGTCGAGCCGGCGAAGTTCCTCGGCCTCGGGAACGAGCTCGGAGCGGTCCGGGCCGGCCGGATTGCGGACCTGGTTGTATTGGACGCCGATCCATTGCGGGACATCCGGAACAGCCGCCGGATCGACACCGTCGTCACCCGCGGCCGGGTGATCTCCCCCACGGCCCGCCGGGAACTGCTCGCCGGCGTCGAAAAGGCGGTCAAGGAGCCGCCGACCGCGGCAACCCTCGCTGCAGGCGGGTGTTGCGGAACCGGCAGAACCGGACACTGAAGCACAAATCGGAGCGGACCGTGATCAACGGATCACGGTCCGCTCCGGTTTATTGCAGATCGTTACCACCGTGGAACCACCCGGGCCTGCGACCGCACCCTCGGCTCCGCTAGGTTCTGGCCATGAGCGATTCCGGTACCTTGACGAAAACTGGTCTGGTTGCGCTGACCGGCGTCAACAAGCATTACGGCGATCTGCACGTCCTGAAGGACATCAACCTGTCCATCGACGAGGGCGAAGTAGTCGTCGTGATCGGCCCGTCCGGGTCCGGCAAGTCGACGCTGTGCCGCACGATCAACCGGCTGGAGCCGATCGACTCCGGCAGCATCACCCTGGACGGTGAGGCCCTCCCGAGCGAGGGCCGCGCACTGGCCAAGCTGCGCGCCGACGTCGGCATGGTGTTCCAGTCGTTCAACCTGTTCGCCCACAAGACGATCCTGCAGAACGTCACCCTCGGCCCGACCAAGGTCCGCAGGACCGACCAGAAGCAGGCCGAGAAGCGGGCGTTGGAACTGCTGGAGCGGGTCGGCGTGGCGAGCCAGGCCGACAAGTACCCGGCCCAGCTGTCCGGCGGTCAGCAGCAGCGCGTGGCGATCGCACGCGCCCTGGCCATGGACCCGAAGGTGATCCTCTTCGACGAGCCCACCTCGGCGCTCGACCCGGAGATGATCCAGGAAGTACTCGAGGTGATGGTCGACCTCGCCAAGCAGGGCATGACGATGGTCGTGGTCACGCACGAGATGGGCTTCGCCCGGACCGCGGCGAACCGGGTGGTGTTCATGGCCGACGGCGAGATCGTCGAGGAGTCGGATCCGGAGACGTTCTTCACCAGCCCGACCTCGAAGCGTGCCCAGGACTTCCTGGGCAAGATCCTCAAGCACTGACCCGGCAGTCGCACCGCCCGCAGCTGTGCCCAGTAACGAAACGAAGGGGAAATCCAGATCATGAGAATGCGCACCCTCGTCGCCACGGTCGGCGTCGCAGCGCTCGCGCTGACCGCGGCCGCCTGTGGCAAGGACGAGCCGAGCGCCTCCGGCGGTGGCGGCGGCAACACGTCCGACTCGTGCGGTGACCTGCACAAGTTCACCACCGCGTCCGGCGTCGACGTCGCCGGCAGCCCGGCCTTCACCAAGGCGAAGGCGCGCGGCAACCTGGTCGTCGGCGTCAAGGCCGACCAGCCGAACCTCGGCTACAAGGACGCCAGCGGCAAGCGCTGCGGCTTCGACATCGAGGTCGCCCGGATGGTGTCGGCCGGTCTCGGCCTCGACCCGGACAAGATCGAGTACAAGGAGATCCCGTCCGCGAACCGCGAGACCGCGATCGCCGGCGGTGAGATCGACTACTACGTCGGCACCTACTCGATCACCGACAAGCGCAAGAAGCAGGTCTCGTTCGCGGGCCCGTACTTCATCGCCGGTCAGGACCTGCTGGTCCGCAAGGCCGACACCTCGATGGACGCCGGCAAGACCGCCCTGAAGGGCAAGAAGGTCTGCTCCGCGACCGGTTCGACCCCGATCCAGCGGGTCAAGGACGAGAACCTGACCGAGGCGAGCAACATCTCCGAGTTCAAGACCTACTCGGAGTGCGTCTCCCAGCTGCTCGACAAGAAGACCGACGCGGTCACCACCGACGACGCGATCCTGAAGGGCTACGCGGCGAACGCACCCGAGGACCTGCGGGTGGTCGGCAAGCCGTTCAGCGTGGAGAAGTACGGCATCGGCCTGCCGCTGGCCGACAAGGCGCTCCGGGACAAGGTGAACTCGATCCTCGAGACCTCGGCCTCGGACGGCACCTGGAAGGCGATCTACGACGAGACGCTCGGCAAGTCGGGTTCGGACTCGACCCCGCCGCCGCTCGAGAAGTACTGATCCACAGCCGGCCGCGGTGCCTGAGCGCAGGCGCCGCGGCCGAGTTGTGACCGTGAACCGAAGAAGGGCAAGAGGAAGGTCGCGATGTTCTCGGTCCTCACCGACAACTGGGATCTGTTCGGACAAGGGTTCTGGACCACGATCAAGTTGTTCCTGATCTCCGGTGTGCTGAGCCTGGTGCTCGGCACCCTGCTGGGCACGTTCCGGGTCTCCCCGGTCCCGGCCCTGCGGGGCACCGGCACGGGGTACGTGAACGTACTCCGGAACACCCCGCTGACCCTGGTGTTCGCGTTCCTGGTCTTCGGCGCGCCGAAGATGGGCATCGAGTTCCCGTCGTTCTTCTGGTCCGCGGTCGTCGCGCTGACGATCTACACGTCGGCGTTCATCTGCGAGGTGGTCCGGTCCGGCATCAACACGATCCCGCCCGGCCAGACCGAGGCGGGCCGGGCGATCGGTATGTCGTTCGTCCAGGTGCTGACGGCGATCGTGCTGCCGCAGGCCTTCCGGGGCGTCGTACCGCCGCTGATGAGCGTGCTGATCGCGCTGCTGAAGAACACCACGATTGCAGCCGGCTTCTCGGTCGCCGAGGCTGGTGCGATTCCGGCGGCGATGAACGAACGTGGTGAGAACCAGATGGCCACGCTGGTCTGGATCACGATCGGCTTCCTGATCCTGATCGTGCCGTTGATGTTCCTGCAGCGGTGGGCCGAACGACGGACGGCGGTGGCCTGATGAGCGCGTTGTACGACGTCCCCGGACCGCGGGCGAAGGTCCGCAACCGGACCCTGAACGTGATCGTCCTGCTGCTGGTGCTGGGCGCCATCGCGTGGGTGATCTACCGGCTGAACGCGACCGGCCAGTTCGAGAGCCGCCGCTGGATCCAGTTCCAGTACACCGCGATCCAGAACCAGCTGCTCCACGGTCTGCTCGCCACGCTGAAGGCGGCCGGGCTGGCCGCCGTGCTCGCGCTGCTGTTCGGCGCGGTGTTCGCCGCGGCGCGGATCAGCGACCACAAGTGGGTGCGGGTGCCGGCGACGTTCGTCGTCGAACTGTTCCGCGCGGTCCCGCTGCTGATCCTGATGTTCTTCTTCTACTACGGCAGTCTGCAGTTCAAGCTCGGCCTGACCCCGTTCTGGGCGGTCGTGCTCGGCCTGATGCTCTACAACGGCTCGGTGCTCGCGGAGATCTTCCGGGCCGGCATCGCCGCGGTCCCGAAGGGTCAGCGCGAGGCGTCGTACGCGCTCGGTCTGCGGAAGAACCAGGTCGTCCGACTGGTGCTGCTGCCGCAGGCGATCAGCGCGATGCTGCCGGCGATCGTCAGCCAGCTGGTCGTACTGCTGAAGGACACCGCGCTCGGCTTCATCATCACCTACCCGGAGCTGCTGTACGTCGGAAAGCAGATGGGCGGCCGGCTCAGCTACGGCTTCCCGTACATCCCGACGTACATCGTGATCGCGATCATCTACATCGGCCTGTGCTCGCTGCTGTCGCTGCTGGCCCGGTACCTCGAGGGTCGTTCGCGGCGCCGGCGTAAGGTCACCGGCGGGCCGGCTCCGCTGCCGTTGACCAACGACCCCGGCCAAGGCGCGCCGGTCTGAGTCAGAAGTCGACTGGGTCGCGGATCAGTGGGCAGGTCATGCAGTGACCTCCGCCCCGGCCGCGGCCCAGTTCGGCTCCTACGATCGAAATGACCTCCACGCCGGCCTTGCGGAGCAGGGTGTTGGTGGTGGTGTTGCGGTCGTAGGTGAAGACCACGCCGGGTTCGACGGCGACGGCGTTGTTGCCGCTGTCCCATTGCTGGCGTTCGGAGGCGTACACGTCGCCGCCGGTCTCGATCACCCGGAGTTCCTTGAGCCCGAGTGATTCGGCGACCACCTCGACGAACGGCTTGGTGCCCTCGTCGGTGACCTCCAGGCCGGGCGCCTTGTCGGACGGGCGCAGGCTGAACGTGTGGATCGCGTCCACGATCGTCGGGTACAGCGTGACGACGTCCCGGTCGGCGAACGTGAAGACCGTGTCCAGGTGCATCGCCGCCCGCAGCTTCGGCATCCCGGCCACCACCACGCGCTCGGCGGCCTCCTGCTCGAACAGCGCGGCCGCGACCTGCGTGATCGCCTGCCGCGACGTCCGTTCGCTCATTCCCATCAGTACGGCGCCGTTCCCGGCCGGCATGATGTCGCCGCCCTCGAACGTGGCCTGTGCCCAGTCCTTCTCCGGATCGCCCCACCAGACCGTCGACCCGACGTACCCGGGGTGGAACGTGTAGATCGCCTTGTAGATCAGGGTTTCATCGTGCCGGGCCGGCCAGTACAGCGGATTCATCGTCAGGCCGCCGTACAGCCAGCAGGTGGTGTCGCGGGTGTAGAGCGTGTTCGGCAGCGGCGGCATCAGGTACTCGCGGGCGCCGATCTGCTCGCGCGCCAGGGCGACGTACCCGGTGCCGAACTCGCCGGACAGATCCGACACCGCGAGGCCGCCGATCAGGTACTCCGCGAGCTGCCGGTCCGGGATCGACTCGAGATACGCGCGGGTGTCGTCGACGAGGCCCAGCCCGACGATGTTCGGCACGATCTTGCGGTCCAGCAGCCAGGTCTTCGCCTCCGGGATCGCCAGCGTCTCGGTGAGCAGGTCGTGCAGCTCGACCACCTCGACGCCACGGCCGCGGAGCTTGTTCACGAAGTCGGCGTGGTCGCGTTGCGCGTTCTCCACCCACATCACGTCGTCGAACAGCAGGTCGTCGGCGTTCGTCGGGGTGAGCCTGCGGTGCGCGAGACCGGGTGAACAGACCAGTACCTTGCGCAGCGTCCCGACCTCCGAGTGAACGCCGTGTGCCTCGGTCATGCCGTGGGTCCTCTCCCTCTAGATGGTGATCCAGCCGACAGCGAGCGCGACGATGCCGCTCACGGCGCCCGCGACCGAGACCGCGAGGATGACCAGCTCGACCGGACTGAACAGTCGTTTGCCCTGCTCCCGCCGCGTCATCACGAACAGCACCGTCGCGGGCGCGTAGATGATCAGCGCGAGCAGGATGAACTTGATGCCGGCGGCCACCAGCAGGAAAGCGGTGTAGATCGTCGCCAGCGTCCCGATCACCAGGTCCCGGGTCCTGCCGGTATCGCCGTACCCGTCCCGCAGCAGCGCGATCTTCAGCCCGTACGCGGCCGCGAGCAGGAACGGGATCAGCGTCAGCGCACTGGTCAGGTCGAGCGCGAAACCGAACGCGTCCTCCGAGAACAGCACCACGACCAGCATCACCTGGACGAGGATCGTCGACATCAGCAGCGCCGCACCGGGAACGTCGGTCTCCGCGTTGTGCGCCTTGAGGAACCGCGGCATGTCGTTGTCCTTGGCTGCCACGAACAGCACCTCGGCCGCCATCAGCGTCCAGGCCAGGTACGCGCCGAGCACCGAGATGATCAGCCCGAGGCTGACGAAGACCTTCCCCCACTGCCCGTACGCCGTCTCCAGGACGGACGCCATCGACGGCTGCCGCAGGTCCGCGAGCTCGGAGTACGGCATGATCCCGTAGGAGACGATCGTGACCGAGGCGAACACCGCGAAAACGCACAGGAAGCCGAGGATCGTCGCCCGGCCGACGTCCTCGCGGCGCTTGGCGTGCCGCGAGTACACGCTCGCGCCCTCGACGCCGAGGAACACGAAAACCGTCACCAGCATCGTCCCGCGGACCTGGGTGAACAGGCCGCCGACGTCGCTGCCGCCGCTCCAGTTGTCCGCGAAGACCCGCGGATGCAGCGCGAACACGCACAGCACGACGAACACCAGAATCGGGATCACCTTGGCGATCGTCACGATCCGGTTGATGACCGCCGCCTCCCGGACGCCTTTGCGGACGAACCAGTAGAAAGTCCAGGTACCGATCGTCGACAAAAGCGCGGCCAGCCAGGTGTCACCGTCCCCGAGCGCCGGAATGAGGGCGCCCGCGGTGGACATGATCAGCACCCAGTACGTGACCGTACCTACACAAGCGCTTGCCCAATAGCCAAAGGCCGAGAAGAAACCGGGATATTCGCCGAAACCGGCTTTCGCGTAGGCGTACACACCGGCGTCCAGATCGGGTTTCCGGACGGCCAGGGTCTGGAACACGAAGGCCAGCATCAGCATGCCGAGGCCCGCGATGGTCCAGGCGATCAGCGCCCCGGCCACGCCGGTCTGCTGCGCGAACCGGGCGGGCAGCGAGAACACACCGGCGCCGACCATACTGCCGACGACCATGGTCGTCATTGTCGCGAAAGTGAGCTTTTGTGCAGTCGGAACCTTTTCCGCTGTTTCGGTCATCCGCGCCCCTCGCTGAGCAATCGGGCCCGATCCGGGATTTGCGCAAAAATCCCCACGGCCGGCGGCGCTCGCCCAATTCCGGCCTGTACCTTCAATTTCCCCCGCCGTGACAATGGTGTCAATGGCATACTGATCACCATGTCCGTTCGCGGCATACTCGGTCTCGTGACGGCGATGGTCGTTCTGTCGGCCTGCGGCGCCGCCGCGGGGCGCAGTGCGACGTACGCGCTCGGGCACACGCCGGAGCTCTCCGACCTCACCGACGCCACCTGGGTGGCGCACAGCATCGTCAACCGCGGCATCGTCGCAGGATCGGTCATCCAGCTCACGTTCACCGGCGACACGGTGACGGCCGAGGCCGGCTGCAACACGTTGACCGGCGCGGCGTCGATCGACAACCACGAGCTGATCGTGAGCGCACCGGCGACCACCCGGAAGGCCTGCGACCCGGCGCTCCAGGCTCAGGACCGGTGGCTGGCCGCGTTCCTTGCCGCCCGGCCCACGATCGAGCGGCAAGGCAACGAGCTCTGGCTGAGCCGTCGTGCGGAGGTGCTACACCTCACCTCGTGATCAGCGCAGGGTGCCGAACGAGTCCCGGATGATCTCGAGCGCCTCGGTGGCCTCCGCCTCGGTGAGTGTCATCGGCGGCGCCATCCGCAGGACGTTGCCGTACAGGCCGCCCTTGCCGATCAGCAGGCCGCGGTCCTTGGTCTCCTGCTGGAGCTTGGTGGTGGCGGCCGGGTCCGGAGTCCGGTCATCGGGCTTGACGATCTCGGCGGCCAGCATCAGCCCCTTGCCGCGGACGTCGCCGAGCTCCGGGAACTCGTCGGAGATCCCGCGCAGCCCGTCGACCAGCTGCGCGCCGCGCTTGGCCGCGTTCGCCTGCAGGTCCTTGTCGAGCAGGTAGTCGATGGTCGCCTTCGCCGCGGTCGTCGAGATCGGGTTGCCGCCGAACGTGGACAGCGAGTTCGCCTTGATGCTGTCCATCAGCTCGCCCTTCGCGACCACGCCGCCGATCGCGAACCCGTTCCCGAGCCCCTTCGCGAACGTCATCGCGTCCGGGACCACGTTGTGCGCCTGGATCCCCCAGAAGTGCTCGCCGGTGCGGCCCCACCCGGTCTGTACCTCGTCGGAGATGAACAGGATCCCGTACTCGTCCAGCACCTCCTTGAACGCGGCGTACAGCCCGTCCGGGGGCGAGGAGAACCCGCCGACGCCCTGGATCGGCTCCGCGATCAGGCACGCGACATCACCCGCGGTCGTGGTCTCGATGACGTTGCGCAGGTCCTCGACGCAGACCTTGATGTAGTCCGCGTCCGGCAGCTCCCGGAACGGGCTGCGGTACCGGTACGCGCCCTGCACGTACTGCACGTTCACCGGCGACAGGCTGCTGGCGGACCAGCCGCGGTTGCCAGTGATCGCGACGGTGCCGAACGCGCGGCCGTGGTAGGAGTTCCGCATCGCGAGCACCTGGTTCGAGCGCCGCGCCTGGGTGGCCAGCAGCAGCGCGGTCTCGTTCGCCTCGGTACCGGAGTTCGCGAAGAAGACCTTGGCGTCCGGGATCCCGGACAGCTCGGCGATCTGCTCGGCCAGCTCGATCTGCTTGCGGATCAGGTACACCGTCGAGGTGTGCGCGATCCCGGTGCCGAGCTGCTCGCGGACCGCCTCGGAGATCTCCGCGATGTCGTACCCGATCGCGTTGGTCAGGATGCCGGCGAAGAAGTCGAGGTATGTGTTGCCCTCGCCGTCGGTGACCCGGCGGCCGGCACCCTGCACGATCTCGATCGGCTCCTCGTAGTACAACGCGAGCCAAGCCGGCATGACGGCCTTGTGACGCTCCCAGAGCTCCGCATGTGTCATGTCCAACCATTACCTCATGTCATAGTGCACGTCTATTACCGTTCTCCGGGTGACGTTGCCGAGCATCCCGCATGTGGACATCGAATCCCTGGAGCACTTCGACCGGCTGCTGGCGGCGGGAGCCGCGGCCATGGCCGGCTGGCGGGTGCAGTCGGTCGACCTGACCGGCCGTACGGCGGAGTTGCTCGGGCTGAAGCCGAGCGGGTCGGTGTTCCTCGGCTGCGCGCTGGAGGACCCGGCCGACGAGTGGGTACGGGACGGCGGCGGGCTGGTGTTCCCGGCGATCCCGGAGCTCCCGTTCGACGCGTACCGCGGGCGGCTGTACGACGCCGACGAGCTGTACGCGGGCCTCGACCACGGGTACGACGCCACGCCGGACGCCCAGATCTACGCGTGGTCCCGGCAGCACGACGAGAAGGGCGACACCAGCCGTACGCTCGCGGCGGCGCTCCACGACCACGCCATCGCCGACGCACTGGCCGAACTGCCCTCGTCCGGGCCCTGGGTCGGCGTCATGGGCGGCCACGGCGTACTGCGCGACTCCGCCGACTACCGGTCCGCCGTCCTGCTCGGGCGTACCCTGGCCCGCCGCGGCCACGTGGTCGTCACCGGCGGCGGCCCCGGCGCGATGGAGGCGGCGAACCTCGGCGCCTCACTGGCGACGTACGACGACGCGGTCGTGGAGCAGGTGCTGGCCCGGCTGGCCGCCGTACCGTCGTTCCGCCCGTCGATCGCCGCGTGGGCCGGGTCCGGCATGGACGTCCGGCGTGAGTTCCCCGGCGACGGCGGCGTGTCGATCCCGACCTGGTTCTACGGCCACGAGCCGCCGAACGTGTTCGCGTCCTCGATCGCGAAGTACTTCTCGAACGCGCAACGCGAGGACGTCCTCCTCAGCCGCGCCCACGGCGGCATCATCTACCTCCCCGGAGCCGCCGGCACCGTCCAGGAGGTCTTCCAGGCCGCCACCCCCAACTACTACGGCGACGCGGCCACCCAGATCCCCCTGATCCTCGTAGACGTCCCCCACTGGAGCACCAAACTCCCCGTCTGGCCCCTCCTCCAGTCCCTCGCCACAGACCGCCCCATGTCGATCCACCTCGTCCCCACCATCGACGAAGCAGCCAAACTGGTCAGGCGACCTGGCGCGGCTTGAACTGGAGCTGCGGGTTCGCGTACGCCTCCTGCGACTCGACCAGCTGCAGCTCCCGCTCCCCCGACTCATGGGTACGGGTGAGCAGGTCGAAGACGCTCGAGGTGGTCCGCGCGAGTGCGTCCGCGAGATCGCCCGTCCGGCGGTAGTGCGCGGTGAAGAGCGCGGCCGTCACGTCGCCGGAGCCGTTCGCCTTCATCGGGATGTACGGCGTCTCGATCAGCCACGCACCGCTGTCGTCGACGGCCAGCATCTCGATCGTGCCGTCCTCGCGGTCCGGACGCTCGACGCTGGTGACCAGCACCGTCCGCGGGCCGGTCGCGCGCGCCAACTCCACCGACGCCAGCGTCGACTCGAGCGTGTCCGGCTCGGTGTTGGTCAGGAAGCCCAGCTCGAACTGGTTCGGCGTGATGATGTCGGCCGCCGGAACCACCCGGTCGCGCAGCAGCACCGGGATCGCCGGCGCGACAAAGCAGCCGGACTTCGCGTTCCCCATCACCGGGTCGCACGAGTACACCGCCGCCGGGTTGGCCGCCTTCACCCGCTCGACCGCCTCAAGGATCACGTCCGCGATCCCCTCGCCGCCCTGGTATCCCGACAGCACCACGTCGATCTGCGGCAGTACGCCGCGGTCCTCGATCCCCCGCAGTACCTCGCGCACGTCGTCCGGGCTGATCATCGGCCCGCGCCACGCGCCGTACCCGGTGTGGTTCGAGAAGTTCACCGTGTAGACCGGCAGCACCTCGACGCCGATCCGCTGCAACGGGAACACCGCCGCCGAGTTGCCCACATGCCCAAACGCCACTGCTGACTGAATCGAGAGGATCTTCACCGGCCGATCATCCCACTGAGCCAGGTTGCGGCTTCGTCCAGGAAGGCGTCGACCTCGGAGGCGTCGTACCCCGCGCTCAGCCGGACCGGGGTGAACTGCACGGCCTGAATCTCCTGCGCGGTCACCGGACGAGCCGTCGGGAGGCCGTTCGCGGTCGCCATCACCCGGTCGACGAAGTCGTCCACCTCTTCCACGGAGTAGGCCATCCGGAACCGGACCACCGGGAATTTCGGGGCCACTCGTGCGCCGCTCGGCGGAGCCGGTGCGGCAGGAGTGCCGGGGAGCCAGCGCTCGGCGTCGGACAGGAAGTTGTCGACCTCCTCGACCGCATACCCAGGGCCGAGGAACGGCGTACCGAACGCGACCCCGCGGATCTCGTCGGCGGTCACCCCCGGCCCGGCCGCGCGCCGCTCGGCCGTCGCGACCAGCCGCTCGACGAACGCGTCGACCTGGGCACAGTCGTACCGCTGACCGGTCCGCCGGACCTGGAACCGCGGTGTCAGCATCAGGACTTGCTCGCCGCGGCGAGCTGCCCGCAGGCGCCGTCGATCTCCTGGCCGCGGGTGTCCCGGACCGTGACCGGTACGCCGCCCGCCTCCAGCCGCCGGACGAACTCGCGCTCGTCGGCCGGGTCGGACGCGGTCCACTTCGAGCCGGGCGTCGGGTTCAGCGGGATCAGGTTGACGTGCACCCAGCCCCAGTCGCCGCGGGCACGGAGCTTCTCGGCCAGCAGGTCGGCGCGCCAGGCGTGGTCGTTGATGTCGCGGATCATCGCGTACTCGATCGAGACGCGGCGCTTGGTCTGCTCGGCGTACGCCCAGGCAGCATCCAGGACCTCGTCGACCTTCCAGCGGTTGTTGATCGGCACCAGCTCGTCGCGCAGCTCGTCGTCCGGCGCGTGCAGCGACAGCGCCAGCGTCACCGGGATCCCCTCGGTGGCGAGCTGGTTGATCCGCGGCACCAGGCCGACCGTCGACACGGTCACGCCACGCGCCGAGATCCCGAGGCCCTCCGGCGACGGGTCGGTGAACCGCCGGACCGCGCCGATCACGGCCTTGTAGTTGGCCATCGGCTCGCCCATGCCCATGAACACGATGTTCGAGACCCGGCCCGGCCCGCCGGCGATCTCGCCGCGGGCCAGCGCCCGCGCACCGTCGACGACCTGCTCGACGATCTCCGCGGTCGTCATGTTCCGGGTCAGGCCGCCCTGACCGGTGGCGCAGAACGGGCAGGCCATCCCGCAGCCGGCCTGCGACGACACGCACATCGTCACGCGGCCCGGATACCGCATCAGGACCGACTCGACGAGCGAGCCGTCGAGCAGCTTCCACAGCGTCTTCCGGGTCTCGCCGTTGTCGCACTCCAGGTCGCGGACCTTGGTCAGCAGCGGCGGCATCAGCTCGGCGACCAGCTTGTCGCGGGTCGCGGCCGGCAGGTCGGTCATCTCGGCCGGGTCGGACACCAGCCGGGAGAAGTAGTGGTTGGACAGCTGCTTGGCCCGGAACGCGGGCTCGCCCAGCGCCTCGACCGCGCTCCGCCGTTCCTCCCCGGACAGATCGGCAAGGTGCCGCGGTGGCTTTTTCGCACGGCGCGGCTCATCGAAAACAAGAGGCAGGGAGGTAGACATAACCGCCCCATTGTCGCACGCCGGACGCCGCCCCCGGGGCGGCGTCCGGCGCACGGGTCAGGCCGCGTAGCCCTTCGGCGGGATCAGCGTGGCGAGTTGGTTGAAGGTGAGCCAGTACGTCGCGGTCGGCGCGAAGCCGGCCGGGTCCGCGATCAGCACGGTCTGGTCGCCGGAGTCGTACCCGATCACCGTGAAGTAGTGGTAGATCGTGTAGTTCGGGTAGCCCGGCGGGTGGTTGTTGGCGGGGGCAACGATGTTGGCGACGATCGGGTAGTTGTTGTCGATGTCGAGCACGATGTCCCGCCAGAGCAGGTCGCGCTGCGCCTGGGTGGGCGGGTCGTTCGGCATCTCCTTGGTCTCGTACCAGCCGGTGCCGACGTGGTTGTTCAGCACCCGCGTGACCTGACCGATCCAGTCGGTGCCGTTGGTCGTGGTCGGCAGTTCGTTGGCGAGCTGCTGCTGGCTGGGCGGTGAGATCCGGGCGGAGAGCGCGATCCGGGTGGCGGCCGGACCGCACCAGTAGCCGGTCTGCTGGTACTGGAAGTCGATGGTCAGCGTCTTGACGCTCTGCGTCGAGTAGCCGAGCTTCGGGACCGGTTTGCTGACCGCGACCGACACGCTGTCGGGTGCGGCGGTGGCGTTGAGGGGGAGGGCGGCGGCCGCGATCAGGGCCAGACCGCAGAGCGCGGCCTTGAACTTCGTCGTGGGAATCATGTCAGCTCCTCACTGGACGACCGGGGCGGATCGTCTGCGTTTGATGCTGACACACACCGCTACGTCATGGTGAAAAAATCACCACTCGTTTCGATCTCAGTCGAAAGGGTCGATGATTTCCCGCACCAGCCACTCCACGACACCGTCCGGGTACGGGCTCCGCAGCGACAGCACGATGTGATCGAACCCCAGCCCGACGGCCTCCCGGACGATCGCACGCGTCCCGGCCGGGTCGTCGTACGCCACAATCAGCTGCAGCGAGCGGCGGACCGCCCTTCTGGATCGGCTTCGGCGAGTTCCGGTTGCGCTCGAGGGTGTAGTACCGGCCGTGGAAGTCGAACTCCTCCTCGGTCCACATCCGGCGGAGGATCTCGATCGTCTCGCGGAGCCGGGCGAGGCCCTCCCCCGGCGGTACGAGCGTCAGCCCATAGGCGGCGTACTCCTCGATCGCCGGATTCGGCCCGGGTACGCCGCCGGCACCGGCGGGCTGGCGCGTGCCGCCGGCGCCGAGGCCCCATGACGAGACGGCCGCCGGAGATCACGTCGGGCGTGCTGGCGACCTTGCCGAGGACCGCGGGATGGCGGGCGCGATTGTTGGTGACGAGCAGGCCCAGCCGTAGCCGGCTCGTCTGCGCGGCGAGCGCCGTCAGCAGCGTCCAGCCTTCGAGTACGTCGCCGTCCTTGGGTTCGCGGAGCGGGAGGAAGTGGTCCCACAGCCAGGCATCGCGGAGCCGCGGGTCGGAACGGCTCGGGTATCTGCTCAAACACGTGCTCGCGCAACTCACCGAGGCTCAGACGGCCGCGCTCGCCCCCCACGGGCTGAACGGGCGCGACCTTGCGGTGCTGAACGCGGTCGCGTCCGGCGAACCGCTCTCCCAGCTCAAGGTCGCGGCGCGGCTACGGGTGGATCGGACGTCGATCGGCGATCTCCTGGACGGGCTCGAGGAGCGCGGCTTCGTCGAGCGCCGGCGAAGCGCCGAGGACCGCCGGCGGAACGTCGTCGTACTCACGGATCGTGGCGAGTCCACATTTGCTGCGGCCGAGCAGGTCCGGGTGGACGTCGAGCGGGAGTTCCTGGCTCCGCTGGGCGATGCCGCGCGGTTCCGCGAAGACCTGCGGCTGCTGCTGGGGGAATGAGGTCTCCGGCGGGCCGGTTGGACTCTGCATGGTCTCCGTCCCGCTGTCAGTCCTCGACCGCTCTCGAACGCACGTCGGCGAGTCGGAGGCGGAGACGCTGCGAGCGACGGTGGAGCTCGCCCAGCAGGTGGAAGAGCTTGGATACAAGCGGTTCTGGGTCTCGGAGCACCACAGCGTGCCGGGCGTGGTCGGCTCTGCGCCTACGGTGCTGGCCGCGGCTGTTGCCGCGCGCACCGATCGGATCCGGGTCGGCACCGGCGGCGTGATGCTGCCGAACCACCAGCCGCTCGTCGTCGCGGAGCAGTTCGGCGTACTGGAGTCGCTGTATCCGGGCCGGATCGACATGGGCCTCGGCCGCTCGGTCGGCTTCACGAACGGCGTCCGGCGGGCGCTCGGCGTCGAGAAGGACGCGGCCGACGACTTCAGCGCCCAGGTACGGGAGCTGCTCGGCTATCTGGACGGTACGGCGGCCGTCCACGCTCGGCCCGGCGAAGGGCTGCGGATCCCGCCGTACGTCCTCGCCGTCGGCGAAGGCGCCGCGATCGCCGCTGCTCTGGGGCTGCCTGTCGTGCTGGCCGCTCGCGCTGACTCCGATCAGCTCGTCGAGCAGTATCGGACGACCTTCCAGCCATCTGACTGGGCTCCGGAGCCGCAGGTCATCCTCGCCGTGACTGCGGCGGTCGCCGACTCCACCGAGGCCGCGCGGCAGTTGCTGCTCCCCGAGGCCTGGGCCAGCGCGTACTCGCGGACGCGGGGCGTGTTCCCGCCGCTGCAGGCCGACGTACCGGCAGAACTGACGGCGCGCGAGCAGGAGTACTTCGACAACGCGCTCCGCGGCCAGCTCTACGGCACGCCCGCGGAGGTCGACGAGATGCTCAGCGACCTGGTACGCCGTACGGCCGCCGACGAACTGCTGATCACGACGAACACCTTCGACCGGGCCGCCCTGCTCGCGAACTACGCCGCGCTGGCGAAGCTCACCGGCTGATCCGGTGCTCCAGCCGCTTCCGGACGTCCGGCCATTCGTCGGCCAGGATCGAGAACACCACCGTGTCCCGGAACGAGCCGTCCGCGAGCACCTTGTGCCGCCGCAGCACGCCCTCGCGGGTCGCGCCGAGCTTCGCGATCGCCGCCTGCGAACGCGTGTTCCCCGTCCCGGTCTGGATCTTCACCCGGCCGAACCCGCACACCTCGAACGCGTGCTCCAGCAGGAGAAGCTTCGCCGCCGGGTTCACCGCCGTACCCCAGACGGACGGCGCGTAGCCGGTCCAACCGAGGTGGATGCTCTCGTTCGGTACGTCGACGTCGCCGAGGCTCGACGTACCGACGACCGTGCCGTCGGCAACCAGCCGGACGACGTACGCGAACCGCTTGTCCGCGGCCGGGATCCATGACGCCCGCATCGCCTCGGCGCTCGCCGGCACCGCGGCCGGCCCCCCGCCGAACCCGCCGGCGTAGACCTGCTCGTTGCCGATCGCGGCGTACAGCTCGTCGATGTCGGACGCCTGCAGGCGATCGAGCCGGACGACGTCACCGATCAACGGACGTCCGTCAGGGGCGATTGTCATGCTTTCACCAGGAGATGCAGGAGGAGCCAGACGATCGGGGCGGTGGCGAGCAGCGAGTCCAGCCGGTCCATCACACCGCCGTGGCCGGGGAGCAGGTTCGACATGTCCTTGATGCCCAGGTCGCGCTTGATCATCGACTCGCCCAGGTCACCGACCGTCGCGGTCAGGACCGCGACCGCGCCGACGATCGCGCCGACCCACCAGTCGCCGTGCAGCAGAAAGACGACCGCGGCGATCCCCGCGCCGATGCAGGCGAGGGCCGAGCCGCTGAAGCCCTCCCAGGACTTCTTCGGGCTGATCGTCGGCGCCATCGGATGCTTGCCGAACAGGACACCGGCCGCATACCCGCCGACGTCGCTCGCGACCGTGACCACGAAGAACGTCACCACCCGGGCCGGTCCGTCCGCGTCCGGCTGCGCCAGCAGGATCGCGAACCCGGCCAGCAGCGGCACGTACCCGATCAGGAACACCCCGGCGCTGACGTCCCGGACGAACCCGACCGATCCGTCCGGCATCCGCCAGAAGATCGTCCCGAGCACGGTCAGCCCGAGCGCCACCAGCAGCGCCATCGGGCCGCCGAAGTACGCCGCCAGCAGCATCGCCGCGGTCCCGACGAACAGCGGGATCTTCGGGATCACCGCACCACCGGTGCGGAGCGCCTTGATCATCTCGTCGACCGCGACCAGCACCGTCGCCAGCACCAGGACGACGAACAGGACCTTCTGCCAGTACAGCGATCCGAGGATCAGCGCGCCGAGCCCGACACCCACCGCGATCGCGGCGGGCAGATTCCGCCCGGCGCGGCTCGGGCTGGGACTCGGCGCGGGCGTGCTTTCGACGCCCATCACACCTCGAGCAGTTCGGCTTCCTTGTGCTTGAGCAGGTCGTCGATGGCGTCGACGTACTTCTTCGTCAACCCGTCGAGCCGCTTCTCAGCACTCTTGCCCTCGTCCTCGCCGGCGTCGCCGTCCTTGACCGTCTTGTGGACCTGGTCCATGGCGTGCCGGCGGATGTTGCGGACCGAGACCTTCGCGTCCTCGGCCTTGGTCTTCGCGACCTTGATGTACTCCTTGCGCCGCTCCTCGGTCAGAGCGGGCAGCACCACCCGGATCACCGCGCCGTCGTTGCCCGGGTTCACCCCAAGGTCGGAGTCCCGGATCGCCTTCTCGATCGCGGCCATCGCACCCTTGTCGTACGGCGAGATGAGCACGGTCCGGGGCTCCGGGACCTGGAAACCGGCCAGCTGCTGCAGCGGCGTCGGGCTGCCGTAGTAGTCGGCCAGGATGCCCGCGAACATCTGCGGGTGCGCGCGGCCGGTGCGGATCGCGGCGAAGTCGTCCTTCGCGACCTCAACGGCCTTCGCCATCTTCTGGTCGGCATCGCGGAGAGCTTCGTCGATCACGACATTCCTCGCTTCCTCTGGGCCGCCTCGGCGCGGCCACGTCTGTCTCGATCCTAGTCGTACGGTGCCTACAAGCGGTTACTGACCCCGCGAGACGACCGTACCGATCTTCTCGCCGTGGATGACCCGCTCGATGTTGCCCTCTTCGAGGCCGAAGATCACGATCGGCAGCGCGTTGTCGCGAGCCAGGCTGATCGCCGTGGCGTCCGCGACCCGGAGGCCGCGGGCCAGGAAGTCGTCGTACGACAGCTGGTCGAACTTGACCGCGTCCGGGTTCTTCTTCGGGTCGGAGTCGTACACGCCGTCCACGCCCTGCTTGCCCATCAGCAGCGCCTCGGCGCCCACCTCGAGCGCCCGCTGGGCGGCGACGGTGTCGGTGGAGAAGTACGGCATCCCGGAACCGGCGCCGAAGATCACCACACGGCCCTTCTCCAGGTGCCGCTCGGCCTTGCGCGGGATGTACGGCTCGGCGACCTGTCCCATCGTGATCGCGGTCTGCACCCGGGTCTCGATGCCGAGCTTCTCCAGGAAGTCCTGCAGCGCCAGGCAGTTCATCACGGTGCCGAGCATGCCCATGTAGTCGGCCCGGTTCCGCTCCATACCGCGCTGCTGGAGCTCGGCACCACGGAAGAAGTTGCCGCCGCCGACCACCACGGCGACCTGGACGCCCGCCCGCGCCACGTCGGCGATCTGCTTGGCGATCGAGTTCACCACGTCGGGATCGACGCCGAGCTTGCCGCCGCCGAACACCTCACCCGACAGCTTCAGCAGCACCCGGTGATAGGCGGGCGAGAACGGCGAAGAGGCCGGACTCGTCTCGGTACCCAGGGTTTCCGTCACGATTCCGGCCTCCTCGTTGCCTGTGCCTCGTTGCCTGTGTGCGCTCAGATCCTTCGAGGGATCAGGCGCCGACCTCGAAGCGGGCGAACCGCTTCACGGTCACACCGGCGCCGTCGAGCACAGCCTTCACGGTCTTCTTGTTCTCCGTGACCGACGGCTGCTCGAGCAGCACGACCTCCTTGAAGAAGCCGTTCACCCGGCCCTCGACGATCTTCGGCAGGGCGCCTTCCGGCTTGCCCTCCTCGCGAGCGGTCGCCTCGGCGATCCGCTTCTCGTTCTCGACCGTCTCGGCCGGGACCTCGTCGCGGGTGGTGTACAGCGGGCGCATCGCGGCGGCCTGCATGGCGGCGCCGCGGGCGGCCTCGACGTTGTCGCCCTCGAACTCGACCAGCACGCCGACCTGGGCCGGCAGGTCCGCGGCACGCTTGTGCATGTACGCCGTGACCTGGCCGTCGAACACGGCCACCTTGCCGAGCTCCAGCTTCTCGCCGATGACCGCGGCCAGCGCCTCGATGTTCTCGGCGACCGACTTGCCGTCGGTGAGCTTCTCGTTGAGCAGGCCCTCGACGTCGCCGACCTTGCTCGCCGAGGCGTGCGCGACGATGTCGGCGGCGAGCTGCTGGAACTGCTCGTTCTTGGCGACGAAGTCGGTCTCGCAGTTCAGCTGGACCAGCGCGTTCTCCGCCGCGGCCACCAGGCCGTTGGTCGCGGAGCGCTCTGCGCCACGCTTCTGGGCCTTGGCCGCGCCCTTGATGCGCAGCTCCTCGATAGCCTTCTCGAAGTCGCCGTCGGTGGCCTCGAGGGCCTTCTTCGCGTCCATCATGCCCGCGCCGGTGGTGTCGCGGAGCTTCTTCACGTCAGCGGCGGTGTAGTTCGCCATTCCTCGTTCTCTCGTTTTCTCGATGCGGCTGGATGAGCGGGCGGTGGTGCCGTCCGGCGGTGAACCGGACGGCACCCGTGGCTGTCAGGCCTCGTCGGCCTTCGGCGCGTCGTCCTTCGCCTCGGTGACCTCGGCGTCGGTGGCGACCGGCTCGGTCAGGGCCTCGGCCGCGGCCGGGGCCTCGGCGGCGGTCTCGGCCGGAGCCTCTGCCTTGGCCTCGTCGGCCTTCGGGGCGGCCTCGTCGGCCTTGGCCTCGGTCGCCTTCTCCTCGCCGGCCTTGCCGTTCTGGCTCTCCAGCAGCTCGCGCTCCCAGGCGGCCAGCGGCTCTTCCGCACCCAGCTCCTCGCCGGCGGCGGCAGAGCCCTGGCCGGAGCGGCCCATCAGACCGTCCGCGACGGCGTCGGCGACGACCCGGGTCAGCAGGCCGACCGAACGGATCGCGTCGTCGTTCCCCGGAATCGGGTAGTCGACCTCGTCCGGGTCGCAGTTGGTGTCGAGGATGCCGATGATCGGCAGCTTCAGTTTGCGCGCCTCGTCGACCGCGAGGTGCTCCTTCTTGGTGTCCACGATCCACACGGCGGCCGGAACCCGGGCCATGTCGCGGATACCGCCGAGGGTCTTGAGCAGCTTGTCGTGCTCGCGACGCTTCTGCAGCAGCTCCTTCTTGGTGACACCGGAGGCGGCGACGTCGTCGAAGTCGATGAGCTCGAGCTCCTTCAGACGCTGGAGCCGCTTGTTCACGGTCTGGAAGTTGGTCAGCATGCCGCCCAGCCAGCGCTGGTTCACGTACGGCATCCCGACCCGGGTCGCCTGCTCGGCGATCGCTTCCTGGGCCTGCTTCTTGGTACCGACGAACAGGATCGCCCCGCCCGACGCGACCGTGCTGCGGACGAACTCGTACGCGCGGTCGATGTAGGACAGCGACTGCTGCAGGTCGATGATGTAGATGCCGTTGCGCTCGGTCAGGATGTAGCGCTTCATCTTCGGGTTCCAGCGCCGGGTCTGGTGCCCGAAGTGCACGCCGCTTTCCAGCAGCTGCTTCATGGTCACGACGGCCATGAGGTCTCCTTATTGCGACCCGGGTGTTCGTCCGGGTCTACTCGGTTGTCACGCTGCGGACCGGGTTTGATCCGTAGCTCCTGATGCCCGTCGCATGGATCCACCCGGATTGCTCCGGGACCGTTGGATCGACGCTCTTGTGCAGGCATGCGTAGTCGCCCCGCTCACACGGGGCGCCACCGGAAGTGTACGTGACCCCGGACCCGCAACGCGAACCGGGCCCGGTTGTCCACAATCGGCCGATCGGCGGCGAATCCCACCCCCGAAACCGGCACTTTCTCCGGCATGACCATCATCTCCCCCGCCCCGACCCCACCCACCGCGGACTGGCCGCTGAATCCCCGCCCCGAGATCGTCCACGGCTTCGAGCCACCCCCGAAGCCGTGGCTCCCCGGCCACCGCGGCGTGGATCTCGCGGGCCGCCCCGGCCAAGAGGTCCTCGCCGCCACCCCGGGCACGATCACGTACGCCGGTCCGCTCGCCGGCCGCGGCGTCGTCACGATCACGTACGGCGCCCGCCGGACGACGTACGAGCCTGTCGTCGCCGCCGTACCGGTCGGGGCGTCCGTCCGCACCGGCACCGTCATCGGCCGGCTGTCCGCCGCCGGCTCGCACTGCCTGCCGAGAGCCTGCCTGCACTGGGGCCTGCTCCAGGCCAAGCAGTACCTCGATCCCCTGAGCCTGCTCGCCGACCGCCCGGTCCGGCTACTGCCACTCGCAGCCGGACCGCCCACAGTGGCGCCTCTACCGGTGACCCCCGTGGGTGACGCCGGTTATCGGAATCGGCGCGCCGCGAAGCTCGTCATCGCCGCGACCGCCGCGCTCACGCTGGCCGCCGGCCTGCTGATCAGACGCCCGTGAGCCCTACGCGTGCGGGAGGTTCAGCTGCCACGACACCCCGAACCGGTCGTTCACCCAGCCGAACTTCTTGCTGAACCCGTAGTCCCCCAGCGGCATCAACGCGCCGCCACCCTCGACCAGCGCGTTGTAGAGCCGCTCGAGCTCGGCCTCGTCCGCACAGTCCACGAACAACGACATCGAAGGCGTGAAGGTGAATCCATGATGCTGGTAGCTGTCACTGCACATGAACTGCTGCCCGGCCAGGCGGAACACGGCAACCATCACCGACCCCTCGGGGCCAGGTCCCTCGGCGCCGTACTTGTTCATCGAGACGATCTCGGCGTCCGCGAACAGCGACAGGTAGAAGGTCATCGCCTTCTCCGCGCCGCCCTCGAACATCATGAACGTCTTGATCTGCTGCTCGGCCATCGCTCATCTCCTACAGTCGTGGCTTATATAAGTCCTGACTGTAGCACCGGCTCAGCTCCCTGGGACCCGGGCTTGCCAGGCGTCCTCGTCCCGCGACCGGCGCTCGACGCCGGCCGGGAGCTTGTTCCTGGCCAGATCGGTCAGCGTGGTGTTCTCGAGCACGTCCCGCAGGCTCGCCCTGGCCGCGATCCAGACGCGCTGCAGGACGACGGCGTGCTCGTTGTAGCTGACGCTCTCCGGCCGGACACCCGAGATGCTCACGATCGGTCCGTCGACGGCCCGCATCACGTCGGCCACGGAGATCTCGTTCGGGTCGACGGCCAGCCGCCAGCCGCCGGACTGCCCGCGCTGGCTGGCCAGCACCCCGGCCCGGCGCAGGTCGGCGAGGATCCCCTGCAGGAAGCCGTGCGGAATGCCCTGCGCGCGGCTCAACTCCTCGGCCGATACCACCGAATGGTCGTTGGCCACCCATCGCTGGGTGATCTCGATCAGAGCTCGCAACGCATAGTCAGACTTCGCCGAAACCCGCATGTCCCGCAGTCTGCCGTATTCCGGCGCCCACCCGCCGCATCCGGCACGGCATTCACGCCCTGGGATGCGCCTGCTGATAGGCCTGCCGCAGCCGGTCGGTGGAAACATGCGTGTAGACCTGCGTGGTCGCCAGCGACGCATGGCCGAGCAGTTCCTGCACACTGCGCAGATCCGCGCCACCTTCCAGCAGATGTGTGGCCGCCGTATGCCGGAGTCCGTGCGGCGCCAGGTCCGCGTCGACGACGGCGACCCGCTGGTGCACCATCCGGCGTACCGTCCGCTGGTCGATCCGGCCGCCGCGCGCCCCGAGGAACGCCGCCGGCCCGCTCCCCTCGCGCACCAGCTGGGGCCGCGCCTCGGCCAGCCAGCGTTCGATCGCTTGCCCGGCCGGGACGCCGTACGGCACCGACCGCTCCTTGCGCCCCTTGCCGAAGACGCGGACGACCCGGCGTGACCGGTCGATGTCGTCGACGTCGAGGGCACACAGCTCGCCGACGCGGATCCCGGTGGCGTACAGGACTTCCATGATCGCGAGGTCGCGGAGGCCGACCGGGCTGCCGTCGTCCGCGGCGACCGCGGCCGCGTCGAGGACCGTACGGGTGTCGGCCTGGCCGAGCACCCCCGGCAGGGTCTTGTGTGCCTTCGGGCTGGCGAGCAACGCTCCGGGATCCGTACTGATCCGCCCGGTCCGCTGCGCCCAGCCGGTGAACACCCTTGCCGCGGTCGCCCGGCGAGCCATCGTGCTGCGGGATTTCCCCAGACTTTGCTGCTTGGCGAGCCAGGAGCGCAGACCCCTGATATCCAGACCCTCGAGATCATCGTGACCAAGCCGAATCAAATGTTCGAGTAAATCGGCCACATCTCCGATGTAGGCTCTCACCGAGTGAGTGCTGAGGTCTCTTTCCGCCGTCAGATGCCTTTCGTAGTCAGCAAGTAACACAGCGAAACCTTCCGGCATGGAAGGGTTCCCAGTGACTTCGTCCGGCGTCATACCCCCGACGATGCGGGAGGCGCCCCGGCACTGCAAGCCACCGCGCGGGGGCCGAGAAGAGGAGGTCTGGTCGATAGCCCAACGGTCGACTACTGTTCGGCCCGATTGCCCTAGTAGCAACGGAGGCACCCCTGACCATGGCCCCCTCAGCGAACGGACAGACCGTAGGCCGGCGCCTGCCGGTCGAGTCGGCGTTCACTCGAGTCGAGGACGCGCGGCACCGTCTGCCGCGGCTGTTCGGTCGTCGCGACCTGGTTGTACTCGGCCTGGGCGTGATGATCGGCTCCGGCATCTTCAGCATCAGCGGCGTCCAAGCGGCGAACGTGTCCGGACCGGCAGTGATCCTGTCGTTCGTGATCGCCGCGATCGTCTGCCTGCTGGCCGCGGCCTGCTACGCCGAGCTGTCCTCCACGATCCCGGTCTCCGGCAGTGCGTACACGTTCAGCTACGTAACGTTCGGCGAGATGTGGGCATGGCTGGTCGGCTGGGCTCTCGTCCTCGAGCTCGTCACCGCGGCGGCGATCGTCGCCCGGGTCTGGTCCGCGTACTTCCTCGCCACCCTCGACGGGTTCGGCGTCACGCTGCCGAGCGGCATCGCGCAGTTCTTCGGGCCTGAGGCCAAGGTCAACCTGGTCGCCCCGCTGCTGCTGCTGATCCTGACCGCGCTGATCGTGACCGGTACCAAGCTGTCGTCCCGCGTGCTGACGATCGTCGTGATCGCGAAGGTCGCGGTGATCCTGCTGGTCGTGGTCGTCGGCGCCACCCACATCAAGATGGAGAACTACCACCCGTTCATCCCGCCGGCCCGGGCCGCGCCGGCGATGGCGGATCCGACGGTGCTGGGCTGGATCCTCGACACCTCGTTCGGGTCGTTCGGGATGATGGGCATCTTCACGGCGGCGAGCACCATCGTGTTCGCATACATCGGCTTCGACCTGATCGCGACCGCGTCCGAGGACGCGCGCAGCCCGCGCAAGACCGTTCCGCAGGGCATGCTGCTCGGCGTCGGAGCAGTGACGATCCTGTACATCGCGATGGCAGTCGTCCTGGTCGGCATGCGCCCGTACGGTCAGCTCGGCGGCAAGGCCCCGGTCTCCGAAGCCCTCGCCTCGGTCGGCGTCGGCTGGGCCGCGAACGTCGTCAACGTCGGCGCACTGCTCGCGCTGATGACCGTGATCATGGTGGTCCTGATCGCGCAGAGCCGCGTGCTGTTCAACATGGGCCGCGACGGCCTGCTGCCGAAGAGCCTCGGCCGGGTCAGCCGGGTGTACTCCTCCCCCGCCCGCGCCGCAGCCGCCGCCGGCGTCGCCGCCCTGCTCCTCACGCTCTACCCGAAGGTCCTCGACCTCGAAGAGCTACTGGTGATCGGCGCCCTGTTCTGCTTCGCGTTCTGCGCGGTCGGCGTGCTCCGCCTGCGCCGCACCGAGCCGAACCTGGAGCGCGGCTTCCGGGTCCCGCTGGTCCCGCTCATCCCGCTGCTCTCGCTGGCCGCGACCGTGTGGCTGATGCTGAACATGAAGACCGGCACCTGGATCAAGTTCCTGATCTGGATGGGCATCGGCATCGCGATTTACGGCCTCTACGGCCGCTGGCACAGCCGCCTAGCCAACGAAGACAGCTGGGACTTCGACTTCGGCGACACCGACCCCGGCACCGGCGGCCTCCAAGCCATCCGAGCAGCCCACGACGACTCCACCGAACTCCGCGCCATCCGCACCCCACCCGACCAACAACAACCCCAAAAAGCCAACCGCGGCAAACACATGCGCAACTGAGCAAGCCAACCCCGGTGCACCCGGTCCCCCTGGACCGCGATCGCCCGAACGCGCACCCCCACCGCCAAACCGCACCACACCCCGCCCTGCACGAGCCCCGGCCCCCGGCTCGCCAGAACCCAACACCAACCAGGCAGCCCAACTGCCTGCGCCCCCACCGACCCGCGCCGATCCACCCCGGTCCAACTTCCAGGAACAGCCAACAAGTTTCCAGAAACAGCCGCCGAGGCCGCCCCCACCAACTGCCGCGCTGACCACGCTGACCGCACTGACCGCGCTCACCAAGCTGCCGCGCTCACCGCGCTCACCAAGCTGCCGCGCTCACCGCGCTCACCAAGCTGCCGCGCTCACCGCGCTAGTCGATGCCCATGCCGACCACAGCTCGCGTTCCGCAACCCCGCCGATCCGACGCCCGCTACCCAGGCGCCCACACGCATTTGGCCACCACCGCGCAACCACCATCAGCCGCATACACCTGGCCACCACGCAAGGCCCGGCCCAGGCGCAAGACGCAAGGCCCGGGGCCCAGGGGCAAGGCGCGAGGCGCGGCCCGGGCGCAAGGCGCAAGGCACAAGGCGCGAGGCGCTCAGCCTCCGCGAGAACACATCGGCTCACCCTCAACCGACAGGCCGCGCGCAGCTCCCTAGCCGCCGAGGAGCACCGTCGAGAGCACCAACCAGCTGTCCGAGAACTCCGGGGATCGCCGAGCACCCCACCCGAGCCGAGCATCCGCCGCCATACACGCCGTCACCGAATAGCGGGATCCGCGAGGTGCGGACGTACCTCGACACCGACCAGCAGCCGGGCGAGGTGCTCGTCGATGACCCCCGAGGCGCGGCAGGCGCTGCCAGCAGGAGCCTTTCCAGCCGCACTCACCGGCCGCCCCTCGCCCGATGGCTGTCCGCCGCCGGCACTCCCAGCCGACCGCCGCGCGGTGGCAGCTTCGGTATCACCTCCCACCGCCCGGCACAGTCCCCGAGAGCAGTCCCCCGGCAGCACTCCCCCGGGAGCAGCTCACCGCGGCAGTTCCCGGCAGCAGCTCACCGCGGCAGTTCCCGGCAGCAGCTCACCGCGGCAACTCCCCGGCAGCAGCTCACCGCGGCAACTCCCCGGCAGCAGCTCACCGCGGCAGTTCCCGGCAGCAGCTCACCGCGGCAGTTCCCGGCAGCAGCTCACCGCGGCAGTTCCCGGCAGCAGCTCACCGCGACAGTTCCCGGCAGCAGCTCACCGCGGCAGTTCCCGGCAGCAGCTCACCGCGGCAGTTCCCCGGTAGCAGCGCACGGCGGCAGTTCTCCGCCGACCATCGCTCGCGCTAGCTGGCCGGTGACAGTTGCTGCCCAGGAGGTAGCTGGGGTGGATCGGGTCCTGCCCCCGACCGGCGGGCGCCTCGCCGCGCTCGAGCCGGGCTCGAGCCGGCGGTGCAGCTGCTGTTACGCCGGAGGCTGGTGCGTTCGGCAACCACTTCAGACGGGCCCAGCTTGGCCGCCCGGAGCGACGGTGTAGGAAGCGCCTGCCGGCGGCGGGGCGGAGGTGCTGATGTTGGCGCCGTGTTGTTCGAGGTTCGACGGTGCAGCACGTGCCTGTCGTTTGCGGGCGTCGGCCCGAGAAGCCGGAACCTGGCGACCTGAGGCTGGAGGCCGGGACGGCGGACAAGGCGTGCAGGGCTCGTGGTTTCTTGGTGGCTTGCTGGGTTGGCGGTGTGGGCGTTTAGGGGGTGGGTGGTGGGGATTGGAGGTGCCAGCCGGTGGGGGTTTGGGTTACTAGGTTCAGGGTGGCGAGGGTTTGGAGGGAGTGTTCGGTGGTGGGGAGGTCCAGGCCGGCGGTGGTGGCTATTCGGGTTGCTGGGGCTGGGTTGTGAACTGGGACGGCGTCGAGGGTTCGGTGGAGGTCTGGGGTCAGGGTGTCGGTGAGGGTTCGGGGGGCTCGTGGGGGTTGGGTCAGGCCGGTGCCGAAGGGGGAGGTTGCTTCGATGATGTCGGAGACGTTGGTGGCCAGTACTGCGTTGCGTTCGCGGACCAGGAGGTGGCTGCCCGCCGACATCCGGGAGGTGACTGGGCCGGGGACGGCCAGGACTGCGCGGCCACATTGTTCGGCCCAGCCGGCGGTGTTGAGGGCGCCGCTGCGGACGGCGGCCTCGATGACTACGGTGCCTTGGGCAACGGCTGCTATCAGGCGGTTGCGGGCGAGGAAGCGGAGTTTCGTCGGTGAGCATCCAGGTGGGAGTTCGGCGACGACGAGGCCGTCCTCGGCGATGCGGCTGAGGAGTGCGGCGTTGCGTTTCGGGTAGCTGACGTCTACTCCGCAGGCGAGGACCGCGATCGTGAGGCCCGCGGCGGCCAGGGCTCCGCGGTGGGCGGCGGCATCGATGCCGTACGCCCCGCCGGAGACGATCGTGACGCCGTTGTCCGCGAGGCCGGAGGACAGATCGGTGGCCACGTGTTCGCCGTAGGACGAGCAGGCTCGGGAGCCGACGACTGCGACGGCGCTGGACACCGCGGCGCGGAGGTTCGCGCGGCCGCGGACCCAGAGGCCGAACGGTACGCCCGCGCGGCGGGACAACTGGCCTGCTTCGGACAGTACGTCGACCTGCTCAGGCCACTCGTCGTCGCCGGGGATCACGAAGCGCGCGCCCGCGGCGGTGGCGCGTTCGAGGTCGCGATGTGGGTCGGCGGTGACGAGACGGGTGGACCAGCGTTCGTACTCCGGGCTGCGGTGCTGCAGGCGGTCCCAGATCTCCTGGGCGGCGAGACCGTCGAAGGCCCTCAGCGCGGCGAGGTCTCCGGGCTCGATGACGCGCGACAGACCTACGCGGGCCAGTCGTTCCCGGTCACCGTTGCCGTCGGCAAGTACGGTCGCCGATGCGCCGTGTCCCCCGCCGCCGGTCCCGCCTGCTTCTGGAGGTGCGAGGGTCATGTGGTCGCTCCTTTCAGGGGGCGTAGGTCGGTGAGAGGCGTCAGGGCGTGGCCGGAGCGGAGTTGGAAGGCTTCATGGGTGTGGTCGACCGTCGGCCTGGCACAGGCGGCCAGGTCGGCGAGGGTCCAGGCCAGGCGGACCACGCGGTCGAAGCCGCGGGCGGTCAGGCGGCCGGCGGTGTAGTGCGATTCGAGGAGGCGCTGGCTGTCGTCGTCGAGAGGAAACTCGCGGCGGAGGACCGGGCCGGGGATCTCGCTGTTCAAGGTCCAGGCCGTCTCGCCGTAGCGGTGTGCTTGGCGGTCGCGGGCGGCCTGGACGCGAGCCGCCACGACGGCCGTCGACTCGGCTTGCTCGCCGGTGCCGGAAGCACGGGCGGCGGGAAGGATCTGGCGCTGGATGTCCAGGCGGTCCTTGATCGGGCCGCTGATCCGCTGCCGGTACCTCGCCAGGATCTGCGGGGTGCAGTTGCAGATCCCCTGCTCGGTGCCGGACAGGCCGCACGGACACGGGTTGGCGGCCAGCACCAGCATGAAACGCGCCGGGAACTTGGCGACCGCCGCCGCCCGATGGACCTCGACGAACCCGGACTCGAGTGGCTGGCGCAGCGTGTCCAGCGTGAGCGGATGCATCTCCGGGGCCTCGTCGATGAACAGGATGCCACGGTGCGCGCAGCTGATCGCTCCCGGACGCGGGACGCCCGAGCCACCGCCGACCAGGCTGACCAGTGAGGCCGTGTGATGCGGCGCGATGAACGGCGGCCGGACGACCAGCTCGGCGTCGTTGGTCAGGAGGCCGGCGAGCGAATGGACCGCCGAGACTTCCAGCGAATCGTCCGTGCTGAGCTCGGGCATCAGGCCGGCCAGTCGCTCGGCCAGCATGGTCTTGCCCGAGCCCGGCGGGCCGTGCAGGAACAGGTGATGACCACCGGCTGCCGCCGCCTCGATCGCCCGGCGGCCTTCGTGCTGGCCGATGATGTCCTCGAGGTCGACCGCCGGAACCCGGATCAGGGACTCCGACACCAGCCGCGGCTCGGCCCGCGGCGGGGCCTCCTCGGGCACCTCGACCCCGCGGAGCAGCGCCAGCACCTGACGGAGCGAGCGAGCGCCGTACACCTGGATGCCGGGGACGAGGCGGGCCTCGCCGACATTCAGGTCGGGGACGACGATGCGGTCGAAGCCGGCGCGGGACGCGGCGAGGGTCATCGCCAGCGCGCCCCGGACCTCACGGATCCGGCCGTCGAGGCCTAGTTCGCCGATGATCGCGGTACGGCGGAGGGCGCCAGGGTCGACCGCACCGGCGGCCGTGAGCAGTGACAGCGCGATCGCGACATCGTAGTGCGAGCCGGTCTTGGGCAGGGTGGCCGGTGAGAGGCCGATGGTGACTTTCCGGTCGGGGAACCGCTCGCCGCTGTTCACCACGGCAGCGCGGACGCGGTCGCGAGCCTCGGACAGGGACGCGTCCGGGAGGCCGATGAGCGTCGTCTTCGGCAGGCCCTGGGCGATGTCGGTCTCGACCTCGACCAGGTGCCCTTCCAGCCCGACCAGCGCCACCGACCAGGTCTGTGCGAGCGCCATCAGATCGCACCCCGCACGTGATCGACCCGCGGCGGCGTGTTGTGGTCGAACAGGATCGAAATGACGTCGATCCGGATCTCCGCCGGTCTGAGCTCATGGGTCTGCAACCAGCGCCCGGCGAGCCTGCGCAGGGTCGCGAGCTTCCGGTACGTGATCGACTCCGCGGGGCTTCCGTAGTTCAGCCCGCGTCGGGTCTTCACCTCGCAGACGACGAGGGTGTCCCCCTCGCGCGCCACGATGTCGATCTCGCCGAGCGCGCAGCGCCAGTTGCGCTCGAGCACGGCGAAGCCGGCGTCGCTCAGATACCTCGCGGCGAGATCCTCGCCGTACCGTCCGACGGTGTTCTTGGTCCGCATCGATGACCACCTCCGGCAGAGAAGATGCCGGGATCAGGTCAGGGAAACGGACCTCACTTTCCGCCTGTGGACAAACTCAGCGGCCGAAGTCGGAGTCCTTGGGGACCTCGAGGTCGGACTTGGCGAGCTCTTCGATGTTGACGTCGCGGAAGGTGACCACCTTCGCGTTCTTCACGAAGCGGGCGGAACGGTAGACGTCCCAGACCCACGCGTCGGCCATCGTGACCTCGAAGTACACGTCGCCGCCCTCGGTGCGGACCTTCAGGTCGACCGCGTTGCACAGGTAGAAGCGCCGCTCGGTCTCGACGACGTACTTGAAGATCCCGACGACGTCCTTGTACTCCCGATAGAGCTGAAGCTCCATATCGGTTTCATATTTCTCAAGGTCGTCAGCACTCATGCCTGCACCTCGCTGCGCTCGGCTCCGGCATGAGCGCTGGGGGCAGCAGTGTTGTTGGTTCGCTCGCTACGCTCGCTCACAGGCAGGCTCTCCACTCCGGTGGGACTGGTCACATTCTGTCCCATATCGGGCCGCAGACTGCGGCGGACATTCTCGAACCGCCGTCGATGTTGTGGGCACGGGCCGTATTCGTCCAGTGCCGCCTGGTGTTCCGGGGTGCAGTAACCCTTGTGGATCCCGAACCCGTACTGCGGGTACTCCTTGTCCCAGTGCTCCATCACCCGGTCCCGGGTCACCTTGGCAATCACGGACGCGGCCGCGATGCAAGCGGCCACGCGGTCACCCTTCCAGATCGCCAGGCCCGGTACGCCGAGGCCGTCGACGCCGAAGCCGTCGGTGAGGACGTACGACGGGCGCACGTCCAGCCGGAAGAGCGCCCGGCGGAGCGCCTCGACGTTCGCGACGTGCATGCCGAGGCGGTCGCACTCGGGCGCCTCGATGGCCACCACGGACCACGCCAGCGCGCGCTTGCGGACCTCCTCGTAGCAGCGCTCGCGCGCCTTCGCGGTGAGCAGCTTGGAGTCCGCCAGGCCCGGGACCTGGCCGCGCTTGCCGTCCGGAAGGATCACGGCGGCCGCCACCAGCGGTCCCGCACAGGGCCCACGACCGGCCTCGTCGACGCCGGCGATCGGATCGAGGCCGACGCGTCGCAGCGCCCGCTCGTACCCGTACAGCCCGGCGTCCCGCCGGACCGTGCTCCCGCGCGGCAGCGCGCTCATCCAACCCTCCGCATCACACAACTCACCCTAGGCGCCAAGGGGGACAGAACGTCACTTGGGCGGTGGCGTCAGGGAGATCGAGGGTTTGTCCGGCGCAGGACCGGGAGCCGGAACCGATTTGAACGTGTCCGGAACGCCGAGTTTTGTCCATCTGTTCGCCGGCCAGACGATCGCGATCGCCCGCCCGGTGACCTTGTCGAGCGGCACGAACGCCGCATCTCCCTGGTTGCCGCCGTTCGCGTCCAGATCCTGCAGGTGCACGCGGGAGTCGCCGGAGGCGGACCGGTGGTCGCCCATCACGAAGACCCGGCCGGCCGGGACCGTGACCTGGAAGTCCATCTGGGACGGGGCGTCCCCGGGATACAGGTAACTGGTCTCGTCCAGTGGCTGGCCGTTCACCAGCACCCGACCCTTGGCGTCGCAGCAGGCGACCTTGTCGCCCGGCATGCCGATCAGGCGCTTGATCAGGTGACCGTGGCTGGAGTCCGGCAGCAGGCCGACGATCTCGAAGAACCGGCCGATCGAGCCGCGCTTCTGGCCGCTCTCCTCCTGGCCCAGCCAGCCGCCCGGATCCTCGAACACGATCACGTCGCCGCGCTTCACGTCGGTGAGCTTCTCCACCACGACCCGGTCACCGACCAGCAGGGTGTTCTCCATCGACTCGCTCGGGATGATGAACATCTGCCCGACGAACGCCCGCAGGATCGACGAGACGATCAGCGCGCCGACCACGATCAGCACGAACTCGCGAGCGGCCGCCCCGAAACCCGAGCGGTGGGCGGGTTTGCTGTCCTTGGCGTCCGTCTTGGTCGGTGTATCGGTCACTTCTTCAGCCCCGGCTTCTTGAAGGTATCCGGAGGACGCAGCATCGTCATCCGGTCAGACGGCCAGATTACGCAACAAGCCCGGCCAACCACGTTCTCGACCGGTACGAACCCGCCGCCAGGGCCGCCCATATGGGCCCGGGAGTCGGCCGACTCGGCCCGGTTGTCGCCCATCACCCACAGGTGCCCGGCCGGAACCAGGACGCTGAACGGGATCTCCGACGGCTTCGCGTCCTTCAGCAGGTACTCCCGCTCGTCGAGCGCGATGCCGTTGACGGTGATCTGCCCCTGCTTGTTGCAGCAGACCACCCGGTCGCCGCCGATGCCGATGACCCGCTTCACCAAGTGACCTTCGCCACTCCGCGGCAGGATGCCGACGAATTCGCCGATCCGGCGCAGCGTGCCCGGCTCGGTCGGCGCCTCGTTCAGCCAGTTGGCCGGGTCCTTGAAGACGACGATGTCACCGCGCTGGACGTCGCGGTGCATGTAGCTGATCTTCTCGGCGAGGATCCGGTCGTCCTTGGTCAACGTGTCGTACATCGACTCGGACGGGACGTAGAACGCCTCGGCGACGAACAGCCGGAGGACCACCGTGATGACGAGCGCGAGCACCGTGACGGTGCTCATCTCGACGAGCAGGCTGAGCAGCGGATTCCGCTGCTTCAGCCTGCGATGCCGTCCTTTGCTGCGACGTGCCCTCTTGGATACCGGGCGAGGGCGAGCGCGAGTCGCAGTGCTCGGCGCCATCGGTGACCGTCGTCGTTGCGCGGCGTCAGGAGGCCGGTACTTCGCGCTTCTCCTTGATCTTCGCCGCCTTACCGCGCAGCTCGCGCAGGTAGTACAGCTTGGCGCGGCGGACGTCGCCGCGGGTGACGACCTCGATCTTCTCGACGATCGGGGTGTGCAGCGGGAAGGTCCGCTCGACGCCGACGCCGAAGCTGACCTTGCGGACCGTGAAGGTCTCCTGCAGGCCGCCACCCTGGCGCCGGATCACGACACCCTTGAACACCTGGACGCGGGACCGGTTGCCTTCGACGACCTTCACGTGCACGTTCACGGTGTCACCGGCGCGGAAGGCCGGGAGGTCGTCGCGCTTGCTCGCGTTGTCGAGCTCGTTCAGGATGTTGCTCATCTTCAGGTGTCTCTTCCTCGCGCGTGCCACAGGTCACCCACGAATCTCGATGGTGATGAAGTCATCAGAAGGCTGCCGGTCGGTGGTCACCCCCTGTGGCAGGAGCACCGAAGGGCAGCAACAGGCAATCTTGCCACACGCCCCACACCGTGACGAAATCCGTCCGGGAGTCCTACTTACGGCGACGACGCTTCGCGAGGTGGACCAGGTCGACCTTCGGCGTCTGTGCCTCGCGACCGGTCTCCCGGTACCCCGCTTTCCGGTACAGGGCGAGGTTCCGGTCACTGAGCGCACCGGTGTCCAGCGCGTACGACGTGACCTCGGCCGGCGCGAGCTGCTCGGCGGCACGCAGCAGCCGGGCGCCGAGACCGCGGCCCTGCCAGTCCGGGGCGACGATCAGCCGCTCGACCTGCCCGACGGTGCCGTCCACGACCAGCTGGACGGATCCGACGATCCGGGTGCCTGCTACGGCCTTCAGTACGCCGCCGCGCTCCAGACGGGCGGCGGTCGCGGCTGGGTCGTCCGTCAGCGGCGGGATCGAGTAGTCGTCGTACAGGCGCGCCTCGGACAGGAACGCGGCCAGCTGCAGCACGTGGATCTCGCCGGCATCGTCCGCCGTCGCGGGCAGTACGCGCACACCGTCCAAGCCGTCCTGGCCGGACAGTACGTCGCCCCACGCCGCCAGGAGATCCGGCCGGCGCTCCGCGGTACGGCGTACCGACTCGTCATGGCGCCAGTCCGCGATCAGGCCGTGGTTCCCGGACAGCAGGACCTCGGGTACGTCGTGCCCGCGCCACGCCGGGGGCTTCGTGTAGACCGGGTACTCGAGCAGGCCGTCGCCGGAATGCGACTCCTCCGCCAGGGACTCCGGGTTGCCGATCACGCCGGGCAGGAGCCGGGCGACGGCCTCGACCACCACAAGTACGGCGACCTCGCCGCCGTTCAGCACGTAGTCGCCGATCGACACCTCGTCGACGCGCATCCGCTCGGCCGCGTACGACGCCACCCGGGCGTCGATGCCCTCGTACCGGCCGCACGCAAACGCGAGCCAGGGCTCCGCGGCGAGCTCATATGCGAGCTCCTGCGTGAACGGGCGCCCGGCCGGCGTCGGAACGATCAGCCGAGGCTGGGCAGGACCGTCCGGAGGGGCAATGGTGTCCAGGGCCTGCCCCCACGGCTCCGGCTTCATCACCATGCCGGCTCCCCCGCCGTACGGGGTGTCGTCGACGGTCCGGTGCCGGTCGTGGGTCCAGTCGCGCAGATCGTGCAGGTGTACGTCGAGCAGCCCGCTCTTCGCCGCCTTGCCGACCAGCGAGACGTCCAGCGCCGCCAGGTACTCCGGGAAGATCGTGACGACGTCAAGCCTCATCGGTCGGGACCACCTCGGCGCCGTCCGGGTCCAGCAGGCCGGGCCGGTCGGCCACCACGACGTACTGCTTGTCGACGTTGATCTCCGGGACCAGCTCCTCGACCATCGGCACCAGCACCACGTTCCCGGCGGTACGCCGGATCTCGAGCAGGTCCTGCGCCGGCAGGTGGACGACGTCGATCACCTTGCCGACGTCGGCGCCGTCGGTGGTCCGCACCGCGAGGCCGACCAGGTCGCGGTCGTAGTACTCCTCCGGGTCCTCCGGGCGCTCGTCGTCGTCGACCTCGGACTGGACGAACAGGTTCCGCAGCTGCTCGGCGGCGGTCCGGTCCGGCACCTCGGCGAACTTCACCAGCAGCCGCCCGCTGTGCCAGCGGCTCGCGGCCACGGTCAGGGTCCGGGACACCTTGGCGTCGGTCACCACGACCGCACCGTCCGCGAACCGGCGATCCGGCTCGTCGGTCCGTACGTCGATCCCGACCTCACCGCGGATCCCGTGCGCCCGGCCGATCCGCCCGACTGTCACCAGCACCTGCATAACTCCTTTGTACGAGACGAAGGGCCGCACCCGAGACCGGGGGCGGCCCTTCGTGGAGGACTGCTGAGCTCAGCGGCGCGGGCGCCGGTTGAACTCGTCGACGAAGTCGATGCGCAGCGAGGACTCGGAGCTGAGGGCGCCGACGACGGTCCGGATCGCGGTGGCGGTCCGGCCGTTGCGGCCGATCACCTTGCCGATGTCGTCGGGGTGGACGTGCACCTCGAGGGTGCGGCCCCGCCGCAGGTTCCGGGCCCGGACGCTGACGTCGTCGGGGTTGTCGACGATGCCTCGGACCAGGTGCTCCAGCGCCTCGGTCTCCATCATCGTCAGGCCTCGGTGGTCTCGGCCGCAGCCTCGTCGGCCTTCGGCTCCTCGGCCTTGGCCTCGTCAGCCTTCGGCGCCTCGTCGGCCTTGGGGGCCTCGGCGGCGTCGTCCTTCTTCTCGGCCTTCTTGGCGGTCTTCTTCGCCGTCACGGCCTCGGTCTTCAGCGAGCCGTGGGCCTCGGCCAGCGCCTCGTTGAAGACTTCCTGCTTGTCCCGCTTCGGCTCGGCGACCCGCAGCGGCGCCGGGGCCTCCAGGCCCTTGAACTTCTGCCAGTCGCCGGAGGCCTTGAAGATCGCCTCGACGGCCTCGCTCGGCTGCGCGCCGACGCCCAGCCAGTACTGCGCCCGGTCCGACTCGACGCGGATGAACGACGGCTCGGTCTTCGGGTTGTAGATCCCGATCTCCTCGATCGCCCGGCCGTCCCGCTTGGTGCGGGCGTCCATGACGACGATGCGGTAGTGCGGGGTGCGCTTCTTGCCGATGCGCTTCAAACGGATCTTGACTGCCACTTTTGGGTGGTCTCCCTTGGAAATTACAGACTGGGTGAGCAGCGCAACGCGTCGTGGGGACAACGCCTGACAACTCGAACGGGCCGCACCGGGAACGTGGAGTTAGAGGGCTGCACGAAACCTGGACGGACTCAGCCTGACATTGTGCCAGATCCCGGACAGTGGACACCAATCGGCCTCAGCCGCGCAGGTATCCCAGGTCCGGCAGCCGGTCGACGTACCCGTCCAGCAGTTCGCGGGCGACCGTCACCGAGTCGACCAGCGGGTGCCAGGCGAACGCCCGGACGGCGGCGTCGCGTGAGCCTGAGGCGGCGGCCTCGATCGTCGAGCGTTCGACCGCCTTCACCGAGCAGACGAGGCCCGCCTGGTGGTCGGTGAGCTGCGAGACCGTCACGGGCAGCGCGCCGTTGGCGTCGACCGTGCACGGGATCTCCACGACGGCGTCGTCGTCCAGGTGCCGCAGTACGCCGCGGTTGCGGACATTGAGGATCAGCGACGCGCGCTCGTTGTGCCCGATCGCCCGCATCAGCGACAGCGCCACCTGCTCGTAGCCGCCCGCGGCCATGTCGCGTTCGTCCCGCTCCCCCGCGTCCGCGACCTCACGACTCTCCACCATGTACGTCGACTCACGCTCGGCGCGGGTCTTCTGCCACAGGTCGAGCGCCTGGTCCGGGTGCTGCCCGGTCTGGGCGTAGAAGGCGGACTGCTGGTCGAGCAGGAACGCGCCGCGGGTCTGCCGGACGGCCTGAACCGCGGCCAGGGTCTCGCGCGCGAAGTAGTAATAGTGCAAGTACTCGTTCGGGATCGAGCCGATCGAGCGCAGCCAGTCCGCGCTGAACAGCCGGCCTTCCTCGAATGAAGACAGCGCGTCCGCCGACTGCAGCAACTCGGGCAGCCGGTCGACCCCGCCCGAGCGAAGACCGCGGAGCCAGCCGAGGTGGTTGAGGCCGGCGTAGTCGTAGAAGGCCGTGGACGGGTCCACGCCGAGCGCCAGCGCCGCGCGCCGGCCGAGGCCGGACGGGGAGTCGCAGATGCCGATCACCCGGTCGCCGAGGAACGGGATCATCGCCTCGGTCACCATGCCGGCCGGGTTGGTGAAGTTGATCGTCCAGGCGTCCGGGGCGACGGCCGCGATGCGCTCGGCGATCTTCCGGGCGACCGGGATGGTGCGCAGGCCGTACGCGATGCCGCCCGCGCCGACCGTTTCCTGGCCGAGGACGCCGAGGTCGAGGGCGACCCGTTCGTCGACGGTCCGGCCGTCGAGGCCGCCGACCCGGATCGCCGAGAAGACGAAGTCGGCGCCGCGGAGGGCCTCGTCGAGGTCCGTCGTCTCCGTCACCACCGGCGGTGGGAGCAGCGAGGTGGCGGCGGCCGCCTGCTGGCGGAGCACTGCCCCGATCGCCGCGAGGCGAGTCCGGTCGGTGTCGTAGAGCATCACGTCGGTGACCCGGCCGGGGCCCTGGTCGCCGAGTAGTGCGTGGTACACGAGCGGGACCCGGAAACCGCCCCCGCCGAGAATCGTCAGTCGCACAGCAACACCCCCTGGATCCGCCTGCTCACGCCAGCACCACCTGTACTCCCGCCTCCGCCAGTTGGGCCCGGGTCGCCTCGTCGGCGCCGGACTCGGTCACCACCATGCTCAGTTCACCCGGTTCGCACACCCGGGCGACGCCGTGGCCCGGGAACTTGGTCCGGTCCGCGAGCAGCACGACCCGGTCCGCGGCGTTGATCATCGCCCGCTTCACGGGTACCTCGATCATCGTGCTGTCCATCACCCGGCCGTCGGGCCGGACCCCGCTGGTCCCGAGGAACAGCCAGTCGACGTGGATCTGCCGCAGGCTCTCCTCGGTCAGGTACCCGACCAGCGACCGGTAGCTCCGCCGTACGAACCCGCCCAGCACGATCAGCTCGATCTGCTCGTCGTTCTCCAGTTCGTCCAGTACGGCGAGGTTGCTGGTGACGACCGTCAGCGAACGTCCGTGCAGGTGCTGCGCGACCCGGAGTGCCGTCGTACCGATGTCGAGCAGCACGGACTCCCCGTCGGCCACCAGTTCGGCGGCGCGGCGGGCGATCCGGTCCTTCTCCTCGGCGTGTACGGCGTTCACTTCCGCGAACGGCTCGTCGCCGCCGTCGACCGCGAGCGCCCCGCCGTACACCCGGGTCAGCCGGCCCTCGGCATGCAACTGCTCGAGGTCGCGGCGGATCGTCGCCTCACTGACCCCGAGCTTCTCGGCGAGCACCTTCACGCCGCCGGCGCCGTCGGCGCGGAGGGCGCGGACGATCTGGTCCTGTCGCTGCTTCGGCAACACACCCTGACCGTATCACGCAAACTCCGTCATTTTCAGTCAAAGTCGTGATCAGGTATTGCGGATCATGAGCACAAGTTTCAAGATTCATGCACGACTTTGATCGACCATGCAGGAGTGTGGCTGCGGATGCAGGAGCTGGACGTCGTCCTGTCAGGCCTGGTCTTCCAGGACCTGGTGCTCGGGCTGCCCACCGCGCCGCGGCCCGGCACCGAGGTCTGGGCCACCGAGTCGCACGAGAGCCCCGGCGGGATCGCGAACTTCGCGGTCGCGCTCGCCCGGCTCGGACTGCGGACCGGGATGGCCGCGGTGTTCGGCGCCGACGACCTCGGCGACCGGGTCTGGGCGGGTCTCAGCGCCGAGGGCATCGACCTGAGCCTGTCCCGCAAGCTGTCCGGCTGGCCGACCCCGCTCACCGTGGCCCTTGCCTACGACAACGATCGGGCGCTGGTCACCCGCGGCACCACTCCCCCGCTCTCGGCCGACGACCTGATCGCCACCGCACCGTCCGCCCGCGCGGTCGCCGCCCACATCGGCCCCTGGCCGAACGAGTGGCTGGCCAAGGCGAAGGCGGCCGGCAGCACGGTGTTCGCGGATGTCGGCTGGGACCCGAGCGAGCAGTGGGATCCCGCCGTACTCGAGCAGCTCGAGCACTGTGACGTGTTCTTGCCGAACGCCGACGAGGCCATGCACTACACGCGCACGGACTCCCCGGAGCAGGCGATCCGCCGGCTGGCCGAACAGGTGCCGCTCGTCGTCGTGTCGAACGGCGCCGCCGGTGCGATCGCGCTCGACGCAGGCACCGGCCGGTACGTCGACGTACCGGCGTATCCGGTCCCGGCGGCGGACACCACCGGGGCGGGTGACGTGTTCGCCGCCGGCTTCATCGCGGGGACGCTCTGGGGCCTCCCGCTCGAACAACGGCTGCGGTTCGCCGCGCTCACCGCCGCGATCTCGGTGACCCGGCTCGGCGGCGCGGACGCCGCGCCGCGCTGGAGCGACCTCGCGGCCTGGCAGGACGCGAACCCCGATGACCACCAACTGGAAGCGCTGATCGGCGCCCACTATGGAAGGTAGAACCATGGAGCTCTCACGTCGGATGCTGCTCGGGGGCTTCGCTGCCGTTGCAGGCGGCGCGCTCGTCGGCTGCTCGTCCGGGATGAACAACGCCGGCGCCCCGGCCAAGAAGAACGCCGCCACCGAACTGTCCTTCTGGTGCTGGCCCGGCGGCCTCGGCAAGTCCGTCCTGGACGGCGCGATCGCACACTTCCCGGACCCGAAGATCAAGTACTCCGAGATCGGCGGCGACTTCAAGCAGAAGCTGATCACCACGTTCAACGGCGGTACGTCGATCCCGGACATCACCGGGCTGAAGGGTGAGGACATCGCGTCGCTGCTCCCGCAGGCGGAGCGGTTCGTGGACCTGAAGACCGTCGGCGCGGACTCGGTGCTCGGCGACTACCTGGACTGGAAGGTCAAGCAGGCCACCACGCTGGACGGCAAGGTGATCGGGCTGCCGATCGACGTCGGCCCGACCGCGCTGTTCTACCGCGAGGACATCTTCGCCGCCGCCGGGCTGCCGAGCGACCCGGCCCAGGTCGCGGAGCAGCTGAAGACCTGGGACGACTTCTTCAACGCCGGCGTCCAGCTGAAGGCGAAGAACCCGAAGGCGCCGCTGGTCTGGGACGCCACCGACCTGTACGACATGGTCGTCGGCCAGGGCACCGAGCGGTACATCTCCAAGGACAACAAGTTCATCGGCGACCAGGACCACATCCGCAAGGCGTGGGACACCTCGGTGAAGGCGATGACGCTGAAGATCGACGGCCGGACGCCGAGCGGCGGGCCGGACTGGAACGCCGGCCTCGACCAGGGCACGATCCCTGCGCACATCGGCGCCGCCTGGGTGGCGCTGGACATCAAGTCCGCGGTGAAGAAGTCGGTCGGCAAGTGGCGGCTGGCGCCGACCCCGGGCGGCCCGGCGAACTTCGGCGGCTCGTTCCTCGCGATCACCAAGAACGCGGCCGATCCGCAGAAGGCGTTCGACGTGATCAAGTACATGCTCAGCCCCGACAACGAGGCGAAGGCGTTCACCGACGCGCAGATCTTCCCGTCCACGCCGGCGGCGTACGACAAGCCCGAACTGAAGGCCAAGGACGCGTTCTTCGGCGGGCAGGTGCCGATCGACGTCTTCGGCCCGGCGGCCAAGGGCATCCCGGTCGCGTACCAGAGCCCGTTCGACGACTCGGTCGCGGCGCCGTTCCACGACGAACTGAAGACCGTGCAGACCGGGTCGAAGACGTCGGACGCGGCCTGGTCCTCGGCGGTGTCGAAGGCCAAGGCGATCGCCAAACGGCAGGGGGTGCAGTGACCGCCACGGCGACGGTGTCCCGCCCCGCCGTGGCGGCCGCGGCTCCGCGCAAGCGGATCTGGTCGTACTGGCGGTTCTACCTGGCGCTGTCGCCGTTCTACGTGCTGTTCGCGGTGTTCGGGCTGTACCCCGTGCTGTCCACGATCGTGCTCGCGTTCCAGCGCTGGGACGGGATGAGCGCCCGCAAGTTCACCGGCCTCGGCAACTTCGCGTTCCTGGTCAAGGACCCGACGTTCTGGCAGGCGCTCGAGAACACCGTCGTACTGTTCCTGATGTCGACGGTGCCGACGCTGGTGCTGGCGTTGCTGCTCGCGGTGATGCTGCAGTCGGCGGTCCGGTTCACGAACGTCTACCGGATCGCGTACTTCATCCCGAACGTCACCTCGCTGGTCGCGATGGCGATCTTCTTCAGCTCGATCTTCAGCACGAACTTCGGCCTGGTGAACGCCGCGCTGCGGTCGCTCGGCATCCCACAGCAGGACTGGCTCGGGCAGCCGTGGGGCATCAAGATCGCGATCTCGACGATGATCGTCTGGCAGTGGGTCGGGTACAACACGCTGATCTACCTGGCCGGCCTGCAGGCGATCCCGCGCGAGCAGTACGAGGCGGCGAAGGTGGACGGGGCGGGCGCCGTACGGACGTTCTTCTCGATCACACTGCCGCAGCTGCGTCCCGTCGTACTGTTCACGGTCATCATGTCGACGATCGGCGGCCTGCAGACGTTCACCGAGCCGCAGGTGATGGTCGGCAACAGCGGCGGCACCGGGCAGAGCGGCATGACCGTGGTGCTGTTCTTCTACCGGGCCGCGTTCCTCGACAACGACTACGGGTACGCCGCCGCGATCGCGCTCAGCATCTTCGTACTCGTGTTGTTGTTCACGGCAATCAACTGGCGGATCTTCCGCGGACGGGGTGAGGACCGATGATCCGGAGCCGGCTGCGCGGGATCGCGCTGCACACCGCCCTGGTACTGGCGTTGCTGGTGTTCATGTTCCCGTTCGCGTGGACGATCCTGATGGCGTCGAACACCACGGCGGACATCTACCGGTTCCCGCCGAAGTTCACGTTCGGCGGGCACTTCGGCGAGAACGTCCACCAGGTGCTGGCGAACGTGGCGTTCTTCCAGTCGATGGCGAACACCGCGATCGTCGCGGTCTCGACGACGGCGCTGGTGCTGTTCTTCGACTCGCTGGCCGCGTTCACGTTCGCGAAGTTCCGGTTCCCGGGGCGGAACGCGCTGTTCGTGGTCCTGCTCGCGACGATGCTGCTGCCGGCGCAGCTGGCCGCCGTACCGCAGTTCCAGACGATGGCGCTGCTCGGCTGGGTCGGTTCGCTGAAGGCGCTGATCGTGCCGGGCGCGGCGAACGCATTCGGGATCTTCTGGATGCGGCAGTACTTCCAGAACTCCATCCACGACGAATTGGTCGAGGCGGCCACGCTCGACGGCTGCGGGTTCTTCGGTACGTACTGGCACGTGGCGCTGCCGTCCGCACGGCCGGCGCTGGCGTTCCTCGGCATCTTCACGTTCGTGGGATCCTGGAACGACTACATGTGGCCGCTGATCGTGCTGACCAATCCGGACCACCTGACGCTGCAGGTCGCGCTGTCCACGCTGAACCGGGCGCACGGCGTCGACTACAGCATGGTGATGACCGGTGCGCTGCTCGCGATGATCCCGTTGGTGATCGTGTTCGCGGTCTTCGCCCGGCAGTTCGTGAAGGGGGCCACGGAGGGCGCCGTCCGCGGCTGATACTTCGATGTAAGCTGCCCGGAACCCAGAGCAGCAGCGGTACGTCGGAGGGGCAAGATGGTAGGCAAGCGGGGGCGGGTCATCGGGCGCATAGCACCCGGGATCGTCGGCGAGGTGATGCTGCCGGTCCGGGGTGCCACCGAGGCCTTCTACGCTTACCCTGCGACCGACGAGGTGCTGGAGGTGGGGACGCAGGTGGTCGTCGTCGACTTCGACCCACCGCGCACCGTCTACGTCGCTCGCGCCCTTTAATTACGTTCCCTTGGAGGGGAAATGCTCTGGACGTACGTAGGCATCGCGGCCGTGGCCGTTGTGGTGCTGCTCATTGTGTTCCGGATGGTCTGGCGGGTGGCGGAGCCGAACGAGGCGCTGATCATCTCCGGCCTCGGCGCACACTCCAGCAACGACCAGATCAACGACACGCTCGGCTTCAAGATCGTGGTCGGCCGGGGCACCGCGGTGCTCCCGGGATTCCAGACGGTACGGCGGCTGCCGCTGGACATCCGCGCCACCCCGCTGACCGTCACCTGCGTGTCCAGCCAGGGCATCCCGCTGCACATCAAGGGCGTCACGGCGTACAAGGTCGGCGACGACTACGGCTCGATCGCGAACGCCGCGCGGCGCTTCCTGGAGCAGAGCGACGAGCAGGTGATGGGCACGATCCACGAGCTGTTCGCGGGTCACCTGCGGGCGATCGTCGGTTCCACCACGGTCGAGGAGATGCTGCACGACCGGGAGACGCTGACCACGAACATCCGCGGCTCGCTGGCCGGCGACATGGAGAAGCTCGGCCTGGTCGTGGACTCGCTGCAGATCCAGGAGATCGACGACGAGTCCGGGTACATCAAGAACCTCGGCCGTCCGCAGGCCGCCGCGGTCGAGGCGCAGGCCCGGATCGCACAGGCCGAGCGCGACCGGGAGGCGACCGAGCGCGAGCAGGCGGCCGCGGCGCAGAAGGCCGCCGCAGTCCGGGAGAGCTCGATCGCCCAGGCCGGTTACCAGGCCGAGGTCGACCAGGCGAAGTCCAAGGCGTCGCAGTCCGGCCCGCTGGCCGAGGCGCTGGCCCGCCAGCAGGTAGTTGTGGCCGAGACCGAGACCGCGAAGCTGAACGCGTCGCTGTCCGAGAAGCAGCTGGAGTCGACGGTCCTGAAGCCGGCCGACGCCGAGGCGTACCGGCAGCGCACGCTGGCGCAGGCCAGCCGGGACGCGCAGATCGCGGCCGCCGAGGCGAACGCCCGTGAGGTCCAGCTCCGCGGTGAGGCGCAGGCTAAGGCCACCGAGCTCAACGGTAAGGCGGAGGCGTCGGCCGTGCAGGCGAAGGCGATGGCCGAGGCCGCCGGTATCAAGGCCCGCGCCGAGGCGCTGGCCACGAACACCGAGGCGGTCGTCGCGCAGCAGCTCGCCGAGGCCTACCCGGAGATCGTCACGGCCGCGGCCAGCTCGTTCGAGAAGGTCGGCAACATGGTCGTGCTGAACGGCGCGCAGGGCATCGAGGACACCCTGGTGAAGACCATCACGATGGGTGGCTCCGGGTTCGCGCTGGCCAAGCAGCTGATCGACTCGCTGGCCACCAAGAAGGACGAGGCACCGAAGCTGGAGCCGGTGCCGGACGAGACCGCCTGACCTTTAGGTCCACATGCAAACCGTTGATCGGTCAGGCGTTCACCGCCGACACTGATCGACATGCCGCCCAGAAGAATCCTCGCAGTACTCGCCTCGCTCCTGCTCGGCGCCGTCGCCCTGGTGGCGGTGCCGACGCAGGCGCAGGCCGCGCCGAACTTCAAGGCCCCGTTCCCGTGTGGCCAACGCTGGACCTACAGTCACCACGACGGTGAGGTCCGCCGCGCACTCGACTTCGTCCGCTCCGACGGCGGGACCACGAACGGTACGCCGGTGCTCGCCTCCGCGGCCGGTACGGCGTACCGGTTCTCGCAGCCGAGCGGAGCCGGCAACTACATCGCCGTCGAACACGGCGGCGGCTGGAAGACCTACTACTTCCACCTGTCCGCGTACTCGGTCGCCGACGGCCAGCAGGTCTCGCAGGGCCAGCAGATCGGGGTCACCGGCAGTACCGGCAACTCCACCGGCCCGCACATCCACTACGAGCAGTTGCTCAACGGTGTCGGGCAGAACATCGTCATCAACGGCTCCGCGCTGGCGTACCCGTCGCAGTACGGCTCGTACAACCTGACCAGCGACAACGGCTGCTCCGGTCCCGGAAAGAACTACATGACCTGGGGTTCCGGGGTGAACGTGCGCTCCGACGCGCACCTGAACTCGCCGGTCGTCACCACGCTGTCCGGGCCGACCTCGGTGTGGGTGCTCTGCCAGAAGCAGGGCGACACCGTGAACGCCGAGGGGTACACCAACAACTGGTGGTCGAAGCTGCGCGATCAGAACGGCTTCATCAGCAACATCTACATCAGTGATCCGAACGCGCAACTGCCAGGCGTTCCACTCTGCTGAACCCAGTGGGATCCCCTTGCGTGCAAGGGGATCCCACAGGCCTGTCAGGCGGTCTGCAGGGTCAGGTGGTACGTCTGCAGGATCTCGTTGACCGGCTGGAACCACGTCTCGCCGCCGCTGCTGCAGTTGCCCCAGCCACCGGACGTGACGCCCTGCGCCTGGTCACCGGTGATGAACGACCCACCGGAGTCGCCGCCCTCGGCGCAGACGTTGGTCTTGGTCGCACCGTAGAACAGCTGGCCGTTGCCGTAGTTCACCGTCTCGTTCTTGGCCAGGATCGTTCCGCAGTGCCAGTGTGACGTCGAGCCGCTGCGGCACACCGACGAACCGATCGGCGCTTCCGACGACCCGCGGACGAGCTGGTCGCTGACCTGTCCCCAGCCGAGCACGACGCCGACGTTCCACCAGCCGTTGCCGGTCGCCACCCAGGCGTAGTCGTTGTCGGGGAACGACCAGGCCTGGAACGAGCCCTGGTCCGAGCCGTCCCAGCCGCGCACCGTACCGCTCCGCCCGCAGTGGCCCGCGGTGACGTACCCGCCGTGCACCGAGAAGCCGATCGAGCAGCGGATGTTGCTCACGTAGTACGGGTCGCCGCCGACGGTGCCGGCGGCGTACGTCCGTGGCGCCTGGGCCGCGACCTCCTTCACTGTCACGGGGCCCAGCTTGGCTACGAATGCGTCGACGGCCTTGGAACGCTTGCCTGCTTGGACGTTGACGACAACCGTGCCTGTCTTCGGGTCGGCGGCCCAGCCGCTGACAGCTGCCGGTACGGCCTTACCGGCCAGCTTGTCGACGGCAGCCTTCCGCTGGTCCAGGGCCTTCGCAGTTACCGGTACGGCGGTCGCCTCGGCGCCTGTTGCGCGTACGGCGGCCACGTGGTCCTGGCCGACGACTCCTACGACCAGCTTCTGCGTGCTGGCGTCGTACCAGGCTCCGCCGTACGCCGCGCCTGCTGCCTTCTGCGCGGCCGGTAGTAGCTTCGCGGCTGAGGTCTCGGCGGCCAGGCGTTGCTGCATCTGCTGCTCGTTCAGCCCGAAGTCACGCTGCATCGCGGCAGACTGGCCCGGCATGGCGAGCGCTTGTGCTGTGGGCACAGTTAGGGCAGCCGCCGTGAGTACGGCGGCTAGTAGGACCTTCATCTGAACTCTCCTCACCTAGGGGCGGTTCGGTGGATGAGAGCGCTCTCAGGTCACGAGAGTGGACTAGCGAGGCGGAACCGTCAAGAGTTCACAGACCGAGGTACGCGAGAACCGCCAGGACACGGCGGTGCCCAGAGTCCGTCGGCGGCAGATCCAGCTTCAAGAACACGTTGCCGACGTGCTTGTGCACAGCACCGTCGGAAATGAACAGCTTCTCCCCGATGGCGGTGTTTCCGAGGCCTTCGGCCATCAGCGCGAGTACTTCGCGTTCGCGCGGCGTCAGGCGGTCCAGCGGGCTGCTGCGCTTCACCATGAGCTGGCTGACCACTTCCGGGTCCAGCACGGTGCCCCCGCCCGCAACCCGGCGTACCGCTTCCAGGAACTCGTCCACGCGCGACACGCGGTCCTTGAGGAGGTACCCGACGCCCTCGCTGCCGGCCGCGAGCAGCTCGGCGGCGTAGACCTCCTCGACGTACTGCGAGAACACCAGCACCGGGAGCCCCGGCCGGGTACGGCGGGCCTCGATCGCGGCGCGGAGGCCCTCGTCGGTGAACGTCGGTGGCAGCCTGACGTCGACGACCGCGATGTCCACCTCGTGCTCGGCGATCGCCTTGGCGAACTCGTCCGCGTCCGTGGTGATCGCGGCAACCTGGAAGCCAGAGTTGTCGAGCAACAGGCTCAGGCCCTCGGCGAGGATCGGGTTGTCCTCGAGGATGATCACCCGCACGGCAGGATCACCTCGACCGTCGTCGGCCCGCCGATCGGGCTCTGCAGCTCCATCTGACCGTCGATCGCCTGCACGCGATGCAGCATGCCATGCAGGCCGCTCCCCCGGCCGAGCAGGTCGCTCTGCTCGCTCACCCGGGCTCCGCCGATCCCGTCATCGGTAACGGCCAGGTAGAGCTCGTGTCCGCGCCGTTCCAGCTGTACGTCGACGTGGCCGGCCGCACTGTGCTTGGTGATGTTGGTGAGCGACTCCGCGACCACGAAGTACGCAGCAGCCTCTACCGCGGCCGGGACCTCGCCCAGCTCGCCCAGGCGAAGGTCTACCGGCAACGGACACCGGGCGGCCAGGGCGGACACCGCTCCGGCAAGACCGCGGTCGGCGAGGATCGGCGGGTACATGGTCCGCAGTACGCCGCGAAGCTCGGTCATGGCCTGTTCCGCACCGTCACGGGCGTCGTCCAGCAGTTTGGCGGCCTTCTCCGGGTCGTCGGCCATCAGCTGCTTGGCAACGCCGATGCGCATCGCCAGCGACACCAACTGCGCCTGGGTGCCGTCGTGCAGGTCTCGCTCGATCCGGCGCAGCTCGGCGCCGTGCGAGTCGACAGCACCGGCCCTGCTCTTGGTCAGCTCCTCGACGCGCTGTTCGAGGCGGACGGTTTCCAACTGCTCGGGCGTCGGCTCGAGCAGGTTGAGCGTCGTACCTGCGTGTGCACGGGCCAGCGCAGGCACGCCCCAGTAGAGGACTGCCAGACTGCTCAGGATCTGCCCAAAGCCGTTCGTCAGGGCTTCCGTCCAGTTGCTCACGCCGACACCCATCAGCGTGAAGCCTCCCGGATCGAGCTTCCAGAGGAGCATCCCGGCAACAGCCGACGGCGCACCGAGTACCCCGTAGACCGTAACCACCAGCTCCGGGATCATCACCACCGGCATCAGCAGGCACCTGAGGCTGCGCTTGAACGACTTGTCCCGGAACAGCGTCACCACGTCGCCGGACTGCCGTGGCAGCGCGGGAGGCAGCTCCTCCCTCTGCGGGATTCCCAGGTACTTCGCGGCGCGGTACCGCTCACTGTTGGCCAGCCGCACCAGCCCTGCGGTCGCACCCGGGATGATCCAGCCGAGCAACAGGCTGATCGGCAGCGCGCTCAGCAGCGTGACCGACTTGAAGAAACGCACGATCAGGTACGCCGCAGCCGGACCACCCCGGGACAAGATCTTCGAGAGCATGCCTCTATCTTCCGGTACCGGCCTCCGGAAGGTCGGTACAGCAGGCTCTACCTTTCCTGCTCTAGCAGTCCGGAACGCCGGGGAGCTTCGCGTTCGGGTCGTCGATGTAGATGTTGGTGATGTAGCCCTTCTGGTCGCGGAGCTTCGACCACCAGGTGTTGGTGTAGCCACCGGCGGTGACCTGGTCACCCTCGACCTGGCACTCGACGAACACCCTGGTCGGGCCGGCCAGCGACGTCACGACCGACGCGGACAGCTTCGGAGCCGAGCGGACGTTGACGCCGTTGCCCCAGGTGGTGAAGTTGTACTGCGGCGGGTTCGGGTCGCCGCCGTTCACCAGCTGCATGTAGTAGTCCCAGTTCCAGTTCGGGCCGGGGTCGGTGTGGTCGTTGCCGGGCATCTCGCTGTGGCCCTTGATGTGGTCACGGTCCTTCGGGATGCCGCGGCGGTCGGCAATATTGCTGACCAGGGCGGCCGACGACCGGTACATCGCGTCGGTGAACCAGGACGGCTGGTCGATGTAGCCCTCGTGCTCGACGCCGATCGAGAACGGGTTCGCGCTCCGGGCGTGCCAGGCGGTGTCCTTCTCGGCCACCATCTGGGTGATCTGGCCGTCGCTGGACCGCACCACGTAGTGCGCGCTCACCTGGGCCGACCGGTTCTTGAACCAGCTGATCGTGCCGGCATACGAGCCCTGGGTGACGTGGATGACGATCGTGGTGATCGCCTGCGTGCGGCCGACCTGGTAGTTGCTGGTGCTCGCCGGGTCCCAGATCGCGCCCGGGTAGTCGGCGCCCTGCACCTTGGCGCCCAGCGGTGCGACCTTCGCGTACGCGCCGCGGTCCGGCGTCACCTGTTGCGGGTCGGTGGACACCCCGGCGGTCCGGACGCCGAGGCCGATCACCTTGTAGACCTCGTCGGTGTACAGCCGGGCGGTCGCCGCGTCGGCGGAGTGCGAGTACTTCGCGATCACGGAGTACCACTCGCCGAGCTTCGAACGGTCCTTCAGGCCGGCCTGGTCGGCGTACGCGTCCAGGACGGCGGCGGCGCCGAGGATGTTCGACGGGTCGTCCTTGGACAGCTTCGCGACCGGAAGGCCGGTCAGTTTGCTTGCCTCGGACATCGTCTTGTTCTGGTTGTTCGCGGCCAGGTGCATGACGCCGTAGCCGTTCGCCTGGCTCGGCGCGCCGTGGTGGCCGTCGAGGTGCGTCTCGGCGAAGCCGACGCTCACCAGCACCTCGCGCGGTACGTCGTACTTCGCCGACGCCTCCTGGAACGCGGCGGCGAGACTCGTTGCCGAGGGCTCTGCCGCGTTGCTCGGGAGGGCGGTCAGCGCGAGCGCGCCGACGGCCAGGAGCGCGGCCAGCTTGGGAACTCGGGACATGGGGCGGTTCCTTCCCGTATCTGGTCCGCCGAGGGGCGTCGGCGGTCCCGAGTGCCACGCTAAGGGAAGATCTTCCGCAGAGGCCACCCTCTCAGGAAGATTTTTCCGTCACCGGGAGAAGATCACGCTCCCACGCAGCGCGATCAGCCGCGGGTACGCGAGCACCGCCGGATTCGCCCGCGGATCCTCGTCGTACACCACCAGATCCGCCGGATCACCCGGCCGCAGCTCGCTCGGCGCCCCCAGCCACGCGCGCGCCGCCCACGACCCGGCGGCCAGCGCCTGCTCCCCCGACATCCCGATCTCGGTCAGCGCCTGGATCTCCTGCGCGACCAGCCCGTGCCCGAGCACCCCGCCCGCATCGGTCCCCGCATACACCGGTACGCCGGCCTCGAACGCGTCCCGCAACCGCTGCAGCCGGCGCTCGTACAGGTCCGTCATGTGCGCGGCGTACACCGGGAACTTGCCCGCGGCCTGCGCGGCGTACTGCGGGAAGTTCTCCAGCTGGATCAGCGTCGGTACGACGGCCACCTGACGCTCGGCCATCTCGCCGAGCAGCTCCGGGCCGATGCCCGTCCCGTGCTCGAGGCAGTCGATGCCCGCGGCCAGCAGATCCGGCAGCGCGTGCTCACCGAAGACGTGCGCGGTGACCCGGGCGCCGAGCTCGTGGGCGCGGGCGATCGCCGCGTTCAGCGCCTCGGCCGGCCAGCACGGGGTCAGGTCGCCGGCCTCGCGGTCGATCCAGTCGCCGACCAGCTTCACCCAGCCGTCCCCGCGGCGGGCCTCCTGCTCGACGTACGCGACCAGTTCGTCCGGCTCGATCTCCCAGCCGTAGTTGCGCAGGTACCGCTTCGAACGGGCGAGGTGCCGGCCGGCCCGGATGATCTTCGGCAGGTCCTCGCGGTCGTCGATCCAGCGGGTGTCCACCGGCGAACCGGCGTCCCGGACCAGCAGCGCGCCGGCGTCCCGGTCGGCGATCGCCTGCTGCTCCTGGATCTGCTCGTCCACCCCGCCGTGCTGGTCGAGGCCGATGTGACAGTGCGCGTCCACCAGCCCGGGCACGATCCAGCCGCCGGTGTGCACGGTCGTGACGTCAGCAGCGGCAGGCCGGTCGACAACCAGCCCGCCGCTGAGGTGGATCTCCTGCTGCTCGCCGGCCGGCAACACCGTGCCGGCCAGCTTCAGTACACCGGTCATGAAGCGACCGTATCGGTAGGTGGTGTCTGGTGATTCCGCGCCGTAGCGAGGAGGTGCCGTGCCGGGTGCCCCGCAGTAGGCGGGGAATCGCCAGACACCACCTAACCGTGCGAGCCGCCGCCCGGCGTGCAGGTCGGGGTGGTCGTCTCGTTGCCGGCGCACGGTGTGCCGCTCGGGGTCTCCGTCGGAGTCTCCGTCGGGGTGTCGGTCGGCGTCGGCGTGGGGGTCGGCGTCGGCGACGTCGGCGTCTTGGTGGGCGTCTTCGTCGGCGTTTTGGTGGGGGTCTTGGTCGGCGTCCGGGTCGGCGTCGCCGTCGGGTGGTGGGTCGGCGTGTCGGTCGGGGTGTCGATCGGCCGCGGCAGCGTCGGTGTCTCCCACGGCGTCGTCGGCTCGACGGTCGGCACCGTGGTGGTGCTGGTCGGCGGCGGCGTCGGGGTCGGTGTCTTGGTGTCGTCCGGAACGTTCGGCACCTTGCGCGGGTCGACCCGGCGGTCGGCGTTGCCGGTCGGCTTCGCGGCCGCGATGTTGCCCTTCGCGTTCGGCACCAGGACGGCGTCCTTGCTGTACAGCCGCATCCACTTCAGGACGGTGGCGACGAAGTCCTTGGAGTGGTGGTACCGCAGCAGCGACGCGACCAGGTCGCGCGGATTCCGCAGGTCGTCGCCCTCGGCGCAGAGCACCACCGCGACGGTGGTGACCGCGTCGTACACGTTGTTCGGGTTGCGGAAGCCGTCACCGTTGCCATCGGCCCCGAACTCGCTCCACACCTGCGGGATGATCTGCATCGGCCCGACGGCGCGGTCCCAGACCTGGTCGCCGTCGTACTTGCCCTTGTCGGTGTCGGTGATCCGGCCGTTGCCGTGCCGGCCGTTCAGCTCCGGGCCGAGGATCCGGCCGCGGGTGGTGCCGGCCACGTCGACCCGGCCGCCGGCCGCGTGGTCGGACTCGACCTTGCCGATCCCGGCCAGCAGCGGCCAGGTCAGCCCACAGTTCGGCCGCACGACCGCGAGATTCGCGGTGGCGCGGCGGTAGGCGGGGAAGACCCCGCGCGGGATGCCGTTCACGGCACCCGGCCGCCCGGGACGGACGACCGATCGCCCGTCGGTGGCCCCCTGCACGGGGACGTCGGCGAGGGCGGGTTTGTCGGATCCGAGCTGCCCGTCCACTCCGGGACGCTGCGGAACGATCATCGTCAGTTCGTCGAACTCACCGCTGTTCAGCCCGGCCCCCGGCGAGGGCGCGACCGGGCTGCCCGCGGTCAGCTGATCGGCGGCACCGGTCCCCCCGGAAGCGACGGTCACAACGGCCCCGACCAGGAGCGGGGCGGTACACAGTGAAGCGATGATGATTTTGACCCGACGGTTACCACTACGGGTTAGGCGCATAGCCCCTTCAACGAACCAAGCGCCACAAAGTTACATCAAGACGACGCAAAGTTACGGGCCACAGAATCCGCTCGGAAAACCGGCACCGAGGTAACGACGGGCGCTACCTCGAAGATGGGTCCGGACCGGTCAGCCGGCGGGCTGCGGCGCCGAGGTCGGCGAGCTGTTCGGTGTCGTGGTCTCGTCGGATCCCGGCGAGTTCGTGGCGCACGGGCTCGGCGTCGTGGTCGGCGTCCCGGTCGGGGTGGTGGTCGGCGTGTCCGTCGGGGTCGGCGTCGGCGTACAGGTCGGGTCGCCCGGCGTCGGGGTGGTCGTCGGCGGTGTCGACGGAGGGGTCGTCGTCGGCGTGGTCGGCGGCGTCTTCGGCGGGGTGTACGGCGGCTTCGTCGGCGTGGTCGTCGTGGAGCCCGGGCCGTTCGTCGGCTTCGAGGTGGTCGGCTTCGTCGAACCGGTCACGCCGGACGTCGGGCGCGGGGTCGTCGGTACGACGGTCGGCCGGCTGCTGGTCGTCGTACCGGCGGTCGGCGCCGTGGTCGGGACCGTCGTCGGCGGGGTGGTCGGCGGCGGCGTCGTCGTCTTGGTCGTGCCCTTGTCGTCGCCGGCGTTGCCGCCGTCGTCCGGGGTGACGATCTGGCCCGGCTTGTCCGGGACGCTCACGGTGTCCTTGCTGTACGACTGCATCCAGCGCAGGACCGTCGACACGTACTCCATCGAGTGGTTGTAGCGCAGCACCGCCTGCACCAGGCCCTGCGGGTCGGACAGGTTCGCGCCGCCGGAGCAGAGGTAGTCGGCGGCCGCCCGGGACGCGTCGAACACGTTGTGCGGGTCCTTGACGCCGTCACCGTTGCCATCGGCACCGAACGTCTTCCAGGTGCCGGGCACGAACTGCATCGGGCCGACGGCGCGGTCCCAGGTCGTGTTCCCGTCGTACACGCCGTGGTCGGTGTCGGCGATCGCCGCCACCCCGGGGGCGCCGTCGAGGACCGGGCCGAGGATCTTGCCGCGGGTGTTGCCGTTCGCATCCACCTTGCCGCCGCTGGCGTGGTCGGACTCGACCTTGCCGATCCCGGCCAGCAACGGCCAGGTGATGTGGCAGCCGGGCATCGACAGCGCCAGATCGCGAGCAGCCTTCTGGTACGCCGCCAGCACCGTCCCCGGGATGCCCGAGGCGTCACCGAAGACGCCGGGAATCGGCTTCACCGTGCCGTCGGTGGTGCCGGTGACCGGAACCTGGACGGTGGACTTCGCCTGCGTCGGCAGGCTTCCGTCGACCCCGGGCTGCGCCGGTACGTCGTTCGCCAGGTCGTCGAAAACCGCGTCCGGGCGCGGCGCGGACAGCGCGTGCGCGTCGACGATGAACGTGTTCGAGGTGACTCCACCGACCACGAACACGGCGACCATTGCGGTAGGCGGAGCCAAGCAGACCCAGGTAGCGGTCAACTTTCCCCGCCACGTGTCCAGGTTCTTGAACTGCTGCCTCATCCGAACCGTCCTCGACGCATTCCGCAGGTGGTGTGTCACTCGGGCGTAGGCACGATCTTAGCCGCCGGAGGGCCGGCCACAACCGGTCCCGGTGCGGCGTGACCGGCTTCCGTACGCCCCTCAGCACACCCTCTGCACTTTCGGGAACGGGCCGATGGCGGCTCAGTTGCCGCTCAGTTGCCGCCCAGCATCTTCTTGAGGTCGTCGGGCAGCTCGAACTCGCCGTCTTGCCCGGCGCCACCGAACGCGGCCGGCAACTGGCCGGGCTGCGGTGCCTGCGGCTGCTGGTTCACCTGGTTCGCCCGCTTGGCCGGGTTGCCCGAGCCGCGCTTCTTGCCCTTCTTGGCCTGCTGCTTGGCCTTCCGGCTGCCACCGCCGCCGCCCATGCCCGGCATCCCCGGCATTCCGGGCATCCCCGGAATCCCCTTGCCGGACGCCATCGCGGCCATCATCTTGCGGGCCTCGAAGAACCGCTCGACCAGGCCGCTCACGGTCGCGACCTCGGTGCCGGAACCCTTCGCGATCCGGGCCCGGCGGGAGCCGTTGATGATGTTCGGATCGGCGCGCTCGGCCGGCGTCATCGAGTGGATGACCGCCTCGATCCGGTCGATCTCGCGCTCGTCGAAGTTCTCCAGCTGGTCCTTGAACTGGTTCGCGCCCGGCAGCATGCCGAAGATCTTGGTCAGCGGCCCCATCTTGCGGACCGACTGCATCTGGGCCAGGAAGTCGTCGAGGGTGAACTCCTTGCCGCCCTTCTTCGCCAGCTTGGCCGCGGTCTTCGCGGCCTCCTCGGCGTCGAAGGTCTGCTCGGCCTTCTCGATCAGGCTGAGCACGTCACCCATACCGAGGATCCGGGACGCCATCCGGTCCGGGTGGAAGACGTCGAAGTCCTCGAGCTTCTCGCCGTTCGACGCGAACATCACCTGGCGGCCGGTGACCTGCGCGATCGACAGCGCCGCACCACCGCGGGCGTCACCGTCGAGCTTCGACAGCACGACGCCGTCGAAGCCGACGCCGTCCAGGAAGGCCTGCGCGGTGGTGACCGCGTCCTGGCCGATCATCGCGTCGACGACGAACAGGATCTCGTCCGGGCTGACGGCGTCGCGGATGTCCGCGGCCTGCTTCATCAGCTCCTCGTCGACACCCAGCCGGCCGGCCGTGTCGACGATCACCACGCTGTGCTGCTTGGTCCGCGCCTCGTCCATCGCCTTCCGGGCGACGTCCACCGGGTCACCGACACCGTTGCCCGGCTCCGGCGCATACACCGGTACGCCGGCGCGCTCGCCGACCACCTGCAGCTGGGTGACGGCGTTCGGCCGCTGAAGGTCCGCGGCGACCAGCATCGGTGTCTGGTGCCGGGTCTCCTTCAGCCACTTCGCGAGCTTGCCGGCCAGGGTCGTCTTACCGGCACCCTGCAGACCGGCGAGCATGATCACGGTCGGCGGCCGCTTCGCCATCCGCAGCTCACGGGTCTCGCCACCGAGGATCTTGATCAGTTCCTCGTTGACGATCTTGATGACCTGCTGCGCCGGGTTCAGCCCGCCACGCACCTCGGTCCCGCTGGCCCGTTCCTTGACCGCCGCGATGAACTCCCGCACCACCGGCAACGCGACATCGGCCTCCAGCAACGCGATCCGGATCTCCCGGGCGGTCGCGTCGATGTCGGCGTCGGTCAGCTTGCCCTTGCCCCGCAGATTCTTGAACGCGGTGGAGAGCCGATCGGAAAGCGTGTCGAACACGAGAAACAGTCCGTTTCCTCGAAGCGATGAACTCCCCGAGTCTACCGGCCCCCCAACCTGTGGATAACTCCCACGCCCCCACCCCCACCCCGGATACCGTGCTACCACCGCCCCCAGCCCCGAGGAGACCATCGATGCCCCTGGACATCCCCGCGTTCAACACCGCCGTCAACCGCGCCCGCGATCGCATCCGGAGTGCGCCCGGCCGGGTCGACGTCCCCGCCGAGCAGGCCCGGCTCCGCGCGATGATCCCCGCAGACGCCTCCGAACACGACCGCGGCTGGACCAGCAGCCTCATCGACGACATCGCCAAGCCTCCGGCGCCACCCCGCACCTGGAGTCCCACGTACCACGAGGCGGCCCGGATCCACGCCGCCGCCTACCCTCCGAAGGGCACCACCGAGGAGCAGATCGCCGTCCTCGCGGACGCCCGGCGCGCGATCTGGGAGCTCGCGGAGCGCGCACCGGCGGAGGAGGAGCTCGACATCCAGGCAATGACGCAGGACCTCGAGCAGCTGGAAATGCTGCTCCGCGATCCGCCGTTCCCGCTGACCGATACGCCGTTCCCGTCGGACAATGGCTGAGTCGGCGCAGCGCGTCCCCGAGAGCTCCGCGACGTACCGCGAGTTCGCCCGGCTGTACGACCTGGCCCGGCAGCTCCGGCCGACCGGAGCCGATCGGTGGAACGGCACGCTGTACGCGACCAGCGGCCGCGGCGGATTCGACCACCACACCGGCGCGATCGGGGTCAACGAGCGGACGCTCCGGGAAGGCCTGACGAGGCAGCCGACGGCAGACCCGCGGCAGCAGGCGCATGCGCTGGCGACCGTTCTCCACCGAGCGACGCACGCAGGAATGGAGTTGGACGCCCCGCAGGAGCCCAACGCAGTGCGGACGAACAGCACGCTCGGCCTCGCCGACGGCGTTGCGTCGGTCCGCGCCGCCACCGACTTCGAGAACTTCAGCGTCGCCGCCGGCTATCCGGGCCTCACGTACGACGGCGCCCAGCCGAACGGTGGGTACGCCGCGACGAACGACCTCATCCAGCAAGCCTCCGGTCCGAGCGTCGACCGCCACGCGTTGATCGACCGCCTCAGCCGCAGTCCGGGCGCGATGCATTTCGACCAGCTCGCGGAAGCCGTCGTGCGGAATCGATTGCAGGAGGTCGCACCGAGCGAGGGGGCGGATCGACAGGCGATGCGGCGGGAGCTGATCGGCACGATGCTGCATCCGCAGTGGGACTCGCTGGCGCAGCGGTCGCCCGAGGCCGGCCGGCGGGTGGCCGAGCAGATCGGGTCTGCGTTGAACGCCAAGGTCGACGAGATCCGCCGAGCTGCGGGGCAGAGCCCTCAGAGCTCATCTTCGGACGGCCAGCAACGCGGGCAGACCACAAAGGCGCCTCCACAGGAGCAATCCACGGCCCGCTTCCTGACGGGTCTCGCTCCGGCAGGCGGAGCAGCCGTGCAAACGCCCTCGCTCGGAGACGGCTCGCGGGCAGCGGCGCAGCACGCCACGGCGGCCACCCGGCCACGAACACCTGGTGAGACCATCCGCAGATAGGGTAGTGGGGAGGAGGGACGATGCAGCTAGGTGAGTTCAACAACGCGTATAACGCTGCCAAGCGCCGGGTCCGGAGCGCGGGTGCCGAGGCGATTGGTCCGGCGGAGCAGGCATTACGCGAGCTGCTGCCCCAACTGCAGTCTGACGAGGACCGTCGGGTCGCGACGCTGCTGATCGCTCGTCTGCCTGGGTACGCGGTACCCGCCGAACCGCCGAGCGCACTGATGCAAGAGGCCGTGGCGATCGAGCGTGCCGCGTACGAAGCGCCGGGCACCGACGCCGAGCGGATCGCGATCATGGCGGAAGCCCGCCGCAAGATCTTCGAGATCGCCGACCGCGCTCCCGCCGACGAGGCTGCCGGCATCCGCGGCCTGACCCGGGTCCTCGAACACCTCGAGAACAACCTTCGTGACCCGCAGTGGCCGCTCGACCCGTCGGCGGACTCCGGGCGCCGGTGAGCGATGGCCGTCACCCAGGTCGACCCTGAATCACCGGAGTACCAGCGCTTCGCCGAGCTCTACAAGGCTGCCCGCGCACTCCGGCCGAACGAGACCGATCTCTGGAAGGGCGATCTGTACGCGACCACTGGCGAGGGCGGCTGGGGCGCGTTCGATCCGAGATCCGGATCGTTCAAGCTCTCGAAGGAACTGGTTCTCGACCAGCTCGGGCAGGACGCGAACCCCAGCGACCAGGTCGCGGCGCTCTCGACGATCCTGCACGAGACGAACCACGCACGCGTCCCGGTCGACGCCCCGAAGGAGCCGAACGCCGTCCGCTCGCGCCACTCGAAGGCGTTGGACGAAGGCCTGACCGAGTACGTCGCGGTCAAGGACGTCGACGCCTTCGCTGCATCCGCCGGGTACGGCAACCTGCCGGAGCCGAAGGCGGAGTACCCGGCTGCGTACCACTCAACGGAAGCGCTGCTGGAGTACGCCGCTGGGCCGGAAGGCAAGGATGCGCTGGCGGACAAGGCCATCGACCAGCCGGTCGTGATGCGGTGGGACGCGGTCGCGGACGAGATCGTCCAGAACAAGCTCGGCGACGTCGTACCGCAGGATCCGCAGCATCAGCAGGCGGCCCGGGCGGAGTTGATCAACGCCATGGTCAGCCCCGGGTGGGACCAGCTTCACGAGCAGCCGTCGATCGTCGGTCACGATGTCGCGGCAAAGACCACTCAGTCGCTTGACAGCGCGACCGACCGGATTCGCGATCACTACGCCCAGTCTCCGAATGAGCCGTACCCCTCGAAGACTCCCAACTTCGAGATCGCCCGTCAGCAGGCAGAAGGTCTGCAAGGTCCCCAGAACCGGGCTCGTGGGGCGGCAGCCGACCTCACCAACTACCCGCCGCCCGCCGCAGACACCCGGGTCGACAGGCCATCGGCCACTCAGCAGCAGAGATCAGCACAACTCTCTGCGGCAGGCGCTTCCAGCCATGGACAGCAGGCGGCCGGTGACACGATGCGCTTCCTCGGTGCCCAGGCGCCCGCAGCCCACGCGACCCATCAGAAACCTGTGCTCGGCGACGGCGCTCGGGGCGCCGGGTCGGCCGGGCAGGCGGCGCAGCGGGCGACGTCCGAGCGGGGTAACACACCTACCGATCGTGGCGGCCGCTGAGATGGCTATCAGCTGACCCAGACCAGGTCCTGGCCGTGGGGTGAGGCGGTGCCGAGGGTTTGGGGCTTGCCGGTGGGCCAGGTTTGCAGGGTGATGCGGTACTCGTAGCCGTTGGGTCCGCGGTGGGGTTCGAGGCTCAGGTGGGCGAGAGGGGCGGTGTCGGTGGCCTGGGCGCCTAGGTCGGCCAGGCGGGCTTCGATGGCGGTGCGGTCCGGGCGGTGGAGGTATTGCCACATGATCGAGTGCCACACGACGGTCACGTGGCCCTCCGACAGTTCCAGCGCCTGGAGGAACGAGACGGCGTCTTCCGGGCGTACGTCGGCTGGTACGTCGTGGGCGATCGCCAGGGCACCACGTAGCCGCCTCAGGCGGTCTGTCATGTCCGGCCAGATGTACGACGTGAGTGTCAGCGCACCGTTGGGTGTCAGCGGATCCACGGGTGCGATGTCGCAGCCGACCCGTTCCGCGATCCGTAGGTCCACGGACGGCACCGGCCCGGACCACGCCGGTTCGAACACGACAGGACTGTCAGCGCGGCCGTATGACGTTCCGTCGGCCAGATAGCGGTACTGGTCCGCGCGCAGGTTCAACCCGCCGCTCGCGCCGATCTCGAACAGCCGCACCGGCAACGGCACAGCCGCGACCAGCCGCGACAGACCGCCGTACAAAGCGGCTGCACGGCCCACCTCGTTCGTCTGCGGCGGCTGGGTCAGCAACGACCGCACCTCCCCCAGCCGCGACTGCAGCACCTGCTCGAACGCCTCCCACCCGAGCACCGGATCCCACGTACCGCCCGTGCTCGGGTAGAACGCCGCGAGCTCAGGCGCCGTACCGGACAGCACCAGGCCGTGTACGGCGGCCAGCAGCCGCAGGCCGATCGCTTCGCCGAACGAACGGCCCTCGTACCCGTCCAGCGCGCGCGTCGACACCCCGCCGACCTCGTAGTCGTCGACGATCAGCCGGAGCAGTTCGGCGTACATCGGGGAGCCCAGGTCCTCGCAGGCGGTCGCCTGTCGCTGCAGTGCCTCTACAAGATCCACGTAGTGAGGTTAGAAGCTCAGCCGATCCAAAACCGACTTGGCGGTCGTCCGCGCGTCTTCGGGCTCCAAAGGCGCACCATGGCGATCCGTTAGATAGAAGACGTCCACACACTCGGCACCGAGCGTGCTGACGTGTGCTGAGCGGATGTCCGCGCCGGTAGCGGCAATCGCCGCCGTGACGTCGTACAGGAGTCCAGGGCGGTCATGGGCGCGTACTTGCAGCACCGTTGCCGTCTCGGACGCTTCTGCCAACAAGTCGACACGGCTGGCCACCCGCGGCTGAGCCGAGTCCCGCGCGGCCAGGCGCCGTACGACGTCGGACGAGTCCCGCAGCGCTACCGCCAGCCTGTCTCGCAGCCGCACCGGATCGGGTGGTGATCCGGCAACGGTCCACTGCGAGATCCCAAGCCCGTCAACGGACGTGACGACAGCAGACCGCACCGCCAGCCGGTCGACAGCCAGCACTGCGGCAACAGTCGACAAAGTGCCCACCTGGTCGGGTACGGCGACGTTGACGCGCAGGTCGCCGTGGTGTTCGTTCACCGTGACGCCGAGCCGCCCAACGCCGACCACCTGGTGCAACACGGGCACAGGCACCGGCGGGCTCTCGGTCCACATGCTCTCTCCGCCCGCGAGCTCGCTGCGGACCCGCCGGCACAGGTCGCCGACCAGCCGCATCCGCCACGGCGACGACGCCGCCGGACCGGCCGCGCGCGCGTCGGCGTACGTCAACGCCTCCAGCAGATCCAGGTTCTCGGTACTGCGGACGATGCCGGCGACCATGTCCACGGTCATCGGGTCGTCCAGGTCACGCCGGGTCGCGACCTGCGCGAGCATCAGGTGCTGACGGACCAGCAACGTGATCGTGTCGGCGTCCGCGTCGCTGAAGCCGATCCGACGAGCCACCCGGGCCGCGATGCCCGCGCCGGTGACACTGTGGTCGCCGTCGAGCGCCTTGCCGAGGTCATGCAGCAGCGCGGCCACCAGCAACAGGTCAGGGCGCCGTACGTCGCGCACCATCGCCGACGCCTCGACGCAGGTCTCGAGCAGATGCCTGTCGACGGTGAACCGGTGGATCGCGGACTGCGGCGGCCGGAACCGTACGGCGTCCCACTCCGGCAGCAGCCGCGAGATGTACCCGGCCTGGTCCAGCGCCTCCCACACCTCCAGCAGCCCGGAACCGGCGCCAAGGAACGCACACAGCAACCGCCGCGCCTCCCCCGGCCAGGGCTCCGGGAAGTCAGCAGCCGACGCCGCAAGCCGCGCACAGACCGCAGGCGAGAGCACTAGCTCCCTGTCGGCGGCAACCGCGGCAGCCCGGAGACCTAGCACCGGGTGGCGCTCCGGACGCGCGTCCGGCATCAGCACGACCTCACCCTCGTGCTGGGCCACTCCTTCGTCCAACGCGACCAGCAACGGCCCACCAGTCCGCTGCCGACGCCGGGACCGTGGCGGCTTGGTCATCAAGCTCTCGACCCGTCGCCACGACACATCGCACACGTGCGCCAACGTCCGACCGGTCGCGTACACGTGCCGCAACAGCTCGTCCCGCCCGGACAGCCCGAGCCCGGCAGCCACTTCACCGGCCAGGTCCGCGACCAGCCGGTCCGTAGCGCGCCCGGCCACCTCATGCAGTACATCGCGGATCTCCAGCAGGTCACGCCGCGCCCGCTCGACCACTGGGTGCGGTACGTCGACCAGCCAGGACGCCACGAGGGCACGCAGTACGACGGCGTCGCGGAGGCCGCCGTACGCCTCCTTGAGGTCCGGCTCCGCGAGGTGCGCGAGCTCTCCGACCGTGGTCGCCCGGTCGCGGCACGCCTGCGCCAGCCCGGGCAACCGGGACTTGGCCGTACGACGCCAGTCGGCCATCAGCACGGACCGGAGCTGCAGGGTCAGGTGGGTGTCGCCCGCGACGTGGCGGGCGTCCAGCAGGCCGAGCGCGACCCGGTCGTCGGCCGCGGCGGCCTGCTGCGCCTCGGCCAGCGTGCGGACGCTGTGGTCCAGCTTGGTCCTGGAATCCCACAGCGGGTACCAGATCTGGGCAGCCAGCTCGTCGATCCGCGGATATCCCTCGGCGTGCACGAGCATCACGTCGAGGTCGCTGTACGGCGACAGCTCCTCGCGCCCGTAGCCGCCCACAGCGACGAGGGCGACGCCCTCGGTAGGAACACCGAGGGCGTCGCAGGCCTTCGCGAGCAGCAGTCGCAGCAGCTCGTCGGCCTCTTCGGCACGAACCCGCCGCTGCTCTGCCCGGTCAACCATTTACAGTGCGTCTCCGTCCAGTTCACCCGTGCGGACCCGGACGATGGTCTCGACCGGGGTGACCCACACCTTGCCGTCGCCGATCTTGCCGGTCTGGGCGGCCTTCACGATCACGTCCACCACGTCGGCGCTGTCACCGTCCTCGACGACCACCTCGAGCCGGACCTTCGGCACCAGGTCCACCTCGTACTCGGCGCCACGATAGACCTCGGTGTGGCCCTTCTGCCGCCCGTACCCGCTCGCCTCGGTGACCGTCATCCCGGTGACCCCGAACGTCTCCAGCGCGGCCCGGACGTCCTCCAGTTTGTGCGGCTTGACCACCGCGGTGACCAGCTTCATGCGTTCGCCTCTTCTTTCGTGGACGTCTCGCTGGAGTCATTGTCCTTCTCGGCCGCCGCCGGTGCCGCCACGGGGCGGGCCGAGAGCGCGCCGCGCAGCCCGGCCGCGCTGAGGTAGTCGTACGCCGTCTCCGCGTGCTCGACCTGGTCGACACCGGTGACCTCGTCGTCCTCCTTGAGCCGGAAGCCGATCGTCTTGTCGATCACCTTGCCGAGGATGAAGGCAACGCCGAACGAGTAGATCCCGACCACCACGTTGGCCAGCGCCTGCCGGCCGAGCTGGGAGACACCGCCGCCGTAGAACAGCCCGTTGACCGCGGACGGCGCCGCCGCCGAGCCGAGCAGGCCGATCGCCAGCGAGCCGAACAGGCCGCCGACCAGGTGTACGCCGACCACGTCGAGCGAGTCGTCGAACCCGAGCTTGTACTTCAGCGACACCGCGAACGCGCAGATCGCACCGGCGAGCAGGCCGAGGATGATCGCGCCGATCGGGGTGACCGCGCCACAGGACGGGGTGATCGCGACCAGACCGGCGACCGCACCGGACGCCAGGCCCAGGGTGGTGGCCTTGCCGTGGGTGAGGCGCTCCACGATCAGCCAGCCGATCACCGCGGCGGCCGTGGCCACCTGGGTGTTCACGAACGTCACCGCGGCAGTGGTACCGGCGGTCAGCGCCGAGCCGGCGTTGAACCCGAACCAGCCGAACCACAGCAGCCCGGCACCGAGCAGCACCAGCGGCAGGCTGTGCGGCCGCATCGGGTCCTTCTTCCAGCCGATCCGCTTGCCGAGCACGATCGCCAGCGCCAGCGCCGCGGCACCGGCGTTCACGTGCACCGCCGTACCGCCGGCGAAGTCGACGGCCTTCAGCTTGTCGCCGATCCAGCCGCCGTTGCCGTCGTTCAGGAACCACACCGAGTGCGCGACCGGGAAGTACACCAGCAGCGTCCAGCCGACCACGAACACGATCCAGCCGCGGAACGTGGCCCGGTCGGCGATCGCACCGGAGATCAGCGCCGGGGTGATGATCGCGAACATCATCTGGAAGGCGACGAACGCGAGCGTGGGCGTCGACCCGCTCACCGCCTCCGGAGCCAGCAGGCCCTTCAGGCCGACCTCGGAGAAGTTCCCGATCACGTGCCCGGAGTCACCGCCGAAGGTCAGCGAGTAGCCGACCACCACCCAGAGGATGGTGACGACGGCGATGGTGGCGAAGCTCATCATCATCATGTTCAGCACGCTCTTCACGCGCACCATGCCGCCGTAGAAAAAAGCCAGTCCGGGGGTCATCAGCATCACCAGGGCGGCACTGGCCAGCACCCAGGCGGTATCGCCGGCGTTGATCTCCATCAACGTCATCCCTTCGATCGAACGGGGGTGGCCGGCGCCTCAGTCCGGGAGGTCTCCACAACGCCGGGGAGCCCGCCGCTCGGCCACACGGGACACGGTGCCGAGGCGCGGTTTCAGCCGATCGGTCGGTTTGTTTCAGGCATGTGACAAAGCGGGCTCCCAGGTGACATCGAGGTGACGTCGCCCACTACGGAGCGGAGTGTGGCACTCTGGCCTGGACCACACGGGGCCGCAGCCGCGCCACTGCACCCGTCCGACCTGGGGAACGACGTCATGGAGCCGAGCCACGGGGTGAGGCCGCGCCGCGGCAGACCACGCGATCCGGAAGCGGAACCGAGGATCCGCCGGTACGCCGTGCAACTGCTGCTGGAGCGCGGATTCGACGGAATGACGGTGGACGACGTCGCCGAGGCCGCGGGGGTCGGCAAGGCGACGATCTACCGGCGGTGGGCCAGCAAGGAGCTGCTCGCCAACGACGCGATGTCCGATCTGTTCGACCTGGAGATCCCGGACGCGGACACCGGCTCGATCGCCGGTGACCTGCGCCAGGTCTACCGGGTCGCGCTGGCGTTCGCGAACAGCGAGCGCGGCCGGGCGATGATCCGGCTCGCGGTCTCCGAGGCGAACCGCGACGAGCGGTCCGCGGCGGTGTACCGCGGGGTGCTGGAGCGCCGGATCGAGCTGACCGCGCAGGCACTGGAGCGGGCCCGGGCCCGAGGCGAGCGGATCAAGAGCTCCGCCGACCCGGTGCTGATGGTGGAGTGGATGGCCGGCGTGTTCGTGATCCGCGCGCTGACCGGCCAGCCGATGCCACCGCCGGAGGAGGCGGACCGGCTGGCCGATCTGACGCTCCGGGCGGTCCTGGAGCCCTAGTGTCCGACTCAGGACACTAGCCGAGCTGGATCAGGATCGACGCGACGATCAGGGCCGCCAGCACGATCATGAGACCGAGCAGGACGGCACGACGCTGACGGCGCCGTGCCGCCAGCCCGGCGGCCCAGGCCGCGTCGGCCAGGTCGATCTCCGGCAACAGGTCGCCTGCCTGGACCAGCAGCGGCGGTACGTCCTCGCGCCTCATGTGGCGTCCCGCCAGTCGCCCGCGCCGAGCGCCGTACGGAAACGGCCGAAGGCGGTCATGGCATGCGTGTGGACGGCGGTCTGCGACATTCCGAGCAGATCGGCGACCTCGAACTCGGTCAGCTCCTCCAGGTGCAGCAGGACCAGCACCGTGCGCTGTGCCGCTGTCAGCTGCGCCAGGGCGAGCTTGACGGAGTCGTCGTCGCCCTGGAACGGCTTGTCGCGGTTCCAGGGCCGTAGCGCGGGCTGGTAGAGCAGACGCTGGACGTAGACGTCCGGGTCGTCCACCTTGGTCCAGCGCATCGAGAGCTGCGTGAAGGCGCGCAGCAGTACCTGCTCGGCTCGTTGCAGGTCGCCGTACACGAGGTACGTCGTCCGCAGCCATCTGCCCTGTCGTGCATCGACGAACGAGGCGAAATCCGGGTCGACCGTGTCGCGCATCCGCCCTCCCGGACCTATTCAACTCCTCAACTACTGCGGGCGGCTACAGCCAGACGCGTCTCTTCGGTGATCAGGTCGAAGTTGATGCCACCGGCCGCCATCAGCCCGGCGGCCGCGGACGGTACGACCTGGGCCATCGGGTTGCTGACGTTGCCCGCGGCGAAGACGCCTGGGACCTGCGTAGCGCCCATGGCGTCGACCTGGATCGCAGTACCGACCTCGACGCCGTTCGAGTCGATCATGGTCGTTTCCAGCCCTAGATCGGCCAAGAAGCCTGCCCGGGCGCGAACGGTTGTTTGAATCGCCAGGGCCTGCCGTGGGACCACCGTGCCGCCTTCCAGCCGTACGCCGGTGATCTTGTCGTCAGCCACCTCCACCTGCTCGACTTTGCCTTGTACTACGGCGATTCCGCGGGCTGCCAGCTCCTCCCACTGCTCCTCGGTCGGCTCCGGCGCCGTGTGCAGGAACAGCGTCACGTCGTCGCTCAACTGCCGGAACAGCTGCACCTGGTGGACGGCCATCGGGCTGGTCGCCAGTACGCCGATCGCCTGGTCCTGCACCTCCCAGCCGTGGCAGTACGGGCAGTGCACGACGTCCTTGCCCCAACGGTCAGCCAGCCCCGGTACGTCGGGCAGCACGTCGGTGAGCCCTGTCGTCACCAGCAACCGCCTGGCGCGGTACGTCGTACCGTCGGACAGCTCGACCGTGAACCCGTCGTCGTCGCGCCGGGCCGTCGTCACGGTGCCGTCCGCGAACTCACCGCCGTACCCCTGCACCTCCTGCCGGCCGAGCGCGTAGATCTCCGCGGGCGGTACGCCGTCGCGCGTGAGGAAGTTGTGGACACCGTCGGCGACCGCGTTGCGCGGCGTCCCGTCGTCGATCACCAGGACGGACCGGCGGAACCGGACCAGGGCCAGCGCACCGCTCAGCCCGGCGGCGCCGCCACCGATCACGATCACGTCGTACTGCTGTGTTCTCGAGGTCATGTCCCGAGGATGCGTGGTGATTTTCATTTTCGACAAGTACTGTTGCCGGTATGGCAAACGACGACGATGTCCTGGAGTCGGTCGGCCCCCGGCTGCGAGCACTCCGGACCGAACGCGGTACGACGCTGTCGCAGCTGTCCGACGCCACCGGGATCTCGGTCAGCACCCTGTCCCGGCTGGAGTCCGGGCAGCGCAAGCCGACGCTGGAGCTGCTCCTGCCGCTGGCCCGCGCCCACCAGGTGCAGCTAGACGAACTGGTGGATGCACCGCCGACCGGCGACCCGCGGATCTACGCCAAACCGATCAAACGGCACGGCACGATCCACATCCCGCTGAGCCGGCGGCCGGGTGGCATGCAGGCGTTCAAGCAGATCCTCCCGGAGGGCTATCCGGGCAACGACGTCGAGCAGAAGACGCATGAGGGCTACGACTGGTTCTACGTGCTGTCCGGGCGGATCCGGCTGAAGCTCGGCGACCAGGACTTCGTGGTGAAGGAGGGCGAGGTGGCCGAGTTCGACTGCCGGGTGCCGCACTGGTTCTCCAACCCGGGGCCTGGACCGGCGGAGGTGTTATGCCTGTACGGGCCGCAGGGCGAGCGCCTGCACGTCAGGGCGCGTACCAAGTGACAGGCCAAGTGACAGGCCAAGTGACAGGCCAAGTGACAGGAGAGTAGAAGTGAGCGTCGCGTTGTTCACGGTGGGCGGGACGATCTCGATGGCCGGCAGCCGTCGTCTGACCGGCCAGGACCTCACCGCCGCGATACCTGGCCTGTCCGGCCTCGGGCACGAGGTGGAGATCCAGGACGTCGAGAAGATCCCCAGCGCCAACCTGACCGCTACGAAGCTGCTGGAGGTCGTCGAATCCGCCTCCCAGGCCGTCACCGCGGGTGCAGCGGGCGCCGTGGTCACCCAAGGCACCGACACGCTCGAAGAGAGCTCGTTCCTGGCCGACCTGGTCTGGCCGCACCCGCAGCCGCTCGTGTTCACCGGCGCGATGCGTAACCCAACGCTGGCCGGCCCAGACGGCCCGGCGAACCTGCTGGCCGCTCTACGCGTCGCCGGCTCTCCCATGGCCCGCGACCTGGGCGTACTGGTCGTCTTCAACGACGAGCTCCACGCAGCGCGCTGGGTCCGCAAGACGCACAGCACGAGCACTGCGACGTTCCAGTCACCGAACACCGGTCCGCTAGGGCACGTCGTAGAGGACCAGGTCCGCGTTCTGACCCGCCCGGAGCGTCTAGACAGCCTTCCAGGCAAGGCTGACCTCGACAGCACCCGGGTAGCGCTCTACACGCTCACGATGGACGACGACGGCCTACTGCTCCAGGGCCTCGCCGACACGCACCAGGGCCTTGTTGTTGCCGGGTACGGCGTCGGCCACGCGCCGGCCGTGCTCGCACCGGTTCTCGGCGACCTCGCCGCCCGGATCCCCGTCGTACTGACGTCCCGCACCGGCGCCGGATCGGTGGTGCGCAACACGTACCACTCCCCCGGCTCGGAGACCGACCTGTTGCAGCGCGGCCTGGTCGACGGCGGCTTCCTCGATCCGTACAAGGCACGCGTCCTGCTTCGGTTGCTGCTGGCAACGGGTGGCGACATCGCCCGGACGTTCGCGCGGTACGCCTAGGGCATGTCTGGTGATTCCGCGCCGTTGCGAGGAGGTGCCCGGTGCGGTAGCTCGGCGTGCGGGGGCGAAGGTCTCGATGCGGAGCATCGTGGCCTTTGCACCCGTGCGGCGAGGTGCCGTGCCGGGTGCCCCGCAGTAGGCGGGGAATTACCAGACATGCCCTAGCCGAGGGCAGCGGCCTTGCCGGTCAGGTAGTCGCGTTCCGGGATGCTCGTCGTACCGCGGGCGGCCGCCCGGAAGTGGCCGGCGGCGGTCTCGTGGTCGCCGCGCATTTCGTAGAGGTGGCCGCGGGTGGCGTCCAGGCGGTAGTGGCCGGCCAGTTCGTCGTCCAGCGGTTCGAGGAGCTTCAGACCCGCGTCGGGGCCGTCCACCATGGCCGCGGCGATCGCTCGGTTGAGCTTCACCATCGGATTGCCCGACAAGTCCTCCAGCAGCCCGTACAGCGCCAGGATCTGCGGCCAGTCGGTGTCCTCGGCACGGTCGACCTCGTCGTGCAGCGCGGCGATGGCCGCCTGCAGCTGGTACTCCCCCAGCGGCGGGCTGTTGAACGCCTCCACCGCAAGCGCCACGCCTTCGGTGATGGACGCGTGGTCCCACAGCGAACGGTCCTGTTCGGCCAGCGGGATGAGCTCCCCGCCCTGGCCGGTCCGTGCCGCACGCCTGGCGTCCGTCAGCAGCATCAGGGCGAGCAGCCCCGTGACCTGTCCGTTGTCAGGCAGCTGAGCGCGTACAGCGCGGGTCAGCCGGATCCCCTCGCTGGAGAGGTCCGTACGGTGCAGCTCCGGGCCGCTGGTGCTCGTGTAGCCCTCGTTGAACATCAGGTACAGGACGTGCAACACGTTGCGCAGCCGGTCCTCGTCTGCGTCCAGCTCGAAGCTCGCGCCCTTGAGCTTCTGCTTGGCACGACTGATCCGCTGCGCCATCGTCGCTTCCGGCACGAGGTACGCCGTGGCGATCTCGGCCGTGGTGAGTCCGCCGACCGCCCGGAGCGTCAGCGCGATCGCGGACGCCGGTGTCAGCGCCGGATGGCAGCACAGGAACAGCAGCCGGAGCGTGTCGTCGTACTCCTCGACCTCCCTGAGCGGAACCTCCCGCAACGCTGCGCGTTCTTCCCGGCGTCGACGAGCCTGCTGCTGCCGTACCTCGTCGATGAACCGCCGGGAGGCTGTCTGGATCAACCAGCCCTTGGGGTTGTCCGGACGACCGTCCCGCGGCCAGGTGGTCGCAGCCGCGAGCAGGGCCTCCTGTACGGCGTCCTCGGCCGCGGCGAAGTCACCCGACCAGCGAACGACCGCGCCGAGCACCTGCGGCGTCAGCTCCCGCAGCAGGTCCTCAAGCCCGTCAGATGTCGTGGAGGTCGCCATCCGAGTCCATCACCCGGCGAACCTCGATCGGCTGCTCCAGCGGTACGCCGCCGGGCCCCGGTGCGCTGGACTGCTCCGCGGCGATCTCCAGCGCCCGCGCCTCCGACTCGACGTCGACCATCGTGTAGCCGGCCAGGACCTCCTTGGACTCGGCGTACGGGCCGTCGGTCAGTACCGGCGCACTCACACCGGTCGCCCGGACCACCTTCGCGTGCCGAGGCCAGGTCAGCGCGTTCACCTCGACCAGCTCGCCGCTCTGCCGCAACCGCTCCACATGGTCGCCCAGGTACTTCATGTGGGCGTCCATGTCGGCCTTGTCCCACTCCAGCATCGGAGTGTCGCAGTTCCCGCCGTCCATGGTCATCAGCAGCATGAACTTGGTCATCCCCGGTCCCCTTCGCTCAGTCCAGCAGTGCGTCGACGAACTGCTCCGGGTCGAACGGTGCCAGGTCGTCGGCTCCTTCACCCAGTCCCACCAGCTTCACCGGTACGCCGAGCTCGCGCTGGACGGCGATCACGATGCCGCCCTTCGCCGTACCGTCCAGCTTGGTGAGGACGAGGCCGGTGACGTTGATGACCTCGGCGAACACCCGCGCCTGGGTGAGCCCGTTCTGGCCGGTGGTGGCGTCGATCACCAGCAGCACCTCGTCGACCTCGGCGGACTTCTCGATCACCCGCTTCACCTTGCCGAGCTCGTCCATCAGCCCGGTCTTGGTGTGCAGGCGGCCGGCGGTGTCGATCAGCACGACGTCCGCCTCCTCCTCGATCCCCTCCTTGACCGAGTCGAACGCGATGCTGGCCGGGTCGCCGCCCTCGGGCCCGCGCACGGTGCGGGCGCCGACCCGCTCGCCCCAGGTCTGCAGCTGGTCGGCGGCCGCCGCCCGGAAGGTGTCGGCGGCGCCGAGGACGACGTGCTTGTCCTCGGCGATCAGCACCCGGGCCAGCCGGCCGACGGTCGTGGTCTTGCCGGTGCCGTTCACGCCGACCATCAGGATGACGGCGGGCTGACCCTCCTTGCGGGTCGCCTTGATCGAGCGGTCCATCGACGGGTCGACCAGGCTCACCAGCTCCTCGCGGAGGACTTCGCGGGCCTGAGCGGCGCCGACGCCCTCGACGCGCATCCGGGTCCGGAGCTTCTCGACCAGCTCCTGGGTCGGCGCGACGCCGACGTCCGCGGTGATCAGCGTGGTCTCGATGTCCTCCCACGCCTCCTCGTCGAGCTTGTCCCGGGACAGCAGCGCGAGCAGGCCCTTGCCGAGCGAGCCCTGGGAGCGGGCCAGCCGGGCACGCAGCCGGACCAGCCGGCCCTGCGCGGACTCGGGCTTCTCGACCGTCGGGGCGGCCGGGGCCTCCGGCAGGTCGGTGTCCTCGAGCGTCCGGGTCGGCGTGTCGCGCGGTTCCCCGGCGTCGTCGCCGACCTGCGGTTCCGGGGTGGCCTCCGGGGCCTCGACCGCCGGTTTGGTGGCCGACGGCAACTCTCCGCGGCGCCGCCGGGCGACGACCAGGCCGGTGGTACCGACGACCAGGACCACCGCGATCACGACCACGATCGTGATCAGCGCCTGATCGGTGAGCAGCGAGACGAGCTGTGGGGTCAACACGGTTCCCCATCTTGACAGACACCCGGCCCGCCGCCCGCATTCGTCACGTCAGGCAAACCAGTTGTCGCGGTGTGTGAGGAGGAACCAGCTCGGGGCGATGGGTGAGCAGCACGACGGTCCGCTCGCCCGCGGCGGCGAACAGGTCGTTCAGCAATGCCCGGCCAGTCTCCTCGTCCAGGTGCTCGGTGGGCTCGTCCAGCACGAGTACGTCGCGGTCGGCGAGCAACAGCCGCGCGAAGGCGAGCCGTTGACGTTCACCGCCGGACAGGCGGGCGCCGTGCTCGCCGACCATGGTGTCGAGGCCGTCGGGCAGGTTTTCGACAAAGACGCCGAGGCGGGCGCGGTAGAGCGCCTTCCACAGCTGTAGGTCGCTCACGCCCGGCTTTGCGAGCAGCAGGTTCTCCCGGATGCTCGTGTCGAACACGTGGCTCTCCTGGGTCAGCAGGCCGACGACTGTCCGTACCTGGTCGCCTTCGAGCCTGGACAGGTCTACGCCGTCCAGGAGGACCTGTCCGCCGCGTGGCTCGAGGAAGCGCAGCAGGACGGCGGCCAGAGTGCTCTTGCCGGATCCACTCGGTCCCGTGATCACCACGCGGCTCCCAGCGGGCATGTCGACGCTCAGGCCGTCCATTACGTCGGTGTCGTCGTACCCGACGCGCAGGAGGTTCACGTGCAGGTCGCGGCCGGGTGGGAGCGGCAGGGGCTCGGCCGGGTCGGTGACCGGCTCCGGGGCGTCGACGAGTTCCTGGACTCTCGCGAGGGACGCCCGTACGCGAACGGCCAGCTGGGCCGCCGCCGGGATACCTCCCAGTACGTCGGTCAGGGCCAGCGGGGTGAGGACCAGTACGGCGAAGACGGCGCCGGTGATGTTCGCCGTACTGCCGAGGACCAGGGCGGCGATGCTGGCACCGCCGACGCACAGGACGAGTAGGGCGCTGCCGAGACCGGTACTCCAGGCGGAACGGCGTTCGGCCGCGGCCAGCCGGGCGTCGCGGCGAGCGAAGTCGTCCAGCACGGTGTCCACGGCGTTGTAGGCGAGTACGTCGGCCGCGGTGAGCAGGGTCTCCCTCGCGGTCGCTGCTACGTCGCCACGCGCGCCGGCGATGCTTTGCTCGGCATGGGCGGCCGTACGGGCAGTCAGCCACGGTACGACGGTGCAGGCGACAAGAACCGCCAGGGCGACCGCCGCGCCCGCTACTGGCAGCAGTAGGGCAAGCAGGGCGACCGTAGCGGCGGCTGTGATCGCGGCTACCGCTACTGGCAGCAGAACGCGCAGCCAGAGGTCCAGTACGGCGTCCACGTCCAGCACGAGCCGCGCCAGCAGGTCGCCCTGCCGTTGGCTCTTGAGCGGCGCCAGCCTCGCCAGCCGCCGGGTCACGCGTGCACGGGTCTCCCCCAGCACCCGGTACGCCGCGTCGTGCCCGACCAGGCGCTCGACGTACCGGAAGACACCCCGGCCGACGCCGAAGGCCCGGACGGCGACGATCGGCACCATCAACAGCAGCACAGGCGGCTGGGCCGACGCAGCCGTGATCAACCAGGCCGATGTGGCGAGCAGAGCAACCGCGGAGCCGGACGCCGCAACACCCAGCACGAGCGCGAGTACGAGCCGCCACACAACGGGACGGGTCAAGCCCTTCATGCGTTCACCAGCTCTCGGGCTCCCACAGTGACTGTGCGGTCGGCGGCGGCGATCAGCGCGGGGCGGTGGGCTACCAGGAGAATCGTGCGGCCGCTGGTGCGGAGCGCACTGATGACCTTGGCCTCGGTGTCGGCGTCCAGCCCTGCCGTGGGTTCGTCCAGTAGGAGGACAGGGGCGTCTGTGAGGAGCGCCCGGGCGAGGGCTACGCGGCGCTGCTGGCCGCCGGACAGCTGTTGGCCTTGTTCGCCCACCGGCTTGTCCAAGGGCAGGTCAGCCGCACCAGCCAGGGTCAGTGCGGCACGGACGTCGGCGTCGGACGCGTCTGGCCGCGAGAGGCGTACGTTGTCGGCGACAGTGCCCATCCGGAGCCCGGGCGTCTGCGGCACCCAGGCGAACTGCCGCCGCCACTCGGACGGCACGAACTCGTCCGCCGCGCTCCCACCCGCCACGACCACGCCCCGATCAGGTACGACGAAGCCGAGCAGCACAGCCAGTACGGTCGACTTCCCCGCGCCGCTAGGACCGGTCAGCGCAACCACCTCCCCCGACCGCACCTCCAGGTCGAACCCGTCCAGCGAGGGCTCCTCCCGCCCCGGATACGTCACCGCCACGTCGTACAGCTGCAGCGGCGTCACCCGCAGGTCCGGTACGTCGGTCCGTTCCCCCCGCTCCGGCAACGGCGTCTCCAGCACCCGGAACACCTCCTCGCTCGCGGCCACTCCGTCCGCGCTCGCGTGGAACTGCATGCCGACCTGCCGCAGCGGCAGGTACGCCTCCGGCGCCAGGATCAGCACCATCAACGCCGTCTCCAACCCGAGCTTCCCGTCCACCAGCCGAAGCCCGACGCCCACGGCGACCAACGCCACCGACAGGCTCGCCAACAACTCCAGCGCGAACGACGACAGGAACGCGACCCGCAGACTCCCCATCGACGCGGCCCGGTGCTGATCGGTCACCCGCCGTACGGCGGACTCCTGGGCCTTGGCGCGACCGAACAGCTTCAACGTGGTCAGCCCGCCGACGACATCGGCGAAGTGATGCGCCAGCACCGCCAACGCATGCTGCCGCCGCCGGCTCCGGGCCTGCGTCACCCAGCCGATCAGCGCCATGAAGATCGGGATCAACGGCAACGTGATCAGTACGGTCCCGGCAGCAATCAGGTCGCCAGTGGCCATCCACCCGATAACGCCAGCCGGTACGGTCGACGCCAACACGAGCTGCGGCAGGTAGCGGGCGAAGTACGGGTCAAGATCGTCCAAACCCTTTGTGAGCAGCGTTGTGAGCGCACTACTGCGCTCACCGCTCAGCCACACCGGCCCGAGCCTCAACGCGTGCTCCAGCGTCTGCCGGCGCAGCGTTGACTTCACGGCAGCAGCCGCACGTTGCGCGACCACCTCCTGCGCCCACACCAGCAACGCCCGCCCGGCCACGACAGCAGCCAGCCCCCACGCCCCCACACCGATCCCGCTGCCCCGCAGTACGACCCCTGTGATGCCATGCGCCAGCAACACCGCCTGCACGATGATCAGCACGCCGCTGAGCACACCGATCAGTACGGACGCCGCGAGGAACACCCGTGCTCCGCGTGCGCGCTTGAGCAACCGCGGGTCGAGCGGCTTCATGCGGCCACGATCCGCTTGCGGAACACCCAGTACGTCCAGCCCTGGTAGAGCAGCACCAGCGGCAGGAAGATCGCCGTGATGATCGTCATCGCCTTGAGCGTGTAGGACGAGGAGGCGGCCTCGGCTGCGGTGAGAGAGGTGCCTGGGAGCGTCGACGGCATCACGTCCGGGAACAGCGCGACGAACAGCGACACCACCGCCAGCCCGATCGCCAGCGTCGTACCGACGAAGGCCCAGCCCTCACGGCGCAGTACGTTCGCGACCAGACCGCCCGCGAAGGCGGCGATCGCGGCGATGGTGAGCACCAGCGACGCGGTGTCGCCGCCCCGCAGCACCTGCGCCCAGACCAGGAACGCGATCGTCAGTACCGCGGCGACCGCACCGGCGCGGGTCGCGAGCCGGTTGGCGCGGACGCGCAGGTCGTCGGTGGTCCGCAGCGCGAGGAAGATCGCGCCGTGCGTGACGAACACGGCTACGAACGTGAGCCCGCCGAGCAGCGCAAACGGGTTCAGCAGCGTCCCGAAGCTCCCGACGTACTCGTGGGCGGAGTCCAGCGGCACCCCGCGCACGATGTTGCCGAAGGCAACGCCCCAGAGCAGTGCCGGAAGCACCGAGCCGACCACGATCATGACGTCCATCCGGGACCGCCAGGTCTGGTCGTCGCGCTTGCCGCGATACTCCAGCGCGACACCGCGGACGATCAGCCCGACCAGGATGAAGAACAGCGGCAGGTAGAACCCGCTGAACAGCGTCGCGTACCACTCCGGGAAGGCCGCGAACGTCGCCGCGCCGGCCATGATCAGCCAGACCTCGTTGCCGTCCCAGACCGGACCGATGGTCTCGATCGCGGCCCGCCGTTCGGTCTCGTTGCGGCCGAGCACCCGGTAGAGCATGCCGACGCCGAAGTCGAACCCTTCGAGCACGAAGTACCCGGTCCAGAGCATCGCGATCGCGATGAACCACACAGTCGTCAGTTCCATGTCGAGCCCCTCAGTACGCGAACGACAGTGGTTTGTCGGGCTGGTCGGGCTGGTCGGGATCAGCCGCCGGCGCGTCCGTCCCGGCCAGGCCGCCGCGGATCGTCCGCAGCATCAGCTTGGTCTCCACGACCGCGAGCGCGCCGTACAGCAGCGTGAACCCGACCAGCGACGTAATCACCTCGCCGCTCGTCGTACCGGGTGAGACACCCGATGCCGTCCGCAACAACCCGAACACCAGCCACGGTTGCCGCCCGGTCTCGGTGAAGACCCAGCCGAAGGTGTTCGCGATCAGCGGCAGCAGGGGCAGCGGTGCGGCCACCCAGATCAGCCAGTGCGCCGGTGCCCGGCCGCGGCGGGTGGTCCAGAGCAGCCAGAGCGCGATCGCGGCCGACAGCATCCCGACCCCGATCATCAGCCGGAACGTCCAGTACGTCAGCGGGATGTTCGGCTTGTACGACCCCGGGCCGTACAGCTGCTCGTACGCGTCCTGCAGCGAGTTGATGCCCTTCACCTCGCCGCCGAAGTGCCCGGTGGCCAGGAACGACAACAGGTACGGCACCTTGATCGAGAAGATCTCCTTCGAGCCGTCCAGCGTGCCGACCGTGAACACCGAGAAGGACGCCGGCTTCTCGGTCTCGTACAGCGCCTCGGCCGCCGCCATCTTCATCGGCTGCACCTCGGTCATCACCTTGCCCTGCAGGTCACCGCTGATCGCGACGCCGACACTGGCGACCAGGACGACCGAGGCGCCGATCTTCAACGCCGACCGGAACACGTCCTTGTCGACACCCGGCCGCCGCAGCAGGTGCCAGAGCGCGACGCCGGCGACGAACGCGCCGCCGACCATGAACGCGGCGAAGATCGTGTGGGGATACGTGACCAGGACGACCTTGTTGGTCAGCACCGCCCACAGGTCGGTCAGCTCCGCGCGACCGCGGGCGGCGTTGTACCGGAAGCCGACCGGGTGCTGCATCCACGAGTTGGCGGCCAGGATGAAGTACGCCGAGAGCTGCGTGCCGAGCACCACCATCCAGATGCAGCCCAGGTGCACGAGCTTCGGGAGCCGCTCCCAGCCGAAGATCCACAGGCCGATGAACGTCGACTCGAGGAAGAACGCGAGCAGCCCCTCGAGCGCCAGCGGGGCACCGAACACGTCCCCGACGAACCGCGAGTAGTCGCTCCAGTTCATCCCGAACTGGAACTCCTGCACCAGCCCCGTGACGACGCCCATCGCGATGTTGATCAGGAACAGCTTCCCGTAGAACTTGGTCAGCCGGAGGTACTTCTCCTTCCCGGTCCGGTACCAGGCGGTCTGCAGGCCGGCGGTGATCGCGACCAGCGAGATCGTCACCGGTACGAAGAAGAAGTGGTAAACGGTGGTGATCGCGAACTGCCACCGTGCCAGATCCAGGGTGTCCATCGGAAGGCCTCCCCAGCCCATCTACGACGTTGCGTAGTAGATGCTAGCGCAGATCTACTACGACGTGTAGTTATACTTGCCACGTGGCGAGTGAGGAGAAAGGTCCACGCCCTCTGGGCGACCTGGAACGCCTGGTGATGGAGCAGCTCTGGGCGGCTCCGGCGGCATTGACCGTGCGCGAGGTGCACGAACAGCTGTCCGGGACCCGTGAGCTCGCCTACACCACCGTGATGACCGTTCTGGACCGGCTGGCGAAAAAGAAGCTGACCGAGCGCGAGCGCGACGGCAAGGCCTGGCGCTACCGGGCCGCCGCCCCACGCGAGGAGCTGGCCGCGGACCTCATGCGGGACGCGTTGAACGGTGCCGGCGACCGCCGCGAGGCCCTGGTCCGTTTTGTCGGCCAGGTCTCCGACGAAGAAGCCGCGCTGCTACGCGACGCCCTGTCCAGGTTGGACAACCCCGGGTGACCACCCCGGTCCTGCTGGCCCTTCTGGCGCTGGTGCTCACCGGCCCGGCTCCGGCACTGCTGGCTCGTTCCGAATGGCCTTACCGGGTCCCCCGTGCCGCGGTCATCCTCTGGCAGTCGATCGCGCTGGCCGCCGTACTCGCCGCACTCGGTGCCGGGATCGCCTTGTCCTATTGGATCGCTGGGCGACCAGGGCAGCCGCGGTTCGACCCGTCGTCACCACGGGACCTCGTGGCCGCGCTGATTCTCGTCATGGTGGCCTCGGTCGTCGTACGGCTGCTGTGGGCCGTCGGACGCGTGGCCGTCGGGACGCGCGCCAGGCGCAAGCGGCACCGCGACCTGGTCGACGTACTGGCGACACCGGACGGGCTGATCCCAGGGCTGCGCGTGCTGGCCGAAGAGACACCGCTGGCGTACTGCTTGCCCGCTCTGCGTGGTGCGCGCGTTGTCGTGTCCGTCGGCGCCCTGGACCGGCTGGACGACAGCGAGCTCAAGGCAGTACTGGCCCACGAGCAGGCGCACCTGCGCGCGCGGCACGACCTCGTCCTCGAGGAGTTCACCGCACTGCACCACGCGTTCCCCCGCTGGGTACGCAGCGACGTAGCGCTCGAGCAGGCACGCACGCTCGTCGAACTGCTTGCGGACGACGAAGCCCGCCGCCGCAACGGCCCGCGCCCGCTGGCCCGCGCACTGGTCGCGCTGGCCGGCTCACCCGCCCCCGAGTCAGCACTGGCCGCCGCCAAGTCCGCGACAGTACTGCGGGTCGAACGACTGGCCGGCCCCGCGGCCACCGAGCGCCGGCTGTCCGCGATCACCTACACCGGAGCAGTCGCGCTCCTCGTACTCCCGACGATCACCATCGCCGCCCCGATCGTCAAAGCGATCGTGGACGCGCTCAGATAGGACACGCCCTAGCCGAAACGCTTCCCCTCACCTCGCGCCACGGCCAGCAGCACGAGCCCCGACAGAACCAACAACACAACCATGGTGACGACGAATGTCAGCACTTCTCTCCCCGGTTCCCCACACCCAACACAGTGCCTGACGTTCCTAACGCGTCAGAAGTTCCCCGAACGCCTTGGCGATTTCGTCGACCTGCCAGTCCAGCGTCAACGGCGTCATCACCAGCTCGATCCACGACCATCCCGGTACGTCGGCCGTCGTCCACGGACCGCACAACGACTCGCGCGTCCGCTCCATCCGCTCGACCGCGGCGCGCTCCATCGACTCGGCCGGCCGCGGCGCGTAGACCCGGAACGAGTTGCTGTGCGGCGGCTCGGGAAACACCCGGAAACCCTCGCTCTGCAAGGCCATTGCGACCTCTGTGGCCCGCTGGTGCAGGTCGTCCATCAATGGGAGCACGGTCCGCAGACCCTGGCGCGCGGACACAGCGTACGGGAACAAGGAGTAGAGGTTGCCACCGAGCCGGCGCTGCCACCGGCGTACCTCGGCGATCACGTCCTCAGGCCCGGCCAGCGCCGCACCGCTGATCCCCCCGAGGATCTTGTAGAACGACACGTACACGGTCGACGCGAGCGCACTGACCTCAGCAAGGCTGTGACCGAGGTACGGCGTGCTCTCCCACAGACGGGCGCCGTCGAGATGCAGCGGTACGCCGCGCTCGGCACAGGCCTCGGAGAACATCACCAGCTCGTCCCACGTCGGCAGCACGAACCCGCCGTCCCGCAACGGCAGCTCCAGCGTGACAGCCGCCAACGCGCCAGGAATCGCGGCCAGCTCGTCCGGGCGCGGCTGCCGCAGGTCGGACGTCATCCGCTCGATCCGCAGGTGGTGGACCTCTTCGAGCGCGTTCAGTTCGTGCAGCAACAGGTGGGACAGACCGTGCACGGCAACCCGGCTGGTCCCGGCGCGGTCGGCGTACACCCGCAGGACGGCCTGCTGCGCCATGATGCCGGTCGGCAGGAACACCGCGGCCGGTTTGCCCAGGAGCTCGGCCACCTCCTGCTCCAGCGCCGCCACTTCGCCACCGTTGCCGTAGACATCGACTTGGTCGTCGGTGACCACCTCCGCGAGCTGCCGCAGCCGCTCGGCCGCCGGCACCCGCCGGTTCGACAGCCAGCGTTCACAGGTGTCCGCCGCGTTCTTCCGGCGCTCACGCAGATCCTCGGAGGTAGTAGCCACGGCTCCATCCTCTCCTACAGCGTGGCTGTCACCACATGCTGACCTTGCACGGTCCGGATCTCCACCGAGCGCACCTGGTCGAGCGGCACGAGTACGCCGCCGCCGAACGTGCTGCCGTTCTGGGCAGCCTTCTCCGACACCAGCCAACTGCCCGCGACCCACGAGTACCCGTTGACGTTCGTGACGACCATCTCGCACTGGGCGCCTGCCTTGAGGCCGGTCAGCTGTACCTGCACCCAGCTCCAGCCTGGCCGCGGCTCGACGGTGGCAGTCATGTGCGCACCCGTGTTGGTGTCCACCGTGGTCACCTGGCGAGACCCTGCCACCGGCTGGTCGCCACTAGGCGCGGTCGACCGCCCGATCGCCACACCACCGCCCAGCACCCCAGCCACGACGACCAGGGCCGCGGCAACCAGCAGCCACCTTGAACGACGTTTCACCGGCGCAGGCGGCTCGGAGCGCGCCTCCCGCAGCGTCCGCTGCAGCAGCAGGTCCCCGCCCTCCGGCGGCCCGTCCAGGAACGCCTCCGGCGGCACTTCCCCCAGGAAGTCCTTCAGCTCGGCGAGCTCGGCCAGCTCGGCCCGGCACTCCGCACAGGTGGCCAGGTGCTCCTCGACCTCGGCCGCCTCGGCCGGCTCCAGCGCACCGAGCGCGTAGGCGCCCAGCGGCGTACGGTCGTGCTCACTCATGGGACACCTCCGGGGTCTTCTCTGCCAGCACCGCGCGCAGAGCTCGGAGGGCGTAGTACGTACGTGATTTGACGGTACCGGGCGGGACTCCGAGCTCCTTCGCAGCCTCGGCCACGGACCGGCCGCGGTAGTACAGCTGCACGAGTACTTCGCGGTGCTCGGAGGACACCTGGTCGAGAGCGTCCATCACCACCATGGTGTTCACCACGGCCTCGGAGTGGTCCCCCTCGACGGGCGGCCGGTCCTCCACGTCAGCCACCTCGGCCGGACGGGCCGCGCGGGCCCGGGCGCGGTCCGTGACCAGGTTCCGCGCCACGGTCAGCAGCCACCCGCGCACCGACCCCTTGCCGGTCGCGAGGTCGTCCGCATGCCGCCACGCCCGCAGCAACGTCTCCTGTACGACGTCCTCCGCCGCGGCCCGGTCGCCGGTCAAGCGGGTGGCGTACGCGAGCAGGCTGCGCCCGTGCTCGGCGTACAGCGTGCGAATCAGCGTTTCGGCGTCCTGCGGCGCTGGGTTGTCACCCACCGTCCGCACGATACCGGGAGCGGAGGCGGTCCACACCAGACCGGCTGCGGTCGATTCAGTAGCCGTTGCCATTACCCGAACCACCCGACTGGGTGGTGACTTTCTGGCCGTTCGCGGTGACCGCCCACCACAGGCCGCCGAAGGCCTGGCCCTTGTCCTGGCCGGCCTGCGAGTCCTGCGCGAACAAGTACAGCGGCATGCCGTTGATGGCGAGCTGCTTGCTGCCGTCCGGCCTGGTGATCGTGCTGATCAGCGAGGCGTCGATGCCGGTCAGCTGCGGCGTGCCGGACCCGGCCGCCACCGCCGGCCACTGGGCCAGGCAGCCGCCCTCGCAGTTGGACTTGCCCTTGGTGTCCTTGTCGAACACGTACACCGTCCGCCCGTTGCCGTCGACAACGACCTTGCCCAGGGAGCCGACGGTCGCGGTCGAGAGCTTCGCCGTACCCGCCGCCGGGGTCGCGGCCGGGGTGGATGCCGGCGCGGAGCTCGAACCGGACCCGTAACCGTTCCCGCTCCCGCAGGCCGTCAGCCCGGCCAGACCCAGCACCACCACACCCGTCACACTGGCCACACGCTTCATGACAGCCTCCTCGGTCGAGCGACATCACCCCGCACACGGATGGATCGCCCGATCGGTTCAACTATGGTCAGGAGCATGACCCAGGAGATTCCCGCACCGGTCCAGCGCGCCCTCGACGCGATCGACGCCCTCGACACCGCCGCGTTCGTCGCCGCGTTCGCAGCAGACGGCTACGTGGACGACTGGGGCCGCGAATTCCGCGGCCACGAACGCATCCGCGGCTGGAGCGACAACGAACTGATCGGCAAGCAGGCCACCTTCACCGACACCCAGGTCAGCACGCCGGGCAACCCCGTGACGATCCTGACCCAGGTCGGCGGCAACGGGTTCAACGGCCCGTCCCACTTCACCTTCGCCGTCGAGGGTGACCTGCTGGCCTCGATGACGATCACCGCCTAGACCGGCTCGGGCTCCCGGATGCGCTGGGAGATGACCGCGGAGACGCCGTCGCCGCGCATGGTGACGCCGTACAGCGCGTCGGCGACCTCCATGGTGCGCTTCTGGTGGGTGATGACCAGGAGCTGGCTGTTCTCGCGGAGCTCTTCGTAGATCTCCAGGAGGCGGCCGAGGTTGGTGTCGTCGAGTGCGGCCTCGACCTCGTCGAGGATGTAGAACGGCGACGGGCGGGCCTTGAACAGTGCGACCAGGAACGCGACCGCGACCAGCGACCGCTCGCCACCGGAGAGCAGCGACAGACGCTTGACCTTCTTGCCCGGCGGGCGGGCCTCGACGTCGATGCCGGTGGCCAGCATGTCCGACGGGTCGGTCAGCACGAGCCGTCCCTCACCGCCCGGGAACAGCCGGCTGAAGACGTGCTCGAACGCGACCTCGACATCTCGGTACGCCTCGGTGAACACCTGCTCGACCCGCTCGTCGACCTCCTTGACGATGTCCATCAGGTCGCGGCGGGACTTCTTCAGGTCGTCGAGCTGCTCGGACAGGAAGCGGTGCCGCTCCTCCATCGCCTCGAACTCCTCGAGCGCGAGCGGGTTGATCTTGCCGAGCTGGTTCAGCGCCCGCTCGGCCTGCTTCAGCCGCTTCTCGACCTTGGTTCGGTTGAACGGCTCGCCCTCGGGCTGCTCTTCCTCGGCGGAAGAGTCCGGCGAAGGCACCGGCGGCACCAGCTGATCCGGCCCGTACTCCGTGACCAGCGCGTCGACCTCGATGCCGAGCTCCCCGAGCGCCTTCTCGTACAGTGCCTCGAGCCGCATCTTCTGCTCGGCCCGCGCCAGCGCGTCCCGGTGGACGGTGTTGGTCAGCTGCTCCAGCTCGGAGCTCAGGTTCCGGGTCTGGGACCGGGCCTGCGCCAGCGCCTGCTCCCGGTCGGCCCGCTGCGCCTGGATCTCGGCCCGCTCCGACGCCGCCAGCTGCAGCGAGGACTCCAGCCGCGCCAGCACGTGACCAGCCGCCAGATGTACGGCGTTCGCCGCCTCGGCCTGCCGCGCCCGCCGGGCCGCCCGCGCGATCGACCGGGCCCGCGCCTCGCGCTCCTGCCGTGCCGCCCGCTCCAGCGAATCCGCCCGGCCGGACAGTGCCCGCGCCCGCTCCTCGGTGGTCCGCAGCGCCAGCCGCGCCTCCATCTCGGCGGCCCGCCCCGCCTTGGCCGCCTCGGCCAGCCGGTCGCGCTGCGACGTGTCGGGCTCGTCGCCCTCCTCGTCGAACGCCTCGGCGTCCATCAGCCGCTCTTCGAGCTCGGCCAGGCCGGACAGGTTCCGGTCCCGCTCCTCCTCGGCCGCCGCGATCGCCTCGGCCATCCGCTCGGCCTCGCCGCGGGACGCCTTGGCCAGCGACCCGAAGTGCCCGAGCTGCTCGGCCACGGCCGCCATCGACGCGTCCGACTCGTGCAGCCGGGCCAGCGTGATCTCGACGGACTCCTTCTGCCGGGACCGCTCCTGCTCGAGCGCCTGCAGTTCGAACCGCAGCCGCTCGCTCCGCGCCGTCGCCTCGGTCAGTTTCTCGGCGGCCTCGTCGACCGCGGACTGCACCTCGATCAGGCTCGGCGCCGCGTCGGACCCGCCGTACACGAAATGCGCCCCGAGTACGTCGCCGGCTCGCGTCGTACACGTGACGTCGGGCAGGTTCCGGACGAGTGCGCGCGCCGCGTCGACGTCGTCCACGACCGCGACCTTGCGCAGCAACCGCCGCAGCCCGGGCCGCAGCGTCTCGGGGCACTCCACGACATCGACGGCGTACGTCGCGCCGTACGGCAGGACGGGCCACATCGTGTAGTCCTCGGCCGGGGCGTCGCCGAGCAGCATCCCGGCGCGGCCGAGGTCGTGCTCCTTGAGGTGGCCGACCGCGTGCAGGGCGGCCTCCGTGTGCGTGACGGCGACCGCGTCCGCGGCCTCACCGAGCGCGGCGGCGATCGCGGTCTCGTACCCGGACCGGACGCTCAGCAGCGCCGCGACCGACCCCATCAGGCCGTTGATCTGCTCGGACGCGGCCAGCAGCGCGCCGGCGCCGTCCTTGCGGTTCAGACCGAGCTCGAGCGCCTCCTTGCGGGCCGCCAGACCGGTGCGCTCACGCTCGGCATCGCGCTCCTCGGCCCGCAGCTTCGCCAGCCGCTCGTCCAGCTCGTCGAGAACCGCCTGGGCGCCCTCGTACTGCTCGTCGAGGCCCCGCTCGCCGGCGTCCAGCCCGGCGACCTGGGTCTCCAGCGCGGTGAAGTCGTGCTGCGCCTTCGCGGCCCGCTCCTCGGCCTCGCGGCGGTTGTTCGCCAGCCGGCCGATCTCGGACTCGGCGGCGGCCGCGCGGCTCTTCAGCGCGTTCACCTGGCCGGTCAGCCGGGCCAGACCCTCGCGGCGGTCCGCGGCAGCCCGGATCAACGCCGAGATCCGGCGCTCCTCCTCGGCCTCCTGGGACTCCAGCTGCTGCCGGCGCTCGACGGACTCGGCCAGCAGTTCGGAGTGCGCCTCGACCTCGGCCTCGATCTGCGCCTCGGTCTCCCGGACCCGGGCGGCCTCGAGTTCCAGCTCCTCGGGGTCGCGGCCGGGCCGCGGCTCCTCGGCCTCGTCGTTCAGCGACCGGATCCGGTCCGCGGCGATCCGCGCCGTCCCCTTGATCTTCTCGCCGAAGCCGGACAGCTGGTACCACGTGTCCTGCGCGGCCTGCAGCGCCGGCGCGTCCTCGCGGAGCGCGTCCTCGAGCTCGGCCTCCAGCTCCCGGGCCTCGCGGAGCTTCGCCTCGACCTCGGTCCGGCGTTCGGTCAGCCGGGCCTCGTCGGCCAGCTCGGCCTCCAGCGCGGACTGGGCCTGGACAATGTCGTCGGCCAGCAGCCGGGCGCGGCCGTCCAGGACCTCCGCCTGGATCGTGACCGCCCGGCGGGCCACCTCCGCCTGGCGCCCGAGCGGCTTCAGCTGCCGGCGGATCTCGGTGATCAGGTCGCCGAGCCGGTGCAGGTTGCCCTCGGTGGCCTCCAGCTTCCGGATCGCCTTTTCCTTGCGCTTGCGGTGCTTCAGGACGCCGGCGGCCTCCTCGACGAAACCGCGGCGGCCCTCGGGCGTGGCGCGCAAGATCGAGTCCAGCTGGCCCTGGCCGACGATGACGTGCATCTCGCGGCCGATACCGGAGTCGCTGAGCAGTTCCTGGACGTCGAGCAGCCGGCAGTTCTGGCCGTTGATCTGGTAGTCGGAGCCGCCGTTGCGGAACATCGTCCGGCTGATCGTCACCTCGGCGTACTCGATCGGCAGCGCGCCGTCGGTGTTGTCGATGGTGAGCACCACCTCGGCGCGGCCGAGCGGCGAACGCCCGGAGGTGCCGGCGAAGATGACGTCCTCCATCTTGCCGCCACGCAGCGACTTGGCGCCTTGCTCACCCATCACCCAGGCCAGCGCGTCGACGACGTTGGACTTGCCGGAGCCGTTCGGCCCGACGATGCAGGTGATGCCTGGTTCGAAGTTCATCGTCGTCGCGGACGCGAACGACTTGAAACCCCGGAGCGTCATGCTCTTCAGGTACAAGGCGAAGGTCTCCAACCCGTGAAAGGACAGACGGTACCCAAGGAACCGCCGTAGCTGTTGGTCACGCTGCCGCTACCGGGGGAAGTTGTTCCGCTTCGCAGTCTACAAAGAGAAACGCGCAATCTTGCGGAGGCCGGGCCGATGGCAGACGACCCGGGCTGCAAACCAACGCGGCGGAGGCCCGGACGGGGGCCACCGCCGTTCGTAGCGTAGTGCGGACGGTCGAGAAGTACTTCTCTTGAAGCGTCAGACCGAAGCGGGGGCGCGCAGAGCCTCGTCGACGGTGAGCAGCCGACCCTCGTGGATCTGGGCCACCAGATGATCGTTCTCTGCCTGGAGCCGCATCACGTGCGCCTCCAGATCTGCGACACGCCGGTTGAGCAGACGAACCTGCTCGAGCATGCGCGGGTCAGTGCCTCCAAGATGCCCTAGAAGAGCCTTGGCCATTGTGCTGTCCTCCGGAAGGGTTCTGGCCGGTCGCGCTCCTCTGTCCAGGTCATGCGGGAGCGCCGAAAAGGTGTGCCGTCTTTCAGGGTGACACCGGCGAGGCCGACGGGTCAACCTGGGCCACATTTGTTAACGATACCTCGTTCACCAGCGGACCTGCCGAGGAACGGGCTGACATTTCGGGCACCGGTACGACGAACGGTTCATGAACGGCTCGCGACGGATCGGCCGGCCGTCCCGCGGGCAGGGCGAACCTTCCTGCCCGTAGACGTTCAGACCGCGCTCGAAGTACCCGGATTCCCCGTTCACGTTGACGTACAGCGCGTCGAAGCTGGTGCCACCAACGTTCAGCGCCTCGGCCATCACGGCGTGGGCGTGGTCCAGGACGGCCCTTGTTTGTAAGGGTTTCAGCGTTTCTGTCGCCCGAGCGTAGTGCAGCTTGGCCCGCCAGAGCGTCTCGTCGGCGTAGATGTTGCCGATCCCGCTGACCGCGGTCTGGTCCAGCAGCGCCCGTTTCAGGCCGGTCCTCCGGCGCCGGATCTTCGCGATCGCGGCCTCCGGATCGAACAGCGGGTCGAACGGGTCCCGGGCGATGTGCGCGATCTCGGCGGGCAGCTCCGCGCCGCCCTCGGAGTACGACAGACCACCGAACATCCGCTGGTCCACAAACCGGACCTCTCCGCCGCCGTCGGCGAACCGGAACCGGACCCGGAGGTGCGGCTCGTCCGGCGCGCCGACCGGCTGGACCCGGAACTGGCCGCTCATCCCGAGGTGCGTCAGCACCGCGTCGCCGGAGGTCAGCGGCAGCCACAGGTACTTCCCGCGCCGGGCCGGCTCGGCGAACACCTGGCCCTTGAGCCGGGACACGAAGTCCTCCGGCCCGGCGGCATGACGCCGGACCGGGCGCGGGTGCAGGACCTCGACGGACTCGACGGTCCGGCCGGCGAGGAACTCCACCAGCCCCCGTCGAACGACTTCTACCTCGGGAAGCTCGGGCACCTCAGGGCTGCTGCGAGGGGTCCACGCTGTCCGGATGCGCGGCGCGCAGAGCCTTCCAGGCGGTCTCGGCGGCCTGCTGCTCGGCTTCCTTCTTGCTCCGGCCGATGCCGTGCCCGTAGGTGTCGGCACCGATCCGGACCCGGGCCTCGAACGTCTTCGCGTGGTCCGGCCCGGACTCCGCGATCACGTACTCCGGGACGCCGACGCCGAGCTGGGCGACCAGCTCCTGCAGCGACGTCTTCCAGTCCAGGCCGGCGCCGAGCCGGGCCGACGACTCCATCAGGTCGTCGAACAGCCGGTGCACCACCCCGCCCGCGACCTCGAAGCCGCGGTCCAGGTAGACGGCGCCGATCAGCGCCTCGACACAGTCGGCGAGGATCGAGGACTTGTCCCGACCTCCGGTGGCCTCTTCCCCGCGGCCGAGCCGCAGGTACTTGCCGAGCTTGAGCTCGCGGGCGACACCCGCGAGCGCACGCATGTTGACCACCGCGGCGCGGAGCTTGGCCAGTCGGCCCTCGCTCAGATCCGGGTGGTTCCGGAACAACGACTCCGTGACGATGACGCCGAGCACGGAGTCCCCGAGGAACTCCAGCCGCTCGTTCGTCGGCAGCCCACCGTTCTCGTACGCGAACGAACGGTGGGTGAAGGCGTGCTCCAGCAAATTGTCAGCCAGCGATACGCCGAGCCGCTGGTTCAGCTCGGCGTAGAGCCCCGTTTCGTTGACCGAAGAATTCACTGTTACTGGTGCCGTTTAGCTCTCGACGACCTGGCGACGCTCACCCTTGGCGCCGTACTGGCCGCAGTTCGGGCAGACGGTGTGCGGCAGGTGCTTCGCGCGGCAGGCGGGGTTCACGCAGGTGACCAGCGACGGGGCAGTGGTCTTCCACTGGGCCCGGCGGCTACGGGTGTTGCTGCGCGACATCTTCCGCTTCGGAACGGCCACGGTTATGACTCCTCGGTTCGGCCGGGGGCTTGACGACCCGGCCGGCTGGCTGACGTTTGTTCGGTCTTCAGTTGTTCTGCTGGTCGTTCTGGAGCAGGCCGTCGAGGGCTGCCCAGCGGGGATCGGTGCGTTCCTCGTGCTTGTGGCCGGGCTCGTCCGCCAGGCGCACCCCGCAGTCGGGGCACAGTCCCGGACAGTCGTCCGTACACAACGGCTGGAACGGCAGCGCGAGCACCACCTGGTCCCTCAGCACCGGCTCGAGGTCGATCAGATCGCCCTCCATCCGGCTGGCCTCGTCCGGTTCGGCTTCGCTCTCCGGGTAGACGTACAGCTCCTGGACGTCAGCGAGGAACTCGTCCTCGATATCGACCAGGCACCGCGCGCACTCCCCCACCAGGCGGCCGCGGGCCGTTCCGGTGACGAGCACCCCTTCGACCACCGATTCCAGCCGTAGATCGAACTGGATCGGATCGCCTTCGGGGACGCCGATCACGTCGATTCCGAGATCCACCGGCGCCGGCGCCGTGAAGGTGACTTCGCGTTGGGACCCGGCGCGGCGTGTCAGCTCGTGCGTGTCGATCACGAGTGGGGACCGCGGGTCCAGGACGCTCAGGACAAACCTCTCAGGCGTGGGCAGACAAGATCTCGGTCTCGTCGAGACCGGTTGTCAAGACTACCAACTTCCCGGCGTACCGCCCAATCCGGGGGCATCCTAGAGCTTCTTCCGTAACCGAGCGTGAACAGCGGGGGTCACGAACGTGCGGACGTCGCCGCCCAGCCGGGCGATCTCCTTGACCCAGCTGGAGGAGATGAACGCGTTCTCCGGCGCGGTCGGGAAGAACAGCGTGTCGACGCCGGTCATCCGCCGGTTCAGCTGCGCCATCTGCAGCTCGTAGTCGTAGTCCGCGGCCGAGCGCAGGCCCTTCACGATCACCCCGGCGCCCTCGGCCCGGCAGTAGTCGACCAGCAGCCCGTCGAACGTGCCGACCCGGACGTTCGGGAACGGCTCGACCAGTTCGGTAAGCATCTCGATCCGCTCCTGCGGGTCGAACAGCCGGTTCTTCGACTGGTTCACCCCGGTCGCGACGATCAGCTCGCCGAAGGCGGCGGCCGCCCGGGTGACGATGTCGAGGTGCCCGACAGTGGGCGGGTCGAAGGTGCCTGGGAACACCGCCTTAGCCATGCCGGTGACCGTACCAAAGCCGCGCCTCGCCGTACTTGCGGTCCCGCAGCGCGGCGAACCCGTCCGGCCACTCCCACGGCTCGCGCTTCCCACGCTCGACGACCACGACCGCGTCGTCGGCCAGCCAGCCGCCCGCCGCCAGCCCGGTCAGCACGTCCTGCAACTCGGCCGTTTCCAGCTTGTACGGCGGGTCCGCGAACACCAGGTCGAACACCGCCGGGGCGTCACCCGCTGTGACCTTCTCGACCGGCCGGATCAGCAACGTCGCGCCGGGCAGCCCGACCACCTGGATGTTCGCGGCGATCACGTCGGCCGCCCGCCGGTCCGACTCGACCAGCACGGCCCGCGCCGCGCCCCGGGACAGCGCCTCCAGCCCGATCGCGCCGGATCCGGCGTACAGGTCGAGCACCGCGAGCCCGTCGAAGTTGCCGAACTCGGCCTCCAGCGACGAGAACAACGCCTCCCGCACCCGATCCGCCGTCGGCCGCGTCCCACTCCCCGCCGGCACGCCGATCCGCCGCCCCCCGGCCGCTCCCCCGACGATCCGCGTCACGTCTTCTCCAAGTATTCGGTGGTCTCCGACTCGAGCGCCTCGCGTACGACGGACCGCAGCGCCGGGTACTCGGCCAGCTCCGCGTCGACCGAGACGATCGAGTTCGCCACGTGCCGGGCCGCCAGGATCACGTCCTCGTCGCGGAGCACGCTCAGCAGCTTCAGGCTGGACCGGCGACCGGACTGCGCGACGCCGAGGACGTCGCCCTCGCGCCGGGTCTCGAGGTCGATCCGGGACAGCTCGAACCCGTCCGTCGTGGACGCGACCGCCTCCAGCCGCCCGTACGACTTCGACCCCGCCCACAGGTCCGTGACCAGCAGGCACAGCCCCGGCACCTGGCCCCGCCCGACCCGGCCGCGGAGCTGGTGCAGCTGCGAGATCCCGAACCGGTCGGCGTCCATGATCACCATCGTCGACGCGTTCGGTACGTCGACCCCGACCTCGATCACCGTGGTCGCGATCAGGACGTCGACGTCCCCGGCCGCGAACCGCGACATCACCGCGTCCTTCTCGTCGGCCGGCAACCGCCCGTGCAGGACCTCCACCCGCAGGTCGTGCAGGATCTCCGAGAGCGCCTCGGCCACCTGGATCACCGAGATCGGCGGCCGGGCCTGCTTCTTCCCGCCCTCGTCGGTCTCGAGGAGCTCGCCCTCCTCGTCCTTCGCGTTCTTCACGTCGTCGCCGATCCGCGGGCACACGACGTACACCTGATGCCCCTTGCCGACCTCCTCGCGGACCCGGACCCAGGCGCGCTGCAGCCAGTCCGGCCGCTCCTTCGCCGGGACGACCGACGACTGGATCGGCGACCGCCCGGCCGGCAGCTGGGTGAGCGTCGACACCGCGAGGTCGCCGAACACCGTCATCGCCACCGTCCGCGGGATCGGCGTCGCGGTCATCACCAGCACGTGCGGGGTGTTCTCGCCGGACTTCGCGCTCAGCGCCGCCCGCTGCTCGACGCCGAACCGGTGCTGCTCGTCGACCACCACCAGCCCGAGATCCGCGAACTGGACCTTGTCCTCCAGCAGCGCATGCGTCCCGACCACGATCCCGGCCGCACCACTGGCCGCGTCCAGCATCGCCGCCCGCCGGGCCGCGGCGTTCAGCGAACCGGTCAGCAGCCCGATCTTCGTCGCGTGTTCCGCGCCGCCGAGCATGCCCTGCTCGGCCAGCTCACCGAGCATCTTCGTCAGCGTCTTGTGGTGCTGCACCGCGAGCACCTCGGTCGGCGCGAGCAACGCCGCCTGACCGCCGTTGTCGACCACGGACAGCATCGCCCGCAGGGCCACCACGGTCTTGCCGGAACCGACCTCACCCTGCAGCAGCCGGTGCATCGGGTGCGGGCGGGCGAGGTCCGCGAAGACCTCCTCCCCCACCTCGGCCTGTCCCTCGGTCAGCTCGAACGGCAGCCGCTTGTCGAAGTCGTCGAGCAGCCGCCCCTGCACCCGCGGCCGCGGTACGGCGTTCAGCGCGTCCGTCACGGCGCGCCGCTGGGCGAGGATCGTCTGCATCACCAGCGCTTCCTCGAACCGGAACCGCTGCTGAGCCCTGTCGATGTCCTTCTCGGTGTCGGGCAGATGCACCAGCTGCAAGGCGTCCCGGAGCCCGAGCAGCTTCTCGTTGCGCAGGATCAGGTCCGGCACCGGGTCGTCGATCCGGTCGTCCAGGCTGTCCAGCACGATCTTCACCGACCGCTCGATCGTTGCGGTCGGCAACTTCGAGGTCGCCGGGTAGAGCGGGCGGAACGGGCGGGCACGGCGTTCGATCTCCGCCTCGGTGAGGTCCTCGGACTCCAGCACCTCGGTGCCCGGGTTCTTCAGCTGCATGATGTCGCGGAACATCGTCACCTCGCCCCAGAACAGGGCCGACGTGCCGGGCGTCAGCTTGGTCACCAGCCAGGGCTGGTTGAAGAACGCCGCCTCCAGGTCGTTGCGGCCGTCGGTGACCACGACCTTGGTGATCGTCCGCCGCTTGCGGAACTTGTGCGCGTCCTCGGGCTTGATCTCGAGCTTGGTGTCCAGCGCCCGGGCGGTGACCTTCTTGACCCGCCCGTTCACGGTCGCCTGGTCGCCGACCTCGAGCTCGTCGAACGGCGTCAGCTCGCCCTTCTTCAGGTACCGCCGCGGGTAGTGCCGCAGCAACTCGCCCACGGTCTCGATCCCGAGCACCTCGGCGAACGTCTTGGCCGTCCTGTCCCCGAGGAAGTCCCGGAGTTTGCGGTCCATGTCGTTCTTCATTCCACCCCGATCAACAACGGGTACCTGTCCTGCCCACCGTCGTACACCATCACATCGACATCTTTGCGCGCCCGCCGGACATGCCGCTCGACCGCCGCCGCCAGCCCCGGGTCCGCGTCCCGTCCGGTCACGATCGTCAACAGCTCGCCGCCACCGCCGAGCAGCCGGTCGACGACGCCGTACGCCGCCTGCTCCAGATCGTCGGTGATCAACGCGAAGTCGCCGTCCACCACGCCGAGGGCATCACCGACCCGGCACCTGCCGGCCATCGTCCACGCGTCCTTGACCGCGACCGTCACGGCACCGTGCCGGGTCTGCCCGGCGGCCGCCGAGAGCTGTACGACGTCGTCGTCGAAGCTGCGCGCCGGGTCGTGCACCGCGATCGCGGCCAGGCCCTGGACCTGGGCGCGGGTCGGGATCACCGCGACCCGGATCCCGTCCTGGCGGGCCGCGGTGGCGGCGGCCTCGGCGACCGCGAGCGAGTCCTGGTCGTTCGGCAGGATCACGATCTCGGGTGCCTTCGACTCCTCGATCGCCTGCAGCAGTTCGCCGGTCGAGCAGCGGCGTCCGGGGCCGCCGCGGATGATCCGGGCGCCGGCCTCGGCGAACAGCTCGCCCAGCCCGTCGCCGGCCACCACCGCGATCACGGCCCGGCCGGGCGGGGGCTCGTGATGGTGTGTCTGGTCGGCGAAGTGGGTGACCCGGATCCGGTGCGGGCGGCCGATGTCGATCCCGGACTCGATCGCGGCGCCGACGTCGTCGGTGTGGACATGGACGTTCCAGAGCCCGTCGCCGCCGACCACGACGACCGAGTCCCCGAGCCCCGCCAGCCGCTGCCGGAACCCGTCGACCTGCTCGTCCGGCGCGTCCAGCAGATACATCACCTCGTACGCCGGACCGTCCACGCTCTCGCTGCTCTCCCCCTGAGGCTCCACCCGCGCCGGCACCACCACCCGGACGTGCTGACCGGTCAGAACGGACTCCATCGCGCCGAGGATCACCACCAGCCCGGCTCCCCCGGCGTCGACAACCCCCGCACGCCGGAGGACGTCCAGTTGCTCCGTGGTCTTCGTCAGGGCCTGCCGGGCGGACGCGACCGCGGCGAGGCACACGTCGGCGAGGGACTTGCCGTCGTTCGCGGCGGTCGTCGCGCCGAGGGCGGCCGCGCGGGCGACCGTCAGCATCGTCCCCTCGACCGGCTGGGCGACCGCGCCGTACGCGGCGTCCGCGGCGAACCGGAGCGCGTCGGCGAAGGCGGCGGCCTCGCTCATCGCCGGGTCGGCGAGAACCCCGGGCGTATCGCCGGACCGGTCAGCACCGTCGGCAGCGGCGTCGCGGTGCCGGGGCAGGTTCTCGGTCAGGCGGAGGCCGCAGGCGCGGATCAGCTGGGAGGTGATCACGCCGGAGTTCCCGCGGGCGCCGAGCAGGGCGCCGCGGCCGAACGCCTGGATCGCCTCGCTGAAGGTCAGCTCGCCCTTCGGCAGCGCGTCGCAGGCGGCTTCCCAGGTCAGGTAGAGGTTGGTCCCGGTGTCGCCGTCCGGCACCGGGTACACGTTCAGCTCGTCGATGCCCGCCCGCGCCCGGGCCAGCTCGGCCAACGCGGTCCGGGCCCACGCCCGCAGCACCTCAACGGTCAATTCCGCCACGCCCGGAAGGCTAACGCGAAGCGCGTTCGGTACGGTCTCCCGGTGAGTGTGTTGTTCTCGGCCGCAGCCGACAGTTACGGGTGGGCGGTGCGGGAGCTCCGCGGCGAGTTCGGGCGGGACCTGCAGATCGAGCGGGTCGGCGCGGAGCTCGGGCGGGTCGACGGCGTCGACGTCGGCGAGCTGTCCGCGGCGTGCGACGCGGGGCGGATCATGTTCGTCCGGCACCTGACGGTCGAGATCGGGAGCTTCGAGGAGTTGCCGCCGGAGTACGAGCTGGCGGAGCTGGTGCTGGCCGAGCTGCCGGAGTACCCGAAGGCGCTGGCCGTGCAGGCGTGGACCGACGGCCCGGGCGGCGGCTCGTATTACCACCGGATCGAGGAGGCGCTCGCCGGTCGCGGCGTCGCCGTCACCCGTTCCGGGCAGGAGTATGTCGTCTCGTGCTTCGGCGGCCGGAAGGCGATCCTGCTCGGGGTGAACCGGCGGGCGGACAGCCTGTCGGACTGGCCCGGCGGGCGGATGCGGCTCGCGCGCGGCGGGGAGCGGGTGTCGCGGTCGGAGTTCAAGCTCGAGGAGGCGATCGCGACCTTCGGGCTGGAGCTGCCGCGCGGCGGTAAGGCCGTCGACCTCGGCGCGTCGCCGGGCGGCTGGACGCGGATCCTGCGGCTGCACGGGCAGGAGGTGTGGTCGGTGGACCCGGGTTCGCTGGACCCGCGGCTGCGCGGCGACCGGCGGATCCACCACGAGGCGACCACGGCCGGCCGGTTCTTCGCGGCCAACCGGATCCGGTTCGACGTGGTGGTGAACGACATGCGGATGGACCAGGTGACCAGCGCCCGGATGATGCTCGACGCGGCCGCCCACCTGCGCCGCGACGGTCTCGCGGTCGTCACGCTCAAGGGCGGCGGCAAGAACCCGCTCGACGGCGCCCGCCGCGGGATCGAGGTGCTCCGCGAGCGGTACGACGTACTGCACGCCCGGCAGCTGCACCACAACCGGAACGAGATCACCGTGGTGGCCCGCAAACACGACTAGGCGCCCGGGGCGAACCCCGGGCGCCTGGTCGAAGGCCCTACACGGAAGTTTTGCTGTGTATCAGCCGACGACGCGCTGGACCTTACCGGCCTTGATGCAGGAGGTGCACACCTTCATCTTGGTGGGCGTGCCCTTGATGATCGCGCGGACCGGCTGGATGTTCGGGTTGAAACGACGCGGCGTACGCGCCTTGACCCGCCGGATCATCGCACCCTTACCCAGGCGGGCAACGCTGTTGCCGAACGTCGGCTGCTTGCCGCAGACATCGCACTTCTTAGACATGATTCTCCGTGTTCAGGGTCGTGACTCCGACAGATCATGTTACATGGGTGTCAGCCACCCACCAATTCGGCTGTCAGGCCGTGAGGTACGCCACTTCGTCGTCGGTCAGCGTGACCGACAAGCCCGGTGTCGACGTGCGGGTCTCGCTCACGTGCCGCGGCCCGATCAACGGGAACACAGGATACGGCTGGTGCAGCAGCCAGGCCAAAGCGATCGCCGTCGGCTCGACGCCCTTCGCCGCCGCGAGTTCCCGCGCCCGGTCCAGCCGGCGGAAGTTCTCGTCGGAGTAGAAGCAGCGCACCAGCTCGGCGTCCGAGGTGTCCTCCGGCTTGGCCCGCCCGGTGAAGAACCCGCGCGCCTGGCTGGACCACGGGAACAGCGCGACCTGCCGCTCCCGCAGCCACGCCTGCGACTCGTCGTCGGCCACGTGCCGGCAGCCGGCCCACGGTACGTCGTACGCCCGCGCGAGGCTGAGGTGGTTGCTGAGCAGCGTGAACGGCTGCTTGCTGTTCGCCTCGGCGTACACGTTGGCCTCGTCGAAGCGCGCGGTGGTCCAGTTCGACCCGCCGAACGCCCTGATCCGGCCGGCCTTGAAGTGCTCGTCGAGTACGTCGACGAACTCCGAGACCGGGATCTCCTCGTTGTCGCGGTGCATGAAGTAGAGGTCGACGTGGTCGGTCTGCAACCGCTCGAGGCTCTCCTCCAGCTGCCGGGTGATCGACTCCGGGTCGCAGTGCGGCGTGTGCGCGCCCTTGCCGATCACGACCAGGTCGTCCCGGTTGCCACGGGACGCCATCCACTGCCCGAGCAGCTTCTCACCACGCCCGCCGCCGTAGATGTACGCCGTGTCGAACGTCGTCCCGCCGCGCTCGACGAAGTCGTCGAACACGACCGCGGCGTGCGGCAGCGTCTGCTGGTTGTCGACGCCCATCACCAGCCGGGACACCTGCTTGTCGACGCCCGGTACGTGGCCGTACGTCATCGGGGCGTCGGCGCGCTTGGTCAGCGGGCGTCCGGTCGCGGTCGGGATCCTCGCGTCGTCCCGCTCGCTCGCGTACTGCTGCCCGATCGCGGCCCGCCACTGGTCCTGGACGGTGAGGTTGCCGAGCGTGTCCGCCCAGCTCATCTCCGGTGCCTCCTTCGCACCGGAGGCGATTGCCGCCTGGACGGCCTCAGCCTCGGCCGTGTAGATCAGCGCCGGCTCCGCGGACAGCTCCCGCGGCTCCTCCCCGACCCTGGACAGCACGACCTTGTTCGGCTTGCCGTCGCCGCCGAACCACGGGTCGTCGATCTGCAGATAGCCCTTGCTCCCGTAGATCCGGACCTGGTTCTGGTCCCCGAGCCGTACGCCGGTGGTGATCTGCGCGGTGATGCCGCCGTCGAAGAACAGCGTCGCCGCCGTCCACTCGTCGACGCCGGTCTCGCCGACGGTGCCGACCGCGTTCACCGCGGCCGGGTCGGCGAACGGCTGCCCGGTCGCCGCGCCGGCGATCAGCCGGGCCATCGACACCGGGTAGCCGCCGACGTCGAGGATGCCGCCGCCGGCCAGCTCGTCGGCGTAGATCCGGCTGCTCGGGTTGAACGACGCGTTGAACGCGAAGGTGGCCTGGATCGAGTGCACGGTGCCGAGTTCGCCGTCGCGGACCAGCTGGGTGATCAGCTTGGTCTGCGGGAGGCAGCGGTACATGTACGCCTCCATCAGGAAGACGTCGTTGCGGACCGCGGCCTCGATCATCGCCTCGGCCCACGCGCGGTTGATCGCCAGCGGCTTCTCGCACAGTACGTGCTTGCCGGCCTCGGCCGCCTTGATCGCCCACTCGACGTGCATCGGGTGCGGGGTCGCGATGTACACCGCCTCGACGCTGTCGTCGGCGAGCAGGTCCTCGTACGACGCGTGCCGGTGCGCGATGTCCCACTTGTCGGCGAACGCGTTCGCCGAGTCGAGGGACCGGCTGCCGACGGCGACGACCTCGTTGGTCGGCGACGTCGGCACCTGGCTGGCGAACCGGGACGCGATGTTGCCGGTGCCGATGATGCCCCAGCGGAGCTTGTGGTCAGTCAAAGGGAATCCCGTGGTTGTAGGTGAAGGTCAGAACTTCATGGCGCCCGCGGCCAGGTCGGCGATGAAGGAACGCGCGCCGATCAGGAAGACGCCGATCAGGGGGATGACGCTCATCAACGCACCGGCCATCACCATCGAGTAGTCGGTGCCGTAGATGCCGTTCAGCTGGTCGAGGGCGACCTGCAGGGTGAGGCGGTTCGGGTCGGTCATCACGATCAACGGCCAGAGGTAGTCGTTCCAGACGTTGATGAAGGTGAAGATGCCGAGGAAGGCCAGACCGGGCCGGAGCACCGGCAGGCCGACGGTCAGGTACTGCCGGAAGAACCCGGCGCCGTCGACCTTGGCGGCCGAGATCAGTTCGTCGGGGATCGCGCCCTTGGCGTACTGGCGCATCCAGAAGATGCCGAACGCGTTCGCCGCGCCGGGGATGATCAGCGCCTTCAGCGACCCGATCCAGCCGAACTGCGCGAGCACCACGAACTGCGGCACCAGCGACAGCTGGGTCGGGATCATGAACGTCGCGAGCAAGATGCCGAACAGCACGTTCCGGCCCGGGAACTGGTACTTCGCGAACGCGAACGCGGCCAGCGAGTCGAAGAACAGCACCAGCACCGTGACCGCGAGCGACGCGACCAGCGTGAGCAGCATCGAGCCGAAGAAGTCGATGTTGTCCAGCACCTTGCCCATGTTCTCGAACAGGTGCGAGCCGATCAGCAGCTTCGGCGGGTAGCTGAAGATGTCCGGGGTGGTGTTGGAGGCCATCACCACCATCCAGTAGAACGGGAAGAGCGAGACGATCACGCCGAGCATCAGCACGACGTGACCGACGGCGGTGCGGATTCGCTCAACGGACATCGACGGCCTCCTTCTTGGAATTCTGGGCTGCGATCTTCCGTTCCACCCGCCGAGCGGCGCGTCGGGTCAGGCGTTCGTCGTCGTTGCCGCCGATCAGCCGCCAGTTGATGATGCTGAACAGCACGATCAGGACGAACAACGCCCAGCCGATGGCCGCCCCGTACCCGAACTGGTTCTTGATGAACGCGCTCTGGTAGAGGTACGAGACGATCGTCAGGCCGGCGTCGCCCGGGCCGCCGATGCTGCTGGTGTCGCCGAACAGCACCCGGGACTCGGTGAAGATCTGCAGGCCGCCGATCGTCGAGGTGACCGCGGTGAACAGGATCACCGGCCGCAGCATCGGCACCGTGATCCGCCAGAACGTCTGCCGCGGACTCGCCCCGTCGACCTTGGCGGCCTCGTACACGTCCTGCGAGATCGCCTGCAGGCCGGCCAGGTAGATGATCGCGTTGTAGCCGACCCAGCGCCAGGTGACGATGGTGGCGATCGCGATCTTGATCCCCCACGGCGACGTCAGCCATTCGACCTTGCCGAGCCCGATGGACTGCAGGAACGCGTTCAGCAGGCCGAAGTTGTTGCTGAAGATCGAGCCGAACACCAGCGTGATCGCGACCACCGAGGTGACGTTCGGGACGAAGTACGCGATCCGGTAGAAGGTGCGCAGCCGGGTCGCGTTGTGCAGTGCGTTCGCGATCACCAGCGCGAGCAGCAGCATCGGGACCGTGGACAGCACCCAGATGATCAGCGTGTTGCCGATCGTCTTCCAGAACGTCGCGTCGGTGAGCAGGTAGTGGTACTGCTCCAGCCCGACCCACTTCATCTGGCCGATGCCGTCCCAGGAGTGGAACGAGATCCAGATCGAGAACAGCACCGGGAAGGCGCCGAAGACCGCGAATAGGATGAAGAACGGCGCGACCGCGGTGTACTGCGGGAGCGCCTGCCGGTACTTGTTCGGCGGCTTCTCCGTCGCGACGTCCGTGGCAACCGCGGCCGGTACGGCCTTGCTCGTGACCGCCATTCAGATCGCCCCCACTCGGCTGAGCTCGCGCTGGACCTGGCGCTGGGCGTCGGACCAGGCCTGGTCGGGGTCCTTGCCGGAGGCCTCGATGTTCACCAGTTCGGCGCCGATCGGAGTGTCGACGATCGAGTCGTACGGCGAGAAGTAGGCGCCCGGGTACTTCTTCGCGGAGTCCGCGAACACGTCGACGATTTTCTGGCCGCCGAAGAACGGGTCCGGCGCGGACAGCTTCGGGTCGGTGTACGACGCCGGCGTGGACGGGAACAGCACCGGGTCCAGGAACGCCTGGGCCTGGTTCTTCGCCGACTCCAGCCAGCTGATGAACGCGAACGCCGCCTGCGGGTTCTTGCAGTACTTCGTGATCCCGAGGAACGACCCGCCCTTGTTGCCGGCGCCACCAGGAGCCGCCGTCACCCGCCAGAGTCCCTTGGTCTTCGGGGCCGCGTTCTTCGGGCCGAGCTGCGCCCACCAGACCGCGCCGTTGTACGCGACCAGCTTGCCGTTGGTGACGACAGCGTTCTTGTCGCTGGAGTTCTGCGCGTTCGCCGACAGCCCTTCCTTCACCACCCGGACGGCCAGGTCGAACGACTGCCGTACGTGGTCCTGGTCGCCGATGTACTGCCCGTCCCGCGTCATGTACTTCTTCGGCAGCTGGGCCATCCGGTAGTCGTACACACTCTTGATGTTGTCGGTGATCGACGAGCCCGGGACGGCCTGCTTCACCTTCTTGCCGAGCGTGATGAAGGCGTCCCAGTCCGGGGCCAGGCTCGCGACGGCCGCCGGGTCGATGTCGACGCCGGCCTTGGTGAAGATGTCGGTCCGGTAGAACAGCGCGGTCGGGCCGGTGTCCATCGGGTAGGCCATCATCTTGCCCTGCGGCGTCACGCCCCAGTCCCACTTCCAGGGCAGGAAGTCCTTGGCGAGGTCCTTGGCGCCGAGCTCGTTCAGGTCGTGGAACTGGTCCGCGTTCGGGAAGTAGGTGGCGACGTCGTCGTTGATCGCGACGATGTCCGGGACCAGGGACTTCCCGGCCAGTGCGGTCAGCACCTTGGTCTTGTAGTTGGTGCCGATCCGGGTCATCGCCAGCTTCATGCCGTCGTACCCCGGGATCGCCTTCTCGGCCTGGCTGATCAGGTCGTCGTTCACGGACCCGACCCAGGTCCACATGCTGAGCTCGTTCTTTCCACCCAGCGAGCCGACAGAGCCGCATCCGGTGAGCCCGGCGGCGGCTGCGGCGGTGCCGGCCGCCAGGAACGTCCTTCTACTCAGTGTCATAGCCTCACCTGGCGCTTTCTGTTGGATTTCGCCGGAAGGTGTCCACTCATGTTTACGTAGCCATAGGTAAGCGCATACCGACTGAACCGGTCAAGGGCTCCGATGACAAGATGACGTCATGACCTCACGCGCCGTCCTCTTCGATGCCGACGGAGTCCTGCAGCGGCCCACGTTCGACTGGTGGACCCACCTCGGGTCGCTGGTGCCGGCCGACGGCCACGCCTTCGTCGCGGACCTGATGGCGGCGGAGAAGCCCGCTCTGGTCGGCAAGGTCGACTTCCGGGACACGCTCGCCGAGGTACTACAGCGCTGGAACTCGACCGCGTCCGTCGACGAGGCGATCGCGCCGTGGAGCTGGTTCGAGTCCGAGCCCCAGGTGATCGAGCTGATCCAGACGCTACGCGCGGCCGGAATCGCGTGCCACCTGGCCACCAACCAGCAGCCGTACCGGCGGGCGATCATGCAGGACGAGCGCGGGTACGGCGCTTGGTTCGACCGCACGTTCTACTCCTGCGACCTCGGCCTCGCGAAGCCTGATCCGGCGTACTTCCGGGCGATCCTGAGCGCGATCGACGTACCCGCACCCGATGTGCTGTTCATCGACGACAACCCGGCGAACGTCGAGGGCGCGCGGAGCGTGGGGCTGCGGGCAGAGCTGTACGACCTGTCGGCCGGCGTACCGGCGCTCGTCGAGCTGCTGCGTCGGCACGACCTGCCGTTATAGCTCGCGGAAGTACACCGCGACCGGGAGCTTGATGCAGCCGAGGCGCTCGTAGAAGGCCCGCGCCGGGGCGTGGAAGTCGTCGCCGCCGGTGCCGATCTCGACGTACAGCGCTCCCGCCGCGCGCATCGCCGCGAAGGCGTGCTCGCACAGGTCGGTGGCCGTGTTCGAACGGCGCTGATCCGCCGCGACGGCGAGCAGCTCGACCGTGCCCCGGGCGCGGGCCGGGTCGAGGTGCCAGGCGACGTACCCGATGATCGTGCCGTCCTGCTCGGCGACGGCGACGTGCTTGTGCGCAGCCGGGTCGTGCAGGCCCGGGAGCTGCCGGCGGTAGTCGTCCTGCCAGTCGCCGTGCTGACGGGTGTAGATCAGTTCGCCGACCAGCGGCCGGAACGAGCCCTCGTAGAACGGGCCGAAGGTGGCGATCGTCAGGTCGATCAGCGGCTGCAGGTCGGCGTCGGCGTACGTTCGGATGGTCACCGGGGCGACGTTAGCGTGCCGGCGGTACGACGACCGGGACGGTGTGGATCCGGCCGGTCCGGGCGCCGCCGCGGAGGCGGGCGAGATTGTCCGCGATCGAGTCGGTCATCCGCCACTCGGACGTCAGGATGCAGAGCGTCGGGCCGTCGAAGTCGGCCAGCGTGACCGAGAACGGGGCGCGGTTCGCGGGCAGGTCGATCTGCTGCAGGATCTCGCCGCCGTCGGCGACCCGGACCACGCCCTCACCGCCGGTCTGGGTCCAGATCGCGCCCTCGGCGTCCAGGCAGATCCCGTCCGGGCCGAGGTTCTCGGCGTACACCCGGCGGTTCGTCAGGTCGCCGTCCGGCTGCACGTCGAACGCCGTCAGCCGACCGGCGAACGACTCCGCGATCACCAGCGTCCGGCCGTCCGGGGTGAGCACCATGCCGTTCGGGAACTCGATGTCGCCGGCCACCTCGCGGAGCGTGCCGTCCGGGGTGACGAGCTTGATCCAGCCAGGCCTCGGCGCCTCTCCGCCGGCGAAGTCGAAGTCCGCGCCGTCCAGGTAGATGTTGCCGTGGGCATCGACCACGAGCTCGTTCGCCTTCTGGTCGGCGAGCACCGTGACGGACCCGTCCGGCTCGTACCGGCGGAGCTTGTCGCCGGTGGTGAGCAGCCGGCCGTCGGGAGTCCACTCGATCGACCAGCCCATCAGCTGCTCGACCGGTACGTCGAAGTACTCGGTCGTGCCGTCGGCATCGATCGAGACGACCTGCTGCGCGATCCAGTTGCAGAACCACAGCCGGCCGCCGTACCAGCGCGCGGACTCGGGCATCGCCAGACCGTCGATCAGGAGCTTCATCGTGCCGCCTTCCTCGTGGGGGTGCTGTCACCCACTACACGAACGAGGTGCGGCCCGATCGACGGCTGAGCAGGAAAAGTACGCCGAGCAGCGGGAGCGTGATCAGGTACGCCGTCCGCAGGTCGAGGACGCGCGCCAGGACCGCCAGGAGCGCCGGCGCGACGAGAATCGCCGTACCGGAGGCCAGCGCGCCGACCGCGGCCAGCCGGGCGGAGCTGATCCCCGGGATCGCGACGAGCGCGGCGAGCGTGACCGGATAGAGCGGTGCGACGCCCAGCCCCGCGACGACCAGCCCAGCCGCAACAAGCGCTGGTGCGTCGAACAGACTCACCAGCAGGGTGCCTGCGGCCGCCAACAGCCCCGAAGGAACCACAGGCGACCATCCCTTGATCCTCAACGGCCCAACAGCGCGCCCCACCGCCATCCCAATCGGAAACGCGCTCCCCAGCAACGCGGCAGTCGCAGTAGGCAACCCACTCGCCACCAGCCGCGCCACCGCCCACACCACAAAACAAAACTCCACCGCCACCGCCAGCACCACCCGCAGCCAGCCAACGCCCACATCCATCACAACCCGCCGCCCCACCCGCCGCCACTTCCCCACCACCCCAGGCGCCGAGTCAATCAACACAGCCACCGTCTCGGCCGACCCCGCATCGGACGCCGCCGCATCCCGCTCCGCGTAGGACGCGCCCACAGCCCGCTCCGCGTAGAACGCCCCCGCAGCCCGCTCGCGCCGCTCCGCTTGCTCGCCCCGCGCTGCTTGCTCGCCCCGCGCTGCTTGATCTCCCCGGTCCGCCGCGCGTAGCGCGGTGGGGCGTTTGTGGGTGAGTAACGCGAGGAGCAGTAGCGGTGGTGCTGCGGCGAGCATGGCGAGGCGCCCGGTGGGGCCTAGCGTGTCCAAGGTGCCTACGGCCAACGGAGCGAGGATCCCTGTGCCGCTGGCTACTGCGTTGACTCGGCTGAGGCGGGAAGCAGCAGTGGGGCCGTTGAGCATCAGCGGGGCTACGAGGACCAGCAACGCGCCGCCCAGGCCGACGAACAGGCCGCCTGTGATGGCTATGGCGTACGACGTGGCTACAGCGATCAGCACCGCGCCTACAGCGCAAACGACCGACCCCAACGCCAGCACGGTCGGCATCGCCCACCGCCGGAGCATGCGGGGGCCGACCACCGCGACCAGCATCAGCCCGACAGCAAAACCCGACGACAGCAACGCCAGCCGGCTCGTCGGCTCGCGCAGGTCCCGCGCGAGGATCGCCACGCACGCCCCGAGCCCGGCCAGCACGAAACCCATCGCCGACAGCGCGGTCGCGATCCGGATCTCGTCGCTGCGGCTCCCGGCATCCACCGGGGCCTGCGTGGTCATTCCAGACCTTGGAACAGCGCGTCGAGCCGGTACAGGTCCGGCAGCTCGATGTCCGCCGGTACACCCTTCAGCCCGGCCGTCAACGCCCCGGACGCCTTCCCGGCGGTCAGCCCGACGACGGTGTCCTCGACGACCAGACACTCCGTCACCGGTACGCCGAGCAGCTCCGCCGCGCGCAGGTACCCCTCCGGGTCCGGCTTGCCACGGCTGACGTCGTCGACCGTGACCAGCACCGACGGTGCGATCCCGGACACGGTCAGCCGTACCTTGGCCAGCTGCGCCGGCGCACTGGTGTAGACCGCCCACGGCACCCCGAGCCGGTCCAGCGTGGCGACCAGCTGCAGCGCACCGGGCTTGGCCTCGACGCCCTCGACGTCGTTGACCTCCAGGTCCAGCACCCGCTCCCCCGCCGCGGCCAGCTCGGCCGCCGACGCGTCCGGCAGGAACTGCGCGATCGTCGCGGCCGCCGGGTTCCCGTGCGCGACCGCGAGCACGGTGTCCGGGTCCAGCCCGCACTCGACCGCCCAGCGGCTCCAGCTCCGGTCCACGACCGCGTCCGAATCCACCAGCGTGCCGTCCATGTCGAACAGCACCGCGCGGATGTCCCGGATCTCCATCAACCCTCCCATTAAACTCGTCCTCCGAGCATAAAGGGAAAGGCCGCGATGACTCCAGTACGCCGGGGACAATGGCAGACGGCCGCGGACGTGCTGAGTCAGGTCGCGCGGCAGCCCGGGATCACCCGGGCCGCGGTCGCGCGCACGCTCCGGCTGAGCACGGGCTCGGCGACAGAGGTCACCGCCCGGCTACGCGACGTACAGCTGCTGACCGAGGCTCCTGCTCCCACTCACGGGCGAGGGCGTCCGACGACCGTGCTGCAGGCGCACCCGGACGGCCCTGTGGTGCTGGCGCTCGACCTGCGGCAGAGCAGCTGGCGTAGTGCGGTCGTAGCGCTGGATGGCTCGCTGCAGGAGCCGCAGTACCACCGGCACCGGAGCCGGCGTGCACAGGTGGTGCTCAAGAACCTACGGCGCGCGGTAGACCAGGCCCAGGTGCAGTACGGCGACCGCCTGCAGCTGGTCAGCCTCGCAGTACCGGGCACTGTCCGCGACAACCACCTCATGCAGGCGCCCACGCTCGAGTGGGTCGAGCTGGACCTCGCACAGGTCACGGCCGACGTCGACGTACCGCTGCTGGCCGGTAACGACGCGACACTCAGCGGCGTGGCCGAGGCCCGGACCGGTGCGGCCGCGGGAGCCGGTACGGCGGTGCACCTGATCATCGAGGTGGGGATCGGCGGGACGTTGCTGATCGACGGCGTACCGGCGCAGGGCGCGTCGGGTGCGGGTGGTGAGTACGGGCACATGCCTTTCGGGGACCGCGCCCGGACCTGCCCGTGTGGTGCCCGCGGCTGCTGGGACCTGGAGATCGACGGGCGCGCGTTGGCCCGCCACCTGAAGCAGCCGGCACCTGACGACCCTGTGGCGTATGCAGAGGAGGTGCTGGGACGCACCGACCGTCCCGCGCGCGCAGCCGTCGCCAGGGTGGTCACCGCGCTGGGCTACGGGATCGCGGGGCTCGTCAACGCGCACGACCCGGACGTTGTGACCATCGGTGGGCTGGCCATTCCGCTGCGGGCGGCTGCTGAGGACACGTTCCAAGAGGCCTACGAGAACGGCCTGATGACGTTCCATCGCGCCGCGCCGCCGCCGGTGCTGCCGGCCACTCATCAGCCGGACGGCCCGCTGCGTGGGGCGGCGGCCCTGGCGCTCGACCAACTGACGAGCGAACCGGCGATCGCGGCCTGGGCGGCCCAGCGTTAGTCCGCGACTTCGACCTCTTCGACCTCTTCGACCTCTTCGACCTCTTCGACCTCTTCGAGCTCAGGCTTGGGCTTGGGGACGATCGGCGGCTCGAGCTTCGCGAGGATCTCGGTGATGTCGTGCCGGTGGTGCTGGATCTCGTGCGCGGTGTGCCGGATGATCCAGCCCAGCGTCCGCGGCGCCCGCACCGGGTAGTTGTACAGCCCGAGCTTGCCCAGCTGCTGCGGCTGCAGCACCCGCGCCGCCGCGCCGAACTCGCGCGCGAACCGCATCAGCGCGGCCGCGACCTCCATCGGGTCCTGGTCCTCGTACTTCTCCTGCTTCACCCGCCCGGTCCGGTCCATCGGCGCGTACACCGGCCGGTCCTCCGCGAGGCACTGCGCGATCCGCAGCCGCTGCACCTCGAGCACGTCCCGCACGTGGCACGCGTACTCGATCGCCGACCACACCTCCGGCTGCGGCCGCAGCCGCACCACGTTCACGTCCGGACCGGCGGCCGCCTTGGTCAGCGCCATCGCACAGTCCGCGGACTGCCGGATCAGCAGCGTCACGGTGCCCTGCAGGTCACCCGTGTCGTAGTTGAAGCCGCACTGCTCGCAGTACCCGTCGACCGGGGGCCGCTGCTTGCTCAACTGCCACTCCCTCTGAATCTCCATGCATGGTCGACCGGACCGATCCCGTCGCCCAGCGCGAACCCGGCCGCGATCGCACCGGTCACGTACTCCTTGGCGGCGCCGACAGCATCCGGTACGTCGTGTCCACGGGCCAGGTACGACGCGATGGTGCTGGCCAGCGTGCAGCCGGTCCCGTGGGTGTGCCGGTTGTCGGCGCGGGGAGCACTGTACGCGCGACGTACCCCAGGACCGTGCAGGATGTCCACGGCCGCCGTACCGACGTCGTGGCCGCCCTTCACCAGCACCCAGGTGGCGCCTGCGTCCAAGAGCACCCGCGCGGCGCGGTCCCGGTCCTCGACGGTCTCCAGCTCGACACCGGAGACCGGGCCGAGCTCCGTGAGGTTGGGCGTCAGCACCGTGGCCAGCGGGACGATCTCGGACCGTACGGCGTGCATCGCGTCGGCCGCGAGCAACGCGTCACCGTGCTTGGACACCGATACCGGGTCGACCACCACCGGTACGCCGTCCGGCAAGGTCCGCAGCAGCGAGGCCACCACCCGGACCATCGACGCGGACGCCAGCATGCCGGTCTTCACCGCGTCGACGCCGATGTCGTCGACGACACTACGGAACTGCGCGCGCACCTGCTCCTCGGGCAGCTCCCAGGCGCCCTGGACGCCGAGGCTGTTCTGCGCCGTGATCGCGGTCAGCACGCTCATCCCGTGCACACCGTTGGCGAGCATCGCCTTCAGGTCCGCCTGGATCCCGGCGCCGCCGCCGGAGTCCGAACCCGCGATCGTCAGCACTCTTGGCGGGCGCATCTCAACTCCTGAAGTGGGCGTGACCGGTCTGCGCAGCATACGGCGCGCCGTCCACGGTCACGGTCCCGGGCGGGCGTTCCTCGTTGCCCTCGGCAACCGAGCCGATGACGGTCCAGCCCTCCGGTACGTCGGCCGGCTCGAAGGTCGCCACCAGCGCGTGGTCCTCACCGCCGGTCAGCACGAACGTGAGCGCGTCCGCACCCGTCGCGGCCGCCACCGCCTGCAGCGGCTCCGGCACGGTCAGGGCCTTCGTGTGCACGTCGATGATCACCTGGCTGGCCTCGGCGATGTGGCCGAGATCGGACAGCAACCCGTCGCTCACGTCGCACATCGAGGACGCCCCGCCGAGCGCGGCCCGCGGACCGTCGGCGTACGGCGGCTGCGGGCGCCGGTGCGCCTCGACGACCGCCCGCGGCGAACGGAACCCGCGGGCCAGCACCGTCCAGCCCGCCTCCGCCCAGCCGAGCCGGCCGACGTACGCGACCTCGTCACCCGGGCGGGCGCCCGACCGCAGCACCGGCGCCCGGCCGTCCAGCGAGCCGAACGCCGTGACCGACACGACGATCTTGTCCGACTGCACCGTGTCGCCGCCGACGATGCTCACGCCGACCAGGTCGCACTCGTCGACGAGGCCCTGGTTCAGCTCCAGCGCCCACGCGGTCGGCAGGTCCGCCGGGCCGCCGAACCCGACCACCAGCGCGGTCGGCCGGGCACCCATCGCGACCACGTCCGCCAGGTTCTGCGCGGCGGCCTTGCGGCCCACGTCGTACGCCGAGGACCAGTCCTGGCGGAAGTGCCGGCCCTCCACCAGCAGGTCGGTGGTGATCACCATCCGGCCGTCCGGCACCGCCAGCACGGCCGCGTCGTCGCCGGGACCGACCAGGACGTCCTCACTCTGGGACAGCCTCTTGGTGACGGCCGCGATCAGGCCGAACTCACCCGTGCTCCCCAACGTCTCTGTCACGTCAGCAGACCTCCCATATACCCACCGGGAGTCTAGGCGGTACCGTGACGGAGCAACGAGTACGCCCGTCCACCTGGCAGTACTGTGGCCGGAGCCCCAGCTGAGGACGACTGAGTGGAGAACGACGTGGTGGTCCAGGCCTACATCCTGATCCAGACCGAGGTCGGCCGGGCGGCCGACGTGGCGGCGCAGATCGCCGAGGTCCAGGGCGTCACCCTGGCCGAGGACGTCACCGGCCCGTACGACGTGATCGTCCGTGCGGAGGCCCGCAACGTCGACGAGCTCGGCAAGCTGGTGGTCGCCCGGGTCCAGAACGTCCCCGGCATCACCCGCACGCTGACCTGCCCCGTCGTCCACATCTGATCGACCGCACGGGGAATCCTGCTACTTTCGCCATGCCCAAGTTCCTGCTGACCGCACTCTGCGTGACCGTGCTCGCCGGGTGCAGCCCCGGCGCCGCACCGGTCCCGGTTCCGGTTCCGGCGCCCGAGGTCGCTGCCGCCTGCACGAGCCTGGTCAAGGCCCTGCCCGACAAGGTCCTCGACGCCAAGCGCCGCAAGACCACGCCCGAGAGCCCGCTCACCACGGCGTACGGCGACCCGCCGATCGAGGTGACCTGTGGCGTCGCCGCACCCGCCCGCACGACCGAGGCCATGTCCAAGTGCTTCGAGGTGAACGGCGTCGGCTGGTTCGCCAAGCAGGTCGAGAACGGCTACATCTTCACCACCATCGGCCGCGCGGTGTACTTCGAGGTCGCCGTGCCCAGCAAGTACTCCCCCGAGGCCAACGCCCTCACCGACGTCTCCGACGCCGTCCAGAAGCACGACAAGCTGGTCACTCCCTGCCTCTGACGTCGGCGATCTGTCGAAGCCGGTGCCTCTCGTTCGTGGAGGATGCAAGGAGCCGAAAGGCTCGCATCCCGCGCAAGGACCTCGACGATGACCGAGACCATGACCGAGACAACGGCAACCGGCCGGCCCCGACCGTTCCGGTTCGGGGTGGTGGCTCCGGTCCTCAGCGACCTGCCGACCTGGCGGGACAGCGTGCGCCGGATCGCCGACAGCGGCTACTCGACGCTCCTGATGCCCGACGTACCGGACTGGCAGCCGGCGCCTGCGCCGACGCTGGCCGTCGCGGCGGCGCTGACCGACCTGCGCGTGGGTACCTGGGTGTATGCCTCGCCGGTGCGCCCGGCCTGGAGCACCGCGTGGGAGGCGCATTCGCTGTCGGTGCTGACCGAGGGCCGCTTCGAGCTGGGCATCGGGACCGGGAGGCCTGGGATCGAGGACCAGCTCCGCGAGCTCGGACTGCCCGTACCGCCCGGCCCGAAGCTGGATCAGGTGCGGGAGGTGGTCACGGCCCTGCGCGGACTCGACGGCCCGGATCTGCACACGCCGGTGGTGATGGCCGTTCGCGGGCCGAAGGGCCAGGCGCTGGCGGCCGAGGTGGCCGACACCGTCACGTTCGTCCTGCGGCCGGACGAGTCCCGGGACGAGGTGGCGCGGCTGGCGCGCGAGTTCCGCGCCCGGCGCGACCTCGAACTCGCCGCGCACGTGTCGGTGGTCGGCGACTCCGTCGCCCCGTTCATGGCGGGGCCAGGGATCGACCCGGCTGCGCTGCGGGCGGTGGACTCGCTGCTGGTTCTCCCGAGTGACCCGTCGGCGGCGGCCGAGGAGATCCAGCGGCGACGCGAGGAGATCGGCTTCTCGTACTTCGTCGTCGGCGCCGGCGTCGCCGGCACCCTTGCCCCGGTCGTGGCCGAACTGGCCGGACACTAGTCCTGAAAGTCGGCTGCGAACCTTGTCCGGTTCGGGCCGGTAGGCGCGACGTCTCTGGTGGAAGCACCCGGTGCGGGTGCTCGGACGGACGGAGAAGCTGATGAAGTACATGATCCTGACGTATGCGTCGCAGCAGGACTACGACGGGATGGCGGGGAAGGCGAGCGACAAGCCGGCCTGGGAGGCGGCGGAGTTCGCGGCGCTGGGCGAGTTCATGGAGAAGTTCAACCGGGAACTGGCCGAGTCCGGAGAGCTGGTGGAGACACGCGGGCTGGCGGCGCCGGTGCTGACCCGGCGGTTCGGGTCGAAGGACGGGCAGCCGGTGGTCACCGACGGGCCGTACGCCGAAACCCAGGAGGTGCTCGCCGGGTACTGGATCGTCGAGTGCGAGTCCTTCGACCGGGCGACCGAGATCGCGTCCCGGCTGGCCGACAGCCCGGCGCCGGAGTTCCTGCGGGCCACGGCGTACGCCGATATCCGGCCGGTCGTCGAGGGCCGCAACGAACTGGTGGAGTGACACTCGATGGTGATCGACGATCTGCTGCGGGAGCTGGCGCCGCAGGTGCTCGGCGCGCTGGTACGGCGGTACGGGCACTTCGACACGGCGGAGGACGCCGTCCAGGAAGCCTTGCTCGCGGCGGCTCGGCAGTGGCCGGTGGACGGCGTACCGAGTAGTCCGCGCGGGTGGTTGATCACGGTCGCGTCCCGTCGGCTGACGGATCTGCTCCGGCGTGAGCAGGCCCGTCAGCTGCGGGAGGAACGAGTCGCGCGGTGGGCGCCACAGGGTGATCCGGTGGGCGACACCGACGACACGTTGGTGCTGCTGTTCCTGTGCTGCCACCCGTCGCTGTCGCCGGCGTCCCAGATCGCGCTCATACTCCGGGCGGTCGGCGGTCTGACGACGGTGGAGATCGCGCGCGCGTTCTTGGTGCCCGAGGCAACGATGACGCGGCGGATCAGCCGGGCGAAGGCGAGCGTGAAGGAGAGCGGCGCGCGGTTCACGGTGCCGGCCGATCGCGAGGAGCGGCTGGGCGCGGTGCTGCAGGTCGTCTACCTGATCTTCAACGAGGGCTACGCGAGTACGACGGGCCCGCACCTGCAGCGGGTCGAGCTGGCCGCCGAGGGGATCCGGCTGGCGCGGATGCTGTACCGGCTGCTCCCGGACGACCCCGAGGTGGCCGGGCTGCTCGCGCTGCTCCTGCTGACCGACGCCCGCCGCCCGGCCCGGACCGGCCCGCTCGGCGAGCTGGTGCCGATGGCCGAGCAGGACCGGTCGCGCTGGATCCCCGAACTGATCCGCGAGGGTGTCGACCTGATCACCGCGACGCTCCCCCGCGGCCCGGTCGGCCCGTACCAGCTGCAGGCCGCGATCGCCGCGGTCCACGACGAGTCCCCGTCCGCGGACGAGACGGACTGGCCGCAGATCGTCGCGCTCTACGAGGTACTGCTGCAACTCACCGACAACCCGATGGTCGCCCTCAACCACGTGGTCGCGGTCGCGATGTCCCGCGGCCCGGCCGAGGGCCTGCGACTGCTCGCGACGATCGAGCACGACGACCGGATCGCCGAGGACCACCGGCTGTACGCCGTCCGGGCGCATCTCCTGGAGATGTCCGGCGACCTGTCCGCCGCCCGAGCCGCCTACGAGGAGGCCGCGAGCCGAACCACCAGCCTCCCCCAGCAGCGCTATCTCCGGGCCCGGGCGGGTGAGCCCTAACGCCAGCTGAGGCGTTCGTCCGGGCGGTCGTTGGTGGTGGTGCCGGAGGCGCTGGCGAAGTGGCGGCTCAGGCGGTCGGGGCGGGTGTACGCCGGCCAGCCGGGGTTGCCCGTCTTGGCGAAGTCGATCCAGGCCGTGTGCACCAGGTCCGCCAGGTGCTGGGGTGGGCGGGCGCCGAGCATCGGTGCGAGCGCCGGGTCGTCAAGGTTGTCGAAGACGAACGGCAGCTCGATCACGTGGCAGGCGCCGAGCGTGCCGTTGCAGGCCGGCGACCGCCAGCCGAACTCGTAAAGGTACGTCCCAGGATGCGCCTCGGCCAGCCGGATCGCGGGGATCCGGTAGTACGAGTCGGTCATGATCGCGGCCAGTACTTCGCCGGGCGTCGCGTCCGGGCGGTTCGCGCGGTACCGGCGGATGCCGTGGGCCGACAACCCGAAACGCATCCGGGCGCCGGCGTACAGCAGCGGGGTGTTGATCTTGGCCGCGACGCCGGTCGGGATCAGGAAGAGCCGCGCCTCCTCGCTGTTCGTACCGACCATCAGGTCGACGTCCGCGCCGGCACCGGCCCGGATCCGGTCGAGCGGCGCGGCCGGGAGCACCGAGCCGTCGACCACCGGGCTGAACGGCAGCAGCGTCCGTGCGACGTCGCCCCAGACCTTGGCGCGGGCCTTCCCCATCACCTGCCGGCCGAGCTGGTCCTGCGCCGCGAGCAGTCGCGCGAGCGGGACCTGGGCGATCGCCTCGCGGGTCGGCGCCGTACCGAGGAGCGCGGCCAGCCGTTCGCCGACCAGCCGCGCGGTGTCGGCGCCGATCGTGTTGCCGGCGGCGCCGGACTCGGCGATCGCCCGGTGGAACAGGCCCTTCGCGGCCGGCATCGCGAGCAGCGTGCACACGCTCATCGCCCCGGCCGACTCGCCGAACAGCGTCACGTTGTCCGGGTCGCCGCCGAACGCCTCGATGTTGTCGCGGACCCACCGCAGCGCGGCGAGCTGGTCGAGCAGCCCGAGGTTCGGCGTACCGTCGCCGAACCACAGGAACCCGTCCGCGCCGAGCCGGTAGTTGATCGTCACGAGGACGACGCCGTCGCGCGCGAACCGGCTGCCGTCGTACACCGGAAGCGCGCCGGACCCGCTGGTGAAGGATCCGCCGTGGACGAACACCATCACCGGCGCGTTCCCGTCCAGGTCCGGCGACCACACGTTCAGGTTCAGGTAGTCGTCACCCGGGATGACCGTCCGCGGGACGAGTTCGCCGAGCGGCCCGACGGTGCCGGTCTGCGGCGCGGTCGGCCCGTACGCCGTAGCCTTCCGCGGCGCACGCCACGGCTCCGGCGGCCGCGGCGGCCGGAACCGGTCCGCTCCGACCGGCGGGGCGGCGTACGGGATGCCCTTGAACGCGAGCCCGTCGGTCCCGATGACGGGCCCGTACTGCGTGTCGACCAGCGCCATGCGGACGGGTCAGCGCAGGCCGGTCGGCCGGGTCATCGCGAGCTTGAGCAGGTGCTCGACCAGGCTCGCGTAGTCCTTGCCCGAGGCCGCCCACAGCCGCGGGAACATGCTGGTCGGGGTGAACCCCGGCATCGTGTTGATCTCGTTGATGACCACGCGGCCGTCGGCGTCGACGAAGAAGTCGACCCGGGCCAGCCCCTCGGCCTCGATCGCGTCGAACGCGATCAGCGCCTTCGCGCGGATCTCGTGCGCGAGCTCCGCGGGCAGGTCGGCCGGCACCGAGAGCGCCAGGTACTCCTCGCCCTCCGGCAGGTACTTGGTCTCGAAGTCGTAGAAGTCGTGCCCGCCGCCGGACACCGCGACCTCGCCGCAGACGCTGACCTCCGGCTTGCCGCCGTCCAGGCCGCCGAGCACGCCGATCTCGATCTCCCGCGGGTCCTTCGCGGACGCCTCGACGATCACCTTCGGGTCGTGCGCGCGGGCCTCGACCATCGCGTCGTCGAGCTCGTCCAGGCTGTTCACCTTGGTGATCCCGAGGCTCGATCCGCCGCGGCACGGCTTCACGAACACCGGGTACCCGAGCGCGTCGACGGCCTCCCGGCAGCCGGCCGGGTCCTGCCGCCAGTCCCGGTCCCGGATCACGACGTACGGCGTGACCTCGAGGCCCGCGGCCTGGAAGACCACCTTCATGTAGTGCTTGTCCATGCCGACGGCGCTGGCCAGTACGCCGGAGCCGACGTACCGGATGTCCGACATCTCCAGCAGGCCCTGGATGGTGCCGTCCTCGCCCCACGGGCCGTGCAGCAGCGGGAACACCACGTCGACCTCGCCGAGCGTGCTCGGCACCTGGTCGGGCTCGCTGACCACGAGCTCGCGGTTCGCGCCGAACAGCACCGGCATCGCGGTGACGTCGACCTCGGGGAGCTTGCCGTCGGTGATCGACAGCCGCTCGGGATCGCCGCTCTCCAGCACCCAGTGACCGCTGGTACTGATCCCGACCGGGACGACGTCGTACTTGTCCCGGTCGATGACCTGCAGGACGTTCGCCGCGGTCACGCAGGAGATGGCGTGCTCGCTCGACCGGCCGCCGAACACGACGGCGACGCGGGGCTTGCGCTTGTCTTCCGAGTACTCGCTCACCGGCTCGACTGTAGCGGTCCGGAGATCGTGATCCGACCGGGGTTGGGTTAAGACGTGTTCAGATCGGCACGTCCCAGGTCACTGGCAACGCTGTCACTCCGTACACGAGCGTGTTCTCCCGGTAGTCGACCTCCTCGAACGGTACGGCGAGCCGCAGCGTCGGGATCCGCGCGAACAACCGGGTGAACACCTCCTGCAGCTCGAGCCGCGCGAGCTGCTGCCCGATGCACTGGTGCGGCCCGAACCCGAACGCGACATGCGCCGCGGCGTCCCGCTCCAGGTCCAGGCGGTCGGGGTCCGGGAACACGCTCTCGTCCCGGTTCGCCGACGACAGCGCCGCGATCAGGTAGTCACCCGCGCCGATCGTCGACGTACCGACCGTCAGCTCGTCGGTCGCCTGCCGGAACAGGCCGAAATGCACCACGGACAGGTACCGGAGCAGTTCCTCGACGGCGGCCGGGACCCGGGACGGATCGGATCGGAGCAGGTCGAGCTGCGCGGGGTTCCGGAGCAGGGCGAGCGTGCTCAGCGCGATCATGTTCGCGGTCGTCTCGTGGCCGGCGATCAGCAGCGTGACGCCGACCGTCACCAGCTCCTCCAGGCTCAACGGCGTACCGAGTTCCTCGCCGCGGGTGATCAGCCGGGACAGGATGTCGTCCTCACGCCGCGCCTGTTTCGCCAGCACCAGCCCGACGATGTACTGGTTCAGGTCGTCGCTGGCGCGCTGGATCTCCTCGGTCCAGCCGTCCACCCGGACGAGCAGCGCGCTCCGCTCCTGGAACTCGTCGCGGTCCGCGTACGGGACGCCGAGCAGCTCGCAGATCACCAGCGACGGGATCGGCAGCGCGAGCTCCCGCACCAGGTCGACCGGTCCGCCGGCGGACAGCATCGCGTCGATCCGCTCGTCGATCATCGCCGCCACCCGCGGCCGCAGCGCCTCCATCCGCTTCACCGCGAACTCGGTCGCGAGCATCCGCCGCAGCCGTTTGTGCGCCGCACCGTCGACCTGCAGGATCGAGCCCGACTCCACCTCCCGGTCCAGGTCCGCGTCCGGTACGACGTGATCGGACGGCGCCAGCCGCGAACTCAGCCGGCTGTCCCGGAGCAGCGCGCGGACGTCGTCGTACCGGCTGATCACGTACGCGTCGACGCCGGCCGGGGTGGAGACCTTCGCGGGCTGGTCGGTCCGGCGGTACCCGGCGTACTCCGGGGCGGGGTCGAACGGGCATCCGGACGGCCGGTTGACGGGGAAGCTCTGGGTCATGGGGCGCCTCTCCTGAGAATTTGGTAGTGACTACCATATGGCGGATACTCCCAGCTGGGAAGGGTGGCGGTAGTCTGCCCGCGGAGGTGCTGATGGGACTGCGCGAGGTGAAGCGGGAGCGGACCCGCCGGCTGATCGCGGACAAGGCGTTCGAGCTGTTCGGCGACCACGGGTTCGGCCGGACCACGGTCGAGCAGATCGCGGCCGCGGCCGAGGTGGGGCCGAGCACGCTCTACCGGTACTTCCCGACCAAGGAGACGCTGGTCCTCGAGTTCGTCGACGACTGTCTGGCCGACGCCGTCGAGTGGTTCCGCGACCAGCCCACGCTGGACCTCCGCGACGGGCTGCGGACCGTGATCGAGCGCGTGCTCGAACAACTGGAGACGAACCCGGACCGGGTCCGCGCGGTGTTCGACCTGGCCGAGCGGAACGGGTCCGTCAGTGCCCACCTCAACGAGCTGATCTGGCGGTTCCGCAACGACCTCGCCGACACCCTCGCGCAGCGGTTGCCGGGTGATCCGCAGCAGGCGGAGTTCGTCGCGGCGCTGTCGGCCGGGATCACGATGAACATCATCGAGAACGTCGTCCGCGTCTGGGTCGACCACCCGGACCCCGTCGACGCCCGCGACCTCGCCCGGCAGGCGATCGCGCTGCTCGACAGCGGTGCCCTCCCGCTGCCCGCGGCACGGTAATCAGTGACAATTCGGGGTATGACTGCTGACCTCCACCCGTCCACCGTCGTCGTCCATGCCGGCCGCCCGGAGCGGCTGCCGAATGCTCCGGTGGGACCGTCGCCGGTGTTCAGTTCGACGTACGTGGCCGGCGGCGATCGTGGGTACGGACGGTTCGGCAACGACGCCTGGTCCGCGCTCGAGGACACGCTCGGTCAGCTCGAGGGCGGCCGTGCGCTGAGCTTCGCGTCTGGGATGGCGGCCGCCGCGGCGGTCATCGACCTCGTCCCGGTCGGCGGTCGCGTCGTCGCACCGCAGCACGCCTACTCCGGCGTACTCGCGCTGCTCGACCAGCAGGCGGAAACGGGACGCCTCACCGTGCAGCGAGCCGATATCGCGGATACCGACGCGGTCATGCTCGACGGCGCCGACCTGCTGTGGATCGAGTCGCCGACCAACCCGGCCATGGAGGTCGCGGACATTCCCGCACTCGCCGCGGCCGCGCACGCCGCCGGCGCGACCGTGGTCGTCGACAACACGTTCGCCACTCCCCTGCTCCAGCAGCCGCTGCGGCTCGGGGCGGATGTGGTGATGCACTCGGCGACCAAGTTCATCGCCGGTCACTCGGATGTGATCCTCGGCGCCGTGGTCACCGCCGACGACGACCTCTGGTCCGCGATCGAGCTGCGGCGCCGCAGCCTCGGCGCGATCGCCGGATCGATGGACGCCTGGCTCGCTCTCCGCGGCCTGCGGACGCTGGCGCTCCGGCTCGACCGCGCGCAGTCGAACGCGGCGTACCTGGCCGAGCGCCTGCTCCGGCACCCGCGGGTCAGCCGGGTCCGGTACCCCGGGCTGCCCGACGATCCCGGTCACGCCCGAGCCGCGGCGCAGATGTCCGGCTTCGGCGCGATCCTCGCGATCGAGCTCGGCGGCGACGCGGCGTACGCCCAGAAGGTCTGCGAGAGCACGAGCCTGTGGGTGCACGCGACCAGCCTCGGCGGCGTCGAGTCGCTGCTCGAACGCCGCCGCCGCTGGCCGATCGAGGTGCCGACCATCCCCGAGGACCTGATCCGGCTCTCGGTCGGGATCGAGCACCCCGAAGACCTCTGGAACGACCTGGAACAGGCCCTCACCGCTTCTTGAGGACAGGGCCTCCGAAGAAGGTCAGGACGCACAGCACGACCGGCAGGACGAACGCGATGTTCAGCGGCATCCAGTGCGCGAGTCCGCCGATCAGTGCGGGGCCGGCGAGCAGGCCGACGTACCCGAGGCCGACCACGCGGGCCATCAGCGCACCCGAGGACCGCGGGTCGAGGTTGCCGGCGGCGGTGAACAGCTGCGGTACGCCGCCCGCCAGGCCGAGGCCGAAGATCGCCCAGCCGACGAGCGCGACCGGCACCCACGGGACCACGATCACCAGCGTCAGGCCGACGGCCGCCATCGCGGCGCCCCAGCGCACGATCGCGGCCGGACCGACGACCGCGGCCACCCGGTCGGTGAGGAAGCGCCCGACGGTCATCGCGACCGCGAACGCACCGTACGCGTAGGCGGCGGTGCTGACCGACGTACCGAGGATGTCGCGGAAGTGCAGGGCGGCCCAGTCGTTGGCCACACCCTCGGACAGCATCAGCCCGAAGGCGAGGCCGCCGAGCGCCCAGACCAGCTTGGCCGAGGGCTTCTCGCGGGGCGCTTCGTTCTGCTCCTCGGGAGGTTCGGTTGCCTCCAGCAAGAACCGGCTGGCGATCAGCGACAGCACGATGCAGACCACGCCGGCGAGCACGAGCGTGACCTCGGTCGGTACGCCGGCCCGCAGCGTGGCCGCGCCGACGACCGCGGCGATCGCGCCGCCGATCGACCACATCGCGTGGAACGCGGCCATGATCGGCCGCGGGTACCCGCGCTCGACCACGACGGCCTGGGCGTTCATCCCGACGTCGATCGAGCCGTTGCCGAAGCCGACCAGGATCAGCGCGAGGCCGAGCGTCCACCAGTTCTTCGCCAAGCCGGGCCCGGCGAGCGCGATGCCGAGCAGGATCCCGGCGGCCGGGACCAGCCGGCGCTGTCCGATCTTGTCGACCAGCGGCCCGGCGACCTGCATCCCGGTGAACGCGGCGGCGCCGAGCACCAGCAGGAGCAGGCCGAGCGTGCTGTGGGTGATCCCCGTCGCCTGCTCGATGCTCGGGATGTGCACCACCCACATACCGACCGCGAACCCGTTCAGGCCGAAGTACAGCCAGGTGGCAACGCGGGCAGCTCGGGCTTGTGTGGATGGTGCGGTCGGGAGTTGTACGTCGACGGCGTTCAAGAGGCGACCTCGACGAGGGCGCCGCGTTGGATGAGCATGGTTCGTTGGTCCTCGGGTGCGGAGTCGTCGGTGATGATCAGGTCGGGGCGGTCCGCCGGGCAGACGTAGGCGAGCGCGGCGCGGTCCCACTTGGCGCCGTCGGCGAGCACGATCGTGCGGGTGGCGACGTTCATCGCCTCCTGCTTGACCTCGGCGTCACCCAGGTCGAACGCGGTCAGCCCGGCATCCAGGCTGAACGCGCACGGGCTCAGTACGGCGGCGTCGAAGCGCAGCGCGCGCAGCGACGCGACGGTCAGCGGGCCGACCAGCGAGAGCTCGCCCTTGCGCGCCTCGCCCCCCGGCATCAGCAGCCGGATCCGCGGGGCGTCCGCGAGTTCGTGGGCGACATGCAGCGAGAGCGGCATGACGGTGAGCGCGCGGTCATGCAGCAGCTTGGCGGTCTCGAGGGCCGTCGTACCGCTGTCCAGGACGATCGTCTCGCCGTCGCGGAGGTGCTCGACCGCGGCGCGGGCGATCGCCTGCTTGGCGGCGACGGCGGCCTGCGAACGCAGCGAGTGCGGCGGCTCCAGACCGGACGGCATCGCGGACACGGCGCCGCCGTGCACCCGCTTCAGCACGCCCTGCGCGGCCAGGAAGTCGAGATCGCGGCGGACCGTCATGTCCGACGCCTCGGTCGCCTCGACCAGTTCCTGGACCGACACTCGGTCGACGACTCGTAGGCGTTCTACGATCACTTGGTGCCGTTCCGCACTTCTCATGCGCAAAAAACTACCATCCGCCTGATCGTTCAAACAGAGAGCGTGTTCGCTTGTGACCGATGACACCACGCTCGTCAAACGCTCCCGGTACGCCGTCGCCGCGGTCTTCTGCGTCCACGGGTCAGTGACCGGCTCGTTCGCGACCCGGGTGCCGTGGATCCAGGAGCACGCCGGGCTGTCCGCCGGCCAGCTCGGCCTGGCGCTCGCGTTCCCTGCGCTCGGGGCGGCGCTGATGATGCCGCTCGCCGCCCGGGTCGGCCACCGGTTCGGCACCCGCGCCGCGCTCCGCGGGTTGCTCGCGCTGTGGACGCTGTCGCTGATCCTGCCGTCGTTCGCGCCCGGCCTGCTGACGTTGTGCGGCGCCCTGTTCATCTACGGCGGTACGTCGGGGATGGCCGACGTGACGATGAACGCGCTCGGCGTCGAGGTGGAACGGCGGCTGAAGAAGTCGATCATGTCCGGGCTGCACGGGCTGTGGAGCGGCGGCGCGCTGCTCGGGTCCGCGGTCGGCACGCTCGCGGCGCACGCGAACCTGAGCGCGCAGATCCACCACACCGTCGCGGCCGTCGTCCTGACGATCGTCGGCGCGGTGGTCTGTCACTTCGTACTGAACCTGCATCCGGAGGAGGACGAGGAGCCGCCGGCGCGGTTCGCGTTGCCGCCGAAGTCCGCGCTGCTGATCGGGGCGGTCGGGTTCTGCGCGGTGTTCGCGGAGGGCGCGAGCCTGGACTGGTCGGCGGTGTACCTGCGCGACGTCCTGGACAGCTCGGCCGGGGTCGCGGCCGGCGCGACGACCGGGTTCGCGTTGACGATGGCGATTGCCCGGATCACCGGCGACGCGGTCGTGGACCGGTTCGGGGCCGTGCGCACGGTTCGGGCCAGCGGGGTGATCGCGACGCTCGGCGGTCTGCTCGTGGTCGTCTCGCCGACCGCGGTCGTGGCGATGATCGGTTTCGGCCTGATCGGCATCGGGATCGCGGTCGTCGTACCGCTCGCCTTCGCCGCCGCCGGCCACACCGGCCCGAACCCGAGTCAGGCCATCGCCGGCGTCGCCACCATCACGTACGCGTCCGGCCTGGTCGCCCCGTCCATCATCGGCGGCATCGCGCAGGCCAGCAGCCTGACGATCTCGTTCGTCGTCGTCACTGCGCTGGCAGCCGGGCTGGCCGTGTTCGCCCGCGTCCTCGCAACCACGAAAGAACCTGGAGAACTTCGGCGATGACGACATTTCGGGTAGCGGGACCAGAGGATGCGGCGGCGGTCGCGGAGCTGCACGGTGACAGCTGGCGGCGGCACTACCGGGGCGCCTACGCGGACGCGTTCCTCGACGACGAGTCGCCGGAGTACCTCGGCGCGATGTGGGCGAAGCGGCTCACGAACCGCGACGGCACCCGCACCACGGTCGCGGAGTACGACGGCCGGCTGATCGGCCTCGCGCACGTGGTGTTCGACGCGGACCCGACGTACGGCGCGCTCGTCGACAACCTGCACGTCCGCGCGCACCTCAAGCGCCAGGGCCTCGGGACGAAGCTGCTCGCCCACGCGGCCACCGACGTACCCACCGGCCTGTACCTCTGGGTCCTCGAACAGAACACCGCCGCGCAAGCCTTCTACGAAGCCCGCGGCGGCATCCGCGGCGACCGCAAGCCCGTCCCGCCACCCGGCGGCGAACCCCGCCGACTGAACGGCACCCCGGCCTGCTTCCGCTACTACTGGCCGGACCCGGTGAGCTTGACCGTCTCGATCAGCGCGTACGACGCCTGACTCGCCGCCTCCGCGTCCCCCGCCCGGATCGCCTCCAGCACGTCGACGTGCGCGTCGCCGAGCCGGTGGTCCTCGGGGATCGTCGCGGTCCGGTGGATCGACTCGGTCATCACCTCCGCGAGCGCGTCGTACAACCGGAGCAGCAACGGGTTCCCGCTCGCGACCACGACGCCGCGATGGAAGTCGGTGTCGACCGCCACGAACACGTCCAGGTCACCCGACTCGAGCGCATCGGCCCGCGCCTCCAGCACCTCCCCCAGCGCCGTCAGGCTGTCCGGTGTCGCGTTCCGCGCGGCCAGCCGGGCGGCGGCTGCCTCGATGCCGGCGCGGGCGTCCAGCACGTCGGTGAGTGACGCCGACAGCTCGTCGCGGACCAGCACCCCGCTGATCTCGTTAGTCGCGCGGACGTACGTCCCGTCGCCGACCCGCGGCTCCAGCAGACCGGTCAGACTCAGCGACCGCAGCGCCTCCCGCACGGTGCCGCGACTGACGCCCAGCTCCGTCGCGAGCTGATGCTCCCCCGGGATCCGCGCACCGCGCGGCCAGGCGCCGGACTCGATCCGGGCCCGGAACTGCTCGGACACCTGCAGCACGAGCGGCACCTGCCGCACCAAGGGCTCCATGCCGTACAGTATATAAATGTCGGACATCTACACAGAAGCATGAGGAGAGGTGTTTTGTGGCAGTCATGACCGAGCCCCTGACCCGAGGGCGGTCGTCACTGATCACCGCGACCGCGTTCGTGGTCGCGCTGAGCCTGCGCCCGGCGCTGACCGCCGTCGGCCCGGTGCTGCCGCGGATCGGCGACGCGCTGCACCTCGGTGAGGCCGCGCAGGGACTGCTCGGCACGCTTCCGCTGCTCGCGTTCGCGGTCGCCTCTCCCTTGGTGCACCTCGCGTCCCGGCGTTTCGGGATGGAGCGGGCCGTGTTCGTCTCGCTGCTCGTCCTGGCCGCCAGCAGCGCGATCCGGCCGTATGCCGGTCCCGTCGGCCTCTGGATCGGGACCGCCGTGGTCGGCGCCGCGATCGCGGTCGGCAACGTCCTCGTCCCGGTGATCCTCAAGCGCGACTACTCCGCGCACGTGTCCCGGGCGACCGGGATCTACACCGCGTTCATCACCGGTGGCGCCGCGATCGCCTCGATCCTCGCCGTACCGATCGCCGACGCCGTCGACTGGCGGCTGTCACTCGCGGTCTGGGGCGGACTCGCGCTGCTGGTCGCGATCGTCTGGCTGCCGCGGACGCTGTCCCCGGAGCCGATGCCGGCCGCGACCGCCGACGACGAAGCGCCGCGCGTGAGTGTCTGGCGGCAGCCGATGGCGTGGCTGGTGACCGGCTTCATGGGGCTGCAGTCGACGAGCTTCTACCTGTTCGTGAACTGGCTGCCGACGATCGAGATCTCGACCGGCGGCGTCTCCGAGCGCGCGACCGGTGTACACCTGTTCGTGTTCCAGGTGTTCGGGCTGATCGGCGGGCTGACGATCCCGTTGCTGCTGAAGCACCCGACCAACCAGCGGGCCGGACTGATGACGGCGAGTACGCCGATCCTGCTGGCGCTGATCGGGCTCCTGGTGGCGCCACACCTGGCGATCGTCTGGGCGGTCGTCGGCGGCCTCGGCCAGGGCGCCGGGCTGGTCGCCGCGCTGTCGCTGATCAGCCTGCGCGGCCGCGGGCACCACGAGACCACCCAGCTGTCCGGGATGGCACAGGCGGTCGGTTACACGCTCGCCGCGGCCGGGCCGGTCGTCGCCGGGTACCTGACGCAGGTGACCGGCGGCTGGAGGACGACGCTGATCGTGTTCGCCGTCCTCGCGGCCACCCAGGTCACGCTGGGCTTCGTGGCCGGCCGGGACACCCGGCCGGCCTGAGCCGATTGGGAAAGAAAGTGCCGCCAGGCGGCAAAAAGTTTCCCAGCTACTTGTCGGTGGCGAAGGCCGCGTCGAAGGCCGCGGCCGGCTTGTCGAAGGCCAGGTTGCGGATCACGTTGACCGCCTCGGCCGCGCCGATCTTGCGGTCCATGCCGGCGTCCTCCCACTCGACCGAGATCGGGCCGTCGTATCCGATCGAGTTCAGCACCCGGAAGCAGTCCTCCCAGTTCACGTCGCCGTGCCCGGTGGAGTAGAAGTCCCAGCCGCGGCGCGGGTCCGCCCAGGGCAGGTGCGAGCCGAGCCGGCCGTTGCGGCCGCCGCCGACCCGCATCTTGGTGTCCTTGCAGTCCACGTGGTAGATCCGGTCCTTGAAGTCCCAGAGGAACGCGACCGGGTCGATGTCCTGCCAGACCATGTGCGACGGGTCCCAGTTCAGGCCGAACGCCTCCCGGTGACCGATCGCCTCCAGCGTGAACGTGGTGGTCCAGTAGTCGTACGCGATCTCCGACGGGTGCACCTCGTGCGCGAACCGGACACCCTCGGAGTCGAACACGTCGAGAATCGGGTTCCAGCGGTCGGCGAAGTCCCGGTACCCGGCCTCGATCCGCTCCGCCGGCACCGGCGGGAACATCGCGACGTACTGCCAGATCGACGAGCCGGTGAAGCCGATGACGGTGTTCACGCCGAGCTTCTTCGCCGCCCGGGCGGTGTTCTTCAGGTCCTCCGCCGCGCGCTGCCGGACGCCCTCGCCGTCGCCGTCGCCCCAGATCCGGGACGGCACGATCGCCTGGTGCCGGAAGTCGATCGGGTTGTCGCAGACCGCCTGCCCCACCAGGTGGTTGGAGATCGCGAAGACCTGCAGGTTGTACTTCTCCAGGATGTCCTTGCGGCCCTGGACGTACGAGTCGTCGTCGACGGCCTGCTGGACGTCGAAGTGGTCACCGGAGCAGGCGATCTCGACGCCGTCGTAACCGGCCTCGGACGCGAACTGGCAGACCTCCTCGAACGGCAGGTCGGCCCACTGACCGGTGAAGAGAGTGATCGGACGAGGCATCTGTGCTCCTAGGCGTTGACGGTGGTCCAAGCGGAGTCGTTGGCGGCGGACCGCAGTACGGCGTCGACCACGCGGGCCGAGCGTGCTCCGGCGGCGAAATCGGGCAGGCCGTCCGGGGTCTCCCCCAGGACGGCGGCATAGCTGTCGGCGACGAACGAGTCGAACGCGTCCTGGTACCCCTGCGCGTGACCGGCCGGCAGCCGGTTCACCCGCGCCGCGTCCGGGCTCAGCGTCTCCGGGTCGCGGGTCAGCAGCTGCGATCCGGCGCGGTGGCCGACCCACAGCCGATCCGGGTCCTCCTGGTCGAACCCGAAGCTCGACTCGGTCCCGGACACCTCGAGGTACAGCCGGTTCTTCCGGCCGGCGGCAACCTGGCTCACGACGATCGTGCCGACCACGCCGGCCTCGGTCCGGAACTGTGCGGTGGCCAGGTCCTCGGTCTTCACCTCGACGCCGCCGCGCTGCTTCCGGACGGTCCGCAGCTGGGCGCTGATCGCGGCGATCCGGTCGCCGGTGACGAACTCGGTGAGGTCGCACCAGTGCGAGCCGATGTCCGCGAACGTCCGCGACGGGCCGCCGGTGGCGTCGTCCACCCGCCAGTTCTGGTCGTCGGCGCCGGCCAGCCAGTCCTGCAGGTACGAGCCGTGCAGGCTGGTGATCACGCCGGCCTCGCCCGCGGCGAGCTTGGCCCGCAGCTCGCGGACCATCGGGTGGTAGCGGTAGACGAACGGCACCGCGCCGACCAGGCCCGCATCCGCGGCCGCCGCCTGCAGTCCGCCGGCGTCCTCTACGGACGTGGCGAGCGGCTTCTCGCAGACGACGTGCTTGCCCGCTTCGAGTGCCTTGAGTGTCACCTCGCGGTGCGTGTTGTTCGGCGTACAGACGTGGACCACGTCGACGTCCGCGGCCAGCAGTTCGTCGAGGGACGCGAACCCGCGCTCGGCGCCGGTCGCCTCGGCCGCGGCCTCGGCCCGCGCGGGCGACGACCCGACAGCACCCACGACGCTCGCGCCGGACACCAGCGCGGCCCGTCCGTGGACCTGTCCCATGAACCCGCCGCCGACGATCCCGACCCTGAGCTTGCGCGCACTGGTGGACACGTTCGAGGACGCTATGGGACCCTTTTGATCCCTGTCAAGCAAAAGTCCACCACCAGTACGACGAAAGTCGGTGCATGAGCGATCTCGGTACGGCGGACCCGCTGGTGCGGCTGCTCCGCGACGGGCAACCGCGGACGCGCGCCGAACTCATCGAGCTCAGCGGTCTCGCCCGGTCGACGGTCACCGGCCGGATCGAGGCGCTGCTGGCGAGCGGACTCGTGGTGCCGTCAGGCGAGGCCGCGTCGACGGGCGGACGGCCGCCGGCCCGGTTCCGGTTCAACCCGACGGCGCGCCTGGTGCTGGCCGCGGACGTCGGCGCGACGCATCTCTCGGTCGCGCTCACGGATCTGACGGGCACGATCCTCGACCGGTCGACGACCGCGTTGGCGATCGCCGAAGGCCCCGAAGTGGTCCTGGACGCGGTCGCCGCGCAGGGGCAGGCATTGCTCCGGACGGCGGGCCGGTCGGTGGCGGATCTGGCCGGCACCGGCGTCGGGTTGCCCGGCCCGGTCGAGCACAGCACCGGACGGCCGAACCATCCGCCGATCATGCCCGGCTGGGACTCGTACGACGTGGTCGCCCGGCTCGGCCGTGAACTCCCCGGGCCGGTCCTCGTCGACAACGACGTCAACATCATGGCGCTCGGCGAACACGTGACGGCGTACCCCGATGTCGAGCACCTGCTGTTCGTGAAGGTTGCCACCGGCATCGGTGCCGGGGTGATCAGCGGCGGCCGGCTACATCGCGGCGCCCGCGGCGCGGCCGGCGACATCGGGCACATCCAGGCCCCCGGCCACACCGAGGTCTGCCGCTGCGGCAACACCGGCTGCCTGGAGGCGGTCGCGTCCGCCGCCGCGCTGGCGACCAGGCTCGGCGTCGGCACCAGCCAGGACATCGTCGACCTGGTCCGCGCCGGCAACACCGAGGCGACCACCGCCGTACGCCAGGCCGGCCGCGAGATCGGCACCGTACTCGCCGCCGCGGTCAGCCTGCTCAACCCGTCGGTCATCGTCGTCGGCGGCTCCCTCGCCCAAGCCGGCGACAGCCTCCTGGCCGGCCTCCGCGAAACCGTCTACGCCCGATCGTTGCCCCTGGCCACCACTCACCTCCACGTGGTCCCGTCCCGCACCGGCCGCGACGCGGCGCTGCTGGGCGCGGCGGCGCTCGTCCTCACGCAAGCCCTGGCGTAGCCGCGGACCGCCACGCCATCACAATCCGCCGCCCGCGGCGCACGTCAGGCTCGAACCACCGGATCGCGGGCGATTGTGATGGCCTAGGCGGTCAGGCCGAGCGCGACCTCGTCGATCAAGCGGACGATCCGGTCGAGGTCGCTGCCGCCGCGGGCGCGGCCGAAGCCGTGCCGGCGGCCCCAGAACGACGCCTGCACGGCGATCAGCTGGGTCCAGCGACGGATCCGGTCCGCGTCCACACCGGACGCCTCGGAGAACTCGGCCAGCTCGGCCAGCAGCCGGCGGAGCAGCGCGTCGCCGCTCAGACCGTCCTCCAGGAACAGCATGTACGCCCGGGTGCGGAGGAAGATCGCGGCGTCGAAGCCAGGATCGCCGACGTACCCCTTCGGATCGACGACCAGCCAGGGCTCGCGGTCCGCGCGGAGGATGTTGCGCGCATGGAAGTCGCCGTGCACCATCGTCTCCGGCTGCACGCGACACAGCTCCTCCACGACCGCGAGCGCCGTACCGACGACGGCAGCCGGCAGCGGGTGATCCAGTTCGGCCGCGTCCTTCTGTAGCTCTTCGGCCCACTCGTCGGCCTTCGCCGACATCCGCGGCAGACCGTCCGGCGCGGGAACCGTCAGCTGACGGAGTAGATCCCCAGCCACCGCCGCGCATCCGTCGGGGTGCTCGACCAGCGTGTTCGGTCGTACCCGTTCGAGCAGCATCGCGTACCGGGCGTCGTCGCGCTCGTACAGGTTGACCGCGCCCCGGCCGCCCCAGGCCTCGAAGGCGTCCCGCTCGTGCACGTTTCCCGGATGCGGGAACGACACCTTCATTACGGCGTCCCCCACGACCGGTACCACCACCCCGACCTGACCGTGCAGTACGTCGCCGTCCCGCGCGACACCCCACTGCCCCAGCAGCTCCTCGACAAGGCCCGGCAACTCCGCCAGCCACGCCTCCCCCACGGCACCTTCCCGTTCGACCGTCGTCCGCGCGAACGCCTCCGGGATCATCCCCAGCGCTCCGACTTCGCGGACCGGGAGACCAGGCTGAAGAGCATGTCCTTCGGGGTCATCTCGCCGGCGACGACCTTCGTCACGTGTTCGGCGATCGGCATCTCGACGTCGTGGTGGTGCGCGAGCTCGCTGATCGAGGCGCAGGACTTCACGCCCTCCGCGATCTGCCGGGTCCCCTCCAGGATCTCCGCGACGCTCTTCCCCTGCCCGAGCTTCTCGCCGAACGTCCGGTTCCGCGACAACGGCGACGAGCAGGTCGCGACCAGGTCACCGAGTCCGGCCAGGCCGGAGAACGTGTGCTCCTGCGCGCCGAGCGCCGTACCGAGCCTGGCGATCTCCGCGAGCCCGCGGGTGATCACCGAGGCGCGGGCGTTGTCGCCGAAGCCGAGCCCGACCGCCATCCCGACCGCGAGCGCGATCACGTTCTTGCAGGCGCCGCCGAGTTCGCAGCCGATCACGTCGTTGTTCGTGTACGGGCGGAACGTCGGCGAGTGGCACAGCTTCTGCAACCGTGCCGCGGTGCCCTCGTCGGCACACGCCACCACGGACGCGGCCGGCTGACCCTCGGCGATCTCACGCGCCAGGTTCGGCCCGGAGACGACCGCGATCCGTTCCGGCCCGGCGCCGGTGAGCTCGGCGATCACCTCGCTCATCCGCTTCGTGGTCCCGAGCTCGACGCCCTTCATCAGGCTGACCAGCGGTACGGCGTTCGGCAGTACGCCGGCCCAGTCCGCGAGGTTGTCCCGCAACGACTGCGACGGCACCGCGAGCACGACGGCCTCCGCTCCGTCGGCCGCCGCGGCGGGGTCGTGGGTCGCGGTGATCGCCTCGGACAGCCGGATCCCGGGCAGGTACTCCGCGTTCTCGTGCGCGCTGTTGATCGCCGCGCAGAGCGCCTCCCGCCGGGCCCACACCGACACCTGGTTCCCCGCGTTCGCCAGCACCGTCGCGAACGCCGTACCCCAGCTGCCGGCGCCGAACACCGCGACTTTCGTCATTCCTTCTCCTCACGTCGGGCTTTGCGGAGGTCGTACAGCTCCTTGGGCGGTTCCTCGCCGCGCAGCTCGCCGAGGGTCCCGGCGACCCGGGCCATGATCACCTCGGTTGCCTCCCGCAACAGCTCGTTGGTGATCGGCTTGCCCTCGAACGCGCTCAGGTCGACCGGCTTCCCGGCCCGCACCTGCAGGGTCTTGCGCGGCAGCAGCCGGATCCGGATCTTGCCGGTGTAGGACCTGATGATCTCCTGGGCGCCCCAGTTCGCGACCGGAATCACCGGGCAGCCGGTCATCAACGCGATCCGCGCGGCGCCGGTCTTGCCGGTCATCGGCCACAGCTGCGGATCCCGGGTGATCGTGCCCTCTGGGTAAACGCCCACGCACTCACCGCGTTCGACCGCGGCGACCGCGTCCCGGAATGCGTCCGCGGCCTGCGCGGAATCGCGGTACACCGGGATCTGCCCGGCGCCGCTGATAATGCTGCCCAGCACCGGAACCTTGAACACCGACGCCTTGCCGAGGAAGCGCGGGATGCGCCGGCACTCCCAGATGAAATACCCGAGCAGCACCGGGTCGAAATGCGAGATGTGGTTCGGCACGTACACCACACCGCCCTGGCGGGGCATGTTCTCCCGGCCGGTGAACCGGCACTTGGTGAACACGATCATGAACGGTTTGACGATCGCCACGATGATGCCGAACCAGAATCCGCGCGGCGGCCGTGGATCGGCACCCTTGCTGTCCACTGCTGCCTCCTGGTGGTCGAACGCGCCGTCGGTCATGGGAGAATCCTGCCTGATGGCAGACCTACAGGTCGCTCCCTGGACCCTGGTGATCCCGGTGAAGCGTACGGCGATCGCGAAGAGCCGGCTTGCTCCGGCCTACCCTCAGCACCGTCCCGAGCTGGCCCGTGCCTTCGCTGTCGACACTACTTCGGCCGCGCTCAGGTCGCCGCTGGTGCACACGGTCCTGGTGGTCACCGACGACCCGCTGGTCGGCGCGGACGTGACCGCGGCGGGCGCCCGCGTGGTGCCGGACCTGCCCGCCGCCGGGCTGAACGAAGCGCTGCTGCACGGTGCCACCGTGGCCGCCGCGGAGTTCGCGGGCCACGGCATCGTGGCCTTGTCCGCGGACCTTCCGGCGCTCCGTCCGGCCGAGCTCACCGCCGTACTCGCGGCCTGTACGGCGCCCCGGTCCTTCGTCGTCGACCAGCCCGGCACCGGTACGACGCTGCTCGCGGCCGCTCCCGGCGTACCGCTGGATCCGCGCTTCGGGGTCGGCTCCGCCCTGGCCCACCAGGCGTCCGGGGCGATCCCGATCGACGTGCCCGGCATCGAGTCGGTACGCCGTGATGTCGACACCGCGGCGGATCTCGCGCACGCCGTACAGCTCGGGGTCGGTCCGGCGACCGCGGACGTGATGTCGCTCGTGCTCGGTGCCGCCACCGGGACCGAGGGTCTAGCCTGCTGACATGCAGGCGACTGTGAGCAGGTACGACGAGGTCACGTTCTCCGGTGCGGTGCTGACCGACAGCGGTGTGGAGCTCCCGTTCACCGTGCACGCGATCGCGGACACCCCGGTCCGGCATCTGCGGGTCGGCCAACGGGTCCGGATCGAGACCACCGGCTCCGGCGCCGAGCAGGCAATTACAAAGGTGGAGTTCGGCACCCGCCTCTAGACGGTTGCCACCGACAACGGCGAAGGCCGGTCATCCCCTGGAGTGGGGTGACCGGCCTTCGCTGTTGTGCGGTTGTGCCGCAGTGCGTGAAGATCAGCGAGCGGTACGCTTCGCCGCGGTCTTCTTGGCGGGGGCCTTCTTGGCCGGCGCCTTCTTCGCGACGACCTTCTTGGCCGGGGCCTTCTTCGCCGGGGCCTTCTTGGCAACGGTCTTCGCCGGCGCCTTCTTGGCAACCGTCTTGGCCGGGGCCTTCTTGGCGACCGTCTTCTTCGCAGCGGCGGTCTTCGTTGCAGCGGCCTTGGCCGGGGCGGCCTTCTTGGCCGGGGCAGCCGCCTTGGTGGCGGTCGCGGCCGGCTTCGGGGTCACCAGCTTCGGCAGCTTCTTGGCACCGGAGACGACGGCCTTCAGCTCCGCACCCGCGCGGAACTTCGGAACCGTGGTCTTCTTGGCACGCTTGGTCTCACCGGTCCGCGGGTTGCGCACGATGCGCGCGCCACGCTCGATGGCCTCGAAAGCACCGAAACCGGTGATGGCGACCTTGCCGCCCTTCTTGGTCAGCTCGCGCTGGACGGTGTCGATCACCGACTCCAATGCGTGCTGGGCCTGGCGGCGGTTTCCGTCGAAGTGCACTGCGAGCGCTTCGACCAACTGGCTCTTGTTCACTGCTTCCCTCCGTGAACACTAGGCGTCGAGCACAGCGCTCGATCTCACAGGAACGTTATGGACTCAACAGGCCATGCACAAACACCCACGCGGCAATTTGGCCTTGTTTTAGGCGATTCGGGCCACAAATTCGCCCGATCCGGGTCCCTGGAGGGGTTTTCGCAGCAGATTCCCGGCTACGTCACAGCCAGCCGCGGCGCTTGAAGATCTGGTGCAGACCTCCACACACCAAGGCCATCAGGCCGATCGCGAACGGGTATCCGTACTCCCAGTGCAGCTCCGGCATCTTGTCGAAGTTCATCCCGTAGACGGTGCCGATCAGGGTCGGCGCGAACAGGATCGCCGCCCAGGCAGAGATCCGCTTGACCTCTTCGTTCTGCTCGCTGCTGGCGATCGCGAGGCTCTTCATCTCCTCGTTCTGCTGCTGCGCGACCAGGGTCGCGTTCACGGTCAGTATGTCGCGGAGCAGCTCGCGGAAGCCGTCGACCTTCTCCACCACCTCGGTGACGTGGTCGGCGACGTCGCGCAGTGAACGTTGCAGTTCCTCGTCCACGCCGTACTTCTGGAAGCCGCCGCGGAGCTGCTCGAGGATCCCGATCAACGGCCGGGTGGCTCGCTGGAACTCGATCACCTCACGGGACAGCTCGTAGATCCGGCGGGACACCTTCGGGTCGCCGCGGAACACCTCGGTCTCGATCTCGTCGATGTCGTTCTCCAGGCCGGCCACCACCGGCGCGTACCCGTCGACGACCTTGTCCATGATCGCGTACAGCACCGCCTCGGCGCCGCGGCTGAGCAGCTCCGGGTCGCGTTCGACCCGGCGCCGGACGGCGGCCAGGTTCGGCGCCTCGGCATGCCGGACCGTCACCACGAAGTCCCGGCCGACGAACACGTGCACCTCGCCGAACTCGACCTCCTCGGTCGCGTCCCGGTACCGCGCGGCCTTCAGGACGACGAACAACGTGTCGCCGTACCGCTCCAGCTTCGGCCGCTGATGCGCCTCGTTCGCGTCCTCGATCGCCAGCTCGTGCAGGTCGAACTCGTGCGCCAGCGAAGCGAGCTCGCGGCGGTCGGGCCGGTACAGGCCGATCCAGGCCAGGCTCTGCGGGGCGTCGTTCTCGACACTGTGGAGCGCGGAGTACGTGTCCGCGAGCGAGTGCGGGGACGCGACCCGGTTGCCGTCGCAGTAGATCGCGCTGTCGACGACGCTGTGCCCCTTGGGCTTCTGCGGATCGCGAGCCGGCTTCTCGAGCGGCTCGAGCGGGGCAGCAGCGGACGCGGCGTGCTTGCGGGCGGCGGCGCGCAGTGACGGAGTACGGCTGAACGCACGGAACGTACGCAGGCGCAGGTCGGACATGAGTCCTCCAGAGGCGGGTGATTCAGGCGAGTGATGAACGCACGTCTGCCCGACCCACAACTACTAGAGGAAAGTCAGTCCCCCGAAGGCCGAGCGAGACCGGTATGTCTGGAGGGATCGCTGTTGTTCATGCGTCCTCACCTCCTCGGTCTCGCAAGCCTTGTTCTGACAACCCCAGAAGGGTAACACCAGAGTTATCGCCCCCGCCCCCTCGAACGTTACGGGAGCGACAACTCTGATAGAGCTCTCAGGCCTTCGCAGGAAGGGTTGCCGGCTTGAAGGACGGCCGGGTCGCTTCGTATGCAGCGATCTCGTCCGCGTGCGACAGCGTGATGCCGACGTCGTCCAGACCGTTGAGCAGCCGGTAGCGGGTGTAGTCGTCGATCTCGAAGGGTGCCGAGACGTCACCGGCCGAGATCGTCTTGTTCTCCAGGTCGACCGTGACCTTGGTGCCCGGGTCGGCCTCGATCGCGGTCCACAGCTGCTCCACGACCTCCTGCGTCACCAGGGCGGCGAGCAGACCGGCCTTGCCGGAGTTACCGCGGAAGATGTCGCCGAAGCGCGACGAGACAACGACCCGGAACCCGTAGTCGAGCAGCGCCCAGACCGCGTGCTCCCGCGACGATCCGGTCCCGAAGTCCGGTCCGGCGACCAGCACCGAGACCCCTTCGTACTCAGGCTGGTTGAGGACGAACGACGGATCGTTGCGCCAGGCCGCGAACAGCCCGTCCTCGAAGCCGGTCCGGGTGACCCGCTTCAGGTACACGGCCGGGATGATCTGGTCGGTGTCGACGTTGCTGCGGCGCAGCGGGGCCGCCGTACCGATGTGCTGGGTGAAGGCTTCCATGATTCCCTTGCTCCTCAGGCGTTCGCGGGGACGGCGACGGGCGGCAGGTCAGCCGGAGCCGCGAGGGTTCCGGTGACGGCGGTCGCGGCCGCGACCAGCGGCGAGACCAGGTGGGTGCGACCGCCCTTGCCCTGACGGCCTTCGAAGTTCCGGTTCGAGGTGGAGGCGCTGCGCTCGCCCGGGGCCAGCTGGTCCGGGTTCATGCCCAGGCACATCGAGCATCCGGCCCCGCGCCATTCGGCGCCGGCGTCCTTGAAGATCGTGTCCAGGCCCTCGGCCTCGGCCTGCAGCCGGACCCGGCCGGAGCCCGGGACCACCAGCATCCGGGTGCCCTCGGCAACCTTCCGTCCGGCCAGTACGCCGGCCGCGGCCCGCAGGTCCTCGATCCGGCCATTGGTGCAGGACCCGAGGAATACCGTGTCCACGTGGATCTCGCGCAGCGGCGTACCGGCGGTCAGGCCCATGTACTCCAGCGCCCGCTCGGCGGCGACCTTGTCGTTCTCGTTGTCGAAGTCGTCCGGCGACGGGACCACGTCGGCGAGCGGGACGCCCTGGCCCGGGTTCGTGCCCCAGGTGACGAACGGCGTGATCTCCTCGGCCCGCAGCACGACCTCACGGTCGAAGGTCGCGTCCTCGTCGGTGGCCAGGCTCTTCCAGTACTCGACGGCCGCTTCCCAGTCCACGCCCTGCGGCGCGTGCGGCTTGTCCTTCAGGTACTCGAACGTGGTCTCGTCCGGCGCGATCATGCCGGCCTTCGCGCCCCACTCGATCGACATGTTGCAGATCGTCATCCGGGCTTCCATCGACAGCGCCCGGATCGCCTCGCCGCGGTACTCGACGATGTAGCCCTGGCCGCCGCCGGTGCCGACCTTGGCGATCAGCGACAGCACCAGGTCCTTCGCGGAGACGCCGTCCGGCAGTACGCCGTCGACGGTGACGGCCATCGTCTTCGGACGCGCCTGCATCAGCGTCTGGGTGGCCAGTACGTGCTCGACCTCGCTGGTACCGATGCCGAAGGCAATCGCGCCGAACGCGCCGTGCGTGGAGGTATGACTGTCACCGCAGACCACGGTCATGCCGGGCTGGGTCAGGCCGAGCTGCGGGCCGATCACGTGCACGACGCCCTGGTCCGGGTCGCCGAGGGTGTGGATCCGGATGCCGAACTCCTCGGCGTTCTTCCGCAGCGTGTCCACCTGGGTCCGCGACACCGGGTCGGCGATCGGCTTGTCGACGTCGAAGGTCGGGACGTTGTGGTCCTCGGTGGCGATCGTCAGATCGGGCCGCCGGACCGGCCGGCCGGCCAGTCGCAGGCCGTCGAAGGCCTGCGGACTGGTCACCTCGTGGACCAGGTGGAGGTCGATGTAGAGGAGGTCGGGTTCTCCGTCGGCATGGCGCACGACGTGCGCATCCCAGACCTTTTCCGACAACGTCCTACCCATCAGACTCTCCTTTGAGATTGGAAGTGTGGTGCTTTGGCTCACAGTGCTCTCGATTGGGCCCCGGAAGCGACTTGCGTTCCACGATTCGAGACGGCAGTATCGTCTCATGGACAACTCTAGCGGAGTCGGTGTTCTCGACAAAGCAGCTCTCGTTCTGTCCGCACTCGAGTCCGGGCCGGCGACCCTGGCCGGACTGGTGGCGGCGACAGGGCTGGCCCGGCCGACGGCTCACCGGCTGGCGGTCGCCCTCGAGCACCACCGGCTGGTCGGGCGCGACATGCAGGGACGCTTCGTGCTCGGGCCGCGACTCAGCGAGTTGGCCTCCGCCGCCGGCGAGGACCGGCTGCTCGCCACCGCCGGCCCGGTGCTGGCGCGGCTCCGCGACATCACCGGCGAATCCGCCCAGCTCTTCCGCCGCCAGGGCGAGTACCGCGTCTGCGTCGCCGCCGCGGAACGCCCGTCCGGCCTGCGCGACACGGTGCCGGTCGGCAGTCAGCTGACCATGGCGGCCGGGTCGGCGGCCCAAATACTGCTGGCCTGGGAGGACCCGGAGCGGATGCACCGCGGCCTCCACAACGCATCCTTCAACGCCGCCGCCCTGGCCGGCGTCCGCCGCCGCGGCTGGGCGCACTCGGTCGGCGAACGCGAGCAAGGCGTCGCCTCGGTCTCAGCCCCGGTCCGCTCCCCCAGCGGCAAGGTGATCGCGGCCGTCTCGGTCTCCGGCCCCATCGAGCGCCTGTCCCGCCAGCCCGGCCGCATGCATGCCCCGGCCGTGATGGCCGCCGCCGAACGCCTCTCCGAAGCCCTCCGCCGGGCCTCCGAGTAATCAGGCGGGCCAGCCGCCGTACGGGACGGTGAGGATTTCCAGGTTGTGGCCGTCGAGGTCGTCCCAGTAGAGCCCGCGGCCGCCGTCGTTGGTGTTGATCTGGCCCTCGTGCTGGTGAAACGGGTCTGCCCAGTAGGTCAGGCCCCGCTCGACGATCCGCCCGTGGATCTGGTCGAACTCCTCCTCCGACACCAGGAACGCGTAGTGCTGCGTATGCAGCCGCCCGCGGCCGTCGGCGAAGTCCAGTGAGGCCCCGTTCCCGAGCTGCACGACGGCGAACGGCCCGTAGCTGCTCGGCTCACCCGTCCCCAGGAGTTCGGCCAGAAAGCGTGCGGACGCTTCCTTGTCAGTGCTGCTCACGATCGTGTGATTGAACTCGACAGCCATTTACTCAGCCTACGCGGGGCGCTGTTGTCACGGGGCGTTACTGAGATCACTATGAGAGCCATAACCCCTTCGAGGAGGTCTGACATGGAGCGGGACTGGCTCACTCTCGGCTGGAAGATGTTGCTCGTCCGCGGTGTGTTGGGGATCGTGTTCGGAATCTTGGCGATCGCGTGGCCGATCTCGACCGCGATCGCGCTCGCTCTGTTGTGGGGCATCTGGGCGCTCGCCGACGGCATCGGCTCGATCGCCCAGGCGTTCCAGCCGGAGTCCAAAGGCGGCCGGCTGTGGCTGATCGTGCTCGGCGTGATCGCGTTGCTCGCCGGGTTCTTCGCGATCGTGCACCCGGGGATGACCGTGGCGACGCTGACCTGGATCCTCGGGATCTGGCTGATCGTGCGCGGCATCTTCGAGCTGGCCGGCGCGTTCAGCAGTCACCTGCCGATGCCACGCTGGCTACTCGTCCTGAACGGCGCGCTCTCCTTGCTGATCGGCATCCTGTTCGCGGCCAACCCGGGCGCCGGCGCAGTGAGCATCGCCGTACTGCTGGGCGTCACCGCCCTCATCTGGGGCGCCGTCCTGATCGGCGTCGCCTGGTCGGTACGCCGTGCCGCCACGGGTCCGACGACCACCGAGACTCCGTCACCGGCCTAACACCCGCAGGACGTGCTCGGAACCAGCTCGTAGTCGAGCACGTGCCGCGCGGCCGCGGGCTTGCTCCGGTCGAGCAGCAGTTCGACGGCCTGCCGTGCGGTCTGCTCGATCGGCTGCCGGACGCTCGCCAGCGGCGGCACCGTCACCGTGCACTCGCTGGTCCCGTCGAACCCCATCACCGCCACGTCCTCCGGCACCCGCAGCCCGGCCTCCCAGGCCGCGAACAGTACGCCGAACGCCTGCTCGTCGGTCGAGCAGTAGATCGCCCGAGGCGGCCGCTTCTGCTGGAACCATGGCCGTACGGCGTCCCGCGCCGCGAACCGGGAGACCGGCGCCGCGACGTACCGCGCCGTCGACCGCGGATGGCCTTCGAGGGCGCGCTCGATGCCGCGCCGGTGTTCCGCCGTACCGGGTGATTCCTCCGGGCCGGTGACGACGCCGAGGGTGCGGTAGCCGTGCGACAGCAGGTGATCCGCCGACGCCTCGGCGCCCGCGACGTAGTCGATCGACAACGTCGAAACAGTCACTCCGTCCGGCACCGGGTGCAGCGCGACGACCGGTACGCCGGCCGCCGCGAACCGCTGGATCGCCGGCTCGACGAGCAGCGAGACCAGGACGACGCCGTCGACCTTGCGCTCGATGAACGACCCGATGTGCGCCGACTCCTGGGCCGGGTCGCCCGCCGAGTCGCCGATCAGCAGCAGGTGGTCGTGCTGCCGGGCGAAGTTCTCCAGGTGCTCGGCGAGCGTCGCGAAGTACGGGTTGCGGATCTGCGGGATCAGCAGCCCGAGCGAGTACGTCCGGCCGGCGCTGAGCGCCCGGGCCAGGATGTTCGGCCGGTACTCGAGCTCGGCCGCCGCCTCCAGTACCCGCCGCCGGGTCTCCGCGGACACCGGCCGCGGCCCGTTGTTGAAGACGTAGCTGACCACCGCGGTCGACGTACCGGCACGCTCCGCGACGTCACGCGCGGTCGCCATCGATCTCCCCACGCCCGCCAGCGTAAGCCGTGCCACCGGCCACGATCCGCCGCGTGATCTCCTCGGCCACCTCCTCGGCCTCCACCGCGGTCACGATCCGCACCGTCCCCTCGGCATCGGCCGCGAACGCACTGTGCCCCGACTGCTCGCCGCCGACGGTGATCGTCACCCGCCCGAGCTTGGAGAACGTGAACAGTTCCGGGCGGCTGAGCGCGAGCACGGCCACCGGGTCGTGCGGCACGTTCCACGTCTCGTTCCAGAACGCCCACCACTGCTCGATGTCCGCCCCGAGCGCCGCACCCAACGGACCGGCCGCCCGGATCCGCTCCAGCCGTGCCTTCTCGATCGTCACCTGCCGGGTGATCTCCAGCCCGGTGATCGTCGTCGGGATCCCGGCGTTCAGGACGAGCTGCGCCGCGACGTCGTCGGACTTGAAGTTGTGCTCGCACACGTCGTCGCCGAACGAGCCGCCCATCACCCACAGGTGCCGGATCCACCAGGCCGCCTGCGGCTCCAGCCGCAGCACCTTCGCGATGTTGGTCAGCGGCCCGATCGCCGCCACGTCGAGCTCACCGGGACGCGCCCGCAGCAACTCGATCAGCCGCTCCGGTGCGCTGTCCGCGCTGATCGTCTCGGCCGCCAGCCCGTCGTGCAGCGTGCCTTCGTGCCCGGCCCACCAGACCTCCCGCCCGGACAGCGGATCAGCGAGCCCCGGTACGACGGTCAGCTCACGGCCGGCGAGTACGCCGTACCGCCGGGCGAGCTGGGCCCGCAGCCGGGTGTCGCCGTACACGGTGTGCACCTCGGCGAGGTCGATCTCCGGGCTGCCGAGCAGCTGGGCGAGCGCCATCGCGTCGTCCACGTCGGAGCCGATGTCGGTATCGAGAATGAGGGATCGCACGTATCTCCTTACTTGAGCCCGGTACTCGACACGGACTGGACGAAGTACCGCTGGAAGCCGGCGATGACGACCAGCGGGATCACGGTGAGGACCACGGCGCCCGCGAACACGAGACCGTAGTCGGCGAAGTTCTGGCCCTGCAGGTTGGACAGCGCGACCGGGCCGAGGATGTGTTTCGCGTCGGTGCCGATCAGCAGCGGCCAGACGTACGCCTGCCACTGGAAGAGGAACAGCATCAGCCCGGCGCCGATCAGGGCGGGCTTGGACAGCGGCAGGTAGATCCAGCGGAAGACGCCGAACCAGCCCAGGCCGTCCAGCCGCCCGGCCTCGACCAGTTCGGCCGGAACGCCGAGGAAGAACTGCCGGAGCAGGAAGATCGCCATCCCGTTGCCGATCCCGGGCAGCACCAGCCCGGTGAACGTGTTGGTCAGGTGCCAGTCGCGGAACATCGTCGACAACGGGATCGCGATCGCGTCGAACGGCACCAGGAAGCTCAGGACGACGATGCCGAACACGAGCCCGCGGCCGCGGAACTCGAACGCCGCCAGCCCGAACGCCGCGGTCGCGCAGACCGCCAGCCCGATCGCGACGGTGAGCGCGCTGACCAGGATCGAGTTCAGCGTCGCCCGGCCGATCTCGCTGCCGAGCAGGGCCGAGTAGTTCGTGAGCGTCGGTTTCAGCTCGAAGAACGTCTGCCAGGACAGCGGGTTCAGATGCGCGAACGTCTCCGAGCCCGGGCGCAACGAGTTCGTCACCACCCACAGCAGCGGCAGGAAGAACAGGATGCCGACGACCCCGCCGAGCACCGACAGGCTGACCCGCTTCACTGGTCACCTCGCAGCAGCCGGAACTGCCCGGCCACGATCGCCAGCGTCAGCACGACCAGGATCACCACTTCGGCCTGCGCGACGTGGATGTCGCCGATCGCGTACGCCCGGTTGTAGACGTCGTACATCAGCAGGTTGCTGTTGCCGTTCGGGCCGCCCTTGGTGAGGATCTGCACCGGTGCGAACACGAGCAGGTTCGACACCGTGTCCGCGACCAGCACGAACGCGAGCGGCCGCCGTACCAGCGGGAGGATGACCGAGATCATCCGCCGCCACGGACCGGCGCCGTCCAGCAGCGCGGCCTCGCGGACCTCGACCGGGACCTCCTGGATGCCCGCGATCAGGAACAGCATCCAGTACCCGACGCCGATCCAGGACAGCAGCACGATCAGCGACGGCAGTACCTGACCCGGCGACGTCAGGAACGGCTGCGCGGGCAGCCCGAGCCGTTGCAGTACGCCGTTCCCGAGACCGTCGGGGCGGTAGATGACGCTCCAGATGACGGCCGATACGGCCGGCGGCGTGGCGATCGGGAGGATCACCAGCGTCCGCCAGAGCTTCGAGCCGGCCGCCTTCTGGGTGAACAGCACCGCGAGCAGGAACGAGACCACGACCTGGATCGGGTTCACCAGCACGGTGAACAGCAACGTGACACCGACCGACTGCCGGAAGTCCTTGCTGCCCAGCAGATCCGTGTAGTTGCTCAGCCCGGTGAACACCCGGCCGCCGCGCAGCAGGCTCTCGGTGTAGAAGCTCTCCACCACCGCGGAGATCGCCGGGACGATCCGCAGCACGGCGAGACACACCAACGCCGGCGTCAGGAAGGCCAGGGCGATCAGCCCCTGCCGCTGTTTCATTTAATCGACTTCCACGCCTCGTTCAGCTGCTGCGTGGCCTGCTGCAACCGCTGGTCCGAGTTCGTCCCGTTGCGGATGTCGGCGAACGCCTTCCCCATCACTTCCTCGAACTGGATGTACCCGACGCTCACCGGCCGCGACACCGCGGTGTGCTCGCTCTCGTACGCCGTGATCGCCGCCGCTCCGGCCGTCTTCGCGCCGGAGAACGCGTCCATCTTCGGGGTGTACTGCTTCTGCGCGTCGACGTTCGCCGGGATGATCGTCGTCGTACTCGTGGTGGCCAGGTTGCCGGCCGGGTCCAGCGTGGCGAACTCGACGAACTTGCGGGCCATCCCCTGCTGCTTCGAGGCCGGGTTGATACCGAGCGACCAGGACCCGGTCGGGGTGACCGGCTTGCCGCCCTGGAAGTACGGCAGCGGCGCGACGCCCCAGTCGATCTTCGAGCTGCCGAAGATCTTCAGGTCCCACGGTCCGCCGACGAAGAACGCCACCTGACCGTTCGAGAACACCGGTCCGGTCTGGAACCCGCCGATGCCGCGCGGCGACAGCCCGCTCGCGAACGTGGCGCCGTACCACTGCATCGCCTTCTTCCAGCCGTCGGTCTCGACGGCCGGCGTCAGCGCGTCGGCGCCCTCGATCCCGGAGCCGCCGCCGAGCGACTCGGCCAGCGGCTGCAGCTGGTAGTACGCCTCTGGCTGCTCCATGAACAGGCCGTACTTCGTGCCGCCCGCCTGCATGCTCTTCCGGCCGGCCGCCTCGACCTGCTCCCACGTCCAGCGCTGCTGCGGGTCCGCGGTCGGCGGCGTCACCTTCGCCTTCGCGAGCGCGGTCTTGTTGTAGAAGAGGTACTGCGTCGAGTTCCACATCGGCAGCGACCAGAGCTTGTCGCGGAAGTGGTTCGTCTCGTACGCCGCCTTGGTGAAGCTGCTCTTCACCTTGGCGTCCAGGTCGCTCAGATCGGTGAGGAAACCCTTCGCGGCCAGTTGCGAGACGCGCGGCTCGTCGACCGTGTAGACGTCGATCCCGGTGTCCTTCGCGCTCAGCCGCTGCTGCATGGTCGCGTTGAACTGGTCGAACGGGATCTGCGTGTAGGTAACCCTGATCCCCGGGTTCTTCGCCTCGAAGGCCTTGATCACGGGCTGGTAGGTCTCGGCGTTGTCGGTCCCGGTGAAGGTGATCGTGCCGGTCTCGGGGCCGGGGTCGGCCGTCTGGCCGCTGCCGGAGCCGGAGCCGGACGAGCCGCCGCAGCCGGCCAGGAGCAGGGCCGCGGCAACCGCCGCGGCCGGGAGAGCGAAGAGGTTCCGCCGCATGGCGATCCCCTTTCCATCATGCAGGGAGAAAGGTCTAAGCGCTTAGACTCTAAGCGCTTAGACCTGAAGGTGTCCAGGGACGCGCTCTTTGCGGAACTTAATCGGCGCATACCGCAGGAAAGTTTCCGATGATCCGGAGTGATCGACCGGCAACGCAAGAGCGCCCTCCACCTGTTGGTGGAGGGCGCTCATCTCTGGTAGCCCCGACGGGATTCGAACCCGCGCTACCGCCTTGAGAGGGCGGCGTGCTAGGCCGCTACACAACGGGGCCAGAGGTTGTGTCGTCCGGATCTTGCGACCCGGGCAACGAGGTTGAACTTTACCGATTTTCATCGGCGCGGTCCAATCCGCTGGGGTACCAGGACTCGAACCTGGACTAACTGAACCAGAATCAGTCGGGCTGCCAATTACCCCATACCCCAAAGGCATTTTCACTGAAGTTGGAGAGTTTGTTTCCGCCCTCACCAACCCGGCTCGGAGAGCTTACCCGAGCATGCGACCGGACACCAAAACGAGTCCCCGTCGGCGGGTTGTCACTCCCGTCACACCCGTCGCGGAGCCCCCGCCGGCAGCGTCGCCGGCGGCAGTTCACACTCGGTCCGAAGCTTCATCCGGCCGGCCATCCAGACCGCGATCACACCGAAGACCACGAACTTCGCGACGTCGATCACGACCAGCGACCAGGGCGCGTCCTTGACCTCCAGGCTGGCCCCGAGACTGTTCGTCAGCCCGGCGAACACGAACGTGACGACGTTGTTCGCCGCATGCGACGCGATCCCCGACTCCAGCCCGCCGGTCCGGATCGCCAGGAACCCGGCGACCAGCCCGAACGCGAGCCGGTCCACGAACAGCGCCGGACTCTGCCACGGCCAGATCCCGTGCGCGAGCGTGAACAGCACGCCGGTGACGACCACGGCCACGATCGAGCCGCGCAGGTACGTCCCGACGGCCTGCAGCATGTAGCCGCGGAAGTAGTACTCCTCCCCCGCGGCCTGGATCGGGGAAGTCAGCAACGTGATCACGACCACCGCGACCACGTCCGGCGCCGCCGGCCCGCCGTGCCGCTCACCCGTCGCGAGCGGCACGTTGCCGAACTGGACGACCGCGAAGGCCAGCAGCTCGAGCACGATCGCGACCAGCGAGAACCACGCCAGCGGCCGCCAGCGGAGCTTCCCGACCACCGACGACAGCAACCCGGGCGTCTGCCGGTTCAGCAGCCGCGCGACCAGCATCGACAGCGGGATCAGGATGATCAGCGTCAGGTTCGTCGCCAGCAGCCCGAACCAGGACAGCGTCCCCGGCGGGTCCTTCCGGATCGCCTGCTGGATGCCGAGGACGACCACGCCCCCGACCATCCAGCCGACCAGGATCGTCAGCGTGCCGAGAACGACGTACGCGCGCGGCGTGACATCGTTCTTCAGCAACCGCTGGTACGGCGTACCGCTCATGACGACGTCGTACGACGCGCCTGCTCGAGCCGGTGCAGCGCCTTCTCCCGGCCGAGCAGCTCCAGCGACTCGAACAACGGCGGCGAGATCCGGCGCCCGGAGATCGCCACCCGAACCGGCCCGAACGCGTTCTTCGGCTTCAGCCCGAGCCCCTCGATCAACGACGCCCGCAACGCCGCCTCGATCGCCTCGGTCGTCCACTCCACGTCCGCCAGCGCCTTCACCGAAGCATCCAGCACCGCGTCCGCGTCCCCGGTCAGCACCTTCGCCGCCGCATCCGGATCCACCGCGAAATGCGCGTCATCCACAAACAAGAACCCAAGCATGTCGCCGGACTCCGAGAGCGTATTCATCCGCTCCTGCACCAACGGCACCGCCGCCTTCAAAACCCCCACCTGAGCATCCGAGGGCTCCGCCGGCAGCACACCAGCCTCCACAAGGAACGGCACCATCCGCTGCGCGAACTCGTCCGCCGGCAGCATCCGCATGTGCGCCGCGTTGATCGCCTCACACTTCTTCGGATCGAACCGCGCCGCGTTCGCGTTCACCTTGCGGATATCGAACGCCTCGATCATCTCCGGCATCGTGAACACGTCACGGTCGTCGGCGATCGACCACCCGAGCAACGCGAGGTAGTTCAGCAGCCCCTCAGGCAGGAAGCCGCGCTTCATGTACTCCCCGAGCCCCGAATTGGGGTCCCGCTTCGACAGCTTCTTGTTGCCTTCACCCATCACGAACGGCAGATGCCCGAACCGCGGGGTCCGCCCGGTGCCGACGCCGATCTCGGCCAGCGCCTCGTACAGTGCGATCTGCCGCGGCGTCGACGGCAGCAGATCCTCGCCCCGCAGCACGTGGGTGATCTCCATCAGCGCGTCGTCCACCGGGTTCACCAGCGGGTACAGCGGGTAGCCGTTCGCCCGGACGAGGACGTAGTCGCCCAGGTTCTCCGGCAGGAACGTGATCTCGCCGCGCACGAGGTCGTCGAACACGATCGGCCGGTCGGGCATTCGCAGCCGGATCACCGGGCGGCGGCCCTCGTCGACGTACGCCTTGACCTGCTCCTCCGTCAGCGTGCGGCAGTGGCCGTCGTAGCCGCTGTGCTGGCCGGCGGTGCGGGCCGCCTCACGACGCTGGTCGAGTTCCTCCTGCGAGCAGTAACAGTGGTAGGCCTTGCCCGCAGACAGCAGCTTCGCGACGACGTCCGTGTAGACATCCATCCGCGCGCTCTGCTGGTACGGCCCGAACTCGCCGCCCTTCTCGGGGCCTTCGTCCCAGTCGATGCCCAGCCAACGCAGCGAGTCCAGCGTGTACTGCAGACCTTCGGCAGTGTTGCGGGCGGTGTCGGTGTCCTCGATCCGGAGCACCAGCTTGCCGCCGAAATGCCGGGCGAATGCCCAGGCGAACAGCGCCGTGCGGATGTTCCCGACATGCAGGAGCCCGGTCGGGGAAGGGGCGAAGCGCAGCCGCACCTCGTTCGGTTCGAGGTCGCCCAGCACGTCGTCAGTCACGCACGATCACCTTGTTCGTCAGAGTTCCGATTCCTTCGATGCTCACCGAGACCTCGTCGCCGGGCAGCATCGGGCCGACGCCCGCGGGGGTGCCGGTGAGGACCACGTCGCCGGGCAGCAGCGTGGTGAAGGAGGTGATGTAGGCCAGCACCTCCGGGATGTCGAAGATGAACTGGCTGGTCCGCCCGTCCTGCTTGGGCTCGCCGTTCAGCTCGGTGCTGACCCGCAGGTCGGCCACGTCGAGCTCGGTGCTGATCCACGGGCCGAGCGGGCAGAACGTGTCGTACCCCTTGGCCCGGGCCCACTGCCCGTCGGACTTCTGCAGGTCGCGTGCGGTCACGTCGTTCGCGATCGTGTAGCCGAAGATCACCTCGTTGACCCGCTCCTTGGGCAGGTCCCGGCAGATCCGGCCGATCACGATCGCCAGCTCGCCCTCGAAGTGCAGGTCGTTGGTCTGCTCCGGGTAGACGATGCCGTCCCGCGGGCCGATCACACTGGTGTTCGGCTTCAGGAAGATCATCGGCTGTTCCGGTACGTCGTTGCCGAGCTCGGCGGCGTGCGCCGCGTAGTTCCGGCCGACGCAGACCACCTTGCTGCGCGGGATCACCGGCGCCAGCAGCCGGACGTCCGCGAGTTGCAGCTTCTCCCCGGTGAACTGGGCCGACCGGTAGAGCGGGTCCGAGTCGAGAACGTTGACGGTGCCGACGAGTCCCTCGGGATCGTCGGTCTCGACGATGCCGTACTTGGGCTCGTCGTCCACGGAGAATCTGGCGATACGCACGGAGTGAGCCTACCGTTGGCGCGGAATGAGACAGTATTCCGGTGACTTTCGACATCCGCCTGGCAGCTCCCACGGAGTTCGACGCGGTCGGTGACCTGACCGTGGACGCGTATTCGCACGACGGTTTCGTCCGCGGTGAGTACGCGCTGACGCTGCGTGCGGCGGCGGACCGGGCCGCGAAGGCGGAGCTGTGGGTGGCGGCCGATTCCTCCGGCCTGCTGGGGACTGTCACCTATTGCCCGGTCGGATCCGTCTACCGGGAGATCGGCCAGGACGACGAGGGCGAGTTCCGCATGCTCGGCGTCGCCGGCCGCGCCCGTGGCCTCGGCGTCGGTACTGCGCTGACGAAGCACTGCATCGACCGCTCCCGCGAGGACGGCAAGCGCCGGGTGGTGCTGTGCAGCGCGCAGTACATGACGACCGCCCACCGCCTGTACGAGCGCCTCGGCTTCCACCGCACCCCGGAACGCGACTGGGCCCCGATCCCGGGCGTCGACCTGTACGCGTTCGCCCTCGACCTATGACAACGCTGCCGTTCGCCGAGTGGACGGCGTCCGCCGAGGCCCACGCGCAGCGGGTCGACGTGCTGCTGGCCGATCATCTGGAACGGCGGAAACGCCGCGAACCGCATCCCGTCGAGGACTTCCTCTTCACCTATTACCCGACCCGACCGAACCAGTTGCGGGTGTGGCATCCGGGGCCTGGGGTGCGGCTTCTCGGAGGGGCGTCGTACGAGGCTCGCCGCGGATATGTGGTCGTCGACGGCGCCGCATCGCTCGACCCGGCCGAGGTCGAGCGTCGTACGGACAGCATCCAGTGGATCCGTACCCTCTTGTCGTCGACGCTGGACCGCCAACCGCAGTTCGGCTGCTTCGGCCTGCACGAGTGGGCGATGGTGTACCGGACGCCAGAGGTACGGCACGCCGCCTGGCCGCTCCGATTGGGGGCCGATGGCACCGATCAGGTCGTCGAGTCGCACAGGATCGGCTGCTCGCACTTCGACGCGTTCCGCTTCTTCACCACGCCTGCCCGGCCGCTCAACACGCTCCAACCCACGCGTGAGTCCCAGCCGGCGCTCGAACAAGGCGGCTGCCTGCACGCGAACATGGACCTCTACAAGTGGGCGAGCAAGCTGGTGCCGTTCGTCCCCAGCTCGCTGGTGCTGACGTGTTTCGAGCTCGCCCGCGACATCCGCACCCTCGACATGCGTGCCTCGCCGTACGACCTGGCCGCGCTCGGCTACTCCCCCGTCCGCATCGAGACCCCCGAGGGCAAGGCGGAGTACACGGCCGCCCAACGCACCTTCGCCGACCGCGCCCGTCCCCTCCGCCAACAACTAGCAGCCCTCTGCGACACCCTGCTCAACTGACGCCTCCACACCTCAGATACGAGTGAGCTGGTACGCCTCGAAGGTGCCCTCGTGTCCTGTGCACGGAACCACGCCGATCCTCGCGGCCTCGATGAAGCCTCCCCCGACCCGCACCTCGTCACCCAGGCGCGCCACGACCTGCCCATCGGCATCAATCAGAACCGGCGTACCTTCGCGAACCCCCGCACTCCAGCCGAGCGGCCAGGCCACGTCCACATCCGTGTAGCTGGCAACACCGGGTGCGGTGCTGTGCAGCATCCGAACGACGAGGCAGTTCGTGGAGGTGACTTCGATGGTTCCCTCCAACGCGGCCTGCATCACGATTGTGGGCACCCTGCGCTGAACCGTCAGGCCAGGGATCGGGACGTCGTGCGATCTCTCCATTGCCGACCATCTCCAGCAGTCGCCGCCTAGGAACCAGGCTACGTTGCTCCTGACATAGGCTCGCGCTGGTTCGGCGCTAGGCTGCAGGTATGGGAAAGATCGTCGCCATCGCGTTCGCCGCACTGCTGATCGCAACTGGTGGCGTGTGGACCCTGCAGGGGCTCGGCTACCTCAAGGGCAGTTCGATGACCGGCCAGACCCTCTGGGCCACCGTCGGCCCGATCGTTGCGGCTTTTGGGGTGGCGCTCGTCTTCGTTGCGATCCGCGGTCCTAAGAAGCGCTGACCCGAAGCACTGCCCACTGGTAGTGCATCACCTGGTCGTCGTCCCAGGTCGCCCACTGCTCCACGTCGCCGTACCGGGCCAGGACCGATCGGAGGCCCTCGTCGGAGCGGATGCTGAAGAAGCGGCCGGGACCGTAGCCCTTGCCGTCCTGCCAGACCTGCTCGCTTCCGTTGGCGTCTCCCCACAGTCCGATCGCCAACGGTGCGCCCGGGCGCAGGACGCGGACGATCTCCTGCAGGGCTTGGGCGAGGTCCTCGTCGGCCACGTGCAGCAGGGTGCTCATCGTCCAGCCCGCGTCGAAACTGTTGTCGGCGAAGGGCAGATCAAGGACGGACGCGACCTCCGCGCGGAGGCCCGCGGCGCGGCACGCGTCGACGCTCGCCGGTGACAGGTCCACGCCGGTGTAGTCGAAGCCCGCCGCGGCGATCGCCTCGCCGTCGCGGCCCGGGCCCGAGCCGACTTCCACAACCGTCCGCCGGCCTTCGCCGCGCAGCTGGCCGAGGTACGCCGTACGCCTGGCGATCCGTGGTCCGGCGAGTTCCCGGTCGACGCGCGCGTGTAGTTCGCCGGTGTAGTACTCGACGAGATCGCGCTCGCGGTCCGCGCGGGTCATCGGGTCGCTTTCAGGGCGAAGAAGAGTGGGATGCGTGGGGCGTCGTCCGGGAGACGCCACCAGCCTTCGGGGGTCTGCTGCATCTGGGGCCAGCGGGGCCATGGGAGTACTTCGGATTCGCGGAGTGTGGTGATCTGGAAGCCGGTGGACGCCAGCGTGGTGACGATCTCGCCGAGGCCGTGGCGCCATTCGTAGCTGGTTTGGCGGCCGGGGACCTCGTCGCCGGTGTAGGTGACGGTGGAGTCGTGCGCGATCGCGCCGCGGCCTTCGAGGTAGTCGGCGCGCAGTGTCAGGTCGTCGGATTCGCCGGGCAGGCTGACCTCGCGGAGTGCGTTGAGCAGCGGGTGGAACTCGACGACGTACAGGAATCCGCCGGGCTTCAGTAGGTCGCGGACGGTTTCCGCCCATTGCTCGAGGTCCGGAAGGTAACAGAGCGCGCCCTTGCCGGTATAGACGATGTCGAACTGCCGACCGTCGACGGCCTGCACCGCGTCGTACACGTTGGCGTGCACGTACTCGACGCCCGCGCCGGCGTCGGCGGCGATCCGGCGGGCCGCCGCCAGCGACTGCTCGGACAGGTCGAGGCCGCTGGTCCGCGCGCCGCGGCGGGCGAACTCGATCGTCTCCGTGCCGAGATGGCACTGCAGGTGCAGTACGTCCCGGCCCTCCAGCGGGCCGAGGTCCGCCCACTCGTAGTCGGCGAACCAGTATTCGCTGGGCCGGTCGTAGAACGCGCTCGCCGCATGCAGCGGCGCGCGGGCGTCCCAGTCGGCTTGGTTGGCGGCCACCATCTGCTGCGTCTGCGCGTCCACGATCGACCAGTCTGCTTGATCCCCAGCTCTTGTTCAAGGTTTGTGAATAAGCTTGAATAAGGGAATGGCGAGGGTCGAGTTGCACCGCTGGCCCGGGCACCCCGACGGGTTCACCCGAGCGGAGCGCCTCGGCGGGTCGTACGAGCTGTATCTGCCGGATCCGCTGACCGGGCGCGAGTTCGACCTGCCCGACGACGTGCTCGCGCTGCTCGAGGACGCGGCCGGCGACCTCGCCCGGCTGGACGCGACCGCCGCAGTACTCACCAACAGCGAGGCGCTCGCCCGGTTGCTGCTGCGCGCCGAGGCGGTCGGCTCGTCGCACATCGAGGGTCTCGTCGTCGGCGCGCGCCGGCTACTGAAGGCCGACGTACTGCGGGACCGGATCCGGGACGTGACCGCCGAGGAGGTGCTCGGCGCGGTCGACGCGATGACCTGGGTGACCGAGTCCGTGCAGGCCGGCGAGAGCCTCGAGGTCGACCACGTGCTGGAGGCGCACCGCCGGTTGATGGCCCATTCGCCGACCCCGGAGTACGGCGGCGAGATCCGCTACCTGCAGAACTGGATCGGCGGCCGCTCCCCCGCGGAGGCGTACTACGTGCCGCCGCCCGCGCAGCTGATCCCGGACCTGCTCGCGGACCTGATGACGTTCGTCCGCGAGTCCCGGCTGCCAGTGCTGGCGAAGACCGCGATCGCGCACGCGCAGTTCGAGACGATCCACCCGTTTGCCGACGGCAACGGCCGGACCGGGCGCGCGCTGATCCACCTGATCCTGCGCGCGGACGGGCTGGTCACCCGGACCGTCCCGCCGGTCTCGCTCGCCCTCGCCACCCACGCCACCGAGTACGTCGACGCACTGACCGCCTTCCGGTACGTCGGGCGCCCGAGCATCGCGAAGGCCCGTACGGCAGCGAACCCGTGGCTGCGGATGTTCGCGACGGCGTGCACCTACGCGACCGCCGAGGCCGCTCGCTTCGAGCGGACCACCTCCGACCTCAAGACCGCCTGGCGGGACCGGGCCGCCCCGCTGCGGGCGGGCTCCGCGGCCGAGCTGCTGATCGAGGCGCTTCCGGCCGCGCCGGTGCTGACCCTCGCGGCCGCGGCGCGGCTCATCGAGCGCTCCCAGCAGGCCGCAAACCAGGGGCTCACCCGCCTGGTCGAGGCAGGGGTACTGCGGGAGCTCACGGACGGCCGACGCAACCGGGTCTACGAGGCGCCGGAGCTGATCGACGCGTTCACGTTGCTGGAACGCCGGTTCGCGAGCCCGGCCGCGGACACCCGGATCGAACCGCCTAGCAGACCCGTTCCGGCGAGGCCAGAACCGACACACTAGCGGTTTGACTTTCCCTCCGAGGTCGAGCAAGAATTCGAACACATGTTCGATCGTACCGGGGAGAGTTGAGATGGCGGCGTTCGACTGGGACATCCTGCACCGGCCGTCGGCGATGGCAATGGTGCGCGGCCAGCTGGGGTTCAGCTGGATGGTGCTGTCCGGACGCCTCGCCCAACTGACCGACGAGCAGTACTTCTGGAGACCGAGCAGCGAGGCGCTCACCGTGGTCCGCCGGCACTACGCCGGGCGGTACCGGCCACTTGGCTCCGGCGAATGGGTGGCCCAGTGGCCGGACGAGCCGGACCATCGCGGCCCGCGGACGATCGCCTGGCTGATCGCGCATCTGACCGAGACGTTCTTCGAGCGTTGGGAGTGGACGTTCGGGGCGAGCCGGCAGGGCCGCGCGGACATCACGCTGCACGGCAACGCGCAGGACGCCGTCGCCTGGCTGACGTACTGGGTGGAGGCCTGGCAGGAGGCGATCGCCGACCTGGACGAGAGCGAGGCGATGACCGTCGGCCTCAGCCAGGCGAACGAGTTGGACGCCGCCGAACCGTTCGGGCACGTCGTCCTGCGGCTGAACCGGGAGCTCATCCATCACGGCTCGGAGATCATGACGCTCCAGGACCTGTACGCGGTCGCGGCGTGAGGACACAAGATGTGCGACACGCGGCGCGGCGCTCCCACAAGATCTAGTTCAATCCCTCTAACATCACTACTGCTGGTGGTTCAGGGTGGCCAACGCCACAACATGTGGGTGACTCTGAGGCAACAGGGGAATCCGGTGCGAGTCCGGAACTGCCCCGCAACGGTGAGCGGACACGTCCTCCAGGCGTGCCGGCGAGTCCGGATACCTGCCACCGGTGCGTGTACCGCCGGTGCACGCGGTCCGAGACCTCGCGGGTGGGTCGCAGGGCGTGACGGCAGAGTTCCCGGCCGGTGTTGCCGGTCCCGTCGTGCGCCTGCTCGCGTGGCACCGGGTCTTCGAACTCTTCTGGAGCGCACACCAGTGACCATTGCTTCTTCTTCACCTGTGGAGACGGGCGCGGCTGTCGAGCTGACCGTCATCCGCCGGGACGGCAGCAGTACTCCGTTCGACGTCACCAAGATCTCCGTCGCGGTATCGAAGGCGTTCCTCGCCGTCGAGGGCGCCGACGCCGGCACCACCCATCGGGTCCGTGACCTGGTGGCCGACCTGACCGGCCGGGTCGTGGGCGCCCTGACCAGCCGCGGCGACGCCGGCCGCAGCGTGCAGGTCGAGGACATCCAGGACCAGGTCGAGCTGGCGCTGATGCGCGCCGGTGAGCACCAGGTCGCCCGCGCCTACGTGCTGTACCGCGAGGAGCGGACCAAGGCCCGCACACCCGCCGACCCGTCCGGCGTCACCGACCGGCCCGCGCTGACCGTCCGCGCGGCCGACGGCAGCCGGTCCCCACTGGACGTCGACCGGCTCCGCATCGTGGTCGCCGAGGCCGCCGCCGGTCTGGACTCCGTCGACCCCGAGCTGATCCTGGACGAGGCGTTCGGCGCCTGCTACGACGGCATCGCGCAGCACGAGGTCGAGCTCGCGCTGGTGATGGCCGCCCGGTCGTACGTCGAGACCGAGCCGCAGTACAGCTTCGCCGCGTCCCGGCTGCTGCTGGACCAGATCCGCCGCGAGGCGCTCGGCCGGGTGCACGGCGAGCCCCGGCAGGCCAGCCAGGCCGACATGCGGGAGGCGTACAAGACCTACTTCGCGCGCTACATCGCGGTCGGCGTCGAGGCCGGGCAGCTCGACCCCGAGCTGGCCACCTTCGACCTCGACCGGCTGGCCGCCGCGATCGACCCCGAGGCCGACCTGAACTTCACGTTCCTCGCCCTGCAGACGCTGTACGACCGCTACCTGCTGCACATCGACAAGGTGCGCTACGAGCTGCCACAGGCGTTCTTCCTGCGGGTCGCGATGGGGATGGCACTGCGCGAGGACGACCGCGAGGGCCGCGCGATCGAGTTCTACCGGCTGCTCAGCTCGTTCCGCTTCATGTCCTCGACCCCCACGCTCTTCAACTCCGGCACCACCCGCCCGCAGCTCTCGTCCTGCTTCCTGACCACCGTCCAGGACGATCTGTCCGGCATCTTCACCGGCATCCGCAACAACGCCCTGCTCGCCAAGTACTCCGGCGGCCTCGGCAACGACTGGACCCCGGTCCGCGGCATCGGCGCCAAGATCCGCGGCACGAACGGCGAGTCCCAGGGCGTCGTCCCGTTCCTCAAGATCGCCAACGACACCGCAGTCGCCGTGAATCAAGGTGGAAAACGTAAGGGCGCAGTGTGTGCGTACTTGGAGACGTGGCACATCGACGTCGAGGAGTTTCTCGATCTGCGGAAGAACACCGGGGACGAGCGGCGGCGGACGCATGACATGAACACCGCGAACTGGGTGCCCGACCTGTTCCTGCAGCGGGTCGAGGCCGGCGGCGACTGGACGCTGTTCTCGCCGGACGAGGTGCCGGACCTGCACGACCTGTTCGGCGAGGCGTTCGCGGCCGCATACACGGCGTACGAGGAGGCCGCGGAGCGCGGAGAGGTCCGGGTCTTCAAGCGGGTCAAGGCCGTCGACCTGTGGCGGCGGATGCTGACCGTGCTGTTCGAGACCGGGCACCCGTGGATCACGTTCAAGGACGCCTGCAACCTGCGCTCGCCGCAGCAGCACGACGGCGTCGTGCACTCGTCGAACCTGTGCACCGAGATCACGCTGAACACCACCGTCGACGAGACCGCGGTCTGCAACCTGGGCTCGGTCAACCTGGTCGCGCACCTGACCGCCGACGGGCTCGACGCCGAACTGCTCCGGGACACGGTCACGACCGCGGTCCGGATGCTCGACAACGTGATCGACGTGAACTTCTACACCACCCCGGAGTCCGAGCGGGCCAACCAGCGGCACCGCCCGGTCGGCCTCGGCCTGATGGGGTTCGCGGACGCGCTCTTCAAGCTCCGGATCCCGTACTCGTCGGACGCCGCGGTCGAGTTCGCGGACCGCTCGATGGAGCAGCTCAGCTACCACGCGATCGCGGCGTCGAGCGACCTCGCCGCCGAGCGCGGCCGGTACTCGTCGTACGACGGCTCGCTGTGGAGCAAGGGTGTGCTGCCGATCGACTCGCTGAGCCTGCTGCGGGACGCCCGCGGCGGTGACGTGATCGTCGACGACAGCGCGCAGCTGGACTGGGACGCCCTGCGGCAGAAGGTGCTCCGCGACGGCATGCGGAACTCGAACGTGATGGCGATCGCGCCGACCGCGACGATCTCGAACATCTGCGGCGTGAGCCAGTCGATCGAGCCGACGTACAGCAACCTGTTCGTGAAGTCGAACATGTCCGGCGAGTTCACGGTCGCGAACCCGTACCTGGTCGCGGACCTGAAGGCGCGTGGGCTGTGGGACCAGGTGATGGTGTCGGACCTGAAGTACCACGACGGGCTGCTGGCCGGGATCGAGCGGATCCCCGCGGACCTGCGCGAGCTTTACGCGACGGCGTTCGAGATCGACCCGCTGTGGCTGGTGAAGGCTGCCTCGCGGCGGCAGAAGTGGATCGACCAGGCGCAGTCGCTGAACCTGTACATGGCCAAGCCGTCCGGGCGGGCGCTCGACGAGCTGTACCGGAACGCCTGGCGGTACGGGCTCAAGACGACGTATTACCTCCGCTCCCAGTCAGCAACCCATGTGGAGAAGTCCACGTTGCAGGGCACCGACGGCCGGCTCAACGCGGTCGCCGTCGCCCTTCCCGAACCCACCGGAGCCGTGTGCTCCCTCGACGACCCCGACTGCGAGGCCTGCCAGTGAGCACGATTTCTGTTGGAGCAGCCCGGATCGAGGTCGCCGACAAGGCGATGATCAACGCCCGCGCGGACGTGAACCAACTGCTGCCGCTGAAGTACACGTGGGCCTGGGAGAAGTACCTGAACGCCTGCAACAACCACTGGATGCCGACCGAGGTCTCCATGCAGGCCGACATCTCGCTGTGGAAGTCGAAGGACGGCCTGACCGAGGACGAGCGGCTGATGCTGAAGCGCAACCTCGGCTTCTTCGCCACCGCGGAGTCCCTGGTCGCGAACAACATCGTCCTGGCGGTCTACCGCCAGCTCAGCAACCCCGAATGCCGGCAGTACCTGCTGCGCCAGGCGTTCGAGGAGGCGGTGCACACGCACACGTTCCAGTACATCTGCACCTCGCTCGGGCTGGACGAGGGCGAGCTGTTCAACATGTACCGCGAGGTCCCGTCGATCTCCGACAAGGACGCCTGGGCGCTGAAGTACACCCAGCACCTGGAGGACCCGGACTTCCGGACCGGTACGCCGGAGACCGACACCGCGTTCCTGCGCGACCTGATCGCGTTCTACGTGGTGTTCGAGGGCATGTGGTTCTACACCGGGTTCGCGCAGATCCTGTCGCTCGGCCGGCGCAACAAGATGGTCGGGATCGCCGAGCAGTACCAGTACATCCTGCGCGACGAGTCGATCCACCTGAACTTCGGCATCGACTGCATCAACCAGATCAAGCAGGAGAACCCGCACCTGTGGACGACCGAGTTCCAGGCCGAGGTCCGGCAGATGCTGACCGAGGCGTGCGAGCTCGAGGTCGCCTACGGCCGCGCCACGATGCCGAACGGCATGCTCGGCCTGACCGCGGACCTCTGCGAGCAGTACATGCACTTCGTCACCGACCGCCGCGCCGAACAGATCGGGCTGAAACCGATTTTCGGTGAAACGCGGAACCCCTTCGGATGGATGTCAGAGGTGATGGATCTCAAGAAGGAGAAGAACTTCTTCGAGACCCGCGTGATCGAGTACCAGTCCTCCAGCGGCCTGAGCTGGGACTGACGCAGGAGTGACACAGACAGGAAGGCCCGCGGTGCAACTCGCCGCTCCGCGGGCCTTCCGCCCCACTCACTCCGGGAGCAGTACGGCGGCCTTTGCGAGGAGGCCGCCGTCGACCGGGAGTGCGATGCCGGTGATGAAGGACGCGCGGTCGCCGGCGAGGAAGGCGATCGCCTCGGCGACCTCGTCGGGGCGGGCGACGCGGCCCAGGGGGTGCGCCTTGCCCCAGGTGTCGACCAGCTGTTGTTCGGCGGTGGGGGTGCCGGAGCTGAAGGTGCGGGCGGAGGCGCGGAGCATGGGGGTGTCGACGGAGCCGGGGCAGACGGTGTTCGCGCGGACGCCGTGGGCGGCTTCGTCGACGGCGATCGAGCGGGCCAACGCGTTCAGCGCGCCTTTGCTGGTGGTGTAGGCGGCGACCGACTCCTGGGTGACGAACGCCTGCACCGAGGAGACGAGCACGATCGCGCCGGCGCCCTGCGCCCGCAGCTGCGGCAAGGCGGCTTTGACGATGTTGAAGGCGCCGGTCACGTTGACGTCGAGGACCTGGTTCCATTCGGCGGCCGAGGTCTCCACGACGTCGCCGTACCGCTGGATGCCGGCGGCGGCGACCACGATGTCGAGTTTTCCGTGCGTACGAGCCACCTCGTCGACGAGGTGCGCGCAGGCCGTTGGATCGGTGACGTCGAGGTCGACACCGTCACCCGAGGGGCCGGGCAGGCCGGCGGCGACGACGGTTGCGCCGCGGGAAGACAGCAGTTCCGCGGCGGCCTGGCCGATGCCGCTCCGCCCGCCGGTGACGATCGCGACCTTGCCGTCGAACTCACCCATCAGTCGCTCCAATGCCGTTGAGAACGCCCTGCAGATAGCCGATCGCGTGCGCGCGCCCGCGGCTGCAGTAGGCCTCCGACGAAATGTCGCCCCAGGTGTCGAGGTCGCCGATCATCGCCGGTACGTGGTCGTCGATCAGGAATCCGTCGAACCCGGCCGCCAGCAGCCGCCGGATCACCCGGGCCGGGTCGAAGTTGCCCTCGCCGAGGAAGCACTCGCTGAACCGCGGCACGGTCCCCTGCACGTCGCGGAAGTGGACGTACCAGATCGCGGGCCCGAGCAGGTCGATGACCTCGTTGATGCTGTCCTCGCCGGCCATCTCCGACACCGTGCCCAGGCAGAGGTTCAACCCCCACGCCGGACTGCCGGCCGCCTGCGACCGGGCCCTGCCAAGGGCGGCCGGCGAGGTGAAGATCCGCGCGATCCCGCCCAGCGGCTCGTCGACCGGCGGGTCGTCCGGATGCAGCGCCAGCCGTACGCCGGCCTCCTCCGCGACCGGCAGCACCGCGTCCAGGAAGTACTGGTGGTTCGCCCACATCTGGTCCGCCGTGATCGGCTCGTCGACCGGCTCGTCCGGCGTCAACCGGTACCCGGCGAGCGCGTTGCCGCGGGACACGTCCGCGAGGTCGAACGAGCTGACCTTGGCACCACCGCGCCCGGCGGCCGACATCGACGTACGCCAGACATAGGTCGCGAGGAAGTTGTACCCGAGCAGGTCGATGCCGACCGCGGCGAGGTTGCGGATCGTCTTCTGATAGTTCTCGAGCTGCTCGTCGCGGCCCGGGAGCCCGCGCTGGATCTTCCAGAAGTGCGCGAGCGGAACGTTTTCCAGACCGTCGATCGCGAGCCCGTCCGCATCGCAGCGCTCCCGCAGCGTCCGCAGCTCCGGCAGGCTCCAGAAGCCGTCCACGCCCGGCAGCACGTCCGGCGTGTGCAGCTGGACGCTGCGCAGCCCGAGCTGGTGCGCGAACGTCGCGACCCGCGCGTCGTAGGTGTCGACGTGCCCGAGGGAGATCCGGATACTCATTCGACGAAATAGTCCGGGTACTGCGCCTGCAGGGCCGGCGCGAGGTCGTGGGCCCGGCGGGCGTGCCGGCTGATCAGCGCCCGGCCGCCGGCGACGTCGCGCGTTTCCAGCGCGTCGACGATCAGCCGGTGTTCGTCGATCAGGTTGCGGATGCTGGCCGCGTCCGGCTGGGCGAGCCGCCGTAACCGGTCCAGTTGCAGCTTCATCCGCTGCACGGCCTGCCAGGCGCCCGGGTAGCCGCTGAGCGCGAAGATCTCGCTGTGCAGGGCCTCGTCGGCCTCGAAGAACGCGTCGTAGTCCTCGGCCCGGCAGCTCCGTTCCTGGATCTCGAGCAGTTCCCGCAGCGCGCCGACGTCCAGCGTCGCCGTACCGCAGGCAGCCTCGAACGCCGAGGTCTCCAGGCTTTCGCGGACGAAGCGCGCCTCCTCCACCTCGCGCAGCCGGATCAGCCCGACGCGGGTGCCGACCTGGGGTACGACGTGCACCAGCCCCGCGTCGACGAGGCGCGCGATCGCCTCCCGGACCGGGGTCCGGGACACCTCGAGGCGGTCCGCGATCTCGGTCTCGGACAGCGAGGCGCCCGGCACGAGCCGGAGATCCCGGATCGCGGAGACCAGTTCGCCGTACACCAGGTCGGAGGTCCGGGTGCGGGCCCGGCTCCGGCTGATCGGCGACAGGACCCCGGTCGGATCCGGCTCCCGGACGGTGGCAGGTCGTGGATTCACCCCTGAATCGTTGCATGTGGGTTACTTGTATGCAAGTATCCCGGCACGATCCACGCGGTAGCGAGCAGACAGAGAGAACGTCATGATCAAGCGAACGGCGATGCTGGCGGCAGCAACGGCAGCAGCCGGTCTGGTACTGGCCGGGTGTGGCGGCGGAAACAGCGGCGGGAGCGGTAGCGGGAGTGGCGCCGCGAGCGGCCCGGCCGAGGTCACCTTCTGGGGCTGGGCGGCCGGCTACCAGAAGTCCGTCGATCTCTGGAACCAGACGCACCCGGACATCCACGTGAAGTACGAGGCGATCACCAACGGCGGGGCCGGCGGGTACGACAAGATGCTGACCGCCGCGAAGGCGGGCAACGCGCCCTGCCTGGCGCAGATCGGGTACGAGACGTTCGCGAGCTTCCTCGCCGCAGGCGCGCTCCAGGACGTCAGCGACGACGTGGCCAAGGACAAGGGCCAGTTCCCGGACTGGGTGTGGGGCAATGTCGGCGTCGACGGCAAGGCGTACGGCGTACCGGTGGACACCGCGCCGATGGCGACGTTCTACCGCGCCGACCTGTTCAAGAAGGCCGGTATCGCGGTCCCGACAACGTGGGACGAGTTCGCCGCCGCGGCCGCGAAGGTGAAGGCCGCGGACCCGACCGCGCGGATCATGAACCTGCCCACGGATCCCTACCTGTACGCCGGATTCTCGTGGCAGGCGGACGCGCCGTGGTTCGGGGTCAAGGACAACGCGTGGTCGGTCTCGTTCGACACCGACGCCGGCAAGAAGGTCGGCGACTACTGGCAGGGCCTGTTCGACAAGGACCTGGTCACCGCGTACCCCGCGTTCGACGCGACGTTGTACTCCGCGTGGAGCAAGGGCAAGGTGTGGGCCGAGGTCGGGCCGGTGTGGTCGGCGTCGCTGATCCGCGACAACGCCGCGGCGTCGGCGGGCAAGTGGGCGGTCGCGCCGATGCCGCGCTGGAGCGGCAGCGACAAGGTCGGGAACTCGGGCGGTTCGGCGACGGCCGTGATGAAGGGCTGCGCGCATCCGAAGGAGGCGACCCAGTTCGCGCTCTGGATGTCGACCGACAACGCGTCGGTGTCGAACCTGATCGCGTCCGCCGCGATCCTGCCGGCCTCGAAGCCGGGCCTGGCCAACGCCGCGCTCGACGCGCCGCAGAGCTACTACGGCGGCCAGCCGATCTACAAGCTGTTCCGCAGCGAGGCCGACAAGGTGAACGACGGCTGGATCTGGGGACCGATCATGTCGACCTCGGCCAAGTCGCTCGGTGACGGCCTGGGCAAGATCCCGACCAAGAAGGGGACCTACGGCGACGCCCTCGTGAAGGCCCAGCAGGACACGGTGTCCGCCCTCAAGTCCCAGGGCTTCTCGGTCAGCCAATGAGAACCAAGCAACTCCGCCGGGCCGCACCGTTCGTGCTGCCGTTCCTCGTGCTGTTCGTCTTCGTGTACCTGGTGCCGACCGCGTACTCGATCGAGCAGAGCTTCTTCGCGGTGAAGCGTTCCGGTCTCGGGCTCGGCGGATCCGAGACCGTCTTCACCGGCTTCGGCAACTACGTGCAGGTGTTCCAGGACAAGGAATTCCTGGTCTCACTCGGCCGGGTCGCGTTCATCGGCATCATCCAGGTCCCCGCGATGCTCGTCATCGCGTTGTTCCTCGCGTTGCTCCTGGACGCTCGGACGACGAAGGGCGCCCGGTTCTTCCGGATCGCCTACTTCATCCCGTACGGGCTGCCGGGAGTGATCGCGGGACTCGTCTGGTCCTTCCTGTACGCGCCCTCGCTGAGCCCGATCACCCGCGTCTTCGAGCACCTCAGCTTCGTCAGCGACGGCGCGCTGCCGTTCTCGATCGCGAACATCCTGACCTGGGCCTGGACCGGCTACAACACGATCCTCGTGTACGCCGCGTTGCAGGCCATCCCGGAGGAGACGATGGAGGCCGCCGCGGTGGACGGCTGCTCGGGCTGGAAGGCGGCGCTGTTCATCAAGGTGCCGCAGGTCCGCCCGGCGCTGCTGATGGCGCTGGTGTTCTCGATCATCGGCACGTTCCAGCTCTACAACGAGCCCGTCACGATGAAGTCGGTCGCGCCGAACCTGTCGTCGACGTACACCCCGATCATGGCCGCTCTGCGTTCGCTGTCGGCCAACAACTTCAACTACGCGGCCACGCAGTCGGTGGTGCTCGGCGCACTGATCTGCGTGCTGTCGGTCGTCGTCTTCCGGGCGTCGGCCAAAAGGACTGATGCATGACCAAGGTGAGCCCGACCTCGCGGCTGTTCGTGCTGGCGGTCATGACGTTGGCCGCGCTCTACTTCCTGCTGCCCGTGTGGTGGCTGGTGGTGTCGGCGACCAAGAGCAGCGGAGACCTGTTCTCCGGCAACGGCTTCTGGCTAGGGCAGCACTTCGCGTTGTGGGAGAACGTACAGACGCTGTTCCGGGCTCAGGGCGGCATCTACTCCCATTGGCTGCTCAACTCGTTGCTGTACGCCGTCGGCGGCGGCGCGGTCTCCACGTTGCTGTCAGCGATGTGCGGCTACGCGTTGGCGAAGTTCCCGTTCCCCGGGCGCGAGGCCGTCTTCGCGACAGTGCTGGCGGCGGTATTACTGCCCGCGCCGGTGCTCGCCGTACCGCTGTATCTGCTGTTCAGCCATACCGGAGTGGTGAACACGTTCTGGTCGGTGTTCATCCCGAGCATCGTCAGCCCGTTCGGTGTCTACCTCAGCCGGATCTACGCCGCCTCGTCGGTGCCGGACGCGCTGATCGAGGCCGGCCGGATCGACGGCGCCCGGGAGTACCGCATCTTCGTGATGGGGATGCGGATCATGGCACCGGCGCTGGTCACCGTCTTCCTGTTCCAGTTCGTCGCGATCTGGACGAACTTCCTGCTCCCCTCGCTGATGCTCGCCAACAGTTCGCTGCAGCCGGTCACCGTGGGGCTGGTCGGCTGGCGCGAGATGCAGGGCTACCCGATCGGCTACACGACCGTCGTCACCGGCGCGTTGCTGTCGGTCGTGCCGGTGGTCGCGATGTTCGTGTCACTGCAGTCGTTCTGGAGCAAGGGTTTGGTCACGGGGGCCGTCAAGTAGTGCCCAACCGAAAGGGATGATCCATGAGGGTGAAAACCTCAGCCTTGGTGTTGTCCATCGCACTGCTGCTCGCAGCACAGTCCTCCGGCGCAACAGCAGCCACCACAGCTGATCCGCCGGTCAACCTGCTCGCTGCGGACATGGACACCGGCGTAGACACCGGTGTCAGCCCGTTCACACTGTCCAGCACCACCAGCGGCGGCAGCCAGCAGGTGATCGACTCCGGTGGTAACAAGGCCGTCGAGCTCCGCGACTCCTCGCAGAACGCCAACCTGGCGAGCTACTTCTACCACCGGCTCTCCACCGGCGCCCTGAAGGACCGCATCAACGCGGTCTACAGCCAGCCGGTCGGTAGCCCGGCGGAGCAGTTCACCCTGCAGTTCGACCTCAAGCGCAGCGCGGCCAGCAGCAAACCCGTTGCCAAGGACATCTACGCGCAGATCTCGTTCGGCAACTGGGACGACGTCGCGGTGCCGCGCTTCCCGGTCCCGTCGGTCAGCCTGACCACCACGGCCGCGTACCAGAACACCTCCGGCGGGACGGTGACCGAGACCGACATCCCGGAGTACCGCTTCACGATCGTGCCGAACGGCGGCAAGCGGCTGGTCACGACGGTCGAGCTCGGGTTCCAGGTCCGCGTCGACACCGGCGGCACCGACGAGGCGATCACCGTCGACAACTTCGGCGTGTACGACGCCGGCGCCGTCAACGACACATCACCGCCGACGACCCCGACCGGCCTGGTCGCCGGTACGCCGTCCGCGAGCGGCGTCGCCCTGCAATGGCAACCGTCCACCGACGACACCCGGGTCACCGGGTACGACGTGTTCCGGGATGGGTACCAGGTCGCGTCGGTGAGCGGGTCCACCACGATCGCGGCCGTCGGCGGGCTGATGCCGTCGACGGCGTACGACTTCACCGTCCGCGCGAAGGATGCCTTCGGCCACGTCAGCCCGCAGAGCGCTCCGGTCCACGTGACGACCGCGGCGAGCGTACCGGCCAGGCCGGCGCCGTACCCCGGCACGATCGAGTCCCGCACGCAGTGGCTGTGGGACAAGACCAAGGCCATGCTCGAGGAAGAGGGCCCGATCAACGTCGCGGAGTACACCGCGCAGCTCGTCGACCACCAGAACGTCGACGCCAACCTCGCGAAGCTGGACAAGCTGTACCAGGGCTACGACTACGAGCAGTACAAGAGCGTCGCGAAGATGTACGCGTACCTGATGGCGGGCGACCAGTTCAGCCCCGCGATGGTTCAGGACGTGCGGACGTACTTCGCGAAGTACGGCTACCAGAAGCTCAACCAGACCGAGAACCTGCGGATGAGCAACTACGTCACCGGCTATCTGGTCGGGCAGACGTTCCCGGACGTCGTCGACCTGAACGGCAACTCCGGGGCGAAGCTGATGGAGATCAACAAGGCCAACATCCTCGAGATGGTGCAGGCCGCGGTACGGCGGGGCTGGGCCGAGTACGAGAGCCCCGAGTACACGGTGATGACGTACGTCTGCCTGAACGCGATCTACCAGTGGGCCGACGACCAGGCGCTGCGCCAGCAGGTCAAGATGGCGATGGACGTGATGTGGTTCGAGTGGGCGAACGACTGGAACGACGGCTACCTGATCTCGTCGGAGAGCCGCGCCAAGGGTGACCTTGCCTCGGTCAACGACCCGAGCTGGCGGCCCGCCGACCACGCGACTGTCGCCTGGACGTACTTCGGTGCCCACCGCGCGCAGCAGGCCGTGGGCGAGTCCGACAACCCGGCGCCCTCGGCGTACCGGCCGGACCTCGAGTACGCGGGATTCCTCGCCTGGAAGGGGACGACGTACCAGCCGCCGGCGCTCGCGGTACAGATCGGGCAGACGACCGGGAAGTCGTACACCGCGCACAAGACCAACCTGCAGAACTCGAGCGGGCACGCGATGGACATCTACCGGACGAGCTACGTGCGGCCGGCGTACGGGCTGGCCACCGAGGTCCAGTACCGGCGGGTCGACAACTGGATCGAGGACCAGCCGATGATCCTGCGCTGGAAGTCGGACGCGCCGAACCCGCTCTTCCGGCTGTCCGTCGACCAGGGCAACGCGCCGATCGGGTCGTACGACCAGCCGGCCGACCATCGGGTGATGCAGGAAGGACCGACCGCGGTCGGCGTCTACAAGACCTCCGGCGACCAGACGTCGAACTACCTCAACGCGATGTTCCCGGACAACGGCTCGATCAAGCAGCGCAAGGAGGTTGACGGCTGGACGGTCGTCGACGCGGGCTCGGCGTACTTCGCCTTCAAGCTGGCCAAGCCGGCGACCTGGTACCACCAGACGCCGAACGACCCGTCGAACAAGGTGAAGACGACCACCCAGATCCACCCGACCGCGACGCTTGCCTACAGCTACGACATCCTGCGCAGCCAGGCGAACACCAACGGCTGGGTACTCGAGACCGCCGACGCATCGGCCTACCCGAACCTGGACGCGTTCACCGCCGCGCTGCTCAAGAAGACCAGCCTGGACACGAGTCACGTCGACGACGCCAACCCGCGACTGGTCTACCACAGCCTGAGCGGACACGACCTCGACCTCACGTTCGACTCCGCGACCCAGGCGCCCGGCCCGACCCACCTGGTGGACGGCGAGCCGATCGACTACGACTCGTTCAAACTGTTCGACACCCCGTGGCTGAAGCAGAACCAGCTGGCCTCGCGGTTCACCGCCCAGGTCGGCAACCAGACGGTCACCTACGACTTCGACAACTGGACCGTCACCACCCGCCCGGGCAAGTAGCCAAGAAGGCCCGCGGGACTCCCCCGCGGGCCTTCTCTCTCAGCGCGGGTTGTTCGCGTGGGTCAGGGTTTCCCAGGCGAAGAAGTAGTTTGCGCCGGCGGGGCGTTTGGCTTCGGTGTAGCGCAGGACCTCGGGGAGCGACTGGCCCAGGCGGTTGTGGTAGTGGTTGTAGATGACTTCGGTGACTGGGCCGAGGCCTTTCTTCACGGTGCCGCCGCAGAGGTTCGAAGGTGTCGCGGCACCGTTCTCCAGGCGGGTGTGGAACGTGTACGCGTCGGTCAGGCGTTTGCCGGCTTCGGCGTACAGGTCGACGCCTTGGTGGTAGGCGGTCTCGGCGATCTGGGTCGCGGCGGTCAGACCCCAGCCGGTGTGGCCGAAGTCGCGGCAGGTCTCCTGGGACAGGCCGTTCGTGAAGGTCGATTGACCCTGCCAGTAGTCGACGATCTCCTGGCGGGTGTTCTTCGCGCAGGTCGACGGCGCCTTCGGGTAGGAACCGTCGGACTTCTCGTACACGTACCCGGGCAGTCGCCCGCGCCAGATGCTCACGGCCTTGTCGAACGCCGCGTGGTCGTCGAGGAACACCGCGATACCGATGGCGGCGTCGGTCATGATCAGTTCCCAGTTCCCGTTCTTGCAGCCGGCGCCGTTGCGAATCTCGGGCAGGTACACGTCGCGGAGCATCTTCTCGAAACGCCCGCGCTGGGCCCACGGGCCGCCGTACGTGTGCTTGATCAGCTCGCCGGACCGCGAGAACGAGGCCCCGGCCCAGCCGGTCTGCAGCGGGGCGTTGCTGTTGGTGTGGTCCTTCAGTACGGCGGACCACGCGTCCATGATCTGGATCGACTTCTTCGCGTACCGGTCGTCGCGGGTGAAGTACCACAGCAGCGCCTGGGTGTACGCCGCGAGCGCGTCGTTGCGCTCGTCGGAGCACCCGTTGTTCGGGTTCGAGCTGGAGCCGCACTCGACGATCGCGCGCGGCTTCGGCGTGTAGGTCAAGGCGGCGTACGGGCTGGCCTTCATCGCGTCGTACGCCACCTTCTGGGGCTGAGCGCCTTTCTGGACCTGCTGTCGTGCGTAGTCGAGCTGCGCCTGGTCGACGAGTACGCCGGGATGCTTGAACGCCGGCGGCGAGGCCGTACTGGGCCGGCCGGTCAGCAAGCCCGCGCACAGGGTCAGCGTGAGGGTGAGTAGGAGTGGGCGTCGCAGTCGCATGGCTGCCTCCTGGTGATGGGGCGGAGACAGCCAAGCTAACCGGCGGAGCGACTGTTAGTAAACCTTCCTAACCGAATTCACCCGAGCAGCGCGATGATCTCCGCGGTGGTGCCGGTCTCGCCGAGGCGGGGGAAGATCCGGGTCAGCGAGTTCTCGTGGGCGTCCGCGGACATGTCGGTCATCGCGTCGGTGGCCAGCGTCACGTGGTACCCGTGCTCGAACGCGGCCCGCGCCGTCGACTCGACGCCGATGCTGGTGGCGATGCCGGTCAGCACGATCTGGGTGATGCCGCGGCGGCGCAGGTGGATGTCGAGGTCGGTGCCGTGGAACGCGCCCCAGTTCCGCTTGGTGACGATGATGTCCTCGGCGTGTCCGGCGAGCTGGTCGACGATCTGGTCCGCGCCGGGCGGCGGCGCCTGTCGGGCGGAGCGCGGCGGCTGCTCGGTACGGCCCGGGACCCAGTCGGCACCGTCGGCGGCGATGCTCACCCGGACCAGGACCACGAGCAGGTCGTGCTTGCGGAACGCGTCGGCGAGCTCGACCGTCTTCGCGATCACGCCGGGCGTCGGATGCGGATCACCCGGCAGCCTGGTGACGCCGTTCTGCAGGTCGACCACGACCAGCGCGGTCTTCGGGTCAAGCGTTGTGACAGGCACAGCGGAGCCTCTCTATTCGGGGAGTTGCAGGAGAGTTACGAGCATCAGCAGGCCGGCGATCACGAGCAGGAACACCGCCATCTCGTGCAGACCGGCCGTGGTCGCGCCGTGCTGGAAGAAGTGCGCGTTGGCGGCCGCCGAGATCAGCGCGCCGACGTACACGCAGGTCCGCAGCAGGCCCGCGGACGAGCCCATCCGGGCCGGATCGGCCTGCTGGTACAGGGCGGTCTGGTTGGCCAGGTTGTTCAGGCCCTGCGGTACGCCGGCGATCACGCCGACGACGGCGAGGATCCACACCGGCGTACTCGAACCGACGAACAGCTGCGCGGCCGCGGCCGCCAGCAGAAAGGCGCCACCGGCAACGAGTTTGCCGCGGATCGCCGCTCGCCGTCCGGTGACTGCCGTGACGACCACCGCCGCGAGCGACAACGGCAACAGAAGAAGGCCGGCCCGGGACGCGTTCAGCCCGCGCGCCTCCTCCAGCCACTGGGTGAATCCGTACAGGAACGAGTACGCGCCGACGAACGCGAGCACTTGCCGCAGGTACGTCATGATCAGCGGACGGTTGCCGCCCAGCACCCGCAGATCGATGAACGGCGCAACCACCCGCAGCTGTGCGATCACGAACGTGACGCCGAGAGCGATCGCGAGCACCAACAGGTACCAGCGCGAAACGGCCGGGCGCATCAGGAACAGCATCAGCGACACCAACGTTGCCGCGAACAACAGAATGCCGGGATAGTCGAGGCCACCGGCGCTCCGCGAACGGGTGGTCCGCGGCAACCACAGCGTGCCGAGCACGACGCAGATCAGCGACAGCGGCACGTTGATCGTGAAGATCAGGTGCCAGCCGCCGAGCCCGATCAGCAGGCCGCCGAGCGTCGGGCCGATCACCGCGATCACCTGGTTCGCGATCGACAGGCTGCTGAGGATGACGGCCGGCGTCTCCATCCCGGTGCGATCCGCCTCGGTCCGGATCAAGGACATCGCCGCCGGGTACGCCGCCGACGTACCGAATCCGAGCAGGACGCGGGAGGCGATCAGCACGCCGAGGTTCGGGGCGAACGCGCCGAGCAGGCCGGCGACACCGACCAGCGAGGTCGCGATCAGGTACAGCGGGCGCGGGCCGAAGATGTCGACCAGCCGGCCCATCACCGGCTGGCCGACCGCGGTCGCGAGGTACAGGCCGGTGACCAGCCAGGCGGTCTGTGACGGCGGGATGCCGAACGCGGCACCGATCGGGATCAGCGCCACCGCCAGCATCGACGAGTTGATCGGGTTCAGCACCGACCCGACCAGCATCGGCGCGATCAGCCGCCGATCGAAACGCTCCGTCAACGCTCGGCCGCCTCGATCGCGTGGTCGAGCAGCGCGAGCGCCTTGATGATCGTCTGCCGCTCGGCCTCCGTGCAGTGTTCCTGCAACGTCTGCGCCAACCACTCCTGACGCACCTTGCGGTCACCCTGCAGCCGATGCCGCCCCTTCGACGTCAACGACACCACCTGCCGCCGCCCGTCCGACGGATCGGGATGCCGCTGAATCAGATCGGCGTCCCGCAACGCGGTCAGGATCGCCGCCACCGACTGCGGCCGAATCCGCTCGGCCGCCGCCAACTGGCTCGCGCTCGCCGGCCCGTCCTTGTCCAGCCGACTCAACACCGACGACTGCGACGGCGTCAGATCATCCGTCTCGGCCAACGCCTTCAGTCGCCGCTTCACCCGGCCGAAGACGACCCGCACCTCGCTCGCCGCCTGGTTCGCCGATGCCGAAGTCATACCTGCAGCCTAATTTAGACAGTCCAAACTGTCCAGTTCAGGCTGTCTATTTCGTCAACCTGCGGCGGAGCGACGGCAGCAGGTCGAGGGCGTTCTGCCGGTTGATCCGCTGCCGCAGCGCGCTGCTCATCGCCGGGTCACGGTCGAACGCGGTCGTGAGTCCCCGGACCTGCGGGTCCGTCCGCGCCGGCCAGTCGGTGCCGAACAGGATGTGCCGCGGATCCACGACCGCGGCGAGGGTCCGGATCGAGTTCGGCGACGTCGGCAGCGCGGTGTCGAAGTACCAGCGCTTCATCGCCCGCTCGAACGCCTCCGGATCCGGGCCCCAGCCCTCCTCCCCCGCGCCCGTCGAGCAGGCGGGGCTGCACGAGCCGGACGTGGTGCTGATGGACGTCCGGATGCCGCACGTCGACGGGCTTTCCGCGACCGCGGAGCTGCACCGGCTGCCGCAGCCGCCCAAGGTCGTCGTACTGACCACGTTCGACCTGGACGAGTACGTCGCGACCGCGCTCCGCAACGGCGCGGTCGGGTTCCTGCTCAAGGACGCGACCGCGGAGCAGATCTCGCAGGCGGTCCGCAGCGCCGCGGCCGGTGACGCGATGCTGTCACCACAGGTCACCCGGAGGCTGCTCGGCCAGCTCACCGGTGCGGCCGATCCCCGGCGCGCGGACGCCGTACGGCGCTTGCAGATCCTGACCGACAAGGAACGTGCCGTCCTGGCCGCGGTCGGCGAAGGGCTCGCGAACAGCGACATCGCCGAACGCCTGTACCTGAGCGAAGCGACCGTGAAACGTCACGTCAGCCGGATCCTCGCCAAGCTGCAGCTGACGAACCGGGTGCAGGCCGCGATCCTCGCACACCACGCAGGGCTCAGCTGATCGCGACGTCCAGCACGCCGATCACCTTGTCCAGGCGGGCGGCTACCCGCTCGGCGTCGAAGCCGTTGCCTTCGACCACGATGCGGAGTTCGCCCTGGTCGAGGGAGAGGGAGAGCTCGCGGACGTCGTACGGGTTCAGGAGGACGGCGACGCGGGCGAGGAGGCCGTCGACCTCGACGATGCGGGCGGTGAAGACCGTGAGGACGCGTTCAACCGCGAGGAGGCTCATCGGGCGACCTCGTTGTGGCGCAGCAGGCCGAAGGTGAAGCCGTCGACCAGGGCTTCCCAGGAGGCCTCGACGATGTTGTGGCCTACGCCGACCGTCACCCAGGAGCCTTCGCCGTCCGCGGTCTCGATGAGGACTCTGATCACCGCGTCCGTCCCGTGTCCCTGGTCGAGGATGCGGACCTTGTAGTCGACGAGTTCGAACTTGTTCACCGCCGGGTACGCGCGCTCGATCGCGGTCCGCAGTGCGTGGTCGAGGGCGTTCACCGGGCCGTTGCCCTCGCCGGTGACGATCTCCCGCTCCCCCGCCGCGACCAGCTTCACCGTGGACTCGGACACCGCCTCGCCGTCGGCGCGCGACTCGGTGATCACGCGCCAGGACTCGACGTCGAAGAAGCTCGCGCGCTTGCCGTCGACCTCCTCGGTGAGCAGCAGCGAGAACGACGCGTCGGCGGCCTCGAACGTGTACCCGCGGGACTCCAGGTCCTTCACCCGCTCGGTCACCCGGCTGACCAGCTCGCGCTCGTTGCTCAGGTCGAACCCGAGCTCGCGGCCCTTCAGCTCCACGCTCGCCCGGCCGGCCATCTCCGACACCAGCATCCGCATGTCGTTGCCGACCAGCGCCGGATCCGTGTGCTGGTAGAGATCCGGGTCCACCTTGATCGCGCTCGCGTGCAGCCCGGCCTTGTGCGCGAAGGCCGACAGCCCGACGTACGGCGCCCGGTTCGACGGCGGCACGTTCGTCACCTCGGCGATCGCGTGCGCGATCCGGAACGACTCGGCCAGGTTGCCCGCGGGCAGCAGTTCCAGGCCGCGCTTGAGTTCGAGGTTCGCGACGATCGCGAGCAGGTCGGCGTTGCCGGTGCGTTCGCCGTACCCGTTGATCGTGCCCTGGACGTGCGTGACGCCGGCCTCGACGGCGGCGATCGAGTTCGCCACCGCGCAGCCGGCGTCGTTGTGACAGTGGATGCCGAGCCGGGCCCCGGTCGATTCCAGTACGTCGCGGACGACCTCCTGCAACTCCCGCGGCAGCGTCCCGCCGTTCGTGTCGCACAGGGCCACCACGTCGGCCCCGGCCTCGGCGGCCACCCGTACGACCTCGAGCGCGTACGCCCGGTTCGTCCGGTAGCCGTCGAAGAAGTGCTCGGTGTCCAGGAAGACCCGCTGCCCGTTCTCCCGTAGATGCCGGACCGTGTCGGCGACCATCCGGAGGTTCTCGTCGAGGGTCGTCCGGAGCGCCCGCTCGACGTGCGCGTCGTGGCTCTTGGCAACGAGGGTGACGACCCCCGCACCGGAGTCGCGGAGCGCGGCGACCTGCTGGTCGTCGGCGGCCGGCGTCCCCGGCTTGCAGGTCGCGCCGAACGCCGCGAACGTCGCGTTCCGCAGGTGCAGCTCGGTCCGCGCCCGCTCGAAGAACTCGGTGTCCTTCGGCACCGCCCCCGGCCAGCCACCCTCGATGAAGCCGACCCCCAACGCGTCCAGGTGCTGCGCGATGGCGATCTTGTCGGCCACCGACAGCGCCAGCCCCTCCTGCTGCGCGCCGTCGCGCAGGGTGGTGTCGTACACGTGGAAATCGTCCGAGATGCTCATGCGGTCGGCCTTCCGGGGGTCTTGTCGGGCAAACAAAAAACCTCCCGCAAGGTGCGAGAGGTCTGCGCGCTCAGGTACAGCTTGCTGAGCGCGCCTAGCGAATAATCACCCGATAGTGCTTCATGACGCTTCGAAGTCTGCCACACAATCACCGATCGGTAACGACCGCGTCTCGCATCTCGACCATTCAGTACGCCAACCAGTACTCCAGCGCCCACGCCAGTCCCATCCCCACCTACCTACCCGCCCACCCAACTCCCCGCCTCCGCGCCACCGCGCTCCCCGCCACCGCACCACCACACTCCCCGCCACCGCGCTCCCCGCGCGTCCGCGCGTCCGCGCCACGAGGGGATATCCGTTCGTGTTGGGGGTTATCTGCTCGTATAAGAGCAGATAACCCCCAAGAGGAGCGGATATCCCCGGAATTGTGACGCCGCCGCACCCGGGCGGGACGCGGGCGACGTGGCTGGTAGGTCGCGTGCGGGTGGGGCGAGTGGGACGCAGCGCGGGTACGGCCGGGAGGCGGGTACGCCGAGGTGCGTGTACGGCGGGGGTGCAGATACCGCCCGGGTGCAGGTACGGCGGGGTGCAGGTACAGCGGGGTGGGGGTACGGCGGGGTGGGGGTACGGCGGGGTGGGGGTACGGCGGGGTGGGGGTTAGGCAGTAAGGGACCAGCCCGGGTCGTCCCACGCGGTGTAGAAGTCCTCGCGGGTCAGCGGGCGCAGGCCCCAGTCGTCGCGGTCCAGGGACTTGTCGGTGAGCATGCCCTCGTCGTCCTCGAGCCGCTGCCACCAGTAGCGGGTGGTCTCGCCGTCCTCGCCGGCGCCGAGCTGGCGGATCACGACCCACTCCCGCTCGTGCCAGACGGCCTCGTACAGCCAGTCGGTCCCGTAGTCGTCGACGGCCGCGCCGTACGTCCGCGGCGCCGTTCCGCGGTCGAGGTCCCGGATCAGCTCCACCGTCGACCGGATCGCCGCGACGGTCTCGTCGGACCAGCCGCGCCGCTCGGCGAGCTCCGCGTAGTACCCCTCGACCTCAGCCGGAAAGCCGCTCATGCCGCCCGACCCTATCGGGTCCGTCGCCCGGCCGACGAGCGCCGTCCCACGCGTCGAGCTGAGAAGAAGCTATGAAAAACGCCCGGCAGCCGTGGCTGCCGGGCGTTGATCGGAAAGGCTCAGAAAGCGCGGGTCATCCAGCCGTGTGGGTCGGCGGCGCGGCCGTACTGGACGTCGAGGAGGGCCGAGCGGACGGCCGCGGTGACCGGGCCGCCGTTGCCGTCGCCGATCCGGATCTCGCCGCTGTGCCACTTCAGCGAGGCGACCGGGGTGACGACCGCGGCCGTACCGCAGGCGAACACCTCCTTGACCTTGCCGGAGGCAGCACCCTCGCGCCACTCGTCGACCGAGATCTTCCGCTCGGTGACCGTGTAGCCGAGATCCGTGACCAGCTTCAGGATCGAGTCCCGGGTGACGCCCTCGAGGATCGTCCCGGACAGCTCCGGGGTGACCACCGAGTTGTCGTCGAGGACGAAGTACAGGTTCATCCCGCCGAGCTCTTCGACCCACTTCTTCTCGACCGCGTCCAGGAACGCGACCTGGTCACAGCCCTGCTCGATCGCCTCCGCCTGGGCGAGCAGCGACGACGCGTAGTTGCCGCCGGTCTTCGCCGCGCCGGTACCGCCGGGGGCCGCGCGGGTGTACTCCTCGCTCAGCCAGATCCGGACCGGCTTCACGCCGTTCGCGAAGTACGAGCCGGCCGGCGACGCGATCACGCAGTACGTGACCTTCGCCGACGGGCGGACGCCGAGGAACGGGTCCGAGCCGAACATGAACGGCCGCAGGTACAGCGACGTCTCGCCGCCGCCCGGCACCCAGTCCTTGTCGATCTCGACCAGCTTGTGCAGCGAGTCGAGGAAGACCTCGGTCGGCAGCTCCGGCAGCGCGAGCCGCTGCGCGGACCGCTGGAACCGGGCCGCGTTCGCCTCGGGGCGGAACAGGTGGATCGAGTCGTCGGGGTGCCGGTAGGCCTTCATCCCCTCGAAGATCGTCTGGGCGTAGTGGAACACCGAGGTCGCGGGAGAAAGCTCCAGCGGACCGAAGGCGGTGATCCGTGCGTCGTGCCAGCCCTTCTCGGCCGTCCAGGTGGCGATCGCCATGTGGTCCGAGAAGTACTGCCCGAATCCCGGGTTCGCCAGGATCTGGGCGCGCTGGTCGTCGCCGGCCAAATGGGTGCTCGGCTCAACGGTGAACTCTAAGGCGCTCATAGCCGCACCGTACCTCTCGTCGCACTGGTCAGGCGAGCATCGCCCCCGGCCGCACCGGGGGCTGCGCAGACGGCCACCGGTCAGCCCGCCGCGCGCTTGGCGATCGCGTCGCCGATCTCGGCAGTACTGCGGGCAGCGCCCGTCCGCTCCTCGATGTCCGCCTCGACGGCCGCCTCGATCGCGCGCGCCGCCTCCGGCAGCCCGAGGTGCTCCAGGAGCAGCGCCGCGGACAGGATCGCCGCGGTCGGGTCGGCCTTCTGCTGGCCGGCGATGTCCGGCGCCGAGCCGTGCACCGGCTCGAACATGCTCGGCGCGGTCCGGTCCGGGTTGATGTTGCCGCTCGCGGCCAGCCCGATGCCGCCGCTGATCGCGGCCGCCAGGTCGGTGATGATGTCGCCGAACAGGTTGTCGGTGACGATCACGTCGAAGCGCGCCGGGTCGGTGACCAGGAAGATCGTCGCCGCGTCCACGTGCAGGTAGTCGACGGTGATCTCCGGGAACTCGGCCGCGACAGCGTCGACGGTCCGCTTCCACAGGTGGCCGGCGTGCACGAGCACGTTGTTCTTGTGGACGAGCGTGAGCTTCTTCCGCGGCCGCGCCTGCGCCCGCGTGAACGCGTCCCGGACGACCCGCTCGACGCCGTACGCCGTGTTCACCGACACCTCGGTGGCGATCTCGGCCGGGGTACCCACGCGGAGCGCGCCGCCGTTGCCGACGTACGGGCCCTCGGTGCCCTCGCGGACGACGACGAAGTCGACGGTACCCGGGTTCGCCAGCGGGGAGCCGACGGACGGGTAGATCTTCGAGGGCCGCAGGTTCACGTAGTGGTCGAGGGTGAACCGGAGCTTGAGCAGCAGACCGCGCTCGAGGACGCCGGACGGCACGCTCGGGTCGCCGACCGCGCCGAGCAGGATCGCGTCGTGCGTGCGGATCTCCTCCAGCTCGGCGTCCGGCAGCGTCTCACCGGTGGCGTGCCAGCGCTTCGCACCGAGGTCGTACTCGGTCCGCTCGAACGTCACGCCGTGCTGCGCGGCTACCGCGTCGAGGACCTTGAGCGCCTCGGTGGTGACCTCCGGTCCGATCCCGTCACCCGGGACGACGGCCAGCGTGAAGTTCTTCGTCTCGCTCACTTGTTGGGTTCTCCCCCATTGTCACGGCGGTTCATGGCCTCTTGGACAGCCTTGACCTCGCGTGCGGGCGCCGGGCGGGCCGGACGGCGCCGGCGGGCCACCTTCCGCTCCCGGCCGTCGACGGCCGGCCAGTTGGCTGGATACATGTCGTACATGCTGCTCCTCCCCAATATGTCGTGGGCGGCAGGATGCGCACGAATTTACTCGCACGTCCGACTATTTCTCCACAATGCGGGCAGGTTGTCCCGAGATGTGAGATCTCGGTGCGAGCACTGGACCGGACCTGTGCCACCCTCAGCCCGTGAGTGCTCCTCCAGAACTGCCGCCGCTGGTGTCGGCGGCCCTCAGCCTGTCCGGCCGGCGCGGATTCGTCAGCTCCACCAGGAACGAGACGGGCCGGCTGCTCGCCGCCCTCGCGGCCTCCAAGTCCGGCCTGCTCGGTGAGCTCGGGACCGGCTGCGGCGTGGGCTCGGCCTGGCTGCGCAGCGGCGCCGGCGAGGGCACCACCATCGTCACCGCGGAGAGCGACCCGCAGCTCGCGCAGGCGGTCGACGAACTGTTCGCCGCGGACGAGCGGATCGAGGTCGTCTCGGCCGACTGGACCGCACTGATCGAGCGCGGCCCGTTCGCGCTGCTGTTCGTGGACGCGCGCGAGGCGAAGCTGTCCGCCCGCGACGTGATCGCGGACGTCGTCGAGCCCGGCGGCTTCGTCGTACTGGACGACTTCACGCCGTCCGCGGTCTGGCCGCCGATGTACGAGGGCCGGGTCGACACGCTCCGCCAGGAATGGCTGATGGACCAGCGCTTCACCACCGTCGAGGTGATGGTCGCCCCGGACGCCGCAGTCCTGCTCGCCACCCGGCGCTGAACATGAAGCGGGCCCGAGCTATGGAGCTCGGGCCCTTGTCAGCCGCCATGCGCCTGCGGGCGGCTGACCGCCTCCAGTAAATCAGTCGTTCGGGTGAATCAGTCCTCGACGTCCACGGACCGGGCCGTCGCGGCCTGTACGGCGGCCGTGATCTCGTCCAGCACCGCGGGCGCGATCTTCGAGTCGACCGACAGCGCGACCAGCGCCTTGCCGCCCTTGCGGTCCCGGCTGACCTGCATGCCGGCGATGTTCACGTCGGAGTCGCCGAGGATCCGGCCGATCTGGCCGACCGCGCCCGGACGGTCCTCGTAGGTGAGGAACGCCAGGTGCGCCGCGAGCTCGATCTCGACGTCGAACCCGTCGATCTCGACCAGCCGCTCCGACTGCCGGACGCCGACCAGCGTGCCGGCCACCGACACCTGCGCGCCGTCGGCGAGCGTGCCGCGGAGCGTGATCAGGTTCCGGTGCTCCGGGCTGTCGTGGTCGGTGACGAGCCGGACCTCGAGGCCCCGCTCGGCCGCCAGCAGCGGTGCGTTCACGTACGACACGTTGTCCTCGACGACGTCCGCGAACACGCCCTTCAGCGCGGCCAGCTCGAGCACCTTCACGTCGTACTGCGTGATCTCGCCGCGGACCTCGACGTCGAGCTGCTGCGCGACGCCACCGGCCAGCGCGGTGAAGATCCGGCCGAGCTTCTCGGTCAGCGCGATCCCCGGCCGGACGTCCTCGGCGATCACGCCGCCCTGGACGTTCACCGCGTCCGGGACCAGCTCGCCCGACAGCGCGAGCCGGACCGACTTGGCGACCGCGATCCCGGCCTTCTCCTGGGCCTCGTCGGTGGAGGCGCCGAGGTGCGGCGTGACGACGACGTTCTCGAACTCGAACAGCGGCGAGTCGGTGCACGGCTCGGACGCGAACACGTCCAGCCCGGCGCCCGCGACCCGGCCTTCCTTCAGCGCGCTGTAGAGCGCCTGCTCGTCGACGATGCCGCCGCGGGCCGCGTTCACGATGATGACCTCGGGCTTGACCTTGTGCAGCTGCTCGTCGCCGATCAGGCCGATGGTCTCTGGGGTCTTCGGCAGGTGCACCGAGATGAAGTCACTGGCCGCCAGCAGCTCGTCCAGGGAGGCGAGCCGGACGCCCATCTGCGCGGCCCGGCCGGCCTGCACGTACGGGTCGTAGGCGATCACGTTCATGCCGAAGGCGGCCAGCCGCTGCGCGACCAGGACGCCGATCTTGCCGAGGCCGACGATGCCGACGGTCTTCTCGAACAGCTCGACACCCGAGTACTTGCTGCGCTTCCACTCGCCCTTCTTCAGCGACTCGTTCGCGGCCGGGACCCGGCGGGCGGAGGCGAGCAGCAGCGCGACGGCGAGCTCGGCGGCGCTGACGATGTTGGAGGTCGGCGCGTTGACCACCATCACGCCGGCCTGGGTGGCGGCCTTGACGTCGACGTTGTCGAGGCCGACGCCGGCGCGGGCGACGACCTTCAGCTTCTTCGCGGCGGCGAGCGCCTCGGCGTCCACCTTGGTGGCGCTGCGGATCAGGATGGCGTCGACGTCGGCGATCGCCGGGATCAGCTCGGCGCGGTCGGCGCCGTTGGTGTGCCGGATCTCGAAGTCGGGGCCGAGCGCCTCGACGGTGGCCGGGCTGAGCTCTTCGGCGATCAGGACGACGGGCCGGGTTACGTCAGTCATGGAGGAATCTCCTGCAAGCGGTAGGGGCTCATGATCTTCAGAGCACCGCGCTGTGCCCGCTGCGTCGATGGTACCGCGTCCGTCGCGGGCTGTGTGCGGGGACCCGTATCCCGGTCAGCCGGTCTCGCAGGCCACCGGCTCCGAGGCCTTCACGGACCGGTTGATCAGCAGCTTGCCGCCCGCGCGGATCAGCTCGAACCGGTTGTCGAGCCGGTTGCACGTCCCGCCGGCGGCGCCGTCCGCGGTCGGCGAGAACAGCACGTCGTACGCCATCCGCGCGTACGAGCCGTCCGGGGCGAGTGCGGTGATCCTCGGGTTGAAGAAGTACGCCGTACCGCGGCTCTGGCGGTCCCTCGCCGGCGTCAGCGTCTTGGCGAGCTGCGGCGAGTAGAGCCCCTGCACCTGGTCGAAGGCGTGCCGGTTCTGCAGGGTCAGGTAGTCGCCGAGCATCGCCTGCACCTCCTTGGCCAGCGGTGTCTTCGCGACCTGCAGCTCCGGCGCGATCGCGTTCTGCGGACCGTGCGCGTCGGGGCAGGACCCCGCCGTGGCGACGGTGACGCCGGACGGCGTGGGGGCGACGTACTGACGGAGTTCGGCCAGCGGCACGACCGCGGCGGCCTGCACCGTCGCGCCGGTCACCAGTCCGATCAGCTCGCCGGACCTGTCCACCACCGGGCCGCCCAGCTTGGCCGCGTTCATGAACTGGCTCAGCGCGGCCGGGTCGGCCTCGGAACCGATCGGGTTGATCACCTGCTTGCCGGCCGCGGTGTAGCCGATCAGCGCGCGCTCGGCCTTCCGCTCCGGGCCGGCCGCGGGCAGCCGCAACGGCGTGTCGTCGAAGCCGATCGACTGCAGGACGGCGACCCCGTCGGCGCTGGTCCCGAGCAGGTTGGCGCGCCGGATCCGCCCGTCCGGCGCCAGGACCACGATCGACATCGCCTGGTCGACCGCCGACGCGGCGGTCAGCACGCGCCCGTTGTCGACCAGTACGCCGGACGCCTCACCGGTGCCCGCGCAGGTGGTGGCCAGTACGCGAACCACGGCCGGTCCGGCGGACTTCAGTACGGCGTCGGTGTCGATCCGCACGCTGCGCTGGCGCAGGTACCAGCCTCCGCCGGCGCCGGCCGCGACGATCACCAGCAGCACGATCAGGCCGGCCAGGAAACGCCCGAAGATCCATGGGCCGCGGACCGGCGGCTGCGGACCGCCCGGCCGGCTCGGCGCCTCGAGCTGGGTGAGCGACCCGGCCCCGGCCGGGACCCGCCGCGGCGGACGCGGCAACGCGTCGTTCGCCACCGCTCACCTCCCCCACCGAACCGGAACCGTCACACATTGTTGCAAACGAAAGGGCCCGGACCGCGAACGGTCCGGGCCCTTTCGGGATGTATCTCAGCAGCCCGGTCAGCGGGCGGCGGAGCCCTCGACGTAGTCCTCGTCGTGGGACTTGACCCACGCCATCAGGCCGCGCAGGTCCTTGCCGACGGCCTCGATCGGGTGCGCCTCGCTCTGCTTGCGGAACTCGGCGAACTCCGGCGCGCCGGCGTCCTGGTCGGCGATGAAGCGGGCCGCGAAGGTGCCGTCGGTGATGTCGCCGAGGACCTCCTTCATCCGGGCCTTCACCGACGCGTCGATGATCCGCGGGCCGGACACGTAGTCGCCGTACTCGGCGGTGTCGGAGACCGACCAGCGCTGCTTGGCGATGCCGCCTTCGTAGATCAGGTCGACGATCAGCTTCAGCTCGTGCAGGCACTCGAAGTACGCGACCTCGGGCTGGTACCCGGCCTCGGTCAGCGTCTCGAAACCGGCCTGGATCAGCGCCGACACGCCACCGCAGAGGACGGCCTGCTCACCGAACAGGTCGGTCTCGGTCTCCTCGGTGAAGGTGGTCTTGATACCGCCGGCCCGCAGACCGCCGATGCCCTTCGCGTACGACAGCGCCAGGTCCCACGCCTTGCCGGTGGCGTCCTGCTCGACGGCCACCAGCACCGGTACGCCACGACCCTCGGAGTACTCGCGACGGACCAGGTGGCCCGGGCCCTTCGGGGCGACCATGAAGACGTCGACACCGGCCGGGGGCTTGATGTAGCCGAACCGGATGTTGAAGCCGTGCCCGAAGACCAGCGCGTCGCCGTCGACCAGGTTCGGCTCGATGGCCTCCTTGTAGAGCTTGCGCTGCGCCGGGTCCGGAGCCAGCACGACGATCACGTCGGCCTCCTCGCAGGCCTCGGCCGGCGTGACGACCCGCAGGCCCTGCGCCTCGGCCTTCGCCCGGCTCTTGGAGCCTTCCGGCAGGCCGACGCGGACGTCGACGCCGGAGTCGCGCAGCGAGAGCGCGTGGGCGTGGCCCTGGGAGCCGTAGCCGAGGACGGCCACGTGCCGACCCTGGATCACCGACAGGTCGGCGTTGTCGTCGTAGAACATTTCAGCAGCCACTTCGGGCACTTCTCCTTAGTGTTGATTCGGTACGGCGGCGGTACGGCCCGGCGGCGGCGCCGGTACCGGGTGCGAACGTTCGGCGGGTCGCGCCTGCAGGTTCGGCGGTCCGGTCTGGACGTGCGGCGGCGGCACCGGGACCGGCCGCAGCGTGCGGTCGGAGATCGAGCGGCTGCCGCGGCCGATGGCCACCATGCCGGACTGCACCAGCTCGCGGACGCCGAACGGTTCCAGCACCCGGAGCATGGCCTCGAGCTTCTCGGGATTACCGGTCGCCTCGATCGTGATCGCGTCCGGTGCCACGTCCACCACCTTCGCACGGAACAGCTGGACGGTCTCCAGCACCTGTCCGCGGGTCAGTGTGTCCGCCTTGACCTTGACCAGCAGCAGCTCGCGCTGCACCGTCTGAGTGGGCTCCAGCTCGACGATCTTGATCACGTTCACCAGCTTGTTGAGCTGCTTGGTGATCTGCTCGAGCGGCTGTTCGTCGACGGTCACCGCGATCGTCATCCGGGACACCTCGGGGTGCTCGGTCGGACCGACCGCGAGCGAGTCGATGTTGAACCCGCGACGGGAGATCAGCGCGGCCACCCGGGCCAGCACGCTGTGCTTGTTCTCGACCAGGATCGACAAAGTGTGCTTGCTCATCACAGTTCCTCGCTGTCCCAGCTCGGGGCCATGTCGCGGGCGATCTGGATCTCGTCGTTGCTGACGCCGGCCGCGACCATCGGCCACACCATCGCGTCGCGGTGCACGACGAAGTCGACGACGACCGGTGCGTCGGTGACCGCCATCGCCTTCTCGATGGTGGCGTCCAGCGAGTCCTTGTCGGAGCAGCGCAGCCCGACCCCACCCATCGCCTCGGCCAGCTTGGCGAAGTCCGGGATCCGGGTCGAGTGCAGGTCGGTGTTGGAGTACCGCTTGTCGTAGAACAGCGTCTGCCACTGCCGGACCATGCCCAGCGACTGGTTGTTGATCACGGCAACCTTGATCGGGATGCCCTCCAGCGCGCAGGTGACCAGCTCCTGGTTGGTCATCTGGAAGCAGCCGTCGCCGTCGATCGCCCACACGGTCTTGTCCGGGCGCGCGACCTTGGCGCCCATCGCGGCCGGTACGGCGTACCCCATGGTGCCGAGGCCGCCGGAGTTCAGCCAGTGACCGGGCTTCTCGAACGGGAGGAAGTGCGCGGACCACATCTGGTGCTGGCCGACGCCCGCGGTGTACACCGTGTCCGGGCCGGCGATCTCGCCGATCCGCTGGATCACGTGCTGCGGCGACAGCGTGCCGTCCTCGGGCTCGTCGTACCCGAGCGGGTAGCGGGTCCGGACGTCCTCCAACTGGTGCCGCCAGGCGTCGTACGACGGGGTCCGGCCGGCGGTCGCGATCTCGGTCCGCAGCGCCGCGAGCAGGTCGGTGATGACCTCCTTGCAGTCGCCGACGATCGGCACGTCCGCGGCCCGGTTCTTGCCGATCTCGGCCGGGTCGATGTCGGCGTGGATCACCTTCGCGTCCGGCGCGAACGAGTCGAGCTTGCCGGTCACCCGGTCGTCGAAGCGGGCGCCGAGCGTGATCAGCAGGTCGGAGCGCTGCAGGGCGCCGACCGCGGACACCGAGCCGTGCATGCCGGGCATCCCGAAGTGCAGTTCGTGGGTGTCGGGCAGCGCGCCGCGGGCCATCAGCGTGGTGACGACCGGGATACCGAGCAACTCGGCCAGTTCCTTCAGCTCGGCGCTGGCCTGGGCGCGGATCACGCCGCCGCCGACGTACAGCACCGGCTTCTCGGCCGCGACGATCAGCCGGGCCGCCTCGCGCACCTGCTTGGGGTGCGGGCGGGTCACCGGCCGGTAGCCGGGCAGCGCGAGCTCGGTCGGCCACTGGAAGTCGACGCCGGTGGTCTGCATCGCATCCTTGGTGACGTCGACCAGCACCGGGCCGGGCCGGCCGGTGGAGGCGATGTGGAACGCCTCGGCGATCGTGGTGGCGATGTCGTTCGGGTCGGTGACCAGGAAGTTGTGCTTGGTGATCGGCATCGTGATGCCGCGGATGTCCGCCTCCTGGAAGGCGTCCGTCCCGATCGCGGCGCCCGCCACCTGGCCGGTGATCGCCACCATCGGCACCGAGTCCATGTACGCGTCGGCGATCGGCGTCACCAGGTTCGTCGCGCCCGGGCCGGAGGTCGCCATACAGACGCCGACCTTGCCGGACGCCGCGGCGTACCCCTGGGCGGCGTGGCCGGCGCCCTGCTCGTGACGTACCAGGATGTGGCGGATCTGGGTCGAGTCGAGCATCGGGTCGTACGCCGGGAGGATCGCGCCACCCGGGATGCCGAAGACGGTGTCCACTCCGGCATGTTCCAGTGCGCGGATCAGAGCCTGTGCCCCGGTCAGCTGCTCACTCATGAGAGAGCCTTCCTGTCCTGTCACGATTTGACTTGTTCGCGACCGATCCATCCTCGCTTGTGGCCGTTACCGCCGCGCCTCCGGGTCTCGGATAGTCGCATGGGCAACAAAAAACCCCTTCCGCCGGGTTGGCTGAAGGGGCGCGCTCGACTCGGTGGTCGCGTCAGTCGGCGCGCCGCACAAGTACGAGGAGAATCGATCGCATGTAGGCATTATTCGCCGACACCTGGCAACCGGGTCAAGTTCAGCCGCGTACCGTCTCATTTTCTGAGACAGCCGTCTTACAAATAGTCGAGACGACACTGTAATGGATTCGGCCTCCTGGTAAGTCACATACTGATCTGGAGAGATCGTTTGAAAGTTTTCTACCGCCCCCTCTCCTGATCGGAGTGACCCATGCGCCTCTCGTTACGTCTGCTCCTCGCCGCGGTCCTCGTCGCGCTGACCGGAACGGTCTCGCTGACCGCGTCCGCCGCCGACACCCGGACCGCGATCGTGAACGCCGCCAACGGCGAAGTCGGCCAGCAGGAGACCCCGCCCGGCAGCAACTGCAACCCGTACGGACCGTGCGAGCCGTGGTGCGCGCACTTCGCCACCTGGACCTGGCGGCAGGCCGGCATCGACATCCCGAACTACGGCTTCACCGGCGACATCTACACCTGGGGCCAGGACAAGGGCCGCGCGCACGCCGGCGACACCGGCATGCAGCCCGGCGACATCGTGCTCTACGGCACCGGCCCGGACGACACCGACACCAGTGTGCACACCGGCGTGGTCGTTGCCGTCGGCACCGACGGGAAGATCACCACGGTCGAGGGCAACTCCGGCGACCAGGTCAGCAAGCACGGTCCGTTCGACCCGCGGCACGCCGAGGACGCCGGCCGCCCCGCGGACATCTACGGCTGGGTGGCCGCGCAGTAAAGCGCAACGCCTAGGCTCTTCAGAGTGACTGACGACCCGTACGGCGACGAACAACTGGTACAGCTCTACGACCTGGACAACCCCGCCGGGGAGGACCACGAGTACTACCGCGCCCTGGCCGCCGGCGCCGCGAAGGTGCTGGACTTCGGCTGCGGTACCGGGCTGCTGACGCGGTCGCTGGTCGCGCCGGGGCGGGAGGTGATCGGGATCGACCCGAGCCCGACGATGCTCGGGTACGCGCGCAAGCAGCCCGGCGCCGAGGCGGTCACCTGGATCCAGGGCGACCACCGCGCCGTACCGCCGGCCGGCGACGTGGATCTCGTGGTCAGCAGCGGCAACACGATGATGCACGTCGCCGAGCACGCGGACACGGTCGTCGCGATCGCCGGCGCGCTGCGTCCCGGCGGCATGTTCGCGTTCGAGTCGCGGAACCCGGCCGTCCGGGCGTGGGAGCAGTGGACCAGCGAGGCGACGTACGGCGAACGCGACACCGTGGCCGGGCATCTCAAGGAGTGGCTCGAGCTGATCGAGATCGCCGACGGGCGGGTGGCGTTCGACGCGCACAACGTGTTCGAGGACGGGCATGACGCGGTCTACCGGAACGTCCTGTACTTCCGGACCGCGGAGGAGATCACCGCGGATCTGCGCGCGGCCGGCTTCTCGGACGTGGCGGTCGACGGCGGCTGGCACGGGGAGCCGTTCGAGGAGAAGTCCCGGCTGATCGTGGTACGGGCGACCAAGGAGAGCTGATGCAGCTGCGGTACGGCATGAATCCCCATCAGGCGGCGCGGTACGACGACGCGCCGTTCACGGTGCGCGCGGGTGCGCCGTCGTACATCAACATCCTCGACGCGCTGACCGGGTGGCAGCTGGTGCGGGAGGCGGCGGAGCGGTTCGGCGTACCGGCAGCCGCGTCGTACAAGCACGTCTCCCCCGCGGGTGCGGCGCTCGGCCCGACGGTCGCGGCGGCGTACACGCGGGCGCGGTCCGCGGATCCGAAGTCGTCGTACGGCGATTTCGTCGCGGTCTCGCACCGCGTGGACCTCGAGCTGGCCGCGGTCCTGAAGGGGGTGGTGTCGGACGGGATCGTCGCGCCCGGGTACGACGACGGCGTGCTGGAGATCCTCGCGGCGAAGAAGCGCGGGACGTACCTGGTGCTGGAGATCGACCCGTCGTACGAGCCGCCCGCGGAGGAGGTCCGCGAGATCTACGGCGTACGGCTGACCCAGGATCGGGATGTCGCGCCGATGCCGGGTGACCTGCCGGACGACGCGGTGCTCGGGATGATCGTCGCGCGGTACACGCAGTCGAACACGGTGGTGATGGTGAAGGACGGGATGACGATCGGCGTCGGCGCCGGACAGCAGTCCCGCGTCGACTGCACCCGGCTCGCCGGGGAGAAGGCCGCGCTCTGGTCGGACGGCCCGCTCACCGGCGTGACGATGGTGTCCGACGGCCACCTCCCGTTCGCGGACAACGTCGAGGTCGCCGAGCGGTACGGCGTCACCCACATCGTCGAGCCCGGCGGCTCGATCCGCTCCGACGAGGTCGCCGCCGCCTGCGCGGACCGCGGCATCACCTGGACCGCGACCGGCCTACGGCTCTTCAGACACTGAGCAGGTAGGTGCCGTTGGCAACGGCTTCCCGCACCACGGCCGCCGTCGCGCCGGCGTCGAGCGCGGAGGTATCGATCGCATGCCCCTCGAGTTTTCCGAGGTCGTTGAACGCCTCGTGCATGCCGGTCAGCGCCTCGGCGTCCGTCAGCTCGGGCTCGGGACGATTCTGCCCACGCCGCAGGGTCGTCCCGAGGTCCGGGCGCAGGACGGCGTACGACATCCGCCACTCGCCTGTTGCGGCAGCGGCCCGGAAGGGCGAGAGGAACCACGGTCCGATGATCCCGTCCACCACGACGTCGTATCCGCCGCGCACATAGACGCCGATGGTTGCGACGACCGCATCGATCACGACCTCGTTCTGCGCCTGGGATCCCGGCAGATACGGCGCCACGAAGCCGGTCCGGATACCCCGATAGAACTCGTCGGTGGTCAGGTGCATCGTCGGGCGGGGCGCGTTGGTCGCTACCAGACGCGCCACCGTGGTCTTGCCCGAGCCACACGGACCGGTCAGCAGGAGGACGTTGCTCATGCGGCCCGACGGTAGTCACTCCCGCGGCGTGCTGGACAGTTGTTTATCGGGGATCAGCACCTCGTCCGCCGGGGCGCCTTCGGGTTCGCCGCCTTCGAGCTGGATGTCGGGGACGATGCGGTCCAGCCAGCGCGGCAGCCACCAGGCGTGTTCGCCGAGCAGGGTCATCACCGAAGGGACCAGGATCATCCGGACGATGCTGGCGTCGATCAGGACCGCGACGGCCATGCCGACGGCGAGCATCTTCACGGTCGGGTCGTCGTCGAGCACGAAGCTCAGGAAGACCACGATCATGATCGCCGCGGCGGTGGTGATCACCCGGGCGGTGGCGCCGATCCCGATCGCGACCGCGCGGTGGCTGTCCCGGGTGGCGATCCAGGCCTCGTGCACGCGGGACAGCAGGAACACCTCGTAGTCCATCGACAGCCCGAACACGATCGCGAACATCAGCATCGGCACGAACGACGGGATCGGCACCTTCTCGTCGATCCCGACCAGCGACGAACCCCAGCCCCACTGGAAGACCGCGACGATCACGCCGTACGCCGCCCCGACCGACAGCAGGTTCAGCACTGCCGCCTTCACGCCGATCAGCAGCGACCGGAACGCCACCGTCAGCAGCAGGAACGCGAGTACCACGACCGCGCCGATCAGCCACGGCATCCGGCTGCCGACCTTCTCGGTGAAGTCGACGTACCCGGCCGTCGTGCCGACCACGTACGTCGGTTCGTGCTGCCCGGCGAGCACGTCGGTGCGGATCCGGTTCACCAGGTCCTCGGTGGCGGCCGCGGACGGCGACGTCGTCGGGATCACGGTGATGATCGCGGTCGTCCCCGCGCTGTTCGTGTTCGGCGGCTGTACCGCGGCGACGCCGGACGTCTTCTGCAGCGTCGACTGCAGCCCACTCAGCACCGTCGCGCGGTCGCCCTGGGCCACCGACTGGAGCTGTACGACGACTGTCAGCGGCCCGTTCGCCCCGGGACCGAACCCCTGCGCGATCAGGTCGTACGCCTTCCGGCTGGAATCCTGCGTCGGATCGGTGCCGGCGTCCAGCTGACCGAGCGACATCGACAGCAACGGGATCGCGAGTACGAGCAGCACGAGCGTGGCCGCGATGCCGTACGGCCACGGCCGGTTGCTGACCTTCCGGCCCCAGCGCGCGAACGCACTCGCTTCGTGTTTGGTGTCCCGCCGTTCCCGCTCCTCCGCGCGGTGCGCCGCGATCGCGGCGTCGTTCGCGAGCTCGGCCTCGACCGCCCGTTCGGCGACCAGGTGGTTCCGGTCCTTGCGGTTCAGGACGGTCAGCTTCGCGAGCCCGAGCAGCGCCGGGATCAGCGTCAGCGCCGCGAGCACGGTCACCGCGACGACGAGCGCCGACGACAACCCGAGCGCGCCGACGAACGGTACGCCGGACACGTACAGGCCGAGGATCGCGATCACCACGGTGCCGCCGGCGACCAGGATCGCGGCGCCGGACGTCGACGCCGCGCGGCCGGCCGACTGTTCCACGCTCATCCCGTCGTCGAGCTGCTCGCGGTGCCGCGACACCAGGAAGAGCCCGTAGTCGATCGCGACGCCGAGCCCGAGCAGTGTCGCCACCGTCGGCGCCGAGACCGGGAAGTCCTTCACCGCGGCCAGCAGCCCGAGGATCGCGAGCCCGCCGCCGACGCTGAACACCGCCGCCACCAGCGGCAGACCGGCCGCGACCACCGACCGGAACATCAGGAACAGCAGCAGCAACGCGAGCGCCAGGCCGATCGCCTCCGACGGCCCGTCATTCGCCTGCTTCCCGATCTGCCCCGCACCGCCGCCGTACTCGACCTGCAGACCGACCGCCCGGGCCGGTTGCACGGCCGCGTCCAGCTTGCCGACGTACGACTTGTCGAGCGACGCCGGCACCACCGAGAACGAGACCGGCGCATTCACGATGCTGCCGTCCTTGGAGATGTACGCCGCCTGCGACGTGGTCAGCGGGTCGACCGCGGTAACCACGTCCGGCAGCTTGCCGACCGCGTCCATCGACGACTTCACCGCGTCGGCCTGCGCCGACACCGGCCCGCTCTTCGCATGGAACACGATCGAGCCCGAATACCCGCCGGCGGTCGCGAAGTCCCGGTTCAGGATGTCCAGACCGGCCGACGACTCGCTGCCCGGGACCGTGTAGTTGTTCACGAACGTCCCGCCGAACGCGGATCGCAGCACGAACAGGCCGACCACGACCAGCAGCCAGCCCCCGATCAGGAACCAGTGCCGCCGCGCCGCCCCTCGCCCGAGCCGGTCCAGGAACGCGTGCATAGGGTGCCCCCTCCCCCGGGCACCCCCCAGGCGACGGCCCAGCCGTCGGCCCCCTTCCCCATCGACGGTAAGTCGGCCGTCTGTGCCCCACAACCCCCTCGCCGGACGGGCGAGCGGTTGCCGGACCTCGTCAGCCGCCCGCGACGCTCGGGAGGACGAGCAGCTCGTCGCCCTCCGCGAGCGGGGTCTGCAGGCCGGACAGGTCGCGGATGTTGTCGTCGCCGAGGTACACGTTCACGTGCCGGCGGACCGCTCCCTGCTCGTCGGTGAGGCGCCGCCGCAGCGGTGCGTCCAGCGCCGCGAACGCCTCCGCGACCGTGCGGGCCTCGACCTCGACGCGCTCGGCGCCGCCCGCGAACGGACGCAGGACGGTCGGCAGCCGGACTCCGATCATTCGAGCACCGCGGCACGGACGGTCAGTACGTCGGGCAGGTGGCTCGCGACCTCGACCCAGCTGTCGCCCGCGTCCGCGCTCGCGTAGACGCAGCCGTCCCGGGTGCCGACGTACACGCCGGCCGGGTCAGCGGTGTCGGTGGTCATCGCGTCCCGCAACACCGGGACGTACGACACGTCGGGCAGGCCCGCGGTCAGCGGCTCCCAGGTGGATCCGGCGTCGCGGGACCGGTACACCCGGCACTTCGCCTCGGTCGGGATCCGGTTGCCGTCCGCGATCAGCGGGAACACGTACACGGTCTCCGGCTCGTGCGGGTGCACGACGATCGGGAACCCGAAGTCCGACGGCAGCCCGTCCGCGATCGACTTCCAGATCGCCCCGCCGTCGTCCGACCGGTACACGCCGTGGTGGTTCTGCGCGAACATCCGCTCCGGTACGTCGGGGTGCGCCGCCAGCTTGTGCACGCACTGGCCGAACTCCGGGTCCGGGTCGGGCATGAAGTACGCCTTGATGCCGTGGTTCGCCGGGGACCAGGTCGTCCCGCCGTCGGTCGTCCGGTAGACGCCGCCGGTCGACATCGCGACGCTGATCCGGTCGGGATCACTGGCGTGCGGCAGCACCGTGTGCACCGCCTGACCGCCGAACCCGGCTCCCCACTCCTTGCGGTGCGGGTGCTCCCACAGGCCCCGGACCAGCTCGAACGTCACGCCGCCGTCGGTCGACTTCCACAACGCCGACGGCTGCGTCCCGGCGTACACGACACCGGGCTGACCGGCCGGGGCGGCCTGGATCTGCCAGACCCGCTCCAGCGTCGCGTCGGCGTCCTTCGGGAAGCCGATCGAGCCCTCCGGCGGCTCCGCCCAGGTCGCGCCGAGGTCGTCGGAGTGGAACACCGCCGGGCCCCAGTGCTCGCTGGTGCCGCCGACGAACAGCCGGGGGCGCTCGCCGCGGGTGTCGATGCCCACGGCGTACACACCCTGCATCTCGAACTCGGGCACCGGCCCGTCGAGGCGCCACTCCTGACGAGCGGCGTCACTGCGGCCGATCCAGAGCCCCTTCTTGGTCCCGATCAGCAGTACGGCCTCGGACATCTTCGTCCCTCCTCAGCGCGGTGGCCCCGCCACCACATTGATCAACGGTTCCCCGGAGGCGTAGCGCTCCAGCTGGGCCCGCACCAGCCTGGCGACCCGCGGCGCGAACGCCGTCGAGGCGCCACCGCGGTGCGGATTGACCAGTACGTTCGGAGCAGACCACAGCGGATGTCCGGAGGGCAACGGTTCGGGGTCGGTGACGTCCAGCGCGGCCCGGATCCGCCCGGTGCCGAGCTCGGTGAGCAACGCGTCCGTGTCCACGACGACACCGCGCGCGACGTTCACCAGCAGCGCGCCGTCCTTCATCCGCTTCAGGAACGTCGCGTCCACCATCTGCCTGGTCTCCGGCGTCGCGGGCGTCAGCAGGACGACGACGTCCGCGCGCGGCAGCAGCTCCGGCAGCTCGGAGATCGGATGTACGCCGTCCCGGGCGCGCCGCGCGACCCGGATCACGTCGCACTCGAACCCGGTCAGCCGGCGCTCGAGCGCCTCGCCGATCGCGCCGTACCCGAGGATCAGCACGGTCCGGTCGGCGAGCGAGTCGTCGACCTGGTCGTAGGAGTCCGGCCAGACCTGCCGCTCCTGGTCGCGGACCGCGCGCGGCAGGTTCCGGAAGGTCGCGAGGATCAGCCCGACCGCCAGCTCCGCCGTCGACGCGTCGTGCACGCCGCGCGCGTTGCACAAGGTCACGCCGTCCGCGAGCCGGGACTGGACGTGCTCGAACCCGGCCGTCTGCAACTGCACGACCTTCAGCGAAGGCATCTCCTTGACGACGTCGAAGACGTCACCACCGCCCATGTAACTGGGCACGTAGAACTCCACCTCGTCGAGCGACTTCGGCCGCTCGGCGCCGGAGAACAGCTCCACGTCGAACCCCGCGGGGACCCCACCGAGAAACGCGTCGGGATCTTCCCACGGAAGCCATGCCTTCACCACGTCAGCCATGTCACAGAACCTACTCGGCCGTCCGGACACTTTGAACTCCCGTGCCACGGATCGGGCACCGTCGTACCCTGGATCGGTGCCTTCGACATCGGATGTGGCGGGTGTGGCGGCGGTGGTGGCGCACGATCAGGCCGTCGGACGGCTGCGGGAGTCGTATGCGCGGATCCCTCCCGGCGAACCCGTCCGGCTCGCGAAGCGCAGTTCGAACCTGTTCCGGCCGCGGACCGACACCGAGCGCCCGGGGCTCGACGTCTCGAAGCTGACCGGCGTGATCAGCATCGACCAGACCGCCCGAACCGCCGACGTGCAGGGCATGTGCACGTACGAGGACCTGGTCGCCGCGACCCTGCCGCACGGGCTGACGCCGATGGTCGTGCCGCAGCTGAAGACGATCACGCTCGGCGGCGCGGTCACCGGGCTCGGCATCGAGTCGTCGTCGTACCGGGCCGGGCTTCCCCACGAGTCGGTCCTCGAGCTCGACATCCTGACCGGCGCCGGCGAGCTGGTCACGGCCCGCCCGGACGGCGAGCACGCGGACCTGTTCCGGACGTTCCCGAACTCCTACGGCACGCTCGGGTACGCGACCCGGCTGCGGATCGAGCTCGACCGGATCTCGCCGTACGTCGCGCTCCGGCACGTCCGGGTGGCGCTCGACGAGCTGGCGCCCGCGATCGCCGCGATCGTTGCTGACGGCAAGTACGACGACGAGCCGGTGCACTTCGTCGACGGCGTCGTGTTCAGCCCGTCGGAGGCGTACCTGACGCTCGGGCGCAACAGCGACGCCGCGGTGAAGACCAGCGACTACACCGGTCAGCAGATCTACTACCGCTCGATCCGGCAGCGCCCGAAGGACTTCCTCACCGCGCACGACTACCTGTGGCGCTGGGACACCGACTGGTTCTGGTGTTCGGCGGCGTTCGGCGCCCAGCAGCCCGTCGTACGGCGGCTGTGGCCCCGGCGCTGGCGGCGCAGCGACGTGTTCCACAAGATCGTCGGCTTCGAGAACCGGCACCACTACGCGGCCCGGCTGAACAAGCGCCGCGGCCATCCCGACCGGGAGCGCGTCGTACAGGACGTGGAGATCCCGGTCGCACGGCTGGCGGACTTCCTGCGCTGGTTCGACGCGAACGTCGGGATGCGGCCGGTCTGGCTGTGCCCGTTGCGGCTGCGCGACTCCGAGTCCTGGCCGCTGTACCCGTTGCAGCCCGGGGAGACGTACGTGAACGTGGGCTTCTGGGGCACGGTCCCGATCGCGCCCGGCGCCGCGGACGGCGACGTCAACCGCCGGATCGAGCAGGCGGTGAGCGACTTCGGCGGCCACAAGTCCCTGTACTCCGACGCGTACTACGACCGGGAGACGTTCGACCGGCTGTACAACGTGCCGGCTCTGACCACGGTGAAACAACGCTACGACCCCGACGCCCGGCTCACCGGGCTCTACGAAAAGGCGGTGACGCGCCGATGACGACGCTCGCGACCCAGGTATCGATCGCCGAAGCCCTCACGACCGTGATCCCGGACGGGCTGCCGTTCCGGTTCACGGCGTACGACGGGAGTGCGGCCGGGCCGGAGGACTCCCCGATGCACATGCATCTGGCCTCCGAGCGCGGGCTGTCCTACATCCTCACCGCGCCGGGCGACCTCGGGCTGGTCCGCGCGTACGTGATGGGCGACCTGGAGATCACCGGCGTGCACCCGGGCAACCCGTACGAGCTGATGCGGCTGATCCTGGACCAGTTCCACTTCCACCGCCCGAAGGCCGCCGAGGCGCTGCGAATCATCCGCAGCCTCGGCTGGAGCCACCTGAAGCCGCCGCCCCCGCCGCCGCAGGAGCACCTGCCGAAGTGGCGCCGGACGTTCGAGGGACTGCGGCATTCGAAGGCGCGCGACAAGTCCGCGATCCACCACCACTACGACGTGTCGAACACGTTCTACGAGTGGGTGCTCGGGCCGTCGATGACGTACACGTGCGCGGTCTATCCGACGGCCGACGCCACGTTGGAGGAGGCGCAGTTCGAGAAGTACGACCTGGTCGCGCGGAAGCTCGACCTGAAGCCGGGCATGCGGCTGCTCGACGTCGGCTGCGGCTGGGGTGGGATGGTCCGGCACGCGGCCCGCGAGTACGGCGTCCAGGCGCTCGGCGTGACGTTGTCCGAGGCGCAGGCCGACTGGGCGCAGCAGGCGATCAAGCGCGAGGGGCTCGATGGGCTGGCCGAAGTACGGTTCCTGGACTACCGCGACGTACCGGAGCGGGACTTCGACGCGATCAGCTCGATCGGGCTCACCGAACACATCGGCGTCCGCAACTACCCGTCGTACTTCGCCTTCCTGTACGACCGGCTCCGCCCGGGCGGCCGGCTGCTCAACCACTGCATCACCCGGCCCGACAACCACTTCCGCAACACCGGCGCGTTCATCGACCGCTACATCTTCCCCGACGGCGAACTGATCGGCTCCGGCCGGATCATCGCCGAGGCTCAGGACGCCGGCTTCGAGGTCCGCCACGAGGAGAACCTCCGCGAGCACTACGCGCTCACGCTGGCCGCCTGGAACGACAACCTCGTCGCCCACTGGGACGAGGCCGTCACCGAGGTCGGCCCCGCCACCGCCAAGATCTGGGGCCTCTACCTGGCCGCCAGCCGGGCCGGCTTCGAACACAACACCATCCAGCTCCACCAGGTGCTGGCGGCGAAACTCGACCACCGCGGCAACGCGCACTTCCCGCTCCGCCCGACGTGGGGCAGCTGAATCGTGCGAAGTCGGGCTGCAGCGATGGTTGCCGTGTTGGCTTTCGTCGCGGGGTGTTCGGAGGGGACACCCAGTAGTTCGGCGTCGTCGAGTGCACCGACTGCGTCGCCGATCGAGCTGACCGTGGCCTCGACGGTGGTGAGTGGGATCGAGGTGCCGTGGGGCGTGGCGTTCCTGCCGGACAAGAGCGCGCTGGTGACCGAGCGGGACGCCGCGAAGATCGTGCGGGTCGTCGGCGGGCGGGTGACCGAGGTGGGGTCCGTCGACGGGGTGAAGGCCTCGTCGGAGGGCGGGTTGCTCGGGCTCGCGGTGGATCCGGGGTACCCGGGCAAGCCGTACCTCTACGTGTACTACTCCAGCGGCACCGACAACCGGATCGCGCGGATCACCTACCGGGACGGCAAGCTCTCGGACCAGCAGGTGATCCTGGACGGCATCCCGGAGGCGGCGATCCACAACGGCGGCCGGCTGCGGTTCGGGCCGGGCGGCTTCCTGTACGCCGGGACCGGCGACGGCTCGGAGCAGCCGAACTCCCAGGACGACAACTCGCTCGGCGGCAAGATCCTCCGCATCACCACCGACGGGAAGCCCGCGCCCGGGAATCCGGACGGGCGGGCGTGGATCACCAAGGGCCACCGCAACGTCCAAGGCCTCGCCTTCGACGGCAACCAGCTGTACGCCGCGGAGTTCGGGCAGAGCACCTGGGACGAGCTGAACGTGATCACCCCCGGCTCCAACTACGGCTGGCCGGCCGCCGAAGGAATCAGCCACCTGGACGGGATGACCGACCCGATCGCGCAGTGGCCGACCGCCGACGCGTCGCCGTCCGGGATCGCGTTCGCGAAGGGGTACATCTTCATGGCCGGCCTCCGCGGCCAGCGGCTCTGGGCGATACCCGTTGCTAACGGCAAGCGAACCGGTGAACCGAAGGCGTTCTTCACCCAGCAGTACGGGCGGTTGCGCACCGTCGAGCTCGCACCGGACGGGTCGTTGTGGGTCACGACGTCGAACACCGACGGCCGCGGGCAGCCGCGCGCCGGCGACGACCGGATCCTCCGGGTGACGATCAGAACGTCCTGACAGTCAACCGTTTCGCGACTTGGGTCGTCTGGTACTTGTGGAAGAAACGACTCGAGGAGGAGATCGGTATGCCGACCGGCCAGGCGTCTGGCGTCCCCAGCAGTGTGATCGCATCGGTGAGCAGTTTCGCTGACGCTCAACGAACAGCGGAGTACCTGAAGAGCTACGGGATGGACGCGACGAGCCTGGACATCGTCGGCGCCGGACTTCGGCAGGCCACCAGACGGCCGCGGATCCCGGTCGTCCGGTTGACCGCGACGGGTGCGCTGCAGGGCGCGCTGCTCGGCGTCCTGGCGGCCGTCTTCGTCACGCTGGTCGCGCAGACCACGCTGACCAGCTTCGCGGTCGTGCTGTGGGGCTTCGTGTACGGGCTGATCGTCGGCACGCTGTGGGGGCTGTTCCGCGCGCTGTTCCGCAACCGGCCCGACACGGTCACCACCGAGATCCACCCGACCCGGTACGAGCTCCGCTGCCCCGCCGACGAGCTGTCGGTCGCCCGGACCCTGCTCACCGTCGACGACGAAGCTCCGGAAACGCAGCGCAACGCCGCCTGAACGCACCTGAGGTGCCGGACCTACCAGGGCCCGGCACCTCGGGGAACAGCCTCAGATACCCAGCTTCTCGTTCAGCAGCTGGCGAACCTTCGCGGCGTCGGCCTGGCCGCGCATGTCCTTCATCACCGCGCCAATCAGCGCGCCCGCGGCGGCCGGCTTCCCGGAGTTCACCTTCTCGACCACGTCCGGGTTCGCGGCGATCGCCCGGTCGATGGCCTCGAGCAGCGCCGAGTCGTCGGACACCAGCGCCAGCCCGCGCTTCTCGATGATCTCGGCCGGCGTACCCTCACCGGCCAGCAGACCTTCGAACACCTGCCGGGCGAGCTTGTCGTTCAGCGTGCCGTCGTCCACCAGCTTCTGCACCTCGGCGACCTCGGCCGGACCGACGCTCAGGCCGTCGAGCTCGACACCGGCCTCGTTCGCGGCCCGGGCCAGCTCGCCCAGCCACCACTTCTTCGCCGCCGCCGGCGAGACCCCGAGCTCGACCGTGGACACGATCAGCTCGACCGCGTTGCCGTTCACGGCGTCGCGCATCTCGAGGTCGGTGAAACCCCAGTCCTGCTGCAGCCGGGCCCGCCGTACCGACGGGGCCTCGGGGAGCGTCGCGCGGATCTCCTCGACCCATTCGCGCGACGGCGCCACCGGCACCAGGTCGGGCTCCGGGAAGTATCGGTAGTCGTCGGCGTCGGACTTCTCCCGGCCGGCCGTGGTGATGCCGGTGTCCTCGTGCCAGTGCCGGGTCTCCTGCAGGATCTTCCCGCCGGACGACAGCACCGCCGCCTGCCGGGTGATCTCGTAGGTCACCGCGCGCTCGACCGAACGGAACGAGTTCACGTTCTTGGTCTCGGTGCGGGTGCCGAGGGCCGTCGAACCGGACGGCTTCAGCGACACGTTCACGTCGGCGCGCAGCGAGCCCTGGTCCATCCGGACGTCCGAGACGCCCAGCGAGAACAGCAGGTCGCGGAGCATCGCGACATACGCACGAGCCACCGCGGCGGCCTTGTCGCCGGGCACCTCGATCGTCTTGGTGACGATCTCGATCAGCGGGATGCCGGCCCGGTTGTAGTCGACCAGCGAGTGCGTCGCGCCGTGGATCCGGCCGGTCGCGCCGCCCACGTGGGTGGCCTTGCCGGTGTCCTCCTCCATGTGCGCGCGCTCGATCTCGATCCGGTACGTCTCGCCGTCGACCGCGACCTCGGTCCAGCCGTTGAACGCGATCGGCTCGTCGTACTGCGAGGTCTGGAAGTTCTTCGGCATGTCCGGGTAGAAGTAGTTCTTCCGGGCGAACCGGCACCACTCGGCGATCTCGCAGTTGAGCGCCAGGCCGATCTTGATCGCGGACTCGACCGCGGTCGCGTTCACCACCGGCAGCGCGCCCGGCAGCCCGAGGCAGACCGGGCAGGTCTGGGTGTTCGGCGGCGCGCCGAACTCGGTCGGGCAGCCGCAGAACATCTTCGACGCGGTGTTGAGCTCGACATGCACCTCGAGCCCCATCACCGGGTCGTAGGTGGCCAGCGCGTCGTCGATCTCGAGTACCTCGGCGGTCATCGGGTCACCTCCAGCTCCGGAGCCTTGCTCATCAGTACGCCGCCCCACTGCTCGGCCAGTGCGGCCTCGAGCGCGCCGCCAACCCGGTAGCACAGGTCGTCGCGCATCACCGGCGCCATCACGTGGAAGCCGACCGGCAGACCGTCCTCGTCGGCGAGGCCGCACGGGAACGACGCGGCCGCGTTGCCCGCCAGGTTGGACGGGATCGTGCAGAGGTCGTTCTTGTACATCGCGATCGGGTCGTCGATCCGGTCACCGATCGCGAACGCGGTCGTCGGCGTGGCCGGCGAGACCAGCACGTCGACCTGCTCGTACGCATTCGCGAAGTCGCGGGCGATCAGCGTCCGCACCTTCTGCGCCTGGCCGTAGTACGCGTCGTAATACCCGCTGGAGAGCGCGTGCGTGCCGAGGATGATGCGGCGCTTCACCTCGGCGCCGAAGCCGGCCTCGCGGGACAGCGCGGTCACCTTCTCGGCGCTGTTCTCGCCGTCGTCACCGACCCGCAGGCCGTACCGCATCGCGTCGAACTTGGCCAGGTTGGACGAGGCCTCGCTCGGCAGGATCAGGTAGTACGCCGGCAGCGCGTACTGGAAGTGCGGGCAGGAGACCTCGACCACCTCGGCGCCGAGCTTGGTGAGCAGCTCGACCGCCTCGTGGAAGCGCGCCTCGACGCCCGGCTGATAGCCCTCGCCGCCGAGCTCCTTGACGACGCCGATCCGCAGCCCGGCGACGTCGCCGCTGCGGGCCGCGGCCACCACCGGCGGGACGTCCTGGTTGATCGACGTGGAGTCCATCGGGTCCCAGCCCGCGATCGCCTCGTGCAGCAACGCCGCGTCCAGGGTCGTCCGCGCACACGGGCCCGGGGTGTCCAGGCTCGACGCCAGCGCGATCAGCCCGTACCGCGAGGTGCCGCCGTACGTCGGCTTGACGCCGACCGTCCCGGTGAACGCCCCCGGCTGCCGGATCGAGCCGCCGGTGTCGGTGCCGATCGCCAGCGGGGCCTCGTACGCCGCGATCGCCGCCGACGAACCGCCGCCCGAACCGCCCGGGATCCGGGTCAGGTCCCACGGGTTGTGGGTGGTGCCGTACGCCGAGTTCTCCGTCGACGAGCCCATCGCGAACTCGTCCATGTTGGTCTTGCCGAGGATCACGATCCCGGCCGCCTTCAGCCGCTGCACGACGGTCGAGTCGTACGGCGGCTTCCAGCCCTCGAGGATCTTCGAACCGGCCGTGGTCGGCACACCCTCCTGGGTGAGCACGTCCTTCAGCGCCAGCGGTACGCCGGACAGCGGCGCGAGCTGCTCGCCCGCGGCCCGCTTCTCGTCGACCGCCTTCGCCTGCGCCAGCGCGCCTTCGGTGTCGACGTGCAGGAACGCCCGCACGTCACCGTCGACGGCGGCGATCCGGTCCAGGTGCGCCTGGGTGATCTCCACCGAACTGGCCTGCTTGGCCGCCATCAGCTCCGCAAGCTCGGCCGCGGTCTTCCTGGTGAGGTCCGTCATGGTCAGTCCTCCTCCAGGATCCGCGGCACCCGGAAGCGCTGTTCCTCCGCGGCCGGCGCGCCGGACAGCGCCTGCTCGGGGGTGAGGCACGGGACGGTCTCGTCCGCGCGCATCACGTTGGTCAGCGGCAGGGCGTGCGAGGTCGGCGGGATGTCGTCCGCCGCCACCTGGCTGACCTGCCCGACCAAGGTGATGATCTGGTCGAGCTGCGGCGCGAGGTGGTCGAGCTCGTCGTCGGAGAGCTCGATCCGCGCCAGTCGCGCCAGGTGCGCGACCTCTTCGCGGGTAATCGATGGCATGAACTGATCCAATGCGTGCAGTAGCCGTTAGCCATGTAGGCACATGACTAACGGAAGCTTAGTAGGCCGTCTGTGACAGCCGCATTTCACCTGTGGACAACAGCCCGATGAGATGGGCGGGCGTGTCTTGTCCTACCGCTCTGTAACATGGGCGGCGACAAGGCGTTACGCGCAAGGTGATGGGCTGGGAGATGATCGTTCGGTGTTCCTGCTGCGCTTGATCATCCCGGACCGCCCCGGTTCGCTCGGTGTGGTTTCGACCGCCCTCGGTGAGGTGAACGCCGACATCCACGCGATCGAGATCGTCGAGCACCGCCGGGAGAACGGCACCGCGGTCGACGACATCGTGGTCGACCTGCCGCCCGGTGTGCTGCCGGACCGGCTGGTGTCGGCCTGCAACAGCGTCCCGGACGTCGAGGTCATCTGGTTCTCGCGGTACGGCGCCGGCGGCGGCCTGCACATGGACCTCGAAGCGGTCGAGCAGATGACGTCCGCGCCGTCGGAGGCGATCGACATCCTGGTCGAGCAGTCCCCGGCCGTGCTGCACGCGGACTGGGCAGCGCTGCTGGACGGTACCGGCAGCGAGGTGAAGGTGGCGCTGGAGACCAGCGCGACCCCGGAGTTCGGCGACGTCGCCGCGCACTGGCTGCCGCTGGCGAAGGCGACCACCCTCGAAGCCCCGGACCACAAGGGCCTCGCCGAGTCCGTCCTGGTCGCGGCCCCGCTGGAGTCCGACCGCCGGGTGCTGGTGATCGGCCGACGCGGAGGCCCCGAGTTCCTCGGCTCCGAGGTCGCCCGCCTCTCCTACCTAGCCTCCCTGGCCGTCACAATCCGCGCCACCGCCTGACCGGCTCTGGAGCTACTTCTCTCGGGACGGGCCCCGAGACGGAGGGCGGCGCTGGGCCGCGGGAGGCTGGCTCGCGGATGGGAGATGGTCGAGTTCGTCGAGAGCCACGCCCCTCGAACGCCCGAGCCGGTTCGCGGTCACGTCGAAAATCTCGCCGTCCTTGCGGGGCGCAAAGGCAACGACCTGGCGTACCGGAAGCGATGATTCCGTCACACCTTCGAACTCGCGATAGGTGACCCGATGCGATGGCCCCATCGGCCGCCCGCGGCGGTTGAACTCCTCGACGACCGGAATCTTGATCTCGGCGCAGTCTCGAAGATCCGGGTGGCTGTCGGAACGGCCGAGACGCTCGCCGGCGAACTCGGCTTCGCGGCCTTCGCGCAGTGCGCTCAGCGCGACGCGAGCAGCTTCGAACTGCTTCGCCGCGGCGCCGCCGGGGTCAGCCTTGGCGCGTTGCTGGAGCTCACGGAGGTCGTCTCGGAGCTCCGAGTCCAGGATGAGGTGATACTTCGCAGTCATCGGTCTCGGGGCGGTTGGTCATCGCTGTCGAGATTCCACCCGAACTCTGCGGCGAGCTCATCGGCGGACACATAGTCCTCCGCGCGGTTCGTCGCCAACCGCCGCCGAGTGACCTCGCGAATCTCGGCCGCCTGTTCGGCGTCCTCAGCCAGCTCCTCGAGCTGCTCCCACCGGTCGAACGGAACGACTACGCCCTGTGCCTGACCGTCGTCTCCGAAGATGAGCGGCTCTGTCTGGCCGGCGCGGAACCGTTGCAGCATCCGCGGAAGGTTGTGCGCGCCGTCGCCGTGTCGATCACGTTGACCCGATCACCATTCGGGCGATCCTGCGGCGTCGCTTGCAGTTCCCAGGCCCGCAGATCATTCAACTCTCTTGAATGATCTGCAGGACTCGCTCGTTCCTCAGGTGAACTGGAAGTAGGCGAGGGCCCAAAGGCCGGCGATCACCAGCAGGACGACGACGCCGACGAGGGCGACGATCAGGATCGCCTGGCTGTTCGATCCGTTCCGGTCCGGGAGGTCGAACTGGGTGGGGCCCCAGGCCCCGCCGCCGTCGACACGCTGGACCGCCTCGGGCGGCGGCTGGGCCACCGTCCGGGACTCCCGCTTCTCCCGGGGGAACTTCACATCCGGCCTCCGTGCATCAGGCGTAGAACGACTCGTACTGGATGTTGACCCGCTGCGACCCGTAGCTTCCGCTGCTGTCGCCGTCGATCTGCACCTTCCAGCCGCCGACATAAGCAGCGTACTGCTTGCCGTCACTGTGCGCCTCGATGTACGCCTTCACCGCGGCCGCGTTACCGCCCTTGAGGACGCCGAACGCGTCGTTCATCGCCGAGGTCATCGCGCCCTTGACCGCGCTGCCGCTGTCCGCGGACGCGCTGAACTCGAGCAGCTTGATGCCCTTGGTCCCGCTGGCCAGGAAGAACACTCGCTGGGAGCCGTACTTCCCGACGTCCTTGCGGCAGGAGCTGGTGCACACGTACGACTTCGCCTTCAGCGCCGCCGTCAGCTGAGCCACGTTGGTGTCGAAGGTCTGGTCCGGGAGGTCCAGCGACTCCTCACCGTTCTTGTGACCGGACACCCGCAGGTTCGAGCCGTCGTTGCTGAGCTGGAAGGTGCCCCAGTTCGTCCCGACCTCGGAGGACCGCTGACCGGTCTTGACCGCATCCTGGATCTTGGACACCGAGTCGCCGCCGAAGGTGTCGTTGCCGATCGCCTGCAGCGCCTGGCCGAACGCCACCTGGGCGTTGTTGTTGTTGTCCCCGTCCTCGGTCTCGACCCGGGCCGCGATGATCGTGCCGTCGGACTTGAACTGGAAGATCACCTCGGACGACTTGCTGTTGCCGTCGACCTTGAAGCAGCCGCGGTGCGCACCCTGGCCGGTGTTGAACAGGTCGCTGCACCCGAAGCCCATGCCCTGCAGCTTGTCGGTCACGCCCTTGGCCTGGCCGGTCGCGTTCCCGAGCTCGCCACCGGTACCGCCGCTGCTGGTCGGGGACGCGGTCGGGTCGCCGCCCTCGCTCTTGCTGCTGGTCGGCTGGCTCGACGGGGTGTCGTCACCGCCGCCGAACGCGCGGATGCCGAGGAAGACCAGCAGGCCGATCAGCACGATGCCGACCACGCCACCACCGATCACCAGCGGCATCTTGTCCTTGCTGATGCCGCCCGGCCCCTTGCCGCCACCGGGACCGCCCTGGCCCGGCTGCCACTGCCCGGGCTGGCCGCCCTGCTGCTGGTGCCAACCACCCTGCTGCGACTGCTGCTGACGCTGGCCCCAGGACTGCTGCTGGTACGCACCGCCGCCCTGCTGCTGGCTGGACTGGCCGGGCTGCTGACCCCAGCCACCACCCTGCTGACCGGGCTGGCCCGACTGACCGGGTTGACCGGGCTGCTGTCCCCAGCCACCGCCCTGCTGCGGCCGGTCCTGCTGCGGCGGGCGCCCCTGCTGGGGCTGGCCCTGCTGCGGCTGACCTTGCTGCGGCTGGCCGTGCTGAGGCTGCTGTGGTTGCTGCGGCTGCTGAGGCTGTTGCCCCCAGCCACCACCCTGAGCGGGAGGCTGCTGTCCCCAGCCACCACCCTGCTGAGGCTGCTGCGGCGGTTGCTGTCCTCCCTGTCCCCCGTGCTGCCCGCCTGGCTGGCCCCCCGGCTGCCCAGGACCCCACGGTCCCTGCGGCGGCGTCGTCATATCTTGCTCCTTCTGACCCAGATCTCGACGTGCAAAGTTAACAGTCGGACGGCTCAGCCCCGTCGGCGGATCCGCCCGGCCGGAAATTCTTTCGGCGGATTCAGGACTCGTCGGGCGCCGGCGTACTCGCCACCGCGGCCGCGGCCTCGGCGCCGTCGTCGAGCAGCACCCGGAACCCGGCCGAGTCCAGGATCGGTACGCCGAGCTGCACGGCCTTGTCGTACTTCGACCCGGGCGAGTCGCCGACGACGACGAACGACGTCTTCTTGGACACCGAACTCGCGACCTTGCCGCCGCGCCCGACGATCGCCTCGGTCGCCTCGTCGCGGCTGAACCCCTCGACGGTCCCGGTCACCACGACCGACAACCCGGTCAGCGTCTGCGGCAGTGTCGGACCGGTCCGCTCCTCGCGCATCAGCACGCCGGACGCCTGCCACTTGTCGACGATCTGCTGGTGCCACGGCACCTGGAACCACTCGATCATCGCCTGCGCGATGGTCGGCCCGACGCCCTCGATCTCGGCCAGTTGCTCCTCGCTCGCGGACCGTACGCCGTCGATGCCGTCGTACACCTCGGTGAGCGCGACGGCCGCGGTCGGCCCGACGTGCCGGATGGACAGCGCGACCAGCACCCGGGACAGCGGCCGGGCCTTCGCCTCCTCGAGGTTCGCGAGCAGCTTGCGGGCGTTCGCCGACAGGGCGCCGGCCTTCGTGGTGAAGAACTCGCTCTCGGCCAGCTTCTCCTCGGTGAGCGCGAACAGGTCGCCCTCGTCCGCGATCAGCCCTCCGCGGATCAACGCGTCCGCCGCCTTGAACCCGAGCCCCTCGATGTCGAACGCGGACCGCCCGGCCAGGTAGAACAGCCGCTCCCGGAGCTGGCCCTGGCAGTACTGCGAGTTCGGGCAGCGGATGTCGACGTCGGACTCCTTCGCCGGAGCCAGCACCGTGTCGCACCACGGGCAGCGCGTCGGCATCTCCCACGCCGGCAACCCCTTCGGGCGCAGGTCCACCACCGGCCCGAGCACCTCGGGGATCACGTCGCCCGCCTTCCGCAGTACGACGGTGTCGCCCGGGCGGACGTCCTTGCGGGCGACCTCCTTGGCGTTGTGCAGCGTCGCGTACTCCACCGTGGAACCGGCCACCCGGACCGGCTCCATGTGCGCGAACGGGGTGACCCGGCCGGTGCGGCCGACGTTCACCTCGATCTCGATCAGCTTGGTGTTCACCTCTTCGGGCGGGTACTTGTACGCGATCGCCCAGCGCGGGGCGCTCGAGGTGGACCCGAGCGCGCGCTGCAGGTCGAGCTCGTCGACCTTCACCACGACGCCGTCGATCTCGTGGTCCACCGAGTGCCGGTTCTCGCCGTAGTACGCGATGAACTCGTTGACCTCGTCGAGCGTGCCGACCCGGCGGGCGCGGTCGCTGACCGGCAGGCCCCACTCCTTCAGCTGGTCGTACGCCTCCGACAGCCGGCCGACGCGGTACCCCTCGACCTTCCCGAGGCCGTGCACGACGAAGCGCAGCGGGCGGCCCGCCGAGACCCGCGGATCCTTCTGCCGCAGCGATCCGGCCGCGGAGTTCCGCGGGTTCGAGAAGACGTCCTTGCCGGCCTCGACCAGCTGGGCGTTCAGCTCCTCGAAGTCCTCGACCCGGAAGTACACCTCGCCGCGGACCTCGAGGAACGCCGGCAGGTCGTCGCCGTGCAGGTGCTCCGGGATGCTCTTGATGGTCCGCACGTTCGGCGTCACGTCCTCGCCGGTACGGCCGTCGCCGCGGGTGGCGCCGCTGACCAGCGTGCCGTTCTCGTACACCAGGTCGAGCGCGAGGCCGTCCACCTTGAGCTCGCAGAGGAACCCGCTGTCGACGATCTGCTGGACCGTGACCTCGCGCTCCAGCCGCTTCGCCCAGGCCTCCATCTGCTCGGCGGAGAACGCGTTGCCGAGGCTCTCCATCCGCATCGGGTGGTCGACCGGCGTGAACAGCGTCGAGATCGGGGCGCCGACCTTCTGGGTGGGCGAGTCCGGGGTGCGGAGCTCCGGGTACTGCTCCTCGACGCCCTGCAGCTCGTGCATCAGCGCGTCGAAGTCCGCGTCCGAGATGATCGGGCTGGACAGGTAGTAGCGCGCCCGGTGGTCCTCGATCTCCTGGCTCAGCTCCGCATGCCGCGTCCGGACATCCGCGGGCGCCCCAACGTTCTCGCTCATGAGGAGAACCTACAACCGCCCACCGACGTTTCGGCGTTACTCCTCGGCCGCTTCGCCCACCACGTCGACGATCTCGCGGAGCAGCTTCAGCCGGGCCCGGGCGTCGGCCGGCGTCGGCGCGGCGGCCAGCCCGCAGGCCGGCGTGATCACCACCTGCTTCAGGAGTTCCGGGTCGAGCCCCAGCTCGCGCCAGCGCCGTACCAACGGTGCCGCGGCCTGCTCCGGCCGCGGGACCGGGCCTGTGGTGGGAACGACACCGGCGTAGATCCGGGTGCCGGCTTCCGCTGCAGCAGCTACCTGGTCCCAGGCTGCGTTGTTGAGCAGTGAAACGTCCACGGCGATCCCGCTGGCGCCGGACTTGGTGAAGACCTCGATCGGCGGCCTCTCCGCGCAGCAGTGCACGATACTCGCCGGAAACAGGCTCAGCAGCTCGACAGCACCAGGACCGTCCACAGACCGGTGTTTGCTCCAGCCGGACGCAGTCGGCACAGCACCAGCCAGTACGGCGGGCAGCCCGGGCTCGTCCACCTGCAGCAGTACCTCGGCCCCAGGCACCCGCTTGCGTACTTCCGCCACGTGCAACTCCACGCCGTACGCCAGCGCCTGCGCGAGGTCTCGCCGCGCACCGTGGTCGGCCAGCACCTTGTCGCCGCGGGGGCGCTCCATGGCGGCCGCCAGCGTCCACGGGCCGGTGACCTGCACCTTGAGCTGACCCTCGTACCCGTAGGCGTACTCCTCGAGGACATCCAGGTCCTCTTGCAGCAAAGCCCGCGCCCGTCGCTGGTCCAGGCTCGCCCGCGCGTCGCCACCACCCGTCAGCCGCCAGCCGACGGGTTGCAGATCAGCCGCAAGCTCGGTCAGTACGGCGACGGTGCGGCTGATCATTTCGCCGTACGGGCGCGCAGGGAGCTCGGGGAGGAACGGGAGGTCGACCAGCTCGAGTACTGCGCGGGTCCACTCGCGGATGTCGTCGCCCGGGACGGAGCCCAGACCGGTGGTGGTCATACGGCGGCGCTGACGCGCTGAACGCTGTCGATCGTCGCGGATCCGATCACGCGGGTGCCGTCGTACAGCACGACGGCCTGTCCCGGGGCGACGGCGGAGGTGGGCTGGTCGAAGGAGACCTGGACGTGCTCGCCTTCGACCGTTGCGACGACCGGCACCTCCTCGCCGTGGGCGCGGAGCTGGGCCTTGGCGTGCAGCTGGGCCGCCGGGGCCGGGCCGCACCAACGGGGCTTGGAGGCCGTGAGGTGCGAGACGGCCAGCTCGGCGCGGGATCCGACCGTGACGGTGCGGTCCACCGGGCTGATGTCCAGGACGAAGCGGGGCTTGCCGTCGGCGGCCGGCGTGCCGATCTTCAGGCCCTTGCGCTGGCCGATCGTGAAGCCGTGGGTGCCCTGGTGCTCACCGAGCTTGTTGCCCTGCGCATCGACAATGTCGCCGGGCGCCTCGCCGAGCCGGTCGCCGAGGAAGCCCGCGGTGTTGCCGTCGGCAATGAAGCAGATGTCGTGGCTGTCCGGCTTGGCGGCCACCGACAGCCCGCGCCGCTCGGCCTCCTCGCGGACCTCGGTCTTGACCGTGTCGCCGAGCGGGAAGAACGCGTGCGCCAACTGCTCCTGGGTGAGGACGCCGAGCACGTACGACTGGTCCTTGGCCGGATCCACCGCCCGGTGCAGCTCCCGCGCGCCGTCGGCGGTGTCCACGATGCGCGCGTAGTGCCCGGTCGCGACCGCGTCGAAGCCGAGCGCCAGCGCCCGCTCCAGGACCGCGCTGAACTTGACCTTCTCGTTGCAGCGCAGGCACGGGTTCGGCGTCCGGCCGGCGGCGTACTCGTTGACGAAGTCCTCGACCACGTCCGCGTGGAACCGCTCGGCCAGGTCCCAGACGTAGAACGGGATGCCGATCACGTCCGCTGCCCGGCGGGCGTCGCGGGAGTCCTCGATCGTGCAGCAGCCGCGCGCACCGCTGCGGTACGACTGCGGGTTCCGGCTGAGCGCCAGGTGCACACCGGTCACGTCGTGCCCGGCCTCGGCCATCCGCGCGGCCGCGACCGCGGAGTCGACTCCGCCGGACATGGCGGCGAGTACCCGCATCAGCTGTTCCTTCCCACGTTCTGCAGTCCGGCGGACTTCGCCCGCTCCACGACCGGCCCGATGCTGTCCAGTACGGCGTCGACGTCGGCGCGCGTACTCGTGTGCCCGAGGGTGAACCGGAGCGAGCCGCGGGCCCGCTGGTCGTCGTACCCCATCGCGAGCAGCACGTGGCTGGGCTCGGCGACGCCGGCGTTGCACGCGGAACCGGTGGACACCTCGATCCCGCGCGCGTCGAGCAGCAGCAACAGCGAGTCGCCCTCGCAGTCGCTGAAGGACAAGTGTGCGTTACCGGGCAAACGGCCGATCGGGTCCCCGGAGAGCTTGGCGCCCTCGACGGTCCCGGTGATGCCGTGGATCAGCGTGTCGCGCAGCTCCGACAGCCGCGCCGCCTCCGCGGCCTGGTGCTCGACCGCGTGCTCCGCGGCGACCGCGAACCCGGCCGTCGCCGGTACGTCGAGGGTCCCGGACCGGACGTCGCGCTCCTGTCCCCCGCCGTGCAGGATCGGCGTCAGCTGCGTCTCCTTGTGGACGACCAGCGCGCCGATGCCGTACGGACCGCCGAGCTTGTGCGCCGACACCGTCATCGCGTCCACGCCGAGCGCCGCGAAGTCCACCGGCACCTGCCCGATCGCCTGCACCGCGTCGGTGTGCACCGGGACGCCGTACTCCTGCGCGATCGCCGCGACCTCCGGCACCGGCTGCAGCGTGCCGACCTCGTTGTTCGCCATCATCAACGTGACGAACGCCACGGACTCCGGCTCCCGCTCGATCGCCCTGCGGACGTCGTCCGGCTGCACCCGACCGAGCCCGTCGACCGGCAGCCACTCGATCTCCGCGCCCTCGTGCTGCCCGAGCCAGACGGCCGGGTCCAGCACCGCGTGGTGCTCGACACCGCTGAGCAGGATCCGGCGCCGCCGCGGGTCCTGCGCCAGCCGGGACCACCACAGGCCCTTGAGCGCCAGGTTGTCCGCCTCGGTCCCGCCGGAGGTGAACACGATCTCGCTCGGCTGTGCGCCGAGCGCCGCCGCGATCGACTCGCGCGCCTCTTCGACGGTCCGCCGCGCGCACCGTCCGGAGCCGTGCAGGGACGACGCGTTACCGGTGCGGCCGAGGTGACGGGTCATCGCCTCGATCGCGGCCGGGAGCATCGGAGTCGTCGCCGCGTGGTCGAGGTACACCGTTCGGCGGTCGGAGGAAGTCATATCGGTTTCAAGGGTATGTCCGGCGCGGATGTTCCCGCTCCCCGGGAGCCGGGTGACCCGTCGGCACGTCATTCTTCCCGAGACCGGAACCAGGGTACGGAGGAGCGCGGCATGAGCGACTGGTGGACAGAGCGACGGCAGAACCAGCAGCTGTCGGACCTGCAGAGCGAGATGTCGTACGCGCGCCAGGCGGCATCCAGCCTGCGGTCGCAGCTGTCCCGGATCCAGGGCAGCCTGCAGAGCCGGGTGGACAGCCTGTCCGAGGCGTTCGACGCGTTCGTCGAGCTGTCCGACCTGCGCCAGGAGACCGTCGCGTTCATCGACGCCGCCGAGCTCCGCCGGTACGCCACCAGCGTCCTGAGCGCGATGGCCTCCGGCGCGGAACTCCCCGCCGCCGGCCGGCCCGTACCGCAGTACTGGCTGGAGCCGGCCGTCGTCGTGCTCGTCTCGCTGCAGGCCGGCGCGCCCGACGAGGAGGCGCTGAGTACGGCGATGAAGCTCGACCGATGGCGTACCTCGACGTTCCTGGCGCTGGCGTCGGCGGCGCTCGGGCAACGGCATCAGGTCCGGACCGAGTGGATCGACACGGCCTTCGGCGTACCGGCCGAGGACGGGACGCTGACCCGGGTCCAGCGGGTGCTGTGGACGACGGCCGCGCGCGGCGGCTTCACCGCGGAGTCGCTGGACCTCGTGGTGCAGCGGCTGCGGGCAGCCATGTCCACCGACGGCGCGTGGCTGACCCGGCTCGAGTCCCGCGGCAGCGCGAGCTCCCGGCCAGGCACCCTGAAGGACACCCAGAAGCAGGACGAGGCGTGGATGCGGCTCAGCCGGGTCCAGAACGCGGTCGACTCGATCGTCGGCAACACCGAGGCCCGCGAGCCCGACCCCGGCCTCACGACCGACAGCGCCACGCCGGACAAGACGCCGGACAAGAACAGCGCCGCGGCGCTGCTCCGCCTGATCACCTCCGAAGGCAGCGAGCCCGAACGCGAGACCCTGGCCCGGATCGCGGTACTCCGCACCCGCGTCACCGGCGGCTCCGAATCCGCGGACACCCTCTCCGACGCCGCCGGCAAGGTCGACGCCCTGCTCACCGACGACCTGGCCCTCGCCGCCGAACCCCACCTGGCTGCGACCGCGCTGCGCGTCATCAGCCCGTCCGTCCTGACGTCGGTGGAATCCCTCGCCCGGACCGCGGACCAGCCGGCTCCGTCAGAAGTGACCGTCGACAGCGGGCGCCAAACCATCACGATCCGCCAGGACGGGCCGGACCAGCTCCAGCTCGCGACGGCGGCCTCCGCGATCACGTCCCGCGTCGGCAACCCAGGCCCGAAGCAGTTGGCCGCGCCGATCGGCTTCGCCGCTGCAGGCGTACTGGTGGCGCTCGGTCTCGGGCTGCTCGTGCACTGGTTCTGGATCGTGGTCGGCCTCGCGCTGATCGGAATCGGCCTGACCAGCTACCGGAAGGTCCGTGAAGGGCTCACGGCCGAGCGCCTGCGTGCCGAAGGCGAAGTCACCAACCTCAACGACCGCTGTACCACGGCAGCCACGTCCCTCAAGGCTTACGCGGACAACAGCGAGAACCGCCGGGCGTCCATCACCGCGGCCCTCGCGAAACTCCGCACGCAGCTATCCGCCTAGGGCGTGTCTCCTAATCCCGCGCCGTAGCGAGGAGGTGCCCGGTGTAGGCGCGGGGTTAGGAGACACGCCCTAGCTCGCGCCACGTACTGCGGTGCGTCCAGCCGATCGTCTTCGCGGCGCGTGTGCAGTCGAACAGCGACGCCGTACCGGTCAGGTCGCCGCGGATCTCCGTGGCGGGTGAGTAGCGGGCCAGCAGGTCGCGGGTCGGCTCGTGGCGGCCGGTGTCCTCGGCGGCGATCACCAGCACCGCATACGGGTCGTGGGAACGCGGGCGCAGCGAGAGGACGCAGGCGCGGGCCGCTTCGGCGAGGTCGACGTACCCCCAGAGGTTGCGGCGGTTCTCCTCCGGCGGCGCACCGGTGATGTACTCACGGACCTCGGCCGGGGTGAGGATCCAGTGGAACCGCAGCGCGGTCACCTGGACACCGCGGCGCGCATACAGCTGGCCGGTCCGCTCGAGGATGTCCTTGGTGAGTGCGTACGGGTCGACGTACCGGAGCTCGGTGTCCTCGTCGAGCGGGACCACCGGCGTACCGATCTCCTCCGGGGACCAGGCGGTGCCGTAGATCGATCCGCTGGAGGCGAGTACGACGGTCCGGATCCCGAGCTTCCAGGCTTCCTCGAGGACGTTGAACGTGGTGATCGCGTTCGCCTCGAGCAGCCGGACCGGATCGATGTTCTCCGGGCTGGCGATCCCGGCACAGTGCACGACCGCCTCGGCCCCGGCCAACGACCGAGCCACCGCCTCCCGGTCCCCCAGCTCGACAACCTCCGTGACCACCCCCACCGGATCAGCCCGCGCGCCCGCTCCTGGGCTTCCTGGTGGGCCGGTGCGGTCTGCTCCGACCACCTCGTGGCCGTCCGCGACCAGCTGCCGGCACACTTCGGCGCCGAGCTTTCCTCGAGCCCCGCTGACCCAGATACGCATCCGCGCAGACTATCCGGCGGGAACACGACGGCCCGACGCGATCCACGACCGGCCGGGCTGTCTGGGTTGCTGCTGGGTATCAGGCCTTGCGCTTGGTGACCTCTTCGGTGGCGGTCGGGAGGACCTTGTGCAGGTCGCCCACCACGCCGAAGTCGACCAGCTCGAAGATCGGCGCCTCGGGGTCCTTGTTGACGGCCACGATGGTCTTCGAGGTCTGCATGCCGGCGCGGTGCTGGATCGCACCCGAGATACCGGCCGCGACGTACAGCTGCGGCGACACGGTCTTGCCGGTCTGCCCGACCTGGTAGGCGTGCGGATACCACCCCGAGTCGACGGCCGCGCGCGAAGCGCCGACCGCCGCGCCGAGCGAATCGGCGAAGGCCTCGATCGGGCCGAAGTCACCGCCGGTACCGCGCCCGCCGGACACGATGATCGCCGCCTCGGTCAGCTCCGGGCGACCGGTGGCCGCGCGGGGCTTGGAGTCGGTGATCCGAGCGGTCTTCGCGGCGTCGGAGATCGTCACGTCGAACTCCTCCACCTCCGGCGACGCCTCAGCTGCCTCGGGAGTGGCAGCGTTCGGCTTGACCGTGATGATCGGCGTCCCGTGGGTGACCTTGGCCTGGACGGTGAAGTTGCCCGCGAACACCGACTGCGTGGTGACCGGACCACCATCGCCGGCCTGCACGTCCACGGCGTCGGTGATCAGGCCGGAGTCCAGCTTGACCGCGAGCCGGGCCGCGATCTCCTTGCCCTCGGCGCTCGACGAGATCAGGATCGCCGACGGCTCGACCTTGGCCGCGACCTGCTGCAGCGCCTCCGCCTTCGGGGCGACCAGGTACTGCGAGAGCTCCGGGTCGGACAGCGCGATCACCTTGGTGGCGCCGTACTGGCCGAGCGCCGGAAGAGCGTCAGAGACACCCTCGCCGATGAAGACGGCGACCGGCTCGCCGAGCCGGCGGGCGATCGTGAGGAGCTCGGCGGTCGTCTTGCGAACCGCGCCCCCTGGATTGTCCGTGTGGTCAACGAGAACCAGAACGTTCGACATTGCGCGCCCCTCAGAGGAACTTGTTCGTGGACAGGAACTCGACGAGCTGGCCCGCACCGGAGCCGTCCTCGTCGGTGACGATCGTGCCGGCGGTACGCGCCGGACGGGCGGTCACCTCGACCACCTCGGTCCACGCGCCCGACCCGCCCACCTGATCCGGAGTCAGCTCGAGGTCGGCCAGCGACCAGGTCTCGACCGGCTTCTTCTTCGCGGCCATGATGCCCTTGAACGACGGGTACCGCGGCTCGTTGGCCTGGTCGGACACCGACAGCACCAGCGGCAGCGTGCCCTCGATCGTCTCGCTCGCGGTGTCACCGTCGCGGCGGATCCGGACGGTCTGCCCCTCGACGGTCACCTCCGAGCCGAGCGTCACGGCCGGCAGCCCGAGCCGCTCCGACACCATCGCCGGGACGACCCCCATGCCGCCGTCGGTCGAGGCCATGCCGAACACGACCAGGTCGGCCTCCAGCTTGGCCAGCGCCTTCGACAGGATCAGCGAGGTGGCCACCGCGTCCGAACCGTGGATCGCGTCGTCGACCACGTGGACGCCGGCGTCCGCCCCCATCTGCAGGCCCTTCTTCACCGCGTCGGCGGCCTGCTCCGGCCCGACCGTGAGCACAGTCACCTCGGCGTCACCGGCCTCTTTCACGGTGAGCGCGGTCTCGACGGCATATTCGTCCAGCTCGGACAACAGCCCGTCGACACCGGCGCGATCCACCGTGTTGTCCTCCGAGCGGAAGCGGCGGTCCGCGGTGGCATCCGGCACGAACTTCGCGCAGACGACGATCTTCATAGCGTGTGGGACCCCTTCTGGTTAACGGTCTCTCCAAGCCTGCCATGGATGTTACCCGCGAGAAACATACGGCTGATGCGAGTCCCATCACAGTCTCGGGCACGACTAGTCTGAGTCGGTGACCGAGACGTTACCGCTGACCGGCGAGCGGACCGCGCCCGGGATCTGGCACGAGAACTACTGGTTCGCGCGTCATGATGCCGCGTATCGCTGGATCACGGCCAACCTGCCGATCGAGCCGGACGGCCGGGTCCTCGACGCCGGCTGCGGCGAGGGCTACGGCGCGGAGCTGCTCCGGCGGGCCGGGGCGAGCCCCGTGACCGGACTCGACTATGAAGATACGACGTTGCGGCACGTCCGCCGCGTTTATCCACAGGTCAATGTCGCCCGGGGCAATCTGGTGCAGACGCCGTTCGCCGATCGGGCCTTCACGACCGTCACGTCGCTGCAGACGATCGAGCACCTGTGGGAGCAGCCGCGGTTCGTCGCCGAGTGCGCCCGGATCCTCGCCCCACAAGGCACCCTGGTCCTCAGTACGCCGAACCGGCTGACCTTCCCGAGCGGCAACTGGTACCACACACGCGAGCTGACCGCGGCCGAGTTCGTCGAGCTGCTCGAGCCGTACTTCGAGATCACGCAGGCGCTCGGGCTGCACCACGGCGTCCGGCTGACGCGGTGGGAAACGCAGTACGGCTCGTGTGTGGACGCGCAGCTCGCCGCCGGGTACGACCAGTGGGACGACGACCTGGCCGCGCTCGTGCGGAGTACGACGTACGAGGACTTCGAGATCCGTCCAGGGGACCTGGACGAATCTCTCGACCTGATGCTGGTGGCTACTACGGCCGGATGATCTTCTCGACGATCTTGCCGGCGATCAGGTACATCAGCGCCGCGATGCCCCAGTTCACCAGCAGGGTGTTCTTCGCGGTCTGCAGGCGGAACAGGTCCTTGAACGGGCCCACCAGGTCGTGCCCGCGCTCGAGGATCCAGCGCACGATCTCGTTGCTCTGGTTGGTCTGATCGAGCGCGGTGAACAGTGCGCCGAGCGCCAGGACAGCGGCCGCGAGCACCGCGATCAGCCAGATCAGCGAGGCGATCAGGTTCCGCAGCTTGCGGACGCCGGAGCCTACCGAGGTGAGTGCCTGCTTGCCCTTGCCGGACGAGCCGGCGGACGAGCTCTTCGACACCGGCGGTTTGTTGCCCGAGGCGCCCGACGGCTTGACCGGCGGCTTCGGTGCGGCCGCTGTCGTACCGGTGGGCTCGGGAGCCGGCTCGGCTGCGTCACCGGCGTCCGCGGGCTTGTCCGGCGAACCGGCCGCGGCATCCTCCGAGCCCGTCGCGGCCGCCGGCGTCTCCGCCGCCGCCTTCTCCCGGGCCCGCTGCTCGGCCACGATCTCCGCGGCCGTCTTCGGCCGCGCGGTCTTGGTCGCGGTCGCGCCTGCACCGGTGCCCGCGCCCGCGGTGCCGGCGTCCGTGCTCGCGGCGGTCCCCGGCGTCGCGCCGGCCTTGGCGGCGTCGGCGGCCGCTTCCGCCTTGTCGTCCTGCGTACCCACGTCGTCCATCTCCTCAGCCGGGGTCCGTTCCTCGTCCGTGGCAGCCGGAGCTCTCCTCCGCCGGCTGACCGGGACCGGGCGCGGCGACAACCGGCGGCGGGCGCCGGCGACCGGCGCCGTACCACCGTCCGCCGATCCGTCGCCTAAGCCGTCAACTATCTGTGCTTCCGGGTTCACGCTGGTGTTCACGCCCATGTCTGACTCGTTCGTTTCAAGCACTGGTTCCAACGTAGCGCTGCCGGCTACCGGACCGGACACGATCGGCACCGGGTCGACCGCACGCGTCCGCGCCTGCGTGATCGAACCGTCGGCCGCAGCCTGGTCCAGCGGCGACCGGGCAGCCTGTTCGGCAGCCTCGGCCTGGTCAGCCACGCTACTTCTCCTCTCCGATGCGCATCCGGTCGATGTCGTCACGGGCGTCCGACCGGACGTGGGGGCCATAGTGCCCGACTGGTGAGTAACTTGAGAACCCCTCGGGGCTCTCTTTTTCACCATCTGCTTCTACCCCATCACCGGCCGCATCCTCCGGCGCCACGCTCGCAGGCTTCTCCACCGGCGCCATCCCGGCCTGCAACCGGGCCGCCGTCCGGTCGTTCGCGTCGGCCAGACCGGCCAGGTACTTGCGGCGCTCCGCGTCGGCGTCGTACCGCGTCCGCCGGTCTGCGAGCACCTTCGCCGGTACGCCGGCCGCGATCGCGTACGCCGGGATGTTGCCGCGGGCAACGCTGTTCGCGCCGATCACCGCACCGCGGCCGATGTCGGTCCCGCGGGTGACCGTGACCTTCGTGGCCAGCCAGCAGTCCGGGCCGATCCGGACCGGCGACTTCACCAGCCCCTGGTCCTTGATCGGCAGGTCCAGGTCCTCGGTCTTGTGGTCGAAGTCGCAGATGTACGTCCAGTCCGCGATCAGCGTCGACGCACCGATCTCCACGTCCAGGTAGCAGTTCACCGTGACGTCGCGGGCGAACACGACCTTGTCGCCGATCCGCAGCGTGCCCTCGTGCGCCCGCAGCCGGGTCGCGTCGCCGAGGTGCACCCAGCGTCCGAGCACGATCCGCCCGTGCCCCGGCCGCGCCACGATCTCCAGGTGCTTGCCGAGGAACACGAACCCCTCGGTGATCACCTGCGGATGGCGCAGCTTGAACCAGGCGAACCGCCAGTACCGCTTCAGGTAGTACGGCGTCCACGCCCGATGGCGCACCACCCAGCGCAGATTCGCCACGGACAGCAACCGCATCGGCACACCCTACTGCTCGTCCTACTGCTGGCCGGCTACCCCGGTGATCGAGACGTTGTAGTACAGCTCGTCCGGGACGACCGACGACAGCACCTTGTCGACCTTGGACAGCTGCAACCACGACTTGTACGCGAACATCCGCCAGCCGAACCCGAGCTTCTGCTCCGGTACGGCGGCCTCGAACGTGCGGATCGGCCACCCGACCCATGCGGCCAGCAGCTCCTCGGTGACCGTGTGCACACCGGTCGCGCCGGCCCGGGTCGCCATCCGCGCCAGGGTGTCCGGGTCGAACGTGTGCAGGTCCACGACCGCCTCCAGGGCCGCCGCCCGGGACGACTCGTCCAGCTCCTCCTGCGGACGCCGCCAGTGCGCCAGCGCCGGGAGCTTCGTGACGTTCGTGGTCGCCCACCAGGTGAAGCGGGACAGCCGCCGGGCCACGAAGTCGCCGTACCGCGTGGGCTCTCCGCAGATCACGAACCGGCCGCCGGGCTTCAGCACCCGGAGCATCTCGCGGAACGCCAGCTCCACGTCCGGGATGTGGTGGATGACCGCGTGGCCGATCACCAGGTCGAACGTGTCGTCGTCGTACGGCAGCTTCTCGGCGTCCGCGACCTTGCCCTCGACCGCGAAGCCGAGGGTCTTCGCGTTCTTCTTCGCGGCCTCGACCATGCCCGGCGAGAGGTCGGTGACATGTGCCTCGTCGAGGACGCCGGCCAGCTTGAGGTTCAGCGTGAAGAAGCCGGTGCCGGCGCCGATCTCGAGGGTCTTGCCGTACGGCCAGCCGGTGCTGCCGGCGACCGCGGTGAAACGGTCCCGGGCGTACTCGACGCAGCGCTCGTCGTACGAGATCGACCACTTCTCGTCGTACGTCGAGGCTTCCCAGTCGTGGTACAGGACCTGGGCGAGCTTGTTGTCGTTCCAGGCCGCCTCGACCTCTTCGGCGGTCGCGGCCGGCTTCTCAGTAGCTGACATCACTGTCCCTTGAACTCGGCCTTGCCCGGGCCGTTCTCGACGAAAGACTTCATACCGATCGTGCGGTCCTCGGTGGCGAACAGCGCGGCGAACTGCTGGCGCTCGATCTCCAGACCGGTGGTCAGGTCGACACCCAGGCCGGAGTCGATCGACTCCTTCGCGGCGCGCAGGGCCAGCGCGGCCGCGGCGCTGAATCGGGACGCCCAGGCGACCGCGGCGGCGTACACCTCGGCGGCCGGCACGACCTTGTCGACCAGGCCGATCCGGAGCGACTCCTCGGCGTCCACGAACCGGCCGGAGAAGATCAGGTCCTTGGCCTTCGACGGGCCGATCAGCCGGGACAGCCGCTGGGTGCCGCCGGCGCCCGGGATGATGCCGAGCAGGATCTCCGGCTGGCCGAGCTTGGCGTCGTCGGCCGCGATCCGGTAGTCGGTGCAGAGCGCGAGCTCACAGCCGCCGCCGAGGGCGTACCCGGTGATCGCGGCGACCGTCGGCTTCGGGATCGCGGCGACCGCGGTGAGGGCGGACTGGAGCGGGCCGGAGCGCTTCACCATGTCGGCGTACGACATGTCGGCCATCTCCTTGATGTCCGCACCCGCGGCGAAGACCCGCTCACCGCCGTACACGACGACCGCGCGGACCGCGTCGTCGGCGGTCGCCTCGAGAGCGGCGGCGCGGATCTCCTCCTGCACCTGCACGTTCAGCGCATTCATCTTCGGCCGGTCCAGCCGGATGGTCCCGACACCGTCGTCCACGGTGAGGTTGACGAACTCGCCCATCACGCGCTCCTTCCAGCCCTACCCATCGGTCACATCTCCGGGAACGCTACCGGACCACAGCAACCAGACGCACGCCGCCTCCGCTGCCCTCGGCAGCAACAGGCGAGAACAGCCAGGCGCTACCGCGCCGGGCACACACACCCCAACCCCACCCCGGCCGCACAAGCCCAGACCCGAGCAGATAGGCGCCACCGCGCCGAACAGGTAGGCGCCACCGCGCCGGGTTAGTACTCAAGCCGATCACAGGTCGGCGCAGCCGAGCCGGGCTGAGCCGGGCCCGGGGCTGGGAGCCCGGGGCGAGGCCCGGTGGCATGGGGAGCGGGCATGGGGAGCAGGCATGGGGAGCGGACGTGGAACCGGCGGCGTGGGACCGGCGGCGTGGGAGGGGGCGAGCCTGGGTGGGGCGGACGGGTCCGCCCCACCCGGGGTTGGTTAGACGTCTACTGCTTGGCCCGACGTTGCGGAGCGGCGGGCGGCGTCGACTATTTTGAGGGTGCGGAGGCCTACGGCGCCGTCTGGTTGGGGGATTACCGCGGGTGGGGTGCCGGGGGTGGCGGGGCCCGTGGTGCGGACGGCGTCCAGGAAGGTGTCCAGGAGGGACTCGTCGAGGTTGCCGCCGATCGGGAGGAAGACCTCGCCGGCGGGGTCGGTGCCGCCGACGTGCGGGACGAAGGGTTCGATCTCGACGGAGCCGTTGGTGCCGGTGACCTGGAGGGAGACGCCGCCCCAGGTGGCGCCGTTGTCGGGCACGCTCCAGGAGCAGTCGATCGTTGCCAGCAGCCCGTTGTCGTAGTTGATCGTGACCAGCCCGCCGGTCTCCACCTCGACGTTCTTGTCCTGGTGCAGGATCCGGTTCGCGGCGGCGTACACCCGGGTCGCGGACGCGCCACCGGTCAGCCCGTCGATCAGGTCCGCGCAGTGCACGGTGTGGTCGACGAGCGCTCCCCCGCCGGCCAGTTCCGCGTCGGTGAACCACTGGCGGGCGTCGTACGGGATCTTCCCGTTGTTGGTGCCGAGCACGGCGAACACCTCACCGAGCCGCCCGGCCTCGACGTTCGCCCGCAGCTGCAGGTACGACGGCGCGAACCGGACCGGGTACGCGATCATCAGGATCGTCCCGGCCGCCTCGCACGCGGCGAGCATCGCCTCGCCGTCGGCGACCTGCGTGGCCAGCGGCTTCTCGCACAGGACGTGCGCACCGACGGCCGCGGCCCGCTCGACCAGCTCCCGGTGGCCGGCGTTCTCCGACGTCACCACCACCGCGTCCGGTCCCCACGCGAACAGCTCGTCGTACGTGTCGACGTACGAGATCCCGAACTGTGCCGCGAACTCGGCGCCCCGCGGCCCGGCGTCCGGCGCCGCGGCACCGTCCGGGTCGGCGGACAGTACGTCGACGTCGGGCATCGACCCGAGCAGATGCGCGTACGACCCCGCATGCACATGCGCGAACGACGCGATCGCAACCTTCAAGCTCATGCCACTGCTCCCGTCGAGACGAAGGTCACCATGTCGATCGGCTGCCCGGACTCCATCGACGCGCGCGCCGCCTCGGCCAGGTAGACCGCGGTCGCGCCGTCGGACGCGAGCACCCGCGGCTCCGGCCCACCGCGCAGGCCGATCGCCAGCTCGCGCAGCTGGGTCAGGTACGGGCTCTCCCCCAGCGCCGACGGGATCAGCAGGTCGCCGGCGGACGCGTCGGTCAGCTCGTCCTTGTACCCGGTGTCGGCGTCGGACTTGAACTTCAGCACGCCCTTCGCGCCGGCCACCTGGAACCCGGTCTGGAACGTCGTACCGGTCGCGCCCCAGGTCGCGCGGCAGTGGCTGATCGCGCCGTTCTCGTGGGTCAACGTCACGTGCGCCGCCACGTTCACGGGGCTGATGCCGTCGACGGTCGGCGGGTTCTGGACGGCGTACACGCTCTTGACCTCGCCGCACAGCCAGCGGGCCTGGTCGAGGTCGTGCACCATCAGGTCCATGATCACGCCGCCCGAGCGGGCCACCTCGCGGTACCAGCCCGCGCCGGCCGGCGAGGACGCCTGCCGGTAGAACCGCGCGACCGCGACGTCACCGATCCGCCCGGCCTGGATCGCGTCGTACGCCGCCTTGTACGCCGGGAAGTACCGCACGACGTGTGCCGGGTACAGCCGGACGCCGGCTGCCTGCGCGGCGTCGATGACCTCGTGCGCGTCGGCCGCCGTGAGCGTCAGCGGCTTCTCGCAGATCACGTTCTTGCCGGCCTTGATCGCGGCCAGCGTGATCTCCTTGTGGGTCGCCGACGGTGTGACGATGTCGACGAACTCGGCCTCGGCCAGTACCGCGTCCAGCGACGGCACGACCTCCAGCCCGTACTGCTCCGCGAGCGCCTCGGCGCCCTCGAGCGAATACACCAGCACCCGCGCACCGACGGCCTTCCAGGACGCGGCATGGACGTGTGAGATGTTGCCCGCGCCGATCAGACCGACGGTCAGACCGGCCAACTCTTCCGACATGTGATCCCCATGGGTGGGTGAATTAGTAATTGTCCTTGCGTATCACTGCGCAGAGACGTTCGCAACCACCGTCTCACGAACAAAACCACCGCACTATCGTGAACTTGCAACGACCTGTGCAGAATGTCCCGGTGAAAGAAGCGACCGCCGCCCCGAGCGCTCCGGACCTGTCCACCGAGACCGGTCCGCGGCCCGGCGCTGTGGTCCAGACCGATGGGACGACGTTCACGCTGTGGGCGCCGGCCGCGGAGCGGGTCGAGCTGGCGCTGATCGCGGACGACGGCAGCCAGCGGAACCTGGACCTCACCCACACCGGCGAGTTCTGGACCGGGTTCGTGTCCGGAGTCGGGGCCGGGCAACGGTACGGGTACCGGGTGCACGGGCCGTTCGATCCGTCGCACGGGTTGCGGTTCGACCCGGCGAAGCTGGTGCTCGACCCGTACGCGCGGGCCGTCGACGGCGAGCTCGACTACGGCAGCCCGCTGATCTACGACTCCTCAGACGGAGACTCCGCCGGGCATGTACCGGTCGGGGTCGTCGTCGCGGAGTCCGCTCCCCCGCCGCCGATCAGCAAGCCGGTGCACTGGGGCGAGACCGTCATCTACGAGCTGCACACGAAGGGGTTCACCAAGCTGCACCCCGACGTACCCGAGCAGCAGCGCGGGACGTTCGCCGGTCTCGCGCACCCGTCGGTGATCAAGTATCTGACGGACCTCGGCGTTACCTCGGTGGAGCTGCTGCCGATCCACCACTTCCTCACCGAACCGGCGATCGCCGCGCGCGGCCTGCCGAACTACTGGGGGTACAACACGCTCGGCTTCTTCGCGCCGCACGCGCCGTACTCGTCGTCGGGTTCGCGCGGTGAGCAGGTGGCCGAGTTCAAGGCGATGGTGGCCGCGTTCCACGCCGCGGGCATCGAGGTGATCCTGGACGTCGTCTACAACCACACGGCCGAGGGCGGCTTCGACGGCCCGACGCTGAGCTTCCGCGGCATCGACAACCGCGCGTACTACCGGCTGTCGCACGGTGATGGGCATGGCGCCGCGATGTACGACGTGACCGGCACCGGGAACTCGGTCGACACCTCGCACCCGCAGGTCCGCCGGCTGGTGATGGACTCGCTGCGGTACTGGGTCGAGGAGATGGGCGTCGACGGGTTCCGGTTCGACCTGGCGGTGACGCTGGTCCGCAACGAGCGGCACGAGGTCGACATCCCGGACCACCCGTTCCTCGCCGAGGTCGCGGCCGACCCGGTGCTCGGCCGGGTGAAGCTGATCGCCGAGCCGTGGGACGTCGGCCCGTTCGGGTATCAGGTCGGCAACTTTGGTACGCCGTGGTCGGAGTGGAACGGCAAGTTCCGCGACAGCGTCCGCGACGTCTGGCGGAACACCTCCGACGGCGTCAAGGACCTCGCCTACCGGCTGTCCGGGTCCAGCGACCTGTACGGCGACGACGGCCGGTACCCGTACGCGTCGATCAACTTCGTCACCGCCCACGACGGGTTCACGCTCCGCGACCTGGTCAGCTACGACCACAAGCACAACGAGGCGAACCACGAGGACAACCGGGACGGCACCGACGACAACCGGTCCTGGAACTGCGGCGTCGAGGGCGCGACCGACGACGCCGGAGTGGTTGCCCTGCGCAAGCAGCAGATGGCGAACCTGATGTCGACGCTGATCCTGTCGACCGGCGTACCGATGATCACCGCCGGGGACGAGTGCGGGCGGACCCAGCACGGCAACAACAACGCGTACTGCCAGGACAGCGAGATCTCTTGGTTCGACTGGTCGCTGCCAGCGACGTGGTCCGACCACCTCGCGCTGACGAAGAAGCTGCTCGCGCTCCGGGCCGCGCATCCCGCGCTGCGGCAGTGGCACTACTTCTCCGGGCAGCCCGACGTACCGGGCGGCCGCAAGGACCTGTCGTGGATCGCGCCGCACGGCGGCGAGATGACCGACGCAGACTGGTTCGACGGGAACCTGCGGACGATCGGGATGTTCCTGCGCGGCGACGCGCTGCGGGCGACCGACACCGAGGGCAACGCGCTCACGGACAGCTCGTTCCTGCTCGCGCTGAACGCGACGCCGGAGATCCGGAACGTCGTCGTACCGGACGCGTCCTGGGCGCCGGCGTACGAGGTGGTGCTGGACACCAGCAACAGCATGGTGACCGAAGTGGAGGCCGGGGCGACGGTGCCGCTCGCACCGCGGTGCCTGGTGCTGCTGCGCGCGCTCTGAGTCGTCGGCGGGGTCGTTAACCTTCCGCCTGTACATTCTTCGGTCACCTGCTGTTCACCTCTGGGGGGACCGAAGTTGACCACACCGATCGGGGCGCTCCACCGCGCGATCATGCGCTGGGGAGAGGCCGAGCGCACCAGTTCCCGGCTGGCGATCCAGCGTTGGGTGGACGGCGTGGCGTACGTCGACGTGCAGGCGCGGACGTACGCGGACTACTGGACCCGGCAGAACACCAACGCCCTGTCCGGCGACGGGCCGTTGTGGGTTGTACTGGGTGACTCGACCGCACAGGGCCTGGGAGCTTCCTCACCACTCCACGGGTACGTCGGACAGGTGCTGAACGCGTTACGTCGCAAGGGCACGCCCTGGCGGGTGCTGAACCTGTCACGGTCCGGTGCACAGACCAGGCACGTGCTGGAGGACCAACTGCCGTTCCTGGACGGGCTCAAGCCGGCACTCGTCACCTGCGGGATCGGCAACAACGACATCCTCGCCACGCCGCCGAAGCGCTTTCGGGACCACTTGCGCCAGGTGATCGACCGGCTGCCGTCCTCGTCGGTCGTGATGGACCTGACCGTCCCGGACCGGCTCTGGCGGGTCGGCGGCGCCGTGAGCCCGTACGTCTCCGGTATCAACCAGCTGATCAGTACGAAGGCCACGTCCCGCGGGCTGCCGGTGGCCGAGGTTTCCCGGTACGCACGGCCGCCGTGGCGCGGCATGCTCGCGCCGGACGCGTTCCACCCGAACAACCTCGGCTACCGCCGCCACGCCGACGCCCTGCTCGCCGCACTCCCGTCCGGCGTCCTCAGCTCCTGAGCACCTCCTCCAGCCGATCCAGCGTCTTCCGGCTCTCCTTACGTACGCCGAGCGACACGATCGCGGCCCGTCCGGGCACCCGGATCCCACCGGTCAGTGCGACGCGCGTACCGCCGCCAGGCTCCGGTGCGGCCGCCGTACCGATGATCAGGAACCGGCTCTGCAGCCAGCACCACCCGGGCCGGAACTGACCTTCCAACCGGGCGCGTTGCCCGCGGGCGCCCTTGGCCAGTACGACGACCCGGTCGCCCTCGCGCTGCTCGAGTGTCACCGACACGAGGTCGGCCTGGATGCTCGCGAACACGTCGAGGTCCGCGAGCATCGCCTTCACCTGGTCGGGATCCTGCGGCAGAACGCGTTCGGTGACGGCAGCGCCCGGTACACCCGCGGCGAGCGCGCGGAACCGCTCGACGTCGGTCAGCTCGATCTGTGGCCAGTTCATGATCTCCACGCCTTCCGGAAGCTCGCGCGCGCTCGGTGCAGCCGCGACTTCGCCGTACCGGCCGGCAGGTCCAGGACCGCGGCCGCCGCCTGTTCGTCCATGCCTTCGAGGTCCCGCAGGACCAAGACCGCGCGATGCTCGGCTGAGAGCCGCCGCAGCACGTCCTGTACGTCGACCGCGAGTTGCGGGTCGTCGCGGGCGGGGAGGTCCGCCAGTTCGGCCGGCTGCTGCCGCTGCCCGCGGCGCGCGACCCGGACCGCCTCGCGGACCGCGATCGCGCGCGCCCAGCCGGACAGCGCCGCCGGGTTCTGCAGGCCGGACAGCCCGCGGAAGATCGCGATCAGCGTCTCCTGCGCGGCGTCCGGTCCGTCGTTCAGCGCGATCGGCGCACAGATCCTCCCGACGTACGGCGCCAGCGCGTCGAGGACGTCGTTCATCGCGACGGTGTCGCCGCGCTGCGCCGCGCGGACCCGCTGCGGCTCGATCATCTGAGGAAGGCCGCCATCAACGCAGTGACCTCGCCCGGGCAGTCGACGGTGAGCGCGTGCCCGCAGTCCGCAAGTACCCGAACGGTTGCATTTGGCAACAGTTTGCCGAACCGGTCGGCCTGGGCGACCGGCAGGACGGTGTCGTGCTTACCCCAGACCACCAGCGTCGGTTGGCGCGTGGACGGCAGCGCCTTCTCGGTGACGCTCCAGTCGAGGCCGCGCTCGAGCGCGTACAGGGATCGCACGTTGTCACGATACGTTCCGGGAACCCACATCGCGTCGACGAGTTGCGGCGTGACCAGGTCCTTGTGGAAGAACAGGCCGCGGACCGCGGAGTCGACCATGCCGCGGCTGGTCGCGAGCTTGGCGAGGGCTTCGCCGACGAGCGGGAGCTTGAGGATCTCCCAGCTCCAGACGTCGGGCTCGTCCAGCCCGGACGGGGCGAGCAGGACGAGCTTGCTGACCCGCTGCGGGTGCCGTTGCGCGTAGGCGAGCGCCCAGCCACCACTCCACGAATTGCCCGCCAGTACGACGTTCTGAAGGTGCAACGCGTCGAGGAACTGCCCGAGCGCGTCGGTCATCCCGTCCAGGTCGAACGCGAAGCGCCCGTCGTGTAGCCGGGTCTCGCCCTGGCCCGGCAGGTCAACGGCGTACACGGTGTGATCTTGTGCGAGCACAGCCAGCTCGTCGTCCCAGGCCATCGCCGGCGAGGCCCCCGGTGCCAGCAATACAACCGGCGAGCCCGTCCCCTCCTGGAGATAGTGGACCCGCGCCAGCGGAGTCTCCACATACCTCCCCGCGGTGGACGGTCGAGGTTGCTCAGCCGGCTGGTACACGTAAGCAACCAACGCCAGCGCCGTCACCACAGCAACTGGGCCTACGACGACAGCTGCCTTCAGCCATCGGATGCGCAGCATTCTCACGTCAGCGACGCAGAGCGCGATGCAGGCAGGCGCGTACAACAGCAGGTTCAGCCAAGAGCCACTGAACGCCCAGACAATGCCGAGCGCTGCGCGGGTCGCGAGGCCCGCGGCCAGGCCGGCAACCACCAGCCGGGCCAGAGCGGACCGGTCGGACCTGAGCACCGCGAAGGCCAGCAGCAGGTGCAGTGCCGCCAACGGCAGCACCACCTGCGGGGCGAACGAGAGCTGTACGCCGAGAACCGCCCGGGAGAGCGAGCGCTCGTCGGGCGCGGGCCAGGTCGCGCCCGTCGCCCAATAGACGTGTATCGCCGCCAGCAGGGCATGCACGCCCGCGACGATCCTTCGAGACTGCATCCCGAACCCTCCTCAGTTGTCGATGACAACCTGGAAGAGGAGCGGTTCGGCCGGGACGTTCCCCGGGGTGAGCCAGATCTCAGGCCTCGGGATCCGCAGGGGTCACCGGGGCGTCGGCGAGCAGCAGGTACAGCGAGCGGCGAGCGTCGGCGAGGATCTTCGCGGCCGCCGCGCGCTGCTCCTCCGAGCCGCTGCGCGCGACCTGCCGGGTCGCCGAATGCAGCTCCTCGAGCAGCCCGCGCAGGTCGGCTCCGGGAGCCGCGCCCGCGAACGCCGCGAACGGATCGGTCGCCGCGGCACGTCCTTCGACGTACTCGCGACCGGCGTCGGTCAGCGTGACGAGCTTGCGGCCGGCTTCCGCGGTCACGGTGACCAGGCCCTCGTCCTCGAGCTGGTTGATGGTCGGGTAGATCGCGCCGGGGCTGGGGGTCCAGCGTCCGCCGCTGCGGTCGGCGATGGCCTGCATCAACTGGTAGCCGTGCATCGGCTCCTCGGCGAGCAGCATCAGGACGGCCGTCCGGACATCACCGCGAGGCGCCCGACCGCGGCCCGCGCCACGCCCGCGACCACGACCACGACCTTCGCCGAACCCTTCGCCACGTCCCGGTCCGCGGCCGCCACGGCCGCGGTGCATCGGCAGGTCTTCTCCCATCCGCGGTCCACCGCGGCGGGGCTGATGGTGGCCGTGTCGACGGCCACGCAGTTCGTTGGGGGTGTTCATAATATCCTCCTCGATATTCTTCATGACACTAACGATATATCGTTACCGTCACTGACACAACCCCTGCCGCCACCGGTTCATTCCCCGAAGTTCAAGGCCGCGTGAAGTTCCGGCACCGAGGGGGTGTGGATACCGGTTCAGACCTGATACCTTCACGCGTCGCCCGGCCCACCTGGGAGTGCCGGGGGCTCCAGAAGGGAATGCAGTTGTGAGGCTCTTCAACACCAAGAAGAAGAAGCTGATCGCCGCCTCGATCGCGGCCGTCGGTGTCATCGGGGCGGGCGCGATCGCCGCGAACGCCGCGGGCGGCACCGGATGCGCCACGCTGACCTACCCGCTCTGCGCCCGCTCGGTGGCGTCGCTGCAGATCGTGGACAACTCCGTGGCCGAGGTGGACCTGGCCCCCGCGGTCAAGGACAAGCTGAACAAGGTCGGCAGCGGCGAGGCCGGTCCGGCCGGACCCGAGGGCCCCGCGGGCGCGGCTGGTGCGGCCGGCAAGGACGGCGTGTCGGGCCTGTCGGTGGACGGCCCGAAGAAGTCGGCGCCGAAGGGCTACAGCACCGTCACGCTGGCCTGCGCCGAGGGCAAGAAGGCGATCGGCGGCGGCCTCAAGTGGGACACCGGCAGCACCACGGCGGCCGACGTCTTCCTGAACGGGTCCTACCCGAGCGACATCACCGAGGTGGACGGCGTCTCGACCGCGACGTCGTGGACCGTTGCGCTCACCAACAACGACCCGAAGGGCACGATCACGATCCAGCCGTTCGTGACCTGCGTGACCGCGAGCTGAAGCTGAGCACCCGAACCCCCGGCCGGATCATCGGCCGGGGGTTTACTCTGCCCCAGGGGCAGAGGGTTTGATAGCCCCGTGTTGACGATCAGCGAGTTCGGGCGCCGGGCCGGCCTGTCCTTGAAGGCGTTGCGGCTGTACGACGTCTCCGGGCTGCTCGCCCCGGCCGAGGTGGACCCGGCCAACGGCTACCGGCGGTACGACGAGGACCAGCTCGAGCGGGCCCGCCGGATCAGCGTGCTGCGGCAGCTGGACATGCCGCTGACCACGATCGCCGAAGTACTCGCCGGCTCCGACGAGGAGGCGATGATCCGGCTCGACCGCTGGTGGGCCGCCGAGGAGGCGACCACCGCGGCACGCCGGGCGACCTTCGAGTACCTGCACGACCGGCTCGCCCGCTCCGGCGCTCCGGGTCTCGCACCCCGGCCGGTACAGGTCCGCGACGTACCGGCGACGAAGATCGCCAGCATCCGCGCGGACACCGACCAACAGCAGCTGATCGGCGTGATCGTGTCGTGCACCGACGAGCTTCTGACGTACCTGCGGGACGCCGGGGCGAGTGCGACCGTCGGGTCGTGGGTGATCTACCACGGCGCGGTCACGCCCGAGGCCGAGGCGACGGTCGAGGTGTGCGTCCCGTTCGACGGACTGGTCGACCCGGCCGGGCGGATCGGGATCCGGGTCGAGCCCGCGCACCGCGAGGCGTACTGCACGATCACGATGGACGAGTGCGCGTACCCGCGGATCATGCTCGCGTACGACCTCGTCTACGACCACGTCCGCGCGCACGGCCTGCCCGAGGCCGGTCCGCCGCGCGAGGTGTACGTCCCGGACTGCACCCTGCTCCCCCGCGACCAGCCGGCCGTCGACATCGCACTCCCCGTTCACAAAAGGACTTTCTGATGGACTACGCGATCCAGAGCCGGTTCAGCGACCCCGGCGTGCACGCGGGACTGTTCGACGTACTGCCGGACGACGTGGCGGAGATCGCCGCGGTGGTCCGCAATCTGCTGATCCACTACCGCGGCGGCGGCATCGAGTTCACCGGCGCCCGGCTCGCCGAGATCGACAACCGCTGGGTGTCGGCGATCCTGGACACCGACCAGCAACGCAACGGTACGCCGCTCACGGTGCCGCGGGAGCCGGTCGACCGGGTCGTCGGGTGCTGCCGGGACTACACGCTGCTGTTTGTGTCGATCCTGCGGCACAAGGGGATTCCGGCGCGCAGCCGGATCGGGTTCGCGGACTACTTCACCGACGGATTCGCCAACGACCACGTGGTCGCGGAGTACTGGAACGGCGAGCGGTGGGTGATGATCGACGCCCAGCTGGAGCCGGCGGAGCGCGCGTTCGACGTGGCGGATCTGCCGAAGGGGCCGTTCCAGTCGGCCGCCGAGGTGTGGCTGGGCTATCGGGACGGGACGCTCAACGGGGACCTGTACGGCGCGGACGCGAACCCGGAGGCGCCGTTGAAGTTGCACGGCGGCTGGTTCATCCGGACGTACGTGCACTACCAGCTGGCGCATCTGAACGGCGACGAGCTGCTGCTGTGGGACAACTGGGGCAGCATGTCGGCAACGCTCGACGGCGCGGATGTCGAGAGCACCGACCGGATCGCGCGGCTGATGGTTGCCGCCGACAACGGAGACGAGGCGGCGGCGAAGGAGGCCGGCGAGCTCTACCGGACCGATCCGGAGCTGACGTTCGCCGGCCGGGCCTTCGTCACGTCACCGGCCTCGGGCGGAAGGTTCGGCTGGCAGGACCTCAACCGCTGAAGCCGGAGTCCAGCCTGCGCGCATCGTCAGAACCCGAGCGTCCACGGTGAGTACACACTGACCTGCACACTGCGGGTGTCCAGCCAGCGATCGTACGCACAGCCCATCGCGTATTCGTTCCGGGCAATCACCAGGTTCAGCTTGGTGAGCTGCTTCCGGCTGACGCTGTAGATCGTGGTCAGCTTCCGCTCCGGCCACGAGTCCCGCGTGTAGGCCTGCAAGTAGAACCAAGGCTCGGTCACATACTCGGTCCCCCGGCCGAGCACCTTGATGGTCTCGTCATAGGTCGAGGGGTTCAACCAGGCGCGACCCTTGGTGCCCGGCTGGTTCAGATGGTTCATCGCGTTGGCTGTCCACTGCGCGCTGCCCTCCTCGTAGGTGCAGGAGAAGATCACCTGCGCCTCGCCTTGCTTGGGCGGGAACAGCGCGCGTTCTGGCACCTTCCACCGGCGCATGCCCGTGAGCGCCTCGGCATCCACCCCGGACGGGATCCGCGAACGAGCCGGCGGGGTGACGAGCGGACTCGACGCCCAACCGGACGGCGTGACACTCGCCTGACCGTCCGCCGAACTCCAGCCCGCCGAGCCCTCGACTCCGGGCGCCGCCTCGTTCCCACAGCCCGCCACCAGCAGCACAAGGCTCAGGGCCCCCCAGCACCAACGCATGCTGACAATCTATGGCTCGGCAGGGCCGAGGGACGCGAAAACGCCCCCGCCTGGTGAGGCAGGCGGGGGCGTGTCTTTTGCGGGGTGGCTCAGAATTCTGAGCCGGCGGGGAGGTCGGGGGTGGTCGGGTCGTCGGGGTCGGACGGGCCGGCGGCCAGGCCTAGTTCGGCGACCGAGGCCAGGCCCTGGTGGTTGGGGACTACTCGGACCGTGTAGCCGAAGGGGCCGGTGCGGTCGAGTTTGAGTTCGCCCTCGTAGCGGTGGCGGTTGCCCTCGTACGTTTCGGCCTGGGCGAGGGTTGCGCGGACCGGGTCGGTGATCTCGTCGTTCGCGTCCACCCGGCCGTGCAGTACCTCGACGCAGATGTCGGACGGCTGCAGGTCGCCGAGGGCCGCGAAGGCGCGGATCCCGACCGTCGTCCCGAGCTGCGGTACGTCGCCCAGGCCCTGGAGCTCCACGTGGTCGACGCGGATCTGCGGCCACGCCGCGCGGACCTTCGCCTTCCATGCGGCCAGCTCACGAGCGCCCTCGTACGTCGAGTTCAGCGCCCGCGACGACCGCGCCGCCGGGACGTACAGCTGCTCGACGTAGTCCTTGACCATCCGGGTGGCGAGCACCTTCGGGCCGAGTTCCTTGATCGTGTGCCGGAGCATCTCGATCCAGCGGCCCGGGACCTCACCGTCGTAGAACCGCGGCGCGACCTGCTTCTCGATGATGTCGTACAGCGCGTGCGCCTCGAGGTCGTCGCGGCGCTCGGTGTCCTCGATCCCTTCGGCGGACGGGATCGCCCAGCCGAACTCGTCGTCGTACCACTCGTCCCACCAGCCGTCGCGGATCGAGAGGTTCAGCGCACCGTTCAGCGCCGCCTTCATCCCCGACGTACCGCAGGCCTCGTACGGGCGCAGCGGGTTGTTCAGCCAGACGTCGCAGCCCGGGTACATCGGCTGCGCGAGCGCGATGTCGTAGTCCGGCACGAACACGATCCGGTGCCGCACCTCCGGGTCGTCGGCGAACCGCACCATCTCCTGGATGAGCTTCTTGCCACCCTCGTCGTGCGGGTGCGCCTTGCCGGCGATCACGATCTGCACCGGGCGCTCCGGGTGCAGCAGCAACGCCTTCAGCCTGGCCGGGTCGCGCAGCATCAGCGTCAGCCGCTTGTACGACGGAACCCGCCGGGCGAAGCCCATCGTCAGCACGTCCGGGTCCAGGATCGAGTCGACCCAGCCGAGCTCGGCCTCGCTCGCGCCGCGGTTCAGCCAGGACTGCCGCACCCGAGACCGGGTGTCGTCGATGAACCGCTGGCGGAGCAGCCGCTTGGTCTCCCAGATCTGCGCGTCCGTGGTCTTGTCCAGACCCTCGAACACCGAGTCGCCGTCGGCGGTGTAGTTCGCGTACGTCAGGTCGTGCACCTCGCGCGCCACCCACGTCGGCGCGTGCACGCCGTTGGTGATCGAGGTGATCGGTACGTCGACCGGGTCGAAGCTCGGCCACAGCCCGGCGAACATCCCGCGGCTGACGACACCGTGCAGCTTGGAGACGCCGTTCGCGCGCTGCGCCAGCCGCAGGCCCATGATCGCCATGTTGAACAGCGCCGGGTCGCCGCCCTCGAAGTCCTCGGCGCCGAGCTCGAGGATCCGCTCGATCGGGACCTCCGGGCCGAACACGTCGGCGGAGAAGTGCTGCTGGATCAGCTCGACCGGGAACCGGTCGATACCGGCCGGGACCGGCGTGTGCGTGGTGAACACGGTGCCGCCGCGGTTGACCTCGAGCGCGGTGTCGAAGTCCAGGTCCTTCTCGGCGGCCAGTTCGCGGATCCGCTCGATGCCGAGGAAGCCGGCGTGGCCCTCGTTGGTGTGGAACACCTCGGGCGCGGCGTGACCGGTGATCCGGCAGTACGTGCGGACCGCGCGGACCCCGCCGACGCCGAGCAGCAGCTCCTGGAGCAGCCGGTGCTCGGTGGAACCGCCGTACAGCCGGTCGGTCACCTCGCGCTCGGACGGCTCGTTCTCCTCGATGTCGGAGTCGAGCATCAGCAGCGGCACCCGGCCGACCTGGGCGACCCAGATCTGCGCGTGCAGCTCGCGGTTGCCGGGCAGCGCCAGCGTGATCGTGGCCGGGGCGTCGCCGTCGCGGAGCAGGCTGATCGGCAGCCCGTCCGGGTCGACCAGCGGGTACCGCTCCTGCTGCCAGCCCTCACGGTTCAGCGACTGGGCGAAGTACCCGTGCCGGTACAGCAGGCCGACGCCGATCAGCGGTACGGCGAGGTCGCTGGCCGCCTTCAGGTGGTCACCGGCGAGGATGCCGAGGCCGCCGGAGTACTGCGGCAGCACGTGCGTGATGCCGAACTCCGGCGAGAAGTACGCGACCGCGTCGAGCGGCGAACCGCCCGCGGTCTGGAACCAGCGGTCCTCGGTCACGTAGCTGTCCAGGTCGGCTACCGCCAGTTCGAGCCGGCGCAGGAATGCGTGGTCGTTGGCCAGCTCGTCGAGCCGGGCCGCCGGGACCTCACCGAGCAGCTTGACCGGGTCACCGCCGGTGCTCCGCCACAGCTGCGGGTCGACAGCCTCGAAGACGTCCTGCGTCTCCGGGTGCCAGGCCCAGCGGAGGTTGTTCACCAGGGTGCCCAGGCCGGTCAGCGGCTCGGGCAGGACAGGGCGGACGGAGAATCGTCGTATCGCTCGCACCGGGACACCGTACCGGGCCCGGGTGCGCAAAACACCCTCGGGATGCATCGATCTTGCAACGCGAGCAAGATTTTGCAGCTGTGCATGTCACGCGCACAGGGTGGATACCGATACGGTCAGTGTTACAGCTACTACTTCGGAAAGCGAAGGTCCGCTACGCCATGACTGGGCGCATCCCGATCACCGATGTCACTCCGACCGTCGACGCCGGCGCATATCCGGCCAAGGCCGCGGTCGGCGAGACGTTCACGATCGCGGCCACGGTGTTCCGCGAGGGACACGACGCGGTGAACGCGAACGTCGTCCTGACCTCGCCGTCGGGGCAGACCAGACGGATGCTGATGACCCCGGGCGCGCCCGGCACCGACCGGTGGACCGTCGACGTGACGCTGCAGGAGCAGGGCGCGTGGACGTTCGCGGTCGAGGGCTGGAGCGACCCGTACGGGACGTGGCGGCACAACGCCGAGATCAAGGTGCCGGCCGGGCTGGACGTCGACCTGATGTTCGCCGAGGGCGCCGCGTTCTTCGACCGCGCCGCGGCCGGCGTACCGCCCGCGGTCCGGGCGGACCGGTCCACGCTGAGCGACGCCGCGCACGCACTGGCCAACGGCGCGCTGCCGCCGGAGGCGCGGCTGGCCGCGGGGACCTCGCCGCAGGTCCGGGCAGCCCTCGGGCGGTACCCGGTGCGCGAGCTGATCACGTCGTCGGAGACGTTCCCGGTGTGGGTCGACCGGACCCGCGCGCTGTACGGCAGCTGGTACGAGTTCTTCCCGCGCTCGGAGGGTGCGGAGTACGACGAAGAGACCGAGACGTGGAAGTCCGGGACCTTCCGGACCGCGGCGCGGCGGCTCGAGGCGGTCGCGAAGATGGGCTTCGACATCCTCTACGTGCCGCCGATCCACCCGGTCGGGCACTCCTTCCGCAAGGGCCCGAACAACACCCTCGACCCGAAGCCGGGCGACCCGGGCTCGCCGTGGGCGATCGGCTCCGAGGACGGCGGCCACGACGCGATCCACCCCGAGCTCGGCACCTTCGAGGACTTCGAGTACTTCGTCGGCCGGGCCCGCGAGGTCGGCCTCGAGGTCGCGATCGACCTGGCGCTGCAGGCCTCACCGGACCACCCGTGGGTCAAGGAGCACCCGAAGTGGTTCTCGGTCCGCGCCGACGGCTCGATCGCGTACGCCGAGAACCCGCCGAAGAAGTACCAGGACATCTACCCGATCAACTTCGACAACGACCCGGAAGGCATCTACGCCGAGGTCCTGCGGATCGTGAAGCTGTGGATCTCCAAGGGCGTCACGGTGTTCCGCGTCGACAACCCACACACCAAGCCGGTGAACTTCTGGGAGTACCTGCTCGGCGAGATCCGCAAGACCGACCCGGACGTGGTGTTCCTGTCCGAGGCGTTCACCCGGCGGCCGATGATGCAGGAGCTCGCGAAGGTCGGGTTCCACCAGTCGTACACGTACTTCACCTGGCGCAACGAGAAGTGGGAGCTCGAGGAGTACCTGACCGAGCTCACCCAGGAGACCGGCCATTTCCTGCGGCCGAACTTCTTCGTGAACACGCCGGACATCCTCACCGCGTACCTGCAGTACGGCGGACCCGGCGCGTTCAAGATCCGCGCCGCGATCGCGTCCACGTCGTCGCCGGCCTGGGGTGTGTACGCCGGGTTCGAACTGTTCGAGCACGTCGCGCTGCGGCCCGGGTCGGAGGAGTACCTGGACACCGAGAAGTTCCAGCTCCGCCCGCGGGACTGGGAGGCGGCTGACCGTGAAGGCCGCACGCTGGCGCCGTACCTGACGTTGCTGAACAACATCCGGCGCCGGCATCCCGCGCTGCAGCAGCTGCGCAACCTGACGCTGCACACGGTCGACGACGAGGGCATCATGTGCTACTCGAAGCGCTCGACCGCGCCGGACGGCCATAGCGACACGGTGATCGTCGTGGTGAACACCGACCCGCACGCGGTCCGCGAGTCGATGGTCCACCTCGACATGGCCGCTCTCGGCATGCGCCCCGAGGACACCTTCACGGTGTACGACGAGATCAGCGGCGCGACCTGGCGCTGGGGCCAGCAGAACTACGTCAAACTCGACCCGAACGGCGAGCCGGCCCACATCCTCGCGGTCCGCCGCGGCCAGGCCTAGTCACAGCCGCCCAGGAAGACAACGGCAGCGACGCTGAGCCCGAGCGCGGCGGCTCCGTTGGACTGAGGATCGTCGCGGACGGCGATCACGAGGTACGCCGTCGGGTTGTCCGTGTACGCCGAGTCCGGTCTCGACGCCGTCACGAGCGCGGCCACGCCGGGCAACCACCTGACCAGGACGAACGCCGCGACAGCCGCCCAGCACAGGAGCCTCTGCCGGCCTTTCCGGAACAAAAAGGTCGCCTGGTGCAGAAAAAGTTCCGGAAAGGCACCCCGAAGCACTAGAGCGGAACGGTCTCCGGATACTTCAGGCCAGCGCCTGTGTTGAGGGCTACCACCTGGTCGTCGGCGTGGAGCCAGCCGGACTCGCGGAGGGTTCGGATTGCGGCGAAGTTGGCGGCGCCTTCCGGGCAGATGAACGCGCCTTCGAGGCGGGCGGCCCGGTGCTGTTCGGCCAGGATGTCCTCGTCGTCGACCGCGACGGCGCAGCCGCCGGTCTCGGCGATCGCCTGCAGGACGAGGAAATCGCCGAGCGCCTTGGGGACGGTGATGCCGAAGGCAACGGTTTGGGCGTCGGGCCACGGTTCGCTCTCGGGGAGGCCTTTCTCCCAGGCGCGGACGATCGGCGCGCAGCCGGTGGACTGGACGGCGACCAGGCGCGGCAGCGGGCCGTCGATCCAGCCGAGGTCGCGGAGTTCGTTCAGCGCCTTCCAGATGCCGATGATGCCGACGCCGCCACCGGTCGGGTAGACGATCACGTCGGGCAGCTGCCAGTTCAGCTGCTCGGCGATCTCCAGGCCCATCGTCTTCTTGCCCTCGATCCGGTACGGCTCCTTCAGCGTCGACGCGTCGAAGTACCCGGGCTGTTCCCGGATCAACGAGCGGACGTACGCCGCCGCGTCGCCGATCAGGCCGTCGATCAGCTGCAGCCGCGCGCCCACGACCGTCACCTCACGCCGGCAGATCTCCGGCGCCGCGATCGGCATCGCGATCAGCGCCTCCATCCCGGCGCGCGCGGCGTACGCGGCCCACGCCGACCCGGCGTTCCCGTTGGTCGGCATCGCGATCCTCCGGACGCCGACCTCGTACGCCCGCGACACCCCGACCGCGGCGCCCCGGGCCTTGAACGTACCGGTCGGGATCAGTCCTTCGTCCTTCATCAGCAGCCGCTCGACGCCGAGCGCCGCGCCGTACCGCGGTAACGGCAGCAGCGGGGTCATCCCCTCCCCCAGCGTCACGACGTTGTCCGCCGACCGCACCGGCAGCAGCTCGTGGTACCGCCACAGGTCCGGCGCCCGCCCGGCCAGGTCCGCCTTGGTCAGCGACGGTACGCCGTACCGCGCGAGCAGCGGCGATCCGCACGGGCAGAGCCCGATGATCTGGTCGGCGTCATGGGTCGCCCCGCAGCGCGGGCATTCCAGGTGGCTCAGCGCGGAGAAGGTCACGTCAGGCGACGTTACCCCGCGCGGAGATCGCTGATCAGCGGGCGTTGGTGATCGGTGAGCCGGAACCCGATCCCGCGGACCGCGTCGATGGTCACCGTGGTGCCGAGGTCGTCGAGTTTGCGGCGCAGGCGTTTCACCACCGAGTGCACGTCGGCGGTGCCGCGGACGTTCCGGCCGGGCCAGACGCTTTGGTGCAGGGCGTCGTACGACCAGACGCGCAGCGGTGTCGACATCAGCCGGCCGAGCAGTTCCTGTTCGAGGTCGGTCAGCTGGATCTCGCGGCCGCCCCAGCGGGCGACCGAGCGCGTCGGGTCGACGGTGAGCTGGTCGTCCTCCCCCGGTTCGGCCGTACCGGCGGCAGCCGACGGCACAGCAGGTGGCGGTGGCTGGGCGGGGACCAGCAGTCGGCGGAGTTCGTCGAGGCTGGAGACCAGCAGCAGCGGTGCGACGTCGTCGACGAGCTCGGCCAGCCGGACGCGTTGGTCCGGCGAGGCGGCGACCGCGATCAGCAGCGGGAAGGTCTCTGGCAGATCGGCGTCCGTTGGGGCGGGTTCACGGGCGGTGACCATCTGGTCACGATGCCAACTCCTGCCCGGGATCGTCAACGGACTGCCAACGATTGCCCACGTTGCCCAGATCGGCACCACACCTAGTCACAAGTTGCTCACAAGGTGTGCTTGTTACCACGTTGTTCTGACACATAAGGTCCACGTCAGGCTCGCGGTGTCACATGCCGCGCTCCTGCAGCAGATGACTCGGGGGAGTCGACTCGGGGTCGTACAAGTGAGGGGCTGCAGAGATGTCACATCAACGAAAGGGGCTTGCCAGATCACTGGTGAGCACCCTGGCGGCGCTGGCCGTCGTCGCGACCGGGATGGCCGCCGCCGGCCAGGCCCAAGCGTCACCGCCGACCAAACCGGAAGCCACGCCATCGCCCGCCGCCAAGATCAAGCCGGAACTCCAAGCGAAGCTGGAAGGCAAGGACGCCAAGGCCGCGTCCGACTACTGGGTCCGGTTCGCCGCCAAGGCCGACCTGACCGCCGCCAGCAAGATCAGCAACTGGAACGAGCGCGGTACGGCGGTCGCCGCCGCGCTGAAGAAGGCCGCCGCGGACAGCCAGGCGAAGGTCCGCGCCGACCTGGACGCGCAACACGTGAAGTACCAGGCGTTCTGGGGCACGAACGCGATCCGGATCGAGAACGGTTCGCTCGCGCTCGCCCAGGACCTGGCCACCCACTCCGAGGTCGAGGGCCTGTACGCGCCGGTCCAGATCGAGGTACCGAAGGTCACGCCGGGCACGCAGGAGAAGGCGGTCCAGTCGGTCGAGTGGGGCGTCGCGAACATCAAGGCGAACCAGGTCTGGTCGCAGTACGGCGACAAGGGTGAGGGCATCGTCGTCGCCAGCATCGACACCGGGGTGCAGTACGACCACCCGGCGCTGGTGAAGCAGTACCGCGGCAACAACGGTGACGGCACCTTCAACCACAACTACAACTGGTTCGACGCGGCCGGCACCTCGCCGAACGCACCGTCCGACGGCAACGGCCACGGCACCCACACGATGGGCACGATGGTCGGCGACGACGGCGCGGGCAACCAGATCGGGGTCGCCCCGGGCGTGAAGTGGATCGCCGCGAACGGCTGCTGCCCGAGCGACGCCGCGCTGATCTCGTCCGGCCAGTGGATGCTGGAGCCGACCGACCTGCAGGGCCAGAACCCGGACGCCAGCAAGCGCCCGAACGTCATCAACAACTCCTGGGGCTCCACGCTGCCGTCGAACGACCCGTTCATGGAGGACATCACGCTGGCCTGGACCGCGTCCGGGATCTTCGGTGCGTTCGCCAACGGCAACAGCGGATCGGCCTGTCAGAGCAGCGGTTCGCCAGGAAGCCTGACAAGCAACTACTCGGCGGGCGCCTACGACATCAACAACAACATCGCGTCGTTCTCCGGCCGCGGTGCGGGTCAGAACGGCACCATCAAGCCGAACATCTCGGCCCCCGGTGTCAACGTCCGCTCCAGCCTGCCGGGCAACACGTACGGCGCCTTCAACGGTACGTCGATGGCGACACCACACCTGACGGCCACCGTGGCGTTGCTGTGGTCCGCGTCGCCGGCCCTCAAGGGTGACGTGGCCGCGACCCGCGCGCTGCTGAACTCGACCGCGATCGACACGCCGGACAGCCAGTGCGGCGGCACCGACGCGAACAACAACGTCTTCGGCCAGGGCCGCCTGGACGCGCTGGCGCTGGTGAGCGCCGCGCCGATCGGCGACACCGGCACGCTGTCCGGTACCGTCACCGCCGCCACCGGTGGTGCCGCGCTGGCCGGTGCGAGCGTGACCATCAAGGCCGACGGCCAGCCCGACAAGACGCTGACCACCGGCAGCAACGGCACGTTCTCGTCCGTACTGCCTGCCGGCGACTACAACCTGACGGTCTCGTCCTTCGGGTACAAGACCGCCACCGCGACCGCGACGATCACGACCGGTCAGACCACCACCAAGGACTTCGCGCTCGACAGCACCCCGCAGGTGAGCGTCGGCGGTACCGTCACCGACGGTTCGGGCCACGGGTGGCCGCTGTACGCGAAGGTCTCGGTCGAGGGTCCGGGCGGCGTGTTCGACTACACCACCCCGAGCAACGGCCGGTACAGCCTGAAGGTCCCGTCGGGCGCGGCGTACTCGCTGAAGATCGAGACGAAGTACCCCGGGTACGCGACGGTCAGCCAGCCGATCACGGTCGGCAGCGGCAACCTGACGCAGAACATCGCCGTCCCGGCCGACTCCACCTCGTGCACCACGGCGCCCGGTTACAAGTGGGGCTCGGACGGCGTCTACGAGACGTTCGACGGCACCACCGCGCCGAACGGCTGGACGGTCGTCGACGGCAAGGGCAACGGCCAGGTCTGGAAGTTCGACAACCCGGGCAGCCGGGGCAACACCACCGGCGGCAGCGGCAACTTCGCGATCGCCGACTCCGACAAGTACGGCAGCGGCGGGCAGCAGGACACCTCGCTGGTCAGCCCGGTCGTGGACCTGACCTCGGTCGCCGCTCCGGTGATCCGGTTCAACCAGGACTTCAAGCGGCTCGGTGACAAGGCCGACGTGGACGTCTCGATCGACGGCGGCGCCACCTGGACCACCGTGCTGGCGCAGACCGCGAACGCGACCGGCCAGAAGGAGATCGCGATCCCGCAGGCCGCCGGACAGGCCAACGTGCAGGTCCGGTTCCACTACTACGAGGCGAAGTACGCCTGGTGGTGGGAGATCGACAACGTCCTGATCGGCAGCCAGGTCACCTGTGTGCCGACCGGCGGCGGCATCGTCGTCGGCAACGTCAAGGACGCCAACACCAACGGTTACGTGAACGGCGCGGTCGTCAGCCACGACGGCACCACCGAGAGCGCGACCACCGAGGCGACGCCCGAGGACACCGGCCTGAACGACGGCTTCTACTGGCTGTACACGGCGGCCGACGGCAACCAGAACTTCACCGCCAAGGCCGGCAACTACGTCAGCTCGTCCGCGACCGTCGGGGTCGAGGCCGACTGGGCCACCACCGCCGACTACACGCTGAAGGCCGGCCGGCTGGCCGTCACGCCGGGCAGCATCACCGGCAGCCTGAAGCTGCCGACCGGCAAGGTGACCAAGTCGTTCAAGGTCACCAACACCGGTGGCGCGCCGGTGGACGTGAAGTTCGGCGAGAAGAACAGCGGATTCGTCCTGGAGAACGCGAACGGCACCAAGACCACCAAGGCCGAGGTCGAGAACGGGGTCGGCGCCCCGCTGCAGCGGCTCGCGGTGGACACGTCGTTCGCCCGGATGCTGTCCGGCAAGACCGGCACGCCGACGGCGGCCGCGAAGCCGATGGCGGCTCCGTGGGCCGACATCGCCGACTACCCGGCGACGGTGATGGACAACCGGGTGGTCAACCTCGACGGCAAGATCTATTCGATTGCCGGTGGCAACGGTAGTGCGTCGACGGCGAACAGCTACGTGTACGACCCGGCGTCGCTCGCCTGGACCGCGATCGCCCCGCTGCCGGGCGCCCGCAACGCGATCACCGTCGGCGTCGTCGGCGGCAAGATCGTCGCCAGCTCCGGCTGGGGCGCCTCCGGCCCGGCCGCGGACACCTGGTCGTACGACCCGGCGTCCAACGCCTGGACCGCGGTCGCGGCCAACCCGGCTCCCCGGGCCGCCGCCGGCCAGGCCGTGCTCGACGGCAAGCTGTACGCCGTCGGCGGCTGCACCACCGCGAACTGCACCCCGATGAGCAACACCGTGGTGCGGTACGACGCCGACGCGAACAGCTGGCAGACGCTGGCGAACTACCCGAAGTCGGTCGCGTTCGCGTCCTGCGGCGCCATCGACGGCAAGCTGTACTGCGCCGGCGGTAACGACGGCACGAACTCGCTCAAGTCGGCCTACGTCTACGATCCGGGAGCCGACTCCTGGACCGCGATCGCGGACGCCCCGGCCGACCACTGGGCGGCGTCGTACGCCGTCGCCGGTGGCAAGCTGCTGATCGTCGGCGGCGTCCAGGCCGGTGCGGTCACCAACGCCGGCTTCGCCTACGACCCGGCCGCCGAGGCCTGGTCGGCACTGCCGAACTCCAACCTGCCGCGGTACCGCGGTGGCGCGGCGTGCGGCTTCTACAAGGTCGGCGGCTCGTCCGGCGGCTTCACGGCGACCGCGGACAGTGAGGCCCTGCCGGGTCTCGAGGACTGTGCCGAGTCGTCCGGGGACGTGAGCTGGATGTCCCTCGACCAGACCGCGGCCACGCTGGCCCCGGGACAGTCGACGACCGTCAAGGTGACGCTCTCCGCGAGCGTCGACCAGCCCGGCGCCTACACGGGTGCCGTGACGATCGGTGAGAACACCCCCTACTCGGTCGCACCGGTCGGCGTGACGATGAACGTCACTCCGCCCACCACCTGGAGCAAGCTGATGGGTACGGTCACGGGCGTCAGCTCGGCCGGCGCGTCCGCTCCGCTCCCGGGCGCGATCGTCGAGGTGGACTCGTGGGCGCAGTCCTACACGTTCATCACCGACAACAACGGCCAGTACGCGTACTGGCTGGACCGTCGCAACAACCCGCTCACCCTGATCGCCGCGAAGGACGGCTACAAGCCCCAGACCCGCACCACCAAGCTGGTCAACGGGACTCCTGTCGTCGAGGACTTCGCACTGGAGTCGATCAAGTAGTCAGGTAGTACTCGGCCCCGGACCCGTTGCGGGTCCGGGGCCGAGCCTCGTTTTGCGGAACTTTTCCGTCAGCAGGTGCCGGAAAAGTTCCGCAAAACGCCCCGGACCAGCAAGGCGTCCCGTAGCGCGTGCGGCTCGTGGGTGCGGATGTAGTCGGCGCCCTGGTCGGCCGCGGCCAGTTCGGCGGCGAGGGTCGCCGGGCCGATCCCGGCCGTGCGGGTCCCGGTGATCTCGCGCAGGAACGACTTCCGCGACGGCGAGACGAGGACGGGTACGCCGTACCGCTCCTTGAGGCGGCTGAGGTCGCGGAGGATCGCGATGGACGGTTCCGGCGTACTGCCGAGGAAGTAGCCGAGGCCCGGGTCCAGCACCAGGCGTTCGCGGGAGATTCCCGCGGACTGGAGTGCGGCGATCCGCTCGTCGAAGAAGTCCTCGACGCGGGTCCAGATCTCCGCCGCGTCGGTCGCCACCCGGGTCGCCGGGCCGGTCCGCTGCACCGAGTGCATCACGACCAGGACGCACGAGCTGTCGACAAGTCCGTCGTACGGCGGCGGGAATCCCTGGATGTCGTTCAGGTACGACGCCCCGCGCGCGACGGCCCACCGCTGCGTCTCCGGGTGGTACGAGTCGACGCCCCACGGAATCTTCCGCAGACCGTCGACGACCGGGGTCAGGCGGGCGATCTCCTCGGCCGGCGGCACCTGCTCCGCGTCCGGATGGCTCGACGCGGGGCCCAGCTCCACCACGTCCGCGCCGTCGGCGTGCAGTCGCCGGGCGTGCTCGATCGCGGCGTCCGGCCGTAGATAGCGTCCCCCGTCGGAGAACGAGTCCCGCGTGACGTTGACGATTCCCACCACGCGGGGTCGTCCCATGCCGGCCTCCAGGTCGATACCAGAAGCCCAGGCGCACGGCGTACGTCATCGAGACGGGACCGCTCCCCGGTGGTGAACCCCACCTCCCGCGCCAGTCACGGCCCGTCCGCAGTTTACTGAATGCGCGGCTCTGCGGATCAGGCCGCGGGCAGCAGGTGGAAGCCGACGCCGCGGACCGCGTGGATGGTGACCGCGGCGCCGAGGTTCGCGAGCTTCTGGCGCAGGCGTTTGACGACCGAGTGGATGTGCGAGCCGTGGCCGAGGTGCTCGTTGCCCCAGACCGCGTGGTGCAGGCGCTGGTACGTCCACACCCGGCCGGGTTCGGCCGCCAGGCAGTGCAGGAAGTCGTGCTCCAGCCGGGTGAGCGGCAGTTCGCGGTCCTTCCAGCGGACCACCCGGCGGTCGACGTCCAGCTGCAGCTCGGGGATCGGCTCCGGAACCGCCTTGATCTGTGGAGGTTCGGCCGCGGACACGATCCGCGGCGCGGCGCCGGTCAGTTCGAAGAACGCGCGCGCCTGGTCGGCGTTCGACACCAGCAGCAGCGCGTCGGCCCCGCCCAGCAGGCGCGCCAGATGCACCCGTTCGGCGGTGGACGCGGCCACCCCGACGATCAGCGACGAATCGGTCTGTCTGTCTTCCGTCCCAGCAGCGATCGGCAGCACAACAAGCCCTCCCCAGTCGAAACCGGCCCGAGCTAAGTACGGTTCACGGCACTAACTAAGTCAAGGGATTCGTGGTGCAGCGGGCTGGCGCATATGCGTCCTGTCCGAGAAAGGACAAGAAACCCGGCGCCGCATGGCCTTGCGGTGTGCGGTGGACGGGCGCGGCGGAGTACTCTCCTCGCGCACGGCCACTCTGACCGCATCCACGGAGGAACAGTGCCCGGTCTTGTCCGACGGCCGCTCGTCATCTGGCTGCTCGCGGCCATCGCGGTGCCCGTACTGCTCACCGCCATCCTGGTTCCGGCCCGCGCCGGCACCACCGAGGACGACCTGCGCGAACGCACCCAGGCGGCGTTGAAGGCTCGCGGGATCGAGACCGGCTCCGTCGACTTCGACGGCCGGGACGCGCACGTCACCGTGCCCGCGGGCGTCGACGAGGGGCAGGTCCGGGAGGTCGTCGCCGCCGTCGACGGGGTACGGGCGGTGCGGATCGACCACGGGGGCGCCGTACCGGCGACGCCCACGCCGGCGACGCCTTCGCCGACGACGAGCGGTGCTCCGGTGCAGGACGACGTACCGGAGTTCGAGGTCGGGCGGACGGATCAGGCGATCCGGGTGCAGGCGCCGGTCCGCAGCCAGGCGGTGAAGGACGCGCTCGGCGCCGAGGTGCGGCAGGTGCTCGGGGCGGACCGCGAGTACGACGACCGGACCACGATCGACCCGGCGAACGGGCTGGCCGACGCGAGCGCGTTGACCGCGTTGCTGCGGGCGCTCGCGATCGGGACCGGCGACGCGTCGGTGCGGTACGACGGGGAGACCGTCACGTTGTCCGGACAGGTACCGGACCAGGCGACCAAGGCGACCGTCGGACGGGCCGCGGCGAAGGCGGTCCCGGGCGCGGTCGTCGCGGACCAGCTGGTGCTGCCGAAGCCCACCACGCAGAGCGAACCGTGCCGAACCTTCCCGACCCGGCTGGCCGCGTTCACCCGACAGCACCCGATCAACTTCCTCTCCGGCACGTCGATCGTGAACGACGCGTCGAAGCCGTCCGTGGTCGAGGCCGCCGTACTGCTGAAGTCCTGTACGACGGCCCGCGTCGAGGTCGCCGGGCACACCGACAACCTCGGCTCCCCGTCGACCAGCCTGCCGCTGTCCGAACGCCGCGCTGCCGCGGTGAAGGCGGAGCTGGTACGCCTCGGCGTCGCCGCGGGACGGATCACCGCGAACGGGTACGGCGAGGCGTTCCCGATCGCCTCCAACACCACCGGCACCGGCCGGATCGCCAACCGCCGCGCCGAAATCCGCGTCAACCCGGCCGGCTGAACCGTGCGTCCTTCTCCAGGTGAAGTGCGGCCGACAGGGCTGAACCGTGCATTCGTCTCCAGGTGAAGTGCGGCCGAGAGGGCTGACGGAGTAGGGTCGCCGTGGTCCGTAGCCTTCGTAGGGGATTCCATGAGTTGGCTGATCGCACAGGTCTGGGTCGTACTCCTCGCCGCCTTCGTCCTCGGCAGCGCAGCCGCCTGGCTGCTCCACCGCCTCCGCCCGACGAAAGGCCCCCAATGACCTGGCTACTCCGCGACACCTGGCTAGGCTCCCTCCTCGCCTTCCTCCTGGGCGCCACCATCACCTGGCTCCTCCTAGACCGCCGCCCCACCCCCACAACAACCCCCGTACCCGCGTCGCGGCCGAACCACACGCCGGCCGAGCCCGCGACCACCAACAGCTCGGCCGAAGCAGCAGCAACCGCTCCCGCGGAGCACCCCGCGCCCACCACGCAGGCAAACCCAGCGGAACGCCCCCGGCCTGCGGCTCGTACAAACACCGCACCAACGGCGCGGACGAGCCAGGCGGCGGTCGAGCACACGGACAACCTCCCGCGGAACAGCTCGGCTGAGATGACCACGCCCGCAGCCGGCCAGCCCGCCAACAACACCCCGGCGAAGCCGGGGGGCGAGGTGAATAGGTTCTCGGAGTTGATGGGTGGGGAGCCGACCTTGTTCGACCACCTGCGGGCCTCCAGCGAGGAGCCGGCGGGGAAGTACGGCGAGGGGTCGGCGGATGCGGTGCCGCATCAGGGGCCGCCGGACGGGTTCACGATCAAGGGGAATGCGCAGTCGATGCTCTTCCACACCCCGGACTCGCCGTACTACGGGCGCACCAAACCCGAGGTCTGGTTCCGCACCGAGGCCGACGCCGAGCGGGCCGGCTTCACCAAGTACGTACGCCGCCCGCGAAAATCCCCCAACCCCCGCGACTGAGCCGCGCCCTAGGCTGCCGGTCACAGGCAGCGACCGAACCGCGGCTCTGACCCCGGAGCGGTCCTACGATCGCGAGAGATCCACGGAGCCCCCAGGAGGCGGCCTTGTCACGCGAGATTCACGTCCCTTTCACCGTCGAGGAAGACCACGAGGACGGCGGCTGGACCGCCGCTGCTGCCTTGACCCCGGACGCGTTCGCCAACGGTGAGGGCGAGACCCGCGAGGAAGCTATCGAGGACCTGAAGGAAGCCATCATCGCGCTGGCCGACGTGGTTGGTATCCCCGAGCAGTTGGTCGTCACCATCGAGGACGACTGATGGCGAAGAAACGCCTGGATGCTGAGGCCGCACTCCGGGCGGCTGGCTACGCCCCGGTCGCGGGTAACAAGCGCGGCAAAGGTGACCACGTCATCTGGCAGCGCGGCAAGCGAACGGTGTCGGTCCCGAAGCACAAGGAGATCAAGACCGGTACCTGGGCCAGCATCGAGCGACAGGCCGGCCTGAACGGCAAGGGCGAGCCCGACCGTCAGCCCGCCGATCAGAAGAAGGCCATGGACCTGCTTCAGGACGGCAACACACCGCCTGGTACCGGCGGCGCCTCCGGTACCGGTCAGCGCAAACAACCTACGACCAGGCGCCATGGGAAGAAACGCAGTCAGGAGCGCTGAGTCATGGCCGACGAAGCCTCTCCTGCCGGCGGCACGGAAGAGCCGCTGGAGCCGGATGCGATTCTGATGCCTGGCGAAGGGCATGAAGGGCGCGGGGTCAATGCTGATGAGGCTTATCCGGCGTTGCAGTCGGTGAATGTTCGGGGGGCTTCTCGGCGGCGTGGTCGCGGACGCCGTAGCGGTGCGGGTCAGCAGGCCTCGAAGGAGCGTGGAGAGCGCGACCGCAATCGCTGAACCGGTCCGTCGCCGAACCCGTCATCGAATCGCAGTGTGGACCGATCGCGAGCCCTATTTGCTTGTACTGGCAAAGGGCCGCCAGACTGTGCGGAACGCCTTGCGGGACCGTCCGACCGCCGGCGTCACCACTTCACCGCGGTAGCCCCGGAGCGGTCCGGGTTCAGCGCAATGCCCTTCCCCCTTTTAGGTGCGCCCGATCGGGGTACGGGAACTAGGTTTGGAGACACCCGATGGAGGTGAGCGTGACCGACATGCTGCCGGAGCAGCACCACGGACTGACGAAGAGTGACCCGCTGTGGTTCAAGCGGGCCGTCTTCTACGAGGTCCTCGTGCGGTCCTTCAAGGACTCGAACGCCGACGGCATCGGCGACCTGCAGGGCCTGACCGAGAAGCTCGACTATCTCGAGTGGCTCGGCGTCGACTGTCTCTGGTTACCCCCGTTCTACCCGTCGCCGTTGCGCGACGGCGGCTACGACATCTCGCACTACACCGAGGTGATGCCGGAGATCGGCACGGTTCCCGACTTCGCCGCGTTCCTGAACCAGGCACACGCCCGCGGGATCCGGGTGATCGTCGACTTCGTGATGAACCACACCTCGGACCAGCACCCTTGGTTCCAGGCGTCCCGGGAGGACCCGGAGGGCCCGTACGGCGACTTCTACGTGTGGTCGGACACCGACGACAAGTACGCCGACGCGCGGATCATCTTCGTCGACACCGAGACCTCCAACTGGACCTGGGACCCGGTCCGCGGCCAGTACTTCTGGCACCGGTTCTACTCGAACCAGCCGGACCTGAACTTCGAGAACCCGGCCGTCGGCGACGCGATGATCGAGGCGCTGAAGTTCTGGCTGGATCTCGGCGTGGACGGTTTCCGCCTGGACGCGGTGCCGTACCTGTTCGAGACCGACGGGACGAACTGCGAGAACCTGCCGCGGACCCACGAGTTCCTGAAGCGGGTCCGCAAGGAGGTGGACGCGAACTACGAGGACCGGGTCCTGCTCTGCGAGGCGAACCAGTGGCCGGCCGACGTGGTCGAGTACTTCGGCGACCGGGACTCCGGCGGCGACGAGTGCCAGATGGCGTTCCACTTCCCGGTGATGCCGCGCATCTTCATGGGGGTACGACGCGAGTCGCGGTTCCCGATCTCGGAGATCCTGGCGCAGACCCCGGAGATCCCGGACACCTGCCAGTGGGGCATCTTCCTGCGCAACCACGACGAGCTCACCCTCGAGATGGTCAGCGACGAGGACCGCGACTATATGTGGGGCGAGTACGCCCAGGACCCGCGGATGAAGGCGAACATCGGCATCCGCCGCCGGCTGGCGCCGCTGCTGGACAACGACGTCAACAAGATGGAGTTGTTCACCGCGCTGCTGCTCAGCCTGCCGGGCTCCCCGATCCTGTACTACGGGGACGAGATCGGCATGGGTGACAACATCTGGCTGGGCGACCGGGACGGGGTCCGGACCCCGATGCAGTGGTCCCCGGACCGCAACGCCTCGTTCTCCACCGCGACGCCGGGCAAGCTGCACCTGCCGGTGATCATGGACCCGGTGTACGGCTTCCAGGCGGTGAACGTCGAGGCCGAGATGGAGAACGCCTCGTCGCTGCTGCACTGGACCCGGCGGATGATCCAGACCCGCAAGCAGCACCCCTGCTTCGGGATGGGCACGTTCACCGACCTGGGCGGCTCGAACCCGAGCGTCCTGTCGTACATCCGCGAGTTCGGCGACGACGTGGTGCTGTGCGTCAACAACCTGTCCCGGTTCCCGCAGCCGATCGAGCTGGACCTGCGGCAGTGGCAGGGCGTGGAGCCGATCGAACTTCTCGGCGGCGTGCACTTCCCCACGATCGGCGAATTGCCCTACCTTCTGACCCTCGGCGCCCACGGCTTCTACTGGTTCCGGCTGCCGGTGGCCAAGCCGGAAGACCAGCCGGAAAAGCATGAGGAGAGCATTTAAGTGACTTCCCATCTGGACCAGGTCCAGTCCTTCTGCGCGAGCCAGCGGTGGTTCGGGGAGAAGGGCCACGACGTTCACGTCGAAGCGCTGGCCACGTCGGCCTGGCTGTCGGACGCGGGCGCCTGGCCGGCGGTCCGGATCGGGTTCGTCTACTGTTCGGGCCCTCCCGGGGCCGAGTCCCCGATCCGGGTGTACCAGCTGCCGCTCAGCTACCACCGCGCACCGGCCGAGAACCTCGGCCACGCGCTGGTCGGTGAGTGGATCGAGCAGGACCTCGACGACACCGAGGTCTGGGTGTACGACGCGCTGCACGACAAGGAAGCGACGCCGTACTGGCTGGACGGGATCACGCACGACCGGCGGCTGGACGGGCTGGAGTTCCATTCCGTCCAGGCGCCGGAGGGCACCATCGAGGTACCGGAGGACGCGCAGTCGCTGGTGCTGACGGTGGAGCAGAGCAACACGTCGCTGGTGTACGGCGACGTCGCGCTGCTGAAGGTGTTCCGCCGGCTCGAGCCCGGGAGCAACCCGGGTGTCGAGATCGAGTCGGCGCTCACCGAGGCCGGGTCCGAACTGGTCCCGGAGGTGCTGGGGTCGGCGCGCGGCAGGTGGCCGCGCGCGGGCGGCGGCACCGACTCCGGTGAGCTGGCGATGCTGACGGCGTTCCAGCGGAACGCGACCGACGGCTGGTCGTTCGCGACCTCGTCGGTGCGGGACCTGTACGCCGAGGCGGACCTGCACGCCGAGGAGGTCGGCGGCGACTTCGCGGCCGAGTCGCACCGGCTGGGCGCGAGTACGGCGCAGGTGCACTCGGAGCTGGCGAAGGCGCTCGGCACCGACGTGTGGGAGGCGGCCAAGCTGGTCGAGCATGCTTCGGCGATGCAGCGGCGGCTCGATCACGCGGTGTCCGCGATCCCCGAGCTGCAGCCGTACCGCGACGGTCTCGGCCGCTGGTTCGACGCGCTCGCGGCGTACGACCAGCCGGTGACCGTGCAGCGGATCCACGGTGATTTCCACCTGGGTCAGGTGCTGCGCACGATCGACGGCTGGAAGCTGATCGACTTCGAGGGCGAGCCGGCCAAGTCGCTGATCGAGCGGCGCGCGCTGGACACCCCGGTGAAGGACGTGGCCGGGATGCTGCGCTCGTTCGACTACGCGGCCCGTTCGCTGCTCGCCGACCACCAGGGCGACCAGCAGATCGCGTACCGCGCGGCCGAGTGGGCGACCCGGAACCAGCGCGCCTTCTGCGACGGGTACGCCGAGGTCGCGGGCACCGACGCCCGGAACCACGACGTACTGCTGAACGCGTTCCTGGCCGACAAGGTCATCTACGAGGTCCTCTACGAGGCCCGCAACCGTCCTACCTGGCTCCAGATTCCACTGTCCGCAGCAGCCCAGCTGGCCGAGCAGTAGCAGCAGGAGGTTTTCGATGGGCGAGCGTGAAGCTTTCGAGGAGCCCGTGGTGGCTGTCGATCCCCCTGTGGTGACGGCGGTGCCGGTCGACCGGCCGGCACTGGAGCGGCTGGTGGCCGGGACGTTCCACGACCCGCATCAGGTGCTCGGCCCGCATCTGGGCGAGCACGGCGTCACGGTGCGGGTACTGCGGCCGTTCGCGAAGAGCGTGACCGTGCTGCACGACGGGCAGCGCCTGGACCTGCGGCACGAGTACGACGGTGTCTGGGTCGGCGTACTGGACACCGACAAGGTGCCGGACTACCGCCTCGAGGTCACGTACACCGACGGTCCGGCGTCCGAGATCGACGACCCCTACCGATACCTGCCGTCGCTCGGCGAGGTGGATCTGCACCTGATCGGCGAGGGCCGGCACGAGCAGCTGTGGACGGTGCTCGGCGCGCACGTCCGCCGGTACGACGGTCCCGCGGGCCAGGTGACCGGTACGTCGTTCGCGGTCTGGGCGCCGAACGCGCAGGGCATCCGGCTGACCGCCGACTTCAACTTCTGGGACGGCCGCGCGCATCCGATGCGGTCGCTGGGCGGCTCCGGGGTGTGGGAGCTGTTCGTCCCGGGCGTCGGCCCGGGCACCCGGTACAAGTTCGACATCTGCGGCCGCGACGGCGTCTGGCGGCAGAAGGCCGACCCGATGGCGAACCTGGCCGAGACTCCCCCGGCGAACGCGTCGGTCGTGCACGAGTCGACGTACCAGTGGGACGACGACGCCTGGATCGCGCGGCGCGCGCAGGCCCAGGCGTACGCCGAGCCGATGAGCGTGTACGAGGTGCACCTCGGCTCCTGGCGGAAGGGCAAGACCTACCGCGACCTCGCCGACGAGCTCGTTGCCTATGTCAACGAGATGGGCTTCACCCATGTCGAGTTCATGCCGGTGATGGAGCACCCGTTCGGCGGTTCCTGGGGCTACCAGGTGACGTCGTACTTCGCGCCGACCTCGCGGTTCGGCGACCCGGACGACTTCCGGTTCCTGGTCGACCGGCTGCACCAGGCCGGGATCGGCGTACTCGTGGACTGGGTGCCGGCGCACTTCCCGAAGGACGCCTGGGCGCTGGCCCGGTTCGACGGAACGCCGCTGTACGAGCACCCGGATCCGCGCCGCGGCGAGCAGCCCGACTGGGGCACGCTGGTGTTCGACTTCGGCCGCCCGCAGGTGCGGAACTTCCTGGTGGCGAACGCGATCTACTGGGCCGAGGAGTTCCACATCGACGGCCTGCGCGTCGACGCGGTCGCCTCGATGCTGTACCTGGACTACTCCCGCCAGGAAGGCCAGTGGGTCCCGAACCAGTACGGCGGCCGGGAGAACCTGGAGGCCGTCTCGTTCCTGCAGGAGATGAACGCGACGCTGTACAAGCGGGTCCCGGGCGTGATCACGGTCGCCGAGGAGTCGACGTCCTGGCCGGGCGTCACCCGCGCGACGCACCTGGGCGGGCTCGGGTTCGGCTTCAAGTGGAACATGGGCTGGATGAACGACTCGCTCCGGTACCTGGAGCACGCGCCGGTGCACCGGCAGTACCACCACCACGAGCTGACGTTCTCGATGATGTACGCGTACTCGGAGAACTTCGTGCTGCCGCTGTCGCACGACGAGGTCGTGCACGGCAAGGGCTCGCTGCTGCGCAAGATGCCGGGCGACCGCTGGCAGCAGCTGGCGAACCTGCGCGCATACCTGGCGATGATGTGGGCGCACCCGGGCAAGCAGCTGCTGTTCATGGGTTGCGAGTTCGGCCAGGAGTCGGAGTGGTCGGAGAAAGGCGAGCTCGACTGGTGGCTGCTGGACCACAGTGACCACAAGGGCCTCCAGGATCTCGTCCGCGACCTCAACGGCGCGTACAAGGACAACCCGGCGTTCTGGAAGACGGACCACGACGCGGAGAAGTTCAGCTGGATCGACGCGAACGACGCCGGTAACAACGTGTTCTCGTTCGTCCGGTACGGCGACCAGGGCGAGCCGACGATCGCCTGCATCACGAACTTCTCGGCGATCCCGCACCACGGTTACCGTCTCGGCCTGCCGTACGCCGGGACCTGGGACGAGATCGTGAACACCGACGCGAACTCGTACGGCGGCTCCGGGGTCGGCAACCTCGGCGCGGTCCAGGCGGACGGCCCGGAGTGGCACGGGATGTCCACCAGCGCGGAGCTGTCGGTACCACCCCTGGCCACGGTGTACCTGCGCTTCACCGGGTAGCGTGCAGGGGTGACCGCCCTGGACCCCCTGTCGGATGGTGAACTGACGCTGCGGCCTTCGCAGCCGAACGGCCGGGTGACGAGCTTCGCCGTCACGCGCCGAGCCCCGAGCGAGACGCCCGACGGTGCGGCCGACGTGCTCGGGACCGTGGAGTTGCGGCCGACCACGCCGGGGGTCGCGCTGGTTGTCTGGTCGCTCGACGGCGGGCCCGGGGTGGCGGAGCAGGCGCTGCCGTTGGTGGCGGAGTACGCGTTCGGCGAGCTCGGGTTCGAGCGCCTGCAGGTCGAGGTCGACGTACAACTGCGGTCGTCCGCGCGGGTCGCGATCCGCTCCGGCTTCCGCCGCGAGGGCGTACTCCGTGGCGCCGCGCTGGTCGAGGGTGAGCGCCGGGACGTCGCGATCTACGGCCGGCGCGTCGACGATCCGCGCCCGGACACGGTGACCGGCTGGACGGCGTTGATGGACTCGGCGCTGCCGAAGAAGCGCGTGATCGCGCACGTCGTCGTACGGGACACGTCCGGCCGGGTGCTGCTCTGCAAGGTCAGCTACAAGAACGACCTGGAGCTGCCGGGCGGTGTGGTCGAGCCCGACGAGGACCCGGCGACGGGTGCGTCCCGGGAGATGGAGGAGGAGCTCGGTACGGCGCTGCCGCTGCTCGGCGTACTGGCCATCGACTGGCTGCCGCGCTGGGAGGGCTGGGGCGACGCGGTCGAGATCCTGTACGACGGCGGCGTCCACGACCCGTCGCTGATCGACAGCCTGCGGCCGGACGGGTTCGAGATCAAGGACATCTCGTGGCGCGCGCCGGAGGAGCTGGCCGGGCTGGTGTCGCCGCTGAACGCGCGCCGCCTCCCGATGCTGCTGGCCGACCCCGACCGCCTGCACAACCTGAGCAACGGCGCGCCGATCACCTCGTGAGCTGGTCGACGCACCACCGGTAGTGCCCGTCGCTCGCGGTCTCGTCGTAGATCGTCGCGGTGACGATCGCGTACGCCTGCCGGTAGAGCCGCATCCGCTCCCGGTCGTGCCCGAGCGCGGCGAACCGCTCGGTGAGCAGGTCGTCCAGCCGCCGCGCGTCGGGCGAGTACATGTCGAAGAACCCCGCTGCGAGCGACGCCTCGAACGTGCTGTCCCCCGCCGTCGACAGGAAACCCCAGTCCAGGACCGCCGCCACCCGCTCGCTGTCCATCAACACATTCGGCGGACAGACATCCCCATGCACCACACACAGCTCACCCTGCACGCGCCCTAGCCCGTCCACCACTGCCTGCAAGAGGTCAGGGAAATCGGGGACATCCCGCTCCAGATGTGCATTCGCCCGCCGCCCAACCAAGGCCGCCAAACTCGCCCCGAACGACCCGACCCAGAACGGCTCCCCCACCACCGGCAACGCCTCGGCCGCCGGACCCGGCCGTACCGACCGCAACGCCTCGACCACCGACACGAACGCATCCAGCGCGACAGACTCCGTCAGCCGCGCCTCGGACAGCGGCACCCCGGTCAGCTTGTCCTCGACGCTGACCGCGAACCCGTCCTCCCCCACCCCGACCTCGCGGATCCGCGGCGTCCGGAACGGCAGCTCCGGCAGCTCGTCCAGGAACGCCTTCAACGGCAGCACATCCGCCGGCCGCCGCCCGAACCACACCTTCCGCACGGTCCCGTCGCCCAGGTCGTAGACCGCGCCTTCCATCCCCTGCCCGATCAGCTCCACCGGCCCGACCCTAATGGACCAGCCGGATCGTCAGCGGATACCGGTACTCCTTCCCGCCCGAGGCCGCGACCGTGGCCAGGATGATCAGCACCACCGCCGCCACCGCGCCGATCACGACCAGCGGTACGACGACCAGCACGCCGAGCCCGAACGTGACCAGGATCAGTACGGCCGCGACCGCGGTGTAGATCAGCAGCGAGATCTGGAAGTTCAGCGACTCCACCGCGTGCCGCCGGACGAACTCCGACCGGTGCCGGAAGGCCAGCCAGACGATCAGCGGGCACAGGAACCCCATCGCGATCCAGGCCGCGACGAACACTCCCACGTGCGCGACCAGCGCCCACGTGCGCTCCTCCGAGGCCGACAGCGGCGGCCCCGCGCTCGGCGTACTCATATTTCACTGTAGGGCGTGTCTGGCAATTCCGCACCGTAGCGAGGAGGTGCCCGGTGCGGTAGCTCGGCGCGCGGGGGCGAAGGTCTCGATGCGGAGCATCGTGGCCTTTGCACCCGCGCGGCGAGATGCCGTGCCGGGTGCCCCGCAGTAGGCGCGGAATTGCCAGACACGCCCTCGGCCTGCCGATTCCTTTCGGCATCCCTGCCGGTCAATACCGGTAGAGCGAAAGGAACAGATCATGGCAAGCAAGGAATCCGAGGCGGTCCGCCGGCACTGGGAGCGGGCCGCCGCGGGCGGGCAGGTGGAACGCGAACTCGCCGACCACCGCTGGGCCGAGCTGACCACCGAGCCGGAGCACGTCGACTATCTGGCGGTACCGGGCCGCCCCGCGCTGTGGATCGTCCCGCACGGGGCCGCCACCGACCGGGTCCTGCTCTGCTTCCACGGCGGCGGGTACGTCGGCGGCTCCCGGTACTCGCACCGCAAACTCTTCGCGCATCTCGCCCGGGCGGTCGGCGCCCGGGCGCTCGTCTTCGACTACTCGCTCGCCCCGGAGCGCATCCACCCGGTCCAGCTCGACGAGGCGGTCGACACGTACCGCTGGCTGCTCGACCAGGGCATCGCCGCCGAGCACATCGTGTTCACCGGCGACTCGGCCGGTGGCGGGATGGCGATCACCACGCAGCTCCGGGCTCGCGCGGAGGGGCTGCCGCTGCCGGCCGGGGCGATGCCGTTCTCGCCGTGGATCGACTTCGAGGCGAGCGGGGCGACGTACGAGAGCAACCGCGGGCGGGACGCGTTCTTCCACCGGGACCTGGTCCGCGGGCTGGCCTGGGTCTTCCTCGGCCCGGACGGCTCGCCGCGGGACCCTTCGGTGAACCCCACGTACGGCGACCTGACCGGTCTCGGGCCGATCTACATCCAGGCCGGCGGGGACGAGGTACTGCTGGACGACGCGCGGCAACTCACGGAGGCGGCGGAGCGGGCGGGGGTCGACGTACAGCTGGAGGTGTTTCCGGAGATGCAGCACACGTTCCAGATGGCGGCGGGTCGGGCGCCGGAGGCGGACGACGCGATCGGGCGAATGGGACAGTGGGGACGGAAGGTGCTGGGGCTGTGATGGATTCAGGGACCGTTCTGCAGGGAGTGGTGATGGAGGAGTTCGGCGACCTCGAGCCGTATCGCAAGGAGCTGCTGGCGCACTGCTACCGGATGCTCGCGTCGGTGCACGAGGCCGAGGACGCCGTTCAGGAGACGTACCTGCGGGCGTGGCGGGCGTGGGCGGACTTCGAGGGCCGCTCGTCGGTGCGGGTCTGGCTGTACCGGATCGCCACCAACGTCTGCCTGACCGCGCTCGAGCAGCGCGGCCGCCGGGCGCTGCCGTCCGGGATCGTTGCCCCGAGCACCGATCTCGACGCGGTCGCGGCGCCGGCGCCGGACGGGATCGGCTGGATCGAGCCGATCGCCGAGTCGCTGGTGGCGCCGTCGACGGACGGCGACCCGGCCGCGATCGTCACGCTCCGGGAGAGCCTGCGGCTGGCGCTGATCGCCGCGCTGCAGTACCTGCCGCCGAAGCAGCGCGCGGTGCTGATCCTGCGCGAAGTACTCGCGTTCCCGGCCGCCGAGGTCGCGACGATGCTCGACACCTCGGTCGCGGCGGTGAAGAGCACGCTGCAACGCGCCCGGGCCCGGATCGACGAGACCTCCCCGACCCAGGGCGAGGTGTACGAACCGACCGACCCGGCCGCGCGGGCGCTGCTCGACGACTACGTCGCGGGCTTCGAGAACGCCGACACCGCCGCACTCGAACGCGCCCTCCGCGCCGACGCCGCCCTCGAGATGGTCGGTACGACGAGCTGGTTCAGCGGACTCGTCACCTGCATGAAGGTGATGGTCGCGGCGGCGGGCGAACCGGGCGACTGGCGGATGATCCCGCTGATCGCGAACGGCCAGCCCGCGGTCGGTTCGTACTACAAGGGCGAGCCGTACGGCATCGCCGTACTGACACCGACGCCGGGCGGCCTCACCCACGTCCACGTCTTCAGCACGCCGTCGCTGGTGACGCACTTCGGACTGCCGGCCAGGGCGTGACTCCCGACCCCACGCCCTTAGAGCTCCTGCACGGTGAGGCGGGCGCGGCGGCTGGTGCTGATCAGGGCCAGGGCCACGACGACGAGGCCGACCGCGACCATCGGCCACCAGACGGTGTGCGCCGCCCGGACGAACCGTTGCGGGTCGGTGGTCGCGGTCGCGCCGACGATCGAGCCCGCCACCGCGACGCCGAGCGACGTACCGGTCTGCCGGCCGACCGAGGCGAGCGACCCCGCGAGGCCGGCCATCGACACCGGCATCCCGGACACCGCGGAGTTCGCGATCGGCGGGTTCACCGTGCCGAGGAACACGCCGAACAGCAGGAAGATCGCGAGTACGACGGGCAGCGGTGTCGACAATCCGATTGTCAACGATGCGGCGGCGCCGAGCGCGAGCGCCGTACCGGCGACGACGAGCGGCAGCCGCGGGCCGCGGGCGCCGACCACCCGGCCGGTGAGCGGTGAGAGGACGCAGATCAGCAGTCCGACCGGGAGCAGACTGAGGCCCGCGTGCAGGGCGGACAGGTGTCGGACGCTCTGCAGGTAGAGCGTGGTGACGAACAGGAACACGCCGAACCCGCTGTACGCGAACAGCGCGACGACCACCGCCGAGCTGAACGGGACGCTGCGGAACAGCCGGAGCTCGAGCATCGGCTCCTCCCGGCGGCGTTCGTACCAAATCAGCAGGACCGCCGCGACGCCCGCGACCAGCAGCAGCGCGAGGATCGGCGGCGCGGTCCAGCCGTGCTTCTCGGACTCGATGATCGCGGTCACCACACCGCCGAGCAGCAGCACGACGAGCAGCTGGCCGACCGGGTCGAAGCGCCGGCCGTGCGCGGCGCGCGACTCGGGGACGTACCGGCCGGTGAGCAGTACGACGAGCGCGACGATCGGCAGGTTCACCCAGAAGATCGAACGCCAGCCGAGCCCGTCGACGAGCGCGCCGCCGAGGATCGGGCCGAGCACCAGCGACAGCCCTGCGGTGGCGCCGAAGATGCCGATCGCGCGGGCCCGTTCGGTGCGGTCCGGGAACACCGTGACCACGATCGCCATCGCGACCGGGTTCAGCATCGTCCCGCCGACGGCCTGCACGGCGCGGGCGGCGATCAGCAGGCCGATGGTCGGCGCGACGCTGCAGAGCAGCGAGCCGACGCCGAAGATGGTCAGGCCGAGCCGGAACATCCGCTTCCGGCCGTACCGGTCCGCGGTGGAGCCGGCGAGCATCAGGAAGCTCGCCAGCACCAGCGTGTAGGCGTCGACGGTCCACTGCAGACCGGCCGTCGAGGCGTGCAGGTCGTCCCGGATCGTGGGCAGCGCCATGTTGACGATCGAGATGTCCATCACCGAGATGAGCAGGCTGGCACAGCAGACCGCGAGCACGACGTACCGATGGGTGACCGCCTCGAGCGTTGGAACCGTCATACCGACGACGTTAGGATTTAGAGCGTGCTCGAAGTCAATGAACGCGGGATCAGCATCGCCGAAGCCGCCGAACGCACCGGCGTCAGTGTCCACACGCTGCGGTACTACGAACGCGCCGGTCTGGTGGTCACCACGGTCGACCGGACTGCCGGCGGGCGCCGGCGGTACCGGCAGCTCGACCTGGACTGGATCAAGATCTGCACCAAGTTCCGCGCCACCGGGATGCCGATCCGGACGATCCGCAAGTACGCCGAACTCGTGCTGGCCGGCCGCGGCAACGAGAAGGACCGGCTGGAGCTGCTCGAGACGCACCGCGGCGAGATCCTCACCCAGCTCGCCGAACTCCAGGAGAGCCTGGAGCTGATCGACCACAAGATCGACGTCTACAAGGGCCGCCTGGAGGCCGGCGACGCCGATCAGCTCTGGGCGCCGCGCGGCTAGAGGGCGTTCAACCGCTTGGTGAGGAACCTGCGTTCCTTCTCGTTGGCGGTCAGCCGGATCGCCTGCTGGTACGCATCCGCGGCCTCGGCAGTGCGACCCAGCCGGGTGAGGACGTCCGCTCGCGTCGCCGGCAGATAGGCGTACGTCGCCAGCGCCGGCTCGTCGGACAGCGCGTCCAGCTCGGCCAGTACGGCGGTCAGATCCGCGCCGGGGACCAGGCTGTGCGCCGCCGCCCGGTTGAGCGCCACGATCGGCGTCGGCCAGCTGACCAGCATCGCGTCGTACATCCGCACGACCTGCCGCCAGTCGGTCTCCGCCCAGCTCGGCGCGGTCATGTGCAACCCCGCGACGGCCGCCTGGAGCGCGAACCGGCCCTGGCCGCGGCGCAGCGCGCCCGTCGCCCGCGACACGCCCTCGCCGAGCAGCTTCGGGTCCCACCGCGAACGGTCCTGGTCCGCCAGCAGCACCAGTTCGCCGTCCGCGCTGACCCGCGCGTCTCCGCGGGCCTCGGTCATCAGCAGCAGGCCGAGCAACGCCTGCGGTTCCGGCTCGTCCGGCATCAGCCGCACCAGCAGACGCGCCAACTCGACGGCCCGCCCGGTCAGGTCGGTCCGCGTCAGCTCCGACCCGGCCGCCACATGGCCGGCCGTGTACACCAGGTGCACGACGGTCAGTACGACGTCCAGCCGCGCCGGCAGCTCGCGGTCCGAGGGAATCCGGTACGGGATGCCTGCTGCGGCGATCTTCTTCTTGGCGCGGGTGATCCGCGCGGCCGCTGTCGCCTCGCCGATCAGGAGTACGGCCGCGACCTCGCGGGTGGTGAGCCCGCAGATCAGCCGCAACGTCAAAGCCACCTGCGACTCGCGCGCCAGCGCCGGGTGGCAGCAGGTGAACACCAGCCGCAACGGATCCGTCGGCTGCTCTGTATCACCTGGCTCACCCGGCTCCTCCACCAACAGCGGGAGCTTCCGGCGCAGGGTCGTCTCACGGCGCAGCCGATCCAGCGCGAGCCGCCGGGCGACGGTACTCAGCCAGCCGCCCGGGTTCGCCGGGATGCCCTCCGGCCAGGTCCGCAACGCCTGCACGAACGCGTCCTGCGTACAGTCCTCGGCCAGGTCGAGGTCCCGCGTCAACCGCACCACCGACGCGAGCACGGTCGGCCAGCACTCCCGATGCGCCCGCTCGAGAACCCGCGTCACCTCCACCGCTTCGCTCATCCCGCTCCCCCTCCGCGCACGGCCGGGGCCGGCTTGTCCGGTCCCGGCGTGGCGGGTCGGGTCGGCATGGTCAGGCGGGCGGGGCGGCGTCGGCGGAGGTGGCCATCACCGGGCGTACCTCGACGTTGCCGGACGGGCAGAGCTTCGCCAGCTCAAGCGCCTGGTCGAGATCCCGCGCCTCGATCACGTAGAAGCCGCCGAGCGCCTCCTTGGTCTCGATGAACGGCCCGTCGGTGACCAACGGCTCCGCTCCCTCGCGCTGCTTGACCGTACTCGCGGTGCTCGACCGCTCCAGCGCCTCTCCACCAAGGATCCGCGCCCCGGCCTTCTCGACCGCCGCCGCGAACTCGCCGTGCAGCTTCATCGCCTGATCCCACTCGGTGCGGCTCAGGTTGTCGTACCAGTCCTCGCTGTCGAACAGCAGGAACATGTATTGCGCCATCTCGGACTCCCTCGTCTGAAACGTCTTACTGGACATCTTGCTGACGAACGCCGCGACACGGAATCGACAACACCCGGGAAGAACATTTATTACCGTGGGGTACATGGAGCATTTCGACGTTCTGATCGTCGGCGCGGGGCTGTCCGGGATCGGAGCGGCGTACCGGATCCAGACCCGCTGCCCGGACCGCACGTACGCCGTCCTCGAGGCGCGCGCGGCGCTCGGCGGCACCTGGGACCTGTTCCGGTACCCGGGGGTGCGGTCGGACTCGGACATGTTCACGCTCGGGTTCCCGTTCCGCCCGTGGACAGCGGCGAAGGCGATCGCCGACGGGCCGTCGATCCTGTCGTACCTGCAGGAGACCGCGGCGGCGTACGGGATCGACAAGCACATCCGGTACGGCGCCCGCGTCGTCCGCGCGACGTGGTCGTCGGCGGACGCCGTGTGGACCGTGCACACCGGCGACACGGCGTACACCTGCTCGTTCCTCTACGTGTGCAGCGGGTACTACGACTACGACGCCGGCTACGTGGTCGACTTCGAAGGGCAGGACTCGTTCCAGGGGCGGGTCGTGCATCCGCAGCACTGGCCGGCGGACCTGGACTACTCCGGTCAGCGGGTGGTCGTGGTCGGCAGCGGTGCGACCGCGGTCACGCTGGTGCCCGCAATGGCCGGTTCGGCGAAGCACGTGACGATGCTGCAGCGCTCGCCGAGCTACGTCGCGTCCCGGCCCGCCGTCGACGGACTGTCCGACCGGATCCGCGCCGTACTGCCGGAGAACCTCGCCCATCGGGTGATCCGCGGCAAGAACGTTGCGATGAGCACCTTGTTCTACAACGCCTTCCGGAAGTGGCCGGCGCATGCGGCGTGGCTGCTGAACACCGGCGTGGCCCGGCAACTGCCGCCGTCGATCCCGGTCGACCCGCACTTCACGCCGCGGTACAAACCGTGGGACCAACGGCTCTGTCTGGTGCCGGACGCCGATCTCTTCAAGGCCTTGCGGGACGGGTCGGCGTCGGTGGTGACCGACGAGATCGAGCGCTTCACGCCGACCGGGCTCCGGCTGCGGTCCGGCGCCGAACTGGAGGCCGATCTGGTGGTCACCGCGACCGGCCTCCGCATGGTTGCACTCGGCAACATCGATCTCACCGTCGACGGCCGGCGGGTGGCGCCGCACGACACGTTCGTCTACAAGGGCATGATGCTCAGCGGCGTCCCGAACCTCGCCTGGTGCATCGGCTACACCAACAACTCGTGGACCCTCCGCTCCGACCTCACCTCGCAGTACGTCTGCCGTCTCCTCAACCACCTCGCCGGCACCGGCACCCGCAGCTGCCGCGCCGACGTCCCCCCGTCCTGGTACGACCAGCCGGCCCGCCCCGTCGTCGACCTGACCTCCGGCTACATCCGCCGCGCCGCCGGCCTCCTCCCCCGCCAAGGCACCTGGGGCCCCTGGCGCCTCCGCCAGAACTACCCCCGCGACCTGCTCGCACTCCGCCTCGGCCAACTGGAAGACGGCGTAATGCGCTTCACCTGACCCAACCCACCCCAGACCAACCCACTCACCCCCATCCCAGACCAACCCACTCACCCCAACCCCACCCCAGACCGAGCTGCCCAGGCCGACCCGGTCACCCCAACCCACCCCAGACCGAGCCGCTCACCCCAACCCCGCCCACGCCGACCCGGTCACCCCAACCCCACGCCAGGCCGAGCCGCTCACCCCAACCCCGCGCCGACTCCCGCCATCTCAGAGGTTCACCTCCGCCAGCGCCCCTTCACCCGCCGCATCCGAAAGGCGAACAGACCAGGCGCGTGGTGAACCTCCGAAACGGCCGGCGACAGACCCAGCCGCTCACACGCACCGTGCACCCCGCGCCGACTCCCGCCGTTTCAGAGGTTCACCTCCGGCGACGTCCCTTCACCCACCGCATCCGAGGGGCGAACGGACCAGGCGCGTGGTGAACCTCCGAAAGGGCGGGCGACAGGCTGCGGGGGCGGGATCAGGTGACCGCATCAAGGGACCCGGATCAAGGGACCCGGATCTGGGGACGGGGATCAGGGGACGGGGACTGGGGGTTGCGGGCCGACGTAGGCGGCGGCTGGGCGGATGATCTTCGGGTCCTGGGACTGTTCGAGGATGTTGGCGGACCAGCCGATGATGCGGCTGACGGCGAACGTGGGGGTGAACATCGCGCGCGGGATGCCGCAGAGTTCCATCACGACGCCGGCGTAGAACTCGACGTTCGCGTAGAGGTTGCGGCCCGGTTTGAGTTCGGCGAGGACGTCGACGATGCGCTGTTCGACGGTGGTCGCGAAGTCGACCAGGTCGCCGCCGATGCCGCGGGCGATGTCACGGAGCATCAGCGAGCGGGGGTCCTCGGTGCGGTAGACCGCGTGCCCGAAGCCCATGATCCGGTCGCCTGCCGAGACCTTCGCGCGGACCCAGGCGTCGATGTTGTCCGGCGTACCGATCTCGTCGAGGCTCGCGAGGGCGCGGTCGGGGGCGCCGCCGTGCAGCGGCCCGGAGAACGCGCCGATCGCGCCGGCCACCGCGGCGACGACGTCCGCGCCGGTGGAGGCGATGACGCGGGCGGTGAACGTGGACGCGTTGAAGCCGTGGTCGACGGTCGAGACCAGGTAGTGCTCGATCGCGGTCGCGTGGACGGCGGTCGGCTCCTCGCCCGTGACCAGGTACAGCCAGTTCTGTGCGGCGGTGAGGTCGGCGCGCGGCTCCAGCGGCTGCCGGCCTTGGCGGAGGCGGTAGAGCGCGGCGAGGATCGTCGGGGTGACCGCGCAGACGAGCATCGCGTCGGCCTTCCGGCGGGCCGGGTCCACGTCCCAGAGCGGCGGCAGGGCACGGACCGCGGCGAGCAGCGACAGCGCCGTCCGGAGGCCCGCGAGCGGGTTGAAGGTGGGGCCGGCGGCGGCGATCGCGGGGAGTACGGCGCTGACCTCGTCCGGGAGGACGCGCAGCGGGGCGAGCTCGGCGACGAACCGGGCGCGCTCGGCGTCGGTCGGAAGCCGGCCCTCGAACATCAGGTACCAGACGTCTTCGAGTGTCTTGGACTTGGCGAGATCGATCGCCGAGTACTGCCGGTAGTGGTAGAAACCCTCGTCACCACGGACGTCGCCGAGGGTCGTCTCGGTGACGACGACGTTGCGCAGACCAGGCGGAACAGTGATTGTTGTTGACATATCTTCAGAGTTGACAGGCAATCAACTATTGTCAATATTGATCCACTCAACATGACTGCGACAGGAGCGCGAAATGCCGGCCGAAGGTGACGAGCATTACCTGACCACCGCCGAGGTCGCGCGCCGCCTCCAGGTGAAGCCCGCGACCATCTACGCGTACGTCAGCCGCGGCCTCCTCACCAGCACCCGGGCGCGCGGCCGCCGCGGCAGCCTGTTCGCCGCCGACGAGGTGGAGCGCCTGGCCGCTCGCTCGATCGAGCACTCCGGCGTCGTGGAGCGCATCGAGTCCCAGCTGACCCTCCTCGAGGACGACGACCTCTTCTATCGCGGCCACTCGGCCCGCACCCTCGCCACCACCGCCACTGCCGACCAAGTAGCCACCCTCCTCTGGACCAACCAACTCCCACCACCCGCGGGTGCAGTTGGCGGTTCGGCGGACGTGGGAGGGGATGGCTGGGCGGGGGCCGGTGGGGTGTTCGAGGTTCAGCGGGAGGGGGTGGAGTTGGCTCGGGCCGGGATGCGGGTGGTGCCTGAGGGGGCGCGATTGACGGACCGGATCCGGGTCGGCGTCGCCGTTCTGGGCGCGGCCGATCCGCTCCGGTTCGACCTCTCGCCGGCGGCGGTGACCGCCGCGGCCGGGCGGTTGATAGGCACGGTCACCACGGCGCTCCCGGGCACGACGGCGTACGGCGTGAAGACGCTGGGCGCGCGGCTCTGGCCGAAGCTGTCCGCCGACGAGCCGCGACCGGAGCTGCTCGAGGCCGCGATCATCCTGCTCGCCGACCACGGGCTCGCCGTCTCCACGATCGCCGCCCGGGTCGCCGCCAGCGCCCGCGCAAACCTGTACGCGGTGATCTCCGCCGGCCTCGGCGCGCTCGACGGGCAGTACCACGGCGCCGCGCCGACCCTCGCCTACGAGTTCCTCGAACGCGCGAAACACGACCCGCTGCAGGCGCTGTCCGATCAGCTACGCTCCGGCGAACCCGTCCCGGGCTTCGGCCACAAGATCTACCAGCACCGCGACCCACGCGCCGAAGTACTGCTCGGCCTGCTCGGCGACCACCCGATCGTCGGCACGGTCCAGGCGATCGCCGACCGCTCCCCGCTGTTCCCGAACTCCGACCTCGCGATCGCCGCGCTCATGCACGCGTACCACTTCCGCCCCGACGCCGGGGACGCCCTGTTCGCGATCGCCCGGATGATCGGCTGGACCGCCCATGCCCTCGAGGAGTACGCCGCCCCCGCGCTCCGCTTCCGCGCGATGGGCATCTACACCGGGCAAACCACCTGACAGCGGTGGGCTGCCCCGCGGGACAGCCCACCGACCGGGTACTACTTGGCCGTCAGCTTGATCAGCGTCGCGGCACCCGGCGCGAGCGAGACCTGCACCGGACCGACGCGCTGCGACACGTACTTCTGCCGCGCCGCCTGGAACACCCCGACCGAGCCGACCGTCTGCGGGTTCACCGCGACGACCGCCTTCGCCCGGCTGCTGTGCGAACGGTTGCTGACCAGCAGCCAGCGGTCCGTCGAGCTCGTGTCCCGCGACCGGAACGTACCGACCACGACCGCACTACCGGTGACACCCGGCACCAGGTTCGTCGGCGTGAACCCGACCGCCCCGTTGGGCAACGGCGTTTCGTTGGCGTGCTCAACGGTCTCGGACACCAACGGCTTCAGCTCGCGGCCGACCGGATGCAGCCAGCCGGTGTTGATCTGCTGCGCGGCGTAGTACCGCGAGGTCCGCTGGCCGTCGACCGTGATCAGCGCCGGGCCGAACCCTTCGCCGCGGGCGGCCTCCGGCGTCCAGTAGGTGAAGTACTGGATGCCCTTCGCGCCGTACGCGAGGCTGATGTTCACCTGCCAGAGCAGCTCGGCCGCGGTCGGCTCGCGATGGTTGTTGTAGGCAAGCGTCTGGATGAACACCCAGGCCGGGATGTCGCCGTGCAGCGCGGCGTCGCGGACGATCGCCCAGTTGTGGAAGTAGTTCGCGTCCTCGCGTCCCTCGGACAGCAGCGGGTACCGGTCGAAGGAGATCAGCGACGGCTGCACGACGTCGACGAAGTTCCGATAGTACGCCGGGTCGTCGGACGGGAGCAGGTTGACGTACGGCAGCAGCTGCGGGGCGAGGTCGCGGGAGATCGCCAGCGCCTTCGCGAGCGTGGCGAACCAGCCGGCGCCGGGTTCGTCGTAGAAGTTGAAGCCGGCGAGTGAGGAGTACGGGCCGTACGCGTCGCGGGCGCGGGTGTAGAGGGCGCGTGCCTCGGCCGGGGTGATGCTGAGGAAGTCCGTGGGGGTGTCGGAGATCGAGAACCAGCGGGACATGTTCCGGATCTGAATGTCGTCGGAGATCAGCATCTTCAGGCCGGCGTCGCGGGCGAGGCCCAGCTGGTACTGGAAGATGTTGCCGTCACCGGCGTAGTTGCCGGAGATCAGGAAGTCGAAGCCGGCGTTCTTGATCTCGGCGAACCGAGGCGCCGTACTCGCGAACGGGTGCGGCGGCCAGAACAGGCCGATCGGGAAGTCCGCCCCGCCGGTCAACGGCAGCGTGTCCGGCGAGGGCACGGCAGCAGCCGACACCCCAGCCCCACCAGCAGGCCCGACCGCGGACGCGGCGGTCCCGGCTGTAGCTGCGGCGGCTGTGGCGGTTGAGGTGATGGCGGCTGCTGCGGTGAGGGCGGTGGCGCCGGCGCCGAGTAGCAGGTTGCGGCGGCTGGGGCCGAGGATCTGGTGCGGGCTCTCCATGACTCTCCTCCGGAAGGCGGTCGAACGAAAGGACGGGTCGAGCAGGTCGTGCGTCAGGGGCGGTGCCGATGCGCGGCCACCGCGTCGGCGGTCGCGTCGAAGGCTTGTTCGGCGAGCGCGTAGTCGCGCTGCGCCACCCCGAGATACAGGGCATCGAGGACGAGCATCTGAGCGTGCCGCCCGGCCAGTCCCCCGGTCCGCAGCGTCACGTCGCGGGCAGCGGTCACCAGCACGATGTCCGCGGCCTCCGCGATCGGCGACCGCGGATAGTTGGTGATGGCAACAGTCGTCGCACCCTGCCGCCCGGACCTGGCCAGCGGCTCGAGGACCTCCAGCGTCTCCCCGCTGTGCGAGATCCCAACCGCGACGTCCCCCGCCCCGAGCAACGCGGAACTGGCCAGCGCGGTATGCACATCGCTCCACGTACTGGCGCCGCGCCCGATCCGGTGCAGCCGCAACCGCAGATCCTCCGCCACCGCGGCCGATCCGGCGACCGCGTACAGGTCGATCCGCCGCGCGTCCGATATCGCCGCCGCGGCCCGCCCGAGCGCCGCGACGTCGAGCGCCGCGACGGTGTCCTCCAGCGCCCGCGTGTCCGTCCGCAGCAGCGTCCGCAGTACGTCGTCCAGCGAGTCGTCCGGCCCGACCTCGGACCCGGTGCCGCGCTCCCAGCTGGGACTGGTCCGACCGCTCTCGGCCGCCAGCGTCAACCGCAGCTCGGCGTACCCGGACAGCCCGAGCGCCAGGCAGAACCGCGTGACACTCGGCAGCGACGTACCGCAGCGCTCCGCCAGCTGCCCGATCGTCGACGACGCCACCGCCGCCGGATCCCGCAGTACCTCGGCCGCGATCCGCGCCTGCGCCGGGCTGAGCACCGGCAGCAGGCCGTGGATCCGCGCCTCGAGGCTCGGCAGCGGTGACTCGGCAGCACTCATGTAAAGAATTCTCAGATCAGATCATCATGATCTACAAGAATTCACACTGACCGATTCCGGCCACCGCAGGTGTCAGAACAGCGCGGCCATCAACCGCCGGCGCGCCTTGACGACGCGCTCGTCGTCCGCACCGACCACGTCGAACAGCTCGAGTAGGTGCAACCGGACCGCATTGCGCTCGTCGCCGGCGGTCGCCTGAACGGTGGCGATCAGCCGCGCGAACGCGTCGTCGACGTGCCCGCCCATCAGGTCCACGTCCGCGACCAGCAGCTGCGCCTCGACGTCGCCCGGGTTGTCCGCGGCCCGCGTCCGGATGTCGGCCGGCACGTCCTGCGTGCGCTGGACCAGCTGCACCCGGGCCAGCCCGGCCTTCGCCTCGGCGTCGTTCGGCGTCTCCTTCAACAGCTCCTGGTACGCCGCGACCGCGCCGTCGAGGTCACCGGCCGCGACCGCGTTGTCGGCCTTCTCGTACCGCGGGTTCGGCGCGTCCTCCTCGGGGGCCTCGGCCACCGGGCCGACCGGCTCCGCGCGGCCGGTGATCCCGTTCGCGACCGCGACCGTGAGCAGCTGGTCGAGGTACTGCCGGACCTCCGGCTCACCCAGCACGCCCTGGAACAACGGCACCGGCTGACCGCGCAGGATCGCGATCACGACCGGCACGGCCTGGACGCCGAACGCCTGCGCGACCTGCGGGTTCGCGTCGACGTCGATCCGGGCCAGCAGGAACTTGCCGGCGTACTCGGTCGACAGCCTGACCATGACGTCGCCGAGACCGCCCTGCGCCCGCGGCGAGTACAGCTCGACCACGACCGGGGCCTGCAGCGACCGCTCGATCACGTCGGCCTGGAAGTTCGCCTCGGTGACCTCGATGGCGTAAGCGCCACCGGCCGCACCGGCACCGCCCGCCGTTGGTGCACCGCCGGCAGCCGGCGCCGCTCCGGCCGGCTTGCGGAGGGACGACAGGTCGACCGCCCCGGGACGGGAGAAGTTGGACTGGCTCACCGCTGTCCTCGCATTCCATGCATTCCGAGCATTCCGTGCATTGCGTGCAGACTCCGCATGTTCACAAACCTATCCTCTACGACGCCGTGGTCCTGCGTTGCGCCCGGGTCGCCATCAGGAACCGGGCGAGCCCGGCCCGAGTGCCGACGACGGCCAGCCGATCGCCCGCCTGCAGCAGCGCCCGGTCTCCCGGCCGCCAGTCCCACGGCTCGTGCGGGACCTGCCGGGCGAGCACGCGCAGGCCGCCGGCCTCGTTCAGCTGGCCGAGCGGCCGGTCCTCCGCGATCGAGCCGGCCTCGAGCACCACCTCGGTCAGCAGCAGCACCCGGCGCCCGGCGGGTACCAGCACCTGACGCCGCTTGTCGCCGACCGCGGCCGCGACCGCCGGCGCCACCAGCATCGACACCGACCGGCTGTTGCCGAGCCCGAGCTGCCGCTCGACCCGGTCCGCGAGGTCGTGGTCGAACATCCGCAGCGTGATCCGGGCGTCCGGGTTGAGGCCCTGGGCAACCATCGCCGACTCCAGGTTGGTGATGTCGCCGTCGGTGATCGCGAGCATCGCCTGACAGTGCTGGACGCCGGCCAGCCGCAGCGTCTCCTCGTTGCTGCTGTCCCCGACCACGACCGGGATCTTCAGCCGGTGCGCGACCGGGATGCCGGGCGCGTCGTCGTCCTGGTCGACACCGACCACCGCGACACCCCGCTCGACCAGGATCTCCAGCACCCGGGCGCCGACCGTACCGAGGCCGCAGACCACGACGTGGTTGCGCGGCCGTCCGCGGACGCCGCCGATGATCCGTGACAGCCGGGCGCCGATCAGCGAGTCGACCACGACCGCGGTCAGCAGTGCCATCAGGACGATCCCGGTCAGCTGGACGACGACCGCGCTGACCTTCACCCACGGCGGCGCCTCGTTGAACCGGTCGTCGTCGATCCCGGCCGTCGTCACCACCCCGGCCGCCAGGTACAGCGCCCGCCACCACTCGATCCCGCCGAAGAAGTGCACGATCCCGGTACCGACCGCGATCAGGAACGCCATCAGCGCGGCGATCTTCCGGACCCGGCTGTCCAGGACGTCGCGGACCGCCTTCGCCCAGCCGGCCGGCCGGACCCGCCGTCCGTACCAGATCGGCCGGACGCCGGTGCCGAGCACGATGTCGACCTTCGGCTCGTCGTCCGACGCGTCCGTCGACGAGGACAGCGAACGCGCGCGCTCCGGGTCCGCGCCGGGCAGCGGGAGCAGTACCGGCGTCGCCGACGAGGTCGCGTCGGCGAGCACGGTCAGGTGCGGCTCGCGGATCAGGTCGGCCTCGCCGACCACCACCATCCGGCCGCCGAGCTCCATCCAGGTCAGCTCGTCGTCGTCGAGCGCGTCGGAGACGAACGCGGGCGCGGCCAGCGACGGCCCGTTGATCACCACGCAGTCGCCGAGCAGGCTGTTCAGCTGGCTGCCGAGCCGCGGGTTCACCATCTGCATGATGATCCGCAGGTCCTTGTCCATGTCCCGCGCGGTCAGCGCGATGTGCACGTTCTGGACGTCGTCGTTGTCCAGCAGCACCAGCGCGCGGGCGGTGGACGGCGTGTCCTCGTCGTCGTCGCCGTCGATCCCGGCGTCGCGGAGCAGCGACTCGCCGACCACCGGGGCGTCGATCACGGTCGCGCCCAGCTCGCCGATCCGGCCGCGGTGCCGGGACGCGGGGTTCACCAGCGCGATCACCCGCTCGCCGGAGCTCACCAGTTCGGTGACCACCCGGACCATCGTCCGGCTCGACCCGCAGACCACCACCGGCCGCTCACCGATCGCCTCGGTCGCGGCCCGGCCGGCAGGCTCCGACGGAGTGGGTTCGAACCGTTCCTCAGAAGCGGGCGGGCTCTCGGTACTCGCCCCACTGCTCCCGAAGAACGTGACAGATTTCCCCCATCGTGGCCTCCGCACGCACTGCCTCCAGCATGGGCTCGATCAGGTTGCCAGTGCCGCTGGCCGCCTCCACCAGAGCCGATAGCGTACGACGTACCCGGTCCTCGTCGCGGTGCGCCTTGCGTTCCGCGAGCACCCGGCACTGCTCGACCTCGACCTCGTGCGAGACCCGGAGGATCTCCAGTTCGCCGGAGACCGTGTCGGTGAGGGTGTTCACGCCGACGATCTTCTTCTCGCCCTTCTCCAGCTTCTGCTGGTACTCGAAGGCCGCGTCGGCGATCTCGGCCATGAACCAGCCGTCCTCGATCCCGCGCAGGATCCCGCCGGTCATCGACCCGTCCGGACTCATCTCCTTGATCCGCGCGAAGATCGCCTCGGCCTCGGCCTCGATCGCGTCGGTGAGCGCCTCGACGTACCAGGAACCGCCGAGCGGGTCGGCGACGTTCGTGACGCCGACCTCCTCCATCAGCACCGACTGCGTGCGCAGCGCGATCTCGGCCGACTCCGCGGTCGGCAGGGCCAGCGTCTCGTCGAGCGCGTTGGTGTGCAGCGAGTTCGTCCCGCCGAGGACCGCCGCGAGCGCCTCGACGGCCGTCCGTACGACGTTGTTGGTCGGCTGCTGCGCGGTCAGCGAGACACCCGCGGTCTGGGTGTGGAACCGGAGCCACTGCGCCTTGTCGGTCTTCGCGCCGTACACGTCGCGCAGCCAGCGGGCCCAGATCCGGCGGGCCGCGCGGAACTTCGCGATCTCCTCGAAGAAGTCCAGGTGGCTGTCGAAGAAGAACGACAGGCCCGGCGCGAACACGTCGACGTCGAGGCCCCGGCTGAGCCCGAGTTCGACGTACCCGAAACCGTCGGCAAGCGTGTACGCGAGCTCCTGCGCGGCCGTCGAGCCGGCCTCGCGGATGTGGTACCCGGAGACGCTCAACGGCTTGTACGCCGGGATCTTGGCGGCGCAGTACTCCATCAGGTCGCCGATCAGCCGCAGGTGCGGTTCCGGCGGGAACAGCCACTCCTTCTGGGCGATGTACTCCTTGAAGATGTCGGTCTGCAGCGTGCCGTTGAGCTGGGTGATGTCGGCGCCTTGGCGCTCGGCGGCGACCAGGTACATGCAGAACGCCGGGACGGCCGGGCCGGAGATCGTCATCGAGGTGGTGACCTCGGTGAGCGGGATGCCCTTGAACAGCCGGTCCATGTCGGTGGCCGAGTCGATCGCGACACCGCAGTGCCCGACCTCGCCGAGCGACTTCGGGTCGTCGGAGTCGCGGCCCATCAGCGTCGGCATGTCGAACGCCACCGACAGCCCGCCGCCTCCGCCGTTCAGGATCATCTGGTACCGCTCGTTGGTCTGCTCGGCGTTGCCGAACCCGGCGAACTGGCGGATCGTCCAGGTCCGCCCGCGGTACCCGGTCGCGTGCAGGCCGCGGGTGAACGGGAACTCGCCCGGCCAGCCGATCCGCTCCATCCTCGGGTCGTCGGTTCCCGCGGGCGGCCCGTAGACCGGGGCGACCTCGGTGCCGGACAGCGTGGTGAAGTCCGCCTCCCGCTTGCGCGCGGCGTCGTACCGCTGCTGCCACCGGTCACGGCCGGCGGCGATCTGCTCGGCATCCATGCAGCCAAAATACTAGGACATCCAACTATTTCCAATCGCGAGTCCGTCACATCGCTGACAGCTGTCTCAGGAAAAGTCGCCGGCGTTGCGGCGGAGGGGTTCGAGGACGGACCAGAGCATCTTCAGCTGGTCGTCATCCAGGCCGGACAGGGCGAAGTCGGCCTTGACCAGGTCGGCGGTGGCGCGTTCGACCAGGTCGCGGCCCTCGGGGGTGATCTCGCAGAGGACCGCACGGCCGTCGTCCGGGTGCGGCGTCCGGGTCACCAGGCCGGCGGCCTCCAGGCGGCGGACGATCGACGTCACCGAGGTCGGGTGCACCTGCAGCCGCTCCCCCATCTTGCCGAGCGGCAGCGACCCGCGCCGGGAGAACGTCAGCAGCACGAGCGCCTCGAACCGGGCGAACGTCAGCCCGTGCTTGCGCAGGATCTCGTCCAGCTCGTTGATCACGATCTGCTGGGCCCGCATCAACGACGTGACGGCGCGCATCTGCTCGACGGCACCCCAGCGCCGTCCCCACTGCCGCGACGCCTCGTCGATCGGATCGAACGGCAACGCCCGCTTCCTCGCCATGTGCGGAACCTTAGGGCATGGCTGGTGATTCAGCGCCGCAGCGAGGAGGTGCCGGGTGCCCCGCAGTAGGCGATGAATCACCAGCCATGCCCTCACCCTCGGCAAAATGTCCGTGGGGTCTGGCACTGTGCCGGTATGGGATATCTGGAGCGGCTGCGGGCCGAGAGTGCGCGGCTGGGTGAGGTGGCGCGGACCGGACTGGGGGCCGCGGTGCCGAGTTGTCCGGGGTGGACGGTCGACGACGTCGTGCGGCATGTCGCGCGGGTGTACGTCCACAAGATCGAGGTGCTGCGGCGCGGCGCGCTCCCCGATCCGTGGCCGCCGGACTTCTCCGGGCTCGACTCCCTCAAGTGGTACGACGAGGCGCGGCGGGCGGTCGTCGATGCGCTGGAGGAAGCCGGGACGGAGCGGCCGACGTGGACGTTCAACCCGCGGGACAGCACGTCCGGGTTCTGGCATCGGCGGATGGTGCACGAGACCGTGATCCACCGGATCGACGTCGAGCAGGCGCACGACGTCGTCTCGCCGATCGACCCGGACGTGGCCCTCGACGGCATCGACGAGGTGCTGTACCCGACGGTCGGCGGCCCGTGGTGGGAGGAGGGCGACACCGAGTACCCGGTCGACGCGACGGTCCGGTTGACCGCGGCGGGGCGGTCCTGGACGGTGGAGGTGGACGCGACGAGTGTCGACGTACGGCAAGGGGCCGCGGGGGACGCGGCGGCCGAGGTGAGCGGGGATCCGGCGCGGGTCTATCTCTGGTTGTGGGGGCGGGCCGGCGAGGACGCGATCGAGGTCGCCGGGGACCCGGACGTCGTGCGGGCGTTCCGTGGACGGATTTCGGAAGCGTCGCAGTGACGATGTCCTCTCCGGGCGGCGTCGTTCGTTCCCTTCACAACAGACGGGAAGGAGAACTCCGATGGCGCAGTACCTTGCACTGACCTACACCGCGGACGTCGACTGGTGGGCGCCCGAGCAGGCCGAGGAGCTGGCCGAGTACCGGCGGTTCGGCGTCGAGTACGCCGAGCAGGTGAAGGCGAGCGCCGTACTGCATCCGACCGCGACGGCGACCGTCGTCCGGGTGCAGGGCGCGCGCGGCGGACCGTTGGTCACCACGGACGGGCCGTACGCCGAGACCAAAGAGGCGCTGACCGGGTACTACCTGATCGAGGCCGAGGACCTCGAGGCGGCCGTCCGGATCGCGGCCGAGATCCCGGCCGCCTGGGGTGGCGCGGTCGAGGTACGGCCGGTGATCGTGGCGAAGTAGTCGACGTGGGGAAAGACCGGCGGTACGACGCCGTTGCCGAGACGATCCGGATCGAGGGGACGCGGATTCTCGCGACCCTGATCCGGACGGTCGGCGACGTCCAGCTCGCCGAGGACGCCGTCCAGGAGGCGGCGCTGGCGGCCCTCGGCGCGTGGCCGGTGACCGGCGTGCCGCCGGAGCCGCGCGCCTGGCTGACGGTCGTCGCGCGCCGGAAGGCGATCGACGTCGTCCGCCGCGAACAGGCCCGCGGCCCGAAGGAACGCGACGGCCAGGCGCTGATCGACCTCCAGGCCGACGGAGTGGAGGACGGGGTGGTGGAGGCCGGGGTGGTGGAGGACGACCTGCTGCGGCTGATCTTCACGTGCTGCCATCCGGCGCTGTCACCGCCGACCCGGGTTGCGCTCGCGCTGCGGACACTCTGCGGGTTGTCCCCCGCGCAGATCGCGGGAGTCCTGCTGACCACCGAGGTCGCGGCGACGAAGCGGCTCGTCCGGGCGCGGCAGAAGATCGCGGCGGCACGGATCCCGTACCGCGTGCCGTCCGACGCGGAGCTGCCCGAGCGGCTGCCGGCGGTCTGCGCGGTGATCCACAGCCTGTACACGGCGGGGCATGCGCCGACCGAGGGCGAGGCGGCGTACGACGTGGATCTCTGCGCGGAGGCGATCCGGCTGGCGGAGCTGCTGCACTCGTTGCTGCCCGATCAGCCGACGGCGACCGGCGTACTCGCGTTGCTGTTGCTGACCGAGGCGCGGCGACCGGCTCGGGTCGACGACGGGCAGGTGGTGACGCTCGATCTGCAGGACCGTTCGCGGTGGGACCAGGCGTTGATCGCCCGCGGGATCACGCTGCTGAACGAGTCACTGGAGCGCTCGGAGCGGCAGGCCGACGCATACCAACTGCAGGCCGCGATCGCCGCCGAGCACGCCCGCGTTCCCAGCTACCAGGCCACCGACTGGCACGAGATCGTCCGGCTGTACGACCTCCTCGTCGAGGTCTCCCCCAGCCCAGCGGCCGAACTCGCCCGCGCGGTCGCGATCGCCGAAACCGGTGCGGTCGACGCCGCGCTCGCGCTCCTCGAGGCGATCCCGCCCGGCTCCCGGCAGCACACCGTCCGCGGCGAACTCCTCGCCCGGCAGGGCCGGTACGCCGAGGCCGCCGCCGAGCTGCAGACAGCCCTCGAGTCAGCGCCTCCGACGCACCCGGAACGCACGCACCGCGAGCGCCGCCGCGACTACTTCCGCAGCCTCGCCGACCAGCACCCGACCGCCATTTGAGGGGTTAACCCCTCCAACGGCGTCAGTCGTTGTCGATCCAGTTGCCGCGTTCGCTGTTGAAGATCGACTTCGTCGCGGACGCCGACGGAGGTGACGACGGGCGGGACGACGTCTGCGCCGCGGCCGGGGCCGGAGTACTCGTGGTGGTGACCTCCTGGGCGGAGTCCATCCCGATCGGGCCGGTGCCGTCGTCGTCGGAGTCCTCGTCGCCCTGGAGGACGTCGACGCTCGCGGACGCCCGCAGGCCGGTCCGCTGGATGACTCGCTGGATGGTCAGGTCCCGGTCGTCGGGGCGGCTGACCCACTTGATCTCGCGGAAACCCTGGTCCTGCGCGGCCGACTCGAACACGAAGTGGCCGTAGCCCAGCATCCGCCCGATGATCGGCTTCTGCAGCGTGATGTCCAGGACCCGCGCGATCGGCGTCGTCGCAACGGTCTGCGAGAACACGCCGCGGATCCGCATCACCCGCATGTTGGTGACCACGAACCGGTCACGATGCTCGGTGAGGAACGTCCAGAAAGAGTGCGCGAGGAGCACGAACACCAGCACCAGCAGCACCAGGTTCACGCTCGCACCGACTTTCGTCAGCACCATCGTGGCCAGCAGCGCGCCGGCCAGCACGATCTCGAGCATCGGCACCACGAACACCACCCAGTGGTGCCGAACCTCGTCGATGACGACCTCGCCCTCGTCCGAGATCAGATGGCGCCGGACCTTCGGGTCGAAGATCCGGAACAGGCCTATTCCGGCCATCCACTCACTCCCCTGTCACGCAACTGTGTGTGACCCCGTAGGACAAGTGTCCCGCACGATCGCTCGCAGCGGGACACTCAGCGGGTGCTCACTTGAACAGCGCGGTCAGGAAGGTGATGACACTCCCGAAGGCAGAGCCCACGGCCGAGAACGCACCACCGACTGCACCGGCAGCGTTCGCCGGCTGAGTGAACAGATAGAAGCCGGCAAAGGCGATGAGCGCCCAGATCAACAACTTCTTCGGCATGTCGCCACTCCCTTGTTCCCAACCCACTCGGTCGACTGTGTTTGAGTTTGTATCACGGACGGTCACCAATTGTCACTGACTGAACACAGCCCACCGCACAATGCTCACCAGGTACAAGGTCCATTCTGTAACGGATCCGGGGGCACGGCACCCACCGGCGCGCCGCCCTGAGACGCTCACCGCCTGCACCGCCGGAAATTCTGCGGCATTTGCCCGAAATCGGCACAACTCACGGTGAACGGAAAGCAAAGACACAATGTGACACTGCGTGGCCGGTTGTTGCACGGCGAGACAAGTGTCACAAAGCGGCAATCAACTCGTCGGCCGCCGAATAGGGATCGATCGCCCCGTCCGCGACCTTCGCGGCCAGTACGTCGAGCCGCGCGTCGCCGTGCAGGTGCGCGAACCGGGCCCGCAGCGCGGTGGTCGCGATCGCCTCGATCTCGTCCCGCGCGCGACTGCGCCGGCGCTCGGTCAGTACGCCGTTCCCGGTCATCCAGCGCAGCCGGTCCTCGATCGCCTCGACGAGCTCCGCGACGCCCTCGTCGCGGGACGCGACCGTCTTCAGGATCGGCGGCTTCCAGGCGCCCTCGGCGCGCTCCGCCAGCGCGAGCATCGAGCGCAGGTCCCGGGTGACCGCCTGGGCGCCGTCGCGGTCGGCCTTGTTCACGACGTAGATGTCGCCGACCTCGAGGATGCCGGCCTTGGCCGCCTGGATCCCGTCGCCCATACCTGGGGCCAGCAGTACGAGGGTCGTGTCGGCAAGACCCGCGATCTCGACCTCGGACTGGCCGACACCGACGGTCTCCACCAGGACGACGTCGAACCCGGCCGCGTCGAGTACGCGGAGCGCCTGCGGCGTGGACCAGGACAGCCCGCCGAGGTGCCCACGGGACGCCATCGACCGGATGAACACGCCCCGGTCGGTCGCGTGGTCCTGCATCCGCACCCGGTCGCCGAGCAACGCCCCACCGGAGAACGGCGACGACGGATCCACCGCGAGCACACCGACCCGCTTCCCGGTCGCGCGGTACGCCGACACCAACGCGGACGTCGACGTCGACTTTCCGACACCGGGCGATCCGGTGACGCCGACGATATGCGCGTTCCCGGCGTACGGCGCAAGCGCGGCCATCACCTCCCGCAGCAACGGCGACTCGTCCTCCACCAACGAAATCAACCGGGCCACCGCCCGGGACTCCCCGCCCCGGGCCCGCTCCACCAACTCCCCCACCGGCGGAGTCCGTCGCACCATCAATCCACCTGCCGGCCGAGAAGGTACGGCATCAGTTCTTCGGGACTCGGATGATCAGGGCGTCGCCTTGGCCGCCTCCGCCGCAGAGCGCGGCGGCGCCTACTCCGCCGCCGCGGCGGCCGAGCTCGAGTGCCAGGTGCAGGACGAGGCGGGCGCCGGACATGCCGATCGGGTGGCCGAGGGCGATTGCGCCCCCGTTGACGTTGACCTTGTCGTCGCCGACCTTCAGCTCGCGCGCCGACGCGATCCCGACCGCGGCGAACGCCTCGTTGATCTCGACCAGGTCGAGGTCACCGGGCTGGATGCCTTCCTTCGAGCAGGCCTTGGCGATCGCGTTCGCCGGCTGGCTCTGCAGGGTCGAGTCCGGCCCGGCGACCGACCCGTGCGCGCCGATCTCGGCGATCCAGCTCAGCCCGAGCTCCTCGGCCTTCGCCTTGCTCATCACGACCACGGCACACCCGCCGTCGGAGATCTGCGACGCGGACCCCGCGGTGATCGTGCCGTCCTTGCCGAACGCCGGCCGCAACTTCGCCAGCGCCTCGACCGACGTGTCACCGCGCACACCCTCGTCGGTCTCGACCACGATCGGGTCGCCCTTGCGCTGCGGCACCTCGACCGGGACGACCTCGTCCGCGAACACGCCGTTCTTCCACGCCCCGGCCGCGCGCTGGTGCGACCGCGCGCTGAACTCGTCCTGCTCCTCGCGGGTCAGCTTCAGCCCGGAGGCGTTCGCCTGGTCGGTCAGCGCACCCATCGCCTGATCGGTGAACGCGTCCCACAACCCGTCGTACGACATCGAGTCGACCAGCGTGGTGTCGCCGTACTTGAAGCCCTCGCGGGACTTCGGCAGCAGGTGCGGCGCGTTCGTCATCGACTCCATGCCGCCGGCCACGACGATCTCGTACTCGCCGGCCCGGATCAGCTGGTCGGCGAGCGCGATCGCGTTCAGCCCGGACAGGCAGACCTTGTTGATCGTGATGGCCGGCACGTCCATACCGATGCCGCCCTTGACCGCGGCCTGCCGGGCGGTGATCTGACCGCCGCCGGCCTGCAGCACCTGGCCCATGATCACGTACTCGACCTGGTCCGCGGCGACGCCCGCCTTGCGCAGCGCGCCCTGGATCGCGAACCCGCCGAGGTCCGCTCCGGTGAAGCCCTTGAGACCGCCCAGCAACCGCCCGATCGGGGTCCGTGCACCGGCGACGATGACGCTTGAGTTCCGCGTGTCAGACATGCTGTCACGATACCTGCGACGGCACTGGTACGCCGCTGGTCGTGCACGTCAGACCGGTCACACGGATCGTGTCGAGTCGGCCACTTTCGATGGTCCGCGGGCCGGGTCTGCGCAAGGCTTGGCGGATGGACCAACTGTTCGACGCGATCGACCACGTCGGCATCGCGGTGCCCGACTTCGACGAGGCCGTCCGGTACTACGCCGAGACGTTCGGCATGACCGTGGCGCACGAGGAGGTCAACGAGGAGCAGGGCGTCCGGGAGGCGATGCTCGCGGTCGGCAACTCCGGCTCCTCGATCCAGCTGCTGGCGCCGTTGTCGGGCGCCTCGCCGATCGCGAAGTTCCTCGACCGGCGCGGCCCCGGGATCCAGCAGCTCGCGTACCGGGTGCGCGACCTCGACGCGGTCTCCGCCGTACTGCGGGAACGCGGCGCGCGGCTGCTGTACGACGAGCCCAAGCGCGGCACCGCCGGGTCCCGGGTGAACTTCGTGCACCCGAAGTCGGCCGGCGGCGTACTGGTCGAACTCGTGGAGCCACCGGCGTCGCACGCCGGGTAACGGCACGCTAAACAACTCTCTGTGACCTGGTCCGGCGGACTACTCTGTTCGGGTGCTGAAGGACAGCGCCACCGACTCCTTGCACGGTGCGCCGGCCGGGTTCGAGCACGATGCCTTCGTCCATGCCGGGGACGAGGACTTCGTGCGGCGTTCGGCTGCGTTCCTGACCGAGGGGCAGGCGGCGGGGGAAACCATCGTGGCCGTACTTCCACCGGAGCGGATCGCGGTACTGCGCGACGCCCTCGGGGCTGGCCGGGACGCGATCCGTTACGTCGACATGACCGTTGCCGGCGGCAATCCCGCGCGGCTGATCCCGTTCTGGCGGGACGTGCTCGACAAGCACCCCGGGCCGGTGCGCGGGCTCAGCGAGGCGGCGTACCCGGGCCGGAGCGCGGCGGCGTACGACGAGGTGGTGCTGCACGAGGCGCTGTCCGGCATCGCCTTCGCGGCGGACCGGTCGTTCCGGTTGTGCTGCGCGTACGACGCGTCCGTGGGCATCGACCCGACCGCGACGCACGCCGGGGCCGACGCGCTGGCGGAGAAGACGTTCCGGACGGCGCTGGACGACGTACCGGACCGGGCCGAGCGGTGGGAGTTCGGGCCGGACGAGCTCGGCGAGGTGCGGCAGTGGCTGAGCGGGCAGGCGGCCTCGCACGGGGTGTCCCGGGACCGGCTCGACGACCTGTCGCTGGCGCTGCACGAGGTCTGCACGAACAGCATCCGGTTCGGCGGCGGGCGCGGGACGCTCGCGGTCTGGATCGCCGACGGCGCGCTGATCTGCGACATCACCGACGCCGGGCGGATCGACGACCTGCTGGTCGGGCGGGTGCTGCCGCCGCTCGACGGGCTCGGTGGGCGCGGTGTCTGGCTGGCCAACCAGCTGTGCGATCTGGCACAGCTGCGGTCGGGGGACGACTTCACTCAAGTACGGCTGCACACCCGGTTGCGGTGATAGGACCACTGACAACGGTGGACTGATCGCGTGACGGTCGTCTCACCCGGCGTTCGCTGTGTTACACGGCACAGCCAGGGGCGCATACTCGGCGGTAAGTTCACCGCTCACCAGGCCCCCTGTGCAGGAGGTACTTTCGTGAAGCAGATTCTCGAGGCGATCCTCTCCGGCGACAACGCAGCCGTCGGTGAGCTCGACGTACCGGACCACTACCGCGGGATCACCGTGCACGCCGACGAGGCGTCGATGTTCGACGGCGTCGCCACCGTGGACAAGGATCCACGCAAGAGTCTGCATCTCGACGACGTACCGACGCCGGAGCTCGGTCCGGGCGAAGCGCTGGTCGCGGTGATGGCGAGCGCGATCAACTACAACACGGTCTGGACGTCGATCTTCGAACCGGTGTCGACGTTCTCGTTCCTGAAGCGGTACGGGAAGCTCTCGCCACTGACCGCCCGGCACGACCTGCCGTACCACGTGGTCGGCTCCGATCTCGCCGGCGTCGTACTGCGGACCGGGCCGGGCGTAAACGCCTGGAAGCCCGGCGACGAGGTGGTCGCGCACTGCCTGTCGGTCGAGCTGGAGTCGCCGGACGGGCACAACGACACGATGCTCGACTCCGAGCAGCGGATCTGGGGTTTCGAGACGAACTTCGGCGGACTCGCCGAGCTCGCGCTGGTGAAGTCGAACCAGCTGATGCCGAAACCGGATCACCTCACCTGGGAAGAGGCGGCGTCGCCCGGGCTGGTGAACAGCACGGCGTACCGGCAGCTCGTCTCGGCGAACGGCGCCAACATGAAACAGGGCGACGTCGTGCTGATCTGGGGCGCGTCCGGCGGGCTCGGGTCGTACGCCACGCAGTTCGCGCTGAACGGCGGGGCGATCCCGGTGTGCGTGGTGTCGTCGCCGGAGAAGGCCGAGATCTGCCGCGCGATGGGCGCCTCGCTGATCATCGACCGGTCCGCGGAGGGATACAAGTTCTGGAAGGACGAGTCGACCCAGGACCCGAAGGAGTGGAAGCGGTTCGGCGCCCGGATCCGCGAGCTGACCGGCGGCGACGACCCGGACATCGTGTTCGAGCACCCGGGGCGGGAGACGTTCGGGGCCTCGGTGTACGTCGCGCGCCGTGGCGGGACGATCGTGACGTGCGCGTCGACGTCCGGCTTCATGCACGAGTACGACAACCGGTACCTGTGGATGAACCTGAAACGGATCATCGGCTCTCATTTCGCCAACTACCGCGAGGCCTGGGAGGCGAACCGGCTGATCGCCCGCGGCATGGTGCACCCGACCGTCAGCAAGGTCTACCCACTCGAGGACACCGCTCAGGCGGCGTACGACGTGCACCGCAACCTGCACCAGGGCAAAGTGGGTGTCCTCACCCTCGCCCCGGCCGAAGGGCTGGGTGTCCGCAACCCGGAACTGCGTTCCCAGTACGTGGACCGGATCAATCGCTTCCGCGACAGGTAGTTGGTTTAGGCGTTTGAGCGCCTTTCTGACAGGCTTATCGTGGGGAATTCACGCTGAGCCGCCAGAAGGGAAACTCGGGAATGCCTGACGAGTCGAGCCTGCCGTTCTTCGACCGTACGGCGACCGCGGCCGGGGGCTTCCCGGTCAGCCGTCGCGGGTACGACAAGCAGGCCGTGGACGATTACGTCCGCGCGCTGGAGATGCAACTCGTCGAGGCCCGGCATCGAGCCGACCAGTTGCAGCAGAGCGTCGCGCCGCTGCAGCACCAGCTCGACGAGACCCGCCGGCAGCTCGAAGCCAGCGCGAACCCGTCGTACGCCGGGCTCGGCGACCGGGCCGCGCAGATCCTCCGGCTCGCCCAGGACCAGGCCGCCGAGGCGCTCGAGGAGGCCAAGCGCGAGGCCGACGACCTGCTGACCAACGCCCGCAAGGAGGCCGCGGCGGCGCGTGCCACCGGCGATCGCGAAGCCGAGGACATCCGGACCGTCGCGCTGAACGAGGCCGACAGCATGCGGCGGACCGCCGAGGGCGACGCGGCCGAGATCCGCCGTACCGCCGAGACCGAGTCCGCCGAGGTGCTGCAGGCCGCACGGCGCAAGGCCGAGCAGCTGACGCTGACCGCCGAGTCGCAGGCCAGCACGCTGAAGAACGGCGCGCTGCACGAGGCCGAGAAGATCCGGACCGCGATCCAGCGCGAGTCGGCCGCGCTGCGCGCCCGGCTGGCCGACGAGCGGGAGCAGCAGGCCAAGGAGCTCGCCGACAAGCACCAGCAGATCGCGGCCGACACCGACAGCCTCACCACCCAGATGAAGGAAGCCGCCGAGGCGTCCGAACGCCGGGTGGCCGAGGCGACCGAGCAGGCCCGCAAGATCCGCTCCGAGGCCGAGGAGTCCGCCGAGCGCACGCTGTCCCGCGCCCGCCGCGAGGCCGAGCAGCTGCTGACCACCGCCCGGACCCGCTCCGACGCCGAACTGGCCAACGCCGCCGACGAGGCGGAGCGTTCCCGGACCGTCGTCGCCCGCGAGACCGAACGCCTCGCGAAGCGCCGCGACGGCATCCTCACCCAGATCGCCGGCCTGAACGAGATCGCCAGCAACATCGCCCGCCAGGCCGCAGAACTCGACTCCGAAACCGCCGCCGCGCCGTACACCAACCCTTTCGCCAGGCCGACTGAGCCGGGCCGCACACCTGCGTCCGGCGCCCCCGGCACCGGCGTCGGCAGCCCGTTCGCCCCGGAACCGACGAGCGAGCCGTCGGCCCCGTTCGGCGCGGAGTCCACCTTCGGCACCGACCCGAAGAACACCTTCGGCACGGCCAGCACGACAAACGCCCCGACGGACTCCGCCGCAAGCGGCCCGTCGGCGAGCGGATCCGCGACCAGCGGCCCGGGCAGCACCACCAGCACCGGCTCCGCGAGCGGGCTGGGCGGCTCCACGGGCACCCGCTCCGCGGGCACCGGCTCCGCCGGAGCAGGCTCCGTGGGCGGGTCCACCGGGGCCGGCTCCTCGGGTGGTTCGGCTGGGGCGGGTGCGAGTGGGTACCCAGCGGCGACCGAGGCGGACAACCCGTTCCCGGGGGCGACGCCTGCTGCGTCCGACGACGAGGGGCCGTTCACCGGGGCGAGCCCGTTCGTCGGGTCCGGCGCCGGCGGTGCCCGGGTCGACGAGACGCGGATCGACACCGGGCTTCGCGTCGACGCGAAGGACACCCCCGGCCTCGCCGACAAGACCAGCAAGACCGCAGGCGGCCCGTCCGGTACCACCGCAGGCACGAGCTCCTCGGCCGGCACCAGCGGTTCGCCGACCGGCACCGGATCCTCCGTTGGTACGAGCGGCTCGGCAGGCACCGCCGGATCGTCAGCTGGTACGAGCGGCTCGGCAGGCACCGCCGGATCGTCAGCTGGTACGAGCGGTTCAGCTGGCGCCGCCGGGTCGTCGGCGGGTACGAGCGGTTCGCCGGCAGGTGCCGGATCGTCTGCTGGTACGAGCGGTTCGAAGGTTTCGGGTGGGGACGAGGAGCCGAAGGACTCGACGATGGTGGACGAGTTCCGCTTGGGTGACCTGGCGAACGAGGACACTCAGGTGCAGACGCGGCCGTCCGCCTCGGCGAAGTCCGGGGGCAAGGCGTCCGCCGACGCCACGACCGATGCGGCCAGCTCGAGCGCGCGATCCTCGAAGGACAAGATGTGACGCCACCCGGCGACGACAACTCGACAGCGACCACCGACGCGGACCTCGCGGAAGCAACACGCGAAGCAGAGTCCGCGGCCGCCAAGGCCGAAGCCGCCGCCGGCAGAAGTGAACAAGCAGCAACGAACGCCGACACCTCCGCCGACGAAGCCAACCACGCAGCGCACGAGGCTGACTCGGCCGCAGGCGAAGCCGATCGGGCCGCGGGCGAGGCGGAGACTTCCGCCGGGCGTGCGGACGGCGCGGCGCACAGCGCGGAAGCGTCGGCGGTGACAGCGGGCGCCGCCGCGGACCGGGCCGACGACGACCTCGACTTCGCGGACGAGCTGCTGATCGAGGAACGCAACCCCTCCGAGGGGATGGGCCAGCCCGGCCCGCCGATGCGGCGCGGGAACCCGTTCACGTTCGGGTTCTTCGCGGCGCTCGGCGTACTCGTCGCCTGGGGTCTGTGGAACTCCCTCGGCCAGGCGCGCTCGGTACTGATCCTGCTGCTGGTCTCGATCTTCATCGCGGTCGGGCTGAACCCGCTCGTCGAATGGTTCATGCGCCGCGGCCTGACGCGCGGCCTGTCGGTCGCCGTGGTGTTCCTGCTGATGATCCTGGCGGTCGTCGGCGTCGGGTTCGCGATCGTCCCGGTCGTCAGCGACCAGATCGACAGCCTGATCAAGAACGCCCCGGGGTACCTCGACCTGCTCCAGAAGTCGAAGACGGTCACGAATCTGGACAACAAGTATCACTTCATCCAGAAGGCGACCGACTACATCCAGGATCCGGCGCTGGCGCAGCGGGCGTTCGGCGGCATCCTCGGGGTCGGCAAGGTGGTCGCGGGCGCGCTGTTCAACACGTTCACGATCCTGGTGCTGACGCTGTACTTCCTGGCGTCGCTCCCGTCGGTCAAGCGCGCGGCGTACAGCCTGGTCCCCCGGACCCGCCGCAAGCGCGTCTCGATCCTCGGCGACGAGGTCCTCGGCCGGGTCGGCGGCTACGTCAGCGGCCAGTTCATGGTGGCGCTGTGCGCGGGCGTCACGATGTTCATCTTCCTGGAGATCATCGGCCTGCGTGACTACGCCGTGGCGCTGGCGATCGTGGTGATGTTCTGCGACTTCATCCCGATGGTCGGCGGTTTCATCGGCGTCGTCGTGGTCGCCCTGATCGGCTTCACCGGCGGCCTCTGGACCGGTATCGCCTGCCTGATCTACGGCATCGTCTACCAGCAGGTCGAGAACTACGTCGTAGCCCCCCGCATCATGCGCCGCGCCGTGGACATCCCCGGCGCCGTCACCGTCATCGCCGCCCTCCTCGGCGGCGCCCTCCTCGGCGTAGTAGGCGCCCTCCTCGCCATCCCCTCCGCCGCCGCCATCCTCCTCATCATCCGCGAAGTCTGGGTCCGCAAAGCCGACGCCTCCTAGGCGGTCAACCTCCTCGACCCGCCGCTCCAGCTACGCGGCCACTCCAGCTCACACAGCGATCTGGGGAGGATTACCCGCCCTGTCCGGGCAGGTAATCCTCCCCAGACCGCTCGTTGTACGACAATCGGCACCGCCTGACTGGGCGGTTCAGCCCGTCACATCGAGGATGTAGTGCTGGGCGGGGGTTAGGCGGTTGTAGGTGTTTACGCGGAGGTAGGTCTGTTGGTCGAGTTGTTGGGGGAGGTTGCGGTGGGTGAAGTAGGAGTGCATGGCTCGGCGGGGGGACTGGGTTCGGTTTTGGGTGCCGCCGTGCCAGAGGTGGCTGTTGAAGATGACTACGGTGCCGGCGGGGGCTGTCAGCTGGATTTCGTCGGGGTGGGGGGCGGCGGGGTCGGGCATTTCGTGGGCGGGGAGGGCGGCGCGGCGGTGGGAGCCGGGGACTACTCGGGTGGCGCCGTTGTCGGGGGTGAAGTCGTCGAGGAGCCAGATGGAGTTGCAGACCTGGTAGGCGCCGGGTTCGACGGGGTGGCCGAAGTCGGCGTGCAGGGACTGGTGGCCTTGGCCGGGGAGGGCGGCGCGGCTGTTCAGTGAGGACAGGCGGAACTCGCCGAGCACGTGCTGCATCGCGGCCAGCACCCGCGGATGGCTGAAGCACACCTCGAACAGCGGGTCCTTGTTCACCAGATCCGCGAGCCGGTCCGTGCCCTTCTCCTGGTGTACTTCGAGGCCGGCCCGATCGCCTTCGGCCGCGGTCAGTTCGGCCAGCCGCTGGTTGATCGCGGACACCTCGTCCGCGGACAGGATCCCCGCCAGCGGCAGGAACCCGTCGCGGTCCAGCTGCTCCTTCTCGGCCGTCGTCAGTACGTCGTCGGTCACGCCGAGGTCGCACAACGCCGTCGTCATGTCCATCCCACGATCCCTTCCCAAGATGCACGAATCGATGCAAGCATCAATCCGACGTACCGCGGAAGCAATGCAGAAGACGACAGGGCTTATGCACAGATCGCCACGACTCCTCGGCGCCGGTGTCCACACCGCCGCACCGGGCAAGGACTACCCGTCGCACGCGCACACGTCGTGGGAGCTCGTGTACTACGTCCGCGGCCGCATCACCTGCCCCGTCGGCGACGCGACGTACGCCGCCACTCCGGGCACCGTCCTGCTCACCCCGCCGAACACCTGGCACGCCGAGCAGAGCCGCACCGGGTACGCGAACCGCTTCCTCCAGGTGGATGCGGCAACGACCCACCCGTGGCCGCGGCTCTGCTACGACGACACCGACCACACCCTGCGCCGGGTGTTCGACGCCCTCGTCCGAGAGACCGACACCGAACTCCGCACAATCCTGCTCGCCGAGCTCGACCTCCGCCTCCGCCGCGCCGCCGCCCCACCGCCGACCCCCGCCGAGCAACTCGTCGCCCAGGCGGAGCAGCTGTTCGAGGAACGGTTCGCCACCGGCCTGCGGATCGCCGACGCCGCCGCGGACCTCGGCATCTCGACGTCAGGCCTGCGCGCCGCGTTCGCCCGCCTGCGCAACACGAGCCCGCAAGCGGCGCTCCAGGCAGTGCGTCTTCGCCACGCACTGGCCCACATCCGCAACTCGACGCTCCCCCTGCAGGCCGTCGCGGAGCTGACCGGCTACAACTCGGTCAGCCACCTCTCCCGCCACGTGAAGTCCGCGACCGGCTCAGCACCCGGCGCCTTGCGTACTACGGAAGCTCGTCCCTGAGCACCGACCCGATCCACGCATCCACCCGCTCGCCCCGATGCACGAGCCGCTTCCGCAGCTGCCCCTCCACCACGAACCCGGCCTTCTCCGCCACCCGCCGCGACGCGACGTTGCCGACCTCGGCCCGCCACTCGATCAGCTGGAGCCCCCGCTCCGCGAACCCCCACCGGCAGATCGCCCGCACCGCCGCCGGCGCGACGCCCCGTCCGCGCGCCGCCGGCACGGTCCAGTACCCGACCTCCGCCGTACCGTCTCCGCGCATCCCGAGCCCGACCCGCGCCAGCCGCTCCCCCGTCGCCGCATCCTCCACCACGAACTCGGTCCGCTCGCCCCGCTCCCCCAGCTCGATCGCCAGGTGCTCGACGAAGTGCCGCGCATGCTCGATCAGGTACGGCACCGGAACCTGCACGTACTGCTGCAGCGCCGGATCCTGCGACACGTCGTACACCCACTCGACGTCCGCAACCGTGAACGGCCGCAGCACCAACCACCCCGCCGGGATTCTGTCCATCCGCCGATAATGCCAGGCGGTACCGTTGCGCGGGTGTCCTATTTCGAACGGGTCGACGATGCCGCGTACCGCGCGACCAAGCATGTCGGCGGGGCGTGGGACACGGCGACGCAGCACATCGCGCCCGCGCTCGGGCTGCTGGCGCATGTGGTCGAGCGCGATCGGGACGCGCGGCGTGCGGACGGGCTCGTGATCGGCCGGTTGTCGTACGACATTCTCGGCACGATCGCGATCGACGTGATGCAGGCTCGGGTCCGGGTGCTCCGTCCGGGGCGGACCGTCGAGCTGGTCGAGGCGGCGCTCAGTCACGGCGGGCGGGACGCCGTACTGCTGCGGGCCTGGCTGCTGCGCCCCGGCGACACGGCAGCTTTGCAGGGTACGTCGTACCCGCGGATCACGCCGGTGGACGAGATGGCGCCCTGGGACCCGTCGTCGATCTGGCCGGGCGGGTTCATCGAGTCGGCCGAGGTACGCCGGGAGCAGCGGGAGCCGGGCCGCGCCGCGTTCTGGGTCCGTACGCCGGTCCGCCTGATCGACGACGAGGACGTCAGCCCGCTGGCCCGCGCTGCCGGGCTCTTCGACATCGCGAACGGGATGACGGTCCGCGCGGACCCGCGGCAGGTCGCGTTCCCGAACGTCGACCTGACCGCGCACCTGTTCGCCGAGCCGCGCGGCGAGTGGATCGGCTTCGACACCACGGTCACGTTCGGTGCCATCGGCGTCGGCCTGACGAACAGCGTCCTGCACGACACCGACGGCCCGATCGGCACCCTCGCCCAAATCCTGACGCTCAGACCCTGACGCTCAGGACCTGAACGCCTTGCGGACCGTCGTGAGCTCGATCGACAGGTCCGCGACGGCCTGCCGTACCTCGGGATCGGTCACCGCAGCCTGATCCGACAAGCGGTACTCCGCCGCCCACCGATACGTGTCCGACCCCGGCCGATGCAACGCCCCGAGCTCGGGATGATCCGCCGCGCAATGCGTCACCAGCAGATGCACTCCCGGCGTCAACGCCCGCAGATACTCGAGCAACCACGCCTTCTTCACAGCGGCGTCCCGATTGCTCAACGTCTCCACCGACGCGAACATCTCCTCCGCTCCGATGAACGGCGCCCCGGCCGCAGCCGCCACCTCGCCGTACGCCGCCGGCGCCGCAAGCCCCATGTGTACGTCGAGATACTCGACGTCGAGCCCCGCCGCCGTCAGCTTCCCCGCCTGCGCCGACAGCTCCCGCACCGCCTCCGCGGGCGAGATCGCCGCGGCAGCCTCAGACACCGTCCGGCGGAAGGTGCCGTCGGCACCCACCAACGACGTACCGTCGGTCAACGGCCGCCACCGCAGGAAGTCCCACTCGCACGTCAGCGTCTGATGCACCCCGACCGGAATCGCGAACTCCCGCGCCAGCGCGGCCGCCTCCTCGAACCAAGGACACGCCGCCATCACCGACACCTGCGTGACGATCCCGGTCCGGAAAGCCTCGACCGTCCCGACGTTCACCGCATGGCACATCCCGAAGTCGTCGCCCCGGACGACCAACTGGACTCCGGTCACGGCCCGGCCAGTTTGCTGACCTCAGGGGTCGGGCTCGTGTGGAAGGCGCAGGCGCGGGGGTAGCCGGCCAGACAGCCGCGGGTGGTCATCAGCGCAGTGTAGTAGTCGATGTACCGGAAGCCGTAGGTCTCGCCGCGGGCGAAGGCCTGGTGCCGGATCGCGGAGACCCAGCGGTAGAACGCCTCGTCCGAGATCGGCACGTACCGGGTCGGCGTGAAGCCCTCCATGTCCTCCCAGTTCTCGGCGTGCATGAAGGTCCGTACGCCGTGCCGCGGGAGCTCGGCCACCCGCGCGGCGAGTTCGGCGTACGGCGTGAGCGCCTTGAAGTCCTCGTCGGACTCGATCGGGAGGCCGGCCAGGAAGCGGGCGCGTTCGGCGACCTGGGCGGTGTGCTCGTGGTCGCTGTGGATCGAGTGCTTCCAGTGCGTGATGATCGTGTCCGGCTGCTTCTCCCGGATGATCCGGGCCACCTGGAGCGCCACGTCGTCGGTGGCCGGCAGGAACCCGTCGCTGTACTCGAGGACCTGGAACTCCGCGCCGATCGCCTCCGCGAACGCCGTACCCTCGGCGATCTTCTGCTTCTTGTAGTCGCCCGGCGTCATCCGCGGGTGCCCGCGCTCGCCGGAGGTGAGTGCGACGATGGTCGCCGACGCGCCCTCCAGGACGAGCTTGGCGAGCGTCGGCCCGGCAGTCAGGTCCATGTCGCCGATGTGTCCGCCGATGGCGAGCACGCTGTTGGTCATAGAAGGCTCCTCATTTCAGGCCACTGAGTACGACGCCACGCACGTAGTACTTCTGGAACAGCAGGAAGACGACCAGCACCGGCAGCGTGCTGATCACCAACCCGGCCATCACGATCGGCATCGTGCGGTCCGGGTCGAGGAAGCTCTGCAGCAGCTGGATGCCGACCGGGAGCGTCTGCAGATCGGGGTCGGACGACGAGATCAGCAACGTCCAGATGTATTCGTTCCAGGTGCCGATGAACGTGATCAGGCCGAGCGTGATCGCCACCGGCTTGGTCTGCGGCAGCACGATCAGCCGCCAGGTCTGCCACTGGTTCGCGCCGTCGATCTTGGCCGCCTCGAGCATCTCGTCCGGCAGCGACACCATGAACTGCCGCATCAGGAAGATCCCGAACCCGCTGACCGTGAACGGCAGGATCAGCGCCACCAGGCTGGTGGTCAGGCCGCCGTCGCCGCCGCGCCCGAGGATGTCGTTGCCACCGGCAAGCGGCCAGTTGAGCATGATCAGGAACGTCGGGATCAGCAGCAGGAACGGCGGCAGCATCATCGTCGCGAGGATGAACCGGAAGATCACCGCCCGGCCGCGGAACCGCAGCTTGGCCAGCGCGTACCCCGCCATCGACGAGGTGATCAGCACCGACACCGTCACCGAGACCGTCACGATCACGCTGTTCTTGAACAGGTGCAGCAGCTGCAGCTGCGAGAACGCCTCGCGGTAGTTGTCCAGGTTGAACGACTGGGGCAGCAGCTTGTACGGGATCACGCCGTACTCGCCCGCGCCCTTGAACGAGCTCATCACCATGTCCAGGAACGGCATCACCATCGCGACCGCGCCGGCGATCACCACCAGGTACGCGACCCACGGAAACTTGCCACCACGCCGTCTCACGAGGTCTCCTCCCCGCGCCGCCGGGCGATCCACAGCTGCAGCAGCGTGATCGCCAGGATGATCACGAACAGCACCATCGCCATCGCGCTCGCTGTCCCCCAGGCGCCGTACTTGAACGCCCGCTGGTACATCTCGAACGCGGCCACGTTGGTCGCGTTCACCGGACCGCCGTCACCGGTCATCACGATAATCAGCGCGAACGACTGCAGCCCGCCGATGAACTGGGTGATCAGCACGAACAGCAACGCCGGCCGGAGCAGCGGCAGCGTGATCGACCAGAACATGTGCCACGAGTTCGCGCCGTCCACCTCGGCCGCCTCGTAGTACATCTCGGGGATCGCCTTCAGCCCGGCGGTCAGGATCAGGACGGCGCCGCCGATCGACGCCCAGGCCTGCACGACGGTCACCGACGGCAGCGCGTACGACGCGTCGGACAGGAACCCGATGCTGTTCACGCCGAGCTTGTTCAGTACGCCGTTGATCAGCCCGGCCGGTTGGTACATCATCTTCCACACGTTGCCGATGGCTACCACCGTGGCGACGACCGGGAGGAAGTACAGCACCCGCCAGAATCCCTGGAACGACAGCCGGTCGATGCAGTAGGCAACGAGGACCGACCCGAACGTTGCCAGGAACACCGATCCGAACGCGAACAGCAGCGTGTTCACCAGGATCGGCTTCACGAACGTGCCGTCGAAGTTCAGCACGTCGCCGAAGTTCTTGAACCCCGCGAACTTCAGTGTGCCGAGGTCGAAGCCGCCCCAGTCCGAGAACGCCAGGATGATCGCGAAGATGAACGGCAGGATCAGGAACACGCAGAAGAACAGCAGCGCCGGCGACAGGAACAGGTACGCCGCCCGCCCCTCGCGGTGCAGCGTACCGAGCCGCCGGGCCGGCGCCGCGACAGCGCCGACCCGGGAGACCGTGGTCGTCACTGCGGCTTGACCGCCTTCGCCGCCTGCGCCAGCGCGTCGTCAGGGTTCTTGCCGTCGGCAAGCACTCCCATGATCGCGTTGTGCAGCGCCGTCTTCGCCTCATAGGCGCCCGGCTGGTTCGGCTCGGCCATCGCGTACGTCGCCGCGTCGTAGATCGGCGCCAGGTTCGGGTCGGCGAGCGACTTCTTGTACTCCTCCTGGTCGGCGGTCCGCGGCGGGATCAGGCCCTGGTCGGCCAGCCACTTGCCGGTCTCGGTGACCTTGCCGTCGGCGGTCTTGTGCTCGTTCATCCAGGTGAGGAACTTCCACGCCTCGTCGGCGTGCTTGCTGCGCTGGTTCACGCCCATGAAGAACCCGTACGCCAGCGAGCCCTTGCTGCCCGCGGTCGGGCCGGGGATCGCGGCCACGCCGACGTCGGAGTACTTGTCCTTCATCTGGTTCTTCAGGCTGCCGATCCACCAGCCGGCCTGGATCGCCATCGCGACGCCGCCGCTGCGGAACTGCTTGGTCGGCATGATCGACGGGTTGGTCGCCTTCGCCGCGGCCAGATCCGCCTCGAACTTCAGCGCCGCCTTGCCGGCCGCGTCGTCGAACTGCGCGCTGCCGTCCGGTGCCAGGAACTTGCCGCCGGCGGAGTCGAGCAGCGACAGGAACGGGTGTACGGACTTGTTGTCGCCGTCCTGGATCAGGCTCAGGCCCTCGACCTGGATGTTGCCCTTGGCATCACGCTTCACGGTCTTCTTGGCGGCGTCGGCGAGCTCGGCCCAGGTCGACGGCGGCTTGGTGATGCCTGCTGCGGCGAGGATCTTCTTGTTGTAGAACAGCACGTACGTGTTCAGCTCGGTCGGGTACCCGAGCAGCGTGCCGCCGGTGGTGACCGCGCCGAGCGCCGCCGGGCTGTACTCGGCCTTGATCTTGGTCGCGATGTCGTCCGGCACCTTCGCGACGACGTTCGCCTTCATCAGCTGGCCGCCCCACAGGCCGTACGCGCTGACGATGTCGGCGCCGCGGCCGCCGGTCTGCCGGACCGTCATCGTGGTCAGCAGGTCGTCGAACTTGACCACCTGCGACTTGACCTGGATCTTCGGGTTCTCCTTGTTCCACTCCTGGATCATCTTGTCCAGGCCTTCCTTGGAGGGGCCGTCGCTGTAGTGGCTCAGCAGCGTCAGCTCGACCTTGCCGCCGCTGCCACCCGAGCCGCTGCCCCCGCCGCACGCGGCGGCGCCGGTGGCCAGCAGGCCCAGCGCGACGGCCAGCCGCAAACCCTTGGCAATCCTCATGATCATTCCTTCTCGCCGGCCGGGTGCAACGGCGCCCGGAGGATGGTGAACGTGCGCGTGATGTCGAACCCCGTTTTCAGGTACAGCTGACCGGCGGCGGATTTCTCGCCGGTCCACAGGAACCAGGCGCTGTGCGCGCCGGCGGCGACCATCCGCTCGAGCGTCAGGTGCAGCAGCACCTTGCCGAGCCCGGTACCGCGGGACGCCGGCAGCACGCCGAACGGCCCGAAGCGGTCGATGACGCCTTCGTACGTCCCGTGCATCGCCCAGCCGAGGATCTCCCCGCCAGGTGCCCGCGCCACTACGATCCGATCGAGTGGCAGCCCGGACACCACGCCTTCGCGGATCGCGCGCGCCCAGTCCGGGTTGAAGTCCGCGCCGGCGATCGCGATCAGCGCGGTCAGCTCGTCGTCGGACGGGGTACCGAAGCTGTAGCCCTCCGCGGTCAGCGCGTCGATCCGCTTGCGGACCTCATCCGGTACGGCGTACCCGACCAGGCCGCGGTCCATCGCGACCGCGTCGTACCCGCGCCGGAAACCCAGCGAGTCGAGCAGGTGGGCCGCGGCCGGGTAGCGGGCCGCGTCGAGGCCGGGGAGGAAGTAGTTGGGCGTGTACGACGAGAAGAAGACCTCGGTCCGCCCGTGCGAGCGCAGCCAGTCCATTGCCGCGGACAACAACTCGCGGCCGAGGCCCTGGCCGCGGTGGTCCGGGTGCACGAAGAAGAACGGGATCCAGCCGGACGCCGGTTCGAGGTCGTCGGCGTCGGCCGCGATCAGCCGCCGGACGGCGTACGCGGCGCCGACGATCTGATCATTGATCACGGCCACCTGGAGACCGGCCGCGTCGAAGTTCCGGTCGAGCAGGAACAGGTCCCGGAGCCGCTGGTACGAGATCGGGTCGGCCGGCGCCGCGGCCGTCCAGGCGGCGGCAATCGCCGGCCCGTCACCGACCTGGAAGGAACGGATCATCGGACATCTCCTTCGTAGAGCAGGACGCCGGAGCGCACCCACTCCATCGGTGTGGTTGCCGCGGGCAAGAGCTCCAGCGGGTCGTCGCCCGCCTCCAGCGCCTTCCGCAGCGAGTCGGAGCCCCAGAGCTTGTCGAGCGACGGCAGCAGCGCGAAGTCGTCCGGGTACAGCTCGTTCAGCACCCGGAGCATCTCCAGCGCGGTCCGCACCGGCTCGAAGGCCTCCCGGTCCACGAGGTGCAGCTGTACGCCGGACACGGCCTGGCCGGCGTACTTGCTGAACACCGGCTCGAACCACGTCCGCCGGAAGTTCACACCCGGTAGCCCCAACGAGCGCAGCTCCGGGACGAGCCGGTCGTCGACGTACGGCGCGCCGATCGTCTCGAACGGTCGCGTCGTACCGCGGCCCTCGCTGAGGTTCGTGCCCTCGAACAGACCGGTACCGGGGTAGACCAGGGCGGTGTCCGGGGTCGGCATGTTCGGCGACGGCGGGACCCACGGGTCGAGACCGCGGAGGTCCCGCGTCCAGCCGTCCAGCTCGACAACCGTTGCCGTCCCCAACTGCCGGGCCAGCTCGCCGACGGTCAGCCCGTGCCGGAGCGGGATCGGCACCCGTCCGACGAAGCTCTCGAACCCGGGCTGCAGCATCGGCCCCTCGACCCGGACGCCGCCGAGCGGATTCGGCCGGTCCAGCACGACGAACGGCTTCCCGAGCCGCGCGGCCGCCTGCTGGCAGTCGTACATCGTCCAGACGTAGGTGTAGAACCGCGTCCCGATGTCCTGGATGTCGAACAGCAGCACGTCGACGCCCGAGAACAGGTCGTCGAGCTCGCGGCCCTTCCGCCGGTACGTGTCGAAGACGGGCAGCCCGGTGTCCGGGTCGACGCCTTCACCTTCACTGGCGCCCGCTTGCGCCGTACCCCGGAGTCCGTGTTCGGGACCGAACAACGCCGTCAACGGCAACCCGGCCGCACGCAACGCGACCGAGGTCGGCGTGAGGTCCGGCAGTACACCGGTGAAGTTCGTGATCAGTCCCAGGCGCCCGTCGGGCACCAACCCCGGGTCCTCGGCCAGCCGCTGTGCGCCGGTCCGGACCACCATCGCTACCACCAACCCAGATCGTGGATCCTGCAGGAACTGGGTTGAAAACTTACCGACGAATTCCGTCGGAGGTCAATGGATTACGGACAACCGTTTACCGGAGAAAGGGTTGCAGTGCCGCCAGGAAGTCGTCGAGGCGCTCGGCGTGGACCCAGTGGCCGGCCTCGGGAACCTCGGCGTAGGTCACCTGCGGGAAGTACGACGCGATCGTCGCACGGTGGTCCTGCTGGACGTAGTCCGACTTGCCGCCGTAGATGAACAGGGTCGGGCCGTCGTAGCGCAGCCCCTCCACGGACGGCCAGCCGGAGATCTCGGGAAGGGCCGCCTCGATGACCGGGAGGTTCGGACGCCAGCGGGCGCCGTCCGCGTCGAGGATCAGGTTCTGCAGCAGGAACGCGCGGGTGCCGGGGGTCGGTACGGCGTCCACCAGCTGCGCGTCGACCTCGGCGCGACGGGTCACCGACGACAGGTCGGCGTTCCGCATCGCGCGGGCGTACTCGACGAAGGCCGGCGGGTACGCGACCGGCGCCGCGTCCACCACGACCAGCCGCTCGACCACCGCCGGGTGCTGCAACGCCGTCAGCATCGCGGTCTTGCCGCCCATCGAATGGCCGACCAGCGCGACCGGTCCGACGCCGAGCGACTCGATCGTCTCCCGGACGTCGTCGGCCATCTCCGGGTAGCTCATCGTCGCGAGGTGCGGCGAGCTGCCGTGGTTGCGCAGGTCGAACGCGAACACCCGGTGCCGGTCGGCGAGCCGGCGGGCCGCGGTCATCCAGTTCCGCCCGGAGCCGAACAGGCCGTGCATCACCACGACCGGAGTACCCGACTCGCCGTACGACGTGACCGGAAGCTTCATGCACCCACCTTTTCAGCGGCTCCGTTGCCAGCACGCCGTGTGCCAGTGCCGCCGCTCGTCGAGCGACTGCGCACCGCCCAGCGCGCCGAGCAGACTGGGGTTGTCCGGCCACACCACGACGTGCGGGGTGGCCGGCGGGATCTGCTGGTCGCAGCCGGGGCAGCGGTACGACTTCGCCGACGCGGATCCGGAGACCCGGCGGACGTTCCACTCGCCGTCGGCCTTCGTCTCCCGGGACTGGGTACCACCGAGCAGCGGCCGGTCACCGACCGGCCGCTGCCATTTCGAAGGCTTTCTGCGCGACATAGCCCTTCAAGGCTAGTCGGTCGTCCTCAGGCTCTTGCGACCGCGTACGCCGCGCAGCCGATCAGCTCCATCGACACCTGCAGGCGCTCCAGGCTGACGTTCTTCGCGATCGTGTCCTCGGGCGAGTGGTACGGCGGCTCGAGGAACGACGGCGCCAGCTCGCCGCGCCAGGAGAAGTTCGCCGAGTCGATCCCGACCTCCTGGAACGACTGGTGGTCCGAGGCGCCGCGTTGTACCGGTCCGACCAGTTGCGCGTCGTACCCGAGCCGTTGGCCGGCCGCGCGGACCGCGTCCGTCGCGGTGTTCGCGAGCCCGGTGAACGACAGCAGCCAGTACGTGACGGCCGGGTCCCAGCTGGTCGCGACCATGTCGTTCTGGAAGACGGCTTGGTACCGGTCGCGCTGGTCCTGGGCGAGCTGCGCGACGTGGTACCGGGACCCGATCAGGCCCTGCTCCTCCGAACCCCAGAGCGCGAACCGGAGCGTCGCGTTCGTCGGGATCCGGCTGAACACGCGGGCGAGTTCCATCGTGAGCACGGTCCCCGAGCCGTCGTCGTTCGCCCCCGGCGCTCCCGGGACGGTGTCGTAGTGGCCGCTGACCATCACGATCGGGCCCTTGCCGCGGCGTTCGGCGATCACGTTGTTCGAGATCAGGCCGCGGTGGGCCGTCGTACCGATCTTCAACGGCAGCGAGGTGACCACGGCCAGCGCCTCACGGATCAGGCGCTTCTGGACCTGCGCGACGCCGATCACCGGGATCGGGGCGTCGAGCAGCCCGCTCGGCGAGAACGCCGACGCACGCCGCGGGTACGCCTGATCGGCCGGCAGCAGGATCACGCCGACCGCGCCCCGCGCCGCAGCCTCCGCGACGAAGGCGGGCCGGGCCGCCGCGGCGTCGTCCGCGATCACGATCGAGCCGCCCACGTCGGCCGGCCAGACCGGCGCCGGCGCCGGCCCGACGTCACGGACCGGTCCTTCGACGGTCACGTCGAGCTTCCCGCCCGGCGCCGCACCGGCCTGCCAGCAGATGTCGTTGGGCAGCATGCCGCGGACATCGGTGATCTGGGCGAGGAACTTGTCCGCGACCGGGAACGGCTCCAGCCTGGTCCGGTAGCCGTACCTGTCGAGCTGGCTCGCGATGTAGTCGGCGGCGCGCTTCTCGCTCGCCGTACCGCCGATGCGTGGGCCGATCCGCTCCGACAGCATCTGTGGATGCTCCAGCGCGCGGTCGGAGGACAGCTTGGTCACGACCTCGCGGTCGTACCGGTCGAGCTTCGGCCGGGTCACCGCACCCGGCCGAAGGTCGTCGGCGCCCCAGGCGGGCGCGGCGGTCAGTGCGGAGGCTGCGGTGACGCCGGCTACGGCGCCCAGCAGGCCACGGCGACTCAGACCGGATCTGTCGGTCATGAAGGTCTCCCTCAGTGGTGGGCGGCCCCGAGAAGCCAGACCGTAACTGAGAGCCCACTGAGACGCCTAGGGCTTACTGGGGATTGCTGCGAAGTTCCTCGCCGACCGCATGCATATGGCGCAACCCCATTCGGTACGAATCGATCAGACCCGTGGAAACGTAGGGCATTCCGATGCTTTCGCAGTACTTCCGGACGATCGGCTGGGCGAACCGCAGGTTGGCCCGCGGCATGCTCGGGAACAGGTGGTGCTCGATCTGGTAGTTGAGCCCGCCCATCATCCAGTCCACGACCAGACCGCCGTTGACGTTCCGCGAGGTCAGCACCTGCTTCTCCAGGTGGCCCCAGTTGCTGTCGGCGTCCGGCATCTCCATGCCCTTGTGGTTGGGCGCGAACACGCTGCCGAGGTGCAGCCCGAAGACCATGTGGTGGACCAGCGCGAACACCAGCGCCTGCGCCGGCGACAGCAGCAGGAACAGCGCGCTGAAGTACAGCACCAGGTGCAGAGCCATCAGGCCGAGCTCCAGCTTCTCGGTCCGGCGCCGGGCGAGCAGGAAGCGGACGCTGGAGACCTTGAGGTTGAAGCCTTCCAGGGTGAGCAGCGGGAAGAACACCTTCGCCTGGTTGCGGGTCAGCCAGCCCTCCAGGCCCGCGCGGCCCTCGGCCTGCTGCAGGGTCCAGACGAACACGCCCTCGCCGACGTCCGGGTCCTTGTCGGTGTGGTTCGGGTTCGCGTGGTGCCGGTTGTGCTTGTCGTTCCACCAGGCGTAGCTCATGCCGAGGACGAGGTTGCCGTGCAGCATGCCGATCCAGTCGTGCAGCCTGCGCGAGCTCCCGATCTGCTGGTGGCCGGCGTCGTGCCCGAAGAACGCGGCCCGGGTGGTCAGGATCCCGAGCGGCAGTGCGAGCAGGATCACCCACCACGACGCCCCGACCGCGGCGATCGCGGCCCAGGTCAGCGCCATCAGTCCGACGTTGATCCCGATCGCCATCGCGTACGCCGCCGTGCGCCGCTCGAGCAGGCCGGCGGACTTGATCTCGCGGAGCAGCGGGGAGAAATCACTGCCGCGGGTAGGGGAAGCTAACACGGTTGGCTGAGCCATCAGGTCCTCGTCTCGGGTGCGGGGGAGGCCTAGGCGTACAGCCGCGGCCAGCGTACGGCATCAACCCTCTGTGCCCTAACCGCTGAAAACATGAGAGCTACTACCCAAATAGCTGGGGGTGACAGCCCTCCGGCCACAGGGGACTTAACACCACCGCGCCTGAGCACACGCTGAGTCATGATGGGAGACATGAGCACCGTCGCCACCACCGAAGCACCGCCGATGCGGTACCCGAAGTTCGCCCAGCCGTGGATCGCGCTGTTCCTGGCGATCCTGGCCGAGCTGGGGATCGCCCTGTTCGTGCTGAGCGTGGTGTCCGTGCCACTGATCGCGGTCTGGGTGGGCATCCCGCTACTGCTCGTGGTCGTCCCGACCGCGCGCTGGTTCGCGAACTGTCACCGCACGATCCTGGCCGGCTTCCTCGGCGAGAAGATCCCGCGGCCGTACAAGCAGCCGCCGATCCCCGGGATGCTGATGCGGCTACGGACCGTGCTGACGGACCCGCAGACCTGGCGGGACATCGCCTGGCTGCTGGTGAACGCGGTGTTCGGTTTCACGCTCTGCCTGCTCAGCGCGGTGCTCTTCCTGGCCGGGCTGTTCTATCTCGTCTACCCGCTGCTCGTCGGCGTGACGCCGGAAGGGGTCTTCACCGAGCCGTTCGGCGGGCTGGTGCACGTCAACTTCTGGACCAGCTTCCTGGTGATGCCGGTCGCGCTGGTCGCGTTCCTGATCTGGCAGGCGGCCGGCGAACGGCTGCTGAAGGCGAACGCATTCATGGCCCGCTCGCTGCTCGGCCCGACCGAGAGCGCCAAGCTGGCGATGCGGGTCCGCGAACTGTCGGAGTCCCGCGCCGAGACCGTCGACACCCAGGCGGCCGAGCTGCGCCGGATCGAGCGCGACCTGCACGACGGCGCCCAGGCCCGGCTGGCCGCGCTCAGCATGAACCTCGGGATGGCCGAGGAGATGGTGGCGCGGGACCCGGCCCAGGCCGCGGCGCTGCTCACCGAGGCCCGGGAGTCCGCGAGTACGGCGCTGTCCGAGCTGCGCGACCTGGTCCGCGGCATCCATCCGCCGGTGCTCGCCGACCGCGGGCTCGAGGGTGCGGTCAAGGCGCTCGCGCTGACCTGCCCGTTCAAGGTCGACGTCACGTTCGACGTGCCCGGCCGGCCGGCCGCGCCGGTCGAGTCCGCGGCGTACTTCGCGGTCGCCGAATGCCTCGCGAACGCGGTCAAGTACTCGGCCGCCACGAACGCCTGGATCCAGATCACCCACGAGGACGAGAAGCTGCACATGATCGTCGGGGACGACGGCGTGGGAGGCGCCACCGTCACGCCCGGCGGAGGTCTGTACGGTATCGAGCGGCGGCTGGCCGCCTTCGACGGTACGTTGACCGTGGTGAGCCCGAACGCCGGGCCGACCACCGTGATCATGGAGCTGCCTTGCGAGTCCTCATCGCTGAAGACCACGCCCTCCTCCGGGACGGCCTGATCCGCCTGCTGGAGGCGCACGACTTCGAGGTCGTGGAAGCGGTCGACAACGGGCCCCGGCTGGTGCCCGCGCTCGTCGAGCACCGGCCGGACGTCGCGGTCGTCGACGTCCGGCTGCCACCGACGTTCACCGACGAGGGCCTGCGGGCCGCGATCGACGCCCGCCTCCAGGTCCCCGGCCTGCCGATCCTGGTGCTCTCGCAGTACGTCGAGCAGCTGTACGCGCGCGAGCTGCTCACCGGCGGCGGAGGCGGCGTCGGGTACCTGCTCAAGGACCGGGTGTCGAACGTCGCCGAGTTCCTGGACGCGGTCCGCCGGGTCGCGGGCGGCGGGACCGCGATGGACCCGGACGTGATCGGTCAGCTGCTGGCCCGCAGTACCAAGGACTCCCCGGTCAGCCGGCTCACGCCGCGCGAGTCCGAGGTCCTCGGCCTGATGGCCGAGGGCCGCTCGAACGCCGCGATCGCGAGCGCGCTGTTCGTCACCGAGAAGGCGGTCAGCAAGCACACCAACAACATCTTCGCCAAGCTCGACCTGCCGCCGTCCGAGGACGACAACCGCCGGGTGATGGCGGTCCTCACCTACCTGTCGTCGCGGTAGGGGCGGGTCTCCAGGCCATCACAATCGCCGGTCATCGCGGCCTGCAGGCGGGGCCTGCGGCCGGACGGCCAATTGTGATGGCCTGGAGATCCGGCTGAGGAACTCCCGGGTGCGAGGCTCCCGCGGGTCGTCCAGCAGCTGCCCGGGCGGTCCGACCTCGAGCGGGCGCCCGTGGTGCAGGAAGCAGACCTGGTCGGCGACGTCGCGGGCGAAGGCCATCTCGTGCGTGGACACGACCATCGTCATGCCCTCGGACTTGAGCTCGCGGAGCAGGTCGAGGACCTCGCCGACGAGCTCCGGATCGAGGGCGGACGTGACCTCGTCGAGCAGCATCAGCTGCGGTGAGTTGACCATCGCGCGGGCGATCGCGGCTCGCTGCTGCTGACCGCCGGACAGCTCGTCGGGTTTGGCCGAGGCCTTGTCCGCCAGGCCGACGCGGTCCAGCATCTGCAAGGCCCGGGCGCGGGCGGCAGCGCGTGGTTGGCGGTGCACGCGGATCGGGGCCAGCGTGATGTTGTCCAGCACGGTGAGGTGCGGGAACAGGTTGTACGACTGGAACACGATGCCGATGCCGGACCGCACCTTGTCGGCGTCCACGCGCGGGTCGGTGATGTCCTCGCCGGCCAGCTCGATTACGCCGTCGTCGACGGTCTCCAGCAGGTTCACGCAACGCAGCAGCGTCGACTTCCCGGAGCCGGACGCCCCGATCAGTACGACGCACTCCCCCGCCGCGACATCCAGGTCGAACCCGTCCAGCACGACGTTGTCGCCGTACGCCTTCCGCACTCCGCGCATCCTGAGCAGACTCATACCGGACCCCCTCCGCCGCCGTACCAGCCCTGTCTGCGGGCCACGTAGTCGGTCAGCCGCGTCAACGGGATCGTCAGCGCGACGAACAGCAGGCCGGCCACGACGTACGGCGTGAAGTTGAAGTCCTCGGCCGTCTCCAGCTGGGCGGCCCGGATCGCGTCGATCACCCCGAGGACCGCGATCAGGCCGGAGTCCTTCTGCAGGCTGACGAAGTCGTTCAGCAGCGGCGGCAGCACCCGTCGTACCGCCTGCGGCAGGACGACGAAGCGGAGCGTCTGGCGGTACGTCAGCCCGAGCGACCGCGCCGCCGCCCGCTGGGACGGATGCACGGACTCGATCCCGGCGCGGAACACCTCCGCGACGTACGACGAGTAGGTCAGCACCAGCGCGGCGCCGCCCCAGATCACCGCCTGGTTCGGCAGCCCGCGCAACTGCAACGCCGGTACGCCGAAGCCGAGCAGGAAGATCACCAGCAGCAACGGCAACCCGCGGAACACGTCCGTGTACGCCGCCGCGAACACGCGGAGCGGGAAGAAGATCGGCCCGCGCAACGTGCGCATGATCGCCAGCGTCATCCCGAAGACGACGATCAGCACCGCGCAGACCAGCATCACCCGGACGTTCAGCCAGAGGCCCTGGGCAACGATCGGCAACGCCTGCCAGCCGCGGTGGACGTCGAAGAACGTCGCCCGGACCCGCGGCCAGCCCGGCGTGGAACCGATGCCTACGACAACCAACGCGAGCAGCACCAGCGAGCTGACGACGGCGATCAGCGTCGACCGCCGCGCCTGCCTGGTCCGATACGCGATCCGCTCTTGCTGGAGCTTCGACGGTTGCCAGGTACTCACGACAGTTCGGGCGCGCCGGACTCGGTGAGGTACTGCTTCTGCAGGTTCGCCAGCGTGCCGTCGGTCCGCAGCGCGTCGACCGCCTGGCTGACGCAGCCGGTCAGCTTCGAGCCCTTCGCGAGCACGAACCCGAACTGCTCGGCCTTACCGCCGGCCGGCAGTTGCCCGACGATCTTGCCGTTGTCGAGCTGCGCCGAGGTCATGTAGAACGCGGTCGGCAGGTCCACCACGATGCCGTCGATCTGCTTGTTCTTCAGCGCCTGCACGGCCAGGTCGTTGGTGTCGAATACGGCCGGGGTCTGCTTGGGCTTCACGACGTCGCGCAGCTCGGTGTAACTCGTCGTACCGACCTGGGCACCGAGCTTCGCGTCGGCGAGGTCGGCCAGCGACTTCGCGTTCGCGATCTTGCTGCCCGCGGTGGTGATCACGGTCTGGCGGACGTCATAGTACCCGGAGGAGAAGTCGACGGCCTTGCTGCGCTCCTCGGAGATCGACACCTGGTTCACGTCCAGGTCGAACGCCTTCGGGCCGGGCGCGAACGCGGTGTTGAACTGCACCGTCTGCCACTTCACCTCGGCCTGCTCGAACCCGAGCTTCTTCGCCACCGCGTACGTGACCGCCGACTCGTAGCCCTTGCCGTTGCCCGGGTCGTTGTTGCTGAACCACGGCTCGTACGCCGGCTTGTCGGTGCCGACCGTCAACGTCCCGGCCGTCTTGACCGCCAGCTTGTCCTTCGCGCAGGCATCCGCGCCCGACGGCGTCGACGTACCGGAGGCGTTGTTGTCCTCCGGCGCACACGCTGCCAGCCCCACGACCGCCAGCACGGCGAGCCCCACCACAATTCTCATGCGCAGAACTCTAAGACCTCCGACGGTACGCCGTCGGACTCGATCCGGTGTGCAGACGGAAGCGGGTGGAGAAGTAGAGCGGGTCGGCGTACCCGACCTGGGCGGCGACCGCGGCGACCGGGCGGCTGGTGAGCTCGAGGAGGCGGGCGGCGGCGTCCAGGCGGCGGTGCTCGACGAACTGCTGCGGGGTGACGCCGAGCTGCGCGCGGAACAGGTGCGCGAACCGGGAGACGCTCAGGTTCACCGCTTTGGCCAGCCGCGGTACGTCGAGGTTCGCGGTCAGGTCCTGGTCGATCAGCTCGATCGCACGCAGCAGGCGGTCGTCGATCTGGACCGCCTTCGGGTTCTGGGTGTCGCACCAGAGCAGGGCGGCCTCAAGCGAGTTCGCGCTCAGCTGCTCGGCCTGCGGGAGCACGCTGTGCTGATGCCGTACGGCGTCTCTCAGGTGGTCGGCGATCCGGTCGAACGTCGGCTGGGCCGGGTGCAGCTGGACGATGCCGGGGGCAATCTCGGGCCAGTCGAGCAGCGGCAGCCAGTCGGGTTTCGGGTGCATGTGCGAGTACAGGAACAGCCAGCGGTCGCCGACCGTCGCGTAGTCGTGTTCGGTGCCTGGTCTGACCAGGGTCACCGAGCCCGGCGCGGCGGCGACCTGCCCGAATCGTCCCTGGCCATCGAGCGTCTGCACCAGCAGCCAGTCGGTCGTCCCGCGGCGCCGGTAGGTCGCGTACTCAGGCCCTTCGGCGAACTCGCCGACCACCAGGCGACGTACCTTCGGGTGCGGCGACTCAGCAGGATATCGAAGGTTCACAGCTCGATAGGGTATCGCTCGGCCCCGGTCCGCGGCCGGATCCTTGGTGGTATGACAGTCGCCGAGGTTTACCGGCGGGACGGCATCGTCCAGGTCCCGCAGCTGCTCGAACCCGCCGAGGTCGAGCGGATCAGGAAGGTCTACATGGAGCAGGTCGAGGCCGACCTGTCCCTCGCCCACGACGACGGGGTCCCCGACGACGACCCGCTGAAGAAGTACCCGCGGTTCGTGCACCCGCACCGGCGCACCGACACCGAGGCCGGTGAGCTCGCGCTGCAACTGATGCTCGACGACCGGATCCTCGATGTCGTCCAGGCTCTGATCGGCCCGCCGCTCGGCGCCCAGTCGATGTTCTACTTCAAGCCCCCGGGCGCCCGCGGCCAGGCCCTGCACCAGGACAACACGTTCCTCCGCGCCGACCCCGAGACCTGCCTCGCCGCCTGGATCGCGATCGACGACGTCGACTCCGCGAACGGCGGCCTCCAGGTCGTCCCCGGCTCGCACCGCACCGAACTCCTCTGCCCCGAACCGGCCGACATGACCGAGTCCTTCAGCAACGCCCAGGTGAAGATCCCCGAAGGCCTCTCCAAGGTCCAGACCAAGATGACCGCCGGCGACGTCCTGTTCTTCCACGGCAGCGTCGTCCACGGCTCCCGCCCCAACTCCACCCCCGACCGCTTCCGCCGCGCCCTGATCTTCCATTACATCCCCGAGGACAGCGTCGAGATCGCCTCCTTCTACAACCCGCTCATCCGCCCCGACCACCGCGAAACAGTCCTCCCCGAAGCCATCGGCGGCGGCCCCTGCGGCGACTACGCCGAGATGGAGCCCTAAGGTCGACGCCCTGCACCCGGATCGCCCGGCTCAGGCACCCTCCACCAGACCCGGTGCCGCGACCAGCCACGGAAGGTGCGTGTGGTCCTGAAGGCTTACCTCGTGGTTGTTCAGGAGGACCTGGGTCGATGATCCGCCGACCTCGACGGTGAGTAAGGCCTCCTCGGGCATGGGTGCAGGGTAGCCGGGTCAGCGGTCGAGGGTTTGGTTCGGGCTGGAGCGGGGTGGGGTTGTGGGGCGGGAGCTGTCGTCGCGGGACGGTGCGGCGCTGCCTTGTGCGGGTGCGATGCCGGTGGAGGCGACGCGGTGGGTGTTGGCGAGGCGGGCGTCGATGCGGTTCTCCGGAACGACCGGGCGGCCGTGGTCCGCCGGGGCGGCGCGTGCGACCTGGCGTTGCATCGCCTCGCTGACCACGTCGCGGACCGGTTCGGCCAGGTCGGGCTCGTGCCGGAGCAGGCCGACCGCGGTACGCCGGAAGTGGTCGATCTCGGCCGGGGTCGGCGGGCGCTCTCGCTCGTCGAGGATCGCCTGGCGGGCGCCGGGCTCGCGCTCCATCGTGCCGTCCGGCAGCCGGTGGTTCTCGAACAACACGTTGCCGTCGCGGTCGACCACGTAGATGTCGTCGACGTACGCCTGCGACTCCAGTGCATGCGCAGCATCCGGCGCACCCCGATACGCCTGATCGTGCAACCGCGGATCAACCCACCGCCCGATGCCGTTGTCGTCGACGGCTTGCTGGTACCGGTCCGCCACGCTGAGCAGGCTGTTCGCGTCGTTCGTCGCAACGTAGACCACGGCAACCCGGTAGCCCTCGTCGGCGAAGCCGTCGACCCACTGCTTCGCGCCCTGCTCCCACGACATCGGCGCACTCGCCACCACGTCGTACTGCGACTCGCCCCGAGTCAAGTGGTCCATGCACCGCTTGTGCAGGTCCGGCGGCAGGCTCTCGTGCACGTCCCGATGCGCGTCGAGCTTGCCCTTGCTCAGGATCGCGCGGTACCGCGGATGCGCTTTGGCGTTGTCGTCGAAGTCGTACGTCGCCGTCGTCTCGGCGCCGAGAGCGCGCTGGACGAGTTCTTGGGTGGTCGACTTGCCGGCGCCGGGCTGGCCGGCGACCAGGACGGCCAGCGCGCGGATCCCGGGCAGCCGCGACGGCCGCGACGGCGGTGTGATCTGCTCGATCCGCCGGGCGGTGACGGCGTCGCCCTCGGCCGGGGTCAGCGCGAGGTCGTTCATTCGCCGAGTTCGGCGCGCAATCGCGCGAGGAGGGCCGGATAGGTGCGCAGTACTTCCTGCCGCTCCTCAGGCGTCATCGAACCCCGGCGTCGGAACTCCTCGTCGTACTGCGCGCGCTTCGCGAGCAGCTCGTCGCGGCGGGCGTCGTCGGTCTCCAGATGAACCAACGAGTTGTAACAGGTCGCTACACCCTCGATCAGGTTGCGGACACGTTCGCGTTCCTTGCGTTCCTCGTGGGTCATCGGGGGAACGTACTGGCCGCCGAGTGCCTCGGTGATGTGTTTCTTGTGCTCATCGGGCATGTACGCAGCGTAGCGCTGCGGTTGGATCAGTTGGTGTAGTCGCGGAAGCCTCGGTCGGTTTTGCGGCCTAGGTAGCCGGCGGTGACGAGGTGTTCTAGGAGGGGGGCGGGGGCGAAGCCTGGTTCGCGGAATTCCAGGTAGAGGGTGCGTTGGATGGCCAGCGAGACGTCCAGGCCGACGACGTCGAGGAGGGCGAAGGGGCCCATCGGGAGGCGGCAGCCGAGTTTCATGGCGGCGTCGATGTCGTCGACGCCGGCGTAGTGCGCCTCGAGCATCCGGACGGCGTCGTTCAGGTACGGGAACAGCAGGGCGTTGACGATGAAGCCGGCCCGGTCGCCGCAGCGGACCGGGTGTTTGCCGGCGGCAACGGCTACCGCGGCGACGGTGTCGGCGACCTCGGGGGCGGTGCTGACCGTGCTGACCACCTCGACCAGCTGCATCACCGGTGCGGGGTTGAAGAAGTGCAGGCCGACGACGTCGGCGGGGCGGTGGGTGGCCATCGCGAGGTCGATGACCGGCAGCGACGAGGTCGTGGTGGCCAGGATCGCGCCAGGCTTGCAGATCTCGTCGAACGACTCGAACAGCGCCTGCTTGACGCTCAGCTCCTCCACCACGGCCTCGATCACGAGATCCACCGACGCGAGGTCGTCGAGCTTGGCCGTACCGGTCACCCGGCGCAGCGCGGCGTCGCGCTCGTCCGAGGAGAGCTTGCCGCGCTGGACGCCCTTCTCCAGCGAGCGTTCCAGTACGCCGCGGACCCGCTCGACCTTCTCGGTACCGCGGGCCACGTACAGCACGTCGTACCCGGCCTTCGCGAGCACCTCGACGATGCCGACCGCCATCGTCCCGGAGCCGACCACGCCGACCTGCCGGATCGTGCGGATCGCCGGCCCCTCGGCGGAGACCACCGGGGTGTTCTCGTCGTCGACCACGACCGGCGAGTCGGCCGCCTCGTAGGTGTAGAAGCCGCGCCCGGTCTTCCGGCCGAGCAGCCCGGCGGTGACCATCTGCTTGAGGATCGGCGCCGGCGCGTGCAGCCGGTTCCGGCCCTGCTTGTACATGGTGTCGAGGATCTCGTACGCCGTGTCCAGCCCGATCAGGTCGAGCAGCGCCAGCGGACCCATCGGGTACCCGCAGCCGAGCCGCATCGCCGCGTCCACGTCCTCACGGGTCGCGTACTTCGACTCGACCATCGACACCGCGTGGTTCAGGTAGCCGAACAGCAGCGCGTTCGCGATGAACCCGGCCCGGTCCGCGGCCACGACCGGCACTTTGTCGAGCCGCCGGGCGAGCGCCTGAACGTCGTCGACCACGTCCGGCTCGGTGACGACGGTCTTGATCACCTCGACGAACTCCTGCACCGGCGCCGGGTTGAAGAAGTGCATGCCGACGACGCGCCGTGGCCGCTGGGTGGCGACCGAGATCTCGGTGACCGACAGCGACGAGGTGTTGGTGGCCAGGATCGCGTCCTCGCGGACGATCTTGTCCAGCGTCGCGAAGATCTCGCGCTTCAGCTCGAGCCGCTCGACGACCGCCTCGATCACCAGGTCGCAGTCCGCGAGCGCCTCCATCGTGGTCGCGAACGTGACCCGGTCGAACAGCGCCTGCTGGTCCTCGACCGACAGCTTGCCGCGCTTCACGGCCCGGTCGGTGGAGTGCTGGATGTGCCCGCGGCCGCGCGCGGCGGCGTCCTCGTCCCGCTCGACGCCGACCACGGCCAGCCCGTGCCGCGCGAACACCTCGGCGATCCCGGCGCCCATCGTGCCGAGACCCACCACACCCACCGTCGTCAATTCCCGAGCCATGCTGTGCACTATGCCAGTCCGGATACTGGTCCGCCCATGAGTTGCGTCACCGGGGAGGTCAACCTCACACGGGCTCGTCGAGGACGACCGGGGTCACCGACCAGCCGTCGAGGAGCCACCCCGGGTCGGGCGCGCCCTGGAGCGCTGCCGCGATCGGCCGGGGGCGTAGGTCCCGTGCCGTCAGCTCGGCCAACGGCAACCACACGGGACGGTAGCTGCCGCGCTCGGATTCCGCCGTACTGGCGAACTCCGGCCCGTCGCCGGTGCCGAACTCGCCGCCGATCACCTCCGCGGTGAAGTAGTGCTGCGTACTGTCGCCGAAGTGCACAACGGCGACCGCGTCCCGGATCTTCACCAGCAGCCCGAGCTCCTCGTACACCTCCCGCCGCGCCGCCTCCGCCAGGCTCTCCCCGTCCTCCACCTGCCCACCGGGAAGCACGTGGTACGTCGCCCCGTCCCGGACCCGCTCGATCGCCGCGAGCCCGTCGGCCGTGATCAGTACGACGCCGGCCCGCATCACGCCCGCACCGCCAGCACCTGGAACCAGGTGCCGATCGTCGACTCGGTCCGTTCGAGCCGCTCCACCGTCCACCCGCACGCGGTCAGCAGGTCGCGCAGCGGAGCCTCCGGCCAGAGCACGAAGTGCCGCGGCAGGTCCAGGTGCCGGCTCGACCACTCCTCCCCCGTGCCCTCCCGGGTCGCGAAGGCCAGGACGGGCGCGCACCGGGCCGACTTCCGCAGTACGGCGGTCAGCTCGGCGCGGTCGAAGTGCAGGAACACCGCGCTCGAGTACACCGCGGCGTACGGGCCGCCGTACTCGTCGGTGAGCGCGTTCAGCTCGTCGGCCTCGTACCCGTCGGCGCGCATCATCTCGACGAACGCCCGGGTCGCGTCGGTACGGCGGACGTCGTACCCGCGGCGCTCGAGCTCGATCGCGTCCCGGCCGGTGCCGCTGCCGATCTCAAGCACCCGTCCGCCCGCGGCGAGGCGGCCGGCGAGCAGGTCGATCAGTGCGTGGTGGGGGTCCTTCGGGATCGTGTCGCGGTACTTCTCCGGGGCCTGCTCGTAGGCGGCCAGCGTGAGCTCGTTGTCCGAGGCAACCCGGGTCCAGCCGTCGCCCGTGTGCTCGACGACCGCAGGCAGTCTGAGACCGAGGTCGAGCCCGAGCACCACGACGGCCTCGCCACGGTGCAGGTCGGCGATCGCCTGCAGTTCGGCCTCCGGGTGCTGGGTCAGCTCCGGTACGACGGTCAGCCGGACGCCGAGGTGCTCCGCGAGCCGGGAGCCGGCGGCCGCCTCGAACGGGCCGGCGTACACCTGGACGACCCGCTCACCGACCTCCGGGTCCTGGCCGTCGGCGGGCAGCAGCAGGATCCGGGCAGGGCACATCAGGTTCATCGGGCGACGTACTCCAGGGCCTCGGCGGCGAACTCGGCCCAGACGTCGGACCGGGTGAGCGGGGTCTTCACCCACTCCTTGATCGGCCTCCCCATACCCGAATCGACCTGTTCTACTCCGGGACCCGCCGGCGCGGCCGCGACCTCGTCGTACGCCGCCACCGCCGCGGAACTCGCCTTCGGCATCATGCTCACCACCTTCCCACTCCGGACGGCTCGTGCACTACGGTGCTTTCTCGTGCGCTTGGTGATTGCTACGTGTTCTGTTGACTACTCGGGGCGGCTGACGGCTCATCTGCCGATGGCGCCCCGGCTGCTGATGGTCAAGGCGGACGGTTCGGTGCTGATCCATGCCGACGGCGGGTCGTACAAACCGCTGAACTGGATGTCGCCGCCGTGCAAGCTGACCGAGGAGGAGGGGGTCTGGAGCGTCACCAACAAGGCGGGTGAGGAGCTCCGGATCACGCTCGAGGAGGTGCACAGTGACACCTCCTACGAGCTCGGGCAGGACCCCGGGCTGATCAAGGACGGTGTCGAGGCGCACCTGCAGGAGCTGCTCGCCGAGCACGTGCAGACCTTCGGCGAGGGCTGGACGCTGGTACGGCGCGAGTACCCGACCGCGATCGGCCCGGTCGACCTGCTGCTCCGCGACGCCGACGGCAAGCACGTCGCGGTCGAGATCAAGCGCCGCGGCGAGATCGACGGCGTCGAGCAGCTCACCCGGTACGTCGAGCTGCTGAACCGGGACCCGCTGCTCGCGCCGGTGCGCGGCATCTTCGCGGCCCAGCTGATCAAGCCGCAGGCGCAGTTCCTCGCGACCGATCGCGGACTCGAGTGCCTGACGGTCGACTACGACGCACTCCGCGGCATGGAGTCCGACGTACTCCGGCTGTTCTAGATCCTCCTGACAAAGCAGTAATTTTGCCCGATTTCGGGCAGGAGCTTTGCCATCGCCCCCGAAACACTGCATGGTTGACGGGTGATCAGTGAGGCGGCGGCCGTGGAGCCGGTCGACGAGCTGGCCGATCAGGTCAGCCGGACGACCGGACTGCCGGCGGAGGTCGCGCGGCGCGTGGTCGCCGACGTACTGGCCTATTTCACCGAGACGACCGAGGAGTACGTCCGGCGCCGGCACCGTGAGCTGCAGACCTACGGCGCCCGCAACGACGAGATCTTCGCCCGGCTCGGCACCGAGCTCCGGCACTGGCCGGTCCGCTCGCCCGAACTCTCCGCCCGGCAACTGCGACGGATCGTCTACGGCTGACGGGCACGCTCAAACCTACGAAGGGGCACCACTACATGTGCGGAATCGTCGGGTACGTCGGCACCAAGCCGGCCGCGCCCATCCTGGTGGACGGCCTGGCCCGGCTGGAGTACCGGGGCTACGACTCGGCAGGCGTCGCCGTCGTCGGGTCCAGCGAGCTCAAGGTGCACAAGGACGCCGGACGGGTCCGTGAGCTGGAGGCCTCGCTGCCGAAGCGGTTCGGCGGCAAGCTCGGCATCGGCCACACCCGGTGGGCCACCCACGGCGGTCCGAGCAAGGACAACGCGCACCCGCACGCCAGCGGCAACGAGCGGATCGCGGTCGTGCACAACGGCATCTTCGACAACGCCGCGGCGATCCGCAGCCAGCTCGAGGACGCCGGCGTCAAGCTCCGCTCGGAGACCGACACCGAGGTCCTCGCGCACCTGATCGAGCAGTCCGACGGCTCCACGCTCGAGGAGAAGGTGCTCGCGGCGCTGCACCGGATCGAGGGTACGTACGGCATCGCGGTCGTCGACCTGGACTTCCCGGACCGGATCGTGGTGGCCCGCAACGGCAGCCCGCTGATCCTCGGCATCGGCGACGGCGAGATGCACATCGCCTCCGACGCGGCCGCGCTGATCCGCTACACCCGGCAGGTCGTGTACTTGGACGACGGCGAGCTCGCGACCGTGCGCGCCGACGGGTACCGCACGTTCACGCAGGACGCGTCGCCGACCACGAAGACCGCGAAGACCGTGGAGTGGGAGGCCGAGGAGTTCGAGCGCGGGCTGCACGAGCACTTCATGATGAAGGAGATCCACGAGCAGCCGGACGCGGTCGGCCGGGTCACCCGGGGCCGGCTGGACGAGCGGTTCCACACCGTGCACCTCGGCGGCCTGAACATGGACGCCCGCGAGGCGCGCGAGATCAAGCGGGTCAAGATCCTCGGCTGCGGCTCGGCGTACTACGCCGGTCAGATGGGCGCACAGTTCATCGAGGAGGTCGCGCGGATCCCCGCCGACGCCGAGCCGGCCTCGGAGTTCCGGTACCGGAACCCGGTGGTGGAGCGGGACACGCTGTACGTCGCGGTGTCGCAGTCCGGCGAGACGCTCGACACGCTGGTCGCCGTCCAGGAGCTGAAGCGCAAGGGCGGACGCGTCATCGGGCTGGTGAACGCGGTCGGGTCGAGCATCGCGCGGGAGGTCGACGGCGGGGTGTACCTGCACGCCGGTCCCGAGGTGTCGGTGGCGTCGACGAAGGCGCTGACCAACATGGCGGTCGGATTCGCGATGCTGGGGATCCATCTCGGCCGGATCCGGGACGTGTCGCCCGCCGACGGGCGGCGGCTGATCGAGGGCCTGAAGAAGCTGCCCGAGGACATCGCCGCGATCGTCGCCCAGGAGCAGGAACTGGCCGAGATCGCCGGCCGGCTGGCGCAGCACGAGTCGCTGTTCTTCGTTGGTCGCACCCGCGGCTACCCGGTGGCGCGCGAGGGTGCGCAGAAGCTGAAGGAGATCTCGTACCGGCATGCGGAGGCTTATCAGACGTCGGAGCTGAAGCACGGCCCGCTCGCGCTGATCTCGCCGGACGTGCCGAGCGTCGCGATCGTCCCCGACGACGAACTGGTGGACCGCAACATCGGCGCATTGCACGAGATCGGCGCCCGCTCAGGGCCGCTGTACGTCGTCACGCATCCCGGCGTCGACATCCCTGACGGGGTCGCGGCGAAGATCGTCGTCCCGAAGAACGAGCCCGAACTGGACCCGATCCTGCTGACCATCCCGCTGCAGATCATCGCGTACTACGCGGCGGTCGCCCTCGGCCACGACGTAGACAAGCCACGCAACCTCGCCAAGTCGGTCACGGTCGAGTAGTTCCGGACCGCCAGGCCATCACAATCGCACCACCACGGCCCCCGCCACGCTCAGCGCGGCGGGGGCCGCTGGATTGTGATGGCCTGGGAGTCCCCGCCTACAGCTGTTGGCTTGGGGACGGTGCGCGGCGGGTGGTGGCTGCGGGCTGGGTCGGCGTAGCGGTGGTGGGGGTGGTGGTGCCGGGGCGGGGTAGGCCGCTGAGGGCGTGGTCGGCTGCGCTGGCGGCTTCGGCTCGGCGGTCGGCCTGGTTGAGGGTGCGGTCAGGGCCGAGGGCGCGGTACGGGTGCAGGTTGAAGTCGGCGACCAGGCGTTGGCTGACCTCCACGCCGCGGACCGAGTTGCCGGCGGCGTCCAGCCGGGGTGAGAACGTGACGACGGCGAGGCGTTTCGACGGGACGACCAGCAGTACGTTGCCGGACACACCACTCTTGGCGGGCAGCCCGACCCGGTCGGAGAACTTGCCGGAGTCGTTGTACATCCCGCTGTGCCCCATCACCGACAGCACCCGCCCGGCGGTGTCCTGCGAGAACACCCGCTCCCCGGAGTACGGCGCCACCCCGCCGTTCGCGAGCGTCGCGCCCGCCGCCGCGAGCCGCCGCGCATCCACCTCGAGCGAACACACCTGAAAGTAGAAGTCGGCCGTCCGCGCCGCGCCGTCCTCACCCGGGTCGGCCTTCAGCATGTCCGCGGCCTTCATCAGGCTCGCGAGCCCGCGGTTCCCGTCGCCGGTCGCCTTCTCCGCCAGGTACGTCTCCTGGTCGAACCCCGGCGCCTCCCCCATCATCCGCGTCCACGTCCCGCGCACGGTCCGGTACCGGTCGCTCGTTTGCTTGCCGTGGTCAACCAACGCGAGCGTCGCCATCGCTCCGGCGTTGATCATCGGGTTGTGCGGCCGGCGTCCGTCGCCGAGCGACAGCCGGTAGTCGTTGAACGTCCCGCCGCTCTGCTCCTGCCCGACCCACTGGTGTACTTCGGCCGGCCCCAACTGCTCCAACGCCATCGCATAGCTGAACGGCTTCGACGTCGACTGCACGCTGAACCCGGCGTCGGCGTCCCCGATCGAGTACGTCTGCCCGTCCGCACTACAGATCGCGATCCCGAACCGTTCCGGGTCCGCGTCCCGCAGCGTCGGGATGTAGTCCGCGTTCGCCCCGTCCCGGTTCGGCAGTACGTCGGCGTAGATCGCCTCGACGCCGCGCGCGAACTCCCGGAACTCGTCCGCCGGCACTGCCAGCTCATCGTTCAGCGCCCGGTCCACGAGCCCGTCGCCGTACTGCGCGATCGCGGCGAACTGCCGGAACTCCAGCTGCACCGGCTGACTGTCGACCCCGATCGCCCGCCCGTCCGGGTCCCGTACGTCGGCGAGCGCCGCGCGGACCCGCGGATCGCCCGGCTGGATCCCGGCGCGGCCGAGGGCGCTGAGCAGTTCCCACGCCCAGATCCGGCCGTCGTCGTCCTTGTCGAGCGCCTCGAACGACCTGAACAGCTGCGGCGGAGATACGTCCATGGCCGAAGCCTGGCTGCCGTGTGTTTCCGTCGCGGTCACCGCACGTTACGCCGACGTCAACCGAGCCTCTTGTTGGACAAGTTCAGCACTTGTACGATCACCTGCCATGGACCGGATTCGGCAGGTGCGGTTGTCGTCGGTGGTGCTGCCGCTGGAGCAGCCGATCAGCGACGCGAAGGTGCTGACCGGGCGGCAGCGGCCGATGACCGAGGTGGTGTTCCTGTTCGCGGAGGTCGCGACCGACCAGGGACAGCACGGGATCGGGTTCAGCTACTCCAAGCGGGCCGGCGGGCCGGCGCAGTACGCGCACGCCAAGGAGGTCGCGGCGAACCTGATCGGCGAGGACCCGTCGGACATCGGCAAGGTGTACGACAAGCTGCTCTGGGCGGGCGCGTCCGTCGGCCGCTCCGGTGTCGCGACGCAGGCGATCGCGGCGATCGACATCGCGCTGTGGGACCTGAAGGCGAAGCGCGCGGGTCTCCCACTGGCCAAGCTGCTCGGCGCGTACCGCGACTCGGTCCGCGCGTACAACACCTCCGGCGGCTTCCTGCACGCGCCGATCGAGGAGGTCAAGGAGCGCGCGTCGAAGTCGCTGGCCGACGGCATCGGCGGGATCAAGGTCAAGGTCGGCCAGCCCGACGCCCGGCTCGACCTCGACCGGGTCCGCGCGGTCCGCGAGCACCTCGGCGACGACGTACCGCTGATGGTGGACGCGAACCAGCAGTGGGACCGGCCGACGGCGCTGCGGATCGGCCGGACGCTGGAGCAGTTCGGCCTGGTCTGGATCGAGGAGCCGCTGGACGCGTACGACGCCGACGGTCACGCCGAGCTGGCCCGCGCGCTCGACACCCCGATCGCGACCGGCGAGATGTTGTCCAGCGTCGGCGAACACGTCCGGCTGATCGAGGCGCGGGCCGCCGACATCATCCAGCCGGACGCGCCGCGGATCGGCGGCATCACGCCGTTCCTGAAGCTCGCGACGCTTGCCGACCACAACGGTCTGCAGCTCGCCCCGCACTTCGCGATGGAGATCCACCTGCACCTCGCGGCGGCGTACCCCCGGGAGCCGTGGGTGGAGCACTTCGAGTGGCTGAATCCCTTGTTCAACGAGCGTCTGGAGACGGTCGGCGGGCGGATGCTGGTCCCGGACCGTCCCGGCCTCGGCTTCACCACCAGCGAGCAGTGCGCGCGCTGGACGGTCGACAGCTGCGAGTTCACATGAGCGGGCTGGCGTACCGGATCGTCGAGGACCTGAAGCAGCGGATCCTGAACGGCGAGATCGCGCCCGGCGACAAGCTGCCCGGTGAGAACAGCCTGGTCGAGGAGTTCGGGGTCAGCCGGACGGTCGTCCGCGAGGCGGTGTCCCGGTTGCAGGCGGCCGGCCTGGTGGAGACGTTCCAGGGCCGCGGCTCGTTCGTCCTCGAGGTCCCGGACCGTACGCCGGGCCTGCGCGCGGTCCGCTCACACCGCGACGTCCTCGAGCTGATGGACTTCCGGATCGGCGTCGAGAGCGAAGCGGCCGGCCTGGCCGCGGCCCGGCGTACCGCCCATCAGCTGAAGGGGATCGAGCGCGCGCTGGACGACTTCCGGCGGGTCGGCGACGACCCCAGCCGGTCGGTGGACGCGGACTTCGCGTTCCACCTCAAGGTCGCGGTTGCTTCGGGCAACCGTTTCTACGGCGACCTGATCGGCGAGCTCGGCCCGATGATGATCATGCTGCCGCGGACCCGGCTGGACCCGGCGTACGAGATGTCCGACCCGGAGCACTTGACCCGGGTCGTGCACGAGCACGAGAACATCCACGCCGCGATCGCCCGCTCCGACCCCGAGGCGGCCCGGGCGGCGGCGCGGGTGCACCTGGCGAACACCCGCGAACGCCTCACCAGCGGGCCGTATTCGGGCTGAACCCCGGGTCGACGGTCCGCATGTACGTCGTGTCGTCGCGCTTCCGGATCCCGCACGCGACGTACTGCTCGTGCAACGCCCCGAGCGCGTCCTCGTCGAGCTCCACCCCCAGACCGGGCGCGGTCGGCACGCGGACGCTGCCGTTCTCGAACGCGAGTACGCCGGGTTCGATCACGTCCTCGGCCGAATGATGAGAACGCAGCCAGGGGTAGTGGGTGTCGCACGCGTACGTGAGGTTCGGGGTAGCGGCGGCCAGGTGGGTCATCGCGGCGAGGCTGATCCCGAGGTGCGAGTTCGAGTGCATCGACAGGCCCATTCCGAACGTGTCACAGATGCCGGCGAGCAGTTGCGAACGCCGCAGCCCGCCCCAGTAGTGGTGGTCCGACAGCAGGACCTGGACGGCGTCGGCGAGGACGGCGGGCTTGAGGTGGTCGAAGGCGATCACGCACATGTTGGTCGCCAGCGGGATCCCGGTCTGCCGCGCGACCGCCGCCATCCCCTCGATCGTCGGCGTCGGGTCCTCGAGGTACTCGATCAGGCCTTCCAGTTCACGGGAGACCTCGACCGAGGTGCCGACGGTCCACGCGCAGTTCGGATCGATCCGCAGCTTGTGCTCGGGGAACGCGGCCGCCAACGCCCGCACCGCCTCCACTTCGTCAGCGGGCGGGAACACACCGCCCTTCAACTTGATCGCCGTGAACCCGTACTCGTCGATCATCTTCCGGGCCTGCCGCACGATCCCGTCCGGATCGACCGCTTCGCCCCACTCGTCGGCATCGCCGCCCGGATGAGCAGCCCACTTGTAGAACAGATACGCACTGAACGGCACGCTCTCGCGGACCGCACCGCCGAGCAGCTCCACGACGGGCCGGCCGAGCGCCTTGCCCTGGATGTCGAGCAGCGCGACCTCGTACGGCGACATCACGACGTCGGCCGGATCCTGCAGGTTGAGCATGCCGCCCACCTGGGCACCACCACACGCCAGTACGTGGCGTACACGCCGGCGTAGTTCGTTGAGGTCGAACGCATCCAGTCCGAGCAGGACGTCAGCGACCGCCTTCAACCGTGCCAAGTGGTCGGAAGCCGCGTAGGTCTCGCCCAGGCCCTCGAGTCCGTCGTCCGTCCGGACGCGCACGATCATGCGGAGGGCATACGGCTCATGAACGCCCACCACGTTGAGGAGTGGCGGGTCTGCAAAGGCGACCGGGGTGAGTTCGACCCGGGAGATCCGCGTCATACGAGTTCCTTCCTACGGGTCAGTCGTCGGATGCCCGGTAGCGCGAGCACGACGACGAGGACCGCGAGTACGGTGCCGGAGATCGGGCGGGTGAAGAAGCCCGCCGGGTTGCCGCCGAAGATCAGCAGGGACTGCCGGACCGCGGTCTCCATCACGCTGCCGAGTACGAACGCGAGCACCAGCGGCCCGGGTTCGAACCCGAACTTCTTCATCAGGTACCCGAGGACGCCGAACACGATCACCAGGAAGATGTCGAACACCTGGTTCGCCACCGTGTACACGCCGAGCAGCGTGATCAGCACCGTGATCGGCGCCAGCACCGTGGGCCGGACCTTGAGGATCTTCACGAACAGCCCGACCAGCGGGATGCTCATGATCAGCAGCGGGATGTTGCCGAGGTACATCGAGTTGATCACGCCCCAGAACAGGTCCGGGTGCTCGGACACCAGCTGCGGGCCGGGCGGGATGCCCTGGATCAGCAGTGCGCCGAACATCAGCGCCATCGTCGCGTTCGCCGGGATGCCGAGCGTCAGCAGCGGGATGAACGACGAGGTGGCGGCCGCGTTGTTCGCGGTCTCGGGTGCCGCGACGCCCTCGACCGCACCGCGGCCGAACCGCTCGGGGTGCTTGGACCGGCGCTTCTCGACGGCGTACGCGACCAGCGACGACAGCGTCGCGCCGCCGCCGGGCAGCACGCCGAGCACGAAGCCGATCGGCGAGCCGCGCCCGATCGCGCCGCGTGCCTCCCGCAGGTCGGACCGGGACGGCCAGGCGTTCGCGACCGCAACGGGCTCCTGGTGCTTGTGGTGCCGTTCCTCCAGGTTGTAGAGGATCTCGCCGAGCCCGAACAGCCCCATCGCGATCGGCACGAAGTCGATGCCGTCGGCAAGGTTCAGGCTGTCGAACGTGAACCGGCTCGCCCCGGTGAACGTGTCCCGACCGACCGTTGCCAGCAGCAACCCGAGCCCGGCAGCGATCACCGCCTTCAACCGGCCGCCGTTCCCGACCGTCGCGACCAGCAGTACGCCGAACAACGACAGCGCGGCGTACTCCGGCGGACCGAAGTCCAGCGCGACCCGGGCGACCACCGGCGCGAGCAGCGTCAGCCCGACGATCGACACCGTGCCGCCGATGAACGAGCCGATCGCCGCGACGCCCAGCGCCGTACCGGCTCGTCCTTGTCTGGCCAGGGCGTACCCGTCGAAGACCGTCACCACCGAGGACGCTTCGCCGGGCAGCCGGAGCAGGACGGACGTGATCGTGCCGCCGTACTGCGCGCCGTAGAAGATGCCGGCCAGCATGATGATCGCGGACACCGGCTCGACGCCGTACGTGATCGGCAGCAGGATCGCGATCGTCGCCGCGGGGCCGAGGCCGGGTAGGACGCCGATCAGCATGCCGATCACGACACCGATCAGGCAGTAGAGCAGGTTGGCCGGCTCCAGGACGACGCCGAAACCGTCGATGAATCCACTCATCAGATCAACCTGGGCAACGGGATCTGGAGCAGCAGGACGAACAGGACGTAGAACGCCGCGACCGTGCCGACCGTGATCGCGATCGACGACACCCACGATTCCTTGCCGAGGAAGCGCAGCCACACGAACGTCAGCAGCAACGACGGGATCTCGAAGCCGATCATCGGCAACAGCGCGGCGAAGACGACCAGCGACAGTACGGCGACCGCGGTCAGCACGCTCGACCGGGTGAACTTCTCGGTGTCGGTCCCGTGCCGCCCGACCAGCGCGAGCGCCACCGCCAGCACCGTCACCACCACGCTGATCACGAACGGCCAGAGCCCCGGTCCCGGGTGGGTCAGCCGGCCCAGCCCGAGGGCCAGCGATCCGATCAGCCCGCCGATCCCGACGACTGCCGCCGCGACCGCCGCGCCCAGCTGGGACCACTGTCCGGCATGCGGCGGCCGGTCCTCGGCGAGTTCCTCCAGCAGCGCCTCGCTCACTTCTTCTCCGCCAGAGAGATGCCGTACTGGTCGAGCTGCGCCTTGTACTTCGTCGTGTACTGGTCGAGGATCTTCCGCACCTCGTCCGGCGACACCTCGATCGGCGTCAGGCAGTGCGCGTCGTTGAACTTCTTGTAGGCGTCGGTCGCGTACGTCTTCTTCGCCGCGTCGAGCAGCTTCGTCTTGACCTCGTCCGGCGTACCCTTCGGCGCGGTGAGGAAGCGGTACTGCGACACCACGACGTCGTACCCCTGCTCCTTGGCCGTCGGTACGTCGGGCAGGAACTTGATCCGCCCGGCCGAGAACACCGCCAGCGGTACGACCTTGTGCGCCTTCACCTGCTCGATGCCGTTGCCGACCTGGATCGTTGCCACGTCGAGCTGACTGCCGAGCAGCGCCGTCAGCGCGGGCGCGCCGCCGTCGAACGGTACGTCGGTCGCCGGGATCGCGGCCTGCTTGAACGTCAGCGCGGACGCGAGCTGCGCGCCGGTCCCGACACCGGTCGTGCCGTACTTGATGTTCTTCCCGGCCTTCTTCAGGTCCGCGATCGACGTGTAGCCGGAGCCGACCGGCGCGATCAGCACGTAGTCGTCCTGCGAGATCCCGCCGAGCAGGTCGAAGTCGTCGAGCTTCACGACCTCGTTCGCGGACACCGCCAGCGGCGTGATCGTGAACAGCGACGCGTTCTGGACCGCGATCTTGTAGCCGTCGGGCTTGGCCGCCTGCAGCTCCTTCGCGTTCAGCGCGCCGTTCGCACCGGGCTTGTTGATCACCGGCACCAGCCGGCGCTCATCTGGATGTTGCCGGTCGGGAAATCGCCTTTGCCGCCGGTGGAGGTCGTCTTGACCCCGCCGCAGCCTGCCAACACAACCGAAGCACTGACCGCCGTCACCAGGACGCGGCGGCTGAGCATGCTGGACACCATCGGTTCGTCCTCCTCTACGGAGCGTGGATTGCGCGAGCGTAGGGAGGTCGGTTCATGCGTGTCCAAGGCCGATAAGGCATCGAGTGATACCTTTCGGGAATCATGTTTTCGCTCGAGCAGCTGAGTGCGTTCGTCGCGGTCGCCGAGGAGTTGCACTTCGGGCGGGCCGCCGAGCGGCTGAGCATGACGCAGCCGCCGTTGAGCCGGCAGGTGCAGAAACTCGAACGGGCGGTCGGTGCCCGGCTGCTCGAACGCGACAACCGGAAGGTCGAGCTGACCGAGGCCGGGCAGGCGTTTCTGGGCGAGGCGCGGCGGTTGCTGGCGCTGGTGGAGACCGCCGGGGATCTTGCGCGGCGGGTGGATCAGGGCGCGGCGGGGACGCTGCGGCTCGGGTTCACTGCGACGTCGGCGATCCGGACGCTCGGGCCGTTGCTGCGGCGGTTGTCCGAGGAGTTGCCGGACGTCGACGTAATCCTGCACGAGCGGGTCACGCCGGCGCAGGTGGACGGGCTGTTGCGGGGCGAGCTGGATCTCGGGCTCGGGCGGCCGCCGTTCGACCTCGACGTACTGGACTCGCGGGTGGTGTTCCGGGAGCCGCTGGTTGCTGTTGTCCCCGGCAACCATCGGCTGGGGTCCCTCGGCCGGCCGTTGACCGCGGCGGACTTCGCCGGCGAGCAGGTGATCAGCTACTCGCCGACCCAGGCCCGGTACTTCCACGAGCTGACCGTCCGGTTCCTGGCCGCGTCGCAGCCGCGGATCGAGCAGCGGGTGCAGCAGATCCTGACCGTGATCCTGCTGGTCGCGGCCGGGCGCGGCGTCGCGCTGGTCCCGGCGTCGGCGCGGCACCTCGGCGTCGAGGGCGTGACGTACTGCGACCTGGACGGACCCGGCGATCTCGTCGAGCTGCACGCGATCTGGCGCCGGGACGCGACCGGCCCGGTGCTGCAGCGGGTCCTCACGATGCTCTCAGAGCATCGCTAGATCCAGAAACGATCTTGGACAGGTATCCACGCGCATTCCTAGGCTGAGCTCCGTGACCCACTACTCCCCCGCCGAACTGGCGGCTCAGCTCAAGACCGGGCTGCTCTCGTTCCCCGTCACGGCCTTCCACGACGACCTCAGCTTCCACGAGGCGGCGTACCGCGAGCACCTGGCCTGGTTGAGCCAGTACGACGTCGCGGGACTGTTCGCGGCGGGCGGCACCGGCGAGGGGTTCTCGCTGACGCCGGCCGAGATCGACACCGTCGTACGGACGGCTGTCTCCGAGGTCGGCGGGCGGGTGCCGGTGATCGCGCCCGCGACCGGCGGGACCGCCGCGGCGATCGAGGGCGCGCGGGCGGCCGAGGCGGCGGGCGCGGACGGGATCCTGCTGTTCCCGCCGTACCTGACGGAGGCCGGGCAGCCGGGTTTGATCGAGCACGTGTCGGCGGTGTGCCGCAGTACCGGACTCGGGGTGACGGTCTACAGCCGGGCGAACGCGATCCTCACAGACGTGACGGTCGCCGAACTCGCCGACCGGAACCCGAACCTGGTCTGCCTCAAGGACGGCGTCGGGAACGTCGAGCAGATGACCCGCACGTACGCGCTGGTCGGCGACCGGCTGACGTACGTCGGCGGGCTGCCGACCGCGGAGACGTTCGCGCTGCCGCTGCTGCAGCTCGGGTACAGCACATACTCGTCGGCGATCTTCAACTTCGTCCCGGAGTTCGCGCTCGGGTTCTACTCGGACGTCCTCGCGCAGGACCGCGACACCGTCTACCGGAAGCTCCGCGAGTTCGTGCTGCCGTACCTCGACATCCGCGACCGGACCAAGGGGTACGCCGTCTCGATCGTGAAGGCCGGGGTGAACGCGATCGGCCGGAACGCCGGACCGGTCCGGCCGCCGCTGCAGGACCTCACCGCCGACGAGGTCGCCCGGCTGACCGCGCTGATCGAGAAGGTCAAATGACGCCGACGGTCGTGGCGGTGGAGGTCGTCCCGGTCGCCGGCCACGACAGCATGCTGCTGAACCTGAGCGGCGCGCACGCCCCGTTCTTCACCCGCAACGTCGTGATCGTGACCGACAGCGCGGGCAACGTCGGCCTCGGCGAGGTCCCCGGCGGCGAGAAGATCGCCACCACCGTCCGAGCCGCCGCGGACCGCCTGACGGGCCAGCCCCTCGCCAACTACCGCAGCCTGCTCCAGGGCATCTCCAAAGCCTTCGAAGGCCTCGACAGCGGTGGGCGCGGGTTACAGACCTTCGACCTCCGCACGACGGTTCATGCGGTCACCGGGTTGGAGTCGGCGCTGCTCGACCTCCTGGGGCAGCATCTCGGCGTACCAGTCGCCGAGCTGCTCGGCGAAGGACAGCAACGCACCGCGGTCCCGGTACTGGGTTATCTGTTCTACGTGGGTGATTCCACGCGGACGGATCTGCCCTACCAGGCCGGTGGGAACGGGTGGCAGCGGCGTCGGCGGGAGCCGGTGCTGACGACCGACGATGTTCTGGAGCTGGCAGTAGCTGCGCAGGAAGAGTACGGATTTGTCGACTTCAAGTTGAAGGGCGGCGTCTTCGACCCGCACGTGGAGATCGACGCCGTGCGTTCTTTGCACGAGCGGTTTCCCGAGGCGCGGATCACCGTGGATCCCAACGGTGCCTGGCTGTTGCGCGAAGCCGTCGCGGTCTGCGCGGGGCTCGGCGACATGCTCGCGTACGTCGAGGATCCGTGTGGCGCCGAGGGCCGGTTCTCGGGGCGCGAGACGATGGCGGAGTTCAAGCGCCGTACCGGATTGCGCACGGCGACCAACATGATCGCGACCGACTGGCGGGAGCTCGCGCACGCGATCCGAACCGACGCCGTCGACATCCCGCTCGCGGATCCGCACTTCTGGACGATGGCCGGCTCGGTGCGGGTCGCCCAGCTGTGCAACGACTTCGGGCTGACCTGGGGCTCACACTCGAACAACCACTTCGACATCTCGCTCGCGATGTTCACGCACGTCGGCGCCGCCGCTCCCGGCGAGATCACCGCGCTGGACACGCACTGGATCTGGCAGGACGGGCAGGCGCTGACGAAGCAGCCGTTGCGGATCGCCGGCGGCGAGATCGCCGTACCGACGGCACCCGGCCTCGGCGTCGAGCTCGACCGGGACGCGCTCGACACCGCGCACGAGCTGTACCTGGAGCACGGTCTCGGGGCGCGGAACGACGCGATCGCGATGCAGTACCTGATCGAGGACTGGGAGTTCGACCCGAAGCGGCCTTGTATGGTGCGGTGATGAAGGTCTACTTGTCCACGGACATGGAGGGTACGGCGGGCGTCGTCGACTGGGGTCAGGCGCGCGGACCCGCCACCGAGTACGAGTACTACCGCGGCCAGCTGCAGGCCGAGGTGAACGCCGCGGTCGACGGCGCGCTGGCGGCCGGCGGGACCGAGTTCCTGGTCAACGACTCGCATTCGACCATGCAGAACCTCCGCCCGGACGGGCTGCACGGCCGCGCGAGCTACCTGTCCGGCAAGCACAAGCCGCTGTACATGATGCAGGGCCTGGACGACTCGTTCGACGCGATCTTCTTCGTCTCGTACCACGGCTCCGCCTCCTCGACCGGCTCGGTCCTGCACCACACGTACAACCCGCGGGCGATCGCCGAGGTCCGGCTGAACGGCGCGATCACCGGCGAGGCCGGGATCAACGCACTGGTCGCGCTCGCCCACCAGGTGCCGGTCGTGCTGATCTCCGGTGACCGGACCACGATCGACGAGGCGCAGCCGTTCTGCCCGGACGTCGAGTCGGTGGTGGTGAAGGACTCCGTCTCCCACAACGCCGCGCTGTCGGTGCATCCGGAGCGGGCCCGGGAGCTGATCCGCGACGGGGCGCGGCGCGCGCTCGCCCGGCTGAGCGACATCCGGACGCCGAGCATCACGCTGCCGGCCGAGCTGACCGTCCGGTTCCACAGCCGCGCGTTCGCCGAGCTGGCCTGCGCGCTGCGCGGGGTCGAACGCCGGGAGGACAAAGTTGTTGCCCTCCGCAACGACGATCCGCTGGAGCTCTACCGGGCGTTCATCGCAACGGTCTTCCTGAGCCGCGGGGTCAGCGAGTAGGTTCTTGGTCCTGACGTGACAGCAAGGAGCTGGGATGCGTTGGCAGCAGCCGCTGGCCGCAGTAGTTGTCCTGACCGCACTCACCACCACCCTGACCGCCTCGGCAGTGTCCGGCGGTGGCGGGGCCTGCTCGCCGGACGCCACGTTCCTCGGGTTCAGTGACGCGCTCGACAAGACGACGTACGACGGGCAGCCGGTCGCGGGGCTGTCGGCGCTGAACCTGACGTCGCCGCACCGCGCGGTCGCGCTGGTCGACAACGTCGGGACCACGCCGGCCCGGGTGTTCGACCTGCGGGTGAACAGCAGGCCGGCCTCGGTCCGCGTCGACGGGATGACGATCCTGCGGCGGCCGGACGGTACGCCGTACAACGGTGGCGACTTCGACGGTGAGGGGCTGGTCGTCGAGCGCGGGAACCGGACGATCCTCGCGACGTCGGAGCGGGAGCCGTCGATCCGGCGCTTCCGGCTGTCGGACGGCAAGCAGCTCGGGGAGCTGCCGGTGCCGTCGCGGTTCCAGGTCGCGCCGACCGGTGAGGCGACGAACAACGCGACGTTCGAGTCGCTCGCGGTCAGCCGCGACGGCCGCTCGCTGTACGCCGGGATGGAAGGACCGCTCGCCTCCGACGGGACCGACGCGAACGGCAGCACCCGGAACCGGATCATCCGGTACTTCGGCCTGCCGGGGCACGGGTACCGGCCGGTCGCGCAGTACGCGTACAAGCCGGACCCGGGGCTCGCGCTCGACGACATGGGCTGGGTCAGCCCGACCGAGCTGATCTCGATGGAGCGGACGTTCACGCCGGGCGTCGGCAACACGATCCGGGTCTTCAAGGTGTCGCTGCGGCACGCGGTCGACGTGACCACGCGGGCTTCGCTGGCGGATGCGCCGTCCTCGGTCTTCCTGCAGAAGAAGCTGCTGTTGGACCTCGGCGACTGCCCGCCGTCCGGCGCGGTCGCCAAGCAGCCGCAGCCGAACCCGCTGCTCGACAACGTCGAGGCCCTGGCCGTCGGCGGCTACCTGCCAGGCGGCCGCCGCCAGCTGTACCTGCTCTCGGACGACAACAACGGCGCCACCCAGATCACCCGCTTCTACTCCCTCGCCGTCAACCTCCGCTGATGGACCGCCAGGCCATCACAATCCGCCGAGTCCAACGTCCTCCCGCGGCGGGCTCCCCCGAGTCCGCAATTGTGATGGCCTGCACGTCCCCGGTGGCGGGATGACCGGCGACACGTAACACTGTGTGAATGCGCGTGATTGTGGTTGGTGCCGGCGTGATCGGGTTGAGCTGTGCCATTCGGCTCGCCGAGAGTGGGTACGACGTGGCGGTGTTCGCGCGCGACCTGCCGCTCGAGACGACCTCGTCGGTGGCGGCCGCGATCTGGTACCCGTACCTGTCGGCGCCGGCGGACCGGGTGGCCGGCTGGTCGCGGGCGACGTACGAGGAGTTCGCGAAGCTCGCGGAGAGCGAGCCGGCCGTGGAACTCAAGCACGGGCGGGAGTTCCTGGTCGAACCGACGCCCGACCCACCGTGGGCCGACGTACTCCCGGACCTGACCCGGGTCGCGTCGCCGCCGGAGGGGTTCGCGGACGGGTGGTCGTTCACGGTGCCGGTGATCGACATGCCGGCGTACCTGCCGGCGCTGGTGAAGCGACTCGAGGCCGCGGGCGGGACGCTGACCCGCGCGGCGCTGTCCGCGTTGCCGACCGGGGCCGACCTGGTGGTGAACTGCACCGGGCTCGGCGGCCGGCTGACCGCGAGCGACCCGACCGTGACACCGGTCCGCGGGCAGGTGCTGACGGTCGAGCCGTGCGGCCTGACCGAGTGGCTGCTGGCGGACCGTTCCCCCGACGAGCTGACGTACGTCGTCCCGCGCCGCAACGACGTGGTCGTCGGCGGCACCAGTCAGGCCGGCGACTGGAACCTCGCCGTCGACCCGCAGACCACGAAGGACATCCTCGACCGGGCCGCCGAGCTCGTCCCGCAGCTCCGCAACGCCAAGATCATCCGGCAACGCGTCGGCCTGCGCCCGGCCCGTCCCGCGATCCGCTGCGAGCTGGTCCGCACCCACACCGGCGAGCCGGTCATCCACTGCTACGGCCACGGCGGATCCGGCGTCACGCTCTCGTGGGGCTGCGCCGACGAGGTCCTGCAACTTGTCCGCAGCATCTGACCCCCGCCGTCCGAGGTTAGCCACGAGCTAGACGCCGAGGACCTGGCAGAGGAGGTCTAGTGCTCCTGGGTAGGCGTGGTCGGGTGGGGTGCCGTAGCCGACGATGACTGCCTGGCGGGTGGCGGGTGTGGGGTTGAAGTGGTACGCGCTGAGGGTGGCGAGGCCGAGGCCCTGCCGGGCGGCGCGGTCGACGATCTCGTCGGCGTCGCCGTGTACGTCCAGCAGAACGTGCATGCCGGCGGAGATGCCGGCCACCTGGACGTCGGGCGCGCGGACGCCGAGTAGTTCGACGAGGCGGTCGCGGCGGCGGCGGTAGTGCAGGCGGGAGCGGCGGACATGCCGGTCGTAGTGGCCGGAGGCAATGAACTCGGCGAGGACCAGTTGCTCCAGCGTCGCGGTCTGGAAGTCGGCCGTCCGCTTGGCGGCGACCACCGGCTCGATCAGGCGCTGCGGCAACACCATCCAGGCGAGCCGCAGCCCGGGCGCGAGGCTCTTGCTGGCGGTACCGGTGTAGACGACCCGCTCCGGGTCCAGGGCCTGCAACGCGCCGACCGCCTGCCGGTCGTACCGGAACTCGCCGTCGTAGTCGTCCTCGATCAGCACTGCCCCGGACGCCCGCGCCCACTCGACGGCCGCCGTCCGGCGTTCGGGCGCCAGCGGTACGCCGGTCGGCATCTGGTGCGCCGGCGTCAGCAGCACACCCTGCCCGGTCAACGCCGACGTCTGCGCCCCGAACGCATCCACCGGTACGGCGGCCACCGACAGCCCGCGCGCCCGGATCACGTCCCGGTGCAGGCCGTACCCGAACTCCTCGACGGCCATCGTCGTACCGCCGTGGGTCTTGACCACCTCGCTCAGCAGGCTCAGCGCCTGCACGTACCCGGAGCAGATCAGGATCCGCTCGGGGTCGGCCCGGACACCGCGCGCCCGGGCGAGGTAGTCGGCGAGCACCCGCCGCAGCTCGGTCCGCCCGCGCGGGTCGCCGAGCCCGAACGCCTCGTTCGGCGCCGCGGTCAGCGCCTTCCGGGTCGCGGCCAGCCACTCGGCCCGCGGGAACGTCGCCACGTCCGGCGCGCCCGGCGTCAGGTCGTACCGGAAACTACGGGCCTCCGGCAACGACACGGCCGGCGTGGACGGCGCGGCGGCCCGGTTCGCGACCACCGTCCCGGATCCCTGCCGCGCGGTCAGCCAGCCTTCCGCGACCAGCTGCCCGTACGCGTCCGCCACGGTGTTCCGCGCGATCCCGAGGTCCTTGGCCAGCGACCGCGACGACGGCAACCGGGTGCCCTCGACCAGCCGGCCGCTCCGGATCGACTCGTGCAACGCCCGCACCAGCTCCCCGCGCCCGCGGGCCACGCCGAGCTCCAGGTGCAGGTCGGTCCCCGCCGAATTGGCCCCTCGTTCTGCCATAGAAGTGGACCATACACCTGGGCCGCTCGGCGCCTAGATTAAAGCCATGAGCACAACAACCCGGCGGGTGAAACTCGCCAATCTGGTCCCGGACTTCTACAAGGCGCTGATCGAGCTGGACAAGGTGTCCGACAACGGGCTCGACCCGAAGCTGGCACACCTGGTGCGGATCCGGGCCTCGCAGATCAACGGGTGCGCGTACTGCACCGACATGCACTCGCTGGACCTGCTGCAGTTCGGCGAGGAGCAGCAGCAGCGGATCACGCTGCTGCCGGTGTGGCGGGAGGCGAAGAAGTTCTACACCGAGCAGGAGAAGGCGGCGCTGCAGCTGACCGAGGCGATCACGCTGATCAGCGTCGACCACGTCCCGGACGACGTGTACGAGGTGGCCGCGCAGGCCTTCGACGAGCAGGACCTGGCCCAGCTGATCGCGCTGATCATCACGATCAACATGTGGACCCGCGTCGGCGTCACCGGGAAGATGGAGCCCGGCCACTACAAGCCATGAGCGCCGAACACTTCCGCGCCCTGCACCACGGCGGTACGCCGCTCGTGCTGCCGAACGCCTGGGATCCGGTCAGCGCGCGCATCGTCGCCGACGCCGGCTTCCCCGCGGTCGCGACCAGCAGCGGGGCGGTCGCCCGGGTGCTCGGGTACGACGACGGGCAGCTGACCCCGCCGGCCGCGATGTTCGCCGCGGTGGCACAGATCGCCCGCGCGGTCGACGTACCGGTGACGGCCGACATGGAGGCCGGGTACGGGCTGCCACCGAAGGAGTTCGCGGAACGGCTGCTGGAGACCGGAGCGGTCGGCTGCAACCTGGAGGACTCGGCCGGCGGCGCGCTCGTGGACGCCGGGCAGCAGGCCGACTACCTGGCCGAGGTACGGGCCGCCGCGGGTGCCGAGCTGGTGATCAACGCCCGCGTCGACACGTTCGTACGGCGGCTGGCCGATCCGGTGCCCGAGGCGATCAGCCGAGGACGCGAGTACCGCCGGGCGGGCGCCGACTGCGTCTACCCGATCCTCGCGCCGCTCGACCAACTCGCCCAGGTCGCCGAAGGCGTCGGCGGACCGATCAACGGACACGCGGCCCCGGGCGGACCCACCCAGGCCGAACTGGCCGCGGCCGGCGCCACCCGGATCTCGTACGGGACCAGCCTGCACAACTACGTGATGGACCAGCTACGCGAGCTACTCCCCCGGCTCTGACGCGACCCGCGAACGTCAGAACGCCGCGCTTCTGAGTGCGTAGACGAGGGCCCAGTCCTGGTCGTTCGCCAGTGGGTCGGCGACGTGGGCGGGCTGGCCGTTCACGCAGCTCGGGTACACGAAGGCGCACGTGGCCGACCCGTCCGGGGCGAAGCTGACCAGGTTCGCCCGGAGGATCGCCTCCTCGGCGCGGTCGAGCCAGGCGGCCTGCTCGGGTGTCACGAGGTCGCGCGGCCAGGCGGCGTACACGACGGCGCTCAGCGCGGACCAGTAGTGCGGGAAGACGTCGCCCCACAGCCGCAGCCGGCCGAACCAGTACCCGTCCCAGTGCCGGATCGGGACGTGCCGCAGCCGGATGTCGGGCTGGTCGGCGGCGAACGCGGTCAGCCACGGGAGCCGCTGGGTCAGCTCGGCCCCATCGATCTTGCCGGTCCGGTAGGCGGCTGCCAGCAGTTCGAGGAGTGGGGCGACCATCGACTGCTCGTAGTTGACCTCGTGCGGCGGCAGCTCGTCGCCGTACCCGATGAAGGTCTGCGCGTGCCGGACGAGGTGCTCCTCGAGGCCGAGCTCGGTCAGCAGCGGGCCGAGGTCGAAGGCGAGGAAGTGGTCGCCGCCGAGCTCGTAGTACCGGTTCAGGATCCGGGTCGCGCCGGCGCGGTCGCCCTGGCCGAGCAGGAAGCGCGCGAACCACGGGAAGTTGTACAGCCGGACCGCGTTCTGGTGGATGCTGTCGTCCTGGATCGTGCCCTCGGCGTCCATCAGGTACTCGCGGACGAACTGCTCGTACCCGTTCAGCGCCTCGTCCAGCTCGGCGCGATCGCCCCAGCCGCGGTTGCGGACCTCCTGGAGCAGCAACGCCATGCCGACCCGCTCCCGGGCGTCGGACCAGTCCCGCCACGCGCTGGCCGGCACGGTGAGACCGCTGTCGTTGTCGTACGGCACGAACGCGTACTGACGGCTGCCCGCCAGCTCGGGGCGCCGCTGGTGATCGAGGATGAACCGCACCCGCCGCTCGGCGATCACCTGCAGCGGGTCGTGAAAGAGCACGGCGATCCGCGAGCTGCCGTCGGTCGACGTGACGTGATGGACGCCCGGGACGTCGCTGGTCAGCGGGTCGGCCCCGGTGAACTCGAGGGTCTCGCCCACCTCGGCCGCGAGCCGGTCGGCCGCGATCAGCGGCGAACGGTCCGCGTGGAAGGCCTGCAGGTCGTCGTACCAGTCCAGCTGCCAGGTCCAGCGGTACGTCGCACCGGGCGCGAGCGGGATCACCGGCTGGCCGCCCATCGCGTGCGGCGCCCGCGCGTGGTCGGTGACGTGCAGGTAGATGTGCCCGCGGATGTTGCTGCTGGTCCCGGGCTCGCGGGACTCCACGGAGTACGCCCAGAGCGCGCCCTCGGTCAGCTGCAGCCCGAGACCCGGACCGCTGCCGTCCATCGGGGTCGCCCAGACCCACGCGTCCGCGCCGCCGGTCCACACGTGCGCGTGCACCGCGCCGCTCAGGCTCTCCCGGCTGGACGTGTAGACGTCGCGGAACGGCGTACTGATCGCGACCGAGCCGAGGTCGAGCGGGGCGTCGCCGGTGTTGCGCAGCTCGTACGTCTCGGTCCAGTGCTCGCCGAACCGGCGGCCGACCCGCAACTCCAGGTCACCGAACCGGTACAGCAGGTCGATCCCGCTGCTCCGCCACCGGGTGTGCGCCGGGTTGTCGAACCGGTACCCGCCGCGGTCGGTGATCACGAACCCCTTGCCCCAGGCGTGCAGGCTGTCGTGCACGACACCCTCGTCGAGCAGCACCCGCCGGCCGTCCGGATGCAGCACCTGCGCCACTGCACCGTCGTCGAACAGCTGGACCTGCCCCGGACCGAAGTCAAAACTTTCCACGATTCGCCAACCTATCGATGTCGAGAACCTGACGGCGGCTCCGTCCCCCTGATGAGAAGCAACCTCCGAGAGATGGGAAAGTGTCATGAACAAGCAGCAGATCGCCGAGATCCTCGCCAAGCCGTACGCCCAGCAGCTGCTGAACGGCTCGGAGCCGGCCCGGTTCGCGTACGACGGCCTCGACGGCGACCCGCGGGTGATCCCGATCGGGTTCTGGGTCGAGGGCGACCGGATTGCGATCGCGACCGTGCCGAAGTCCGCCAAGGTCGCCGCGCTGCGAAAGAACCCGAAGGTCGCGCTCACCATCGACACCGGCGCGTTCCCGCCCAAGGTCCTGCTGCTCCGCGGCACCGCCGAGCTGGAACTGGTGCCGGGCGTCCCGGAGGGGTACCTGGTCGCCGGTCACAAGGTGATGACCGACGAGCAGTACCCCGGCTGGGCCGAGGGCGTGAAGGGTCTGTACGACGAGATGATGGTCATCCGGATCACGCTGACCTGGGCCAAGCTGCTGGACTTCGAGACGACGATCCCGCAGGCCGTCGAGGACCTCATCCGGGAGAAGACGGCCGGCTAGCTGCCGGCCGGGTGCCGGTGCGTGGCCTGGAGGGCGGCCGCCGCGCCGCGGACGGAGACCGTGTGTGGCGCCGGGGCCGGGCAGACCGTGGCGCCGAGGCGCTGGCCGAGCTTGTAGGTGATCTCCGGGCGGAGCGCGCCGCCGCCGGTGAGCAGCACCCCCCGGTCCAGCGCGTCGACCACCTGCGCGCCGCAGTCCCCCTGCAGCAGGTCGAGCATCGCCTCGCCCACCACCTCGACGATCGGGAACATCGTCCGTACGTCGTCCAACCCCAGCGCGGTCCGCCGGGCCGCCACCACGGCGCCTCCCAGCACCAGCGCGACCTCGGTGAGCTGGGCACCGACGTCGACGACCAGCAACGGCTCCGTGACGTCCGCCTGGGCCCCGAACGCGGCCGCCTTCACGCTGTCGATCAACACCACGCTCGCCACCCCGAGCGTGCCGAGCACCGTGCGAACGCTCTCCCGGTGCGCGTCGTCGCACAGCACCGGCGTAGTGACCACGGCGCTCAGCCGGTCCCGCCCGTCCGTCACCACCGTCCGGACGAGCGCGGCCACGCCGTCGGCGTCCGCGACTGTCCCGCGCGACACCAACCGGCGGCCACGGCCGGCCGTCGGCGCATCCAGCACCAGCCCGCGCTCGGAGGTCCAAACCCGCGCCCGGGCGCTCCCGAGATCCAAAGCCAGACCCCGTACGCCGCCAACCGGTGTCAGCCGACGCATGGCGTTCACCGGCCGGATTCGCGTTCGCGGTGACAGGTACCGCAGTACAGCGACTCCGGGCAGATGCGGAGTCGCGGCAGGTCGATCGGGCCGCGGCAGCCTCGGCAGTGGCCGTAGTGGCCGGTGTCCATCCGGTCCAGGGCGGCCTCCACGTCCGCCAGGACAGTCCGTGCCGCGCCGACCAGCTGGCCGTCCACCTCGTTCAGTACCGCACCGGCACCGAAGCCGGCCAGCTGTTCCTGGCGGAAGGCGCGTTGGTTCAGCAGCTTCGCCCGCAGGATCGCGAGCTCCTCGTGCGGCAGGCCCCCGTTGCGTCGATTGGTTCGAGCCTGGCTGTTCACGAGTCTCCTCAGAGTGCCTGCTGCTGGCAGCGGACGCAGTACCGGACGTACGGCAGGATCTCCAACCGGCCGACCGGGATCCGGGCGTCGCAGCCGCTGCAGACGCCGTACGTACCGTCCGAGACCCGCTCCACGGCGGCGTCGATCTCCTTCAGGACCAGCCGGATCGCTGTCGTCTGGGCCGTCACCAGGTCCTCGTTGGAGTTCGGCTTGTCGGCCTCCATCGCGTTCAGCTGCGCGAGTCGGGTGTTGCGCTCGTGCTGCAGGCGCTGCAGGGTCTCGTGCACCCGGTGGTCTGCGGGTGCGGTCTTCGGGGTGTTCATGCCACACACCATGGCTGCTGCCGCGTGGGTTGCCTATCGGGACCAACACCCATCTTGAGCCGGTACGAATGCCGCCGTGCTGCCATAGTGGCGGGATTCTCGTTGACGGAGGGAGCGTGCCCGCGGTGGCGCTGTTCTGGCGGATCTTCGGTCTCAACGCGGTCGTACTGGGCGCTGCGACCGCCCTGCTGCTGTGGGCGCCGGTCACGGTCTCCGTACCGGTCCTGTTCACCGAGGCGTCCGTACTGATCGGCGGGCTCGCCGTGATGCTGGTCGCGAACGCCGTACTCCTCCGGGTCGGCCTCGCCCCGCTGGCGCGGCTGAACCGGCGGATGTCCACGGTCGACGTACTGCGGCCCGGGCAGCGGCTGCCCGTGCAGGGTCACGGCGGCGTACCGGACGTGCTGCGGGCGTTCAACGCGATGCTCGACCGGCTGGAGCAGGAACGGGCGACCAGCGCGGCGCGGGCGTTGTCCGCGCAGGAGTCCGAACGGCGTCGGATCGCGCGCGAGTTGCACGACGAGGTCGGGCAGACGCTGACCGCCGTACTGATGGATCTGAAGCGGGCGGCCGACCACTCGCCGGATCCCGGCCTGCGGAGCGAACTCGTGCAGGCGCAGGAGACGACACGGGCGAGTCTGGACGAGGTACGGCGGCTCGCGCACCGGCTGCGGCCCGGCGTACTCGAGGATCTCGGGCTGACCAGCGCGCTGACCGCGCTCGCGACCGAGGTGTCGGACCACACCGGGCTGGAGATCAACCGGCGGTTCGACAGTGGGCTGGAACTGGACGAGCAGACCGAACTGGTGCTGTACCGGGTCGCACAGGAGAGCCTGACGAACGTGGCCCGGCACGCGGGCGCGACGCGGATCGAGCTGTCGCTGCTCCGGGAGGACTCGGCGGTCGTCCTGCGGATCCTCGACGACGGGCGCGGTACCGGGCTGGCCCACGAGGGCGCCGGGATCCGCGGGATGCGGGAACGCGCGCTGCTGATCGGCGCGACACTGGAGGTCGGCGACGGGCCGGACGGCGGTACGCAGGTCAGCCTGACCGTTGGGAGCACCTCATGACCACGAAGATCCTGCTGGCCGACGACCATGCGCTGGTACGGCGCGGGGTGCGGCTGATCCTCGACGGAGAGCCTGATCTGCAGGTCGTGGCCGAGGCGTCGGACGGGAGCGAGGCGGTCGCGATCTGCCGGCGGGAACCGGTGGACCTGGCGATCCTGGACATCGCGATGCCGCGGATGACCGGCCTGCAGGCGGCGCGCGAGCTGTCCGCGGTCGCGCCGGACGTGCGGGTGCTGATGCTCACCATGTACGACAACGAGCAGTACTTCTTCCAGGCGTTGAAGGCGGGCGCCTCCGGGTACGTGCTGAAGTCGGTGCTGGATCGGGATCTGGTCGAGGCGTGCCGGGCGACGATGCGCGGGGAGCCGTTCCTCTACCCGGGGGCGATGACGCGGCTGGTGCGGAGCTACCTGGAGCGGATCCGGCAGGGGGCCGACCTGCCGCAGCAGATCCTCACCGCGCGGGAGGAGGAGATCCTGAAGCTCGTTGCCGAGGGCAACTCCTCGAAGGAGATCGCCGAACTGCTCACGATCAGCGTGAAGACGGTCGAGCGGCACCGCTCGAACATCCTGCAGAAACTCGGGCTCCGGGACCGGCTGGATCTGACCCGGTACGCGATCCGGGCCGGACTGCTGGAGCCGTGACCCCGGGGTGGCCTGGATGGACCGGATGGCATGGATAATGGTATGCCAAACCCGGAGTGGAGGTTGCGGGTGGAGAATCGGGAGTCCGAGACCGAACGGGTGACGCGGCAACTGCGCGCGGAGATCCTCGACGGCGTCCGCGGGCCCGGCGAGCGGCTGGTCGAGCGTGAACTGGCGACCGCGCTGGACGTCAGCCGGGTGCCGGTGCGGGAGGCGCTGAAGGCGCTGGTCAGCGAGGGGCTGGTGACGCTGCGGCCTCGGTCGTGGGCGGTGGTGCGGACGTTCACCGACTCCGACATCGCGGATCTGCTCGAGGTCCGGACCGCGTTCGAGCCGCTGACCTTCCGGCTGGCGGCGGAACGGCGTACGCGCGAGGGGTTGGAGCGGTTGCAGGCAACGCTCGCCGAGCACCTGGCGGCTGCCGAGGCCGGGAACGCCGTGCTGGCTCGCCGCAAGGCGGCCGACTTCCACGAGCAGGTCACCGAGCTCGCCTCCAACGAACTCCTGATCGAGATCGAGCGGCCGTTGCGCAGCCGCATGCGCTGGCTCCTCACCCAGCACGACGACCTACTCGGCGTCGCCGAGCAACACCGCGAACTCTGCACCGCGATCGCCAACCGCGACGTAAACCTCGCCGAACACCTCGCCGGCGAACACCTCCGCCAAGCCCAATCCATCCTCCGCACCCTCCGCACGACGGGCTGACACCCGCCCCCTCCTCCGCACCCCGGGCTGACGCCCGCCCCTCCGCACCACGGACCGACACCCGCCACCCCTCCGCACCACGGACCGACACCCGCACCTCTCGGCGCCACTGGCTGCCTACTCACCCCCTTCCACCTTCCGGAGCCGCGGAAGGCGGTTCGGGAGTGGTTGGTTTTGGTATACCATTCAGTTCATGACCTCTTTGCTGCTTGCTGACGTGCGCCCGTGGGGCGGCGGCGCGGTTGACGTGACGATCGTCGACGGTGTCATCTCGGACCTCTCCCCCGCGGGGAGCGGCACCTCCGCCGAGCAGCGCATCGAGGGACGTGGGCTGCTCGCGCTGCCCGGGTTCGTGAACGCGCACGCGCACGTCGACAAGAGCTGGTGGGGTCTCCCCTGGGTGTCGTACGGCGGTCAGCCGACCACGCAGGGCCGGATCGCCCACGAGCGCGCCGAGCGGGACAAGTACGGCATCCCCAGCGTCAAGGGCACCACCGCGGTGCTGCGCGAGTTCCTCCGGCACGGTACGACGGCCACCCGGACGCACGTGGACGTCGACCTCGGCGTCGGGCTGCGCGGGATCGCAGGAGTCCGCGAGGCCGCCGCCGAGCTGAACGGTGCCGTCGACGTCGAGCTGGTCGCGTTCCCGCAGGACGGCGTACTGCGGCGTCCGGGCGTGCTCGACCTGCTCGACCAGGCCGCGGCCGAGGGTGCGACCAGCATCGGCGGGCTGGACCCGGCGACGATCGACCGCGACCCGGTCGGCCAGCTGGACGCGCTGTTCGAGATCGCGACCCGGCGCGGTGTCGGGATCGACCTGCACCTGCACGACCGCGGTGACCTCGGCGCGTTCCAGTACGAGCTGATCGCCGAGCGCACGGTCCAGGCCGGCCTGCAGGGCAAGGTGAACGTGTCGCACGGGTTCGCGCTCGGCGAGCTGGCCCCGGCGCGACGCTCGGAGCTGGTCGAGCTGCTCGGCGAGGCCGGGATCTCCTGGACCACGGTCGCGCCGCCGACCTCGGCACCGCTGCCGTTCCGCGAGATGCAGGCGGCGGGCGTCCGGATCGGCCTCGGCACGGACGGCATCCGCGACCTGTGGTCGCCGTACGGCGACGGCGATCTGCTGCAGATCGCCCGCGGATTCGCGCGGCTGCACGGGCTGCGGACGGACGAGGACCTGACGTACGCGGTGGAGCTGGCGACGACGTACGGCGCTCCCTTCGTGCACCGCGAGAACTACGGTCTCACCGTCGGCGCGCGGGCGGACGTCGTGCTGCTGGACGCCGAGAACGCGCCGGACGTGCTGGTCCGGGCGCCGCGTCGTGAGGTCGTGATCGCCGGCGGGCAGGTCGTCGTGCGCGACGGCGAACTCCAGGTGTGAGTACCGCAACAGCTGTCGGGCGGACGCTCGGCTCGTTGCGGGACAACCGGGCGTTCCGGTTGCTGTGGTTCTCGAACCTGTTCTTCTTCGGCGGGGTGTGGACGCAGACGCTCGTGCTCGGGTGGCTCGCGTACGAGACCACGCACTCGGACTTCCTGGTCGCGGTGTACACCGCGGTACGGCTCGCGCCGCTGCTGCTCGGACCGTTCTCGGGGGCGTTCGCGGACCGGCACAACCGGGTCCGGCTGCTGATCATCGCGGCGTCGTGGGCGCTGGTCGCGGTCAGTACGGTGGCCACGCTCGCGTCGCTCGGCAAGGCGCCGTACTGGGTGCTGGTCGTCGGCGGGCTGGCGATCGGGCTGGCACAGTCTCCGTCGCAGCCGGCCCGGGCGTCGCTGGTGATGGACCTGGTCGGCCGGGACAACATCAGCAACGCGAACGCGCTGAACTCGATGGCGCTGAACATGACCCAGGTGATCGGCCCGGCCCTCGGCGGCCTGATGATCACCGGCCTCGGCGCCCCGGCCGCGCTCTGGGTGTCGACGTTCTGGTACGCCGTCTCGCTGGTCGCGTTGCTGCCGCTGCGCGGGTACGGCCGGGTGGTCGGCGAGCACACCGGGTCGGCGGTCCGGATGGTCGTCAGCGGGCTCCGCGAGATCGCCCGGAACCGGCTGGCGTCGACGGTCCTGCTGGTCACGCTCGCCGCGAACACGATGCTCTGGCCGGTCGCGCAGTCCTTCATGCCGGTGTTCGCGCAGGAGTCCCTCGGGCTGGACGCGGCCGGCCTCGGCTGGCTGCTCACCTGCGCGGGCGTCGGCGGCCTGACCGGGTCGCTGGTGATCGCCTGGCTGGGCGACTTCCGGTTCAAGGGCGGCATGTTCGTCGTCGGTACGGCGCTCTGGGGCACGTTGTGGGCGCTGTTCGCGCTGTCCCACACCGTGATGGTGTCGTTCGTGCTGATGACCGGGATAGGTGTGATGAGCGCGGCGTTCGGCGTACTGCAGACGACACTGCTGTTGATGACCACACCCGAGTCGCTGCACGGCCGGGCGCTCGGCGTCCAGGAACTGGCCATCGGCATCATGCCGGTAGCATCGCTCGTCCTGGGCGCCTTCGCGGAGCACTACGGCGTCAACATCACCACCTTCGTCAGCGCAGTCCTCCTGGTCACGACACTGATCGGCCTGGCGCTCTGGACGCCGTCCCTGCTCCGCTACAGCGGTAAGCAACTACCGTGACGGTATGACGGTGCTGGTACGGCGTATCTACGACGAGCCCGAGCCAAACGACGGCGTACGGGTCCTGGTGGACCGGCTGTGGCCGCGCGGCGTGAGCAAGGCCCGGGCGCGCCTGGACGAGTGGTGCAAGGACGTTGCGCCGTCCAACGAGCTGCGCGAGTGGTACGGCCACGACCCGGAGCGGTACGCCGAGTTCGCGCAGCGGTACGAGCAAGAACTGAAGGACCCGGAGCGTGCGGCGGCGTACGCGCGGCTGCAGGAGCTGTCCGACGGCACGCTGACGTTGCTGACCGCCACCAAGGACGTGGAGATCAGCCAGGCCGCGGTGTTGGCCGGTTTGCTCAGTGAGAGCTGAGTACCACGCTGGTTTCTGCAGTCAGGGCCAGGAACGTCAGGGACTCCTGGAGGTACAGCTGGACGCTGTCGGCGTCGTGGGACAGGTAGCCGATGGACAGGTCCTGGCCGAGGTGCAGCTCGTAGTCGCCGCCTCTGGTCGACACCAGCAGGGCGCCTTCGAGGGCGGGAGCCCAGATGATCTCGCCGTCGCCGATCAGCCGGGACAGGTGGTCGCGGATCGGGTACCCGTGGTCCGTGGTCTCTGCCACGGCCGTGTAGGCGTCGGCGGACAGCAGCAGGCTGTACGGCCCGCTGACCCCAGCCAGTCGCAGGGCCCGTAGCGCCTTCGCGACCGTGTCGGGGAGGTCGCGGGCCTCGCCCGGCAGCGTGAGTACGTCGTTCGACGTGCTCGGCGCGAGTCCGACGATCCCGGCCGCGTCGGAGCCGTGGAAGACCAGGTGGTCCTCGGCGTACGCGATCTGCTTCGCGGCGTCCTTCACCGGCTGCCAGTCAGAGTCCTTCGCGCCGCGCTCCACGTCGTCGACGGCTTGCCGGGTCACGGTGAACGGGACCCGCAGCTCGATGATCGGCTGCGCGAGCCGGCGGAGTGCTTGGACTCCGGCGCCGGGCGCCTCGACCGTCTCGGTGTGGCCGGTGCCGACCGCGGACAGCTCGGGTCCGGCAGGCCCGACCAGGTCGACCACGCGGCGCCCGGCGATGTCCCGGGTGAAGGTCCGGCGGGCCTCCTCCTCGATCTCACCCCAGGCGGCGTCCGAGACCGGGGCCAGCTCGCGATGCAGGTTGTTCGTCATCTGGAACTCCTTTTCAGGCTGCCGATCCCCAGCGACCCGTCGGTGGAGGTGCTGGTGGAGGTGGGTTGTGCGAGAAAGTCAGCGGTCGGCACGAAGAACAGGCTGCCGGTGACCGCGGTCGAGAAGTCCAGGATCCGGTCGTGGTTCCCGGGCGGCTCGCCGACGAACATCCGCTGCAGCATCCGCTCGATCACCGCCGGCGTCCCGGCGTACCCGATGAAGTACGTGCCGAACTCGCCCGAGCCCGGCGACCCGAACGCCATGTTCTCGCGGACGATCTGGCGTTCGGTGCCGTCCGGGTCGACGATCGTGTTCACCGCGACGTGCGAGTTCACGGGCTGCTCTGTCAGCTCGATGTCGCTGAGCTTCGACCGGCCGATCACGCGTTCCTGCTCCGCGACCGGCAGCGCCTGCCAGGCGTCCAGGTCGTGCAGGTACTTCTGGACGATCACGTAGCTGCCCCCGGCGTACGCCGGATCCGCGGCGCCGATCGCCAGCGCCGCGACGGCCTTCTCCCCCGCCGGGTTCTCCGTACCGTCGACGAACCCGAGCAGGTCGCGCTCGTCGAAGTACTTGAAGCCCTGGACCTCGTCGAGCACCCGGACGTGGCCCGCGAGCCGCCGCAGTACCTGGCGTTCCAGCTCGAAGCAAAGGTCGAGACGGCGGGCGCGGAAGTGGAGGAGCAGGTCGCCGTGCGTGGCCGGCGCCGTGTGCCGCCCGCCGGACAGCCGGCGGAACGGATGCAGGTCCCGCGGCGCCGGGGCCCGGTAGATCCGCGGCCACAACGACGCGCCGATCCCGACGACGCAGCTCAGCTGGTCGTCGGGGGCGCGGAAGCCGACCGCGCGGGCCAGTCCGGCCAGGTCGGCCAGCAGGTCCCGCACGGCCGCCTCGGAGCCAGGACGTACGTCGGCGACCAGGAAGATCGCCGCCTTCGCGGGTTCCCGCAGTACGTCCTGGATCATCGGCTCAGCACCAGACAGGGCTCAAGACCACCACTTGCCGCTCTGCGAGAGTGCGTCGGCGGTCTTCCCGGTGGTGTCGAGCCCGTCCAGCGCGGCCATCGCGGCGTCGTCGAGCTCGAAGTCGAAAACGCCCGCGTTCTCCGCGATCCGGTCCTGGTGGACGGTCTTCGGGATCACCGACAGGCCCTTCTGGATCGCCCACCGGATCAGCACCTGCGCGGGCGTACGGCCGGTGGCCTCCGCGATCCGGGCGACGACCGGGTCGTCCAGGTGCCGGCCGGTGCCGAGCGGGCTGTACGCCTGCACGACGACGTCGGCCGCCTCGCACGCGTCGACCAGCCCCGCGCGGTACTCGAACGGGCTGAACTGGACCTGGTTCGCGACCGGCCGGATGCGGGCGATCTTGCCCAGCTCGGCCAGCTCGGTGGCGCTGAAGTTCGAGATGCCGATGCCCTTGGTGAGACCGGCGTCGACCGCGGCCTCCATCGCCGGCCAGGCCCAGGTCGGCCCGCCCTGCGGCCAGTGGATCAGGTACAGGTCGAGGTAGTCGGTGCCGAGCCGTTCCAGGCTCTTCTCCGCCTCCACCCGGGCGTCCTTGCCACCGGGGTAGAACTTGGTGGTCAGGAAGATCTCCTCGCGCGGTACGCCGCTGTCGCGGATCGCCTTCCCGACGCTGGCCTCGTTGCGGTAGGCCTGCGCGGTGTCGATCAGCCGGTACCCGGCCTCCAACGCCCAGCGGACGGCGCGCTCGCACTCGAGCCCGTCGTTCACCTGCCAGACCCCGAGCCCGAACACCGGGAGCTCGGTTCCGTTGGACAGCGTGCGTGTGCTGTTCAGGGTCATGTACACCCTTCTACCAGCCCGATCAGCGGTCCGGCCACATCGACGCGAGACTGTGCAGGGTGGCCGCGACCTGGACCGGTGCGGTAGCGGTCAGGACCAGGCCGCTGCCGGCCGGCAGGTAGCAGCGCGAGATCGACACCTCGCCGTCGTTCGCGAACACCTCCACCGAGGTCCGGTCGATCAGCACCCGGACGGTCCGCAACCCGCCTGAGACCTGCTGGGACGCCACGGTGGTCTCGGTCAGCTCCGTCGTCGCACCGGAGACGTCCACGGTCAGGGTCGCTCCGGTCGGGATGTCGACCTCGAGGTGCAGATCGGCCTCCACGGGGCCGTCCGCCAGCACCTTGCCGGCGCCCGGCTTCACGGTGCCGGACCAGTGCGTGCTGCCGTCGTACAGCGTGGTCAGCTCGCGGACCGGGGTCCGGAACAGGCGCGGCGTCCCGTCGACCGTGCGCAGACTCAGCTCGCACGGGATCGTCACCTGCTGGTTGAACGGCATCCCGGGATAGCGGCCGTCCCGCATCCACGCAGCCTGGATCCGGCGGCCGTCGCCAGTCTCGGTGTTGTTCCAGGTCTGGGTCGCGTAGAAGTTCGGCCCGGCGTCCGACAGCAACTGCTCGGTCTCCTCGGTGAACGTCGTACCGTCGAAGGTGCCGACGGAGTACTTTCCGTCGCCGCGGACCAGCACCCACTTCGGGTCGCCGCCGTCCAGGGGCAGCTCGAAGAAGTCGGGGCACTCGAAGCTGTTCGGTACGACGTTGCCGGTGTCGGTCCAGTGCAGGAGGTCCGGCGACGTGAGCAGGTGGTACCGCTGGTCGCCGTACAGCAGCATGACCCAGTGGTCGTCGTACCGGAACACCTTCGGGTCGCGTTCCGGCATCGTCATGATCGGGTTGCCGTCGTAGTGCTGCCAGGTCCGGCCTTTGTCGAGGCTGTACGACAGGCACTGGCTCAGGTTGTCGTTGCGCGACCAGAACGCGACCATTGGGGGCCGTTCCGGATCGGGAGACAGCCCGGAGGTGTTGCCGTAGTCGATCACCACCGACCCGGACTGCACGCCGGTGTCGAGCGCCTCCTCCCAGAACGCGGGCGGCAGCTCGGTCCACCGCACGAGGTCGTCGCTCACGGCGTGGATCCAGCACTTGTTCCAGCGTTGGGCGAACAGGTGGTACTCGCCCTCGTAGTACACGAGCCCGTTGAGGTCGTTGAGCCAGCCCTCCTGCCGTTTCCCCGGCTCCAGCAGGTCGGCCCCGAACTGCCGGGCGGTGAAGTGCTGCTGCGGTCGCCACGTTTCGCCGTACAACGGCTGGTCGGTCACAGGAGTCAATGCTAGAGCTTGTGGGCCTGCCTGATCACGTCGACGACATCGGCCATCATCCCGGTCAGGTCGTAGTCCTTCGGGGTGTAGATCGCGGCCACTCCGGCAGCCCGTAGCGCGGCGGCGTCGGCCTCCGGGACGATCCCGCCGACGACGACCGGTATGTCGTCGAGGCCGGCTTCGCGGAGACCCTCGACGACCTGCGGCACGAGTTCCATGTGCGAGCCGGACAGGATCGACAGGCCGACGCAGTGCACGTCCTCGGCGACCGCGGCCGCGACGATCTGCCCCGGCGTCAGGCGGATGCCCTGGTAGATCACCTCGAAGCCGACGTCCCGGGCCCGTACCGCGACCTGTTCGGCGCCGTTCGAATGCCCGTCCAGACCGGGCTTGCCGACCAGGAAACGCAGCCGTCCTCCGAGTTCGGCGGACGTCGCGGCGACCTTCTCGCGGACCGCGGCGATCTCGGCGCCGCCCGCGGACACACCGACGGAGCCGGAGACGCCGGTCGGGGCGCGGTACTCGCCGTACATCTCGCGCAGTACTCCGGCCCACTCGCCGGTCGTCACGCCGGCGCGGGCACACTCGAGCGTGACCGGCATCAGGTTGTCGGTCGTCTTCGCGGCGGCGCGGAGCTTGGCCAGCGCGGCGTCGACGGCCTGCTGGTCACGGGTCGCGCGCCACTGGTGGAGCGACTCCAGCGCGGCGGACTCGGCGGCCGGGTCGACGGTCTGGATCGCGGTGTCGAGGTCCGCGGTCAGCGGCGACGGCTCGGTGTTCTCGAACTTGTTGACGCCGACGACGACCTGCTCACCGGACTCGATCCGCTGCCGGCGTTCCGCGTGCGACGCGACCAGCGCCTGCTTCAGGTACCCGCTCTCGACCGCGGCGACCGCCCCGCCCATCGCCTGAACGCGGTCGATCTCCTGCTGCGCACCGGCGACCAGCGCGTCCACCTTCGCCTCGATCACGTGCGAGCCGTCGAAGATGTCGTCGTACTCGAGCAGGTCGGACTCGTACGCGAGAACTTGCTGCATCCGCAACGACCACTGCTGGTCCCACGGCCGCGGCAGCCCGAGCGCCTCGTTCCAGGCCGGCAGCTGGACGGCGCGGGCCCGCGCGTTCTTCGACAGCGTCACGCCGAGCATCTCCAGCACGATCCGCTGCACGTTGTTCTCCGGCTGCGCCTCGGTCAGCCCGAGCGAGTTCACCTGTACGCCGTACCGCAGGCGCCGCGCCTTCGCGTCGGTCACGCCGTACCGCTCCAGCGTGAGGGTGTCCCAGAGCCGGACGAACGCGCGCATCTTGCAGGTCTCCTCGATAAACCGCACCCCGGCGTTCACGAAGAACGAGATCCGCTGGACGACGTCCCCGAACCGCTCCGGCGGCACCTGCCCGCCGTCGCGGACCCGGTCCAGCACGGCGATCGCGGTCGACAACGCGAACGCCAGCTCCTGCACCGGCGTCGCCCCGGCCTCCTGCAGGTGGTAGCTGCAGATGTTGATCGGGTTCCACTTCGGCATGTTCGCGACCGTGTACGCGATCACGTCGGTGGTCAGCCGCAACGAGGCATCCGGCGGGAACGCGTACGTCCCGCGGGACAGGTACTCCTTGACGATGTCGTTCTGCGTCGTACCGGTCAGCTCGTCCGGCGAGGCGCCCTGCTCCTGCGCGGCGACCTGGTAAAGCGCGAGCAGCCACATCGCGGTCGCGTTGATCGTCATCGACGTGTTCATCTGCGCGAGCGGGATCTCGTCGAACAACGCCCGTACGTCCCCCAGATGAGCGACCGGCACGCCGACCTTGCCGACCTCACCCTTCGCGAGCGAGTGGTCCGCGTCGTACCCCGTCTGCGTCGGCAGGTCGAACGCCACCGACAACCCGGTCTGCCCCTTGGCAAGATTCCGCCGGAACAGCGCATTGGACTCAGCCGCGGACGAATGCCCCGCATACGTCCGCATCACCCACGCTCGATCGGCCATGTACCCGAGAGTAGGACTGCGTGACCTTGTGAGTCTGCCCCTCGTGACTGGCATCACGAGGGGCCTACATCACAGTCAGGCGCTGATCGGTAGCGGGGTGCGTTCCACGTTGAGGACGCGGTGCAGGCGGGTGACGGCGAGGATTCTGACGACCGAGGGCATCGGGTGCCAGAGGACCAGTTGGCGGCCGAGGAGTTGGGTGCGGCGGTGGGTGGCGACCAGGAGGCCGAGGCCGGTGGCGTCGACGGCGTCGACCTCTTCCAGGTCGACGATCACGTCGCCGACGGAGGTGTCGATCAGGTGGTTGAGGGTCTGCCGGACGTCGCCGACCGAGCGGACGTCCAGGATTCCGGTCAGGTGGACCACATTGTCGGGCCTGTTGTCGGGCCTGTTGTCGGGCCTGCTGTTGTCAGGCCGGCTGTACGTCGGTGCGAGCATGTCCGTGCCCTCCGCTCTTCCGGCGGCCCCCGAGTTCCACGGCCGCGTGACAGCTTGTGTTCTAAAGACTCCCTGAAGACACGGACGGTTGCCAACCCCTCACGATCTTTTGATTCGCGAGACAATGGTCGGCGTGTACTACCCGGAGGATTACTTCCTGTTCCCGGTGGTGGCCATCGCCCTGGCCGGCGTGGTGGTGCTGCTGTGCCGCTGGGCGTTCTCGAAGGCGAAGGGCGGCTCACTTGTCCGGCGCGTCGACCAGACCCCGGCCGCCCCGGACACCTTCGGCCTGCTCACCGACATCCGGACGGTGCACACGTACAACGAGGCCCGCGTCCTGGTCGCCCGCCTGAAGACCTTCGGCATCAAGGCCACCGCCGCCCGCACCACCGACGGCTGGAGCATCTACGTCTGGCCCACCGACGAAGCCGCCGCCCGCGGCCTCCTCGACCCATCCTGACCACCGGGCTATACCGAAACGGTAACGGTACGTGTTCTCGGTAACGGGGAGTACTCGCCCGCCGATGTACGGACCATGAGACTGCGACGTGTTGCACTCGCGCTGGCCGGGCTGAGCCTGGTCACCGCGGCGGCGGTACCGGCAGCCGCGACCGCGGCCAAGCCCGGCCCGGACTCGTTCCGGGAAGCCGGTAAGAACGCCCGAAAGCTTCCCACTACCAACGCGCAGGCCGCGGCCACGGCGTGCGGCGTCAGCGTTGGGGCGGTGAACACCGGCGGGACAGCCAGTGGGTACGACGTGACCGCCACCAGGCCGCTCACCGTGAACCCACTGGACCCGTACAAGCTCTTCGGCATCCGTTCCAGCGCCGGCTGGTACCTGGAGAGTGACGGTACGACGGACTTCTTCCACGGCCTCGTCCTGCAGGGTGACAACCTGTACGGCGCGATCACCCTGTACAAGGGCTCGGCGACCACCCCGAGCGTCCGGGCGGTCAAGCTGGGGACCGGCTGGCGCGGGTTCAGCCAGATCACCGACTCCAACTACGTGTACGGCATCAATGACCACGCGTTCCTCTACGGTCTGCACGCCAACGGGTCGCTCTACCGCTACACGGTCGACGACAAGCCGCGGGCGTTCGGGTCGGCGCCTGGCTTCGGTTCGGTCAAGGCGATGACCCTGATCGCCGAGACCGCGACGTACGACACCCTTCTGGTGCTGACCAAGGGCGGTGCGCTCTACACGGTGCGTGTGCCGGTCAAGCTGCCGATGAAGCCGGTTGTGAAGCAGGTACGTGCTTCCGGGTTCGCGGCGTTCGAGTCGCTGGTCGCGCAGCGGTGTGGTGCGACCAGCACGCTGCTGACCGCGTTCGACCACGACACGAACACGGCCACCGTGTACGCGGTCAGCAAGGCCACCGGGACCAGCACGGTGATCAAGAGCTACGGCACGTTCAAGGCGGCGCTCGGCGCGAAGGTGCACTTCCTGCTCACCGGTGGGGGCGGGCCGCAGCGGCTGGGTGAGTGACGCAGCTGTAACTGATCTGTCCCCGTCCAGCAGAGTTGGGCGGGGACAGGTCTTTTTCCGAGCGTCTAGGGTCGGGGTATGGGGACACTGCTTGAGCTGGATCTGACCCGGGGTGTCGTCGAGACGCCGCCCGCTTCGCCTGTGGCCGCGTTTCGGATGCGGCATCTGCCGACGCTGCGCGAGCTCGTGGCCGCGCTGCGGAAGGGAGCCCGTGACGACGGCGTGGTGGGCGTCGTCGCGCACCTCGGCGGGCAGCGGCTGTCGTTGGCGCAGGTGCAGGATCTGCGGGAGGCGGTGGCCGACTTCCGGACGTCGGGGAAGCCGGCTGTCGCGTGGACCGAGTCGTTCGGCGAGGCCGGCCAGGGCACCGTCCAGTACTACCTGGCCACGGCGTTCGACGAGATCTGGCTGCAGCCGTCCGGCGACCTGTCGATCACCGGCGTCTCGGTCCACGCGGTGTTCATCCGGAGCGCACTCGACAAGGCCGGCGTGATCCCCCAGTTCGGGAAGCGCCGGGAGTACAAGACGGCGGCCGACACGTTCACCGAGCGCGAGATGACCGGCCCGGCGCGGGAGATGGCGTCGCGCTTGGCGGAGTCGGCGTACGAGCAGATCGTCGAGGGCATCGCGGTACGGCGGCGCCTGGACGCGACGCGCGTACGCGAACTCGTCGACACCGCACCGCTGGCCGCGCAGGACGGGCTGGACGCGGGCCTGGTGGACCGGCTCGGGTACCGGTCGGACGTGTACGACGAGCTCGAGAAGCACCTGCAGTACGACGACAGGCTGCTGGCCGAGCGGTACATCCGCCGCGGCCCGCGGACGCTGGACGAAGTACGCAAGACGCTCCCCTGGCCGCAGAAGCCGCTGGTGGCCGTAGTACGCGTAACGGGCGGCATCTCCGTCGGCCGGAACTCCAACAGCCCCATGGGCGGCCCTGGCTCCGGTTCGGACACCGTTGGCGCCGCACTGCGTGCCGTAGCAGCCAACGAACACGTCAAGGCGGTAGTGCTGCGCGTCGACAGCCCAGGCGGGTCGTACGTCGCCTCTGACGCCATCCGCAACGAGGTACTGCGGCTGCGTTCCACCGGGCGCCCGGTGATCGCGTCGATGGGCAGCGTCGCCGCATCCGGCGGGTACTTCGTGGCAATGCCGGCCGACGTCATCGTGGCGCAGCCGGGCACCATCACCGGCTCTATCGGCGTACTGACCGGCAAGGGCGTCGTACGGGACGCGTTGGGCCGCATCGGGATCTCACAGCAGGCCGTGTCCGAGGGTGCGAACGCGCAGATGTTCTCGGCGCAGGAGGAGTTCACCGACGAACAGTGGGCTCGGCTGGAGGAAATACTCGACCGGATCTACAAGGACTTCGTCGCCAAGGCCGCACAGGACCGTGGGCTCCCGGAGGAGCGGCTGGAGTCGCTGGCGCGTGGACGGGTCTGGACAGGCGCCGACGCGCACGGCCACAAGCTGGTTGACGAGCTGGGCGGTTTCCAGCACGCACTGACGCTGGCCTGCAACCGGGCCGGTCTGGACCGCGAAGAGGTCGGCGTCACCGCAGTACCGCACCGCAACCTGCTGAGCCAGCTCAAGGCGCCGACGACGACCGACGATCTGGCAGTCACCGCGGCGCCGTTGACGCTCGACGGCCTGACCACCGGTCTCTACAGCGCGCTGGGCCTCCCACCTGCGGGTGTACTGCGGATGCCGTTCAACTGGGAGATCGGCTAGGGGGTGTCGGATGGTTCCGCGCCGTAGCGAGGAGGTGCCGTGCCGAGTGCCCCGCAGTAGGCGTGGAACCATCTGACACCCCCTCAGTCCCTTTCGCCACCCGGGACCCAGAGGACGTCGCCGCCGGAGGAGAGGTTGGCGACGCGGCCGAGGATGAAGAGCAGGTCGGACAGGCGGTTCAGGTACGTGATCGCGAGCAGGTTGACCGACGGGCCGTGCGCCTCGACCGCGGCCCAGCCGGCCCGCTCGGCGCGCCGGACGACCGCGCGGGCGACGTTCAGGTAGGCGGCGCCCTCGGTACCGCCGGGCAGGATGAACGAGCGGAGCTTGGTCAAACGGTTGTTGTACTCGTCGCACCAGCCCTCGAGCCGGTCGACGTAATCCTGGGTGATCCGCAGCGGCGGGTACTCCGGGTCCGGCGCGATCGGGTTGCACAGGTCCGCGCCGACGTCGAAGAGGTCGTTCTGGATCCGGGTCAGCAGCACCGCGATCGCGCTGTTCAGGTGCCCGGCGGCGATCGCCACCCCGATCGCCGAGTTCGCCTCGTCGACCTCGCCGTACGCCGCCAGTCGCGGGTCGGTCTTCGAGGTCGTGGAGTTGTCGCCGAGGCGGGTCTCGCCGGCGTCACCGGTGCGGGTGTAGATCCGCGTCAAGTTCACAGCCATGCCAGGACTCTACGCAAACCCTCGGGCCGTCAAACGCTACAGTCGACCGGTGGAACGGTTTCGAATCGCGGGTGAGGCACGGCTGGACGGCGCCGTCGAGGTGGCCGGAGCGAAGAACAGTGTGCTCAAACTGATGGCGGCGGCGTTGCTCGCCGAAGGTACGACGACGCTGCGGCAGGTGCCGGGCATCCTGGACGTCACGTTCATGGCCCAACTGCTGGACACGCTCGGCTGCTCGGTGAAGGTGGACGCGGACGCGGGACTCGCGACGATCGCCGTACCGGGCGCGATCGGGCACCAGTGCGACTACGAGCTGGTCCGCAAGCTGCGGGCCTCGATCTCGGTGCTCGGCCCGCTGCTCGGCCGCTGCGGCCAGGCGGAGGTGGCGCTGCCGGGCGGCGACAACATCGGCTCCCGCGGGCTGAACATGCACGTCGCCGGGTTGGAGTCGATGGGCGCGAAGGTGCACATCGAGCACGGGTTCGTGATCGCCGAGGCGCCGCAGGGGCTGCACGGCGCCGAGGTCTGGCTGGACTTCCCGAGCGTCGGCGCGACCGAGACGATCATGATGGCGGCGGTGCTCGCGAAGGGCACCACGATCATCGAGAACGCGGCCCGCGAACCGGAGATCCAGGACATCGCCGCGATGCTGGTCGAGATGGGCGCGCAGATCGACGGCGCCGGCTCGCCGCGGATCGAGATCACCGGCGTGAGCGGGCTGCTGAACCCGGTCGACCACGTCGTGGTCCCGGACCGGATCGTGTCCGGGAGCTGGGCGTTCGCGGCCGCGATCACCAAGGGCGACGTCACCGTCTCGAACGGTCACGCCGAGCATCTCGAACTGCCGCTCGACAAGCTGCACAAGGCAGGCGCCGAGATCACCGTGCTGAACCCGGGCTTCCGGGTCCGGATGCACGACCGGCCGAAGCCGGTGGACGTCGTGACGCTGCCGTATCCCGGGTTCGCGACCGACCTGCAGGCGTTCGTGATCGCGCTGAACGCGTTGAGCGACGGTGCCGCGATGGTGACGGAGAACCTGTTCGAGGGCCGGTTCACGTTCGCGCAGGAGCTCACCCGGCTGGGCGCACAGATCCAGACCGACGGGCACCATGCGGTCGTCCGCGGCGTACCGCGGCTGTCCGGGGCGCCGGTGGTCGCGTCCGACATCCGGGCCGGTGCCGCGCTGGTGCTGGCCGGCCTCGCCGCCGAGGGCGAGACGCTCGTGTCCGCCGCGCACCATGTGCACCGCGGCTACACGGACTTCGCGGGTAACCTGCGCCGCCTGGGCGCCGACGTCGTCGTGGAACCTGACGATGCGGAGATGTACTGGAGCTAATAGGGTCGTCCGCATGACTGAGCGTGTGGTGAAGCCGGTTGGGCGGGGATTCCTGTTCCTGGACTCGCATCCGGCCGGGTGTGCCCGGGTGGTGCGGGACATGGCGGCGGAGGTCGAGCAGCGGCCGGCGGAGCGGCGTACGGCGCTGGTGATCGGGTCAAGCTCCGGCTACGGGCTCGCGACCACGATCGCGGGCCTCGCGCGGTACGGGATCGACGGGGTCGGCGTCTGCTTCGAGAAGGCGGCGACGGCCCGCCGTACGGCGACTGCCGGGTGGTACCGGACCGCCGAGACGGCCGCGCTGGCTGCCGAGCTCGGCCGCTCGTGGAGCTTCGTGAACGCGGACGCGTTCGCGGACACCACCAAGGACGAGGTGCTCGACCTGGTCGCGGCGAAGCTCGGCAGGATCGACCACCTGATCTACAGCGTCGCCGCCCCGCGCCGTACCGACCCGCGCACCGGCGAGACGTACCAGTCCGTCCTGAAGGCGATCGGCGCGCCGCACAGCACGAAGAGCCTCGCGTTCGAGGACGGCGAGCCCGTGCTGCAGGAAGCCGTCGCGATCGAGGTCGCGAACGACGACGAGATCGCCCAGACCGTGAAGGTGATGGGCGGCGAGGACTGGACCCGCTGGGTCGCCGCGCTGCAGGAACGCGACCTGCTGAAGCCGGGCTTCAACACCGTCGCGCTCACCTACATCGGCTCCGAGCTGACCGGCCCGCTGTACCGGCAGGGCTCGATCGGCGCCGCGAAGGCGGACCTCGAGCAGACCGCGTTGAAGCTGGCCGCGGACGGCGTCACCGCGATGACCTCGGTGAACGGCGCCGCCGTCACCCAGTCGTCGTCCGCGATCCCGGGCATCGGGCTGTACGTCAGCCTCCTGCACCACGTGACCCCGCTGCAGACCCCTGTCGAGCAGTCCGTCGCGCTCTGGGACCAGTTGACCGGCGAGGCACCGCTCGACCTCGACGACGACGGACGCATCCGCCTCGACCGGTGGGAGCTGTCCGACGAGGTGCAGGACGCCGTCCGGGCGCAGTGGGAGTCCGCGACACAGGACAACATCGCCGAGGTCGCGGACGCCGCGTGGTTCCTGGCCGAGGTCCGCCGGCTCTACGGCTTCGAAGTACCTGGTGTGGACTACGCCGCGGAGACCGAGGTCGACGTGGAGTGGCCTACCGCAACAGCTACAGGGGCTTGAACGACACCAGTTCGAGGACGAGCTCGGCCGCCTCGTCGGAGGCGGCCAGGTCGACCGACGCGGTGATCCGCCAGTCGTGGTTGCCTTCCGGGTCGTCGATGATCTGCTGGACCTCCCAGTAGCCCGGGTGTTCCTCGACCAGGAACAGCGCGGGCCCGCGGGCTTCCGGTCCGGTCCCGACGACCTCGTGCTCGGCGTAGTACGCCGTACCGGCCTCGGCCCAGCGGCCCGCGTCCCAGCCGGCTTCGCCGTCGAGCTGCCCCAGCTCGGCCCAACGGTGCAACGCGAGCAGCTCGACGCGGCGGAACATCGCGTTCCGGACCAGGACCCGGAAAGCCCTGGTGTTCAAGGTGATTCGGCGCGGGCCGGCCGGGACGACCTCGGTGACGGTGTCGTCGGCCGGGTTCGTCAGCTCCTCCCACTCGTCGAGCAGGCTGGAGTCGGTCTGCCGGACGACTTCGCCGAGCCACTCGATCAGGTCGGCCAGGTCCTCGTCGGCCTTGTCCGGCGGGACGGTCTGCCGGAGCGCCTTGTACGCGTCGCTCAGGTACCGCAGCACGATGCCCTCGGAGCGGGCGAGACCGTAGTACCCGATGAACTCGCCGAACGTCATCGCCCGCTCGAACATGTCCCGGACCACGGCCTTCGGTGACAGCCCGGTGTCCGCGATCCACGGGTGCGTCTGGCGGTACATCTCGAACGTTGCCTCGAGCAACTCCTGGAGCGGCTTCGGCCAGCTGACGTCCTCGAGCAGCTCCATCCGCTCGTCGTACTCGATGCCCTGGGCCTTCATCGCGTTCACGGCCTCGCCCTTGGCGTGATGCTCCTGCGCCCACAGCACCGCCCGCGGGTCCTCCAGCGTCGCCTCGATGATCGAGACCACGTCGAGCGCGTACGACGGGTCCGCGGGATCGAGCAGGTCGAGCGCGGCCAGCGCGAACGTCGACAGCGGCTGGTTGAGGCTGAAGTCCTTCTGCAGGTCGACGGTCAGCCGGAGGATGCGGCCGTTCTCGTCGGGCTCGTCGAGGCGTTCGACGACGCCCGCGGTGACCAGCGTGCGGTAGATCTGGATCGCGCGGCGGATCAGCCGGACCTGCGAGCGGGCGTCCTCGTGGTTGTCGCGGAGCAGCTGCCGCATGCTCTCGAACGCGTTGCCGTCGCGGGCGATCACGTTCAGCAGCATCGCGTGGCTGACCCGCATCCGGGACTGCAACGCCTCCGGCTCGGCCGCGACCAGCCGGTCGAACGTGTCCTCGCCCCAGGTCACGAACCCTTCCGGCGGTTTCTTCCGCTGGACCTTGCGCTGCTTCTTCGGGTCGTCGCCGGCCTTCGCCAGCGCCTTCACGTTCTCGACGACGTGGTCCGGGGCCTGGACGACGACGGTGCCGGACGTGTCGTACCCGGCCCGGCCGGCGCGGCCCGCGATCTGGTGGAACTCGCGCGCCTTCAGGATCCGCTGGCGGCGCCCGTCGTACTTGCTGAGCGCGGTGAGGACGACGGTCCGGATCGGGACGTTGATGCCGACGCCGAGGGTGTCGGTACCGCAGATCACCTTGAGCAGACCGGCCTGCGCGATCTGCTCGACGAGCCGCCGGTACTTCGGCAGCATGCCGGCGTGGTGGACGCCGATGCCGTGCTTCACGAGCCGCTGCAGGGTCCGGCCGAAGCCCTTGCTGAACCGGAAGTTGCCGATCAGCTCGTTGAGCTTCTCCTTCTCCTCCTTCGAGGAGACGTTGATGCTCATCAGGGCCTGCGCGCGTTCCAGGGCGGCCGCCTGGGTGAAGTGCACGACGTACACCGGGGCCTGGTGCGTGGTCAGCAGCTCTTCGAGGGTCTCGTGCAGGGCGGTGGTGACGTACTTGTAGATCAGCGGGACCGGGCGTTCGCCGGACGCGACGATCGCGGTCGACCGGCCGGTCCGCCGGGACAGGTCGATCTTGAACCGCTCGACGTCGCCGAGGGTCGCCGACATCAGTACGAACTGCGCCTTCGGCAGCTCGAGCAGCGGCACCTGCCAGGCCCAGCCGCGGTCGGGCTCGGAGTAGAAGTGGAACTCGTCCATCACGACCTGGCCGATATCCGCGTCCGAGCCCTCGCGGAGCGCGATGTTCGCCAGGACTTCCGCCGTACAGCAGATGATCGGGGCGGACGCGTTGACGGCCGCATCGCCGGTCAGCATGCCGACCTTGTCCGCGCCGAAGATGTCGCAGAGCGCGAAGAATTTCTCCGAGACCAGGGCCTTGATCGGAGCGGTGTAGAACGTCCGCTGCCCGTTCGCCAGCGCCGCGAAGTGCGCGCCGGTCGCCACCAGGCTCTTCCCGGACCCGGTCGGCGTGGACAGGATCACGTTCGACCCGGTCATCACCTCGATCAACGCCTCTTCCTGCGCCGGGTACAGCGAGATCCCCTGCTCCCCCACCCAGCTCTGGAAGGCGTCGAACAGGTCGTCAGGCTCGGTGGTCCCCGGAAGTTTCTCAGTCAGCGTCATCACTGCCCATTGTCCCTGACCAGCCAATCCACCGGCGCCGCCGGGTCCCACGCGCCGTTCGGCTCGCGGACACGACCGTTCGGCGACAGAATCTTTGCAAACGATTGCATGAGTAGCTATTCGGAGGTGACTTGATGCGCATGACGATGACATGGCGCCGGATGGGCGCGAGTTTGCTGGTGACAGCCATGGGTGCGGCGGGTCTGGTGAGCGCCGCCACCCCGAACGATCAGGCCGGCGCGGCGGACGCCGCGGTGACCACGTGGGGTGCGGCCGACGACATCGCCGGCGGGACCTTGAGCGACATGACCGTACGGAACATCCTGCGGACCAGCGTCGGCGGGAAGGACCTGCGGATCCGGATCTCCAACGCGAACGGCGACCAGCCGCTGGTCACGGACTCGGCGTACGTCGGCCGGCAGTCCAGCGGGGCGAACGTGGTGGCCGGGTCGAGCCGGCGGCTGACGTTCGGCGGCAGTACGACGGTGACGATCCCGCCCGGCGCGATGGCGATCAGCGACCCGCTGCCTGGGACGGTACCCGCACTGACGAGTCTGTCCGTCAGCCTGCACGTGGTCGGCACGACGGGCGTGATCACCGCGCACAACCGGGCGATGCAGCACAGCTACAAGTCGACATCGGGCGACCACGCGGCCGACGAGTCGAGTACGGCGTACCAGACCGAATCGGCGGCGTGGTACTTCGTGAACGCCGCGATCGTCGACGCCCCGCAACAGGTCCAGACGGTCGCGACACTCGGCGACTCGATCACGTCCTCGGTCGGTACGACGATCGACACCAACCGCCGCTGGCCGGACATCCTCGCCGGCCGCTACGCGAAACTCCCCGAACCCCGACGCCTGGCGGTCTCCAACGAAGGCATCTCCGGCAACCGCGTCCTGGGCGGCGTCGCGAAAGCCGGCAGCGCGGGGGCGAGCGCGCTGGCACGGCTCGACAAGGACGTGCTCACGAAACCCGGCGTACGCACGGTGCTGGTCCTGGAGGGCATCAACGACATCTACGCCGGCGCGACCACCGACCAACTGATCGCCGGCTACCGCCAGCTCATCACCCGAGTCCACGCCACCGGCCGCTGCATCGTAGGCGGCACCCTGACGCCGATGGGCAGCTCCTTCGTCTACACCCCCGACAAGGAGGCGATCCGCCAGGCCGTCAACACCTTCATCCGCACCAGCGGCGAGTTCGACGCCGTAGCCGACTTCGACGCCGCCACCCGCGACCCCGCCGACCCCACCCGCCTGTCCCCCACCTACGACGGCGGCGACGGCCTCCACCCCAACGACGCCGGCAACCAGGCGATGGGAGATGCACCCAACCTGGACTCACTGCGCTGCAAGTAGTTGTTGTTCCAGCCGCCCGTCACACCGAAGAACGACGAGCGCCTGCCGGGGTCCCTCACCCGGTATCTGCCCAGGTAGAGATGTTGATTGGTGCGACCTCACGTGCTGCGGGTGAGGACGCCTAGCACCAGTAGCCCGGCGCAGGTGGCGCGAGCACGGGTGGCGCGAGCACGTGCTGCACGAGCACGTGGTGGGGAGCAGATGGTGTGGGAGCGGATGGTGCGGCTGGGCGCAGGCGCCTACCCCGGCACGGGACCGGGGTAGGCGTACAGGCCGCCCGCACCAACTGCTCCTCGCGTAGACCTCACCTGTCAGCTGGCAACTCACGTAGGACCTCGCGCGACAGCACTCACCTCACACAGCACCTCACCTGTCAGCTGTTAACTCGCGTAGGACCTCGCCTGACAGCACTCACCTCACGCGCCACCTCACCTGTCAGCTCTTCTCACACGTAGCACCTCACCTGTCAGCTCTTGATCGACGTACAACCTCGCCTGTCAGCTCTTATTTTTCGCCCTTGATGGCTAGTGCTTGTTCCAGTTCGTTGCGAATGGCGTCGGCGCCGGACTTGCGGTAGTCGGCCACCGCCTCGTCCCAGGAGTTGAGGTTGGCTCGGCCTAGTTGGATGTCTTTGGTGAGGGAGTCCATCCGGGTGTCGAGGATCTTGCCCTTGGTGGACTGTGTCGGGGAGTACAGCCCGTACGTCGGCGACATGATCGCCGTCGGCAGCACCGCCTTGAAATGCGCGTACGCCGTGTCGACCGCCTCCGGATGCCCCGGGAAGTACGCCGGATACGGCCCGTCGGCAAGGTACTGAATGGGAAACTCCCCCAAACAGACCTCACTCCCACCGTCCTTCGTCAGCACCGGATCCGTCCCGTTCAAGGTGTAATGCCGCCCCGGCAACCCGAACTTCCGGAACAGGTACTCCTCCGTCCCGAACGGCGCCGCGAACCAGTTCAGGATCCGCAGCAGCGCCTTGATCCGCGCGGGCGGTCCCGGCCGGATCGCGGCGATCGAGTTGTTCGGCGACCCGAGCAGTACCCGTCCCACCTTCCCGTCCGCGGTCCGCGGTACCGGGATCGAGACGCTGAAGCTCTGACCGGTGGCACGCCGGTAGAAGCTTTGGATCGACGAGTACGTGTCCTGCGTCATCACCGCCGACCCTTGCGTGAACCACACCTTCTGGTTGGCTTTCGCGACGCCGTCCGGGTGGATCACCCCGTCCTTGACCATCTGCCGGGTGATCGCCAGCATCTCCTTGTGTTCGGGCAGTTCGCGACTGTGTACGAGCTTCCCGTCCCGCACCTCCCAACCGTTGGGCAGACCAAGCATCGCACTGAGCGCCGCGGCCGGCGGTACCGCGAACCCCCACCGGTTCTTCTTCCCGTCCGTGACCGCCTTCGCCACCTTCTGCAGCTCGTCGGGCGTCGGCGAGCCGAGCTCCACCCCGAGCTTGTCCAGCAGATCCTGCCGCGCGAGCAGCGTGTTCGACGACATGATCCCGCGCTGGATCGGTACGGCGCGGATACCGCCGGAGTACACGCATCCGCGCCACGACGCCTGCGGCGCGTTCGCCAGGAACGGGTACTCGAGGATCGCGTCCCCCGACAGGTAGTCGGTCAGATCCTGCGCCCGTGCCTCCAGGAACTGCGGCAGGTACGCGAACCCGCCGTCCACGTTGAACAGATCGCCCAACGTGTCACCGGCAACCGCCGTGGCGAACTTGTTCGAGTAGTCACCCGCCGCGGTGATGTTGAGGTCGAGCGGCCCGCCGAGCCGCCGGTTGAGCTCCTGCCAGTACGGGTTGCGGTCCGCGGACGGCGGGATCGGGTTCGACGTCGGCGCCGAGCCGGTGACGGTGTGCCCGTCGCCGGGCGTCCCGTCGGTCACCTTCGCGGGGTGCTCCGGGAACCGGTAGAAGCAGTCCGGCATCAGCGGATGGCTCCGCGGCAGATCCGGTTTCGGCCCGTTGAACCGTTTGTACGTCGGCAGCTCGACCGGCTTGTTCAACGCCGCGATGTCGGTCGACCGGGTCACCGTGGAGCATCCGGTCAGCCCGAGAGCGAACGATCCGGCCAGGAACGTCCTTCGCCGAACAGTCATCCCTTCACCGCCCCGGTCAGCATGCCCTTGGCGAAGTGCCGTTGCAGGAACGGGTACACGATCAGGATCGGCACCAGCGACACCACCAGGATCGCCATCTGGATCGACTCCTGCGGCGGCAGCTGGTCGGCGGACGCGCCGCCGAGGTCCCCGCTGCTCAGCTCGGTGTTGTTGATGACGTACGTCCGCAGTACCAGCTGCAGCGGCCATTTCGCGGTGTCGTTGATGTAGAGCATCGCGTTGAAGAACGCGTTCCAGTACCCGACCGCATAGAACAGCCCGATCACCGCGAGCACCGCCTTGGACAACGGCAGCACGATCGACCAGAAGATCCGGAAGTCGCCGGCGCCGTCGACGCGCGCGGAGTCGAGGACGGAGTCCGGAATGCTCATGAAGAACGAGCGCAGCACGATCACGTTGAACCCGCTGATCGCGGTCGGCAGGATCAGCGCGAGCAGCGAGTCGAGCAGCCCGAACTCCTTGACCACCAGGTAGTTCGGGATCAGCCCGGGGCTGAACAGCAGGCTGAACAGGACGACGAGCAGGATCGGCCGCTGCCCGAACGAGCCGCGCCGGCTGAGCGCGTACGCCAGCATCGTCGACCCGGCGAGGCTGACCAGCGTGCCGCCGACGGCGATCAGTACGCTGACGCCGAGCGCGCGCTGGACGACGCCGCCGTTGAAGATCGCCTTGTACGCGTCCCAGTTGAGGCCGTCCGGCCAGAGCACGAAGCCGCCGGAGTTCGTGACGTGCCGCTGGCTGGCGATGCTGGTCGAGATCACCCCGAGGAACGGGATGACGACGACCGCACAGCACACCAGCAGTACGACGCCTTTGAGCACCCGCGACGACATCGCGGGAGCGTCGTCGATTCCTTTCTGTACAACGCTCATTTCTGATACACCCCCGCCTCACCGAAGATGTGCGCGATCTTGTTGGCGCCGATCACCAGGACGACGGCAACGAGCCCCTTCACCAACCCGACGGCGGCCGATACACCCCATTGCCCGGCCAGTACGCCGTTGTTGTAGACGTACGTGTCGAGTACCTCGCTCGCGGGTCTGCCGACGAGGTTCTGCTGCAGGATGATCTGCTCGAACCCGACGGTCAGCGAATCGCCGAGCCGCAGGATCAGCAGCAGGATGATCAGCCCGCGGATGCCCGGCACCGTGACGTGCCAGAGTTGCCGCCAGCGGGACGCGCCGTCGACGCGCGCGGCCTCGTACAGCCCGGGGTCGATCTGGGTGAGCGCGGCCAGGAACAGGATCGTCCCCCACCCGGTGTCCTTCCAGATCACCTGACTGGTGAGCAACGCGACGAAGCCGTCCGGGTTGCCGAGGAAGTCGATCGTGCCCATCCCGTGCGAGCGCAGGAAGTTGTTGATCAGCCCGCTGCCGCCGAGGATCTGCTGGAAGATCGCGATCACGATCACCCAGGACAGGAAGTGCGGCAGGTACAGCACGGACTGGACGACGCGCTTGATCCGCTCCGACAGCAGGCTGTTCAGCAGCAGCGCCAGCGCGATCGGTGCGGGGAACACGAAGATCACCTGGACCAGCGTGATCAACAGCGTGTTCTTGAGGGCATTGAGGAACTCCGCGTCACCGTTGAAGATCACCGCGAAGTTGTCGAGCCCGACCCAGGCGCTGCGGCCGAGCGGGACGAACGGCAGGTACTCCTGGAACGCGATCAGGTTCCCGAGCAACGGCAGGTAGTGGAACGCGAGCAGCAGCGCGAGCCCGGGCAGCGCCATCAGCAGCAGGATCTTGTCCCGCTTGGCTCTCGCCCACCATGACAACGGCTCGGCCGGAGCCACACTGTCCGTGACCACGCCCGGTGGTCCGGAATCTGTCAGCTGCCCGGACGTGGTCGATCGGCTGGGGATTCGGTCTGTTTGAGCCACGCGACACTCCCAGGGTTGTATCCCCCCGGCGGTTGGAGAACGCTTTCCCTGCCCCTCTTCGAGGGTGTCCTGTCTTGGAGAGTCGCGCAGCTTCGATCGGAGTGTCGGAGTGTGTTCGGCGTGTTGCTGTCAGCGGGCCACTACGGCGCCCTGCTCCAGCAGGGCCTGGCGCTTGGCCGGTGAGACGCCGAGCTCGGTCAGCAGCTCGTCGGTGTGCTCGCCCACCAACGGCGCCGGACGGTGTACGTCGGGAGGTGTCCGGCTGAAGCGGTACGGGAACCCGGGCGTGGTCACGGTGCCCTCGGTCGGGTGCTCGTACGTCACGAACGACTCGTTGTGGAGTACCTGCGGATCCACGCGCAGGTCGTCGTACGACAGGACCGGTCCGCACCACACGCCGCGTTCCCGCAGCTTGAGCATCCAGTACTCCGTGGACTCGCGGCGCAGCGCCGTCGACACCGCCGCCGCGATCTCGTCCCGGCGTGCGAACCCGTCCCGCTCCGCGTCCAGCCCGGCCAGCTGGGGCGCGTCCAGTACCTCGGCCAGCACCGGCAGGTTCGCGAACGCCAGCGAGATGTAGCCGTCCGCCGTGGTGAAGATCCCGTACGGCGCGCGGATGTAGCTGTGGGCGTGCACCTCCTCGGACCGTGACTGCGGTACGCCGCCGACGGTGTGCACGGACAGCTCCTGCATCTGCAGGGCAATCACCGCGTCCAGCATGTTCACCTCGACGAGCTGGCCCTCGCCTGTCCGCTCCCGGTGCAGCAGGGCCGCGAGGACTCCTTCGAACGCGCTGTACGCCGTGACCGCGTCGGCCAGGAAGTACGGCGCCGCGACGGGTGGTTCGTCCGGGCGGCCGGCACTGAACAGGGCACCGCTCATCGCCTGGACCAGGAGGTCCTGGCCGGGCCATTCGGCGTACGGGCCGCTCTCGCCGTACCCGGAGATCGAGACATAGACCAGGGACGGCTTGAGAGCGCGGAGGGTGGCGTAGTCGACGCCTAGGCGTGCTGCCACGCCGGGGCGGTAGTTCTGGAGGAATACGTCGGCTGTGCGGACCAGGTCGTACAGGAGGTCGCGGCCGTCGTCGGACTTGAGGTCTACGGCCAGGCTGCGCTTGTTGCGGTTCAACGAGAGGAAGGACGCGTTGACCTCGTTGCCGGCGGCACCGCCCGCGGACGTGTGCCGTTGCCATTCGCCGGTGACCGGCTCGACCTTGACCACGTCCGCGCCCAGGTCGCCGAGCCGCATCGCGGCCAACGGCCCGGCCATCGCCACCGACAGGTCGAGGACGCGGTAACCACCCAGGATGTTCATTGCGCCGTCCATCCCGCGTCGACCGGCAGCACCGCACCGGTGATGAACGACGCGTCGTCACTCGCGAGGAAGGCGATCGCGGCCGCGACCTCGTCCGGCTGACCGATCCGGCCCAGCGCGTGGTGCCGGTCGACCATCGCTTGCATCGCGCCCGGATCGTCCGCACCGCCGACCTTGCCGTTGCGGATCAACGGCGTGTCGATCAGCCCCGGCGCCACGCAGTTCGCGCGTACGCCGTCGCGGCCGTGGTCGAGCGCCATCGCCCGGGTGAGGTTCTCGACGCCGGCCTTCGCGGCGCAGTACGCCGACCGGTTCCGCTCCCCCACCGTCCCGATCGCCGACGAGATCGTCACAATCGCCCCACCACCCCGCGCCACGAACCCCGGCAGGACGGCACGGCAGGAGTTGTAAACCCCCGTCAGATCAACATCCAGAATCGCCCGCCACTCCTCCGGCGAGGTGTTCGGCACGGTGTCACAAACATCAACCCCAGCAGCACTCACCAACACATCCACCTCCCCCACAGCAGCAACCACCTCCAACGTCCGCTCGAGGTCGGTCACATCCAGCTCGAACGCCCGGCCGCCCAGCTCGTCGGCGAGCTGCTGGGCGGCCGTGGTGTTGCGGTCGCAGAGGATTGCCTGGCCGCCTTCGGCGGTGATGCGGCGGGCCGTGGCCGCGCCGATGCCGGAGGCTGCTCCGGTGATCAGCGCGACCTTGCCCGCGAACCTTTCGGTGTCCATGGACCTCAGGGCTTCTCGTAGGGGAACGAAGGCAGTACGCCGATCTGGTCGTACTGCAGCTTGGAATCGTCGAACCCGGACTCCCAGCTCACGTTCGAGAACGTGTCGCACGGCCCGGCCGACGGGCCGTGGTACGGGTCGCTCTCGGTGTTCGTCACCTTGATGTCCGAGAACGCGAACCCACACCCGCCGAAGTCCATGTGCACGCCGTACGGCTTCGCGTCCGGCATCGACGGGTCGGCGTTGGCGTCGTCGATGATCAGCTGCGACACCTCCGCGTCCGGCGTGTACGGCGGCTCGTTCCGGACGCCGTACGCGTAGAACGGACCGGTGTCGCCGCTGTCCTGCGCGAGGTGCGACAGCCGCACGTACTTGACCGTGTTCCCACCGGTGTAGTTGTCCGCGTTCGGGATCTCCGGCCGCGACTCGATGCTGATGCCGTACCGCGCGCCGTGTTCGACGACGGTGTGGCTGACGACGTTGTGACCGCTGTCCATGATCTCGACCCCGGCCGAGTCGCCCGGCACCAGCTCGCCGATGTGGTGGATGTAGTTGTTCGTGAACGTGTTGTCGTGCGCGAGGTCGCCCTCGCCCGGATACCCGCCCTCGACCTTGATGCCGTCGTTGCCGATGTGTTCGAGCAGGCTGTCCGACACCGTCGCCTTCTCGTTGGCGTACAGCAGCTCGATCCCGGTGAACCCGGTCTGCTGCAGATGCATCCTGGTCAGCGTCACGCCGCGCGTGTTGGTGAGCGTGATCGCGCCCCACTGGTTCCGCGGCATCTCGATCTGCGTGTCGTACTTCGGGTACTTGTGCTTCACGCCGGAGTCCCCGGTCCCGTTCCAGCCGTACCGGTACCACTCCATGAAGTCGGTGTGCTGGACCGTCAGCCCGTCGAGCGTCAGGTTCTCCACCCGTCGGTTCGGGGACGCGCCGGCGATCGAGAACACCTCGGTCTGCGTCGGCCGGTACACCTTGACGCCGTCCATGGTGCCGCCGGACGGCTTGTAGTACAGCGTTTTCGCCGGGTAGTCCAGGTAGTACTCACCGGCCTGGTCGAGCAGGCTGAGCGAGTTCTGGACGTAGTACCGCGATCCGCCGCCGGAGTTGATGAAGCCGTACCGCGCCGGGTACACCAGCGTGGTCCGCTTCTTGGTGAAGTTGATGTCGAGCATCGGGATCGTGTCGGTGAACCACGACCATGAGCCGCCCGACCACACCGTCACCTGCGCCGGCCAGTCGGTCCCGAGCCGCAGGTCCCAGGACGGGTCGATGTCGCCGGTATTGAACCCGAGCTGGTCGTGCACCGCCTCCTTGGTCGGGTCGAACAGGATCGACTTCAGGTACGGCGCCCACTTGTCGTCGGACTCCCGGTTCGGGTACCGGGCGGTCGTGGCCCGCTTGCCCTCGGCGTACAGGCTGTAGAACGGCTGGCTGATGTCCACCGGCGCCTTGAAGATGCCGTCCTCGTACGGCGTCCAGCCGGTCACCTCCTGCCCCGCCTCGAAGACGGCCTTGCCCGGCCCGTCCACGCTGCGGTACGTCACGTCGGAGTCGCGGTCGTCGAACGAGATCGTCTTGTCGACCTGGTACGTACCGGCCTTCAGGTTGACCACCGGCGTACAGCCGGCGTGCCCGCGCATCCGCAGTGTGTCCCGCGCATGCTCGACGGTCTTCCACGGCTTCTTCTCGGTCCCGGGCCCGCCGTCGTCCCCACTGGGCGAGACCCAGAACGAGCTGCATCCCTTGACCGGCGAGGCGGTTCCCATCGCGGAGCCGCCGACGGCCAAGGCCAGCGCAGCGGCACCGATCACCACGCCCGCGAGCACCTTCATCGCGCGCTCACCGCCCGGCCACGTCGTACGGGAAGCCCGGCAGCACACCGATCTTGTCGTACTCGAGCTTCGAGCTGTCGAACCCGGTTTCCCAGTCGACGTTGCTGACCTCGTTGCACTTGTACGACTGGTACTTCTGGTCGGTCACCTTGCCGACCTGCACGTTGCTGAACGAGAAACCGCAACCGCCCGAGTCCATGTGCACGCCACGGGTACCGCCCGCGTCCGGCATCGACGGGTCCGGGATCACGTCGCCGATCACCATCTGGTCGACGGTGTTGGTCACCGGGTGCGGCTCCTGGTTGTCGACGCCGTACGCGTAGAACGCGCCCATGTCGCCGCTGTCCAGGCCCATCTGCTCCAGCTTGATGTACTTGAACGTGTTGCCGCTCGCGTACTGGTCGCCGTCGACCACCTCGGGCCGCGACTCCAGGCTGATCCCGTACCGGGCGCTGTGCTTCACCTCGACGTTCGAGATGTTGTTGTTGCCGGTGTCCATCAGTTCGATGCCGGACGCGTCGCCCGGGACCAGCTCGCCGATGTGGTCGATGAACACGTTCGAGATCGTGTGGTGGTTGCTCAGGTCACCTTCACCCGGCCAGCCGCCCTCGACCTTGATGCCGTCGGCACCGATGTTCTCCAGCAGGCTGTCGGTGATCCTGGTGTGGTCGTTCGCGAACAGCAGGTAGATGCCGGTGAATCCGGTGTCGGACAGGTGCAGCCGGCTCAGGTCGATGTTGCTGGTGTTGGTCAGTGTGATCGCGCCGAACCGGTTCCGCGGCATCTCGATCTGCCGGTCGTACTCCGGGTACTTGTGCTCGTCGCCCGCGTCGCCGCCGGCCACCCAGCCGTTGCGGTACCAGCTGACGAAGTCGGAGTACTGGACGCCGAGGCCGTCGAACGTGACGTCGTGCAGCCGGTCCTGCGCGGACTTGCCGGCCAGGTTCAGCACGGTCTTCACGGTCGGCCGCAGCACCTTGACGCCGTCCATGGTGCCGGCCCGCGGCTTGTAGTAGACCTCGCCGGCCTTGAAGTCGACGTAGTACTCACCGGGCTGGTCCAGGAAGCTCAGCGAGTTCTGGAAGTAGTAGCGGGAGCCGCCGCGGCTGTTCACCATCGCGTAGCGGGTCCAGTACTTCAGCGTGGTCTGGGTCTTCTTGAAGTTCGTGTCGAGCAGCGGGATCGTGTCGGTGAACCAGGACCAGGAGCCGCCGGACCAGATGGTCACGGACGCCTGGCTCATGTCCCAGTTGGGGTCCCAGTCACCGGGCTTGCCCCACAGCCAGTTGTGCACGTCCATCTTGTCCTCTTGGTAGAGGATCGACGTCAGGTACGGCGACCACTGGTCGTCGCTGCCCCGGTTCGGGTAGCGGGCGTTGGTGGCGCGCTTGCCGTCCTCGAACAGCGTGTAGAACGGCTTGGTCTTGTCGAAGCTGGTCTTGTAGATGCCATCCTGGTACGGCGTCCACCCGGTGAGCTCCTCGGCGCCTTGCAGGTTCGCCTTGCCCGGGCCGTCGACGCTGCGGTAGATGATCCGGTGGCCGTTGTTCCCGGAGTCCTGGCCGTCCAGGTCGATGGTGTTCGCGACCGGGTAGTCGCCGGCCTTCAGGTTGACGGTGATGTCGCAGTTCTGGTGCTGGTTGAGGCGCTTGTTCCGGATCTCGTCGCGAGCCCGGGTGACGGTCTTCCACGGGCTCTTCTCGGTGCCCTTGGCGGCGTCGTCACCGTTCGGCGCGACCCAGAAGGTCTTGCAGTCGGCGGCACCTGCGGGCTGGGCGTTGAGTTGGACGGCCGCTACCGTCACCAGGGCAGCAGCGACCACCCCGGCGACGGCGCTGAACGCCGTTCGCCTGGTTCTCTTGGACATGTCGGGCGGGGTCCTCTCAGAGGGGTCAGTGGTTCCCGTTCTCGGATCGCCAGCGCTCGTACTCGAGACGGGTCTTCTCGGTCAGGGGGTAGTAGTCACGCAGTGGGGCGCCTTCGTCGATCCGGCGCCGGCTGAACTTCTCCCACTCGTCGTGTTCGGCAGCCGCCTCGACGACCGCCTCCGCACGGCGCCGGGGTACGACGACCGCACCGTCGTCGTCGGCGAGCACCAGGTCCCCGGGCAGCGCCAGTACGCCGCCGACCGCGACCGGGACGTTGTACGCCCACGGGAACAGCTCGGACTGGGACGCGTAGTGCGGGGTGGCGCCGGTCGACCAGATCGGCACGTCGAGCTGCGACACCCGGGGGACGTCGCGGATCCGGCCGTCGACGACGATGCCGGCGCCGCCGCGGAGCTTGAAGTAGCGGACCAGCATGTCCCCGAAGCAGCCGGTGGTGTGGCTGCCGTAGGCCTGGACCACCAGGACGTCGCCGGGCTGGACCTCGTCGAGCACGGCCCACAGCGCCGTACTGCGCTCGATGTACTCCTGGGTCTGCCCGTCGGCGATGTCCTCACGCTGCGGCATGAACTGCAGGGTCAGCGCGCGGCCGACCACCTTCTTGCCACCGAACATGCTCGTCGGGCCGTCGACGAACGTCCGGCGGATGCCCTGGTTGTGCAACCGGGCGCAGGCGGTGGCCGACCCGATCTCGGACAGCCGCGACACCAGGTCGGGATCCGATGGCGGCGGGTTCTCGCCGCGCACCGGCAGGTCCCAGACCGGCGCCACCGGGGCTTGTTCCGTGCTGCTCATAGATCTCCTCAGTACTCAATTAGGCAAGCGCCAGATGTGCGGCGCGGTAGGTGTTTCTGGTCAGCCGCAAATCGAGCCGGATGGTCCGGCCGGGCGGCATCGTCACTTCGAGTCTGTTGCCGTCGACAACGACCGTGCGGGTCCCGGGCGTCGGCGGCGTCGAGGTGTACGCCGGTGACGGGCCCGGGTACTCCCCCGTCGCCGTGGACACGGTCGCCTCGTCGATCCGGTCCGTACCGAAGCTCCCGGCCTGTACGACGACCCGCCGGGTCTGCGTTGCCGACAGGTTCACCAGCTGCAGCCCTGTCCGATCGGGTTCGACCGTGTCGACCAGTGCGGCCACGTCGGGCGGTAGTCCGGGGCGTCCGCGGTCCGCGTCGAGGTACAGGACCCGCATCGGGAGCAGGCCGCCGTTGTAGAGCAGTTGCGGCGTACCGGTGGTCAGCTGGAGCAGGGCCTCGGTGGCGACCGGGTTGTGGCGTTGCCAGTGGTGGATGTTCATCTCGGCCGGGTCGACCCTGTCGACGGCCATCAGGTCCATCCGGCGCTGCACCTGCGACAGGGCCACGCCCAGCATCTGCTCCGGGTAGCCAGGGTTGTCCCCGGCCAGGTAGGCGAGCCACGGTGCCTCATGGCCGGCGTCTTCCTTGTTACGGAAGTCCCTGACGGTCCGCCAGTCGTAACCGCTACGCTCCCGCAGCTTGCTGAGCCGGTCGCGGTCAGCCGGCTCGAACGCGGCCTGCCACAGCCACATCGGTAGCCCGAGCTGCGGCGGCTGGTAATCGAACCAGCCGTCGTCGTTGTGCCGGTTCGGGATCAGCAGGGTCGGCTCGGCACAGTCCTCCCCGAGCTCTGCCTCCCAACGGTCGCGGATGCTCATGTCGGTGTCGTCAACAGCACCGTTGACGCCCCGCTCGTACAAGTGGTCCAGCAGCTGCCGGGCGAGGTCCAGGCGCTTCTGGTCGCCCGTGAGTACGACGCCGTTCAGTGCGGCGACGCAGGCGGCCGAGCCGACGCTGTAGACGCCGTGCGGCCAGTTCCAGCCGTACGTACCGCCGTACCAGCGTCCGTCATGCAGCTCGCCGACGATGCCGTTCGGGCCGACGTTGTCGGGCAGCAGGCCGCCGTTCGCCTTGGCGCGCTCCTCCCATGCGTCCAGGTACTCCAGCGTCCAGTCGGCGAACCGGTCGCTGTGGTCGTAGAGCCAGGCGTTCGCGGTCAGCGTCGTAGCGGCCAGGTTGACTGCGGTGTCACCAGCACCGAGTCGGCGGATCATCTCCGCGCCCATCCGCTCCGCGCTCGCCGGATCCTTCAGGTCGTCCCAGCTGCCGATCCCCGGTACGCCGGACAGCGGCAGCCCGAACAGCGACATCTTCGGCTGGTCCGCGCCGAACACGTGCCACTCGTCGTTGATTCCCCAGCGCGGACCCCCGGCACCGTTGTGCGGCGCGCGGATGATCCGGTTCTTCGAGTCGTAGTTGGCCGAGCCCGGAAGGTACAGCTCCGCGAACCGGTACGCGCGTTCGCGGAACACGTCGTCGGTCGGGTCGGCCGCGCACAGCGAGTAGAAGAAGATCATCGACTCGCCGATGTGGAACCAGTCGTACCCGCGCTCGAACTCGTCGACCAGGAAGCCCAGATCGGTGAGCTGCCGGGTGACACCTTCCCAGTGCCACTTGGACACGTCGATCAGGTCGTCGGCGCCGCCCAGCTGGTACAGGACCGGCCAGTTCACGAACGCCTCGTAGAAGTCGTCCGCGCCGTCCCGGCTCTGCATCGGGCCGGCGTACCGCAGGCCACCGTCCGGGAGGCAGTACCGCTCCCGGAACAGCCACCAGCCCTCGTCCATCACGTCGAACAGGCGGCGCTGCAGGATCGCCCAAGCGGGCGGTATGCCGACGGGTTGCTCCGCAACAATCTGCTGTGCTGAATTCTCTTGGGTCATCCTTTGGTCGCTCCCGCGGTCAGGCCGCTGATCACGTGCCGCTGCAGCAGCACGAAGACCACCAGCAACGGAGCCACTGCCAGCAGCAGCGTCGGGAACACCACCGTGTAGTCGGTGGAGTACTGGCTCACCGCGGCGTACACGCCGGTCGTCACGGTGTACAGGCCGCTGCCCGGGCCGAGGATGATCTGCGGGTTCACGAAGTCGTTCCAGACCGAGAACGTGTTCAGGATGACCATCGTCACCACGGCCGGCTTCATCAGCGGGAACACGATCGACCAGAACACCCGGTGTTTGCCGGCCCCGTCCACCGCGGCCGCCTCGTCCAGCGACGCCGGCACGGTCATGATGTAGCCGGCGTACAGGAAGATCGAGAACGGCAGCGTCAACGTGGTCTCGAACAGGACGAACCCGGGGATCGTCCCCATCAGCCCGAGGAACTTCAGCGTGTAGACGACCGGGATCACCAGCACCTGGCTCGGGATGAACGTCCCGGCCACGAACAGCAGCAGGAGCATCCGGTACCGGCGTTCGCTGCGGCGCGCGATCACGTACGACACCGGGCCGGCCAGCGCCACGGACAGCACGTTGACCGACACCACGAACAGGATCGTGACGGCGTACCCCTTGACGATGTTGAAGTCCGGGTTCGTCGCGGCCTTCTTCAGGTACTGCGTGGTCAGCTGATCCGGCGACAGCGAGAACGGGTGCGCCAGGATGTCCTGCTGCGACTTGAACGCGCTCACCACCAGCAGGTACATCGGCACCAGCATGAGCACGCTGGTCAGCACCAGGAACGCGACCCGTCCCCAGCCCTTGGTCTTCAACGGTTTCAGCTGCAACGCGGCCACTCTCGGCATCCTCAAGGCACTCATCCGCTCACCCCCTGGTCAGCACGCGCCCGCAACCGCGCCACCGTGAGCGCAAGCCCTGCGGTGATCACCATCAGTACGACGCTCTGCGCCGAACCGAAGCCGAGCGCGTTGTTGTGGAACGAGTCCCACAGGATCAGGTACGCCGCCGTCTGCGTGGAGCCGGCCGGCCCGCCGCCGGTCAGCGACACGACCAGGTCGTACGTCTTCAGCAGCGTCACCAGCGACAGCACCAGGTTCACCGTGACGACAGGCGCTAGTGCAGGCAGCGTGACGTTCAGGAACGTCTGCCGCTTCGAAGCGCCGTCGATCCGTGCAGCCTCGAGCAGGTCCTTCGACACCGTCTGCAGCCCGGCCAGGTACAGCACGACGTTCACGCCGAACCCGGCCCACACCAGCACCGCGATGAGGCTCGCCAGGGCCCACTTGGGGTCGGACAGGAACGGCAGTACGGCGGAACCCTTGGACGTCAGCCAGCCGTTGACGACTCCCGACGTACCGAGGACTGCGCTCCAGAGGAAGCCGACGACCAATGCGCTCAGTACGTGCGGGTAGAACAGCACGATCCGGAAGAAGGCGTTCAATCGGGACGCACCGTTCACCAGCAAGGCAAAACCGAGCCCTAGCACGCTCAGCAGGACCGTGCCGACCGCAGCGATCAGCAGCGTCACCCAGCCGGCCCTGATCGCTTCCGCGCTGTGCGTCAGGTTCACGTAGTTCTTGAGGCCGATGAACGCCGGGTTGGCGCTGTAGCCGTCCCAGTCGGTCAGGCTCAGGTAGATCGACAGACCGACCGGGACCACCAGCATCACGACGAACAGCACCAGTGCCGGCCCGACCATACTGAGCGTGGTCAGACGGGCTCTCACGATTTCGAGCCCATCCAGCTGTCGATGCGGGTCGCTACGTCCTTCGCGCTCTTCCCCGTGTAGAGGCTCTGGACCGCCTTGTTCCACTCGCCGTTGAAGCCGGACGGCAGCGTGTTGGCGCCGTACCCCTCGCCCTGCGCGACGCCCTTCGGCGCCTGGTCGAGGATGTCCTGCACCTGCTTGCCGAGCGGCGACAGCTTCTCGGTGTAGCCCTTGCGGAAGTTGCCGTCCTGCGACAGCTGGCTCTGGACCGCGGTCTTGTCGGTGACCAGGAACTGCACCAGCTTCACGGCCAGGTCACGCTGCTTGGTCGACTTCAGCACCATGTACGGCGCGGCCATCGTGACACCCTGCGGACCCGGCGACGGCTGGCCGGTCTCGGTCGGCGCCGCGAACACGCCGAGGTCGAACGTCGGCTTCGCGTCGTCGGCGGTCCGGACGAACCAGCTGCCCATCACGTACATCCCGGCCTTGCCGGACAGGAAGTTGGTCTGCGCCCCGACGTCCTTCAGGCCGAGCGCGTTCTTGTCGACGTACCCGTTCTTGATCCAGGACTCGTAACGCTGCAGCAGCGGCAGCATGGTGTCGCCGAGCTTCACCTGCTTGGAGTTGACCTGCTGGAACCAGTCCGGGTACTTCGTGGCGATCGACGGGTCGCTCAGCTGCAGCAACTGCAGGCCGGTCACGTAGTCGCCCGCGGTCTGCAGCGGCAGGTACCCGGCCGCCTTGAGCTTGCCCATGTCCGCGGTCAGCTCGTCCAGGTCCTTCGGCGGGGCGCTGATGCCGGCCTTGGTGAACGCTTCCTTGTTGTAGAACACCAGCGACTGCGCCTGCTGCCCGACACCGACCGTGTAGACCTTGTCGTCCAGCTTCGCCTGGTCCACCAACGGGGTGTCCTTCGTCCACGCCTCGCCGGTCAGGTCCAGCATCTGCGGCGCCAGCACCTTGTCCGCCATCAGCGTCTCGACGACGTCCGGGGCGTTGCCGGCCGCGAGCAGCTGCGGCAGGGTGTCCTTCACCCCCGAGCCGGTCGGCGCCTCGATCTTGACGTCGACGCCCGGGTTCGCGTCCTCGAACGGCTTGACCAGGCCCTCCCAGTAGCTCTTGGTGAGGTTCGGCGTGATGTTGACCAGCATGCGTACTTCGCCGGTGCTGCCACCAGCAGCACCCTTGTTGTCGCTGAAGCCACCACCACAGCCGGCGGCGCTCACCAGGAGCAGCGCGGCGGATGTCAGCAGGCCGAGCTGGCGTCCTGCCTTGAGGCGTACCGAACGAGCCATTTCCAGATCCTCTCGGAGCATCCCGGCGTCGGGGGCAGCCGGGTGTCGTTATCGAGTGACGATGCAGAGCGTGGCGGTCAAGTGTCAACGTTTACGCAGCAAAGTGGACGTTCCGAGTCAGAAGTCCGCACCATAAGGGGTTGGCAGAACCCTGTGGCGGGGGTCACGATGCAGCCATGCCCGATGCCGGAAGACCGAAGTCGCCGCTGACCCTGTCGGTGGCCGAGCGGACCGCGCTCAGCCAGCTCGCCGCGGCCCCGCGGACCAGTGCCGCGATGCGCCTGCGGGCGCGGATCGTGCTGGCCAGCGCGGAAGGCCGCTCGAACAAGGCCGTCGCGGACCTGCTCGAGGTCACCCCCGGGACGGTCGGCAAGTGGCGGCGGCGGTTCCTGCGGATGGGGATGGCCGGGCTCGACGACGGGATGCGCAGCGGCCGGCCGCGGATGGTCGACCGGGTCCAGCTCGGTGCGCTGGAGGGTGGATCGATGGCCGATTCCGGACACCGCGCGTCGACCCGCGAGCTCGCGGCGGCGTACGGCGTCTCGCAGTCGACGGTCGCGCGCCGCCGCCGGGAGGAGGTGCTGCACTTCCGGTCCGGGATCGTGGTCGGGTCGAGCCCCGCGGCGCCGCCGTTCTCGAGCGACCCGGAGCTGCTGTCGGACCGGGTGTACGAGGCGATCCGCGGCTGGATACTGTCCGGCGAGCTGGCGCCCGGGATGCGGGTGGTCGAGTCCGAGATCGCCCGGGTGCTCGGCACCAGCCAGACACCGGCGCGGGAGGCGGTACGGCGGCTCGCGCACGAGGGGCTGGTCACGTACCGGCCGCGGCTCGGGAACTTCGTCACGGAGATCTCGCAGGTCGAGGCGCGGGAGGCGCGCGAGGTCCGGGTGCTGCTCGAGTCCGCGGCCGCGCGGCGGGCGACCGGGCACGTACCGCCCGAGGAGCTCGACCTGCTCCGGATCGAGGTCCAGCGAATGAGCGAGGCCGCCGACCACCACGACATCGGCGCGTTCCGCGAGTCGGATCTGCGCTTCCACCGCCAGGTGCTCGCCACCAGCGGCAACTCGATGCTGCTCCGCGTCTGGCGCACGCTGGAGCCCGCCCTGTGGAGCCTGCAGGTCGTCTCGAACGCCATGTACGCCGGCGACTGGGGCCTGATGGCCCGCCGCCACGTAGACCTGATCGAAGTCCTCGGCGGCACCGACCCCGAAGACTCCGCCCGCCTCTTCGCCGCCCACGCCCGCGGCGAAAGCTCCATCACCAGACCAGCCGGCCACCATGATTGATGCACATGTGCATGTGTGGGAGCTCGGGCGGCGGGCGCTGCCATGGCTGCCGGTTGGGCATCTGCTCCGGCGCGACTTCACACTCGGCGACCTCGCCGGCGCAGCAGGCGGCCTGACGCCGGATGTGGTGCTGGTGCAGGCTGACGCCGATCCTCTTGAGGTTGGGGATTTGCTGGCGCTGGCTCGGCGGCACCCGGCTGTGGTTGGGGTTGTCGGGTGGTTCGATCTGTTGGAGTTTCCGGATCGGTTGCCGGATGATCCGCGGCTGGTGGGGGTGCGGAGTCCGCCGGTGGATCAGACCGATCCTGACCTGCTGACCGACCCCGCGCACGTGCGGGGTGTGCGAGCCGCCACCGACGCCGGTCTCGCGGTTGATCTGCTGCTGCGACCACCTGCTCTGATCGGCGCGGCCCGGCTGGCCTCGCTGGTGCCGGAGGCGCGGCTGGTGGTCGATCACCTCGGCAACCCGACCACCGCCACCCCGGAGTGGCGCGCCGGAATGCAGGCCCTCGCCGAGCACCCCACCGTGACCGTCAAACTCTCCGGCATCGCCCACCTGGCGACCGACGACCTGCGCGCACTGGTCGACGTCGCCCTCGAACTCTTCGGCAGTGAACGGCTGATGTTCGGCTCCGACTGGCCCGTGTGCACGCTGGCCCGTCCGCGCGCCGAGGTCCTGCGACGGACCACCGCTCTGCTGCCGTCCGCCACGCACAACGACGTGCTCCGTGGTACCGCCCAGCGCATCTACCGCCCCAGGGAGACCGCCCCATGACCGAATACACCCGACGCCAGGTACTCCGTACCACTGGCGCCGCGGCCGGCGCCGCGATCGTCGCCGGCTCGCTCACCGAAGCAGAATCCGCCACCGCCGCCCCGCCACCGGGCAGCGCCACCAACCCGCTGAAACTCTGGTACACCTCCCCCGCCACCGAATGGCTCCAGGCGCTTGCCATCGGCAACGGCCGGCTGGGCGCGATGGTGTACGGCGGGACCGCCACCGAGCAGCTGCAGCTGAACGAGGACTCGATCTGGGCCGGCGGCCCGCACGACTACGCCTACCAGGGAGGCAAAGACGTCCTCCCGGAGATCCGCCGGCTGATCGCGGAAGAGCAGTACCTCGACGCGCAGAACCTCGCCGACGCGCACTTCATGGGCCGACCGAGCGAGGAGATGCAGTACCAGCCGGTCGGCTACCTCAACCTCGCGTTCCCGGGCGTCGACGCTGCCGCCGTCACGGCGTACCGGCGGGAGCTCGACCTGACCACCGCGATCACCTCGGTGAGCTACGAGCACGCCGGGGTGCGGTACACCCGTGAGGTCTTCGTCAGCCATCCGGCGCAGGTGCTGGTGATGCGGCTGACCGCGAGCGAGCGTGGCGCGTTGACGTTCGACGCGACGTACAGCACCGAGCAGGCTGCCACGCCGGCGGCGTACGACAACCAGACGCTGGCGCTGAACGGGATCAGCGGCGACGCCGAAGGGCTGACCGGATCGGTCAAGTTCACCGCGCTGCTCCGCGCGTTCGCCGACGGCGGCAGGACGACGGTTGCCGACGGCAAGCTGTCGGTCGCCGGCGCGGACCAGGTGACGCTGCTGTTCTCGGTCGGAACCAGCTACCGCAACTGGCAGGACGTCGGCGCGGACCAGGTCGCCCGCGCGATCGCGCCGCTGACCGCGATCGGCCGCCCGGCGTACGGGAAGCTCCGGCACGAGCACGTCGACGACTACCAGCGGCTGTTCGGCCGGCTGGACCTCGACCTCGGTACGTCGGACTCGATCGCGCTGCCGACCGACCAGCGGATCACGGCGTTCCGCAACGGCGGCGACCCGCAACTGGCGGCGCTGTACTACCAGTTCGGGCGCTACCTGCTGATCTCCAGCTCGCGCGCACCGGGTCAGCCGGCAAACCTGCAGGGCATCTGGAGCTACAAGATGCTGCCCGAGTGGCAGTCGAAGTTCACGATCAACATCAACACCGAAATGAACTACTGGCCGGCCGGTCCCACGAACCTGGCCGAGTGCTGGGACCCGCTGTTCGAGATGATCAGCGAGCTCGCGGAGTCCGGCGCCCGGACCGCGGCGGCCATGTACGACGCTCCGGGCTGGGTTGCGCACCACAACACGGACGGCTGGCGCGGCAGTGCGGTCGTGGACTTCGCGTTCTACGGGCTGTGGCCGACCGGTGGTGCGTGGTTGTCGCTGCTGTTCTGGGAGCGGTTCGAGTACACGGGCGACCTGGAGATGCTGCGCAAGTACTACCCGGTGCTGCGGGGTTCGGTGGAGTACTTCCTCGACCAGCTGCAGACCGATGCGAAGACGGGATGGCTGGTGACCAGCCCGTCGCTGTCGCCCGAGGTGAAGCACCACGACTACGACGGTGACGGTGTCAGCCTGTGCGCCGGGCCGACGATGGACATGGAGATCCTGCGCGACCTGTTCTCGGTGTTCGGCCAGGCGGCCACCCTGCTCGGCAAGGACCAGTCGATGGCGGCTGCGGCCGCAGCGGCGCGGTCGAAGCTGGCACCGCTGCAGATCGGGTACCTCGGTCAGCTCCAGGAGTGGCTGATCGACTGGGAGGACGCCGCGCTGGAAACGAGCCGCCACGTCTCGCCCTTGTGGGCGGTGTTCCCGAGCGATCAGGTGACTCCACGCCGTACGCCGGAACTCGCCGACGCGGCCCGGAAGTTCCTGGAACTGCGTGGTCCGGCGGTCACGGCCGGCTGGTCGCTGGCGTGGAAGCTGAACATCCGGGCGCGACTGCTCGAGGCGGACAACGCGTACAAGCACCTGACCCAGCTGGTCGGTCCGGGCCGTACGGCGCCCAACATGTTCGACCTGCACCCGCCGTTCCAGATCGACGGCAACTTCGGCGGTGTCTCCGGGATCACCGAGATGATCATGCAGAGCCACTCCGGAGAGGTCGCGCTGCTGCCGTGTCTGCCGTCGGCGTTCCCGACGGGCAAGGTTCGCGGCCTTCGGGCGCGGGGCGGGTTCGAGCTGGAGTTCTCGTGGTCGGACGGGAAGTTGTCGAAGGCCACGATCCGTTCGCTGCTCGGGAACCGGCTGCGGCTGCGGACCGGGGTGATGGTGGACGTGAAGTCGTCCGCCGGTCCGGTGGCGTTCGCACGGCCGGAGGACGGTGTCGTCGAGTTCCGGACGCGTCCTGGCGTCGACTACTGGCTCGAGGTGCGCGCATGAGGCTCGCGTTGCCGTTGCTGGTGGTAGCACTGCTGGCTGCCGGTCTACCGGCCGCAGGTGCTCCCGTTGAGAAGCAGACGACTGCCTGGCACGACGGTGCGCTGCAGGCAGACACGGCCGGGCTGGTGTCCCGGTCTGACCTCGTCCAGGAAGGCCCCGCGTGGAAGCCGTACCAGGCGATGCCGTTGGGTAACGGCGTACTGGGTGCGGCTGTCTGGGCCGAGAAGGGGTACAGCGCGCAGCTGAACCGGGTAGACACGTTCCCGGACCTCAAGTCGGCAGGGCGACTCGTCGTACCCGGGCTGGACTCCCTGATGCGTGCTGACGACTACAGCGGGCGGCTGGCGCTGTACGACGGTCAGCTCGTCCAGCGCGGTGGTGGGATGACAGCGCGGTCGTATGTGCGTGCTGACGCCGACCAGTTCGTGCTGGAGGTTACGGGCGCGGATCCGTCCAAGCCGCAGACGGCTGACCTGAAGCTGTGGGCTGGTCGTACACCGGCCGTTAGTGCGGCTGGCGGAGTCGCTGCGTTGGCGGAGACGTTCCACGACGCCGCATCCGGGAGTATTACCGGCGCGGTTGCTGCGTTGACGGCGCATGCGCAGGGCGTGACGGCGTCCGTGGTGGATCCGCTCACGGTACGGCTGACGTTCCGGCCGAACGCGGACGGCAGCTACAAGCTCGTCGTCGGCGTGCCGTCGTACCGCGGCGGAGAGCTGCGTACGGCGGCCCGTAAGGCGGTCGTGGAGACGCCGAGCCGGCACCTCGACTGGTGGCACGCGTTCTGGGCGAAGGCCGCGCCGATGCGGATCACGTCGTCCGACGGCACCGGCGAGTACGTCGAGAACCTGCGAACGCTGCAGCTGTACACGATGGCCGCGTCGATGCGCGGCGACGTACCGAGCACGCACGGCGCCGTCGTACGGATGTTCTCGTCGGCGGAGGACCAGGCGGACTGGGCACAGGACTCGTACTGGCACTTCAACCTGCGCGAAATGGTGGCCGCCAACCGCGGCGCGGGCATTGCCGAGTTCAACGCGCCGTACTTCAAGTTCTACCTGGACCGCGCCGAGCTGATGCGCGAGTGGACCCGGACGCACTGGACCGGCGGCGAAGGGCTCTGTCTGCCGGAGTTCATGCGGTACGACGGGACGGGCGACGGCTGCGACAACAAGCAGGAACCCAGCTGGACGCGGCGCATCCTGACCAGCGGGCCGGAGCTGGTGAACAACATCTGGGAGCAGTACCGGTACACCGGCGACAAGGCCCTGCTGAACCAGAGCTACCCGTTGATGCGCGACGTGGCGCGGTTCTACCTGTCCGCAATGACGCCCGGCGCCGACGGCTACCTGCACCTGCAGCACGTGAACGCGCTGGAGGTCCAGTGGGACACCACGGACCCGGTGCCGGACCTGGCTGCCATGCGGGTCATCTTTCCCATGGTTGCCGACCTGGCGAGGTCACACGGCGACACTGCGCTGGCTGCACAGCTAAAGACTGCCGTTGGGAAGCTCCCGCCGTTCCGGACCGTCCAGCGCGGTGGTGAGGAGGTGCTGGCGTGGTCCGGTACCGACGAGGCCGCGCACAACACCCAGAACCCGGAGATGGAGGCGCTCTGGCCCTGGGGCGTGTTCGACGCGTCGTCGTCACTCATGCAGGCGACGTTCCGGCAGCGTGTTTACCCGCAGGACAAGGACTGGGGCATGGACAGCACGTGGGCCGCACGGCTCGGGCTGTCCGACCAGGTGAAGAGCCTGCTGCTGAAGGGGATCGCGGACTTCCAGATCTACCCGAACGGGTTCACGGTCCACCGCACCGGCCAGGAGCCCGTCCGCAACCACAGCTTCTACAACGAGTGGGGCGGCGTACTCAGCATGGGTCTGCAGGAGGCGCTCGTGCAGTCGTACGACGGCGTCGTGAAGGTCGCGCCGGCGTGGCCGAAGGACTGGGACGTGTCCGGCTCGGTACAGATCGAAGGCGGCCACCGGGTCAGCACCGAGGTCCATAACGGCGTACCGGACGTCGTAGGCATCCAGGCCGGCAGCCGCGACACGTTGAAGCTCCAGAACCCGTGGCCAGGTCAATCAGTCCGTGTGACCGACTCCCACGGCCATCAGCTCGTCACGACGTCAGCCGACACGGTGACCTTCATGGTCTCCCCCGACACGTCGTACACGGTCGAACGGACGGCGGTCCCGCTGTCCTCCTTCACCTACGCACCCCTGACCGGCCAACCAGCCGCAACCGTGAAAACCGTAGGTAACCGAGTCTTGGGCATCACCCGCAGCGAACCGCCGCTGCAAAGCGACCTGGTGTCGGTGGATGCCCCCGAGAAGCTCAACAACCTGGTGAAAGCACAGGTAGGCGCCCAAACGTACGTCGACCGCAGCTACACCGTCACCGCCCTACCACCAGAGCTGAACGGCCAGGCCCTCATCCAAGGCGCCAACGACGACTCCAAGGCCACAACTCCAACCGACTACCTCAAACTCACCCTCACCCGCCCAGCCACCGTCTACGTAGCCTTCGACCCCCGCGGCGAAAACGCCTGGTGGCCAAGCTGGCTCTCCGACTACACCCGCACCACCGAAACCCTGTCCACCACCGACCAAAACCTCATCCTCTTCAAACGCGACGTCCCCGCCGGCCAGCTGTCTCTCGGCCCCAACTCGGGCGTTGCAGGCAAGGGGAATTCCACCTACGTGACGTTTGTGGTACCACGCTAGGCATGTTCAACCACGCGCCTGACGGCTACGACTGCCCGTTCTGCCGACTAGCCGCAGGCGGCGAAGACGAACTCACGGCGCAGCACGACATCGTGCTGCGCCGTGAGCACGCCCTGGCCTTCGTAGCCTCCCGCTGGTGGCCGAACAACCAGGGCCACGTCCTGGTCGTCCCCACCACCCACCACGAGAACCTGTACGACCTCCCGCCCGAGGCCGGCCACGCCGTACACGACGTGGTCCGCGAGGTGGCCATCGCGATCCGCACCACCTACAACTGCCAAGGCATCTCCACCCGTCAACACAACGAACCAGCCGGCTACCAGGACGCGTGGCACTACCACGTCCACGTCTTCCCGAGATACCCCAACGACAACCTCTACAACACCCGCCACCTCCCGACGCCCGCGGCGTCGGCCGAACGCGAGCCGTACATCCAGCGCCTGCTCAGCTACTTCGCTCAGCGACAGGCTTCCTGGTAGTGGTCCCCACGACGTACGCGAGGAAGTCCCGGACGTCCGCCAGAGACTCCTCCAGGTTGTCGCTAGGTGAAACACCTCCGCCGCCTCCGCGCTGCCGCAGGCCCTCATGCGGGACACGGTGCCAACGGGCGTCGTACGTGGTGAGTGCTCAGCGGCCGGCTCGGGACTTGGCTGTCATCTCGCCCGTGGCGAGGAGATGGTGAAGCCGCGACTGGAGGCGAGGATGCAGCGGGTGAGAATCTCGTCGCGACCACGCGCGTCACGCGGCAGATCCGCGACGTCCGCATTGGCGAGGCCCTCCGCAGCCCGGCGCCAGGAGGTGTCGAGGTTGTCGACCGTGTACTCACGGAGCGCCTGCTCGCCCGTCCACACGAGCGCGCAGCCACCGCACGACCACCGCCATACAACCGACCACCGAACCCGAGCAGGGACCCCGCACCACCACCAGCGCGCAGCCCAGCACACCGACCCACTCCCACCACCCGCGCGCGGGCCTGGACACGGACACGGGCGCGGACACGGGCGCGGACACGGACACCGCACCAACCAGCGACTGCCGCACCACCGACGACCGACCACCGGACTCGAGCAGGGACACCCCACCACCAGCGCGCGACCCAGCACACCGACACCCTCCCACCACCGGCGCACGGGCACGGGCACCACCGGCTGCCGTACCACCCACGCGCGCACGGACATCGCACCACCACCCACCACCGAAACGGGCACGAGCGCGGGCACCGGCACCGGCACCGGCACCAACTTGCCGGGCACGGGCACCAGCACGGCACGGCACGGCACCAACCTCCCGGGCACGGGCACAGGCGCGGGCACAGGCGCGGGCACAGGTACACGGACACCGCACCAACCTCCTGGCACAGACGCCGCACCACTAGCGCAGAGGCACCGCACCACCGCCAGCGCGCAGAGGCAGCGGCGCGACCAGCGCGGGGGAACCGCACCACCGCTGACCACGGACGTCGTGCCACCGCTGGCATGCGGACGTCGCTCGGCCAGAGGCACGCGACTGGGCGGCATCTCGCTTCGGCGCCTGTGAGGTGGTCCGGTTGTCAGATCGTCGCGAAGGATGGTGGTCCGGTGTCCAGGTCGGTGGCTGTGCGGTTGCCCCATACGGCGAACCTGGCTGCCTCCGTGAGGGTCTGTTCGTCGGACTTCCACCGGCTGGCGCGTGCCGGGGTGGGCGAGGGGGCAGGTTGCGCGCGCTCGTTCAGCGGCTTGGCGGAACCGTTCGGCTGCCTGGCGGCATCGTTCGGCTGCCCGGCGCGTGGGTCTGCGGGTGGAGTGGTGGTTGTTCGGTTGGGTGCCGTTGGGGGTGGAGGGTCGGCCCAGCTCGGGCGGTCGACGTGGACGATGCCGTCGGCGATGCTGATGTTCCAGTGGCCGTTGTGGAGGTCGGTGTGATGCCGGCGGCAGAGCAGCACCAGGTTGTCGAGTTTCGTCGCGCCGCCGTCGATCCACGACATCAGGTGATGGGCGTCGCACATCACCGGCGGGGCTGCGCACACCACGCAACCGCGGTCGCGGGTGTTCAGGGCGCGGCGGATTCCCTTGGTGACGAGGCGTTCTCGGCGGCCGACGTCTAGCGGTTCGGATCTGGAGCCGAGGACCACGGGGATCACGTTCGCGTCGCAGGCCAGCCGCCGGATGGTCGCGGCGGAGAGTCCGGGGCCGTAGGCGGTCTGCCCGATCGCGTCGGCGGTTGCGGCTTGCAGGTCGCGCAGGTCGATCGTCACGGTGATGTTCGCCTTGGCCCCGAACCCAGGCACCACATCCACCGAACTCCCCCGCGACCCACCACCCACGCCGGTCAGCGCGCGTGGTGCGGCTGCGTCGACCACAACCTCCGCGGCCGCCGAGCTGGACGGGACAAACCCGCTGCACACGGTGGAAACCCCCGCGGCGGGAGATGCTAACAATGCGCCGGCCAATGGAGCGCTCGCCGGCGGAGTGGTCGCCGATGGGGTACTCGTCGGTGGGATGTTGGCCGGTGGGGTGCTGGCCGGTGGGGTGCTGGTCGGAGCGGGGGTCGCCGGTGGGGTACTCGCCGGCGCGGCGCTCGCCGGCGCGGTGGTCGCCGGTGGGGTGGTCGGGGTTGTTGGGGTTGGGGTTGTGGGGCGGGGGATGGTGGGAGAAGGGGCGCCCGCGTCGAGGGCTGTGGCGGCCAGGGTCAGGGTGGTGGACAGGGCGTCGGCCTGGCGCTTTTCGCGGGAGCGGGGGTCGAGGTCGCCGTCGGCGGTTTTGTGGGGACGGGCGCCGACGGTGATCAGCGCCTGGAACAGTTCGGCGTTCTCGTTGGCGAGGTAGCCCTTGAACTTCACTCCGCGGTCGACCGAGCAGAGGGTGAGGGACTCGCGGGCCGCGGCCTTGCGTTCCTCGGGCTCGGGGCCGTCGGTGTCGAGGATGTCGCGGGCCTGGATCGCCGCCTTGCGCAGTTGGGCGGGCGGCAGGTGCGTCAGGCGGGCCAACTGTTGCTCCGCGACCTCGAGGTCTGCCACAGGCACGGTGGACGGTGTCTTCTCGAGCTCGAGGACGATGGCCTCGGCTTGCGCAGGATGCAGCCTGCCTTCGTCGAGCTTCGAGGTGACGGCCTCGTACTTCGGCAGCGCGCGGGCGAGTTGCACATCCCGCCGCGCACGATGATGGTCGAGCCGGTACCGGTACTCGATGAACTGGACCGTGTCACGAGCCCCCACCCGCTCCGCGTACCCGATCTTGTCCAGGGCCGCGAGCAGTCGCAGCCGCTCGGTCCCCAGGCGGGCGCGGGCGGCGGCGTTCTCGTCGAGGGCATGCACGAGCTCCTGCTCGCTCATCACCTCGGGCGCCTTGTCCATGCAACAGACTCTAGCCACACCCTCCGACAGTTTCCAAAGCCGATTCCCCTGCAAAACAAGGGGTTTCAGTTATCCACAGATCTGCTTCCGACAGGTACGAAGGTGAACGAAAAGGTGTAGGGCGCGACGTCCAAGGCGTGCCGGGTCGGTGGGCCGCAGGAGGCTGAGCCCAGGCCGGACTGAGCCAGGTCGAGGTTTAGGTAGATGTGGTCGCGCGGGGTGAGGTCTGAGCGGTGGCGGGCGGTTTCCAGGTCTTCGGTGGTCCAGCGGCGGGCGGTCAGTTGGAAGTGTGGAGTGCCGGTGACGCGTAGGCCGTTGCCCTCAGCATCGGTCAGCTCGGCCCAGCGGACGTCCGTGCGGGCTCCGTTCTCCTGGGGCACGACGTACGGGGTCTGTAGCTCGTCCACCGTGTGCTGGTAGCGCCCGACGCGGGCGGCTGATCGACTGTCCGCGTAGGCCTCGCCTGGGCCGCCGCCGTACCACTGCGCGTTGTCCCACCCGGCCGGGAGCTGCAGCCGTACCCCGACACGTGGCCAACTGCTGCACCGAGGCGTGACGGCGGTGCCGGCCCATTCTCCTTCCGGCTGTACGTCAACCGTGAGGTGAAGGCCGTCGTCGGACGCGGTCCAGTGGTACGTCGCGCGGACGCCGACGCCAAGGCCCTCCGGGGCGACCCGGCTGCGGACTGCCAGGCCGTCGTCGACCACCTCGACCCCGTTGACGCGGTGCAGGAGCCGATCGAGGCCGGCGGCTCGCCACTCCTGCGTTACGCCGTTGCGCCCACCCTGGCCGTTGTCGTTGTCCGTCGGCGCCCGCCAGAGGTCCAGCCGCGGCCCGTCGACCTCCTGGCCGTACAGGCGAGTCAATCGTCCGGTATTACGGTCGAACTCACCGCCGCCCAGCCGCAGTACGTCGTCGGTCTGCACAACACGCAGGCTGGCGCCGACAGGAGCAGCCGTCGCCTCCTGCAGGACGAACTGCGACCAGGCGACCTCATGTCCGGCGTTAGCCCACGCGGTGTCCTTCGCCAGGACCGCCCGCACGGTCAGCACTTGCTCACCATCACCCGGGAAGGGCTCGATAGCCGGCAGCTGGAGTGAAGTACCAGGGGCGACGTCCGGGACCTCCAGCCGTCCGGAGTGCACCTCGAGCCCGTCGACGGTGACCGACCACAGGAACTCGAGGTCGTCGGTACCGGTGAAGGTCCGGTGGTTCTCGATCGTGAGTGGTGCCGTGATCCGGATCGGCTCCAGCACCTTCTTGTACTCCGCGAGTCCGGGCGACGGCGTCCGGTCCGGGAAGAGCAGCCCGTCGATGCAGAAGTTCGTCCCGTGCAGCCGCTCGCCGAAGTCCCCGCCGTACACGTGATCCGTTGCGCCAGGCAACAGCAGCCCGTGGTCGATCCACTCCCAGACGAACCCGCCCTGCAGCCGCGGGTAATGTTCCAGCACCCGCTGATAGTCGGCCAGCCCGCCCGGACCGTTGCCCATGGCATGCGCGTACTCCGCCAGCACGAACGGCAGCGCCCGCCGCCGCGCCTCCAGCGCCGGGTCGTCGGTGGTCACGTCCTCGGTACGCGTACCGATCGCCTCCAGGTCCTCCAACGGCGGATACATCAGGCTGTAGAAGTCCGAGAACTCGTACGTCCGGTCCCGTTCATAAAAGATCGCCCGCGACGGGTCCCGTTCCCGCGTCCACCCCGCCAGGTCGCCGAAGTTCCGGCCGCGGTCGCTCTCGTTGGCCAGCGACCAGATGACCACGCTCGGGTGGTTCTTGTCGCGTTCGACCATCCGCCGCATCCGGTCGAGCATCATCGGCGCCCAGGCCGGGTCGTCGGCGGGGTTGCCGCGCCAGTCGGTGTAGATGAATCCGTGGGTCTCGATGTCGCACTCGTCGATCACCCACAGCCCGAGCTCGTCGCACAGGTCCAGGAACGCCGGATGCGGCGGGTAGTGCGCGGTCCGGACGGCGTTGATGTTGTGCTGCTTCATCAGTACGAGGTCCTGCCGCATCGCCTCGACCGAGAGCGCCCGCCCGCGGCGCTCGTCGTGTTCGTGCCGGTTGACGCCGCGGAAGAACAGCGGACGCCCGTTCGCGGTGAACACGCCGTGCACCATCGCCACGGTCCGGAACCCGATCCGCAGCTCGACGGTCTCCCCCGGTACCTCGACCACCGCGTCGTACAGCCGCGGCGCCTCGGCCGACCACGGCTCGACGGCCACGAGCTTCACCGATTCCCCCGGTGCACAGACGATCCCCAGCTCCGGAACGCGCACCACGGCACCAGGCACCGTCTCGACGACAAGCGTCCCGCCCCCGGCGACATGGTCGTACGACGCGTGCACGAAGACGTCGTCGATCAACGGCCGCGCGAGCAGCGTGACGTCCCGGAAGATCCCGGGCAACCACCACATGTCCTGGTCTTCGAGGTACGACCCCGACGACCACTGGTGCACCCGGACGGCCAGCACGTTCCGCCCCGGCCGGAGCAGCGCACCGACGTCGAACTCGCTCGGCAGCCGGCTCCCCTTCGCCGTACCCGCCTCGACCCCGTTCACCCACACCTTGAACGCCGAGTCGACGCCCTCGAACCGCAGTACGGCGCCCTCAACCGGCCAGTCCTCGGGAAGGTCGAACCAGCGGACGTGGTCACCCGTCGGGTTCGCGTCCGGCGCGTACGGCGGGTCGATCGGGAACGGGAACGCCGTATTCGTGTACCGCGGCCGCTCGTGCCCCTGCAACACCCAATGCCCCGGGACCTCGATCGAACCCCAGTCGCCACCGACCGCCGGGACGCCCTCCGGAATACTGTCCCAGAGCTTGAAGTCCCACCGCCCGTTCAGGCTGATCCGCGGCCGCGACGACCGCAACCACGCCCGCGGCTCCCGGGCCCCGGTACTCGGCGTCAGATCCTCGAAGTACCTCATCGCGCCTCCTTGAGCACCCGGACGTCCCACGGCCCCAGCTCGATCCGCCCCAGTACCGCGGGCTCGACCGTCACCGGCGTACCGGACCAGTTGTGGACGAACCAGATCCGTTCGCCGGCCGCGTTCACCGCGGACATCGCGGTCACCGACGGCGCCCACAGCCGCGACTCCCCGAACAGCCCGGCCGCCAGGTCAGCGTCCGGCACCGTCCCGACGTACGTGATCCGGCCGCTCCCGCAGCGTTTCGTCGTGACGATCGGCCGTCGCTCGCCGCTCGGATGCCGGTACGTCGCCAGGACGTCGGCGTCGTCGACGTGCAGCGTCTCGGCCCACCGTGTGGCATGTCCGGCCAGCCCTTCCACCGCACACGCAACCTCAAGGTTCTCGAACTCCTGGTATGACAGTCCGGCGGCCTTCCGCAACGGCCCCGGCGCAACCTCGGCCCGCGGTCGCGCAAGCTCGTCCGCGTACCCGGTCCGCGGTCCCACGATCAGATGTCCGCCGTCGTGCGCATACGACACCAGCCGTTCCAGCACCGCATCGGACGCGATATAGAGGCCAGCGGCAACAACCACGGGCGCCGTCAACGCGAGCCGCTCCACAGGCACCACTCCGGGCCGCAACCCGGCGTCCACAACCCCGCCGTAGAACGCCTCCACCACCGTCCGGTACGACGCCTTGTCCGGCTGGCCCGCCGACGCCAACGGCGGCTGGAACTGCATCGCCCAGTCGCTCTCCTGCGACCACAGCACCGCGACGTCGACGTCCGGCGTCAGCTCGGTCACAGACGACCCGGCCGCCGCGAGCTCGGCTCCGATCGCCGCGACCTCGCGATAGATCCGCCCCGGCTCCAGCCCGTGCCCGAGGATCCCACCCCAGAACGTCTCCGCCCCGTGGTGGATCGAATGCCAGTGCCAGTACTCGACCATCCGGGCACCGCGGGACACCATCGCCCATGCCAGCTGCCGGAGCTGACCGGCGTACGGCGGCTTGTTCTGGTGCGAGCCGCCGATCGACGTCGCGTTGGTCTCGGTCACCAGGAACGGCGCACCGCGCGACCCGTATCCGCGATCCGCCGCCAGGAACAGGTCCGCGACCGACCGCCCGATCCACCCCGGCGCCAATCGTGACGGCACCACAGGTCGCGCGAGACCGTCCTGCACATCCACATAGATGTTGCCCGCCGCAACATCCAGCGCAGCGGTCAGCGGTACGTCGGCCACCGCCGGCCGGTCGTACGCCAGGCAGGTCGTCACGAACTGCCCGTCCCGCCGCAACGACCGGACGAGGTCCGCCTGCCAGCCGATGAACTCGGTCGTCCGGGCAGCCTGGAACCGGCGCCACGCCAGGTCGTACGACGGCGTGCTGTTCCCGTCCGGCAGCCACAGCTCCGACCAGTCGCTCAACCGGTGCGACCAGTACGTCAGCCCCCACGCCTCGTTCAGCGTCTCGACATCACCGTACTCGCCGCGCAACTCCGCCACGAACGCCTCGAAGACGGACGTGTTGTGCGCCAGCAGTACGCCGGGCTCGTTGTCCACCTGGTACCCGATCACCGCCGGGTGGTCCCGGTACCGCTCGACGATCCGCCGCACCACCCGCTCTGCGTGGAACCGGAACGCCGGCTGACCGTGGTCGATCTCCTGCCGGATCCCCCACGGCACCGGGACGCCCGTCCGCCGCTCGGCCGCGATCTCCGGGTGCGCCCGTTGCAGCCAGGGTGGCACGGCGTACGTCGGCGTCCCGAGGATGACGCCGAGGCCGCGGGCGGCCGCGCCGTCCAGCACCGGGCGGATCCATTCCAGGTCGAAGACGCCGTCCCGCGGCTCCCAGGTCGACCAGACCGACTCACCGACGCGGATCGCGGTGATGCCGGCGGCAACCATCAGGTCGAGGTCGACGGTGGTCCGGTCACCGACCGAACGGGGCAGGTATTCGGGGTAGTAGGCCGTCCCCAGCACGACATGTGGCGGCAGCATGCGCCAACCGTAGCTGACGGCATACGCCGCGTGCAATCGTTTGCATGCAGGGATTCAGACCCGGATGCGAACTCTCCGCCGGGCCGGGCCGGTGCTCGCCCGGACCACCAGCTCCGGCGCCAGCAGATCCGGCGGCGGCCAGTCGGCCCCACCGAGCCGCTTGCTCAGCTGGTCCCAGGCCAGCTCGCCCAGCCGCGCCCGCTCGTTGCGCAGCGACGTCAGCGGCGGCCGCGAGTACGACGCGATCGGGATGTCGTCGTACGACGCCACCGACAGCTCGGCCGGCACCTCGACGCCGTTGTCGTACAGCCAGCTCAGCAGGCCGATCCCGACCAGGTCGTTGAACGTGATCACCGCCGTCGCCCGGCTGTGCAGCACCGTCGGGCCCGCGTCGTACCCGTGGTTCCCGGACCAGCCGCCGTCGATCTCGTCCAGCGTCACGTCGAGCAAGCGCGCGGTCCGCCGCAGCGTCCGGCGGCGCTCGCCGTCCGACCAGGACGTCGCCGGGCCACCGACGTACAGCACGCGGCGATGACCGAGGGCGGTGAGGTGCTCGAGCAGCAGGCGGGACGCGGCCCGGTAGTCGATCGCGACAACGCCCGCATTCTTCACGTTGCGGTTGATCGACACCACCGGGACCGGCTGGGCGATCGCCTTCTCCAGACCCTGCCGGGTGAGGCGGGAGCTGAACAACACGAGCGCGCCGGAGTAGTCGACCAGCTCGTCGACCAGCCGCAGCTCTTCGGCCGGATCCTCGCCGCTCTCACCGATCAGCAGCCGGTACCCGCCGGACCGTGCGGCGCCGGTCAGGCCCTTCAGCACCTCCGAGAAGAACGGGTTCGTCAGGTCGGGCACCGTCACGCCGACCGTCAGCGGGCGGCCGAGCTTGAACTCCTGCGCCCGCTTGTCGGCGCGGTACCCGAGCTGGCCGGCCACCGCGCGGACGTGCGCGACCACCTCCGGCGAGATCAGGTCGGACCCGTTCAGCGCCCGCGACACCGTGGAGACCGAGGTACCGGCCTCGCGCGCGACGTCGATCAAACGAACCCGTTCCGCCACTTCGTACCCCTAAGAACCGCTGATCAAGACATTTCGAACCGTCACGTCGTCGGCGTACTGTACGACAGCTTCCGCCGTGACCTGGCCGAACCGGCTGTTGCTGACCACCACCGACCGGATGTGCTGTGTCTCCGCACCCACGATCCGGTACGCCCGCTCGGCCCGCGCCACCCGGACCCGGTCGAAACGGATGTCACGTACGTCGGGGTACAGCGACTGGTCGCCACCTCCCTGGTAGCTGAACGTGATCTCCAGAGGACGATACATCCAGGCCCGCGAATCCACGTCCCGGACATCGACATTGTGCACAGAGCCACCGCGCGTCGACGTGGATTTCACGCAGAGCAGCCATTGCAGGTACGCCTCGTCCGCCGCCGGGTCGGCCGGCGCGCGCAGCCGGCGCACGTACACGTCCTCGACACCGCCGCTCATCTCGCTACCGACAGCGACCGCGGCACCACCGCTGACGAACGTGCAGTCCTCGATGACGATGCCGCGCGACGGCAGCCCGAGCCGGCGGCCATCGGCGTCCCGGCCGGACTTGATCGCGATGCAGTCGTCGTGGGTACGGAAGGTGCAGTCGCGGATCAGTACGTCGGTGCAGGACTCCGGGTCGCAGCCGTCGCCGTTCGGGCCGAGGTTGTCGACCGTGACGCCCTGGACGGTGACGTTGCGGCACTCCAGCGGGTGGACGGTCCACATCGGGGAGTTCTTGATGGTCACCCCCTCGATCAGGACGTTCGTACAACGGAACGGCTGGACGAAGCTCGGGCGGAGGTAGTGCCCGTCGCCGAACACGCGCTGCTCGACGGGGACCTGCTCGTTGTTCATCCGTTCGAGCTCGGCCCAGTCGGCGCGCTGGTTCGGGAGTCCGGTGTGCCAGCCGTACTTGCCGCTGCCGATCAGGTACCACCAGTGCTCGTTGTCACCGGCGCCGTCGAGGACGCCCTTGCCGGTGATCGCGATGTCGGTCTGCCCTTCGGCGCGGATCAGCGGCGAGTAGTTGTACAGCTCGACGCTCTGCCACCGCGTCCGGACCACCGGAAGGTACGCCGCCGGATCCGTACTGAACCGCAACGTCGCCCCCTCCTCCAGATGCAGATCCACCCGGCTCAGCAACTCAACCGCCCCGGTCTCCCAGACCCCGGCCGGCACCACAACATGCCCACCCCCAGCCCGATGACACGCCTCGATCGCGGCTGCAATCCCCGCGGTAGCATCCTCGGGCGTCGCCCCGTACCGCGTAATCGGAAACCAGTCATCCCGGAACCGCGGCGCCCGAATCCGCCCCCGCACCGCAGCCTCCCCGCCCACCCATGCACCTGCGCGCCCACCACCGCCGGCGCCCTCCACCCCACCCGCGGCCCCGTCCACGCTCCCCGCGCCGCCCGCGGCGCCCTCCGCGCTCCCCGTTCCGCCCGCGGCGCCCTCCGCGCTCCCCGTTCCGCCCGCAGCGGCGCCGTTCGCGCCGGCACCTGCCGCGCCCACCCCCTCTCGCGTCACGCCGCCGCTGGCTCCGGTACCTACTCCTGCCGCGTCCGCCCCCCTCCCACCCCGCCGCCGAAGGCGGCGGTCCCCGTCGCGAAGCTGATGCTTGCGGCAACTAATCCGCCGACGCCGAGGCGGAGGAGCTGGCGGCGGGTGGTGGGGGTGCTCTCCTGACTATCGGACATTGCGCGACACCTCTCAGGGGGCGGTTGAGGTAAAGCTTTACCCGTAAGTATCCAAGAGATTCCGGGCCGGTCAAGAGTTCTCGTCCACCAGCCGTTGACACGCCAACGCTCTCCGGGCACGATCGGTTGCAATCGTTTGCATGCTAGGAGGTCGCGGATGTCCGCCCCACTTCGTCGACGTACCGTCCTGCTCGCCGGTGGCGCCCTCGCCGCCGGCGGATCTCTGCTCGGCGGCGGTACCGCCCCGGCCGCCGCCGGCCCTGCCCCGGACGCAGCCGCGGACGCCCAGATCGCGGCGATCCTGCGGCGGATCAGGCCGCCGCGCTTCCCGGACCGCTGGTACGACGTGACCGCATACGGCGCCGCCGGCGACGACGCCACCGATTGTACGGCGGCGATCCGCGCCGCGATCGAGGCGTGCCACCGCGCCGGCGGCGGGCACGTCGTCGTACCGGCCGGCGACTACCGTACCGGCGCGGTCCACCTGCTCAGCCGGGTGGACCTGCACCTCGAGAAGGGCGCGCGGCTCGCGTTCAGCCAGGACCCAGCGGCGTACCTCCCGGTCGTCGCGACGCGGTACGAGGGGACGGAATGCTACAACTACTCCGCCTTCGTGTACGCCTACGGTCAGCGGGACGTCGCGATCACCGGGCAGGGCGTCCTCGACGGCCGCGCCGACGCGACGCACTGGTGGGACTGGACCGGCGGCCCGCCGCCCAACGAAGGCCCGGACAAGACGCTGCTGATCCAGCTGGCCGCGGCCGGCGTGCCGGTCGAGGAGCGGGTGTTCGGCGAGGGCCACTACCTGCGCCCGAATCTCCTGCAGCTGAACCGCTGCGAGAACGTCCTCCTCGACGGCATCACCGTCAAGGACTCCCCGATGTGGAACATCCACCCGGTGCTGTGCCGCAACGTCACGATCCGCGGCGTCACCGTCGACAGCCCGAACGGGCCGAACAACGACGGCATCGACCCGGAGTCTTGTACCGACGTACTGATCGAGAACTGCACGATCTCCACCGGCGACGACTGCGTCGCGTTCAAGTCCGGGAAGGACGCGGACGGGCGCCGGGTGAACGTGCCGTCGCGGTACGCCGTCGTCCGGAACTGCGTGATGGCCGACGGCAACGGCGGCGTCACGGCCGGCAGCGAGACCAGTGGCGGGGTGATGGACATCTTCGTCCGGGACTGCACGATGAGCAGCCCGAACCTCGAACGGGCGATCCGGATCAAGAGCAACCCGGACCGCGGCGGCACGATCACGAACATCGACGTACGCCGGGTGCAGGTCGGCCAGGCCGCCGACTCGGTGATCGAGATCGTGCTGAACTACGCGAACGTGGTCACCGGGGCGTACCCGCCGGACGTGCACGGCATCACGATCAGCCAACTCACCGTCGCATCCGCCCCCCGCGCCCTGAACCTGATCGGCCTCACCGACGACCCGCTCCGCGACATCCACCTGCACCAGTGCCGCTTCGACGCGATCACCAAACCCAACGTGATCACCAACGTCGAAGACCTGCGCCTGTCCCAGGTCTGGATCAACGGCACCCGCGCAGACCAGTAGAGGAGCCTTCCATGATCACACGAAAGACCTTCCTGGGCCTGAGCGCCGGCGCCGCCCTGGTACCTGCTCTGGGAACCAGCGTCGCGCAAGCAACGCCTCTCGATCCCGGGCCAGGGTGGGGGCAGGCCGGTGACATTCTCGCCAATACCCGCCCCCCGCACTTCCGCGCGCGCGACTTCTCCGTCACCGCCTTCGGAGCGGTCCCCGATGGGACCACCCTGGCCACGGACGCGATCGCGAAAGCCATCGACGCGTGTCACGCCGCCGGTGGTGGGCGTGTCGTCGTACCGGCCGGCACTTTCCGCACCGGGGCGATCCACCTCAAGTCCAACGTCAACCTGTACGTCTCCCCCGGCGCGACCCTGCTCTTCAGCACCGACCCGAACGACTACCTCCCGGTCGTCCTCACCCGCTTCGAGGGCCAGGAGTGCATGAACTACTCCCCGCTCATCTACGGCCGCGACTGCGAGAACATCGCGGTCACCGGCTCGGGCACGCTGGACGGCGGCGCGACCTGGGACAACTGGTGGTCCTGGGTCACCCCGTCCGGCCCGGACGCCCAAGCGCTGACCCAGATGACGGAGGACGGCGTACCGGTCAAGGACCGCGTCTTCGGCGCCGGGCACCACCTGCGCGCCGCGTTCATCGAGACCCAGTCCTGCCGCAACGTCCTGATCGAAGGCGTCACGATCGTCCGCTCACCGTTCTGGGAGATCCACCCGGTGCTGTCCCGCAACATCACGATCCGCGGCGTGCACATCGACAGCCGCGGCCCGAACAACGACGGCATCGACCCGGAGAGCTCGCAGTACGTGCACATCCAGGACTGCACGCTGGACTGCGGCGACGACTGCATCGCGATCAAGTCCGGCAAGGGCGCCGACGGCCTGCGGATCGCGGTCCCGTCGGAGAACATCCTGATCGAGGACTGCACGCTGAACATCCGGTACGGCGCGATCACGATCGGCAGCGAGATGACCGGCGGCGTCCGGAACGTGTTCGTCCGCAACTGCACGGTCGGCAGCCCGAACCTGTACTTCGGCCTGTACATCAAGACGAACTCGGTCCGCGGGGGCTTCGCCGAGAACATCTACCTGCGCGACCTGGAGATCTCGAACCTGACGAAGGAAGTTGTCTCCTGCAACTTCTACCGCAGCGAGGGCGACACCGGCCCTCTCACCCCGCGGGTCCGCAACGTCGAGCTGCGCAACGTGAACGTCGGCCACGCCCGGAACGCGTTCTCGATCTTCGGCTACCCGCGCTCGCCGATCCAGGACTTCCGGCTGATCGACTGTACCTACACGAGCATCGACGCCGCGAGCTCGATCCAGGACACCGAGCTGACGTTCCGCAACTTCACCGTCAACGGTCAGCCGATCACGGATCCGGCGCAGCTGCTGTGACAGCCGACTGGGCGGACGCGAGCCGCATCAAGGCGACCGTCCGCCCTCCGAGTTTCCCCGCCGTCGACTTCCCGATCACGTCGTACGGCGCAACCCCCGCGAACGCCGGCCCCGGGATCGCCGCCGCGATCGACGCCTGCCACGCGTCCGGCGGCGGCCGCGTCGTCGTACCGCCCGGCCGCTGGCACACCACCGGCATCCGGCTGCTCTCGTACGTCGAACTGCACGTCAGCGCGGGCGCCACACTCCTGTTCAGCAGCGACCCGGCCGACTACCTCCCGCTGGTCGAGACGCGGTACGAGGGCCTCGAGGTCCGCAACCACGCCCCGATGATCTACGCGAACGGCTGCACCGACATCGCGATCACCGGCACCGGCACGCTCGACGGGCAGGGCTCGTGGGACACCTGGTGGCAGTGGTTCCACGAGTGCGACGAGGAGTTCAAGGTACTGCGGGAGCAGAGCTGGTACGGCGTACCGCTCGAGGAACGGGCCGTCGGCAACCGTCTGCGGTCGAGCTTCGTGCAGCCGTTCGACTGCGACAACGTGCTGATCGAGGGCGTGACCGTGGTCCGCTCGCCGTTCTGGCAGATCCATCCGGTGCTCTGCCGGAACGTGACGATCCGCGACCTGGTGCTCGACTCGCAGGGGCCGAACAACGACGGGATCGACCTGGAGTCCTGCCGTTCGGTGGTCGTCAGCGGGTGCGTGGTGGATGCCGGCGACGACTGCGTCGCGCTCAAGTCCGGGCGCGAGGCCGACGGGCTGCGGGTCGGCGTCCCGACCGAGGACGTGCTGATCGAGGACTGCAAGCTGCGGGTCAAGTACGGCGCGATCACGCTCGGCTCGGACCTGACCGGCGGGATCCGGAACGTCTACGTGCGGAACTGCCGGATCGACGGGCCGTACTTCGCGCTGTACATCAAGACCAACGCGGTCCGCGGCGGGTTCGTGGAGAACGTGTACCTGCGCGACGTCACGGTCTCCCGCGTCACGAAGGAAGTTGTCCAGTGCAACTTCTTCCGCGGCGAGGGCGAGGCCGGCCCGCTGACCCCGTCGGTCCGGAACGTCGAACTCCGCGGCATCACCGTCGAGAACGCCCGGAACGCGCTGCTGCTCCGCGGCTACCGGCACGCCCGGATCGAGGACTTCCGCCTGGTCGACTGCACGTTCACCGTCGCCCAGCCCAGCACCGTGCAACACACGGCGCTGAGCTTCGACAACGTCACCGTCAACGGCCACCCGATCCGGGACGTGCACCAGATCCGCTAGTGTCCTGAGTCGGACTTCCGACTCAGGACACTAGGGCAGATGCGCGCAGTGGACGTCGAGGTCCCAGAGGATGACGGACAGGGCGTACGGGCTGATCGCGTGCTGCTGGTGGGTGGCGTCCTCCAGCAGCTCCCAGTGGCCGTTCGACTCGTTGCTGATGGCATCGGTGCCGATGACGGCGATCCGCTGCCGGACGGCGGCCTCGTACGAGCGGTGGCCGACGCCGTTGAAGCAGCAGTCGTCGAACCGGTTCAGGATCTGCATCTGCCGGCGGTGCGGGCCGATCGACGCGAGCGCGTAGAAGTCCGGGAAGTCGGCCAGCCCGTAGAACCCGGGCTGCATGTCCAGCCGCTGCTCCCAGTCGCCCCGGGTCGGGCTCGGCTTTGGCGACCCGGGCCGGACGAAGAATGGCAGCGACCCGGCCGTCGGGTACGAGCGGGTGATCCGCGGGTCCAGCGCCGGGTACACAGTCGTCGCCCACCCGCCGCCGGACAGCCCGATCATCTGCACCGACGACGGACGGTACGTCGCCTGCACGTAGTTCATCGCGACCGACAACGGCGTCAGGAACAGCGCGAGCGGTGAATACGTATTCGACGCCCACTGCGGCAGGTCGTTGTGCGACGGCTGGAGCAGCTTGGCCGGATCGGCCGGGTCCTGCAGGGTTTTCGGGTTCCAGTGGTAGAACGGCATCGCGAACAGCAGAACGGTGTACCCGTGGTCGAGCAGCGCCTGCGTGACCGGCTGCATCGTCTCCGGCCCCTCGCCGTGCCCGTTGTGGTAGAACGCCACCCGCCGATGTGTCGACTGCGCCGGCTCGAGCAGATACACGGTGGATACGTATCCAAACTCCATCGGCACGTCGAGCTTGTCGTACCGCCGTACCCCGGTGAACGCGGGCAGCACCGTCGGCGTGCCGACGTCCCGCGTCACGGCCGGCAGTGCGGTCGGGAGTACTCCGGTGTCCTTCCACACCTGTGCGACCAGTTGCGGACGGAGCGCGTCCGCGTCCGCCGCGGTGTGGATCTTCATCAGGTCCTCGACGTCGACACCGACGACGACCTGCGGCAGCGTCTTGTAGATCGCGGCGTGCGCGGCCGCGATCTCCTGGTTCACCGGCGCGACGGGACGCGGCGCCGGATGCGGCTGCACTCCCCCGGCGGGCGCTCCCCCGGCCGGCGCTTCAGCGGCGCCGGCTGTGACGGGCCAGCCGGCCGCAGTACCGGCGGTGACGGCGAGCGCACCTCCGAGAAGGGCCCGGCGGTTGACGTTCTTCATTGTGGATCACCTTTCGAGGCGGGGAACGACGGGATGCCAGCCGGCGAACACGGACGACGGGTCGCGCAGTTGCGCGGCCTCCTCGTCGCTGAGCTGCCGGGAGCACGCCAGTCGCGCGGTGGTGTCGAGCGGGCGGCCGGACAGGTCGGTGCTGTGGTACTCCCAGAACCGGATCTGCCCGGCGGCGGCACAGTCGTTGGGGCTGGTGATCTGCCAGCCGGTCTGCTTCACGTGGCTGTCCATCGCGGAGTCGATGAACACCACCTGACTGGTCGGGAACCGGCCGAGCTCGGCGCGGGCCAGGTAGACGCTGTCGTCGGCCAGCCCCGGCGCCCGGGTCAGCCGGACCCGGACGAAGATGTTGCCGGGTCCGTCGTCGATGTTGCGGACCTGGTTGTAGTACCCCTCGTGCAGCGCCTTCAGCTCGGAGTCCTCCATGAACACGCCGCCGGTCCCCCAGACGAAGTCCACGTCACCCTCGACGTAGCTGTTCGTCACGAACGTCTTGCCCTGCAACCGCAGGCTGTCCTGGTACCCGAGGACGCGGACCCGGGCGAGCACCATCCGGTCGCCGTTCCCGAAGAACGCCTCGGCCTGCGAACCGCGGTACGGCGTCAGGTTCTGCACGGTCACGTCGGACAGCGTGAAGTCGTCCGCGAACACGCCCATCGCGGCGCGCCAGCAGTTGTACCGGTCGGACTGCGGGATCACGCGCCGCTGACAGTACGACTGCTCCTGCGGGACGCTGCCCATCGCGGAGTCGCCGTTCAGCAGGTTGTTGTTCGGATACCCGATCACGGTCTTGCCCGCGCCGGCGCCACGGATCGTCAGCCCCGGCTTGGTCGGCGGCACCCACACCAGCTCCCGGTACCGGCCCGGCGCGACGTCGATCGTTGCCTTGTGCCCCTCTCCGACAAAGTCGATCGCCGCCTGGACCGTGCAGAAGTCCTTGCCGTTGCCAACCGTCAGGTGACTGTCGCCCTTCGGGTCCTGCTGGGTGCGGAAGCGCCAGTTGGTGATCCCGGGGTTGCCGGCGACGAAGCCCGGATCCACGGTCACGGAGTACACCTGCCCGGGCGCGAGTCGCTGGTGCGGGTACACCGTCACCGTCCGGCCATCGACCACGACGGCCTGGTACGTCCACGTATGCACCTGGTCGAAGTCCGTCCGCGCCCCGCCGACGGTGCGCTGGAACGATGCGAGATCTGTCAGGCTGATCGTGTCGACCACGTCGCCGTTCGCCTTGTGGATCTGCACCTTCCCGCTCACCCCGAGCCGCACCGGCCCCTGGAAGCGCATGGTCAGCGCAGTGTCCGAGCACGTCGCGTCCTCGGGGCCTTGCGGCGCGAGCTTCGGCGTACCCGCCGGCCCGGTGGCCCATCCGGTGAGCTCCTTCAGTACGGCGGTCAACCGGGCGGCGGCCTTCTCGTGGCCCTGCACGTTCGGGTGGGTGCTCCCGTTGAAGTCGCCGGCGCCGAGCCAGCCGGTGGTGTCGACGTACACGATCCGGCGGTCCTTCGTCGCCGCGACCGCCGCCTTGATGTCGTCCGCATGTGTCCCGTTGAACGGGCGCAGGGCAACGATCAACGCCTGCGGGTCGGCCGCCCGGATCTTCCGCAGATACGCGCTGTACGCCGGGGTGAACTCGGCACTCCCGTACGCCGCGTCGTTCGTGCCGAAGTTGACCACGACCGCGCCCGGGTCGAACCCGGTGGCCGGGAACCCGGCGAGGTTCCAGCCGAACGAGTCGGCCGCCGTACCGACGTTGCCGTGCCCCGGTTGCAGGATGCCCTGCTTGCCGAAGCCGACCTGGTTGGTCTCCGCGCCGAACGCCGCGCCGACCAGGTGCGGGTACGCCTTGGTGCCGTCCGCGCAGTCGGTGCCGAGCTCCGGGCAGAGCGCCATCACGCCCTGGGTGATCGAGTCGCCGTAGAACTCGATCCGGTGCTCGGCGGTGGTCGGCAGCGGGATCAGCTTGGCGTCCGGGGCGAGCTCGAGCTTCTTCAGCACGATCCCGGTCTGCAGCGGGACGTTCCAGCGGTTCTCGTACTCGTCGACGTCCTTCACCACGATCTCCGCGGTGTGCGCGACGGCCGGGTCCAGGTCGTCGGCGAACACCTTGTGGTCCGCGTCGGCCTTCTGCAGCACCGGTGCGCCGCCGTCGATCGCGACGTACAGCTCGGCCGGGACCGTGATCGACGAGGTGTCGAACAGCGCGCCGAGGTGCGAGCCGGTGAACCGCAGCCGGACCGACGAACCGGAGTTCACCGTGATCGCGGTGTCGTCGTCGCGGCCCCAGTGCCCGGCGAGCTCGATCCGCGGGTCGAACGGTCCGTACGTCGCCGGGTTCGCGGCGGCGGCCGGACCGGCCGACACCGTCAGCAGTCCGGCTCCGACGAGCACCACCAGGCACAGGCTGATCAGACGATTTCGCACGGCGTCTCCTCGCGCAGACCACCGCACGGCGCTTCGCAGAGAGCCCGGGGCGGTGGGCGGGTAATCCTTTTCCTGCTTACCGTCGCAGCGCTCCGCGGCGGCGTCAAGACCTCACTGCCGGGAAACCGGGAAAAGCTTTACATCGGTTGAGCGGCAGCGATCTGGGCCGTCGTCATGGTCCAATGGGCGGGTGAGAGAGCCGACTGCAGCCCGGGCCACGATCCACGACGTGGCGCGGCTGGCCGAGGTGTCGACGGCGACCGTCTCGCGGGTACTCAGCGGCGGCAAGCCGGTGTCGCCCGAGGTCACCGAACGGGTCCGCGCCGCCGCCCACGACGTCGGCTACCGGCCGAACCCGGCCGCCCAGACGTTGCTCCGCGGCAGCAGCCGCACAGTCGGCGTCGTCGTACCGGACCTCGGCAATCCGTACTTCGCGGAGATCCTCAAGGGTCTCGCCGCCGAGGCGTCCGCTGAGCAGCACCACACGCTGGTGGCCGGCACCGAGGAGGACCCGGACCAGGAGTACCGCTCCGCGATCGAGCTCGCCCGCTGGGTCGACGGGCTGCTGCTGTGCGCGCCGCGGATGAGCACACCCCGGCTCCGCGAGGTCGCCGAGGCCGCGCGCCGGCTGGTGCTGATCAACCGGGTACTGCGGCATCACGCGGTCGGCTCGGTGGTCGTCGACTACCACCACGGCGTCCGCGCACTGTGCGACCATCTCGCGGACCTCGGGCACAAACGGATCGCGTACCTGCAAGGCCCGGCCGCCGCGTGGTCGGACCAGCAACGCCAGCGCGGATTCCGCTCACCGGAGGCGGCCGGCCTGACAGTCATCCGGGTCCCGTGCGGCTCCACACCGACCGATGGGCGCGACGCGATCGAGGAGGCGCTCACCTACAAGCCCACCGCGGTCATCTGCTTCAACGACCACGTCGCCGTAGGCGTCCTCAGCCGCCTCCGCGAACTAGGCCTCTCGGTCCCCCACGACCTCTCCGTCACCGGCATCGACGGCGCCCCCATGAGCGCCCACCTCGACCCCGGCCTCACGACGTACGCCGTCTCCACCGTCGAAGTAGGCCGCCAAGCCTGGTCCCGCTTCGCCCCCAAACCCTCCACCGCCACCACCCACATACGCGGCGAACTGATCGTCCGCGCCTCCACCGCACCCCCACCCCGCACCTCCCCCCGCCACTAACCCCACCGCCACCCCACTCCCCCGCCGCTAACCCACCGCCAGCCCACTCCCCTCCGCCTGCCCACCCCTCGCCGCTGACCTGCCGCGCCCGCCACCGGCCCGCTCCACCCGCCGCTCGCCGCCCCGCCCCCGCCGGAGCTGGTCCTGGGAACTGGTGGGTTAGCCCACCAGCTGCTGAGTCTGCGACCGGAATCTGGTGGGCAAACCCAGCACCTCGTGCGTAAACCCACCACAGGGTCAGGTTGCCGGGCTCCCCGGCCGGACCAGTCCCCCAGAACAGGTGGGTTAGCCCACCAGATGCTGCCTCTGCGACCAGGATCTGGCGGGTAAACCCAGCACCTTGTGGGTAGACCCACCACAGGCGCGGTTGCCGGGCTCCCCAACCCCGGCCGGACACAGTCCTCCAGAACAGGTGGGTTAGCCCACCAGATGCTGGGTCTGCGACCAGGATCTGATGGGCAAACCCAGCGCCTCGTGCGTGGACCCACCACAGGTGCGGCTGCCGGGCTTCCCAACCCCAGCGGGGCCAGTCCCCGGGAACTGGTGGGTTAGCTCACCAGATGCTGGGTCTGCGACCGGGATCTGGTGGGCGAACCCTGCATCTCGTGGGTGGACCCACCATGGGTGGGGTTGCCGGGGTGGTTAGGTGCGGGCGGTGAAGTGGTAGGTGCCGGGGAGGGCGCGGCAGACGGCCGTTGTTGCGGTCCGGTCCAGTGACGTGAGCCCGGTGGCGTCGGACAAGGGGTGGCCGGTCTCCTGGACCGATTCGGGATCGGTGGTGGGGAGGTGGATCGTGGCAGTGACGCCGGGTGGGATGGTGACGTCGAGGGTGAGGGTGTTGCCGGTCACGGACCAGTGGGTGGAGACGCGGCCGGTGGGGGTGTCGTACGACGCCTTCGCCCAGGTGAGGCGGCCGCCGGGGTGCGGGTGGATGACGAGGTCGCGGAAGCCGATGGAGTCGGCGGACTGGCTGATGCCGGCGACGTCGGCGTAGAGCCATTCGCCGACGGAGCCGAGGGAGTAGTGGTTGAACGAGTTCATCGCGACCGGGCCGAACCCGTTCTCCTCGGTCCAGCCGTCCCAGCGTTCCCAGATGGTGGTGGCGCCATGTTTGATCGAGTACCCCCACGACGGGTAGCGGTCGTCGTGCAGCAGGTCGTACGCCAGCTCGGCGTACCCGTATCTCGTCAGGATCGGGCACAGCAACGCCACCCCGGCGAACCCGGTGGTCAGCGACCGTCCGCGCCGTTCGAGGTCCGCGACCAGATGCTTCACCGCCGCCTGCTCGGCCTGCTCGTCCAGCAGCCCGAACGCCAACGGCAGCAGGTATCCGGTCTGCGTGTCGCCACGAACCTTGCCCCCGGCATCCACGAACTCCGCGACGAACGCCGCCTTGATCTTCTCCCACAGCTCGCCGTATGCCGCCGCCTCGTCGGCCAGCCCGAGCACCCGGGCCGCGGCCGCCGTGAACTCGACGCTGCGCGCGAAATACGCCGTCGCGAGCAGGTCCCGGTCCGTGACGACGCCGACCTGTAGCCAGTCGCCGTAGTGCCCGCTCGTCCGGTGCCGCCAGATCAGGTCCGGGTTCGCCCGGTGGATGTAGTCGACCCAGCGCCGCATCACCGGCCACGCGGTCCGCAGTACGCGCTCGTCGCCGTAGATCCGGTAGAGCGTCCACGGCACGATCGTCGCCGCGTCCGCCCACGCCGGCGTCCCGTGCCGGCCGGTGATGACGTGCGGGATGACGTCCGGGATCGCGCCCTCGTCGGTCTGTGCGACCGCGAGATCGGCGAACCAGTTCTCGAAGAACGTCAGGACGTCGGCCTGGTACGCCGCGGTCGGCAGGAAGATCTGTGCGTCCGCGGTCCACCCGAGCCGCTCGTCGCGCTGTGGGCAGTCGGTCGGCACGCTGACGAAGTTCCCGCGCTGGCCCCAGCGAATGTTGCTGAGCAGTTGGTTGACGCCCGGGTCCGAACACTCGAACCGACCGGCGACCGGGGTGTCCGAATGCAGCACCCGGCCGACCACGTCGTCCGTGGTCAGTTCACCCGGATACCCATCCACCTCGACGTAGCGGAAGCCATGCACGGTGAAGATCGGCTCGAAGAACTCCTCGTCGGCGCCGGCGCTGACGAAGTAGTCGGTCGCGTCGGCGGTCCGCAGGTTCGCGGTGTAGACCGAGCCGTCGGCCTGCAGCATTTCGCCGTGCCGCAGCCGGATCCGGTCACCGGCCTGCGCACCGCGGACCCGCAGCCGCACCCGGCCGGCCAGGTTCTGCCCGAGGTCGACGACGTACCGCCCGTCCTGCTTCGCGACCCCGACCGCCGGCACGTCCTCGGTGACCCGCACCGGATCGGTCGTCGCCGCGATCACCGTCGACACGTCGCCGCCCAGGTCACCCGCCGGCGCCCAGCCGGTCGAGTCGTACCCCGGGCTCGACCAGTCGCCGAGCTCGAGGCGTGCGTCGTACGACTCCCCCATCAGCAGGTCCGCGAACCGGATCGGCCCGACGTGCTCGACCCAGCGGCCGTCGGTGGCCACGACGGTCCGTGAACCGTCCGGGTGGTCGACGACGAGTTGCGCCAGGAGTTGCGGCTTCTTCCCGTAGTGGTGGGCGTGGCTGCGGGTGTCCCAGCCGACGTACCCGGACCACCAGCCCTCGCCGAGGACGGCGCCGATCACGTTCTCGCCCTCGTGCAGCAGGTCGGTCACGTCGTACGTCTGGTAGGCGACGCGCTCCCGGTAATCGGTCCACCCAGGCGTCAGTTCGTCCTCACCGACTCGCTGCCCGTTGGCGCTGAACTGATAGAGACCGTGCGCCGTAGCGTAGATGCGCGCCCTGGTCACCGGCTGCGTCAGCTCGAAGCAACGGCGGTAATGCCGCGGCGGGGCGATCGTTGCCTGGCGCACCGTTCGCGGCTCCTGGCGGTCGACCGGGGGCTCGAAGTAGGGGTCGGTCTCGTAATCGTGCTCGATCCAGTGCGCCTCCCACTCGTCGTCGTGGAAGAGCCCGGTCGCGAACGTCGCCTCGGCGGTCGTCTCGTCGCCCGCCGCGTCCCGCACCGACAGCCGCCACACGTAGTCGGTCTGCGACGTCAACGGCGCGCCACCGTGGTCGACGTGCGTCTCCCACTCCGACCGCCAGCCGCTGTCCCACACCTGCACGTCGTCGCGCAGGACCTGCACGCGGAACGCCTCCTGCCGGTCGCCGCGCGTCGGGGACGCCAGCCGCCAGCTCAGCCGCGGCCGCGCCGTACCGATGCCGAGCGGCTCGACGCGGTGTTCGCAGCGCAGGTCGTACGCCGTCAGCGCCGTCGCGGCGGGCGGCTCGGACAGCACCCAGTCAGTTGTCACCAGGACCACTCCGTCTCGGGTCGGTGGAGCTCGTACTCCCGGACGCCGCCGGCGTGCTCCGGGCGGTCGCCGTACATCGGCCGGGAGGGCCCCGGCGGGTCGATCGCGATCACGTCGTCGCCGCGCCAGGTGGTGCGGAACTCGTTGCCGGCCGCAAGCTCCGTGGTGATCTGCTGGACCATCGGGAACGTCACGACGATCCGCTCCCCCGGCCGCGCCTTCGGGATCGACAGGTACCCGTCCGGCGCCCAGATCCGCTCGGCCCCGGTGCGTTCCTCGGCACCGCGCTGCAGCCGGAGTCGCGCATACCCGGCCCAGTCGGGGATGCGCACCCGCAATTCCTCCAGCGGCTCGTGGACACGCAGCTCGACCTTGCCCTCCACGGGCAGATGGCTGATCACGTCCACGGACTTATGCCCGCGGGTCAGCAGCAGGTTCACCCGGGTGAGCCGGCTGTCACCGGTGACGATGCTGTTCCACGCCCAGAACAACCCGCGGACTCCAGAGCCGACACAGCACGCCTGTACGTCGTTCGTGTGGCCACGGCCGAGCGGTACGTCGGACACGTAGTCGTTCGGCGCGCCGTACCCGCAGAACGCGCCGAGGACGCGCTCGCCGACGTTCACGTACGTCCGCCAGCCAGGCTCGTCCTGGGAGCGGTCCGGCGCGGACTCGACCCAGCTGACGTCCTGCAGCTGCGACGCGGCCAGGTGGTTGCGGACGAAACACTCGACGACGGGCCAGTACTGCGTGAGTCCGTTGCCGGCCAGCGTCGTACCGAGGCCGATGAGGTCGACGAGCGAACAGGTCTCGTGCTCGTACTGCTGATCGGCCAGATCGCCCGGCGTCCACCCGAAGCGGGTCGCCTCGCCAAGAACCCAGTCGTAGCTACGGCGGACGAACTCGGTCAGCCCGTGGTCGCCGGAGTGCCTGGCCAGCCGCGCCAGGCCCTCGAGCGTGCCGACGCGGGTGTGGAAATGGCCGCTGCGGTAGGCACGGGCCGGGTTGAAGCTGCCGTCGGCGTTGAAGACACCGCTCTTCTCGACGATCAGCCGGGCGAACCACTCACACAGCTCCAGCGCGTCGGTGTTGCCGGTCGCCTGGTGGTAACGCAGCAGCGGCATGATCAGCCGGCCGGAGAACGACGCGGGGTCGGGCGCGAGGTGCAGGTCGATCGCATTGGACGACGGCCAGCCGTCCTTGGTGTACTCCGACGCCGGATAGAACCAGACGTCGCGTTCCTTGATCGCGATCCGCTTCAGCGCGGCGACCTGACGGTCGGCTGCCTGACGGGCCTGGGGGTCGTCGGTGGCGATCACCGCGGTCGTCATCGCGAGCAGGGTGGCGCGTTGGTCGATCAGGTTCGCGTTCGGCAGCCAGTGGCCCTTGGGGTGGGTCTCCCGGTAGGTCAGGCCGTCATCGGCGAGAAACGTGAACAGACGCCGCCGGTAGCGGTCGGCGATCGCGTCCCAACGCGGATCCCAGTCCTTGCCGCCGGTCATCTGGCGGGTCAGCAGGATCGCGTCGGTGAGCCGCCCGTGGCTGGAGCCGTAGTCCCAGTCGCCGTGGTCCATCCGGGCCGGGCGGGCCAGCAGGTTCGCACTGAAGAACGGGATGCCGTCCCGGTCGTCGTCGGCCAGGCCGGTGACCGCGTTCATCGCCAGGGCAGCCCGGTCCTCGAGCAGCAGGGTCGCGGGAATCGTCACCATGGGAAAACCTTTGCCTTCGAGATCACCGATGTCAACCGGCTATCCACAGGCTGGCCGATCCGCCTTGTTTTCTTGACGATCGGTGGCGGAGACTTGGTGCTCCCACCGCGCAGAAGGAGCGCCCATGTCAACAGCGCAAGAGGTCGTCGCGACGTACCTCGTCGAAACCCACCTCCCGCCCGGCCAGGCCGCCGAGGCGATCGCCGGCGAGCAGTCGACGGGCACGTTCGTGAAGGTCGCGCGCGAGACGGCCGAGCTGCGCGAGCGGTTCGCCGCGCGGGTGCTGTCCGTCGACGAGATCGCTCCGACCGGGAACGCGGATCTGCCGGGCGCAACCGGGAGCGGGCGAAAACGCAGTGCGGAGGTGCGGATCGCCTTTGGATTGGACAACTTCGGGCCGTCCTTGCCGAATCTGCTCGCCGCTGTCGCGGGCAATCTGTTCGAGCTCAGACAGCTGGCCGGGATCCGGCTGCTCGACCTCGACCTGCCGTCGGCGTTCGCCGAGCGGTATCCCGGACCGCAGTACGGCGTGCGGGGGACGCGGGAGCTGCTCGACCGGCCGGAAGGCGTACTGCTCGGGACGATCGTCAAGCCGAGCATCGGATTGCCGCCGGAGGAGCTGCGGCTGCTGGTCCGCGAGCTCGCGGAGGCCGGGATCGACTTCGTCAAGGACGACGAGCTGATGGGCAACCCGCCGCATTCGCCGCTCGCCGAGCGGGTCGCGGTCGTGACCGACGAGCTCGACAAGGTCGCGGCGAGGACCGGGAGACGACCGATGTATGCGTTCAACATCACCGACGACCTCGATCGGATGGCCGCGAACCACGATCTCGTCCAGGCGGCTGGTGGGACATGCGTGATGGTGTGTGTGAACCTGGTCGGGTTTGCCGGGCTGGCGTGGTTGCGGGAGCGCTGCGCGTTGCCGATCCACGGGCATCGCGCGATGACCGGGGTGTACACGCGGGCGCCGCAGCTCGGCATCGACTACGTGGCGTGGTCCAAGCTGGCGCGGCTGGCGGGCGCGGATCACCTGCATACGAACGGTTTGTCGAACAAGTTCTACGAGACGGACGAGGAGGTGCTGCGCTCGATCACCGCGGTGCGGACGCCGATGCTCGGCGGGTACGAGACGCTGCCGGTGCTGTCCTCGGGGCAGACTCCCGCGCTCGCGCCGCAGACGTACCGCCGTACCGACACCACCGACCTGCTGGTCCTCGCTGGTGGTGGTATCCACGGTCATCCAGGTGGTTCGTCAGCCGGCGTCACCGCGATGCGAGCCGCCTGGTCGGCCGCGGTCGCCGGGACCGACCTGCAGGTTGCCGCGCGGCAGGTTCCCGCGTTGCAGGTGGCGCTGGACACCTTTGGGAGCGCCCGTGGTTGAGGTGGCGTTCTACGGGGACGACTTCACCGGGTCGACGGACGCGATGGTGCAGTTCGCGCGGGTCGGGTTGCGGACCGTGCTGCTCGTGCAGTTGCCGTCGGCACCGGAGTTGGCGGAGCTGGCGGCGCGGTACGACGTGGTCGGCGTGGCCGGGGTCGCCCGCGCGTTGCCGCCGGACGAGCAGCAGGCCGAGGTCCGTCCGGTGTTCGAGGCGCTGTGGAAGCTCGGCCCACGGCTCCTGCAGTACAAGGTGTGTTCCACCGCCGACTCCTCCCCCACCCGAGGCAGCATCGGCCGCGCCCTCGAACTGGGCCGCGAGATCTGCGGTGTCACCACTCCCACTCCCGTCCTCATAGCCCAACCCGAGCTGGGTCGCTACACCGTCTTCAGCCACCACTTCGCGACCGAGTCAGGCACCACCCACCGCCTGGACCGCCAACCGACGATGTCCACCCACCCGTCCACCCCCATGCACGAGTCCGACCTCCGCCTCCACCTAGCAGCCCAAACCACCCTCACCATCACCGCCGAGCACCTCCACCAACCACTCAATCCCACACCTGAGGTTGTTGGTGGGGATGTGGTGGTGCTGGATGCGTTGTCGGATGGGGATCTTCGGGGGTATGGGGAGCGGATTTTGGGGGCGGGGTTTGCGGTGGGGTCGGGTGGGTTGTCTCGGGCGGTGGGGCTTGCGTTGCGGTCGGGTGGGGATGGTGGTGAGGTCGGCGGGGGTGGTTTGGAGGGGCGGGTGTTGGTGGTTTCGGGGAGTCGGTCGCGGCGTACGCAGGAGCAGATTGCGGCGGCTCGGGGACGGGGGTGGGTGGTGTTGCCGGTGGGGGATGGTGTGGGGCGGCAGGCGGTTGCGGCGTTCGAGCAGGGCGTGGAGGGGGTTGTTGTGCATAGCAACGAATTGAGCGAGGACCAGCTCGCGGGATTGCCGGGGGTGTTGGCGGAGGCGGTGCGGATGGTGTCGGGGGATGCTGGTGTGCGGCGGTTGGTTGTTGCTGGTGGGGATACGTCGGGGCAGGTGTTGCGGGAGTTGGAGGTGGCTGCGCTGGAGTTCGTGCGGTCGGTCGCTCCGGGGGTGCATTTGTGTCGGGCGAGCTCGCCGCACTTCGACGAGGTGTTGTTGAAGCCAGGGCAGCTCGGGCCGGTGGATCTCTTCAGCGGGCTGTCAGCGTGAAGCCTTCGACGGGAGCCAACGAGCTGTCGATGATTTCGACTGTGCGAGGTGTGGAGTGAGTTGCCAGGTTCGTGATCGCGATGTTGCGTACGACGGGAGCGTGCGCACCTGGCGGATCCGGTTCGGCGTGGCGGGTGGTGATGAGGACGGCGGAGGTGGTGACGGCGGTCGCGGTGATGTTCGTCGCCGTGAGGTTTTCGATCAGGCCGCCGCGGTCGGAGTTGGTCTTGATGCGGATGGCGTGGTCGGTGCCGGTGATGTGCAGGTCCTGAGCGCGGACGTCGTGAACTCCGCCCGAAACCTCGCTGCCGATCGTCAACGCGCCGTGGCCGGCGGTGAACCGGCAGGACTCGATCACGATGTTCCGGGACGGTCGCCCCACCCGGCGCCCGTCGGTGTCGCGGCCGGACTTGATCGCGATGCAGTCGTCGCCGGTCGTGAACGAACACCCGGTGATCACCACGTCCTCGCACGAGTCCGGATTGCACCCGTCGTTGTTCGGCCCGAGCGACTCGACCGTGACACCACGCACCACGACATCGGTGCAGAACACCGGATGCACCACCCACATCGGCGCGTTCACGATCCGCACGTCCTCGATCCGGACCCGCCGGCACTCGTACGGCTGCACGAAGCTCGGCCGGAACCCGTGCCCCGGCGCGAACACCCGCTCCTCCACCGGTACGCCGTCCTCGACAAGCTGCACGAGCCGCCCCCAGTCGGTCCGCGGCCGGGTATCACTCCACCAGTTGTCCGTACCAGCGCCGCCGTCGAGCGTCCCGCTGCCGGTGATCGCGACGTCCGTCTCGCCGTACGCGTAGATCAGCGGCGAGTGGCTGTAGCACTCGATCCCCTGCCAGCGGGTGCGGACGATCGGGTACGTCGTCGCGTCGGTGTGGAAGCGCAACGTCGCACCGGCCGACACGTGCAGCTCGACGTTGCTGCGCAACCGGATCGGTCCGGTCAGGTACTCCCCCGGTGGCACGAGGACCCGCCCGCCGGCCTCGACCGCACGCGCGATGGCGTCCGAGCAGTCCGCTCCGGGCGTCGCGCCGAAGTCGGTGATCACCCGGTCAGTCATGGGCTTGGACGCGGAGCGCGTTGGCGAGCGGGACGGCGATCACCCAGCTCGGGTTCCAGGTGTTCGTGTGGCCGCGACGCTGCCAGTGCGTCTGGAAGACGGCTTCGCCCTGCTCTCCGGGGAGCGGGAAGTTCCAGTCCCCCGGGTTCGCCGCGATGCCCTGGGTCAGCGCGTGCATCGTGGTCCGCGCGGCGGCGACGTACTCGGGCCGATCCGTCGCCAGTCCGAATGCCAGCAGCTCGTACGTGGGGAAGAAGACGTCAAGATGATGATTCTGCACGCTGACCGATGGCCAGCCGATCGCGTTGAACCCGGACGTGTGCAGCGGCGCGTCCGCGTCCTGCTCCGGCGACCAGACGTACACCCAGGTGAGCAGCCAGTCGGCGGCAACCTCGCACCAGCCGGCGTAGAGCGGGTCGCCGGTGCGGCGGAAGAGTTCGTAGGCGGCCATGAAGTAGTACATGCCGGCTTCTTTGTCCTCGCAGGCGGCGTCCAGCGTCGAGCGCGCGAACGGACGGTCGAAGGTCCGCGCGTGCTGGTCGTGGTAGCGAGACAGCCAGGTGGTTGCATCGGACAACAGTCCGTCGTGGCCGAGGACCTCGGACGCCTTCAGCGCCGCGAGGACGCACGGGATCCCGGCGGCGGACACGGTCGTCGCGGCCGGCGTACCGTCGAGCCGCCAGCCGACCGGGAACGTGCCGTCGGGCAGTTGGGCGTCGCGCAGGAACAGCATCGCCTGCTCGAGCGCCTCCAGCCACGCGGGCGGCACCGGCTCGTCGTGCGCGCGGAACAGCGTGATCACGTCCGCCAGGTCGCTGATCGTCTCGCCGTACGCGCGGCTCGAGATCATCGGGCGGCTGCCGGTGCGGAAGCTCGTCCAGCGCCGGGTGTCGACCTGGTACGCGTTGTGCCGCAGCCCCGGCGTCGGCGTCCGGCTGCCGGCCAGGTAGAACTCGACCGCCGCGCGGCACCGGTCGACGCGCAGCCGGTCCCGGGAGCCGAACCCGAGGTGCGCGTCGCACCAGGCCAGCTTCAACGCCTGCCCGGTCCAGCCGTACATGAAGTGTGTCGGCTTGACCGGCCCGTTGCCGGGGATGTCGCTGAACTTCGTGTACCCGGCGACCGCGCCCGACCGGTACCACCGGTTGTCGAGAGCAACTGTCTTCAGCGCGATCGACTCGGCCACGCTCAGCCCACCAGCACCCGCCGACGAGAACAGCTCCCGCCCGGTGTGCACCAACTGCCGGAACGCATGCCCCCGCACCTCCAACGGCCCCCAGTCGAGGACCAGCTGCTGCGGGTAAACCTCGCCCGGCCGCAACGTCAGATACCCGTCCTCGACCGCCGAAGTCTCCGCCTTGCTCACATACCGAACGTCCTGCTTCCCGTCGAACATCAATACGCCGCTCAGCGCCGCGATCACCGGCCCTTCCTGCCGGATCACGCCGAGCGAGCCGTACCGGACCTGCCCGTCGGCCGAACGTCGGGCCTGCGGGCGGGAGAACACCGACAACCACCGCCGGTCACGGCCCGCGCGCCACTCCAGGTTGATCCCGGGGATCGGCAGCCGGTCCTCCTCAGCGACGAAGCCGCCGCCGGGTGTGTGCCCGATCCGGGGTACGGCGCGCAGCGGGTCCGCGGACGGGTTGTCGTTGTAGATCAGGCCCGGGATCGTCAGCCGGCTGTCCTGCACCCGGCCGAGATCCAGCAGCAGCCCGACGGCGAGGTCCGCGATCCGCCGCTGGCTGGTGTTGCGCCAGCGCACCTCAAGGTTCAGCCGGTCCGTCGTGTCGAAAGACAGCCGCAGCTCGACCGCGAGCGGTCCGGTGCGGAAGCCGGCCCGGTGCTCGCCGGCCCGGCGCGAGATCCACCAGCCGTCGGGTTGCGGCGCCTCCAGCTGCCACGGACGACCGGCCGAGTACGTCAGGAGCCCCGCGAGCGGGTGCTCCAGGTACGCCGTGCCGTCCGCGAGACCGAGCTGCAGGACCACCCCGTCGGGCGTCCGGCGCAGCTCGGCCTGCCGCCAGCCGGAGGTGAGCGCGGGCATCAGGACGCCCGGCGGATCTGGATCGCCTGGTACTGCCTGCCCGGCAGCCGGACCGTCAGCGTGTCCGTCACTTCCTCGCGCGTCCGGCGGACCGAATGGTTCCACACGTCCAGTACGTCGACGTCGTATGCGCCGGCGGGGAGCGTGAACGTCCGGTCCGGGAACTGGTGCTCGCCCAGGTACTGCAGGTAGTACTCCCCCGGCACCGCCAGCGTCGGGGCGTCGCGGTAGTCGTCGATCGGTTCCACACCGTCCGGCAGTTCGTCGAGCACCTCCCGCAACAGCCGCAGGCGTTGCGCGACGACCCCGGTCGGTCGGCTGCCGCCCGCGGACCAGGGAGCGTCGACGTACGACTCGCCGTGGGTCACGTAGGCGCCGCGGACCGTGCCTTCCCAGATGCGGGTGAGGAGTTCCTCCGGGCGGAGGCTGGTGTCGGGCGTGGTTCCGTCGCCTTCGTGACCACAGGCGTCGACGAAGACCGGCTTGGCGTAGTTGCGGCGGAGCACGGACACGCCGCGCAGGTTCTCCAACCGGACGCTGAGGTGGCTCAGCCAGGGCGGACCCGGATCCGTTGCCTCATGCATCGAGATCAGGTGCCGGCTCGGGTCCAGCTCGGCGATCAGCTCGGCGAGGCGGCGCGAGTGGCCGGACGGCTCCAAGCACCAGGTGATGTTCCGGAAGGCAGCCAGGCGGTTGACCGTGTCCCGGACGACAGGCTCGTCGGCAGGCAGCAATACGTCCGCGACGAGGTCCGCGGTCAGCAGATCGCGGACCTGTTCCTCAAGAGCGGAGGATTCGCGGAGGCGGACCCGGTTGAACGGCGACGCGGCCAGCGCGGGGCGGGCGGCCGCCCACTGCTCCGGCTGACCGAACCACTCGGTGGTCAGCGGGTGGTACGGCGTACCGTCCGCCCAGCGCACCGTCGTGCCGACCCGGCGCACCGGGCCGTGGGACGTCGCCGGCGTACAGACGAACGAGCCGCCCGGGTACGACCACTCCCCCTCCAGATCCGGGCTGAACCGCAGCCGCTCGCCGAACGGTTCGGCGTAGGCGGTCGCTCCGGACGCGTGCCGGAAGACGGTCGGTTCGGGGATTGCCAGCTCGAGTACGTCCCAGCGGGCTACTGACGTCATCGGGTGCCTCTCAGGGCGAGGTACGGGGTGGCGGGCAGTGGGATGCGGCTCGGGCCCGAGTAGTCGGCCAGCGGCGTGATCGTCATCGCGCGGGTGTCGATGAGGTCGAAGTGGAACGGCGAACCGGCCGGCAGTTCGAGATCCACCGCCGACGGCTGCCGATCGCCGAGGTAGTGCAGTACGCAGCGGGAGCCGTCGACCTCGCCGTCGGACTGCCGGGGCAGCCCCGCGAACACGCCGCGCAGGAAGTCGATCCGCTCCGGGCTGTCGCCGTACAGCCGGCCGCCGACCGAGATCCACGCCCGGGTCTCGCGGTCGACGAACGACTCGCCGTGCCCGACGTACCCGCCGAGCGCCATCCCCTGCCAGAACCGGTGCACCATCTCGTCCGCGGTCAGGTTGCCCCAGCGGCGGCCGGCGTTGCCCTCGTACCCGATCTCGTCGATCACCACCGGCTTCGGGCAGTCCCGCCAGGTCGCGGTCTCGGCGCCGTCCCAGTGCTGCACGCTCTGGTGGGTGATCCACGGCTTCGCGAAGTCGTACGGCGTGAAGACCTCGTACATCTTGGTGCCGTTGTGGATGGACCGGAGCCGCTGGTACGGGTCGTACCGCTGGACCAGCTGCAGCGAACGGTCCCAGTCCGCGACGGTCTTCTCGTGGTTGAAGTCGTACTCGTTCGACAGCGACCACCAGACGTTCCGGTACGCCGCCAGCCGGGCGACGACGTACCGCAGGTAGGCCGCGTCCTGGGCGGGCGTCATCCGGTCGAAACCCCAGACGCCCTTGTCGTACGGGTGGAACAGGATCAGGTCGGCCTGGACGCCGAGTGCGAGCAGATCCGCGACCCGGCTCTCGAAGTGCCGGAAGAACACCGGGTCGTAGCGGTCCAGGTCGACGGAGCCCGGTGTCGAGCCGACGAACGGCACCCGCTCGGGGCGCATGCCGTTCGTCGGGAGCAGGCACATCCGGACCTTGTCGAAAGGTGCCTCGCGCAACGACTCCAGGGTGAGCTCCTGGAGCTCCTTGGTCTCGTACGTCCAGTGGTAGCAGGTGGTGCCGATGCAGTCGTAGCGGCTGCCGTCGGCGTAGGAGAAGTGGTGCTTGCCGAGCACCTCGACCGGACCGTGGTTGTCCGGGCCGGGTGCGGTGCAGGTGAAGGTCCCGCGGTGGTCGTCCAGTTCGGCCGCGGAGCTGGACGTGATGTACGACCACTCGCCTTCGCGGTCCGGGGAGAACCGGGCGCGGTAGGTGCCGTCGCCGTCGTAGAAGCCGTCGACGGTCACCATCCGGTTCCGGAACTGGTAGGTGACCTGGAAGTCCACGTCGGCGAACGGGTTACCGTCGGACGGTCCGGTCAGGGTGAGCTCGTGCAGGCCCCACTTCTCGATGGTCATGGCAATCGGTCTCCTGCCTGGATCCACTCGGGCGCCAGGATCACGTGCTTGATGGTCTTGCGCAGGTACGAGTACGCGACATGCAGCTGCCCGTCCCGGGTCTGCAGCAACGTCGGGTACGAGTAGCCGAACTCGTTGTCGCGGTACTCCGCGTCCTGCACCTGCAGGTTCCGCCAGTACGGCCAGGTGGCGCCGTCGTCCTCGGACAACGCCAGCGTGAGCGGGGTGCGCAGGGTCTTCCGTCGTACGCCGCCGTTGCCGTCGTCGACCCAGCGGAACTGGTCGCGTTCCGCGGACGAGTCGTTGAACACCATCACCAGCCGGCCGTCGGCCAGCCGGAGCACCTGGATCGCGGAGTTGTTGTTCGGCAGCGTCGTCTTCTCCGGGGCGGTCCAGGTGCGGCCGTTGTCCTTCGACACCGACCGGTGGATGCGGTCGGCGGCGCGGCTGCGGAAGTACCCGACGAGCTCGCCCGGCGACAGCTCCACCACGCTCATCTGCACCTGCCCGACGGCCTCCGGCACCTCCACCGTCGACCAGGTCTCACCGCGGTCCGTACTCAACTTCAGCACGGTCCGCTCGGCGGACTTGTCGCAGTCGTACGCAGGCAGCACCCAGTCACCGTTGCTCAACACAACCACCGGGTTCCGGACGAAGCTCCCGAGCTGGTCGAACAACACCTCACTCCGCCCCCACGTCAACCCACCGTCGCTCGACACCCGCCGAATCACCCGGGAGGTCGACTGGTCATGAGGCTCGTTCGACGTATGCAACAACCAGACGTCGTCGTCCGGGGTGACGAACAGGACAGGGTTTTGTTCGGAGCGGTGGGGGTCTGCGGAGAGTTGTTCCGGTGGAAGCCAGGTGTCCTCTCCCGCGGGGAGGCGGGACAGGACGATGTTGGTGTCCGGTTCGCCTTCACCCGGGCCGTTGAACCAGGCCGCCAGCAGGTCGCCGGCGGCGGTTTCGACCAGGGTGACGGCGTGGCTGTCGCCGGGGTGGAGCGTGGGCAGGAGGGCCGCACCCTCACGGATGCGGCCGTCGAACCTGGGGTCGATCACCATGTGAACCCGGCGGCGGCCTGCGCCTTGATGTAGTCCGGGATGTCCTGCTGCTCGGCAACCTGCAGCGACGAGTTCACGTCCATGCCGTCCTTCAGCACGTGCTGGCGGAACACCTTGTAGAGCGGGATGTCCCAGTACTCGGTGTTCTTGTAGTTCTTGATCACCGCGTTCTCGCCCCAGTAGACCGCCGAGGTGTCGATCGCCGCCAGCTCCGGGATCGAGGTACCGAACGCGTTCACCACCGCGTCGGTCGGCAGCACCGCCTTCATGCCGTACGCCGAGATCCGGGTCTGCATCTCCTCCGACACCAGGTACTTGACCACGTCGAGCGCCTGGTCCTGGTGCTTGGACTGCGGCGGGATGAACGCGGCCCGGGTGTCCGGCTGGTAGATCGCCTTCGACCCGCGGGACAGCACCGGCATCGAGGTGACGCCGATCTTCACGCTCTTGGCCCACTCGGCGTACTTCGCCGCGTCGCTGGGCTTGATGTAGTACGGGCTGAGCGCGTAGGCGTTCAGCTTCGACAGGCTGTTCACCGCCATCGCCAGGTGGCCCGGGAAGCTCATGTCGCCCTTGAAGAAGTCGTCCACCGTGGTGAAGTTGTTCCGCGGGATCATCAGGAACCGGTACATGTTGTTCGCGATGGTCTTCCAGTCCGCGCTGGTCAGGTTGACCTTCACGTCCTCCGGCGCGGGCTGCTCGCTGTCGCCCGGGACGAACGGGTACAGGCCGAGCTGGTTCATCGCGAGGTAGTTGTCCGGGTGCTGCATGTAGCCCTTGTAGAAGTCCAGCCCGTCCTGCCGGGTGAGCTTCTGCGCGGTGCGGTAGACGTCGTCGTACGTCGAGCCGACGGTCGGGTACTTCGTCCGGAACTTGTCGAAGATCAGCTTGTTGTAGAACAGCAGGCTCTCGTCGATCCACAGCGGGACGCCGTACAGGCCACCGTCGGAACGGGACTTGATCTGCTCGACCGCGCCGAGGTTGAGCTTGGTCAGGTCGATGCCGGCGCCCTGGACGAGCGAGGTGATGTCCTGGGTCCAGCCGAGCGGCTCGAGGTCCCGGTCGATCCGCAGCCGCGGGTCCTCCAGGATCAGGTCCGGGATCCGGCCGGCCTTCGCGATGTCCTCGTAGCGGATCGGGTAGTCCCAGGTGGCGTACTTGATCTTGAGGTTCGGGAACTTGGCCCGGATCGCGTCGCCGAACACGGTGTTGAAGAACCCCTGCGCCTGCCGGTCGGGGGCGTCGTCGCCGCCGAGCTCGAACGGCTTGAAGTTCGCCGCGAACACGAACAGCTCGTCGTCGTCGACGGAGAACGGCTTGTTGTACTTGTTCGGAATGTCGACGGTGCCGGTCGCGGAGTTCACGCCGCTGCGCGGCGTCGCGGTGGTGGAACTGGCCGAGCCGGTGGTCGACGCGGCAGCCGTCCCGGCCGGCAGCAGGCCGCCGAAGGCGGCAGCAACCCCGCCCAGCAGCGCGCCGTTGCGCACAAACCCACGCCGTGACAGGCCGGACGGCGCCGGGGTGACCGGCTCGGAGGAGTTGGAGACGTTGTGACTTTCAGACATGACAGACCTCTCATACGGGGCGGTAGTGGTGGGTCTACGGGGCGGTGGTGGCCGTGAGGACACCCTTCAGATCCAGCTGTTCGGCGAGGTGGCAGGCGACCTTGCGGCCGTTGATCTCGCGCAGCTGCGGTACTTCGGTCGCGCACCGGTCTTCGGCATACCCGCAGCGCGGATGGAACGGGCAGCCGGCCGGCACCTTCGAGGGATCCGCGATCTCGCCGCGCAGCTTGATCCGCTCACGCTGTCCGCGCGACGCGGGATCGGGATCCGGTACGGCGCTCAGCAGCGCCTCGGTGTACGGGTGCAGGGGCTTGGTGTAGAGCTCTTCGGTCGACGCGCTCTCGACGAGCTTGCCGACGTACATCACCGCGACGTCGTCGGCGACGTGCTCGACGATGCCGAGGTCGTGGGAGACGAACAGGTAGGTGAGCCCGGACTCCTCCTGCAGGTCACGCAGCAGGTTCAGGATCTGGGCGCGGACCGACACGTCGAGCGCACTGACCGCCTCGTCCGCGACCACCAGCCGCGGTTCGGTGGCGAGCGCCCGGGCGATCACCACGCGCTGCCGTTCGCCGCCGCTGAACGCGTGCGGGTAGCGGTGCGCGTACTCCGCCCGCAGCCCGACCCGGCGCAGCAGCGCGGCGACCTTGTCGTCGATCTCGTCGCGGGATCCGGCGTCCTGGACCCTGAGCGGCTCGGCGATGATGTCGCGCAGCGTCTTGCGCGGATCCAGCGAGGAATGCGGGTCCTGGAAGATCAGCCGGACCTGCGCCCGGTACGGCTTCAGCTGCTTCTCGCTCAGCGGCGCCAGGTCGACCCCGTCGAACATGATGCTGCCGGACGTCGGCTCGTACGCCCGCACGATGCAGCGGCCGAGCGTCGTCTTCCCGCAGCCGGACTCGCCGACCAGCCCGAGCGTCCGCCCGGCCTTGATCGACAGGTCGACACCGTCGACGGCCTTCACATACCCGCGGTTGCGGCCGAGAAACCCGCCGCTCAGCGGGAAGTGCATGGTCAGGTTCCGGGTTTCCAGCAGACTCATGACTTCTCCTCGCCGTACAGCAGGCACGCGACGTCGATCTCGTCGCTGCGGACCCGGTCCGGAACGGTCGTGTCGCACTTCCCGGCCATGAACGCGTCGCACCGCGGATGGAACCGGCAGCCCGACGGGCGTTCGTACGGCGGCGGCACGGTCCCCCGGACGGCGACCAGCCGGTCCTGCCGGCCATGACCACGCTGCCCGAGCCGCGGCACCGAGCGCACAAGTGCTTGTGTATAAGGATGTTTCGGCCTGCCGAGTACGGCGGACGCCGGCCCTTGCTCGACGACCTCGCCGAGGTACATCACCGCGACCTCGTCCGCGACCTGCGCCGCGACCCCGAGGTCGTGCGTGATCAGCATGATCGCCATCCCGAACTCCTCCTGGAGGTCCTGCAGCAGGTCCAGGATCTGGGCCTGCGTGGTGACGTCCAGCGCGGTGGTCGGCTCGTCCGCGATCAGCAGCCGCGGCCGGCAGGACAGCGCCATCGCGATCATCGCGCGCTGCCGCATGCCGCCGCTGAGCTCGAACGGGTAGGAGTCCACCCGTCGTCGGGGGTCCGGGATCCCGACCCGGCCGAGCATCTCGATCGCGCGTTCGCGGGCGGCCTGCTTGCCGACGTTCTCGTGCAATCGGACAGCCTCGATGATCTGGTCACCGATCGTGTGGACCAGGCTGAGTGAGGCCATCGGCTCCTGGAACACCATCGCGATGTCGGCCCAGCGGACCTGCCGCAGCCGCTTGTCCTTCACCGCGAGCAGGTCCAACGGCTCCTGGGCGTCGTCGTACAGCAGGATCTCGCCGCCGACGATCCGGGCCGGCTTCTCGACCAGCCGCAGGATCGACCGGGCGGTGACGCTCTTGCCGCAGCCGGACTCGCCGACCACGGCCAGTGTCCGGCCGCGCTGGACCGTCAGGCTGACACCGTCGACCGCCTTCACGACCCCGTCGCCGAGCTCGAAGTGCGTCCGGAGCCCCCGTACTTCCAACAGCTTCTGCACGAAAGCCTCCTACTTGTAGGGATCGGCGGCGTCGCGGAGGCCGTCGCCGACGAAGTTCATCGCGAGGACGACAACCACGACCGCGAGGCCCGGAGTGAGCAGCCACGGGGCGGTGGCGACCGCGCGGACGTTCTGGGCGCCCTCGAGCAGTACGCCCCAGCTGACCGCGGGCGGCTGCAGGCCGAGGCCGAGGAACGACAGGCTGGTCTCGCCGAGGATCATCCGCGGCACCGCCATCGACACCGACGCGATGATGTGGCTGGCGAACGACGGCACCATGTGGCCGAAGATGATCCCGGTCCGGCCGACCCCGTCCAGCCGGGCGGCCATCACGAAGTCCTCCTCGCGCAGGCTCAGGAACCGCCCGCGGACGTCCCGGGCCAAACCGGTCCAGCCGATCAGCGACAGGATCACGGTGATCGCGAAGTACCTGGTCAGCGGACCCCAGCCGCCGGGCAGCGCGGCCGACAGCGCCATCCACAGCGGCAATGTCGGGATCGACATGATGAACTCGATGACCCGCTGGATCAGATTGTCGACGGTACCGCCCAGGTACCCGGAGATACCGCCGATCAGCATGCCGAGCAGGAAGCTCGCGAACACGCCGACGAGACCGATCGACAGCGACACCCGGGCGCCGTGGATCAGCCGGGACAGCAGGTCCCGCCCGGACTGGTCGGCACCGACCAGGAAGAACGGCTGCCCGGCGGTCGTCGGGCCGATCAGGTGGATGTCGGACTTGATCGGCCCGAGCAGCGAGTACTGGTCGCCGTGGACGAAGAACCCGACCTTCACGATCTTCGACCGGTCGACCGTGAACGTCTGCTCGAACGTCTCCTTGTCCCGCGTCGACGAGTACCCGTACACGAACATGCCGTGCTCGGCGGACACGTGCACCCGCTGCGGTGGCGCGTACGGCAGGTCGGTGTGCGCGGTGTCGGCGTTCGAGGGCGCGAAGAAGCCGGCGAAGATCGCGATGAAGTAGATCGGGATCAGTACGATCAGGCCGATCACAGCGAGTTTGTGCCGGCGGAACTGGCGCCACATCAGCCGCCACTGCGGCAGCGCGCCGTGGTCCTTGAGGCTCTTCACCACCTCTTGCGTGACAGGGAGCGCCTCGGTCTGCTGGGCCATAGCTATCCCGCCTATCCCTTCGAGAACCGGGTGCGGATCCGCGGATCCCACCAGGCCAGTGCGAGGTCGCTGAGCATCGTGCCGATCACCGTCAGCGTGCTGAGGATCAGCACGAAGCTGCCGACCAGGTACATGTCCTGGCTCTTCACCGCGCCGAGCAGCAGCGGGCCGCTGGTCGGCAGGCTCATCACGACCGACACGATCGTCTCGCCGCTGATCAGCCCGGGCAGCAGCCAGCCGACCGTACTGAAGAACGGGCTGAGCGACATCCGGACCGGGTACTTGAGCAGCAGCTTCCACTCCGGCAGGCCCTTGGCCCGCGCGGTCGCGACGTACGGCTTGTGCAGTTCGTCGAGCAGGTTCGCGCGGGTGATCCGGATCAGGCCCGCGGTGCCGGCCACGCCGACGACCACGATCGGGACCCAGAGGTGCGAGATCAGGTCGAGCAGCTTGCCCAGGTTCCAGGCGGCGTCGGCGTACTGCGGTGAGAACAGCCCGCCGACGCTCTGCCCGAAGTACCGGAACCCGACGTACATCATCACCAGCGCGAGCATGAACTCCGGGACGGCCATCCCGATGAAGCCGAGGAACGACGCCACGTAGTCACCGGCGGAGTACTGCCGGAGCGCGCTGTAGATGCCGATCGGGAACGCGATCGCCCAGACGAACAGCAGACTGGCGATCGACAGCACCATCGAGAGCAGTACCCGGCTGCCGATCAGACTGGCCACCGACTGGTTCCAGGCGAACGACTGGCCGAGGTCGCCGTGCAGTACGACGCCCCCGATCCAGGTCAGGTACTGCACCATGAACGGCTTGTCGAGCCCGTAGTGCCGTTTCAGCTCGGCGATCTGCGAGTCCGGGATGTCCCGGCCCTGTGCCTCCGCGTTCGCGATCACCGTGGTGGTGTAGTCGCCCGGCGGGAGCTTGATGACCACGAAGGTGACGAACGAGATCGCCGCCAGCGTGATGAACATCCAGACGACCCGCCGGCCCACGAAGCGCAGCATCGGCTACTGCTCCATCGAGAACTGCTCGGGATGGACGATGCCCGGGGCAACCGACTCGTTCATCGTCGACGGCACGTTGTGGAAGTCGTTCTTCACCACACCGTAGGTGTTCGGGACCGAGCTGACGCCGATGTAGTAGAACTGGTCGGCCGCGATCTGCAGGATCTGCTTGCCCAGCTGCAGCGTCTTGTCCGGGTCCGGCTCCTGCCGCGCCTGGGTGAACAGCTCCATCTGCTTCTGGACCTCGGCCGGCGGCTTGCTGCCCTTCTCGCCCTTCGACTGGTACCACTGCGCCCAGCCGATCGCGTACCGCGCGCTGCCGTCGTTGGTCGGCACCCAGTAGTGGTCGCCACCGGTGCCGGTCGGCAGCACGAACGTACCGCAGGTCCAGGTGCCGGCGTCGTGGTCGTTGCCCTTGACCCGTTCCTTGTAGAGGTCCTCGCTGACCGCCTGGGTACGCAGCTCGATGCCGACCGCGGCCCAGCGCTTCTTGACGAACTCGATGCCCTCGACGTGGTCCGGGAACGACTCGCTGACCAGGACCGCGACCGACACCGGCTTGCCGTCCGCTCCGAGCCTCTTGCCGTCCGCCGACTTCTTCGTCAGGCCCGCGGCGTCCAGGTGCTGGTTCGCCTTGGCCGCGTCGAACTCGAGGTACTGCGTGGCCAGCTGCTCGTTGTAGTACGGCGAGTCCTTCGGCGGCGCACCCTGCCAGGGTTCCCCCTGGCCCGCGTACACCGCGTCGATGACCTCCTTGCGGTTGATCGCGTGCGACAGCCCGGCCCGGAACTCCTTGTTCGCGAACAGGGCCCGCTTGACCGGATCCTTGTGCGTCATGTTCAGGCCGATGACCATCGTGTTCGTGAGCTGGGTCGGCACCTCGAAGATCTTGTAGCCGCCCTTCTGCCGGTTCTGCGCGACGACCGGTTTGTTCTGCGGCGTCCCGAAGTTCCGGTACTGCATGCCGAACTCGCCGTTCATCACCTTCAGCAGCTCGACCTGGGCGTCCTGAATTACCTCGACGCGGCAGTTGTCGATGTACGGCAGCTGGCGGCCGGCGTCGTCGACCTTCCAGTAGTACGGGTTCCGGGTCAGCGTGACCGCGGAGCCCTTGCCGAGCGGGGTCTCGACCTTCCAAGGGGCCAGTGTCGGCTGATCCGGGTTGGTCCACGGGTTCTGCTTCTGCGTGAACAGGTCCGTCCAGCTGCCGACGCCGGCCTTCTTCGCCAGCGCGTTCGCGTTCTTGTTGTATTTCAGGTGGAACTGCTGGAAGTAGTGCTTCGGCAGCAGCATCCCGTACGCACCCTCACGCTCGAAGATCGCGTCGGCGATCTGCACGAGCAGCGACGGCTGCGGCGACGAGTACGTCATCTTGACGGTCCGCTCGTCGACCTTCTCGACCTTCGCCAGCTTGCCGGTGTCCGGCGAGGTGAACGCGTCGTACAGGCCGTCCGGGTGCAGGCCCTCGTCGCACTGAACCTCGAGGATCGTGAACATCAGGTCGTCGGCGGTACACGGCTTGCCGTCCGACCACTTCAGGCCCTCGCGCAGCGTGAACGTGTACACCTTGCTCTCGGCATCGACCGTGAACTCGCAGGTGTTCGCCTCGATCTCGTCGTACCCGGGCTTGCCGACCTTGTCCGGCTTCCAGCGCAGCAGCGGCTCGTAGCGCATCGCGTACCACAGCCACTGGGTGTCCTCCTGGGTCAGCATCGCCGACCGCCAGGTGCCGCCGTACTGCGCCTTGCCCTCGAGCGGCTTGATCACCGGAGGGTTCTTCGGCAGCCGGTCCGCGAGCGCGGGCAGCGAGCCCTTGTCCACCAGGGCCTTCAGCATCGGCGACTCCTTCTCGCCGGCCGCGGCGGCCTGGGCGCCGGAGCCGGCCGGCTTGGTGTCGAAGAAGCCGCAGCCCGGGACGGTCGCGACCGCGAGCAGTCCGAGACCGCCCTGCAGCAGCCGGCGACGGTTGATCATGCTTTCAGACATCGTTGACCTCACTGCTGCTCGAGCGTGATGTTGCTGAACCGCGCGGTCCCGTAGTCGACGAGACCGTTGTCGATCTGGCCGCCGTCGACGGCGAAACCGATGTAGAAGGTCCGGCTCGGCATCATGATCTTTTCGTAGCCGAAGCGGTCCCACTTGACCTGATCAGTTGAGATGAAGGCCTCGAACTCGACCTCCCTGGCCTGCGGGCGCTCGCGCCGGAGCAGCCGCAGCCAGTAGACCTTCGTGTGGTCCAGGTACGTCCCGTCCCACGGCCACGGGCCGACGCTCGGCACCGTCCCGTCGGTCTGGATCCGGATCGCCTGCGCCTTCATGCCGCCGTCGTCGGTGGCGGTCGGCGCGGCGCTCGCGTTGTCGTTCACGGTGCCGAACCCGCCGGCGACGCCGTACCCGATGCCGCCGTACATGTAGGGCGCCGCCGGGTCGAGGCTGTCGCGGATCATCAGCCCCGCGGTCAGGCCGTTGGCGACCTTGCTGATCGAGTCGAGCCGGGCGGTGATCTGCGAGACAGCCCCTTCGCCACCGACCTGGAGCTTGCGGTACACGTAGTGGAAGTTGCTGTTCCGCGCGTAGATCCGGCCGGAGCCCTTGATCGTCAGGACGCCGTTCTCCAGGTTTCCGGAGCCCGGCACCGGCGGCTTGCCGACCGCGGCCGAGGTCCAGCCGGTCGTCCCGGTCTGCCGGTTCACGTGCACCTGGACGGCGGTCGACTGGGTCGCCGTTCCGTTCGCGTCGGTGGCCCGGGCGGTCAGCCAGTAGGAGCCGTCGGCAACGTTCTTCCACTGGGCCTGGTACGGCGCGCTGGTCGCGGTGCCGACCAGCTGGTCGGCGACGAAGAACTCGACCTTGGCGATCGTCCCGCCCTTGCCCGCGGCGGCGTCGGCCTTGATCGTGACGGTCGGCGCGGTGCGGCCCGGGACGGTCTGGTTCTGCGTCGGCGCGGTGATCTGCACCGTCGGGTTGCCGATCGGGTCCGGGACCAGCGAGTTCAGGTAGTTCTCGAGGTACGTGTAGCCGTTCGGGGCGATCTTCTGCGCGTCGGACGGGTCGTTGGGGTCCAGGCCGTTCGCCTTCTCCCACCAGTCCGGGATGCCGTCGTGGTCGGAGTCGGCCGGCGCCTCGCCGCCCTCCAGCGCCGGGTAGCCGCCGACGTCCTTCTGCGAGTTGATCAGCCGGCCGATGCCGTTGCGGACCTCGGCGATCACCCGGGCGTCGGCCGCGTCCCGCTTCGGCAGGATCGCGCCGGCTCCTCCGAGCACCGCGTCGTACGCCTTGTTCGGGGCCTGGATGTCGCCGCGGCCCGGGATCGGCTGCGGCTGGGTCAGCTCGACGATGCCGCCGATCGGGTACCGGATGCCCTTGCGGTTGTGCGCGGTGACGTCCGGGTGGCCCTCGACCTGGTTGCCGGCGACGTACCACTGGCCGCCGCGGTTCGCGCTCAGCACCACCGGCGCGACCTCGTCCTGGGTGGTCGGGCCCGGCTTGTAGAAGTTGTTCATGATGTTGATGCCGTTGGCCCACTCACCGCCGTACAGCGACGTGTACCCGTAGTCGTAGATCACGTTGTTGTAGTGGTCGACCTCGAGGTTGATGCCCTCGGTGTAGCCGAAGCGCGGGTTCCGGCCGCCCTGGTGGGCGATCAGGTTGTGGTGGTAAGTGTTCCGCTGGCCTCCCCAGATCCCGCCGTACCCGTGCCGGTTCTTCGGGTGCGCGGACAGCGCCAGGCCCTCGGACACGATGCACCACTGGACCGTGACGTCGAAGTTGCCGTACGGCGACAGGCACTCGTCGACCGCCCAGCTGAACGAGCAGTGGTCGATGATCAGGTTCCGGATCTCCGGGCTGACCGATCCCGGGACATTGGTGTTGAACGAGTCGTCGGCGATCTCGTTCTCGTCACCGAGCCGGAAGCGCAGGTAGCGGATCACGATGTCGTGCGCGCTGCCCTTGATGTTCGTGCTGTGTCCCGCCACGCAGATGCCGCCACCAGGCGCGGTCTGTCCGGCGATCGTCAGGTTGTTGCCGGCGATCAGCAGCCCGGTCTCCAGCTGGATCGTGCCGGAGACCCGGAACACGATCGTGCGGTCGGAGCCGGAGACCGCGTCCCGCAGCGACCCGGGTCCGGAATCGGCCAGCGTGGTCACCTCGTACACGGAGCCGCCGCGGCCGCCCTTGGACCACTTGCCGGCGCCTTCGGCACCGGGGAAGGCGGGCAGCTGGTCGTCGTTACCGGCCGACGCAGCCGACGCGGCGGTGGCGGCGTTCGCGGTCGGGGTGATCCCCAGCGAGGCGACACCGATGGCGGCCGCGGTGGTACCGACGAATCCCCGCCGGGACCAGCCGGGTGGGACGGAAGAAGGTGTTTCGGTCATCGTCCATGCCTCATCTCAGGGGGCGCTGTCTGAATATCTAGTCAAGTCCGAATGGAACGACGGCCCTCATGGTCATCGAGGTTACGAGCCGGTGTCAAGGGCGTAACGCCGATTAATTGCAAACGATTGCAGATGGCGAAATCCGCGCTCGCAATCGTTTGCACTGAAGTCTTGCCGAGACGTCGGAGACGGTGGTTACCTTGCCTCCATGCCCTTGCGCCCACTCCCCCTCGGCAGCCTCAGGATCAACGGCGGGTTCTGGTTCGAGCGTCAGCGCACCAATCGCGAAGCGACGATTCCGGCGGCCGCCGAGCGGCTCGAGGACGTCGGCACGCTGGAGAACTTCCGCCGGACCAGCGGGTCCTTCGAAGGCAAGCTGTTCGCGGACACCGACGTCTACAAATGGCTCGAAGCAGTCGCCTGGGAACAGGCCCGCAAGCCGTCCGAGCAGCTCACCGACTGGCAGTCCGGCACCAGTGCGCTGGTCGCGTCCGCGCAGGAACCCGACGGCTACCTCAACACGCACACCCGGCTGGCCCTCGGCGGCCGGCGGTACGGCGACCTGGAGAAAGGCCACGAGCTGTACTGCGCCGGGCACCTGTTCCAGGCGGCTGTCGCGCAGGTGCGGGCGACCGGGGACCGCACCCTGCTCGACGTCGCGTGCCGCTTCGCCGATCAGCTGTGCAAGACGTTCGGGCCGGGACGGCTGGAAGGCGTCGACGGGCATCCGTTGATCGAGATGGCGCTGGTCGAGCTGTACCGCGAGACCGGGACCGCGGCGTATCTCGAGCTCGCGACGTACTTCGTCGAGGCGCGTGGGCACGGGACGCTCACGGTGCCGGGCCACCACGGGCCGGCGTACTTCCAGGACCACCTTCCGGTGCGCGAGGTGCGGACGATCGCGGGACACGCGGTGCGTGCGCTCTACCTCGCGTGCGGCGCGACCGACGTCGCGGTCGAGACCGGTGACACCGAGCTGCTCGATGCGTTGCAGGCGACCTGGGCGCGGATGGTCGAGAGCCAGCTGTACCTCACCGGCGGCGCCGGATCGCGCTGGTACGGCGAGGCATTCGGCGACCCCTTCGAGCTACCGCCGGATGCGGCGTATTGCGAGACATGTGCCGCGATCGCCGGCGTGCAGTGGAGTTGGCGGCTGCTGCTCGCGACCGGTGAGAGCAAGTACGCCGACCTGATCGAGCGGACGCTCTACAACGCGGTGATCTCGGGCGTTGCACTGACCGGCGACAAGTTCTTCTACGTGAACACGTTGAAGGTCCGCGACGGCGCGTTCGCCGACGACCAGCGGTCCGCGGTGGGTGGTCGGCAGCCGTGGTTCGGGACCGCGTGCTGCCCGCCGAACGTGATGCGGACGCTGTCGTCGCTGGATCAGCTGGTCGCGACGTGCGACGACGACGGCGTACAGATACAGCTGTACGCGCCCGCGGTCGTGCGGGTCGGGCCGATCGGGTTCGAGATCGAAACCCAGTATCCGTGGCACGGGACCGTCCGCGTGCGGATCACCGCGACGCCGGATGCGCCCTGGACGCTGGGGTTACGGATCCCCGCCTGGGCCGACAGCCATCGGCTCACGGTCAACGGGCGGCCGGCCGAAGGACCGCTCCGGCGCCGGTGGTCGGCGGGCGACGAGGTCGTGCTGGAGCTGCCGGTGGTTGCCCGGCGGACGACGCCGGACGAGCGGATCGACTCGGTCCGCGGGTGCATCGCGATCGAACGCGGGCCGTTGGTGTACTGCTTCGAACAGCAGGACGCCTCCGTGGTGCTCGACTCGACGGCCGTGGTGCCGGGTCCGCTGGTCGAACGGGAGGAGCCCGGGCTGCTCGGCGGCGTGACGACCGTCGACGTACCGGGCCGCGACGGCACGCTGACCGCGATTCCGTACTACGCGTGGGCGAATCGCGAGGTCGGCCCGATGACCGTGTGGATCCGGGAGGACGCGTGAACTACTGGGAAGACCCCGGCCCCGGGTACGGCGTGCTGCCGGCGCGGGTCGCCGTTCGGTCGGATGCGCCGCGGCTGAGCCTCAACGGGCAGTGGCGGTTCCGGTGGTCGCCGTCGGTGCCGGACACCGGCTTCGAAGCGGTGGACTTCGACGACGCCGACTGGGACTGGCTGCCGGTGCCGTCGTCGTGGCCGATGCACGGGCACGGGATCCCGGAGTACACGAACCAGAAGTACCCGTTCCCGGTGGATCCGCCGTACGTGCCGGACGAGAACCCGACCGGGGACCATCGCCTCGTCTTCGACCTGCCGCCGGACTGGAGCGGGCCGACCGTGCTGCGGTTCGACGGGGTCGACTCGTGTGCGCGGGTGTGGCTGAACGGGGTCGAGCTCGGCGTGACCCGCGGGTCGCGGCTGCCAGCCGAGTTCGCGGTGGACGACGTACTGCGGGCTGGGCCGAACGTGCTCGCGGTCCGGGTGCACCAGTGGTCATCCGGGTCGTACCTGGAGGACCAGGACATGTGGTGGCTGCCGGGGATCTTCCGGGACGTCACGCTGGTCGCGCGGCCGGTGGACGTGTTCGTACACGCCGACTACGCGGACGGGAACGGCATACTGCGGGTCGAGACGGAGCCGGGCGCGGTGGTGCGGATCCCGTCGCTGGACGTGGTCGTGCCGGGTGGCGAGACCGTGACGATCCCGGGCGTCGAGCCGTGGTCGGCGGAGGAGCCGCGGTTGTACGACGCGGTCGTCGAGCTGGCGGATCAGCAGGTGTCGTTGCGGATCGGGTTCCGCACCGTGGAGATCGTGAACGGCGTACTGCGGGTCAACGGGCGGCGGATCGTGTTCCGCGGGGTGAACCGGCACGAACACGATCCGGTGTTCGGGCGCGCCGTACCCGAGGAACGGGTGCGGGCCGAGCTGCTGGTGATGAAGCGGCACAACATCAACGCGATCCGGACCAGTCACTACCCGCCGGACACGCGGCTGCTGGAGCTGTGCGACGAGCTCGGGTTCTGGGTGATGGACGAGTGCGACTACGAGACGCACGGGTTCATGCTGATCGACTGGCGCGGCAATCCGGCTGATGATCCGCGGTTCCTGGATGCGTCGCTGGATCGGATGCGGCGGACGGTGGAGCGGGACAAGAACCATCCGTCGGTGATCATGTGGTCGCTCGGCAACGAGGCCGGAGTCGGGTCGAACCTGAGCGCTATGGCCGCGTGGACGCGGGAGCGGGATCCGTCGCGGCCGTTGCACTACGAAGGTGATGTGACTTGTGCGGATGTGGATGTGTACAGCCGGATGTATGCGTCGCACGCCGAGGTGGAGGCTATCGGGAAGCGCGCCGAGAAGCCGTTGGCCGATCCCACGCTGGATGCGCGGCGGCGGGCGATGCCGTTCGTGCTGTGTGAGTATTCGCATGCCGGAGGCAACGGGCCGGGTGGGTTGCCGGAGTACGAGGAGCTGTTCGATCGGTACGAGCGGTGCCAGGGCGGGTTCCTGTGGGAGTGGATGGAGCACGGCATCCTGCGGGGTGACGGCTCGTACGGCTACGGAGGAGACTTCGGCGAAGAACTGCACGACGGGACGTACGTCCTGGACGGCCTCGTCTTCCCCGACCTCACACCCCAGCCGGTCCTCGCGGAGGTCCACAAAGCCTACGAACCGGTCCGGTTGTCGATCGCGGACGACACCCTCACCATCACCAACAGGTACGACGTCCGCGACACCTCCCACCTGACTCTCCTGTGGGAAGTCGCCGACGAAGGCGAAGCAGTTGCCCACGGCACGCTAACCTTCCCCACCCTCACCCCAGGCTCCTCCACCACCCTCCCCCTCCCCACACTCACCTCCGGTGGATCCACCACCCTCCCCACCCCCACACTCACCTCCGGTGGATCCACCGCCCTCCCCACCCCCACGCTCGCCTCGGGTGGGTCTACCACCCTCCACGAGGTGGAGGGTGGAGGCGAGCGGTGGTTGACGGTGCGTGCTGTGCTAGCAGCTGATGCGCCGTGGGCTCCTGCTGGTCACGAAGTCGCCTTCGCGCAGGCCCAGCTCCCCAGCCCGGTCGAGGAGGAGCCGCCGGCCGGCGGCGGGGTGAGCCGCCCGGCCCGCCGGCTCGCGGGCCAGCCGGCGGGAGCCGGCGGTGGCAGTCGGGTGGTGAGACCGGCTGATGGGTTGGTGCTTGGGCCTGGGGTGTTTGATGTGCAGAGTGGGCGGTTGATTCGTCTGCGTGGGTGGGCGGTGACGCATGTTCCGTTGGAGTTGTGGCGGGCGCCTACTCAGCATGATGCGCGGACGTGGGATGCGTCGACGCTGGATCGGAAGGCGCGGTGGGCCAAAGCCGGGCTGGATCGGTTGCGGTATCGGACCGTGTCCGTCGAGCAACAGGACGACGTACTGACCGTGGTGACGATGGTGGGTGCGGCCGCGACAGATGCTCGGGTGCTGACGACTTATCGGTGGACGAGCGACGGGAGCAGCGTCTCGGCGGAGGTCGACGTGGAGCCGTTGGGTGAGTGGACGGTGCCGTGGGCGCGGTTGGGGGTGACGTTCGGCGTACCGGGTGGGCTGCATGGGATGACCTGGTTCGGGAAAGGGCCGGGGCAGGCGTATCCGGACTCGCAGGCGGCCGCGCGCGTCGGGCGCTACACGGCGACGATCGACGAGCTCCAGGTGCCGTACCTGTACCCGCAGGAGAACGGTGCCCGAGGCAACGTCCGGTGGGCGGAGCTGTCCGGCTCCGCGGGACGGCTGCGGATCACCGGCGGGCTGGCGCTGACCGTACGGCGCTGGACGATCGCCGGCCTGGCCGCCGCCGACCACCCGGCCGACCTCGACCCGTCCGACACCGTCTGGATCACCCTCGACGCCCTGCAGCACGGACTCGGCAGCCCCACCAGCGGCGCGCCGATCCTCCCGCCGCACGACCTGCAGGCGCGGCCGCACAGCTTCCGGTTCAGCTTGGGAAACTGAGCCAGGTGCCGTCCGGCGGCGTCTGGTCGACGCCCGGCTTCGACCAGTCGCACACGCCGTCGGGGAAGATCGACTGCAGCTCCGCCCACTGCGCGTCGGTGAACTTCGGGTACTCCGACCGCACCGGCGGCACCAGCTGGCACTTGATCACGTCAGCAGCCACTCCGGACCCGGCCACCTCCCGCGGGAACGACGCCGACGGGTACAGCTGCTCGCACCGCGACGCCGGGTCCCGGTCGAGCGGCTGCGCGATGAACCCGCGCGGACCTTGGCACCCCTCGACGAGCCGGGACGGCCGGGCCGCGACGATCTTGTCGATCCGCGGCCGCGACGTACCGTCCGCGGTCAGCTGGGTCAGCCACTGGTCCATCTCCTGGACCGCGTGCCGCAGCAGCGGGCTGCCGGTCGAGAACAGCCCGTACCGCGCGTCCTCGAGCAGGCTCACCTGGTTGGCCGACGTACCGTTCGCCTTCTCCAGCCGGGCGCGCATCGAGAACGTGTGGTAGCGCAGGTGGATGTCGCCCCACGGCTGGTTGTCGGCGTACGCGCGGTAGTCGATGATCGGCACGTCCCGCAGCCCGCCGCCGCCGTTCGTCAGCCGCCCGGTCCGGTACGCCGCCCGCAGCGCCTCCGGGTCTGCCTCGGTCCGCTCCGGGACCAGGTTGGCGTCCGCGTCGAAGCCGCCGATCCGCCGGTTCAGGTCGAGGAACTGGGCGGGCGTGATCGTCCCGGACTTCAGCACCTTCAGCCCGTACTGCACGCCGACGTTGTCCAGCGGACGCCGCGCGAACCCGGTCAGCGGGTCCTTCCCGTACACGTTCACCGTGTGGTCGTACACGTCGCAGCGCACGCCGCGCGGGTTCCGCAGCGGTTCGTACCGCAGCCCGACCGGGACGCTCCCGCAGTTCCGCCGCGGGTCGATCCGGCGGGCGCTGAGCGCCATACTCGCGAGCGTCTTGTAGTTCCGGAAGCCGGCGACCTTCCGCTGCTGGTCCTGCGTCCACGCCAGCCCGGAGCGCGCGAAGTACGCCGTCAGCAGCCACGCGTCCGTGATGAACGGGATCGTCGCGAACCCGACGTCCGGGAACGAACAGCCGACGATGATCCCGTCGAAGATGCCCGGGTAGTTGTCGGTGATCTGATGCGCCTGGTACGACCCGCCGGAACACCCGAACCCGATCGTGAAGTCCGGCCGGCCGTAGTGCTCGACGAACGACTCCTTCGTCGTCATCGCCGCCTCGGCCGCGGTCAGGTCGTTGCAGTTCTGCGCGAACACGTTCAGCGAGGACGACATCAACGCGTACCCCTGCCCGAGCAGGTACGGGTCGGTCACCCCGCCGGTGGTCCGCCCGGACCGGTACCACCCGCCGGCGCAGCCGCCGCCGAGGGTGAAGATCGCCCGCCCGTTCCAGCTCCGCGACCGCCGCGTCGGCGTCGGCGCGCCCTCGTCCAGCGGGTCGTGCAGCATCGTGGTCCGGACGATCGCCCGGTCCGCGCTCGAGGTCTCCATCCGGACGATGAACGGGTCGCCGGCGTCGGTGTCGGCCAGGTCCGCCGGGTACCGGGTGGCACCGGCCGGCCATTTCGCGTACTTCCCGGCGCGCGTCCGGTAGAAGTAGTCGACCCGCGGCGCGACCGTGCAGTCGTCGTCCAGCGGTACGCCGAGGGTGCCGCCGATCACCGGGACCGTGGCGTTCGCGGTCTCGCAGACGTACGGCTGCTCCTGCGCCCCGGAGAACACCGGCCCCTGGCGCGGGAAGTCCCGTACTTCCAGCGTCGCCCGGCGGCCGCCCGCCTCGGCCCGCAGGACGTTCTTGCCGAGCCGGATCCCGTCGACCAGACCGGTAAGGCCCGTGTCGTCGGCGCTGAACGCCGACGACACGTCCTTGTCGTTCAGAGTCACCCGGAGGTCGTCCCGATCCGCCTCGGACACGTCCACGTGGACGAGAGCGTCACCGCCGGTCACCATGTCCGCACGGCTGGACAGGACCTGCAGTTTCACCGGCCGTGCGGTGACCGCCGGCACCAGCGGGAAGACCAGCGCACCGGCGAGCAGCGCGGCGACGATCCGGCCTGGTCGGGATGTCAGCGGTCCTCCTCAGTGGGTCAGTGGGCGGCCACCTCGTACACGCGGGCGATGTCCGGGGTGGTGTTCGACGGGTCGGTCACGGTCAGGCGTAGCTGGTCAATTGTCCCGGACGGACCGGCCACCGAGACCAGCGACCTGGTGTTCCCGGTGATGCTGCCGAGCTGCACCCACCCGGACGCGGTGTGCCCCTCGACCTTGAACGCCACCAGGACGGTCCCGGTCGCGACCCTCGGGTACTGGTACCCGCTGTAGACATCGACCCGCTTGACGGTCTTGTACGCGCCGAGGTTCAGCGTGAGCGTCGGCGTGGTGTCGCCGACCGCGGACATCCACCGGCTGCTGTCCAGGCAGGACCCGTCGACGGCCTTCTCCGGCCCCGAGTCCGCGGTGTACGTCGAGGACGCGGTGGCCGTCGCACCGCGGGCGAGATGGTCACTGCAGGGCGAGGTCGCGGGCGCACCGGCCAACCAGTCCCGGACGAAACCACCCTCGTACTCACCGGTCAGCAGGTTCCAGTTCTTGTCGAACATGACAGGCTGCCAGAAGTTGTCGAAGATCCAGCCGATCCAGCCGATCTGCGGCCGGGCGTCCAGGTACTGCCGCAGCGGCAGGCCCCAGCCGGACGTACTCCCGGCGGTGACGTCGTTCGCCGTCGGGGACGGGTCCCACCCGAACTCGGTCAGTACGACGGGCAGCGTCGCGGACGCCGTACCGAACTTGGGATCCAGGTTCGCTACGGTCGCGGGCCCCATGTTCGGGTACAGGTGGTAGACGTAGGCGATGTTGCCGCCGGTAATCGGGTCGGTCAGCGCGCCGTTCAGCCGGGTGCTCCAGGACGGGCTGCCCATCAGGATCACGTTCGACGCGACCGAGCGGATCGAGTCCACCACCGGCTGGATGTACGACTTCCAGGTGGCCCAGCTGTCCGGCGCGATCGGCTCGTTGAACACCTCGAACAGTACGTTCGGGTTGTTCGCGTACCGCGGCGCGATGAAGTCCCAGAAACCCTTCACGTCCGACTGCGGGACGGCGCCGGCCGCGTCGCCGTAGTTCCGGACCAGGTGCAGGTCGATGATCACGTACAGACCCTTGGCGACGGCGTGGTCGACGTACGGCTTGATGTACGTCGCGTCGTACGCGTTCAGGTCCTTGCCGATCGCCTCGGTGACCAGCAGGCGCAGCACCTTGGAGTGCCAGCCGTTCGACACGGTCATGTCGATCAGGTCGTTGATCGGCTTGTTGTTGCAGTCGGTGCAGACCGCGTTCTGTTCGGGAGCGATGACAGAGACGCCTTGGAGCGTGACGGCGGTGCCGGCACTGTTCTTGATGCGATTGCCTTCGGTGTGCAGAGCGGGGAGGGCGGTGGTGCTCGCCGTCGCGCTCACCAAGGAGCCGGCGGAGAGCAGGAGGGCGGTACACAGGGCGGCCAAAGACTTTCGGAACACGGGCTACATCCCTTCAGTCACGGTGGGTGCGGATCTCTTCCGGCCAGGCCAGCGGGATCTCGAGGGTGTCCGCCAGCAGGCGTTGGTAGTCGGCCAGGTGGGTGGGATCGTTACGGACCTTGCGTGGTGACAGGCCTTCGGCCAGGCAGAACCCGGCCAGTGCGCCAACCGCCTCGCCGATACTCCATTCGACCGGGTGCAGGCGGTAGCAACCGTTGGTGATGTGCGTCGTCCCGATGTTCTTGTTGGCCGGCAGCAGGTTGTCGACCCGGACCGGGATCAGCGCGCCGAGCGGGATCTGGAACGGGTACGCCTCGATGTCGACGTACGTCCGCCCGGCCGTGCTCGGGTGCAGGTCGATCCGGTACCGGCCGAGGCCGACCGTGTCCGCGAACACCTCACTGCCCGCGCCGTCCGGCCGTGCCTCGACGCCGACGTGCTGCTCCAGCACGGTGAACTCGGACCGGATCCGGCGGGACTCCCGGATGTACGGCGCCTTCGCGAGGCCGTCCGCGGTACCGGTGACGTCGGGACGCAGGCGCAGCCCGGGGTACCCGCCCTCGGTCTGCATCCAGTACAGGAACGAGAGCGAGAGGTCACGGCTGGCCGCCAGCGCGTCCGCGGGATCCGGCAGCAGCGGCTTCTCCCAGTAGTCGAGCTGCGGCCAGTTCACCACCGTGACGTCCGGGATCGCCTTGTCGACAAAGTTGCTACTGGCAAGGATCTGCCGGTACCGGAACAGCGAGAACGGGGCCCGGTACTCCGGGTTCGCGTCCAGCAGCTTCCACTCCCGCTGCTCCAGCGTCACCGGTACGACGTCCGTCCAGGACAGCTGCGATCCGGGCCAGAACGGCGCGACCGTGTCCCGCCAGTGCTCGTACCCGGCCGGGCGGTCGATCGTGTGGTCCTCCCCCGGCCGGTGCTCCAGCGCGAAACACCACGAGAACGCCTGCTGGTCCAGGGGATTCGCCACCTCCGGCGCGTGCAGCTCGCCGGTCTCGTCTCGGCCCTCGGCGCCGATCACGTGCTCGACTCCCGCGAGCTCGAGCAGATCCCCGAGCTCGGTGGCGTCCACGACGTACGTCGCCGTGACCGTGAGCTCCCGCCCCGCGCCGCGGAACGTCACCGCCTCGATCTCGTCGCCGTTCGTCGCGGCCGCGACCGGCTCGTGCTCCATCAGCACGACCAGCTTGCCGGCCGCCCGCCACGGCGCGAGCATCTCCTCCAGGACCGCGGCGGCGACGCGCGGTTCGTGGCAGAACCGGCTCACGACGCCGAGGCCCGGGTCGAGCAGCGGATTCGCGGCCGCCTCGGGTGTCAGCGGGTAGTTGCGCCGGTAGTACTCGCGGATCCGGTTGCGCAGCTCGGCGTACCCGCTGGCGGCGTACTGCTCGATCCACGGGTGCTCGTCCGGCGGGACGAGCTGGCTGGTCAGCTGCCCGCCCAGCCAGTCGGTGGGCTCGGTCAGGACGACGCGGCGGCCGAGGCGTACCGCGGTCAACGCCGCGGCGACCCCGCCCAGTCCGCCGCCGGCAACCAGGACTTCAGTCTCGAGTTCCACCCGTTCATCCCTCCATAGGTCGTGGCGCGGCGACGGTTTCGCCGGCCACCAGGTCACAGGCCACCAGTTGGCTGACCGGTTCCGCGTCCGGGTCCTCGACCCGCGCCACCAGCGCGTCGATCGCGATCCGGCCGATCTCCTTGCGCGGGATCACCAGGCAGTCCCAGCGGTGCCCGGGCTCGTCGCCCGATCCCTCCAGCACCGCCACCGACAGGTCGTCCGGGATCCGCCGCCCGCGCGCGGCCAGTCCGGCGCGGAGCTCCTCGGCCAACCGGATGCCCTCGGCAACCACCGCGGTCTCCGGGCCGGCCGCCAGTTCGTTCAGCCACGCCTCGGTCAGCCCGGGTTCGCCGCGGAAGCCGGGCGACCGGTCGTGCAGCCCGAGCCGCTCGACCGCGGTCCGGTACCCCTGGCGGCGGTCGACGTACGCCTCCTGCTCGATGCCCTCGCGCAGGTACGCGAAGTTCCGATGGCCGCGGTCGGCGAGCGACGTCACCAGCCGGTCGGCGGCCGACACGTAGTCCGGGACGATGCACGGGATGTCCGCGCCGGGCACCTCGCGGCGGCCGATGTGCACGAACAGGTACCCGTCGTGCCACAGCCGGGCGAGCTCCTCGCGGTCGGTCGCGGCACCGAGCAGGACGGTGCCGTCGGCAAGGTTCAGCCGGTTGGTGCCGTCCCGGTAGATCCGCCGCCGGCCGTCGCTGGTCCCGGTCGACGTGAACAGCACCAGGTCGTACCCGATCTCCTCGGCGCGCTCCTCGATCCCGAGCAGGAAGTCGAAGTAGAAGTCCTCCCGGGCGTGCGGGAACACGGCCTCGAAGGTATGGACGCCGAGCAGCCGGTTGCGCTTGTTTCGCAGGTTCCGGGCGGCGGCGTTCGGGACGTATCCGAGCTCCTTGACCGCGGCCAGGATCCGGTCCCGGGTCTCGACCGGGATCCTGTCCACGTCCCCGCTCACCACCCGGGAGACAGCGGACTGGGAGACGCCCGCGAGCCGGGCGACGTCGGACTGTCGTGGTGCCTTCATTTCTTCTCCTGCAGCCAGCAATGGGTCCAGCGGCCGTCGGGCAGTTCGGTCCGCGGCGGTACGTCGGTCCGGCAGATGTCCATCGCCACCGGGCAGCGCGGGTGGAACCGGCAGCCCGCCGGCGGGTCGATCAGGCTCGGCGGCTCACCCAGGTCCTCGGCGTCGAACAGCGCTGCTCTGTCGGTGCGATCGCGCTCCGGGTCCGGCGACGAGTCGATCAGCAGTTGCGTGTACGGGTGCAGCGGGTCGGCGATCACCGCTTCCTTCGGGCCGCCCTCGACCATCCGGCCGGCGTACATCACGACGATGTCGTCGCACAGGTACCGCGCGCTGGCGATGTCGTGGGTGATGTACAGCAGCGCCAGGCCGTCCTCGGTGCGCAGCCGGTCCAGCAGGTTCAGCATCTCCAGCCGGATCGACACGTCCAGCATCGAGATCGGCTCGTCACCGAGCAGTACCTTCGGCTCGACCGCCAGCGCCCGCGCGATCACCACCCGCTGCCGCTGCCCGCCGGACAGTTCGTGCGGGAACTTGTCGACGAACTGCTCCACCGGGGTCAGGCTCACCCGCTCCAGCAGTTCCAGCACCCGCCGCTCCACCTCGTCCCTGGACCGGACGTCGTGATGCAGCTTCACCGCCCGCTCCAGGTTGTACCGCACCCGGTGCAACGGATTCAGCGACCCGAACGGATCCTGGAAGATCAGCTGTACGTCGCGGTAGTACGCGCGCGGGCTGCCCTTCACCGGCTCCCCGTGCAGCCGGATCTCCCCCGCGGTCGGCGGATAGAACCGCGCCAGCAACCGCGCGAGCGTCGTCTTCCCGCTCCCGCTCTCCCCCACCAGCGCAACGATCCGACCGGGCAGCAACGCCAACGTCGCGTCCTCCACCGCCCGCACCGTCGCACGCCCGGCCTGAAAATGCTTGGAGACCCCACTGGCCTCGAGTACCGGTTGGCTCATACCTGATCATCTCCCGAGGGGTAGAGCCGGCAGGCGACGGCGTGGTTCTCGATCGTGAGGAGTTCTGGTCGTTGCCGGTCGCAACCGTCGAAGCGGTCCGGGCAGCGGGGGTGGAACGCGCAGCCCGGTGGTGGGGTTCGGAGATCCGGGGGGCTGCCGGGGATGCCGGTGAGTTTGCGGAGTTCGGAGCGCAGCGGCGGGAACGAGTCGCGCAGGCCGCGGGTGTACGGGTGCCGGGGTTTGGCGTACAGCGACTCGGCGGTGCCGATCTCGACGATCCGGCCGCCGTACATGATCGCGATCCGGTCGGCGAGCTCCAGCAGCAGCGACAGGTCGTGGGTCACGAAGACGACCGCGAACCCCAGCTCGCGGCGGAGGCGCAGTACCTGGGCGAGGATCTGGCGTTGCATCACCACGTCGACGGCCGTCGTCGGCTCGTCCATCACGACCAGCTCGGGGCCGCAGGCCAGCGCGAGCGCGATGCTGGCCCGTTGGCGCATGCCGCCGGACAGTTCGTGCGGGTACGCGCGGACCCGGTCGGCGGAGATGCCGACCATGCCGAGCAGTTCGGCAGCCCGCGCCCAGGCGTCCGTACGGCTCAGGCTCTTGTCGTGCGCCCGCAGTACGTCGACGAACTGGGCGCCGACCCGCATCACCGGGTTGAGGGCGTCCATCGCGCTCTGCAGGACGATCGCGAGCGAGGTCCAGCGCAGTTTGCGGAGCTCGTCCGGGCGCAGCCCGACCAGGTCGGTGCCGTGGAACTCGATCCGGCCGGCCGTGGTCACCGCGGGCGGGCGCTGCAGCCGGGTCAGCGCGGTGATCAGCGTCGACTTGCCCGACCCCGACTCCCCCGCCACGCCGAGGATCTCGCCGCGGTGCAGCTCGAACGACACGTCGTCGCACGCCCGCACCGGCTTGTCCCCGGTCAGGTAGTCGACGGTCAGCCCGTCCACCGTGAGCACACTCATGCCTCGGCCACCTTCCGGGTCCGGACCACGACCGAGCGGCGGGCCATCCGCAGCTTCGGGTTGGAGACCTCGTCGACGCCGAAGTTCACCATCGTCGCCGCGGTCCCGATCAGCGCGATGCACAGCCCGGGCGGTACGAACCACCACCAGAACCCGCGCAGTACGGCGCTCTGCTGCTGGGCGGACTGGATCATCGTGCCCCAGCTGATCGAACCGGAGTCGGTGATCCCGAGAAACGCCAGCCCGGCCTCGGCCATCACGCCGCCGATCACCCCGTGCAGGAACATCGCCGAGATCCAGCCGGTCAGGTGCGGCAGGACCTCGAAGAAGATCAGCCGCCGGTGCGGCTCGCCGACCATCCGCATCGCCAGTACGAAGTCCCGGCTGCTCAGGCTCAGCGACTGCGCGCGGAGCGTCCGGGCGCCGCCCGACCAGCCGAACAGGCCGATGATCAGCGCGATCACCCACGGCCCGGTGCCCTGCACGTACCCGGCGACGATCAGGATCAGCGGCAGCACCGGCATCACGATGAACAGGTTCGTGAGGAAGTTCAGGCCGTTGTCGACCGCGCCGCCGAAGTACCCGGCCGGGACGCCGACCAGGACCGCGATCAGCGTGCCGATCACCGCCGCCAGCAGGCCGACCAGCATCGACCCGCGGGCACCCGCGACGGTCTGCGCGAGCACGTCCTGCCCGAACTGCGTCGTACCGAACAGGTGCCGCCCGCTCGGCGGCTGCGAGATCGCGCCGAAGTCGTTCGCCCGCGGATCCAGCGGCAGCAACGGGCCGAGGATCGCGAGCAGTACGAAGAAGCCGAGGACGGCGAGCCCGAAGCGGACCTTCCAGCTCCTGAACATGGTCATCCCCTCGCCCGGATCCGCGGATCGAGCAGTACGTAGGCCAGGTCCGCGACCAGGTTCGCCAGCAGGACCGCGAGTGTGATCAGCAGGAACACGCCCTGCATCATCGGGTAGTCGCGCTTCTGCAGCGCCTCGTACAACAGGTAGCCGATCCCGGGATAGCTGAACACGATCTCGGTCAGCAGCGCACCGCCGACCACGTGCCCGAGCGCCATCGCGAACCCGGTGAAGCTCGGCAGCATCGCGTTCCGGGCGGCGTACCGGAGCATCACCCGGCGCGGCGACAGGCCCTTCGCCTGGGCCAGCAGGACGTAGTCCTCGCGGACCGTGGTGACGGTCATGTTCCGCATCCCGAGCAGCCAGCCGCCGAACGCCGAGAACACGATCGTTGCCGCCGGCAAGATCCCGTGGTGCAGCACGCTGGCGACGTACGCCAGGCTGAACCCCTGCGGGAGATCGGGGTCGTAGCCGCCGGACATCGGCGTCCAGCCGAGCACGAAACCGAACGCCCAGAGCGCGAGCAGCGCGACCCAGAAGTACGGGACGCTGGACAGGAACGTGGTGAACGGCGTCAGGATCGCGTCGAACCGGCTGCCGGCCTTCCAGCCCGCGACCACCCCGAGCAGGGTGCCGATCGCGAACGCCGTGATCGTCGTGGTGCCGACCAGCAGCAGCGTCCACGGCAGCGCCTGCCAGACCAGGTCGGCGACCGGGACCGGGAAGTTCACCACCGAGACGCCGAGGTCGCCGTGCGCCAGCTGGCCGAGGTACTCGACGAACTGGTGGCCGAGGCCCTGGTCCGGGTTGCCGAAGATCGCGCGGATCGACAGCAGCGTCTCGGCCGGTACCTGCTGGCCGCTGACCCGCTCGAGCTCCTCGACGATCGCCGACGACGGGTCGCCCGGCATCAGCCGCGGCAGCAGGAAGTTCAGGCCGACGGCGGCGGCCGCGGCGGCCAGGTAGAAACCCAGCCGCCGGGCCAAAAACGCCCACCGCATCGTCAGTTCCCCCGCGGGCGCAGGTTCAGCAGCGTCGTGATCGTGTCCGGTCCCATCCCGGCGAACGGGATCGCGTCGAACTTCTCCGGCGTCGGCCAGCCGGTCCACCGGGTCGCGTTGATGTCGATGAAGTAGAAGTTGTTGTAGATCGGGCTGAACGGCACCTCGTCGACGACGATCTTCTGCAGCTGCTTGCCGAGCGTCTTCAGCTCGTCGACGTTGTCGGTGCGCTCCATCGACTTGATGATCTTGTCGGTCTCCGGGTCGTTCCAGCGGCCCTGGTCGAGGGTGGCCGACTTGCCGATCGGCGTCAGGTACTGGCTGCTCAGGAAGCGGTAGACGCCGTACACGCTGGCGCCGCCGGTGGACGAGGCCGCGATGTCGAACTGGCCGAGGTTCTGCTTGTCGTAGTACCCGGCGCTCGGCTGGCCGGCGCTCTTCACGGTCAGGCCGAGGGTCCGCTTCCAGGTGTTGATCAGGATGTCGGCGTAGCTCCCCCAGCCCCAGTCGGCGTTGAACAGGATGCTCGGCTGGTACCGCTTGCCGTCCTTGACCAGCGCGCCGTTGTCGATCGTCCAGCCGCCCTTGGCCAGCTCGGCCTTGGCCGCGTCCGCGTCGACCTTCTGGACCTGGCCTTTGTACGCCGGGTCGAGCCAGTCGGCGAACAACTGGTCGGACAGCCCCGTCGGGCCGGCCTCGGTGCCCGGACGCTGCAGCGTGGTGACGACGGCGGTACGGTCCACGGTCAGCGCCAGGGCCCGCCGTACGTGCACGTCGTCGAAGGGGGCCTTGCCGGTGTTGAACAGCACGGACATCGCGCCGCCGTTGGAGTACAGCTGGTACAGGTTCTTGTCCGGGTCCTTGGCGACGTACTCCTTCTCGCCGTTCGCCCAGCCGGCCGACGCCCAGTCGATCTCGCCGCGGAGCAACTGCGCCTTGAGCGCCTCACCGGCGGTCGGGACGATCTTGAACGTCGCCATCGGCAACTTGCCGCCCCAGTAGTCGGAGCGCGCGCCCAGCGTGATCTGCTGCGGCTTGAACTCCTTGACCGTGAACGGGCCGGTGCCGACCGGGTCCGGGTTCGTCCAGGTGTTGAGGTTCTGGGTCGACCAGATGTGCTTCGGGACCATCGGCAGCAGGATGTTCGCGAACTGGTTGAGCGTCTGGAACGACGGCTCCGCGAACGTCACCTTGACCGAGCTGTCGTCGAGCTTCGTCACCGACTTGTAGGTGACACCCGCGATACTGAAGTCCTTCTTCTCGATCGGCAGACCGAGCGAGTAGACCGCGTCGTCGGCGGTGAACTTCTGGCCGTCCGACCACTTCACGTCGGTGCGCAGCTTGATCGTCAGCGTCTTGCCCTGGTCGGAGAACGCCCAGCTCTGCGCGAGCCACGGCTTCACCGCCCCGCCGTCGCCGTAGTCGACCCGCATCAGCGGCTCGTAGACCAGCTCCGCGTTCGGCGCCTTGTCGGTCGCCGGACCCATCACGTTGTAGTTGCGGACGAACGTCGTACCACCGTCGGTCTTCGCGTACACGATGCTCGAGGCACCTGCCGACCCGGTGGCCGCCGGCCCGGTCGCGGGGCCTGAGCACCCCGCGACCAGTACCGCGCCGACCACCAGCAACACCCGCCACCGACTGCGCATATTCCTCACCCCAGAACTAGAGCGGCTGCACGTTCATACGTATGAGCACTCGAATATGAGCGGTTTGGGCGGTGCTCTTACGTATGCGCAGGAACCTACGAACGTTCAGTGCGCATGTCAATAGTCCAGCACCACAATCACCGGATGCTTGCCCGCCACCGCGAGTTCGTACCGCCCCAGCACCCGCCAACCGCGCGGCATCTGCTCCCCCAGCAGCAACGCCACCACCACCCCGCCCGGCCGTAAGACCTTCCGCCACCGCCGCATCCCCGCGGACACGTTCACCGCATCCACCCGCACACCCCACGGCGGATTACTCACGATCCGGTCGAAGGCACCTCCGACCCGCCGCGCATCCCCCACCCGCCAACTGATGGACGTCCCAACCAATTGCCTCGCATTCGCTTGTGCGGCTGCGATTGCGGCTGGGTGGTGGTCGACGCCGACGTAGTCGGCAGCGGGTTCGAGCAGGTGGGCTTCCAGCAGGACCGTGCCGGCGCCGCAGAACGGGTCCAGTACTCGGTGTCCGGGTGCGAGGCCGGCCAGCTGGGCCATCGCGGCGGCGACCGGTGGGTGCAGGCTTCCGGGGACGGTGTGCCGGCGCCACGGCCTCCGATGGACGGGTACGGCGTACGGGCGGCGCGCCACCCACAGCGTCTGCCCGTCGAGCACCACCCGCCACTCGGCGCGCTCTTCCGGCGGTACGGCGCCGTCGCGGCGCGAGTGGTACCGCCCGCCCGTCAGCCGCCGCAGCCGTTCGCCGACGAGGTCCTCCACGTCGTACCGGGTGAAGTTCCGCTCCCCGACGAACGACGCCGACACCGCGAACGCCCCACGATCACCCGGCACCGACCCGACCGCCGTACGGACCGCGGCCGCCACGCCCGCCTTGGCGCGCCCGGGATCCGGCGCCACGCCGTACACCTCGAACACGTCGTCGGCCACCCGCGGCGGCTCGACCAGGCCGTCGACCACCACCTGCCGTTTGGACACCTCGACCACCCGGCATCCCGCAGCGGTGACCTCCTCGGCCACCAACCATTCCAGACCAGCAACAACGCGCACGAGCGCAGAACGCATGAAGAATCTCCCGGCAAGAACCCGGGAGCAACCAACCGGCTACTCCCGCCTCGCCGGCCAAGGGCAGAACGCCACACAGAGGGCCAGCGGAGGGAGGGCGCGCGTCCCGATCCCGCGCCCGAGCGCCCCGCAGTAGGCGGGGGATCGGGACGCGCGCCCTCAGCCCAGTCGGAAGAAGAAACTCTTCATGCCCGCGATCCTGACACAGGTGCCGCGGAGTACCCACCGATTTTCGGGGGTACAACTCCATCAGCCACCTTCCCCGCCCAGGAGGTCCGCCCATGCCGAAACTCGCCCGGCTCGCCGCAGCGCTGCTGATCGGACTCGTCCCGCTCGCCCCGGCCCAAGCGACCCCGCCGGCCGCCATCCAGACCGCGCCCCGTGGTGCTGAGGTCGTCGCGGTCAAGCAGGTCGCGGACCGGCTCACCGACCTGACCGTCCGCTCCCAGGCACTCGGCGGCCGTACAGTGAACGTCCGCCTGCTCACTCCCGACGGCTGGAACCCGTCGGACCGCAGTCAGCACTGGCCGACGTTCTGGCTGCTGCACGGCTGCTGCGGCGACTACACGTCCTGGTCCGGCACCGACATCGCGAAGATCCCCAGCCTCCGCAACGTCCTCGTCGTGATGCCCGAGGCCGGCTGGAACGGCTGGTACAGCGACTGGTGGAACTACGGCGCCGGCGGCGACCCCGCCTGGGAGACCTTCCACACCGTCGAACTCACCCACCTGCTCGAGCACAACTGGGGCGCAAGCTCCGACCGCGTCGTGGCCGGCCTGTCGATGGGCGGCCAAGGAGCACTCCTGTACGCCGCCCGGCACCCCGGCATGTTCCGCGCGGTCGCGGCGTACTCCGGCTCCGCCCATCCCTTGCTCAACGCCGAGTCGACCAACCGGATCCTCGGCTTCTTCGCCGGTCAGGGCAACGACCCGCTCCGCGTCTGGGGCGACCCGGTCGCCCAACGCGGCATCTGGCAGGCCCACGACCCATACTACCTGGCGCACCGGCTCAAGCCGCTCCCGGTCTACCTCTCCTGCGGCGACGGCACCGCCGGCCCGTTCGACCCACCCGGCAAGACCGACGCCCTCGAGGCCGACTTCAACCGCCAGAACCACGCCCTCGCCGCCCAGCTCGAACAGGTCGGCGCCAAGCACCTGACCACGAACTTCTACGGCCCGGGCACCCACGCCTGGGCCTACTGGCAGCGCGAACTGCACGCCTCACTGCCGATGCTGCTCCAGGCCCTTCACAGATAGGTCTGGGTGCTCGGCGGAGCGGACTCCATCCAGGCGAGGACGCCGGTCAGGGCTTCCTCGGTCATCGCGAAGTGGACGGTCTTGTCGTTCAGTTTCGCGTCCACGATGACGTGGCCGGCATACGTGACCAGGGGCTCGTTGCCCATCGGGCGGCGGGTGCTCACGCCCTCGAGCTGGCGGCGGTTCACGACCAGCTTCGGCCACCAGGCGAGGCTGAAGACGCGGAACCACTGCAGGTCGTCGCCGACGTAGCGGGCCAGGCCGAGGGCCCAGCCGCGGCCGTGGTCCTTCTCGGCGAGCTGCAGGCTGCAATCAAAAGTTCCGCCGTCCCTGGACAACCAGCGACGGCGGAACGCGACAAGCACGATGAACAGTACGGCGGCAAGCAGACAGACCCCGACGACATCGAGGACTGTCCTCATACCTTGCCGACCCCATTTCCGGTGCCTGTTTCGGGTACTTGTCCCGGGCACCCCGGAGAACCGTACTGTCAGTGACCGTATTCGATTGTGCTGATTATGGCAGGTCGGGTCAGGACGTCTGCTCGGCGGCCCGGACCCTGGCCTCGGCGAGTCGCACCTCGTCGGTGTCCGCGTCGGTGTCGAGACCGGCGGCGAGCGCCTGCTCGAGGTCCCGGCGGGCCTCTTCGAGGTCGATGTCGTGACCCATCTCGGCGTTCTCGGCCAGGATCGAGACCCGGTCGTTCGCCACCGAGATGAACCCGTCCGGCGCGGCCGCGACGAAGTACTCGTCCTCGACGGTCCGCACCTGGACGGTGCCGCCCTGCAGCAGGCCCAGCAGCGGCGCATGGCCGGGCAGGATGCCGACGTCGCCGTCCGTGGTCCGGGCGATCACCATCTTGGCCTGGCCCTGCCACACGGTCCGCTCGGCCGCGACCAGCGCGACCTCGAGGTGCTTGGCAGAATCGTCGGCCATCTCAGTTTTCCTTCTGCAGCTCGGCCCACTTGCGCTCGACGTCGTCGAGCGAACCGACGTTGAAGAACGCCTGCTCGGCGATGTGGTCGCACTCGCCCTCGGTGATCTTCTTGAAGGACTCGATGGTGTCCTTCAGCGGCACCGTGGAACCCGGCACGTTGGTGAACTTCTCCGCCATGTACGTGTTCTGCGAGAGGAACTGCTCGATCCGGCGCGCCCGCGCGACGGTGATCTTGTCCTCTTCGGAGAGCTCGTCCACACCGAGGATCGCGATGATGTCCTGCAGCTCCTTGTTCTTCTGCAGGATCTGCTTCACCCGGACGGCCACGTCGTAGTGCTCCTGGCCGATGTACTGCGGGTCGAGGATCCGCGACGTCGAGGTCAGCGGGTCGACGGCCGGGTACAGACCGCGGGACGCGATGTCACGCGACAGCTCGGTGGTCGCGTCCAGGTGCGCGAACGTGGTGGCCGGCGCCGGGTCGGTGTAGTCGTCGGCCGGGACGTAGATCGCCTGCATCGAGGTGATCGAGTGGCCCCGGGTCGACGTGATCCGCTCCTGCAGCACGCCCATCTCGTCGGCCAGGTTCGGCTGGTAACCGACCGCGCTCGGCATCCGGCCGAGCAGCGTGGAGACCTCGGAACCGGCCTGCGTGAACCGGAAGATGTTGTCGATGAACAGCAGCACGTCCTGCTGCGCGACGTCGCGGAAGTACTCCGCCATCGTCAGCGCGGACAGCGCCACCCGCAGCCGGGTGCCCGGCGGCTCGTCCATCTGGCCGAACACCAGTGCGGTGTCCTTGAAGACGCCGGCCTCGTCCATCTCGTTGATGAGGTCGTTGCCCTCACGGGTCCGCTCACCCACGCCGGCGAACACCGACGTACCACCGAAGTTGTGGGCGATCCGGTAGATCATCTCCTGGATCAGAACGGTCTTGCCGACACCCGCACCGCCGAACAGGCCGATCTTTCCACCCTGCACGTACGGCGTGAGCAGGTCGAGGACCTTGATACCGGTCTCGAGCATCTCGGTCTTGGACTCGAGCTGGTCGAAGGCCGGGGCCTTGCGGTGGATCGGCCAGCGCTCGGTGATCTCGAACTCGGACTCGTCCTGGCTCAGGCACTTGCCGGTCACGGACCACACGCGGCCCTTGGTGACGTCACCGACCGGGACGGAGATCGCCGCACCGGTGTCGCGCACCTCGGTACCGCGGACCAGGCCGTCGGTCGGCTTCATCGAGATCGCCCGGACGATGTTGTCGCCGACGTGCAGCGCAACCTCGAGGGTGATCGTCTGGGTGGCGTCGCCGAGGGTGATGTCCACCTCGAGCGCGTTGTAGATGTCGGGCATCGCGTCGGCCGCGAACTCGACGTCGACGACCGGGCCGATCACCCGGGCGACGCGACCGACGCCTGCGGCGCCCGCCTCGTTGTTCTTCTCGGTAACCGTGGCAGTCATCTCTCTCACTCGCTCCCGGCGTTCGCGTCGGCGAGCGCACTCGCGCCACCGACGATCTCGCTGATTTCCTGGGTAATTTGCGCCTGGCGGGCCTGGTTCAGGTCCCGCGTCAGCTTCTCGATCAGGTCCTGCGCGTTGTCCGTCGCGGACTTCATCGCCCGCTGCCGGTTGGCCAGCTCCGAGGCCGCGGCCTGCAGCATGCACCAGTGGATCCGGCTGGCGACGTACTTCGGCAGCAGCCCGTCGAGAACGTCCGCGGCGGACGGCTCGAACTCGTACAGCGGCAGTACGTCGTCCGCGGCCGGGGCCTGCTCGCCCTCGACGACCTCCAGCGGCAGCAGCCGGATGACGTCAGCTCGCTGGGTGAGCATCGACACGAACCGGGTGAAGACGATGTGGATCTCGTCCACGCCGCCCTCCTCGGTCGGGGTCAGGAACGCCTCGATCAGCGCGTCGGCGACCTCCCGGGCCCGGGCGAAGCTCGGGTTGTCGGACTCGCCGCCCCACGACTGCGCGACCTGACGCTGGCGGAAGGCGTAGTACGCGATGCCCTTCCGGCCGGTCACGAACGGGACGATCTCCTTCTCGTCCTCGCGGAGCATCTGCTGCAGCCGCTCACCCTCACGGATCACGTTGGCCGAGTACGCACCGGCCTGGCCGCGGTCCGAGGTGATCAGCAGCACCGCAGCGCGCCGCGGGTTCTCCTTCTCGGTGGTCAGCGGGTGGTCGACGTTCGAGAACGTCGCCACCGCCGACACGGCACGGGTGAGCTCACGCGCGTACGGACCGGCCGCCGCGGCGCGTTGCTGCGCCTTGACGATCCGGGACGCCGCGATGAGCTCCATCGCGCGGGTGAGCTTCTTGATCGTCGTGACCGAGGCCTTCCGATCGCGAAGCTCCCGCAGGTTGGCTGGCACTGTGGATCAGCCCCGCTTCTGCTTGACGATCTGCTCCTGGTCGACGTCCGCCTCGTCCATCGCCTCGGCCGGGGCCTCGGTGCCGAGCAGCGTGCCCTCGGAGGTCTGGAAGGTCGGCTTGAAGGACTTCAGCCCGTCGGTCACGGCCTGTGCCTCGTCGTCGCCGAACAGCCCGGACTCGCGGATCGCGGAGAGCACCTTGCTCTCCCGGCGCAGGTAGTCCAGGAAGTCCCGCTCGAAGCGCAGTACGTCGACCACCGGCACGTCGTCGAAGTGCCCGTTGGTACCGGCCCAGATCGAGACGATCTGGTCCTCCACCGGGTACGGCGAGTACTGCGGCTGACGGAGCAGCTGCACGAGCCGCTGACCGCGGTCCAGCTGCCGGCGCGAGGTGGCGTCCAGGTCGGACGCGAACATCGCGAACGCCTCCATCGCGCGGAACTGCGCGAGGTCCAGCTTCAGCGTTCCGGCGACCTTCTTCATGCCCTTGATCTGCGCGGCCGTGCCGACCCGGGAGACCGAGATACCGACGTCGATGGCCGGCCGGATGTTCGCATTGAACAGGTCGGACTGCAGGAAGATCTGCCCGTCGGTGATCGAGATGACGTTGGTCGGGATGAACGCCGAGACGTCGTTCGCCTTGGTCTCGATGACCGGCAGACCCGTCATCGAACCGGCGCCGAGCTCGTCGGACAGCTTCGCGCAACGCTCGAGCAGCCGGCTGTGCAGGTAGAAGACGTCACCCGGGTACGCCTCACGGCCCGGCGGGCGGCGCAGCAGCAGCGACATCGCGCGGTACGCCTCGGCCTGCTTGGTCAGGTCGTCGAACACGATCAGCACGTGCTTGCCCTGGTACATCCAGTGCTGACCGATCGACGAGCCGGTGTAGGGCGCGACGTACTTGAAGCCGGCCGGGTCGGACGCCGGGGACGCGACGATGGTCGTGTACTCCATCGCGCCGGCCTCTTCGAGCGCACCGCGGACGGAGGCGATCGTCGAGCCCTTCTGGCCGATCGCGACGTAGATGCAGCGAACCTGCTTCTTCGGGTCGCCGGACTCCCAGTTGGCCTTCTGGTTGATGATCGTGTCGATCGCGATCGCGGTCTTGCCGGTCTTGCGGTCGCCGATGATCAGCTCGCGCTGGCCACGGCCGATCGGGATCATGCCGTCGATGGCCTTGATACCGGTCTGCAGCGGCTCGCGGACCTCCTGGCGGTCCATCACGCCGGCGGCCTGGATCTCGAGCGCCCGCTGGCCCTCGATGCCCTGGATCTCGCCGAGGCCGTCGATCGGCTTGCCGAGTGGGTCGACCACGCGGCCGAGGTAGCCCTCGCCGACCGGGACGGACAGGATCCGGCCGGTGCGGCGGACCTGCTGGCCCTCTTCGATGCCGTCGTACTCACCGAGGATGACGACACCGATGTCGCGGACGTCGAGGTTCAGCGCGATGCCCTCGGTGCCGTTCTCGAAAACGAGCAGCTCGTTGGTCATCACCGAGGGCAGGCCCTCGACGTGGGCGATACCGTCACCCGCGTCGACAACCGTGCCGACCTCCTCGGCGGCGGTTTCGGCCGGTTGGTACTCGGTGACGAACCGATCCAGGGCGTCCCGGATCTCCTCCGGCCTGATCGTGAGCTCAGCCATTGTGTTTCCTGCTTCCTTGACCCTTGCTGGCCTGTTGTGGCTCTAAAGGCTTTCCCGACCCTTAGCGCCGCTGTATGTCGTTAAGGGGCGTTCAGCCCGCGATGCGCCGTTGCGCGTCGTCGAGCCTGGCCGCGATGGTTCCGTCGATCACTTCGTCGCCGATGTCCACCCGGACACCGCCGACCACGTTCGGGTCGACGATGACGTTCAGCTGGATGTCCCGGCCGTACTGCCGTCCGAGCGCTGCCGCGAGCCGGGTGCGCTCCGCCTCGGAGAGGTCGGTCGCCACCCGCACGGTCGCGATGCTGGCGTTCCGCCGGGCCGCCGCGGCGACCTGGTACGCGCGCATCGAGGCCGCGAAGTTCCGGCCGCGGCCGTCCACGGCCCGCTCGGCCAGCCGCACCGTGGTGGCGTCGGCCTTGCCCTGCAGCAGCCCGCGGATCAGTTCCTGGCGGTGCTCGACCGGGATCCCCCGGTCGCCCAGCTTGTCGGCCAGCACGCGCTCGGCCGCGACCACCCGGTCCAGCCGGAACAGCTCGTCCTCGACCTCGTCCAGCTTCCGCCGGGTGTCGGCGAAGCCCACCTCGGCCTCGACACTGAGCTGGTCCAGGGCGTCACCGAGGTCCCGGCCGCTGACCCAGCGACCGGCCACCGCGGCGGACAGGATCTCCTGCGCCTGGCCGGAGATCTTGCCGCCGAACAACTGCCCGGCCAGCCCGACCTTGGCCTCGGCCGGCCGCGCCGGGTCGGTCAACGCACGCCGGAGCGCGCCGCTGCCGTCCAGCAGCTTGGCGACCGAGAACAGCTCGCCGCCCAGCCCCTCCAACGGGGTCACACCCGCCAGGGCCTGCTCGGCCCGGGCGAGTGACTCGTTCGACGCGCCGCGCATCAGCCGTCCGTTCCGACAGCCTGACGAGCGGACTCCGACTCTTCCAGCTCGGCCAGGAAGCGCTCGACGGTCCGGCGCTGCCGGGCCTCGTCCTCGAGCGACTCACCGACGATCCGGCCGGCCAGCGTGGTCGCCATCGTGCCGACCTCGGAGCGCAGCGACGTGACCGCCTGCGCCCGCTCGGCGTCGATCTGGGCCCGCGCGTGCGTGACGATCCGCTCGGCCTCGGCGTTCGCCTGCTCACGCATCTCCGCGATGATCACCGCACCCTGCTCACGGGCGTCCTCACGGATCTTCGCAGCTTCCTGCCGAGCCTCGGCCAGCTGCGCGTTGTACTTCTCCAAAGCCGCCTTCGCCTCGGCCTGGGCCTGCTTGGCCTCGTTCATCCCGCCTTCGATCGCCGCGGTCCGATCGGCATACGCCTTCTCGAACCTCGGGACGACCACCTTGGCGAAGGCGATGGCCAGCAGGACCAGGAAGACGAAACCGAAGATGATCTCGGCGGTGTGCGGCAGCAGCGGGCTCGGAGCCGCCTCGAGTGGTAGCACCAACGTCGTCATATCTGAGTCCTGTCAGTCAGTAAAGAAGGAGTGGGTCAGCCGTTCTTGAAGACGAACGCGAGCGCGATACCGATGATGGCCAGAACCTCGGTGACACCGAAGCCGATCCAGGCGATCGACTGCAGCTTGCTCTGGGCCTCCGGCTGACGCGCGGTGCCGTTGATCACCGCGGCGAAGATCAGACCGACGCCGACGCCCGGGCCGATCGCGGCGAGGCCGTAGCCGAGGACGGCGATGTTGCCGCTGATTGCGAGAGCGATGCTCGACATTGCGGTGTTTCCTTTCGGGTGCGGATAGGGGCCTATCCGGGATTTCCGTTACTACGGGTCTAGGGGTACTGCGGCTTCGTGGGGATCAGTGCTCGTCGGCGATGGCGCTGCCGATGTACTGCGCGGTCAGCACCACGAAGATGTAGGCCTGGATGGACTGCACGAACAGCTCCAGCCCGGCGATCGCGAGGGCCATGATGAACGTGACGATGCCGACGCCGCCGAGGAAGATCTTCCCGGACTCGAACACCATGTACTCGCCGCCGAGCACGAACACCCCGAGCAGGATGTGGCCGGCGAACATGTTCGCGAACAACCGCAGGCTCAGCGAGATCGGCCGGACCAGGATGTTCGAGATGAACTCGATCGGGATCATCAGCGGCATCAGCCAGATCGGCACACCGGCCGGCATGGTCTGGTGCTTGAAGTAGCCCCACAGGCCCTTCTTCTTGATGCCGACCGCGTTGTAGATGACCCAGCTCATGACCGCGGCGACGTAGGCCCAGCCGATGTGGCTGAAGGTCGGGAACTGGATCAACGGGATCGATCCGGCGACGTTGTTCAGCAGGATGAAGAAGAACAGGCCGCACAGGTAGGGCACGTACTTCATGTGGTCCTGGCTGCCGATCGCGTCACGCGCGATCGAGTTGCGGACGAAGTTGTACGCGAGCTCGCCGGTGAACTGCATCCGGCTCGGCACGATGGCGGCCTTGCGGGACGCACCCCAGAAGAACCAGACGATCACCACGACGGACAACGCGGCCACCAGCACGGGCTTGGTGAACCAGTCCACGCCGGGGATGATCGGCGGGAGATTGAAGCTTTCTGGACCGGGTGGGGTGAACTCGGTCGAAACGCCGGCAATCACCGGGTCTCCTCTCGCGTCGTGCTCAAGTCGGACGCCTTGTAGCTAAGGGCAGGGCGGCTCAGGGCATGGCGGTCAACAACGTCAGACCCGGTAGGGGCCGGGCCCTTCGTCAGGACCGCTGCCCGTACCGGAAGTGCAACATCAAGATGCTGAGGCCGGCGCCGAGAACGATGCCCACCACAACCAGGAACTGGGTGCCGAAGAGCCGGTCCAACCCGAACCCGATGCCCCCGTACAACAGGACACCGCCGATCAAGTAGGACAGGACCCGCCAGCCGTCGCCCGAATTGGGGGGTGATGGCTTCGGATCCTGGTTCTCGCTCATTGGCACCCGAAACGTACCAGTTGGCGACAGTGACGGTCACACCGGCGTCCGTAATCTCCACCACAGCAGGGAAATCGTTACCCAGGGTGCTCATGCGGTCACCTCGTGGTCGAGGTCGTAGATCGGCACCCGCAGCCGGGACCAGGCCCAGATCTCGCCCGCCATCCAGCCCATCACCACTACCAGTGCGACCAGACCGAGCACGGTCAGATTCACGTGCCGGGCCAGCGAGTCCGAGCTCAACGCGATCGCCAGCAGGCCGCCGAAGATCGCGATCCGGCCGGTGTACGACGCCATCGCGATCGCGAGCTGCATCGTCGGCGTGGACCGCCGGGACAGGTGCAACGCGAACAGGCCGGCACCGGAGAAGACGACCACCATCAGCACTCCGAGGAGGGCTCCCCACAGGCCGGGCAGACCGGCGGCGACCGTCGAGACGGCGGTCGCGTTCACGCCGACGACGAGGGCTGCGACCAGAGCGCCGCGCAGCATTGCCAGCGCCGGGTGCTTGGTTGCTTGTCCGGCGGTTTTCGGGCTGTGGGCCGTGGGAGCCATCTGGTGGTTCCGTCCTGCTGGCGTGCTGGTCTCGCGGCCAGCTCGTCGGGTGGGCGGGGTCAGGGGTGTCGCTGTTCTTTGCTGGTGCTTGTGAAAACTAGCACAAAGTCTGCACGCTCAGCAAAACGAGGCCCCTGCCGCTGTACAGCCACACCTTATCGGTAGGCCACACCGACCGGTGGTCTGGTCCCTCTCAGCTGGCACTCAGACTTTGGCGAGCGGTTTCCGCCGGCGGCCCGGGAGACCTGTCGTGAGCAGCACCGCGGTCACCGCGACGGCGAACACGATCAGCGCCGTCCACCAGTACAGGACGAGGCCGAGGACGACCACGCCGTACGCGATCAAGGCGGTCCAGAGGTACATCAGCAGGACGGCGCGGCGGTGCGAATGGCCGCGTTGCATCAGGCGGTGGTGCAGGTGCTGCTTGTCGGCGGCGAACGGTGAGCGGCCGGCCTTGGTACGGCGGATGTAGGCGAGCGTCAGGTCCAGCGCCGGGATCGCCAGGATGGCGATGGGGAGGACCAACGGTAGGAGCGCGGGCAGCAGGCTGGAGCCGCCGACCTCGTACGGGACCGCGTTCGGGTCCATCTGGCCGGTCAGGCTGATCGTCGACGCGGCCAGCATCAGGCCGATCAGCAGGGCGCCGGAGTCGCCCATGAAAACCCTTGCGGGGAAGAAGTTGTGCGGCAGGAACCCGAGGCAGGCGCCGGCCAGCGCGACCGTGATCAGCGTCGACGTGGTCGCCCGGTCGAGGTTCTCGTGCACGTTCAGCAGGTACGAGTAGATGAAGAACGCGGTGGCGCCGATCGCGGTCACGCCGGCCGCCAGACCGTCCAGGCCGTCGACGAAGTTCACCGCGTTGCAGGACACCAGCAGGATGCCCGCGGTCAGTACGGCGAGCTGCGCGGGCGACGGCGAGATCACTCCGCCCGGGAGCGGCAGCCAGTACAACTGGATGCCTTGGACAACGAGTACGCCGACCGCGAGCACCTCGCCGGCGAGCTTGGTGATCGCGTCCAGCTCGTACAGGTCGTCGACCACGCCGACCGCGCAGATCACCACGCCGCCGACCAGGATCGCGCGGGCGTCGTGCGCGACCTGCAGGCTGTTGCCGAGGAACGGCAGGTTGCTCGCCACCGCGTAGCCGGCGATCAGGCCGCCGAGGATGGAGAGGCCGCCGAAGTACGGGATCGGCACCTTGTGCACGTCCCGGGCCCGGACCTTGGCGACCGCGCCGTACCGCATCGCGATCTGCCGGGCGACGCCGGTCAGCAGGAAGGTCGTGGCCATCGCCACGAACAGGACCAGCAGGTACTCGCGCACTAGGTCATGTCTCCTGACTTCACGCCGTAGCGAGCAGGTACTCGGCGTGGTAGCTCGGCGCGCGAGGGCGAAGGGTCAGATGCGGAGCATCTTGCCCTTTGCACTCGTGCGGCGAGATGCCGCGCCGAGTGCCGCGCAGTAGGTGTGGAGTCAGGAGTCATGACCTTGGTCCGCAGGCCTCACATCGGAATCGGGCTTGTTCTCCTCGCCCTTGTTGGACGCTTCCGCGGGCTCTTCAGTTGGCTTCGCTTCGGGCTTGTCTTCCGGCTTCTCGTCTTCCGGCTTCTCGTCCTGGGGCTCCTCGTCCTGCGGCTTCGCGTCCGGCGCCGGCTCGGGATCGTCGTCCGAGGTGAGCTCGGGGGCGATCGCGCGGAGCTGTTCGAGCGACAGCGCGCCGACCCGCAGCACCCGCGGCGTCTCGCCGGTGATGTCGACGATCGTCGACGGCTGCCCGCCGGACACCCGGTCGCCGTCCAGGTACACCGCGACCGCCTCGCCCAGCTGCTCCTCGGCGTCGTACACGTCCAGCGCCGCCGGGTTGCCCGACGTGTTCGCCGAGCTGACCGCGAGCGGGCCCGTGCGGGACAGCAGCTCGCGGGTGTTCTCGTGGTCCGGCACCCGCAACGCGACCGTGCCCTGGGTCTCGCCCAGGTCCCACATCAGCGAGCTCTGCGCGTGGCAGATCACGGTCAGCGGACCGGGCCAGAACTCCTCGCAGAGCTTCCGGCCGGCGTCCGGTACGTCGGTGGCGAGCGCGTCCAGCGACTCCACCACCGAGATCAGTACCGGCGGCGGCATGTCCCGGCCGCGGCCCTTGGCGTCCATCAGCCGTTGCACGGCGTCCGCCTTGAAGGCGTCGGCGGCAATGCCGTAGACGGTGTCGGTCGGCAGCACGACCAGGTCGCCGGCCTCGATGGCGTCCACCGCTGCGCGGTACGCCGGTGCCAGTTCGTCCCCGGTGAAGTCGAAGCGCTCACTCACGGAGTGAATCGTGCCACTCACAGAGGCCCCGGCTCCACCCGGGTCATTGCTGACAAACGATTGTCAGCTTCCGCGCGGACCGGGCGGTGCACTCCCTAGGATCCCTGCCATGACTGTGAGCCGTGAGTTCCTCGCCGGATTGCCCAAGGCCGAGCTGCATGTCCACCACGTCGGGTCCGCCTCGCCGCGGATCGTCGCCGAGCTGGCCGCCCGGCACCCCAGCTCGCCGGTGCCGGCCGACCCGGCGGCGCTGGCCGAGTACTTCAAGTTCAGCGACTTCGCCCACTTCATCGACATCTACCTGTCCGTCGTCGCGCTGATCAAGACGCCCGAGGACGTCCGGCTGCTGACCTACGAGATCGCCCGCGAGATGTCGGAGCAGCAGAGCCTGCGGTACGCCGAGCTGACCGTCACGCCGTACACCTCGGTGGTCCGCGGGATCCAGGCGGAGGCGTTCTGCGAGGCGATCGAGGACGCCCGGGTGGCGGCCGAGAAGGAGTTCGGCCTGGTCCTGCGGTGGATCTTCGACATCTCCGGCGAGGCGGGGATCCCGGCCGCCGACGAGACGCTGCGGATCGCCACCAAGATCCGGCCGGAGGGGCTGATCGGGTTCGGGCTCGGCGGTCCGGAGATCGGCGTCCCGCGGCCGCAGTTCCAGCCGCACTTCGAGGCGGCGGTCGCGGCCGGGCTGCACAGCCTGCCGCACGCGGGCGAGACGACCGGTCCGCAGACGATCTGGGACGCGCTGCGGGAGCTGAAGGCCGAGCGGATCGGCCACGGCACGTCGACGATGCAGGACCCGGCACTGGTCGACTACCTGGGCGAGCACCGGATTCCGCTGGAGGTCAGCCCGACGTCCAACATCGCCACCAAGGCGGTCGAGTCGTACGACGTGCACCCGCTGCGCGCGATGGTCGACGCCGGTCTGGTGGTGACGATCAACTCCGACGACCCGCCGATGTTCGGCACCGACCTCACCAACGAGTACGCCGTCGCCGCCCGGCTGCTCGACCTCGACGAGGCCGGCGTCGGCGAACTCGCGAAGACCGCGGTCCGCGAGTCGTTCGCCGAGGACTCGGTGAAGACCGCTCTGGTGTCCGAGATCGACGCATACGTGAGCAAGAACGCGGTGTAGCTGCCACACTGTCGTGCGTGACGGACGACCTGCGGCTCGACCTGCTCGGTCCGTTGCGTGGCTGGGCGGCTGATCGTGGGATCGAGCTCGGGCCGTTGCGGCAGCAGGCATTGCTGGCTGTGCTGGCGTTGCGGGCCGGGCAGGTGTTGTCGGCCGACGAGTTGGTCGATCTGGTGTGGAACGACGCGCCGCCGGACAGTGGCGCGCGCATCGTCGCACCGTACGTCTACCGGCTGCGGCAGCTGTTGCCGAAGGACGTGCTGGTGCGTTCGCGGGACGGGTACAGCCTGCTGCTCGGCGGGACGGACCTGACCCGGTTCGAAGCGCTCGTCGACGCGGCGCATGCGGCCGACGACGTCGACGTACGGGCGGACCGGTTGGCGGAAGCCCTGGCGTTGTTCAGGGGTGAGCCGCTGGCCGGGCTGCCCGGACACTACCTCGGCGTCGAGCGGCACCGGTTGACGGAACGGCGGCTGAAGGTGCTCGCGGAGCGGATCGACGCGGACCTGGAGCTCGGCCGGTACGGCGACCTCGTACCGGAGCTGGTCGCGCTGGTGGAGGCGGATCGGCTGCGCGAGCAGTTCGCCGGGCAGCTGATGCTCGCGTACTGGCGCAGCGGGCGCAGTTCGGAAGCGCTCGACACCTACACGCAGACACGGCAGGCCTTGATCGACCAGCTCGGCGTGGAGCCCGGTCCGGCGTTGCGGGAGATCCACCAGCGGATCTTGCGCAACGACGAGCCGCTGGCCCGCCCTGCGGTCCGTGACGAGCTGCCGTACGACGGCGCCGCGTTTGTCGGGCGGGACGACGTACTGCATCAGGTGGTCGATGCGCTGCGTACCGAGGGTCCTGTGGTCGTGGCGATCGACGGGATGGCTGGTGTGGGCAAGACTGCGCTGGCTGTTCGGGCAGCGCGTCGGCTGGCAGAGGTGTACCCGGACGGGCGGCTCTTCATCGACCTGCATGGCTACACGCCCGGCCACGAGCCTGTGTCCGCTTTGCATGCGTTAGATCGGCTCTTGCGCACACTGTCCGTCCCAGCGGACCGTATCCCTGCAGACCTCGAGGAACGGGCCGCCCTGTGGCGTTCTGAGCTGTCCGGGCGGCGCATGCTCGTAGTACTCGACAACGCGCCGGACAGCGCGGCAGTGCTGCCGTTGCTGGCCGGCAGTCCGCGCTGTGGCGTCCTGGTGACGAGCCGACGGCAGCTGTCCGGTCTTGACGCGACAGCCCGGTTCGCGGTCGACGTACTGCGGCCTGAAGATGCGCAGGAGCTGCTGGCCGAGTTCGTCGGGCCCGACCGCGCCAAGGACCCTGCTGCGGCAGCAGAGGTCGTGAGCCGGTGCGGGTACTTGCCGTTGGCGATTCGAGTCGCGGGGTCGCGACTGCGGCACCGGCCGAGCTGGACGGTCGAGCACCTGAGCAAACGGCTCGGCGCCGAGGACAGGCGGCTGGCTGAGCTCAGCACCGACAGCGGTGGGGTCTCCCCCGCGTTCGCCTTGTCGTACGAGCACCTGCCGGCCGACCAGCAGCGGCTGTTCCGGCTGCTGGGTGCGATGACCGGCCAGGACATCGAGGCGTACGCCGCGGCCGCACTGGCCGATGTGGACGCCTTTGAGGCCGAAGACCTGCTGGAGCAGCTCGTCGACGCCAACCTGCTACTACAGCTCCGGCCTGGCCGTTTCCAGTTCCACGACCTGCTGCGGCAGTACGCACGGACCCTGCCGACGGAGCCGGACGCCGGACGACGTTTGCTCGACTTCTACCTCTACGCGACGGCAGCCGCGAGTACGGCGATCTTCAGCAGCCAGCTGCAGCCGCTGCCATCGCCGGCGCCGGTGCGGTTGCCCGAGTTCACGTCAGCGGCGGACGGCCTGGAATGGGTCGACGCCGAGGGTGCGAACGTGCTGGCGGCGATCCGGTTCGCGGAGTCGAGCGGCGCTGTCGACCACGCGTACCAGCTCGGCCTGGCGATCGCGTCGTGCTTCTTCCAGCGCGGCCGGGTGGACGAGATGGACGAGGCGCTGGAGGTCGCGCTGCGGACGGCGCCGGACGCTGCGGCGCAGGCGCGCGTACTGCTGTCGATCGGCAGCCTCGGGCGGTACCGGCGCGGCGCGGAGGCGAGTCTGCGGACGTTGCAGGACGCCCGCGACCGGCTGCCGGAGGACGCCGACCTGGTGTTGCGGGCGCGGATCCTCGCGTCGATCGGGTACAGCCAAGCCAAGGTGAAGCCGGACGACGACGCGCTCGCCGTACTGGACGAGGCGTTGGCCGTGGCGCGGCAGTCGGGTGACGTGGGGATCGTGGCGCGGGTGCTGGCGTACCTCGGGGTGACGTACGGGGACCGTCGGGAGTTCGCGCAGGCGTTGGCGGCGTACGAGGAGTCGCTGGAGCTCGGGGAGCCCGCCGTACGGGCAGAGGTGCTGAACGGGATCGGCGAGTGCCAGCTGGAGCTGGGACAGGTCGATGAGGCTGTGGACGCGCTGACGACGGCCCGTGATCTCGGGGTGGAGCGTGGGGCCGACTACAGCCTGATCTACACCTACGCGTTCCTTGGGACGGCGTACGCGCGGCAAGAGCGGTGGGAGGACGCGATCGAGGTCGGGCGGCGGTCGCTGGAGCTGGCGTTGGAGAGTGAGTCGCGGCAGTCGCAGCAGAACGCGTACCTGCGGCTGGCGGAAACCCTGCTGCACAAGGGCGAGCTCACCCAGGCACGGCCGCATTTCGCGCGTGCGCTGGAGCTGGCACTCGCCGAGGGGCCTGAATCGATGGTGGAACGTGCGGCCGACGGGCTGGAGCGTTCAGAGGCGTGACATGTGGTTGGCTGGGCTGATGCGGAGAGTCTGTTCTGTCGTAGCCGTCGTACTGCTGGCTCTGACGGCCTGCAGCGGCAAAAAGGCACCAGCCGCAACACCTCCGACCCCAACGCATTCCACCCCAACGCTCCAGGCCGCGCCTGACGGTTTACCGCGTGGCGGGCGTGTGCTGTTCCCGAAGTACCAATTGGTCGCGTACGTCGGTCTGCCGGGCTCCCCGGCGCTGGGACCGCTGGACAAGGACCTGGACGCGAAAGCCGCCAAGCTGGAGACCCTGGCGCATGCTTATGCGGCAGGGCGTACACCGCAGCCGGTGCTGGAGCTGATCACCGTGGTGGCGCGCGGGTCGCGCGGGAAGGACGGGATGTACCGCGGGCGGCTGCCTGACGCCAAGATCGCGCAATACCTGACGGTTGCCCGCAGACACAAGATGCTGTTGCTGCTCGACATCCAGCCGGGCCGCTCGAAGATCCTGCCCGAAGTGCAGCGGCTGGAGCGGTGGTTGAAGGAACCGGACGTCGGGCTGGCGTTCGATCCGGAGTGGGCGGTCGGGCCTACGCAGGTGCCGGGCAAGGTGTTCGGGCATACGACCGGCGCCGAGCTGAACAGCATCGCGGCGTACCTGTCGGGGCTCGTGACGGCGCAACACCTGCCGGAGAAGGTGTTCGTGTTCCATCAGCTGTCGACGAAGATCGTCAGCGGCGAGGCCGCGCTCAAGGCACATCCGGGGGTGGTGACGATCAAGTCGGTCGACGGAATCGGTGCGCGGAAGGACAAGCTGAAGACCTGGACGAAGCTGACGGCCCATCTGCCGGCGGCGGTGCATGCCGGGTTCAAGCTGTTCTACACCGAGGACACCCGGCACGGTCCGCTGATGACGCCCGCGCAGGTGCTCGCGCTGAAACCACGGCCGGAACTGGTGGTCTACGAATGATCTCGATCGCTTTCGCGAACGTCGCCGGCGGGCGGCTGGTCGGGCCGGACGGGTACCTCGGGGCCGACCGGACGGAGGACTTCGGGCGGGCGCTGGCCGGGATGCGGGCCGACGTACTGATCGTGACCGAGCTGGACACCCGCGGCGACCAGCTGGAGCGGCTCGGGGCTGCGGCGATGCCGGGGCGGGAGTTGTCGTTCGCGCGGCAGGAGTTCTCGGACTCGCACATCCCGGGGGTGGAGCGGCTGGGGGTGGGGATCGCGTCGGCGTACCCGCTGACCGAGCTGGAGCGGATCGACCTGCCGGATCCGCCGATCGACTACCTGCACTGGCGGACGGGTGCGCCGATGGATCCGCATCCGAAGGGGTTCGTGGTGGCGCGCACCGAGTTCGGCGTGGACATCGTGGGTGGGCAGGTGTGTCCGGTGCATATGTTCCGGAGTGCGGAGGGGGTGGAGTACAGCTATGCGGAGGGGGTCGGGCGGGAGTACGGCGTACAGCTGGCTGGGTTTCTGCGGGCTGAGCTGGCGGCGCGCGGGGTGCGGCAGGCGGTTGTCGCGGGGGATCTGAACATGGCGGACCCGCGGGAGGTTTTCGGTGAAGGTTTGGGGTTGGTGGATGCGTTTGGGGATCCGCCGCCGGCTACCACGCCGGATGGGCGGTCGATCGATCGGTTGTTCTCGACCCGTGATCTGGTGAGCCGGGAGGCGGAGGTGGTGCAGGTCGCCGGGGCGGATCATCACGTGGTCGTTTGCCGGCTCGAGCGGCGGGACGCCGGGACGGTCGCCGGTGGGCGGGTCCGCGAGCAGGATCTGCGTCGGCCGCCGACGCGGCAATCGCCTGGCACGCGAGGGTTCGCGCGCTAGACGCGGTCGTCGGCTCGGCCCGGCGGTCGGCTCGGGCGTCAGATGCGGCGGCCGGTGGTGAAGCGGTGGCGGCCGGAGAGGTCGAGTTGGTCGCGGACCTCGGCGTACAGGCCGGTGGCGGTGAAGACAGCCGGGGCGGATTCGCCCTGGACGTCGGCGTGCTCGCAGGCGAACCAGCCGCCAGGTTTGAGCAGCCGGCCGGCGGTCGCCGCGACCACCTTGATCTCGTCGAGCCCGTCGTCACCGGACCACAGCGCCAGCGCCGGGTCGTGATCGCGGACCTCGGCCGTGACGGACTCCCAGGCGGTCAACGGGATGTACGGCGGGTTCGAGATCACCGCGTCCACCTGCCCGTCCAGCTCCGGCAGACACCCGTCGATGTCGCCCTCGTGAAGGATCGCCCCGGTACCGTCCAGGTTCCGGCGAGCCCACGCGACCGCGTCCGCGGACAGCTCCACCGCGTGCACCGTACTGTCCGGCCGCTCGGTAGCCACCGCCCCCGCGATCGCCCCCGACCCGGTGCAGAGGTCGACCACCAGAGGATTCGCCACCCCGGCGATCCGCTCCAGGACCCACCCCACCATCACCTCGGTCTCCGGCCGCGGCACAAACACCCCAGGCCCAACCGCCAGTTCCCGATACCGAAACGCAGCCACCCCTGTCAGATGCTGCAAAGGCTCCCGCCCCACCCGCCGCGCCACCAACTCCTCAAACCTGACCCGCTGCTCGGCGGTAGGTTCACGCAGCATCAACCGACTGGAACCGGTCACAAACGCAAGCAGCTCACCAGCATCGAACTCCGGCGAAGCAACTCCAGCCTCACGCAGTCGTGCCGCCGCCTCCGAGACCAGCCCCTGCACTCCCCCAGTGCTCACTGGGAGTCGACGGACTCTAGTCGCGCGGCCAGGTCTGCTTCGGTGAGGGCCTTGATGACCGGTTCGAGGTCGCCGCCGAGGACCTGGTCCAGGTTGTGGGCCTTGTAGCCGACGCGGTGGTCGGAGAAGCGGTTCTCCGGGAAGTTGTACGTGCGGACCCGCTCCGAGCGGTCCACCGTGCGGATCTGCGAGCGGCGTGCGTCCGACGCCTCCTGATCCGCCGCCTCCTGGGCCGCGGCGAGCAGCCTCGCGCGCAGCACGCGCATCGCCTGCTCGCGGTTCTGCAGCTGGGACTTCTCGTTCTGCATCGACACCACGATGCCGGTCGGCAGGTGCGTGATGCGGACGGCGGAGTCGGTCGTGTTCACGCTCTGCCCGCCCGGACCGGACGAGCGGAACACGTCGATCCGCAGGTCGTTCGGGTCGATCTCGACGTCGACGTCCTCGGCCTCGGGCAGCACCAGGACGCCGGCCGCGGACGTGTGGATCCGCCCCTGCGACTCGGTCACCGGGACCCGCTGCACCCGGTGCACCCCGCCCTCGAACTTCAGTTTCGCGTACGGCGCGTCGCCCGGCTCCGGCGTACCTTTCGCCTTCACCGCGACCGTGATCGACTTGTACCCGCCGAGGTCGGACTCGGCCGAGTCGAGCACCTCGGTCTTCCAGTTCTGCGACTCGGCGTACTTCAGGTACATCTTCAGCAGGTCCCCGGCGAACAGCGCCGACTCGTCGCCGCCCTCGCCGGCCTTGATCTCGAGGATCGCGTCCTTGTCGTCGTTGGGGTCCCGCGGGACGAGCAGCGTCTGCAGCCGGTCCGCGAGCTCCTCACGGCGCGCGGTCAGCCGGGTAGCCTCCTCGGCGAACGCCGGGTCCTCGGACGCCAGCTCCCGCGCCGCCTCGATGTCGTCGCCGGTCTGCAACCACTCGTCGTACGTCCGCACCACCGGCGCCAGCGCGGCGTACCGCTTGCCGACCCGGCGGGCGTTGGCCTGGTCGGAGTGCAGCTCCGGCTCCGCCATCTGCCGCTCCAGCTCGGCGTACTCCGCCTTCAGCGTCTGCACCGCTTCGAACATGCGCACTCCTCCCTTCAAGCTTCTCTGAGATGACAAACCGCGCGCCGGTTCCACACAGACGTGCGGAACCGGCGCGCGGCCGAAAAACTACTTCTTGGCGTACCGCTTCTCGAAGCGGGCGACGCGGCCACCGGTGTCCAGAATCTTCTGCTTGCCGGTGTAGAAGGGGTGGCACTGCGAGCACACGTCGGCGTGGATGACGCCGTTCTCCGCGGTCGAGCGCGTGGTGAACGTCGCGCCACAGGTGCAGGTCACCTGGGTGTCCACGTACGTCGGGTGGATGTCGCTCTTCAAGACAGTCTCCTAGGATCAGGTGCCCCGGGTCGTCCGCACGGTACGAACGTGAACCGGAACCAGCCATCTAGTGTGCCACGACCTGGTAATCCGCCGGAAATCCGGGGTCAGCGCCCGCCTTCCTCGGCCGCCTCCGCGCCGCTCGCCGGAGCGCCCCGCGGTGCCGGCATCGGGCTGTTCGCGCCCTTCACGCTCTTCCAGATCGCCTCGTTCAGCTGCTGCTCGGGCGCCTTGTCCGCCTGGCTGAAGTCCATCTTCGACGACTCCGCGGCGAGCGGGGCCGACGCGGTGTTCTTCTCGTCGAGCGACTGCGACGGCGTCCGGGCGTCGTACGGCGTGAAATCAGGCTTCCCGGTGAAGCTCGCGGTCATCGGGGTCGCCCCGGCGTCGAACTGGGTGAGCGGGCCGATCCCGGCGATCAGTTCCATGGTCCGCATCATCGAGACCGTGCTGTACATGGTCGAGTCGACCTTGCCGGTCTGCGTGTACGGGCTGATCACCAGCGCCACGGTCCGGTGCGCGTCGACGTGGTCGGGGCCGTTCTGCGCGTCGTCCTCGGTGACGAAGATCGCGGTGTCCTTCCAGTGCTTGCTGTGCGACACCGCGTCCACGATCCGCCCGAGCGCCTGGTCGTTGTCGGCCACCGCGGCCTTGGGCGTCGGCTTGCCCACCGACGTACCGAACGTGTGGTCGTTGGCCAGCCGGACGAACTGCATCGTCGGCAGGTCGCCGGACGCGTTGAACTCCTTGAGCCACTCGTCGACACGGGAGTTGTCCCGGATGTCACCGCTCTGCGCGGCGTAGTTCGGGTCGGTGTGCGCGGCCAGCCGCGGCTCGGTCGCGAACACCTTGGCCGGCAGCGGGCCGCCCGCCCACATGCCGTAGTTGCGGTACGAGATGCCGGCGTCGTCGAGCCGGTCCCAGATCCGCGAGTCGCCGGTCAGCTTGCCCGGGTCGGTCGCCTGGTTCGTGTACACGTCGTCGCTGCGGCCGCGACCGGAGTACGCCACCGGCCAGAGGTGCTCGTTGTACGCGTTCGACTCGGACGCCGTCGCCCACTCCCAGCCGTCCGAGGACACCGCGCCGTCGGCGTAGAAGTTGTCGAACGTGACGAACTGGCGGGCCAGCTGCCGCTGGTTCGGGGCGGAGTCGTCGCCGAACAGGTTCAGCGACGGGTCGCCGTCGCCCTTGCCGAGCGAGCCGAACACCTGGTCGTACGTGCGGTTCTCCTTCACCACATAGATCACGTGCTTGATCGGGCTCGGATCGCCCGGGCGGACCGGGATCACGTTCGCCGGGCCGTTCGGGTGCCCGGCGCCGTCGAAGCCGTCGTTCTCGCGGACCTGCTTCGTGTAGTGCGCGAGCTGGTCACGGCCAGGTACGGCGATGTCGGAGAGCGTGCCCATGATCATCGACGCGACGTACTGCGAGTAGTCGACGACCGGGTTCGTCGGCTGCGGGCCGCCCGGGTTCGGGCCGGCGCCGAGGCCCTTCGCGTTCGTGACCAGCAGGCGCTTGTGGTCGCGCGTGACGGTGACCGTGGTCGGGTACCAGCCGGTCGGGATCAGCCCGGTGACGCGGTTGGTCCGCAGGTTCACGACCGCGACGTCGTTGTTGCCGGCGTTGGCGACGTACAGCGTGTTCCCGTCGATCGCCAGGCCCTGCGGGCTCGAGCCGACCGGCGCGTGCCGGTACGGCGCGAGCTCGATCGTCCGGGTGATCGCGTCGGTGGCCGGGTCGATGCCGATCACCTTGTCGGCGTCGGTGACCGCGACGAGCAGCTCGCCGGTGGCCGGGTTCCGCAGGATCGCGGTCGGGTGGCTGCCAACGGTCAGGGTCTTCCGGACGGTGAGGGTCGCGGTGTCGACGGCCGAGACCGTGTTGGTGCCCCAGTTCGAGACGTACGCCGTCTTGCCGTCCGCGGTCAGGCCGACCGTGAACGGGTTCGGGCCGGTCGCTACCTTGCCGAGGACCGTGCCGGTGGCGGTGTCGATCGCGGACATCGCGGCGTTGCCGTTGCCGGCGACGTACAGCTTGCTGCCGTCGGCGTTGAGGGTGAGGCCGGCCGGGAACGTGCCCTTCGGGAGGGCGATCGGGGAGGTCTCGGTGAGCACCCCGTTCGCCTGCGTGTAGACGCGGATCTTGTCGTTGCCGCCGGCCGCGGCGTACAACTTGCTGCCGTCCGGGCTCCAGGCGAGGCCGATGAAGAGGGCCTCCGGGCTCGCGTACGGGAGGTTCTGGACGACGTTGCCGGTCGCGGCCTCGACCAGCGAGATGCTCTGCGTCCGGGTGCCGTCGTTGCTGATCGCGAGGTACTTGCCGTCCGGGCTGAGCGCCGAACCGAACGGCTTCTCGCCGAGCTTGCTCTGATCGCCGGCCGGCGTCACCCGCCAGCCGTACGTCGTGGTCGCCGTACCGTCGGGGCGCGGGCCCGCGTGCCGGCCGGGCAGCCCGTTCGCGGCCGCGACGCCGGTGACCGCCACCAGCGCGACCCCGACGACCGAGGCCAGTCGCCATCTTGTGCGCATTCCAACTCCCGCCGAAGTGATTACTTGACGGGATACACATCTCCCCCGGCGAGAAACCTTCGGTGAGTTCCAGATGAACCCCCGGCACACCTTCTCTCAGCTACCTGAGTCCCCCCTCAGCCCCACCGTCCCCACCCACGGCCGTCCCCACCCACGGCCGTCTCCACCACGCCGTCCCCACCCACGCCCTCCCCACCCACGCCCTCCCCACCCCGCGAACCCCGCGCCGCTCCACCCCCAGCCGCTCCCCTTCGCGCCGTCCACGCCGCGCCGGCCACCCGCCACCCACCGTTTGAGACGTGAACTTCCAGGCGTGCCGGTTCGCCCCGCGCATGCGCCACGCAAACGGACCATCCCGGAGGTTCACCACGAATACGTCCACCCACACCACCCAACCGGCGCGAACGGTCATTTCAGGGGTTAACCACCGAGCTTGCCGGTTTGCACCCTGCATACGGGGTGCAAACCGTGCATTTCAGGAGTGAACCCCTGAAATGCACTGGCCAGGGACGGCGCGAGAGACGGCGCCCACACGGGAGGTGAGGGGACGGCACCGGACGCCAGGACAGGTACGACGAGGCCGGCGCGGCAGGAGAGGTACGTCGGCAGCGGCACGGCACGAGAGGCGCGACGGGTGCCGGCGCGGGAGGTGAGGGCGCCGGGCCGACGCGGGACGTGAAGCGCGGCGGTGGTGTGGGAGGCGGGGCCAGCAGGGTTTATGGGGTGGCGGTGTGGGTTGGGGTGTTGGTCAGGTGCGGTCGGTGGCGGTGTTGGTAGGTGGGGTGGGTTGTTCGCCCACCCCACGTACCGACTTGTCAGTCGCCGTTGGTGGTGTTGTGGGGGGTGCCGGTGGACGGGGTGGTCTTGTTGACCTGGAGGAGGAACTCGATGTTCGACTTGCTCTCCTTGAGCTTGCCGATCAGTAGCTCGAGCGCAGCCTGGCCGTCGAGGGCGGACAGCACCCGGCGGAGCTTCCAGACCACCTGGGTCTCGTCCTTGGACATCAGCAGTTCCTCGCGGCGGGTGCCGGAGGCGACCACGTCGATGGCCGGGAAGATCCGGCGGTCGGCGAACTCGCGACGGAGCCGGAGCTCCATGTTGCCGGTGCCCTTGAACTCCTCGAAGATCACCTCGTCCATCTTCGAGCCGGTCTCGATCAGCGCGGTCGCGAGGATCGTCAGCGAACCGCCGTCCTCGATGTTGCGGGCCGCGCCGAAGAACCGCTTCGGCGGGTACAGCGCGGACGAGTCCACACCACCGGACAGGATCCGCCCGCTGGCCGGCGCCGCGATGTTGTACGCACGCCCCAGCCGGGTGATCGAGTCCAGCAGTACGACGACGTCGTGCCCGAGCTCCACCAGCCGCTTGGCCCGCTCGATCGCCAGCTCCGCGACCGTGGTGTGGTCGTCGGCCGGCCGGTCGAAGGTCGACGCGATGACCTCGCCCTTGACCGTCCGCTGCATGTCGGTGACCTCTTCGGGCCGCTCGTCCACCAGCACGACCATCAGGTGTACTTCGGGGTTGTTCGTGGTGATCGCGTTCGCGAGCGCCTGCAGCACCATCGTCTTGCCGGCCTTCGGCGGGGAGACGATCAGGCCGCGCTGACCCTTGCCGATCGGGCTGACGATGTCGACGATCCGGGTGGTCAGGATGCCCGGCTCGGTCTCCAGCCGGAGCCGCTCGGTCGCGTACAGCGGGGTGAGCTTGTTGAAGTCCTGCCGCTGCTTGGCGATTTCCGGGTCCGCACCGTTCACGGTGTCGATCCGGACCAGCGGGTTGAACTTCTCCTTGCGCTCGCCCTCCTGCGGCTGCTTCACCGCGCCGGTGATCGCGTCGCCCTTGCGGAGGCCGTAACGCTTCACCATCGAGAGTGCGACGTACACGTCGTTCGGGCCCGGCAGGTAGCCGCTGGTCCGGACGAACGCGTAGTTGTCGAGTACGTCGAGGATGCCGGCCGCGGGGACCAGGACGTCGTCCTCGGTGATCGTCGGCTCGGCGTCGTACCGCTCGCCGCGGCCGCGGTTGCGGCTGTTGTCCCGGCCACCGTCGCGGCCACCGTCGCGACCGCCGTCACGCCCACTGTCACGACCGTCCCGGCCACCGTCGCGGCCGGTCTGGCCGTCGCGGTTGCGGTCCCGGTCGCGGCCCCGGCGGCGCCGGCGACGGCCCTCGCCCTCTTCGCCGCGGTCGTTCTGGTCCTGCCGGTTCCGCTGGTTGTCACGGCCCTGATTGTCACGGCCCTGATTGTCACGGCCCTGGTTGTCACGCTGGCCGTCGCGGCCTTGGTTGTCGCGCTGGCCGTCCCGGTTCTGCTCACGGTTGCCGTCCCGGTTGGTGTCCCGGTTCTGGTTGTCGCGGCTCCGGTTGTTCCGGTCGCGGCTGCGGCCCTGGTTCTCACCGCGGTCGTCGCCGCGGTCCTCGGCACCGCTCGGGGCACCGTGCTGCACCTCCGGCTGGGACTGCCGCGCCGCGGGTGCTTCGACGGCGGCCTCGGGGGCGGCACCGTTCTGCCGGGCATCGTGCTGTCCGTCGTGCCGGACGTCCTGGCGCGCATCCTGCCGCGCGTCCTGACGGACGTCCTGCTGGGCGGGCGCCTCGGTCGGCGCCGGGTCGGTGGCCGCGTCCTTCTGCGCGGCGGCGCGGGTCCGGCGACTGCCGCCCTCGCGCTTGGCCGGCGTCTCGGCGGACTTCGCCGCCGGCGCCTCGGCCGACTCGTCGAGCGTCGGCTGCGTCGGTTGCGCCGACTGCGTCGCCTTCGCCCGGCCGCGGCCGGTAGAGCCGCCCGCGGGAGATCCCGTCTGAGCGGCCTTGATCGCCTCGATCAGCTGGCCCTTGCGCAGTGCGCCGGTGCCCTTGATGCCGAGCGTCCCGGCGAGCTGCTTGAGCTCGGGGAGCAGCATGCCCTCGAGGCCGCTTCCAGCCTTCCGGCGACGCGCGGTAGTGGTCGCGGCGTCCCCGCTGGAAGCTTCAACAGTTTCTGTCACGTGAGGTCCTTCCCACACGGATCGTCGAGAGCCGGCACGGCCCATCGACCAAAATTTCATTCCACCCACGGCCACACAACGGGCACGCGGGGTACAGGAGGTCTCTCGCTCGATCTGAGTCCCACCGGACATCTCCGACGCAGGCGGCGCAAGGTCACATCCACAGGAGGGTCGCCACACAACACAGGGTGCCGGGAGCACAGCCCGGATCGTGACGAGAGCACACCGATCACCTGGAGGGGATCGGGTGAGTCGAGACTAGCACCAACACAGGTCCTTCTGCCGACTCCAGGGGGTTCAACGCGTGTCCGTCGCGGCGCATTCCCCGCGTCAGCCGGCCTCCATCGACCAGACCTGTACGCCGACTGGATCGATCGCCAGCTCGTGCTTGGTCCAGCCGTCCGGGGCGTCCGGCGTACTCCGGAAAAACGCGCCCTGACCTGCACCCTTGCCGTCGTCGTGACCGAGCACGGCGACCGTCGGGCCGGCGCCGCTGATGATCGCGGCCAGGCCGCTGCCGCGCAGTTTGTGCACCAGCGCGAGGCTCTCCGGCATCGCGGGCTCGCGGTACTCCTGGTGCAGCAGGTCCTCGGTCGCGGTGAGCAGCAACTCCGGGCGGCCGGTCAGCGCGGCGACGAGCAGCGCAGCCTTCCCGGCATTGGCCGCCGCTGAACTGTGGGAAACAACGCCCGGCAGCAGTCCGCGCGCCTCCTTGGTCAGCACGCGGTTGTCCGGTACGTAGGCAACCGCAGCAGTTCCCGCCGCCGGTTGCAGTTGCACCGCGCGGCCGGTTTCCCCTTCAGTCCAAGCGATAGTGAAGGCTCCGAGTGCTGCCGCGGCAACGTTGTCCGGGTGTCCTTCGAGCTCGTTCGCGAGGACGACGAGACGCTCGCGGTCGAGCTGTTCGCCGGCCAGCGCGTACGCCGCGGCCAGCCCGCCGACGATCGCCGCCGACGACGATCCGAGCCCGCGCCCGTGCGGAATCCGGTTCTCGCACCGCAACGTGAAGCCGGGCACCGACGCGCCCAGCACGTCCAGCCCCGCCCGGATCGCCCGCACCACCAGGTGCGACTCGTCCAGCGGTACTTCGCCCTCGCCGCAGCCGCTCACCTGCACCGTCACCCCGGACCCACCCGGGGTGACGACCAGCTCGTCGTACAACGTCAACGCCAGCCCGAACGCGTCGAACCCGGGCCCGAGGTTCGCACTGGTGGCGGGCACCCGCACCCGCACCTGGTCACACGTTCTGCGATCGCTGGTCTCTTCGCTCATCACGGCCTGCTCAGGCGAGGCCGGCGAGGCGGGCGACCGCGTCCGTGTCGGCCGGCGTCACCGGAGGCTCTTCGAACGTCGCGTGCGACAAAGCCGTGTCGATGTCCTTCAGGCCGTGGCCGGTGACGGTGATCACGATCGTGGAACCACCGGGGACCTCGCCGGCGGCCTTTGCCTCCAGGAGGCCGGCCACACCGGCCGCGGACGCGGGCTCGACGAAGACGCCTTCGCGGGCTGCGAGTTCGCGCTGCGCGGTGAGGATCTGCTCGTCGGTGACCAGGTCGATCCGGCCGCCGGACTCGTCCCGGGCGGCCTCGGCCAGGGTCCAGGACGCCGGGTTGCCGACCCGGATCGCGGTCGCCGCGGTCTCCGGCTTCTCCACGATCGCGCCGCGCACGATCGGCGCCGCGCCCTCGGCCTGGAAGCCCCACATCTTCGGGGTCCGGGTCGCCAGCTTGTCCTTGGCGTACTCCTGGTACCCCTTCCAGTACGCCGCGATGTTGCCCGCGTTCCCGACCGGCAGCAGGTGCAGGTCCGGCGCGTCGCCGAGCGCGTCGCAGACCTCGAACGACGCAGTCTTCTGCCCCTCCAGGCGGACCGGGTTCACCGAGTTCACCAGCGCGACCGGGTAGTTCTTCCCGAGCTCACGGACGATCCGCAGGCAGTCGTCGAACCCGCCGTCGATCTGCACCAGCTTCGCGCCGTGCACCACGGCCTGCGCGAGCTTGCCCTTCGCGATCCGCCCGGCCGGGATCACCACCAGCGGCAGCATCCCCGCGCGGACGGCGTACGCCGCGGCCGACGCGGACGTGTTGCCGGTCGACGCGCAGACGACCGCCTTGTCCCCGGCCTGCGCGGCCAGCGAGATCGCGACGGTCATCCCGCGGTCCTTGAACGAGCCGGTCGGGTTGTTGCCCTCGACCTTCAGCCACACCTCGCAGCCGGTCTGCTCGCTGAGCCACTGCGCGGCCACCAGCGGCGTCCCGCCCTCGCCGAGCGTGACCACCGGCGTGTCCGCCGAGACGGGAAGCCGGTCTCTGTACTCCTCGATCACGCCACGCCACTGGTGCACCATGCTCGTTACTCGCCTTCTACCCGCATCACACTGCTGACTTCACGGACGATGTCCATGTCCCGCAAGGACTCCACGGTCGCGGACAACGCGGCATCGGTCGCGGTGTGGGTGACCACCACCAGCTGCGCGTCACTGCCCCGGCCCTCCTGGCGGACGGTCTGGATCGACACGTCGTGCTCGGAGAACGCCTGGGCCACCGCCGCCAGCACACCGGCCTTGTCGGCCACGTCCAGCGACACGTGGTAGCGGGTCGTCGCGTCGCCCATCGGCCGCACGGCCCGCTGGGTGTACGACGACTCGCCGACTCCCGGCACACCCTTGAGCCGGTTGCGCGCGGCGGACACCAGATCCCCGAGGACGGCACTGGCCGTCGGGGCGCCGCCGGCACCACGACCATAGAACATCAGCCGCCCGGCTGCCTTGCTTTCCACGAAAACCGCGTTGTACGCGTCCCGAACACTGGCCAACGGGTGCGCGACCGGGATCATCGCCGGGTACACCCGGGCGCTCACCGAGTCGGTGGTCTCGTCCAGCTCGCAGATCGCCAGCGACTTCACCACGCAGCCCATCTCCCGGGCCGACGCGATGTCGGTCGCGGTCACCTCGGTGATGCCCTCGCGGTGCACGTCCGCGATCGACACCCGGGTGTGGAACGCGAGGCTGGCGAGCAGCGCGGCCTTCGCGGCGGCGTCGAAGCCCTCGATGTCCGCGGTCGGGTCGGCCTCGGCGTACCCGAGCGCCTGGGCCTCCTCGAGCGCCTCGTCGAAGCCGGCGCCGGTGCTGTCCATCTTGTCCAGGATGTAGTTCGTGGTGCCGTTGACGATGCCCATCACCCGGATCACGTCGTCGCCGGCCAGCGACTCGCGCAGCGGGCGCAGGATCGGGATCGCACCGGCCACCGCGGCCTCGAAGTACACGTCACGCTGGTGCTTCTCGGCGGCCGCGAACAGCGTCGGGCCGTCCTCGGCGAGCAGCGCCTTGTTCGCGGTGACGACCGAGGCGCCGTGCTCGAGCGCGGTCAGGATCAGCGTCCGGGCGGGCTCGATCCCGCCGATCACCTCGATCACCAGGTCCAGGTCGCCGCGCGAGACCAGCGCCTGCGCGTCGGTGGTGACCAGCGCCGGGTCCACGGCGATGTCGCGTTCGCGGCCGGCCCGGCGGACAGCGATCCCCGCGATCTCCAGGCGGGCGCCGACGCGGGCTGCCAGATGGTCCGCCTGCTCGGTCAGGATCCGCACCACCTCGGTGCCGACCACTCCGCAACCGAGCAGGCCTACCTTGAGAGGTTTTGCATCATTCATCGGCGGTCCCCATGTCCAGGAGCAGCAGGTCGTCTTCGGTCTCACGGCGTACCACGACGCGCGTTCGGCCGTCCTTGACCGCGATCACCGGTGGCCGCGGCACGTGGTTGTAGTTGCTCGCCATCGACCGGCAGTACGCACCGGTCCCGGGCACGGCGACCAGGTCACCGGGCCGGACGTCGGCGGGCAGGAACTCGTCCTTCACGACGATGTCGCCGGCCTCGCAGTGCTTGCCGACCACCCGGGCCAGCGTCGGCTCGGCGTCGGAGTACCGGTTGGCGAGTGTGCAGGAGTAGTCGGCGTCGTAGAGCGCGGCGCGGATGTTGTCGCTCATCCCGCCGTCCACCGACACGTACGTCCGGGCCGCGCCGGCGTCCAGCTCGACCTCCTTGACGGTGCCGACCGCGTACACCGTGCACATCGCCGGGCCGACGATCGCGCGGCCGGGCTCGACCGACACCTGCGGGACCGGGATGTCGTGCTCGTGGCACTCGTGCTCGACGATCTTGCCCATCTCGGTGGCCAGCTGGGCCGGGTCGGACGGATCGTCCTGCGTGGTGTAGGCGATCCCGAAGCCGCCGCCCAGGTCGAGCTCCGGCATGTCGACGCCGATCTCCTCCGAAACCCTGGCGTGCAAGGCGATCACGCGCTTCGCGGCCACCTCGAACCCGGACGAGTCGAAGATCTGCGAGCCGATGTGCGAGTGCAGGCCGAGCAGCTCGAGCTCGGGCGCTTCGTTGATCCGGGCAACGGCTTCGAAGGCCGCGCCGGAGGTGATCGAGAAGCCGAACTTCTGGTCCTCGTGCGCGGTCGCGATGTACGCGTGGGTGTGCGCCTCGACGCCCGCGGTGACCCGGACCATCACCGGCGCGACGACGCCGCGCTCGCGGGCCAGCTCGATCAGCCGGGTGATCTCGAACTGCGAGTCGACGACGATCCGGCCGACGCCGGCCTCCAGCGCGCGGGCCAGCTCGGACTCGGACTTGTTGTTCCCGTGGAACCCCAGCCGCTTCGGGTCGGCACCCGCCCGGAGCGCGACAGCCAGCTCTCCCCCGCTGCAGATGTCGAGGTTCAGCCCCTCCTCCATCACCCAGCGGACGACCGTCGTACAGAGGAACGCCTTGCCCGCGTAGTAGACGTCGACGTCCCTGAAGGCGAGCTTGAACGCGCGCGCCCGGGCCCGGAAGTCGTCCTCGTCGAGCACGTACGCCGGGCTGCCGTGCTCGGCGACCAGGTCGCGGACGTCGACGCCGCCGACCACGAGGGCGCCCTCGGCGTCCTTCTTCGCGTTCATCGACCAGAGCGACGGGACCAGTTCGTTGGGGTCACGGGGAGCGCGCAGCCAGGGGGGTGCCCGGTGGCCGATGTCGGCGTGCAGCGCGCCCGCCTCGTGCGCCCTCACATCCGCTCCGGGGCGGAGACGCCGAGCAGGTCGAGCCCGTTGGCGAGCACGGTCCGGGTCGCGGAGACCAGGGTCAGGCGAGCCTTGTGCACCGGCTCCACCTCCTCGTCGCCGCGCGGCAGCACGCGGCAGCTGTCGTAGAACTTGTGGAACGCCGCCGCGGTGTCCTCGAGGTACCGCGCGATCCGGTGCGGCTCGCGGAGCTCGGCGGCGGTCGCGACCACCCGCGGGAACTCGGCCAGCGCACGCAGCAGGTCGCCCTCGCGCTCGTGGCTGAGCAGGCCCGGGTCGAACTCGTCCAGCTTGATGCCGAGCTCGTCGGCGTTCCGCAGGATCGAGGCCAGCCGGGCGTGCGCGTACTGCACGTAGAAGACCGGGTTCTCGCTGGCCTGGCGGGTCATCTCCTCGATGTCCAGGGTCAGCGGGGAGTCGGCCGGATACCGGCACAGCGTGTAGCGGAGCGCGTCGACGCCGCCCTCCTCGACCAGCTCGGCGAGCGTGACGATGGTGCCGGCCCGCTTGGACAGCCGCATCTCCTCGCCGCCCTTGAGGATCTTCACCAGCTGGCCGATCAGGATCTCGATGTTGTGCTCGGGGTCGTCGCCGGCGCAGGCCGCGATCGCCTTCAGCCGGTTCACGTAGCCGTGGTGGTCGGCGCCGAGCAGGTAGACGCAGGTCTCGAACCCGCGCTCGCGCTTGTTCACGTAGTACGCCGCGTCGGAGGCGAAGTACGTCGGCTCGCCGTTCGACCGGATCAGCACCCGGTCCTTGTCGTCGGTGAAGTCCGTCGTCCGCATCCACAGCGCGTCGTCGGCCTCGTACAGGTGGCCTTGGTCGCGGAGCTTCTGGATCGCGTGCGGTACGCCGTCCTGCTCGTGCAGGCTGCGCTCGGAGAACCAGACGTCGAACTTGGTCCGGAAGTGCTCGAGCTGGTCCTGCTGCTCCTTGAGCTGCCGCTCGTACCCCGCCTCGCGGAACGCGACCAGCTGCTCGTCCACCGGCAGCTCGGTGATCCCCGGGACCTCGTCGACGATCCGCTTCGCGAGATCCAGGATGTACTCCCCGTGGTACCCGTCCTCGGGGATCGGCTCGCCGTGCGCGGCGGCCTGCAGGCTGGCACCGAACTTGTCCATCTGGTTGCCGCGGTCGTTGATGTAGAACTCGCGGGTGACACTCGCGCCGGCGGCGGCCAGCACCCGGGCCAGCGCGTCGCCGACCGCGGCCCAGCGGGTGTGGCCCAGGTGCAGCGGACCGGTCGGGTTCGCCGAGATGAACTCGAGGTTGATCGCCCGGCCCTGCAGGCTGTCACTGGTGCCGTACGCCGCGCCGGCGTCCAGGATCGACTGCGCGACCTTGCCCTGGGCATCGGCCGCGACCCGGAGGTTGATGAAACCGGGGCCGGCGATGTCGACCGCGGTGATCGCCTCGTCGTCGCGGAGCTTCGCGGCCAGCAGCTCGGCGAACTGCCGCGGATTCAGCCCGGCGCGCTTGCCGAGCTGCATCGCGACGTTGGTCGCGTAGTCCCCGTGCTCGGGGTTCTTGGGTCGCTCGACCTTCAGCTCGCGCGGCAGCCCGCCCTCGACGGTGATGGTGCCGTCGGCGGCGAGCGCGGCCAGGGCCTGGAGGATCTTCTCAGCGAGCTGTTCCGGAGTCACCGGATCAGCCTAATGGGCCGCGGCCCAAACCCTTGACTCGCTATCCACAGCCCGGTACAGCAGCGCTACCGAGCACTCACCGTGATGTGGCTGTTGCGGACCAGCGGAGTGTCCCAGGCGGCCGGTCTGCCGTCGACCGTGACGGTCAGGTTCTGGCAGGCGTCGGCGAGGCACTGCGCGTCGTACCGGACACCCCAGAGCGTGAAGAACTGGGCGAGCGTCGGGCGCTCGGCGGCGGTCTTCGCCTCCACCCAGACGACGCCGTCGGTGCCGTGGGTGTGGACGGCGGCCTGCTCGGCGCGGAGCTTGTCAATGCCGATCCCGGCCGCGACCTGGACCGGCTTGCCGCCGAGGGTGACCGCGACGTTCAGCGTGTACGGCGACGGGCCGGAGAAGTCCAGCGGCAGCCGCTCGAACCCGGCTTTGTCGATGTAGGCGACCGCGTCCCGGGGCGCAGCCCAGGGCGGTGCGGCAGCCCGTAGATCGGCGGCCGCGGGCTCGGCCGGGCCAAGCCCACAACCGCCGAGCAGCACGCCGGCGAACAGCAACACGCCCGCCGTCCCGGCCGCCCGGCGCCACCTGCCTGCTCGCATGGGAGCAGGTTGTCAGGTACGCCGGGACGCCCGGTCGCCGGGGTCAGCGCTCGGACGGCATCAGGATCCAGAGCGCGATGTAGATCAGGAACTGCGGGCCCGGGAGCAAACAGCTGATCACGAAGATCAGCCGCATCGTGTTGGACGAGATACCGAACCGGCGAGCCAGTCCGGAGCAGACACCGCCGATCCAGCGATCGTGTGACGGGCGGACCAGAGAGCTAGCCATGAGTACCGTTTCCTTTCCACCGTGGGGCTTACCTCCACTATGACGGTGCTCGAGGCGTGCCGGATGCCACCGCGCCGGGGTTCCAGGGTCCGCTCAGGGACCGATGGGTGGGGGTCCTTAGCTCAGCGCTGGAACCGGTACGTCTTGCTGTCGATGCCGACGCAGACGCCCGGGGACATCACCACGACGCGCAGGGTGCCGTCCTGCTCGTAGTAGTCGAGGCCTTCCACCTCGAAGTTGCCGGAGCAGCTACTTTGCAGCGGGAGCTGGCCGAGCGAGGTGACATGGCCGGTGACGTCGCTCGAGCCGACAGGCGCGGACAGGTCCACCTGGAGCAACGGCTTCGTCGTACCGAACAGGCTGCCGTCCGGGTCGTCGGAGGAGCACAGGAGCTGAGTGGCGTTCACGAAATCGCAGCCCTGGACGTCACGGACCTGGTGGTCCAGGCGGATCGCGGCAGCGTACGCAAGGTTCTTCGACGGGTCCGTGGCGGCAACACCCGGCATCGGGAGGACCAGGAGGCGGTCCATCGTGCCCCACTCCCCCGTGACCAGCCACTGGGCGTCCGGGCTCACCGCCGCGAAGCTGTTGTTGTTCGCCTCCCAGGACTCCAGGGCGTGCGTGTAGTTGGCCCACGTACCGTCCGGCGACTGCACGCGGTACAGCTTCCCGCCGCGGTCGTCCCGCTGGTACGGCTCGACGTACCAGCCCTGGGACGCGCCCGGGTCGCCGACATGGTTCCAGCCACGGACCAGGAGGTCCGACGGGATGGTCCCGACACCTGTGTAGCGGTACTGCGTGCTGCCGCCGCGGGTGACCGTGGCCAGCCCCTGACTCTCGTCCAACGGGCGGGCGTTGTCGGACCCGACAACGTGCCATCCGGTGACGGCCTGGGCCTGGGTGGGCAGGAGGAGGGCGGCTAGCACGACAACAAGAGAGATCCCTGGTTTGCGCATGTCCAGACTTCTACCCCACGCCGGAGGCCCCCGATTCGGAAATGGCATGAACATGCTGCTAATGTTCTGCTCGTTCCTGAGCCCCCGTAGCTCAGGGGATAGAGCACCGCCCTCCGGAGGCGGGTGCGCAGGTTCGAATCCTGCCGGGGGCGCGACCGATCTGGCCGATCCTTGTGTGCAGAAAGCGCACATCGATCGGCCGCCGTGTTTTCTGGGGGCGGAGCCCCCAGAACCCGCCCCGGGAGGGCTTCGCCCCCCGGACCCCCCGGCGTCGCGCGGGCGATCGGGTGGTTCGTTTAGATGGCTGCTTGTTCGCGGCAGTAGGTCCAGGTGGTTGCTGTTGACGTGGCGGGGGTCATGGTGCGGCGGGTGTAGTGGGTCGGGCGGATCTTGCGGTCGTGCCAGAACTGTCCCGCGGGGGGTGCTGGTTCGGTGGCTGCTAGCCATACCGCCGTGTCCGCGCCCTCGGCTGGTGTCCTCAGCAGGGGTTTCGTCAGTCGGGAGAAGCCTGGTAGCGATGCTGTCAGGCCTGGGGTTTCGGACCAGCCGGGGTGCATTGTGGCGATCGTGGTGGGGGCGAAGTGGGTCGCCATGAGCGGGGTTAGGGCTACTTGGATTCGCTTGCTGCGGGCGTAGGCGACTGCGGGTTTGTAGGGGGCGTCTTGGTACTCGGAGTCTTTGGGGACGGGTTGGGTGTACATGCCGCCGGAGGAGATGAAGATGGCTCGGGTGGGGTGGATCAGGTCTGTTAGGAGTAGGGGCCCCAGGACGTGGGTGGCGAGGGTTAGTTCGTGGCCTTGGGGGCTTTCGGTTCGTTTGGGGGGCATTACGCCTGCGTTGTGGATCAGGGCGTGGATGGGTTCGTTGATGGTTGCTGCGTAGGTGCGGACTGAGGTGAGGTCAGCTACGTCGCACTGGTCGAGGGTGTAGGTGCCTCCGGTGGATCGGAGGTCAGCTAGGGCGTTGGTGGCTTTGGCGGGGTCTCTTACTGCTAGGCGGACTTTTGCGCCTAGGGCGGCTAGGGCTGCTGCAGTTGCTTTGCCTAGGCCGGTTCTTGCGCCGGTGACTATTACGGTTTTGCCTTGTAAGGCTTGGGGTTTGGGGTCGCCCGGGGGCCAGGTGCGGCGGCGGAGGGCGTAGCCGAGTTTGGTGTAGCCGGGGATCACCAGGCGGTCCAGGAGAGTGTCTGTGGTCATGCTGCCAGCCGTCCTAGGGCTGCGCGGAGGCCTTCTTCGGCTTCTTCGCCCAAGTGGTCGAAAGGCTTGCGGAGGAAGGGTTCTGCCAGGCGGGCCAGGCCCTTGAGGTGGAACTCTGCTCGGTACGTGACTCTGGTGATGTGGGCGTCCTCGCGGAACGTCATGGTGTCGCGGGCAACGATTGTGCGGTTCTCGCCGCGGAGGACGATCCGGTCGGGGCGGCTGTAGTCCTCGACGACGTAGATCAGTTCGGTCTCGCGGCCGTTGAAGCGGGAGATGTTGCGGTACCTCGATCCCAGGCCGCCGTCTCCGGACAGCAGGGTCGTGTGGACGGTGCCGGGGTCCCACTCCTCGGTGGTGCGGAAGTCGGACAGGTAGTCGAAGACCCGCTCGGGGGTGGCAGCGACGGCTACTTCGCGTTCGACGACGATCATCGGGGCTCCTCTGCTCGTTCGGCTGCGTGCGCGATGTTGCGTTGCATCCCTCCGAAGACGACGTCGTGGAACGGACTGATCGCCGCCCAGTACAGCTCCCCCGGCAGTCCGCGTGGATGGAACAGGGCGCGTTGCCGGAACACCGTGCGGCCGCGTTCGTCGTTCCCGGCGCGCAGCTCCAGCCAGGCCTCGCCGGGCAGGCGCATCTCGGCGCGCAGCCGGAGTAGCCGGCCGCGGTCGATCGCCTCGACGCGCCACCAGTCGAGCGGATCGCCGACGGCCAGCGTGTCCGGGTGCAGCCGGCCGCGGCGCAGGCCAGGACCGCCGACGACCCGGTCGAGCAGGCCGCGGGTCCACCAGCCGAGCCGCCAGGAGTACCAGCCGCGGCGCCCGCCGATGCCCTCGATCACCGTCCAGAGCTGCTCCGGTGACGCGTCGACCGTGCAGTCGCGCTCGTCGACGTGCAGCGACCCGCCGCTCCAGTCCGGGTCGCCCGGCAGCGGGTCGCTCGGCGCGCCGGGGGTCGCGGCGGACGCCCACGACGTACTCACGTCCAGGTCGTGGACCTTCTTGAGTGCGAGCTCGACGGCGCGGTCGAAGCCGATCGGGTCGCGCGGGGCGACGTACCGGTCGATGTCGTGTTCCTTGCAGACCACCTCGTGGACGAGGCTGTCGACCAGCGGGCGGGCGATGCCGCTGGGCACCGGCGTGACCAGTCCGACCCAGTGGCTCGACAGCCCGGGGCTGAGCAGCGGGAGGGTCAGGATCCGGCGCGGACGGAGGCCGGAGACGGCGGCGTACCGCTGCATCATCGCGCGGTACGTCAGTACGTCCGGGCCGCCGATGTCGAAGCCGCGGCTGACGTCGGCCGGCATCCGGGCGGAGCCGACCAGGCAGTGCAGTACGTCGCGGACCGCGATCGGCTGGATCCGCGTCTCGAGCCAGCGCGGCGTCACCATCACCGGCAGCCGCTCGGTCAGATAGCGCAGCATCTCGAACGACGCGGACCCCGAGCCGATGATCACCGCCGCGCGCAGCACGGTCGTCGGTACGCCGCTGGCGAGCAGGATCTCGCCCACCTCACGCCGGGACCCGAGGTGCGGCGACAGCTCCTCGCCGTCCGGGTACAGCCCGCCGAGGTACACGATCCGGCCGACCTCCGACTCGCGGCAGGCGACCCCGAAGCCGAGCGCCATCCGGCGGTCGCGCTCCTCGAACCGGCGGCCGGTGCCGAGCGAGTGGATCAGGTAGTACGCGACGTCGACGCCGGCCAGCGCCTTCGTCAGGGCGACCGGGTCGGCGGCATCGCCCTCGGCGACCTCGATCCGGGACCGCCACGGACGGCCGTCGAGGCGCTCCGCGCGCCGCGCCAGCACGCGGACGTCGTACCCGGCAGCGAGCAGCTCCGGGACGAGCCGGCCGCCGATGTAGCCGGTGGCTCCGGTGACCAGGACCCGCGTCATCGCTCGGCCCACCGCTCGGCCGCGGTGACCGGGTCGTCCGCGACGTACTCCGCTCCGACGGCCGCCGCGAGGTCCGGAGCGGCTCCGGCGCCGGCCAGCGCGAGCCGGCGGCGCTGGGACAGCCGGACCAGCTCGGGCCGGATCGTGTCGAAGCGGGCCTGGTCGGAGGCAGCGAGCATCACCAGGTCCGGGTCGAAGACCTCGGCGGTCCGTTCGATATCGGCCAGCGGCGAGTCGGCGCCGAGGAACACCACCCGCCACCCGGAACGCCGCAGTACGAGACCGAACGACAGCAGGGCGATGTCGTGCAGTTCACCGGGCGGACAGGCCAGCACGGCCCGCGGGCCCTGGCCGCCACCCCATCCCGGGGACAGCGCGGCGAGCCGGGAGCGGATCACGTTGCTCGCGAAGTGCTCCTGGCCGACCGTCACGTCCCCACGCGCCCATCGGTCCCCCAGCTCGTGCAGGTACGGGATGAGTACGTCGCGGAGCACCGCCTCGATCGACAACGCGCCGAACAGCTCGTCCAGTACGACGTGCGCGGCCCGCTCGTCCAGATCGTCCAACGCGACCTGCAGGCTCGCCGCCGCGCCTACGGCAGCCGTACGAACAGCAACGGGGTCCGGTTCACGCGTAACGACCGTAACGACGGAGCCTGGCTCGGCCAGCACTGCTCGGGCTGCCTCAGCCGCGGACAGGCCGTCGGCAAGATACGCCCGCATCCGCTGCACCCGCCGTACGTCGACTTCCGAGTACAGCCGGAAGCCGCCGGGCGAACGGGTCGGTGACAGCAGGCCGTAGCGGCTCTCCCAGGCGCGGAGTACGTGCTCGCTGACACCCGCGCGCTTGCTCAGCGCACCGATCCGCAGACCGCCCGGCACCGAAGTCTCCATGAGATCACTATACAAACTCTAGACAGACCTTTGACTAACCTGGATCAGCGTGTCTAATCTCTAGACAGACCTTAGACAGCCTAGGAGGGCTTCTTCGATGACCGAGTCCGTGGCTGTGATCGGCGCCGGCGTGTCCGGCCTGACCGCCGGCTATTTGCTCGCCCGCCAGTTCGACGTCACCCTCCTCGAGGCCGGGCCGCGGCTCGGCGGCCACGCCCACACCCACTCCGTCACCGACCCCGCCGGACGCCGGCTCGCGGTCGACACCGGCTTCATCGTGCACAACACCCGCACCTACCCGCTGCTGCGGCGGCTGTTCGACGAGCTCGGCGTCCGGACGCAGCCGACCGAGATGAGCATGAGCATCAGCGACCCCGCCAGCGGGCTGGAGTTCGCGGGCGGACGGGGTGCGACCGGGATCTTCGCGCAGCGCCGCCGGATCGCGGACCCGCATTTCCTGCGCCTGCTGACGGAGGTCCGCCGCTTCCACCGCCGCGCCGCCGACTACGTGACCCGGACCGACGACTACGACGTGCTGACGTTCGGCGACTTCCTCGAGGCGGAGAACTTCAGCCCTGACTTCATCCGGCTGTACGCCGTCCCCGTGGTCTCGTGCGTGTGGTCCTGCGGCGGCAGCTCGGCCCTGACGTATCCGGCCCGCTATCTGTTCCGGTTCCTCGATCACCACGGCATGCTCTCCGTCGGCGGCTCCCCGCAGTGGATGACCGTCACAGGCGGCTCCCGGACGTACGTCGTCGCCGTAGCCAGCCGGCTGAACGCAGTACGCGCCGGCCGGCCGGTGCGGTCCGTGCAGCGCCATCCGGACGGCGTCACGGTGACCGTTGCTGACGGCGGCACCCTCGAGTTCGACCGGGTCGTCGTCGCCACGCACGCCGACGAGGCCCTGGATCTGCTGACCGACGCGACGCCGCAGGAGAAGGCTGTGCTCGGTCCGTTCGAGTACAGCCGCAACGAGACAGTCCTGCACACGGATGCGTCCTTGCTTCCCGTCACGAAGAACGCCCGCGCCTCGTGGAACTACGTAGTACGCCCGGGTGCTCCGTTGACGACGTACTGGATGAACCGGCTGCAGGGGCTGGACACGGACGAGACGTACCTGGTGACGCTCAACGGTGCCGAGACGGTCGATCCGGCGAAGGTGATCGCCCGGATGGACTACCGGCATCCCATCTACACCCCTGACGCAGTTGGCGCACAGAGCCGGTTGGCGGGGCTCAACACCGGCCGGGTCGCGTTCGCGGGGGCGTACCACGGCTGGGGCTTCCATGAGGACGGCTGCCGCGCCGGTGTCGCGGCGGCCGCGTCCTTCGGGGTCCGCTGGTGACGGTCGTCGGTGAGCTACCCCCACTCCCGGCGATCGTCACCGGCTTCGTCCGGCACGGGCGGTCCGGTGCGGTGCGGCATGCGTTCCGGCATCGGGCGTATCAGTGGCTGATCGACCTGGACGACGTGCCGCGGCTGCCCTGGTACCTGCGTCCGCTCGCCCGCTTCGACAGCCGCGACCACCTGGACCTCCGGCGCTACCTGGCCGACAACGACATCGAGTACGACGGCCGCGTCCTCATGCTCGCGAACGCGCGGGTATTAGGTCACGTCTTCGACCCGATCACCGTCTACTGGTGCATCGACGGCCCGTACGTCGTGGCCGAGGTCCACAACACGTACGGCCAACGACACGCGTACCTGCTCCGCCCTGACCCGAACGGGAACGCCCGTACCGCCAAGGAGTTCTACGTCTCCCCCTTCTACGAGGTGTCGGGCAGCTACAACCTCACGTTCGAGCTGGACCGGGAACACGTCAGGGTCCAGGTCACGCTGTCCCAGGACGACCGGGCGGTGTTCGGCGCGAGCTTCGACGGCGTACCGCGACCTGCTACTCGACGGGCCGTTCTGGCGGCCGCCCTACGGATGCCGTTGATGACCCAACGGGTGTCGGCGTTGATCCGGATGCACGGCGTCTGGCTGTGGGCGCGACGGCTGCCGGTGATCAAGCGACCTCTCCAGGAAGGAGCACGATGAGGGCGCGACTCGCCCGGCTGATCGTCGACAGGATCCTCGATCAGGTTCCGGTCCGTGCCGTCTACCCGGACGGCACGGTGCGCGGTGGGGGCGGCGCGGACGCCCCGGTGCTGCAGATCGTCCGGCCGCAGGCGCTGTACGGACGACTGGCCCGGAGCCCGAAGATCGGGCTGGGCGAGGCGTACCAGGCGGGCGACTGGCGAGCCGGTGACGGGACCGACCTGGGCGAGCTGCTGACGCCGTTCGCCGCCCGGGTCGCGGAGCTCGTACCGCACTCGTTGGTGCGGTTCCGCCGGGTCGTCGACCAGCGGATGCCCGGCCGGCAGCGGAACACGCCGACAGGTGCCCGAAGCAACATCCGGGCCCATTACGACCTCAGCAACGCGCTGTTCGGCGCGTTCCTCGACCCTGGGATGACGTACAGCTCGGCCCTGTTCGAGCGGCCCGGCCTGGACCTCGAGGAGGCGCAGAAACGCAAGGTCGAGCGCATCCTCGACCAGGCCGGCGTCGGTCCGGGCACCCGGCTGCTGGAGATCGGAATCGGCTGGGGCACTCTGTCGATCGCCGCCGCCCGGCGCGGCGCGCAGGTCGTCGGCATCACGTTGTCGACCGAGCAGCTGCAGCTGGCCCAGAAGCGCGTGGCCGAGGTGGGGATGGCCGACCGGGTCGACCTGCGGCTGCAGGACTACCGCGCGGTGACCGGTTCGTACGACGCGGTCGTCAGCGTCGAGATGATCGAGGCGGTCGGCGCGGAGTACTGGCCGGAGTACTTCCGCACGATCGACCGGCTGCTCGCACCCGGCGGAACCGTTGCGCTGCAGGCGATCCTGATGGACCACGAGCGGATGCTCGCCACCCGGAAGTCGTACGGCTGGATCCAGAAGTACATCTTCCCCGGCGGGCTGATCCCGTCCCGGACCGCGATCGACGAGACGCTCGCGCGGCACACCGCGCTGCGGGTCGACGAGGACTACCGGTTCGGCGCCGACTACGCGGAGACGCTCCGCCGGTGGCGACGGACGTTCCTCGCCAACTGGCGGACCGTCCGGGCGGAAGGCTTCGACGAGACGTTCCGGCGTACCTGGGAGTTCTATCTGGCCTACAGCGAGGCCGGGTTCGCGTCCGGGTACCTCGACGTCGCGCAGCTGCGGCTGACTCAGCTGTCCGGGAGGGAGAACACCGACAGCACCACACGGTCCTTGCCGGGAGCTTCGGCCAGGTAGGGCTCGATCAGCTCGGCGAACCGCTCGCGGAAGCCGACCATGTCCTCCGGGCTCAGGTACATCGCGAGCTGCGAGTAGCCGACCTGGTCCATCCGTGGATACAGGTCGCCGTGCTCGACGACGCGGTCGAAGTCGGCGGCCAGCCGGGTCAGCATCATCAGGAACGCCTGCCGGTGCTGGTCCGGCGTCATCGCACGCGCCTCGCGGGCGTCGATCCGGCCGACCGTGGTCTGGTCGAGGCTGAGCGTCCGCTCGGTCGTCCCGCGCACCTTGCGCTCCCGGACCACGGTCAGGTAGCCGGCGTCGATCAGCGCGGCGACGTGCCGGTACAGCGTGGTGGCGGGGATGTCGGGCAGGTCCCGCCTGAGATCGGTGGTGGTGACCTCTCGGCCCAGCACGCGCTGCACGATCCGCCAGCGGATCGGGTGCAGCAGGACGTCCAGCACCGGGGTCGGTGACTCCTCCATCGGCTCTCCATCAGGGATCTTTCAGGGTATCCATTGATACCAATGGTGGTAATAATAGCGGCATCGGTACCATCCATTCGCCCCGAGGAGACCTTGACGTGTCGCTCACCCGTCGTACCGTGCTCAAGTCCGCCGCTGCCGCGTTCCCGGTCGCGGCGGCCACCACTCTGCCGTCATCGGCAACCCCTGCCACCGAACCGGTCGCGATCGGGCGGCTGGCGGAGAAGATCCAGGCCGGGATGGCCAAGTACGCGATCCCCGGCGCCGGGCTCGGCGTCTGGTACCGCGGCCGCGAGTACGTCCGCGGCTTCGGCGTGACCAGCGTCGACACGAACGAGCCGGTGTCCGGGGACACCGTGTTCCGGATCGGCTCGACCACCAAGACGTTCACCGCGACCGCGATCATGCGGCTCGCCGAGCGCGGCCGGATCAGCCTGGACCGGCCGGTCCGCGCGTACCTGCCGGACTTCGCGGTCGCGGACCCGGCGGTGTCGGCCCGGGTCACCGTGCGGCAGCTGCTGAACCATTCGGCCGGCTGGCAGGGCGACTACTTCGAGGACACCGGCGACGGCGACGACGCGCTCGCGAAGTACGTCGCGGACATGACGAAGATCCCGCAGCTGACCCCGCTCGGGAAGGTGTTCTCGTACAACAACGCCGCGATCGGCGTCGCCGGGCTGATCCTCGAGACCGTGTACGGGAAGACGTACGAGACCGCCGTCCGCGAGCTGGTCATCGACCCGCTCGGCCTGGACCACAGCCGGTACTTCCGCAGCGAGCTGGCCGGATTCAGCGTCGCCGCGTCGCACAACATCGTGAACGGGAAGCCGGTCGTGGAGCCGTCGTTCGACCGGGTCCCGCGAGGGCTGTCCGCGGTCGGCGGGCTGATCTCGAGTGCACGCGACCAGCTGCGGTACGCACGCTTCCAGCTCGGGCACCGCGACCTCCCGCAGGTGATCAGCGAACGCACCCGGCGGGCCATGCAATCGCACCCTGGTCCGGGCGGCACGCTGTTCGTGGAGCTGAACGGTGTCGGCGTGAGCTGGATGCTGCGTCCGACGGCCCAGGGCCCGATCGTCGTGCAGCACGGTGGTGACTGGTCAGGACAGCACTCCGGGTTCCTGTTCATTCCGGAGCGGGACTTCGCGATCACGTTGCTCACCAACTCGGAAAGCGGGCCGTTCCTGGTCGCTGAGCTGTTCGCCGACGACTGGGCGCTGCAGGAGTTCGCAGGAGTGAACAACCTGCCCGCCGTACCGCGGGAGCTGCCGCCGGCGCGGCTGGCCGAGTACGAGGGGACGTACGTCGCCCAGCAGATCGGTTTCGACGGCAAGCCCGAGGAGATCGGCCTGGACGTCAAAGCGGAGGACGGCGAGCTGGTCGCGAGCGTTGGCGGTCAGACGATGCTCCGCTTCGTCTTTTACCGCAAGGACTACGTCCTGGCGCTCAACCCGGACGGTACGCCCTCGCACACCCGCGCCAACTTCGTCCGCGCCGACGACGGCAAGGTCGCCTGGCTGCGCGACGGCGGGCGGCTGTTCCGCTTCCACGCGGCCGGCACCCGCAAAGCGACGGCCTACAGCCGCAGTCTGCTCTAAGGAATCTTGCGGCCGCTCACCAGGAGCAGGAGGTCCTGGGCGGTGCCGGTGCGTGGCTCACCGGCACCGTAGGTCCAGTCAAGGTCCGTTGCCTGCAGCTGTACGCCGGTGAGGTCGACGCCGAAGTACCTGAGCTGCCGGGGCTGCAGCCCGTCGAGGATCCGCCGGAGCCGGTCGAGGGGTACCTGGCGGTCGATGCCGAGGGCAACGGTGATGTCGAGGCCGTGGATCACGTCGTGCGACAGGGCGCCCTCGTAACCCCCGCCCGGCGGCTTCCACGGGTTGTCGACGTTCTGTCGCAGGCAGTCGACCAGCTCGCCCGACGTCAGCGTCGACGCGTCCCGCCGCGCCTGCCGGTCGGCGTACCGGTTGAAGTTGCCGCCGGCCCGTACCAGCCCGGCCAGGAACTGCGGCATGCGGATCCGGTACGGCATGGTGATGTGCGCGACGACCTCGCGCACCCGCCAGCCGGCACACAGCGTCGGCTTGTCCCAGTCCGTCTCCGGCAGCCTGGCCAGCAGCTCCGCCAGCTCGGTCCGCTCTCCCGCCACAGCACTTCTGATGTCCGTCATACCTCACCGACGAACGGCTCAGCGCGGGACAGACACCTCCTGCAGTCTTTTCTGCAGGTACAGCCGTTCGGCCTCGGTGGTGGCCAGAGTCAGGGCCTCACGGTAGGCGGTGGCAGCCTCGGCCAGGCGGTTCAGGCGGCGGAGGAAGTCGGCCCGGGTCGCCGGGAGCAGGTGGTAGCCGGTCAACGGGCCGGCCGCGAGTTCGTCGACGGCGCGTAGGCCGACCGCGGGCCCGTCGGCCATACCGATCGCCACGGCGCGGTTGAGGGCGACAACCGGGGTCTGCGGGAGCTGGGCGTAGAGCGCGGCGATCTGGGACCAGTCGGTGTCGTCCGCCGTACGAGCGGTCGCGTGACAGGCGGCAACGGCCGCCTGGATCTGGTACGGGCCGGCAGCGCCATGACCCAACGCTGCGTCGAGGACCGCCGTACCCTCGGCGATCTGCGTGTAGTCCCAGGTAGCGCGGTCCTGGTCGTCCAGCGTCACCAGGGCGCCGTCCGGGGCCAGCCGCGCGTCCCGGCGCGCGTCGTGCAGCAGCATCAGTGCGAGCAGCCCGCCGGCTTCAGGTTCGTCCGGCATCAGCTGCACGAGCAGTCGCGCCAGCCTGATCGCTTCACTGCTCAGCTGGCTCCGGACGACGTCGGAGTACCCCTCGTTGAACAGGAGGTACAGAACAGCCAGTACGGCGGGTGTGCGCTCCGGCAGGAGGTGTGCGGGCGGTACGCGGTACGGGATGCCGGCGTGCTGGATCTTCTGCTTGGCACGGGTCAGCCGCTTGGACATGGTCGTTTCCGGCACCAGGAACGCGCGTGCGATCTCCGCCGTACTCAGACCGGCCAGTGTCCGCAGCGTCAACGCCACCCTGGCCTCCATCGCCAGCGCGGGGTGGCAACAGGTGAACATGAGCCGCAGCCGATCATCCGGTACGTCGTACGCGGGCTCCGACGGCTCGACGCCCAACGCTGCCACCTGCTGCAGCTTGGCAGCGCCTACGGCCTCCCGTCGCAACCAGTCGATCGCACGGTTGCGCGCCGTCGTCGTGAGCCACGCTCCGGGACGGTCCGGTACGCCATCGGAAGGCCACCGCTGCAGCGCCGCGGCGAAGGCCTCCTGCGCGCACTCCTCGGCCAGCTCCCAGTCGCCGGTCACCCGGATCAGCGTGGCGACCAACTGGCCCCACTCCTGCCGGTAGATCTCCTCGAACGTCACACCGGCGGCTCGAGGACCGGCCGGATCTCGATCGTGCCGTAGCCCGCCGCCGGGTGCTTGCCCGCGATCTCGATCGCCTCGTCCAGGTCCGCGCAGTCGATCAGCACGAAGCCGCCGATCTGCTCCTTGGTCTCCGCGAACGGCCCGTCGGTGAGCAGCAGTTCGCCGGACCGCACCCGGACCGTGGTCGCCTCGTCCGGCGGCCGCAGCCCGGCCCCGCCGGCCACCACGCCACGGGCCTGCATCTCCTCGGTCCAGCCTCCGCAGCCGTCGTTGGCGTGCGCCGCGGCCGACTCGTCTCCACAGATCATCAGCAGGTACTTCACGTCCTCATCCTCGCAGGTCTAGCGTCGGCAGCAAGGAACTCTTTGGGGGAGGTACACCGATGACTGGCCGGATCGTGCACTTCGAGGTGCCGTACGACGACGGTGAGCGAGCGCGGGCCTTCTACCGCGAAGCCTTCGGGTGGAACGTGCTGGAGATGCCCGAGATGAACTACACGATGGTGTCCACAGGGCCGGTGAACGAGCAGCAGATGCCGACCGAGCCGGGCTTCATCAACGGCGGGATGTTCCAGCGCAGCGCCGACAACGCCGACCTCACCCGGCCCGTGCTGACCGTGGACGTGGCGGACATCGACGCCGCCTGGAAGACCATCGAAAGCCTCGGCGGCGAACGCGTCGGCGAGAAGATGCCGGTCGGCGACATGGGCTTCGCCGCCTACTTCAAGGACCCGGAGGGCAACGTCCTCGGACTCTGGCAGAACGCCTAGCTTCCCATCGTCTGGAGGTGCCGCATCGAGCCGTAGCGGGTGGTGAGCCGGTCGAAGTCGGTCGGGTCGTACAGCGCGCAGATGCCGGCGCCGTAGCTCTTCGCGGCCTCGACGCAGAACCGGGCGGCGGACTCGACGCCGGCCAGATCGGTGGCGCCGGTTCCGCAGCCCGGGACCGCGGTTTCGGTGGTGATCGCCACGCCGACCACCGGCGCGGCGGTCGCCGTACACGGCTGCAGGATCGAGTTCACGTGGTAAACGTCGTTCCCGTACGGCGTGATGTCCTGCATCGTCAGCGGCAGTACGGCGGGCAGCCGGCCGGTGACCTGGGACGCGAGCTCGAGCAGGTCCTCGCTGACCCGGAGGATCCAGCCCTCCTTCACAGTCGGCGAGATCGCGAACCCGTGGTGGTTGACGATCCGGTTGCCCTTGGTGGTGTCGACCGAGAGCACCGCCTCCATCGCGGGCTCGACCTCGTGCGCGTTCATCGCGCCGACGTCCACCGGCGAGTCCATTGAACGGCACCGGGTCGTGCGGCCGGGTCGGCGCGTCCGGGCAGACGTGCGTCGCGACGATCACGTCGCCCGGCAGCCGGTCGCCGCGGCGGGCCATCGGCCCGAGCTTGGCGGCCACCGCGAGCGCGACCAGCGCACCGTCGCCGTCGGACACGAACCCGATCCGCTCCGGCCGCGCCCCGAGCCCGGGCCCTGCAGATCCTGATCTCGTACTCCGAGCAGCGCCGGGACTGGGGCGTGATGGAGCTCGCCGACGAGCTCGGCATCGACAAGTCGTCGGCGCAGCGACTGCTCGCGGCGCTGGCGTTCCGCGGCTTCCTGCGCTCCGACCCGATCAGCCGGCGGTACAGCCTCGGGCCGACGATGTGGCGGATGGCCGCGCTGTGGGAACGGACCGGCGGGCTCGCCGCGCTCGCCGACGCGGTGCTCGAGCGGCTCGCGCGGGACACCGAGCGGACCGCGACGTTCACGATCCCGGACGGTTTCCACGTGCGCTGCATCGCCGCCGTCGACGGTGGCGGCGGCCCGCTGCGCAGCCACCCGCTGGTCGGCGACCTGTACCCGGCGCACGCCGGCGCGACGTCCCGGGCGTACTTCGCGTTCCTGGACCGCAACGAGCGCCGCGCGCTGCTGTCCGGCCGGCCGTTCGCCCGGTTCACCGACCTCACCGAGGTCGACGAGGCCGCGCTGGAACGGGTCTTCGAGGACACCGTGCAGACCGGCTGGGCGTTCGCCGACGGCGAGTACGATGCCGCCACCCGGGCGATCGCGGCGCCGGTCCGGCTCGGCCGCCGCCCGATCGGATCGCTGACCGTGGTCGAGGGCAAGACCGAGGAACTGCCCGGCGACATCCGGGACCACGTCCCACGGTTGCTGGAGGCAACCGAAGAACTGAGCAACCTGCTCGCGCACCGCACCCCCGCCCGCCGACGCTGAAGGATCATCCCCCGTGGAACTGCTGCTGCTCTCGAACTCCGCCACCCACGGCCGCCCGTTCCTCGAGCACGCGCTGGACGCGTTGCGCGAGGTACTGCGCGGTGTCGACGAGCTCGTGTTCGTCCCGTACGCGCTGTCCGACCACGACGGCTACACCGCGAAGATCCGGGCCGCGCTGGAACCGCTCGGGGTGTCGGTCGTCGGCGCCCACACCGCGCCGCTGGCGTCCGCCGCGGCGGCCTTCGTCGGTGGCGGGAACACGTTCCGGCTGGTCAAGACGCTGCACGAACGCGGCGACCTGGAGGTGATCCGGAACCGGGTCCGCGGCGGCGCGCCGTACATCGGGTCGAGCGCCGGGACGAACCTCGCCGGGCTTCCGGCGGGAGGGCGGTTGTTCCGCCGGGGCGCTGCTCCGCAGGAGATCGCGGCCGGCAGCGATCTGTCCGCGCTGCTGGGGGCCGAGGCGAGGTTCGACGTACACCGGTAGTTCACGCGGGAGTGCCTAGACTGAGGGCTCCGGTGACGTCCTCGGGAGGACCGAAACATGCCAGACCGTACCCAGACCATTGCGTACCCGGCGCCCGGGTCGCGCCCGTCGCGGCGGGATCCGGAGCCGCTGGCGCCGCACGTGATCGTGCTGTTCGGCGCGACCGGTGACCTGGCCAAGCGCAAGCTGCTGCCCGGGCTGGCGTACCTGCAGCAGTCGAAGTTCGCGCCGGACGTGCGGATCATCGGGACCGCGACCGAGGAGCTCAGCTGCGACGAGTTCCGGGACCGGGCCCGGCAGGCGGTGGAGAAGTTCGGCACCCACAAGATGACCGACGAGCAGTGGGCGCAGTTCGCGGACCGGATCGAGTACGTGCCGGTGACGGCCGGGCCGGAGGCGCTGGCGGCGGCGGTGAAGAAGGCCGAGGAGCTGCTCGGCCCGGACACCCGGCGGCTGCACTACCTGTCGGTGCCCCCGAAGGCCGCCCAGGCGGTGATCGCGATGCTCCGCGACGCCGGTCTGGTGGAGCGCGCCCGGGTGGTGATGGAGAAGCCGTTCGGTGACGACCTGGCCAGCGCGATCCAGCTGAACGACTTCGTGCACGAGACCTTCGACGAGTCGCAGATCTTCCGGATCGACCACTTCCTCGGCAAGGAAGCGGCGCTGAACATCCTCGCGTTCCGGTTCGCGAACGGCCTGTTCGAGCCGATCTGGAACCGGAACTTCATCGACCACGTGCAGATCGACATCCCGGAGTCGCTCGGCCTGGACCAGCGGGCCACCTTCTACGAGCCGACCGGCGCGTACAAGGACATGGTCGTCACGCACCTGATGCAGGTGATGTCGTTCGTCGCGATGGAGCCGCCGACCGCCCTGGAGCCGCGGGCGATCTCGGAGGAGAAGAACAAGGTCTTCCGGTCGATGCTGCCGATCAACCCCGGCGACGTGGTCCGCGGGCAGTACTCCGGCTACCGCGGCGAGGAAGGGGTCGCGCCGGACTCCGACACCGAGACGTTCATCGCGCTGCGGGTCGAGATCGACAACTGGCGCTGGGCCGGTGTGCCGTTCTTCCTGCGCACCGGCAAGAAGATGGCCGAGGGCCAGCGGATCATCTCGATCGCGTTCAAGGAGGCGCCGAAGACGATGTTCCCGGCCGGCTCCGGCGTCGGCTCCGAGGGCCCGGACCACCTGACCTTCGACCTGGCCGACTCCTCGCGGGTCTCGCTGTCGTTCTACGGCAAGCGCCCCGGTCCGGGGATGCGGCTGGAGAAGCTGTCGATGCAGTTCTCGACGCAGGAGACGGCGGGCGCGGCCGACGTACTGGAGGCGTACGAGCGGTTGATCCTGGACGCGATGCGCGGGGACCACACGCTGTTCACGACGGCCGAGGGCATCGAGTCGCTGTGGGACCGCTCCGCGCCGCTGCTGGAGGACCCGCCGCCGGCCAAGCCGTACCAGCCGGGCACCTGGGGCCCGAACGCGATCCACCAGCTGATCGCCCCGCGCGCCTGGCGGCTCCCGTTCGAGCGCGAGTGGCGCGAGTAGCCGTTCGTCGTTGACGCTGCGCCGTGGCCCGGGCACCCTGAGATTCCAGAGGGGTGTTCCTTTGGGGGTGGGGCCATGGGGTGGCGCCGTACCGTCGCGCTGCTGGTCTTGTCCGGCGTCCTGGCCGGCTGCGGCGCGAACGACAACTCGTCCGGCAGCTCGGGTGGATCCGGTACGTCGCAGGTCGGGACGTCGACGCCCGGCGGGCAGGGCACCAGTGGACAGGGCGGCAGTGGACAGGGCGGCGGCGGATCGTTGGCCTGGGTGCCGTTCGGGCCGAAGGATCCGCAGTTCCCGACGCCGTCGTGGCCGGCGTACAACGCGCTGGCGGCCGGGAAGTGCTCGAATCTGCAGGACTATCTGAGCCACGACACCGGTGGTCTGCAAGGCACCGGGATCGCGACGGCGATGCTCGCGGTCTGCCAGGCGGCCGTGGAGGCGACACCAGCCAGTGGTCGGCCGTCGAGCAGAACGCGGGCGCCGATCCGGCGCCGTTGGCGAACGACTGTCTCGCGGGGCTGGTGACGGACCTGCTGTCCCGCGCGGTCGACTGGCATCAGGCGCATCCGGGCGAGAAGGTCACCGTGCAGTTCGAACGGGTGGCGGGTCAGACGCAGTGCGGGCAGGCCGAGTCCCCCGGTGCGGAGCCCACGGACGAGGAGTCGCCGAGTCCGTCGTCGAGTCCTGAGTCCGTGCCTTCCCCGAGCGAGTCACCGGGATGACCGAGGGACCGTCGCGGGAGTCGCCGCTGCAGGCGGTGCTGTCGGTACTGACCACGCTGGGCCCGCCGCTGACGATCGCCACCACGCTGATGATCTACTTCGGCTGGGCCCGCACCGACACGCAGGCGCGGGCGATGGGGCTGGACGTCAGCCTGTTCGGCTTCTCGGCGCAGGACTACGTCATGCACAGCATCAGCTCGCTGTACCTGCCGCTGCTGGTCGTCGCCAGCCTCGCGCTCAGCGGCCTCGCCGTCCATCGCCGGATCGGCGCCGCGCTCCGTCGTCCGGACGCCCGACCGGTGCTGCGGACGTCCGCGCGGGTCGCGCTGATCGCCGGACTCGTCGCGATCGCGGTGGCCGTCGTGCTGGCCGCGGTACTGCGCAGCGGCGTCCAGTTGTTCGCCCCACTGGTCGTTGCCATCGGCACCGTTGTCGCGGCGTACGGCGCCTGGCTCCGGAACGCGACGGGTGACTCCACGCCGGAGGTCCTGCCCGTCTGGCACCGGGCGTTGCGGATGCTGCTGATCGGCGGCGTGGTCACGGCCGCGCTGTTCTGGGCGGTCTCCGACTACGCGACGATCGTGGGACGCGGGTACGCGCTGCAGATCCAGGCCGGCGTCTCCCAGCTGCCCCGGGTGACCGCGATCAGCACGACCGCGCTCGGCGTCCGGGGACCGGGCGTGGTCGAGACCCCGGTCGTCCAGGGCGGCAAGGTGCTGTACTACCGCACCACGGGCCTCCGGCTGCTGGCCGGGTCCGGCGGCCGGATGTTCCTGCTGCACGACGGCTGGACGCTCGGCCGCGGCACGGTCATCGTGCTGCCGGACAGCGACCAGATCCGGTGGCAGTTCTCCCGCTGACATAGGCTCCGGGTCATGCGGGAGATTCTGGTCATCGGGGTCGGTGCGGGGGATCCGGAGCAGGTGACGATGCAGGGCGTGTCGGCGCTGAACCGGGCCGACGTGTTGTTCGTACTCGACAAGGGCGAGGTCAAGCAGGAGCTGGTCGACCTGCGCGGCGAGATCCTCCGGCGGTACGCGACCTCGAAGGAGTACCGCGTCGTCGTCGGGCAGGACCCGGAGCGCGACCGGACGACTTCGGCGTACGTCGAGGCCGTCGACGACTGGCGGCGGCGCCGGGCCGACGTGATCGCCGCGATGATCGCGGCCGAGCTCGGCGAGGATCAGGTCGGGGCGTTCCTGGTCTGGGGCGATCCGGCGCTGTACGACAGCACGCTGGCGATCCTGGACGACATCCAGGCGCGGGGCGAGCTCGCATTCGAGGTTCAGGTGATTCCGGGGATCAGCAGCGTGTCGACGCTCGCCGCGCGGCACCGGGTCGGGCTGAACCAGGTCGGGCGGCCGATCCAGATCACCACCGGTCGGCGGCTGGCGGCGGAGTGGCCGGACGGGGTGGACGATGTCGTGGTGATGCTGGACGCGCAGACGGCGTTCACGCAGCATCTCGATCAGGACGCGGTGATCTATTGGGGCGCGTACCTGGGGACGCCGGACGAGCTGTTGATCTCGGGGCCGGTGCGCGAGGTGGCGGCGGAGATCGAGAAGGTCCGCGCCGAAGCCCGGGAGCGAAAGGGCTGGATCATGGATACGTACTTGCTGAGGCGCTCGGGTAGACCAAAGTCTTAGTGTTTTCAGCCTCCCGGCCGAAGTCGTACAAGTGCCGTCCAGCAGAGGCTGCTGGGCATGAAGAGAATCTTGGCGACGATGGCAGCGGCGGGTAGTTTGCTGGTGGCCTTCGCAGGCCCCGGCGAGGCTGCGCAAGCCGTACGAACAGACAAGGGACTGGTTGCAGGCAAGGCCGTTGGGGATGCTTTGGTGTACGACGGGATTCCGTACGCCGCTCCCCCGGTCGGCGCGCTGCGCTGGAAGGCGCCGCAGCCCGCGGCGGCGTGGAACGGCGTACGGCCGTCGAAGGTCCGGGACGTGTGCCCGCAGCAGGCGAACTCCGAGGCGCCGAACGGCTCGTCCGCCGAGGACTGCCTCTATCTCAACGTGACCACCCCGGCCAAGGCGTCGGCCAAGCCGCGCGCGGTGGTCGTCTGGCTGCCCGGCGGCGGGTTCTTCTCCGGGGCCGGCAGCAGCTACGAGGCGTCGAAGTTCGCGGCCCGTGGCGACGTGGTCGTTGTCACGGTCAACTACCGGCTCGGCATCTTCGGGTTCTTCGGGTATCCGGGGCTGCCTGGTTCCGGCACCTTCGGGCTGCAGGACCAGCAGGCGGCGCTGCGTTGGGTACAGCGGAACGCGGCCGCGTTCGGCGGTGACCCGCGCAATGTCACGGTCGCGGGCGAGTCGGCCGGTGGGATGAGCGTGTGCGCGCAGCTGACGTCGCCGACGTCGACAGGCCTGTTCGCGAAGGCGATCATGCAGAGCGGCTCGTGCGCGTTCAACTGGGCCGCGAACAGCCAGTACCCGGGTCAGCCCGCCGACTCGCCGTGGATCCCGGTCCGCCAGGTCGAGGCGAACGGCAAGGAGTGGGCGGCCGGCAAGAAGCTGTCCTGTACGACGATCGAGTGCCTGCGCGCCCTCAAGGCCGAAGACCTGGTCGACGACACGCTCAACTTCACCCAGATCGGGTACGGCGGCACCGCGGCCGTCCCGTTCAGCCCGGCGAAGGCGATGGAGGCGGGGCTGTTCCACCGGGTGCCGATCATCTCGGGCAACAACCACGACGAGGCCAACGGGTGGCTGGCCGCGTTCGGTGACATCAAGGACTACCCGGCGCTCGTGAAGAACATGGTGGGCGCGTCCAAGGCGGCACAGGTACTGCGGCACTACCCGCAGTCCCGTTACGCGTCGCCCGCGGCCGCATGGGGTGCTGTGACGACGGACCGGATCTGGTCGTGCACCCAGGTCGCGACGGACCAGCAGGCTGCGAAGCACGTCCCGGTGTACGCGTACGAGTTCGCCGACAAGCACTCCCCGATCGCGGCGCCCGGAATGGGGGCTGCACACGCCATGGAGCTGCCCTACCTGTTCCGGCTCGGTGGCTACGACTTCCCGATGTCCAAGCCGCAGCAGGAGCTGTCGAACCAGATGATCGACTATTGGACGGCGTTCGCCCGCACGGGCGACCCGAACGGGCCTGGTCGTCCGCAGTGGACTCGTACCGCCAGCAGTTCGGTCAGCGGCGTTTCACTCGCCCCGACCGACCAGAACGGCATCCAGCAGGTCAACCTCAGCTCTGAGCACCAGTGTCGATTCTGGGCTGCTCTGGGTGCCTGATGCGCCAGATCCGCATCACGATCGTCGGTAGGAGCAGCAGCAACAGCGCGTAGAAGTTCACACCCGGAACCAGCGACCCGAGCAGGAACGCCAGCAGGGTGAACCCGGTCAGCACCAGGGAGCCGACAATCTCCCGACGGCCGACCGGGTTGCCCGGCGCCTCCAGCTCCTTGTGCCCGCGGATCAGCAGGGCGAGCGCGGACTGGCAGATGCTCAGCACGAGGATCGTTCCGATGTACAGACCGGCGACGAACCGGTCGCTCTGGAACGCGCCGATGACCTCGGTCGTGAACGGCAGTACGACGATCGCGAGCAGCCAGAGCAGGTTCAGCCGCAGGATGCTCGAGGTGTAGACGCGGACGTGCTCGAAGATCCGGTGGTGGCCGAGCCAGAAGTTGGCGATCACCACGAAGCTCAGCAGGAACGTGAAGATCTCCTGCCGGTGCTCGGTGATCACGCTGGTCGCCTCGCCTCCGTGGGCCTTGACCTCGGGGACCATGTCGACCAGCGGCAGCACCAGCAACGTGATCGCGATCGCCACGACCGCATCCGTGAACAGCACCAGCCGGTCCGGGTCCCTCGACTTACTCACGGCGGACAACAGTAGCCGTACTGCGGAGCAGGCCGACAGCCAGCAGCGCCGCCGCGAGGACAAAGCCGGCTGCAGCGAGCCATGCGGCGCCGTAGCCGTCCCGCAGCGCCAGGAGGTTGCCCGCACCGTCGGCAGCCCGGTGCGCGGTCGTCGAAGCAGCCAGGGAGGCGAGTACCGCCGTACCGACGGCTGCTCCGGCTTGCTGGGCGGTGTTGTTGAGGCCGGAGGCCAGTCCGGCGTCGGCCGGGTCCGCGGCGGACATGGCCAGCATGATCGATGCAGGAATGGCTACGCCGACGCCGGCACCCATCACGGCGAGCACAGGCCCGACGTTGACGACGTACGAACCATCGACCGGGGCACGGCTGATCCAGAGCAGGGCGAGCATGAACACGACCAGCCCGGCAATCAGCATCTTGCGAGGGCCGAAGCGGACCGTGAGCCGTGGTGCGAGTGACAGCGACATCAACGCGTTCATAAGCGGCGCCGGCAGGAACGCCAGGCCAGTCGTGAGCGAGTCGTAGCCGAGCACACGCTGGACATAGAGCGCCGTCGTGAACTGGAACCCGAAACCGGCCGCGAAGAGCAGTACGACGATGACGTTCGCGACGGTGAGCTGGCGGCGCCGGAAGATGCGTAGGGCAAGCAGTGGGTGCTTGATCCGAGCCTGCCGTACGACGAATGCCGCCAGCAGCAGAACTGCGGCACCTGCTTGCACCAGAGTCCGGGTGAGCGTCGCGTGCGGCTCGGCTGTCTGGACGATCGTGTAGACGCCCAAGGAGAGCCCTGCCGTGACCAGCACCGCTCCCAGCACGTCAGCACCGTTGGCCAGGCCTAGACCGGGCTGCTGCTGCAGAAGGCGTACAGCGAACGCCAACGCGACCAGGCCGATCGGAACGTTGATCAGGAACGCCCAGGACCAGCCGACGGTCTGGGTGATCACACCGCCGAAGATGAGCCCGATCGACGCACCACTGGCCGCCGTGAAGCTGTAGACGCCCATAGCGCGTGCTTGCTCGGCAGGAGCCGGGAAGAGGCTCACGATCATCCCGAGAATGACAGCAGACGCCAGGGCCCCGCCGACGCCTTGCAGGAACCGCCCGGCGATCAGGGTCTCCGCACTGGTCGCCAGACCGCACAACAGCGACGCCGCGGTGAACAACCCGAGCCCGGCGAGGAACACCCGCTTGCTGCCGATCAGGTCCCCGATCCGTCCGGCGAGCAACAGCAGGCCCGCGAACGCGATCAGGTACGAGTTCATCACCCAGGCCAGGCCGGCCTGCGAGAAGCCCAGATCCCCTTGGATCGTAGGCAAGGCGACCGTCACCACGGTCCCGTCGAGGATGATCATCAGCTGCATCACACAGAGCACCACGAGCGCCTTGGCCCGGCCTCGCACGGCTACGTCCGTCACCACAGTCCACTCCTGTCCTTCATCCGACAGGAGAGACCTTAACAGATAGTTCCGTAATAGACGATCTTCTATTGGAGGATATGATTCAGCCGGCACGCTGCCGGGAGCGGCGGACCGGCTGCGCGGTGACCGGGGTCGCCAGCGGGCCGTCGACCAGCGTGGTCATCGCGTCCACGAACGGCTGGCGCTGCGGCGCGGCGAGGGCGGCCAGAGCCTCGGCGTGCACCCGGTCGACGATCTGCTGACCCTCGGCGGCGATCCGGGCACCGGCGTCGGTGACCGCGATGATCCGTGCGCGGCGGTCGGTGGCCGACGGCTTGCGCTCGGCGTACCCGGCCTTCTCGAGCGCGTCGACGGTGACGACCATCGTGGTCTTGTCCATGTAGGACAGCTCGGCGATCTGGATCTGGGTGCGCTCCGCCTCGAGCGCGTGCCGCAGCACGCACTGCATCCGCAGCGTCAGCCCGATCTCGGCGAGCGCCGCGGACAACTGCGTCTCCAGCACGTGCCCGGCGTGCGTCAGGTAGCCGGTGAGGTCGGGGACCGTGCGTTCCGGGAGTTGCGCCATACCTCCGAGGGTAACGCGGGACCATCTACCCGCAGATGATCCCGATCCGGATCATTCTCCGGTCGCGCCGTCGACCAGCTCGCGGATCACGTCCAGGTGCCCGAGGTGCCGCGCCGACTCCTGCAGTACGTCGACCAGCAGCCGCGCGACCCGCACCGGGCCGTGGTACCCCGACGAGACCGTCCCAGTCGACCGCCCGCAACGTCGCCTGCGACCGCTCCCATTCTGCGTCGTACGCCGCCAGCACCGACGCGATCGTCTCGTCCGCGCCGATCCGGAACTCGTAGTCGTGGTCCTCGGAGCGCCACAGCGACGGCAGGTCCTGACCGCCGATCGTGCGCTGGATGTGCTGACGCTGGACCGCGGTGAGGTGCTTGATCAGGCCGAGCGGATTCATCACCGGCGAGGTCGCGAGCGGCGTCGCCCGGGCCTGCTGCTCGTCGAGGCCGTCGAGCTTGTTCACCGCGGTGGTGTGGATCAACTGGAAGAACCCGAGCACCGACTGCGGAAGGGTCAAGTCGTCGTCCGGCCACGGCCGGTTCCTCGGCGTCATGGCCGAACCCTAGTGGCGGGAAAACGACGTCCTGCTCGCGACAGACCGCACTGTCGCGAAACCGCGAGCCGCAGACGCGCGCCGCCGGTTGCCTGGAGGACATGACACTCCAGACGGCAACCCGGTCGCCGGCCGTGCGCTGGTACGGCGTCGGCGCGGTGACGCTCGGGATCTTCGCGATCGCTACCACCGAGATCCTCCCGATCGGCCTGCTCACGCCGATCGGCACCTCGTTCCACCTCACGCCCGGGCGGACCGGGCTGCTGATGACCATGCCCGGACTGGTCGCGGCCGTGTCCGCTCCGGTCGTCACGCTCGTCACTGCCCGGCTGGACCGGCGGCTGATGCTCTGCGCGCTCATGGTGCTGCTGGCCGCGGCCGGCTTCCTGGCGGCCGCCGCGCCCGCGTTCTGGCTCGAACTGGTCGCCCGGTTTCTCGTAGGGCTCACCCTCGGCGCGTTCTGGTCGATCGGCGCCAGCCTCGCCGGACGCCTGGTGCCGGCACCACAGGCGGCCAGGGCGACCGCGGTGATCTTCTCCGCAGTACCTCTCGGCTCCGTGCTCGGCGTACCGGCCGGCACGTTCCTTGGTGAGCTGGCCGGCTGGCGTACGTCGTTCGCGGCGCTCGGGGTGCTCGCACTGGTCGCCCTGGTCGCTCTGCGCAGTACGGTCCCTCCGCTGCCGCCCTTGCAGGTCACGCGGGCCGTCGTACTCGCCAAGGCTTTGCGTCGGAGTCCATGGGCCTTGCTTGTCACCTGTTTGATCGTCACGGCGCACTTCGCGACGTACACGTACATCACGCCGTTCCTGCGGGACGTCGTACGCCCGGAGCTGATCGGGCTGTTCCTGCTGGTCTACGGCGGCGCCGGTCTGGTCGGCAACGCTGTCGCGGGGACCTTCGCGGCGCGCAACCTCACCGCCACGTTCACTACCTGCGCTGCGTTGATCGCCACGGCGACGCTGCTGATGCCGGTGCTCGGTCGCAGTACGGCCGGTGCGTTGGCGCTGCTCGTGGTGTGGGGGCTCGGGTACGGCGGCGTACCGGTGTGCTCGATGACGATGTTCGCCCAGGCTGCGCCGGAGTCGCGGGAGGCGGCGACCGTGTGGTTCACGTCGTCGTTCCAAGCTGTGCTGTCGACGGGTGCGCTGCTGGGCGGTCTGGTCGTGGACGCGTGGTCCGTGCCGGTGGTGATGGTGGCGGGCGGTTGCTGCGCGGTGCTGACGGTGGGAGTCCTGCTGTGGTCCAGAACACAGCGGGTTTCGGGCACGTAGCATCACGCGTGTGGCGAGGACTGAAGCGGATCGGTGCCCTGGTGTGCTGGCAGTGCACCAGGCTGCTGACGGCGGTCTGGCGCGCGTACGGCTGCCAGGCGGGCTTCTGTCGGCGGCACAGCTCGACGTACTGCGTCGTGCTGCCGTTGAGCTGGGTGACGGGCGGCTGGAGCTGACGTCACGCGCCAACGTGCAGCTGCGCGGACTGGACGCCGCTGGGCCGCGGGAACTGTCCGACCGGTTGTACGCGGCAGGGCTGCTGCCGTCGATCACCCACGAGCGCGTACGGAACATCCTGGCGTCCCCGCTATCCGGTCTGGATCAGGAGTCGCGGTACGACGTAATGCCGGTGGTGGCTGCGCTGGATCGGGCGTTGTGCGACCGCCCCGCGCTGGCTGAGCTGCCGGGGCGGTTCTTGTTCGCGCTGGACGACGGCCGCGGTGATCTGGCTGAGCTGCAGGCGGACGTGTCGGTACGGGCCTTTGATGAGCACACTGCACTGCTGAGCCTTGGTGAGCGCGGTGTTCGGGTCGGCTGGGACGCAGTGCCGGAGCTGATGGTTGCCGCGGCTGAGGCGTTCCTCCAGATCCGTGAGCAGGAGTGGCGGGTGGCTGAAGTTGCCGGCGGCGCCACGCGGATCTTTGAACGCCTTGGATTGCTGGCGACTGAGCTGGTGCCGGTTGAGACCACACGGGTTCTGGCTGGTGTGCATGGGCGCGCTTTGGTCGTCACGGTGCCGCTAGGGAGTCTTACGCAGGAGCAGGCTGCGGCGTTGGGGCACGTGCGTGTCACGCCTTGGCGATCGCTGGTGGTCCCGGCCGATACGCGCGGGCTGGATCAGGTCGGGCTGATTACTTCGCCCGATTCGCCGTGGGAGGGCGTCACTGCGTGTGCCGGTCGCCCCGGGTGCGCGAAGGCCCTGGCCGACGTGCGAGCCGACGCCAGGCAGCTGACAGTGCGTGGCCGGCGGGTGCACTGGTCGGGATGTGAACGGCGCTGCGGGAAGCCCGCCGGCGAGTTCGTGGATGTGGTTGCTGTCGGTGACGGCTATCTGGTGGATGGGGAACGGCTGTGAGTTACGAGTACGAGCGCGACGGCGCGGAGATCTACCGGCGGTCGTTCGCGACGATCCGGGCCGAGGCGGCGCTCGACGGGTTGCCGGCCGACGTGTCGCAGGTCGCCGTACGGATGATCCACGCGTGCGGGATGACCGACCTGGTCGCGGACCTGGCCTGGTCGCCGAACGTCGTGAAGAACGCCCGCGCCGCGCTGCAGAACGGCGCGCCGGTGCTGTGTGACGCGCAGATGGTCGCGGCCGGCGTCACCCGGCGCCGGCTGCCTGCGGACAACGAGGTCATCTGCACGCTCCAGGACCCGCGGACCGCCGAGCTCGCCCAGCAACTGCAGACGACTCGGAGCGCGGCCGCCGTCGACCTGTGGACGGAGCGGCTGGACGGCGCGGTTGTTGCTATCGGCAACGCTCCGACGACGTTGTTCCGGCTGCTGGAAGTGATCGCGGCGGGCGGTCCGCGACCGGCCGCGGTGCTGGGGATCCCGGTCGGGTTCATCGGCGCGGCCGAGTCCAAGGAGGCGCTGGCGGCGAACACACTCGGCCTGGAGTACCTGGTGGTCCGGGGACGCCGGGGCGGCAGCGCGATCACCGCGGCCGCCGTCAACGCGATCGCAAGCGAGGCTGAGTGATGACGGTGATGACGGGTCGTTTGTGGGGCGTCGGACTGGGTCCGGGCGATCCGGAACTCGTCACGGTGAAGGCGGCGCGGCTGATCGGCGCCGCGGACGTGATCGCGTTCCACAGCGCGCGGCACGGGCGGAGCATCGCGCGGTCGGTCGCCGCGCCGTACCTGACCGAGGGCCAACTCGAGGAGCACCTGGTCTATCCGCTGACCACCGAGACCACGGACCACCCGGGCGGTTACCAGGGCGCGATGGACGACTTCTACGCCGACTGCGCCGCCCGTCTGGCCGCCCATCTGGACGCGGGCCGGGACGTCGTCGTACTGGCGGAGGGCGACCCGCTCTTCTACGGCTCGTACATGCACATGCACAAACGCCTCGCGGACCGGTACCCGTGCGAGGTGGTCCCAGGCGTGACGTCCGTGAGCGCGGCCGCCGCCGTACTGGGGCGTCCGCTCTGTGAGCGCGACGAGATCCTCACCGTGCTGCCCGGGACGCTGCCACCGGACGTCCTGGCCGACCGGCTGCGCTCTACGGACGCGGCGGCGGTGATGAAGCTCGGCCGGACGTTCGAGAACGTCCGGGAGGCGTTCGAGCTGGCCGGACGCGCCGACGAGGCCTGGTACGTCGAACGTGCGACCACCGACGCCCAGCGCACGGCCCCGCTGAACGAGGTCGACCCGGACGAGGTGCCGTACTTCTCGCTGGCGCTGCTCCCGAGCCCTATCAACAACACCTTCACTCCCCCAACGCCCAAGACCGCGCCGGAGGGCTCCGTCACGGTCGTGGGCCTCGGCCCGGCCGGCCCGGAGTGGATGACCCCCGAAGTACGCGCGGCCATCGCGGGCGCCGACGACGTGATCGGCTACACGACGTACGTCGACCGTCTGCCCGACAGGGCCCGGCAGCGCAAGCACGGGTCGGACAACCGCGTGGAGTCGGAGCGGGCCGCGTTCGCGCTGGATCTGGCCAGGAAGGGCTCCCGCGTCGTTGTGGTGTCGTCCGGCGACCCTGGCGTGTTTGCGATGGCCAGTGCGGTCACGGAGGTCGCGGCGGAGCCGGAGTACGCCGACATCGCCGTACACGTGCTGCCGGGCATGACCGCTGCACAGGCTGTTGCCAGCCGCGTTGGGGCGCCGCTGGGGCACGACTACTGCGTGTTGTCGCTGTCGGACCGGCTCAAGCCGTGGGAGATCATCGCCGCGCGGCTGACGGCAGCGGCGCAGGCCGACCTGGCCATAGCGATCTACAACCCCGCATCGAAGTCCCGGACCTGGCAGGTCGCTGCCACCCGGGACCTGCTGCTGGAACACCGTTCCGCCGACACACCGGTCGTTGTAGGGCGTGATGTCGGCGGCCCGGCCGAGGCGATCACTGTGACAACTCTGGGCCAACTGGAGCCGCAAACGGTTGACATGCGGTGCTTGCTGCTGGTCGGCTCGTCACAGACGCGCACTGTGCCCCGTCCGGCCGGCCCGCTGGTCTTCACTCCGCGCCGCTACCCGGCCACGGTCAGTGAAGCCACACCAGGAGGCCGTTAAATCCGTACTCCGACTGTGTCAGGAAGCGTGCGGACGGGTAGGGGGCGTCCGCACGGCGCTTGATTTTCGGCAGACCAGTGAGGAGCCAGCGGCCATGAGTCAGCAGTACCCCGGTGACACCGCCACGATCACCACGCCCGCCGGTGACAGCACCCAGCGGTACGAGGAAGCACGGGCCGCGGCCAGCCGGGCCATCAACACGATCACCGTCCCGGCCGACCAGCCGCTGCGCACCCCGCCCCCGGCCGCCGCCGAGGGCTCCGATGTCGACCCGGAACTGCTGTCGTACCGCGGTTTCAAGTTCGGCGCCGCGTTCTTCGGCTGGCTGATCGCCATCTCGATGTCGGTACTGCTGCTGGCCGCCGTGTCCGCGGCCGCGTTCGGCACCGCGCAGGTCCTCGACTACACGACCAGCGACGCGAAGGCGCAGCCCGGCGCCGCGTCGATCACCGCGGCCGCGGTCACGATCTTCATGCTCACGCTGGCGTTCTACATCGGCGGGTACGTCGCGGGCCGGCTGGCGCGCTTCGACGGCGGCCGGCAGGGCTTCGGGGTGTGGATGATCGCGTTGCTCGTCGGCGCGATCGCGGGCGGTCTCACCTGGTTCCTGGACAGCCAGTACGACCTGGTCGGCAACATCCACCGGCCGAACGTCTCGCTGTCCAACAACACGCTCCTGCTCGGCAGCGCCGCCGCGGCCGCCGCCCTGCTGGTATTCACGCTGATCGCCGCGATCATCGGCGGCAAGGCCGGTCGCCGCTACCACGACCGCATCGACGAACTGCTCTGATCCACCGCGTCGGTTTCCCGCCGGGTACCTGCTAGTCACACGGGGCTTGTCCGGTAAGGAGAAGCTGACATGACGCAGCAGTACGAAGAAGACACCCGCGTCGGGCCGTCCGAGGTCTACGCGGACGAACAGCGCGTAGAGCCCGCTCACCGGGCATCTGCGGGCGGAGCGACGTTCTACGGCTGGCTGGTCGCTGTGGGGATGGTCGGGCTGCTGACCGTCGTCATCGGTGCAGCCGCAGCAGCCGTCGACTACGCGGTCACGTTCAACTGGAACGACGCCAAGGGCAGCGCAGGCACCATCGGGATCGCTTCCGGTGCCGTCCTGCTGGTGATCCTGGCTATTGGTTACTACAACGGCGGATACGTGGCTGGGCGGCTGGCCCGGATCCACGGTGGCCGCCACGGTTTCGGCGTCTGGCTGCTCGGAGTCGTCGTCACCGCGATCGTCGCCGTACTCGCAGGTCTGGCCGGCTCGCAGTACAACGTGCTGAACCGGCTGGGGCTGCCGATCGCCGACCGGACGCTCACCACGGGCGGGCTGGTCGCGGCTGGAGCAGCGGTACTGGTCACGCTGATCGCGGCTGTTGTCGGAGGTAAGTCCGGACAGCGGCGGGTGGACAACGAGTAGCCTGGGAAGACGTGAGGCCCGCTTCGCGTTGCTGTTGGTGTGCTTGAAGTAGCGGTGATCGGTGCGGGACAGGCGGGGCTGTCGGCTGCGTACCACCTAGTGCGGCTCGGCTTCGCACCGTACGACGCGGTCGTCGTACTGGATCGCAACGCGGAGCCGGGCGGTGCCTGGCAGCACCGGTGGGACTCGCTGACGATGCACGACGTGCACGGGATCGCCAACCTGCCCGGCGTACCGGTGCCGTCGAGCGTCGGGGCCGAGCAGGCGAACGCGTTCGTGCCGGCGTACTTCGCGGACTACGAGAAGCGCTTTGAGCTGCCCGTCGTACGGCCGGTGACCGTGGAGAGCGTGCGGGAGATCGACGGCGGGTTCGCGCTGGAGACGTCGGCCGGGGCGTACGCCGCTGCCGCGCTGGTGAACGCGACCGGTACGTGGGACCGGCCGTTCGTGCCGTGGTACCCGGGGATCGAGACGTTCCGCGGGCGGCAGCTGCACACGGCCGACTACCAGGGCGCGGCTGAACTGGCCGGGCAGCATGTGCTCGTGGTTGGCGGTGGAGCATCCGCGGTGCAGCTCTTGGCGGAGGTGTCCGAGGTGGCGACCACGACGTGGGTCACACGGCGCCCGCCGGAGTGGCGGACCGGCGTGGACTTCACACCGGAGTACGGGCGTCAGGTGGTGGCTCAGGTCGAGGAGCGCGTCCGGGCAGGGCTGCCGCCGCGGAGCGTCGTCAGCGTGACCGGGCTGCACCTGCGGCAACAGGAACAGACTGCGTGGAACCGTGGCGTCTACACGCGGCTCCCGATGTTCTCCCGCATCACACCGGACGGTGTGGAGTGGGCTGACGGCAGCAGGCAGCACATAGACACGATTCTGTGGGCTACGGGCTTCCGTGCAGACCTGGCGCACCTCTCACCGCTGCACCTGCGTGAAGCGTCCGGTGGCATCCGTATGAACGGCACGGCGACAGCAGCCGACCCACGCATTCATCTTGTCGGCTACGGGCCGTCAGCCAGCACCATTGGTGCAAACCGCGCCGGCTTCGCGGCTGCCAGGGCTCTCCGCGACCTGCTAGCGCATGATGAGCGTCAGGAGATCGGCGCCTAGCGTCGTGAGCGCGTCATTGTTCAATTTGTAGGCCACGAAACGGCCTTCACGTTCAGCCGTCACCAGACCGGCTCTCGTGAGCGCCCGAAGGTGACGCGTTACCTGCGTTGGGTGCAGACCCCACAGCGCAGCGATCTCCCCGGCGGTACGCGGCTCGCTGGCAACGGCCCGGCACACCTGCAGCCGGTCGGGCGACGCCAGCGCGTCCAGGCGCGCCCGGATCAGCTGCGCTGTCGGTACGTCGGCTGTCCGCCCGCCGGTCGGGTAGATGATCGTGATCGGCTCGCCCGGGATCTCGCCGATGAACAGGTGCGGCGCGATGTAGTTGCTCGGGACAAGCAGCAGCGAGCGACGGCTGATGTCGATCCGCTTGCTCTGCACCTTCTGCACCACCACGCTGTCCGCGTCCCGTACGTCGATCGACGCGTCCAACGAGCGCAGCATCGCCCCGACACCGTCCCGGACCGCCAGGTCGCGGTCTTGACGGCCACGCGCGGCCAGGGCATCGCGTGACTCGTTCCAGACCGCGCTGAACCATTCCTGCCAGCAGGCGTCCAGCAGGTCGGTGAAACGACGTACCGGATCAGCAGGGTCGGTCAGCAGCGACTCAACGAGCGCTGAGGTCGCCCGTCCGCGGCTACGGGCCCAATGCAGTGCTGCCGTGTTGTCGGTCGAGTTCAACGGACGGCCACGGAGCGGGCGGACGAGTTCCGCGGCCACGTCCTCGGGCGGACGTTTCCGGAGTTCGGCCAGCTCGTCGTCCCACGACGGCATCCCCGTGGCGGCGGTTGTCGCAAAGAAGCGTGCCCGGACCGCTCGTACGGTCCAGGTCCACTGCGCGAGCTCCCGGCGCAGGTCGTCCGGCAGCGGCAGGGCGGCCGCCCAGTCGGCGCGGCCGTGGTGTGCGGGCTCCGCGAGTACGTGCAGCGCCGAGCCGAGCTCGATCAGCGGCGAGGCGACGTGGCGGATCCGCTCGGCGTCGAGCCGGCCGACGCCCGCCAGTACGGTCGGCACTCAGCCCTTCAGCTTGAACTGCAGGTCGGTGACCCAGTCGTCCATGTTCGGCACCTCACGCGGGTCGGAGCGGTAGATCTCCAGGCGAGCGACCCAGTTGTCGCCGTCCGCGTCCCACACGACTCCCTGCTCCGCACCCCAGTCCAGCAGTTCCCCGGTCGCGCCGATCAGCCCGTCGGGATGCCCGTGGTACGTGCTCGTCGCATACCGGCCGGCCGGGAGTACGCCGGTGACGATCTCGCCCTCACCGGAGTGCACGTCGTCGACCGGGAACCCGATCTCCATCGTCAGCCCGTGCTCCATGTCGACCACGTCGTACTTGAAGAACGGCGCGTCGTTCGGCGCGATCTCCCGGGCCGCCAGCCAGTCGATCACCTCCCGCAACCGGTCCGCGAACGCCGCGATGCCGTCCATCGCCACGGTCCCCCGCAGCGCGACGTACGGCCGCTCCCCCAACTCCACGATCTCCGGCATGCCGTCCTCCCAACTCTGGGTCTTGAGTTCAACCTAGCGCTTCGGCTGTACTGGAAGCGGGGGTAGCCATGCTCAAGGTCAAGCTTCTTACCGCTGCCGCCGCCGCGGCGCTGGTCCTGCCGTCGATCCCGGCCGCGGCCGCGCCGACGACTCCGCTCACGTATCCCGCCGGTTCCACGGCGACCAGGTTCACCGGCCTGGCGTTCGACACCTGTACGGCGCCGCCGTTGACGGCCATGACCGCGTGGAAGGCCTCGCCGTACAAGGGATCGGGGTGTACGTCGGCGGCGTCAACCGGACGTGTGCCCAGCCGCAGCTGACCGCGGCGTGGGTCACCGCGGTCAGCGCGATGGGCTGGCGGCTCGTCCCGATCTACCTGGGCCTGCAGGCGCCGTGCACCAGATGTCGGCGACCTCGTCCAACCGCGAGGCGATCCGGTAGGCCGACGACGCGATCGCCAAGGCGCTCGGCCTGCTGCCGGATAGCGCGATCTACAACGACATGGAGCACTACACGAACGTCACGACCAGTTGCCGGTCCGCCGTACTGCACTACGTGTCGGCCTGGACCGCCGAACTGCACAGGCTCGGCTACGTGTCCGGTGTGTACGCGAACCAGAGCTCAGGCGCCGTCGACCTGGCCGCTGCCTACAACTCGACGTCCTACGCCCGTCCTGACGCGCTGTGGATCGCCCGTTGGGACAACGACAGCTCCTTGACCGGCTGGCCGACCGTGCCCGCCGCGTTCTGGGCCGTAGGGCAGCGCGCGAAGCAGTACCGCGGCGACCACGCCGAGACGTACGGCGGGGTCACGCTGCACATCGACAACGACAGGTTCGACGCTCCGGTCGCGTCGACCGCGTTCAGCTACACCGTGCGGGCGACGATCGCCCGGAACGCCGCGGTACGGATCGGCTGCCAGACGCCCGGCCCGAAGCTCGGCACGACGACCGTCTGGGACCAGCTGACCAACGGTACGTACGTCACGGACTACTACGTCAGGACGCCGAACAAGACCGGCTACAGCCCGCCGCTGCCAGGATGCAGCCTGCCGTTCCAGACGACCGTCAACGGTCTCTCCCGGCGGCACGGCCCAGGTACGACGTACGCGGCGTACCCGAGCACACTACCGATCGGATCGCTGGCCTGGGTCAGCTGCCAGGCGCCGGGCTCGAAGGTCGGCACCACCGCCGTCTGGGACCGGTTGAGCGACGGGAGCTGGGTCACCGACTACTACGTCGCTACTGCGAGCAACACGAGCTATACGGCACCTCTTAGGCGTTGCTGACGGCGGGTTACTGCGGTTACTGCGCCCAGGGCGGCTGGACGGACGTGCCGTCGGCGAGCAGGCCGGTGAAGCCTGCCGTGATGGCCACGATCAGCTCGGCCTTCTCCTCGCCCAGGTTGGTCAGGGCGATCGGTTCGCCGGCGGGCACCACCGCGGCGTCGCCCGGGCCGAGCTTGCCGCCGCCGTCGCGCAGCTGCACGCTGCCGCTGAGCACCATGAACACCTCGTCGCGGTCGAGCGTGTGCGGCGCGTCGCCACCGTGACCGGCGTCGACCGTGAGCCGCCACGTGCACAGCCCGGCCGAACCCCGGCTCGGCGCGGCGTACCCGGTGAACTCGACCCCCGGCAGCCGGAACCGCGGCGCGTCCTCCGCGTGGATGACCTGCATCCTTCTCCCCTTCCCATTTAGTCAAGACAACTTGACCAAGTTGACTTGACTATCATGGCGGGCATGACGCGATCGGGCAAGCCGGATATCGGCATCCTTCTACTGCTGGCCGACCAGGAGTTCGTCCGCGAACTCCGCGAACAGCTGGCCGCGCAGGGGTATGAGGACCAGGGCCGTTCGGACGGCTTCGTGTTCCGCACCTTGGCGGACGGCCCGACCACTATTACCCGGCTGGCCGAGCGGCTGGAGATCACCAAGCAGGGCGCCGGCCAGATCGCCGACGACATGGTGCGCCGCGGGTACGTCGAACGCCGCCCCGACCCGACCGACGCCCGCGCACGTCTACTGCACCTCACCGACCGCGGCCACGCCACTCTGTCGGCGGCGCGCCGGTTCCACCGCGACTACGAACGCCGGCTCCGGAAACGCCTCGGCGACGACGCGGTCGACGCCCTGCGCGACGTACTGACCGAAATGGCCGGCGAGGCCCAGATCAGTACGCCGCACTTCCGGGCGTTGATGTTCTAGCTGAAGTACTGCGGGAACAGGTCGTTCGTCGGCCAGCTCTTGACGCCGTTGGCCGCGGTCCACAGCGCGGCGTCGATGTCGCCGTACGACTTGCCGCTGGCGTCGTCGCGGCGGTTGAACACGGCCGCCCAGCTCATCCCGTTGGACGTGCGGACGACGATCGAGTACGTCCCGGGCATGCTGCCGGTGTGCCACGTGTTCCGGCCGGTGCCGCCGGTGACCGGGCGGATCTGCCAGCCGAGGCCGTAGTACCAGCCGTCGGAGTTCACCCCGGTGGACGGCTTCGCCCAGACGCGGCCGAGCGACGTACTGTTCAGCACGCTCGACGGCGCGTCGAACATCTTCGCCCACCGCACCAGGTCCGGCGCGCTGGCGATCCAGCCGCCGTTCGCGTCCTGGATCCGCATGCTGAACGAGCCGTACGGCGCCGGCACGGTCTTGCCGGACATGTCGAGCACGGTCGGTCCGGAGTACTGCGACTCGTACGACGTCTCGCCGGTGTGCTTCGCGATCGAGTAGCCGAGCGCCATCCGCTTGATCTTCAACGGCGCGAGCAGCTTCTGCTTCACGTAGTTCTCGTAGCTGAGCCCGCTGACCTTCTCGATCACCCGGCCGGCGAGCGTGTAGCCGAAGTTCGAGTACGCGTACTTCGTCCCCGGCTCGAAGTCCAGCTTCTGCCCGGCGACGTACTTGATGACGTCGGCCTGGTGCAACTCCATCGGTACGCCGAGCGTCCGGGAGATCGTCGCGTCCTTCCACTCCGGGTCACCGGACACGTCCCGGTCCCAGCCGCCGAGATGCTGCAGCACCTTCCACAACGTGATCTTCGACCACCGCGGATCCCGCGTCAGCCCTGTCGCCGGCGTAATGTCGATGATGTTCGCGACCGGCGTCGACAGACTCAGCTTCCCGTCCTGCACCAGCTTCACGATCGCCGCCGCCGTCAACGACTTCGACAGGCTCGCGATCCGGAACAACGACGTCGGCTGCACCGCCAGCGCCGTCGACGTACTGTAGCCCCGGGCAAGCACCAGCCGCCCCTTGTACGTCACCGCCACCTGCCCCGCGGTGATCCCCCGCGCCTGCATGAACCCCTTCATCTGATTGTCGAACCCGACCAACGCCGGCACCGCCGTACCCGTCGCCTTCCAGGTAGCAGCAGCATCAGCAGGCCGCCCGATCAGATAACCGGCCCCGGTACCGACCGCAGCCGTAGCACCAGTAGCAACAGCCAACTTCCCGAGACCCCGACGCGACAACTCCACGAACGCCTTCTCCTTCACCCAGACGGAACACCAGCCCGGAGTCTTTCACCCCAAGAGGTCTACTCACCCCCTTCCTCCACCACCAACCCCAGCCACCCCCTGAGCGCTCCGGCGACACCTAACACCCACACTGATCCCAACCAGCCCCATCCACCTACGCGATCCACGCGCGGCCGCCTGTCAGCTTCGGCGAAGGATTTTCCTAGACCGCCTTTAAAACAAGGCCTTCCACTTTGAAAACTGTCGGAGGCCGTGTCTAGAGTTATCTCCATGGACGTCCTCGACGGCAGATCCGTAGTTGCCCTAGGCAACCATGAGGTCCTGCCCGCCCTCGACGCCGTGAACGCCGAGATCCTCCGCCTGGAATCCCTCCGCCTCCAAGTCATCGCCCGCATCGAAGAGTCCGGCCTCCCCCAGGAGTTGGGCGCCCGAGACACGGTCGAGCTCCTCACCTTCCGCCACCACCGCAACCGCCCCGAAGCATGGCGTGACGTCCGCCTGGCCCGCACCCTCCCCAAGTACAAGACCGTCCAAGCAGCCCTCGACACCCTCCAACCAGCCCACGCCTCCGCAATCACCACCGAACTAGAACGCGTCCGTACCCGCGTCCCGGTAGAAGACCTCGACATCGCCGAGGAACAACTCGTCGGACTAGCCGCCCACCTCACCCCGAACGAGCTCCGCACCGCCGCCAAACAACTCTGCAACCTCCTCGACTCCGACGGCCCCGAACCCGACGAGCAAAAGGCCTACCAGCGCGAGTCCCTCACCCTGACGGCTGCCGAGAACGGCGTGAAGTTCCGCGGCTACCTCGCCAACGAAAACGCCGAACGATTGCGCGCGATCATCCACACCGGCGCCCGCCCCCACAAAACCACCGACGGCGAACACGACCCCCGCGCCCGCGACAAACGCCAAGCCGACGCCCTCACCACCGCACTAACGGTCGCCTCGAACGCCTGGGACACCGACACCCCAGGCCACGGCGCCAAAGCCAACATCACCATCACCATCGACCTCGACGACCTCCGCACCACCACCGCGAACGCCACCGGCCAAACCCACCAGCCCAGCCAAACTGGCGGAACCGGCCAGCCCGGCGGAACCGGCGGGACCGGCCAGCCCGGCGGAACCGGCGGGACCGGCCAGCCCGGCGGAACCGGCCGAACCGGCCGAACCGACCAGCCCGGCGGTACCGGCCAGAGCGCGGGGACCGGTCGGATGGTCTACGGCGACGACCTGTCCGCCGCCACCGTCCGCCGCCTGGCCTGCGACGCAGGCATCATCCCGCTCGTCCTCGGCTCCAACTCCGAACCCTTGGATGTCGGCCGCCGCGAACGCCTCGTCACCCGCGCCATCCGCCACGCGCTGAACGCCCGCGACCGCGGCTGTGTCGTGTGCGCGGCACCCCCGGTGATGTGCGACGCCCACCACCTGATCTCCTGGCTCGACGGAGGAGCAACCGCCCTCACCAACCTGGCGTTGCTGTGCCGCCGCCACCACGTAGACCTCCATGCCGGCCGCTGGCAGTTGACCATCACCAACGGCAAAGTCCACGTGCAACGCCCCACCTGGGCCACCCCGGCCCACCCCAAAGACACAGGCCCCACCCAGCCACAAAGCACCCACCCCACCCAACCCGCACGCCTGCGCCCTGCCCAACCCGCAGCCGCAGAACCCACGCGACCCGCAAACACACACCAGAGGACACCTCTGCCCACACCTCTGCCCGCACCCCCGACACGCCCCGATCCCCCACCACCCAACACGCCACAAGACCTCCCCGACACACCCGCGCCACCGGGTGCCACCCCCGCACGCCCAAATTGCCCCGACAGCACCCCCGCCGAGCCCTCACCACCCAACCCATGGGGCTGCACAGATCTGCCCGCCCAACGCCGCAGCCGTTGGAAGGCCGACGAAGCCACCCTCACCGCCGCCGCCCGCTTCGCCGTCTGGGGCACCCGCACGCCCACCAGCCCCGCCACCGACCCACCACCCTTCATCACCATCTGAGCCACGACGAGGGCCAGCCGAAACGCTCGCCCTCCTCCCAACGCCAAACCAAAGGCCCGAATCTGCCTCCGGAGACGCCTGCGTCGTAACAGCACAGACGTACGCCGACAGGAAGCCGCCGCGAACGAAATCCTTCCGGGCTGGTGACCAGTTGCTAATGGCACGCATCCACCGGCAGCAGCGGTGCACCACCGACGACTTCCAGCAAGACAGCTCCGCCTCACAAGCCGCGCCATCGCTCGCCTCATCCACCCGGCGGCAGTCCCCCCGCCCCCGCATGCGACCCGCAGGACGGCGGCCGCAGGGCCGTGCCCGCTCCACGTGACGCTTCGCTCCGCCGGCACATCCACCCGGAAGCGGTAGCACACCGCCGGAGGCGGCCAGTAAGACAGCCACCGCGAAGCAGCGGTGACGGATCCACGTCACCACCCGCCCCTCTACCTACCGCATCCGCCCGGCGGCGGTAGCACGCGGCCGGGGGCTGCCAACAGGACAGTCGCCGCGAAGCAGTGACCGATCCACGTCACTACCCACACCCCCATCCGGAAGCGGTAGCACGCCGCCGGAGGCGGCCAACAGAACATCCACCGCGAAGCGGTGACCGCCCTACGTCACCACCCGCCCTTCACCCACTCATCCGCCCGGAGGCGGTAGCACGCGGCCGGAGGCGGCCAACAGGCAGCCGCCGCGGAGCGGTGACCATCGCGCGTCACCATCTGCACCGCTACCCACCTACCCCGCCTCCTCCGCGTACGTGCGCAAGGAGGCGGGGTGGGTTAGTCGACGACGGTGGCGTAGGAGATTACGCCTCGGCGGATTTGGTCTACTACGGCGCGGGCGGTGGTGCGGAGGGGGGTGGGGCCGGCGGCGTCGGCTATTTGTTCGGTGAGGTCTATGAGTTGTTTGACCCAGCGGACGAAGTCGCCGGCGGCGAGGTCGGATTCGTAGAGGACCTCGGCGAGGGAGGCGCCGGAGGCCCAGCGGAAGGCTGGCCAGCAGAAGTTGAGGTCCATGGAGCGGAGGAAGTCGACGCGCATGTCGCGTTCGAGGGCGGACAGGTCGCGCCAGATGGCGCCCATTTTCTCGAGGGCCTGGCGTACGTCGCCGCGCGGCAGGCGGGGTGAGGTCGGGTCGTCCTTCGAACGGGACTCGTAGACCAGGGCTGCCAGGCAGGCGGCGAGTTCCGGGACGGTGAGGTCGTCGAAGACGCCTTGGCGCAGGCATTCGGCGGCGACCAGGTCGAGTTCGGTGTAGATGCGCGAGAGGCGGTCGCCGGCTTCGGTGGTCTTGTCGCCGTCGAGGTAGTGCAGCGCGTCGAGGACCTGGCAGACCCGGTCGAACTGGCGGGCGATCGTGTTCGTCCGCTGCTCGATCTTGCGTTGGACGTCGCGGTTCTCGCGGTCGAGGCGGAAGTATCGTTCGGCCCAGCGGGCGTGGTCTTCGCGGTCGGAGCAGCCGTGGCAGGGGTGGGCGCGGAGCTGGGCGCGCATGTCCTGCAGTTCGGGGTCGTCGGCGTGCGCGATCACGTCGCGGTGGCGGGACGGCGGGCCGTCTTCGCCGAGCAGGTCGGTGCGGGTGCGCAGTACCTGGGCGAGTTCGCGGCGTTGCTGCGGGTTGCGCGGGTTGAACTTGCGCGGGATCCGCAGTGTGCCGATCGCTTCGACCGGGGTCGGGAAGTCGACCATCGACAGTTTGCGGACCTGCCGGTCGAGGGTCAGGACGGTCGGCCGCGGGCCTTCGCGTTCGGAGCGCATGCCCGGGTCGAGGACGAGGGCCCAGCCGGCGCTGCGGCCGGCGGGGATCCGGATGATGTCGCCGGTCTTGAGCTTCTCGATCGACTCCTGGGCCTCGACGCGGCGGTCGAGTTTGCGGCGCTTGGAGCCGGACGCCTCGCGGTCGCCGATCCGGCGGCGGAGCGCGGCGTACTCGAGGAAGTCGCCGAGGTGGCACTCGATCGACTCCTTGTACCCCTCGAGCGCCTCGGTGTTGCGCTGCACCTGCCGGGCCAGCCCGACGACGGCCTGGTCGGACTGGAACTGCGCGAACGACAGCTCGAGCATGTCCCGCGCCCGGGTCCGTCCGACCTGGCGGACGAGGTTGACGGCCATGTTGTACGACGGGGAGAACGACGACCGCAGCGGGTACGTACGCGTCGACGCGAGGCCGGCGACCGCGCGCGGGTCGAACCCGGGCTGCCAGAGCACGACCGCGTGCCCCTCGACGTCGATGCCGCGCCGCCCGGCCCGCCCGGTGAGCTGCGTGTACTCCCCCGGCGTGATGTCGACGTGCGCCTCGCCGTTCCACTTGGAGAGCTTCTCCAGTACGACGGTACGCGCCGGCATGTTGATGCCCAGGGCAAGCGTCTCGGTGGCGAACACGACCTTGATCAGCCCGCGCGCGAACAGCTCCTCGACGACCTCCTTGAAGGCTGCGAGCATGCCGGCGTGGTGTGCCGCGATGCCGCGGGACAGCGCCTCGGCGAAGTCGTGGTACCCGAGCACGCCGAGGTCCTCGTCGGGGAGGTCGGCGGTGCGTTCGGCGACGACCCGCTTGATCTCGTCGCGCTCGGACGGCTTGGTCAGCCGCAGCCCGGAGCGCAGGCACTGCACGACCGCGTCCTCGCAGCCCTTGCGGGAGAAGATGAAGTAGATCGCCGGCAGCAGCGCCCCGGCGTCCAGCTCCTCGACGACGTCCGAGCGGTACGGCGTGAAGTGCGTCTTGGACGGCCGGTTCCGGGGCAGGTCGCGGCGCCGGCGGGGTTTGCGGGAGTCGTCGCGGAAGACCCGGTTGTCGTCGCGGGCGATCCGGACCAGTTGCGGGTTGACCAGGTCCTTCAGGTCCGAGCGGGCCGCCTTCGCGGGGTTGCCGGACTTGCCCGACGCGGCAGCGCCGACCCGAGCGGTCGGCGCTTCACCGGCGAACAGGTCGTGCAGCCGCTTCCCGACCATCACGTGCTGGAACAGCGGCACCGGCCGCTTCTCCTCCAGGACGACGACGGTGTTGCCGCGGACCGTCTCCAGCCAGTCGCCGAACTCCTCGGCGTTGCTCACGGTCGCGGACAGCGAGACCACCGACACCGAGTCCGGCAGGTGGATCAGCACCTCTTCCCAGACCGCGCCGCGGGATCGGTCGGCCAGGTAGTGCACCTCGTCCATCACGACGTACGACAGGCCGAGCAGTGTCTGCGAGCCGGCGTACAGCATGTTCCGCAGCACCTCGGTGGTCATCACCACGATCGGGGCCTCGGAGTTGATCGAGTTGTCGCCGGTGAGCAGCCCGACCTTGTCGGCGCCGTACCGGCTGACCAGGTCGCCGTACTTCTGGTTGCTGAGCGCCTTGATCGGGGTCGTGTAGAAGCACTTCTGCCCGCGCTCGAGCGCCAGGTGGACGGCGAACTCGCCGACCAGCGTCTTACCGGATCCGGTGGGCGCCGCGACCAGCACCTGGTGCCCGTCCTCGAGGGCGGCGCAGGCGCGCAGCTGGAACTCGTCCAGCTCGAAGTCGTAGAGCCCCCGGAACTCCTTCACGGCGGGATGCTCCTGGTCCGAGCGGAACACGGCGTATTTCTCGGACGGGGTGCTCATGACACCAATCTATGCGACGCCAAGGACAATCCCACGTCCGACCATCTGCTTGCGGACAGATACCAATGGTGGATCCGGCCGGCCAGGTGGACTTCCTAGGGTCGCGACGTGACCACCTTTCGTGTTCGAAGCCTGGCAACCACCCTGGCGCTGACGGCCGCAGCACTGACCGTGAGCGCCGTACCGTCGAGCGCCGCGCCGCCCGTCGTGCAGACCGACAAAGGAACCGTCCGCGGCGTCCTCAGCGGCAGTTCGCAGACCTTCGACGGCATCCCGTACGCCGCCCCGCCGACCGGGCCGTACCGCTGGACGATGCCGCGCCCGGCCGCGCCGTGGACCGGCGTCCGCGACGCGAGCAGACCCGGCGCCCAGTGCGCGCAGCTCGACGCGGACGCCAAGGCGCTCGTACCCGGCTCGTCCGAGGACTGCCTGTACCTCAACGTGACCACCCCGGGCACCACCGGGAAACCCCGTCCGGTGATGTTCTGGATCCACGGCGGCGGCTGGAACAGCGGCACCGGCAGCGACTACGACGGCCGCCGGCTCGCCGAGACCGGCGACGTCGTGGTCGTCACGATCAACTACCGTCTCGGGGCGCTCGGCTTCCTCGGGTACCCGGGCCTCAAGGACTCCGGGACGTACGGCCTCGCCGATCAGCAGGCCGCGCTCCGTTGGGTGCAGCGCAACGCCCGCGCGTTCGGCGGCGACCCGCACAACGTGACCGTCCTCGGCGAGTCGGCCGGCGGGCTGTCCACCTGCGCCCAGCTCACCTCGCCGAGCGCCGGGCCGCTGATGGCGCGCGCGATCATCGAGAGTGGCTCCTGCGAGACGAACTTCCCGGTCAACGGCAACTCCCCGGACAGTCCTGCCAAGCAGTGGTGGGCGCCGCGCGCGCAGATCGCCGCCGCGGGCCGGACGGCCGCGACCAAGCTCGGCTGCCCGGACCTGGCCTGTCTGCGGGCAAAGGACACGTCCACGATCCAGAAGCTGGGCGACTTCACCCAGGTCGGCGTCGGTACGCCGCTGCTCCCGATCGACCCGCGGACGGCCCTCAAGACCGGGCTGTTCAACCGGGTCCCGGTGATGGAGGGCAACACCCGCGACGAGCAGGGCTTCTTCGGCTGGCTGTACGAGCTGGCCGGGCCGATGACGACCACGGCGTACCGCGAGAATCTCGTGAAGAGCTTCGGCGACCGGGCCGGGGCGGTGGAGCGCGAGTACGCCGCCGTCGGCACCGGGATCGCGGCGTGGAACGCGGTGACGACCGACCGCGGCTGGGTCTGTACGGCGTTGCGCAGCAGTACGACGATGTCCCGGTTCACGGACGTGTACTCGTTCTCGTTCGCGGACCGGACCGCGCCGGACTTCTTCGGGTTCCCCGCCGGGTACGAGCCGGGCGCGTACCACGGGTCCGAGGTGCCGTACCTGTTCGACGTCGACGTCCGGTTCACCCCGCGGCAGACCGTCCTGTCCCGGCAGATGACGAAGTACTGGACGAACTTCGCGCGCTCCGGCGACCCCAACGGTCCCGGCCTACCGACCTGGCCGCGATTCGACGGCGGCAGCACCACGCAGGCCCTCCAGCTCGGCGCCCCGACGCCGATCGACCTCAGCCGGGAGCACCACTGCGGTTTCTGGCGATAGGAAGTAGTACGGCCGGGAGCAGCGTGACCGCCGTGAAGGCGAGGATCCACCAGAACGTGTCCGCGAACGCCGCGGCCGGTTCGGCCGCATGCCGGCCGAGCCGCGACTGGAGGATCGCGGTCAGTACCGAGGCCGCGGCGATCCCGATCCCCCAGAAAAGCAGCGCGATCACCGGCACGACCAGGCTGCTCTCCCCGGTCACCTGGGTGAAGGCGGCCGTCGCCGCGACGGAGATCCCGACTCCGCCGAGGACGAGGGGGCGGGCGCCGATCCGGTCGGTCAGGCGGCCGACCAGCGGCAGCGCGAGGAGCGTGCCGACGCTCTGCGGGGCGAGCAGCAGACCCGCCTCGAGCGCACTGTGACCGCGGACCTGCTGGAAGTACAGCGGCATCAGGATCATCGCGCCGAACACCGAGAACCGGGACAGGAAGTTCAGTACGGCGGCCACGGACACCGCGCGATGCCCGAACAGCCGGACGTCGAGGATCGGCCGCGCCGCCCGCAGCGCGTGCCGGACGAACGCGGCGAGCAGGACGACCCCCGCGACGGCCGCCGGCCACGCGGCCGTACCGCTCAGGCTCAGGACGACGAGCGCGATCGCCGGCGCGACCAGGGCCAGGCCGACCAGGTCCAGCCCGCCGCCACGACGTACCGGACCCGTCGGCACGGCCTTCCACGCAAGCACGATCGCGGTCACGCCGATCGGCACGTTGACCAGGAACAGCCACTGCCAACCCAGCGCGTCGACCACGAACCCGCCGAGCGGCGGACCGGCGATCGGGGCCAGCTGCGCCGGGACGGACGCCAGGCTCAGCACCCGGCCGCGATCCGGGACAGCGCCACCGTCACCATCGTCATGTCGAGCAACGGGGTCAGGGCGCCGACGACCACCACGCCCCCGAGTCTCAGGACCGACCTGTCCAACGCTGTTGTGGATGACATGCGTGGCACACTACACCGTGCAGTGTAGTTCCGCTACACTGCACGGTGTAGCCGATCGGAGGACGGGTGGGAGCGTGCGGGAAGGGTCACCAGCCAAGCGGGCCGCTATCGTGCGAGCGGCCCTGAAGGTCTTTCTCGACGAGGGGTACGCGCGCGCCAGCGTCGACACGATCGCGGCCGAGGCCGGGGTCTCCAAGCGCACGATGTACGACTACTACGGCGGCAAGGAACGCCTGTTCCTGTCCGCGGTCGCCGAGACCCGGGCGCGGATGGAGAGCGCGTTCGGGCAGTTGCTGGACGAGACGCTCGGCGACATCGCCGACGCCGCCGGGGTGGAACCCGCGCTGCGCACGTTCGGCCGCGCCTTCGCCACCGAGATCTCCCGGTCGAACGAGCGGGCCGCGATCCTGCGGCTGATGATCGCCGAGGTCCGGCACTTCCCCGCGCTGCTCGGCGAGCAGCCGACCCGGGACGCGCTGGCCGGCCGGCTGGCGGCGCTGGACGAGCGCGGTCTGCTCGCGGTGCCCGACCCGGACGAGGCCGCCGAGTTCCTCGGCCTGCTGGTCACCGGGCCCGTCCAGAACCGGACCTGGTACGGCGCGGTCGCGGTGGACCCGGCGGAGCTCGAGCACCTGGTCGACACCGGCGTACGGATCTTCCTGGCCGCGTACGCACCGCGGACATGACGCGGCCGGGCTCTCGTCCCTGGTGGTCGATGAGAGCCCGGCCGCGGTCCGGTGGGGTGATCAGCTGATGTGGTACGGGTCGCCGTACACCTTCCAGTCCAGCGGGGTGTTCAGCGCGAGGTTGCCCTTCTTCAGCCAGACCCGCTGGGCGGTGTCGACGCGGCTGGTGTCGCTGTGCGCCTCCTCCTGCTTCATCGCCCACACACGGGCGTCCAGGAACGCGTTCAGGTACGTCGTCTCGTTCCCGCCCTGCGACGGGGGCTTCGCGTGACTGAGCGCGCGCTTGCGGATTCCGCCGAAGCTGGTCGGGTCGTCGCCGTCGCCGTGCATGACGATCGCGTCGTAGTAGCAGAACTGCCCGAGGGTGCCGATCCCGTCGGCCTTGCCCTGCTTGACGGCCGGGTTGAAGTACACCCGGTCGCGCTCGTCGTTCTGGCAGCCCTGGAACGCCGAGTCCTTGGCCGCGGTCTTCCAGTCCTTGGTGAAGTTCGGGTCGAGACCCTGGTGCGAGTCGCTGCCGTTCACCTTGCGCAGCGCCGGCAGGTACTTCGCCAGCACGTTGCCCGGCTTCCGGTTCGTGTACAGCTCGACCAGGTCGAGCATGTCGCCGGTGCCGGAGCAGAATCCGATGATGCCCGCGGTGTACCCACGGCCGTCGTCGATGTCCTCGATGTACTTGTACTGCGCCTTCCAGTCCAGCGACGAGTTCTCCGCGCTGCAGACGATCTCCATCGCGATCTCCTTCTTCGCGGGATCGTCGAGTCCGGTCGCCTTCACCGCGACCGCGGCGTCGGCGGGCGACGCGAAGCGGGCGGCGGCGAGGCCGGCCGGCACGGCAGCCAGGGACAGGCCGAGCAGCAGCGTGGTCCGGCGGGTGGGGCGGTTTTCCATGGGGTCCTCCGAGGGGCGTCCGAGGAATGAACTGTTAGGAACCTTTCCTATCAGAGCGAACCCAGAGAGGGGAATAGCTCAGAACTTCATGATTGTGTCTCAGTGGAAGACGGTCAGCGCGCCGGGCGCGATCCCGACCTCCACCGGCAGCGGCCCGAGCGGCTCACCGTCGGCGTACGCCGTGATCCCCGGCGACTCGATCCGCACCGATCGGCCGCGCAGCGCGTGCACCGCCGGGTGGCCGACGTGGGTCCCCTTCGACAGCTTCGGGAACAGCTGCAGCAGGGTCATCCGCGACACCGGCTTGATGATCGTGACGTCCAGCAGCCCGTCGTCGATCTCGGCACCGGCGCAGATCTGCAGTCCCCCGCCGTACGTCGGCCCGGTCCCGACCGCGACCAGCATCGCCGCGGTCTCGATCTGCTCGCCGTCGACCGTCACGACGTACTCGAGCGGGCTGAAGGTGCGCAGCTCCGCGAAGGTGGCGAGCGTGTACCGGGAGCTGCCCTTCGGCCAGGACATCGCGTTGGCGCGCTTGTTCACCAGCGAGTCGAAGCCGCCGGCCACGACCGTCGTGATGAACACGTCCTTCGCCGTCGCCAGGTCGATCGCGCGGGTCCGCCCGCCGATCACCAGGTCGGCCGCGGCGCCCGGGTCCTTCAGCGGTACGCCGATGCCCCGGGCGAAGTCGTTGCCGGTACCGGCCGGGATGACGCCGAACGGCATCCCGGAATTGGCCAGCACCTGCGCGCCGAGGTGGATCGTGCCGTCGCCGCCGATCAGCGCGACCGCGTCCGCCCCGGAGGCGACCACCTCGGCGGCGATCCGGCCGACGTCGTCCGCGCAGGTGGTGGTGTGCACGTCGACCGTGAGCCCGGCAGCGGCCAGCCGCTCCCGCACCGACGGCGCGATCCGCGCACCACGACCCCGTCCGCTGGAGGGGTTCACCACCAGCGCGATCCGTCGGCTCACCTAGTCCGCCAGCAACTCGTCGTTGCGCACCTTGCGGCGTTTGTCGTTGATCCGGGCGATCACCTCGGACGCGAAGAACAGCAGACACATCGGGATCGCCAGCAGGCACATCGTGAACGGGTCACCGGACGGCGTCGCGACCGCGGCGAACACGAAGATCACCAGGATGATGTACGGCCGGAACTTGGCCAGCGCGGACGCCGGCACCACCCCGACCATGTTCAGCAGCACGACCACCAGCGGGATCAGGAACGCGACGCCGAAGACCAGCAAGGTCCGGATCACGAAGTCCAGGTAGTGACCGAGCTCGATCAGGTTCTGCACCTGATCCGGGGTGAAGCCCAGCAGGATCTGGATGCCCTTCGGCAGCGTCCAGTAGCCGAGCGCGATACCGGTCGCGAACAGCGGCGCGGCGATCGCGGCGAACAGGTACGCCCACTTCTTCTCGCTGCGGTGCAGCCCCGGGGCGATGAACGCCCAGAGCTGGAACAGCCAGATCGGGCCGGCCACGATCAGGCCGAGCAGCGCGGACACCTTGATCCGGAACGTCAGCGGGTCGCCGACGCCCTGGAAGGTGAGCTGCGGCTTCAGGCCACGGTTCTCGGCGAACGGCCGGACGGCCTCTTCGAACGGGTGCTTCAGGATCTCCAGCGCCTGGTAGTAGATGAACCAGGCCGCGATCGTGCACACCACAATCGCGAGCACACTGATGAGCAGCCGGTTACGGAGCTCGACAATGTGTTCGCGCAGGGTCATCCGACCCTCTGGGTCCTTCGGGCGGCGGTCTTCCTTCGCCTTCCGTCGCCCGAACCTCACCATCGACACAAGTGGGGCGTTCTGTTCAGTTCGCCGTGTGCGTGGGCGGCAGGTTGTCGCCGGGGCCGTTCGCCTGGTTCGGCTGCGCCTGGGCCTGCTGGACCGGCTGCGCCTGCTGCTGGACCGGCTGCTGCGAGGCCTCTTCGGTCAGTTCGCCGTCCTTCTTGCGCGGACCGACCTCGTCCTCCCAGATCTTCTTCGACTTGCCGAGCTGCTTGACCAGCTGCGGCAGCTTCGCCGAACCGAACAGCAGCACGACGATCGCGAGGATCACGAGCCACTCTGCGCCTTGGGGCATACCGAGGAGCGGTGCTGCCATGTCGATCTCCCTTTCACATCAAACACTGCCAACATCTCGACTCGGGACCCGAGCCTGAGTTCGTGTGGCCGAATACTACGCCGGAGCTGCTGAGTGATCACGGGTCTGTCCAGACCCGGCCGCGGACTGGGCAGCGTCCAGCTTGGACTGGGCGGCGACCAACTCGCGCGTCAGTGCCTTGCCCTGGCGCCAGAGCTTCAGCGCGAGCAGGGCGAGGACGATCGTCCACACCACCACCACCGCGACGAAGAGCAGGAACCAGTACATACCCAGGAGCCTAGCCGGTTCCGGCGCGCGGCCCACGACCCGCGGTGCGTCTCCGCGGACAACGGTGCCGGAACGTGATGGTAAAACCGAGTGTCCTGCAGGGTGTTTCCGACCGGTCGAGGGGTGTGGATGAGGCGTATCGAGGTGACGGAACGGCGGGCCCGGCTCGGGCGCCGGCACCGGCTCGGCGCGGGCTGCCAGGCGGCGGATCCGGTCGCGGCGGCCGCGGCGATGGTCGCGCTGCATGCGACCGATCCGGCGACGGTGCACCTGAGCGTGGCCGCACGAGTTCCGGGGAGTGAGGTCGCGATCACGGAGCGTGCGCTGTACGACGACCGGGCGCTGATCCGGATGCTGGGCATGCGCCGTACGGTGTTCGTCGTACCGACACCGTTCGCGCCGGTCGTCCAGGCGGCGTGTTCGGACGACATCGCGGTGAAGCAGCGGAAGTTGCTGGTGAAGCACCTGGCCGAGGCGGGAATCGCCGAGGACACGGAGGCGTGCGGGCGGTGGCTGGCGACCGTGGAGGAGTCCACGGCGACCGCCCTGGCGCTGCGCGGTTCCGCGACGGCGCAGGAGCTGTCCGCGGACGAGCCACGGCTGCGGACCCGGCTGAGCATGGCAGAGGGCAAGTCGTACTCCGCTCAGCCGTACGTGACGAGCCGGGTGCTGTTCCAGCTGGCCGCAGAGGGGCGGATCGTCCGCGGCCGGCCGCTGGGGACCTGGCTGAGCGGTCAGCACCAGTGGTCGCCGTCGGCGGACTGGCTGCCCGGCGGCCTCGGCGACAAGCCGCCGGCGGACGAGGCGCGGGTGACACTCGCGCGGGCCTGGCTGACGTCGTTCGGCCCCGGTACGGCGGCGGACCTCCAGTGGTACGCCGGGTGGACGCTCGGCCAGACCCGGAAGGCGCTGGCCGCCGTCGAAGCCGTCGAGGTGGACCTGGACGGCCAGGTCGGGTACGTACTGCCCGGCGACGAGGCGCCCGAGGCCCCGGTCGAGCCGTGGGTCGCGTTCCTGCCCGGGCTGGACCCCACACCGATGGGCTGGAAGGAGCGCGACTGGTTCCTCGGCCCGCACAAGTCCAAGCTGTTCGACAACACCGGCAACATCGGCCCGTCGATCTGGTCCGACGGCCGCATCATCGGCGGCTGGGGCCAGCCCGAGTCCGGCGAGGTCCGCTACCAGCTGCTGGAGGACGTCGGCGCCGAGGTCACCGCCCGGGTCGAGTCCGAAGCCGCCCGCTGGACCACCTGGCTCGCAGGCGTCCGCGTCACACCCCGCTTCCGCTCCCCCTTGGAGAAGCAGCTCAGCCAGGGCTGATCCCCACCCACCCACCACTGCCCCGCACACGAGGGGATATCCGTTCGTGTTGGGGGTTCTCCCCTCTAACACCACCGGAGAACCCCCAAGACGCGGGGATATCCCCTCGTGTGCGAGCGGCCCGCGTCGGCTCCTAATTGGAGAGGCTGCTCAGCCAGGGCTAGACGTCGTACGCGGCGAGGGCGTCGCGGGCGGTGGCGGCGATCTGGGTGGTGAGGTCGGGTGGGTCGAGGACCGTGGCGGCGCCGCCGAGGCGGAGGACCAGGCGCTGCAGCCAGTTCGTGTCGGCGACCCGGAGCTTGACGATCAGCGAGTTCTCGGGGCCTTCCTCGACGGACTCGTTCGGGTAGTACTCCGCGACCCAGCGGGCCGGCGGGGCCAGCCGGAGCGTCGCCAGCAGGTCCTGCTCGGACGGCTGGAACATGCCGTTCGACAGGTCGCGCGGGGTCGCCTCGGGCGGCGGTTCGCTCGGCAGGTCGAGGAGTTTCACGTCCGCGATCCGGTCCAGGCGGAACAGCCGGACGTCCTCGGCCAGCCGGCACCAGGCCTCGAGGTACGTGCGTCCCTCGGACACCACGAGCCGCATCGGATCCACGTCCCGCTCGGTCGTCTCGTCGCGGGACGGTACGTCGTACGTCAGGTGCAGGCGGCGCTTGGTCGCGAGGCCGCGGTTGACGGTCTCGGCGATCTCCGGCGCGGCCGGCTCGACATGGACGTGCGCGGCGGCGCCCTCGCTCGCGGCGGCAGCTTCACCGGCGGCGCGCTCCAGCTTCGCGATCGCGCGGTCGACGGCGTCCCGGTCCGGGCCGGCCGTCACCTCGCGGAGCGTCCGGAGCGCGGTCAGCAGCGCGAGCGCCTCGTCGGCGGCCAGCCGCAGCGGGCGCGCCAGGTAGTCCGCGTTGTTGATGTGGATGACGCCGTCGCCCTCGGCCGCCTCGATGTCGATCTCGATCAGGTCGCCCATCTGCGCACCGGGCAGCCCGCAGAACCACAGCACCTTCAGGTCCGCGATGATCTGCTTCGGCCGGACGCCGAACTCCTTGGCGACGTCGTCGACGCGGGCACCGTCGTTCTCCCGCAGGTAAGGCACCAGCGCCAGCAGCCGCTGCACCTGGTCACGCGCATTACTCATACGGCCGCCACCGTCCGCAGCCGCCACAGCACCCCGTCCAGTACGTCGCCCGGGCCCTCGACGACCGCGTCCGTCCCATACGACGCGATCTCCTCGGCCAGCACCGACGAGTCGGCGTACGGGACGTGCAGGAGGTCCCAGCCGTCCTCGTACGGCTCGATCGCGTTCGCGCGGCGGCGCAGGCTCACGCAGGACCCGGTCCGGGCCCGGACCTTCGCCTCGGACGTCGGCCGCGGCGGGGCCAGCTCGGTGACCAGCGAGCGCAGGTCGGTCCCCTCCGGCACCGTGAACGCGCCGGGCTCCCCCACCGTCTTCACGGCGCCGCCGATCCGTGACATCCGGAACATCCGGGTCGCCTGCCGGTCGCGATCGCGCCCGACGACGTACCACCGGCCGTGCCAGGAGACGATGCCCCACGGCTCCAGGGTCCGGGTGGTCGGCTCGGACGCGCCGCTGCGCAGATGCTGGAACCGGACCGCCTGGCGCGCCACCACGGCCGCCCACAGCGGGTCGAACGACGGCTCGGACGCGCCGACGTGCGGCTCGATCGCGCTCAGCGCCGACTGGTCGGTCTGGATCCCGGCCGCCTTCAGCTTCAGGACCGCGGACGTGGTCGCCTCGGACAGCCCGGCGTGCTGCCAGACCCGCGCGGCGACGCCGAGCACGGCGGCCTCGTCCGGCTCCAGGTGTACCTCGGGCAGCTCGAACACGTCGCGGCGGATCCGGTACCCGACCTCGTCGGAGAAGAACTTGTCGATCGTGCCCATCTCGATCGGGATGCCGAGATCGCGCAACTCGTCCTTGTCGCGCTCGAACATCTTCTCGAACGCGTCGTCGGTCTGCCCCGCGTACCCCTCGACGACCTCGCGGATCCGCTCCTTGGTCACATAGGTGCGCGCGACCAGGAGGCAGATGACCACGTTGAGCAGCCGCTCACTTTTCCGCGCCGACACCCGACCACCTTACGGCCTCCGGCGGTCAAAACCCGCCTTACCGCACCGGAACTTCGAACACCGGTTCGACCCAGTAGGGTCCTTCGTGTGATTCGTTGGCGGGACGGTGTGGTTGCACAGGCCGGGCGGAGCTGGGCCGGCGCGCTTGAGCTGACTGTGACGGTCGGACAACAGACTGTGCGTGCGTTGGCGTACCCAGAGCTCGTCGGTACGCCGGTAGCGGGCGACCGCGTGCTGCTGAACGTCGGCGCGCTGGACCGCGGTCTGGGGACGGGCGGGTACGCCCTGGTGGTCGCCGTACCGGACAGGCTCCCGGAGGACCCGCCGGAGCACGGGCACCTGGTGAAGGCCCGGTACACGCCGCTGCAGGCGATGGTGATGGGGGCGGACGAGCAGGACTCCCCCGACCACGACGTCCTGCGTGACGCCGACGATCTCTTCGGTACGCCGGTAGTCGTCGCCGACCTGCACTCAGCGCTGCCTGCTGTGCTGGCGGGCGTGTATGAGGCCCGGCCGTCCACACGCGTCGTCTACGTGATGACCGACGGCGGGGCGCTCCCCCTGGCGTTCTCGCGGAGTGTCGCGTCGCTACGGGACGCCGGCTGGCTCAGCGGCACCGTCACGGTCGGCCAGGCGTACGGTGGAGACCGTGAGGCGGTAACGGTCCACACCGGGCTCCTGACCGCGGTAGAGGTGCTTACGGCCGAGCTGGTCGTCATCACGCAAGGCCCCGGCAACCTGGGGACGGGTACGCGCTGGGGCTTCTCCGGTGTGCAGTCGGGCGAGGCCGTGAACGCCATCGGCACCCTGGGTGGCCGGGCCGTCGCGTCACTGAGGATCTCCGAGGCAGACCCGCGCCCGCGGCACCGTGGCATCTCCCACCACAGCCTGACCGCGTACGGCCGCGTAGCGCTCCAACCGGCCGATGTCGTCGTACCGGATCTGCCTGGCGACTTCGGCGACGCAGTACGCGATGCGGCCGAGCCGTTGAAGGCCAGGCATCACGTGGTGCGCGTCGGCGTCGACGGGCTGTACGACGCGATGCGGGCGGCCCCGGTGAGGCTGTCGACGATGGGCCGTGGTCTGGACGAGGACCGCGCGTACTTCGAGGCTGCTGCCGCCGCCGGGCGTCATGCGGCCCGGCTGGTGGACGTGCCTGCACGTAGCTGAGCAGTGGATCCAGGTCTACCCGTGCTGGGGTCGCAGCACTCCTGATCGGATCGCCGTCCGCCGCGACAGTGGTGGTATGAACAGCACCAAGCACCGCAACCTCACGATCCACGACGTCGTCCGGCCAGAGCCGCCGCTGGCCGTCCGCGGCGCGACCACGCTCTGGCTGACCGCCGTCGGTGCCGGTGTCGCCGAGTCCGTCCTCGGGGTCGCCGGCGCGATCGCCGACGGCGCCCCGCTGCTCGGCCTGGTCATGCAGGTCGCCTTCCGGGCGATCGTGTACGGCGGCCTGTTCGTGGTCATCGACCGCTACTTCCGTCCCGGCGTCGGCTGGTCCCGCTGGCTGCTCACCGTCCTGCTCGGCACCGTCGGCATCGCCTCGCTGGTCGTCGGCCCGATCGGCTGGCTGCTGCACAACGGCGACTTCGGGACGCTGCACTGGTCGGCCTCGTTCATCGCGTTCGCCGCCGTCCGCTGCGTGCACATCACGGCCGTGATCACCGCGATCCTGCTGAGCTTCCAGCCCGACGCCAACCGCTGGTTCAGCCGCCGCGCAGTCCGCCGAACCCGCTGAAACGTCGAACGGCCGGCTCCCACGAAGGGAGCCGGCCATCCTCATACATCCGGTGCTTTACTGGCCTGTCGTCTTGGGGGCCGGGAAAGCGTTCAGCACGTCGATCACGGCGAAGGCGTTGACCACCTTGCCTGCCTGGTCCTTGGAGGCCGGGAGCTCAACGAGAACGCGACTACCGATCGGGACGCCGGCCAGCCCGTCGAGTGCGCCGGTCTGCCCGTTCGGGCCCGGGCCGACCTGCAGCTGGTCGGTCGGCGCGGCCGGCTGGGCGGCGCTCTGCGCGGTCGCGGGCTGCGGGTCCCAGGTGCTGGCCTGCTTCTTGCCGGTGTAGTCGTACACCACGTAGCGGCCGATCAGCTGGCTGGACTTCTCGATCGGCTTGCCCTTGCCGAGCGCGAACACGATCGGCTTGCCGGGCTTCGCCGGCGGCTTGGTGCCCGGCGCGACGGTGACCTTCGGCTCGGCGTTCAGGCCGCCGGTGACGCTGATCTTGGTCGGCGTCGACGGGGTCACCGGAGCGGCGTTCAGCGGGGTGTCGTTGGCGGCCGCGCCGACCAGGTCGACGACGAAGATCAGCGTGTCGTCACCCTTGATGCCGGCCTGCGAGTTGCCCTCGGACTTGTAGCCCTTGTCGGACGGGATCGAGAGCAGCACCCGGCTGCCGATCTTCTTGCCGACCAGGCCCTCGTCCCAGCCGGTGATGACACCGCCGACCCCGATCGGGAACGACGACGGCGCGCCGCGGTCGTAGGAGTTGTCGAAGACCTTGCCGTCGCGCCAGATCTGGCCGAGGTAGTTCGCGGTGAGCAGCTCGCCCTTCTTCACCACCGGGCCGTCGCCCTCCTTGAGGACCTCGGTGACCAGTTGCTTGTCGGGGTCGCCCTCGCGGTGCGTGATGGTCGGCTTCTGCCCGAAGTCCGAGGTCACCTTGACACCGGCGGCATCGAATTCGTTCTTCTTGTCCGATCCGCACGCCACCAGGGACGCCCCCAGCGTCGCGACGACGACCAAACTCAACAGCTTGCGCACGAAAACAGCACCTCGAACCATCCCGGCGCTGAAGTGTGCGCCGATTGCCTCCGGTCAACGACGCGGACCACCCTAGCCTGCGGATTCAACCGGACCAGCAGCCGCCCGAGTCACCATTGCGTCACACCACGCACAGTCACAACGCTCAGAAACCCACGGCGTTGTGCGGGGCGCGATCAGGTCGCAGCAGCGCGTCCAGCCGGGACACGGCCCCGGGTGCGTGCTGGACGATCCGCCGCGCGTAAGCAAGCTCACTCGCGCGGACACCGCCCAGATACAACGAGCCCAGCTCGTTCACGCCGAGGCTGACGTCAGCGGCCCGGTCGGTCGCCGTACAACTGCCACCGTCCAGCAGCCACCGTGTGCCGTCCACCTCCAGCACCAACGCATCCGACGCTACGTACGTCCGTGCCTCCAACGCCGCCCGTACGTCGAGGATCCGCAGCCACAGGTTGTCCCGCGTACGCGTGACCTTCAGCGCCCGCGGGTTCGTCAGCATCCACCGCAGCGGCTCGTCCACCGGCCTACGGGCCGCCACCACCCGCTTGGTCAGGTCGAAGTCGAGCAACAGCCCCCATAGCGCTCGGTAAGCATCAAACGACAACGCCTCGAACGCCTCCACCTGCAGTACGCCGTCCTGCGCCGGGTCCGGCGACCACGGCAACCGGAACAGCGCGGCACCATCCACTACGCCGTGGGCGTCCCGGTGCACGAGGTGGTGCGCCACGCCCGACCCGTCCGCGGGCAACCCGTCCAGCCTGTCCCACTTGCCTGGCAGCGGGCTGATCTCCCCCACGCGCTCGGCCCGCACCTGCTCGTGCAGCACCGGCCACACTGCAGAAGCTGTTCCGGCATCGACCAGTTCGAGCGCACCGGGATCCGTGAAGTCGTCGCGGAACTCCACGTCGGCACGCCGTACCTCCCACCGGTGCTGGAACGTCGCCGGCCCGAACCCGTACCGCCCGTAGATGGTCCCCTCACTCGCACTCAGCCCTGCCAGGAACTCCCCGCGCTCCCGGCAGTCGTCCAGCATCGCCGCCATGATCTGCCGCAACAGCCCACGCCGCCGGTACGTCGGCAGCACGGCCGTCGACGTCACCCCGCCGAGCGCCACCTGCCGGCCACCCGGAACGGTCACCTGCACCGAGACGATCGCCGACCCGCCCACGATCTTCCCGTCCACGAACGCGGCCTGCGGGCGGAACCAGTCCGCCGGCAACTCCTCGGCGTACCGCTGCACGTCCGCGGCGGTCTTCGGCACCTGCGGCGGCCAGGCGGCACTCCCGGCGTACCAGGCCGACGGCTCGGGCTCCTCCTGCGGAAACCCGTTCACGTACGGCAGGACGCGCAGATACTCGACTGCCTCAGCCGGGGTGATCGGCCGGATCTCGATCGTCATGCGCCCTTTCTAAGCAGCGCACGACAACCAAGCACTCCATTTAGCGCACGACTACATACTGGCGATGAGCTTCTCTACTCGTTCGTCGTGGGACTTGAAGGGGTCCTTGCACAGCACAGTCCGCTGCGCCTGGTCGTTCAGCTTCAGGTGCACCCAGTCGACGGTGAAGTCGCGGCGGCGTTCCTGTGCGCGCTTGATGAACTCGCCGCGCAGCCGCGCCCGCGTGGTCTGCGGCGGCACCGACTTGGCCTCGAACACCCGCAGGTCGTCGACGACCCGGGTCACCGCGCCCTTGCGCTCGAGCAGGTAGTACAGCCCGCGCGGCCGGTGGATGTCGTGGTACGCGAGGTCGAGCTGCGCGACCCGCGGGCTCGCCAGGCCGAGGTTGTTCTGCGAGCGGTAGCGCTCGATCAGCCGGTACTTGATCACCCAGTCGATCTCGCGCTCGATCCCGGACAGGTCGCCGGACTCGATCGCCTTCAGCGTCCGCTCCCACAGCGACAGCGCCCGCTCGACGGCCGGCGTCCCGAGCTCGCGGCGGTCGACGAAGTCGCGCGCCTTGGTCAGGTACTCGGTCTGGATGTCCAGCGCGGACGCCTCGCGGCCGTTCGCCAGCCGGACCTCGCGGCGGCCGGTCATGTCGTGGCTGATCTCGCGGATCGCCCGGATCGGGTTGTCCAGGGTCAGGTCACGCATCACGATGCCGGCCTCGATCATCCGCAGGACGAGATCGGTGCTGGCTACCTTGAGCAGCATCGTGGTCTCGGACATGTTCGAGTCGCCGACGATCACGTGCAGCCGGCGGAACCGCTCGGCGTCCGCGTGCGGCTCGTCGCGGGTGTTGATGATCGGCCGGGACCGGGTGGTCGCGGACGACACGCCCTCCCAGATGTGCTCGGCGCGCTGGCTCACGGAGTACACCGCGCCGCGCGGGGTCTGCAGCACCTTGCCGGCACCGCAGATCAGCTGCCGGGTGACCAGGAACGGGATCAGCACGTCGGCGAGCTTCGCAAAGTCGCCGTGCCGGCTGACCAGGTAGTTCTCGTGGCAGCCGTAGCTGTTGCCGGCCGAGTCGGTGTTGTTCTTGAACAGGTAGACGTCGCCGAAGATGCCCTCGTCGTGCAGCCGCTTCTGCGCGTCCACCAGCAGGCCCTCGAGGATCCGCTCCCCGGCCTTGTCGTGCGCGATCAGGTCGGTGACCGAGTCGCACTCGCCGGTCGCGTACTCCGGGTGCGAGCCGACGTCCAGGTACAACCGGGCGCCGTTGCGGAGGAAGACGTTGCTGCTGCGTCCCCAGGACACGACGCGCCGGAAAAGGTACCGCGCGACCTCGTCCGGGGTCAGTCGCCGCTGCCCGCGGAACGTACAGGTGACGCCGTACTCGTTCTCGAGACCGAAGATTCGCCGGTTCACATCACCCACACTACGGCGCCCCTCCGACAACCGGGTGCTGTCCCAGGCGCGCCGTCGTCCCCTGTTACCCCTTTGATGCCCGCAACAATGGTCCGGCCGCCCGCATCGTGACCTGTGACGAAAGGTTTTCCGATGATCAGATACGGGCGAACGCTCGCCACCGGCGTGCTCCTGGCAGCCGGGCTCGCGCCGGCCCAGGCCGGTGCCACACCGGCCACCACGACCGCCGCGTGCTCACTGCGGCTCGGCTCCGTCACCCCAGGTGGCGACCACACGATCCAGACCATCACCGCTGCGCCGTCAGCCGGTGCCCGCAAGGTCGGCCCGAAGAACCTGTACCCGGCCGGCCAGGCCCACTTGCCGAGCTCGGTCCGGACCGAGCTGGTCGTGCCGGCCGGCGAGCAGCGCACTGGCCTGGTCGCGGTCGGGCCGCGGATGTACGGCACCAGCTACATCACGGACGGCACCGGCACAGCCGTCGTTCCGGGCACCGTGAAGCAGACGCTGATCGGCGGCGGCTGGGACGAGTTCCACAAGTACGTCGAAACCAGCCAGACCTCCACCAGGTCGAACGTGTACTCGCTGATGGTCGAGTTCAACGGCGGCTACATCGCGCGCTGGACGGTCACGCCGAGCGGCTGGAAGTACTACACGACGTACCCCGGCTTCCAGGCCGTGAAGACGATGGTGCTGATCGGTCAGGGCGGTACGTACGACACGTTCCTGGCAACCACGAACGGCGGCGCGCTCTACACCGTGCAGGTGCCGACAGGCTCCGGGAAGCCGGTGGTGACGAAGATCCGCACGTCGACGTGGCAGGGGTTCGAAACGCTGATCGCGGAGAAGTGCGGCAACTCCGGGACGCTGTTGCTCGGCATCGACAAGGACACCGGTGCCGGCTACCTGTACGCCGTCGGCCACGCGAACGGCGCGGCCACCGTCATCAAGGGCCTCGGCAAGGTCCCGACGACGTTCCCGGCCGCCGACTCGTACTTCCGCTACTACACCGCCGGCACCGTCCTCACCGGCGCCTGACGGCACAGCTTCTCCACCCGGGGCTGGAACTCCGGGTGGAGAAGCGTCCGGTCCTGCAGACGCGCACGGCCGCGGCTGACACCGTCGACGGCATGAGACGACGTACTTTCCTGACCGCGAGCGCCGCCACCGCCGCGACCGCCGCCTCTGCGCTGGCCGGGATGCAGACGGCGTCGGCAACCACGGATCGCACCCTGCGCCTGCCCGCTCCGACCGGCCCGTGGCCCGTGGGCACCAAGACCCGAGCCCTAACCGACCCGACCCGTTCCGACCCCTGGAACGGAGCCCCGACCCGCGAGATCGCGCTGACGGTCTTCTACCCGGCAATCAGCGTCCGTGGGTACCAACGCGCCCCACAGCTCGCTCCCGCCGCGGCTGAGGTGTTCAAGCAACTGGACGCCGGCCTACTGCACCCAGAACTCCCGACGAGCGGTGTGGACTGGGCCGCCACCTTGACGCACTCGTACGTCGACGCGCCCGCCCTGCCCGGCCGCCGGCCGACCCTGGTCTACAGCCCGGCCGGTGCGGACCCACGCACCGTTGGTACCTCGCTGGCCGAGGACCTGGCGAGTCACGGGTACGTCGTGATCACCATGGACCACCCGGGTGAAGCCAGCGAGGTCGTGTTCCCGGACGGACGGCTGCGGGTCATCGAGATCACCCCTGACGTACTGACGGACCCGGTGCGGTCGCGGCTGATGATGGACACGCGTTTCGCGGACATGCGGTTCGTTCTGGACCAGCTGGACGGACAGGTCGGCGTGTACGGCCACTCGGCCGGAGGTGCGACCGCTGCAGTGTCGTTGGCGCACCCAAAGGTCCGGGCAGCCGTCAACCTCGAGGGCTACCTCGACACCCTGGACGGGGAGCTCTACACGATCGCCAAGAAGCCCTTGCTGCTGGCCGGAACCGATGGCTTCCGCGACGTCCGTTTCGACCGCACCTGGTCGGCCGTGATGGCTCAAGGTGGCCCTGTGCGCCGGGTGCAGCTGTCCGACGCCAACCACTGGATCTGGACGGACTACGCGGCACTGGCACCCCAGCTGCAGTCGGCCGGCCTCATGACGTCGGCCAACCGTGCCAAGCTGATCGGCACGAGCCCCTGTGGTGTCCCCGAAGTACGGCGGCTGGTCCGTGGCTATTTCGACCTAACCTTTCGGCACTGACGTGCATCGAGGTGGATGACACCACTCCGCGAAGGAGGCCGAATGGCCAGAGCAGCGATCGCTGTGGGGGCAGCGATGACGGCGGCGGTACTGGGCCCGATGCCCGCGCACGCCGCCGCGGAGCAGGCAGCAGCGGCCTGCTCGATGACCCTGAGCACGGTGACCGTGCAAGGCGATCACAAGTTCCAGCGGATCACGGCCACGTCCCCCGTGACGCTCGGAGCACCCCATGTCGGCCCCAAGGCGCTCTTCCCGGTCGACCAGGTACGGCTGGCGTCGTCGGTCGGCTGGGAGCCGGATCCGCCGTCGGGGATGGCGAGCAGCGGGTACGTCCGGATCGTCAACGACCTCTACCGCTACCGGTACATCACCGACGTGACGACCGGTCAGCTCGACCCCGCGTCGTTCCAGAAGACCAGGGTCGGCGGCGGCTGGATCCACCAGACGTACTTCGAGAACTCGACGAACCACACGTATGCGTTGGAGGGGAACACGATCACGCGTTGGACGGTGGAGGGGTCCGCCTGGCGTAACAAGGCGACGTACAACGGGTTCTCGGCCGTGAAGACGATGGCGTTGATCAGTCAGACCCGGACGTACGACACGTTCCTGGCCAACACTCGCGGCGGGGCGCTCTACACGATCCGTATCCCGTTCAGCGGAGCCCCTGTCGTCAAGAAGGTGCGTACGGCGACCTGGCAGAAGTTCGAGACGCTCATCGCGGACAGGTGCGGCAAGCAGAGCACCCTGCTGCTGGCAATCGACAAGGACACCAGGGCCGGCTACCTGTACGCCGTCAGCCACGCCAACGGTGCAGCAACCGTCATCAAGGGCCTCGGTTTGGTCAGCAACCAGCTGGCGGCTCCCGAGGACAAGGCCTACTCCCGCTACTACCCGTCGAGCACAGAAGCGGACGCACTGCTCTACGGAGAGTGACTTGACTCCCGGGTGAACACTGGAATCACCAGGCAAGCAGGGGGCAGAGCGTGAGCCGGACCCGAGTGGCGATTGCGGACGACGACGTCCTGCTGCGCGAGGGACTGGCCAGCCTGCTCGAGCGTTCCGGCTTCGCGGTCCTCGGTACGGCGGGCGACGGCCCGGAACTGCTGGACCTTGTCCGTCGGCACGGACCGGACCTGGTCGTCGTCGACATCCGGATGCCACCGGAGCACCTCACCGAAGGGCTGGACGCGGCAGACGTGATCCGCCGCGAACGTCCGGGCACCGCGGTCGTACTGCTGTCCGCACACGTCGACGTGGAACATGCCCTGCAGCTGATGGCGGCGGGGCACGGTGTCGGCTATCTCTTGAAGAGCAGGGTCACGGACGTCGACGAATTCCTCGAAAGCCTCCGCCGCGTTGCCCGTGGCGGCTCGGTCGTCGACCCTGCCCTCGTCCAAGAGCTGGTCGACGCCCAGCACCGCAACGACCCGCTGTCCGTCCTGAGCGAGCGCGAACTGGAAGTGCTCGCGCTCGTCGCACAAGGCCGTTCGAACGCCGGGGTGGCCCGACGGCTCTGGGTGACCGAAGGCACCGTCGAGAAGCACGTCCGTAGCATCCTGACCAAGCTGGACCTCCCGGAGACCACTGACGACCACCGTCGCGTCCTGGCCGTCCTGAGGTACCTGGACGGCCGCTGATGAACCGCCACGCCGGAGTGGCCGGCCGGGTGGTGATCGCCGGCGGACTGCTCATGGTGCTCGTCGGATCCGGCTTCGTCGTACTGCTGGTGTCTGTGCAGGGCCTTCGTACGTCGGAGCACCAGGCGCAGCACACGTCCGCAGTACTGGCCAGCGCGAACCAGGTGGAGCGGCTGGTCGCCGACCTGGCGACAGGACAGCGTGACTTCGTCATCACCGGGCAGAAGAAGTTCCTGGAGCCATGGGAACAGGCAGCCGAGGCCCTGCCCGCGCAGACGCGCTCCCTGCAGGACCTGGTTGCCGGGAGCCCGGACGAGCTCGCCCGGGCGCAGCAGGCCGGCCGCAGCATCACGTCGTATCTGCAGGACTATTCGCTCCCGCAGATCGAGGCCGCACAGAAGGATCCGGATTCGACCCGGACCGCGGCGGCCATCGCCGAAGGCACCCAGCGTGTCAACGCGATCCGCTCCGGGCTCGACACGCTGATCGCGACCGAGCAGGACTTGTCCACGACCCAACAGCAGCAGACCGACATGATCGCCGACCGTGCGGTGTTCGCGGCGACCGCGGGGCTGGCCGGATCCGTCCTCCTCGTCCTCGGGTTCACCATGTACATGACCCGGGCGATCGTCCGGCCGGTCCGGATGACCGCCGCGATGGCGAACCGGGTGGCCGCCGGCGACCTCGCGGTCCGGGTCCCCGAGAGCGGCGTCGGCGAGATCCGCACGCTCGAGCGGGCGTTCAACACGATGGCGGCCTCGCTCGGCACGGCGAGTGCCGCGCTGGCCGCGTCCCGGGCCCGGATCGTCCGGTCCGCCGACGAGACCCGGCGGCGGATCGAGCGCGACCTGCACGACGGCATCCAGCAGCGGCTGGTCTCGCTCACCCTCGACGTCCGCGCCCTGCAGGCGGACGGCGCGGCCGCCGAACTCGATGGTGTGGCCAACGGATTGGCGGCGGCCCTGGACGAGCTCCGGGAGATTGCCCGCGGCATCCATCCGGCGATCCTCACCCAGGGCGGCATCGCCCCGGCGGTACGGATGCTGGCCCGCCGCTCGAAGCTCCCCGTCGAGGTCACGATCGACGTACCGGACCGGCTCCCGGAACCGGTCGAGGCCGCCGCGTACTACGTGGTGTCCGAGGCGCTGACCAACGCCGCGAAGCACGCGGACGCGTCCGCCGCGGTGGTCGACGTACGGCTCGAGCACCACCGGCTGCGGCTCTCGGTCGCCGACGACGGCCGCGGCGGCGCGGATCCGGCCAAGGGTTCCGGTCTGGTCGGACTCGCCGACCGGATCGCCACCCTGAACGGCACGCTGAAAGTCGAAAGCCCTTCAGGTAAAGGCACTACGCTCACCGTCACACTGCCGCTGTAGTACAGGCAGCAGGAATGCGACCGGCGGCACGGCGCTGCGATGCTGGAGCCATGCGGTGCGTGATCGTCGACGACAGCCGGCGCTTCCTGGACGCGGCCCAGGGACTGTTGGTCCGCGAGGGCGTCGCGGTCGTCGGTACGGCGACCACGACCGCCGAGGCCACCGGGCTGATCGGCCGGCTCCGCCCGGACGTCGTCCTGGTCGACATCGACCTCGGCGGCGAGAGCGGGTTCGACCTGATCAGCCGGCTGCGCGCGGCCGGCGAGTCTGCGCCGATGATCCTGATCTCCAGCCACGCCGAGCAGGACTACGCGGACCTGATCGCGGCCAGCCCGGCGATCGGGTTCGTCGCCAAGACCAGCCTGTCGGCGCGCGCGATCAGCCGCCTCCTCGGCCGCTGATCGCGCGCGCCGGCCTCACGCCGTCTTACCCCGCCGGACGACGGCGTCGAACCCGGCTGCCAGCAGCAGGACGGCACCGGTCACGACCCACTCGTACCCGGACGAGTTCGACCCCTGGATCAGGTCGCTCATCCCGTTGATGATCACCGCGACCACCAGTCCGCCGAGGACCGCGTCGATCATCCGCCCGCGGCCGCCGAACAACGACGTGCCGCCGATCACCGCGGCGCCGACCGCCAGCAGCAGCGTGTTCCCGGCGCCCGCGTTCGACTGCACCGACTGCAGCAGCGACGCCGCCACCAGGCCGGACACCGCGGCCATCCCGGAGCAGATCACGAACACCGAGATCCGGATCCGCGAGACCGCGACACCGCCGCGCCGGGACGCTTCCTCGTTGCCGCCGACCGCGTACACGTGCCGCCCGTACCGGGTCCGGCTGAGGACGAAGTGCCAGACCACGAACAGCAACGCCAGCAGTACGACGACCCACGGCTCGCCCTGCGCCTTGCTGCTGAAGAACGCGTTCGTGATCAGGTTCCGGTTGATCCCCATCTCGTAGGTGAACGCGACGCCGAGCAACGCCACCCCGACCACCTTCGCCACGATCACCACGACCGGAGTCGCCGACAGCCCGGTCCGCCGGCGGGACTGCGCGTCGGTCAGCTTCAGGGCGGCGTACCCGAGCACGAACACGCCCAGCAGGACCCAGCCGAGCCAGATCGGCACGAAACTGTTCTCCAGCGAGATCAACGGTGTACCGGCCGGCAGGATCACCGAGCCCTGACCGCCGATCAGGATCAACGTCAGACCCTGGAACGCCAGGAACGTCGCCAGCGTGATCACGAACGACGGGATCCCCGCCTGCGCCCGCAACCAGCCCATCACGAACCCGATCGCCAGCCCCACCACCAGCCCGGCCAGGATCGCCAGCCACCAGAACCAGCCGTGCCGCAGCATCATCACCGCGGTGATCGCCGAACACAGCCCGCCCGTGGTCCCCGCGGACAGGTCGATCTCGCCGAGCAGCAGCACGAACACCAGGCCCATCGCCATCACGATGATCGGCGCCGCCTGGATCACCAGCGCCTCCAGGTTGTACGCGCTCAGGAAGCCCTGGTGGACGATCGCGAAGAACGCCGTGATCACGATCAGCCCGACGATCGCCGGCGCGGACCCGAGCTCGCCGCCGCGCAGCCGGGCGATGTAGTCGCGCAGGTAGGCGCTCAGCGCGGCCGCCTCCCGGTGCCGCGGCGCCTTGTCGTGCCGTTGCGCGTCGTCGGCCAGGATCGTGTTCATACGGCTCCCGCCAGTCCCAGGTCGCCCGACCGGCCGGACGTGATCAGCTCGACGACCTGCGTCTGTGTCACGTCGGAGCGCCGTACCTGGGTCGCCATCCGGCCCAGGAACAGCACCGCGATCGAATCCGCCACCTGCATCACGTCGTTCATGTTGTGCGACACCAGCACGACCGCCACGCCGCGGTCCGCGAGCCTCCGGACCAGCTCCAGCACCTGCTCGGTCTGCGCGACGCCGAGGGCCGCGGTCGGCTCGTCCAGGATCACGATCTTCGAGCTCCACAGCACCGACTTCGCGATCGCCACCGTCTGCCGCTGGCCACCGGACAGGCTGGCCACCTTCTGCCGCACCGAACGCACCGTCCGGACCGACAGCGACGCCAGTGTCTCGGTGGCCAACTGCTCCATCGAGTTCTCGTCCAGCGTGCGCAGCCGGCCGATCCGCTCGCGGCCGAGGAACATGTTGCCGACCACATCGAGGTTGTCGCAGAGCGCCAGGTCCTGGTGGACGATCTCGATCCCCAGGTGCGCGGCGTCCCGCGGCTCGTGCAACTGGTGCGCCGTACCGTCGACCAGGATCTCGCCCTCGTCGATCCGGTAGATGCCGCCGATGCACTTCACCAGCGTCGACTTGCCGGCGCCGTTGTCCCCCACCAGCGCGGTCACCTCCCCGGCCTCGGCGCCGAAGTCCACCGACGTCAGCGCCATCACCGGGCCGAACGACTTGCCGATGCCGTGCAGTTCCAGAGTTCTCACGGGGTGTGGATCCCGTTCTGGCTGCACACCGCCACCAGCGCGGGGGTCGGGCAGACCGACTTCGCCGGCACGTACCCGTCCGTCACCGGCAGCGCCACGTTCTTCTTCGTGATGATCGTCGGCGACGCCAGGTACGACGGGACCATCCGGCCGCTCGCCGGGTCCTTGATCGTGGCCGGCGCGGTCGGCTTCTGACCGGACAGGATCTGGCCCGCCAGCTTGATCGCGACGTCCGCCTCACCGGCGACCGGCTTGTAGATCGTGAAGCACTGGGTGCCCTGCATCACGTTGTCCAGGCCGCCCGCGGTCGCGTCCTGACCGGACACCGCCACCTTGCCGGACAGGTTCTGCGACTTCAGCACGTTGATCACCGACTGCGCCATGGTGTCGTTGGCGACCATCACCGCGTTCAGGTTCGGGTTCTTGCCGAGCATCGTGGTGAACACCGCCTGCGCGGTCGCCGGATCCCAGTTACCGGTCTGGTCGCCGAGCTTCGTCCAGCCCTTCTGCTTGGACAGCACCGAGTTGTAGCCCTCCGCGAACAGCGTCGCGTTGTTGTCGGTCGGCGCGCCGTCGATCTCGACGTACCCGACCGTGCTCTTCCCGGCCACCTGCGGACAGGCGGTCAGCGCCTTGCCCTGGTCCTCGCCGACCTTCACGCCGTCGAACGAGACGTAGTACGCCGCGCTGCCGCCGGCCGTCAGCCGGTCGTAGTCGATCGTCACCACGTTGTGCTGCTTGGCCAGCGACTCGATCGCCTTGCCCGAACCGGAGTCGAGGTTCGTCACCAGCAGTACGCCGACGCCCTTGTTGATCAGCGCCTGGGCCTGCGACTCCATGTTCGTCGCGCTGCCGTTGGCGTTGTCGATGTAGCACGTCAGCTTGTTGTCGGTGCACTGCTTGCGCAGTTCGTTCGGGTCCGCCGAGACCCAGCGGGGCGAGGTCGCGGTGTCCGGCAGCAGGACGCCGACCTTGGTGTTGGCCGGCGGCGCCGACGTCGTACTGCCGCTCGACGAGCTGTTGTTGCTGTTGCCGCAAGCAACAAGACCGGCCAGCAGTACCACGGTGGTACCGGTCAGTGCGACTGCTCTGGATGATGTTCGCATCGTGCGTCCTTCATGATCGCCGCTGGGTTCTCTCCCCGTCAGCATGCGATCCGGTACACCGTCGCGTCCTCGCTGCAGGCCGGAACACCGCCGTACCTGCTAGCAGGGGGGCGGGTCTCCAGCCAGCGTTACTGCACCGGTCGCGGACCGGAGCGATGGTGCGGTTATGGCCACTTCCATTGCACATCCCTCGACGGAGCGGAACCGGCCCGGACTGCGACGGGACATCGGTTTCGTCGGCCTGATCTGGGCGTCCGAGGGGTCGATCATCGGCTCCGGCTGGCTGTTCGGCGCGCAGGGCGCGCTCGCCACCGCCGGCCCAGCGGCGATCATCTCCTGGGTGATCGGCGGTGTCGCGATCCTGATCCTGGCACTGACACACGCCGAACTCGGCGGCATGTACCCGGTCTCCGGCGGGACGGCGCGGTTCCCGCACTACGCCTTCGGCGGCGCGGCCGGGGCGTCGTTCGGCTGGTTCTCCTGGCTGCAGGCGGCCACCGTCGCACCGATCGAGGTGCTCGCGATGATCACCTACGGCACCCACTACTCGTTCGCGAAGGGCTGGGAGCGGACCAGCGCCGGCGAGCACATCCTGACCGGGCCCGGAATCGTCGTCGCCGTGCTGCTGATGGCCGCGGTCACCGCGATCAACTTCCTCAGCATCCGGCTGCTCGCCCGGACCAACAGCGTCGCGACCTGGTGGAAGGTCGGCATCCCGTTGCTGACCATCTTCGTACTCGCGATCGCGCAGTTCCACGGCAGCAACTTCACCGCCGCCAACGGGTTCAACCCGGACGGCGCGAAGGGCATCCTGTCCGCGGTCTCGACCAGCGGCATCATCTTCGCGATGCTCGGTTTCGAGCAGGCCGACCAGCTGGCCGGTGAGAGCTCCAACCCGCGGCGCGACATCCCGCGCGCGGTGATCGGCTCGATCGTGATCGGTGCGCTGATCTACATCGCACTGCAGGTCGTCTTCCTCGGCGCGCTGCCGGCCTCACAGGTCCAGGGCACCTGGGCGACCGCGGCGTTCAACACCCTGACCGGTCCGTTCGCGCAGGTCGCCACGCTGGCGTCGCTGGGCTGGCTGGCCACGATCCTCTACATCGACGCGATCATCTCCCCAGGTGGTACCGGCCTGATCTACATCACCGGCAGCTCCCGCGTCTCGTACGGACTGAGCCGCAACGGGTACGTCCCGTCGGTGTTCGAGAAGACCAACAGCCGCGGCGTACCGTGGGTCGGTCTGATCACCGCCTTCATCATCGGCTGCGTGTGCTTCCTGCCGTTCCCGAGCTGGCGGTCGCTCGTCGGGCTGATCACCAGCGCGAGCGTGCTGATGTACGCCGGCGCGCCGCTGTCACTCGGCGTGTTCCGTCGCCGGCTGCCCGAGGCCACCCGCCCGTACCGGCTGCCGGGAGCGTCCTGGATGTCGCCGCTGGCCTTCGTGGTCGCGAACCTGCTGATCCTGTGGTCCGGCTGGGTCACCGACTGGAAGCTCGGCGTCGCGATCCTCATCGGGTACGTGATCCTGGTCGCCAACCGGGTGTTCAAGATGAACCCGATCACGCCGCAGCTCGACCTCAAGGCCGCGCAGTGGCTGCCGGTGTACCTGATCGGGATGGGGCTGATCGTGTACCTGAGCGACTTCGGGCCGCTCAAGCACCCGTGGTTCCCGCTGTGGTGGGACATCGTCGCGGTCGCCGTGTTCAGCCTGATCATCTACTACTGGGCACTCGCCGTCGCGCTGCCGTCCGAACGGATCACCGACATGGTCAACCAGGTCGTCCTGCCGGAGGAGGCGGACCTGCAGACGTGAGGTCCGGATCCCTACGCCATCACAATCGCCGTCGGCGCAGCTGAGCCACGCTCAGCCGCGCCGAACGCGTGCGGTTGTGATGGCCTGGGGATCCGGCCCTACAGCTCGACCAGATCGAGCAGCTGCCCGAGTTCCTTCGGGTCGAGCTCGCGTAGCTGGCCGGTGTGCAGGTTGCCGCGGCGGACCGGGCCGATCGCGGTCCGGGTCAGCCGCTTCACCGGGTGCCCGACCGCGTCGAACATCCGCCGCACGATCCGGTTCCGCCCCTCGTGCAGGCTCATCTCGACCAGCGTGCGCCCCGGGACGGTGGACACGATCTTCACGGTGTCGGCGCGCGCCGGACCGTCCTCGAGATCCACCCCGTCCAGGAGCCGGCGCAGTACGACCGGTTTCACGTTGCCGTCGACCTCGGCGACGTACGTCTTCGAGACCTCGTACGACGGGTGCGCGAGCCGGTGCGCGAACTCACCGTGGTTGGTGAGCAGCAGCAGCCCTTCGGTGTCGGTGTCCAGCCGCCCGATGTGGAACAGCCGCTCCGGCCGATCCTGCACGAAGTCGGTGATACACGGCCGCCCCTGCGGGTCGGACATCGTCGTGACGACGCCGCGGGGCTTGTTCAGCACCAGGTAAACGTTCGCACTGACCGGCGGAATCCGCTCCCCGTCCACCCGGATCACCGCACTCTCCGGATCCACCCGCACCCCGAACTCGGTCACCACCCGCCCGTCGACCTCGACCCGGCCCTCCTCGATCATCAGCTCCGCATTACGCCGAGAAGCCACGCCCGCCCGGGCCAAAACCTTCTGCAACCGAACCCCGGCCTCATCCGCCATACCGCACCCCCTCCCCCGCGGCGCCGTCACCACGCACGCCACTCACCTCACCAACAGCAGAGTCCCCCGCCTCCGTGTCACCACCATCACCCACCGGCGTCGCCCCACCCAGCTCGCCCACGGCACGTTCCCCCACGACCCCCTCCGGCGCCTGCGCACCGTGCCCGTCGCGCGGCTCACCCGCCGGCACGTCATCCCGCTGCGCACCAAGTGCGGGCACGTCGCGCGCCTCATCCCCCAGCACATCATCGGACGGCCCACCGTCTGCGAACTCGTCGCCCTGCCGCCCACCAAGTGCGGGCTCATCGCGCGCCTCATCGGCGAGCACGTTGTAGGCGTCCGGCTCCACACCAACGGCGCCGCCGTCAAGCGCCTCGCCACCACCCGCCTGGGTCGACCCGCTCGGCTCACCCTCCTCGTGTTCCCCCACCACGACCACCTGCGGCGCATGCTCACCGTGTTCGCCGCGCGGCTCGCCCGCCGGCACGTCATCCTGCTGCGCACCAAGTGCGGGCTCATCGCGCGGCTCGTCCACCAGCACGTCGTCGGACGGCCCACCGTCTGCGAACTCGCCGCCCTGCCGGCCACCAAGTGCGGGTTCGTCGCGCGGCTCGTCCACGAGCACGTCGTCGGACTGCGCACCGTGTGCGGGATCGTCGTACGCCAGCGCGGCGTCGGTCTGCGCGCCATCTGTCGGCTCGGCATCCGTCGGCGCGTGGTTGGTCGGCTCGGCATCGGCCGCTGCGTGCACCGTGTCGGCGGACGTGGTGCCGTCGGACGCTGGTGGGGTTGGTGTAGTCGGGTCGTGGTCGTCTGCTGGCTCGTCGGCAGGTGGGGTGGTGGGCGACGTCGAGGTGTCGTCGGCTGAATCTGCCGTGCCCGGCCCGCCGTCTGTGGGAGCGCCTTCGGTTGCGGCGCCTCCGTCCGTGGGGGGAAGGGTTTGGGCGGCCAGCTCCTCCTCGATGTCGTCCATTTCGGGGAGGTACGGCGCCAACTCCGGGAGGTCGTCGAGGGACTGCATGCCCATGCGTTCCAGGAAGTACGTCGTGGTGCGGTAGAGCGTCGCCTGCGACTCCGTGTCCGCGCCGGCCTCCTCGACCAGGCCGCGGGCGACGAGGGTGCGCATCACGCCGTCGACGTTCACCCCACGGATCGCGGATACCCGCGCGCGGCTGACCGGCTGTTTGTACGCCACCACCGCGAGCGTTTCCAGCGCCGCCTGGGTGATCCGCGACTGCTGCCCGTCGAGCACGAAGCGTTCGACGTACTGCGCGGCGTCCGGGCGGGTGTAGTACCGCCATCCCCCGCCGACCTCACGCAGGTCGAACCCACGCCCCTGCTCGGTGTACTCCGCCGCCAACTCCGCCAACGCCGCAGCAATGTCCCCGGTAGGCCGCCCCACCGCGCGCGCCAACGTCAGCACCGGCAACGGCTCGTCCGTCACCATCAAAATAGCCTCGAGCGCCCGGCGCATCGTCGTGTCGTCGACGACAACCTCATCCCCGACTGCCAACGCCGTCTGCCCCTCCGGCAGATAATCCTCGTCATCACCCGGTACGTCGGCCGCACCCGCCGCCGCCGGCACTCCGTCCGCCCCGGGCTCGGCGCCCCCCGGCTCCTCATCGGTCTGGGGAGAACTACCTGCCGATTCGGGTACACCATCCTCCCCAACCAGGTCCTCCCCGGGCACTATCGCGGAGTGCGTGGTCTCGGAGGTGACGGGTTCGGGGGTGTCGGTGGTGTCGGTCACTGGTTTGCCGTCTCGTCTGGGGCGGGTTCGATGTCGGATTCGTCGGTGGCGCTGGGGCCGGGTTCCAGGAAGGTGGGGTCGTCCTCGACGCGAGGGGCCTCGCCGGACTCGTCGGCGGGCTTCTGTTCTTCGTCGAACTCGTCGCTGACGGCGATGTCGCCGTCGTCGGTTCCGGTCCAGCGGATCGTCAGTTCGCCCAGCGGTGTCACCTGGTCGAACGACACGGCCGCCTCGCGGAACAGCTCCAGCAGTGCCAGGAAGCGGCATACCGTCGTCACCGTGTCGGGCGAGTCCGCCACCAGCGAGCGGAACGTCGCGCTCCGTTGCCGGCGGAGCCGTTCCACGATCACGATCGCCTCTTCGCGGACCGTGACGGCCGGCGCGTGCAGGTGCGCCAACGACACCCCGGGCGGTACGTCGTTCTTCGGCGCGAGCGCCCGGGCCGCGAGCGCGGCCAGCCCGGCGGGGTCGATCCCGAGCAGCACCTCCGGCAGCAGTTCCGCGAACCGCGGCTCGACCCCGACGGCTCGCGGGAAACGCCGGGCCTCGAGCGCCATCCGTTCCTGCATCAGCGCCGCGATCTGCTTGAACGCCCGGTACTGCAGCAGCCGCGCGAACAGCAGGTCCCGCGCCTCCAGCAGCGCGAGGTCCTCGTCGTCCTCGACCTCGCCCTTGGGCAGCAGCCGGGCCGCCTTCAGGTCGAGCAGGGTCGCCGCGATCAGCAGGAACTCCGACGTCTGGTCGAGGTCCCACTCCGATCCCAGCGCCTTGATATGCGCGATGAAGTCGTCGGTGATCACCGACAGCGCGATCTCGGTGATGTCCAGCTTGTGTTTCGAGATCAGCTGCAGCAGCAGGTCGAACGGTCCTTCGAAGTTCACCAGGTGAACGCTGAACCCCTTGCCCTCAGCAACAGCACCTTCGGCAACAGCACCCTCGGGCGCAGCGTCGTCCAGTGCGGGGTCCAGCGGGTCCGTGGCGGACACGGTCACTCCGAGGCCTTCAACCGCCGTACCAGTACCGAGTCCGGTCCGTGGTCGACGAAGTCGGCGAGCAGGACGTCGATCGCCTCGCGGACGATCCGGCCCCGGTCGGCCGTCAGGCCGTGCTCCGCGCGCAGCGCGAGTCTGGTCTGTTCCAGGCCGAGCAGCTCCTCCTCCGTCACGTACACGGTGATCTTCGTGTCGTGCCGGATCCGACCGCTGGACTTGCGGTCGTCTACGACGGCCGTGCGGGACCGGACTCCGGTCGCCGGCTCGTCGGTGGTGGTGCGCTTCTCGGGTCTGGTCTGCTTCGGTGCCGCACCCCCGAAGAGTTCACTGGCACCTGGCAGGCTCACCCGGCGGGACAACGCGCCAGCACCTCCTTGGCGAGATCGCGGTACTGCGCGGCCGCGCTCGATGACGGGGCGTACGTGGTGATGGGCTCGCCGACGACCGTGGTCTCGGGGAACTTGACGGTACGCCGGATGACTGTGTGGAAGACGCGTTCGTCGAAGGCCTGGACCACCCGGTCGAGGACCTCCCGGGCGTGCGTCGTGCGCCCGTCGAACATGGTGCCGAGGATCCCGACGATCTCGAGCTTGGGGTTCAGCCGGTCCTGGACCTTGGCGATCGTGTCGGTGAGCATGGCCAGCCCGCGGAGCGCGAAGAACTCGCACTCGAGCGGTACGACGATGCCGTTGGACGCGGTCAGCGCGTTCACGGTGAGCAGACCGAGCGACGGGGCGCAGTCGATCAGGATCACGTCGTACAGCGGGATGATCGGGTCCAGGACGCGCTGCAGCGTGTACTCGCGCGCGACCTCCTGGACGAGCTGCACCTCGGCGGCGGACAGGTCGATGTTGGCCGGCAGCAGGTCGAGGTTCGGCACGTTGGTCGGCTGGATGACCTCGTCGGCGGTGATGTCGCGCTGCATCAGCAGGTTGTAGACCGACAGCTCGAGGTCATGCGGCTGGACGCCGAGACCGATCGAGGCGGAGCCCTGCGGGTCGAAGTCGATCAGCAGCACCTTGCGACCGGTCTCGGCGATCGAGGCGCCGAGGTTGATCGTGGTGGTGGTCTTGCCGACGCCGCCCTTCTGGTTGCACATCGCGATCACCTGCGCCGGGCCGGTCTTGGTCGGTGGCTGCGGCTCCGGCAGGTCCGGCATGGGCCGGCCGGTCGGCCCGATGATGTGGCGCGGACCGTTCGGGTCTTTCACGGGTGCAAGGTCCTCCGCGGTGAGCTTGGCCGTCGGCTTCGGCATCTCCGCATAGTTGTCGGGCAGGGCTCGCGCCGGCACGGGTGCCGGGCGGGGCGGCGTACTGTGCTGGGGCTGCTCCTGAGGGTTCAGGGGCGTGCTGATCTGCTGGGCCGGCTCCGGGGCGGCGTAGTGGCCCATCACGTGTTCGGTGCCCGGGAATGTCGACTCGTTCATGACTCGTCAAACCTTTCAACCGATACGGGCGATCCCAGCGACTGTAAGCGTGCATTCAAGCACTCTCAACCAGCCACTCCGCACCGGGGTGGGGCTGTTTGTCGACAAAGCTCCGAACGCGGTGGATCACGCCTCCCGAGTGACCAACCGTCACCAGATGATCGCACACCGTTCCTAGCCGGCGCCCGCCGGGGTCCGCTCCCTGCCGAACCAGTTGTAGAGCGCGAACCACCCGAGCACGACGACCGACAGCGCCGCCAGCAACCAGGCCGCGATCCCGTGCCCCAGGACACCGAGCAGTACGGCGGCCACCAGGCTCGGCACCGCCCACCCGGCGAACCACCGCACCGGCGCCCGTCCGGCGACCCCGGCGCCGACGCTGCTGATCAGGTACAGCGCCAGCCCGCCGAAGATCAGCCAGCGGTCCCTGGTGAGCAGGTGCCCGTCCGCCTCCGGAATGAGCGCGCCGAGCCCGGCCGCGACGGAAACGATCGCCGCGGTCACGCCCAGGTGTGCGGGCAGCGCCTGCCACGGCTCCAGCGGCTTGGTACTGCGGGGCGCCGGCGTGAACCCGTACAGCGTCGTCAGCTGCCACAGGATCACGACCAGGAAGAACGCCGCGACCGACGAGAGCACCACGGCCCCGGTCCAGGGTTTGCCGGTGTCCGCACTGACCACCTGCGCCACCGCCTCGCCCAGCACGATGATCACGAACAGCCCGAGCCGCTCGTCCAGATGGCCGCGCTCAGCACGGGCTACCGTGACCAGGGCCGGTGTTGTGGGCTCAGCCGACTCACCGCGGCCCAGCCGGATCAGCCGGGCCAGCCAGGCGTTCCTGCGCTGCTCCTGCTGTTGCTGCTGGCGGATCCGCTCAGCACGCTCCTCCATCGACTTGGGGTTCCGGGCGCCGAGCACGGACAGCACCAGGTCCAGTACGACGCCCGCACCCCACAGCCAGTACGTAACCGTGCCCGACGTGAACAGCGAGACGATGAAGGGTGCGGCCAACGCTGTCTGCGTCGCCGGCCAGAAGGCGATCACCTGCCCGTCGCGGGACGCAGCTCGGGACGCGATGCCTCTACAGATGATGAAAGCGACGGTGAACGCGGCCGTCCGCCCTTTCAGTTCCGTCTCGCCGTGCTGCGGCAACAGCTCCGGGAAGACACCTGGTACGGCGGCAGCCATCACGCCGACGCCCAGCATGGTCCGCAGTACGGCGCGGCGGCGCGTCCGGGCACCGGCCACGTTCGCGTACACGCTGGTCGTCGTCCAGACGCTCCACACCGCGTAGAACATCGCTGCACACGCAGCCACTTGCCCAACGGTGTCGGCCTCGTGCAGCCGGTGCGCGATCTGGGCGGCAGCCGCAACCACTGTCAGATCAAAGAACAGCTCCAGCCAGCTGGCGTGCCGTTCCTCAGCTTGGTCAGCCACGGCCGCCAAGACTACGACGAGGAGAGGGCCCGTGGATGCGAAGTCGCGTAGACCTCGCGCAGCTTGTCGACGGTGACCAGTGTGTAGACCTGGGTCGTGGTCACGGAGGCATGCCCCAGCAACTCCTGGACGACGCGTACGTCGGCGCCGCCGTCCAGCAGGTGCGTCGCGTACGAGTGGCGCAGCGTGTGCGGCGAGATCTCCTTCGAGATGCCGGCCCGTTGCGCAGCGCGACGCAGTACCGTCCAAGCGCTCTGCCGGGACAAACGACCACCGCGGGCGTTCAAGAACAGTGCCGGAGTACCCCTGCCGCGGGTGACCAGTTCCGGTCGGCCACGGACCAGGTACGCCGACAGCGAGTCGCGGGCGTACGTACCGACGGGTACTACCCGTTCCTTGCTGCCCTTGCCGCGCAACAGGACTCCCCCGGCGTCCAGGTCGATGTCGTCCACGTCCAGCCCGACGGCCTCGGAGATCCGGGCGCCCGTGCCGTACAGGAACTCCAGCAACGCCGCGTCCCGGGTGGTCAGAACGGCCGGTTCCGCGTCGGCGCCAGCGGCCGCTGAGAGGATCCGGGTGACCTCGTCGACCGACAGGGCCTTCGGCAGCCGTTGCGGCGGCACAGGCGGCTTCACGGCCGCCGCAGGGTCGACTCCGGTCAGTCCCTCGCGGACGCAGAACTTGTGGAACCCGCGGACCGCCACCACGGTCCGTCCGGCGCTGGACGCGGTCAGCGGCGGGTGGTCCGCGTCCCCTTCGCGCAGCCGCATCAGGAAGTCGCTGACCACGGCCTCCGTGATCCGGCCGAGGTCGTCGACACCGGCCTCGGCCAGGTAGCCGCCGTACCGGCGCAGGTCACGCCGGTACGACGCCAGAGTGTTGGCGGCCAGGCCGCGTTCCACCGTCAAGTGGTCCAGGTATGCGCCAACCGCTCTACTGATGCTCAGACCAGCACCTCGTCCAGCTTCAGCTGGGCCAGGTCGTGCGCTTCCGCGACCGGGCCGTACGTCACGTGGCCGTCGAACGTGTTCAGCCCGAGCGCCAGGCTGTGGTCCTGCTTGAGCGCCTCGCGCCAGCCCAGGTTCGCCAGCTCGATCGCGTACGGCAGCGTCACGTTGGTGAGCGCGTACGTCGACGTGTTCGGCACCGCGCCGGGCATGTTCGCGACGCAGTAGAACAGCGAGTTGTGGACCTTGTACACCGGGTCGGCGTGCGTGGTCGGCCGGGAGTCCTCGAAGCAGCCGCCCTGGTCGATCGCGATGTCCACCAGCACGCTGCCGGGCTTCATCCGGCGGACCATGTCGTTGGTGACCAGCTTCGGCGCCTTCGCGCCGACCACCAGCACCGCGCCGATCACCAGGTCGGCCTCCAGCACCGCGCGCTCGATCTCGTAGGCGTTCGAGGCGATCGTCAGCAGGTGGCCCTGGTAGATCTGGTCGGCCTGCCGCAGCCGCGCGATGTTCCGGTCGAACAGCTGCACCTGGGCCTGCATCCCGAGCGCGATCGCGGCCGCGTTCATCCCGGAGACACCGGCGCCGAGGATCACCACGCGGGCCGGGTGCACGCCGGACACGCCGCCGAGCAGTACGCCGCGGCCGCCGCCCTGCGCCATCAGGTGGTACGCGCCGGACTGCGGCGCGAGCCGGCCGGCCACCTCGCTCATCGGCGCCAGCAGCGGCAGCGTGCCGTCCGGCAGCTGCACGGTCTCGTACGCGATCCCGGTGATACCGGACCTGAGCAGCGCCTCGGTGCAGTCCTGGCTGGCGGCCAGGTGCAGGTACGTGAACAGCACCTGGTCCTTGCGCATCCGGTGGTACTCCTCCGCCACCGGCTCCTTCACCTTGAGCACCAGCTCCGCGTCAGCCCAGACGTCGTCCGCCGCGGCCACGATCCGCGCCCCCGCGGCGACGAACTCGTCGTCCGGGATCAGCGAGCCGCCGCCCGCCCCCTGCTCGATCAGAACCTCGTGCCCGTTGCGCACGAACTCGTGCACGCCGGAGGGGGTGATCGCCACCCGGTACTCGTGGTTCTTGACTTCCTTGGGAACTCCGACCTTCACAACACGCCCTTCTTTCCCGTCCAGGTGTGCGGCCCACATCGTTGTGTCCGCGGCCCGGCGGTTGAGGGGACGCTGCCAGGTCGCTGCCGAGTGTATGCCTGTTCGGTTCATACCACTCGACCGGATGGTCTGATCGTACTGCGGCTGACGCGGCAACCATCATTGACGGCTATTCGTAGTGGTCAGGGATGCTTTGGGAAGGACGCCCGACGAGAGGAGCACGCGGTGGCGATGGAACTGGGACGCTACGGGGTCTGGCACGCGGCGCAGCACTACGGACCGGAACTCGCGGCCGGACTGGAGCGCGCCGGGTACGGCACGCTCTGGCTGGGCAGCTCGCCGGAGGCCGGCCTGCGCGACGCCGAGGTGTTGCTGGCCGCAACGTCTTCGGTTGCCGTCGGCACCAGCATTGTGAACATGTGGAAGTCGCCGGCGGCCGAGGTCGCGGCGTCGTACCACCGGCTCGAGGACGAGCACCCCGGGCGGTTCCTGCTCGGCGTCGGGATCGGGCATCGGGAGAGCACCGGCGAGTACGCGTCGCCGTACCGGACGATCGTGGCGTACCTGGACGCGCTCGACGACGAGAAGGTGCCGGCCGACCGGCGGGCGCTGGCGGCGCTCGGCCCGAAGGTGCTGCAGCTGTCCGGCGCGCGGACGGCCGGCGCGCTGCCGTACTTCACCACCCCGGAGCACACCCGGGAGGCCCGCCGGACGCTCGGCGGCGGCGTACTGATCGCGCCCGGGCAGGCGGTCGTCCTGGAGACCGACCCGGAGATCGCCCGGGCGACCGCGCGGGACCGGCTGGCGCCGTACCTGCAGCTGAGCAACTACCTCGCGAACTGGAAGCGGCTCGGGTTCGGCGACGAGGACATCGCGAACGGCGGCAGCGACAAGCTCGTCGACGCGATGGTGCTGCACGGCTCCGCGGTCGAGGTCGCGGACGGCCTGAAGGCACACCTGGACGCGGGCGCGGACCACGTCGCGATCCAGCTCCTCGGCCACGAAGGCGTCGACCTGCTCCCCGGCTACGAGGCCCTCGCGACCGTACTCCGCTAGCCGGCTAGGACGGGTGGCCCGTCGGGACCGGCAGGATGGGGGCTCCTGGCAACGTCTGCCAGGGGCCCCAGCCGCTGCTCGGGGTCACCTGGATCCGTTCGCGCAGTACGCCGTCCGGTGACACGGCGAACACGTGCTGACGGCCGCTCGCGTCCACGATCACCGTTGGGCTCGCCGCGACCGGCTGCGGGTCGAACACCTCGCTGTTGCTCCACGCACCGCTGGTCGGGGTCGTCTGCCAGCGGTGGGTGATCTGCGCGCCGCCGGGCGGGATACAGAACATCTCCAGCCGCCCGTCCGCGTTGACCGCCGTACGCGCGGCCGCGTCGGCCCACGAGTCCGCCTGCTGCCAGCCGGCCCAGCCACCGCTCGGAGCGGCCTGCACTCTCCGGTGTACGCCGGTACTCACCGGAGCGAGCGCGAACACGTTCAACAGCCCACGCCCGTCCCGGTTGACCGTGCTGAGCGCAGCAGCCGGTCCGCCGAACGAGGTGTCCCAGGAGCTCCAGCCGCTGTTGGGCGCGTTCTGCCAGCGGTGTGCGACGTAAGCCCCGCCAGGGCCCAGCGCGAAGACCTCCATGCGGCCGTCAGCATTCACGCCGACGACAGGTGGTGCTCCGGCCGCGCCACCGAAGTTCTCCCAGTCGCTCCAGGTCGTAGAGCCGCCCCCGTTCTGCCAGCGGTGCGTGATGTACGCCCCTGCCGGTCCGAGCGCGAACACCTCGAGCCGGCCGTCGGCGTTGCGCGAAACGGTCGGTGCGGCACCCGCCGCGCCTCCGAACACCTCCCAGTCGCCCCAGGTCCCGTCAGCCCGCTGGACGCGGTGGATGAGGCCCTGGTCCTTCGCGACCGTGAACAGCTCCAGCCTGCCGTCCGTGTTGCGGCCAACGGTCGGCACGGTCGTGACCTCGTCGCTGAACAGCTCCCAGTCCCCCGGCAGCACCCTCCGGACGATCCGGTGGTTGTTGTCGAGGGCAAACAGTTCGATGGCACCCTGCGGGTTCAGCCCCGCGGCCGGGTTGTCCGGGCTGTGCCAGACAGGCGGCGTACTGCGCCATTGCAGGTCGGCCAGGTAGATGCCGTGCTGGAACGAGCCGGCCGCGGTCACGTGGTCGCCGACGACCTCAATCGCGTGCCCGGGCACGTGTCCGGCGTAGCTGGACAGCTGGAAGTTGAACGGGTCGGTACTGCGGAACACGTCGGTACCGACGTACCCGAAACGTGGGCCGATGAACAGGTAGTAGGTGCCGTCGCGCTCGACAACGACGGGCGACTCCGTGACCGATGCGTTCGCGTCCGTACTCGGGTCGGTGAAGACGGTTCGCGCAGCGCTCCAGTGGATCAGGTCCGTGCTGGTGCGCGCCGCGACGATGTGGTTCGACTTCCAGTCCTTCAACTCGCAGTAATACATGACCCACTGGTCGCCGACGCGGGTCACGTACGGGTCCCGCGCGACCAGCCCGCGGAAGACCGGGCCCTGGGGGATGCGTGTCCAGGTGAACAGGTCCGTCGACGTCGCCAGGTTGATCGCGCAACCGTTGCCGCCGGCGGCGTAGTACATGTAGTACGTGCCGCCGCTTTCGATCACGTGCGGCGCCCAGAGGTGTACTTCGCCGTAGTAGTTCGGGTCGACGGTCAGGACGTGCGGTTGCGTCGTCCACGGCCCGTCCAGCGCCGGCGCGGTCGCGTGCGCGAAGTGGATCTCCTTCGCGCCGTCCGGGAAGCTGCCGGGTGGCGCGGAGTCGCCGATGATCCCGTACAGGTGCCAGGTGCCGTCAGGTCCCTGGATGACGCAGTGGTCGTTCATGTACTCGTACGGCGGCCCGTCCGGCGTCGGGTCGTACACGTGCCGCAACGGCCCTGCCCCGACCCAGGCCAACGCCGCCGCCTCCGCCGGAAGCCCGGTCAGGCCAGTCAGGTCCGTCAGCCCAGTCAGCCCGGTAGCTGCCAGCCCTAGTCCACCCAGCACCACAGTCCGCCGCCTCAGCTCCATCAGTCACCTCACGGAAATCGATTCCCCGCAGCCTGACCGCTGGCCCGTCGCCCCGTCAACCACTGAAACGACGGCCGAAACTTCCCCGCCCCGACGACGCTGCGGCAGAGTGCGGTCATGACCTCCGACTACCACCGCCCGGCTCCCGTACGGCGAGCGCATGTCCGCCGAGCCGCTCGTCGGCCACCCGTTCTTCCCGTTCGAGGGCGACGTCCAGGTGGTGCCGCTGGCCGAGCCGGTCCTGCCCGAGCCGGCCCGGGGTGGCGAGGGCGGCACCGACTGCAGGTCGTGTACGGAGCCCGACCGCGACGTCATCTGGCGCGACGACCAGTGGAAGCTCAAGGCCTTCAAGCCGTCCGGCCTGCCGTTCGTCGCGATCCTCGAGCCCCGCGAGCACTACCGGCTGGACAACCTGCCGCCCGAACTCACCGCCACCCTCGGCCCGGCGATCCAGCGGGTCGCGAAGGCCATCCAGGACCTGGCCCCGGTCGCCCGCACCCACTTCAACCGCTGGGGCGACGGCAGCGAGCACTTCCACCTGTGGTTCCAGGCCCGTCCACTCGGCATGATGCAGCTCCGCGGCGCGATGATCGCGATCTGGGACGACATGCTCCCCGCCATCCCCACCGACGAGTTCACCGCCAACGCCCGCCAGGTCGCCGCCGCCCTGGCCGCGGGCGGCGGCGAGGCAGTCACCCGCTGGCGAGCGTGAACAGGCGCAGGTCCCGGTTCTTGGGGAGGGTGATGCTCACCGGGGTCTGCGTCAGCGTGACAGGGGCCGTGGCGAAGATGTGGGTCGTCACGTTGTCCTTGCCGCCGCCGGACTCGTTGCGGTACGGCGTGGTCGCGACGATCACGTTGCCGTAGTGCAGGGTGTCGCCGCCACCGCCGAGGGTCCAGTCGCTGAAGGACAGGTCCACCGGCGACGTCGTACCGTCCGCGTAGTTGAGGGTGGCTGTCGTCTGCTGGTTGCCGTTGACGGCGCTGCCGATGAAGGACAGCTTCGTCGTACCGGCGGGCAGGTTCAGGTTGAGCACTTGGCCGTCGGCGGGCACGTTGTCGGGGTCACCGGACGGTACGTCGGGCCACGTGAAGCCGAGGCCCTGCCCGGTGCCCGTACCGCCGGGCGTGAGGCCTGCCGCCGCCAGCGCCTGACGTGAGTAGCTGACGCCGCCACCGTCGTAGTCGGCCTCGGTGTGGTCACCGTTGTCGTCAGAGATGCCTACACCTTCGCGTAGGACGAAGAAGGAGTTCGGCTGACCTACAACCACGGTGAAACCGACCTGTGGCAAGGCAGTTCCGTCGGCTGCCTTCATCTGTACGGTCACCGGGTAGCGGCCGTCAGCCGTGCCGGCCGGAGCAGTAATAGTGACCGCCGCACTTCCCTTCTGGTCTACATGGAAGGTGCCAGTGGCCGGCGTTGCTGTCAGACCGGCCGGTGTGTTGATCGTGTAGGTGACGTCCTGCGCGATTCCACTCAGTCGGTGCGCTTGCAGTGTCACAGGCGCGCTGGTGGTGCCAGGAGCAACAACCACGCGGCTTGTGTCGGTAGAGGTCTGGAACGGGATCTCCCCGGTCCGCCAGGACGGCGGTGCCTGCCCAGTGCCCCAGCTCTTGTTGGCCGTCGTACCAAGAGTGAAGTCCAAGGTCCCGCCACGCTGAACGAACGACTCCGGCAGCCACGGCTGGTTGGTGGACTTCCCGTTCACCTTCAAGGACTGCACGTACTGCGCGTCCGCGCCGGGAGCGTTGATCCGGATCGTCCTGCCGCCGTCGCGGTGGATCACGGCCCGTTCGAACAGCGGAGCGGCGACCTGCAGCTCGGCGCGGCTCGGCACGTCCGGGTACAGCCCGAGGGCGGTCCACACGTACCAGGACGACATGGCGCCCAGGTCGTCGTTCCCGGGGATCCCGCCGGTGCTGGTGTTCCACAGCTGGTTCATTGCCTGCCGCAACGTCTCCTGCGTCTGGTACGGGCGGCCCGTGTAGTTGTAGATCCACGGGGTGTTGATCGACGGCTCGTTGGCCATCTCCGCGTGCAGATCGCCAGCACCGGTCAGCGCCCAGGTGCCGTCCGGGTTCTTGAAGAACGCGTCCAGCCGCTGGTTCGCGGCGTCCGTACCGCCCATCGCGTCGATCAGCCCGGCCCGGTTGTGCGGCACCATCCACGTGTACTGCGCGCTGCTGCCCTCGGCGAACCCGTCGTTCGTCGACGGCGTGAACGCCGGCCAGGCGCCGTTGTCGTCCCGGTTCTGCACATAGCCGCCGTTGTCCGGGTTGAACACGTTCTGCCAGTACTGGGACCGCCCCAGGAACTTCTGGTACGTCGATCCGTCGCCGGTGCGCTTTGCCAACTGGGCAAGGGCGAAGTCGTCCGTCACGTCCTCGAGCGTCTCGACCGCGCCGCCCCACGCGTTCGACTTGGTCGGGACGTAGTGCAGCGCGAGGTACTTGTCGAGCGACGGCCGCTGCCCGATCGACATCACCGGCTTCCCGGCCGAGCTGAGGTCCTTCGCGGTCGGTACGGTCGCGGCCTTCACCAGCGAGCGCAATGCGCCGCGAGCGTCGAAGTTGGTGCCGCCGAACGCGTAGATCCCGGCCACGGCCGGTGCGGACGGATCACCGGTCATCACCGCAGTACTGCCCGAAGCGTGCGTCCAACGGTCCCAGACGCCGTCGTTCTGTGAGGCCTGGTTGTAGAGCGACTGGGCGATGTCACCGGCCCGCTGCGGCTCCAGCAGCGTCAGGAGCTGCAGCTGCGACCGGTACACGTCCCAGCCGGAGAAGGTCGCGTACTGCGCCCGCTGACCGCGGGACAGGTTGTGCGGTTTCTGGTCGAAGCCCCAGTACTGACCGTTGACGTCGCTGAACACGTTCGGATGCAGCAGGGAGTGGTACAGCGCGGTGTAGAACGTCGTGCGCCGGTCCGTCGTACCACCGGTGACGTCGATGCGGTCCAGCTGCTGACGCCAGGCCTGCTTCGCCTTGAGCGCCGTCACGCCGACCGACGTACCGCGGGGGTTCTCGGCGCGCAGGTTCGCCCGCGCGTTGGCGTCGCTGACGTACGAGATGCCGATCCGCATCGTCACCCGGTCGCTGTCGAACCCGACGTACCCACCGGAACCCTTGTCCGCCGGCATCCAGCCGTCCTTGCCGTACGTCGTCCCGCCGCGGGCGCTCGTGCTGCCGGGCGTCACCGTCGTGTCGGTCCAGGTGCCCTGGTCCTTGAACGGCTGATCGAACTCGGCGACGAAGTGCAGCGTGTAGTAGCTGCGCTGCCCGACGCTGGCAAGGTACCCGCAGAAGTTGCCGCTGGTCACCGAGCCGCTGACCGTCCGGTGCGCCGGGTCGATGCCGATCCGCGCGTCGCTCGACCCGACCTCGGAGTTCGACGTCCGGAACATCAGCGTCTTCGCCTTGTCCGCCGGGAACGTGAACGCGGCCGAACCGGTCCGGGTCGTCGCCGCCAGCTCGGCCGTCACGCCGGAGTCGAGACCGACCTTGTAGTAGCCCGGCTTCGCGACCTCGTTCACGTGGCTGAAGGTGCTCGCATACACGGCGTCCTTCGCGTCACTCTGCGGCGACGACGTCACCGCTCCGGCCAGCGGGAAGATCGGGATGTCCCCCGACCCGCCCGCGCAGCCGGTCCCGCTCATGTGGGTCAGGCTGAACCCGCGGATCTTGGTCGCCGAGTACAGGTATCCGCCCGGCGCCGCGGTCCGGTACGCGTTGCCCCGGCTCGTCTCCGGACTGAACGAGAACATCCCGAACGGCATCACCGCACCCGCAAACGTGTCCCCGGCGTTCGAGGTCCCCACCAACGGGTCCACGTGCTCGGTCGGATCCACGGAAGGAGAGGTGATCCGGCTCTTCCCCACCACCTCCGGCCCCAGCATCCGCGCGGCCAGTGGATCAGGCGGCGTCGCGGTCGTCGGACGAGCGGACGCAGGCGACGGTGACGGTGACGGTGAGGGCACGGCATGGGCGGCCGGAGCGAGGGCAGCAACCACGACCCCGGCAAGCATCAACGAAGCAGAACGACGCATGGGCGGACCAACCTTCACGGATGGGTGACATCGTTGTCAGCAACAAATACCCGTACCCACCGCGACCGGTCAAGACCTCCGCGTAGTTCAGTGATCCTTGGCAGGCCAGGGAGAGTCGGCGGGGCGGAGGGTGTCGAAGCCCGGGCCGTTCAGCGCCGTCCAGGTGGCCAGCGCGCCCATGATCAGGATCGGGTTCTGGAGCTGGCCGGCCAGGACGGCGCCGACCACGTCGATGAGCGGGGCCCAGACCGTCTCCATGTCGGCCTCTTCGGCCTCGCGTTCGAACGTCTCGTCCGCGGGCGACAGGTCGCGCGCCAGGAAGATCCGGACCGCCTCGTTCGTGAGGCCCGGTGAGGTGAACGCGTCGACCAGGACCCGCCAGTCGGCGGCCTTGGTCGCGGTCTCCTCCCAGAGCTCGCGCTCGGCGCCCAGGCGGTACTGCTCGCCCTGGACGTCGAGCAGCCCGGCCGGTGCCTCCAGCAGCTTGTGGCCGACCGGGTGCCGGTACTGGCGGACCAGCAGCATCCGGTTGTTCTCGTCCAGCGCCACCACACCGACGGCGCCGGGATGGACGACGACGTCGCGGACGAACGGCGTACCGTCCGGCGGCTCGATGGTGTCCCGGCGGACCGCGATCACCCGGCCGGTCTCGTGCACCACCTCGGAGGCGGACACCGGCCAGTGCTCCGGCCGGTCGGCGAGGCCGGCGCCGAACCGGAGCTCGGGGTAGTCCTTCATCACGCCTTGACCGTGGCCTTCTTCGACGCGGCGGCCGGCTTCGGGTCCTCCACCGGCAGCCGGGACTCGCGCTGCCGATCGAGCGCGGCCGCCACCAGCCCGGAGAACAGCGGGTGCGGCTTCGTCGGCCGCGACCTCAGCTCCGGGTGCGCCTGGGTGGCCACGAAGTACGGGTGGATGGCCCGGTCCAGCTCGATGAACTCGACCAGCTCGTGGTCCGGCGACAGCCCGCTGAACACCAGCCCGGCGGCCTCCAGCTTGTCCCGGTACGCGTTGTTCACCTCGTACCGGTGCCGGTGCCGCTCCTGGATCGACGGCGCGTCGTACAGGCCGCGGACGATCGAGCCCTCGGCCAGATTCGCCGGGTACAGACCGAGCCGCATCGTGCCGCCCATGTCACCGGTCCCGGAGACGATGTGCTTCTGCTCCTCCATCGTCGCGATCACCGGCTGCTCGGCGTCCGGGTCGAACTCGCTGGAGTTCGCCTGGTCGAGCCCGGCCAGGTCTCGGGCCACCTCGATCACCATGCACTGCAGGCCGAGGCAGAGGCCGAGGATCGGGATGCCCTGCTCGCGGGCGAACCGGATCGCGCCGATCTTGCCCTCGATCCCACGGACGCCGAAGCCGCCCGGGATGCAGATCGCGTCCACGTCGCCGAGCAGCCGGGCCGCGGCCTCCGGGGTCGCGCACTCGTCGGAGGCGATCCAGCGCAGGTTCACCCGGGCGTCGTTGTCGAACCCGCCCGCGCGCAGCGCCTCGGCGACCGACAGGTACGCGTCCGGCAGGTCGATGTACTTGCCGACCAGCGCGACCGTGACCTCGTCCTTCGGGTGGTGCACGACCCGGAGCAGCTCGTCCCAGCGGGTCCAGTCGACGTCGCGGAACTGCAGGTTCAGCCGGCGGACGACGTACGCGTCCAGGCCCTCGGCGTGCACGACCTTCGGGATGTCGTAGATCGACGGCGCGTCGACGGCGGCCACCACGGCCTCCACGTCGACGTCGCACATCAGCGAGATCTTCCGCTTCACGCTGTCCGGGATCGGCCGGTCGGCGCGGCAGACGATCGCGTCCGGCTGGATACCGATCGAGCGCAGCGCGGCCACCGAGTGCTGGGTCGGCTTGGTCTTCAGCTCACCGCTCGGCGCCATGTACGGCACCAGCGAGATGTGCAGGAAGAACACGTTGTCGCGGCCGACGTCGTGCCGGACCTGCCGGGCCGCCTCCAGGAACGGCAGCGACTCGATGTCGCCCACGGTGCCGCCGATCTCGTGCAGTACGACGTCGACGTCCGGGCCCGCCATCGCGAGCATCCGTTCCTTGATCTCGTTGGTGATGTGCGGGATCACCTGCACGGTGTCGCCGAGGTACTCGCCGCGGCGCTCCTTGGCGATCACGCTCGAGTACACCTGGCCGGTGGTGACGTTCGCGACCTGGGAGAGGTCGCGGTCCAGGAAGCGCTCGTAGTGGCCGATGTCGAGGTCGGTCTCGGCGCCGTCGTTGGTGACGAACACCTCGCCGTGCTGGAACGGATTCATCGTGCCCGGATCGACGTTCAGATACGGATCCAGCTTCTGCATGGTGACCCGGATGCCCCGCGCCGTCAGCAGACTGCCGAGGCTGGACGCTGTCAGTCCCTTGCCGAGACTGGATGCCACGCCACCGGTGACGAATACGTGCTTGGTCTGCTGGGAATTCGAAGCCCTGTCCACGGGCCTCCAGCCTACCTCGTGTCAAGCACCGGTCGCGACGAGACCCGCGTAGATGTCGAGGAGATTCTTTGCCACCGCGTCCTCGTCCATCCATCTGGCGGCCAACTCGCGGCCTCGTGTCCGCATAGCGTTCGCCGTGTCCGGCTCGGACAGAACCGCCCGTACGCCGTCCGCGAGGCCGTCCGCGTCGCCTGGAAACGCCAGCACCGCGCTGTCGTCGACCAGCTCGGGCACCCCGCCGACCGCGGTCGCCACCACCGGTACGCCGACCTGCATCGCCTCCTGGAGGACCAGCGCGCGGGCCTCCCAGTGCGACGTGAGCAGAAACACGTCCGCGGCTCCCAGAAGGTCCGCGATGTCGTTCCGATGCCCCAGGAGCCGCACGGGCAGCTGCTCCGCGTCGATCCGCGCCTGCAGGTTGTCCCGCAGCGGCCCGTCACCGACCACCACGAACACCACGTCCGGCGTGGACTCGTGGACGCGAGCAGCCACCGACAGGAGCGTCGGGTAGTCCTTCTGCGGAGCCAGCCGGCCCACCGTGAGTACGACGGGCTGCTCGCGGAGCCCTAGCTCCCGGCGCACGGCCGCGCGCGACGTACGGACCGTGGGCATCGCGGGAGCGGCTACCGGCGCCAGCTGGGCGTTCTTGGCGCCGAGGCTCTTGGCCAGCTCCACCAGGTCGCTGGAGGCTCCCAACGTCAGGTCGGCGCCACGGGCGACCAGCCGCTGACCCATGCGCATCACGAGACCCTTCGGCCCCGGTGCGATCACTGCGTTGTGCCAGGTGACGACCAGCGGGCGCAGCCGGGACCTGTCGCGCAGCGCGGCCATGCCCGCGCGGTACCCGTGCGCGTGGATCACATCGCACCCGCGCAACCCGGTCGTCTGGGTCACCACGGTCGCGGGCGCGAAGTCGAAGTGCTCCGACGTACCGGGCGGCGCGCACACCACAACCTCGTGCCCGGCGCTCACGAACCGCGGCACCAACGAGGCAACGTGCTGCCCGATCCCGCCCCGCGACTCCGCGAGCAGCAGCCCGATCCTCATGGTTTCTCCCGTCGTAGGAGGGCGCGCGCGTCCGCGCGGTCCAATGCAAGCACGACAACGGCGTACACGACGACAACGGCGAGCCCGGACAGGAGCGCGAACAGGACGGCTTTGGCGACTCCACCGTGCCCAGCGGGCAGGGCGACCGCCCAGCCCGCAGCACCGGCTAGCACGGCGCCTGCGAGCGCTGTGAGGTGCGCACGCGGCACACCGGCCAGTACGCCCGGCCCGGCCTCCCTACGCAGCACCAGCAGCAGTACGAACGCGCCGACGACCATCCCGATCGACATGGCTGCTGCCAACGCCGGTACGGCGTCCCAGTGGCCCGTAAGCAGCACACCGGCCACTGCGACGAGTACCCAGGCGCCCGAGGTCACAACGGCGACCTCACGCCCCGAGTGGCGCGCGTACAGGACCCGGCCGAGGTGCATGAGTACGGCGAACCCGATGGCAGCCGGGGCGAACGCCAGCAGGCCGTTGGCCAGCGAGGTCGCCTTACCCGCCTGGACCGCGCCGTTGTCGTACGCGAAGATCCGGGCGACCGGTACCGCCGTACCGATCAGCAGGGCCGCTCCCGCGCCGCCCGCGAGCATCACGGCGCGCGTCGAGGTGGCGGCGTACCGGTCGAAGCCCTCTCCTGCCTCGAAGGCGGCCGCCAGGCGCGGGAAGACGGCCGTGGTGATCGGGACGGCCAGAACGGCGTACGGCAGCAGGTAGATCGCGTTCGCCCACGTATAGACGGCGATGCTGCCCGCAACGCCGCGGTGGTTGGCCAGGTACGTCGTGACGACGAACGTGAGCTGCTGCGCGATCAGTACGGCGAGCCCCGCGAGCGCGAGCCGCCGCAGTACCGGCCCGACGCCGGGGTCGAGCTTGAGCGTCGGCCGGATCGGCAGGCGCAGTACGAGCATCGGAACGAGCACGGTGAGCGCCAACGCGAGCACGCCGGCCGTAGTACCCCAGGCGAGTACGTCGTTGGCGCCCCGGGACGCCTGGTCCGCGTTCGGGGCAACGGCCGCGAACACGAAGTACGTTGCGACCACGACCAGGCTGGAGATCAACGGCGCCAGCGCACCCGCCGCGAAACGCTTGTGGGACTGGAGAACGGCGGTCGCGACCACCGCGACGGCGTACCCGAAGATCTGCGGTACGAAGATCGCGAGCATCCGGGTCGCGGTCGCCGTGGAGCTGCCGCACTCGGCGCCCGGGTCGAGCATCGCGTCGGTGTACCGGCCGGCGAGCAGCCACGCCAGCACGGCGACCGGCGCCAGCAGGACGAACGACCAGGACAGCAACGCCCCGATGATCCGGCCCTGCGCGGCCTTGTCCCCGCGGGCGACCGGACCGGCCAGCACCGGAATCACCGCACCGGCCAGCGCTCCGCCCGCCACGACCTCGAAGAGGATGTTGGGCAGCTGGTTTGCCGTCGTGTACGCCTCCGCCAGACAACCCGCGCCGACCGTTTTCGAGAACACCAGCCAGCGCCCGAAACCGACAACCCGTGCCAGCACGGTGACACCGGCAACCACCAACGCAGCTTGCGCGACCCGCCCGCCCACCGAACTGCTCTGCGGGGCGTCCTCACTCACCGGGGTCGTCGGCCCCATTGGTCGATCTTGTCGAGGGCAGGGGTGTCGGCGATGACCTTGGTGAAGCTGACCTTCTCGCTCGCCAGGTTGAGGCCGACGACGAGCGCCAGCGCCAGCGTCTTCAGCGGACGCGGCAGCGACGCGGCGAGCGCCGTACCGGTGATCGCGCCGAGGCCGTTCGCACCGCAGTCGCCGAGCATCGCCCGCTCGCCGAGGTCGGCCGGAGCAGAGGCCGCGGCGGCACCGACGACGGCACCGGCCGGACCGCTCACCACGGCCATCGGCGCGTTCACCGCGGTGACCGCCTTGAGCGCACGCCCCGGACGGAGATCGAGCAGATTCGTCAGGTTCGCCGTACCGGCGATCAGCGCGCCGTCGGCGATCACGCCGGCGACGGCCTTAGCACCGCGCGACTTCCGCGGCAGCAACGCCGCGGCCGCGAGACCGGCCGCGCCGACCCCGAGGATCTTCACCGCACCGCTCGTCACCTCGCCGCGCTGCAACGCGCTCAGGTGACCGCGGAAACCCTTCGCCTGCGTGGTCCCGCGCAGGTCGTCGTACGCCCCGACGGCGCCCGACACCGCGCCAGCCACGACCGCGGCCGCCTTGACCTTGTTGCTGCCCCGGGCGGCCAGCACACCGGCCAGCGCGCCCAGCACCGCGCCCGGTCCCTCGAGCAGCGTCACCGGCTCACCGCGGTGGTTCGTCCGCTCGAAGGGCTCCCGGTTCTCCTTCGGCAGCTGTTCGGCCGCACGCTCGAGCCCGGAAGTAGCGGCCGCCGCGACGGCAGCGCTCAGAATTCCCACGTCAGTTGTCCTTCGTCTGTACGGCTGCCGGCGCCACGCCGTTCTTCGCGTTGATCGCGCCGTACTGCCCCGCCTTCCCGGTGAGCTGCTCGGCGAGCGCGAACACCACGGTCATCTGGCCGGCGGGGAGATCGGCCACGTCCACCGAGGAAACGATCTTGGTGGCGTCGGAGTCACTCCGCAAGGCCTTGATCAGTCCGCCGTCGTTCGCGGACGCCGGTGTACCGGCCACGACCACGCCGCCGCTGCCCATGTCCAGGCCCTTGATGAAGTCCACGGCGTCGGTGTACGTCGAGTTGTCCGGGGCCGGCGTCGGCGGGTCCGCGGCGATCACCACGATCAGGCTCGACCGGTCCTTCACCGTCGACGGCTTCAGCGACAGCAGCTTCGCGCCGGTCAGCCCGCTCAGCACCTTGGTCGCGTCCGCGTCCACGGACTTGCCCTCGTCCTTGGCCGCGACCCCGCGCGCCAGCAGCAGCCCGGCCCGCTGGTACGTCGTACTGTTCGCCGCGATGTTCATGTCCGGGGTGACGAGCTGCTGGACCAGCGTCTCGACCAGCTGCCGCTGACCCGTGTCGAACAGCTTCGCGTCCAGCGACACCTTGGTGGACACCGTACCGCCGGCCTTCTCCAGCTCGGTCTGGACGCCGTCGCTCAGGCCGCTGTCGGCGTTCGGCATCGAGATCAGCGTGATCTTCTTGTTCGCCAGCTTGCCGTCGGTCAGCCCGGCGGTCACCTTGGCGACGTAGTCGTCGCGGTACTTGTCCAGCGCCTTCACCTGGACCAGCTCGGCCCGTGCGTCGGCGAGCTGCTGGCGGTCCTTCTCGGCCTGGCTGGCGACGAACTGGTCTCCGGTGCCCTTCAACGGGCCGGCCCCGAGCACCACACCGGCGCCCAGGGCGAAGAAGATCGCCACGATCGAGACGATGTGGTAGCGAAAGTCGATCACGTGAACAGCTCCCGGATCCAATAGACGAGGTCGTTCCAGCGCGCCCGCAGGATCGACCAGAGCACATCGTCGGCACCGATGGCGACCAGCGCCATCCCGACCGCGAACAGGCCGGCCACGATCAGCGCGGCGACCTGGAACGTCGAGACCCGGCTCCGGTACAGCCGGCCGACGCCCTTCGCGTCCACCAGCTTGGCACCGACCCGCAGCCGGGTGATGAAGGTGCTCGCCATCCCGGAGCGTCCCTTGTCGAGGAACTCCACCAGCGAGTTGTGGGTGCCGACCGCGACGATCAGCGAGGCGCCCTTGGAGTCGGCCAGCAGCATCGCGACGTCCTCGCTGGTGCCGGTGGCCGGGAACTCGATCGACTCGACCCCGAGCCGTTCGAGCCGCTCCGACCCGGGCGCGCGGCCGTCGCGGTATGCGTGCACGATCACCTCGGCGCCGCACTTCAGCGTCTCGTCCTTGACCGAGTCCATGTCGCCGACGATCAGGTCCGGGACGTACCCGTTCTCGACCAGCGCGTCCGCACCGCCGTCGACGCCGATCAGCACCGGCCGGTACTCGCGGATGTACGGCTTCAATGCGACCAGGTCGTCGCGGTAGTCGTACCCGCGGACCACGATCAGGACGTGCTTGCCCTCCATCGGTGTGTGGATCTGCGGTACGCCGACGCCGTCCAGCAGCAGGTCCTTCTCGCGCCGCAGGTACTCCAGCGTGTTCGCGGTGAACGCCTCGAGCTGGGTGGACAGCCCGGAGCGGGCCTCGTCCATCAGGTTCGCGACCGAGTTGCTGTCCTGCGCGACACCCTTCGCGACCGCCTCGCCGCCGCGGTACAGCGTGCCCTCGTCGAGCCGGACGTGCTCACCCTCGTGCAGCACCGAGAACACCTCGCGGCCGACCCCGTCGACCAGCGGGATGCCCGCGTCGACAAGGATCTCCGGCCCGAGGTTCGGATACCGGCCGCTGATCGAGTCGGCCACGTTCACCACCCCGGCGACCTTGCAGTCGACCAGCGCCTCGGCACTCACCCGGTCCAGGTCGACGTGATCGATGACCGCGATCTCACCCGGCTTGAGCCGTTTGGTGAGATTCTTGGTACGCCGATCCAGCCGGACCACACCGGTGACACCGGGCAGTTCAGTGGTACGTGCTCTCCGCAGGCTGGGCAGTTTCATCGCGCTCTCATCCTGCCATGTCAAGAGCCCCTTACCTGCTCATTTACCCGGCTGGCCCCCGGTTCACGCACCGAATTAACGGTCACGGTGAGTCAAATCATCCTTTGGAACGAGGTTTCCGGCGCGGTTTCCGACGCTTCGCGGCCAGCGCCAGCAGCTCCTCGGCGTGTGTCTGCGCGGCCTCGGAGTTCTCCAGACCGGCCATCATCCGGGACAGTTCCTTGAGCCGGGCGTCGTCGTCCAGAGCGACCAGGCCGCTGGTCGTGACCGAACCGTCGTCACTCTTCAGCACGACCGCGTGACGATCCGCGAACGCTGCCACCTGCGGCAGGTGCGTCACCACGATCACCTGGGCCTTCTCGGCCAGCCGGGCGAGGCGTTTGCCGACCTCGACCGCGGCCCGGCCGCCGATCCCGGCGTCGATCTCGTCGAACACCAGCGTCGGCACCGGATGCGTGTCGGACAGGATCACCTCGAGCGCGAGCATCACCCGGGACAGCTCACCGCCGGACGCGGCCTTCTGCAGCGGGCGGGCCGGGCTGCCCGGGTTCGCCGCGAAGCAGAACTCGACCTCGTCGATCCCGAACGGGCCGGCGGTCGTCTCGTGCACCTCGACCGACAGCTTCGCGTGCGGCATCGCCAGCCCGGTCAGCTCCTCCGACACCGCGACGCCGAGCCGCTCGGCCGCCTCGATCCGGGCCGCCCGCATCTGCTGCCCGAGCTCGGCGAGCGTCGCGTCCAGCTCGGTCAGCTCGGCATTCAGTTGCTCGACGCGTTCGTCGCTGCCGTCCAGCTCGGCCAGCCGGGTCGCCGAACGCTTCGCCCATTCGAGTACCTCGTCGACGACGCCCTCGTCGGCGCCGTACTTGCGGATCAAGGAGGTCAGCAACGCCCGCCGTTCGCTCACCACGGACAGCCGCGCCGGATCGGTGTCGACATCGGCGGCGTACGACGACAGCTCCTGCGCCAGGTCGGCCGCCAGGTAGCCCAGCTCGCCCGCGCGGTCGGCCAGTTCGGCCAGCTTCGGGTCGTGCTCGCGCTCGCCGTCCAGGACCTGTTTCGTCAACGCCAGCAGGCCGAGTACGTCGTTCGGCCGGGTCGAGTCCAGGTCCTCGGAGGCGATCGCGTCCGCGGCGGTGGTGGCCGCGGTCCGCAGACCGTCGGCGTACGCGAGCCGCTGCTCCTCGGCGGCCAGCTCGACGTCCTCGCCGGGCAACGGCTCCGCCTTCGCGACCTCGTCCAGCCCGAATCGCAACAGGTCCGCCTCGGCCAGCCGGTCGCGCTCGCGGGTGACCAGCTCGGTCAGCTCCGCCTCGACCTCGCGATGCCGCCTGTACGCCGCGGAGTACTCCTGCAGCGGGACCAGAACCGCCTTGCCCGCAAAGGTGTCGAGCGTCTCCCGCTGCCGCGCCGGCTGCAGCAGCCGCCACTGATCCGCCTGCCCGTGGATCGCGACCAGGTCCCCGGACACCTCGCCGAGCACCGACACCGGCACCGACGCACCGCCCAGGAACGCCCGCGACCGGCCCTCCGACGACAGCTCGCGGGCGATCAGCAACTCGTCGTCGTCCAGCTCGCCGCCACGGTCCTCGGCCTGCTGCACGATCGCCCGCGGTACGGCGCTCGCCCGGCCCTCGACCCGCGCCCGCCGCGTCCCGTGCCGCACCAGCCCGCTGTCCGCCCGGCCGCCGAGCAACATGTTCACCCCGGTCACGACCATCGTCTTGCCGGCACCGGTCTCACCCGTGACGGCGGTGAATCCGGGATCCAGGTCGAGCGTCGCGTCCTCGATCACGCCCAGCCCGGTGATGCGGATTTCGGAGAGCATCTAGGACTCCTGTGTTCCGTTGCGTTTGCGCTCGGCGGCACCGCGCCAGCCGAGCACCGGGAGGTCGAACTTCGCCACCAGCCGGTCGGTGAACGGCGCCTCGTGGGCGCGGGCCAGCCGGACCGGCGTACTCCCCCGGCGGACCTGGATCTCGGCGCCGGGCGGCACCTCGACCATCCGCCGGCCGTCGCACCACAGCACCCCGCGGCCGTGCCAGGACGGCACCAGCTCGATCGACAGCCGCGACGTCGGCGCCACCACGATCGGCCTGGAGAACAAGGCATGCGCGCTCAGCGGCACCAGCAGGATCGCCTCGACCTCGGGCCAGACGATCGGCCCGCCGGCCGAGAACGCGTACGCCGTACTGCCGGTCGGGGTCGCCACCACGACACCGTCGCAGCCCCACCGCGACAACGGCCGGTCGTCCACCTCGACCAGCACCTCGAGCATCTTCTCGCGGGCCGCCTTCTCCACGCTGGCCTCGTTCAGCGCCCAGGTCTCGAAGATCAGGTCGTCGTCCAGCCGGACGTCGACGGCCAGCGTCATCCGCTCCTCGACCGTGTACGTCCGGTTCACGACCACCTGGACGATCCGCTCCAGGTCGTCCACCTCGGCCTCGGCGAGGAACCCGACGTGGCCCAGGTTCACCCCGAGCACCGGCGTTCCGTGCGGGCGGGCCAGCTCGGCGCCGCGCAGGATCGAGCCGTCGCCGCCGAGCACCATGATCAGCTCGACGTCGTTCGCCGCCTTCTCCGGGTCGTCGACGATCTCGACCGGGTCGAGCTTGAGCTCCGCGGCCTCACCGCCGAGCAGCCGGACCTGCATCCCGGCGTCGGTCAGCAGCCGGTGTGCGGCCCGGGCGACCCCGACCGCCTGCTCGCGGCCGGTGTGCGTGACCAGCAGCACGCGCCGCGGCTCGTGCTCAGCCAACCCCGCCGCTCCCTTCATTCATTTCCCACCCCACCGCCCCGGTCATTGCGGCCCACGCTCGATAGCCGTTTGGAGCATCGTCTCATCGAGAGGCGGCGCAACCCGGCGTATCCACAGGAAGTATTCGACATTTCCTGACGGACCAGGCAACGGGCTGGCCGCCACGCCTGCGATCCCCCAGCCGAGCTGCTGCGCCTTGACGGCAACCGTACGGACCGCGTCCGCGCGCAACTCCGGGTCGCGCACCACGCCGCCCTTGCCGAGCCGGTCCTTGCCGACCTCGAACTGCGGCTTCACCATCAGCACAAGCTCGCCGTCCGGCTTCACCACACCGGTCAGCGCCGGCAGCACGAGCGTCAGGCTGATGAAGCTCAGATCACTGACCACCAGGTCGACCGGGTCGCCGCCGATGTCCTCCAACGTCAACGTCCGGACGTTCGTCCGATCCATGACGGTGACCCGCTCATCGGTCTGCAACGCCCACACCAGTTGCCCGTACCCGACGTCGACCGCGATCACGTGCGCGGCCTCGTTGCGCAGCAGTACGTCGGTGAACCCGCCCGTCGACGCCCCGGCATCGAGGGTACGGCGGCCCTTCACCTGGACGTCCGGGAACGCCTCCAGCGCACCGATCAGCTTGTGCGCACCGCGACTGGCGTACCCCGGGTCCTCGTGCTCGGACGTGTCCACGACGATCGGCGCATCCGCGCCCACCCCGGTCGCGGGCTTGCCGGCCACGGTCCCCGACACCTTCACCTTGCCGGCCGCGATCAGCTCGCTCGCGTGCTCCCGCGAACGCGCGAGACCCCGCCGTACCAGCTCCGCATCGAGCCGCGACCGCTTGACTCCCTTGGCCACTCGTCCGGCCGCTCAGCCCCGGTCGCTCTGCTCGGCGTCAGCCTCGACCAACGCACTCTGCAGCCGCTCGTGCAGGTCGGCGTACACCTCACCGTGCTCACTCACCGGCCGGTCCCGCAGCCCGTCCAGCCGGACCATCGTCTCCTCGACCAACGGATGCCCGCCGTCCTCCGCAGGTTCCTCCACCGGTACGTCGGCCGCTTCGTCGGCCGCCGAGCCGGACTCGAAGGAGTGCTCGTACTCCTGACCCGGCGCCCGCGCGAACTCCGGCCCGAACTCGACCTCCGCCGGATCCACGTGCTCCCCCGGCTCGGTGTCGTAGTCGGGACGCGGCTGCGGCTCGTCGGCACGGTACGGATCGGAGCCTGGCTCCACGTCCGGGTCCACGTGCGGCGGGAACTGCTCGCCGGGATGCTCGGTCATCTCAGGCCTTCTTCGCCGTCTTCTTCGCCGGCGCCTTCTTGGCAGCCTTCTTCGCAGGTGCGGCCTTCTTCGCGGCGGCCTTCTTGGCCGGGGCCTTCTTGGCAGCAGCCTTCTTCGCCGGAGCCGGGATTTCCTCGACCACCGTCGCCTCGACGACGTCCTCGACCACCGGCGCCGGCTCGGCGGCGCGCTCCGCCGCGGCCTCATGCGCCTCGGCCAGCTCGTTCTCCAGCGCCTTGACCCGCCGGGTCAGCGCCGCGACCTCCTCGGACCGGACGAACCCGAGCCGCGCGACCGCGCCCTCGACCTCGTTCGCCACGATCGCCTGCAGCAGCTGACGGTTGCTCTTGCTGGTGGCAACGATCTCGTCGGCCAGGTCACTCACCCGGGTGGTCAGCGAGTCCGCCCCGGTCTGCTGCAAAGCGCCTTCGCAGCGGTCTGGGCCTTCTGCTTGGTGACCTCGGTCAACCCGTTCGCCAGCTGTACGTACCCGCGCAGCGCGTCCATCACCATGACTGCCTCCTAGCGTCGTCCCAGCAACGGTATCGCCTCCGCGCCCCAACACCAGCCGGACCTGCCTACTTGTCGAGGCCGATCCGGTGCAGGGCTGCGTCCAGCGCGATGGAATCGGCGGTCGGCGCGGGCTTCGGGCGTGGCCGGCGGCCGCGGGCGGTCGTCTTCGCGGACTTCGCCGGCTCGGCGGGCGCGTCGACGGCGGCCCAGACCGCGGACAGGATCGCCCGCAGCCCGTCGTACGGCTCGCCCTCGCCCTTCACCGTGACGGCGTTGTCCACGACCTCGGCGGTCCAGCCCGCACACGTGTGCTTGCCGCCGTCGACCTTCACCCCGGGCTGCTTCTCCGCCAGCGCCCCGAGCCCGGCAGCGACGTACGTCGGCCGCTGGTTCTTCGGCGCCCGCGCCAGGTCGTACGCGTCGTGCACCCCGGTCGCCACCCACAGGCTCGCGATGCCGATCTTGTTCGCGCCCTCGATGTCGGAGTCCAGCCGGTCGCCGATCATCAACGGCTGCTTGGCTTCCAGCCGTTCGATGCTGGTCTCCAGCAGCGGCGGCTCGGGCTTCCCGGCGACCACCGGATCGACGTCGACGGCGGCCCGGACCGCCTGCACCAGCGTGCCGTTCCCGGGCGCCTTGCCGGCCGCGGTCGGGATCGTCACGTCCATGTTGGTCGCGTACCACTTCGCGCCCTCGTTGATCGCGTGCGCGCCGTCGGCCAGCATCACCCAGTTCACGTCCGGGTGGAACCCCTGGACGACCGCGACCGGGTGCCCGTCGCTGCTCCGCACCGGCGTCAACCCGTACTCCTCGAGCGCGACGTACAGTCCCTCGCCGCCGACCACGAGCACCGGCGAGCCCTTCGGGAACTCGTTCGCGACCAGCTTCGCCGCGGCCTGCGCGGACGTCACCACGTCGTCGGCGATCACGTCCAGCCCGAACGACGCGAGGTGCTCGGCAACGATCGCGGCCGGCCGGCTCGCGTTGTTCGTGATGAACCCGATCCGCATGCCTTCCTTGGCGGCCTTGCGCAGGTTCTCGGGCGCGTCCGGGACCGGGTCCGGGCCGACGTACACGACGCCGTCGAGGTCCAGCAGCGCCACGTCGTACCGGGTCGCGAGCGGTTCGTCACACGCCGACAGCGGCTGGGGCGCAGTTCGTTCCGTGCTCATCCTTCACCCCGTACGATTCCGCGCATGCCGGATGCGGTGCTGAGACTCGATCCCCTGCGGGCCTGGCGGTTCGTGGCGGGGAAGGTGAGCGCGCTGGGCGCGGTCACGTCGCCGCCGTACGACGTGCTGGAACCCGCCATCGTCCGGCGGCTGACTGACTCTGATCTGCACAACATGGTGAGGCTCATCCTTCCACGCGATCCGGACCTCGGACCTGCCCGGTACGACGAACCGGCGCACCGGCTGTCCGGGTGGCAGCGGGACGGTGTCGTAGTGCAGGACGAGCAGCCCGCACTGTACGTGTACGAGCAGCGCCTAGGGGACGCCGTACTGTGCGGGCTGGTCGGCTCGTTGCGGCTGGACCCGACACGTCACGTAGTACTGCCGCACGAGGACGTCATGCCGCACTGGGTCGACGACCGCCTGCGGCTGATGGAGGCGACCGACGCGGACCTGGAGCCGATCCTGCTCGCGTACTCCGATGGGGGCGTCGCCAGCGATGCCGTCGACGCAGCGCGCGCCGGGGAGCCTTGGCTGGAAGCAGAAACCGACAATGGCGCCGAACACCGCATCTGGCGCATTGCCGACCCGGCTGTGCTCGCTGACATCTCGAACGAACTGGCGAGGCACGAGGCGCTCATTGCTGACGGACACCACCGCTATGCGGCGTATCTCGAGCGCCAACTGCGGGAGCCGTACCGGGAGAGCACACAGGTCGGCCTGGCGATGCTGGTGGACTACATACGACACCCGTTAACGCTGGACCCGATCCACCGCGTCGTACCGGGGCTGGACCTCGCTACCGTGCAACAGCGGACGCCGTCCGGCTGGCAGATGCAGCCGGGCCGGGTGGACGGCGATCCGAACCGGATCTCTGTCACGGACGGCTCCAGTTGGCTGACACTTCACGCGGCGTCGGACGCTCCTACGGTCGCATTGCTGCACGAGGTGTTGCTGCCGGCGTGGGGAGTCGCTGAGGACACGCTCAGCTTCCACCACACGCTTTCGGACGCCCTAGCGCTCGCTGATGCGCAACAGCTCGCGGTAGAACTCACAGCACCCCACATGGACCAGGTACTGCGCTCTGCCGCGCAGGGCGTCGTACTGCCGCAGAAGGCCACGTCGTTCGGCCCGAAACCGCGAGTGGGGCTGCTGTTCCGGACGCTGTAGCTCAGGGCCGGTGGTAAAGGCTGAGGAACTGCTCACGTAGGGGCTTCCGCGCGGCCCTGTGGCGCTCTGTGAGGCGTCCTAGCGTGAAGGAGAGCTCCGGGTCGTCCTGAGCGGCCGCGTCGACTGCCATCGCTGTCAGAGCGTCTGCAGCCGCACAGTGGTCCTGGTGCTGCCCCAGCAGTTCCTGGTACGTCGCTGCGTGCGCGGCGGTGGCTTTTGCCTCCTCACCGAGCACGGCGGCGCTGGTGTCGGCGGCGTACCGCACACGCTTCGCCAGCAGCCGCACCTCGTGCCAGTCGTCGTCAGGAGTCCAGGGCTCCAGCCTGTCGGCTTCCTGGGCAAGCTTGGCGGTGGCTGTCCGCAGCAGCTGCGGGAGGACTTCACCGCAGGGCTTCTCTGCCTTCGGCTTCAGGTCGGGCGCTACTGCGACGGCCTTGAGGGTGGTGAGCAGCTCCTTCGTCGAGTCGCCCAGAACGACCTCGGCGGAGCGGGCGTGCGCGCGATCCAGGCCGAGCGTGAGCGTGGTGAGGATCGTGTCGACGTGCTCCGGGTTGTCCTCGCTGGTGACATTCTCGCGGACGAGCTCCGCGATCACCTCAAGATCCCGCGCCTCGCCGCACGCCTGCGCGAGCGAGGCCAGGTCCGCCCGGAGCCCGGTCGCCCAGTCCCCCGCCAGCAGCTTGCGGAACAGCTTCAGATCGCTCCGCAGCCGCCGGCAGGACACCCGCACCTGGTGGATGGCGTCGTCCTCGCCGTCCGCCACCATCCGCACCGACTTCTCCAGCCGCTGCGCGCCCTTGGCCAGCGCGGCCGCCACCAGCCCTCCAACAGGATCCCCGGCCACCAGCCCCACACCGGCCACGCTCTACTCCTTGCTGTCCTCGGACTCCCCGCCCTCGGACTCCACGTCGCCGTCCTGGGCGTCGGCGCCATCCGCCTGCTCGACCTCGAGATCCTCGTCCGCGTCATCCGGGGTCTCGACCTCGAGATCCTCGTCGTCCACGACGACATCCTCGTCCAGGTCGGTGAACTCCAGCCCCTCCAACTGCGCCGCCCGCTCAGCTGCCCCGGTCACACCGTCACCGTCGACCCCAGCCGCCCGGTGGAACCACACCAGCGCGTCATCGGCCCGCCCGGCCTCCTCGAGCGCATCGGCGTACGCGTACCGCAGCCGCGGCAACCAGTCCGCCCGCGTCCGCTTGGTCAGCTCCGGCACCTCGAGCATCTGAACCGCCGCCGCGGTCTGCCCGAGATCCCGCCGCGCACCGGCCGCCACGATCAGCAGCTCGACCTGCGTCGCCTCCGAGAGCTCCCGAACGTGCTTGTCCTTCGTCAGCGCCAGCGCCTTGTCCGGCCGCCCGAGCGCCCGCTCGCAGTCGGCCATCATCGCGAGCACCTCGTGGTTCCCGGTCATCCGCCGTACGGCCCGGAACTCGGTCAACGCCTCGTCGTAGTGCTCAGCCAGGTACGCCGTGATCGCGACCGCCTCCCGCACCCCACCGAGCCGCGCCGCCAGCCGCCGCGCCGTCCGCGCATGCTGATACGCCAACTCCGCGTCGTCGTCGAGGAACCGCCCCGACGCCACCAGGTGCTGCGCCACGAGATCCGCCAGCGTCCGCGGCAACGACCGCAGCTCGGCCTTCACCCCACGATCGAGCTCGGCCCCGGTGATCCCGTCCGGAATCTTCGGATCGTCCCGCCGAGGCCCGACCTTCTCCTCCCGCTCCTCCCGCCGAGGCCCCCCACGCCCCCGAAAGTCCCCACCCCGCTGCTCGCCACGCTCGTCCCGCCGACCACCCCGCGAGTCCGCCCCCCGCACGTCCCGCCGGGCCCCACGCTCGTCCCGCCGATACCCCCCAGCACCCTGCCCACCACGCTCGTCCCGCCGGCCCCCGCGCTCATCCCCACGACGCTCATCCCGCCGGAACCCACGCTCGCCCCCACCCCGCTCATCACGCCGGTAACCACCACGGTCATCACCACCGCGCTCGTCCCGTCGGTAACCACCACGGTCATCACCGCCACGCTCGTCGCGCCGGTACCCACCGCGGTCGTCACGTCGCGAGCCGGCTACCCCACGGCCCGCGCCAGGCCCACGCCCGCCACGCTCATCCCGGCGATACCCACCGGACCGCCCGTCGCGCTCATCCCCGGCCAACTGCCCACCGAACGGATCCCGCCGCGACTTGTCATCCCCCCGAGACCCGGCAAACCCCCGCCGATTCTCGAACGAATTCTCATCCCGATCGCTGTACCCGGACCGCCCACCGGCAATCCCCGTACGCCGCGAACCCCCACCAGAACTCCCAGCACCGCCACCCCGAGGCCCACCCCCGGACCGAGCGCCACCGCCCCCGGCCCGCGAACCACCAGACGAGGACCGTCCCCCACCCGACCCGGTCCACCCAGCCCCAGAACCCCCACGCCCAGCACCACTCCCACCAGACGCATTACGACCAGCACCCGCACCAGCCGCGGACCGCCCACTCCCCGCAGCCCCACGCCCAGCACCCGCACCAGCCCGACCGCCACCAGAACCACCAGCGCCGCCCGCACCACCACGCCCGGCCCCAGAGCCAGTACGCCCATCCCCAGCACCCCGACCACCGCCGGCGCCACCGTTCCCGGACCATCCGCCAGAGCGCCCGCCCCCACCGGAACCGGACCGATTCCCGGAGTCAGAACGTCCACCACCGGTACGGCCGGAACGGCCGGCGCCCCCGGAGGAACCACGACGGTCCCCAGAACCGGAGCGAGGATTGCGAGGTGGCGTCGCCACGATGACTCCTAACAATGCTGAAGATCAGTAATCGGACAAACGTTACCGTCCAACCCCCCATTCCACCGCATCGCTCACTCCCCGCACTCCCCGCCCGCCAGCCCACCGCGAGATCGAGCCGGACAGCACCGCGTCAGGAGTCGCCGTGCGTGCTGCTGCCCGCGCCACGGCGCCTGAGGGCGACCAGGTCGTGCCGCCGCTGCGGCAACGTCGGCTGCTCCAGACCCTCGACTGTGAATCCGGCGTCCGCGATCAACTGGAGATCATCCGCACCAGGCTGCCCCTCGCTGGTCAGGTAGTCGCCCAGGAAGATCGAGTTCGCCACATGCAGCGCCATCGCCTGCAGCCCCCGGAGGTGGATCTCCCGCCCACCGGCCAACCGCACCTCCACATCCGGAAAGCAGAACCGGAACAGCGCGAGAATCCGTAGACACCGCTCGGGAGTCAGCTCCCAGCGCCCGCCCAGCGGAGTTCCCTCGAACGGGATCAGGAAGTTCACCGGCACCGAGTCAGGATCGAGCTCGCGCAACGCGAACGCCAGCTCGACGATCTCCTCGTCCGTCTCTCCCATCCCGAAGATCGCTCCCGAACACGGCGACAACCCACCTTTCGTCGCCCGCTCCAGCGTCTCGACGCGATCCCGGTACGTGTGCGTCGTACAGATCTCGCCGTACCGCTGCTCGCTGGTGTTCAGGTTGTGGCTGTATGCGTAGGCGCCGGCGTCCCGCAGCCGCTCGGCCTGTCCGTCCTGAAGCAGCCCGAGGCAGACACAGACCTCCACGTGCGGGTGCTCGTCCCTAATCGTCTCGATCATGCCCTCGACGCGGCGGATGTCCCGATCACCAGGCCCCCGTCCACTGGCCACCAGGCAGACCCGTTTCACACCGGCCGCGACCGCTTGTCCCGCAAGCTGCGTCGCCTCGCCAGGATCGATCCACGAGTACTTCAAGATGTCCGCGGTCGAGCCGAGCCGCTGCGAACAGTACGTGCAGTCCTCCGGACACAGCCCGCTCTTCAGGTTGATGATCGTGTTCAGCTTCACCCGTCGCCCGAAGAACTCGCGCCGCACCCGGAACGCCGACGCCACCACGTCGACGAGCTCGTCCTTCCCACTGAGCACCTCGAGCGCCGCCGTACGCGACGGCAGTTCGCGGTTGAGAGCTGTCTGTACGAGTTCCTCGAGCATGGTCACCGTGTCATCGTCATCTGACCGGAACGCCCGGGCAATTGGCAGAAGCCGACAACACAGAGCTGCCGAACTTTGGCGTATGCCGCTTGCCGACGGCGTCCGATCCGTCCAAGACCTACCGGCCGGCGATGCGTCATCGTTCGACCATGCGATCAACGGAGCTGACATCCCTCATGAACGTCGGCCCGGCCGTGGCCCGGTATCTGGCGCGAGCTGACATCACCACCGTCGACCAACTGGCCGGGCGAGATCCCGTACAGATCTACGAAACGATCTGCGAACGCGACCGCCAACGCCACGACCCGTGTCTCCTCGACACGATCACTTCCGCCGTGGACCAGGCCAACGGGAACCCCGCACGCCCGTGGTGGACCTACACACCGAGCCGCAAAGCCACCTGATGGCGCCCAGACAAGTGTTTAAGGGCAGACAAATGTTAAGGGCCACCCCGAGGGGTGGCCCTTAACAGTGTGAATGTCCGGCGGCGTCCTACTCTCCCACGACCTCCCGGTCGCAGTACCATCGGCGCTGAAGGGCTTAACTTCCAGGTTCGGAATGGAGACTGGGTGTTTCCCCGACGCTATGGCCACCGAAACTCTATGAGAACACTATCAACCAACACAAGCCACACATGACCGGGGTTGACCGTATCCTGGGAACCGTACAGTGAACGCGAACATCGTTACAGCGCAAATTTCAGAGCTTGTAGTCTGTAGTGAGTGACAAGCCCTCGGCCTATTAGTACCAGTCAGCTCCACACCTTACGGCGCTTCCACCTCTGGCCTATCAACCCAGTGGTCTACTGGGGGCCTTACCCGGTTAACCCGGTGGGAGACCTCATCTTGAAGCGTGCTTCCCGCTTAGATGCTTTCAGCGGTTATCACTCCCGAACGTAGCCAACCAGCCGTGCTCCTGGCGGAACAACTGGCACACCAGAGGTTCGTCCACCCCGGTCCTCTCGTACTAGGGGCAGCCCTTCTCAAGTCTCCTGCGCGCGCAGCGGATAGGGACCGAACTGTCTCACGACGTTCTAAACCCAGCTCGCGTGCCGCTTTAATGGGCGAACAGCCCAACCCTTGGGACCTACTCCAGCCCCAGGATGCGACGAGCCGACATCGAGGTGCCAAACCATCCCGTCGATATGGACTCTTGGGGAAGATCAGCCTGTTATCCCCGGGGTACCTTTTATCCGTTGAGCGACGGTGCTCCCACATGCCACCGCCGGATCACTAGTTCCGACTTTCGTCCCTGCTCGACATGTCTGTCTCACAGTCAAGCTCCCTTGTGCACTTACACTCAACACCTGATTGCCAACCAGGCTGAGGGAACCTTTGAGCGCCTCCGTTACCTTTTAGGAGGCGACCGCCCCAGTCAAACTACCCACCAGGCACTGTCCCTGATCCGGATAACGGACCAAAGTTAGACAGCCAGAACAATCAGAGTGGTATTTCAACGATGACTCCACCCGAACTGGCGTCCGAGCTTCACAGTCTCCCACCTATCCTACACAAATTGTACCGACCACCAATACCAAGTTGTAGTAAAGGTCCCGGGGTCTTTCCGTCCTGCTGCGCGTAACGAGCATCTTTACTCGTAATGCAATTTCGCCGAGTCCATGGTTGAGACAGCGCCCAAGTCGTTACGCCATTCGTGCAGGTCGGAACTTACCCGACAAGGAATTTCGCTACCTTAGGATGGTTATAGTTACCACCGCCGTTTACTGGCGCTTAAGTTCAAAGCTTCGCCGGCCAAAACCAGCTAACCTGTCCCCTTAACGTTCCAGCACCGGGCAGGCGTCAGTCCGTATACATCGAATTACTTCTTCGCACGGACCTGTGTTTTTAGTAAACAGTCGCTTGGGCCTGGTCTCTGCGACCATCACCGCTACCACCAGCAAATGGTGTCACGGATCCGGTCCCCCTTCTCCCGAAGTTACGGGGGCATTTTGCCGAGTTCCTTAACCATGGTTCACTCGATCGCCTTGGTATTCTCTACCTGATCACCTGTGTCGGTTTGGGGTACGGGCGGCTCTAACACTCACTGCGAAGTTTTTCTCGGCAGCATGGGATCATCCACTTCCCCTAAACGGGTCCGCCTCGGCTCTCAGGCTATATGAGACACGGATTTGCCTATGCCTCGCCCTACCACCTTGCCCGCGGATCAGCTTGCGCCTACCATCGCCGCGGTTGGACTACCCTCCTGCGTCACTCCTCAATGCACCTACTACCACCTCGGGTCACCGAATCCACCGATCCGTCCGAAGACATCACAGCTTCAAAGGCTTAGCATCAGCAGGTTCGGTCGGGTCGTGTTAATGCCGGTACGGGAATATCAACCCGTTGTCCATCGACTACGCCTGTCGGCCTCGCCTTAGGTCCCGACTTACCCAGGGCAGATTAGCTTGACCCTGGAACCCTTGATCATCCGGCGGACGGGTTTCTCACCCGTCATTCGCTACTCATGCCTGCATTCTCACTCGTGCAGCATCCACAACTCCATCACTAGGCTGCTTCACACGCTGCACGACGCTCCCCTACCCACCCACACACCTGGACGTCTCCAAAGAGACGCCGAGTACATATGTGAGTGCCACAGCTTCGGCGGATTGCTTGAGCCCCGCTACATTGTCGGCGCGGAATCACTTGACCAGTGAGCTATTACGCACTCTTTCAAGGGTGGCTGCTTCTAAGCCAACCTCCTGGTTGTCTGGGCAACTCCACATCCTTTTCCACTTAGCAATCGCTTAGGGGCCTTAGCTGGTGATCTGGGCTGTTTCCCTCTCGACTACGGAGCTTATCCCCCGCAGTCTCACTGCCGCGCTCTCACTTACCGGCATTCGGAGTTTGGCTGATTTCGGTAAGCCGGTAAGCCCCCTAGACCATCCAGTGCTCTACCTCCGGTAAGAAACACACGACGCTGCACCTATATGCATTTCGGGGAGAACCAGCTATCACGGAGTTTGATTGGCCTTTCACCCCTATCCACAGGTCATCCCCCAGGTTTTCAACCCTGGTGGGTTCGGTCCTCCACGCGGTCTTACCCGCGCTTCAACCTGCCCATGGATAGATCACTCCGCTTCGGGTCTAGAGCATGCGACTAAAACGCCCTATTCAGACTCGCTTTCGCTACGGCTACCCCACACGGGTTAACCTCGCCACACACCACTAACTCGCAGGCTCATTCTTCAAAAGGCACGCCGTCACACCCGAAAGTGCTCCGACGGATTGTAGGCAACCGGTTTCAGGTACTATTTCACTCCCCTCCCGGGGTACTTTTCATCTTTCCCTCACGGTACTAGTCCGCTATCGGTCACCAAGAAGTATTTAGGCTTAGCGGGTGGTCCCGCCAGATTCACACGGAATTTCAAGAGTTCCGTGCTACTTGGGAAAACACTCGAGAGTCACTGTCTTACGCCTACAGGGCTATAACCCACTACGGCTCAACATTCCAGAAGATTCGACTTCAACAGCGATTTATAACTCTCCGACACCACGGCATTAGTGTCTGAATGCTCCCACAACCCCACATGCGCAACGCACGCCGGCTATCACACGCACACGGTTTAGCCTCATCCGCTTTCGCTCGCCACTACTCACGGAATCACTATTGTTTTCTCTTCCTACGGGTACTGAGATGTTTCACTTCCCCGCGTTCCCTCCAGAACCCTATGTGTTCAGGCACTGGTAACTGGCTTTAGAATGCCAGCTGGGTTTCCCCATTCGGACACCCCCGGATCACAGCTCGGTTGCCAACTCCCCGGGGCTTATCGCAGGCTCCAACGTCCTTCATCGGCTCTTGGTACCAAGACATCCACCGATTGCCCTTAGTAGCTTGTCACAAAACTAAAAGCAAAAATTACGCTACAAAGAGATGCTCGCGTTCACTATACAGTTCTCAAAATACGGGCAGGAACACCAACCCCGAACCACCACCTATCGAGTCAGCATCTCCAACCAGGGAAACAACACACCCAGAAGAAAACACCCACACCAACGGTTTGGTGAGAGCCGGCCCCAGCCACCACATCCAACCAGTCACCCAGTTGAACCGTGACCCAGAAGAAACAGTCCAGACCCCCAGGGCAAAACCCTGCGAACCAGGCCCGATCCCTCAGGACCCAACAGCGCGCCTCGACCCATCACCCATCCACCGTCCGCGTTCCACGCCCCGAAGAGCAGTACTAACATATTGCAGAAAAGATCCTGGCCTAATGGTCAATGTTCCACATTCCGAAGCACCATCACCCTCAGAACACTCGCCTGAGAAAGTGATGACATGGACACTCACAAAGCGGAGTGCCAAGTGCTCCTTAGAAAGGAGGTGATCCAGCCGCACCTTCCGGTACGGCTACCTTGTTACGACTTCGTCCTAATCGCCAGCCCCACCTTCGACGGCTCCCTCCACAAGGGTTAGGCCACCGGCTTCGGGTGTTGCCGACTTTCATGACGTGACGGGCGGTGTGTACAAGGCCCGGGAACGTATTCACCGCAGCGTTGCTGATCTGCGATTACTAGCGACTCCGACTTCATGGGGTCGAGTTGCAGACCCCAATCCGAACTGAGACCGGCTTTTTGGGATTCGCTCCACCTTACAGTTTCGCAGCCCTTTGTACCGGCCATTGTAGCATGCGTGAAGCCCTGGACATAAGGGGCATGATGACTTGACGTCATCCCCACCTTCCTCCGAGTTGACCCCGGCAGTCTCCTATGAGTCCCCACCACCCCGAAGGACGTGCTGGCAACATAGGACGAGGGTTGCGCTCGTTGCGGGACTTAACCCAACATCTCACGACACGAGCTGACGACAGCCATGCACCACCTGTATAGGACCCTTACGGACCCCCCATCTCTGGAGGATTTCCCTATATGTCAAACCCAGGTAAGGTTCTTCGCGTTGCATCGAATTAATCCGCATGCTCCGCCGCTTGTGCGGGCCCCCGTCAATTCCTTTGAGTTTTAGCCTTGCGGCCGTACTCCCCAGGCGGGGCGCTTAATGCGTTAGCTGCGGCACGGAGGACGTGGAATGTCCCCCACACCTAGCGCCCAACGTTTACGGCGTGGACTACCAGGGTATCTAATCCTGTTCGCTACCCACGCTTTCGCTCCTCAGCGTCAGGTAAGGCCCAGAGAGCCGCCTTCGCCACCGGTGTTCTTCCTGATATCTGCGCATTCCACCGCTACACCAGGAGTTCCGCTCTCCCCTGCCTACCTCTAGTCTGCCCGTATCGGAAGCAGGCTCGGGGTTAAGCCCCGAGTTTTCACTCCCGACGTGACGAACCGCCTACGAGCCCTTTACGCCCAATAATTCCGGACAACGCTCGGACCCTACGTATTACCGCGGCTGCTGGCACGTAGTTGGCCGGTCCTTCTTCTGCAGGTACCGTCACTCTCGCTTCGTCCCTGCTGAAAGAGGTTTACAACCCGAAGGCCGTCATCCCTCACGCGGCGTTGCTGCGTCAGACTTTCGTCCATTGCGCAATATTCCCCACTGCTGCCTCCCGTAGGAGTCTGGGCCGTGTCTCAGTCCCAGTGTGGCCGGTCGCCCTCTCAGGCCGGCTACCCGTCGACGCCTTGGTAGGCCATTACCCCACCAACAAGCTGATAGGCCGCGAGCCCATCCCCAACCGCCAGAACTTTCAACCAACCACCATGAGACGGTCAGTATTATCCGGTATTAGACCCCGTTTCCGAGGCTTATCCCAAAGTTGAGGGTAGGTTGCTCACGTGTTACTCACCCGTTCGCCGCTCGTGTACCCCCGAAGAGGCCTTACCGCTCGACTTGCATGTGTTAAGCACGCCGCCAGCGTTCGTCCTGAGCCAGGATCAAACTCTCCGTTGAAATCTATATGTCAACCACGGCAAGCCGTGGAAAACAGACTACTTTGAGTAGATCCTTTGAACATCAGAAACAAATCAAACTGACTTGAATCCAGAAATATTTCAAAGGAATCCGCCACAGACAGACAAACAACCACCTGCACCCACCCAGAAAACCCGGGGGGCTAGGAGGATCGTTCAACGCCTGTGGACGGGGTTAATGCATCTTTCGGCATTGACTTTCGGCACGCTGTTGAGTTCTCAAGAATCGGGCGCACACCGCAGTCTGGCCTTGCAGCCAGGCTCCCGGGGCAACCTGCGTTACTCTACCGGATCAGATCCACCGAGTCAAGACCCAGTTTTTCCCGATCCCCACCCGCGTCCAGGTGGCCGACCCGAGTCCGAAGACACGTTCCGGCTAAGCTAGCCTTTGGGGGTTTTGGAGCGACCGGCCGCTTTCGCGTCCCGCGCCTCGCTTCCAACAAGAAGAACATTACGTGGATCGCAGGTGGCCGGTCAAATCGGCCCCCGGTGCGCTGAATCACAGGCTTGCAATTTGCGTTCGGCAACCCGGATGTGGGATTGGACTCCCACCCGCACACCCGGGTCGCGACCAGCCGTCAGCCCTGCGCCGGCGAGGCCAGAACCCCTGCAAACGAACGCTTCCCGCGCCGCAGTACGAGCACTCCACCGGGGAGCAGGTCGTCCGCGGCCGGTACGTACTCCGCGTCCTTCACCTTCTCGTTGTTCAGGTAAGCCCCGCCCTCGGACACCGTCCGCCGGGCCGCCGACTTGCTGGCGACCAACCCGGATTTCACCAGGAGGTCGCCGTACGTCGGCATCTGTTCACCGGCCGCCAGCTCCACATGCGGTGCTTCGCGGAGCGCGGCGACGAGCGTGGCGCCGTCCAGCGACCCCAGGTCCCCCTGACCGAAGAGCGCCTTCGACGCTTCCTGCACCCGTCGCGTCTCCTCGGCGCCGTGCACCAGCGTCGTCACGTCCTCGGCCAGTACACGTTGCGCTTCGCGTGCTTGCGGTCGTTCGGCAGTTGCCTGGTCGAGCGCGGCGATCTCCTCCGCCGTACGGAACGTGTAGAACCGCACCAGCTGCATCACGTCGCGGTCGTCGCTGTTGAACCAGAACTGGTAGAACGCGTACGGCGTCGTCAGCTCCCGGTCCAGCCACACCGTCCCGGACTCGGTCTTCCCGAACTTCGTCCCGTCCGCCTTGGTGACCAGTGGTGTCGCCAACGCATGCGCCTTGCCCTGATCCGTACGGCGGATCAGCTCGACGCCGGCCGTCAGGTTCCCCCACTGGTCGCTGCCACCCGTCTGCAGCGTGCAGTTGTGCCGCCGGTACAGCTCCAGGAAGTCCAACGACTGCAGCAGCACGTAGCTGAACTCCGTGTAGCTGATCCCCTGCTCCAGCCGCGCCTTCACGACCTCGCGGCCGAGCATCCGGTTCACCGGGAAGTGCTTCCCGATGTCCCGCAGGAAGTCGAGCGTGTTGAGATCCTTGGTCCAGTCGTAGTTGTTGACCATCCGCGCCGGGTTCGGCAGCGACTGGTCGAAGTCGATGAACTTCTCCACCTGCCCGCGCACGCGCTCGACCCACTCGTGGACGAGATCCTTCGGGTTCAGCACCCGCTCGGACGTCTCCTTGGGGTCGCCGATCAGTCCGGTGGCGCCGCCGACCAGCCCGATCGGGTTGTGGCCGGCCAGCTGGAGCCGGCGCAGCGTCAGCAGCTGCAGCAGGTTCCCCATGTGCAGGCTGGGCGCGGTGGGGTCGAAACCGACATACGAGGTGATCGGCCCCGCCGCCATCGAGGCCCGGAGGGCGTCCGGATCGGTGGAATGGGCAATCAGGCCACGGCTCTCCAGGTCGTCAAGTACCTGAGTGCGGCGTTCGGTCACTGGTTCTCTCCTCGAGTACGTCGGTCACCACTAGTGTCCCGTACGCGATGAAGCTTGAACGATAGCGGTGTCCAGGTGCGTGCATCGCGGTGCTTGGTCAGTGGCCTCGATGCGGAGCATCGTGGGCGCTGGCCAAGTGCCGCGAGGTGCGTGCCTGGGCGCCGATAGCGTCAAGCTTCATCGCGTACGGGACACTCGTGTCCTGTACGGCGAGAAGTAGCCGCTCAGGTGGTCTCGGGACGTGTGAGCACCGAACGCAGCTGCGGACGGAGCGCATGCCCGTCCGGCCCCTGCACCGTGACCGCCGTCGGCCGGTGCGGGTCGTGAGCGCCCGGGTCCGCGTTGGGCACCGGTAGACCGTGTGAGAGCACCTGCTCGGCCGGTGTCAGCTGGCGGATGCCAATAGCGAGCACATGGTCCGGGTGGCTCTGTGCGAAGTCGCCGTACAACTGGGGGTCGTGCTGGCCGTCGTCACCGACCAGCACCCACTTCACCTTCGGGAACTCGCGTGCCAACCGACGCAGGGCCGTCCGCTTGTGCTCCTGGCCGCTCCGGAACCAGCCCGTGTTCGTAGGTCCCCAGTCCGTCATCAGCAACGGCCCCTGCGGGTACCCGTGCCGTGCGAAGAAGCGGGCCAACGTAGGAGCCGTGTTCCACGCACCCGTCGACAGGTAGAACATCGGCGCACCAGGGTGATCCGCCAGCAGCTCTTCGTACAGCCCTGCCATCCCCGGTACGACGCGGCGCGCCTGCTCGTCGCGGACGAACGTGTTCCAGGCAGCGATCAACGGACGCGGCAGCATCGTCAGGATCACCGTGTCGTCGATGTCGCTCACCAGACCGAACGTCGCGTCCGGATCCGGTACGAAGATCCGCGCCCGGGCCTGCCGGTCGCCGTGCACGCCCAGCACGATCTCGTGCGAACCCGGCGGCAGCACCACCGGAACCGTCAGGTCGATGAAGCCGCCGCGATCGGTGACCGTCTCGAACGTCTCCCCGCTGACCGTCACCGTCACCGGCACCTTCGTCGCCGGCGCCGTCACGAACGCGCGCCAGCCGCGCACCACCTGGTCCTCGTCGTACCGCGGCTGGTTGCGCGGGTCGCGGCCGAGCACCACCCGCGCGAGCACCCGGACGAACTCGGTGTTGCCGTACCCCACCTGCGGGATGATCCGTTCCTGCCAGCCGCGCCGCCGCAGGACGGCCTGAACTCCGGCGTTGACCCAGTCCTCGAGACGGGATGAGTAGTGCGGACGGGCCATACCAGAAACCTACCCGGAGCACGGGCCGCTAGTCGTCCTGCCCCGCGGGCCGTGGACAGCTTTGACGCGTCCTTCACGAACCGTCGTGAACTGTCGCGAACTGTCGGTGCCGTCTTCTACCGTCTCGGGTATGACCGGCATCGGAATGTGTTTCCCGCGTACCTTCCCCGCCGCGCTCGTCACCGACGTCGCGCGCCGGCTCGACCGCGGTGGCGCGGACGAGTTGTGGATCATCGAGGACTGCTTCTTCACGTCCGGCCCGTCGCTGGCGGCGGCCGCGCTGACGTCGACCGAGCAGCTCACCGTCGGGCTCGGGATCGTGCCGGCCGTCGTCCGGACGGCGGCGGTTACCGCGATGGAGTTCGCGACGCTGGACGCGCTCGGGCCCGGGCGGTTCCTGCCGGGCATCGGGCACGGCGTGCAGTCGTGGATGGGGCAGATGGGCGTCCGGGCGAAGTCGCCGCTGACGGCCCTCGACGAGGTGACGACCACCGTCACGCGGTTGCTGCGCGGCGAGGAGGTCAGCTTCGAGGGCAAGACGGTGTACCTCGACAAGGTGAAGCTGGAGGCACCGCCGGCGACGGTGCCGCCGATCCTGCTCGGGGTCCGCGGGCCGAAGTCGATGGCGCTCGCCGGACGGATCGCGGACGGTGTCGTGCTCGCGGAGCCGGCGACCGCGCCGTACGTGCGGCAGGCGGTGCTGGAGGCCGGGTCGCCCGACGGGTTCGTGGTCGCGGTGTTCGCGGCGATGTGCGTGCGCGCCGACCGGAAGGCGGCGTACGAGTGGACGGCGCCGTGGCTGGGCTGGCAGATCGGCGAACAGTCGCTCGGGCTGACCACGTTGCCGTTCTACGACGAGCTGAAGAAGCTGTACGACGCGGGCGGGAACGCGGCGCTGGTCGGGATGCCGCGCGACTGGTGGACGGCGATCGGCGCGATCGGGACGGTGGAGGACGCGGCCGCGCATCTCGACGGGCTGGAGGCGGCCGGGGTGCAGCACGTCGGGCTGTTCCCGGATCCGGAGGTGGAGCACGGGTTGCCGCAGCTTGAGTACGTGCTGGAGTTGGCTCGGCGTTAGGCGCGTTTCTTCGGGACGTGCGGGCGGTACGGCGAGACCGTGGGGTCGTCGGGGATCCAGAAGCGCCACGGGCGGTCGGCGGCGTCGCGGAGGCCGACGCGCGGGCCGGTGGACGGTACGCCGTCGTACCCGGGGCCGTCGACGAGCTGGATCAGGGCGTCGGCGGCGAGCAGGTCGGTACCGTTGTCGTCGCGGCCGATGCCGAGGGCAACACACAGGCGGGCGGGACCGCGGGCCAGGTCGCGGTCCGGGTCGGGCTTGGGCCGCTTGGCGACCGGGCCCTGGCGTACGGCGGACCGGCGTGCGCCGGACTGGTTGAAGGCGACGGGCTGTACGGCGGGTTGGCCGCGGCGGCTGCGGGCGAGGTCGACACCTTCGACGACCTCGCCGGCGCGGAGCAGAACCGCGGACGGTTTGCCGTCGGGGCCGGCGACGACGTTCATGCAGAAGTGCATGCCGTAGGTGAAGTAGACGTACAGGTGGCCGGGCGGGCCGAACATCACCTCGGTACGGGCGGTCGGACCCCGGTACGCGTGCGAGCCGGGGTCGTTCGCGCCGTCGTACGCCTCCACCTCGGTGAGGCGGACCGCCACGGTTCCTTCCGGGCTGGTGCTCCGCAGCACCGTCCCCAACAATTTCGGCGCTACTTCCAGAACAGGACCAGCCAGAAGAGAACGCCGCATGCGGAGAACTCTAGGCGAGGCGGGTGGTGTGTTCGGTGGCTCGGGTGCGGAGTTCTGTCAGTTGGGCTGCTACCTGAGGTTGGGCGGTGCCGCCTCGGGTGTTGCGGGAGGAGAGGGAGCCCTGGACGGTGAGGACGGTGCGGACGTCGGGGGTGAGGTGCGGGGAGATCGCGGACAGGTCGGCGTCGGTGAGGTCCCAGAGTTCGATGCCGCGTTTCTCGCATTCCTGGACGCAGGCGCCGGCCAGTTCGTGGGCGACGCGGAACGGGACCTGCTGGCGGACCAGCCATTCGGCGATGTCGGTGGCCAGCGAGAAGCCTTGCGGTGCCAGCTCCTCGAGGCGGGCGGTGTTGAAGCGGAGGGTGCGGATCATCCCGGTGAACGCGGGCAGCAGCACCTCCAGCGTGTCGATGGAGTCGAAGACCGGCTCCTTGTCCTCCTGCAGATCGCGGTTGTACGCGAGCGGCTGCGCCTTCAGCGTCGCCAGCAGGCCGCTCAGGTTCCCGATCAGCCGGCCGGCCTTGCCGCGGGCGAGTTCGGCGATGTCCGGGTTCTTCTTCTGCGGCATGATGCTCGACCCGGTCGAGAACGCGTCGTCCAGCTCGACGAAACCGAACTCCTTCGTCGCCCAGATGATCACCTCCTCGGCCTGCCGGGACAGGTCGATGCCGATCTGCGCGGTCACGAACGCGAACTCCGCGACGAAGTCCCGCGCCGAGGTTCCGTCGATCGAGTTCGCCGACGAGTTCGTGAACCCGAGCTCCTGCGCGACGAACACCGGATCCAGCCCGAGCGAACTCCCCGCCAGCGCACCCGAGCCGTACGGCGAGTCCGCCGCCACCCGGGCGTCCCAGTCGGCGAGCCGGTCGAGGTCCCGGATCAACGGCCAGGCATGCGCAAGCAGCTGGTGGGACAGCAGCACCGGCTGCGCGTGCTGCAGGTGGGTACGACCGGGCATCGCCACACCGAGGTGCTGCTCGGCCTGGTCGGCCAGCACCTTGATCTGGTCGAGCACGAGCCGCGCGATGATCCGCCCGTGCTCCCGCAGGTAGCTCTTGAACAGCGTGGCCACCTGGTCGTTCCGGGACCGGCCGGCGCGCAGCCGGCCGCCGAGCTCCGGCCCGAGGCGGTCGAGGAGGCCGTGTTCGAGGGCGGTGTGGACGTCTTCATCGGCCTCGGCGGGCAGGAAGCGACCAGCGAGGACGTCGGACAGCAGCTCGTCCAGCCCGGCCAGCATCGCGGCCAGGTCGTCGTCGGACAGCAGCCCGGCGCGGTGCAGCACCTTGGCATGCGCCTTCGAGCCCGCGATGTCGTACGGCGCCAGCCGCCAGTCGAACTGCGTCGACTTGCTCAACGCCGCCAGCGCGTCGGCCGGACCACCCGAGAAGCGGGCCCCCCAGAGAGCTGTGTCCCGGGCGGCGTTCTCTGCACTACTCACAGCAAATTCCTCTACTTCGGTTCGGAGCGGGCGGCCAGGGACAGGAAGCGGGCGGCCAACGCCTGGCCGCCGGTGGGGTTGCGGGACACGACCATCACGGTGTCGTCGCCGGCGATGGTGCCGAGAACGTCGTCCAGTCCGACGTGGTCGATCGCCGACGCGAAGTACTGGGCCGCTCCCGGCGGGGTTCGCAGGATCACCAGGTTGGCGCTGCCCTCCGCGGACACCAGCAGCTCGGACGCGACCCGGGCCAGGCGCGCTTCGAAAGCAGCCGCTTCGCCGGCGCGCGGCGTACGGTCACCGCCCTCCCCCGGTACGGCGTACACGAGCTGGCCGGTCGCGTCGCGGACCTTGACCGCACCGATCTCCACCAGGTCCCGCGACAGCGTCGCCTGCCCGACCACCAGGCCGGACGCGGCGAGCAGGTCCGCCAGCTCGGTCTGCGACCGCACCGGCTGCCGCCCGAGCAGATCGACGATCCGCTGCTGCCGCGCGGTCTTCGTGGTCGGTACGGCAACACTCATCCCTCGAAACTCCTTGCCAACAGCCACGACAGCAGCGCCTTCTGCGCGTGCAGCCGGTTCTCGGCCTCGTCCCAGACGACCGACTGCGGTCCGTCGATCACGGCCGCCTCGATCTCCTTGCCACGATAGGCGGGCAGGCAGTGCAACACGATCGCATCGGCCTTCGCCTTCGCGAGCAGCTGCTCTGTCACGGCGTACGGCACGAACGGCGCCTCGCGCGACGCCGCCTCGGCCTCCTGCCCCATCGACACCCAGGTGTCGGTGGCAAGGACATCCGCGCCGTCGACGGCCGCCGCGGCGTCGGCGGTCCACGCGACGGATCCGCCGGTCGACGCCGCGATCTCCGCGGCGCGCGTGAGGATCGCCGGATCGGGTTGGTAGTCGGCGGGCGAGGCCACGACGACGTGCATGCCCGCGGTCGCGCCGCCGAGCAGGTACGAGTGCGCCATGTTGTTCGCGCCGTCGCCGAGGTACACGAGCTTCAGCCCGGCCGTCGCGCCCTTGTGCTGCCGGACGGTCTGCAGGTCCGCGAGGATCTGGCACGGGTGGAACTCGTCGGTCAGCGCGTTGATCACCGGGACCGACGACGCACCCGCCATCTCCTCGATCCGCGACTGCCCGAACGTCCGCCAGACGATCGCCGCGACCTGCCGGTCGAGGATCCGCGCGGTGTCCGCGATCGGCTCGCCGCGGCCGAGCTGCGACGTCTGCGCGTCGATGATCAGCGGCGAACCGCCGAGCTCCGCGATCCCGACCGCGAACGAGATCCGGGTCCGGGTGGAGGTCTTGTCGAAGATCACCGCGACGGTCTTCGGCCCGGCCAGCGGCTGGTGCGAAAGGCGATCCTGAGCCAGCTGGGCGGCCAAGGTGAGGACCTCGTCCTGCTCGACCGGCGACAGGTCGTCGTCCCGCAAGAAGTGTCTCACCATCACATCTCCACCTTGTCGAGCAACCCGGGGAGGGCCGCGACGAAACTGTCCGCATCAGCCTTGCTGAGGATGTACGGCGGCGCCAGCCGCAACGCGTCCGGGATCGGGTTGTTGACGATGAACCCGGCCTCCAGCGCGAGCGCGGTGACCTGGTCCGACACCGGCTCCGTGAGCTGGATCGCGAGCAGCAGCCCGCGCCCGCGGACGCCCCCGATCAACGGGTGGTCGAGGGCGATCACCGACGACGCGAGGTGGTTGCCGACGGCATTCACCTGGTCGAGCAGGCCGTCCCGCTCGATCACGGTCAGCACCGCGAGCCCGGCGATCGCCGCGACCGGGTTGCCGCCGAACGTGGTCCCGTGGTTCCCCGGCTGCAGCAGGTCCGCGGCCGCGCCGAGCCCGATGCAGGCGCCGATCGGGATGCCCGCGCCGAGGCCCTTCGCCACCGTCACGATGTCCGGCGTGATCCCTTCGGGCTGGTAGGCGAACCACGTCCCGGTGCGCCCGATGCCGGTCTGTATCTCGTCGATCCACAGCAACGCGCCGTGCTCGGACGTGATCCGCCGCGCCGCCTGCAGGTAGCCGTCCGGCGGTACGACGACGCCGTTCTCGCCCTGGATCGGCTCCAGCACCACGGCCGCGGTCTCGTCGTCGACGGCCGCGGCCAGCGCCTCGGCGTCGCCGTACGGGACGAACTCCACGTCGCCCGGCAGCGGCGCGAACAGCTCGCGGTACGCCGGTTTCCAGGTGATCGCGAGTGCGCCCATCGACCGGCCGTGGAAGGCGCCGACGGTGGAGACGATCTTGGTCCGGCCGGTGCGCCGGGTGATCTTGAACGCGGCCTCGTTCGCCTCGGTGCCGGAGTTCGTGAAGAACACCTTGCCCGGGACGTCGAACAGGCCGAGCAGCTTCTCGGCGAGCGCGATCTGCGGCGCGGAGCCGAAGAAGTTCGACACATGGCCGAGCGTGGCGAGCTGCGACGTCACCGCGGACACCACGAACGGGTGCGCATGGCCGAGGCAGTTCACCGCGAGCCCGCCGAGCAGGTCGAGGTACTTGGTGCCGTCGGCGTCCCACAGGTACGCGCCCTCGCCGCGGACCAGCACCCGCTTCGGCGCCCCGAACGTGTTCATCAGCGCGTCCGAGTACCGCGAGGTCAGCGCCGCCTGGGTGCCGTCGACGGTCAGCAATTCGGTCATGAGGGGATCACCTGGGTTCCACTTCCGGCGTCGGTGAAGATCTCCAGCAGCAGCGAGTGCGGCACCCGGCCGTCGATCACGGTCGCCCGGGAGACGCCCGACTCGACGGCGCGCAGGCAGGCCTCCATCTTCGGGACCATGCCGGACGCGAGCGTGGGCAGCAGCTCGGCGAGTTCGTCGGTGTCGATCTGGGTGATGATGTCGTCGCTGTCCGGCCAGTTCCGGTACAGCCCGGCGACGTCGGTCAGTACGACGAGCTTCTCGGCACCGAGCGCCGCCGCCAGCGCGGCCGCGGCGGTGTCGGCGTTCACGTTGTGCGCCTGGCCGTCCTCGTCCGGCGCGATCGTCGACACGACCGGGATCCGGCCGGCGTCGATCAGATCGACGACCGCCTCCGGGCGTACTTCGACGACGTCGCCGACCAGCCCGATGTCGACCTGCTCCCCGTCGACCAGCGCCGTACGCCGCTCCGCGGTGAACAGGCCGGCGTCCTCGCCGGACATGCCGACCGCGAACGGGCCGTGCGCGTTCAGCAGGCCGACGAGCTCCCGGCCGACCTTGCCGACCAGGACCATGCCGACGACGTCCATCGCCTCGGGCGTGGTGACCCGGAGCCCGCCGCGGAACTCGCTGTCGATCCCGAGCCGCCCGAGCATCTCGCTGATCTGCGGGCCGCCGCCGTGCACGACGACGACCCGGACGCCGGAGTACCGCAGGAACACGATGTCCTCGGCGAACGCCCGCTTGAGCTTCTCGTCGATCATCGCGTTGCCGCCGTACTTCACGACGACGGTCTTGCCGTGGAATTCCTTCAGCCAGGGCAGCGCCTCGGTGAGGACCGCGGCCTTCTCGATCGGATCGGCAGGAATCATGAGGAGTACGCCGAGTTCTCTTCGACGTACGCGTGCGACAGGTCGGTGGTGAGGACCGTCGCGGACGCCGGGCCGGCGTGCAGGTCGATGACCACGTCGATCTCGAGCCCGCTCAGGTCGGCCTCGGAGCGGTCGACGCCCTTGCCGCCGGCCTTGCAGATCCGCGCGCCGTTCAGCGTGATGTCGAGCAGCGCGGGATCGAACGCGGTGGGGGCGTTGCCGACCGCCATCGCGATCCGGCCCCAGTTCGGGTCGGAGGCGAAGAACGCGGTCTTGCACAGGTTGTCCTCGGCAACGATCTTGGCGGCGGCCAGTGCCTCCGCCTCGGACGCCGCGCCCTGCACGGTGATGCTCACGTGCTTGGTGACGCCTTCCGCGTCCGCCTGCAACTGCTTCACCAGGTCAGCAGCCAGAGCGGTCAGCGCGGCCTCGAACGCCTCGGGCGACACGGTCACGCCGGACGCGCCCGAGCTGAGCAGCAGCACGGTGTCGTTGGTCGACGTACCGCCGTCGACGTCGAGCCGGTTGAACGTCTTGCCGACCGCGTTCCGCAGCGCGTGGTCGAGGTGCGGCTGGTCGAGGACGGCGTCGGTGGTGATCACGCTCAGCATCGTCGCCATGTTCGGCGCGCACATCCCGGCGCCCTTCGCGAAGCCGCCGATACTCCACCCGTCCGGGTGCTGCAACGCGGCCTGCTTCGGCACGTTGTCCGTCGTCATCACCGCAGTCGCCGCGGCCAACCCAGCCGCCGGCCCGTCCGCAAGGGCACTGACGGCCTGATCGATCCCAGGAATCACAACATCCATCGGAAGTCGCTCACCGATCAGGCCCGTGGAACAGACGCCGATCTGCGCGGCGCCGACGCCCAGCACGGAAGCCAGTTTCTCGGCGGTCTTGTGGGTGTCCTGGAAGCCTTCCGGGCCGGTGCACGCGTTCGCGCCGCCCGAGTTCAGCACGACGGCCTTCAATACGCCGGCGGTCAGCACCTGCTGCGACCAGAGCACCGGCGCGGCCTTCACCTTGTTCGTGGTGAAGACGCCGGCGGCGACGTCGTGCGGTCCGTCGTTGACCACGACGGTGAGGTCCGGCGTACCGGCCGGCTTGATCCCGGCGATCACTCCGGCCGCGCGGAAGCCCGCCGGCGCGGTGACCCCGGCGCTCCGATCGACTTGAGTGTCCGAGGTGACAACAGTTGTCACGGGGCTACTCCTACGAGGGGCAGGGCCAGGGTCTCGTCGAGACCGGTGGCCAGGTTCATGCACTGCACGGCGGCGCCGGCGGTGCCCTTGGTGAGGTTGTCCATCGCGGCCACGACAACGGCGCGGCCGGTGCGCTGGTCCAGGGCGACCTGCAACTGCACGGTGTTCGCCCCGAGGGTGGCCTGCGTCTGCGGCCACTGTCCCTCGGGGAGCAGGTGGATGAACGGCTCGTCGCCGTACGCGTCCTCGTACGCCTTCCGGAGCTTGCCCAGGTCGGTGCCAGGCGTGATCGGTGCGCTGCAGGTCGCGAGGATGCCGCGCGCCATCGGCACCAGCACCGGCGTGAACGAGACGCTCACAGACTCCGAGGCGTACGGCGTCAGGTTCTGCTCGATCTCCGGGGTGTGCCGGTGCACGCCGCCGACGCCGTACGCCGACGCCGACCCCATCACCTCGGCGCCGAGCAGATGCGCCTTCGGGGCCTTGCCCGCGCCCGACGTACCGCTGACCGCGACGACGACGAGCTGCCCCGCGTCGACGAGCCCGGCCTGCACGGCGGGGAGCAGGGCCAGCGTCGAGACGGTGGGATAACAACCCGGTACGGCGACTCGGTTCGACCCGCGGAGCTTGTCCCGTTGACCGGGGAGCTCCGGGAGTCCGTACGGCCACGAGCCGGCATGCTCGCCGCCGTAGAACTCGATCCACGCCTCGGCCTCGGTCAGCCGGAAGTCCGCGCCGCAGTCGATCACGGTGACGTCATCCCCGAGTTGCTCGGCGATTCCGGCGGACTGTCCGTGCGGCAGGGCCAGGAACACCACGTCGTGACCGGCGAGGTTGTCCGCCGTGGTCTCGACCAGAATGCGCCCGGCCAGCGGCACGAGGTGCGGGTGGTGCACGCCGAGCGCCGTACCGGCGTTCCCGCCGGCGGTCAGGGCGCCGATCTCGACCTCCGGGTGGCTGCTGAGCAGCCGGAGCAGCTCGCCCCCCGCATATCCGCTGGCACCGGCCACCGCCACCTTCACGCTCATGTGAATGAGTATGCCATGACCCGGATGAATATCCAACGGCGGGAGTGTTGTGACCCGGCTCATGTCACAGCCTTCCACGACCAGGTGTCCGTAAGGGGGACGACGAAACCTGGAGGGTGAGATGGCGCGGATCGGGCTGGAGCACAAGCGGACATGGTTCGTCCGGATGGCCGAATGGGGCAGCCGGCGGAAGTACGGCGAGGTGCTGGATCCGGGGAAGGCGGCGCTGCACAACCGGCGGGTGCTGACCACGATGCTGATGATGGAGGGATCGGCGTCGCGGTGGAACAAGCTCGGCCCGGGGCTGACGGCGCTCGCGGTGATGGTGACCTCGGCGCGGATCGGGTGCAGCTGGTGCATGGACTTCGGGTACTGGGAGTTCCACCACCAGGGTGTCGAGCAGGACAAGCTGCGCGATGTGCCAAGGTGGCGGGACAGCGACGTCTACTCGGATCTGGAGCGCGCGGTGATGGACTACGCCGAGGCGATGACGGCGACCCCGCCGGAGGTCACCGACGAGCAGGTCGAGCGGTTGCGGGCGGACCTCAGCGAGGAGCAGTTGGTCGAGCTGACCGCGGTCGTCGCGCTGGAGAACTACCGCTCGCGCACCAACGCCGCGCTCGGACTCACCAGCCAGGGCTTCAAAGAAACCTGCGAAACCCGCCCCCTCGCTTCGCTCGGGGGCGGGGAGGAAAGACTGAGGCCGGTGCGATGACCGACGAGCAGCTCGCGGCCGAGTTCGCCGAGCATCGCCAGGTGCTGATTGGGGCGGCGTACCGGGTGGTCGGGAGCGTCAGCGACGCCGAGGACGTGGTCCAGGAGGCGTGGCTGCGCTGGTCCGCGATCGACCACCGGACCATGAGCGACATCCGCGAGCCACGCGCGTACCTGATCCGGATCACCACCCGGCTCGCGCTGAACAAGCTCCGCGAACAGAAGGCCCGGCGGGAGCAGTACGTCGGCCCGTGGCTGCCCGAGCCGCTCGCGGTCGACGACGACGATCCGGCCGCCGCGGTCGAACTGGCGGACTCGGTCAGCATGGCGATGCTCGTCGTCCTCGAGACGCTGTCCCCGCTCGAACGGGCCACGTTCGTCCTGCGCGAGGTCTTCGACCTGCCGTACGACGAGATCGCGGACACGCTCGGGCGGTCCGAGTCCGCCGTCCGGCAGCTCGCCCATCGGGCCCGCGGGCACGTGCACGCCCGGCAGCCGCGGCACCGGGTCGACAAGGCCCGGCACGACGAGCTGACCACGCGGTTCATGCAGGCCGCCGGGTCCGGCAACTTCGACGAGGTGGTCGCGCTGCTGGCGCCGGACGCCGTACTGATCAGCGACGGCGGCGGCAAGAAGCGGGCCGCGCTGCGTCCGATCCAGGGCGCGGAGAAGATCGCCCGCTGGCTGTTCGCGGTGCTCGCGGACAACCCGGGGTTCGAGCTCCGGGTGGCCACGCTGAACGACGAGCGGGCCTACATCGCGTACTACGACGACGAGCCGGACACCGTCACGTTCCTGAAGAGCACGGACGGCCGGATCACCGCGCTGTACCTGATCCGGAACCCGGACAAACTGGGGACCGTTCCACTGCTGCACACCCTGGAGCCGTAAGCTATCTGCAACTCAGTCGCAGATGGAGGTGCAGTGAAGTACCTGGAGGCGGAACCGGACGACGCGCTCGATCCCGGGTTGCGGGCAGATCTGCTGGACACCTGGGTGGCGGCGACGAACGCCGGCGGCGCGGTCGGCTACACGGCGCCCGCGCCGACGGCCGAGATCGCGCAGAACCTGGACGGCGCTCTCGGCCGGGTCGCCGCCGGGCTGGACGTGCTCGGCGTCTTGCACAACGGCGAGCGGTACGTCGGGATGGGCATGCTGGTGACCCGCAACAGCGCGCTGCAGCCGCACTGGCGGACGGTGCTGCGAGTGATGGTGCATCCGGATTGTCAGGGCCAGGGCGCCGGGCGGCTGCTGATGGAAGGTTTGCGCGGCTCGGCGAACGATCTCGGGCTGGAGCAGCTGCAGCTGACGATCCGCGGCGGCCTCGGCCTGGAGAACTTCTACGGTCCGCTCGGCTACCGGGTCGTCGGCACGCACCCGCGGGCGATCCGCGTCGCGTCCGACGACTACCGCGACGAGATCATGATGGTGCAGGACCTGTAGGCCATCACAATCGACCGCCGCCGGGCGGCTCAGGCGGGCGCCGGCGGCGCGGGCGCGATTGTGATGGCCTGGCGGTTCACTTCCGCGTGCGGGCGAGGACGACGAGCGTCGCGCCGAGGGCCGCGAGCAGGACGCCGAGTGTCAGGATGACGGCGGGTGGGCCGCCGGCCGGGGGTAGTTCGGCGCGGTTGTAGACGCGCGGCTCGTCGGCGGGCTCGGCGCCGACGGTGAACTTCACCGCGGCGGCAGTCGTGCCGTCGGTCTCGTACGTCATTTTCGCGGTCCCGGTGAACGCCGCGACCGGCTTCAGCGTGACGGTGCCGTCGGCGCCGACCGACCAGGTGCCCTCGCCGTTCGTGACGTTCTTCGAGCAGGTACCGGTCGGTGTCCGCAGGCAGACCGAGCTCGGCCGGATCGTGCCGCTGTCGTTCAGCAACGGGTTCACGGTGACCGGGTTGCCCGGCGTTCCGTTCGCCGTGTCCGGTGCCGCCTTGGCGAGCAGCGGGCCGGCGACCGTCACCTCGAGCAGCGCGGTGTCCGAGGTGTCGTTCGCGTCGGCGACCCGGTAGACGAGCGCCCGCGTCGTCCCGACGAAGTCCTTCGCCGGGGTGTAGGTGACCGCGCCGCCGTCGCCGACCACGAAGGTCCCCTCGCGCGGGACGGTGACGTTCTTCTTCTCCTTGCCGTCCGCCGGGTCCCGCAGTACGACGGATCCCTGGCGCAGTGGTGCGGACAGATCGCCGGGCTTGTCGTTGGCGAGCACGTTCACGACCACCGCCGTACCGAACGCCGTCTCGGCGCTGTCGTCGACGACCACCGGGCGGACCGGCACGACGGTCACGGTGATGGTCGAGCGGGCGGCGTTCCGGTCGCTGTCCTTGACCTCGTACACGGCCGGCTGCGCGGTGCCGGAGAACGTCGGCTCGGGGCTGAACGTGACCTTGCCGTTCGCAACGACGTACGACCCCTGTCCCGGCACCGTCACCTGGCCGACGAGCGCGCCGTCGGGGCCGACGAGCAGCAGCGAGTCCGGGTCGAACGTCGCGCCGGGCCCGGGCCGGTCGTTCGCGAGTGGGTCGACCGTGACCGCGACGTGCTGCTTGGTGCGGACGACGTCCGGCATCGCGATCGGCCGGGACTGGACGGTGATCGTCAACGTCGCGGACCCGACCGTTCCGTTGCGGTCGGCAACCTGATACCCGACCGGCACCGCGACCCCGGCGTACCCGTCGAGCGGCGCGAACCGGATCGCGCCGGACGGCTGCACGGTGAACGTCCCCTCCCCCGGTACCACGAGGGCCGGCAGCGGCGCCCCGGTCACCGGGTCGATCAGCCGAACGCCGCCGGTCTGGAACGGCGCGCTCGGATCACCCGGGGTGTCGTTCGCGAGGACGTCGACGGTGATCGCGGTCTCGTACGGCGTGGTCGCGATGTCGTCCTTGACCACCGGGACGACCGGCGCGACGGTCACGGTGACCGTGGCGCTTGCGAGGTTCCCGGTCGTGTCCTTGACCCGGTACGCGACCGACACGACCCCGCGGTACGCCGGCTCCGGGACGAAGGTGACCTTGCCGGACTTCACGGTGAAGACGCCCTGCCCGGGGATCCCCACCTTCGGCCCCCAGGTCGCGCCGTACAGCTGGAGCGTCGCGGGGTCGAGCTGCGCGCCGGTCCCGGGCTTGTCGTTGGCGAGCGGGTCGACCGTCACGACGACGTTCTGCTTGGTACCGACCGGGTCCGGCGCTGCCTTCGGGCCTTGGCCGACCGTCACCAGCAGCAGGCCTTCCGCGGTCGTCCCGTTGGCGTCCGCGATCCGGTACGTCGTCGGCGTCGTCACGCCGTGGAACCCCTTCGCGGGCGTGAACTTCACCGCCCCGTACGCGTCCACCGCGTACGTCCCCTCGCCGGCTCGGGTCATCGTCTTGCCGTACTGCCCGGCCGCGTCCTTCAGCACCAGCGTGCCCGGCCGGAGCGGCGCCGACGGGTCACCGGGCTTGTCGTTCGCCAGCACGTTCACCGTGATCGGATGCCCGTACAGCGTGATCGCGGAGTCGTCGACGGCCACCGGGGTGACCGGCGTGACGGTGATGCTCAGCGTCGAGGCGGCGTAGTTGCCGTCGGAATCGGCGACCCGGTAACCGATCGGGGTCGCCTTGCCGCGGAACGCGGGCAACGGGTCGAACTGGATCGCTCCCGACGCCTGCACCTTGTACGTGCCCTGCTGGGCGACGGTCACCTGCTTCGCGGATCCGTTGAGGCCGACCGAGCTGTGGTCGAGCGTCGCGTCGGTGCCCGGGCGGTCGTTCGACAGCACGTTCACCGTCACGGTCACGTTCTGCAGCGTGGACGCGGTGTCGGCGATCGCGACCGGCGGCTGCCCGACGGTGACGGTCAACCGGGCGGACGCCTTCGTCCCGTTCGTATCGGCGACCTGGTACGTCAGCGGCGTACCAGGACCGCGGAACGTCGCGCTCGGGTCGAACCGCACCGCGCCGCCGGCGGCGGAGTACTCACCCTCGTTCGGGATCCGTACCGCTTCCTTCGCCAGCCCGTCGGCCGGGTCGACGAGCTGCAGGCTGCCCGGCACCAGCGGCGCGGTCGGATCGCCCGGCTTGTCGTTCGCGAGCACACTCACCGTGACCGTCTTGCCGTACGGCGTCCGCGCGGTGTCGTCGGCCGCGACCGGCTTGACCGGCGCGATCGTGACCGTGATCGTCGACCGCGCGGTCTGCCCGAACTCGTCGGACACCCGGTACGTCACCTTGGCGCCCGTCCCGGTGAAGGCCGGCAGCGGGTCGACGGTGACCGTGCCGTCCGCGTTGACCTGGTACGTCGCCTGCCCCGGGATCTTCACCAGCTTCGCGAGCGAGCCGTCCGCCGGGTCCACCAGCGTGAGGCTGTGCGGGTCGAGGACCGTGCCGACGCCGGGGAGGTCGTTGGCCAGCGGGCTCACGCGCAGCGGGACGTTCTGCTTGCCGGTCGCGGTGTCCGGCTCGGCGGTCGGTGGCGCCGGCTTCGCGACGGTGACAGTCAGCGTCGCGGGGGTCGTCGTACCGTTCACGTCCGCGACCCGGTACGTGACCGGGGTCGCGGCGCCGGTGAACTTGGCCGCCGGGGTGACCTCGATCGTCCCGTCCGCGGTCGTCACGTACTTCGCCTGACCCTTCACCACCAGCGTCGCGGTCGGCAGCTTCGTGGCCGGGTCGATCAGCCGGACGGTGCTCGGCACCAGCGGGACCGACGGGTCGCCGGCGTCGTCGTTCGCCAGCACGTTCACCGTGATCGGACGCCCGTACGGCGTGCTCGCGGTGTCGTCGGACGCGTCCGGCTGCACCTTGGTGACCCGGACCGTCAGCGTCGACCGCCCGACCGCACCGTTGCCGTCGGCAACCTGATAGCCGACCGCGGTCGCGGTGCCGCTGAACGACGGGATCGGGTCGAAGAGGACCTTGCCGTCGGCCTTCACCACGTACTTGCCCTGGCCGGGGACGACCAGGGACAGCACTGGCTGGGTCGCCGTCAGCAGCCGGACGCTGCCGGGTTTCAGGGCCGCGCCGGTCGGGCCGGGCCTGTCGTTGTCGAGCACCGGCGCGACCACGGTCCGGCCTTGCAGCGTCGTGATCGTGTCCGGGTTCGCGACCGGCGGGCCGGGGGCGGCGACGGAGACGGTGAGCTCGGCGCGGGCCGACGTACCGTTCTTGTCGAGGACTTGGTAGGTGATCGGCGTACCGACGCCCGTGAAGCCGTGCAGCGGGTCGAACGTCACCTTGCCGGCGGCCACCAGGTACGTGCCCTGGCCGGGGACCGTCAGCTTGTCGATGACCTGCTGGCTGGCCGGATCGACCAGCCGCAGCGTGGCCGGGACCAGCGGCGCGTCCGGCGAGCCGGGCAGGTCGTTGTCGAGCACCGGGACGACGATCGCGGTGTCGAACGCGGTCGAGACCGAGTCGCCGTTCGCGGTCGGCGTCACCGGCGTGACCGTGACGGTCAGCGTCGACTCGGCCGTCTGCTTCGTGGTGTCGCTGACCCGGTACCCGAGCGACGTCCCGACCCCGGTGAACTGTGGCTTCGGGACGAAGTCCACGCCGCCGTCCGGCTTCACGACGTACGTGCCCTCGCCCGCGATCACCACCTGCTTCTTGAACGTCGCGTCGGCGGGATCGCGCAGGACGACCGACGCCGGGACGAGTTGCACGCCCGCGGCCGCGTGGTCGTTGGCGAGCGGCTGCACGGACACGCTGACGTTCTGCGGCGTGGTCGCGGTGTCCGGCATCGCGACCGGGTGGTCCGGCAGCGACACGGTGACGGTGAGCTTCGCGGTCGCCGTCGTACCGTTGCTGTCGGCAACGCGGTACGTGACCGGCTTGGCCGGGCCGACGAAACCGGGCACGGGCTCGACGCGGACCGTGCCGTCGGCGTTCGCGACGTACTTCGCCTGGCCGACGACGTTCAGCATCTGGGTGCACTGCCGGCCGTCGACGAGGCACAGCGTGTCCGGGACGAGCTGCGCTGCCGGGTCACCGGGCTTGTCGTTCGCCAGCACCTTGACGATCGCGGCGGTGCCGAACCCGGCCGTCGCGGCGTCGTCGGTCAGTACCGGCGGAGGCGGCGGCGTGATCGCGAACGGGTAGTCCTCGACCTCACCGGCGTCGGTCGCGCCGGTCGGCTTGTCCACCTGCGCGGCGTCGTACCCGACCCGCACCCGCGCGTACGCCGTCCCCGCCTTCGGGGCGAGCTCGGACCAGCGCAGCGTGACCGTCGACTGCTTCGCGGGGAACGTCGCGCACGCCCGCTCCCCCGGGTCGAACGCCCCGTTGACGTTGAAGTCGATCCACCCGCACGCCCGCCCGGCCTTCGACGCACCGGTGAGCCGCAGATCGGCGGAGTACGACGTCCGGCCGGTGTGCAGCGGCGTGAAGACGACGCCGTCGCCGGTCCGCGGCGTGACCGGGCCGGTCGTTCCGTTCGGTACGTCGAGGTTGTCCTCCGGGGCGTTCTCGCCGAGCCGTACGTCGCTGAGCACGGACCAGGCACTGCCGTACGACGCGGGCGCGTGGCTGAAGTTCTCCGGCGCGGACGCGACGATCGAGAACGCGTCACCGGACGAGCCGTTGTTCAGCGCGGGCAGCTTCGGGTGCTTGGTGAACACCGCCGAGACGTCGAAGCTGACCTTGGTGACGATGCCGTTCACGCGGACCGAGCCGCAGGCAGCGGTCGCGGACGTGTCGAGACCGGACGGCGACTTGGTGTTCACGCAGTTCGGGCCGGCGTCGTGGTTCGCGGCGGTGATCGTGTCGCTGGTGACCGCGAGATTGTTGCCCGCACCGACCTTCGTCAAGCTCAGGCCCGCGGTGCCGAGTTTCAGGACCGCGTGCAGCTCGGACTGCGCGACCGTCCGGCCGCTGACGGTCCGGGTCACCGATCCGCCGATCCCGCCGAGGTGCAGGACCGGGTTGCGGACCGGCTGCGAGAACGCGATCGTCACCGTGCCGCGGTCGCCGCAGCCGCCGGTGGACGCGCAGTCGCCGGTGTTCACCACGACGTCCTGCGCGGGCGTGCCGGTCGCGATCGCCGGCCGGTACGTGGCCGCGCCGCGGAACCCCGCGGTCGACGGGTCACCGAGCTCGGTCTGCCCGCTCACCGTGATCGTCTGCCGCAGGCCGGACCCCGGCATCACCGTGGTCGCACCGCCGGCGAACGGCGCCGTCGGCACCTCGTAGGCGGTCGCCGTCACAGTGCCGAGGCTCAGCAGGCCGGTGACAAGAAGAATGGCCCCCGGTCGGGTTGCCCGCATGTGTCCAGCCCTCCCGAGCAATCACGAACGACGCTGCGGCCGCGGGCGGGCGAGCCTTGCTGACCCGATGTTACGGGAGATTCACGCTCCGAGGTCGTAGATCCGGACCTTGCCGATGCTGTGTCGCCGGACCGCGAGCCGGTCGAGCGCGGGCGCGATCGGCCCGTTCCGCCCGTCGGCGTACAGCCAGCGGACGCCGTACTCGTCGCGGAGCCGGCGCAGGACGTCGGCGGTCGGAGCGGTCAGCGCCTGCTCGGTGAGCGTGAAACGGTCCGGCCACGGCGACGGCTGCTCGGTGTACCGGCGGCCGCCGGCGCCCTGCGCGGCCATCGCCTGGTTCGTGTACGCCCAGCCCTCGAGGAGCGTACGGCGGCCGGCGATGCCACTGACCAGGTACCCGCGGGCGTCGCAGCCCGCCGCGATCGAGCCGGCCGGGCGGCACCAGGTGTTCGTCGCGACCACGTCGCACGTCCCCGAATGCCGGCCGAGCCAGAGCGCGGCCTCGGCCTCGTCGGGGTACACCCACCAGCGCGCCGCGCGGTACGTCGGCGCCTTCTCGGTATCGCCGTGCACGGCGCTCTGCGCGAACGAGCTGATCGGCGCGGTCGACAACAGCACGAGTACGACGAACATGCCGCCGCCCGCCTGCCGCAACGTCAACCGCCAGACGAGCAGCAGGAACAGCGTGATCCCGAGGACGACCAGCAGCATCCGGGTCGTCAGCCACAGCTGCCGACCGGTCGAGGCCGCCGGGACGCCGCGAGCCCAGACGAGCAGACCGGCGTACCCGACGGACAGCACGAACGCCGCGACCGCGATCGGGATCGGGCGGCCGGAGGCGCGGGCACTCGTCGCCGCGAACCAGCCCGCTCCGGCCAGGCTGAACGGCGCCGCGGTGTAGACGAAGTACGACTCGCTCACCGACGGGTGGTCGACCAGCAGGTACCCGGCCCAGCCGGCGATCATCGCCCCGAGCAGGAACCAGGCGATCGGGTCGCGGCGGACGATGACGCCGAGGCCGGCCCACGACATCACCTGCAGCGTCAGGAGCAGCCCAAGCAGCAGGCTGAGCGTCCCGAGCACCTCCCCGTGCGCCAACGCGGGCAGGATCAGCCCGCCGTCACCAGGCTGTGTCTTGTCGCCGGTAGCGGCCGTGTAGACAGGCAGGGACTTCAGTACGGCGAGGAACTGCACGTGGGAGCCGCTCGTGCTGCCAGCGACCGTCAGGAAGGTTGTCGCGCCGACAATGAGCAGGACGACCGCCGTGCCGATAAGACGCCACGGAAGGCGCCGTGTTGTCACCAGTAGGTACACGGCGGCGAGGCCGACGGCTGCTACCAGCAGTGGGAGCACCGTCGGTTTGGAGCCGCCGCCCGCAACGGCTATCGGGACGATCAGCAGCCAGAGCCGCTGGCTGCCGTTTCTGAACAGCAGCTCGATCAGAAACACCGCTACCGCAACAGCCGCGACCATTCCGAACGTCTGGGACGGGCTGAGCAGGCTGACCGGCGGGGCGAGGTTCACACTCGTGTCGACCAGCAGGAACAGCTGCGGGGCCGCTAACGCGAGTGCCGCGAGTACGCCGGTCCACCAGGTGCGGCTGACGACTCTTGCGAGTGTTGCGCACACGAGCAGCGAAACGACGAGCCATGGGAGCACCCAGAGCCGGAACAGTACGACGAGCGGCGTGAGGCGCGTGACGTCCACGGCCGCGGCCATGTCGGCGTTCGCGAACCAGTGGTAGTCGAGGCGCTCGTGGACGACCTGCGGTAGCTCGGGCGGCACCGCGCGGGCCAGCTCGTGCACCATCGACAAGTGGTACAGCAGGTCCGGGTAGTACGCCTCGCCATGCGGTGGCATCGGGTGGTACGCCATCACGCCGAGCGTGGTCGCGCCGACCATCACCGCCGCGGACACCGCCAACCCGACGGTCCACGCCAACGGGAGCGGCTTCGGCTCGGCGATCCGGAAGTACCGCCGCCCGAAGACCGCGAACCCGGCCAGCACCAACGCCGGCCAGACGATCAGCCACCGCTGCCAGCCGAGCGCGGTGAACACCGCCCAGCCGATCAGCTGCCAGGTCGCGCCGACCACCGACCCGAGCCCGAGATCCTCCGCCCAGTTGCCGGTACTGCGCCACGCCGCCCGCAGCAGCAACGTCCCCGGCAGCGCGACCGCACCCGCGAAGTACGCGGCGTACTTGAGGATCGGGCCGGCGCCGACGTCACCCAGCGAGACGAACCCGCCGGCCGCCACCAGGATCGGCAGCAGCCAAGGGGCGGACCGCCTCATCTGGTGCTTTCGTGGATGGGCTCCTGGTGCCCGTGGTCGTCGAGGCTGTCGTAGCCGACGAGGAACTGCGGACGGCGCTGACTCGACTGGAACAGGCGCGCGACGTACTCACCGAGCAGCCCGAGACACAGCAGCTGGATCGCGCCGATCACGCTCACCGCGAGCACCGTCGACGTCCAGCCGGGAATGCTCCGGCCGGTCAGCTTGATCACCAGCGCGCCGATCACGAACACGCCGGACATCGCACCGCCGAGCAGGCCCAGCCAGGTCGCCAGCCGCAGCGGGGCCGCCGAGAACGCCGTCACGCTGTCGAACGCCAGCCGCACCATCTTCGACACGCTGTACTTCGTCGTCCCGGCGGCCCGCTCCGCGCGGACGTACTTCACCTCGGTGCTCGGGAAACCCAGCCACGGGATCACCAGCCGGAACACCCGGCCGTCGTCGGGCAACGCGTTCACGGCGTCGACCACCCGGCGCGTGACCAGCCGGAAGTCCGCGGCGTCGAACGGGATCTCCTTGCCGACCAGGCGGCACATCAGGCGGTAGTACAGCCGGGCGGTGGTGCGTTTCGCCCATGAGTCGCTGGAGCGGTCCGAGCGGACGCCATACACGACGTCGACGTCCTCCTTCTCGACCGCGCGCAGGAACTCGGCGATCACCTCCGGCGGATCCTGCAGGTCGGCGTCGATCGTGACCACGTACTGCCCGCGGGCCCGCCGGAAGCCGGCCGACTGCGCGGCCTGGTGACCGCTGTTCCGGAGCAGGCGGACGACGCGCAGCTGCGGCCAGTCCTTCGCGGCGTCCAGCAGCAGCGCCGCGGTCCGGTCCCGGCTACCGTCGTCGACGACCAGCAGCTCGTAGCTGATCCCGAGCCCGTCCAACAGTGGATGCATCCGCTCGAAGAAGATCGGCAGCACCTCTTCCTCGTCGTACATCGGTACGACGACGGAGAGTTCGGGCTTGTCCCGCATTGGCTGCCTTTCTGCCGATCAGAGGATGACCTTAGCGTGTGCTACGTGGGCGAGATCGCCACTGCACCGGTCCGTCGCGGGTCGCCGACCGCGAGCAGACCGTCGGCCGGATCCCAGAACGCGGCCGCGACGCCGCCGAAGTACATCGAGTGCGGCGGCATCGGGCGGGTCGGCAGGGCGGTCGAGCCGGACACCGGCAGGTCGTCCTCGTAGTCGACGGTCACATCCTCACGGACGCGGACGTGCAGCCGCGGATGCTCCACGGCCTCCCGCAACGACAGGCCGCCATGGGTGGCGAGTGCATACACCTGGGCGATCGCGGTCGGGATCCGGTCCGAACCGGGCGAGCTGATCGCGAGCACCGCGCCGTCGCTGTCTCTTCTGGCAACGCTCGGGGCCATGTTCGACGTCAGACGCGTGCCCGGGGCGAGGCTGTGCGGGCCGCCGTGCAACAGCTCCTGCTCGCCGAGCGCGTTGTTCAGCCAGATGCCGGTGCCCGGGGTGAGGACGCCCGAGCCGTACCCGGACGAGACCGTGATCGCGCACGCGTCGCCCTCGTCGTCGACCACCGAGACGGTCGCCGTACTCGGTGAGGTCAGTGCGCGCAGGTCACCGGCCGCGGCCAGATCGAGGAGCTTCTGCCCTTCGAGCCGCCGGACGTCCTCCGCGTCGAGCTCCGCGAGCCGGCGGCCGAGGACGGCGTACTGCACGTCGATCAGCCGCTCCAGCTCGGACTGACTCCAGCTGCCGTCCGCCGGGACGCCGTCGAGGAGCGCGAGCATCGCCGCGGCCGCGACACCTCCGACCGCGGGCGGCGGGTTGGTGGCCAGGCGCCAGCCGTTCTGCTTGACGATCAGGGCGGGACGTACGACGGCCTCGTACGCGGCGAGGTCCTCGGCGGTCAGGATGCCGTCGTTCGCGGCCATGTCCTCGACGAGCAGCCGGGCGAGATCGCCGGTGTACATCGTCTCGGCGCCGTCGCGGGCGATCAGCTCGAGCGCTTCGGCCAGCTCGGGGATGACGACCGTGCTGCCGGCCTTGATCACGGTGCCGTCGCCGTCGTGCACGACACCGTGGCTCGGCTGATGCCAGCCGAAGATGATCTCGTGGGTGAAGCCGAGGTAGTACCCCGACGTGCGGCTGAGCGGGAAGCCGTTGCGGGCGATGTCGATCGCCGGCTGGACGACCTCGCGCCACGGCGCCTTGCCGGAACGGCGATGCGCCAGGTCGAGCGCCTTCATCCCGCCCGGTGTCGCGACGGAGCCGTGCCCGACCGTGGTCGTCGTACCGCCGCCGTAGTCGGTGGTGACGTCCCACACGCCCTGCCCGAACCGCTCCCCGTGCAGGCCGCGGCCCGGCATCTCCACCCAGCCGTCGATCGTGACCGGCGCGGCCCCGGCCGCCTCCAACGTCACGAACCCGCCCGAGGCCGGCGACACCACGCCGATCTCGTTCACCATCGTCACCAAGGTGGCGGCAATCGCGGCATCCACCGCGTTGCCGCCCTCGGCAGCCACCCGCACGCCCGCATCCGCCGCAGCCACATTCGGCGCCGCGACGGCCACCCGCGGGTGACTGCCGGTCATGACTGTCAGCCGACCCGTTGGACAGCGTCGAAGCGGTCGACGGTCACCTGGACCGCGGACTGGCGGGCGTCGGCGACCTCGTTCTCCTTCAGGGTGCGGTCCGGCGCGCGGAAGCGGAGCGCGAACGCGAGCGACTTCTTGCCCTCGCCGATCTGCTCGCCCGTGTACACGTCGAACAGCCGCACCGACTCCAGCAACTCGCCCGCACCCTCGGCCAACGCCGCCTGCACGTCCGCCGCCGGCACGTCGGCCGCGACGATCAGCGCGACATCCTCCTTCGCCACCGGGTACGACGAGAACGGATGCGCCGAGATCGACTCCGGACCCGCCGCGATCAGCGCGTCCAGATCCAGCTCGACCGCGCTGGACCTCGCCGGCAGCCCGAACGCCTGGCAGACCTTCGGATGCAGCTCCCCCGCATGCCCGACGACCTTGCCTGCCACCGAGAACTCCGCGCACCGCCCCGGATGCCACGGGGCGAGCTCCACGTTCTGCACCACGGGCTCGACCCCGACCGCGGACGCGATCAGCCGCGCGATCTGCACCGCGTCGGCCCAGCCCGCCGGGCGGCCCTTGCCCCACCAGCCGGTCGGCGTCCGCGCACCGGTCAGGACCACGCCGACATGCAGCGGCTGGTCCGGGAGCGCGTCGTACAACGCCTGCACCTCGGCGTCGCTCGGCCGCTGCTCGACCGACGGCAGCGGCGCGGGCTTCGTCTCCGCCTTCGGCAGGAACACCAGGCCGGTCTGGAAGATCGCCAGGTCGCTCGCGCCGCGGCCGACGTTCCGCTCGGCGGTCCGGAGCAGCGTCACGAGCAGGGTGGTCTGCATCGACGGCTCTTCGTCCGAGATCGGGTTGACGAGCTTCACCGTCGTACGCCGGGAGTCGTCGGCCGGCAGCCCGAGCGCGTCGAAGTCCGCCTCGCCGGTGAACGGGTACGAGACGACCTCGGTCAGCCCGGCCCCGACCAGCGCGGTGGCCACCTTCCGCCGCCGCTTCTGCGACACCGTCAGCCCCTGCCCACCGGGAGCGGACGGCAGGATCGACGGCACGTTGTCATACCCGAACAGCCGGATAACTTCCTCGGCAAAGTCGTTAGGATCCCGCAAATCCGGCCGCCACGACGGCGGAACCACCGTCAGCAGATCATCACCCTTGAGGTTGACCGAACCAAGGGTGGTGGTGCCGACCGAGTCGAGAACAGGAGCGTTCACACCCGCCGCCAACGGAGCGGCAACGGAGTCCGCCGCCGCGACCTCGACCGTGCATCCGACGGACTGCAGATACTGCAGCGTCTGGTCGAGAGTGATCGGGGCGCCGGCGACGCGGGCCGGGTGGTCGGCTCGGAGGGTTACCGGGGACGGGGACGGGTGGGTGTCGACGACCGTCTCGTCGGGGAGGATCGTGCCGCCGGCGAACTCGGCCAGCAGGTTCGCGACGCGTTGCGCTGCGTACCTCGGCAGCGCCGGGTCGACCTCGCGCTCGAAGCGCCGGGACGCCTCCGACGACAGCTTGTGCCGCCGCGACGCGCGCGCGATCACGATCGGGTCGAAGTGCGCGGCCTCGATCACCACGTGGGTGGTGCTGTCGGACATCTCCGTCGACGCACCGCCCATCACGCCGGCGACACCGATCGGCCCGGAGTCGTCGGTGATCAGCAGGTCCTCGGTGTCCAGCTCGCGGGTCTGGTCGTCGAGCGTCATCAGCTTCTCGCCCGCGTTCGCCCGCCGGACGACGATCTCGCCGGCCAGCCGCGCCCCGTCGTACGTGTGGATCGGCTGCCCGAGCTCGAGCATCACGTAGTTCGCGACGTCGACCCCGACCGAGATCGGCCGCATCCCGGACGCGAGCAGCCGCTTCTGCATCCACCGCGGCGACAGCGCCTTCGGGTCGATCCCGGTCACCGTCCGGGTCACGAACGCGCTGCACGCGGCCGCGTCGTCCACCCGCACCGGATACCCGCCCGCACCGGACCCGTCCAGCGCCAGCTCCGCCGGATCCTTCAGCGGTACGCCGTACGCCGTCGCGGCCTCGCGCGCGACCCCACGGATCGACAGGCAGTACCCACGATCCGGCGTCACCGCGATGTCCAGTACGTCGTCCCGCAGCGCGAGCAGCTCGATCGCGTCGTCGCCCGGCGCGGCCTCACCCGGCTCGAGCACCACGATCCCGTGCGTCCCGTCGTCGCCGAGCCCGAGCTCCGTGCTCGAGCAGATCATCCCGCTCGACACGTGCCCGTACGTCTTCCGCGCCGAGATCGCGAACCCGCCGGGCAGCACCGCGCCCGGCAGCACCACGATCACCAGATCGCCGACCTCGAAGTTGTGCGCGCCGCAGACGACCCACTGCGGCTCGTCCTTGCCGATGTCGAGCGAGCACCAGCGGATCGTCTTGCCGTTCTTCTGCGGCTCGTTCTCGTACGTCAGCACCTTGCCGACCACGAGCGGGCCGGTCAGGTCGGACTCCTCGACGGTCTCCACCTCGAGGCCGGCCCGGATCAGCTGCTCCGCGACCTGGCGGCCGGTCACGTCCCCCGGGAGGTCGACGTACTCACGAAGCCATGACAGTGGGACCCGCATCAGATCTCCATCCCGAACTGGCGGCTGAACCGCACGTCACCCTCGACCATGTCGCGCATGTCCTCGACCCCGTTGCGGAACATCAGCGTCCGCTCCAGACCCATGCCGAACGCGAACCCGGAGTACCGCTCGGTGTCGATGCCGTTGGCCTGCAGGACCCGCGGGTTCACCACGCCGCAGCCGCCCCACTCGATCCAGCCCTCGCTGCCGCAGGTCCGGCACGGGCGGTCAGGGTTGCCGACGGACGCGCCGCGGCAGACGAAGCACTTCAGGTCGACCTCGGCCGACGGCTCGGTGAACGGGAAGAAGTTCGGCCGCAGCCGTGCCTCCAGCCCCTCGCCGAACATCGACACGACGAAGTGGTCGAGCGTGCCCTTCAGATGCGCGAGCGTGATGCCCTCGTCCACGACCAGGCCCTCGACCTGGTAGAAGACCGGCGTGTGCGTCGCGTCCAGCTCGTCGGTGCGGAACACGCGGCCCGGGCAGATCACGTAGATCGGGGGCTTGCGGCTCAGCATCGACCGCGCCTGCACCGGCGACGTGTGCGTCCGCAGCACCTTGCCGGAGCCGGCCGGCTCGACGAAGAACGTGTCCTGCATCTGCCGCGCCGGGTGGTCGGGCTGAAAGTTCAGCGCGTCGAAGTTCAGCCACTCGGCCTCGACCTCGGGGCCTTCGGCGACGTCCCAGCCGAGCGCGGTGAACACGTCCGCGACCTGCTCGGAGATCAGCGACAGCGGGTGCCGGGCGCCGAGCTCGGGGGTGTGCCACGGCAGCGTCACGTCGACGCGCTCGGTGGCCAGCATCCGCTCCTCGTGCTCGGCCTCGAGCACCGCGAGCCGGGCCGCGAACCCCTCGTTGATGGCCTTCCGGGCGGCGCCGATCCGCTGACCGGCCTCCTTGCGGGCCTGCGGCGGCAGCGCGCCGATCTCCCGGTTGGCGAGCACGATCGGCGACTTGTCGCCGAGATGGGCCGACTTCGCCTCCTGCAGGGCAGCCAGATCGGCCGCCCCGGTAAACGCCGTCAGCGCCTCGTCGCGGGTCCGCTCCACCTCTTCGGCATGCAGCGGCGTCACTTCGACCGGGTCGTAATCAGTGTTGGGACCGGACATGGCTCGCTCTCGGGTTGGTACGTCTGCGGATTGCAGTCTAGAAACCCCAACCCCAATACCGTGAATCGCCCGTCCACAACCACCCTCCCCAGCCCGGCCTGGGGAGGATTTCGTCCCGGATCGGGCCAAAATCCTCCCCACACCGGCAGGGCGGGGGTGAGAGGTAGGGGATGGGTGGGCTACGGGCAGGGCGGTGGGGGTGGGGGTGGGGGTGGGGGTGGGCCGGTTAGGGGGTGAGGGGGCAGGTGGGGGTGCAGGGGTGGGGGGAGCCGGGCCAGCCTCGGAGGCGGAGGGCGGCGGCTACCTGGGCGGCCGCGGTGCACGGGTCGCTGACCAGCGGGTAGCCGAACCTGAGTGTCAGCTTGCCTGACGCGGCGGCTGTGTTGTCCCTCGCCATGTCCCGCCAGCGACTCGCCGCGTCCGCGTGCCCGGCCTGACCGTCCAGCTCGACGATCACGCCGTACGGCGAATACTCGGAGTCCCGGTAGACGACAGCACCGCCGTCCACGGCGCGCACCTGTCGTCGCGCCCGTGGCAGCCGGTGCGCACGCTCGACGCGCCGGAGGTAGGCCTGCTCGAGGAACGACTGCACACCCTCCGCCGCCTCGGCCAGGATCCGCCGCAGGACCCGGCGACCCGTCAGCTCCGGGAGCGAGTCCAGTTCCGCCAGCAACCGGGCGGGTGTCGTCCAGCGCTGCCGGCACGCGTCGAACAGTACGGCGGCCCGCCTCGACACGTCCGCGGTCCCGCCGGCGACGACCAGCAGCGCGACCTCCAGCCGCACCATCGGCGGTTCACGCGAGGATTGCACGAGCCGGGGCAGCTGCCGGTGCCGAGTGACGACGACCCCGGCCTTGGGGTCGACCCGCCGCGCGTGCGGTAGCGCGATGTGGATCCGCTCGTCCCGCGAGTCCACGGCCACGCCGTACCTGCGGAGCGCCGTCGTACCCGTCAACGCAGCGTCCGTCCCACACGCCAGCCACGCCGCCCACATTCGGGTCTCCCACGGCAGCGGACCGGTGAAGTCGACGTACACGCCGGTGTGCACGCGCTGCAACTGCCGGGCCCGCCGACGCCCGAGCAACACCTTGTCGGTGATCCCGTGGGCGACGGCCTGCGCCCGGCTGAACGCCCCCGCCTGCCGAAGCCGCAACTCCCCGAACGACCGCGCGACTCTCTCCTCCACCCCCAAGAAGATGCCCGGATCCCACCACCTGCCGGCCCCAGCCCTCTCCCCTGTGGACAGCCGGTGCGGGGAGGATTTCTTCCCCGTCCGGCATGAAATCCTCCCCAGATCGGGTCAGCCGAGGCGGTGGCGGGCTCGGATGGCGGCGATCAGGACGCCGAGGCCGGCGAGGAAGGCGCCGACGCCGATCGGGAGGAAGAACGTCGGGTAGTCGACGACGGCGGCCGGATCGACCCAGGGCTCGTGGCCCGGCGCCGGTTCCGCCAGGATCAGGCAGACCGCCCCGGTCACGTCGTACGCGACCGCCAGCACCACGGCCGTGATCGACAGCCTGCGCGCCCACTTGAGCACCCGCCTGCTCCCCCGCGAGCGCCCGCTCAACATCGTCCCGAGCGCAAACGGCAGCAACATCAGCAGCGCCAGCAGAACGGCGTTGGCGATCGCTTGGAACTCAGGCACGGCTCTCCAGGATGCTCTGACGCAGCGCGTTTCGCGCCCAGACCAGCGTCAGCAGCCCGAGGATCAGCGCGACGACCCCGGGCGGCGCCCAGAAGACCGGCTGGTCCGGGCTCATGCTGATCACGCCGGGAGCCGGGTCGCTCGGGTCCGGTACGACGAGGTCGAGGACGAGGTACACGCCCGCGAGCAGCGTCATCAGCCCGCCGGCCAGCAGACCGGAGACCGGTGCCACCAGGTCGGACGGGATCCGCTCGTTCCGGACCAGGAGCGCCATCCCGACCGCGACAGCGATCGGTCCGAGCAGCACCAGTCCCCAGCCGAGCACCTGGAGGCGTCCGCCGCCGTCTCCCACCTCGGACAGCAGACCCCACGCGAACCACGTCAGCACCGTGCACAGTCCGACCACCACACCCGCGAGTCCACGCCGCACGACGGTGCGGTCGCGGCGCACCCGGTGCAGGACGACCGACAGCACCGCGAAGGGGATCATCAGCAGCGACGACCAGAGCAGCAGCATGACCGCCCACTGCGAGTCGTTCGGGTAGTTCGGCTGAATCCGGGCCAGTTCGCGTTTCGTCAGCCCGGACCGTGCCGTCCAGTCCGCCAGTACGGCGGGGTCCATGTCGCCGATCCGCGCCAGGTTCGACCCGGCCGCGATCCGCCTGACCGCATCGTGGTCGCCGGACATCCGCATCAGTTGGCCGACCGCGCAGTGCCGACCGGCCGCGTCGACGAAGTACGGCGTACTCCGCAGGCCCGTGTCGTTGCGCGGATACTCGCGGCTCTTCCGGTAAGCCCGCAGTACGTCGAGGTTGCGGCGACGGGCCGGGCCGGCCGACGGACGGTGGCGGAGCTCGGCCTCCGCCGTCCAGAGGTGGATCCGGGTCGGCAGGTCGGTCAGCCACCGTCGCGTCATGCCCGCATGCTGTCAGTGCACCGGGTCGTCCACCGCCGCCGGGGCGTCCTGCGCCTTCGGCTCGCCCTTCGGGAGCACCGTCACCGCGACCAGGGCGCCGGCGACCGCGCCGACCGCGCCGACCGTCATCGCGATCGACATCGCGTCGACGAACGCGTGCTTGGCCGCGGCGAAGAAGTCCGGACCGAGCGCGAGCGTGTCCGCGATCGACTTGCGGGCCGCCTCCGGCACCGAGTCCGGCAACGCCGACGAGTACGCCGCCGCGAGCACACTGCCCAGTACGGCGACCGACAGCGCGGCGCCGGTCTGCTGGACGGTGTCGTTCATCGCCGAACCGACCCCACGGTGCTCCGGCGGGACGGCCTGCATCAACAGCGTGTACGCCGCCGGACCGGCCAGGCCGCCGCCGATCCCCATCACCAGCAACCCGAGGATGAGCAGCCCGTACCCGGTCGAGTCCGACACCTGCGTCAGGATCCCGAACGCGCCCGCGATCACGATCAGCCCGAGCGCGATCAGCGTCCGGTCCGCCAGCTTCTTCCCGAGTGTCGCGCCGACGACGTTGAACACGGTCGCAGCCACGGCGTACGGGATCAGCGCCAGGCCTGCCTTCAGCGGCGAGTACCCGAGCGCGAACTGCAGGTACTGCGTGAGGGCCAGCATCAGCCCGCCCGCGGTGAACGAGAGCAGCACGATCGAGAAGCTCGTCCCACTGAAACGGCGGTCCTTGAACAACGCGAGCGGCACCATCGGATGCGCGCTGCGCCTCTCCCAGAGCGCGAACGCGGTCAGCGCGACGATCCCGACCGCCAGCCCGCCGAGCACCTTCGCGGAGCCCCAGCCGTTGCCCGGGATCGACACGATCGCCCACACGATCGAGGCCATGCCGACGATCGTCAGCACCGCGCCGGCCGGGTCGACGTCGCGCGCCGGACCCTTCGACTCCGGGATCAGCGCCAGCGTGCCGATGATCGCGAGGACCGCGATCGGCACGTTCAGCAGGAAGATCGAACCCCACCAGAAGTGGTTCAGCAGGACGCCGCCGACGGTCGGCCCGGCCACCACGCCGACCATCGCGACCATCGACCAGCCGGCCATCGCCTTGCGCTGCTCCTCCGGCGGGAACACCGTGAACAGCAGCGACAGCGTGCTCGGCATCAGCAGCGAGCCGCCGACGCCCATCAGGCCGCGGCAGGCGATCAGCTGCCACGGGTTCGCGGCGAGCGTGGCGAGCAGCGAGGCGGCACCGAACAGCACCAGCCCGATCAGCAGCATCTTGCGGCGCCCGTACCGGTCGGACAGGCTGCCCGCGGTCAGCAGCAGCCCCGCGAACGCCAGGATGTAGGCGTCGATCACCCATTGGATGTCCGCCGGGGTCGCGTCCAGGTCGCGCATCAGCGACGGGATCGCCAGGTTCAGGACGGTGTTGTCGACGACGAGCACCATCAGGCTCAGGCACAGGATCAGCAGAATCCACCAGCGCTTGGGGTGCCCCTGCGCGGTGGCGTCGGACTCGAACGGTGTACTAGTCACTCGCACACTGTACGACTTTCTCGAACAGTGTGCGAGAGGTTTGTAGGATGGGGTCATGAGAGACACGATCTGGACCCGTCAGCGCAAGGCGTCGCCCGGTCGCGAGACGCTCAGCCGGGAGCAGATCGTGGCCACCGCGATGAAGCTCCTCGACGTCGAGGGCGTCGCCGGCCTGAGCATGCGCAAGCTCGCGGCCAAACTCGACGCCGGCGCGACCAGCCTCTACTGGCACGTCCCGACCAAGGACGACCTGATCGACCTGCTGATCGACGAGGTCTGGGGCGAGATCGACGTACCCGATCCGGATCTCGCCGGCTGGCGGAACGGCGCGCTGCTGGTAGGCCACAGCTTGCGATCCGCCGTACTGCGGCATCCGTGGCTGCCCGAGGTGATGTACACCCGGCCGAGCATGGGCCCGAAGGCACTCGTCCTCGGCTCCCGAAGCCTGGTCCTGTTCCGCGCGGGCGGCTTCACCGAGACCGACCTCGACCACGCCGTGAGCAGCGTGATGTCCTACGTACTCGGCTGCGCGAGCGCCGAGGTCGCGACCCGCGAGATGGCCCGCAAGTCCGGCCGCTCGGAGGACGAGTGGACCACCGAGATGCTCGACCAGGCACGTCAGGTCTCCGCCGACTACCCCGAGATGCACGCCTCCATCCGCCGCCGCAGCACCCAGGACCTGGACACCGCCCTGACCGTCAACTTCGCCTACGGCCTCGACGCCCTCCTCGACGGCCTCCAAACCCGCGCCGCGAAATAACCCCGAGCCCCGGCCCGGCAGACGTCATCCGAGGTGGATGGGGTTGGTCCAGGCTCGGGCGCCGGTGGCGTCTTCTGCGGTGAGGCGGCAGTGGGTGCCTTGGAAGAGAGTCAGGGGGAAGGTGTGGTGGGTGAGGTTGGTGCCTTGGGCTACTTCTGCGCCGGGGTGGCCGCCGGTGAGGAGGAGTTTGGTGGCGGGGGTGCAGTGGACGGTGATCTGGTCGCCGTCGATGCGCACGTCGTGGAGTTCGGGGCCGGTGCTGGAGTAGAAGTGGCCGGATTTCAGGGCCTTCAGGAGGGCTTCGGGGGTTAGGGATTCGGCGCGGACGTGGACCCAGGCCCGGCAGGGAGGCGGGTCGTGGGGTTGTAGGTGGGCGTCGTCGGCGGCGTAGGTGGTGACGTGGTGGCCGCGGTTCAGGAGGACGTCGGTGAGGTGCCAGCTGTCGCCGCGGTTCTCGCGGTCGGCCAACGCGTTGTAGACCTCGATGGAGTGGGCGGCGTCGAGGGACTCGGCGTCGGAGGCTGTCAGCAGGGACGCCGACGGGTGCGCCATCCCGATGAAGGCTCCGGTGGCGCGGGCTCGGCGGGCCAGCTCAGGACCGGTTTCGCCACCGGTTGGAGGCGGGAAGTCGAGTGGGAGGCCTGCCGCAACGATGTGCCAGGACTGGCCGGCTTCGGTCCTGGGAGCGTGGAGTTCGGCGCCGATCAGCGTGGTGAAGTCGGCCGTGCGCAGGTCGCGGGTGTCGGTGACCGGGTAGTCGTACTCCGGCCGGAAGTGGTCGGTGATCGACACGAAGTCGTAGCCGGCGGTGCGGTAGACGTCCGCGGTCTCGGCGGGCGACAGGTACCCGTCGGACCGGTTCGAGTGGGTGTGCAGGTTCCCGCGCCAGAACCTGCCCGGCAGGTCGAAGATCATCGCCGTTGCGCCCGGGCGGAGGCGTACAGGCAGATCGCCGCGGCGGTGGCCAGGTTGAGCGATTCGGCGCGGCCGTAGATCGGCACCTTCACCGAGTGGTTCACGACGGCGTTGATGCCGTCCGGCAGGCCGTGCGCCTCGTTGCCGAACAGCCACACGGTCGGTTTCGCGAGCGTCCCGTCGTCGATGCACGTATCCAGATCGGTCGCGCCGTACCCGTCCGCAGCCAGAACCTGCAGCCCCTGCTCGCGCCACGCCCGGACGGCGTCCACGATGTCGACGTCGGTGCTGATCGGGACGTGGAAGATGCTGCCGACGCTGGCCCGGACCGCTTTCGGGTTGTGGGGGTCGACGGACTCCGCCGACAGTACGACGGCATCCGCGCCGGCGGCGTCCGCCGTACGGATCAGCGTGCCGACGTTGCCGGGATCGCGGACCTGGACCCCGGCCGCGATCAGCTGGCCCGGTGGGCCGAGCGGGACCGTGACCAGCGAGCAGACCGCGACCACGCCCTGCGACGTGACGGTCTCGCTCAGCGCCTCGATCGCGGCCCGGTCCACCTCGAACCACGGAACCCCGGCGGCCGTGGCCAGGTCGCGCAGGTCACGGTGCCGGGTCGCTACGGCGGGCTCGGCGTACACCTCGACGACCAGTTCGCGGTGCTCGAGCGCCTCCCGGACGGCCTGCGGTCCCTCGACCAGGAACCGGCCGGCCTTGCGCCGGAACGCACGAGTGGCGAGCCGCCGAGCCTGCTTGATCCGCGCTGATTGCGCGGTCAGCAGACCAGGGCTCGCCACTTGTGGAGTACGGGTGTTGCTCAGGCTGCGGCGTCGGACTTCGGCGCGTTCACGTCCGCCGGCAGGGCGGCCTTGGCCACCTGCACGAGCGCGGAGAACGCGGCCGGGTCGTTGACAGCCAGGTCGGCGAGGATCTTGCGGTCCACCTCGACCTCGGCCAGCCGCAGGCCCTGGATGAAGCGGTTGTAGGTCAGGTCCTCGGCGCGGACCGCGGCGTTGATGCGCTGGATCCACAGCTTGCGGAAGTCGCCCTTGCGCGCCTTGCGGTCACGGTAGGCGTAGACGAGCGAGTGGGTGACCTGCTCCTTGGCCTTGCGGTACAGCCGCGAGCGCTGGCCGCGGTAGCCGCTGGCCTGCTCGAGTACGACCCGGCGCTTCTTGTGGGCGTTGACTGCCCGCTTCACGCGTGCCATGAGGTGTTACTCCTTGTATTTCTGCGCCACGGACCGCAAGGCCCACAGCGGGGGATGTTCGGGTGGGGGGCTCAGATGCCGAGAAGCTTCTTGGCCTTCTTCACGTACGACGGGGCGACCTCGACGGTGCCGGACAGCCGGCGCTTGCGCTTCGAGGACTTCGCCTCGGCGAGGTGGCGGACACCCGTCTGCTCACGACGGATCTTGCCCGACCCGGTGACCCGGACCCGCTTCTTCATCCCCGAGTGGGTCTTCATCTTCGGCATGGCTGTTCTGCTCCTGAGTTTCTTCTCGTTGACTCGATCGGTACGACGGGCTCCGGCCACCTCGGCGGCCGGAGCGGTCCGTCACTCCGGGTCGAGGTTGTCGGCCGGACCCTTCGGCTTCTTGGTGGCGCCGGCGGCGCGCTCGGCCTCGTGAGCCTGAGCCTGCTCGGCGCGTTCCTTGCGCTCCGCTTCCTCGTCGGCTTCCCGCTCGGCCTTCCGCTGCGCCTTCTCGGCTTCCACGTCCACGCGCGCCTCGGACTTCTTCTTGTGCGGTCCGAGCACCATGATCATGTTCCGGCCGTCCTGGCGCGGCGAGGACTCGACGAAGCCGAGCTCGCTCACGTCCTCGGCCAGCCGCTGCAGCAACCGGAACCCGAGCTCGGGCCGGGACTGCTCACGTCCGCGGAACATGATGGTGATCTTGACCTTGTCCCCGGCCTTCAGGAACCGCACCACGTGACCCTTCTTGGTCTCGTAGTCGTGCGGGTCGATCTTCGGCCGCAGCTTCATCTCTTTGATGATGGTGTTGGTCTGGTTCCGGCGGGACTCGCGCGCCTTCTGCGCGGTCTCGTACTTGTACTTGCCGAAATCCATCAACTTGCAGACCGGAGGCCGGGCGGTCGCAGCGACCTCGACCAGGTCGAGATCGGCTTCCTGGGCCAGCCGAAGTGCGTCTTCGATCCGGACGATGCCTACCTGCTCACCGTTCGGTCCGACCAGCCGCACCTCGGGAACGCGGATGCGCTCGTTGACGCGCAAATCAGTGGTGATGGGTCCTCCTGGGTTGAACTCGTACTGGGTGCCACCTCGTGATCGGTGAGCCTCCTGAAAAACACGAAGGCCCTCGTGCGATCACACGAAGGCCCAATTCCCAGCGGTACGACGTCCCGTCCCGGTGAAGGGAAAGTACGCCGTACGTTGACCGGGACCCGCCGACTGTTCATCGACTGGGTGGGAGGTGGCCCTCCGCTTAGACTTGAACCGTCGACGCTCCCCGACTATTCCACTCAGGGGGCACCAACGGACCAGGTCGGTCGCCGTGTAAGAGTAGCAGCATGACCGACGCAGATGCCACTCCGCAGCCCGACCCGCTCGCGACCGCTTCCCGCGACATCGCGGAGGTGCCCGCCGTGGAGATCATCTCCACCGCCGCGCTGCACCTGATGAGCGCCGCCGCCGTGAACCTCGGCCTGGCCGCCGACCTGCCGGAGCACAAGGACCTCGACGAGGCGCGGTCGCTGATCGACTCGCTGGCCGGCCTGATGGACGCGGCCGGCCCGTCCCTCGGGCACCACCACGCCGCGCCGCTGCGGGACGGGCTGCGCTCGCTGCAGCTGGCGTTCCGGGAGGCCAGCTCGATCCAGGACGAGCCGGGCCAGGGACCCGGCGAGAAGTACACCGGCGCCGTCTACCCCGCCGCCGCCAAGTAACGCTTACGCAATTGCGGGACCCGGATCCGCTCCAACGGTGCGAACGCCAGCCAGCAGACCACCGTCGGCAGGAAGTGGATCAGCAGGATCGCGGTGGTGGCCGCATGGAACCCGAGGAAGAACAGGGCTCCGAACAGCTGCCACCGCCCCTTCAGCCACAGGATCACCGGTGAGCAGAACTCCGCGACGATCCCGACCCACTGCATCAGGTGCAGCGTCCACGGGTACTGCAGCAAGAACTCCCCGACCGCATGCGGCCGCCGGACGATCGCCCAGGTCAGTACGGCGCTGCTCGGCCACGCGAGCGTCCAGTGCCCGCTCCGGAGCTTCGCGACCGCCGACAGGAAGTACGTCGCGATCACGCAGAGCTGGATGCACCGAACCACCCACCCGGCCGCCTCCGACGGGGTCCGATCGCCGTACGTCGCCCGGCCGACCGTCGGCAGCACCCACAACGCGATCACCAGCGCGAGGTGGTCGTGGTCGACCTTGCCGTCACTCATCCCGATCAGCACCCACCACGTGAACGCGGGCGCCACGATCCAGCCGGCCACCCGCGGGAAGTAGTTGGTCGCGCCGACGAGGCAGGCCGCGATCAGGACGAAGTACAACGTGGTCGTGTTCGCGACGGTCGGCTTCGGGAGGTCGAACAGCCGGGCGAGGAACAGCGGTTGGTACAGCCCGGGATGCTCGCCCTTCAGCAGCGTGTCCCGAACGAACGCGTGCATGTCGAGGATCACGAACAGGTACAGCACCGTCCGCAGCCAGGCGATCCGCCCGAGGGCGATCGGCGGCGTGAACCAGCTCATCGGTGCACCTTCCAGGTGGTGAGAATGCGCGGGGCCGGCGGGCCGTCGACGCGGCCGCGCACCAGTTGGGTGGTGTCCTGGATCAGCAACAACGTCACGTACTGCGGCTTGTCCGGATGCTTGCGCGCCCACCCGTCGGCCACCTGCTGGAGCAGCGCCGGGTTCTTCACGATCTCCTCCGCGCGGGCCTCGATCTCGGCGCGGGCCACCCCGGCGCCTTCGATGTTCAGCGGTACGTCGACCGTCGTACCGGCGTCGGTGACCGCGCTGATCCGGGTGAACACGATCGACTCGTCGTCGGCGACCACCATCGCGTACTGCGACATCGGCCCGAACGGCCACAGGTCGTCGCTCCCCCGCACCGAACCGTGCACCAGCAGCACGATCCCGACCACGGCGACGACCACCCGAACCGTCCAGCCACGCCGGCCCAGCTTCTGCTCAGTCGGCACGACGCACCAGCTCCAACCGCGACCGCGTCAGCGCATACGGCACCGCAGCAGCGAACAACGGCACCAGCACGGCAACACCCGCGATCACAGCCCACGGCACCACCACGGTCGGTGAACCGACAACCGTGTGCGCAGTGAACCCATACAGCGCACCGACCGCGACGCCAAGCAGACAACCAAGCTGCCCTAGGAACCAACCCTGAGCAGCCGCGAGCCCGCGCCGCAGCCGAGGCGGTGCACCGACAGCCGCGAGTGTCGCAAAGTCCGCACGTCCCTCTGACATCGACAGCGCGACGGACATCGCAACACCGAGCAGAGTCGCGGCCAGCCCCGCCAGCAGCAGCCCGATCGACGCCTTACGCACAGGGCTCTGGTAGCCGTGCTCAACCTTCAACACGTCCTCATGTCCCAGCAGCCTCGCCACAGCCGCCAACTGCGCCGCACTCGGCTCCTCCCGCAGGCTGAAGTGGACCTCGTCGACCGACGCCGTCCCGATCCGCCGGGCCGCATCAGCACTGATCAGGGCCGACCGTGGCAGCACCCCCACCCGCGGCGGCGACGTCACGACCGCAGCCGGATACGGGAACGTCCGGCGACCGTCGATGTCGTCCCCCCGCGCGAGCTTCACCGTGCCGTCGTGCGCCATGGCCGCCAGCGGTACGACGACCTTCCCCTGCCGAAGCGCCGCCGCAGCCCGCCGCCCCCAGTCCAGGAAGCGCGCCACGTACGCCGGGTCGACCGCCGTCAGCGAGTAGCCGCTCGAGTAGACGCTGCCGTTCGCGACGTACCCGTCGGTCGCCTTCGTGCCGTTCAGTACGACGGTGCCGAGCTCGTACCGGTGCTCCACCGGCAGCAGGCTCTGGACCCGGTCGACGAGCTGCGCCGAGTACGGGACGTCGCCGTCGAACTGCAGGACCGCGTCCCTGATCCGCCCGGCCGGCTCGTAGTTCTGCGCCTTGGCCGCCGACTGGTTCACCACCGCGAACGCGAGCGCCGTCGTACCGGCGACCGCGATCATGATCGCCGCGGTGACCGGGCCGGTGCGGTGACGATGCCGGGACGCGTCCCGGAGCGCGAGCCGGATGCTCAACGGCAGGTTGCCGAAACGCCCGGCGACCTTGCCGACCAGGGCGGGCAGCATCCAGACCAGCCCGGCGACGACGAGCGTGATGCCCGCGACGACGATCGCGACCGGAAGGGTCGGCGAGGCCGAGGCGACCCGGGAGATCTGGGCAGGGTCGGCCGCGGCGCGTTCCTGCCGGGCGGTGTCGAGCGCGGACGCCAGCTGGATGTTGCCGATCACGGACAGAACGAGCCCGGCGCCGACCAGGACGAGGGCGACGCGGCGGAGCCGGACAGCTCCCACGACTGCGGCGAACCGCCCGGCCAGGGCAGCCAACGGTGGTCGCCGCGCCGCGCCGATCGCCGGTACGAGCGCCGCCGCGAGCCCTGCGACCAGTCCGACGGCGACGACGCCGAGCAGCTGCAGCCACGGGATCTGCCAGCCGGCGATCAGCGTCGAGGTCGCGTCCTCCCACCAGGATTTCCCGAGCAGCGCGGTCACCACGCCGATCACGAGCCCACCGCCCGCGCCGAGTAGTCCGGCGTACAGACCCTGCGCCAGCACGACCCGTCGTACGTCGGCCGCCGTACCACCGACGGCGGTGACAAGACCGAGCTCCCGGGTCTGCCGGCGCGCTACGACCGCGAACGCGGTCCCCGCGAGCAGGACGAGCTCCAGTACGCCGAAACCGACGATGAGCACCCGCGCCGCCGCACCACCGACAGGGCCGCGTGGTGTCGCCGGCGGGTCGATGACGGCGGCCCTGGTCTCAAGGGTCATCCCCTGCTTACTGAGCTGGTCAGCCAGCGCCCCGGTGTCCACCCCGTTCGGGAGGTCGACCAGGTACTGCGCTTGCGAGTCAGGGTCGCCCACTGCCGGCAGGGCGAACACCTGTCGCGCCTTAGGGAAGTCAAGCGTGCGAGCAACGCCCACAACTTGGTACGCCGTACCGTTCGCAGCCGTCATCGCACTGCCCGGCCGGAGGCCCAGGTGCTCGGCCAGCGCCGGAGAAACCGCAACCTCACTGGACTTCGTAGGCATCCGCCCCTGGTCCAAGCGGAACGTGCCGGCGAGCAAGGCGTTCGTGAAGTCGCCCGTGACGAGTCCGACGTTCAGGGCGGCCCCGCTGCCCCGTAGCTCGATGTCACTGGTCATGGACTTCGCCCGGGCGTACTGCGAACCGCTCGGGAGCGCTCGGCGTACGTCGGTGCGTGCCGACGGCACCGTCAGCTGCGCGTCGGCCGACCCGAGGACAGTTAGCGCCAACAGCTCGCCCGTGGGATGCGTAGCGCGGTGTACGACGCTGAACCAGCTACCGGCGAGCACAGGCAGCCCAACAAGAGCTGCGATCAGCAGGGTCCGTCCCAGCGTGCGCCGCGCCGTACGGCGGGCCAGGCGCAACGCGAGCACCCAGTCGTTCAGAAGCTTCACAGCAGCACGTCCGCATCCAGCAGGGCGTCCGTCTGACCGTCGACGCGACCGTCGCGCAGGTAGACGACCCGGTCCGCCCAGGCCGCGTGCCGTGCGTCGTGGGTGACGAGCACTCCGGCGATGCCGTGCTGGTCACAGCGGTCGCGCAGCAACTTGAGGACTGCTTCCCCGGTGGTGGAGTCGAGCGCGCCGGTCGGCTCATCAGCCAGCAGCAGGCGACGTTCGCCGACGATGGCGCGGGCGATCGCGACCCGCTGCCGCTGGCCGCCGGACATGTCGTCCGGGAAGCGGTCCGCGAGGTCCTCGATGTCCACCTCGGCCAGCGCGGTCCGCGCCTGCTTGCGGGCGGTCCGGGTCCGGACGCCGTCCAGCTCCAGCGGGAGCGCGACGTTCTCGGCCGCGGTCAGCGCGGGGATCAGGTTGAAGTCCTGGAACACGTACCCGATCAGCCGCCGGCGGACCGCCGCGACCGCGGTCGCACCCAGCGCGGTCAGATCGGTGCCGTCGACCAGCACCTGCCCGCTCGTCGGCCGGTCGAGCCCGCCGGCGCAGGTCAGCAGCGTCGACTTGCCCGACCCCGACGGCCCCATCACCGCGACCAGCTCCCCCGGCCGGACCGCCAGCTCCACACCCCGCAACGCGTGCACCGCCTGCGCGCCGTCCCCGTGAATCCGGGTCAGGTCGCGCACCACCAACCCCTGCTCGTTCTCCATGGATACTGAGTATGCATACCCGGTATCTACGGCGCAAACTTGATTGACCGCGCAGCTAGGGCGTGTCTCCTAATCCCCCGCAGTAGGCGGGGGATTAGGAGACACGCCCTAGAGACCGCGGAAGAAATTCACCAGACCGGTCGGGGCATCGGCCGCGAAGCAGATCTCGAGGTTCTGTGCCGATTCGAGCGCGGACTGCTCGGCGCGGGCGAACATCGCGGACTCGTAGGTCGCGAGCGGCTCGCCGGCGATCAGGGCGGCAGCCAGTTCGGCAGCGTCCTGCAGCGCGAGGTTGGCGCCCTCGCCGGCGAACGGCGACATCAGGTGCGCCGCATCGCCGAGCAGCGTGACGCCGGGTGCCGGCTTCCACTGATGCCCGATCGGCAGCGCGTGGATCGGCCGCGGGATCAGCTCGCCGTCGGCGTCGCGGATCAGCCGGAGCAACGCGTCGTCCCACCCGGCGAACATGTCCTCCAGCGCCGCCTCGGTGATCGGCGCGTACTCGGTCGCCCGGTAGGCGGCGTACACATGCAGCCGATCGGGCTCCCGGTGCGCGAGCAGCCCGCGCCCGTCGGACAGCGCGAACATCGCCCCGCCCCCGACCAGTTCCGCGCTCTCGGGATGCCGTACGTCGGGATCGATCAGGTCCAGCTCCGCGAACGAGATCCCGGCGTACCGCGGGACCGCGTCCGACACCAGCGACCGCACCTTCGACCACGCGCCATCCGCCCCGACGACCACGTCCGCGTCCGGCAGTTGCCCGTCGATCTTCGAGTTCCAGCGGATCATCCCGGCGGGCAGGCTGTTGATCAGCAGGTCCCGCAGCGCCTTCCGGTGGACTTCGGGCCGGCCGTTGCCGCCGTCGTCCGCATGCCGCAGTACGGCGTGCTTGTCGTACACCTTCATGGCCTCGCCGCCGGGCAGCACGAGCGGAAGGAAGTCGTCGTACAGCCCGGCCGCGCGCAGCGCCACCTGGCCCGAGTCCTCGTGGATGTCGAGCATGCCGCCCTGCGTCCGTGCCGCCGGCGACGCGTCCGCCTCGTAGACAACGGCCTCGACACCGTTGACGTGCAGAATCCGGGCCAGCATCAGTCCGCCGAGCCCGGCACCGATGATCGCGATCATGCCGACTCACCTCCCGTCCGTGGAGTGCCGAGCACCCCGTTGATCAGTACGTCGATCCCCCACGCCAGCCGCTGCTCGCCCGGCCCGCTGAACAGGTCCTCGCCGAGCGCGGCGATCCGCGGATACGTCTCCGCCCGCACCGCGAGCAGCGCCGCCCGCGCCGCACCCCACGCCTCCGGATCGTCACCACCCGCATGCTCCGCAGCCGTGGCGGTGGCCAACTGCAGCAGCAGATCCACGCCCCACGCAGCCTGCGCCGGCGGCACACCGCCCTCGTCCAGCAACGCCAGTAGACCCTCGACCAGCCGCAAGTAGTTCTCCCCCGCCGGCCGCGCCGCCACGGCCGACTGCGCAAGGCTCGGGTACTCGAACAGCACCCGGGTATACGACGAGAGCACCGCCGCAATCCGCTCTCGCCAACCACCCGCGGCTGTCACCGCGGACAGATCCACCGCCGCGAGCAGGTCGTCGAGCACCGCGCCGTGCAGGAGCGCCGTATTCCGGAAGTACACGTACAGCGACGCCGGACCGGTATCCAGCTCCTTCGCCAGCCGCCGCATCGTCACGCGGTCCATTCCCTCGGCCCGCATCACCTCGACCGCCGCCGCAACGATCGCCCGCCGCGACAACGCCGCCTTGGCCGGCCGCTCTCGTCTGCTCCTCGGTTCCTCGGTCACCACTTCACGATAACGAACATGTTCGTTACGAACAAGTTCGCGATATCCGGTCGGCCGATCCGCCGCCGGCCGCTACGGTCAGGTACATGAGTGAGCTGCCGCCCCCGGTCCCGAAGCTCGACGCCCGGCAACTGCTGGACGAGGTGAACCACACCACCGGCGCCGGCCTGGAGTTCGTCGGGCAGGCGGCCGGCGGGCAGGTCGGGGCGGCGTTCGTGCGCTGGCCGGACGGGCGGGACGGCGTACTGACGCGGGCGTCCGGTGGCGTCGACGAGTTGCGGCGTACGGCGTCGGCGCTCGACAAGGCGCGGGCCGTGGGGTTGCCGGTGCCGCGGTATCAGCTGCTCGCGGGCGACGGGGTCGTACAGGAGCGGCTGCCGGGGCGGGCGCCGGAGAAGCTCGACCAGACGTTGCTCGAGGCAATGATCGCGCTGGCGGACCGGTTCGCCGGGCTTGCGCCCGACCTGCCGGTGCCGTCGATGTACCTACTGGAGAGCGGCCCAGGCTTCTGCCTGCACGAGTCGCTCGAACGGTACGACCCACGCACCCGCAGGCTGCTCGGCCGGATCCACGAGGTCGGCCGCGCCGAACCGAGCGAGATGACCGGCGACGACCTGGTGCACCTGGACTTCCACAGCGGCAACGTGCTGGTCGACGGCGCCGGCACCATCACCGGCATCGTCGACTGGGACGGCATCGGCCGCGGCGACCGGCACTTCGGCCTGGTCACGCTACGCTTCGACGCCCACGTACGGCTGGCGGACGAGGACCTCACGTGGTTCGACGAATTGCTCGAGCGCGTCCTCGAACCCGAGGTGCTCCGCCTCTACTGGGCGCACATGACTCTCCGCCAGGTCGACTGGTCGATCCGCCACCACACCGCGGCCGACGTCTCGCTCTGGCTCGATTTCACCGTCGGCCGACTGACCTGAACAATGCATTTCGGCTCAGGCCGAAAAGGTCCCGGAACGCCCCACAGGGCCCCGAATCTCTCCTACCTTCGACGTAGGCCTCCACACCGGAGGTCACCACTCGGAGGGGATGACACGATGCGAAAGTTTGCGATGACCGCCGCTGGGATCGCGGCCGCCGCGCTGGGCACGGGCCTGGCAATGGCACCGACCGCGAATGCCGCGACGACCAGCACCGCGGGTACGGCGACGGCCTGTCCGTCGGGGGCCGTCTGCATCCGTGAGCTCAACGGCACCATCTACAGCAAGAACATCTTCTACAGCTACGGCGCGCACAACCTGTCGAACGTGATCGGCAACAAGATCCTGGTCAACAACCAGACCGGTGGCGCGGGATACAAGGTCTGCTACGACGCCGGGGGCGGGCGCTGCTCCGCCGTCGTCCGCTGGACCGGAGCGTCCGACCCGTACAACATGACGCCGATCAACTCGATCGTGCTGGTCAAGTAGTTCGCGTCGATCGGCTCCGACCACTGCAGGGGTCGGAGCCGATCCGCGTTCAGCCCTTGACGGCGCCTTCTTCGACGCCCTTGAAGAAGAAGCGTTGCAGGGTGGCGAAGACGATCACGATCGGGATGAACGCGATCATCGTGCCGGCCGCGATCAGCCGCGGGTTGTTGCTGAAGGTGCCGGACAGGTACTGCAGGCCGACGGTCAGCGTGTACTTGTTCGGGTCCGTCAGCACGATCAGCGGCCAGAGGAAGTCGTCCCAGGCGCCGATGAACGCGAAGATCGCGATCACGCTGATGGTCCCGCGCACCGACGGCAGGCCGATGTACACGAACCGCTGCCACGCGTTCGCCCCGTCGACGATCGCGGCCTGATCGACCTCCAGCGGCAACGCGCGGAACGCGTTGTACATCAGCAGCACGTTCAGCGCGCCGATCATGCCGGGCAGCGCGACGCCCACCAGCGTGTTCGCCAGCCCGAACTCCCGGACCGTCACATACTGCGAGATGATCGTGACCTCGCCCGGCAGCACCAGCGTGGCGAGGAACAGCCCGAGCACGATCTTGCGGCCGCGGAACTGCAGCCGGGAGATCGCGAACCCGGCCAGCGACGCGCCGATGATGTTGCCGCCGACAACCAGTACGGCGACCACGAGCGAGTTCCGCGCGTAGTCCAGCACCGGGATGGTGTCGGTGACCTCCTTGTAGTGCGCGAACGTCGGCTGCGCCGGGAGCAGCCGCGGGATCCGGGTGTAGATGTCCTCGCCGGACCCCTTCAGCGACGTCGACAGCTGCCACAGGAACGGCCCGATCGTGATCAGCAGTACGAACACGAGCAGCACGTACCGCGCGACCTTCTCCCGCGGCGACACCGTGTTGAACCCGAACGAACGGCTCCGCTTCCCCGAAGGCGCGGCCGCCGGCGTCGAGACGGGTCGTTCGGTCACGGCCGTCATGCTTCGGCTCCCCGGCGGTTGAGACGCGCCAGTACCAGCATCGGTACGACGGTGACGAAGAACAGCACGATCGACAGCGCCGACGCGTACCCGAGGTTGCCCTCGAAGCCCTGGCTGTACTGCTGGATCAGCATCACGACCGAGTTGTCCCGGCCGCCCGGGCCGCCCTTGCCGCCGCTCAGGATGAACAGCTCCGAGAACACCCGCAGCGCGGACACCGAGATCAGGATCGAGATCAGGATCATCGTTCCCCGAACGCCCGGAATCGTCACGTGCACGAACCGGCGCAGCGGCGAGGCGCCGTCGACCGCGGCCGCCTCGTGCAGCTCACGCCCGACGTTCCCGAGGGCGGCCAGGTAGATGATCATGTAGTACCCGAGCCCCTTCCAGATCGTCAGGCTGATGGCGCTCAGCAACAACAGCCACTGGTCGGACAGGAACGGCAACGGCCCGGAGATGAACCCGAGCTTCTCGGCCAGCCCGTTCACCAGGCCGCGGTCGTCGAGGATCCACTGCCAGATCAGCGCGACCACGACCACGGACGCCACCACCGGCGTGTAGAACGCCGTACGGAAGAACGTGATGCCGGGCAGCTTCTTCTCGACCAGTACGGCGAGCAGCAGCGGCAGGACCGTGAGGAACGGCAGGCAGACCACCATGTAGATCACGCTGTTCAGCAACGCCCAGCGCAGCTGCTCGTCGTGCAGCAGGGTCTCGAAGTTCTTCAGCCCGACGAAGTGGCCGCCGCCGATCGGCTTGGCGTTCGTGAACGACAGGATCACGGTGTTGATCGACGGCCACAGGTTGAACACCAGCAACCACGTGAGTGCCGGAATCACCAGCACCCACGGGGTGAACCACCGGTTGTAACGCATCAGGAGGTGAGCAGCTGGTTGGCCTTCGCCACCGCGGCGTCGAGGGCTGCCTTCGAGGAGATCTTGCCGGATATCGCCAGCGAGATCTGCTGCCCGATGAAGTCGTTGGTGGCGCCACTGATCACCGGCGGCTGCAGGTTCTTCGCCTTGGCCAGCGACTGGAACGCGAGCACCTTGGCGTCACTCTCCGGCGTACCGTCGGACTTCGAGAAGTACGGGTCCTCGGCCGAGGCCTTGGTGGACGGGAAGATGTTCACGATCTTCGCGAACGCGGCCTGGTTCTCGGCGTTCGTGACGAACCGGGCGAGCGCGATCGCGGCGGCCTGGTTCTTGGTCTTCGCCGAGACCGACAGCCCCTGCACGTACAGCGGCGGGGTGTCCAGCGCGGGCGACGGGACGACCTTGCCCTTCAGTGACGGGTTGTCCTTCATGAAGTCCTGGATCGCGTTGCCGCCACCGGTGGTCCAGGCGACCTTGCCCTGGGTGAAGAGCTTGGAGTTGCCCAGGTACTCGTTGGTCAGGATGTCGCGCGGCATGTACCCGGCCTTGTAGGCGTCGCGGTACTTGTCCAGCAGCGCGGCCGCCTCGGGGGTGTTGAAGACGAACTTCTTGCCGTCGTCGGACAGGATCTTGATGCCGGCGTTGGTGAAGTCGCCGATGCCGGGCAGCCGGCTCATCAGGTATTCCTTGCCGCCGGTCTTGTCGTGCATCGTCTTCGCGGCCGCGAGCAGCTCGTCGAAGGTCTTCGGCGGGTTCTTCACGTCCAGCCCGGCCGCGGCGAACTTGGTCGCGTTCCAGTAGTCGATGTCGGTGTTCAGGTACCACGGGTACCCGAAGGTGCCGTCCATGCCCTGGTACTCGTACGCCTGGACGCCGCCCTCGACGTACTCGTCCTTGATCTTCGGGTCCGCGGCGGCGACGTCGAGCAGCATGTTCTGCTTGGCCAGCGAGAGCGCGAAGTCCGGCGGCAGGTTGGTCACGTCGGGGAGCTGGCCGGCCGACGCCTGGCTCAGCACCTTCTTGTCGTAGCCGTCGCCCGGCTGGTCCAGCCAGGTCACGTGGGTCCCGGGGTACTTCGCCTCGAAGGCCTTGATCACGCCCTCGACGTACGACGTGAACTTGGGCTTCAGCGCCCAGGTCTGGAAGCTGACCTCGCCGGTCACCTTGGCGTTCGCGTCCACGGTCGGCTTGGCGCCGCCGCCGCTGCTGCTGCCCGAGTCCTCGGAACCGAGGCCGCAGCCGGCGAGGGTGACGGCGGCGGCGGCAAGAAGTGCCACCAGCGCCGGACGGCGTCTACGCATGGGATCTCCTGGATTTGATAAACCGGTATAGCTCCCGAACTATCCACATCGTAGAATCCGCTGTCAAGGGCAGGAGGTACCACGATGGCGAGACCGACGATCGCGGACATCGCGACCAGGGCCGGGGTGTCGAAGGGCGCGGTGTCGTTCGCGCTGAACGGGCGACCCGGGGTCAGCGACGCGACCCGGGAACGGATCCTGAAGATCGCCGAGCAGATGAGCTGGCGGCCGCACAGCGCCGCCCGGGCGCTCGGCGCGTCCAGGGTGGACTCGGTCGGCATGGTGATCGCGCGGCCGGCCCGGACGCTGGGCGTCGAGCCGTTCTTCGCGCACCTGCTGTCCGGCGTGCAGTCCGGGCTGTCCGCGGAGTCGATCTCGCTGCAGCTGCTGATCGTCGAGGACACCGCGGCCGAGATCGAGGTGTACCGGCGGTGGGCGTCGGAGCACCGGGTGGACGGCGTGATCCTGGTCGACCTGACCGTGAAGGACCCGCGGATCGACGAGCTCAAGGCGCTCGAGCTGCCCGCCGTGGTGATCGGCGGCCGCGGCGGCAAGGGTGCGCTGGCCTCGGTCTGGGCCGACGACCGGGACGCGATGCTGGCGATCGTCGAGTACCTGGCCGCGCTCGGCCACCGCCGGATCGCGCACGTCGCCGGTACGCCGAACTTCCAGCACACGCAGCGCCGGATCCGCGCGGTCCGGGACGCGGCACCGCGGCTCGGGCTGCTCGACGCGCCGTCGCTGACCACCGACTTCAGCGACGCGGAGGGCGCGGCGATCACCCGCAAGCTGCTCTCCCAGCCGAACCGGCCGACCGCGATCGTCTACGACAGCGACGTGATGGCGGTCGCCGGGCTCGGGGTGGCGATGGAGATGGGCGTCTCGGTGCCCGGCGAGCTGTCGATCATCGCGTTCGACGACTCGATCCTGACCCAGCTGATGCACCCGGCGCTGACCGCGCTGTCCCGCGACACCTTCGACTTCGGCCTGCAGGCCGCCGAGGTGCTGCTCGACACGATCGCCGACCCGGCGACCGTGGTCAACCGCCGGACCGCCGATCCGGTGCTCACGGTCCGCGAGTCGACGGCTCCGCCGGGCTGATGTTTGCGCCATCGGCCTAAACCGATTTAGCATCCTCGGCATGGCTCTGCAGACCACCACGCCCCGGTTCGGGGCGAACTACGTTCCGTCGGCGGGGTGGTTCTACAGCTGGCTCGACTACGACGCGGACGCGGTCCGGCGGGACTTCGCCGACCTGGCCGGGATGGGTCTCGACCACGTCCGGGTGTTCCCGGTCTGGCCGTGGATCCAGCCGAACCGGGCGATCATCCGCGAGCGCGCGATCGCCGACCTGCTGGACACGATCGACGCCGCCGCGGAGCACGGGCTGACCGTCGCGGTCGACCTGATCCAGGGCCACCTGTCGAGCTTCGACTTCCTGCCGTCGTGGGTGCTGACCTGGCACAAGAGCAGCCTGTTCGAGGACGCGACGGTCCGCGACGGCCTCACGGCGTACGTCGATGCGGTGGCGCGGGCGGTCGCGAGCCGGCCGAACGTCTTCGCGATCACGCTCGGGAACGAGGTCAACAACCTCTGGCCGGACAGCTCCACCACCCCGGAGACGTCGACCGCGTGGGCGCAGGACCTGCTGATCACGCTGAAGAAGGCGGCGCCGAACATCCTCGGCCTGCACTCGGTCTTCGACGACGCCTGGTACGCGGGCGACCACCCGTTCCACCCGGGCGACGCCGTCGATCTGGGTGACCTGACGACCGTGCACTCGTGGGTGTTCAATGGGGTCTCACGAGTGGACGGTCCGCTCGGGCCGGCCACCCTCACGCACGCCGATTACCTGATCGAGCTCGCCCGGTCGCTCGCGCCGGAGCGGCCCGTCTGGCTGCAGGAGGTCGGCGTACCGGGGCCGGACATCCCGGTCGATCTGCAGGCCGAGTTCACCCGGCGTACGGTCGCGGGCGTGCTGACGAATCCGGCGCTGTACGGCGTGACCTGGTGGTCGTCGCACGACATCGACCGGCGGTTGCTCGACTTCCCGGACCGCGAGTACGACCTCGGGTTGTTCACCGTCGACCACGAACGCAAGCCCGCGGCGCAGGCGTTCGCGGAGGTGATCGCCGACGTCCGGCTGAACGGCGTACCGCGGCAGGAGCCGGTGACCACGCTGACCCTGCCGGCGGACCTCCGGGCCGAGCCGGAGCGGCGCGCGGAAGTTGCCCCCGGCAGCGAGTTCCACCGGCAGTGGGTCGCGGCCCGCGCGGACGGCCCGGTCCGCATCAGCTTGTGAGGACCTGACGCAGTTCCTGGTTGACGTTCGCGCCGGGGGCTGGGTCGTAGTTGCCGAGATGTACGGCGGTGTACCCGCGCTCCGGGTACCACTCGGCGCTCGTGCTGACGCCCGGGGCGCCGCCGGTGTGGCCGGCGATCAGCTCGCCGTTCAGGATCGAGCTGTCCACGCCGTACCCGAAGTGGTTGATGATCGCGGGCAGGCCCGGCTTGGCCGGCAACGTCCCGCCGGGATACTTCGGCGTCACGAAGACGTCGCGGTACGTCGGGCTGAGCAGCTTGCCGTCCTTCAGTGCGTTGATGAACCGCATCAGGTCGAGCGCGTTCGCGAACGCGTTGCCGGCCGGGGTGCCGATCAGGCCGTACGCGTCCGTGGTGAGCGCATCGTACCGTTGGCCGGACCGGTCGGTCGGATACGGATGCGCGTACCTCGGGTCGGTCTTCCAGTGGTTGAGCAGCGGGAAGCCGGACGACGTCATCCCGGCCGGGCGGAGGATGTGCCGGGCGACGTAGTCGTAGTACGACAGGCCCGCGACCTTCGCGACGATGCAGCCGAGGACGTGGAAGCCGGAGTTGCTGTACTTCGCGGCGGTGCCCGGCGTGAACGCGAGCGACTCCGTGCGGATGAAGCGCAGGATGCCGTCCATCGTCTGCTGCGGCGTCGTCCAGGTGGCCGACTCCTTCCAGTACCCGTCGAGCTGCATGTAGTCGCCGAGACCCGAGGTGTGCGTGAGCAGCTGGTGGATCGTGATCTTGTCCCCGTCGGCGAAGCCGCTCAGGTACTTGCTGATCGGATCCTCCAGGGCCAGCGCACCGCGTTGCGCGAGCTGCCCGATGGCGATCCCGGTGAACATCTTCGTCACCGAGGCCAGGCAGAAGATCGTGTCGGCCCGGTTGCGGATCCGCCGCTGCCGGTCGGCGTACCCCATCGAGCGGGAGACGACCGGGCGACCGTTGCGGAGCACAAGGACCGTGCCGGAGAACGCGTCGTCGGCCGCCAGCTTGTCGAGGTACTTGCCGAGCTCCGGTTTGCCGGATTCCTGCGCCGCGCTCGGGAACGCCCAGGTGCCTCCGGCAACGACCGCCGGGGTGACGGCCAGGCCGGACCGGCGGAGAAACGTACGCCTGCTGCTCTGCTGTGCCAACGGAGTGCTCCTCACGTGATCGATGACCACTGAGATCCAACTCCGCGGGCTGTTTCCTCAGCGTTTCGCGATCAGCGCTTCGATCCCGTCCAGGATCCTGGCCAGCCCGAACTCCAGGTCGTCGTCGAGCTCGTCCTCGTACTCCGCGTTCAGGTACAGCGACGCCACCGTCGGGTAGCCGCCCTCGATCAGCCGCGGCACCAGGAACCGGCCGACCTGCTCGGCCTGCACCGGTGTGCCGTCGCGGTTGCCGAGCTGCCGGGCGAGGCCGGCGTAGTTGCGCGCCCAGCCGTCCAGCAGCATCAGGCAGCCGAGATTGTCGTGCTGACTCAGCCCGGTCACGTCGAGCGCGGCGAGCATCACCTCGACCCAGCGCAGCACGTTCGGCGTGAAGGGCGCGCCGCGGATCGGTACGTCGAGCAGCCACGGGCGTTCGGCGTACTGCTTGACCTGGGCGTCGACCCAGGCGATCGCGGCCGGCCGCCAGCCCTCCGGGAGCTCCGGCGGCGGGCCGATCGCCTTGTCGTGGACGAGCACGATCAGCTCTTCCTTGGACCGGAGGTAGCGGTACATCGCGTTCGTGGTGACCCCGAGCCGGCCCGCGATCCGCTGCAGCGAGATCGCCTCGAAGCCGTCCCGGTCACCGAACTCGATGCCGGTGGCCACGATCCGCTCGATCGTCAGGGCAGGCTTCGGCCCGCGGCGCTGCACCGGCTGCACACCCCAGGACAGGGCGAGCCCCGGCGGCAGTTCCCCGCGGTCCTCGGTCATACCTCCCATCCTGTCGTACGCCGGGCGCCTCCGCACAGGGGTGCTAGCACCACCCCGAAACGGGTCCTGAGCACCGCGCGGGAGAAACTGTTCAACCCCTACGCTTTTTCACATCGGAACCCGCTGAGAGGAATCACTCCCATGAACAACGTGCTCGAAGCCCTGCTGACCCCGGAGCAGGTCGCGCTCACCGACGCCGACCGGAGCGCCGCCGTCGCCCGGCTGGACAGCGCCGTACGGCAGGCTGTTCTCACCCCCTCGCAGGCGAGCGACCGGCAGGCCCGGGTGCTTACCGCCCGGACTCGCGGTGAGCTCCGGAACATCCTGGCCGGCGTCGCGAACGCCGCCCCGCCGCGCGGGCTGACTAAGGCGCTGCAGGCGGTCACCGGAGTGTGGCTGGTCGCGTGCGCCGTCCAGTTCGCGGTGTGGCTGGCGCTGGCGGTGTTCGGCCACTTCGACGGGCCGTGGTGGCTGTGGTCGGATCTCGGTCTCGGCGCGATCGTGGCGATGCTGTGGTGGACCAACGAGTCGTACCACCGCAAGAGCGATGTGCTGGTGGCGGCATGAGCGCCCCGGTCCAGCTGACCGACGTTCGTAAGGTGTACGGCACCGGGCCAGGCGCGGTCGACGCGCTGGCCGGTGTGACGTACGGGTTCGAGGCCGGGACGTTCACCGCGGTGATGGGGCCGTCCGGGTCGGGCAAGAGCACGCTGCTGCACTGCGCGGCCGGGCTCGATACGCCGACGGCCGGGTCCGTGCAACTCGCCGGGCAGTCGCTCGACGGGCTGGACGAGACCGCGTTGACCGAGCTGCGGCGCGAGCATGTCGCGTTCGTCTTCCAGTCGTTCAACCTGATGCCGGCACTGACCGTGCGGCAGAACGTCGTACTCCCGATGACGCTCGCCGGGAAGCGGCCGGACGACGCGTGGGTCACCGAGGTGATCCAGCGCGTCGGGCTCGGCGAGCGCGTCCGGCACCGGCCGAGCGAGCTGTCCGGCGGTCAGCAGCAACGGGTCGCGATCGCCCGGGCACTGGCCGGGCACGCCGCGATCACGTTCGCGGACGAGCCGACCGGGGCGCTCGACACGAGTACCGCGCTCGAGGTGCTGACGCTGCTCCGCGACCAGTCCCGCGGCCTCGGTCAGACGATCGTGATGGTCACCCACGACCCGGTCGCCGCGTCGTACGCCGACCGTGTCGTGTTCCTGGTCGACGGCCGGATCGTGTCCGAGTCGACCGCCCCGACCCCGGAAACGGTCGCCTCCGAACTGGCCCACCTCAGCACCACCCGCCGCGCCCACAGCTCCAACTGACGTTCCCCTACTTACTCCAAGGGAGATCCGACTCATGTTCCGCCTCGCCGTCACCACCCTGCGGTACCGGACCGCCGCGTTCCTCGCGATCTTCGTCGCGGTCCTGCTCGGCGGAGCACTGCTCAGCGCCGCCGGCGGCCTGCTCGAAACCGGCCTCCGCCTGAACGCCCCACCCCAACGCCTCGCCGCCGCCCCCGTCGTCGTCACCGGCGACCCCGCCTACCACCCCCCGAACGGCAGCGGCTCCGCCCCCTTCCCGGAACGCCACCGCGTAGACGCCTCCCTCGTCACCAAACTCCTCCACACCCCAGGCGTGGCAAAAGCAGTACCCGACCGCTCCTTCCCCGCCGTACTCACCAACTCCTCCAGCGAGGGTGTGCTGGCTGGGCATGGATGGGGGTCGGCTGAACTCACGCCGTACCGGCTGAGCAGCGGGCGTGCCCCTCGGAGTGGGGAGGTTGTGCTGGACGAGCGGTTGGCTGGGGCAACCAAGCCGGGTGAGCGCGTGACGATCACGGTCACCGGCGAGCAGAAGACTTACACGCTGGCGGGTACTGCGGCCGCGCACCAGCAGGTCGACCTTCCGGCGGTCTTCTTCGCCGACGCCGACGTGCCGGCGGGAGTGGACGCGATCGGCGTGTTTCCGGCCGGCGGGACCTCCGCCCGCGAGCTCGCGAAGCGGCTCGAGCTTCCGGCAGGAGTGAAGGCGTACACCGGCGACGAGCGCGGCGTCGCGGAGTTCTCGGGGATCGCGACCAGCCTGCCGCTGATCATCATGTCCGGCGTGTTCGGCGGGATGGTGGCCGTGGTGATGGCGCTGGTCGTCTCCGCCACGATCGGGCTCTCGGTCCGGCAGCGGCGGCGTGAGCTCGCCCTGCTCCGGGCCAGCGGTGCGACCCCGCGGCAGGTCGGCAAGATGGTGATCGCCGAGACCATGGTGGTCGGCGTGCTCGGTCTCGTCCTCGGCCTGCTCTGCGGCCGGATCGCCGGCACCTGGATCTTCGGGATGCTCGCCGACGGCGGCGTCGTACCGCCGCAGCTGCGCTTCGACCAGGGTCCGCTCCCGTTCGCCGGTGCCGCCGTCCTGACCTTCGCCGTACTCCGGATCACGGTCGGAATCGCTGCCGCCCGCGCGGCCCGGATCCGCCCGATCCAGGCACTCGCCGAGGCCGCCGTACCGAACGTCGCGCTCGGGCGGGTCCGGCTGATCGTCGGCCTGGTGTTCGCGGGCGGCACGGTGGCGATCGCGCTGTCCACGCCGTTCATGGGTCCGGCCAACGCCGCGGCGATCGGCGGCCCGGCGGGGCTGACCGGCTCGATCGCGGTCGCGGTCCTCGCCCCACTGGTGATCCAGCGCGCCCTCGTCCCGCGGATCACCCGCCTGGTCGAGAAGCGCGGCACCAGCGGCACCCTCGCGGTGATCAACCTGCGGGTCCGCGCGGTCCAGTTCGGCGCGATCCTGGTACCGATCACGATCGCCACGGCGATTGCCATCGGCAACATCTACTCGCAGACCACCCAGCAGCAGGCGGCCGTCGACGCGTCCACGAAGATCCTGGACGGCGACGTCGTGATCAGCTCGACCACCGGCGGTATCCCCGCCTCGCTCACCGAGGCGGCCCGCACGATGCCGGGCGTCACCACGGTCTCGGAGCTGGTCCGCAGCAAGGGCTGGATCGAGGAGCCGTACGACACCTCGCACACCAGCGACGCCTGGCCGCTGCTCGGCCTGAGCGGACCGGTCTACAAGGACAAGGTGACGAAGGGTTCGCTCGACGATCTGACCGGCGACACGGTCGCGATCCCGCCCGGTACCGCGAAGAAGCTGAAGGTCGACGTCGGCTCGGAGATCGGCGTACGACTCGGCGACGACGCCCTGGTCAAGCTCAAGGTGGTCGCGCTCGCCGAAGGCCCGGCCGGCTACGAATCCCTCCTGCTGCCCGCGCGACTGCTCGCCGCCCACACCACCACCGGCCTGCCGAGCGACCTGATCCTGAAGACCAACGACAAGAAGGCCACGCTCGGCGCCGACCTGGCGAGGTGGCCCGGTACGTCGATCGGCGGCCGGAGCGCGCTCTCCGACGGGCTCGACACCGGGCTCGGCGTGGACGCGTGGATCGGCTACCTGCTGGCCGCGATCGCGGTGGCGTACACGGCGATCGCCTCGATCAACACGATCGCGGTCGCGGTGCTCGACCGGCGGCGCGAGTTCGGGCTGCAGCGGCTGACCGGGTCGACCCGGCGCGAGGTGTCCCGGATGCTCGGCCTGGAGGGACTGCTGGTCGCGGCGCTCGGGCTGGTCGCGGGGCTGGTGACGGCCGCGTTCACGGTGTTCCCGATCGCGATCGCGACCCGCGGCTGGCCGATCCCGTCGGGGCCGGTGTGGATCCTGGTCGCCTGGGTGGCCGTCGTACTGCTGCTGGTGCTGCCGACGACCGCGATCACCGGCCGGATCGCGATGCGCTCCAGGCCGATGGACGCGCTCAGCTCACCGGTTGGGTGAGGGTTCGATCCACGCGTAGCCGCCGTCTTCCAGGCGTACGACCTGGAGGCCGGCGGCCAGTCGCCGTACGTCGTCGGACTCGATCACGCCCGCGGCCGGGCCGGCGACGTCCAGCACGATCGCGGCCGCGCCCTCCTGGATCGCCGCGGTCGCGACCAGCTTGGCGTGCTGCGGCATCGGGCGGGCCGCCGGGTCCCAGCGGGCCAGGCTCTCGCTGCTGGTGAACGCGAGCAGTGCGTTCCGCCCGTCCTGCCCCTGGAGCAGTACGACGGCCATGTCGGACGTCTTGTCGTGCGCCAGCCCGTTCTCGTCGTACTCGACGTCGCCGAGCATCGCCACCACCGGGACCAGCAGCCGGGCCCGGGTGAGCGCGGCCAGCATCGCGCCGTCGTCCCCCGCCGCCAGCGCCGCCGCCAACGCCGGATCGGCGGACCCGTCGTCGTTGTCGAACCCGGTGAAGGCCAGCCGCCGCTCTGGTTGCATGCCGGTATTCTCCCTTCAGGTGCGCAAAGCACTGTTTCAGGGGTACGTCAGGGCTCTTCCCCTCTTGGTTCGCGCGCCATCTGTGCGAGCCTGGACATGTGCCTACTTACGACGCTTCGACGCTACTGCCGCTCTGCGCAGGCTTGACGCTGCTCGGACTGATCGGCTCGTGGTTCGCCTGGCGACGCCGCGGGCTTGCGGCGGGGACGCGCGGGGTGGCCTGGTCGCTGCTGCCGGTGTCCCTGTACATGACCGGGCTGCTGAAGGTGCTCTGGGACGTCGTGCGCTCGGTCGTGAGCTGGGCCGCCCACCTGATCTTCTCGCCGACCGTGTGGGCCGGGGTCGCCCTGTTCGGCGTCTCGGTCGTGCTGTACGTCGTCTCCGGCGTCGCCCGCGGCCGCACACCGAAGGCATCGGAGAAGAAGACACCCGCCTCGCCCGCGGGAGAGCTGACGCGAACCGGCCCCGAGCCGGCGTCAGCCACGACCGCCAAAGCTGCCAAGCCGTCAAAGGGGAAGGCGAAGCAGCAGGAATCGTCGGAGTTCGACGAGATCGAGGACATCCTGAAGCGCCATGGAATCAACTGAAACAGCCGCTGACCACGGCTCCCCCCTGACCATCGACTCGCTGCTGGACAACGTTCAGGCCGGCCCCCCGCGCCTGGGCCGGACCCGGCTGATCGGCATCGACGGACCGGCCGGCTCCGGCAAGACCACCGTCGCGGCCCGACTCGAGGCCCGCGCGAAACTGCGCGACCTGAACACCTCCGTGATCCACATGGACGACCTGTACGACGGCTGGACCGGAGCCGAGCGTGGATTCGCGCTGCTCCGCGACCACGTCCTGCAGCGGCTGGCCGACGGCCGCGAGGGACGCTACCGGCGGTACGACTGGTACAAGGGCGCGTACGACGAGCTGCACGTCGTACCGAACACCGTGGACCTGCTGATCGTCGAAGGCGTCACCGCCTGCGACCGGGACGCCGCGCACTGGCAGTCGCTGCGACTGTGGGTGGAGACGTCGAACCAGGTCCGCCTGGACCGGGGGATCGAACGCGACGGCGAGGCACTCCGCGACCACTGGCTGGAGTGGATGCGCTGGGAGCGCGACCACTTCGCCGAGCAGGCCACCCGGTCCCGGGCGCACGTGATCGTCGACGGCAACGCGTCGATCCCGTTCGACCCGGCGCTGGAGCTGGTCACGACGTCGGTGGCGCTGCCGTTGCACGATTCGGCTGCCTCCTGAGAATCACTGGCTGACCGCGATCAGGCGGGCCTGCGGGTGGTGGGTCCACTCCCCTGTGGGCGCTTCGGCGAGGTAGCGCCGGCGGAGGTCCGCGATAGAGGCGTCGCCGTACGCGAGGGCTCGTGCGCGGAGCGGGCCGTGGAGGTTGGCGGCGTCGAAGTACGCGGCGGCGTCGGGGTGGGTCATCGGGTGGGAGACGAGTTCGTCGCGTTCGACGATCGCGCCTTCGAGGGCGGGGATGAGGGTGTGCTCCCAGGTGTTGTCGGCGCGGCCGATCACCTTGTCGAGGAGTGCGAACGGGCCGGTTTGTTCGGCGACCTCGGGCCAGTACACGACGCAGAGCCGGCCGCCGGGGCGGAGGACGTCGTACCACGAGCGGAGGCCGGCGGCCGGATCCGGAAGCTGCTGCAGCCCGAAGACGGACACCACAGCTGCTGCTGACCATTGGGGATCGAGCTTGGTGGCGTCGGCCTGAACAACTTCTGCTCGTCCTGCCGCGCGTTCGCGGGCCAGGCGGACCATCTCGGCGGACAGGTCGAGGCCGACGAGCTTTCGGTCGGGGAAGCGTGGCGCGAGCAGGCCGAGTTCGGGGAAGGTGCCGCAGCACGGGACGAGGATCGGGCCGTCCGGGAGCGACGTGCCGATCGTGTCCACGGCGTCCCGGACCCACGGCGCGAACCGTGGGACGAAGTACTGCTCGTAGCCCTCGGCGGCCTCGTCCCAGCTGCGGGCCAGGCGCGAGAGCCGGTCGGTCACGCCTGCAGCCCGTCCCACGACCACCGGACGACAGCCTGACCGTCGGCGATCTCCTCGCCGCGATGCTGGTACATCGTGTTGAACGTCGCCCAGGCGAAGTAGTCGTGCAGCACCTGACGGACCCGCGGATCGGTCAGTTCCGCGTCGGTCATCGCCTGGTCGAAGCAGTCGATCGCGAGCCGGTTCATCTCGTCGTGCTCGCCGTTCCCCGAGTGCAACCGCTGCACGAACGCCTCGGTCTCGTACTTCGTCGTGTAGTCGGGCGGCCCGCCCAGCGCCTCGCCCCAGTACGCCGCCAGCCGTTCGGTGTGATCGGGCTTCGCCCCGCCGTGGAACGCGTGGCTGACGACCGGATCGGCCATCACCAGCTCGTGCCACGCGGCCGCCAGCCGCACCAGACCTTCGGACCCACCCGCCGCTTCGTAAACGGTCTCCATATCGGCAGTCTGCCCCAACTCGGCGAGCTGGTCACGGGCCTGCGCACGCTCCGGTTCGGAGCCGGCCAGCGCCAGCGCCTGCTCGTACGCGGTGATTGCCTCGGGCAAACGGCCGAGCCGGCGCAGCAGGTCGGCGCGGGCGACGGCGTACGGATGGTAGTCCTGCAGCCGCGGGTCGGCGGCCAGTTCCTCGAGCAGCGCGAGCCCGGCCGCGGGGCCGTCGCGGAAGGCGAGCGCGGCGGCCCGGTTGAGCGCGACCACCGGCGACGGGTCGAGCTCGAGGAGGACGTCGTACAGCTGGACGATCTGTGGCCAGTCGGTGGCCGCGAAGTCCGGGGCCTCGTCGTGGACGGCGTGGATCGCGGCCTGGACGGCGTACGGTCCGGCGGGGCCGCCGGTGAGCGCGGCGACGACCAGGGCGCGGCCTTCGGCGATCAGGTCCTGGTCCCAGCGGCCGCGGTCCTGGTGTTCGAGCAGGACGATCGCGCCCTGCGGCCCGCTGCGGGCGTCGCGGCGGGCGTGGATCAGCAGCATCAGCGCGAGCAGACCGGTCACCTCACTGGCAGCCGGCAGCAGCCGATGCACAATGCGGGCCAGGCGGATCGCTTCCTCGGCGAGGTCGAGGCGCTGCAGGTACGGCCCGGAGCTGGCGGCGTACCCCTCGGTGAAGACCGAGTAGATCACCTGCAGTACGCCGGGCAGCCGCTCGGGCAGCTCGTCCGGGCCGGGGACGCGGAACGGGATCCGTGCCTCCCGGATCTTCTTCTTCGCGCGGACGATCCGTTTCGCCATCGTCGCGGTCGGCACCAGGAACGCCCGCGCCACCTCCGGCGTGGTCAGCCCGGCCAGGCAGCGCAGCGTCAGCGCGCCGCGGTCCTCGGGGGCGAGCGCCGGGTGCGCGCAGGTGAAGAACAGCTGCAGCCGCTCGTCGGGCAGGTCGTCGCCGGCGGCCTGCGGCGCGGGGCGGTCGGCCTCGACCTGCAGGATCGCCAGCTTGGCGGCGTACACCTGGTCACGCCGCAGCCGGTCGACCGCCTTGCGCCGGGCGGTGGTCATCAGCCAGCCGCCCGGGTTCGGCGGTACGCCGTCCACCGGCCAGCGGGTGAGCGCCACCTCGATCGCCTCGGACGTCACCTCCTCGGCCAGGTCGAGGTCGCCGAACCGCCGGGCGAGCGCGGCCAGCAACCGGCCGCGCTCCTCCCGGAAGACGTGTTCGACCTGGTCCATCATCCGAAGTCGGCGACCGGGCGGACGTCGACCGACCCGCCGCCGCGCGACCCCGGGCACTTCGCGGCCCAGTCCAGCGCGACGTCCAGGTCCGGTACGTCGATCACGTAAAACCCGCCGAGCACCTCCCGGGTCTCCGCGAACGGCCCGTCCACCACGGTCCGCCTGCCGTCGTTCGCGACCTGCACCCGAGTCGCGGTGACCAGATCGGCCAGCGACTCGGACGCGACCACCACGCCCGCGTCCTGGATCTCCTTGTCGAACCGCATCCAGTCCTCCGGCTCGCACCCGACCGGCGCGTTCTGCAGGTCGAGCTCGCCGGCGTTGATCAGCAGCATGTACTTCACGTCGTACCTCCTGTGTCCGTGTCTACAGCATCACCACGAACGGGTTCGCCTCCGATGGACAGGTTGGGTGAGGATTGACGCATGACTGTCTTGCCTTCAGGTGATCAGTGGGGTCTGCGGGGCGGCGGGTACGAGGCGACCGTGGTGAGTGTCGGCGGCGGGTTGCGCGGGCTCAGCCACGACGGCCGCCCGGTGCTGCTCGGGTACGGCGAGGACGAGCTGGCGCATGCCGGAATCGGCCAGCACCTGTTCCCGTGGCCGAACCGGATCACGGACGGGGAGTACACCTTCGACGGCGTCACCCAGCACCTCCCGCTCAGCGAACCCGCCCGCCGGAACGCCATCCACGGCCTCACCCGCTGGGCCGGCTGGGACCGCATCGCCGACGCCTCCGACGAGTCCACCCTCGAACTCGCGCACCGCCTCCACGGCGAACCCGGCTACCCGCACCAACTCGACCTGCGGCTCACCTACGCCCTCACCGACCGCCTGACCGTCACCGCATCCGCCACCAACGTCGGCAAGACCGCGGCGCCGTACGGCTACGGAGCACATCCGTACCTGACCGTAGGACGCCCGATCGACGAATGCGTCCTCCAGTTCGAGGCAGCCGAACGCCTGGAACTGTCGGAGCGGATGACTCCGACCGGCCGCACCCCGGTGAGCGGTACGGAGTACGACTTCCACGAGCCGCGCCCGATCGGCGCCACCGTCATCGACAACGCCTTCACCGGGCTACCCGGCGAATGGTCCGTCACGCTGACCGACCCGGACAGCGGAGCCCGCTCGATCCTTTCGAGTGACACCCCGTGGCTGCAGCTCTTCACCGGCGAACCGGTCGGCCGTACGGCGCTCGCCGTGGAGCCGATGACCTGCCCGCCGGACGCGTTCCGCACCGGCCAGGACCTGACCGTCCTGCAGCCGGGCGAGTCCCACACGACTACTTTTCAGGTGTCGGTCTAGCCCCGGCGCCGTGAGCGCGGGCGACCGCCGCCAGCTCCTTGGCGGCGCGGGTCGCCCGCGCCCCCTCGGCGGCCTGGACCGCGAGGATCCCGATCCGGTTGTCGTCGGCATCGAACAGCTGCAACCACGCGTCCCCCGGCCGGAACCGCAGCGCGGTCACCTGGGACCACTTCAGCGTGTACGACTTGAACACGTTCCGCACCCGCAGCCCGTCCTCGTACGCCGTCACCCGCAGCGTCGCCATCCGGTACAGGATCCACAGCACCGCGCCGAAGAACGCGAGCAGCGTGATCCGCTGGAACCAGTCGAACGTCGCCCGGTCCTCCGGCGACAACCGGAACCAGATCACGCCGAACACCGCGATCAGGCACAGCCCCATCCCGGTCGACATCCCGGACACGATCCAGGGATGGAACGACAGCAACCGGTCCCGGGACGCCATCTCAGATCCGGCAGGCGTGGATGTCGGTGGTCAGGATCGCCCGCGCGCCGACCTCCCAGAGCTGGTCCATCAGCCGCTGCGCCTCGGCCCGCTGCACCATCACCCGGACGGCGACCCAGCCCTGCCGGTGCAGCGGCGAGATCGTCGGCGACTCCAGCCCGGGCGCCACCGACGTGGCCGCGTCCACGTCCTCGGCGCGGATGTCGTAGTCCATCATCACGTAGTTCCGCGCGATCAGGACGCCTTCCAGCCGGCGGACCAGCTGCTGCAGGCCGTTCGGCGGGATCTCCACGCCGTGCCGCTTGATCAGGACGGCCTCGGACTGCAGGATCGGCTCGCCGAACACCTCGAGCCCGGCCTGGCGCAGCGTCGTACCGGTCTCGACGACGTCCGCGATCACGTCCGCGACGCCCAGCTGGACGGCCGACTCGACGGCGCCGTCCAGACGGACCACCGACGCCTCGACACCGTTGTCGGCCAGGTGGTCCTGGAGCACGCCGGCGTACGACGTGGCGATCCGCTTGCCGGCCAGGTCCTTCACCGAGTCCGCGACCCCGGGCCGTCCGGCGAACCGGAACGTCGAGGAGCCGAACCCGAGGCCCATGATCACGTCCGCGTCCGCGTGCGAGTCCAGCACCAGGTCGCGGCCGGAGATCCCGACGTCGAGGGTGCCCTCGCCGACGTACACGGCGATGTCGCGGGGGCGCAGGTAGTAGAACTCGACCTCGTTGGCCGAGTCGGTGAGCGTGAGGTCCTTGGTGCTCCGGCGCTGTTTGTAGCCGGCTTCGGTGAGGATCCCGATGGCGGCTTCGCTCAGCGAGCCCTTGTTCGGTACTGCGACGCGCAGCATGGCACTGCCCTTTCGGATGGTGTGAACCGGTGATCTGTGGCGGACTCCTACAGATGTCGGTACACGTCGTCGAGGTCCAGGCCGAGCGCGTGCATCATCACCTGGGCGTGGTAGAGCAGCTGCGAGATCTCCTCGGCAGCGCGCTCCTTGCCCTCGTGCTCGGCGGCCATCCAGGACTCGGCGGCTTCCTCGACCAGCTTCTTGCCGATCGAGTGCACGCCGGCATCCAGCGCCGCCACGGTCCCGGAACCCTCCGGCCGCGTCCGCGCCTTCTCACCCAGCTCGGCGAACAGCTCGTCAAAAGTCTTCATCGCGCGCCCAGCCTACGGGGCGGTCCGGCGAGGTCCGTCCCCAGGTCCGCTACGCGGACTGCGTCAACGCCTCGGACAGCCGGCGCGGCGGCGAGTGCGCGTCGACGTACCAGCTGTGGCGCTCGGCCAGGAACCCCTTGATCATCGCGTGGTCGGCGGTGTCGTCGGCCGTGCGGAGGTGGTACGACGCCCGTCGGGAGCGTGAGGGTGTCGTCGAAGGTCTGGTCAGGTACGACGACGCGAAAGCCGGACCAGTCCGGGACCGCGAGGGCGCGGGCGCGGTAACTGGGGCCGAGCTTCGGGTTCCGGGCGACCTGGTCGTGGAGGTAGCGGTGGCTCCACGGCTCGTCCGGCTGGAGGAGGCCGGCGGTCGAGGTGTGGGCGACGACGGTGACGTCCGGCCAGGCGCAGGCACCCCACGTGTGGTCCCAGTGGTGGTGCGTGTAGACGAGCCATTTGGGGGCGGACAGGCCGGCGGCGGCGATCGCCGTACGGATGGTTCGGGCATGCTCCGGGCCGTTGCCGGCGTCGACGAGGACGCTGCCGCGGTCGTCGGCGATGACCGCGACCGACGGGCGGATCGCGTCCGGGTCCGGGTCGAGCGGGGCGAGCCAGACCCGGCCGGTGAGATGCTGCAGCATGTGGCCGACCTTAACCGCAGGCAGAGTCCCCGGAGAGTGCGCGAACTGGGCGTCGTGGTGGGGTCATTGCCGATCGGGCCGCTGAACGCGATCACCGACGTACCAGGGGTGCGCGTCGGGCAGACGACGATCACCGGCGACGGGCTGAACACCGGCGTCACCGCGGTCGTCCCCGACGGCTGGGAGGCGACCCTGCCGGCGGCGGTTGCTGTCGGCAACGGATACGGCAAGCTGATCGGGACCACCCAGGTCGACGAACTCGGCGTCATCGAGACCCCGATTCTGCTGACCGGGACCCTCAGCACGTTCCGCGTCGCCGACGCCTTCCTCACCTGGCTCCTCGACCGCAACCCGCACGCGACCAGCCTCAACCCCATCGTCGGCGAAACCAACGACGGCCACCTCTCCGACATCCGCCGCCGCCCCATCACCCCCGCCGACGTCCACGCCGCCCTCGACACCGCCTCGGACGAACTCCCCACCGAAGGCTGCGCAGGCGCCGGCACCGGCACCACCGCCCTAGGCTTCAAAGCCGGAATAGGCACCGCCTCCCGCACAATCGACGGTCACACAGTAGGAACGTTGGTGCAGGCGAACTTTTCCGGTGTGTTGACTGTGCTGGGACGGCAAGTGCCTGCAGAGCCCATCGACGCGGACGGCAACTCCTGCATGATCGTCGTCGCGACCGACCTCCCCCTCGACGCCCGCCAACTCGCCCGCCTCGCCCGGCGGGCGGTCTTCGCGATGGCCCGCGTCGGCTCCGACTACGCGCCAGGCTCCGGCGACTACGCGATCGCCTTCACCACCAGCCGTACGCCGTCCTACGCCGACCGCGACCTCCGCACCCCGTTCCAGGCCGTCACCGAAGCAACAGAAGAAGCCCTCCTCAACTCCCTCACCATGGCCCACACCACCACCGGCTTCCAGAACCACACCGCCCACGCCGTCCCCCACCACCGAATCCAGCCGCCCACGTGACCCGCTCCCGAATCACCCACCGTCTCCGCTCTCTAACAACCCTCGAACTCCTCAACATCCCCCTGCAGTACGTCGTGTGGTTCCACCTGGTCGCCCTGCCGACAACAGCCCCCAACCTCATTGGATACGCACTCTTCGCCCTCCTACTACTCCAAGGCGCCGCCTACTGGCACCTGAAGCTCCGCCAACGCCCCCGCAGCGCCCTGCCCGGCGCACGCTGGTTCACCCACGCCCGCCGCTGGAATGTCCCACTACTAACTGCCGGCGTCCTTTACACCACCTGGTCGCTCCTACAGCACCCTGGCGCCAACACCGTCCCAGGCCTGGTTTTCACCGCAGTAGCCGTCCTGGAGTACGTGAACTACTTCCACACGCAGCTCATGTACGACACAGCCCCCGACCTGCGCTACCTGCTCAACCACGGCCTCCGCCGGTCCCACCTGTCCCGCGACCTCAGTAGGCAACACCAACCGGCCGACGGACGGTTGCCGGGTCGGTCAGCGACTTGAGCATCAGATCGGCCACATCGGCACGGGAGATCAAGTACCCGCGAGCAACCGTCCCACCGACCTCGGTCCGGTAGTTCCGCGTGTGCGGCTTGTTGTTGAGCTTCGGCGGCCGCACGATCGTCCACTCGGCGGCGCTGCCCATGATGTCCGCCTCCATCACCCGCAGATCGGCGTACACCTCGGCCGCGAACGCGTTGATCATCGGCCACACCACCCGCCGGTTGAGGAAGTCCGTCGGCACCGGCCCGAGCGGCGCCGCGCTCACCGCGACGAACCGCCGTACCCCGGCGGCCTCCATCGCGGCGAGGATCGCCTTCGTACTGCGGGACGCGACCGGCCCGTCCTTCCGCCCGCGCGGGCCGACGCCCGAGATCACCGCCGTACTCCCGTCGACCGCGTCCCGCAGCGCCTCCGCCACGTCCAGCCCCGGCACCCGGACGACCTCCAGCGACGGGTGCTCCACCTCGAACGCCGACGACGTACGCACCACCGCCGTCACCTTCTCCCCCGCCTCCAGCGCCTGCCGGACGACGTGACCGCCGATCCCGCCCGTGGCACCGAACACCGTGATCCGCATCCGAACCGCCTCCTGTGCGCTACCGTAAATCTGATCCGCAACTCGTATAGTACGGAAATCATAATATATGGAACAGAAAGAACAAGCGGACGTCCGGCACCGCCGGCGCACCGGGAACGAGATCAAGGCCGCGCTCCGCGACCTCCGGATCCAGCTCGCCCTGCTGAACCACCAGATCGGCGGCAAGCTGGCGCTCAAGGACGTCGACCTGGACTGCCTCGACGTCCTCGCCCGCAGCGGACCGCTCACCCCGAGCGCCCTCGCCCGCCAGGCCGGCCTGCACCCGGCAACGCTGACCGGGATCCTCGACCGACTCGAACGCGGCGGCTGGATCGCCCGCGACCGCGCCCGCGCGGACCGGCGGAGCGTGACGATCAGGGTGCTGCCGGACCGCAGTACCGAGGTGTTCCGGCTGTACCAGCCGATGATCGGCGCGATGGACGACGTACTGGCGGACTACAACGACGCCGAGCTCACGGTGATCGCTGACTTCTTGAAGCGCAGCTCAGAGGCCGGCCAGCGCGTCAACGGAGAGCTGGGTCAGGAGTAGAGGTCGCGGAGCTTCCGGCCGAGCTCAGCCAGCTCAGCCCGGAGCTCCTGCGGCTCCAGCACCTCTAGAGCATCACCGAAGCGACTCAGCGAGGCTGCGGCGTTCTGCACGGACTCAATCGGGACCGTCACCACAACACTCCCGTCTGACTCCGGAGCAGCAGTCGTGACCGCTTTGACGAGTGCTGGGTACGAAACGTCGTACATCCGCCCGGCCAGCCCGGCTGACACCTTGATCACCGCCTCTGCCGTGAAACGGACGCGATCGAAACCTTCCAGGTGTTCCTGCCAGTACTGCTCCAGGTTGAACCCGTCGGCACGTTCGAACTGCTCGTCGGTCGGTGTGAGCTCCAAGATGTTCGAGACGCGGTACGTACGCAGTCCACCGGGTGTGGCGGCCACGACGTACCAGCTGCCGTTCTTGAGCACGAGACCGTACGGCTCGAGCAGCCGCTCGACCTCGCGCGGCTCTTCCCACCTGCGATACCGCACGCGGACACGGCGGTCGTGCAGCACCGCGTCGGCGACTGCGGCGAGCTGGGGCGAGTTCTCGGCGTCCTGGTACCAGGCCGGCAGGTCCAGATGGAACCGGTTCTTCAAACGACCAGCCCGGTCCCGCTGGTCCGGGGCGAGCGCTGCCAGCAGTTTGAGCTCGGCTGCACTCGTCTCGGCCGTTAACCCGAGCGCCGCGGCAGCACCGGGCATACCGACCAGGAACAGCGCAGCCGCCTCCTGTTCGGTCAGGCCGGTCAGGCGGGTCCGGTAACCCTCCACCAGGCGGTACCCGCCCGCCCGGCCCTGGTCGGCGTACACCGGAACCCCTGCCGCCGCCAGCGCCTCGACGTCGCGGTAGATCGTCCGCAGCGACACCTCGAGCTCATCGGCGAGCTCACGCGCCGTCAACTGCCGACGCGTCTGCAGCAGCAGCAGGATCGACAACAGCCGGCTCGAACGCATACTCCGAGGTTAATCCCGATCACTGCCATGGATTGTCAGGTTTCACTCGCACGCTGGACCCATGGACAAGCTGACCGGGGACTTCGACTTCCTCAACGGGTACTTCGACGTACATCACCGCACACTGAAACAAGCCCTCGCCGGCTGCGACGAGTGGCTGGAGTACGACGGCACCACGAGCGCGCGGACGTACTTCGACGGCCAGATCAGCATCGACGAAATGCGCTTCCCGACGAAGGGCACGTACGGGCTGTCGCTCCGGCTGTTCGACCCGGTGAGCGAGCAGTGGAGCATCTGGTGGATCAACAGCACCACGATGAAGCTCTACCCACCGGTCCACGGCGGCTGGTCGGCGGACGGCTCGCGCTGCCGGCTGGTCGGCGAGGACACCCACGAAGGCCGGCCGATCCTGTGCAGCTACGAATGGTCGTCGATCACCTCCGAGACAGCGCACTGGGAACAGGCATACTCCGAAGACGGCGGCGACACCTGGGAAACCAACTGGACCATGGACTTCACCCGGCGAATGGATGCGCCGCCCGCACTCGACGTACCGAAGGTCACGTCCGACTTCGACTTCCTGGTCGGCCGCTGGTCTTTCCACAACCGCCGACGCCGTCCGGTGCTGGGCGAGCCGTTCACTTGGTACGAACACGACGCGACGATGGAGGCGACGACATACTTCGACGGCGCCATCAGCTTCGACGAGGGCTGGTTCCCGAGCGAAGGCTTCCGCGGGGCGACGTTCCGCCTCTACAACCCCGAGTCGCGCACATGGTCCATCCACTGGATCAACAGCACCCGCGGGCAACTGGAGACACCGGTGGTCGGCTCCTTCACCGACGGCGTAGGCATCTTCGAAGGCCCCGACACCTGGGACAACCAGCCCATCGACGTCCGCTTCCTCTGGACCCCCGGCACCGACAAGGCCGCCTGGCAACAATCCTTCTCCCCCGACAACGGAAAAACCTGGACCGCCAACTGGTACATGGAACACACCCGCCTGTCATAACCCGCGCCCGCCAACCAGCCGCAGGTCGTCCCCCCGCCAGGCCAACGGGAGGGGATATCCCCAGGTGTTGTGGCTTCTCCCCTGGTATACGAGGGGAGAAGCCACAACACGCCGGGATATCCCCTCTTGTGCGCGCGGACGGCCGGACCAGCGCCGACGGGTGCCGACGGGTGCCGGGTGGGTGCCGGGCGGGTGCCGGCGGGTCAGGGCAGTTGGCGGGTGGCGCGCGGGTCAGGGCAGTTGGCGGATTGCGGCGAGGGTGGAGAGGGCGGCCTGGGTGGCTTCGTAGCCTTTGTCCTCGCGGCTGTCGGGTAGGCCGGCGCGGTCCAAGGCTTGTGGGTCGTTGTCGCAGGTGAGGACGCCGAAGCCGACGGGGACTCCGGTGGTGACGCCGACCTGCATCAGGCCTTCTGTCGTTGCCTGGCAGACGTATTCGAAGTGCGGTGTGTCCCCGCGGATCACCACGCCCAGCGCGACCACAGCGTCGTACCCGGACTTGGCTGCGTGCAACGAGGCGACCGGCAGCTCAAAGGATCCAGGTACACGAACGACTGTGTGGTCCGTGACCCCAGCGTCCTCCAACGCGCGAAGTGCGCCGGCCAGCAGACCGTCGGTCACCTTGGGATGCCATTGCGCCGCGACGACCGCCACGCGGGCGCCTTCGACGCGGGGGGCCTCGATGGTGGGTGCTCCACTGCCCGACATCAGCCGGCTCCGTTCTCTTCGGTCAGGAGGCCATCGGGGAGGTGATGGCCCATCCGGTCGCGTTTCGTCCGCAGGTAGCGCAGGTTGTGTTCGGTCGGGTCGATCGAGATCCCGCGCCGTTCGACGACCTCGATGCCGTAGCCCTGGACCCCGGCGAGCTTGTCGGGGTTGTTGGTCAGCAGCCGCACCGACTTCACCCCGAGGTCGGCAAGGATCTGCGCCCCGGTCCCGTAGTCGCGCGCATCCGCCGGCAGCCCTAGGTCGAGGTTGGCGTCGACCGTGTCCCGCCCGGCGTCCTGCAGTTCGTACGCCTGCAGCTTGTGCAACAGCCCGATCCCGCGCCCTTCATGCCCGCGCAGGTAGACAACGACACCGCCCTCAGCCGCAACAAGACGCAAGGCCTCGTCCAGCTGCGGCCCGCAGTCGCACCGCAGCGACCCGAACACGTCCCCGGTCAGACACTCCGAATGCAGCCGCACCAGCGTCGGCCCGTCGCCGACAGGACCGCGCACCAGCGCGAGCTGCTCCGACCCATCGACCGTGTTCCGGTAGCCGTGGGCAACGAAATCGCCGTACTGCGTGGGCAGCGTCGTGGTCGCGACCCGCTGGATCTGCGACTCGGTACGCCGCCGGTACCGGATCAGGTCGTCGATCGACACCAGCACCAGCCCGTGCTCGTCCGCGAACGTGCGCAGCTCCTGCCCGCGCTTCATCGTGCCGTCGTCGTTCACCAGCTCCGAGATGACGGCCGCCGGCGTCAGCCCGGCCATCCGCGCCAGGTCGATCGACGCCTCGGTGTGGCCGGGGCGGACGAGTACGCCGCCCTCGCGCCCACGCAGCGGGAACACGTGCCCGGGCTGCACCAGGTCGTACGACTCCGACGCGGAATCCGTCAGTACCCGGATCGTCCGCGCTCGATCGGCCGCCGAGATTCCGGTGCTGATCCCGTCCCGCGCATCAACGGAGATCGTGTACGCCGTCCGCATCCGCTCGCGGTTGTGCGGCGTCATCAGCGGGATGCCGAGCCGGTCGAGCTCGGCGCCTTCCATCGGTACGCACACGACCCCGGAGCTGTACCGGATCAGGAACGCGAGCAGCTCCGGCGTCGCCTTGGACGCGGCGAAGATCAGGTCGCCCTCGTTCTCCCGGTCCTCGTCGTCGACCACGATCACGGCGCGGCCGGCGCGGATCTCGTGGATCGCGTCCTCGATCGTGTCGAGCTTCAACGATTCGCCCATCTCAACCCACCACCACTGCCTCGGGAGCTGCGGCCCGCTCGCGGTTCTGGATCTTCCACCACGACGCGAAACCGAGTACGCAGAACAGCCCGTACACGACGTACATGGTCGCCGACGGGTAGAACTTCGCCTGCACCAGCAGCGGTACGCCGACCACGTCGACGGCCACCCAGATCAGCCAGAACTCGACGAACCCGCGGGCCATCCCGTACGTCGCGAGGATCGACCCGGTGAGGATCCACGCGTCCCACTGCGGGCCCCACGAGCCGAGCGCCTTCAGCACGAAGTACGCGATCGCGTAGACGACGACGCCGATCCCGAGCAGTTCGAGCCGCTGGCGGGCGGTCGCCCAGCGCGGCTGGACCGCCTGCGCGGAACCGTGGTGGCGGGTCTGGTACCAGCGGTACCACCCGTACAGGCTGATCAGCGCGAAGAACACCTGGCGCCCGGCCTGGCCCCAGAGGTCCTTGTCCTGCGGGGTGTCGAAGATGCCGCCGACGAACACCGTGAACAGCAGCACGTTGCCGACGATGCCGACCGGCCACGCGGCGACCAGCCGGCGCATCCCGAACAGCGCGCTGGCCAGGCCGAACACGTTGCCGACGATCTCCCGGACCAGCACCGGCGAGCCGGCGATCGTGACCTGGGAGGTCAACAGCCAGTCGATCGGATTCACTTGTTGCCTCCAGCAACAGAAGAGGGAGTGACGCCCGCGGTCAGCAGGCGTTCGACGTACTTCGCGATCACGTCGACCTCGAGGTTGACGGTGTCGCCGACCTTGTTCGCGCCGAGCACGGTCAGCTCCAGCGTGGTCGGGATCAGGCTGACGCCGAACGTGCCGCTCGCGTCGTCCACGTCGGTGACTGTCAGCGACACCCCGTCGATCGCGATCGAGCCCTTCTCGGCGACGTACTTCAGGATCTCCGGCGAGGTCGCGATCCGGACATCCTCCCAGCGGTCCCCGGGGGTCCGGGACGCGATCGTCCCGGTGCCGTCGACGTGGCCCTGGACGATGTGCCCGCCGAGTCGTTCGTGCGCGGCGACCGCCCGCTCCAGGTTGACCGGCGAGCCCTTGTCCAGGCCGCCGAGGCTGGTGCGCTGCAGCGTCTCGCGCATCACGTCCGCGGTGAACACGCCGCCGCCGTACTCGACGACCGTCAGGCAACAGCCGTTGACCGCGATCGACGCGCCGTGCGCCGCGTCCTCGGTCACGCGGGGTCCGCGGATGGTCAGTCGGGCCGCGTCGCCGTCGAGCAGCTCCAGGGACTCGACGGTGCCGAGCTCTTCGATGATGCCGGTGAACATCTACTTTCCTCCCAGAGGAACCAGGGTCAGCCGGACGTCGTCGCCGAGGCGGGTGACGTCCGCTAGGTTGAACCGCAGCAGGTGGTCGATCGATTCCGCGCCGAGGTCGCCGACCGCGGCGTACCCCGAACCGAGCACGGCCGGGGCGACGTACGCGACGATCTGGTCGACCAGCCCGGCGCGCAGGAACGCGGCGGCCAGCGTCGGGCCGCCTTCGAGCCAGAGGTGCCGGATCTGCCGGTCGTCCAACTGCCGGAGCACCTCGGCGGGATCGTGCGTCGGCAGCAGCAACGTCTCCGCGCGGTCGTTGCGGACCCGCGCGGTCGCCGGGATCTCCCGGTCGCCGACCACCACCCGCAACGGCTGCCGCGCCGCGGGTACGTCGTTCTCGTCCCGAACCGTCAGCTCCGGGTCGTCGGACAGCACCGTCTGGGTACCGACCGCGATCGCGTCGCACTCGGCCCGCAGCCGGTGCACGTCCGCACGCGCGATCGGTCCGGTGATCCACTTACTCGTCCGGTCCGGCGCCGCGGACCGCCCGTCCAGCGTGGTCGCGAACTTCCAGGTCACGAACGGCCGCCCGACCCGGACGCTGTGCAGCCACACGTGGTTGACCGCCTCGGCCTCGGTCCGCAGGACGCCCTCGACGACGTCGACGTTCTTGCTGCGCAGCTTGTCCGCGCCGCCGGCCGCCGTACGGTTCGGATCCGGTACGGCGTACACGACCCGCGCGACGCCCGCCTCGACCAGCGCGTCCGCGCACGGACCGGTCCGCCCGGTGTGATTGCAGGGCTCGAGCGTCACGTACGCCGTACCGCCCCGGGCCCGGGCACCCGCCATCCGGAGCGCTTCGACCTCCGCGTGCGGGCCGCCGGCAACAGCATGGAAGCCCTCGCCGACCGGATGCCCGTCGGAGCCGGTGACCACGCAGCCCACGACCGGGTTCGGATGCGTGCTGCCGGTGCCGCGGGCGGCCAGCTCGACGGCACGCCGCATCCACGCGACATCCATCGGCGACACGTCGTTCACTACTCGGGCCCCTCGTCGTCACGGACGCACTGCCGGGGCCTCGCTCGGCGCATCCGCTCCGTCGCCGTCGCTGGAACTCGCCGGTCCCAACGCCAGGCCCGTCACCGGACCCTCGCCGGTCGCGTCCCGCAGGCCTCACAGCCCACGCTCCGCGCCGCCGGGCGCCAGAGCACACCCGCCGACCGCGTGCGCCTCCCATCCGGACTTTCACCGTCGGTCCTGGAATTCCACCAGGTCAACCGCTCCTTCTTGCGAAGTCACGGGTCGCGGACTGTCACCGCCGGCTCGGAATTACACCGACCCCGGAGCACGCGAGTGGGTTTCACTCGTTCCTCAAGTATGCCCCCTCCGCCAACCCCCGCCACGACCCAGGTCACATCGTGGCCACCGGGCGGACCCTCCGCGTCAGCGCGAGACCGCCTGACGCGACCACGCAGGCCACCGCGACGGTGAGCACCAGCGGCCGGTACCCGAACGCGTCCGCGAGCCCCGCGCCCGCGAGCGGCCCGGTCGCCTTCGCGATCGTGGTCGGCGTACCGAGCAGGCCCGCGATCGTGCCGAACCCGGTCGCGCCGTACCGGTCGAGCAGGATCGCCGGCGTCGCGATCGACGACACGCCGAAGCCCAGACCGAAGAGGACCAGGCAGCCGACCGCGCCCGCGACGTGCCGCCCGACCACCGGGAGCAGGGCGATCGCGACCCCCTGGACGAACAGGATCAGCGCGGTGATCGTCGCCATCGGCAACCATCGGGCGGAGACGCTGGTCACCAGGCGGCCCGTCACAGACAGCAGGCCGAGCAGACCCGCGAGGGTGGCCGCGCGGGCCGGCGGGTGGCCGAGGGTGATCAGGTACAGGACGAGGTGGACGGCGATCACGGCCAGCGCCGCGCTGTGCACGACGAACGCGCCGGCAAGCAGCCAGAAGCCGGGGTCCTTGAGAACTCTCACTGGTGATTTGGCTGATCTGTCGGTCGGGCGGCTTGGGGGTCGGCGCGGTACGGCGAGGAAGTGGAGCGGGACGGTGGTCAGCGCGAGTACGCCGGCCAGTACGGCGAGGCCGGTCCGCCAGCCGAGGCTCTGCGCGAGGTATCCGGTGAGCGGGATGAAGATCGAGCTCGCCAGACCGCCGACGAGCGTGATGGTGAGGATCGAGTTGGTCCTTCGCGCGGGCGCGGCGACGGCGACGACTACGGCGAAGGCGGGCGGATACAGCACCATCGCGGAGGCGACGCCGATCGCGACGAACGCGACGTACAACTCGAAGGTGCTGTGGACCTGCGACCACCCGAGTACGGCGACGGCCGCGAGGATCGAGCCGGCCGTCATCAGCCCGCGGCCGCCCCGCACATCCAGCCGCCGGCCCACCGGGATCGAGATCAGCCCGCTCACCAGCACAGCGGTGGTCGAAGCGCCGACCACGGTCGTGGTGGAGACATCCAACGCCCGACTCATCGGCCCGAGCAGCGCGCTGAACGCGTAGATCAGTACGCCGTACCCAACGGTTGTCGTCACTGCCAACGCAGCCACCAACAACCGCAACCGCTCCCCCAGAAGCGAACCCATCCTCAGCAGTCTCCCACTGCGGCGGGCGGACGTCCGCCGATTTACCGCACCAACAACCAGAGAGCACTCCCCAACAACCCCACCGCCCCCAACCAACAAACCCAAACCACCCACCACAACCCCCGCCGCACCCCCGACACCACCCCACCCGCTGCACCAGGCGCGGGCACACCCGCCACACCATCTGCAGCACCCGGCGCAGCTGCGGCAGGCAGATCCACCGACCGGGCGGAGCCCGGCCCACCGCTCGCGGCACCGCGCCCTGCGTGCCCACGCGGGTTAGCTGGCGCGGGTGCGCCCAGCACGCCACCTGCTGCACCCGGTGCAGCTGCTGCTGGCAGGTCCACCGGCCGGGCAGTGCCCGACTCACCGCTCGCGGCACCGCGCCCCACGTGCCCACGCGGGTTGGCTGGCGCGGGTGCGCCCGGCGCGCCGGCGGCGCCGACCGGGGCGGGCGGCTCACCCGTAGCCGGCCTGCCGGTGGCAGGTGGGGTTCTTGGTGGGGGCTGGATTTGGAGGTGTTGTGTGGGTGGTGGGGTGGTGGTTGTGGGTTGTGGGCCGGTGGGGGTCCACGGGGGTGGGAGGGGTGGGAGTTGGTCGAATACTTCGGGGGCGTCGGGGCCTGTTGCCCAGGGAGTGGTGGGGATGGCGGCCAGGAGTTGGGCGGCGGCTGCTGCTGTGGCGGGGCGGTTGGCGGGGTCCGGTGCGGTGAGGTGGTGGACGAAGTCGGCGAGGGGGCCGCCGGGTGACGGCAGGTGGCCTGCGGGGGTGGGGCGTTCGCCGGTGAGGAGTTCGGTGGCTACGGCCCCGACGGCGTACAGGTCCTGGCGGGGGTCGGGGTCGGAGCCGGCGAGCTGTTCGGGGGCGAGGTAGCCAGGGGTGCCGAGGATTGTGCTGTGGCGGGTCATTCTCGGTTCGTCGAGCAGGCCGGCGACGCCGAAGTCGGACAACCGGAGATGCGGCCGGCCGGTGCCGGTCACGTCCAGGAGCAGGTTCGCGGGCTTCACGTCGCGGTGTACGACGCGGGCCGCATGCACCGCGGACAGCCCGTGCAGCAGCTGATCGAGCAGTACGGCGACGTACGCCGTCGGCAGCGGGCCGTGGTCGCCGAGCAGCGTCGCGACCGAACCGCCCCGCACCAGGTCCATCGCGAACACGACCTTGTCGTCGTCCGCGGCCCACCCGTGCGGCGCGATCACCTGCGGGTGCTCGATCCGCAGCGACTGCTCGCGAACAAACCGCAGCAACGTCGCAGCGTCGTGCTGCCCGAGCACCTTCGCGGCGACGTACGTCGAACGTCGCAGATCCCAGGCGCGCCAGACCGAACCCATGCCACCGGTCCCGATCAGATCGATCAGCCGATACCGCCCCGCAAACGCCTCCACCGCCCAGAACCTACCGCCTCGCACGACCACGAGCAGTACGGGACGAGCCCCGGCCGTGGGTTCGGCCGGGGCTCGTGGTCAGCGGTAGTTGGGCGCCGGAGGGTTGTTCGGCGGCTGATTGCCCGGGTACTGCGGGCCGCCCTGGTGCTGGGGCGTACGCCGGAGGCGGAGCACCACGAGGAGCCCGACGAGGAGGAGGACAACGCCGCCGCCGGTGAGGCCGGCGATCAGCGCGATCGGGGTGTTGCCGGTGGTGTCGGCGTCGTCCTGGATCGGCGCGCCGGCCTCGGTCTTGTCGCCGGAGCCGGTCGGCTCGGACGCGGTCGGCTCCGAGGCAGTCGGCTCGGAAGCGGTCGGCGTCGGGGTTGCGGTCTCGCCGGTCACCGGTGTCGCGCCGCCGACGTACTCCGGCTTGCCGGTGCCCGCCGTACCGACCGCGGCGACCGTGAGGTTCAGCGGGATCGTGAACGCCTTGTCGTCGGTTTTCCGGGTGAGCGAGACCGCGACGTAGTACTCGCCGGGCACCGATGTGCCGGTGTCCTGGTTGTTGGCGCCGTTGCGGTTGAGGTAGCGGACCTCCTTGGTGGTGACGGCCTTGACCAGGCCGCGCTTGGTCAGCACGCCCCGCTTGTACCCGCCGCCCGGCACGTTCTTCGCGAAGACGGCGTACACGTCCTCGCCGATCGGCGAGATCACCGCGGTGTCGAGGTACCGGATCCCGTCGAGCGCCTCGGCGGTGGCGCCGGCCATCTCCGGGACGGTCGCCTGCACCTGAAGCCGCTGGCCCCAGTCGAGCTTGACCTTGTACAGCTGGAGCTCGCCGGGCATCAGCGTCGTCTTGTACGTACCGGACTGGAGCACCGGGGCGTCCGGGAAGCTCGAACCGGGAACGACCTCGCGCGGAGTCGATCCCTTCATCGGAATCCAGACCGGGTCGGCGGCCGCCGCCGGGAGGCTGGTGGTGGAGTCGACCGGCGGCTCCTCGTCGATGCGCAGCTCGTACGGCACGCCCCTGAGCTCGCGGAAGTCCTTGCCCGGATTGACGGTGAGCACCATCGCGTCGGCGTCCGTGCAGAGGCCCTTGGAGTCGTACTTCGACCAGCTCGAGGCGGTGCCGGTCGCGAGCCCCTGATCGCCGTCGAAGCTGCGCGGATAGCTCCAGCCGCACTGCTTGCCGTCCGGCGTGGTCAGCCGGACCTCGGTCTGGATCACCAGGCTGCCGCCGGACGGACGCCGGAAGCTGACCCCGGCGCGCAGCGTCGAGCCCTTGATGGTCCGCTTGATCAGGTAGTGCTTCGAGGTGTCGTCGACACCGAACATGTCCGAGTAGTGGCCCGGGGCAAGCTCCGGCGCGCCTTCCGGCTGCGGCGCCCCGTGGACCGGCGTACCGGAGATCCGGAACGGGCGGAAGGCCCGGGTGGACAGCCTGCCCAGCCCGGCCTCGAGGTCGATGGTCGAGTCGGCGTCGTAGTAGTCGCCGCGGCCCTCGCGGGCCACGCACTGGAGCTGGCTGCGCGCCTTGCCCGCGACCCGGAACCCGACCACGTCGATCTTCAGGTCGATCCCCTGCTTGGCGATCGACTGCGCGACCACGCACGGGTCGAGGTCACAGGTGGCCTCACCGTCGGAGACCAGCACGATCGTACGCCGGCCGCTCGGGCCGAGGTCCTTCGCGGCCTGCTGGAGCGCGTAGCCGATCGGGGTCTCGCCGTACGGCTGGTACTTCGCGATCGCCGCCTGGAGCTGCGGCCGGTTACCGGCTCCGATCGGGACGGTCAGCTGGGTGTCGGTGCAGGCGCCCGGCTGGCTGCGCTTGAACACGGTGGCACCGTAGACCCGGAGACCGACCTGGGCGTCCGCGGGCAGCGCGCCCACGACCTTGGTCAGGGCGGTCCGGGCCGCGGCGATCTTCGTCGTACCGTCACCGGCCGGCTCCTTCATCGAGCCGGACGAGTCCAGCACGAGAACCAGCTTGCCGCTGTCGGGGGCTGGGTCGGCCTGGGCCGTCGGCGCTGCCAGACCGGCCAGCAGCGCGGTCAGTGTGATGGCGAGAAGCGCCAGCACCGCCGGGTGGCGGTGTCGATGGTGAGTCGTCATCGTTTCCTCCGAGTGGGATTCGCTGCCGCAAACACTCTCAGTTTGCGATTGCAAATGTCAAGCGGGTCCCTACTGGTATTTGCTGTTCGCAAGTGCGAAGATCTTTGCAGGTGCCAACGGACAGGTCGGCGAGGAGTGCGAGGATGGAACAGAGCAGGCAGAACCTGCAGCAGCAGGTCGAGCTGTACGGCGAACCGCTCGGCGAGGTGGTACGGCGCGTCACCCAGGCGCTCGGTCTGACCCAGGGCGGGCTCGCGGCCGTGATCGGGCTGTCCGCGCCGATGCTGTCCCAGCTGGTCCGGGCGCAGCGGGTGAAGATCGGCAACCCCGCCGTGGTGACCCGCCTGCGGGCCGTGTCCGAGCTCGCCGACGTCGCGATCGCCGACGCACTCCCACCGGAGCAGATCGCGATCGAACTGCAGTCGATCCGCTCGGCAACCAGCGCCTACACCACCACCAACCACCTCCCCCGCGCCGCCACCGACGGAGGCGAGGGTCCGCACACGGGCGCACGCGCAGGTCTCGGCGGGAGTGCGGGCGCGAGCCTGGGGGCGGGCACCGCCGCGGGCGCGGAGGCCTCGGCGCCGTTCGTCTCCCCCGGCGGGCTGCCCGTCCAGACGGGAGCCGCCGCTTGGCAGCCGGCTCACGCTGAGGTGCGTGCCGAGCTTCCCGCGCGGACCGTCGTACGGGAGATCCAGGATTTGTTCCGGGCGGTTGCGTCGGCCGACGAGATTCAGCGGGCGGCGGCGGCCGCTGCCGGGGAGTCGCCGGCGGTCGCCGAGCTACTGCTTGCCTATGGCACCGGTCGGACCGCGGATGCGCTCGCGCACTACGAGCGGAATCACGCCTGATATAGCACAGACCGACTGCACTTTTACCACCGTCTCACGTCTTGTCACACCGGAATACGACCGCCGAAAGCTGGTGTTGGGTTGCGAAGGCGGAGCCGATCGCTCCGTCTTCGTTGACGGTGTGAGGAGACAGTTGTGCGTGCGTTTCGGCGGGTTGCCGCAGTGGTCGGGGCTATCACCTTGGCGGCGGCGATGGTTGCCTGCGGCAGCGACCAGAAGGATTCCGCCTCCGGCCCGGACCTCGGCCTGATGCAGCCGGGGACGCTGCGGATCGGCACGCTCACCGACGCGCCGCCGAACGTGTACGTGAAGGACGGCAAGTTCACCGGGTTCGACAACGACCTGATCACCGCGGTCGCGGCGAAGCTGAACCTGAAGCCCGAGTTCGTCGGCACCGACTTCTCGGCGCTGCTCTCGCAGGTGAACGGCGGCCAGTTCGACCTCGGCAGCTCGTCGATCACGGTCACCGAGGCACGCAAGAAGACCGTTGCATTCAGCAACGGGTACGACTTCGGCTACCTCGGGCTGAACACCACCAAGAGCTCCGGGATCACGAAGTTCGACCAGCTGCCGGGCAAGCGTGTGGTGGTTGTCCAGGGCACCGTCCAGGACGACTACGCGACCGGCAAGAACCTGAACCCGGTCCGGGTGCCGAACTACAACGCCGCTCTCGGCCAACTGAAGGCCGGCACCGCGGACGCGTGGGTGTCGCCGGCGGAGATCGGCGAGAAGATGGCCAAGGAGCAGGGCGGCGGCACAGTGATCCTGGCCGCGAAGGAGCTGAGTGACGCGCCGATGGCGTTCGCGGTCGCGAAGAAGAACGACAAGCTCCGCGAGGCCGTCAACAAGGCGCTCGACGAGGTGATCGCCGACGGCACCTGGACCAAGCTGGTCGAGCAGTACTACCCGGGTCGCGCCGTACCGGCGAACTTCAAGCCGGGCAGCGGATCGGTCAAGTTCACGGCTCCCAAAGCCTGATGGACATCTGGTCGACCCTGCGTGACACCTTCCTCGACTGGGAGTCGATGAAGGAAGTACTGCCCGAGATGCTCAAGGTCGGGCTGGTCAACACGCTGATCCTGGCGGCCGCCTCGGTCGTGCTGGGCACCGTGCTCGGCATGGTCGTGGCGGTCCTCGCGCTGTCCCGGACGCGGTGGCTGCGCTGGCCGGCGAAGATCTACACCGACATCTTCCGCGGCCTGCCGGCGATCCTGACGATCCTGCTGATCGGCCAGGGCCTGTCCCCGATCACCCGGCACTGGTGGGGCCCGAACCCGTACCCGCTCGGCATCCTCGCGCTGTCTCTGATCGCGGCGGCGTACATCGGCGAGATCTTCCGCTCCGGGATCCAGAGCGTCGAGGCGGGCCAGCTCGAGGCGGCCCGCGCGCTCGGGTTCAGCTACCCGAGCGGGATGCGGCTGGTCGTCATCCCGCAAGGGGTTCGGCGGGTGCTGCCGGCGCTGGTGAACCAGTTCATCGCGCTCGTGAAGGACTCCAGCCTGGTGTACTTCCTCGGGCTGCTCGCGAGTCAGCGCGAGCTGTTCCGGATCGGCCAGGACGCGGCCGCGACGAACGGGAACCTCTCGCCGCTGCTGCTCGCGGGCATCTTCTACCTGGTGATGACGGTGCCGTTGACGCATCTGGTGAACCACTTCGACAAGCGGCTGCGCGACGGGCGCCCGGTGGAGGAGGTCGAACATGCAGCACGTTGAGGCCGCGAGCCTGGAGGTCAGCGGTGTCGAGCTCGCGTTCGGCAGCAACAAGGTGCTGCGCGGGGTCGACCTCGCCGTACCGGCCGGGCGGACCGCGTGCGTGATCGGCCCGTCGGGTTCCGGCAAGTCGACGTTGCTGCGGGCGATCAACCGGCTGCTCGAGCCGGACGCAGGCGACGTACGGCTCGGTGGCGAGTCGGTACTGCGGGGTGACCCGGACGTGCTGCGGCGCCGGATCGGGATGGTGTTCCAGCACTTCAATCTGTTCCCGCACAAGAGCGTGCTCGACAACATCACGCTGCCGCTGCGCAAGATCAAGAAGCTCGGCACCGAGGCCGCACAGGCCGCGGCGCGCGAGCAGCTCGAGCTCGTCGGCCTGGCGCACAAGGCGAACGCGCGCCCCGGCAACCTGTCCGGCGGCCAGCAGCAGCGGGTCGCGATCGCGCGGGCGCTGGCGATGAAACCCGAGGTGATGCTGTTCGACGAGGCGACGTCCGCGCTCGACCCGGAGCTGGTCAAGGGCGTGCTCGCGCTGATGGCCGACCTGGCCGGCGCCGGGATGACGATGGTCGTGGTCACCCACGAAATGGGCTTCGCCCGCGAGGTCGCGGACCAGGTCGCGTTCATGGACCAGGGCGTCGTGGTCGAGTCCGGCGTACCCGACCAGCTGTTCGGCGCAGCCGAGTCGCCGCGGTTGCGGCAGTTCCTCTCGCAAGTACTCTGAGTGAGCCGGTCGAAGCGCACGATGGAGGTCCGACGCTGCATCTGGGGGTAGCCATGCCTGTACGCCGGTTGTTGGTCGCAGTGCTCGCACTCTGCCTGCTCGTGGTCGGGCTGGCGCCCAGGGCGTCCGCGACCGGCACGAGCGAGGCCCGGGCGCGTAGGTACGTCTACCTGACGTTCGACGACGGACCGAGTACGTATACGCCGCAGGTGCTGAAGATTCTTCGCGCGTACGGCGCCCGGGCGACGTTCTTCGAGATCGGGCAGAACGTGCGGCGGTACCCGGCGTACACGCGGAACGTCTATCGACAGGGCAACAGCGTGCAGAACCACACCTGGTCACACCCGGATCTGCGGCGGGTCTCCTGGCCGGTGTTCAGGTCGCAGGTGCTGACGGCGGATCGGGTCATCCGGGCGCAGACCGGGTACACCCCGCGGTGTCTGCGGCCGCCGTACGGCGGGATGGACAAGCTGGAGGCGCGTCGCGCGGCGCTGCTCGGCAAGAAGATCCGGGTCTGGACGATCGACACCCGCGACTGGTCGCGCCCCGGATCGTCGGTGATCTTGCGCCGAGCACTCGCGAACGTGCACGACGGCTCGGTGATCCTGATGCACGACGGCGGCGGGAACCGCAGTCAGACGGTGGCTGCGCTCCCGACGATCCTGCGGACGCTGAAGGCCCGTGGCTTCGGCTTCACCACGATGTCCTGCACCTGACGCGTCCGGTATCCGTGAATTGTTGCGGCGGAAGCGGCGTGGCCGCTGGCTTTCGGCGGTGGTTCGCCGAGGGTTGGACGGGTGAGGAAGTAACCACCCACCGCCCTGGGGGGAAAATGAACGTTCGCTTGACGCGTGCGGGGAACAGGGCCGTCGGTCTGGCGGTGATGATGCTGGTGAGCGCGGTGATCGGGACGGTCGTGGTCGCGGCCGCGAAGTCGCCGGCCAAACCCGTCACGCCCGCACCGGCCGTCGCCGCGCCGGCCGCCGGCACGCCCAGCCCGACGCCGCTGCCGACCAAGTACGTGGTGCTGACCTTCGACGACGGTCCCGATGCCGAGTACACCCCGAAGGTGCTCGACGTGCTGGCGAAGTTCGACGCCAAGGCGACCTTCTTCGAGATCGGCCAGAGCGTCCGCAAGCATCCCGAGCTGACCAAGCGGATCCACGACGCCGGGCACAGCGTGCAGAACCACACCTGGGACCACAGCGACCTGCGCAAGCTGACCGCCGCGCGGTTCCAGCAGGAGGTCGCCGGGACGGACCAGGCGATCCGCGCCGCGATCGGCAGTACGCCGGCTTGCCTGCGGCCGCCGTACGGCGGTGTGAGCGCGACCGTCCGGCAACGGGCCCGGCAACTGCACAAGGACCTGGTCGTGTGGACGGTCGATTCCCGCGACTGGACCAAGCCCGGGACGACCGCGATCGTCCAGCGGGTCCTCAAGAACGTGCACAGCGGCTCGGTGATCCTGATGCACGACGGCGGCGGCAACCGCGCGCAGACGGTCGCCGCACTACCCGCGATCCTGAAGGCACTGAAGGCGCAGGGGTACGGCTTCCGCACCCTGACCTGCTAGGACAGCGCGCCCACCAGGGGTACGACGTCGGCGATCGAGGCGACGATCCGGGTCGGGCGGTACGGGAACCGCTCGACCTCGTGCTCGCCGGTCGACCCGGACAGCACCAGCACGCTCCGCAGCCCCGCCTCCAGGCCGCTGATGATGTCGGTGTCCATCCGGTCGCCGATCATCACGGTGTGTTCGGAGTGGCCCTCGATCCGGTTCAGGGCGCTGCGCATCATCAGCGGGTTCGGCTTGCCGACGAAGTACGGCGCGACGCCGGTCGCGCGGGTGATCAGCGCGGCCACCGACCCGGTCGCGGGCAGCGGGCCTTCCTGGGACGGGCCGGTCGGGTCCGGGTTGGTCGCGATGAACCGGGCGCCGTCGGCGATCAGCCGGATCGCCTTGGTGATCGCCTCGAACGAGTACGTCCGGGTCTCTCCGAGTACGACGTAGTCCGGGTCGCGCTCGGTCAGCACATACCCGACCTCGTGCAGCGCGGTCGTCAGCCCGGCCTCGCCGATCACGTACGCCGTCCCGCCGGGGCGCTGGTCGTCGAGGAACTGGGCGGTGGCGAGCGCACTGGTCCAGATCGACGTCTCCGGGATGTCGATGCCCGCGACCAGCAGCCGGGCGCGGAGGTCGCGCGGGGTGAAGATCGAGTTGTTGGTGAGGACCAGGAACTTCTTGCCGGACGCCTGCAGTGCGGCGATGAAGTCGCTGGCGCCGGGGATCGCGCGCTCCTCGTGCACGAGGACGCCGTCCATGTCGGTCAGCCAGGTATCCACCGGTTTGGGCTCGGTCACGCTGCTCATCGTAAATTGTCGGTGGCTTCCGGGAGCATCTCGACATGGGCTATCGAGACTTGTGGCGCGCCGGCGGGGTGGTTCCGTTGCTGGTGTCGTCGCTGTTCGCGCGGCTGCCGATGCTCGCGACCGCGGTGCCCATCGCCTTCCTCGCGAAGGACGCCAGCGGCTCGTTCCGCTGGGCCGGCGTGGTCGCGGGCGCGTATTCGGTCGGTACTGCGGCGGCCGGGCCGCTCTGGTCACGGACGGCGGACCGCCGCGGCGCCCGGGGCATCCTGCTCGCGACGGGCCTCGCGTGGAGTGTCGCGCTGGTCGCGATCGCCCTGCTGCCCGCGAGCCGGCACCAGTTCCTGCCGGTGCTCGCGGTGCTCGCCGGTGCGGTCGTGCCGCCGGTCAGCCAGACGCTGCGCGCCGCCTGGCCGCGAGTCGTCGACGGTCCCGCCTTGCGGACGGCGTACTCTGTGGACGCCACGGCGCAGGAGTTGCTGTTCATGGTCGGGCCGATGCTCGGGGCCACCGCGGTGAGCGTGGCCAGTCCACGGCTCGGCGTCCTGTCCGCGGCGGCGATGTCGGCGGTCTTCATCTGGTGGTACGCGCTCCGGCAACCCGAGCCGCTGCGGCGCGACCCGCGGACCGTCGTACCGCTGACCGCGCGGGAGTTGCTGTGGCACCGGCACCGGTTGCCGCTGATCCTCGCGTTCGGCCTGTGGATCATGTCGTTCAACGGGATCTCGCTGGCGATCGTCGCGTTCGCGGACGATCACGGGCAGCGGCTGATCGCCGGCATCTTCGAGGCATCCTGGGCGTTCGGCAGCCTGCTCGGCGGCGTCGTCGCGGGCGCCTTGCCCGGCCGCCGTACGTCGCACCTGTGGCGCCGGGCCGCGCTGGTCGCGGTCGGGATGCTGTTGTGCGTGTTCGCGACCGGGTCGCCGGTGTCGCTCGGGATCGCGCTCGCGTTGTCGGGGCTGACGCTGGCGCCGGCGATCGGCTCGCTGTACGGGCGGCTCGGGGCGTTGACGCCGGACGTCGCGAAGACCGAGGTGTTCGGGTGGATGAGCAGCGCGGCGACCGCCGGCGGGGCGATCGGCGCGGCTGTGGCCGGGGCGATCATCGACGGGTTGGGCGTGCGGTACGTGTGGCTGCTGGCCGCCGTCCTCGCGGTGCTCTCGACGGTGCTGCTGCTCCGTGTGCCGCCGGAGGTCGCGGAGGCGGAGCCGTTACCGGCCGCTGACCTGCTCGGCGAGACCGCGTAGTTCCTCGACCATCCCGTTCGGGTCGTCGGCGGCGTACACCGCCGAGCCGGCCACGAACACGTCGGCGCCGGCCTCGGCGCAGCGCTCGATCGTCTCCACCGAGATGCCACCGTCGATCTCGATCCACAGGTCCAGGCCGTGCTTGTCGAGCAGCTCGCGGGTCCGGCGGATCTTCGGCACGCACACGTCGAGGAACTTCTGACCGCCGAACCCGGGCTCGACGGTCATGATCAGGATCATGTCGAGCTCGGACAGCAGGTCCTCGTACGGCTCGATCGGGGTCGCGGGCTTCAGCGCCATCGCGGCCCGGGCACCCTTCGCGCGGATCTCCCGCGCGGTCCGGATCGGCGCCCGGCAGGCCTCGGCGTGGAACGTGACGCTGGACGCGCCGGCCTCGACGTACCCGGGTGCCCAGCGGTCCGGGTCCTCGATCATCAGGTGACAGTCGAGCGGCTTGTCGGTCGCCTTCGCCAGCGACTCGACCACCGGCATCCCGAGCGTCAGGTTCGGCACGAAGTGGTTGTCCATCACGTCCACGTGCAGCCAGTCCGCGTTCGACACGGCAACGGCCTCGTCGGCCAGCCGGGCGAAGTCGGCGGACAGGATGCTCGGCGCGATCTGAATCCCCATGGCGTCAATCTATCGAGCGCTCACCGCGCCCCCGGAAGGCGGTGGGCCCCGAAGGTGGCCGACCTCACCCGCCGAGCCCTCGCGGATCACCCGGCGCGACCCGCGGTGGTTACCTCGTGGGTCACACGGCGAGTTCGGCAGCCAGGAACTCGCGGATCGTGGTCGCCGGGCGGCCGAGGAGCTTCGGCAGTGCCGGATCGACGACCGCGAACTCACCACGCCGGGCGGCCTGGAAGATCCCGAGCGTCAGCTCGACCGCGAACTCCGGCATCCCGCGCCCGAGCGCCGTCTGCTTCCATTCCTCGTCCGGCACCGTCACGCGGGTGATCTTCCGCCCGGTGAGCTCCGACGCGATCGCGGCGACGTCGGCATAGTCGAGTGTCTCGGGCCCGGTCAAAGCCGGGGTGACTCCGCCGAGGCGCCCGGGATCGGTGATCGCCACGACCGCCGCGTCGGCCAGATCCCGGTGCGCGGTCCACGAGAAGGGGCCGTCCTCAGGCAGGACCAGCTCCCCGTTCTGCAGCGCCGAACGCAGCAGATACACCGGCGTACTCGCATAGAACCCGTTGCGCAGCGCGGTGAACGGTACGCCGGAACCCGCCAGGTCCTGCTCGGTCGCCGCATGCCCGCGGGTGGCGACGAACAACGAGTCGAGGTTCGCGGCCTGATGGCTGGTGTAGAGGATGCGCTCGGCGCCGGCCGCCTTCGCGGTGTCGATCGCGACGCGGTGCGGCGCCGGATCAGCCGGGCCCGACACGATCAGCACCTGGGTAGCACCTTCGAATGCGGTCGCCAGCGCGGCCGGATCGTCGAAGTCGGCTCGCCGTACCCGGATCCCCCGGGCAGCCAGGTCCGCGGCCTTCCCTGGATCCCGGACGCTGACGCCGAGCTCGGAAGGCGGTACCTGTTCGGCGAGGCGCTCGACGACGGCCCGCCCGAGCCGACCCGTACCTCCGGTGACGATGATCATGGAACACTCCTTGTTATCAGTGGAAACCCAATCAAGTTATCACTGGAAACACGCGCGGCCAAGCGTTACGGTTGCGTCCGTGGACGAGAGCACAGGCAGCCGCGACGAACTGCGGGCGCAGATCGTCGAGGTCGCCGCCGGCCTGCTCGCGTCCGGCGGCCGGGAGGCGGTGTCGACCCGGGCGGTCGCCGCGGCAGCGGGCACGCAGGCGCCGACGATCTACCGGTTGTTCGGCGACAAGGACGGGCTGCTGCAGGCGGTGCTCGAGTACGGCTTCGCGAAGTACCTCGCCGAGAAGCCGCCGCACGACCCGACGGCCGACCCGATCGCGGACCTGCGCGCCGGCTGGGACCTGCACGTCGGCTTCGGCCTGGCGAACCGGGAGCTGTTCCTGCTGATGTACGCCGACATGCAGCCGGGCAAGCGCCCCGCGGCGGCGGAGGCCGGGCTGGTGATCCTGCGGACACGCATCCGCAACCTGGCGGCCGCCGGCCGGTTGCGTGTGGCGGAGGAACTGGCGACGGAGATGATGCAGGCGGCCGGCTCAGGCGCCGTACTCACAGTGCTCGCCATGCCCGAGGAGAGTCGCGACGCACGGTTGGCGGACGCGATGTTCGATGCGGTCATCTCCGCGATCGCGACTGCCGGCACCGCAACGTCCGGTGGTGACGGCGCGACCGGCGCGGCCAATGCGCTGCGGGCTCATCTGCCGGAGCTGAAGACGCTGACAGACGGAGAGCGTCACGTGCTCGACGAATGGCTCTTTCGCATCACCCAGGCGACAGCCTGAGCGGGCGACGTCACGACGTCGAGGCCGGCGGGCAGCGGCGGCCTCCGGATGACGACCACCGGAATGCGTAGTTGGTGGGCGGCCCGGAGCTTCGGGGCGGTCGCGGGGCCGCCGCTGTTCTTGGTGACGAGTACGTCGATGCGGTGCCGCTCGAGGAGTCGCAGCTCGTCGGCCTCCGAGAACGGGCCGCGGGCCAGGAGGAGGTCGCACCAGGCCGGCCGCGGCGCGGGTGGGTCGACGCAACGCGCGAGCGTCCAGAGTCCGGTGGACGCGAAGGCGTCGAGGCCCTGCCGGCCGATCGTGAGGAAGACCCGGGAACCGATCCGGGGAAGCAGCTCCGCCGCGGCCGCGGGCGTATCGGCCCAGTGCCAGTCGTCCTCGGAGCCCCATCCCGGGCGGTCGAGGGCCACAAACGGGAGGTTGAGGTGAGTGGTCGCGGCCGCGGCGTTGGCGGTCATGTGGGCGGCGAACGGGTGCGTGGCGTCCACGACGACATCGACCGGATGCGTTCGCAACCAGGCGATCAGCCCGTCGACGCCGCCGAAACCGCCGACCCGGACCTCGCCCGCCGGTTGGCGGGCGCCGGTCGTCCGGCCGGCCAGCGACGAGATGACCTCGATGCCGTCGGCAACCAGCAGCCGCGCGAGTTCGCGGGCGTCGCCGGTGCCGCCGAGCAGCAGCACCCTCATCGGGACCGGTCGGCCGAGTACAGGTGGCTGTCCCGGAACGCCGTTGCCGACAGCACCTTTCCGGCGATGATCACGGCGGTACGCCGGACGCCGGCGGACTTCACCTGTTCCGCGATGTCGGCGAGCGTGCCGCGGAGGACCAGTTCGTCGTCCCGGGAGGCGCGGGCGACCACCGCGACCGGGCAGTCGGCGCCGTAGTTCGGGACGAGTTCGGCGACGACGCGGTCGATCTGCTGGACGGCGAGGTGCAGCACGATCGTCGCTCCCCCGGCGCCGAGGGCGGCCAGGTCCTCGCCGGGCGGCATCGCGCTGGCGCTGCCGCCGATGCGGGTCAGGATGACGGTCTGGCCGACCTCCGGGACGGTCAGCTCCCGGTGCAGCGTGGCGGCCGCGGCGGCGTACGCCGGCACTCCGGGCGTGACGTCGTACGGGATCTGCAAGGCGTCGAGGCGGCGCAGTTGTTCGGCCATCGCGCTGAAGACGGACGGGTCGCCGGAATGCAGGCGGGCGACGTCGTGGCCGGCCGTGTGCGCGGCGGTGAGTTCGGCGACGATCTCGTCGAGGGTGAGGTTCGCGGTGTCGACCTTGCGGGCGCCGGGCGGACAGTGGTCGAGGAGCTCGACGGGGACGAGCGCACCGGCGTACAGGCAGACCGGCGACGCCGCGATCAGGTCGCGCCCGCGGACGGTGATCAGGTCGGCGGCGCCCGGGCCCGCGCCGATGAAATGCACGGTCACTTGGTCACGCTCCAGATCGTGACGGGCATGGCGGGGCGCCAGCCGGTCATGGTGCCGATCGCGGATGCGCGGTGGACGTCCAGGCGGACGAGGTCGCCGCCGTACGCCTTGTACCACTGGACGATCAGCGCTTCGGTCTCGAGTGTGACGCCGTTCGCGACCAGGCGGCCGCCGGGGCGTAGCGCGTTCCAGCAGGCGTCGAACAGGCCGGGTGCGGTGGCGCCGCCGCCGATGAAGATCGCGTCGGGGGCTTCCAGGTCGTCGAGAGCCTTGGGAGCAGAGCCTTCGACGACGGTGACCGCGGCGCCGAGTGCGGTGGCGTTGCGTCCGAGGCGTTCGGCGCGGGCGGGGTCGCGTTCGATCGCGATGGCTCGGCAGGCCGGGTGATGGCGGGACCATTCGATCGCGATGCTGCCGGCGCCGCCGCCGATGTCCCAGAGGAGTTGCCCGGGGACGGGTGCGAGGCGCGAGAGGGAGACGGCGCGTACTTCGCGTTTGGTGAGCTGGCCGTCGTGCTCGTACGCGTCGTCCGGGAGGCCAGGTGCGGTGGAGAGTCCGGGAGCGTCCGCGGCGCAGTGGATGGCGATGACGTTGAGTGGGTCGACCTCGTGGGACCAGTCGGCGGCTGTTGAGGTGCGGATGCGTTCGGCTGGGCCGTCGAGCTGTTCCAGGACGGTGAAGCTGCTGCTGCCGTAGCCGCGAGCAGTCAGAAGCTGCGCGACCTCCGTTGGGGTCTGAGCGGTTCGGCTGAGGATCAGTAGGCGACGGTTTGGCTGCAGGTGCGGGTGCAGGCGGTCGACGGGGTTGGTTACGGTGCTGACGACCTGCACTTGGTCCTGCGGCCAGCCGAGACGTGCGCAGGCGAGGGAGACGCTGGACGGGTGCGGGATCACGCGTACGGCGTCGGCGCCGAGTAGACGGACCAGCGTCGTACCGATGCCGTGGAAGGTGGGGTCGCCGCTGGCCAGCACGCAGATCCGTCGCCCGCGGTACTCCGCCAGCAACCGAGGCAAACCCTCCGAGAGCGGTGAAGGCCACGCAACACGCTCGATGGACAGGTCAAGGAGGGCCAGTTGGCGGGAGCTGCCGAACAGAACGTCCGCTGTCGTCAACGCGTCTCGGGCCGCTGGCGAGAGACCTGACCAGCCGTCGGGGCCGATGCCGACGACGGTGAGCGGGTCAGCCGGCATTGCCAAGGGCCTTCGTGATCGTGATGTGCAGGACCACGCGGGCGGGGTTCGGGCGGGGCTGCTTGTAGCGCTTGGCGTAGCGGGCTTCGGCCTCCAGTACGTCGGCCGGGTCGTCGCTGACGACGGCACGGCCTTCCAGGGAGCTCCACCGGCGCCCGTCGACCTGCGTGACCGCGACGGACGCCTCCCCCAGCCGGCGGATCGTCCGCGCCTTGTACGACGTACCGGAGCAGATCACGCGCAGCAGCCCGGCCTCGGCATCCAGGGTGGCGCCTACCGGGGTCGCATGGACGGTCCCGTCGGCACGGACCGTGCTCAGCACGCACAGGTGCCGCTCGGTCCAGAAGCCGACCAGTTGCTCACTCAACACCCCGCGATCGTAGACAGGCCCGCCCGGAACGTCGCCGGGCGGGCCTGTGAGCGCTGGACCCCTCAGACCAGCGCCGCTCAGGAGTCAGCCGATGTCGCGGCGCCGGAACGTGGCGAATCCGGCAATCGTGAGCGCGGCGGCGATCCCGGTCAGCCACAGCACCGGTGTGACCGAGAAGCCACCGCCAGGCAGCCGCGGCGTGTGGCCGTACGGGCTGAGGTTGATCACCCACTGCGGCAGGTTGAAGATCTCACCGAACTGCCCGATCAGCAGGAAGATCCCGTACAGCCCCCAACCCGCGGTGACCAGCTTGGGCGCAACACCGAAGAGGATGACGACCAACGCAGTCACCAGCCAGATCGCAGGCAGCTGTACGGCGGCAGCCGCCAGCATCCGCGGCACCTGATGGCCCATGTTGCCAAGCGACGCCCCACTGGAGACCCCGGAGCCAAGACCCGCAACCAGGATCAGCGCACCGGTGCCGAGCAGTGCCATCAGCACATGGCTGCCCAACCACTGTGCACGCGTCACACCGGTTGCCAGCAACGGTTCTGCCCGGAGAGCGGTCTCCTCCGACCGCAGCCGCAGTGCGGCCTGGATACCGAAGGCCGATGCCAGCAGCCCCATCACGCCCATCTCGGTCGCCAAGAACGCGTCCGTGATGCCCTGGACGCCACCGAGCTTCTGCACCATCTCCTTGGCGCTCTCGCTGGTGACGAACCCGTCGACGTTGCTGGCGATGTTGCCGACCAGCAGCCCCAGCAGCAGGAACGCGAATCCCCAAGCAACCAGGGAGCCTCGGTGCAACCGCCACGCCAGCGCGAACGGCGACCGCAACGAAGCGGCGGCCCGCGGCGGACCCGGACGCGGCCGTACGAGCCCGGCGCCAAGATCGCGCCGCCGGATCAGTGCGGTCGCTGCGGCAACCATGACGGCCAGGAACGCCAGCGGTAGCAGCAGTACGGCCCACCGGTCACCGGCGTACGCACGGACCTGCTGTGACCAGCCGATGGGAGACAGCCACGACACCCAGCGCGTGCTGCCGTCCGACGAGGAGTCACCGATCGCCCGCAGTACATAGGACACACCCAGCACGACCGCGGTGAGCCCGTTGGCTGCTCTGGCACTCTCGGTGACCTGAGCTGTCACGGCCCCAACGCCGGCGAACGACAGGCCGGTTGCGGCCCACATCAGCCCGAACGCGAACGAGCCCGGCGTGTCCAGCCCGCTGCCGATCAGCGACAGTGCCGTCACCAGCCCGAGGACCACGACCGTGGCCGCGGACACGATCAGCGCGGCGGTCAAGGCGGCGTACCGTCCGAGGACCCCGGCGCTGAGCAGCTCCAGCCGGCCGGACTCCTCCTCGGTCCGGGTGTGCCGTACGACGAGCATTCCCGCGAGCAGGCCGACGAGCAGCGCGCCGAACGCGGTCAGCTTGAACAGCGAGACCTCCCCGAGCGAATGCTCGTCGAAGATCCGCCCGTACAGCGACACCAGCGCCGGTGACGCGTTGGACGTCGACGCCGCCTCGGCCAGCGCCTTCGGGTCGGAGTACAGGCTGATCGACGCCTTGGCGGAACCGGCCGCCGACATCACGAACACGATGATCCAGATCGGGATCAGCAACCGGTCGCGGCGCAGCGCGAGCCGCACCAGCGTCCCGGTACCGACGAAGTCGTTCATCGGACGGCCACCTCGGGTTCCGCGACGTCGTCCTCGTAGTGCCGCAGAAACAGCTCCTCGAGCGTCGGCGGCTGCGCCACCAGGCTCTTGATGCCGCTCGCGGACAGTTGCCGCATCACCGCCTCGAGCTGCGCGGTGTCGACCTCGCACCGCACCCGGTTGCCCTCGACATCGAGATCGTGGACGCCGGGGAGCTGCGCCAGGCCGTTCGGCGACTCCGCCAGCTCGGCGTGGATCGACGTCCGGGTCAGGTGCCGCAGCTCGGACAGCGTGCCGGTCTCGACCACCTTGCCGCGGCGGATGATGCTGACCCGGTCGCACAGCGCCTCGACCTCGGAGAGGATGTGGCTCGAGAGCAGCACCGTACGGTCACGCTGCCGCTCCTCCTCGATGCACTGCCGGAACACCTCTTCCATCAGCGGGTCGAGGCCGGAGGTCGGCTCGTCCAGGATCAGCAGCTCGACGTCGCTCGACAGCGCCGCGACCAGCGCGACCTTCTGCCGGTTGCCCTTGGAGTACGTCCGGCCCTTCTTGGTCGGGTCCAGGTCGAAACGGCGGAGCAGCTCGTCGCGCTTCTTCTCGTCCAGCCCGCCGCGGAGCCGGCCGAGCAGGTCGATCACCTCGCCGCCGGTCAGGTTCGGCCACAGGTTCACGTCGCCCGGGACGTACGCGAGCCGGCGGTGCAGCTTGGCCGCGTCGTGCCACGGGTCCCCGCCGAGCAACGAGACATCGCCGGCGTCGCCGCGCAGCAGTCCGAGCAGGACCCGGATGGTGGTGGACTTCCCGGCGCCGTTCGGCCCGAGGAACCCGTGCACCTCACCGGTCTTGACCTCGAGGTCGAGCCCGTCGAGGGCGTGCGTACTTCCGTACGACTTGTGCAGTCCAGAGACCACGATGGCTGATGTCATGTTTCACAAGGTACACTTCGTTCAGAAGTTTGTGAATCTTCCTAACAGCTTTCTGACAGGTCAGAGGGGATGATGGGGCGGTGAGTGCACATCGAGACGACGACGCCGTCAAGCGGTACACCGAGCAGTTCGGCAACCTGCTCGCGGACACAGGCTGGCCGCGAATGGCCGGCCGGACGTTCGCCGCGATCCTGTCCAGCGTGTCGGGCCGGATGACCGCCGCCGAACTCTCCGAACAACTGCAGGCCAGCCCCGCCGCCGTCTCCGGCGCCGTCAACTACCTGCTCCAGCTCCGGCTGGCCACCCGCGAACGCGAGCCCGGCAGCCGCCGCGACGTGTACGTCGTCCAGGACGACGCCTGGTACCAGACGATGATGACCGAAGACGCCTCCCTCGGCCGCTGGTCCGAATCACTCCGCAAGGTCCTCAACGCCTCCGGCGAAGGCACCGAGGCCCACCGCCGCATCCGCATCTCCCTCGGCTTCATCGACTTCATCAACGAAGAAGTCAAAGGCCTCAGCGAACGCTGGATCAAACGCAAAGCCGAACTCGACGCCGAACTCGACGCGCACTACAACACCTAACACCCACCCACCCCATCCCCCGCCAGCCCCCGCCCCGCCCCGCTTCCCCCGCCCCGGCCCGCCCAACGGGACTTTGAACAGTGTCTGGTGGGGCAGGACAGGCCATTTACTGTGCACCGCCACCAGTGCGGGTGCACCGCCCCAGGTTGTGGTTGTCCACAGCGGGGGAATCCGATGCTCCGCCGGCAGCGCGACAGCGGCACCTTGCCAGTCATGAACCCGAAGTTGACTGTACTGACCGACGCCCGGGGCGGCTGGTTCAGCCGGGCGGACGCGATGGAGTCCGGCTACACGGACAGCGAAATCCGGCGACGGCTGCGGACCAGGCAGTGGTCGCGGCTGTCCAGGGATGTGTACGTCGAACCGACCGCCGGCCGCGCAGATGAGCCGGCGTGGGAGCGAGCCGCTGCCCTGCATCTCCTGAAGACCCGGGCTGTCATCGCCCGGATGGGGCCCGGCGCGGTGGTGAGCCATCAATCCGCGGCCGTTCTGCACGGCCTGCCCACCTGGGGCCTCGACCTTTCCAAGATCCACGTGACCAAACCGCGTGGCCGAACGCGTACCGACACCATCGCTGAGGTGCACCGGTCACGGTTCGATCCCGGCGAGGTGACCGTCGTCGACGGGGTGCAGGTGGTGACGCCGGCGCGTGCCGTCGCCGAGACCGCCGGTGCCACGTCGTACGAGGTCGGGGTCGTCCTCGGGGACGCCGCACTGCACAACCGCCTGGCCACAAGGGAAGCGCTCGTGGCGACGGCGGATCGGCACTCCGGGTGGCAAGGATCGCCGGCCGCCCGGGCGGCCGCACGGTTCGCGAACGGGCTGAGCGAGTCGGTGGGTGAGTCGCGGCTCCGGGTGCTGATGGCGAACCACGGATTGCCGGAGCCCGAGTTGCAGGTCGAGATCCGCGACCGGCGCGGCCGGCTGATCGCTCGGGTCGACACGTTGCTCGGAGGTCTGACCATCGTCGAGTTCGACGGCGCGATGAAGTACGGCGACGCGCAGAGCCTCGTGGCGGAGAAATGGCGTGAGGACAACCTCCGCGCGCTGGGCTACCAGGTGGTGCGGGTCGGCTGGCCGGATCTGGACGACCCGTATGTGACGGCCGAACGCATCCGGCGTGTTTCGCATGCGGCTCGGCCGGACTTCCACCTCGCCTGACGGTCGGCAAACCGGGGCCGCGTCCGCGTGGCCGGGGCGTTGAACAGGCTATTTCCCCTCCAGCCTCACCAGTTCCTGTTCAACGGCACGGGTGGCGGGGGCTAGAGGTCGTAGACAGTGAGGATTGTGCAGTAGATGGGTGGGGACTCCAGGCCGGGGTAATAGAGGCGGCCGGCTTCGTCGGTGAGTTTGAAGTAGGCGGTGGAGGCGCCTACTTGGGGTGGGGCCTGGAGGGACATGGTGACTGTGACTATGTCGCCGGGGGTTGCGTCCGGGACCGGGGCTCGGGTTGGGGAGCGGAGGTGGCCGGGGGTGCCGGGGATGCCTTGGCGGGTGAGCCAGCGGTCGCACCAGGGGCGTTCGCCGCTGTTGCGGATCACCCAGGTCTTTTCGAAGGTCTCGTCGCGGCGTACCTGTGTTCCGTCGGGGACGGTCTCGCCGACCAGTTCCGCGCGGTCGTCAGGATGGTGGTCGGTCGGAACGGAGCCGCCGAGGAGTACCGGCTGGACGTGACGGCGGAGGTCCCGTTGGGACGTGTCACGGCCGGCGCGGACGGCGGCGTCGAGTTCGGTCAGCTGGTTCACGAGCGCCTGGTTCGCGCCGAACGAGTCGTCGTACCACTCGATCAGCTCGCGGCTCGGTTTGGTGTGGCCGCGTTCGACCCGGGAGAGGTGGCCCTTGTCCCAGCCCGACGCGGCGGCGGCGCGGGTCAGCGGCATTCCGGCGGCCTCGCGCAGCTCACGCATGCGCGCTCCGATCACGTACCGGGCCTGGGCTGGGCGCACGGCGTCTCTCCGCTCTCGCCGTCACTTATCTACTCAAAGTACCAAATACGAGTGACTGATTTCCGTTGCCCACTGCGACAATCTGATCACGCTCTGATTGTCTGCACAAAGTAACAGACCGCCCCATGCAGCACAGAGTGAAAGGCAACCGTCATGAAGCTCACCCGCCTCACCGCCACCGCAGTCCTCGGCCTCACCGTCCTCGGCGGGGCCGCCCTTCCTGCAGCGGCCACCCCCAGCAACACCACGGTCGCGAGTACGGTCGTCAGCCCGCAGTCCCGCGCCGACGACGCGATCAACTGGTTCTCCGCCCGCAACGGATCCACCGCATACCAGGGGTACTGCGAGAAGGCCGTCGAGAACGCGTACGGCACGACCGGCGTCTACGCGTCGGCGATCGCGAACTGGAACGACGCCGTCCGCCGCGGCGCCGCGCACAAGGGCGACACCAACCCACCCAAGGGTGCCTTGGTGTTCTGGAACATCAGCTCCTACGGCCACGTCGGCGTCGCCACCGGTGACGGCAACTTCTGGGCCACCAGCGTCAGCGGCGCCATCGGCAAACGCGCCCTGCCGTACTTCTCCAACTACCTCGGCTGGGCCCAGCCGAACTTCTGAGGCCGCGGGCACCGGCGCCCGACCGCCCCGCGGGCGCCGTTGCCCACTGCGACAACACCGGCAGCTTTTGGTTCCCTGCGAGTACAACTTCACGAAAGGGAACACACCATGCGTACCGCCCTCATGCGCATCACCGCCCGTGTTGCCGTCACCGCCCTCCTCGCCGGCGTCACCGCCCTCGGCACCGGCACCCTCACCGCGAACGCCGCCACCGGAACTGTCGTCACCGACAGCGGCACCGGCGTCGCCATCCGATCCGGGAACGCGACCAGCTTCGGCACCGTCGGCAACCAACCCAACGGACCGGTCGACATCGATTGTCAGATCTATGGAGAACCCGTCTCGGGGAAGTACGGCCGAAGCCTCGTCTGGGACCACGTCCCCGGCAAGGGCTACATCACCGACTCCTACGTCAACACCGGCAGCAGCGGCCTGATCGCCCCGCTGTGCACCAGCAACCCACGCGCCGACAAGGCCATCGCCTGGTACGCCGCCCGCAACGGGTCGACCGCCTTCCAGGGGTACTGCGAGATGGCCGCCGAGAACTCGTACGGCAAGACCGCGATCTGGGCCTCCGCCAAGGCCGACTGGAACGACGCCGTCGCCCGCGGTGTCGCGCACAAGGGTGACCTGAACCCGCCGAAGGGCGCCCTGGTCTTCTGGGACCTGGCCGCACCGTACGGCCACGTCGGCGTGGCGACCGGCGACGGAAACTTCTGGGCCACCAGCGTCAGCGGCGCGATCGGCAAACGCGCCCTGCCGTACTTCAACAGCTACCTCGGCTGGGCCTACCCGAACTTCTGACCCACCCCGAACCCGGGCACCCGGCCGCGCGCTCCGCCCCTCACGCGCCCGGGTGCTCGACTCTGTCCAGCCAGTCCTCCACGAGTGCCCGGTACAGCGCCGAGCCCGGTCCGGGGAGGAAGTGGTCTTCCTGGTCGAGTACGGCGTACGTTGCGCGCGGGTAGTCGTCGAGGAGCGGCCAGGCGTCGGCGTACCCGGCGGTGGTGTCCTGGCGGCCGGTGACGATCAAGGTCGGGCCGTCGAAGCGGACCGATGGGTCCTCGCTCAGGCCGTACGTCGAGACGTCGCGCTGAATGCGGCCGAGGAACTCCAGGTCCGCCAGCATCTCCGCCGCGTTGTAGTACTCGTGCTGGCGGTCGCGGGCGGCCGACGGCTGCAGGTGCTCCGCGGTCGGGAGCGTGCGGCGAGAGCGGTCGATCACGACACCAGGTGCCCTGAGCAACAGTCCTAGGACTTGCGCCGGGTTCTGTTTGAGGACGCCTCGGGCGTGGAGGGCTCCGGCCGAGGTACCCGCGAGGGCGAACGGTTCGTCACCCGCCACGGCGCTGATCAGCCCTGCAATGGACGAGAGCATCCCGTCCTGATTGGTGATCGAGACGTCGGCGGGTGACTTGCCCGTGCCGGGCGGGTCGACGTACACGCGCCGCCAGCCCGCCCGCTTCTCGAAGATCGGTTCGTGGACGGCGCGGGCCTCGCCGCCGTCGCCGCCCCAGCTGGGGAGGAAGAAGATCAGGCGGCCGGTGCCGAACGTCTCGGAGTACACGCTGCGACCTTAGCCAGCGGGGCGGGCGGTCACTCAGACTTTCTCTTCGCAGCAGAAACCGGCGGGCGTTCGCCGGAGCCGCGCTCGATCAGCGCGCACGGCAGCACGATCCGCTGCGGCGGCCGGGTGTCCGTCCCGGACGCGCGGTCGAGCAGCAGCCGGGCCGCGCTGCGGCCGAGCTCGGCGATGTCGGAGGCAACGACCGTGACCGGCGTCGGCAGCATGTCCGCGAGCCGGAAGTCGTCGAACCCGACCACCGCCGGGTCCTGCTCCAGCTCGCCGAGCGCCCGCAGCACACCCTCGACCAGGAAGTTCGTCGACGCGAAGATCGCGGTCGGCGGATCCGGCCGCAGCATCACCTCGCGGGTCGCCTTCTCGGCGGCCTCCGCGTTGCCCTCGGGCAACTGGATGACCAGCGACTCGTCGACGTCCACCCCGGCCGCGCGGTGCGCCCGGCGGAAGCCGCGCAACCGGCGGCCGATCGTGTAGTACGACGGCGCGAGGATGATCGCGATCCGCTCGTGGCCCTGGCGGAGCAGGTGTTCGGCCGCGATCCGGCCGCCGCCCTCGTTGTCGACCATCACGATGTCGGCCTCGATCCCGGTGGCCGGCCGGTCGACGAACACCACCGGTACGCCGGCGCCTTCCAGGAACGCGTGATCGCCTTGGTCCGGGACGATCATCAGTCCGGCGACCTGGCGGCTGACGAGTTCCTGGATCGCGCGCTTCTCGCCCTCCGGGTCCTCGTCCACACTGCCGAGCACGACCGCGAACCCGGACTGGCCGGCGATCTCCAGCGACGCCTTCGCGATACTCGCGTAGAACGGGTTGGTCAGGTCACCGAGGACGAGCGCGAGACTGGTCGACTTCTTGCCGGGCCGGAGCGCACGGGCGACCTCGTTGCGCTGGAACCCGAGCTCGTCGATGGCGGCACGGACGCGTTGCGCGGTCTCGTCCCGGACGCCGTGGCCGCCGTTCACGACACGCGACACCGTTCCGAGCCCGACGCCGGCCCGGCGGGCGACGTCGATCATCGTCGGCCGAGCGACCTCCGGCTTGGTTGGAAACGTTTCGGGCACGGGGTTGACTTCCTTTTCGGGACACGGCATCGTCACCCAACAGTAAAACGTTGGAAACGTTACCGTCCAGGAGGCCGGATGAGTAGTGCCACTCCAGGCGGAGCTACCCGGAGAAAGAACCGCGGTGGCATGAGTCGCAATGCAGGCTCCGACGTGAAGGCGGCGTACCTGTTCATCGCTCCCGCGGTGATCGGGTTCCTCGTCTTTGTGGGATATCCGCTGATCCGATCGTTCTATCTAGCGCTGACGAAGTACAACGGGTTGACGAACCCGGTCTTCATTGGCCTCGGCAACTTCCGGAGGCTGTTCACCACCGACCCGGCCTTCTGGCCGTCGTTGCGGGCGACCGGCTATCTGGTGTTGCTCTATGTCCCGTTGTCGCTGGTCCTCGGGCTCGCGCTGGCGATGTTCTGCAACCAGCGGTTCCGCGGTGTCCGGGTGGTCCGGACGCTCGCGTACCTGCCGGTCGTACTGCCCGCGGTCGCGACGATCACGCTCTGGAAGTTCATGCTCGAGCCACAGGTGGGGCTGCTGAACGCGATCCTCGGCCGGCTCGGCCTGCCGACCAGTCTGTGGTTGCAGAGTTCCAAGATGGCGATGCCGTCCGTGGTGCTGGTGATGCTGTGGGGCGTCGGCGGGACCATGATCATCTTCCTGGCCGCGCTGCAGTCGGTGCCGACCGAGCTGTACGAGGCCGCCAAGGTGGACGGCGCCGGTCCGTGGTCGGTGTTCCTGCGGATCACGATGCCGATGATCAGCCCGATCATGCTGCTGCAGGTGATCCTGCAGACCACGGCCGCGCTGCAGACGTTCAACCAGCCGAAGATCCTGACCAACGGCGGGCCCGGGTTCAGTACCAACGTGCTGATGCTCGGGATCTACAACAACGGCTTCCCGACACTGGGCCGGATCCCGCAGCTGGGGTACGCGTCCGCACAGGTGTGGGTGCTGTTCATCATCATCATCGCCGTGATCGCCCTGACCGCGAAGTTCTCCTCGCTCTGGACGTACAGTGACAACAACTGAAGCCTCCCTGTCCTCCGGTGTGTCCGAGGTGACACGCCCGGCGAAGAAGAAGCCGCGGCTCGTCGGAACCACCGCGTGGTACATCGTCGCGCTGTTCATCTGCGCGGTGATGGTCGTCCCGCTGCTGTGGATGATCACGATCGGGCTGAAGAGCCAGACCGCCGTGTTCGACATCCCGCCGAAGCTGCTGCCGCGCGAGTTCCACTGGAGCAACTTCATCGACGGGCCGAAGGCGATCCACTTCCCGCGGCTGTTCCTGAACTCGGTCATCATCACCGCGCTGAGCGTGATCGGCGGCGTGATGACCGCGATGATGGCCGGCTACGCGCTGGCCCGGTTGCGGTTCCCCGGCCGCAAGGTGTGGTTCTACCTGTTCGTCGGCAGCATGCTGCTGCCCGGTGTCGTCGGCCTGATCCCGCTCTTCCAGATGTACAAGAGCATCGGCTGGTACGACACCTGGCTGCCGCTGATCGTGCCGGCGTTCCTCGGCGGGAACCCGCTGTTCATCTTCCTGGCCCGGCAGTACTTCCTGGCCATCCCGTACTCGATCGACGAGGCGGCGAAGATCGACGGCGCCGGGCATCTGCGGATCTTCGTCAGCGTGATGCTGCCGTTGACCCGGCCGGCCTGGCTGACGATGGCGATCCTCGCGTTCCAGGCGTCCTGGAACGACTACCTGAATCCGCTGGTCTACCTGTACTCCTCCGGCAAGTGGCCGTTGTCGGTGGGTATGGCGTCGTTCATCTCGCCGTTCGCCGGGAAGACGCCGGACTGGAGCTACTACATGGCCACCAACCTCCTGTACATGCTGCCGCCGCTGATCATCTTCTTCGCCGCGCAGCGCTACTTCATCCAGGGCCTCGGCGCTCTCGGCAGCACGAACCAGAAATAAGGAGAATCCTTGTGAAGAGGACATTGGGCGTCGCCGCGCTGGCGTGCGCGGGGTTGCTGGCGGCAACGGCCTGCGGCGGTGGCTCCGGTTCCGGCGGCTCCAGCAACGGGCCGGTCACGGTCACCGTGATGACGTGGGAGTCGGCCGACACCAACGCCGCGATCAAGAAGGCGCTGGAAGGCTTCAAGGACGACAACGTCAAGGTGCAGCTGCTGGACTCGCCGAGCGGGGCGTACGGCGACAAGCTCGCGTCGCTGACTCAGGCGAAGAAGCTGCCGGACCTGTTCTGGTGCGGTAACGACACCGAGCAGCAGTACACGTCGCAGGGCCTGCTGGTCGACTGGGCGGACAAGATCAAGAACAACGACGGCGACTTCAAGGCCGACAAGTTCGTCCCGTCGGCGATGGACAACTGGAAGACCGCGGACGGCCAGATGGGCGGCCTGCCGTCGCTGATGAACACGTACGGCGTCTGGTACAACGCCGACGCATTCACCGCCGCGGGCCTGCCGCTGCCGAAGGCCGGCTGGACGTGGGACGAGATGTACGCCGACGCCGCGAAGCTGGCCGGCAAGAACGGGGCGAAGTACGGCCTGGTCGCCGACCAGCTGACCAGCGCGGACGGCCCGTTCACGATGAGCCTGTACTCCGTGTCCGCGGGCGGGGCGCCGTTCACCGACAACGTGAACCACCCGACGAAGGCCGAGGCCGACGACAAGTACAAGGAAGGCGTGCAGAAGCTGACCGCCGCGATCAAGAACGGGTCGGTCGCGCCGCCCGGGTACGACGCGTCGAACGTGCAATCGCTGTTCGCGGCCGGCAAGGTGCCGATGACATTCGGCGGGCAGTGGCTGGCGGCCGGGTTCCAGACCGACAAGCCGAAGATCAAGTACGGGTTCGCGCCGTTCCCGCAGGTGGACACGCCGACCACGCTGTACGACTCGGTCGGGATCTGCACGCCGCAGTACACGAAGGACCAGGACGCGACGTTCAAGGTGCTCGAGTACATCAACACCAAGGTGTGGGACGCGGTCCTGCCGGCCTCGCCGGTCGCGCCGCCGGCCTACACGCCGGCGCAGGCGAGCTACTTCGACGCGCTGACGAAGGCGCAGCAGCCGACGGTCGTCGATACGGTCAAGGCGGACCTGGGCGCGGAGAAGACGGTCGGCGTCCGGTTCACCACCCAGTGGGCCAGCCAGGTCGGCGATCTGACGACCGCCAACTACCAGCCCATCCTGAGCGGCAAGAAGCCGATCACCGACCTCCCGAACTACATCGACAAGATCAACGGGTTGATCAAGCAGGGCGGCTAACCAGCCGCGCGGATACTCTTGCGTATCGCTGATCAGAATGCGAATCAGGGGATGGCGGACGCCGGTCTGCCATCCCCTGATTGGTTATCGCCAGCCGATCCGCCAACCTGCCTGCACGTCTGCTGCCTGACAATGCCATCGATCGCCTCACCAACCAGCTCAGGCTGATCGTTCTGGACGTAGTGTCCGCCTACCTGGGCGACTCTCTGTTCCGCACCCAGATCCGCGGCGAGGTCGCGATGACCATGCTGCCAACGCTCGTCGAGCTCTGCAGTCGTGAAGGGTTTCCAGAGCTCCGGCGTCTTGGAGTCGAGCCAGCGGCCAACTCGGCTGGAGATGACGACGCTCGGTAGGTCAAGGCGCCGCCGGCTGGCCGCGGCCTCTTCGGCCCCGCGCTTGACGTCGAAGGAAGCGTGGTCGTCACGGTCGCCATCTGGCACGACCAACTTAGGTGTGTCGATGTCGAGCCACAGGTTGACGTCGCTCGGGTCGACCATCACCAGCCCGGCGAGCCTGTCTGGCCAGCGCGAGGCAAAGATCTGGGCGATGACCGCCCCGATCGAGTGACCGACCAGCACGAACGGCCCGGGGAGCCCGGTCGCGTCGAGCAACCGACGCAGCTCGTCGGCGGCGTCTCCAAACGAGCGGGGTGTTGACCGCGGCAGTGCGTCGCTTTCGCCGATGCCGGCGCGGGCGTAAGTCACCAGCCGAGGCCGCGTCTTGAGAGCGGCGATGGTGGCAGTCCAAGCCTGACCGGCGTCACCCGACCCGGAGCTAAAGACCGCGGTTGGGGAGTCATCGCCGGTAATCTCTGCTGCCAGCTTGTAGCCGCCAACGTCGAATTGGGTAGCCGCCATGGGGTCGATCGTAGTGCAAATACCGCTAAGATGCATGAGACTGCATAGATCGTCGTGGCGCGAGGAGGGCAGATGGCTGCAGACGTAACCCCGCCGCAGCGCCGTGCCCGCCTGGGCCAGGAGCTGCGCCGTCTGCGGAGCCTGGCAGGTCTGAGCGGCGACCAGTTGGCGGTGCGGGTCGGGATCTCACAGGCCAAGGTGTCGCGGATCGAGACCAACGTGACGGCGCGTCCGGCGATGGATGTCATCTCCCGATGGCTGGATGCGGTTGAAGCGACGTCGGAAGATCACGAGCGGGTGATGTCGCTGGCCGAGGCGGTCGTGACCGACATCTCAAGCTGGCAGGCGATCCACCGCGGCAGTCTGGAGGATCGGCAGCGCCAACTGCTGGAGCTCGACGAGTTGGCGAGCGACATCCGCCACTTCCAACCGTTCCTCGTACCCGGCCCGTTCCAGACGCCGGAGTACGCCTACGCCGTCATCGAGTCGGCCCGGTTCTCAGCCGGCACTGACGTCGATGAAGCCGTGGCTATGCGCATGAAGCGTGGCGCCCGGCTGCGTGATGACCAAGACGGCCCGCAGTACCACGTCGTGGTGACTGAGACCGCCGCACGCTGGGTCCCACAAGGCAACAGCCATCTGCGGAGAGGCCAGCTGGAACACCTGGTCCTGTGCGCCAAAGCGCCGCGGATCACGCTGCAAGTCATCCTCAACGACGCACCGATGGAGATGTCGCCGATGACCGGTTTCGTCTGGGTGACGTACCGCGATCCGGCACAGGCGCCGGTGGTGCGGGTGGAGACGCCGACAGTCGGTCTGGCGCTCGGCGGCAGCGATGATCTCGCGACGTACGGCGTGGTGTGGGACCGAATGCTCCGTGCAGCCATGTCACCGGAAGAGTCGGTGAGCTGGCTTACGGTGATTGCACGCCACGCTTCGTAGTCGAATACCAACCGATTGGAGCACTGCCATGATGTCTGCCAACCGCCCCCAACTGTCGGCCTTCACCAACTGGCACAAGGCCAACATCAGCGCCGACGACAACGCCTGCGTCGAGGTCGCCACCGAGCCGACCGGCTGGACCGCCGTCCGCGACTCGACCGACCGCCAAGGCCCCGTCCTGATGTTCACCAAGAAGGAGTGGGCCGCCTTCCTGGACGGCGCCCGCAAGGGCGAGTTCGACCTCTAACCACGACAGATGGAAGACGCCACGGCTCCGGCCCGCAACCGGCCAACGATTCCCGGACGGCTGCGAGCGGTCATCGCCGCGGCTTCCATCTCCAGCGTCGGTGACGGCGCATGGACGGCGGCAGTGCCTCTCGCGGCTGCCGCCGTCACCCGCGATCCCCTAGCCATTGGGCTAGTGTCGGCCGCCGCCCTGCTGCCCTGGCTAGTGGTATCCCCGTTCGCCGGGGCGTTGGTCGACCGGTGGCCGCATCGCCCGACCCTGATCGTGGCTGACTCGGTGCGCGGTGTGGCAGTCGGCCTAATCGCCGTGCTGGTGCTGCTCGACCGGATCACCGTGCCAATGCTGGCGGTGGGATCTTTCATCGTGATGGCAGGGGCAGTCTTCCACGGTGCAGCCGCTCAGTCGGTCGTGGCCAACCTGACTGACCACGATGCCGATCTGCGCAACCGGGTCAACGGCCGGGTGTCGGCGGCAGAGACAGCCGGCGCCTCCCTGATCGGGCCGCCCGCAGGCTCAGCATCGTTCGTGCTGGCGCCCTGGCTACCGTTCGCGGCCGACGCGGTGTCGTTTGTCGGCTCGGCCGCGCTACTCAGTGCCGTACTTAAAGGACAGCCGCGGACCGACGATCCAGCATCGACACGCGAAACACTGCGGGCGGCGATCTGGTCCGGGATGAAGTGGCTGGCCGGACATCGGCAGCTGCGTACGTTGGCGCTGCTGACTGCTGCTGCCAACTTCACAACCACGATGGTCTACGCGCTGCTGGTGCTGCATGCCACCGGCAACGACGGTCTCGGCTTGCAAGACCGGGACTACGGCTTCCTGATCGCGGCCTTGGCGATTGGCGGCATCATGGGCGGTCCGCTGGCACCGCGGCTGCTGCGACGCCTGGACTTCCACCGCTCGGTGTTCCTGGCTATGGCGGTGCGGACGCTGCTGTGGCCACTACTGGCGCTGACGTCGTCGGCAGTCCTGGCTGGCGCAGCACTGGCGGTCGCCGGCTTCGCCTCCTCGGTCGTCACCGTATCGGTGGTGTCGGCCCGGCAGCACTTCACGCCGCGCGACATGCTCGGCAGGGTCGTGACGACCTTCCGGACGCTCGGCAACGGCGCCGGACCGCTGGGCGCCCTGTTCGGCGGCCTGGTGGCCAGCCGGTGGGGCATTGACGCGTGTTTCTGGACCGCCGGTGTCCTGATGGCCATCTGCCTGGTCATCGCCAGCCGCAGCGTGCTGCGCCGGTAACCGGCCGCACCCAATCACTTGCGTCCAAGTGAATGAAACTGCATACTCGTTGCCAAGTCTTATGCAGTCTCATTCACTCGGGCACCGTTTCCGTCCTCACACGGACCGGTCTCGAGCCCAAGGAGCTGACCGAACATGTTCTTGGTGCTAGGCATCGTCGCTGCCGTGCTGTACGCGTTCATGCTGCGCGACATCGCGCGGGAGGTGCGGGGCGAATGAGGACCACCGTGGAGAACGACAAACCACGCAACCGGGTCTGTGTCTGGTTCGGCGAACACCTGATCGCCGAGTACACGGCAGAGCCCGACGCAGCGGCGAGGTACGAGGCAGCCATGGGGCGGCGATTCTTAAGCCTGCGGGTGACGAACGAGCCGGCGGTGAACCCGGACGTCGAGCGGCGGTGAAGACCGTGGAGCGCATGCGAGTCAGGCAACGCGGACACCCGACTCGTACTTGCTACTCGCTGCGCTGCGACTGCGCTGCTCCCGGGAACCACAGCTCTGGGATCGAGCGCTCCCGCGCCTATGCCTACGTGCGTGCCGAGCTGCTGGTCTGTACCTCCGAGGTCAACCGCACGAAGGAGCGGCTGTCCGCGTTCGCGAAGGCGTCCGGCTTGGAACTGGCGGCAGTCTTCGTGGAAGAGGATCCGCGCCGGCCACTGCTGGCGTTTGAGCGGTTCTTCCAGGCCGTCACGCGCGACCACGTCCCGGTGGTGCTCCTCCCGAGCCTGCTGCACCTCATAGTTCTGGAAGCGCCTGGCCGTATCCGGGAGTACTTCGAGGCCGCGACAGAGGCCCGGGTCGTCACCTTGGACCAGGCCGCCATGCACCGCATTGGCCAGGCGGCCTCTTGATCGCTACTCGGAGCGGATAGCCCTTCCGCTCCACCCCCCAATACGTCCCTGCCTGAGTCTCCCGACCCCTGTATTCCCCTGGCAGCTCAGGCAGGGACCCCAAACCGGCTGGCGCGGTGTAGTGAGGCGAGCCCTGCACTGCGCCAGCCGTTCCACCCAAACCGATCCAGCCGACCGAACCTCCGCCCATTTCGAGAGTGAGGCCTGGCGGATATGTCCCAAGTCGAACAGATGAAGATGCAGCTGCACGGCCTGGCTGACCAGTCCCGACAAGGGGCGGCGAGCCTCGCCGGGTTCAAGCAGCGCTTCGAACAGTCCAGCCAGCAAGTGCAGATGCTGATCCGCGGCACGGCAACGCGGGCAGATCAGGACATCGCGACGATGCTCGACGCGGCCGCCAAGTCCGTTGACCAAGCGGTGCAGTCGTTGCAGATCGCCGAAGCAGGGTGCCGTAGCTACGCCGACCAGATCTAGCCGGGCACGGCGGCGTAGATGCCCTCCGAGCTGCAGCAGGTCGCCGAACGCCTGCTCGCCTGCTTGAACGAGGCCCCGCGGGCGGTTGGCTACCTGCATGACCGAGCCAGGAAGTGCCGTGAGGCCGCGGCCTGGATCGGGAACCAGGGCAACAACCCGAACGCGCGCATGGCCGCCGCGCAGCTCGACGACGCCGCGCGGCGCTGCGAGGAAGCGGCCCACTACCTATCCCTCGCTGAAGCCCGAGCGAAGCAGTGGGTCGAGCAGATGGTCAGCGGTGTGCGGACGGCTGAGCCGAGCGGCTCTCCATCCCGGCCGGACGCGGCAGCCGGGAGGGACCAGCCTGCGGACAGCCGGCGCGGCGATGACCCCTCGCAACCGGAAGCCAACAAGGGCCGGCAACCCAAAGACCCACAGCCGGGCTCCTTCGATCCTGAGCCGGTCTTGCAGAAGCTGCCCAAACGAGTGGTGACTCGTGGCTACAGTCCCAAGACCCGAGGTATCTGGGTTGATGACCATGGCAACGAGCACAACCTGATCTCCGGGCGTCATGACCCCGAATACCAAGAGGCTCAACGTTATGCCGAGCGGCTGGGACTGGTGACCGAGCCGCACAAGCTTTCGACAGCCGCCGACGTCGAACTCAAGTTCGCGATGAGGATGCGCCGCGAGGATATCCGGCGAGCCCGCATCGTCTTGAACAACCGGCCTTGTCCGGGCGAGCTGGGTTGTGACGAGCTGCTACCCCGATTCCTGCCGCGCGGCAGCGAGCTCGTGGTCTACGGACCGGACGGGTTTGAGAAGATCTACCACGGAGAAACGGAGACCTCATGACTGTCGTCAAGGCCTATTACAAGCACGAGCACGGCGACGCGCCGCTACGCCTCCAAACCCCTGACGACGTCGACCAGTTGGTAGATGGTCTGCTGGCCGAGGACTACAGCAACTCGGTGGCCGCGATGTACGTCGAGGGAGGACTTAACGCCGCAGGCGTGCCGAACCACGAGCTGCTGATGGCGATTAACAACGAGGACGGCGACGTCGGCGCACTGCGCTACATGGGCGAAGGTGGCACCTACTACAGCCAGGGCCAGGCCGGCGGCGACAACGAGTTGACCTACTACTACACCGGCAGCGACCGGGAGTTCCCCGCAGACTCGGAGATTCCGATTGAGCAGATCCGGCAAACGGTGAAGGAGTTCATCGAGAGCGGCGAACGACCACCTTCCATTTCATGGCAAGAGTGGCCCGGCGACCCTGTCTGATCGCTGCATCCGGTTCGGCTGCCACTCGCCAGCCAGCGCAAGAGTCGCAAGGGCGTCAGTCCTGTTGCTCATCACGACAGCAACGTTGGTAGTCAGAATTCATCACTCAGCCGATGTGTCTCGCTGGCAAGTAAATTGGCGAATCTCGCGTGATGACGATGGCTTCTCAACGGGTGACAGCTCGATGTGGCTCTCGAACCCAGGGCTGTTGCAGCGTTGACCTTCCGCTTCGTCGAGCGCCTGACCCGCGCGGCCCGCACGCGCGAGAGCAGTCGCCCACGACGCATACGTCCCGCCCGGCGGCGGCAGCACGCCGCCGAAGGCGGCCAACAGGCAGCCGCCGCGAAGCGGTGTCCTTTTGGCGGCGTCCGCTAGATAGCCTCCCACAGTGACAATGCGAAGCGGGCTTCGTCGTCGGTCCACCATGCGGCCGGGGTGAAGCCCGCTTTGTCGAGTTCGGCCTCGACGCCGGAGCGGTGGAACTTGGCGGAGATCTCGGTACTGATCTCCTCCCCGGCCGCGAACCCGACCTCCAGGTGGATCTCCGGGACCAGCACCTGCATCGCGCGGGTCGCCCGCAGATGCATCTCGATCCACTCGTTCTCCGGGTCCCAGATCGCCAGGTGCTCGAACGCGTCGACGTCGAAGTCCGCGCCGAGCTGCCGGTTGATCACCCGCAGGACGTTCTTGTTGAACTCCGCCGTCACCCCCGCCGCGTCGTCGTACGCCGCGACCAGCGTCGCCGGGTCCTTCACCAGATCCGTACCGAGCAGCAGGTACTCGCCCGGCTCGAGGACGTCGCGGATCGCCCGGTAGAACGTCTCGCGCTCGGCCGGGATCAGATTGCCGATCGTGCCGCCGAGGAACGCGACCAGCCGCGGCGGGTCGCCCGGCAGCTTGTCGAGATGCGCGGTGAAGTCGCCGACGACACCATGGACGTCGACGGTCGGGTAGTCGGCGTTGATCGCGTCGGACGCCTCCCGGAGCGCGGTCTCCGAGACGTCGAGGGGTACGAAACTCGTCAGCGTGCCATGGTCGCGGAGCCCGTCCAGCAGCAGCCGGGTCTTCTCCGAGGAGCCGGAGCCGAGCTCCACCAGGGTGTGTGCGTTGGTGAGCGTCGCGATCTCGGCTGCGCGGGTCCGCAGGATCTCGCGCTCGGCGCGGGTCGGGTAGTACTCCGGCAGGCGGGTGATCTGCTCGAACAGCTCACTCCCCCGCGCGTCGTAGAACCACTTCGGCGGCAACCACTTCGGCGTCGCCGACAACCCCGCACGGACGTCGTCGCGGAGGGCGCGGGCGGCGTAGTCCGGGGTCAGCTGTACGTCGATGAGGGTCACGGGTGTCCTTCCATCGGGGTGATCTGCACGGTGGTGGCGGTGGCCACGAGCAGCGAACGGTCGGGTACTGCGTGCCAGTCGCCGTCGCCGAACGGTTCGGAGGCGACGGTGACGGAGTCCGCGGCGCGACGGACGTGGAGCGCGTGAGTCCAGGTCGTCGCGATCACCTGCTCCCCGTCGGTCAGCAAGAAGTTGAGCCGGGACCCCGGCGCGACGGCCTCCACTTCGCGGACGACAGCCGCGAGCGCGTCGGCGGGCGGTTCGCCGTCGGCGAGCCGCCGCGTGATCAAGGCCCAGAGGAAGACGGAGTCGGTCGGCGCGTCGAGGCCGAGCAGGTCGGCAACCGGCAACTGCTCGGCCAGCTTGAGTGTCGCGTCCGGCCAGCCGGCGATCCGCCCGTTGTGGCTGAACAGCCAGTCGCCCGAGGCGAACGGCGCGACCGCCGACGGCCCGTACGGCATCCCGACCGTCCCGTTGCGTACGGCGGCGAGGACCGCACCGGACCGGATCGCGCCGGCCAGCCCGGGCAGGTTCTCGTCGGTCCAGATCGGCACGTCCCGCCGGTAGCGCACCGGCCCGCCGGACACGGCGGCATCCCGCTCGGGATACCAGCCGAGGCCGAAGCCGTCCACGTTCACCGAGCCGCCGCCGCGCATGTCCGACGGCGCCCAGCTCTGTTCGTACAGGGAGTGGGTGGGGTCGAGGATCAGCGAGGAGAGGCTGACGGGTGGGCCGAGGTAGGCCAGGTGGCGGCACATCAGCGGAGTTCTTCGGGGCGCGGGTCGCGGGCGCAGCGGAAGCCGGCGAAGATCTGCCGGCGGATCGGGTAGTCCCAGTTCCGGAAGGTGCCGCGGGCAACCACCTCGTCGGTGCCGAAGGAGCCGCCGCGGAGGATCTTGTAGTCCGGCCCGAAGAACACCAGCGAGTACTCGTCGTACGGCCACGCACGGAATCCGGGATACGGGCGGAAGTCGCTCGACGTCCACTCCCACAGGTCGCCGATCAGCTGCTCGACCCCGAGCGGCGACGCTCCGGCCGGATACGCCCCGACGGGTGCGGGCGCGAGGTGCCGCTGGCCGAGGTTCGCGTGCTGCGGACCGGGCGACTCGTCACCCCACGGGAAGCGCCTGGTCCGCCCGGACGCGGGGTCGAAGCGCGCCGCGAACTCCCACTCCTCCTCGGTCGGCAGCCGCTTCCCGGCCCACTTCGCGTACGCCTCCGCCTCGTAGAAGCAGACGTGCATCACCGGCTCGTCCAGCGGCAGCCGCTCGCGGTGACCGAACCGCAGCCGCCACCACTCCCCGTCGTCCTGGGACCAGAACCGCGGCCCGACCAGCGACGCCGTCCGCACGTGCGCCCACCCGGCGTCGGACCACCACCGTGGATCCGAGTACCCGCCACCGAGCACGAACCGCAGGTAGTCCCCGTTCGTCACCGGCACGGTGTCGATCACGTACGGCTTCACCTCGACGGCATGCGCCGGCCGCTCGTTGTCCAGCGCCCACGGCTCGATCGACGTACCCATCTCGAACACCCCGCCCGGCACCAGCACCTCGGCCGCCGGCAACACCCGCCCAGCAGGCGGCGGCGGCGCGTCCAGCACCGGCGCGCCGGTCCGCAGCTGGTGGGTCGCGAGCATCGTCTCGTCGTGCTGCTGCTCGTGCTGCGCGATCATCCCGAACGCGAACGCGTTGTCCACCAGCTCGCGCCCGCCGTCGAACTTCACATGGTCCAGCACGTCCAGGACCTTGTCCCGTACTTCGTTGACGTAAGCGCGGGTCTCCGTCGGGCCGAGCAGCGGCAGTGCGGGACGGTCCGCCCGCGCATGCTGGAACGCGTCGTACAGCTCGTCGATGTCCTGCCGCAGCGGCTCGCGGCCGCCGACGTCACGGACCAGCCAGAGCTCCTCCTGGTTTCCGACGTGGGCGTAGTCCCAGACGAGTGGTGACATCAGCTTGGAGTGCTGCTTGACCAGGTCGTCGGTGTCGACCGCGTCGGTCAGCTGCACGGTCCGCGCCCGGGACCGCTCCAGCTGCTCCCCCACGAAGGCGCGCAGGCCCTCGGGCGACAGGTCGGACAGTTGGTGGTTCATGAAGCTCGCCTTCCTCGGGTGGTGTCGACGATGCGCTGCAGCCGGGTCGCGACGGCAGCGGTGAGTTCGGGATCAGCGCCGGTCCGGTCCAGGACCGCGGCGCCGAGTGCCACGACGTCGCGCGCGGCGCGCAGAACCAGCCGGTCCCGGAGGCCTTCGCGCGCGGCCGGGAACCAGCGGCCGGCGGCGGGCTCGGCGGCGGCCAGCACCTGGTCGAGCGGTGCGGACATCAGCGCGGTGAGCAGCAGGGTCGGGGCGATCCACCCGTCCCCCGGCTGCGCGTCGAGGTAGCGCACCTCGAGATACCCGCGCGGCCGGACCGGCGGGAACAGCGTGGACAGGTGGTAGTCGAGGTCGTCGTACGTCGGCCTGTCGCCGGGCAGCTGCCCATCCGCCCAGGCGCCGAAGGTCAGCCCCTCCGGGGCGTCCCAGGTATCGCCCCGGCGCAGGCAGAGCACCGGTGCCTCCATCGCCGTCCGCGCCCACGCGGCCGCCGGGTCGCCGTCCAGAGGCGGTGGTTCGGTGAACGGGGCACAGGTACCGAAGGTGGCCTCGGTCCGGGCCGAGGCCCAGCCGGTGTCGGAGCCGGCCCGCCGCCGGGAGTTGGCGAACAGCCCGACGAGCGCGGGACCGAGGTCGTGCAGCGCGCGCCAGCGCAGCGCGGTCCGGTCGCCGTCCGCCGCGTCCGGTCCGGTGCCGGCGTCGAGGCAGATCTGCAGACCGGCGGTGCTGCACATCATCCGCGGGCCGTGCGGTCCGAGCCGCTGGAACGCGTGTTCCATCGCGGCGTAGCGCGGGACGGTGAGGATCCTTCGAGGGGCCCGGAACGGATCCAGGCCGTAGCCGCCCGGGACCAGGTCGGCGTCCAGAAGCAAGCAGGTGAGCTCGGCGGCGTCGGCGGCGGTGTCGTCGATCAGCCGTGGGATCGAGTCGGTCGCGGGACCGGAGATCTCCACCTGGCCACCGGGCTCCACGGTGACCAGAGCGCCCCGGCGCAACGGCAGCTGCGGGCTGCCGCGGACCAGGGTCGCGGGGGCGTGCTCGCCCAGGGCTTTGCTCAGTTGGCCGGCGTCGAGCGGCCGGTGCGGATCTTCCGCGTGATGCACGGTCCACTCGAGCTCGACGCCGTACAGCCGAGGTGGACCGTGCTTGAAACAGACCATCGCGACGTAACCCTCCGCCTCGGCCCGGGAGCCGATCGGAGTCGTCGCCGGGAAACCACCGGGCGAGGTCACGTCAGCGAACCTAGCTCCGGGTCGGGGGCTGGACAACCGACCAGAAAATTACCGGTCGGTGACGCCTGGGAAGCGAATCGACTCATGCTCGCGATGTTCCCCGGCGGCACCGACAGTTTTCAGGCCGGGACCTGCACCGATCCGCCCCAGTCGTTCTGGTGCCAGCCGTCCTGCGGCGTCCACCACCAGTGGTACAGCGTTCCGGTTCCGCTCTGGGCGAAATACTGATGCTGGTCAGCGAACGCGAACGCCACCGGATCGGCGTACACCTGCCCGCCTAGGTCCTCCCAGGTCACCTTGCTGGTGCCCTGGTCCCACCACCAGTGGTAGAGCGTGTTGCCGGGGCCACGGGCGACCACGTGCTGCTGGGTCGCGGTTTTGAACGCCGACGGCGCCCCGGCGAACTTCGCCGGAGCGCCTCCCCATTCGACCTGGTGCAGACCGTCACCGGCGTCCCAGTACCAGTGGTAGAGCTGCCCGTCCGCGGCTTGCGTGTACACATGCTGCTGTCCGTTCCAGACGAACGTCGTGGGGTCGGAGTACGCCTCCCCGCCCCAGTCGGCGAACTGTGGTTCGAAGGAACCCAGCTGCCACCACCAGTGATACAAGTGATTGTCTGCGCCACGAGCGACCACGTGCAGCTGGTTGTCCCACACGTACGTCGACGGAGTACCCACGATCGGGCCGGGCGCACCGCCCCAGCTGTCGAGGCGCAACTGGCCGTCCGCGGGGTCCCACCACCAGTGCGTGAGACCCCCGGTCGAAGAGCGGGCGAAGATGTGTTGCTGGCCGGACCAGACGACCGCGGCCGGATCACCGGCCGCGTCACCTCCCCAGTCCGCGTAGTGCGCTGCTGGTTCGCCCTCGATCCACCACCAGTGCAGCAGCGTTCCCGTCGTACTTCGGGCCACGGCGTGCTGCTGGTTCTCCCAGGCGTACCCGGTGCTCTTACCGGCGACAGGGCCTCCGCCGAGGTCGTCACGCTTCAGCCCTGCCGCCCCACTCCAGTCCCAGCGCCCCATGGTGCCGGCCGCGGTCGGGGCGAAGATCACCTCGTGTCCGGCACCCCCTGCGTCGTTCCACTGGTACGCCGTTGCGCCCGGGACCACGTCACCCGCATGGCCGGCGCCGTACGCCTCGATCTCGTCGACGAACAAGCCGGTCTGGTACTTGTTGTGCATCGTCTTGTCGAACGTCAGCCGGACCCACCGGGCCTTCGTCGGCGCGATCCCGATGTCGTACCAGATCCGCGAGGCGCCGTTCACCGACGAGACGCTGCCGCGGTTGGTGAAGTTCGTACCGTCCGTACTGGTCGCGACCGTGATCTGGTCGGGCCGGTAGTCCGGGTACTCCTCGTACGCGTGCACCCGTACCGTACCGATGGTCTGCGCCCACCCGAGGTCGATGTTGACCGTGGGATGCACGCTGTCGCCGACCTTGGCCAGCTCGTACCCGAACTGCTTCCCGTCGCCCCAGTTGTCGCCCAGCACGCCGTCCGTCGCCTCGTTACCCGCGTCCGGGAAGCGTGTGGACGGCGCGGTCTTCGTGTACGTCTTCCCGCCCGCGAGGTTCTGCTGCAACAGGTGATGCCCCACCACGTCCACGGTCTGCAGGTCGTACGGCGCGGTCCCGTCCACCGTGATGCGGACGTACCGAGTCTTCGCGTTGATCCCGAGGAAGTCGTCGCCACCCGGTTTGGCCAGGTCGTCCGCAGGGTCGTCCGTACGGTTCGCGGCCTCGGCCCACTTCGTCCCGTCGTACGAGATCTGCACGTGGTACTTGCTGGCCCAGGTCGCGCCCCAGTGCAGCTTTACGCCGTCCACCTGCGCCTGACGGCCCAGGTCGAGCTGCACACCGTTCGCAAGGGTGGTCTTGGTGGCCTTGAGACCTGTTACGGGCAGCCCTGCCGCCGCGTCGAGTGCAAGAGCGCGGACACGCTGCATGTAGCTCACGTCAGGCGAGTACTTGTCGCTGGCCTGCACCACGGCGGTCGCCAGGTCGTGTGCCAGCCCCGGGTTGGTCTTGCCGAGGTGGTTGAGAACCTCCCAGTCCTCCATGCCGTCCCTCAACGACTCGTACCGCGGCGAGGCCTCGACTGTGTTGTGCACGGTGTCCGGGCGGACGATGTAGCCGTCGCCCTTGACGGTCTGGTCGCTCATCTTGAACTGCCAGTTGCCGTACGCCCAGTGCAGGTACCCGGTCGCGCCCTTGCCGTACGCGAGCCACATGGTCTGCCGCTGGTCCCACTCGGGCTGGTCGATGAACCTGTTCAGGTGGTTGCCGGCCGGGATGTTGCAGTTGTAGAACCACAGCGGCTTTCCGGCCTTGCGCTCGTCGTCGAACGGCTTCGGGTTCGCGGTGTACGTGAACAGGTTCGGGATGACTATGTCCTCGGCGTGCGCGACCCGCGCGGCCAGGTCGTTCACGACCGCGTCACCGATCTTCACGTCCGGCCAGTACTGCCGCAGCTTGTTCGCGATCCCGAACCAGCCCGGGTCGCCGCCGGCCCCCGGCTCGTCGCCGACGTGCATCCAGAACATGCTCGACCAGCCCTTGTCGGCCAGGTGCTGCCGCAGCGCCGGATAGAACTGCTTGTACCAGTTGTCGGCCTCCGGCGAGTCCCAGTACACGAAGTCCGGCAGCTGCCGCCCGGTCTCCTTGGGCGTCACCTCCTGCAGGTACCGCGGGTACTGCGGGTTGTGGTCGGGGTTCTGCGGGCCGGCGCCGGTGAAGCCCTCCAGCCGGTTCACCACGCCCTTGTCCAGGAACCGCTGCACGACCTGGTCGAAGCGGTCGAAGTTGAACGTGTAGTTGCCGGTGGCATCGACCTTGCTGCCGCCGTCGGTGAGCAGGTTGACCAGCGGCAGCTGCAGGCTGTTCTGCCGGTACCGCTTCATTGTGTCGGCCCAGTTGTCGATCAGCTGCCACCACTGCGGCGAGTACCGGTCGTGCCCGTAGAACAGCTTCACGGTGTCGCCCTGACCCATGTCCCACGAGGTCAGGCCGAGGAAGTTCGTCCACATCACGTTGGTGAACTCGCTCTGGTTGGCCGGCGGGATCACCACGTTCCGTGCGTTCACGCGGATCGGGACGTTCAGGTTGCCGTTCGTCGTACGGACGGTGGCGTGGCCGCTGTAGATGCCGCCCTTCGCGGTCGCGGGCACGTGCACCCGGACCCAGATCGACTGCGTCTGGTTCGCCGGTACGTCGATACCCGGCTGGTTCAGCAGCCGGTCCGGGAAGTCGCCCGGCGCGGTCCGGGTCGTCGGTACGACGAAGTTGTCCGGCTCCCAGCCGTTGTACGAGTTGTGGTCCAGGTACTCGTACCCGACGGGGTTGTAGCTGATCTCGCTCGCCGCGATGGCGTCGCCGGTCCCCTGCAGCGCGCTGAAGTCCACGCCGTTCACGGTGAACGCGGCCGGTCCGCGCAGTACGATCTGCGCTGCCTCGTAGTCGTTCTTCGCGGTGTCCAGCCGGATGTCGTCGCCCGCCTCCGGTGACCGCCCGCTGTCCTTGAAGACCGAGTTGTACGACGTCTCGGTCCACATGCCCGGTGTCGCGCCGGCCGCGTGCGCCAAGGGCGCCAACCCCGTCGTCGTCACCATCAGTCCACTCGCCACCACTACTCGTGTCCAGCGCATGCCGCCAAGCCTCCGTGGCCGCGCCGGACCCGACAATCCTTTCGAGCCAGCCTGTATAGACCAATTAACCCGACCCGGGCAGGTGGTGCAGCCGATCAGGCACAACCACCGGCGCGCCACCTACTTCCACCACGGTGGCCTTGAGCCCGAACACGTCGTCCAGGAGGGCAGCCGTGAGTACGTCGACCGGTCGGCCCTCCGCGGCGATCCGGCCGTCGCCCATCACGACCAGGTGGTCGGCGTACTGCGCTGCCAGCGTCAGGTCGTGCAGCACGACCACAACGGTCCGCCCTGTCGTGGCTGCTGCGTGGACGACGTTCATCACGTCCACCGCGTGTGCGAGGTCCAGGTACGTCGTGGGCTCGTCGAGCAGGAGGTGCTGCGTACCTTGGGCCAGCACCATGGCGATCCAGACACGCTGGCGTTGCCCACCGGACAGCTGGTCAACCGGGCGCTCACGGAGCTCCGTGAGCTCAACAGCGGCCAGGGCCTCGTCAATGGCGGCGTTGTCCTCCACGGTCAGTCGTCCGAAGAGCCCGCGGTGCGGGTGCCGTCCTCTGGACACCAGCTCGGCCGCCGTGATCCCTTCCGGAGTGACCGGGCCTTGCGGCAGCACACCGAGCTGTCTGGCCAGTTCACGCGCCGGCAGTTGGTGGATGTCCTTCCCGTCCAGCAACACCTGCCCTCGAACCGGTGTGAGCAGCCGGCTCATCCCCCGCAGCAGTGTCGACTTGCCGGACCCGTTAGGACCCACGATCGCGGTCAGCCGACCCGACGGCACCTCCACCGTCAGGCCGTCCACCACCGGCACAGCAGCGTCGTACGCCAGGGTGAGGTTCTCGACGTGCATTAGCGCCCCTTCTGCTGACGACCGATGAGATGAAGCAGGTACGGCGCTCCGCACGCAGCCGTGACCACGCCGACCGGTAGCTCGTACGGGCCGACCTGAGCCCATTGCAAACCGTTCCGCGCGAGCAGATCCGCCAGGACGACAAAGAGCGCGCCCAGCATCGCCGTGGTCAGCAAGGGCGGCCGCTCCATCCTTGTGAGCCGCTGGGCGACCTGTGGTGCCACCAGCGCGACGAAAGCGACAGGGCCGGCCCCGGCGGTCGCCATGGCGGCCAGCACGGTGGCTATTACCAGCAGCGCCAGGCGAATTCGCGCCACCCGGACGCCGAGCGCCGAGGCCACGTCGTCACCGAGCACCAACGCGGACAGGTCCCGGTTGAACATCATTGCTACCGGCAACAACAGCACGACCGCGATCAGGACCGGGATCGCGTCGCTCCAGGCCCGCGCGTTCAGCGAACCGGCCAGCCAGGCGGCCGCCCGGCCCGCGTCGTTCACGTCACCGATCACCAGCAACCAGGCAACCAGCGAGTTCGCCGCGGCCGCGATCCCGACGCCGATCAGCACGACTTTCCCCGCGTCCACCATGCCTCGCTGGACCGACAGTGCGCCGACGATCAACGTCGCGAGCAGCCCGCCGAGCACGGCCGCCAGCGGGATCCCGACCTTCGCGGCGACGCCGGAGATGTTGCCGCCGCCCGTGCCCGCGAGCACGATCACCGCGACCGCGCCGGCGGACGCGCCCGAGTTCACGCCGACGATGTCCGGACTGGCCAGCGGATTGCGCGACAACGTCTGCAGCAACGCGCCGGACACCGCGAACGCGATCCCCACCAGCAGACCGGTCGCGACCCGCGGCAGGCGCAGTTCCAGTACCACGAGCCGGGTCCCGCGACGGCCGCCACCGAGCAGTACATCAACCACGTCCGCGACCGGGAGCTTCGTCGTACCGACGCTCAACGACAGCACCGCGATCGCGACCGCGAGGGCCGCGAAGAGGACGCTCAGTACGACGGTGCGGGACCTCACAGGGCCACCGCCCGGCGCCGTACGACGAGCACGAACATCGGGGCGCCGACGATGCCGAGGACGACGCCCGCCTGGACCTCGCCCGCGCCGCCGACGAGCCGGCCGACGAGATCCGCGAGGACCAGCGTGGTCGCGCCGATCAGGCCCGCGGCCGGGAGGAGCCAGGTGGTGCGGGCGCCGAAGATCCGGCGCGCGACATGGCCGGACAGCAGACCGAGGAAGCCGATCGGGCCGCAGGCGGCGACACCGGCCGCGGTGAGGAGCCCGATCGCGGCGAGGCCGACGAGGCGGGCGCGGCGTACCGACAGACCGAGGCCGGCGGCTACGTCGTCGCCGAGGGCCAGGAGGTCGAGGTCGCGGGCGTTGACGGCGGCCAGGAGCAGGCCGATGGCTGCGAACGGCAGGACCTGGCCGGCGACGTCGAGGCCGCGGCCGGCGACCGAGCCGACGGCCCAGAAGCGGTAGCTGTCCAAGGTGTTGGCGTCGAGCAGGACGATTGCCGAGGTCAGAGCGCCGAGCATGGCGGCTACGGCTGCGCCGGTCAGTGCCAGGCCGACCGGTGAGGCGCCGTTGCCTCGGGACGCCAGTTGCTGGACGGCGAAGGTTGCGATCAGGGCGCCGACGAGGGCGACCCAGACGGTGGCCGAGACCGAGTCGACGAGGCCCAACTGCAGGCCGAGTACGACGGCGAACGCGGCGCCGGAGCTGACGCCGAAGATGCCGGGCTCGGCGAGAGCGTTGCGGGTGTGGCCTTGCATGAGGGTGCCGGCGATGCCCAGGCAGAGGCCGATCAGGACGGCGACGACCGTGCGGGGGAAGCGGAGGTTGCGGACGATGACGTCGGGGTCGGAGCCGTTGTTGGCGGTCAAGGCGTGCCACAAGGCGCCCGGGCCGAGCCACCGCGAGCCGAGCGCCAGGCTGGCGGTGAACGCCAGCAGCAGAAGCACGAGGAGGATGCCCAGAGCCAGCGCCCGCCGGGTGAGCGGCGCCGCGGAGGGCGGGGGTGCCGAAGGGCGCGACACGGCTGGGTGGGCGGCAGGCGGGGACATATGGTTAGGTTTGCCTTACTTCTGAGGTGGAGAGCTACCTTAACCCGCCACTCGTGCCGACCTGGAGACACCCGTGCGCCTGCCCCGCATCACCGCCCTGCTCGTCGCTGCCGCTCTCGCGTTGACGGCGTGCGGCTCGTCCGGATCCGACGACGACCCGGCCGCCGCCGGTGCCGCCGGTGAGGGATTCCCGCGGACCGTCGAGCACGCGATGGGCAAGACCGAGATCAAGAGCAAGCCGAAGCGGGTGGTCGCGCTCGACACCAGCTACGTCGACGCGACGCTGATCCTGGACACCCCGGTCGTCGGCTACACCGACTACCGCACGATCAACGGGCAGCTGCCCGACTACCTCGGCGACGACCGGAAGACGTACGGCTCCGAGGCCGAGTCCGTCGGCACGCTCGCCGAGCCGAACCTGGAGAAGATCGCCGCGCTGAACCCGGACCTGATCATCACCGCGAAGGTCCGGCACGAGAAGCTCTACGACCAGCTGTCCGCGATCGCGCCGACGATCATGTCCGAGACCACCGGCGCCACCTGGAAGGACAACATCCGGCTGGAGGCCAAGGCGCTCGGCGCGGAGGACCTCGCGGAGAAGGAGATCTCGGCGTACGAGAAGGCCGCGAAGACGGTCGGCGACGCGATCAACACCAAGGCGCACAACCCGACGATCTCGGTGGTCCGGTTCGTCGACGGGCCGACCCGGCTGTACCGGAACGCGAGCTACTCCGGGATCGTGCTGAAGGACGCCGGCCTGCGGCGGCCGAAGGCGCAGGACGTCGACGACTTCGCGCTGGAGATCAGCCCGGAGCGGATCAAGGACGCCGACGCCGACGCGATCTTCGTGACGACGTACGACGACGAGAAGGGGCTGGGCGCGAAGACCGCGGCACAGTTCAAGGCGAACCCGCTGTGGAAGCCGCTCGCGCCGAAGGTGCACGACGTGTCCGACCTGACCTGGATGACCGCGGTCGGCCTGCAGGGCGCGTGGTCGATGCTCGACGACCTGGCGAAGACGTTCGGCGTACCGGCTCCGGTCCGGCCGGCCTGATCGCCCGCTTGTAGGGTCGGCTGCATGACAGCTCTGACGCGGTGGCACGTCGGCCCGTGGACGACCCGCTGTACGCCGGCCGGCGCCGCGTTCGAGCCCGGCCGGAAGCGGACCCCGGACGAGCTGAACTTCGACATCGTCGGCCTGTCGCGGATCGTCGGGCGTCGCCAGACGCTGCCGGAGGAGATGCTGGTACGCCGGTGCCAGGCTGCGCTACGGCCGACCGATCCGCGGGTGTGCGGCGTCCAGACGCTGGACCCGGAAATGTCCGCCGAACTGGCCGCCGTGGCGGCGAACGCCTTCGCCTGGCTGACGGAACGAGCTCCCGCCGGCTACCAGTTCGTCCACACGGACGCGGTCGAACTCCAGCCGGTCCTGGACCTGTCGGCCGAGGTCGTCGCCGTCGACGCGGTGGTGCAGTTGGCCGGCGTCCCCCTCCCCGCGGCACGGCTGGCCACCTCCCACGTACGCCGTTCCCCTGCCGGCGCCTGGTACGCCGGCGACGCCACCTGCAACTGGTCCGGCCCCCACGCCACGTCAGCCGATGCAGTAGCCGCCGTACAAACAGCCCGTACTCAGCTGATCGCCCAACTAACAGCCGCCGGCCGCGAAGACCTGGCCGCCACCGCCCGCCGCTGGCCACTCGTCCCGATCGAACCCACGTAGCCAACGCCCGCCCCACACCACCACAGGCCCGGCCGCTCGTCGAGTCGTGGCGAATGGCTCGGACGCTCTTCGCCGAGTCGTGGACCTGGGTTGATTTCGCGCGCCCATTCTCACGACTCGGCGGACGGGGTGTGGGCCGTTTGCCACGATTGGATGGGAGTGGGGGGTTGGAGGAGGTGGGTGTGGAGGAACGTCAGTTCCTTCTCGACCACCTGGTCGTGGGCGGTGGTGAAGGGGGCGTAGTGGTTGCCGGGGACTTGGAGGACCTCCGCCTTGGGGGTGGTGGCGGCAGCTTTCAGGGTGGGGGTTGCCAGGGCTGACTTGTCGTCCTGGCAGACGACGTACAGGATCGGGCAGCGGGCGTGTGGGGCGTACTTCGCTGGGCGGTAGAAGACGGCCGGGAGTACGGAGCGGGCGGCGATGGACTGTTGCCAGTCGGGGTAGCGGTTGCCGGGGCTGAGGATTTCGCTGCCCAGCTGGGCATCGGGGGTGTTGAGGAGGGCGACCGTACCGGTAGGACCGGCAAGGTCGACCAGGCGCGGTGGACGGCCCAGCCACCCGCCGACCACGTCCAGCAGCGCGCGTCCGATCAGGCGCAAGGCGCTTCCGGGCGACTGATACTGCGACGCGTGGCGCGTGACAGCCGGCCCGTCGACGTTGGCCGACTGGGCGATCGCGGCGGACAACCCCAGGTCCTCCGACGCCAGCTGCACGACGTACCCGCCGGGCAGCGAGAACGCCCAGATCCCCACGCGCTCGACCCCGGGCAGCGTCTTCGCGTACGCGATCGCCGCCCGCCAGTCCTCCAGCTGGTCCCGCACCTGCGCCACCTGCCGCGGCTCCCCCGCACTCTCCCCGAAGTTGCGGTGGTCGAACGCCAGCACACTGAATCCGGCCGCGGCGAACCGCTCCGCGAACCGATCCGTCCCCGGCTCCTTCGTGACCCCGAAGCCGCCGGTCATCACCACGCACCCGCCGTTGGTCCCCGGGTAGTGCCAACCCGCACACGCCACTCCGGCACTCGTGAAGCTCACCTTCTCGCGCATACCTGAAGTGAACCATGTGGTTCGCAAATCTGTCTACGCCTGTTCTTCGCGCTCCAAAGCCCGCGTCAACGCCGCGAACCCGGCCTCGATCCCGGCCGCGTCCCCGCTCGTCCGCCACTCGATCAGGAACCCGCGCAACGTCCCCAGGATCAGCTCCGCCACCTCTGTACGCCGCTCCGCCGCCCACTCCTGCGGACACAACGCCAGCAACGTCGGCAGGTACTGCCGCGACGCCGACCGGGCCAGATCGGCGTACCGCGCGGAGTCGTACATCGCCAGGCCGATCGCCTGGTCGAGCACCCACGACTCCTCGCCGATCAGCGTCGGCCAGATCGACCGCACCCGCTCGGCCAGCGACCCACCCCGCTCGGCCGCGGCCGACACCGCGCGCGTGATCCGGCGTTCGCGCAACTGCAGAACCGCCTGCGTCAGCAGGTCCTCGGGGCCATCGAAGTGGTACAGCAGCACCTTGTGCGTGGTCCCGGCCGCCCGCGCCGCGCGCCGCAGCGAGAAGTCGACCAGCCCGTTCGTCCCGAGGTCGTCCGCCACCTTGTCGAGCAGTTCCCGCCGCCGCGCCTCACCCCGCGGCGACCGCGCCGACCGCCGATACCCGGCCTGTCCCTCAGCAGTCTGTTCCTCCGTCACCCGGCCAGTATCAGCGACGAGGTCCAGCGCCGCAGGTACGCCGCCACCTCGGCAGCGTCACCCGTGACCGCCGCGACGTACCCGTCCGGCCGCACCACCACGTACCCGGACCGCGGGTAACTGTTGCCCTCGACATCGATCGCGATCGCGCCGTCCACCGGCGGAACCCCGATCGCGAGCACGGTGAACCGCCGCTCCCGGAACAGCTCGAACAACCGCACCGACCCCTCCGCGGTGCGTCCGGTCCCGTCCGGCGCGGTGTCCCCCGCCCGCAGCCGGCGCTTGCCCGGAACGGTCAGCGGCGAGTCGTGGTACCGCGGGTGGTCGTTGCGGCCGCGCTTGTTCTGCCGGGCGAGGAACCGCTTCACGATGTGCGGGAGGATCGGCCGCAACAGCCGCGGCGGCGTGGTCGCGGACGCGAGCCGCTTGTCGCTCTCCTCGAGGATCGCCCGCCCGACCGGTAGCCGCTCCTCCTCGTACGTGTCGAGCAGCGCCTCCGGAGCACCCCGCAGTACGAGCGCCAGCTTCCAGCCGAGGTTGTACGCGTCCTGCACGCCCGTGTTCAGCCCGAACGCCCCGAACGGACTGTGCACATGCGCCGCATCCCCCGCCAGGAACACCCGTCCAGCCCGGTACCGCTCCGCCATCCGCAGGCTGTACCGCCACACCGACAGCCACCGTGGATTGCTGACCCGCAGCTCCGGTACGCCGCTGCGCTCGACGGCCGCCCGCTGCAACCACTCCAGCGTCGGCTCCTCGTCCGCGCCGATCGACGCGATCGCCTGCCACGGCTCGCCTTCGCGGTACGGGCGCAGCGCCAGCATGTGGTCGTCCCCGCCCCAGATGTGCACGGCGTGCTGCGCGAGCCCGGACACGTCGACGTCCGCGAGCAACGCCCGTACGTCGTCCGTCCGCCCCTCGAAACCGATCCCCAGCGCCTTGCGGACCGCGCTCCGGCCGCCGTCGCAGCCGACCAGGTACCGCGCGCGCTCCCGCGACCCGTCTTCGAACGTCGCGAGCACCGACTCCCCCTCGTCGACGAACCCGGTCATCGCGGTCCCGAACTCCACCTCGACACCGCGGCGCGCGAGCCCGTCGCGGAGGATCGCCTCGGTCCGGTACTGCGGCAGCGACACATAGTTCGGGAACGGCCGGGCCGGCGTCGGCGGGTCGGGCGCGATCGTGAAGTCGGCGAGCAGCGCGCCGCCGAGCTGCACGCGGGTCCGGCCGTTCGTCCCGGTCGCCGCGACGAACTCGTCCGCGACGCCGAAGCTGTCGAAGATCTCCAGCGTCCGCGGCTTGATCCCGAAGCCGCGCGACCCCGGCTGCGGTCCCGGTGATCGGTCGACGATCCGCACCGCGAGACCCCAGCGGGTCAGCTCGGTCGCGAGCGTCAGACCGGTCGGCCCGGCACCCACCACCAGTACGTCCAGCATCGCTCGTCTCCCGTCGGTCGCCTCCAGATTAATGTCAATTTGTACATGTCAACTGGTACATTTGTCATGCTACGGTTCACCGCATGTCGTTGCGTCACGGGCTGCTCGGCCTGCTGGATCACCACCACGCCACGGGGTACGAGCTGACGAAGTCGTTCGAGGAGATCAGCCAGTGGGCGTGGCACGCGTCGCACAGCCACATCTATCCGGAGCTGCGGAAGATGCTGGACGCCGGGCTGATCGAGGTCGTCGACGAACAGTCCCGGAACCGGAAGACGTACGGGATCACGCCCGCCGGCCACGAGGAGCTACGGCGCTGGATGCTCGAGCCGGCCGACGAGGTGGTGCGGAGCGCGGCGGCGCTGCGGCTGTTCCTGGTCGGGTCACTCGAGCCGGACGAGGCGCGGGTGTTCCTACAGCAGACCATCGACCAGACGGAGCGCCGGCTGGCCACGTTGCAGGCGCAACTCGAGCAGGCCGGGCCGGAGTGGCGGGCCGATCCGCTCGCCTTCGGCCGGCTCGCGGCCGAACGTGGACTCCGGATGCTCCCGGCCCTCCGCGACTGGGCGAAATGGGGCCTGGAGCAACTGGACGCTAGGTGAACGAGGCGACGAAGTAGCCGACACCGTACGGCGCGGCGTCGTAGAGCAGGTCGCCGTTCAGACCTGTGAGGGCGCCGGCGAGGACCTGCCACGGGGCGCGGCCGGCTGCCTGGAGGGTGGTCGCGAGATCGGGGTCGAGGGCCGCGAGGACGTCGAGATCCACGTCCTGGAAGGCTTTCGCGACCGTGGCGTCGAAGATCTCGGCGCGGGGGTGCAGGTGGACCGGCGCGTGGTCGCTACGCCGGGCGGACCCGTCGCCCATCACCAGCAGGCCGGTCCGCTCGTTGCTCGCAGCAATCTCTTGACCGAGGGCGAGGCAACGGCCGGGGGTCTCGCCGACCGGCACCGCGCGGTACGTCCGGGGCAGCTCGGCCGCCTTCGACCGCTCGAGCAACCAGCCGCCGACGGTCAACGAGAGCGGCAGCACCCGCGGACCGGACCCGATCCGCACACCGGGAGCACCGTACGGCCCGAACGAGCCGCCGGCGTCCCCGCCGTACGTGGCCGATGCCGGGGCTGAACCGACGACGAGGATGGTGGTCGCGGACGACAGTGCGTCGAGGGCGGTGCGGCAGGCGGCGCGCAAGGCATCGAGCTCGGGGGCGGCGCCGGAGGCGAGCTCCGGGACGATGATCGGGGGATGCGGACACACCGCCGCGGCAACGACCGGCACTAGTCGGTCACCCGCCCGTGGCGCAGGAACAGGAAGCCGTCGTCGGCGGAGAGGACGTGCAGGAGGGAGAGCGGCCGCGCTTCGGTGGCCGCGACGCCGTCGGTGATCCGGCGCGCGCCCGGGCCGGCGAGCAGTGGGGACACCGTCAGGCACAGCTCGTCGACCAGATCGGCGGCGGTGAGCGAACCCAGCAGATGCGGCCCGCCCTCACAGAGGATCTGCTTCAGACCCCGCTCCCCCAACGCCCTCGCAGCCGCGGCGAGATCCACCGCATCCTCACCACACACGAGTACGTCGGCGACCTCCCCCAGCGCCGCACGCTGGTCGGCCGGCGACGCCGCGCAGGTGACGACGATCGCCCGGGTCGGCGCGTCCGTGAACACCGGGCTGTCGGCCGGCAGGTCGAGCCGGGCGGACACCGCGGCCAGCGTCGGGTTCTCCGGCAGGCCGTGCTCGACCCGCCAGGCGCGGCGCTTCGCCCCGAGCCGCAGACCGCCGTACCCCTCGGCGCGCAGCGTCCCCGCGCCGACCAGCACGACGTCCGCGAGCATCCGGAGCCGGCCGAGCATGTTCTGGTCGTCCTTGCTGGACAGGCCGCCGGACACGCCCTTCACGGTCACCGCGCCGTCCAGGCTGGTGACGAAGTTCGCCCGGAGGTGCGGCACCGACCGGTCGGCAACCGCGTACGCGGCGATCAGCTCGTCCTCGGTCAGCTCGCGGCCGGCCGCGCGGTCTCGAATCACACCAGGCTCCTTCGGGTGTACGCCGGGGTCGCGGTCTTCTGCAGTACGGCGATCAGGTCGAGCGCCTGCCGGGAACCGGCGACGTCGTGCACCCGGAACACCCGCGCGCCGAGCCAGGCCGCGACGCTGACCGCCGCGAGCGTCGCGGGACCGCGCCGCCCGGACGGCAGGTCGAGGGTCTCGCCGAGGAAGTCCTTGTTCGACATCGCCACCAGCACCGGCCAGCCGGTCGCCGCCAGTTCGTCGACCCGGCGCGTCACCTCGAGCGAGTGCAGCGTGTTCTTGCCGAAGTCGTGGGTCGGGTCGATGACGATCCCGTCCGGGTGGACGCCGGCCGCGATCGCCTTGCGGGCCAGCGCGGTGGTCGTCCGGATCACGTCCGCGACCACGTCGTCGTACGCCATCCGGTGCGGGTCGGTGCGCGGCTTCAGCCCGCCGACGTGGCTGCACACGAGCCCGGCGCCGACCTCGGCGGCGGCACCGGCGAGCTCGGGATCGTGGCCGGACCAGGTGTCGTTGATCAGGTTCGCCCCGGCCGCGCCGACCCGGCGGGCGACGCCGCTGCGGTACGTGTCGACGCTGATCAGCAGGTCCGGATGCCGGTCCCGGACTCCTGCGACGAAGTCGACGGTCCGGCGCAGTTCCTCCGTCTCGTCGACGGGTTCGCCGTACCCGGCCTTGACGCCGCCGATGTCGACCAGGTCCGCGCCGTCAGCGACCGCTTGGTCGATGGCGGTCAGCGCCGCCTGGGTCGCGTACGTCGCGCCGCCGTCGAAGAACGAGTCCGGGGTCCGGTTCACGATCGCCATCACCGCGAACTCCCCCGGCCCGAACGCCCGCCGCCCGAGGCGCAGCACTCCACTGGGTTCCGGATCCACGACCCGACTCTACCGAACGGTCCCGGGTGCGCCTCGGCCACATATCCTATAGGATCTCGTCGACACCCGCCCGCGTAGAACGGCTCCCGCATGGCACGATTCACCGAGTTCGAGACGTACGACGTCCGCTTCCCCACGTCGCTGGACCTGGACGGGTCCGACGCGATGAACACCGACCCGGACTACTCCGCGGCGTACGTGATCCTGCGGACCGACGCCGGAGACGGGCTGGAGGGGCACGGGTTCGCGTTCACGATCGGCCGCGGCAACGACATCCAGACGACAGCCATCGAGGCGCTCCGCGACCACGTCGTCGGGCTCGACCTGGACGCCACGCTGGGCGACCTCGGCGGGTTCTGGAAGTCGCTCGTGCACGACTCGCAGCTGCGCTGGCTCGGCCCCGAGAAGGGCGTCATGCACATGGCGATCGGCGCGGTCGTGAACGCGGTGTGGGACCTGGCCGCCAAGCGGGCCGGCGTACCGCTGTGGAAGCTGCTCGCCGGCCTCACCCCGGAGCAGATCGTCGCCCTGGTCGACTTCCGGTACCTGACCGACGCGCTGACCCCGGACGAGGCGCTGGAGATCCTGCGCGCGGCCGAGCCCGGTCGCGCCGAGCGGGAGGCGGTCCTGCGGGAGCGCGGGTACCCGGCGTACACGACGACCCCGGGCTGGCTCGGGTACGACGACGCGAAACTGGTGCGTCTGTGCCGGGAGGCGGTCGCGGACGGGTTCACCCAGATCAAGCTGAAGGTCGGCGCGGACGTCGCCGACGACATCCGCCGCCTGCGGCTGGCCCGCGAGACGGTCGGCCCGGACATCCGGATCGCGATCGACGCCAACCAGCGCTGGGACGTCCCGGACGCGATCCGCTGGATCGAGGCGCTGGCGCCGTACGACGTCTGGTGGGTCGAGGAGCCGACCAGCCCGGACGACGTCCTCGGGCACGCCGCGATCGCCCGCGCGATCGCGCCGATCCGGGTCGCCACCGGCGAGCATGTGCAGAACCGGGTGGTGTTCAAGCAGCTGCTGCAGGCCGAGGCACTGTCGTTCCTGCAGATCGACTCGGCCCGGGTCGCGGGCGTCAACGAGAACATCGCGAACCTGCTGCTGGCGGCCAAGTTCGGCGTCCCGGTGTGCCCGCACGCGGGTGGGGTAGGACTGTGTGAGCTGGTCCAGCACATGTCGATGTTCGACTACATCGCGGTCAGCGGATCGGTGCAGGACCGGGTGATCGAGTTCGTCGACCACCTGCACGAGCACTTCCTGGACCCGGTGGTGATCCGGGACGGGCACTACGTGGCCCCGGTACGGCCCGGGTTCGGCGCGGAGCTGGATGCCGAGACGCTGACCGACTTCCGGTACCCGGGTGGCAAGATCTGGACCGAACTGGCAGAGGAGGGCAAGTGACGGACTTCGCCGGCCTGCGGGCCGTGGTGACCGGTGGCGCCTCGGGGATCGGGCTCGCGGCGGCCCGGCTGCTGGCCGAACGCGGCGCGCAGGTGGTCGTGTTCGACCTGAAGCCGGACGTCGACGCGCCGTTGACCGGGGTCGCGGCCGACGTCACCGACGACGACTCGATCCGGGACGCGGTCGCCGCCGCGGCGCTGCAGCTCGGCGGCATCGACGTACTGGTGAACAACGCGGGCATCGGCGCCCAGGGCGACGTCAGCGCGAACGACGACGCCGAATGGCACCGGGTGCTGGACGTGAACGTGGTCGGGATCGCGCGGGTCACCCGGGCCGCGCTGCCGCACCTGCGGAAGTCGGCCTCCGCCGCGATCGTCAACACCTGCTCGATCGCCGCGACCGCCGGCCTGCCGCACCGGGCGCTGTACTCCGCCAGCAAGGGCGCCGTCCTGGCGCTGACGATGGCGATGGCCGCGGACCACGTCCGTGAAGGCATCCGGGTGAACTGCGTGAACCCCGGGACGGCGGACACGCCGTGGGTCGGGCGGCTGCTCGACGTCGCGGCGGACCCGGCCGCGGAGCGCGCGGCGCTCGAGGCGCGGCAGCCGATGGGCCGGCTGGTGTCGGCGGACGAGGTCGCGGCCGCGATCGCGTACCTCGCGAGCCCGCTGTCCGGGTCGACGACCGGTACGGCGCTGGCCGTCGACGGCGGTATGCAGAACCTGCGGCTTCCGGCGGCCCGCTCATGAAGCTCTTTCCGGAAGGTCAGCGGGTCGGGCTCGGCGGCGCGCCGTTGGGCAACCTGCTCGGCGAGGTCCACGAGGCCGACGCCGTCGCCGCGGTCAACGCCGCCTGGGACGAGGGCTGGCGGTACTTCGACACCGCGCCGCACTACGGGCTCGGCCTCGCCGAGGAGCGGCTCGGACTCGCGCTGCAGGGCAAGCCGCGGGACTCGTACGTGCTGTCGAGCAAGGTCGGGCGCATCATCTACTCGTCGGAGACCGCGGCGCCCGACGACGAGGGCTTCGACCTCAGTACGACGCGGCGCCGGCGCTGGGACTTCTCCCGGGACGGCGTACTGCAGAGCATCGAGGACTCGCTGCGGCGGATCGGCACCGACCGGCTGGACGTGGTGTTCGTGCACGACCCGGACGATCACTACTCCGAGGCGGTTGCGACCGCCTTCCCGACGTTGATCGAGCTCCGTGAGCAGGGCGTGATCGGCGCGATCGGTTCCGGGATGAACCAGTCGGCGATGCTGACCCGGTTCGTCCAGGAGATCGACCTCGACGTGATCATGCTGGCCGGGCGGTACTCGCTGATCGACCCGGACGGGCTGGACGACGTACTGCCGGCCTGTGTGCGGAACGACGTCCAGGTCGTTGCTGTCGGCATCTTCAACTCGGGCCTGCTGTCGCAGCCGAGGCCGGCCGCCGGCACGACCTTCAACTACGAACCGGCCGCCCAGGCCCTCGTCGACAAGGCCAACAAACTGGCAGACATCTGCGAGTCCCACGGCACAACACTCCCGGCCGCGGCGCTGGCCTTCCCGCTGGCCCACCCCGCCGTCGCCGGCATCGCAGTAGGCTGCCGCAACGCCGCCGAGGTCCACACGAACGCAACCCTCGCCCGGACGGAGGTCCCACCAGCCCTCTGGCAAGACCTCAAGTCCGCCGGCTGGCTGCGGGAGGATGCCCCTACTCCGTAGGTGTTGTGCGTGAGGCCAGGTGGAGGGCTAGGCGTTCGTCTGGGTTGGTTAGGTCTACGCCTAGGAGGTGCTGGATCTTGGTGATGCGGGCGGATGCCGTGTTGCGGTGGATGCCCAGTACTGCGGCTGTTTCCGCCAGGGAGGACTCGGTGTCCAGGTAGACCGCCAGTGTGGTCACCAAGTCGCCCGGCTGGTCTTTGATCGGTGCCAGCAACGCCTGGGCGGCCGGCTGGAACGTATCCGTCCGCGTCCACGCCAGCAGCAGCTGCGCCAACCCCAACCGGTCCACATGCAGGAAGCGCCCGGTCTCCGCGCGCCCGCGGGCCAACCCGGCCGCATCGCCCGCCTCCGCCAACGTGGTGGCGATCCCGCTCGGCCCCGGCTGCACACGCCCGACACCGACGTACGTGTCCACCGTCTGCACCAGCCGCCGTTGGACGCGGCGGATGGCGGCAGCCTGTTGCTGTACTTCGGTCGCCGTCGGCTCGCGGACCGCAGTGATCCACGCCGACCACCCGTCGCCCTGCTCCACCACGACCGCCCGCAGTCCCTCGGCGACGAACGCCTCCACCACATCCGCCCGCCGACCGGCCGCGTCCACCTGGCCGTCCGCGCCGATCCGGATCCCGGTATGCCAGCCGTCGAGCTGCCACCCCAGGTCGACCGCCCGACGCCGGGTCGCCTCGGACGGCTCGCCGTGCAGCAGTTCGCCGAGCAACGACGTACGTTGACGGGCATCCCGCTCCAACTCCAGCCGCCGGAGCGCCAGCCGCTCCCCCACAGCGGGTGCGACGACAGTCAGCACCTCAGGTACGGCGGCGACCTCAGCCGGGACCACGCCGGGCAGTTTTGCCACCAGCCAGCAGACAGGGCCTACGCTGAGCACAGCAACGGCAAGCAGTACGGCGCCGTTAGGCAGATCCACCCGGTAAGGCGCGGCCCATGCGACTGGTACTTGCGGCAATGCGTCCACCAACGCCGTACGCTCGTCCGGCTCCAGCCCGTCTCCGGCGAGCGTGCCGCCGTCAGCACCCGCCAACGTCACCGGACGGTGCAGCACGGTGGACGTTGTCCGCAGTACCGACGTGAGGTCGCCACGGGTGCGCCTGAGCTCGGACACGGCGCGGAGGACCAGATCGGAGCGCAGTACTTCGGGCTCAGCCGTCACGCGCCGCAGATACTCGTGCGCCGCCAGCGGATCCGGACATCCCAGCACCGGCAACTGCAACCGCTCCGCCAGCAACTGGGCCCCACGCCCCAGCGGCTCGGTCCCAGCCAGCAACAGCGCACCGGCGCCCGCGGCCGACGCCCGGCTGATCAAAGCGTCCACCCGCCAGTCCCGATGGTCCTCGACCACCAACACCACCAGCACTCGCCCAGCCAGCCCCTCAGGCCGAGCCCCCAACCCCAACACCACAAAGGAACCCGTCAGCAAAGGCTCCGCGTCGGCGGGGCCGGCGAGCAGAACCACCTCTTTCCAGCCAGGGGACACGAGCATCGCGGTGAGCGGTGTCACGAGGCTTCCAGGAGTTGCGGCTCGCACGACAGGCCGAAGGCCTCCGGGCTGACGTGACGAAGCCGGTCCGGCCGCCGCCACCAGGTCGGACCGGGAAGGGCGAGTACTACGACCTCGTCGCCGGTGCGTACGGCGTCGACGGCGATCGGCTGGAGCGTGCGGTGGTCGAGGACGCACAGGAGATCCGGTGTGGTGACTACCGGCGACCCGTCGACCAGTGCGAGCAGGTATTCGTTCTCGGTCTCGATACGGATGACGGCTCGACTACCGGAGTCCACCACGCACAGGCTCCCCCGGCCGAACGCCGCACCACCGTCAGCGATCACATGCCGTGCAACCTCCTCCACCCGCCCACTCCCGAGCAACCGCCCGCCCAGCCCGTCAGCAACAGCAGCCGGCCCCACACCGGGCTCAAGCGCGGCATGCGCCCGTCCGAGCGCCAACGCCCGCGTAAGACTCCCTTCAACGGCATCAACCGCCGCAGCCTCGATCGGTGTCGGGGCCAGCGCCAGCACCGCCCATCCACCCGTCTGCGCAACAAAGCTCCGCACAGCCCGCTCCAGCCCGGCAGCGTCGACGTTGTCGACCACGATCACCTGCCCGCTCGGCTCACTCAGCGCACACGGCGTCAACGACCGCCCGGCCACCGCCCACGAGAACTGATCCAGCCGCGGCAACGCCCGCCCCATCAGATCCACGTCGACCACAGGCAACCCCAGATCCAGCGCGGCGATCAACGGCGTCAGCCCGTTCAGCCCACCGGCCTCCAGCGACATCAGCGCGGTCACGTCCACCCCGGTCCACCGGCTGACCGCCCGTACCGCGGTCTCGAACTCCCCGCCGCTCGGCAACTTCTCCATCAGCACACTGGTCGCCCCGACCACCCCGATCGGGCTCACCGCGACACCGGGCAGGTCGGCCGCGTCCCGCAGTTCCAGCTCCGCCGTCCCGAGCCGCCGCCGCAGCATCCGCCCGAACGCGCCCGTGTCGCCCCCGCCGCCGGAGCCCAGCAACGTGACCCCGACGACCAGCGCCTCCAGGTCCTGCTCCCGGACGATCGTCGCCATGGCCCGATCCTCCCACCGCGGACCGCCGGCACCCATCAAACGCGCCAAACCGCCCCGCCCGGCGGTCGCCTGAGCGCGGCGTCCGCCGTACCGCGGCAATTGACGAGTGCTGGAGGTCCGGGGTGGAACCCCGGCCCGCCGCGGAGGGGTCAGCACGGCGGGCCAGGGGGCTTACGGGACGAGGGCGTGCCGCTCGACCGGGTCGAACTCGACGTCCAGCCCGAAACACGACGGGCCGAAGACCGCCAGCGCCTCGGGGGTTCGCATCAGGTCCGGCGTCGAGATGCCGACGACCGTGACGCGCTGGCCGTAGCGGAGGCCCTCGGTGGTGATCGGCTCCGCGGTGTCGGCCTCGAGGACGCAGATCAGGTCCGGCACCGTGCACACCACGTCGCCGTCGACCTCCGCGACCAGGTTCTCGTTCTGGAAGCGCAACTCCAGCTGCGACGTCCCGTCGAACCCGGTGAACCGCGCCCGCCCGCGCGCGAAGCCCTCGACGGTACGCCGTTCCACGTCGACGACCTTCCCGCGGAACAGCACCCGCAGGTGGCTGTACAGCGTCGGCGCCAGCGCCTCCCGGACCGCCTCGATCGGGTCCGCGTGCTCCGCCCGAGCCTCCCGGACGGCGCGCCCGATCGACAGCCCGAGCGACAACGTCCGCGGTACGGCGGTCCGCTTCACCTCGGCGCCGGTCATCGAGTACTCCGCGATGTGCGCGACCCCGCCGAGCCGGATCGTGATCCCCCGCGCGAGCCACTCCATCTGCTGGTTGTCGGTACCGCTGTCGATCACGACCGTCTCGTCGTGCTCCCCCGCGATCGCCATCGGCGACCCCGGTACGCCGTACACCGAGAACGTCTCCATCTGCAGCTCGGGGAACGCCCGGCCCATCCCGTCGGCGTCAACGACCGGCAGTCCGGTGCGGGCCGCGACGAGCAGCGGGATCATCGAATTGATGCCGCCGCACTCGATCGGCATCGTCGCGTCGGCGCGCCGGCCGAGGTGCTTCTCCAGGGCGCGGAGGGCGCCGACCGGTTCGCTGCCGCGCGGGATCTTCTCCACGATCACGGTCGGCGCACCCATCTGCGCGGTCGGGATCACGAACGCGTCGTCGGCGAGTTCGTCCGGGTCGAGGACGGTCACCGGCCCGTGTTCACGGATCGCCTGCTCGACGAGCAGCCGGCCGATCAGCGGGTCGCCGCCACCACCGGTGCCGAGGATCGCCGCACCGCGGGCAAGGTCGCGCAGGTGCTCGATGCCGAGTTGCCAGCTCATGCCCGTCCTCGCTTCGCTCCGGGCGGGCATGAGGCACGAATCGCACTGTGCTTTCTGATGCCCTCGCTTCGCTCGGTCATGCGGTCTCCAGGGCGCGGATCGGGTCGAGGTCGTAGCCGAAGTACCGCGGGCCGACCAGCTCGATGCCCGCGGGCGAGTGCCAGCGTTCGTCGGACGGCGCGGCGAGCACGCTGACGCGGTGGCCGTACCGCAGTGCCTCGGTGGTGATCGGTTCGCCGGTCTCGGTGTCGAGCACGATGATCAGATCCGGCGTGGTCGCCACCGCCGTACCGTCGAGCTCCGCGACCAAGTGCTCGTTCTGGAAGCGCAGTGTGAGCAGCTGTCCGTGGGACGCGTCGAGCCCGTCGACGGCCGCGTCGCCGCGAGCGAAGCCGGTGGTCGTACGGCGTTGTACGTCGACGACCTTGCCGACGTGCAGGAGCCGCCCGCCGAGTTCGTCCACGACCGCCGCGACCGGGTCGGCGTGGGAGCGCTGGGCCTGCTCGATCGCGCGGCCGATCGTGACGCATTTGCTCAGCGTCCCGGCCACGAACGACCCGCGCACCTCGGCGCCGGTCATCGCGTAGAGCGAGACGATCGCGGAGCAGCCCATGTCGACGGTGGCGGAGCGGGCGAGGCGTTCGGCCCACTCGTTGGTGACCGTGTCGAACACGCCGCGGTTGCCCTTCTCGTCGACGATCGCCATCGGCGTCGCCTCGATCCCGGCCAGCGTCGGCAGCACCATCTGCAGCTCGGGGAACGCGCGGCCCATCCCGTCGCCGTCCACCAGGGGCAGCCCGAGTTGCGCCGCGGCGATCACCGGGACGGTCGAGTTCACGCCGCCGGCCTCGATACAGGCGAGGTGGGTCGGCGTCTTCCCGACGTACTTCGCGAGCGTCTGCACGGCGACCGCGATCTGGTCGGCGGACGGCAGCTTCTCCACCATGACCGTTGGCGCACCCATCATCGCGACCGGCAGCACGCACGCGTCGTCCGGAAGGTCGCCGACGGCAACCACTTCCACCGGCCCGTACTCCTTCAACGCCTGCTGGGCCAGCAACCGCCCGATGTGCGGATCGCCACCACCACCGGTCCCGAGCACAGCGGCCCCACTGGCCAGCGGCCCCAAGTCCTCAGCACGCAACTTCATCCCAACCACTCCACTCCTGGGGTCGGCGCCGCGCCGAGCGGTGCCGCCGCGGGGCTGAGCTGGTCCGCGGCGGCGCCCAGCCGGATGGCCGGCTCGCCAGGCCCGGACGCCCACGCCATCACAATCGCTGGTTTCGTCGCCTGCTCCGCGTGGCTGCCGGCTCGTCGCTCGATTGTGATGGCCTGACGGTCCGCGTTCATCGCGCTACCCCCAGGCGGAGGTCGCCGACCGCCTTGCAGCGGATGCGGGTGGCGTTGCCGGGGAGGTACGGGATCGGGACCTCGTCGAAGTCGACGATGCGGACCGCGGCGGGGTCGGCGCCGGCCGCGATCGCGCGGTCGACGGCCTCCTGGCGGGCCTCGTCGACGACCGCGTCCCGGCGGCCCGGGTCGATCGCGTACACCCGGTCGACCTCGCCGCCGACCTGCGCGATCGCGGCGCCGATCGCGTTCGCGACCGCGAAGTTCTCCGGCCGGTGCACCGGGAGGCTGCCGGGCAGGTCCTCGGGCAGCAGGATCGACCCGCCGCCGACCGCCACCACCGGCAGCGGGTCCGGCGACGTCCGCATCCGCTCCACCGCGTCCGCGATGTCCGCGGCGACCCGGGCCAGCGCGGCCTTCACCAGCGTCGGATCCAGGTCCGCGACCGCGTCCGAGTCGCCCACGAGAGCCCGCCCGGCCGCGACCGCGATGTCGGTCGCCGTCAGCGTCGTACCGCCGAAGACCAGCGCCTCCTCGGTCAGCCGGTACCCGACCGACCGCGGCCCGACCGTCACCAGGTCGTTGTCCGAGGCCACCAAACTGCCGCCGCCGATCCCGATGCTGAGCACGTCCGGCATCCGGAAGTTCGTCCGTACGCCGGCCACGTCCACCTCGGTCGTCGCCTCCCGCGGGAACCCGTGCGTGAGGACGCCGACGTCACTCGTCGTACCGCCGACGTCGACCACCGCGCAGGTGTCCAGCCCGGAGAGCAGGGCGGCGCCGCGCATCGAGTTCGTCGGGCCGGACGCGAACGTCGCGACCGGGTACCGGCGGGCGAAGTCGACGTCCATCAGCGTGCCGTCGTTCTGGCTCAGGTACAGCGGCGCGGAGATGCCGTGGCCCTCGACGGCGCTGGCCAGTCCGTCGACGATCGAGGCGGCGAGTTCGCGGAGCGCGGCGTTGATGATGGTCGCGTTCTCGCGCTCCAGCAGGCCGATCCGGCCGATCTCGTGGGACAGCGAGATCGCCACCTCGTCGCCGAGCTCGGCGCGCAGGATCTCGGCGGCGCGCAGCTCGAACTCGTTGCTCACCGGCGAGAACACCGAGGAGATCGCCACCGACCGTACGCCGTGCTGCCGCATGTCGTCGGCGTGCCGGCGCAGCTCGTCCTCGTCCAGCTCCGCGATGTGCCGGCCGTCGAACTCGTGGCCACCGTGCGCGAGGTAGCTGCGCCCGCTGATCGCCGCGACCAGCCGCTCCGGCCAGTCGACCAGCGGCGGCAGCGACGCGGTCGCCGGCAGGCCGAGGCGGAGCGCCGCGGTCGGGGCGAGGCGGCGGGCCTCGATCAGCGCGTTGATGAAGTGCGTGGTGCCGATCATCACGCCCTGCACCTGCGCCGGGTCGAAGGATCGCTCCGCCTGCAGCCGGTCCAGGGTGTCGACGATGCCGGCCGTCACGTCCGCACTGGTCGCGGACTTGTTCGCCGCCAGCACGTTGACGTCGGCACCCTCGCCGTCGAGCAGCACGGCGTCGGTGTTCGTCCCACCGACATCGATACCGATACGCATTCCAGTTCCTCCCGTGTCGTCACCCAGCTCGAGCCGGGGACTGTTGGTCGCTCAGTTGGTTGCCGGTAGGGCGTTGACGTCGGTGGTGGGTTCGGGTTCCATCGTGCGGCTGGTGCCGATGCCGCGGATCAGGCCGAGCTTGCCGGCGACGACGTACGCGAGGAAGCCGACGAGCAGCGAGTTGATGCTCGGCAGGCCCCAGGCGACGTACTTGCCGATCAGCGCGGCGCCGACCCAGATCACGATCGTCGCCGGTACCCAGGTCGGCGCGGTCGGGGGCAGCGTGCCGCCGGCCCGGGACGCCTCCAGGTCGGGGCGCCAGCGCTTCACGACGAAGTACTCCGCGACCATGATCCCGGCGATCGGCGGGAACGCGACGCCCAGCACGATCAGGAACTCGGTGAACTTGTCCAGGATCCCGCCGGCCGCGAGCACACTGCCGAGGACGCCGACCGCCAGCGTGACGACCGCCCGGTTGACCCGCTTGCCGAACACCGTGCCGATGAAGTTCACCACGCCGAGGCCGGAGCTGTAGAGGTTCCAGTCGTTGATCTTCAGCGTGCCGAGGATGATCACCAGCGTGCCGACCCAGCCGACCGACGAGGTGACGATCGTGATCACGTTGGCCGAACCAACGGCATGCGCGAGCAGTACGCCGACCAGGCCGATCACGTACTCGCCGAGCGTGACCCCGAGGATCGTCTGCTTGACCACGTCGCCGACGCCACGGTTGTACCGGGTCATGTCCGGCGTGATCACCGCGCCGACGATGAACCCACCGGCGACCAGCGTCGTACCCTCCAGCAGGCTCAGGTGCGGGCCGGGCGGCGCCGCGTTCACCAGCGACCCCAGGCTGTGGTTGTGCAGCTCGCTGATGATCGACCAGCCGACGAGGATCAGGAACGCCGGGACGGTCACGTACGCGACCCAGGCCATCGAGTGGAAGCCGCGAAGTACGACGAGCGTCACGAGCAGGCCGAACACCAGCGACCAGCCCCACGTCGGGAGTACGCCGATCAGCTGGCTCAGGCCCGCCGCGGACACCGCGGACTGGATCCCGAACCACCCGATCAGGCTGATCCCGATCGCCAGCCCGATCAGCGACGACCCCGCCTGACCGAACCCGGTCCAGCGCGCGATCACCGACGTCTGCAGCCCTTCGCGGGCGCCGATCACCCCGATCAGGATCGCGACCAGTTCGAGGATCACCGCGCCGAGCGTCAGCGCCCAGAACGCGTGCCAGAAGCTCATCCCGAACCCGAGCGTCGCACCGAGCAGGAACTGGCTGAGCGCCGAGATCTGCCCGAACCGCTGGGTCGCGACGGACCACCAGGAGTAGCGCGCATGCTCGGGGACCCGGGCGAGCGCGTAGTCGTCGGCGCCAACAGAAGAACCGGCCATGGTGGGACCTCCAGCTCTGGGCCCTGCACTGTAGGAATTGGCACCGAACGTACGTCTGGCGGCTTCCAGGCTCACCGTCCAGTGTGCACACCCGGCGCGTGCGCACTGTGCATCTCGCCCAGGTCGGTACTCTTGCCGGGATGGCTGGACGCATACACGACTGCGGAGCGCGACTGCTGCGCGTACTCGGCGTACTCACCGTGGTCGCCGGGGTGTTCGCGATGCACGGCCTCACGTCGGACCACGACGCGGCGATGGTGATGCCGGGGACGGTCGTGATGGAGCATCCGGCCGAGGTCCACGTGACGGCTGCCGACGAGATGCCGGGCATGGGTGGCGCGTGCGTGGGCGTGCTGACCGGGTTGGTGCTGCTGCTGTCGGTGCTGCTCGGGCTGCGGAGTCTGCTGGTGTGGCGCGCGGTTGCGGTGCCGGTCTACCGCGTGGCGCGGGCGCTGGGTGAGCGGTCACCGCCGCGGGTGGTGCTGTCTTCCTTGGGGGTACTGCGGATATAGGCCGACGTGCGCCTTGTTCCGCCGTACCTACAACGCAACCAAGGAATGTGATGACGCACGTCTACCGTACGACCGTTGTACTGCTTGTCCTACTGGCCGCTGTCGGGTGTGGGAAGACCGCAACACCCGCATCCAGTCACAACGACGCCGATGTGACCTTCGCGTCGCAGATGATCCCGCACCACCAGCAGGCCGTCGAGATGGCCGACTCGGCGTTGCAGAAGGCAACGAACGCGGAGGTCAAGAAGCTGGCGACCGCGATCAAGGCGGCGCAGGATCCGGAGATCAAGCTGATGTCCGGCTGGCTGACCGCCTGGGGCAAGCCGGTCCCGACCCCCGGCGAACACGCCGGTCACACGATGACCGGGATGATGAACCCACAGGAGATGGACGGCCTGGCGAAGGCGGCCGGGAGCATGTACGACCGCATGTGGGTCACGATGATGATCAAGCACCACCAGGGCGCGGTCACGATGTCCAAGACCGAACAGTCCACCGGCAAGGACACCGCCGCGATCGCCTTGGCCAAGCAGATCCAGACAGCTCAGACCACTGAGATCGCCACCATGCAACGCCTCCTCGGACGCCTACCGGCCGCCTGAGCGGACCTTTCCGGAAAGAAATCGTCTCTCCACGGCGATTTCTTTCCGGAAAGCCCTCGGCCAGCAACGCGTTACCCGGCGAGCCGGTGCGGGGAGAGGTCGAGGCGGCGGAGTAGTTGGGCGTTGAGGGCTACCACGATCGTGGAGATCGACATCAGCAGCGCGCCGACGGCCGGCGAGACGACGATCCCGGCGAACGCGAGGACGCCGGCCGCGAGCGGGACCGTGATGACGTTGTAGCCGGTCGCCCAGACGAGGTTCTGCCACATCTTGCGGTAGCTCGCCTTCGACAGCTCGATCACCGACAGGACCGCGCGCGGGTCGTCCGCGGCGAGCACCACGCCGGCCGACTCGATCGCGACGTCCGTCCCGGCGCCGATCGCGATCCCGACCTCGGCGCGGGCCAGCGCGGGCGCGTCGTTCACGCCGTCGCCGACCATCGCAACCTTCAGCCCGCGGGCCTGCAGCTCCGCGACCTTGGCGTCCTTGTCCTGCGGCAGTACCTCCGCGAACACCTCGTCGATCCCGAGCTCACGCGCCACCGCGTCGGCCACCTGGTGCGCGTCGCCGGTGATCATCGCGACCTTGACACCCCGCCGATGCAGCGCCGCGACCGCCTGCCGCGACTCCTCCCGTACTTCGTCCTCGAGCGCGATCGCCCCGACCACCTCGCCGTCCCGCACCACATGCAGCACCGCGGCGCCCCGCGCCTTCCATCCCGCCACCTCGCCGGCCAGCACCTCCGGCTCCGCCAGCCCACTCTCCCGCAAATACGCAGGCCCACCCACCGCAACCTCAGCCCCCTCCACCACAGCCAGCACGCCACGCCCAGTCAACGACCTGAAGTCCGTCGCCACCACCCGCCCGTTGCCCCAGGCAACCGCTCCCGAGGCTGCACCCCCAGCCCCAGCCCCGACTCCAGCCGCTCCTGCAGCTCCGCCGGGATGATCACCGCGAGCGCCGCCCACCTGCGCGTCGGGCTGCGCGGCGGCTGCGCGGACGATCGCCTTCGCCAACGGGTGTTCGCTGTCGGCTTCTACCGCACCGGCCAGCGTCAGCAGTTCGCCTTCCGACAGCCCGCCGACCGCGGCGACTCCGGTGACGGCCGGCTCGCCTTTCGTGAGGGTGCCGGTCTTGTCGAACAGGACGGCGTCGATCGTCCGCATGCGCTCCAGTGCCAGCCGGTTCTTCACCAGTACGCCGGCGCGCGCCGCGCGTTCCGTGGAGATCGCGATCACCAGCGGGATGGCCAGGCCGAGGGCGTGCGGGCAGGCGATCACGAGTACGGTCACCGTCCGGGTGACCGCGTCGTCCAGCTTCCCCAGCAGTGCCCACACCACGAACGTGAGCAGTCCCGCGATCGACGCGAAGTAGAACAGGAACGCCGCCGCGCGATCGGCCAGCGCTTGTGCCCGGGACGACGACGCCTGCGCCTCGGCCACCAGCCGCTGGATCCCGGCCAGTGCGGTGTCGTCGCCGACCGCGGTGATCTCGACCCGCAGAGCGTTGTCCGTGGCAACGGTCCCGGCGACGACCGGATCGCCGGCGGCGCGCGACACCGGCCGGGACTCCCCGGTGATCATCGACTCGTCGACCTCGGCGTACCCCTCGACCACCGTCCCGTCGGCCGGCACCCGGCCGCCCGACCGCACCAGCACGACGTCCCCGGCCCGCAGTTCGTGCAGCGAGACCTCGACGACGCCGTCGTCGGTGACCTTCTCGGCCGCGTCGGGCAGCAGCGCCGCCAGCGCGTCGAGCGCACCGGACGCGGCGCCGAGCGCCCGCATCTCCAGCCAGTGCCCGAGCAGCATGATCACGATCAGCAGCGCGAGCTCCCACCAGAAGTCCAGGTCGAACCCACCGAGCTTCAGCGTCGTCACCCAGGACGCGACGAACGCGACCGTGATCGCCATCGAGATCAGCAGCATCATCCCGGGGCGGCGGCTCCGCAGTTCGCTCCAGCCGCCGGTCAGGAACGGCTGCCCGCCGTACAGGAAGATCACCGTGCCGAGCACGGGCGCGATCAGCCCCGAGCCGGGGAACTCGGGCGGCATGTACCCGAGCAGGTCCCCGAACATCGGACTGAAGAACACCACCGGCACGGCCAGCACCAAGCTGATCCAGAACCGGTCCTTGAACTGTGCCGCATGATCCCCGTGCCCACCGTGACCATGAGGCCCGCCATGTCCCTCGTGACCGCCGTGCTGATGCTGCTCGTGCTCGCTCATACCCTCGAATATACCCCCAGGGGGTATCTATCTCAACCCTCCGCCCACCGAGTCGTGAGAAACGGTCGCGAAAAACAACCTCGATCCACGACTCGCGAACACCAGCCCGAACCATCCGCCACGACTCGGCGAGCAACCCGAGCCGACCGGACCAGCCGGACGCGTCGACCCGCCGCAGCCGACGGGCCGGGGCGGCGGGCCTCACGGGGCGGCGGCTCGGTGGCCCAACGGAGGGGTGGGTGACCGGGTGGGCCGCGGGATGGACGTGCGACGGGTACGCGACCGGGTGCGCCACTGGATCGGGTGGGTGACCGGGTGAGCCACGGGGTGGACGTACGACGGGTGGACGTACGACGGGTGGACGTACGACGGGTGGGGTGGGTGGGCGGTGGGGGATGCGGCTGGGTGTGCGGGGTTGGCTCGTGGCGGGGACCCCTGGGGGCCGGGGAGCTGTGGCTGCGGGTGGCTCGGGCTGGTGACGGCGGGGCGGAAGGTGCGGGGGGCTAGAGCGGCTCGATGTCCGACAGCCCGTCCGGCGTCAGCTCCACCCAGCGCGTGATCCCGATCTCCCGCAGGAACGGCACGTCGTGGCTCGCGATCACCAACGCCCCGCTGTACGACGCCAGCGCGTCCTTCAACTGCGCCACACTCCCCAGATCGAGGTTGTTCGTCGGCTCGTCCAGCATCAGCAACTGCGGCGGCGGCTCCGCGAGCAGCAACGCCGCGAGCGTCGCCCGGAACCGCTCGCCGCCCGACAACGTACTGACCAGCTGATCCGCCGACCGCCCGCGGAACAGGAACCGCGCCAGCCGCGCCCGCCGCTCCTGGTTCTCCGTACTCGGCGCCAGCAACGCCAGGTTATCGACGATCGACAGGTCGTTCCGCAGCAGGTCGAGCCGCTGAGGCAGGTACCGGAACGGCACCAGCGGCAGCTCCCCCGCCACGACCGACTGCAGCAAGGTCGTCTTCCCGGCGCCGTTCGGCCCGGTCAGCGCGATCCGCTCCGGCCCGCGGATCTCCAGGTCGACGCGCGCCCCGGTCCGCAGTACGTGATCCTCCAGCCGGAGCACGATCCGCCCCGCGGGGACGGCGGTCTTCGGCAGGTCGAGGCGGATCGTCTCGTCGTCGTGGACCTTCTCCTCGGCGTCCGCGAGCGCCTCCTGCGCCGAGTCGAGCCGCTCGGACTGCATCCCGAGGTGCTTGCCGGCCGACACCTGCGCCGACCGCTTCAGCCCACCCGCGATGATCTTCGGGATCCCGCCCTGCTCGAAGGCACGCTGCCCCCGGGCCCGGCGCTGGTCCATCTTCATCCGCGCCTCGACGAGATCCTTCTTCTGCTTGCGGACGTCGGCCTCGGCCGCCCGGAGCATCCGCTCGGCGGCCTCCTGCTCGACCGCGACCGCCTCCTCGTACGCGGTCAGGTTGCCGCCGTACCAGGTGACCTCGCCCTTGCGGAGGTCGCCGATCTGGTCGACCCGGTCCAGCAGCTCCCGGTCGTGGGACACGATCAGCAACGCGCCGCGGAACTGGTCGACGGCGTCGTACAGGTGCCGCCGCGCCCGCAGGTCGAGGTTGTTCGTCGGCTCGTCGAGCAGCAGTACGTCGGGACGCCGCAGCAGCTCGGCCGCGAGCCCGAGCAGGATCGTCTCGCCACCGGACAGCTCGCCGACGCTGCGGTCCAGGCCGATCGCGCCCAGGCCGAGCTTGCCGAGCAGCGCCTCGGCGCGTTCGTCGACGTCCCAGTCGTCGCCGACGATCGCGAAGTTCCGCTCGGAGGCGTCACCGGACTCGATCGCGGTGACGGCCTGCCGTACGGCGTCGATGCCGAGCGCCTGGTCGACGCGCAGCGAGGTGTCGAGGGTGAGGTCCTGCGGCAGGTACCCGAGCTCGCCGGCGACCCGGATCGACCCGTGCTGCGGGGTCAGCCGGCCGGCGATCAGCCGGAGCAGCGTCGACTTGCCGGCGCCGTTGCGGCCGACCAGTCCGGAGCGGACCGGGCCGGCCACGAAGGTCAGGCCGTCGAACAGCACCTCGCCGTCGGGCCAGGCGAAGGACAGATCGGTACAGGACAGGGAAAAACTCATGAGTTGTCGACTCCTACTGAGGTCTCGGACGAGACCGCACGCCAGAACGGCGGCGATCGATCGGCTGCAGAGAGGACCTCAGTTCGACAACTCGAACCCCTGTCGTCGGGAATGTGACTTCTGAAGGATACGGAGTCCGGCCGGGCCGTTCAACCGTTTTCGGAGCGCTTGCGCCAGGCAACGACCACGAGATCGACCAGCGCCACCCCGGTGAGCAGCCCGAACACGATCACCCACCCGAACGGCAACCCGAGCACGACCGCCAGCACCGCGGCCGCCGCGAACAGCACCAGCCCGAACGCCGACAGCACGATCCGCAGCGTCAACGCGCTGCGCGGCGGAGGCGGCTCGTACATACCTCCTCTGTACTCCTACGGAGCTTTGCGGAGCCAGGTTTCGACGCCGGCGATGTGGGCGGTCATCCAGGCCCGGGCAGCCTCGGCGTCACCGCTCTCGATCGCGTCCAGGATCGCGGCGTGCTCGGACAGGGTCCGCTCGACCGCGCCGGCCTGGGTGACGCCGCGCCAGATCCGGGCCCGCTGGGTGGCGCCGGAGACGCCGTCGAGCAGCGAGCAGACGACCTGGTTCCCGGTCGCCTCGGCGATCCCGCGATGGAACTGCAGGTCGTTCGCGACCAGTTCCTCGACGCCCGCGTCCGGCGCGAGGTCGCTGCACAGCAGCCGCAGCCCGGTCACCTGTTCGGCCGTGATCCGGGTCGCGGCCAGCGCGGCCACCCCGGGCTCGAGCAGCCGCCGCACCTCGAAGAACTGCAGCACCGAGTCGTCGCGGTGCAGGTCGACCATGAAGCTCAGCGCGTCCAGCAGATGCGCCGAGTCCAGGCTCGTCACGTAGGTCCCGTCGCCGTGCCGGACGTCCAGCACGTTCACGAGCGTGAGCGCCTTGACCGCCTCCCGCAGCGAGTTCCGGGACAGCCCGAGCCGCGCGGCCAGGTCCGCCTCCTTGGGCAGCCGATCCCCCGGGCCGAGTTCCCCCGAGGTGATCATCCCCTTGATCTTGACGATCGCCTCATCCGTCAGCGCCATCCGCTCAGTATGCCGCCGGCGGTGCCACCGCCGGCGGCCTGAAGGCCAATCATGCCCAGGTGGACTGATCCGGAGCGTGACGTTGGCCACACTGCTGCACGAGGCTGATCATCACCGGTGGCGAGCGGACAACTGCATACAGTTCGCAAGTGCGCTCCCGGCGACGTCCCGCTCACCGTGCAGCGGGTGCCGGAAAGCCACCTCTGCAAGGCGTCCCGGAGCTATGACCGTCGCTCTCCGCATCCGGCCGGGCCACGCGGAACGCGTGTGGCCTGAAACACCTTTGTGGGCAGTGTTTCAGGCCTCGAACGATCGTCCCGCCGAGGCCCGACCACTCGACACACTGGTCCGGTGGTCCCCGGCTGTGGAAGTGGTCCGGGTGCTATTAGCCTTTGCTTGGGACACCACCCATAACATCAGCATTAAGCACTGCGGTACCGGACCCGAAATCGGAAGAGGCGAACTGCCAAGTGGCCACCGAGCCATCAGACACCAATCCCCTAGCAGCCTTCGGTGCGAACGAATGGCTGGTCGACGAGCTGTACGAGAAGTACCAGCAGGACCCGAATTCGGTGGATCCGGCGTGGCACGACTTCTTCAAGACGTACAACCCCGATGGTGCAGCGAAGCCGGTGACCACCACCCCGGCCGACGCTCCCCGGCCGGACGCGGTGTCCGACAACAAGACGCCCGAGGCGCCGAGCCGCGGAACGATCCCCGCGCCCGCCCCGGCAGCAGCAGCACCGGCAGCACCCGCGACACCGGCCCCTGCGCAGGCCGCCCCAGCACAGGCCCCGGCCGCCAAGGCGGCCGTTCCGACCGGAGGCACGGTGAACCAGCCGCCCAGCGCCAAGCCCAAGCCGGCCCCCGCGACCAGCGCGGACTCCGAGCGGCAGATCCTCCGCGGCGCGCCCGCGCGGACCGCGCAGAACATGGAGACCAGCCTCACGGTCCCGACCGCGACCAGCGTGCGGCAGGTGCCGGTCAAGCTGCTGATCGACAACCGGATCGTCATCAACAACCACCTGAAGCGTGCCCGCGGCGGCAAGATCTCGTTCACGCACCTGATCGGCTGGGCGCTGGTCAAGGCGCTGAAGACGCTGCCGGAGCTGAACGCGTCGTACGACGAGACTGACGGCAAGCCGACGCACGTACAGCCGGCCCACATCAACCTCGGCCTGGCCATCGACATGCAGAAGCCGGACGGCACCCGGCAGCTGCTGGTGCCGTCGATCAAGGCCGCCGAGTCGATGAAGTTCGCCGACTTCTGGATGGCCTACGAGGACATCGTCCGCAGGGCCCGGGACAACAAGCTCGCGCTGCCGGACTTCCAGGGCACCACGATCAGCCTGACCAACCCGGGCACGATCGGCACCCAGCACTCGGTGCCGCGGCTGATGACCGGCCAGGGCTGCATCATCGGCGTCGGCGCGATGGAGTACCCGCCGGAGTACCAGGGCGCGGCCGAGGAGACGATGGCCAAGCTCGCGGTCAGCAAGGTGATGACGCTGACCTCGACGTACGACCACCGGATCATCCAGGGCGCGCAGTCGGGTGAGTTCCTGCGCCGGATCCACCAGCTGCTGCTCGGCGGCGACGGCTTCTACGACGAGATCTTCCAGTCGCTGCGGATCCCGTACGAGCCGATCCGCTGGGCCGCCGACCTCCCGCACAGCCACGAGGAGGACATCAGCAAGCAGGCCCGGATCCTCGAGCTGATCCACGCGTTCCGGGTGCGCGGCCACATCATGGCCGACACCGACCCGCTGGAGTACAAGCAGCGCAGCCACCCGGACCTGGACGTCGCCACCCACGGCCTGACGCTGTGGGACCTGGACCGCGAGTTCGCCACCGGCTCGTTCGGCGGCGGCGACCGGCGGTTCATGAAGCTCCGCGAGATCCTCGGCATCCTGCGCGACTCGTACTGCCGGACCACCGGTATCGAGTACATGCACATCCAGGACCCCGAGCAGCGCAAGTGGATCCAGGAGCGGGTCGAGCGCCCGCACACCAAGCCGCCCCGCGAGGAGCAGCTGCGGATCCTGGCCAAGCTGAACGAGGCCGAGGCCTTCGAGACCTTCCTGCAGACCAAGTACGTCGGTCAGCGCCGGTTCTCGCTCGAGGGCGCGGAGACCACGATCCCGCTGCTCGACGAGCTCTGCGAGGAGGCGGCCGGCGCCGGGCTGGACGAGGTCGCGATCGGGATGGCGCACCGCGGCCGGCTGAACGTGCTGGCGAACATCGTCGGCAAGTCGTACGGCCAGATCTTCCGCGAGTTCGAGGGCAACATCGACCCGCGGACCGTGCAGGGTTCCGGTGACGTCAAGTACCACCTGGGCGCCGAGGGCGAGTTCGTCTCCGAGTTCGGCGACAAGATCAACGTCTCGGTGGCGGCGAACCCGTCGCACCTGGAGACCGTCGACCCGGTGCTCGAGGGCATCGTCCGGGCCAAGCAGGACATCCTCGACCGCGGTGCGGCGTTCCCGGTGCTGCCGGTGCTGGTGCACGGCGACGCGGCGTTCGCCGGCCAGGGCGTGGTCGCGGAGACGCTGAACCTGTCCCAGCTGCGCGGCTACCGGACCGGCGGCACGATCCACGTGATCGTGAACAACCAGGTCGGCTTCACCACCTCGCCGGCCTCGTCCCGCTCGTCGATGTACTCCACCGACGTCGCGCGGATGGTGCAGGCGCCGATCTTCCACGTGAACGGCGACGACCCCGAGGCCTGCATCCGGGTCGCGGACCTCGCGTTCGAGTACCGGCAGGCGTTCAACAAGGACGTCGTCATCGACCTGGTCTGCTACCGCCGCCGCGGTCACAACGAGGGCGACGACCCGAGCTTCACGCAGCCGCTGATGTACGACCTGATCGAGCAGAAGCGCTCGGTGCGCAAGCTGTACACCGAGGCCCTGATCGGTCGTGGCGACATCACGATCGAAGAGGCCGAGCAGGCGATGCAGGACTTCCAGCAGCGCCTCGAGCGGGTGTTCGCCGAGGTCCGGGACGCGAAGAACGAGCCCGACACCCCGCCGCCGTACGTCACGGCCCCGGAGTACCCGGACAAGCCGGAAGGCCCGGACGCGACCGCGATCACGCCCGAGGTGCTGAAGAAGATCGCCGACGCGTACACCACGCTGCCGGAGGGCTTCACCGTGCACCCGAAGGTGCAGCCGCAGCTGCAGCGCCGGGCGCACGCGATCACCGAGGGCCCGCTGGACTGGGCGAGCGCGGAGATCACCGCGTTCGGTTCGCTGCTGCTCGACGGGCGGCCGGTTCGGCTGGCCGGCCAGGACAGCCGCCGCGGGACGTTCGTGCAGCGCTTCGCGGCGATCATCGACCGGGTGGACGGCCAGGACCACGTCCCGCTGCAGCACCTGGACGCCGACCAGGCGAGCTTCTTCGTCTACGACTCGCTGCTCAGCGAGTACGCCGCACTCGGCTTCGAGTACGGGTACTCCGTGGCACGGCCGGAGGCGCTGGTGCTCTGGGAGGCGCAGTTCGGCGACTTCGTGAACGGCGCCCAGTCGGTCATCGACGAGTACATCTCGTCCGGTGAGGCGAAGTGGGGCCAGAAGTCCGGCGTCGTACTGCTGCTGCCGCACGGCTACGAGGGCCAGGGCCCGGACCACACCTCGGCCCGGATCGAGCGGTTCCTGCAGCTGTGCGCCGAGGACGCGATGACCGTCGCGCAGCCGTCGACGCCCGCGTCGTACTTCCACCTGCTGCGCCGGCACACGCTCGGCGAGGAGCACGTCCCGATGATCGTCTTCACGCCGAAGCAGCTGCTGCGGCGCAAGGAGGCGGTGTCGCAGCCGGAGGAGCTGACCCACGGCACGTTCCGGCCGGTGCTCGGCGACGCCGAGGCGGAGGCCAACCCGCCCGCCGTCGAGCGGGTGATCCTGGCGTCGGGCCGGATCGTGTACGACCTGCTCGCCGAGCGGAAGAAGGTCGAGCCGGACAAGATCAGCACCGCGATCCTCCGGGTCGAGCAGCTGTACCCGCTGCCGCACGAGGAGATCACCGCCGAGCTGGCGAAGTACCCGAACGCGGGCGAGATCCGCTGGGTGCAGGACGAGCCCGCGAACCAGGGTCCGTGGCCGTTCATGGCGCTGAACCTGACCGAGCACCTGGGCGGCAAGCCGTTCTACCGGGTGTCCCGGCCGGCGATGTCCGCTCCGGCGGTCGGCTCGCACGGCGTCCACGGCACCGAGCAGGCCACGCTGCTGAAGCAGGCGTTCAGCTGACATGTACTTCACCGACCGCGGGATCGAGGAACTCGAGAAGCGCCGCGGCGAGGAAGAGGTCTCCCTCGCCTTCGTCGCGGACCGCCTCCGCGAGTTCGTCGACCTGAACCCCGAGTTCGAGACGCCAATCGAGCGCTTCGCCACCTGGCTGGCTCGACTGGACGACGAGGACGAGTAGTTATCCTGAGCGAATGCCCTTCGCCAAGCAGCCCGTACGCCGGGTCGCCGCGGCGGAGGGCGTTCGTGTGTCCGGGGCCTGGCCGCACACGATTCCCGCCGTACACCAGCTGCTGACCGACGGCCTGGACCTCGACCCGGGCGTCACGTTCCTGGTCGGCGAGAACGGCGCCGGCAAGTCCACCATCGTGGAGGCGGTCGCCGTCGCCTTCGGCCTCTCACCCGAAGGCGGCTCCACCGGCGCCCGCCTGAGCACCCGGGTCAGCGAGTCGTCGCTCGCCGGCGACCTGCAGCTGACCCGCGGCGTCGGCGGCATCCGCCGCGGTTTCTTCCTCCGCGCGGAAACCATGCACGGCTTCTACACCTACCTCGAGCAGAACCCAGGCGGTCCAGAGCCGGTCTTCCACGAGATGAGCCACGGGGAGAGCTTCCTGAGCCTCATCAGCGACCGCTTCGTCCGCCCGGGCTTCTACTGCCTGGACGAACCCGAGTCAGCCCTCTCGTTCTCCAGCAGCCTCGCCGTCGTCGGCGTCCTCAACCGCCTGGCCGAATCCGGCTCCCAGGTCCTCTGCGCCACCCACTCCCCCGTCATCGCCGCCCTCCCCGGCGCCACCATCCTCGAGGTCGGCGACTGGGGCATCCGCCGTACGACCTGGGACGACCTGCGGCTGGTCCAGAACTGGAAGGCCTACCTCCAGACCCCCGAGCAGTACCTACGGCACGTCTTGTAGCTCAGGTCAGTTCGCGGTCGGCCAATGCCGTGACGCGGGCCGCCAGGTCGGTCAGCGTCTCGTCCTGACGCGCTGCCGCGTCCGCGAGCCGCCATACGTCGGCCTTCCAGGCACCGGTGGCCGATCCACGACACCGATCCGCTCGAATCCGCGATCCAGCAGCCCGCGCGCATCCTCGGGCCGCTGCCGGGCGACCGCCTTGATCGCGCCGACCGCGTTCGCGAGCGCGCTGGCGACAGATCGGCGAACTGGACGAACATCAGCCGACGTCGGTCCGAATGCAGCAGATCCGTCGATGTCGCTGTACGCATCCTCGGTCCCGGTGGCCAGCGAGCCGAGCAGGCCGGTCGACGACCCGTCGCAGCAGGACTCCAGGGCAGCGCGGACGGCGGCCACCAGCTCGGCGCGCTGCATCAGTCGGTGTGCGGCGGCCTGATGCGCCGTGGTGGGTCCGGGGCCAGGGAGCCGTCCGGGGCGATGTGCTCGAAGATCTGGTCGACCAGGTTCAGCACGTGTGGGTCGTCGACGGTGTAGATGTGGCGGCGGCCTTCGCGGCGGGCGGTGATGATGCCGGCCAGGCGGAGTTTGCCGAGGTGCTGGCTGGCGGTGGCGATACTCACGCCGACCCGTTCCGCCAGGGTGCCGACGTCGTACTCCCCCTGGGCGGCCAGCGACACCAGGTGCAGCCGGACCGGAGCGGAGAGCATGGCGAAGGTGCCCGCGGCGGATTCGAGCTGCGCCTTCGTCGGTTCTGGGTTGGTCATCGCGCAGTCATTGTGACCGGTCGAGCGGCCTGTGGGCAGTCCGGCGTGCCGAGGTGAGCACGGTCTCACACTTTCGCAATTGCGAAAGTATCAAAACGGTGGCAGGCTGGAACCATGTTCCGAGCGATCCGCCCCGTGCTCCTGCTGCTCCTGGTGGCGATTCCCGCGGTCGTGCTGCGCCTCACCGGCACGCACCCGCCGGCCGCCGCCTCGATCGCGATCTTCGGCCTCGCGGTGGTGGCAGCGTCGTTCGTCCTCGCCTGGGCCGCGGAGGCCGCGGAGATGGACATCTCGGGCGGCCTGGCGATCGCGCTGCTCGCGGTGATCGCGGTCCTCCCGGAGTACGCGGTGGACCTGTACTTTGCGCACACCGCCGGCTCCAACCCGGACTACGTGCAGTACGCCGCCGCCAACATGACCGGGTCGAACCGGCTGCTCCTCGGCCTCGGCTGGTCCGCCGTCGTCCTGATCAGCCTGTACGTCGCCTCCCGGCGCAGCGGCCGCACCGTGAAGTCCCTGGTGCTGGAGTCCGGGTACCGCCGCGAGCTCGGCTTCCTCGCGGTCGCCGGTGTGGTCGCGTTCGTGATCCCGGTGACCGGGCAGATCCACCTGGTGCTCGGCGTACTGCTGCTCGCGTTCTTCGCGTTCTACCTGTATCGCGCGGCCACCTCGGGGCACGACGAGGAGCCGGACCTGATCGGCCCGGCCGCGACCATCGGCGCGCTGCCGCAGCTGCAGCGCCGGATCCTGGTGACCGCGATGTTCCTGGTCTCCGCCGGCGTGATCCTGGCAGCCGCGGAACCGTTCGCCGACTCGCTCGTGCAGGGCGGTCGGGCGCTCGGGATCGACCAGTTCCTGCTGGTGCAGTGGCTGGCCCCGCTGGCGTCCGAGGCGCCGGAGTTCATCGTCGCGATCCTGTTCGCGTGGCGCGGCAAGGGCGCGGCCGCGCTCGGCCTGCTGATCTCCGCGAAGGTGAACCAGTGGACCCTGCTGATCGGCAGCCTGCCGATCGCGTACGGCATCGGCGGCGGTGGCGCCGCGCTGCACCTGGACGGGCGGCAGATCGAGGAGTTCCTGCTGACCGCGACGCAGACCCTGCTCGGTATCGCGATCCTGCTGAACCTGCGCTTCCCCCGCTGGGCGGCCTTCACGCTCCTGGGCCTGTTCGCGGTCCAGTTCGCCGTCCCCGGCCAGACCGGGCGGTACGTGATCAGCGCGATCTACCTGCTGCTCGCGATCGGCGCCACCGTGCACAACCGCAAGCAGCTGATCCCCACGATCACCGCCCCGTTCCGGCGTACGCCGGCGACCGTGGACGCCGAGCGCGAGCTGCAGAACGTCTAGCTCGCCTGCTGTTCCTCGATGATGGTCGGGCGGGTACGGCGTTCCTGCGGGCCGGGACGGCCGCGGCGGCGACCGGAGAGGAACTTCTCGCCGGCCGCGGTGCCGGTGAACTTGGTGCGGCGGGCCCATTCCCGGCACTGGTCGATCACCGGGCACGACGTCAGGCAGATCGCCTGCGCCTTCCGCTGCTCCCACTGGCTGGCGGTCTCGTCGTACGACGGCGCCCGGCCGACGCATGCGGCCTTCGCCATCCAGTTGTCGGCCGGGTCAACGATCACCGTCAAAGTAGGCCTCATCAGCTGCTCCTCGTCGCTCAGGCGGTAGGAACAGCCTCGCTCCGGCTCGTTGCCCCGATGCGACGCGAATGTTTCAGGCGTGAAACTTAGTGACGGACCATGCGGATCTCGCGGAGGTCGAAGTACGGGTCGTGCTTCGCGGTGCCGTCGGGTTCGAAGCCGTGCCGCCGGTAGAAGGCGCGGGCCTGCGCGTTGCCCTCGAAGACCCAGAGGAACGCCGGCTGCTTGCCGACGGCAACCTCCAGCAGGCGGGTGCCGAGACCGGTCTTCCAGAACGCCTGGCGGGTGTAGATCGCCTCCAGCTCGAACGCCACCGGCGCGTCGTCGTCGCGGCCCGGACCGGTGCCGACGAAGCCGCCGACCCGGTCCTCGACCGGCGCCGACGGGTCGGGGTTCAGCGCGATCCAGCGCTGCCCTCCGGTGGCGAGGTACGTCTGCCAGCGTTCGATCCGGCGCTCGAGGTTCGACGTCCGCTCGAGGAGCACGTCGGCCGGTACGAGGCCGGCGTACGCCTCGCGCCAGCACAGCAGGTGGCACCACGCGCCCGCCTCGGCGTCGTCGACCGTGGCGGGCCTGATCTCGGGTTGATGCACTCAGACAGTAAAGACGATCTTGCCGAACACGTCGCCCGTATTCATCTTCTCGAAGCCGGTGCGGGCGTCGGCGAGCGGCAGGACGGTGTCGATGTGCGGGGTGATCCCGGCGTTCGCCATGAACTGCACCAGCTCCGCGAGCTCGGTGCGGGTGCCCATCGTGGAGCCCTGGACGCGGAGCTGCAGGAAGAAGATCCGGTTCAGCTCGGCGGACTTCGGCGCCTGGCCGCTGGTCGCGCCGGAGATCACCAGCGTGCCGCCCTGCTTGAGCGACTTCAGCGAGTGCGACCAGGTGGCCTGGCCGACGGTCTCCATCACCGCGTCGACCCGCTCCGGCAGCCGCGCACCGGACTCGAACGCGTCGTGCGCGCCGATCTCGACCGCGCGCGACCGCTTGCCCTCGTCCCGGCTGGTCGCCCAGACCCGGATCCCGGCCGCGCGTGCAAGCGTGATCAGCGCGGTCGCGACCCCACCGCCGGCGCCTTGCACGAGCACGGTGTCGCCCGGCTTCAGCCCCGACTGCGTGAACAACATCCGGTACGCCGTCAACCAGGCCGTCGGCAAGCACGCGGCCTGCTCGAAGGACATCCCGGCCGGCTTCGGTACGACGTTCCGCGCTGGGACGGCGACCTTCTGCGCGAGCGTGCCCTGGTACCGCTCGCTCAGCAGCGACCGCTTCGGGTCGAGCGTCTCGTCACCCTTCCACGCCGGATCCGAGACGACCGCATGCACGACGACCTCGTTCCCGTCCGGGTCCACGCCGGCCGCGTCACACCCGAGAATCATCGGCAGGTTCTGCTCGGCGAGCCCGACACCCTTCAACGACCACAGATCATGGTGGTTGAGCGCAGTCGCCCGTACGTCGATCGTCACCCACCCGTCCGGCACGGTCGGCTCCGGTCGCTCCCCCACCTCCAACGCGGCAATCGGATCCTCGGCGTCGAACTTGGCAGCGTAGGCAGCAAGCATGCGAACCACCCTAAGCGCTGGTCCTCCCAACCGTCAGTGTCCGACCTCACCCACCACCCCACCCACCGCGCGAACCCTCCACCTCAGTGGGCAGCCCCCGAACTGGAGGGTTGCCCACCGAAAATCTCAGGGGGCAACCCTCCACTTCAACGGGCAGCCCCCGAGTTGGAGGGTTTGCCCACCTCCCGTGAGGGGATATCCCCGCGGGTTGTGCCTTATCCCCTGGTATACGAGCGGATAAGGCAACACTCGCGGGGATATCCCCTCACGTTGGGCCGGGCGAGCGTGGCGCCGCGCAGGTGGTGGGCGTCGCGGTGGGGGCAGGGTGGGTGGGGTCAGGGGCGGGCTACGCCGTCGGCTTGCGCGGCTGCGGCGACCGCGGTTGCTACGGCGGGGGCGACCCGTTCGTCGAAGGGGGACGGGATGATGTAGTCGGGGCGTAGGTCTTCCGGGGCGATCAGGTCGGCGAGGGCGTTGGCGGCGGCCAGTTTCATGCCTTCGGTGATGCGGGAGGCGTTGGCGTCGAAGGCGCCGCGGAAGATGCCGGGGAAGGCCAGGACGTTGTTGATCTGGTTCGGGAAGTCGGAGCGCCCGGTGGCGACCACGGCGGCGTGCCGGTGGGCGATGTCGGGGTGTACTTCGGGGTTCGGGTTCGCCAGCGCGAAGATCATCGCGCCGGGGGCCATCCGGGCGACGGCCTCCTCGGGGACCGTACCGCCGGAGACGCCGAGGAACAGGTCGGCACCGGCCAGCGCGTCGACCAGCCGGCCGGACAGGCCGCCGGTGTTGGTGTCGCGGGCGAGCGAGAGCTTGACCGGGTTCAGGTCGGAGCGGTCCTCGTGCAGGACGCCCTTGCTGTCGACCACCGCGAGGTCGCCGACCCCGGCCTGCAGCAGGATCCGCGCGCACGCGACCCCGGCGGCGCCGGCCCCCGAGATCACCACCCGGATGTCCCCGATCGCCTTGCCGGTGACCCGGAGCGCGTTGCGGAGCGCCGCGAGTACGACGACCGCCGTACCGTGCTGGTCGTCGTGGAAGACCGGGATGTCGAGCCGCTCCTTCAGCCGGCGCTCGATCTCGAAGCAGCGCGGCGCGGAGATGTCCTCGAGGTTGATCCCGCCGAACGTCGGTGCCATCCGCGCGACCGTCTCGACGAACTCGTCCACGTCGGTGCAGTCCAGCGCGATCGGCACCGAGTCGACGCCGCCGAACTCCTTGAACAGCAGCGCCTTGCCCTCCATCACCGGCAGCGACGCGGCCGGGCCGATGTCGCCGAGCCCGAGGACCGCGGTGCCGTCGGTGACGACCGCGACCACGTTGGACTTCCAGGTGTACCGCCGGACCAGCGACGGGTCTTCGGCGATCGCGGTACAGACCCGCGCGACGCCGGGGGTGTACGCCTTGGAGAGGTCGTCGGCGTCGCGGACGTGGATCGACGACGTGACCTCGATCTTGCCGCCGCGATGCAGTTCGAAGACGGCATCACCGGCGTGGGCGTCGGAGGGGACAACGGGCTCGACAGCTTGGGCGACCATGCGGGGACCCTTCGGGGCAGAGAGCGGAACGTGTTGTGGTGGGCGTTCGATGAGGGTGCGTCGAACGGCGCCGTTGCCAGGGGGTCACCCGTCTGCGACGAGTAAACCACAGTGCCAACTGGTCTGCTGTGAGGGGCCCCACATCGTCCTGGCGTGTGCCAGGATGCGGGGATTCACAACCCCTGTCGAGGAGAATCCGCGATGAACATCGTCCCCACTCTCCGCACGCGCCGGGCGCAGGCTGTCGCCTCGGTCGCCGTCCTCGCGCTCGCGCTGACGGCCTGCGGCGGCTCCGGCAGCGGCGGATCGGACGACAAGGCGAAGGCGGCCGGCATCACGCTGGTCAAGCCCGGCAAGCTGACGATCTGCACGCACCTGCCGTACAAGCCCTTCCAGTACAAGGACGGCACCAAGGTCGTCGGCTTCGACGTCGACCTGCTCGACCTGGTCGCCGAGGACCTGGGTGTGAAGTCCGACGTGGTGAACATCGAGTGGTCGCAGGTGACCTCGGGTGCCGCGTTCCAGGCGAAGAAGTGCGACATGGGCATGGGCGCGATGACGATCACCCCGGCCCGCCAGGCCGCGATCAGCATCACCGACCCGTACATGGACGCCACCCAGGTGCTGCTGGCCAAGAAGGACTCCGGCATCAAGTCGCTGGCCGACCTGCGCGGCAAGAAGCTCGGCGCGCAGGCCGACACCACCGGCAAGACGTACGCCGACAAGAACGCCCAGGCGAACGGCTACACGGTGATCCCGTTCAACGACCTCGCGCTGCAGGAGAACAACGTGAAGTCGGGCCGGGTCGATGCCGCGATCAACGACAACGGCGTGCTGTACGACTACGTGAAGGACAACCCGGACCTGGGCGTGGTCGCCGAGTTCAACACCGGCGAGCAGTACGGGTTCGGCGCGCTGAAGGACGGCAGCGGCCCGAAGCTGGTGGCCAAGTTCAACGAACTGCTGGCCAAGGCGAAGACCGACGGCAAGTACAACGAGATCTACAAGAAGTGGTTCGGGGTTGAGCCGAAGAAGTGAGTACTTCGACGGAAACCAAACTCACCGAACGTAAGGGGCTGAGCCCGCGCCGGCGGGCCCAGCGCTCCCGCTGGATCCAGTACGCGATCCTCGTCGTGCTCATCGTCGCCGCGGCGTTCGCGGCGAACTGGCACCAGATCGCGAGCGTGTTCTTCCGGCCGTCGTTCATCAGGTCGACCTTCGAGAACGGCGTCCTGCTGGCGCTGGTGAAGACGCTCGAGTACACGGCCGGCGCGTTCGTGATCGGCCTCACCGGCGGCACCTTGCTCGCGTTGATGAAGCTCAGCCAGGTGGCGCCGTACCGCTGGATCGCGACGGCGTACATCGAGTTCTTCCGCGGGCTGCCGGCGATCGTGGTGTTCATCGCGTTCAGCCTGCTGCCGCTGGCGTTCCCCGGGCTGACGATCCCGTGGGACCCGTACGGCGTGGTCTGGCTGGCGCTCGGCATCGTCGCCTCGGCGTACATGGCCGAGGTGATCCGGGCCGGTATCCAGGCGGTCCCGAAGGGGCAGGTCGAGGCGGCCCGGTCGCTCGGCATGCCGGCCGGGCTGGCGATGCGGAAGATCGTGCTCCCGCAGGCGTTCCGGATCGTGCTGCCGCCGCTGACCAACGACCTGATCCTGCTGGTGAAGGACTCGTCGCTGGTGTTCATGATCGGCGTGGCCGCGGACGGGTACGAGCTCACCGGCTTCGGCCGGGACCTGGCGAACACGGACTCGAACCTGACACCGATCGTGGTCTGCGGCTTCTGCTACCTGGTGATCACCCTGCCGCTGGGCATTCTCGCCCGACGGCTCGAAGCCCGTACGGCGAGGACGCGCTGACATGGCCCTGGTAGAGATCAAGAACCTGCACAAGTCGTTCGGCAGCAACCATGTCCTGCGCGGGATCGACTTCAGCGTCGAACAGGGCGAGGTGGTGTGCGTGATCGGCCCGTCCGGGTCCGGCAAGTCCACGCTGCTGCGCTGCGTCAACCTGCTGGAGACCCCGCAGGAGGGGCAGGTGATCGTCCGCGGTGAGGACATCACCGACCCGGATTGTCACCTGGACGCCGCCCGGCAGCAGATCGGGATGGTGTTCCAGCAGTTCAACCTGTTCGCGCACCTGTCCGTGCTGGCGAACTGCACCGTTGCCCAGCGCACCGTTCTGAAGCGCAGCGAGACCGACGCGGACCGGATCGCCCGCGCGAACCTGGAGCGGGTCGGACTGCACGACAAGATCGACGCGTACCCGGCCCAGTTGTCCGGCGGTCAGCAGCAGCGGGTGGCGATCGCCCGGGCGTTGTCGATGGACCCGGCGCTGATGCTGTTCGACGAGCCGACGTCCGCGCTCGACCCGGAGCTGGTCGGCGACGTACTGACCGTGATGCGCAAGCTGGCGCTGGACGGGATGACGATGCTGGTCGTCACCCACGAGATGGCGTTCGCCCGCGAGGTCGCGGACCGGGTGGTGTTCATGGACGGCGGCGTGATCGTCGAGCAGGGCCCGCCCGCGGACGTGATCGGCGCCCCGAAGGAGGAGCGCACCCGGACGTTCCTGCGCCGGGTGCTGGACCCGACACACGTGGAACCGGCCGACTGAGAGCACTCTCAGTGACGCTGCGTGTCCGGCCGGACGCCGGGCGCGCAGCGGGTACGGCGGTCAGACTACGAATCGGTCTCTGTTCCGGGTTGGTCCGTGCGCGGCCCGCGGGGCGTTGTGTCAAGATGCGGACACATGGCACCGGGCCGACCGGTGCCCGGTCTTGGAGGACCAGATGTCTGTCCTGCGAAGGACGCTGGTGCTGTCCGGCGTCCTGGTTCTCGCAGCCGCCGGGTGCGGCTCGAACTCCCTCGAAAACGGCTCGTCCACGTCCCCGTCGACCGCTCCGTCGAGCGCCCCCTCCAGCGCCCCGGCGAGCGTCGACCCGGCGCTGAGCGGCGCGCTGCCGCCGAAGATCAAGGCGGCCGGCAAGATCGTGGTCGGCGTCGACGCCACCTACCGGCCGAACGAGTTCCTGCAGGGCGGCAACACCGTGGTCGGCATGGACGTCGACCTGTTCGACGCCGTGGCGAAGAAGTTCGGCGTCACCGTCGAGTGGCAGCCCGCGACGTTCAGCACGATCATCACCGGCGTGCAGGGCGGCAAGTACGACATGGGCATCTCGTCGTTCACGATCAACGCCGAGCGCAAGAAGCAGGTCAACATGGTCAGCTACTTCAGCGCCGGCACCCTGTGGGCGGTCAAGAAGGGCAACCCGAAGGGCGTGAACGCCGACGACGCGTGCGGCAAGAACGTGGGCGTGCAGACCGGTACGACGCAGCAGCAGGACGACCTGCCGATCCGGCAGAAGAAGTGCAAGGACGCCGGCAAGCCCGCGATCAACGTGCTGCCACGGGACAAGCAGGACCAGGCGACCGCGGACCTCGCGTCCGGCAAGACCGACGCGATGCTGGCCGACTCCCCGGTCGTGCTGGACGCGATCAAGCAGACCAACGGCCAGCTCGAGCAGCTCGGCCAGATCTACGACGCGGCGCCCTACGGGTACGTGATCCCGAAGTCGGAAACCGCCTTCGCGCAGGCGATCGTCACCGCGCTGCAGGCGCTGAACACCGACGGCACCTACAAGTCGGTTCTGCAGAAGTGGAACAACGACTCGGGCGCGATCTCGAACTTCGCCGTCAACCCGTGAGCTGAGACATGAGTACCGAAACCGAAGCCCGGCCGCAGGACGCTCCTGGGCGGCCGGGCGCGATCGACGCCGTCCCGGTCCGGCATCCCGGCCGCTGGGTCGCGATCGCCGTGATCGCGGTGCTGGCCGCGATGCTGCTGCACCTGCTGGTGACCAACAGCGCCTTCGACTGGAAGTTCGTGTTCCAGGCGATGAACCAGCAGCCGGTCATCAACGGCTTCCTGAAGGGCACGCTGCTGGTCACGGCGCTGTCGATGATCGTCGGGGTCGGCGGCGGCGTACTGCTCGCCGTGATGCGGCTCTCGGACAACCCGATCCTGTCCGGTGTCTCGTGGGTGTTCACCTGGTTCTTCCGGAGCATCCCGCGCTACATCCTGCTGTTCACGATGGGCACGCTCGGGATCCTGTTCCCGAAGGGCATCGCGTTCGGGGTGCCGTTCGACTGGAAGCTGATCGAGTGGTTCGGGCTGTCCGGCGACTGGCGGTTCCTGAACCTGGACGCGAACCAGGTCTTCACCGGCCTGGTCGCCGGTGTGATCGGGCTCGGCCTGTCCGAGGCGGCTTACATGGCGGAGATCGCCCGGGCCGGGATCATGAGTGTCGACAAGGGCCAGGCCGAGGCCGCGCAGGCGCTCGGCATGGGCAGCGGCAAGGTGATGCGCCGGGTGGTGCTGCCGCAGGCGATGCGGGTGATCGTGCCGCCGACCGGCAACGAGACCATCGCGATGCTGAAGGACACCTCGCTGCTGGTCGCGGTGCCGGTGATCGGCGAGCTCTTCTACCAACTGCAGTCGATCGGCAGCAACTTCTACAAGACGTTCCCGATCGCGGTCGCGGCCACGCTGTACTACTTGGCCGCGACGAGCGTGCTGATGGTCGGGCAGTACTTCCTGGAGCGGCACTTCGGCCGCGGCTTCGGGACCACGAAGGCGCCGCGAGCCGCGCGCCCGGCCGGGGCGGGAGGCGCCTGATGCCGCTGGTGCATGCGGTCAACGTGACCAAGTCGTTCCACCACAACGAGGTACTGAAGGGCATCGACCTCGACGTCGAGCGCGGGCAGGTGGTCTGTCTGCTCGGCCCGTCCGGGTCCGGCAAGACCACGTTCCTGCGCTGTATCAACCAGCTCGAGACGATCGACGGCGGCCGGATCTGGGTCGACGACGAGCTGATGGGGTACGCCGACCGGAACGGGAAGCTGTACCGCCTGACCAACAAGGAGATCGCGGCGCAGCGGCGCGAGATCGGGATGGTGTTCCAGCGGTTCAACCTGTTCCCGCACATGACCGCGCTGGAGAACATCGTCGAGGCGCCGACGCAGGTACGCCGCGAAGGCCGAAAGAGCGCCCGGGAGCGGGCGATGAAGCTGCTCGACCGGGTCGGCCTGGCGGACCGCTGCGACGCGTATCCGGCGCAGCTGTCCGGCGGGCAGCAGCAGCGGGTGGCGATCGCGCGGGCGCTGGCGATGCAGCCGAAGCTGATGCTGTTCGACGAGCCGACGTCCGCGCTCGACCCGGAGCTGGTCGGTGAGGTGCTGGCGGTGATGCGCGAGCTCGCGCTGGACGGTATGACGATGATCGTGGTGACCCACGAGATGGCGTTCGCCCGGGACGTCGCGGACACCGTGGTGTTCATGGACGCCGGCGTCGTGGTCGAGGCCGGCGACCCGAAGGACGTGATCGGCAACCCGCAGCACGCCCGGACCCAGGCGTTCCTGACCCGCCTGCGCTCCGAGCACGAACACCCGTAGTCACTTTCTCGCCTCGATCGACCCCCGTTCGCCGTGCATCAAACCCGTTGAGGTTGGATGATGTACGGCGTGGTGGGTCGATACGAGGGAGACGATGTGAGCAGCACCGGAGGAGCCGCCGAGGTTCGCCTGAGCATCCCGGCGGACAGCGCGTACATCGCCGTACCGCGGTCGGTGGTGGGCAACCTCGCGGCCCGCAACGACTTCACGCTGGACGCGATCGACGACCTGCGGATCGCGGTCGACGAGGCGTGCGCGCTGTTGCTGCCGCAGTCGGCCGACGGCGTACTGGAGTGCGTCTTCCAGATCGCTCCGCCGCAGCTCACGGTGCGGACGAGCGCCGTCGTACCGAACGGCTGGCGGCCGGACACCACGTCGTTCGGCTGGACCGTGCTGACCGCGCTGGTGGAGTCGGCGGCCGCGGAGACCATCGACGGCCGGCTGACGATCACCGTGACGGCCACCGCCACCGCCACGGAGAGCCTGTGAGTGACGAACAGACTCCGGAATCGCCTGATCTTCGGACCCGTACCGCCGGTTTCTTCCAGCAGATGGCGGCCGGTTCGCAGGATCCGGGGTACCCGGTCGCGCGTGACGGGCTGGTCGCGCTGCACATGCCGCTGGTGGAGCACCTGGCCCGGCGCTTCCGGAACCGCGGCGAGCCGTACGACGACCTCGTCCAGGTGGCGACGATCGGGCTGATCAAGGCGATCGACCGGTTCGACTCCGACCGCGGGGTGGAGTTCTCGACGTACGCGACGCCGACGATCCTCGGCGAGATCAAACGGTACTTCCGGGACAAGGGCTGGGCGATCCGGGTGCCGCGGCGGCTGCAGGAGCTGCGGCTGTCGCTGACCGCCGCGACCGCGGAGCTGACGCAGGAGCTCGGCCGGGCGCCGACGGTGGCCGAGCTGTCGGACCGGCTCGGACTCTCGCCGGACCTGGTGATCGAGGGCCTGGAGTCCGCGAACGCGTACAACACGTTGTCCTTGGACGCTCCCGATCAGAACGAGACCGACGCGACCACGGTCCTGGACGGGCTCGGCGGGGAGGACGAGGCGCTGGAGAGCGTCGAGTACCGCGAATCGCTGAAGCCGTTGCTGGCCCAGCTGGACACCCGGGAGAAGCGGATCCTCACGCTGCGGTTCTTCCGCGGAATGACGCAGTCGCAGATCGCCGAGGAGATCGGGATCTCGCAGATGCACGTCTCCCGGCTGCTCGCCCGCACCCTCACCGAACTGCGGACCGGCCTGCTCAAGGAGTAGGGCTAAAGCACATGATCGTTGGAGTCACCAGCGGTCAGCGCTTCGGTCGACGCCTTCTGGAAAACGCACACCAGAATGGCGACGGCCAGTACTGCGAGGCCGGCGGCAACGGCCTTGGATCCGCCGTCCCACAGGCTGTACGCGATCAGCAGCTGGATCAGCTGGGTGAACACCGTCGGCCCACGGCTCCAGCGCGCGGCCTTCCAGAGACCACGGACGGCGACGAAGACCAGGCCCACGCCGTACACCAGAAAGAAGCCGGTGGTGGTGAGTCCGAGGACGAGCCGGGAGCTGTCGACCGTCAAGGCTTGGGCAATTCCGAGAACGATGAGCACGAGCCCTTCCACAGCGACCACTGCCGCCGCTAATTTGAGCGGTCTCGGGACTGCGGCAACTGGGGAGTCGGTCGGCACTTCACCAGCTTAGTGCCGGCGCCCCGGGAGCCGCGCGAGCCCCGGCCCCACAGGGATTTGAGGTTCTGCGTAACCAAAAGATGGTTGGAACGGTTACCTGCAGTGAACGGGTACTTGCAGATGGGCCGCTTCGTCCGATAACCGGATGAAGAACGCCGCTGTGTGCCAGTTCGGAGTGTTAAGGAAGCGTTGTGATCGGATCGACAACTCAATAACCCTTGTTTCGATCCGCCAAGATTGGGAACATGGTCTCGTTCGTGAAAGCGTTCACAACAGACGCTGCACCAAACCCCCGTGCCTCACGAACCGACGAGTACAGCACCGCTGATCGGGCACAGACCTACCCGGCAGCATACGTCAACTACTGAGAGAGATGGGATCCGCCATGGATTGGCGCCACCGGGCCGTATGCCTCGACGAGGACCCGGAACTGTTCTTCCCCATCGGCAACACCGGGCCCGCGATCATGCAGATCGAGGAGGCCAAGCAGGTGTGCCGTCGCTGCGACGTGCGTGAGCAGTGCCTGGCGTGGGCGCTGGAAGCCGGCCAGGACCACGGTGTGTGGGGCGGCCTGAGCGAGGACGAGCGTCGTGCGCTGAAGCGCCGCAACGCCCGGCAACGCATCCGCACCGCCTGAGCAAGTCCTCTTCGAGGCCCCGCGGAACGCTCCGCGGGGCCTTTGTGTTTCACCCGCGTTCTTCACTCGCCGACCGGGATGTCCAGGGTGATCTGCGTGCCGGGCTTGCCGTCGTGGCGGGCGCCGAACTCCAGAGTGCCGTCGAGTTCGCCGAGCACCAGTGTGCGGACGATCGACAGGCCGAGGTTGCCGGACAGTTCGGTGTCGAAGTTCGTCGGCAACCCCTTGCCGTCGTCGATCACGTCGATGTGCAGCCGGCCGAGCGCCCGCTCCGCGACCAGCTCGATCGTCCCGCTGGCGGCGCCGGAGTCCCGGGCCCCGAACGCGTGCTCCACCGAGTTCTGCATCAGTTCGGTGAGCACCATCGCCAGCGGCGTCGCGACGTCGGAGTCCAGTACGCCGAACGACCCGGTCCGCCGGATCTCCACCGTGGTCGCGACCGTCGACACGTCCGCGACCATCGCGCCGACCCGGTCCGCGACGTCGTCGAAGTCCACGTGTTCGTCGAACGACTCCGAGAGCGTCTCGTGCACGATCGCGATCGACCCGACCCGGCGGACCGCCTCGGCCAGCGCGTCCTGTCCTTCGGGCACCGTGATCCGCCGGGCCTGCATCCGCAGTAACGCGGCGACCGTCTGCAAGTTGTTCTTGACGCGATGATGAATCTCCCGGATGGTCGCCTCCTTGGTGACCAGCTCCCGTTCCCGGCTACGCAGCTCCGTCACGTCCCGGAGCAGGATCAGCGCTCCCACGTGCTGGCCGTCCGAGCGCAGCGGGATCGCGCGCAGGAACAGCGTCGCGTCGGCGTTCTCGATCTCGATCTCCTTGGCGGCCCGCCCGGTGACCACCGACGCGAGCACGTCGTCGACCTTGTGTCCGGAATGCAGCAACTCGGCGGTGACGTCCTTCAGCCGGGAGCCGACCAGATCGGTCACCAGCCCCATCCGGCGGTACGCGGACAACGCGTTGGGGCTGGCGAACGTCACCATGCCGTGCCGATCGACCCGGATGCAGCCGTCACCGACCCGTGGGGTGGTGGACAGCAGCCGTTCGCCGCCGTACGGGAAGATGCCGTCGGTGATCATCCGGGCCAGGTCCGTCGCGCTCTGCAGGTACGCGATCTCCAGCCGGGACGGGGTCCGGACGCCGAGCAGGTTGGTGTTCCGCGCGATCACCGCGATCACCCGGGAGCCCCGGCGTACCGGGATGGTCTCGACCCGGACCGGGACGTCGTCGCGCCATTCGGGGTCGCCCTCGCGGCAGATCCGGCCGCCGTCGTACGCCTGGTCGAGCAGGTGCCGGCGGCCGCGCGGGATGAAGCTCCCGACGATGTCGTCGAGGTACGCCGTGGGTCCGGTGGTCGGGCGCATCTGCGCGCCGGCCCAGAAGCCCAGCCCCTCGGTGTCGGGAAGCCAGAGCACCAGGTCGGCGAACGACAGGTCGGCGAGCATCTGCCAGTCCGAGACGAGCAGTTGCAGGCGGTCCAGGTCGGCCTGGTCGAGCGTGGTGTGGTTGCGCGCCACATCGGTCAAAGACGGCACGGTCCGATGCTACCGATCGGCTTATACCAGGCTGATTACTGGTCCGCTCGACAAGTTGGCGTGTGTGGGTGTTGATTGAGCAGCGACAGATGAAAGGATGCTCGGGTGGAGTCGACGTACTGGCAGGACGTGATGGCCGCGGACTACGCGGTACCGCACGACCGTACGCTGACCGATCTCACCGAGGAGCTCGTCCGCGGCCTGGCCAGCACCAACCCCCAGGTCCGCGACGCCCTCGCGTACCCGACGCTCGCCACCTGGCTCGAGCGCGGGGTGTACGACGATCTGCTGCCCGGCTTCGGGGACGGCCTGTGCGCCGGACTGAACTACGGGCTCGGTGAGGACGGTACCGACACGGTCTTCCGCCGCTCGTTCACCGCGCTGACCCTGGCGGAGGTGATCCACCGCGACAACGCCGAGTTCCTGGTGCACGACGAGGTGGTGATGCGCTGGGGCGACCGGCTGGCGACCTGGCTGCTGCGCGAACGGGACCTGCGCGGCTACGTGCCGGACTGCGGGTGGGCGCATGCCGTTGCCCACGGCGCCGACGCGATCGGTGCGCTGGCGCGGTCGCGGCACTGCGACGCCGGCGTCCTGCGGGCACTGCTCGACGTGCTCGCGGACCGGATCGTCAAGGACACGCCGTACCGCTGGGTGCACGAGGAGCACGACCGGGTGGCGCATGCGGTGATGACGATCCTGCACCGGAACATGCTGTCCAGCGACGAGCTCGAGCGCTGGCTGAAGCCGATCGCGGCGACCGCCGGCCAGCAGCCGCTGATGCACGAGACGCTGCCGGAGTGGCCGTCGCCGAACGTGTTCAACGCCCGCGGTGTCCTGCACGTGCTGCTCAGCCAGCTCGCGATCGGCGTGAAGGGCTTCCCGATCCCCGGCGACGACGAGCTGTTCGGCCGCCCGATCCAGGCCCGCGCGGACATGCTGCTGATGCTGACCGAGGCGGTGCAGGCCTCGCAGCCGTACATCTACCGGCCCGCGGCGACCTCCTAGGGTTTCAGCGCGATCGTCGCGACCGCGGCCCGGTGGTCGGTGCCGTGGATCGCGTACGTCGTGAACGTGTCCGGCTCGAACTGCCGGGTCACCACCACGTGGTCGATCTGCGTCCGCAGTACCGCGGGCCGGTCCGCCGGCCAGGTGCCCTCGAGACCACCGCCGACCGACGGCCCGACGCTGCGGCAGTAGCCGCCGAGCGCGGCCCGGAAGTCGGCGTGGTCGACGGTCGCGTTGAAGTCGCCCGCGATCACCGTCGGCGGGTCCTGCGAACACCACTCGCGGACCTTCAGCAGGTCGTGCGCCCAGGTCGCCACGGAGTCCGGCAGCGGCGGGTAGCCGTGGTACGCGATCAGCCGCATCTCCCCCAGGTTCCCGCCGGTCACCACGATGTTCCCGAACGTCGTCCCGGGCTCTGACGCGAACGTCACCGCGCCGAGCGCCGGCGACACCAGCACACTCGTCGCACTCGGCGCCGCGGGGCTCGGCTGGTCCGTGTATCCCTTGTACTGCAGGTCCGGCAGCAGCGCGCGGATCTGCTCGCGGACGTCGGACTGTGCCTCGGGCAACGACACCAGGTCGGGCTTGCGGTCGCGGATCAGCTGCGCCACGTCCGCGGCCCGGGCGCCACCGCCGTACAGGTTCGAGACCATGATCGTCAGCACCCGCGAACCGGCCGGTGCCGGTCGCGCGGCGGAGAACTGCCGCGGCGCGGTCAGGGCCGCACCGATCAGCGCCAGTACGCCGATCATCGCCGCCGCGATCCGCCAGCCGCGACGGATCAGCATCAGCAGCGCGAGGACCAGCACCGCCACCAGCACCTGCGGGCGGAATGCCGCGACCTGCGTGAACGGGGTCAGTTCGTCGAGCCCGAACAGCTCCGGGAACAGCGGTACGGCGACGACGAGCAGGAACAGTACGGACAGCACGAGCCGCCGTACGAACCATGCCTTTTCGTTACCCATGCACTCACCCGATGGTCTGGTCGCTTGTCCGGACGAACGGTAGCGTGCTCCGTTGCGCCTGTATGTCCCTCCGAGGAGGTTTGCAGTGTCCCGATTGTCCGCGATCAGACCCGCGTACTGGATCTCCGGTGTGCTCCTGGTGGTGGCTGTCGTCGTACCGCTCCTGGTGCCGACGTATGCCAAGAAGGACCCGCACCTGTGGGGTTTCCCGTTCTTCTACTGGTACCAGCTGCTCTGGGTCTTCCTGTCCGCGATCCTGGTCAGCATCAGTTACCGCCTGCTCCGCGCCGAGGAGCGCCGGCGCCGGGCCGAGCAGGGCCTGGGCGACCCGGACAAGGACGGTGACCAGTGAACACCAAGGTCGACTGGGTGCAGCTGATCATCGTCGTGGTGATCTTCGCCGGCGTCACCGTGATGGGATTCATGGCGGCCCGCTGGCGCAGCGGCGGTCACCTCGACAACCTCGACGAGTGGGGTCTGGGCGGTCGCGGGTTCGGCACGTTCATCACCTGGTTCCTGCTCGGCGGCGACCTTTACACGGCGTACACGTTCATCGCCGTACCGGCCGCGATGTACGCCACCGGCGCAATCAGCGGGTTCTTCGCGGTGCCGTACACGATCGTCGCGTACCCGATCGTGTTCGTGTTCATGGCCCGGTTGTGGTCGGTCTCGCACCGGCACGGGTACGTGACACCGGCCGACTTCGTGCAGGGGCGGTACGGCAGCAAGCTGCTGTCGCTGGCCGTCGCGATCACCGGCATCCTCGCGCTGATGCCGTACATCGCGCTGCAGCTGGTCGGTATGCAGGCGGTCTTCGAGACGATGGGACTCGGCGGCAACAACACGCTCGCCAAGGATCTGCCGCTACTGATCGCGTTCGCGGTACTGGCGGCGTACACGTACTCGTCGGGGCTGCGGGCGCCGGCGATGATCGCGTTCGTCAAGGACTTCCTGATCTACGTCGTGATCCTGGTCGCGATCTTCTACCTGCCGCACGTGCTCGGCGGCTGGGACGGGATCTTCAACGCGGCGCAGGAGAAGATGGCCAAGCCGAACCCGGTGACCGGCAAGCCGACCGGGTCGTTCATCCCGGGCGACGCGGGCTACGTGTCGTACTGGACGCTGGGGCTCGGGTCCGCGATGGCGCTGTTCATGTACCCGCACTCGGTGACGGCGGTGCTGTCCACCAAGACGCGGAACGTCGTACGGCGCAACGCCGCCATCCTCCCGGCGTACTCGCTGCTGCTCGGGCTGCTCGCGTTGCTCGGCTTCATGGCGATCAAGGCGAACGTGAACGTGAAGGGCCTGGACGGGCTGGCGAACCCGCAGCTCGCGATCCCGCGGCTGTTCGACCAGGAGTTCCCGTCCTGGTTCGCCGGCATCGCGTTCGCGGCGATCGCGGTCGGCGCGCTGGTGCCGGCCGCAATCATGTCGATCGCGGCGGCGAACCTGTTCACCCGCAACATCTACCGGGCCTTCATCAAGCCGTCGGCGACGCCGAAGGAGGAGGCCAAGGTGTCGAAGCTCGCCTCCCTGCTGGTGAAGGTCGGCGCGCTGGTGTTCGTGCTCGGCATGGACAAGACGATCGCGCTGAACCTGCAGCTGCTCGGCGGGATCTGGATCCTGCAGACGTTCCCGGCGATCGTGGTCGGGCTCTACACCCGCTGGTTCCACCGATACGCGTTGCTGGCCGGCTGGGCGGTGGCGATGATCTTCGGCACGGTGTCGGCGTACAACGTGGTGAACCCGGCGACCAAGAAGCACTTCGGCGGATCGCTGGCGAACATCCCGTTCACCAACACGCAGGCGTACATCGCGCTGACCGCCTTCGTGATCAACGTGATCGTGGTCGTCGTCCTGACGTTCGTCCTGCGGGCCCTCAAGGTCGCGGACGGGGAGGACACCACGCACCCGTCGGACTACACCGCGGACCGCGGCGACCCGGGTGTGGCCGACGTGGTCGAGCCGGCCAAGTCCTGAACCTGGTGACAGCAGCGGTCCGGGACTCCCGGGCCGCCGCTACTTTTTGCGGTTAAGTCGACACGCTGCGGGGTCAGCTTGCCCGGTTTCGGGCCGCTGATTCGGCAGAATCACACCCGTGCTGCTGGTCCTCCTCGTCATGGTTCTCGCTGCCGGGGCGGCCCTCGCGACCGGCGGCCGCTTCGGCCGTCTGGCCGGCAACACCCTGACCGGCGTGCACTGGCTCGCCGCGGCCGCGATCGGCCAGCTGCTCGGCTCGATCGTCGGCGGTACGGCGTACCCGATCGGACTGGTCGGATCGGCCATCTGCATCGCGGTCTTCCTCCGCCAGAACCTGCGCCGCCCCGGCGTCGGCCTGCTGGCCCTCGGCTTCTTCTCCAACGCCGTCGTCGTCGCCCTGAACGGCGCGATGCCCGTGTCCCTACGGGCCCTGGAACGTGCCGGCGTCGGCGGCACCCCCGTCACGGACGCCCGCCACGAAGTCGCCGACGCCACCACCACCCTGCCCTGGCTGGGAGACGTCGTACCCGTGGCCCTCCCCGGCCTCGGCCAGGCGATCAGCCCCGGCGACCTCCTGATCGCCGCCGGCGCCGGCCTCCTGCTGTACGCCGGCATGGGCGCCAACGGACGCGTCGCCGCCTCGACCGCCCCCGTCTGGGACGACCTCGAACCCTGCGCCGGCACCCCCGCCCTGCTCCAGCTCTCCCCGCGGGCCGGCCGCGAACTCGCCTCAGAACCGGAAGCCGCGCCCGACGACCCGACGCAGTGACTCCACCACCACCGGGTCGTACTCCGCCCCGATCCCCAGCCCGATCGACTCCATCGCCTTGTCCGGCGACTGCCCCGACCCCTCCCCCACCAGCTGCTCGTAGGCCAGCGCAACGTTGACGATCCCACTCTCCACCGGAATCGACGAGTCGTTCGCCCGCCCGTGCCGATACGGATCGTTGGAGTGCCGCACGATCTCCGCGACATGATCCAGCACCCCCGACCGCTCGATCACCGCCGCCCCGATCTCCGCCGCCCGCTGCCGCTCCTCCCGCGTCCGCAACAACGAAGCCCCACCCGGACTAGGATCCGCCAACGCCAACTGCCCCACCCCGGACAGCAACGCCGCATACTCCAACGCCTCCATCCGCCCCGGCGTCAACCCCAGATCGTTGCCAATAGCCACCGCCAACGCCGCCGTCCGCGCGTTCTGCCCCGGACTACTGAACCCCGCAATCTCCGTACTCCGAGCCATCGACCGCACCGTCGTCCGATACGTCCGCTGCGCCGACGCATACCGCCGAAACGCAAACTGCGTCAACAACAACGGCACAACAACCAACGGCACCGCCCAGAGCCCTAGCAACGACGTGCCGGCGGCCAGCAGAACGCCGCCCAGGCCCATTGCCATCCCGATCTGCCCCATCACCGTCAGCTCGTCGCGAAGCGCCGCCGGGAACGGCTTGTTCTCCAACTCGGTCGCCTGACCGGCGCCGACGAGCGCATCGACGACGCCGGCGGTCAGGACACCGAGGATCATTGCCAGGCACAACAACGCCGCATGGCGCCAGGAACCGTTCCACCCGAGGTCGGCAGGGATCACCGCGGAGAAGACCAGCGCGGTGCAGGCCACCGACAATGCGCGCCGGCTGGAGACGACGATGTCCCAGCGAAGTCCGGCGATCGCCCGCGGGATGATGCCGATCATCGTCGCGAGCGTCGTGACCACGATGATCTGCGACACGCTCGGGGGCGTGTCCAGCGACGGGCCCCTGAGCATCGCGTACGCCAACGCGGCACTGGTCGCGATCGGCGCCCGGTTGCGGCTCCGGTCGACGTTGAACTGCACCATCTCACCGATCGCGATCAACGCACCGAACGTCAGACCGAACTCCCACTCGGTCACGCCCTCGCGGGCGGTGACCACAGCGGACACCAGCCCGACCATGAGCCCCGCCACGACGATGACCGCGCCACTGCCCATCCGCCGGACATCAAGGTCGCTCGGCGATTCCTGGCTCGTCACACGGGCCCCGCAGCTGTTCCCGACGCGCCGCCACCGCTTCCGAGGCTGAGGTCGTCGTGGTCCACCGCCATCTGCACCGCCGTGTCGGGCGCCGGCTGCTCGGCCACGGGCACCTTCCAACCGTGCTGATTGATCACCTCGACGAACGCGTCCACCAAGGCGGGGTCGAAGTGCGTGAGCTTGTCCTTCACCAGGATCGCGAGCGTCTCGTCGACCGAGCGCGCCGGCCGGTACGACCGGGTCGAGGTCAGCGAGTCGAAGGCGTCAACGATGCCGATGATCCGCGCGAAGTACGGGATGTTGGTCCCGCTCAGGCCGGCCGGATACCCGGTTCCGTCGTACTTCTCGTGGTGGTGCAGAACCGCGGACTTCACTTCCTCGAGGAACGGGATGTTGCCGATCAGCTCGACCCCACGGGCCGGGTGCAAGCGAATCGCATCCATCTCGGTGTCGTCGAGCTTGCCCGGCTTGCGGATGATCCGCGTCGGTACGCCGACCTTGCCGACATCGTGCAGCAGCCCGGCGTTCTCCAGCGCGGCCTGCCGGTCGGGTGACAGCCGCAGTTGCCGTCCGAGCATCCCGACGCCCTCGCTGACGCGTTCGGAATGACCGCGGGTATAGAGGTCCTTGGTCTCGATGACCTGGATGAACGCCCGGAGCGTCGCAGCCTGCGCGTTCTTCTCCACTTCGTACTGGGACAGCGCCCAGCGGGCGAACAGCAACGGGACGAGGACCAGCAGCCCGGCCACCGGCCCGAGTCCGCCGAGCCACACGACCGCCAGCAGCAGACCGAGAAACCCGTACCCCGCCATCGGCAGGAATGTCGGAACGACCACCTGGCGAAGGAAGTCGGTCGGGCTGGCCTTGCCGTCGATCCAGATCACGAGCGACACCAACGCAGCATTGGCGATGTGCTGCGCAACAGTCGCTGCCATCGTGGCAGCGATCGCTCGGAACTCGTGATCGAGCGCGCCATCCCCGACCGGACCGTTGGCCAGCGTGTAGGCGATTCCACCTGCTGCGGTAGCCAGCACACGTTGTGCACCGTTGAAGACTCGTCTCTCCCAGGGCAGCCGCCGGCGAACCTGCGGCAGGTATGCGACCGCGGTGGCGATCACGGCTGCCCACGGACCACTGATGACATAGACGGTCATCAGTACGACCGAATCCAGAGAGGCTAGATAGGTCCTGCCCACGGAGAAGCGGAGGAAGCCGCCGATCAGCATCAGCAGGCAGAGCGCCCAGAGCGTCCAGAAGTCCGTTACGTGTCCAACAGCGAGCGCAAGAATGAACAGGGCCAGAACGGTCGCCACAGAGACGAAGACACGAAGCGCGTGATGCCTCATGTCGCGACCACCTGCTCCCGTCCGGAATGCCGGATCACCAGTCCCAGTAGTCGCCTAGCATAGGTCACCTCCTATCAGCGTTCGCAGTCTTACGCCCCGCAGCTCGGGCGGGGACGTAGGGGGCCGACAGCACACCGCTGACTGATATGTATTTTGCTCCTACGAGCTGCGCCGAAACACTGTAAGCCCCAACGCGACTGGCCGCCGACTGCGGCGTCATCGGCTGTGGTATGAGAGACTGTGACTCTTTGCAGTTGTTTCAAGGAGGCTTAGGAATGGGAAAGACTGGCCGGAAGCGCCGTGCACGCAAGAAGAAGGGCGCGAACCACGGCAAGCGCCCGAACGCCTGACTCAGGCGGCTACAGACAGCGAGGACCTCGGAGAAATCCGGGGTCTTTGCGATTTGGTCACAGGTTTACACCAGACCAGCTAATCAGAGGTCCTGTATTCGGAGAGTCTTCAGCCGCATACTGAATGCGATCTTTCAAACGATCGTTGGGTATTCGCTTCACCGGAACCCGGACCTGTGGACAACGGCCACCACCCGGCGGCGGATCCCTCTAGAGTTGGCCCCGGCAAGTTTCCGGTACTGACCGATATGGGCTCCGAGGAGGGTGGGCAGTGAACGAGCAGGCCACGCCGACCCTGAGCGAGCTGCTCCGTACCTTCCGTGCCCGTGCCGGCCTCACCCAGGCCGCCCTCGCCGAGCGGGCAGGCCTCAGCGAGCAAGCCATCAGCGTGCTCGAACGCGGCACCCGCAGCCGCCCGCGCGCCGATACGGTCCGCGCCCTGATCCAGGTGCTGGCGCTCACCCCGGCCGAGGCCGAACAGTTCCGCACCGTTGCCCGCGGCAAGCTCGGCGCACCACGCAAACCGGCGGCGGCGAAGGACTCCTCCGCCGATCAGCTGCCGACCCCGTGGCAGCTGCCACCGGCCGCCGCCGACTTCACCGGCCGTTCGGCCCAGGTCGGCGCAATCCTTTCTGTACTTCGGGATCCGTCCACGGTCGGTCTGGTCACCATCACCGGGATGGGCGGCATCGGCAAGACCACGCTGGCGGTGCACGCCGCACACAAACTGACCGGCAACTACCCGGACGGTCACCTCTACCTGAACCTGCGCGGCTACGGCCCAGGCGAGCCGATGACACCGGCGGACGCCCAGCGTCATCTGCTGCGTTCGCTCGGTTCCGACGTCGCGTCGATCCCCGACAACGTCGACGAGGCAACGGCCTTGCTGCGCAGCCAGCTGGCCGGCCGGCGCGTGCTCATGCTGCTCGACAACGCCGCGGACATCGCCCAGGTGCTGCCGCTGCTGCCAGGAAATGCGGGTTCTTCGGCGATCATCACCAGCCGGGGCTCGTTCGCGACGCTGCCCGGCGCCCGCCAGATCCTCCTCGACGCCCTGTCCGAGTCGGAGTCGGTCGACCTCCTGGCCGGCGTGATCGGCCAGTCCCGGGTCGTCGCCGAGCCAGGCGCCACCCAGGTCCTGGCCAGGTACGCCGGCCGCCTCCCGCTTGCGATCCGGCTGGTCGGAGGCCGGCTCGCCACCCGCCCGACCTGGCCCATCCAGCATTTCGTCGACCTGCTGCACGACGAGGAACGCCGCCTGGACAGCCTCGGCTCCGACGAAACCGGCGTCCGCGCAAGCATCGCCAGCTCGGTCCACTTCCTGGAAACCAGCGACCGCGACCTCGACAGGCAGGCAGCCGCGGCCCTCCCGTGGCTGGCCGTCCCGGACGGCACGGACATGACGACAGGAGTCGCCGCCGCGACTCTCGACCTGCCGCTGCGCCGGGCTGACGCGATCGTCGAGCGACTTGTCGATCTCAACCTTCTGGAATCCGCTGCTCCCAGGCGCTATCGGTTCCACGATCTGATCCGTGCGTACGGCCGGGAGGTCGCCGACCAGACCTTGTCTCAGGCCGATCGGGACGCGGCCATGACCCGCGTTCTCCAGTACTACGCGGAGGCGGGGTGGCGCTGCCAGGAGCTGACTCACTCGACCAGCCCACGCCTTCCGCTCGCGACGGTCGGGATCAGTGGGCTCCTCCCGACGTTCAGCAACCGGGAAGCCAGTCTGCGCTGGATGGACGCCGAGCAGCGAAATCTGACGGACCGCTTCCGGCAGGCACAGCAATCCGGCCTGGCCGAAAGCGTGCTCCTCGCAGAGCTGGCGCTGTCGCTGTTCGGGTATCACGAGTCACGACGTCGATGGCAGGAGATGCGCGAGATCGGCGCCGGCGCGGTCGAGCTCGCGCAACGAAACAACCGGCCTGCGACCGCTGCCTGGCTGCAGCACGACGGCGCGATCCCGGACGCCGAGACCGGCGCGGTCCCGGCAGCGATCGCCCGGATCCAGGTCGCCCTCCGAATGTTCGCCGCGATCCGCGACCCGTTCGGCCAGGCACGCTGCTCGTCCTCGCTCGCCTACCTGCTCGGTATGGAAGGCGAGGTCGACGACGCGTTGGCGTACGGGCGGATCGCCCTGTCCTTGAGCCGGACGATCGGTGACCCGACCCTGGAGGGCGTCTCGTTGATCGCGGTCGGCGGTCTCTACGACCGGCTCGGCGACTTCGCGGCGGCTGACAAGGCGTTTGCCGAGGGCATCGGACTAGCGGTGGCTGCCGACGACAGCCGCGGCATCTTCAAGCGGAACCTGAACGCCGGGCTGGCGCACGTCCAGGTCGGACGATACGACGATGCCATCCGGATGAGCCGGGAGGCGTTGCGGGTCTCAGAGCAAGCCGGCGACCTCACCTACCAGAGCGAGAGCCAGCACCTGCTTGCGATCGCGCATGCCGCCAATGGCGACTTCGCCCTGGCAGCGGAACATATCGAATCCGGTCTGCGCCTTGCGCGGGCCGTCCGGGACGCAGAGCGGGAGGGACGGCTCTACGTCGAACTCGCGAGAATCAATGCCGCGCGCGGCGACCGTGCCGCCGCGGCCGAGCAGCTCAATACCGCGTTGACGATCCTCCGGAATGGGCCTGAGATCTACCCTGCGAGTGCCCGCGAACTCCTCGACAAACTCGACCGGGGCGAAGACATCCGATATGAGATCGTCGTCAGCTCGATTTGATCAAACGGTCAAATCAGTCGGTGGTGGTGATCGTGGTTTCGATTTGGATTTGGGTTAGTTTGAGGAGGATTTTCTGGCGGAGGGCGTCGGGGGCGTGGTCGGAGCCGCAGGAGCGGTGGACCAGTTTTTTGACGCAGCGTTCCAGGTCGTACTCGTCGAGGCAGGGGGCGCACTCTTCGAGGTGCTGGCGGATCTGTTCCGAACTGGCGTCTTCGAGTTCGTTGTCGATGAAGACGTAGACCCGCTGCAGGATCTCCCCGCAGTCGGCGTCGTGGGGCTCGCCGCAGCTCACGACTCCTCCTTCTTCGCGGTCGCGTCGGAGTCCGACGGGCCTGCGTCCGTGCTGTCGTCCGGCGGGATCAGGCCGCGATCCCGGGCGTAGTCGCCGAGCAGGTCGCGCAGCTGGCGCCGGCCGCGGTGCAGCCGCGACATGACGGTGCCGACCGGGGTGCCCATGATCTCGGCGATCTCCTTGTAGGCAAAGCCTTCGACGTCGGCCAGGTACACGGCCAGCCGGAAGTCCTCCGGGATGGCCTGCAGGGCGGACTTGACGTCGGAGTCGGGCAGGTGCTCGAGCGCGACCGCTTCGGCCGACTTGAGGCCACCGGGAGTGTGCGACTCGGCGGCGGTCAGCTGCCAGTCCTCGATCTCCTCGGTGGGCGACTGCGTCGGCTGCCGCTGACGCTTCCGGTATCCGTTGATGAAGGTGTTCGTCAGGATCCGGTACAGCCAGGCCTTCAGGTTCGTGCCCGGCGTGAACTGGTGGAACGAGCTGTACGCCTTCGCGAAGGTGTCCTGCACCAGGTCCTCGGCGTCCGACGGATTACGGGTCATCCGCATCGCCGCGGCGTACATCTGGTCCAGGAACGGCAGCGCTTCGCGCTCGAACCGCGCGGTGCGCTGCTCGGGTGTCTCGGTCGTGGTGGGAGTCGGCATCGGGATCGAGAATACCGGGGTCTTCCCAGAAGTCCGCGCCGGAGCCTCTCTCGTTGCCATCATGCCGGTAACAACACGCCCGGCCGCGGGGGCATTCCCGTGGCTAGCCGGACACCTCGCGGCCGACCCATTCGAACACAGCTTCGACCAGCAGGTCGTACGTCTCCTGCTGGTCCAGCTCGGCCCGTTTCGGCACCTTGAACGAGTGATCGGCGTCCGGTACGACGGCCATCTCGGTCAGCGGCGGGAACTCCTCCGGCGTACCGAACGGGTCCCGCTCCCCCTGCACCACCAGGGTCGGCAGCCCCGCGCCGCGGAGCTCGTCCACGCGGGACTTCTCCGGCTTCCCGGGTGCATGCAGCGGAAACGCGAGCGCCAGTACGCCGGACGCGCCGAGGCTGCTCGCGGTACGGCAGGCGACCCGGGCACCGGCGCTGCGACCGCCGATCACCAGCGGCGTCCGGACCCGGAGCTGCCCGATGATCGCGATCCACGCCTCGTCGAGGATCTTCGGCGCCGGGGCCAGTTTGCGGCCCGCGCGGCGCCAGGGCTGTTCGATCAGGAACACGTTGATGTCCTGCTTCGGCAGCCGGCTCGCCAGTGCGGCCAGGTCGCCGGACTCGATCCCGGCCCCGGCACCGTGACCGAGGGCCAGCGTCGCCACCGGGCGGCGGGCGCGGTGCGCCACGATCCGGGCCTCGCCGTGCGGCGTCCCCACAATCCGTTCGTCGGTCACCCGCCCCATCCTGTCATCCACACCGCGCTAATCCCCACCCCGTACACGGTGGGTCGCCCCGCACCCCCATCCGCCTCCCCAGTTGAGGGGTTGCCCACTCAACTGAAGGGTTGCCGGCCGGAAATCCGAGGGGACAACCCGGCAGTTCAGTGGGCAACCCCTCAACTGAAGGGTTGTGCGGGGAGGGGTGGGTGGGGTCAGAAGAGCGTGGTCGGGGCGTCCTGCGGGTCTTCGCCGTCGGGCGGGAGCGGGTCGAGCAGGTGCGGGCCGTTGTTCTTCACGGAGCTGACCGCCTTGGAGACGGCGTACGCCTCGAGCCGGCCGGGTGCGGCCGGGACCAGCAGTTCCAGCAGGTCGTCGGGGTCGGACGACAGCGGATCGAGCCAGGCGTCGTACCGCTCGCGTTCGACCAGCAGCGGCATCCGGTCGTGGATCCGGCCGAGGTCGTCGGTGGACGACGTGGTCAGCACCGTGCAGGTCCACAGCCAGGCGGCGTCCTGGTCGGGATCGGCGACCGACCTGTCGCGCCAGATCTCGTACAGCCCGGCCATCGCGAGCACGCTGCCGTCCGGCGGGTGGATGAAGTACGGCTGCTTGACCGGCTTGCCGTTCATCTTCTCCTCGGCGGTGTACCACTCGTAGTACCCGTCGGCGGGGAGGATGCAGCGCCGGGTCGCGAACGCCTTCTTGAACGCGGGCTTCTCCGCGACGGTCTCCATCCGGGCGTTGATCAGCCGGCTGCCGATCGAGGTGTCCTTGGCCCAGGACGGCACCAGCCCCCACTTGACCGTGGTCAGCTTCCGGACCGTGGCGTCCGGCTGCTCGCGGTCCTTGCGTTCGACGACCGCGATCACCTGGTTGGTCGGCGCGACGTTGTAGTTCTCGCCGAGCTCCTCGACCGACTCGCGCACGTTGCCGGCCTCGATCTCGAACTCGGCGACGAGGTCCGACGGCGCCCTGCTGGAGGCATACCTACCGCACATGGCCCCACCCTAGACCGGCGCAGATCATATAGGCCGATCTATATAACTGTGCCTATACTTGTCGTATGAGTACCCGGACCGCCACGATCGGCGAAGCACTGTTCGGGCTGGCGACGGTCGCGATCCGGCGCCGGCCGCGGACGCTGAGCCTGACCGCGGCCTCGGTGCTGTCGACACTGGAGCGCACCGGCCCGCGGCGGCTGACCGACCTCGCCGTCAGCGAGGAGGTGACGCAGCCGTCGATGACCGCGCTGGTCACCCAGCTCGCCGGCCAGGGCCTGGCCGAGCGTCGCCGGGACGCCGCGGACGCCCGCGTCGTACTGGTCGCGATCACCGCCGCCGGCAGCCGCCGGCTCCGCGACATGCGGGCCGAGGGCGCGGCCACGATCGCGGACCTGATCGACAAGCTCGACGACTCCGACGCGGACGCCTTGCATGACGCCGCCCCCGCACTCCTCCGGCTGATCCAGCTGGCCGGCGAGGACCAGGACAGCCGTACCCCGTTGCCGAAGAGGTGACCAGATGAATTACGACGCCGAAGCCCGGCGCACCCCCCTCCCGCCGAAACGCCGCCTCGGCGAACCGGCGATCGTCGTCGGCCTGGACGGTTCCGGCACCAGCTGGGACGCGTTCGCCTGGGCGGCCGGCGAGGCACTACGGACCGACGGCCGCCTGGTCGCGGTCTACGTGATGCCGTACTCCGATCCGACCGCCGCCCTCGGTGTTCCGTACGACTACGCCGCCGCGCAGGACAACCGCCAGGAGCTGGCCGCGGAGATCGAGGCGGAGGCGGAGCGCCGCGCGCAGGAGACCGGCGTACAGCTGAGTTTCGTCAGCGAGTACGGCGACGCGATCGGGACGCTGTCCGGCGTGGCCCGCGAGGTCGACGCGCGGCTGGTGGTGGTCGGCCGGTCCGCGAAGCGCTGGCACCGGCTGACCGGTTCGCTCGGCCATCGGCTCACCTGCCGCAAGGACGCCCCGGTCGTCGTCGTGGTGCCGTAGACACCCCACCGGAGGTCGGCCTCCGGGTAGCGAGATATACTTAGCATTGCTAAGCAAATCTCTCTCTGGGGAAGTGCTGCTGTGACTTCAAGCGACAACTCCGTCCGTCGTTTCGCGGTCGAGAAGGACCACCCGCACTACAAGTGGGTGGCGCTGTCGAACACCACGCTCGGCGTCCTGATGGCGACGGTGAACTCGTCGATCGTGATCATCTCGCTGCCGGACATCTTCCGCGGCATCAAGCTCGACCCACTCCGGCCGGGCAACGTCAGCTACCTGCTCTGGATGCTGATGGGCTTCCTGGTCGTCACCGCGGTGCTGGTCGTCACGCTCGGCCGGCTCGGCGACATCTACGGCCGGGTCAAGATCTACAACCTCGGCTTCCTGGTCTTCACGATCGGGTCCGTGGCGCTGGTGTTCGACCCGCTGACAGCGGGCGCCGGCGCGCTCTGGCTGATCCTCTGGCGGGTGGTGCAGGGGGTCGGCGCGGCGATGCTGTTCGCGAACTCGACCGCGATCCTCACCGACGCGTTCCCGGCCGACCGGCGCGGCTTCGCGCTCGGGATCAACCAGGTGGCCGCGATCGGCGGCTCGTTCATCGGGCTGATCGTCGGCGGCGTGCTGGCGCCGGTCGACTGGCGGCTGGTGTTCTTCGTCTCGGTCCCGTTCGGCCTGCTCGGCACGGTCTGGTCGTACCACAGCCTGCGCGAGACCAGCACGAAGTCCGCGGCCCGGATCGACTGGTGGGGCAACGCGCTGTTCGCGGTCGGCGTGACCGCGATCCTGGTCGCGATCACCTACGGCATCCAGCCGTACGGCGGTCACGAGATGGGCTGGACCAGCCCGTGGGTCCTCGGCGGGCTGATCGCCGGACTCGTGCTGCTGGTCGCGTTCTGCCTGGTCGAGGCGCGGACGACCGACCCGATGTTCGACATGTCACTGTTCCGGATCCAGGCGTTCTCGGCGGGGAACCTGGCCGGTCTGCTGTCGTCGATCAGCCGCGGCGGGCTGCAGTTCATGCTGATCATCTGGCTGCAGGGCATCTGGCTGCCGCTGCACGGGTACAGCTTCGAGAGCACGCCGTTGTGGGCCGGCATCTACCTGCTCCCGCTGACGATCGCGTTCCTGATCGCGGGCCCGTTGTCGGGGTACTTCTCCGACCGGCTCGGCGCGCGAACCCTCGCCACCGGCGGCCTCGTGCTGGTCGCGGTGAGCTTCGCCGGGTTGATGGTGCTGCCCACGGACTTCCACTACTGGGCGTTCGCCGGCCTGCTGATCCTGAACGGCATCGGCTCCGGCCTGTTCTCCGCGCCGAACACCACCGCGATCATGAACAGCGTGCCCGCGAACCGGCGCGGCGCCGCGTCCGGCATGCGCGGCACGTTCCTGAACTCCGGTACGTCGCTGTCGATCGGCGTGTTCTTCACGATGATGATCGCCGGGCTGGCCGCCACCCTGCCGCGGACGCTGACCGACGGCCTGCACGCGCACGGCGTACCGCAGGCCGTTGCCGCGGGCATCGGTAACCAGCCGCCGGTGGGCAGCCTGTTCGCCGCGTTCCTCGGGTACAACCCGATCGGGACCGCGCTGCACGCCGTACCGGCGTCGGCGATCAAGGGTGCGGACCTCGGGACGCTGACCAGCAAGCAGTTCTTCCCGGAGCTGATCTCCGGGCCGTTCCACCACGGGCTGGTGATCGTGTTCGCGGTGGCGATCGGGATGTCGCTGGTCGGCGCGGCGGCGTCGCTGTTCCGCGGGCCGCGCTACATCCACACCGAGCCGGAGCCCGCGCCGGTGCCCGCCGCCGTCCGGCCGTGACAAGGACAAGCGGCGGCGGATCGCCCACCCCGTGTTAGGCGATCCGCCGCCGGTCCAAGTGCGCCCGGGCGCCCCCCTGTAGGCGCCCGGACGCAGGTCTCAGGTTCTGGCCAGCTCGTCGAGGAGCCTCCCGGCCATCGCGTCGCTACCGGGAAGGCCTTCGATCCAGATCCGGGCCAGCTGCGGTACGTCGGTGTCCAGCCGCCACTGCGTGATCAGGGCTCGTACCGTCGCGACCTGCTCCGGCAGGTTCGGCTCGCGGCCGACGAGCGCCGCCGCGCGGCGTGAGCCGACGCGGCCCAGTACGTCACCGCCGCAGAAGACGATCCGCAGGCATTCCGCGACGTCGACGAGCCGGAGCTCGCGGTCGAACGGCGATGTGCCTTCCGGATTGAGCGGTTCGACAACCACCAGTGCGTGGGTTTGCGGTACGGAAGTTCCACGGAATTCCGCCTCTCGGTAGAGCTCGCCGAGCCGGGACCGCAGGTGCGCCAGGCTGGACAGCCCGGTCAGCGGGTCCTCGCAGGACAGCGAGTGCAGGTAGACAAGAGATGCCTCGGCCCAGCTGGAACTGAGTGCGCGTACCGCGGCGAAAGCCGGCTCGCCCCCGGCGATCGAGCGGTACAGCGCACTCAGCCCATCAAGTGCCTCCACCAGCGAGATTCCGTCGGCCGCGAGGCGGCGTCCGGTCTCGTCCGATGCAGGCACGACATCGGCACCGTCCCGCAGCGCCTCGGCGATCGCGAGATAAGCACTGTGGTCGGTACCAGCTGTGCCGTGCGGTTCCCTCCGGCCGCACGGTGGCTCCATTGACGACGCTTCCGGCGCGATCCGGGCGGGCGACCCCGCCAGGTTCAGGGACGGTTTGCCGGGCCGCAGGTCGAACCGTCGGCGGATGTCCGCGAACAGTGACATGGCCCTCCTCAGTTGTCCCGTCAGTCTCCCGACCGGTCGGCCGGAAGCGTCGTACGCCGAAGAGACAGACCCCGTGACGGTTCATGACGCGGATTTCCAGAAATTTTTCCGGCGTAACTTCGGGGCTGGCGATCTCGTAAGGAAAGAGGCACAGTTTCCGCGTCATGGAAGGTGCGCAGATCCGTCCTACGTGGGAGCCTTGTCTCCGGCGGTACGTGACGGTCCGTCACGTCGTCGTACACAGAGTTAGCGGGGAGATGGATGGAGACGCCAGAGGGTCCGAGTGACGCCGAATTCATCGCGCGCGTCCGCAACGGCGACCTGGAGGCGTACGGCGAGTTGTACGCGCGGCACCACCACGCGGCGGAGCGGATGGCCCGTCAGCTGGTGCCGGCCAACGACGCCGACGACCTGGCCAGTGACGCGTTCGCGAAGGTGCTGGACGCGCTGCGCGCGGGCGGCGGCCCGGACGTCTCCTTCCGTGCGTACCTGCTGACGACGGTACGGCGGGTGCACGTCGACCGGATCCGCTCCGGTAAGAAGGTGCAGTCCACCGACGACATCGCGTCGTACGAGCGCGAGCCGGAGACGTTCGACGACCCGACCGTGACCGGGTTCGAGAGCGGGGCGGCGGCGAAGGCGTTCGCGAGCCTCCCCGAGCGCTGGCAGGCGGTGCTCTGGCACACCGAGGTCGAGGGCGAGAAGCCGGCCGCGATCGCGCCGCTGCTCGGGCTGACCGCGAACGGGGTGTCCGCGCTCGCGTACCGCGCCCGTGAGGGGCTGCGGCAGGCCTATCTGCAGCAGCACCTGGCCGACGTGGCCGGGGATCGTTGCCGTTGGACCACCGAGCGGCTCGGGGCGTACGTGCGCGGCGGGCTCACCAAGCGGGAGAACAAGAACGTCCGCGAGCACCTGGACGAGTGCGCGAAGTGCACCGCGGTGTACCTCGAACTCGTCGAGGTCAACAGTGCGCTGCCGGCGCTGCTCGCTCCGGCGCTGCTCGGTACCGCCGGGCTCGGGTACCTGGCCGCGGCGTCCGGTGCGAAGGTCGGGCTGGTCGGGTTCTTCGTCACCGGCTGGAAGAAGGTCACCGAGAACAGCACCCGGACCGCCGTCGGCGCCGGTGCGGTCGTGGTGGTCGCGGTCGCGGCGACGCTCGCGGCGATGGCGCTGACCGGGAACCACACTCCCCCGGCGGCGATCGACCAGCCGTCGCAGCCGTCCCAGCCGACGGCACCGCCGGCCAACCCGACCCAACAGCCGACGCAACCACCGGTCAAGCCGCCGGTCAAGCCGACCGCGAAGCCGCCGGCAACCAAGCCCACGCAGCCCCCGGCGTCCAACCCGACGACGGCACCCACGTCAGCACCTACGAGCGCGCCGACGACGGCACCCAGCACGCCGGCTCCGACGCAGACCACGACGGTGCCGACCCCGCCGCCGACCACGCCGACACCCCCGAAGCCGACGCCGACCACGCCGATCCACTACCCCGGCATGGTCACCATCAGCATCCCCCGCAGCGGCGGAGCCCCCACAACCCAAGGCACGGGCGGCGGAGCGCCGGCTACGCAGGGCGGCGCAGGCGCCCCCGCCAGCGCGCAGGGCGGAGGTGCGCCCGCCAGTGCTCGGGGCGGTAGCGCCCCGGTGATGGAGCGGAGTGGGGGGTCGCAGGCGAGCGCCGCGGCAAGCGCGGCTTCCGGGGTTCGGTTTGTGATCACGATCAAGCCGCCGGCGAAGAACGCCAATCCGGTGGTGATTCAGCTCACGTACGGCGCCGAGCTGGAGTGGCCGTTGACGACCAATCCGCCGGGCTGGACGTGTGTGAAGGCGACCGGCAGCTGCACGGCGGCCGACGCCGCGAACCCGCAGCCGATGGCGGTCACGTTCGACGCGCCGACCGGCGGCTCGGCCGCGGACCGGACGTTCACGGTCAGCGCCAAGACCGGACGGCTGTACGACTCCGACGCGGCGACCCTGCAGCCGACGGCGAGCACCGACGAGAACCTGCTGAAGATCCTCGACGGCAGGACCGACCCGGACGTACACCACCGGATCCTCACCGTCGCCCCGCGCGCCAACCGCACCAAGGTCACGCTGAAGATCACGTACGGCGACGCCCTCGAGTGGCCGATCGCCGCGAACCCGGCCGGCTGGAAGTGCTCGCAGACGGCGTCGACGTGTACGGCGGCCGACCCGGACAAGCCCGCCCCGCTGCCGGCGGACTTCGACGTACCCGACAAGTCGCCGGCTGCGGCGCGGACGTTCACGGTGACGGCGCAGGCGGACCTGGTCAGCGACACCGACTCCGAGGTGCTGCCGGCCGTTCAGCAGGACGAGTCGCTGCTGCAGATCATCACGCCGACGCCCGGCCAGGATCCGAACCCCTTTGTCTACAACAGGTTCCTGAAGGTGAACGGGGCGCAGGGGCAACGAGTCGAGCTGGACATCTCGTGGGGACGCAACCTGGTCTTCCTGCCGTCGTTCGACCTCGGCTGGACCTGCGACCGGACCAGCGACATCCGCCGCGCGACCTGCTGGACGAACAACTACAAGAAGCCGCTCAACTCGGAGTGGAACGCGTTCTTCCCTGGCAAGGGGCCGGACAACTCGGTCACCGTGCACGCCCGGGTCGGCGGGCGGGAGGACACCGACAGCGTGCAGATCCCGCCGTCGCAGTCGCGGCGGTGAAATGGGGTTGCCGCGGTCCCTTATGCTGTTGGTGTTCGCGTTGACGGAACCAAGTAGCGCCGTACTGCACGTCCGAGAGAGTCGCCGGTAGCTGGGAAGGCGATGCGTGCGGCGGTGGCGAAGACACTCCTGAGCGACTGCTGTGCAAGAGGCCGGGCCCGTCGGGTCCGGTGAAGGTGTGGTGGCACCGCGAGATTCCCCTTCGCCCACACCTCCGGGGTTCGAGAAACGACCTGGAGGTGAAACAGCAATGCGCATTCTCAGCCATGAGATCCCCTCAGCAGTGGGCCAGTCCGTCACGGTGGCCGGCTGGGTGCACCGAAGACGGCGGCTCGCCGCCGTCAGCTTCCTGATCCTGCGCGACCGGGCCGGCCTGGCCCAGATCGTCGTCAAGGGGTCGCCCGAGCAGCTGGACGAGCTGACCGAGGAGACCGTGGTCCAGGTGACCGGTACGGTCGCCGCGAACCCGCAGGCTCCCGGTGGTGCGGAGATCGTCGACCCGGTGATCTCACTCTTGACGGAGCCCGCGGCAACACCGCCGATCGAGTTGTGGCGTCCGACGGTGGGCGCCGGGCTGCCCGTCGTACTGGACAACGCACCGGTCGCGCTGCGGCATCCGGCGGTGCGGGCCGGGTGGGAGATCGCCGCGGCCGCGCTGTCGGGGTTCCGGGAGGCGCTGGGCGGTCAGGGCTTCACGGAGATCCAGACGCCGAAGATCGTGGGTACGGCCACCGAATCCGGGGCGAACGTGTTCGCGCTGGACTACTTCGGCGGGCCGGCGTACCTGGCGCAGTCGCCGCAGTTCTACAAGCAGCAGCTGGTCGGGGTGTTCGAGCGGGTCTTCGAGGTCGGGCCGGTGTTCCGGGCCGAGCCGCACGACACGGTGCGGCATCTGGCGGAGTACGTCTCGCTGGACGCGGAGTTCGGGTTCGTCGCGGACCACCGCGACGTGCTCGCCGTACTGCGGTCCACGATCGCCGGGATGTTGTCGGCGGTGGAGACGCGCGCGGCCGGTGCGCTGGAGCGGCTCGGGGTGACGGTGCCGGAGATCCCGGCCGACGTACCGGTGCTGCATTTCACCGAGGCGTTGAAGATCGCCGGCGCGGACCCGGACGAGCCGGACCTGGCGCCCGCGGACGAGCGGGCGATCGGCGACTGGGCCCTGCGCGAGCACGGCAGCGAGTTCGTCGCGGTCGAGGGATACCCGATGGTGAAGCGGCCGTTCTACACGCATCCGCAGCCGTCGGACCCGCGGTGGTCGAACTCGTTCGACCTGCTGTTCCGCGGCATGGAACTGGTCACCGGCGGTCAGCGGCTGCACCGGTACTCCGACTATGTGGCGGCGCTGGCGGCCCGCGGCGAGTCGGCGGAGGCACCGGCGTACAGCTCGTACCTGCAGGCGTTCAAGCACGGGATGCCGCCGCACGGCGGGTTCGCGATCGGGCTGGAGCGGTTCGTGGCCCGGCTGACCGGCGCGGAGAACGTCCGTGAGGTCACGCTGTTCCCGCGCGACCTGCACCGGTTGACGCCCTAGTGGAGACCACCGCGTCGGTTGTCGGCGAGCTGAACGTTGCCCTCGGCACCGATTATCGGGTCGTCCGGCACCTGACCGGCGGTCTGCAGTCGACCGCGTACGAGCTGACCGGCGGCGTCGTGCTGAAGTGGACGGACGACCCGGACTGGGCGCCGCGGGTCCGGCGGGCGGCTGAGCTCGTCCGCCGGGCCCGCGCGGCCGGGTACCCGACGCCCGGCTGGCTCGCGGTCGGTACGACGGCCGCGGGCTCGCCGTACCAGCTGCAGGAGCTGGTCCCGGGGAGCGTGCCCACGGTCGACGAGCCGCTGGCCCGCGAGCTGATCGGGATCTGCGAACTCCAACGGGACCTGATCCCGGAGGACCACGACGTGACCTGGTCCGCCTGGTCGCAAGGCGTCGTCTTCGACGGGTGGGACGGCGTGTGGGAACGCGTGCTGGCCTACGGCAACGAGGCGTCCGAGCTGGTCCGCCGGTACGCCGAACTGTGCGGGCCGTACCGCGACGAGGTGCTGCCCCGGCACGACTTCGTCCACGGCGACCTCAACGTCGGGAACCTGCTGGCGGAGGGCGGCCGGATCACCGGCATCGTGGACATCGAGGCCGCGGGCAGCGGGGCCCGGGCGTACGACCTCGTGTCGCTGGCCGCGTCCGCGGCCCGGGACGGCGCCGCGCCGGGCGTCGACGAACTGTTCGTCGAGGCGGCTCTGCGGGCGAGCGGACGGCCCGCGGTCGCGATCTGCGCGGCGGCGGGGTACGCGTCGGTCGCGGAGTTCGTGCACAACCGCTCGACGTACTCGCACGGCCTGGTGAACCACGGCGGCCGGCGGCTCCTGGAGCTGCTCAGCTCACGGTGACGGGCATGCTCGCGCTCGGCTGGCTCACGTTGGAAACGTTGTCGGTGCTGATGGCAACGACCCGATAGGCGCCGGGCGCGGGCGTGGACGTCCAGACGACCTGGTAGTTGCCAGAGGTCGCGGTACCGATCGGTGTCCAGTTCGTGCTCGTGCAACTGCCGGAGTAGCCGGCGCAGTAGTAGTACGCGACCGACTTCACGCCGGAGCCGTTGCCGTCGGACGACGTGTCAGTCAGCGTTGCACCGCTGCTGACAGCGACGGTGACGTTGAAGGACGCCGATGCGGCGGTAGACGTGAGGTTGTTCGCGGACGCGGTCAGCATGAGGCCGAGTGCGGCGGTGTCGATGACCACGTTGCCGAACGTCGCCCTGCCGCTTGCGTCCGTGGTTGCCGTGTCGCCGGCGTCGATCACGCCGGCCGACGGGGTCAGCTTGACGGAGATTCCGGACGCCGCGACGGCGTTGCCGGACTGGTCCTGGACCTGGACGGTGATCGCCGGCGACAGCGCCGTACCGGCGAATCCGTTGGACGGGCCCTGGACGAAGGCGAGCTTGCTCGCGGCTCCCGCGGTGATGGTGAGGGAGCCGTTCGGCGGTGACACCGCGTTGGTGTCGCTCGAGGTCGAGACGTTGAACGTGCTCCACGCGTAGCTGCCGACCGGCGCGTTGGTGATGCCGCTCAGCGTCAGGGTCGCGTTCGTGCCCTTCGGCAGCGCGCAGCCGCTGGTCGCGAGCGTGACGGTGACGACACTCCCGGACCTGGCGGCGCTCGCCGTACAGCCGGTGAAGGTGTTGCCCAGCGCAACGGCTGGGTTCGACGGCAGCGTGAAGTTGCTGTTGAAGGTGACCGCGATCGTGCCGCCGGCCGCCAGCGCGCCGCTGCCGTTGCTGGTCTTGAACGCGATCGTCCAGTCGGCCGTCGCACCGGCGACGGTCGACGACGGCGTGAAGCTGACGTTGCTGACGCCACTCGCCGCGAAGGCAGCCGGGCCGGCGACGATGCCGACGCCGATCAGCAGCACGGCGAAGGCCGTTGTCCACAGGCGTTTGAGGCTCATCAGGAGTGTCCGTTCACGGTCGGGCGGCTGACGGCCGGCGGGGTCGTGTCCACGGTGAGGACCGTGGCCGGGCTCGGGCCGCTGACGTTGCCGGCGGCATCGGTCGCGACCGCGACGACGCGATACGTGCCGTCGGCCGCGAAGGGCGCGGTGGTGGTGACGGCGAAGCCTGTCGCCGTCGATGATCCGATCGCGGTCCAGTTCGCGGCGGTGCAGCTACCGGTGGCGCCGGTGCAGCGGTAGTACGCGACCGCGGCGACGCCGGACAGGTCGTCGGTGGCGGTGTCGGTGAGCTTGACGGCGGTGTTGCCGACGAAGCTCCCGAAGGACGCGTTCGCGGTCGCCACAGGTGCGCCCGCGGTCGGTGCGGTCGCGTCGTACGTGACGGTGTTGTCCGTGCTTGTCGAGGCGGTATTACCCGCGCCGCCGGTGTCGTGGACGGTGTTCGCCGCGATCGACACGGTGACGGATCCGCTGCCGGTCAGACCGCTGACCGCCAGGTTGTACGTCGGACCGCTGCCGCTCACCACGACCGTCGCGGAGGCCGGTACGACGGTGACCGCGGCGCTGGTGAAGTCCGTGACCGGTTCGCTGAAGACCGCGGTGAAGTTGATCGGTGACGTCGCGGCCGGATCGGCCTGCCCGGATGCCTGGTTGACCGTGACGGCGGGGCGGGTGTTGTGCACGGTGACGTCCGTACTCGTGGCCGTCGACGTCCAGCTGGCGGAGTGCGCGGTGACGACGTAGTGGTACGTCCCGTCGGCGACGTTCAGGTCGTCGCATGCGGTTGCCGACGTACTGCAGGCTGAGGTGGTCGCACCGGCGCTGACGCGGACCACGTCGTACTCTGTCGCGCGTGGTGGGGCGGTCCACGTCAGGTGGACGGTTCCGCCGCCGGGTGGCGCGGTGGCCGTCACCGGTGTTGGTGCGGCCAACGTTCCGGTGGTGGCCGCTCCGGAGCCGGCGCCGGTACCACCCCAGAAGCCCCAGGCGAGACCGCTGCCGGTCATCGCGAGGACGACGAGCCCGAGGACGAGCAGCACACGTCGAGTCATGGTCAGCTCCCCTGTCCGGCGCCCGAGAACGTGAATCCGACCGTCGCGCCCTTGCAGCCGTCCTGGTTCGAGGCGGTGTCGAGCATGGCGACCCGCGGCCAGGCGGCGGCCGGAACACCGAGACCGGAGAGCGCGACGCTGCCGTTGCCGGGAACGGTCAGCGGATAGGTTCCGGCGTACTGCGTGACCTTGTAGTCGGCGAGGCCGCACGGCTGGTTGTGGCTGATCGCGTACGGCGTCCGCGTGACCGAGCTGAGCGCGACCGTCAGGTTCGTGACGGAGATGGGCTTCTTGTTCGGATTCGTCAGCGTGAGGTCGAGCGGACGCCCGACGCCCGGGGCCAGTTGGCCGGTCAGGTTGCCGCTAATACCGAACGCTTTGCCGCTGCTGAGGACGGCCAGCTGGACGGCCGCGTAGGCGAAGTGCGTCGAACCCGCTCCGACGAGGTAGAGCGTGTAGGTGCCGTCGGACGCCGACGCGGGCGTGGTGATCTGCAGCGTCGAGGTCGTGCCGGTGGTCGGGTTCGGCGTGAAGGTCGCGGTGGCGCCGCGGGGCAGGCCGCCGAGGACGCCGAAGGTGACCGGGCCTGCGAAGTTCGTGCGGGTCAGCTGCAGGTTGTAGACCGCGGTAGACCCGGGCGCGAGCGTCAGCGACGCGGGAGTCGCGGCGAGCGCGATCGAGCTCGAGAGCGGCAGGTTGACGGTCAGGCCGGCCGACGCGGTCCCGCTGACCTTGCTGCCGGTGCCCTGGACCGTGAACGTGAACGAGCCGATCGGCGTACCGGCCGAGGTACTCACGGTCAGCGTCGTAGTCGCGGTGCTCCCGGACGTCAGCGTGAGCGGGCCGGAGCTCGTCGACGTACCGCGAGGAGCGCCGGTCGTGCCGAGCGTGACCGGACCGGCGAAGCCACCGGTCGAGGTGACGCTGATCGTGTACGCCGCCGCCTGGCCGCGCGTCACCGACCGGCTCGCCGGCTGGACGCCCAGCGTGATACCGGGTTTCGCCGGCTGGACGGCGTACGCCAAACCGGCCGCGGCGAACACCAGGCACAGGCCGGCGACCAGGAACCTGATCATCCGGCGCGGCGCCGTTCGCGTGCCTCGCATCTGTTCCTCACTCCCCACGAACTGCCGCGGTCCCGGCCCGGGCGGGGCGCTGGGTCGAGGTGGCGCCCCACCCGGAGTCCGGGGACCCGCGACGGCGAACTAGTTGCTGGCGTAGGCCAGGTTGACGGTCGCGCCCTTGCAGCCGTCCTGGTTGGTGGCCTTGTTGTGGAACTGGATCGTCGCGCCGGTGAAGTTCGCCGTGCCGCCCGCGGCGACGTCGGTGGCCACGGACATCGTCGGGCTTGCCAGCGTGTAGTCCGAGGCGTCGCAGGTGCCGGTGGCGCCCTGCGCCTGGGTGACACCGCTGATGCTGACCGTGACGGAGTTGACGTACGCGCTGCTGGTCGCGTTGTTGGTGACCGTGCCGCTGATCGTCTGGGCCGAGTCGCCCGGGTACATGTTGGCGATGGTGCTGGTCTGCGCGATCGCCAGGTTGCTGCCGCCGGCGGCGGTGGCGCCGGTGCCCGAGCCGGAGCCGGTGGTGCTCCAGTAGGCGAATGCGGAGCCGGCGCCGATCACGAGCGTGGCGGCCGCGGCGATGATGATCTTCTTCTTGCGGTGCATGGCGGATTCCTTCCCCCCGACCCCCGGTGGGCCGTCTCCCCGGAAGGTTGTCAGCAGCACCGCGCGCCGTCTGTCGGGCGTTCGGCCAGACCGTGTCGGCCGATCGGTGGTATTCAAGTGCTGTGGATTTCGAGACTGAGCGGGCCGTTCTGGCGGCGGTCGACGACCGGCGGATCGTCGACGAGCTGCGGGAGCTGGTCCGGATCCCGAGCGTGGACGGGACGGCGGCCGAGGTCGACGTACAGGCCTGGTGCGCGGACCGGCTGCGGTCGCTGGGGCTGACGGTGGATCATTGGCGGCTCGAGCTGCCGGTCGACGATCCGGCGTTTCCCGGGATGGAGGTCGAGCGCGCCGAGGCGTGGGGATGTGCCGGCGTGCTCGGCGGGGACCGGACGCCGGGGCTGATCCTCAACGGGCACGTGGACGTGGTGCCCGGGACCGCGTTCGATGCGCGGATCGCGGACGGCGTGATGTGGGGCCGCGGGACCTGCGACATGAAGGGCGGCGTCGCGGCGATCCTCGGCGCGGTCGCGGCGATCGTTGCTGCGGGCATCCAGTTGCGGAAGCCACTGGCCGTGCACACGGTGATCGGCGAGGAGGACGGCGGCGCCGGTGCGTTCGCGACGCTGCGGCGGGGTCATCACGGCGACGCGTGCCTGATCGCGGAACCGACCGCGGGCACGGTGATCCCGGCGAACGCGGGCTCGTTGACGTTCCGGCTGGAGGTGCCGGGGCTCGCCACCCACGGGTCGACGCGCAGCCGCGGGGTGAACGCGATCGAGAAGTTCACCGTGATCCAGGCGGCACTGCGGGAGCTCGAACGAGAACGCAACCGGGATCCACATCCGTTGCTCGCACACCTCGATCTCGCGAACCCGCTCTCGGTCGGCACGATCGCGGCCGGCGACTGGGCGAGTACGGTCCCGGACCATCTCGTCGCGGAGGGGCGGTACGGCGTACGGCTGGGTGAAGGGGTGGCGGAAGCGCGGGCCGCCTTCGAGGAGGCGGTTGCGGTCGCGTGTGGTCAGGACGAGTGGCTGCGGGAGCATCCGGTGCGGGTCAGTTGGCCGGGAGGGGAGTTCGCGTCCGGGATGCTGCCGGACGGGGACCCGTTGCTGGACGAGGCGGTGCAGGCGGTGACGGACGTGTGCGGGGACGCCCCGGCGGTGCAGGGGGCGCCGTACGGGTCTGATCTGCGGCAGTACGCCGCGGCCGGCATCCCGACGCTGCAGTACGGACCGGGTGACGTCCGGTACGCGCATGCGGCGGACGAACACGTCGTATTGGCCGACGTACTGCAGGCTGCCCGGGTGTATGCCTTGCTGGCTGTCCGACGCTGCGGTTGATACAAATCCACCATGGCGCCGCTGCGGGGACGTTCTGAGGAGCTGGGCAAGCTCCTGGAGGCATTGCGTGCGGCAGGCAACGGGCGGGCGTCGGTGGCAGTTGTCAGCGGTGAGCCTGGGATCGGGAAGTCGGCGTTGCTCGCGGCTGCCATGGAGCAGGCGGAGCGGCAGGGATTCCTGGTGGCCAGTGCGGTGGCGCATCAGACCGACAACATCAGTCCGCTCGCGTCGCTGGCCCCGGCGCTACGGGCCGGTGCGGAGCCGTTGATCGACACAGGCCAGTTTCTGGTGCTGGCTGGTCTCAACACGCAGCCCTTGTGGCTGGCTGAGCGGCTGGCCGACCTCATTGGGCGCCGGCTGGCCGGTGTACGCGCGTTGATCGTGCTGGACGACGCGCAGTGGGCCGACCCGCTGACGGCGTTCGTACTGCGGGTCGTGGTCGACAGGCTCCCGGCTGCGCAGGTGCTGTGGTTGCTGGCGACTCGCCCCTCCCCCGGCGGTACGGCGGATCAGCTGGTCGAGGCGGTGAACGTACCGGTGCACAGCATCCCCTTGGCGCCGTTGACGGCCGACGCGATCCAGGATCTCGCGGCGGATCGGTTGAACCACGCCGTCGACCCGTCACTCGCCGTACAGCTGGCCGGGGTGCAGGGCATCCCGTTCCTGGCCGAGCAGCTCATTGCCGGGTTGTACCTGAGCGACGACGACCTGTCGGCGGGGCTGGTCGAAGGGGTACGTCGGCGTACGGCGGAGCTGTCCGAGAGCAGCCGGGAGCTCGTACGGACGGCGGCTGTCTTCGGGAGCGAGTCCCGGCTGGAAGACGTCGCCGTACTGATGGCTGCCCCGGTGGCGCGGCTGGCTGCACCGTTGGAGGAGGCGATCCGGGCAGGGCTGCTGGCTGACGGCGGCTCGGTCCTGCGGTTCCGGCACGAGCTGCTGCGCTCCGCGGCGCTGGCCGACGTACCGCCGTCTGCTCAGCGGGCGTTGCATGGCGCGATTGCGAGTCAGCTGATGTCCGCGGGGCGTGGTGCGGCGGCTGCAGCGCCGCATGTGCTTGCTGTGGCGCAGCCGGGTGACAGGGCGGCTGTTGAGACGCTGCGGGAGGCTGCTCGGGAGTTGCTGGCGACGATGTCGACCACGGCGGCGGAGGTGATTCAGCAGGCGTTCGAGCTGGCGCGTGGGGACGATGTGCTGCGGGCCGAGGTCGGGCTGGACGTGGTGAGCGTGCTGCTGGCCGCGTGGCAGTACGACCGGGCCAAGGCGTTTGCCGACGAGTTGGTGCGGGGTGCGTCGGCGGAGCTGCGGGCGACGGTTCGGTTGCAGCTGGCACCGTTTCGCCGGCTGACGGCTGAGGAGCTGGTGGTGCCGGGGGCTGCGGGCGCATTGGCTGAGCGGCTGGCTGCTTATCGCGCTTTGTTGGGTACGGAGCCTCCGAGCGAGGCGACTGACCCGATTGCCCAGGGGCTACAACAGGTGGCGGCTGCTGGGCTGGCGCGGGGTGAGGGGCGTTATCTGGACGCGCGCGGGTTGTATGCGGCGGCGCGGGCGGTGCCGAGTGGGCTGGGGAGCTTGCCGCCGACGCTGGTCGAGGTGGGCGAGCTGTACTGCCGCGCCGAGACTGACGACCTGCCTGCTGCGTTGGAGCGCGTACGTGAGCTCATGACCGCAGGTGACTCCTGGGCTGCGCCACAGCTCGCCGTACTGCGCGCACGGCTCGAGTACGCGTCCGGCAACCTGCAGGAGGCCGAAGACGCCGCACAGTCCGGTCTGCGCTGGATGGACCAGCTACACGACCAGACGCTCGCTCCGGCTGCCGACCAGGTGCTCGCGCTGATCGCGCTGCTCCGCGGGCACCTCAGCCAGGCACGGAAGCTGGCGGGCAACGACCCGACCATCAACGCCTTGCTGGCTGTCGCGGACGGCGACCAGCACGCGCTGAACCGGCTGGCCGCCGTACCACCCGACTTCCCGGAGCGCATCGCAGTACTGCTCCAGGCTGACGCCCGCCACGAGCTGGAGCAGCTCCAGCCGTCAGCAGCGAGCCGTGGCGCCCTGGCAGTCGTAGCAGCGGGCAATGACGTCGAGCAGCTCGCAGCGGCCGTAGAAGTCATCCGTACGGCGCATCGGCCGTTGCTGCTCGCACAGGCCGAAGAACGGTACGGGCGGGCCGCTCTGGCAGCAGGTGACCGCAAGACCGGCGTACCGGCGCTGGAGCGAGCCCTCGACAGCCTGGCCGCTCTGGGCGCGACAGCCCCGGCCGGGCGGATCCAGTCCGTGCTGCAGGCGGCCGGAGTACGCCGACGTCGCTGGGCCGCCGTACCGCCGCGGGCGCTGGAAGGGTGGGAGGCCCTGACGCCGATGGAGCGCCGGGTCGCCCTGCTGGTGGCGGACGGACACACGAACCGCTCGGCGGCCGAGGAGCTGGTGGTGTCGGCCAGCACCGTCGGCACGCATCTGCGTGCGGTGTTCGGCAAGCTCGGCGTGAACTCGCGGGTCCAGCTCACCCGGCTGGTGCTGGAAAGGTTCGCCCCTCCCCCGAACGCATGAGATGTGGGTGCACCGAGTCGGTAGGCGCGGCGATCGGATTCATGTGTTCGCTCGATCCGCTGGAGCACGCATCGGCGGTTTCCTTCTCACATCAACCGAGAGAGGAAGCGCAAGATGACTGACAAGACCCCCACCGTCGTCCTGGTCCACGGTGCGTTCGCGGAGAACTCCAGCTGGTCCGGTGTGATCGCCGAGCTCACCAGCCGCGGCATCCCGGCGATCGCGGTCGCCAACGAGCTGCGCGGACCCGCGCTCGACGGCAGCCGGGTGGCCGCCCAGGTCCGCGAGATCGACGGCCCGGTCGTGCTGGTGGGGCACTCGTACGGCGGTGCCGTGATCACCGCGGCCGCCGGCCAGGCCGACAACGTGACCGCGCTGGTGTACGTCGCGGCGTTCGTCCCGGAGGAGGGCGAGAGCCTGCAGGACCTGCTCGGCAGCTTCCCCGCCAACGACTTCGCCTCCGGCCTGGTCCCGCACGCGCTGCCGGCCGGCGACGGCGAGGAGACCTGGCTGAGCATCGACCGGGACAAGTTCCCGGCGCTGTTCGCGGCCGACGTCGACGACGCCGAGCTGCTCGGCCGGACGCAGCGGCCGATCGCCGCCGCGGCCTTCGGCGAGAAGTCCGGTACGGCGACCTGGAAGCGGCTGCCGGTCTACGACCTGGTGGCCACCCAGGACGAGGCGATCCACCCCGACGGCCAGCGCCGGATGGCCGCCCGCGCGGGCGCCACCACGCTCGAGGTCGACGGCTCGCACGCCGTCGCGGTCTCGCAGCCGAAGGCGGTCGCCGAGTTCATCGCGCAGGCCGTCCGCTGAACGACACGGTCCGGCTCAGGAGCACCTGAGCCGGACAGTCGTGTCAGTCGATCGACTGGTAGACCGTGGTCCAGAAGTCCTGCATGAGCTGCATCGGCGTCGCGGTGGACGCACCGAGCTGGGTCAGCAGGATGCCGACGACCTGGTTGTCCGGGTCGGCGTACGTCGACGTACCGGAGCCGCCGTCCCAACCGAACTGGCCGACCGGGGCGTAGTCGCCGCGGTACGTGCGGACCGCCATCCCGAACCCCCAGCCTCCGTGCTGGCCCTGGCCGAACGAGATGTGCACGTTGTCCCGGGCCATCGCCTCCCGCCAGGCCAGCTGCTCCGCCGTCAGCCGGTTGGTGGTCATCAGCTCCACCGCCGGCCGGGACAGGATCCGCTCGCCCTGGTGCATGCCGTGGTTCAGCAGCATCCGGAAGTACGCGTAATAGTCGTCGGCGGTCGAGTTCAGGCCACCGCCTCCGCCCTGGAACGCCGGCGGCGTACTGTGCCGGCCGTCCTCGACCTCGTCCCACACGTGGAACTCCCCGGTCGCCGGGTCCGGGACGTACAGCGGCGGCAGCCGGTGCAGGTCCTTCTCCGGTACGTAGAACCCGGTGTCCTTCATTCCGAGCGGCCCGAACACCCGCTCCTGCAGGAAGTCGCCGTACGACTGGCCCGAAACCCGGGACACCAGTACGCCGAGCAGGTCGCTGCTGATCTGGTACTGCCACAGCTCACCGGGCTGGTGCATCAGCGGCAGCGTCCCGAGGCGGCGCATCCACTCGTCCTGCTCGGGCATCGGCTCGGGCAGGTTCGGCGTCAGGCCCTGGGCGAACACCTCGTTCATGATCGGCGTGCCGAGCGAGGTCATGTCCATGCCGAGCCCGAACGTCGAGGTCAGCACGTCCCGGACGGTGATCGGCCGCTTGGCCGGCACCGTGTCGTCCAGCTCGGAGCCGATCGTCCGCAGCACCTGGCGGTCGGCCAGCTCCGGCAGCCAGGTCTCGACCAGGTCGTCGAGCCGCAGCTTGCACTCGTCGAGCAGCACCATCGCGGCCGCGACCGAGACCGGCTTGGACGTCGACGCCATCCGGAAGATCGTGTCCCGCCGCATCGGCGGCCCGCCGTCGTGGCGCATGGTCCCGAGTGTCTCGACGTGCGGCTCGGCGTCGCCGCGGCCGACCAGGGCGACGACCCCGGGAACCTTCCCGGAGTCGACGTACCCGGCCAGGACCTCGTGCAGCCGACGCTGACCGGCCGCGGAGAATCCGTTGGTTGTCATCGGTGGTGGTCCTTCCGGTCAGAGGCTGTGGGCGACGATGTCGCCGACGGTGGTGGTCGCCCGGATCGTGAGCTGGGCGGCCTCGGAGTTCTTCAGCGAGTTGTTGATCCGGCCGGTGGTGGTGCCGGCGTCCAGGCTGGCCGAGACACCGGCGGCGGCGCCGACCTCGATCTCGCCGACGTCGGTGCGCAGCTCGAGCGCACCCTGCAGGGCCTCGGCGATCCGGATGTCACCCTTGCTGGTACGGACCTCGGCCGGCCCGTTCAGGCGGCCGATCGCGACGTCCCCGGCGACGGTGGTGACCCGGGCGCCGGCCACGTCGGCGAGGTCGATCGAGCCGTGCGAGCTCTCGACGACGACGTCCCCGAGCGCCCCGGTGGTCCGCAGTTCGGCGCTGGCCGCCTTGACCTCGGCCTGGGAACCGGCCGGCAGCTCGACCCGCACCGCGATCGACCCGCTCGGACCGAAGTACTGGTTCTTGGTGACGACCGTGATCCGCAGTACGCCGTCCGCGAACTCGACCTGCGTCGCCTCGGCCGCCTTCACGTCCCGCCCCTTCGACGGGTCGACCGGCTGCACCCGCACGACGGTGTCGGCCCGCTCGGACGCGACGAACTGAATCCGCCCGGCCGGGATGTTCAGTACCGCGGAGATGGCCTGCGGGGTGTTGTACGTGGTCATGGTGTTGCCTTCCTGAGTGGTGGTGGTCCTTGTTGTTGACACCACTCTGGAAGGGCCTGCTGACACCGGACCGCCGCCGTACTGACACGGCGGCGGTCACCGGGTCAGGCCAGAATGCGCCGGATCGCCGCGTGGCCGGCGGGGAGCCAGGTTGGTTTGCCGCCGCGGCGGCCCTTGATGCCGGCGGTGCCGATGGCGATCAGGGAGAGGGCGCGGGCCGCGGCCCAGGCGCGGGCGCGGCGGTAGGTGGGGTCGTCGACCGGGTAGGCGTCGAAGAAGCGGTCCACCGAGCCGTCGGGGAGCAGCAGCCAGGCGGCGGACAGGTCGGTGGCCGGGTCGCCGTGGGACAGGTCGCCGAAGTCGATCACGCCGGCGAGGGTGCCGTCGGCAACGACCACGTTCGCGGGATGCAGGTCGCTGTGCAGCCACACCGGCGGGCCGTCGTACTCCGGCGCCGCGACCCCGTCGGCCCACACCTCCCGGACGGCGTCCTCGACGGCGAACTCGTCCGCCCAGTTCTCGAAGCCCTCGGTGTGACCACGCAGCCCGTCGCCTCGCCCTGGGGAACGCGGCGCGTCGGCGGGAGCCTCCGTGTGCAGGGCGTGCAGGAAGGCGGCCAGGGTGCCGGTGGCGCGGGGCGAGGTGATCGGTGCGTGGTCGGCGGGCTCGCCGGCGATCCAGGTGGTGACCAGCCAGGTCTTGGGGAAACGGTCCGACGGTTGACCGAGCCGGAGCGGGTTGGGGACGGGCAGCGGGACCCGGGCCACGATCTCCGGGAGCCAACGGTGTTCGTGGACGAGCAGGTCGGGGTTCTGGTCGTGCCTTGGTACCCGGACGGCGAGGTCTTCGCCGAGGCGCCACATCTGGTTGCCCCAGCCGCCCTCGACCTCCTTGAGCTCCAGGTCAGCGAGATCGGGGTGCTGCTCTTTCAGCAGGGTCCGCAGAAGGTCCTCGTCCATGGTGCGTCAGACGCGTCACATCGACTCCTGGTTGGGAATAGGTCCACAAAGGCGTCAGTTGGCGATTGGTATGCGCATTGATGTGTGGTCCGACGTCGTCTGCCCGTGGTGCTACATCGGCAAGCGCCGGCTCGAAGAGGCCCTCGCCGGCAGCGGCGACGAGGCGACCGTGGTCTGGCACAGCTTCCAGCTCGACCCGTCGTCGACGAACGACGACCCGCGGGACCTCGCGACCCGGCTGGGTGAGAAGTACGGCCGTGGCCGTGAGTGGGGCCTGCAGGCGAACGCCCAGGTCACCGAGGTGGCTGCCGAGGCCGGCCTGGAGTACCACCTGGAGAAGGCGAAGCCGGCCAACACCGTGGACGCGCACCGCGTCCTGCACCTGGCCCGTGAGCTCGCCGAGGCCGCTGAGGTGCCCGCAGACACGCAAGGCCGGCTCAAGGAGCGCCTGCTGAAGGCCTACTTCACCGACGGCCTCCCCGTTGGTGACCACGACACCCTGACCGGGCTCGCCACCGAGGTCGGCCTGCCCGCCGAGCGCGTGCGCGAGGTGCTGGCCGGTACGACGTACACCGACGAGGTCGCGGCGGACCAGGCACAGGCGCTGGCGTACGGCGCCAACGGCGTACCGTTCTTCGTCATCGACGAGAAGTACGGCGTCAGCGGCGCGCAGCCGGTGGAGGTGTTCCAGGAGGCCCTGCGGCGCGCGAACGCGGACCGTCAGCCGGTCACGCTGATCACCGCGCCGGGAGCGACGACGGACGGTGACGCCGCGTGCGGGCCGGACGGATGCCCGATCTGATCGGACGGTTCAGCGGTGGGTACCGGACCTGGTACAAGACGTGGTGTATGAAGGAGGCATGACTGTCGTGCGCGCACTGGCCAGGCCGTTGCTGTCCGTGATCTTCGTCGTGCAGGGCACGAACGCGATCCGCAACCCGGAGCCGCTGGTCCCCAAGGCCCAGCCGGTGACCGACAAGCTGGTGCCGATGGTGAAGAAGGTCGCGCCGCCGCAGGTGGGCGAGCGCATCCCGGACACCACGGCCAACCTGGTCCGGGTGAACGGCGCGGCGCAGCTGCTCGGCGGTCTCGCGCTGGCGACCGGCAAGGGCCGCCGGCTCGGCGCTTCGCTGCTGGCCGCGTCGCTGGTCCCGACAACACTCGCCGGGCACGCGTTCTGGCAGGAGAAGGACAAGATGGTGCGCAACCAGCAGCGCATCCAGTTCATGAAGAACCTCGGCCTGATGGGCGGGCTGCTGCTCGCCGCGGTCGACACCGAGGGCAAGCCGGGCGTCGCCTGGCGGGCCACGCACGGCGCGAAGGCGGCCAAGCGCGAGACCAAGCGCAGCGCGAAGGCGGCCAAGCGCGAGGCCAAGCAGCTGGCCCGTGAGGCCAAGCACGCAGCCCGACTCGCCAAGGCCGAGTTGAGCTGATCGCGACCTCACCCCGTTCTAGTCTGGATCGGTGTCTGCGTACGGAAACAATGGCCAGTGGCAACAACAACCCCCGTACCCGCCCCCGCAACAGCCGGGCTATCCGCAGCAGCAACCCGGTTATCAGCCGGGCTATCCCCCGCCGCCGCGCAAGCGCCGGACCGGGGTCGTCCTGCTGGTAGTGCTGGCAGTGCTCGTGGTGATCGCCGTACCGGCCGGGTACTTCGGCTGGCGGGCGCTCTCCAACCGTGAGAGCGCGGGCGGCGCCCCGCACGGCAAGACGATCGAGCCCGGCCAGCCGGTCACCGCGCAGACCCTCGGCGAGGTCGACCCGGCGACGTTCTTCGAAGGCGTCGCGAAGCGCCAGATGACCCAGCCGCTGGCCCGGCTGCGCGTCTCGTACTTCGACAGCGCCCAGCAGTTCCTCACCCGCAGCAAGCTGTGGACCGTCGTCGACTCGGCGATCGACCACAAGACCGACAAGTACTACTTCGCCCAGACGTTCCGCGACAACGCGAACGACACCGAGCCGACCAGCTCGATCTGCAAGGGCGGCAAGAGCTACAGCTGGAGCCACTACAACAAGAAGTGGGAAGTCGTCCCGTTCGACAGCCCCGAGTGCTACAAGAAGCCGTACACGGCGACCGGTGACAGCCTGTTCTCCAGCGGCCTGACCCCGGACCAGGCCGACAAGGCCCTGAAGACCCTGCGCAGCTACACCGGTTTCGTGAACCCGGCCAAGCCGACGCTGCTCTCGGCCGGTGGCCGCACCTACATCCGCCAGGTGGTCGACTTCAAGCCGGTCACGGTCGGCGACGACCAGGGCTACGCCGGTACGGCGATCACGATGTGGGCGTTCCGCGACACCGGCGAGGACCCGGTGAGCTGGCCGTGGTCGAACCCGTGGGCGCTCGGCGTCGGCGTCCACGCGGTGTACTACCTGGACACCAAGACCCTGCTGCCGGTCGCGCTGTTCGAGAAGGGCATCGGGGCGCCCGCGCACGGGAGCGAGAAGGCGATCCCGGCGCCCGGGGTGCAGGTGGTCAACTACACGTTCCCGAAGGCGCTGCCGGCGCCGGTGCTGAACAGCTCCCCGCAGTACCTGTCGCTGCTGCTGCCGCAGGGCTGGAAGGTGCAGTAGCGATAGGCTCGGGCTCGACATGACGAGCCTAGGGAGTGGTATGAGCGAGGATCACGGCTGGCCGGCGCCGTTGGCCGAAGGTGCTGTCAGCGGGCGCGTGACCGTGCCCGGGTCGAAGTCGATCAGCAACCGGGCCCTCATCCTCGCCGCCCTCGCCGACGGCCCGTCGCACCTGACCGGCCTGCTCGAGGCCCGCGACACCACGCTGATGCGGTCCGCGCTCGTCGCGCTCGGTGTTGGTATCAGCGAGAGCGGTCCGACGGTGACCGTCACCCCGGGGTCGCTCAAGGGCCCGGCGAGCGTCGACTGCGGGCTGGCCGGGACCGTGATGCGGTTCGTGCCGCCGGTGGCTGCGCTCGCCGACGGCGTGGTCGCGTTCGACGGCGACGAGTACGCCCGCGAGCGCCCGATGAACGTCATCCTCGGCGCCCTCCGCACCCTCGGCGTACAGATCGACGACGGCGGCACCGGGCGGATGCCGTACTCCGTGTCCGGCACCGGCTCGGTCCGCGGCGGCAAGGCGACGCTGGACGCGTCCGGGTCGAGCCAGTTCGTGTCCGCGCTGCTGCTGGCCGGCGCGCGGTACGACGAGGGCGTCGACATCCGGCACGACGGCAAGCCGGTCCCGTCGCAGCCGCACCTGGACATGTCGGTGGCGATGCTGCGCGAACGCGGCGTACACGTCGACGACGCCGAGCCGAACCGCTGGGTCGTTGCCCCGGGCCCCGTTCGGGCGCTGGACACCGCGATCGAGCCGGACCTGTCGAACGCGGCCCCGTTCCTGGCCGCGGCCGTCATCACCGGCGGCTCGGTCACCGTCACCGGCTGGCCGTCGGAGACCACCCAGCCGGGCGGTCAGCTGCCGGAGATCTTCACCCGCTTCGGCGCCGAGGTCACCCTGGACGCGGACGGCCTCACCGTGCGCGGCACCGGGACCGTCCGCGGGTGCGACCTCGACCTGAGCGAGGTCGGTGAGCTGTCCCCGGTGATCGCGGCGGTCGCCGCCTTCGCCGACGGGCCGTCGTACCTGCGCGGGATCGCTCATCTGCGCTTCCACGAGACCGACCGGCTGGCGGCGCTCGAGTCCGAGTTCAACGCGCTCGGCGGCGATGTGACGCAGCTCGAGGACGGGCTCGCGATCCGCCCGAAACCCTTGCACGGCGAGCTTTTCCACACCTACAACGACCACCGGATGGCGCACGCGGCCGCCGTCCTCGGCCTGCTCGTCCCCGGCCTGCGGATCGAGAACATCGGTACCACCGCGAAGACCTTGCCCGAGTTCCCCGACATGTGGTCAGGGCTCGCCGGCTGATGTCGCGGTACGACGAGGAGGCCCGGTTCGACCGGCCCAAGCGCCGCACCCGGCCGCGGACCAAGGACCGCCCCTCGTACGACGGTGCCGCCGAAGGCTTCGTGATCACCCGCGACCGCGGGCGGTACACGTGCTGGGTCGACGACCGGGAAGTCACCGCGATGAAGGCCCGCCAGCTCGGCCGGAAGGGCGTGATCGTCGGCGACCGGGTCAAGCTCGACGGCGACGCGAGCGGCGACGAAGGCACCCTCGCCCGGATCGTCGAGGTGGTCCCCCGCAAGACGCTGCTGCTCCGGTCGGCCGACGACGACGACCCGATCGAGCGCCCGCTGGTGGCGAACGCGGACCAGCTCGTGATCGTCGTCGCGGTCGCCAACCCGGAGCCCAGGACCGGCCTGATCGACCGCTTCCTGGTCGCCGCGTACGACGCCGGCATGCGGCCGCTGCTCTGCCTGACCAAGACCGACCTCGCCGACCCGGACCCGCTGCTCTCGATCTACCGCCCGCTCGGCGTCGAGTCGGTGGCGACCCGGCAGGGCGGCGACCTGACCGAGCTCCGCGAGCAGCTGCACGACCGGACGAGCGTCCTGGTCGGCCATTCCGGCGTCGGCAAGTCCACGCTGGTGAACGGCATCATCCCCGGCGCGGGGCGGGCGACCGGCATCGTCAACGAGGTCACCGGACGCGGGCGGCACACCTCCACGAACACCGTCGTACTGCGGCTGCCGGACGGCGGCTGGCTGATCGACACCCCGGGCATCCGCTCGTTCGGGCTGGCGCATGTGGACCCGGACAAGCTGATCCACGCGTTCCCGGACCTGGCCGAGCTCGCCGAGGACTGCCCTCGCGGCTGCACGCACACCGAGGACGCGCCGGACTGCGCGCTCGACGACGCGGTCGCGGACGGCCGCACCGACGCGGACCGGGTGGCGTCGTTCCGCCGGCTGCTCGCCAGCCGGACAACCAGTTAGGCAAGCCTTACCTATCAATTAAGCTACGGCGCATGACCGCCGTGGTGATGGCGACCGTGGTCGCCCTGGAAGCGCTCAGTCCGTCGTTCCTCCTCGTCACGCTGTCCGGCTGCGGGCAACTGCAGAGCGGTGGCTACGACCAGCGGATCAAGATCCTGCTCGCCCGCCCCGGCCAGGACGAACCGATGCTGCCGCCGGCCGAGGACTGGTACGGCGTGTTCTGCGCGATGGACGAGGACGTCCGGCCGGTGATGCGGACGTTCACGATCCGGGCGCAGCGTGGCGACCTGATCGACGTCGAGTTCGCGCTGCACGGCGACACCGGCCCGGCGTCCGCGTGGGCCCGATCCGCCCGGCCCGGCAGCAAGCTCGGCATCATCGGCCCGGAGCCCGCGGACCAGAAGACACTGCTCTACACACCCGTCGACGCCGACTGGCAGTTGCTGGCCGGGGACGAGACCGCGGTCCCGGCGCTCACGACGATCATCGAGTCGTTGCCCGCGGGGACGACGGCCCGCGCGTTCGTACAGGTCCCTGACGCCGGCGACGTCCGCGACTTCGACACCGCCGCGGACCTCGAGGTGACGTGGACGATCGGCGCCGGCCTGGCCGCCGCGGTCCGGGACAGCAAGTTCCCAGACGGTACGGCGTACGCCTGGATCGCGGCGGAGACCGCGCTGGTGCGCGACCTCCGCTGGTACCTCACCAAGGACCTCGGCTGGCCGTCGAGGCCGCACTACTTCGGCGGCTACTGGCACGCCGGACAGGTCGGCGGCTGACTACTTCTTGGGAAGGATGCTGCCCCAGACGGCCCGGGCGCCGGCGTCGCCGGTGCGGATCGTCTGGTAGATGACGACGACCGCCATCACGACGACCGCGGCACTGACCGCCAACTGCAGCGGGCGGCTGTTGATTGCCACCGCACCCTTTCCGGTGGCCGGGAGCAACAAGAACGCGGCGACGACCAGGACGGCGAACGCCAGCACCAGCCAGAGCAGCAGGTTCCCGCGCGACCGGTGCACCGCGACCAACTGGCGCAACTGCGGCAGCGCCGCCACGAACGCGTCACCACTCTTCTTCGCCACGAACGCGCACACCAGCGCGCCGATGCCGAGCACCAGCGCCGGCCAGCGCAGCAGCGAGCGCCATTTCGGCACCGCCGCGAAGGCGATCGCGGTCAGCGCACTCACCGGCAGCAGCACCACGGCGAGATGGATCACCAGCACGTGGAGCGGCAGGCTCCCGAAGCGCTCGAACATTGACGCCTCCCGGCAGTCTTGAGGTCGTGGTCAGACACCAATGGCACGGTCGGCGGCCCGATTTGGTTCAATCCGGCCACAACTCGTCGCGGACCCCCGGAGCGCTCGGAGCCAGTTCAGGCTAGCCTTCCGGCATGCCTTCGCACACGGATGACCTGCGGCTCGCCCACATCCTGGCCGACGACGCGGACTCGACCACGATGGACCGCTACAAGGCGCTCGACCTGCACGTGGCCACCAAGCCCGATCTGACTCCGGTGAGCGAGTCGGACAAGAAGGTCGAGGACGTGATGCGCAAGACGCTCGCCCGGGCCCGGCCGCGGGACGCGTTCGTGGGCGAAGAGGACGGGACGTCGGGCTGGGGCGTGCGGCGCTGGGTCGTGGACCCGATCGACGGCACCAAGAACTACATCCGCGGCGTCCCGGTCTGGGCGACGCTGATCAGCCTGATGATCGAGGACCAGGTCGTCGTCGGCGTGGTGTCCGCCCCCGCGCTCGGCAAGCGCTGGTGGGCGTCGTACGGCGACGGCGCCTGGACCGGCCGCGCGCTGCACTCGTCGCAGCCGTGCCGGGTCAGCGACGTGAACAAGATCGAGGACGCGTCGCTGTCGTACGCGTCACTCAAGGGCTGGGAGAAGATCGGCAAGAAGAACAAGTGGGCCGACCTGATGGACTCCTGCTGGCGGACCCGGGCGTACGGCGACTTCTGGTCGTACATGCTGGTCGCCGAGGGCGCCGTCGACATCGCGGCCGAGCCGGAGCTGAACCTCTACGACATGGCCGCGCTGGCGATCGTCGTCGAGGAGGCCGGCGGCACGTTCACGTCCGTCGACGGTACGCCGGGCCCGACCGGCCCCAACGCGGTCGCCACCAACGGACGGCTGCACGACGAAGTACTCAAGCGCTTGGCGTGAACCGACCACGTATGGTGGCCGGTATGCCCTTGGACTACCCCCTCGCGGAGCAGACGCTGGACAACGGCCTGCGGGTCGTCGTCAGCTCGGACCGCGCCGTCCCGATCGTCGCCGTCAACCTCTGGTACGACGTGGGTTCGCGCCACGAACCGCCGGGCCTGACCGGGTTCGCGCACCTCTTCGAGCACCTGATGTTCCAGGGCTCCCGCAACGTCGCCTCCGGTCAGCACTTCAGCCTCCTGGAGACGGCCGGTGCGAGCCTGAACGCCTCGACCTTCTTCGACCGGACGAACTACTTCGAGTCGCTGCCCAGCGGCGGACTGGACCTCGCGCTCTGGCTCGAGGCGGACCGGATGGGCTACCTGCTCGACGCGGTCAACCAGGAGAACCTGGACAACCAGCGCGACGTGGTCAAGGAGGAGAAGCGGCAGAGCTACGACAACCGCCCGTACGGCGACTCGTACGAGCGGCTCGTGAAGCTCGCCTTCCCCGAGGGCCATCCGTACGCGCACATGACGATCGGCTCGATGGCCGACCTGGACGCCGCGTCGGTGGAGGACGTGCACGCGTTCTTCCGCAAGTACTACGGGCCGAACAACGCGGTCCTGACGATCGTCGGCGACGTCTCCGAGGCGGACGCGTTCGACGCCGCCAAGCGGTACTTCGGTCACCTGCCGGCGATCCCGGCACCGCCGCCCGCGCCGGACGGCACGATCGGCCCGATGACCGATGTCCGGCGCGACGACGTGACGTCCGACGTACCGTCCGATCTGGTCACGATGATGTTCCGGCTGCCGGTGGACGGGACGCCGGAGCTGGACGCGGCCGGGCTGGCGCTGGACATCCTCGCGGCCGGGCAGAGCGGCCGGCTGAACCGGCGGCTGGTCCGAGACGAGCAGATCGCGCAGTCGGTGTCCGGCGGCGCGCTGCCGCTGATCGGCGGGGTCTCGTTCGGGACGCTGACCGGGATCGCGTCGGACGGCGTGGACCTGCAGCAGGTCGAGGACGCGCTGCTCGAGGAGATCGAGAAGCTCGCGGTCGACGGCGTCACGGCGGACGAGCTCGCGACCGTGCAGGCCCAGGCCGAGCGTGACTGGCTGGAGCAGCTGGCGACCTGCGCGGGCCGTGCGGACGAGATCTCGCACCACGCGTTGCTGTTCGGCGACCCGAACCGGATCAACACCCGGATCGACCAGGTCCAGGCGGTCACGGTCGAGCAGGTGCAGGCCGCGGCGCAGCAGTGGATCCGCGCCGCGGGCCGCGTCCAGGTCACCTACCGCCGCAACACCTCGGGAGAGCAGGCATGAACCAGGTTCTGACCACCCCGCCGGCCGTCGGTGCGCCGCGGCCGTGGAAGTTCCCCGACGCCGTCACGACCCGGATCGGCGCCGGTACGCCGGTGCACGTCTTCGACCGTCCGGGGCAGTACGTCGCCACCGTCCGGGTGACGATCGCGATGCCGTTGATCGCCGAGCCGCGCGAGCTCGAGGGCGTCGCGACGATCATGTCCCGGACCCTCGACGAGGGCACCGAGCTGCACTCGGCGAACGAGTTCGCGGCCGCCCTGGAGCGGCACGGCGCGGCGTACGGCGTCGACGTCAGCTCGGACGCGCTGCACGTGGAGATCTCGGTCCCGGTGTCGCATCTCGCGCCGGCGGTCGAACTGCTGGCCGAGGCGATCACCCGGCCCGCGTTCAACCAGGCCGACGTCGGCCGGCACGTGACGATCCGGCTCGGCGAGATCAACCAGGAGCGGGCGAACGCCGGGTACCGGGCGCGTGAGGCGTTCGGCGCGCACCTGTTCGACGGCTCGACCCGGCGCTCCCGGCCGACCGCCGGTACGCCGGACACGATCCGGCCGCTGACGAACGTCGAGGTCGCGGAGTTCTACCGGAACAACATCGGTCCGGAGCGGGCGCAGATCCTGTTCGCCGGCGACGCGACCGGCGTTGACGTCGCCGGGATCATCGACGCGGCGTTCGGCAACTGGACCTCGACGGCCGGTACGGCGCTGGAAACGCCCGAGCCGATCTACCTGACCGGCAACCGGATCGTCCTGGTGGACCGGCCGGGATCCGTGCAGAGCCAGCTGCTGATCGGTTGCGCCGGACCGGACCGGCGGGACCCGGCGTGGGGCGCGGCCGCGGTCGCGAACCACGTGGTCGGCGGGACCATCACCTCCCGCGTGGACACCGTGCTGCGCGAGGAGAAGGGCTACACGTACGGCACCCGGACCAGCTTCTCGGCACCGCGCAAGGGCGGCACGTTCAGCCTCGGCGGCGCTGTCCGGACCGAGGTCACCGGCGCCGCCGTCACCGACGCGTTGCGGATCCTGCGGGAGGCCCGCGACGGGCTGACCGAGCAGGAGGTCCAGGAGGCGAAGGACAGCCTGATCCGGACCGCGCCACTACGCTACGAGCAGGCCGACTCGGTCGCACAACAGGTCGGCAGCAACATCGCGAACGGCGTACCGATCGACTTCGCCGACACGTACCTGACCAACATCGCCGCCACCACCGCGGCCGAGGCGACCGAGGCCTACCGGCGGTACGTCGGAACCGATGGGCTGCTCGTGGTCGTCGTAGGGGAAGCCAAGGACGTCCGCCCGCAACTCGAGGGCCTCGACCTCGGCGACCTGATCGACCTGAGCTGACGGAATCCTGGTTCCTCCGCTCATCCGTGAGCGGAGGAACCGTGACCTCTCCCGAGCCGACGAAGTACCAGCTGCAGCCCGGCTACCCGAACATGCCCGCGTACGGGCCGTTGCGGGACAACTCGAACGCGACGGCCGCGCTGGCGATCGGCGCGATCGCGCTCTGCACCGGGCTGCTGTTCCTGTCGCCGGTGGCGTGGTGGTTCGGCGGCAAGGCGCTCGCCGAGATCGACGCCGCGCCGGGCGTCTACAACAACCGGGGCATGGCCGTGGCCGGGCAGATCTGCGGCGTGATCGGCACAGTTCTGCTCGGCGCCGGAGTGCTGGTGCTGATCGCGCTCGCGGTGCTGTTCATCCCGGGCTGATCAGCTGGTGATGTAGTTGGAGAGCTGTTCCTTCTCGAACTCGAGTTCGCCGATCCGGGACTTCACCACGTCGCCGATGCTGACCAGGCCGGCCAGGTTGCCGTCGACAACGACCGGGACGTGCCGGATCCGGCGGTCGGTCATCATCCGCATCAGGTTGTCGATCAGGTCGTCCGGAGTACAGGTGTGCACCTCGGACGTCATGATCGCGCTGACCCGGACGTCGCCGGCGTCCGGCGTACCGTTCCAGAGCCGGACGATGTCGCGCTCGGACACGATGCCGGACACCGTCGATCCGTCCGCACTCACCACCACCGCGCCGATGTTGTGTTCGGCCAGCAGGGCGAGCAGCTCGGTGACAGTGGCTTCTGGGGAGATGGTGACGACCTGGTTGCCCTTGCCGCGCAGTACGTCGTTGATCTTCACGGAGCCTCCTGCAGGATCGAAGGACCAATACCCCAAGGTAACGGCAATCCCGCCGTCACCCCCAGTGACAACGACGGACAACCGGATTCACGCGGCGCGTTTAGGCGTTTGAACGCTCAAGGGTCTGGTCTCCCCGTCGATCACTACTTAGGGTGACTACAGGTCGTGGGCGAGGGGGGATCGCACACGGCGGCATCACCGGGCAGGACCGATCGTGCGGGCGGTGGGGAGGGGGGACCCTCCGCACGATCGGTTCAGCTCTCGTCGCGGAGCAGGTCGATGGCCGCCTGGCGGTCCTTCACCCGGAGCTTGCGCAGTACGGAGGAGATGTGCACCCGGATCGTGGTCGGCGACAGGAACAGCCGCTGGGCGACCTCGTCGGTGGTCAGGCCGTCGCCGAGCAGGCCCATCACCTCCCACTCGCGGGAAGTCAGCAGCGCCGCCTTCGTCCGCCGGGCCGAGCGCCGTCGGCCCGGCTCGCGGAACTCGTCCAGGATCCGCGCGACCAGCGCTCGCGGGATCGCCGCCTCGCCGGACAGCACCCCGCGCAGGGCCTCCGGCAGCCGGCCGGGATCGGTGTCCTTGAGCAGGTACCCCGACGCCCCGGCGCGCAGCGAGTCGAACAGGTCGTTGTCGTCGCGGGACACGGTCAGCATCACGATCGCGACGTCCGGCAGCAACCGGGAGATCTCCGCGGCGGCCCGGATCCCGCCGCCGGGCATGTGGATGTCGAGCAGTACGACGTCCGGCCGGTGCTCCTCGGCGAGCCGGACCGCCTGCGGGCCGGTCGCCGCCTCGGCGCAGACGTCGAAACCACCCGCCTCCAGGGCATCCCGGATGTGGGCCCTGAGCTGCGGATGGTCGTCGGCCATCACCACCCGGCGCGCGTGCGCTGTCACCACCTGACCACCACCGTCGTCCCCTCGGCCGGCCGCGTCGTCAGTACGAAGGTACCGGGCAGCGCCTCCGCGCGCTCGCGCATGCTGATCAGCCCGAACCCGTTGTGCCGCTGCTCCGGGTCGAACCCGGGCCCGTCGTCGGTGATCCGCAGCCGGCACCCGTCGCCGTCGCGGTCCAGCCGGACCCGGATCCGGTCCGCCTTGCCGTGCCGCACGGCGTTCAGCATCGCCTCCCGCGCGATCCGGACCAGCGCGTGCCGCTGGGCGGTGCCGACCACGATCGACTCGTCCACCTCGACGTCGAGCGTCACGGCGTACCGCTGGGCCAGCTGCTCGACGGCGCGGCGCAGTACGGTCCCGAGCGGCTCGTCGTTCGACCGGCCGAGTGCCTCGAGCATCTGCCGCGCCTCGTCCAGCGCACGGTCGCTGGCGGCCAGGATCCGGTCGCCGCGCGGTCCGTCGAACGTGGCGATCTCGGAGCGGATGTAGCCGAGCTCCTGCAGTACGCCGTCGTGCATCTCACGGGCCAGCCGTCGCCGGTCCTCGATGACCGCGATCTCCGCCTGCAAGGCCCAGTGGCGGCTGATCTCACGGCCTGCGGCGATGAGCAGGAGGAGGTAGGACACGGTTCTGAGCACGTCACCGGAGTACAGCCAGTCAGGGCGGTCCGGTGGGAACAGGAGGTAGTTGAGGCGGGCAAACGCGCCAACTGCGCAAGCAGGTCCCAGCCAGCGCAGGAGCACGTCGTCGCGACTGCGAGCCTGCAAGGTGAACGCAACGGCGGCTACTGCGAAGAACCCGAGCGTCAGGAACTGTGGGACCAGTAGGCCGTTAGAGGTGGCAGCCGGGGGCAGTGAGGCTCTCCGTGCGTACAGGAGCGCGCTGAGGAGCAGCATGCCGGCAACAGCCGGTGCAAGCGCCCAATGCCGCCAGCCACGGCGATGACGGGTCTGCCGGGGCGGTACCAACGCCGACGTCGCGATCAGCAGTGTGCCCACGATCCGCAGGCTCGGCGGGAGCCAACTGCCGAACGCGCCGACCTGTCCCTTGACGAGCGTGACAGTGAGCAGGGCGTTCGCCGTACCGAGAATGACCAGTCCTTGAAGCAGCAGCAGGTCCTGCCACGTGTTGGTCCGCCGGAAGCGTCCGTAGACCAGGAACGCCAGCAGCATCGCAACGCACGCGTTGACGGTCTCCAGGACCAGATGCACCGCAGGGCTCTGGTAGCCGAGCTTTCCCTCGACCAACGCGATCGCGGCCAGGCACACGACGACCAGCGCGAGCGCCACGCTTCCCCGGGCTGCCCACACTCTCCCCACCACCCGCTGCCTCCCCACAATCACCGACCGTACGCCTCCTTCCGGCGGATCGCTGGTCCGCGGGAGTCCGGTACGCTCAGCAGGTTTTGGGGAGAGGGAGGCACCGGTGGGGTTCCGGCAGGATCTGGCCGTACTGCGGCATCGTGACGTGCGGGTGTTCGTGTCGGCGCGCTTCGTCTCGATCCTCGGGTCGTCGATCGCCCCGGTGGCGCTGGTGTTCGCCGTACTCGACGTCTCCGACTCGGCGAGCGCGGTCGGTACGGTCCTCGCGGCGCGGAGCATCCCGAACATCGTGTTCCTGCTGCTCGGCGGCGTGATCGCGGACCGGTTGCCGCGGCACCTCGTCCTGGTCACCGCGAACACCGTCAGCGGCCTCACCCAGGGGCTCGCCGCGGCCCTGGTCATCAGCGGACACGCGACGATCTGGCAACTCGCGAGCATCGAGGCGGTGAACGGGGTCGCGTCCGCGTTCGTGATGCCGGCGATGACCGGGATCCTGCCGTCGATCGTCGACCGCGCCGAACTCCCGCAGGCGAACGCGATCGCCGGGTTCGCCCGCTCGGCCGCGATGATCGGCGGCGGCGCGGTCGCCGGCGTGATCGTCGGACTCACCGGACCCGGCATCGGGCTCGCGGTCGACGGCGTCACGTTCCTGGCCGGTGCGTTGCTGCTGTCCCGGTTGACGATCCCGCGGATCGAACGGGCAGCGAGTTCGGTGCTGACCGATCTGCGGGAGGGCTGGCACGAGTTCGTGTCCCGGCAGTGGGTGTGGGTGATCGTGCTCGCTTACAGGTGACCAAACACACTGCTATCCTGACAGCATGTCGCTCAGCTCAGAAGCTACTCAGCCCCTGTCGTCTCAGCGTCCCTGGGCAACGCTCTACGTGCGTCTGTCCAAGGCATCCGGAGATACAAACCTGTCCGGTCCCGGTTACATGCAGGAGCTTCGAGACTTCGCAGACCGGGAGGGATATCGAGTCTACGCAGAGCACTTTGATGACGGAATCTCCGGCGCCGTGCGAGATCGGCCCGAGTTCCTGTCTTGGCTGGACGATGTCCGGCAGGGCCCGTGCTCTGTGCTCCTCACTCCGCACGCCGACCGGATCACCCGCGAGGGTGTGAACGCAGCCGCGATGGTTCTAGACGTTGTCGAAGGCAAGGACCCGACTACGGGCAAAGTCGTAGCCACTCCCGCCCGCTTGCGGGACCTTCACGGCACGGACAGCGAGGGCGATCAGACCGCGTTTCGGTTCTCGTTCGTCATTGCCGCCGAAGTAGGCCGTGCAGAGCTACAGCGCATCCGGGACCGCAACGCCCGGACTCGCAAGCGGTTGCGGCAGGCTGACCGTTGGCCAGGGGGTCGCGTGCCGTACTGTGCTGAGGTGATCCCAGCCCCTAACGGCAAGGGTAAGGTGCTTGGTCCGAACGAGGAGCACGCAGAACGTGCCCGCGAAGCCGCACGCCGGATCATCCGTGGCGACGCGGTCACATCAGTTTGCAGGTACATGAATGTGCAGGGCTGGCGTACGACGATGGGTAAGCCCTGGGCTCCAAAGAACCTTACCTACATGCTCCTGTCTCCGTTCACCCGCCGATTTGCTCTCACGGCCGCAGAGGCGCGAGCGCTTGAATCTGCGCTGGAGCCCGAGCCGGACCCTGCCAAGCGCCCCGGGAAACCGCAGCGCTGGTTGCTGGCAAAGCGTCGCGGCGTCTGCGCTGGTTGTCGTCGCGCGCTGGCCACCTCAGTCAGCGTGGTCAAGGGCCACAGCTATCCGCGCTACCGCTGCGCGCTCATGAGTTCGGGCGGTTGCGACGCCCCGGTCTCAATCTCTGCGACAGCGCTCGACGCCTGGTTGGAGCAAGAGTTCCTACGTCGGTACGGCGCACACGAGCACGTACAGCCAATGGTCATCGTCACGGGAGCTGAGGACGTAGAGGCAGCAGAGCAGGAGCACGAAGCCTCGCAGAAGGCGCTACTAGCTGCACCGTCCACTGAAGCGTTGTCGCGTTACCAGAGCGCACAGGAGCGACTAGAGGCGGCGCGCGCTATGCCAGTGTCTAGGGAGACTGTGCTTGTGCCGTCCGGGATGACCGTGGCGCAGTTCTGGGCCGCCGCCGACACACCCACCCGCGCTGATCTCCTCGCTGACGCAATGTCCGCGCCCGTAGAGGTGGTCAAGTCTGAGCGAAGCCCCGGACGCTCCCCGATCGACTTCGATGCACGCATCCGCGTCTTCTGGCGAGGCGACCCGGAGTGGGGCGAGGACTACCTAGCAGGGCAGACAGACTGACGCAGCGTGGTCGGCGGTCACGCTCTGCGCCGGGATACGCGGGGCGAAGCCCTGAAGAGTGACGAAGTGACGAAAGTGACGGGTACTCTCGTTCCCACATATATATTTTGCAGTTTCTATATACAGAAACCAGAAGACCATCACTTTCGTCACTTCGTCACTTTCGCCTGTCCTGTGGCTACCATGTGACCATGAGTGAACTCTCCGACATCCTCAAGCAACTGACCCGCATAGCCGACGCAATCGAGCCGGTAGCAGCCGACCCGAGCCGCTGCGATGGCACGCACGGCAACATCACGTGCCCCCTAGACGACGGACACAGCGGATACCACGTCAGCCCGGACGGTCAGTTCCAGTGGCTAGACGAAGGCGCAGCCATCCACCGCACCCCGCTTGTCTACGCGTCCGCAGAGCCTGACGAACTGACGGAGCCCCCGGCATGACGAGTGCCAGGGGCTCAGCCTGCGGAGCACAGCGCGAGGATGCACGTGCGATGCAATCGGCTCGATCCGAGGATTTACCTGCGTCCGCCACGTCAGTATACGCCACCGCGCGCATCGGTAAGAGCAAGGTCATCCACTACGCGTTCTTCGTTCTGCAGTTCCCGTACGTCTTCTGCGGTCGCAGCTCATCCCCTGGCGTCGGCTCGACCTTCCTCGCGGAGGGGGAGGTCACTTGCAGCGGCTGTCTCGAACAGGCGCCTAGCTTCTTCAGGCTTGCGTAAGACGCCTTGCGCGTGTATTGTTCTTCTTGTCAGCAGGGAACGAGCAAAGGACAAGACGATGACCTACCGCCTCGCAGTCAACAAGAGCAGCGTCCACATCGACGGAATCGCCGCCCGCACCAAGAGCACTGGCGAGGACACCGGCTCCGGTCACGTCGCCTACTACGCCGAGACCGCATGCGGCGCGCTGAGTCGGGGCTGGTTCGACTACCGCAACCTGGAGACCCCGACCGAGGACATGACCCTGGTCCTGAAGCAGGCTGAGACCAGCGCCCGCGCCACCGGTCGGAAGCTCTGCAAGACCTGCACCAAGGCCGCGAACGAGATCATCGCTCAGCAGGGCTGACACAATCCCCGGAGGGGGCCGGACACCCGGCTCCCTCCCCGCCACCACACCAGGGAGAGACCATGCAGGCTGAGGCCATCAAGGCAGGCGACCGCTACGAGGAGCACGACGACATGGGGAAGATCGTCCCCGAGCAGAGCTGGACCGCCATCACGGACGCGCAGGCTAGCGAGGACGAAACCGCCGTATACGTCTACATTCGCTTCGATACGGGCGAGACGACGCGCAACACCTTCAGCTACGGCGCACAGGTCCCGCTGACCTTCGGCGTCGGGAGCTGACCACCCACCCGTCAGCGCCGGAGTGTCACGGGGCACTTCCGGCGCTGACTTGCGTAAGGCGCCTCGCGCGAGTATAGTCGTAGACACAACAGCACGAACCGACCGAAGGAGCCACCATGAACGCCGTAGCGAACAAGTGCCTCAACTGCCACGGCACCGGAACCCGGAGCTGGCCTCAGTCACGCAACACGAACCCCCGCAACCCGCTGGAGCGCGAACAGCTCGCCCCGCAGATCACCAAGTGCGGAGCCTGCGCCGGAACCGGCTTCATCTACCGCCCCGGCCAGTCCGTCACCTGGACCACCGGCCCGGAGCGCTGCGGGTGCTTCAACAACCACGGCCAGGAAGCGAGCTTCCGCCGCTACCTGGACGCCGACCACACCAACGCGGAGATCTTCACCTGTCGCGGCTCCGTCAACGTCCGCGTCGCTGACATCGTCGCCGCCTGACGCACCCTGACCAGGGCTCCCCGGCTCGACTGGGGGCCGGGAGCCCGAGTGAAGGTGCGTAAGGCATCACCCGCGAAACACCACCGAAAGGACCCACCCGTGAGCCTCTTCCTCGCCACCGCCGCACTCCTCGCCATCGTCGCCGTACTGATCGCCGCCGACGCCCGCCATCTGACCACCCGTGACTCCCTCGGTCTCCGCGCCGCCCGCGCTGAGGTCGTCGCTGACATCCACCACCGCGCGGCGCAGGAGCGCAACCGCGACCTGATGTACCTCCGGCTCTCCGGCTCGCTCATCTCCGGTCGCAGCGCTACGCAGATGCACCAGGAGGAGGACCGATGATCGTCGGGATGCTGATCTACGTCGGCGTGATGCTTGTCGGCTCGCACGTCTGGAACGCCGCTCGGATTCTCCAGTTGCGTAAGGCGTCTCGCGCGTGTAACCTGAACCCATGAACGCCACCGAGATCCGCGCCGCAATCGCCGCACTTCCCGAGCTGCCCATCGTCTACGCCGACAACATGCTCTATGCACAGGGTTGGGTCCCGACCGCAGCCGAGCGCGCTGCGATCACTGCCCGCGCCGAGTTCTTCAAGGCCGTGGGGATGCCCGCCACGGCCCGCGTTGAGGTACAGCACTTCCTAGGCGAAGTGATCGGCCACCTTGAGTTCCACGCCTGACCCACCACCCACAAACCCCCGGCTCTCCACCACGGAGACCGGGGGTTTCTCATGCCCAAAACTCCCGTGAGCAGCCCCGCACACCGTGGCCCTGTCCTCCCCTGCAAGCAACCGAACGAGGGAGGAACCACAGTGCAGTTCCCGAAGCAGTACGAGATCGAGCACGGCGACGTTATCGCCATCGATCCGAAGGAGATCCTCGAAGAGGTTCGCGTCGAGGTGTACGACGCTGGCGAGAACACGCAGATGGACCTCTACGTCAGGCCAGTCAAGGCCCGCAAGATCGCCCGCGCCATCCTCAAGGCCGCGAACGTTGCCGAGGGCAAGCCGGAGAACGAGGGGCTGTCGGCGCTCCTGAACAATCCCCGTCCAGCCTTCCCCGCTCTGCTGATCGATGACGACGGCGACACCTGGGACCTGGACGAGAACGGCGAGACCTACACGTGCAGGGACATGAACGGCTCCCCCTATTACACGCACCGCACGTACGACGACGTCAAGGCGTCTTGGGGCATCAAGACGGAGGCGGTCAACCGATGAGCTTCTACAACTTCCGTCAGAACAACAGCGGCGGACGGTTCCTGGTGCCCGCTATCAACGTCACGGTTGAGGCGGACACTCCCTACGAGGCCAACCGGATCGCTCAGGAACACGGCGTCTACTTCGACGGCTGCGAGTCCGGTATGGACTGCGACTGCTGCGGGGACCGCTGGTTCCCAACCGCCGCGTACAACGCCAAAGAGACCGCACCGGAGCCGTACGAGTTCGACCGCCTGTTTGCGGACGACGACCGCGTCCCGGTTCAGCTCATCATCCGCAAGACCGGGCCGAAGGAGATCACGCAGTGAAGACCTACCGCATTGCCAGCACGCCGACGTACGGCAACGGACGCGCCATCACTTCCGTCAGCGTCGGTGATCTCGTACTGGTCCAGGACTTCGAGCCGGACGAAGACGGGAATGTGTACGTGACCCTCGCTAACGACACGGACCGCGCCTACTACATCCACGCGGGATGCCTCAAAGAGTACGACCCGCAGGAGCCTGCCTTCCAGCTCGGAGAACAGGTCACCGTCTCCGCGATCCACGCCGCGCTACTGGTCCAGAACTTCAACGCCAACTTTCCCGAGCTGCTGAAGCTCGCTCGCGCCATCGAGACCGCCAACGAGGAGGCTGCCAAGTGACGAACAGGATCGTGACCAGCAAGCCGGACGCCGACAACGAACGCGCTTTCGTCAACGTCCCGATTCGCTACCAGAGCGAGGAAGGCGTGGTGGCCGTCGTAGGCGCTTACAAGGGCGTCGGAACTGGCTACGGCGCGAACATCGACCGCGAGGACGCCGTAGCCCTCCGCGACAAGCTGACGGAGCTGATCGAGAAGCACGATGCGGAGCAGCCGCTGTTCCAGGCGGGTGACTTCGTGACCTGCTGGGGACAGAACGCGCTGGTTCTGAGCACCGCGTACGCGTACTCCGATCACGTAGCGGTCCGCAGCGTTGACGGCATCCGCCACCCACGCCCCGCCGACGTAAAGAAGGTGACCGTTCAGTGAGCACCCGTCAGCAAGTCACCCACCACACCGGCCAGTCGTTCCCGGTCGCGGCCATCCTCGGTATCGCGTTCGTGGTGCTGAAGCTCGTTGGCGTCATCTCGTGGTCATGGCTGTGGGTGCTCGCGCCGTTCTGGATTCCGATTGCGGTTCCGCTCGTGATCTGCGTTCCGCTGTTCGTCATCGGTGGGCTTTTGTTGCTCGCCGCAAAGCTGCTGGAGATGGGAGACAAGCGGTGAACCGACAGGACGCACTCAAGGCGGCCGAAGAGCTGGTAACCCGCCTCGCCCCCGCGACGAATAACCGGGGCTATCTCGAAGGCACCACGCCGCTCAACGTCCGCGTTGCGGAGATCCTTCGCGTCGCTGAGTTCCTTCAGCAGGAAGGCGAGAAGGACGCGGCGACCGCTCCCGGACACGTCGTCATCGACGGCGACGGCGACCGCTGGACGCTGTACAGCGCCGAGCCCGAGGCGACCTACGCCTACAACGAGTGCTACAAGACGCTCATGGAGATCGCCATGGATCACGGGGTACAACGGATCGAGGTAGCCGCATGAGCACGTACAACCTCATCGAGACGCGGACGGAGCGGGGCACTCAGGAGGCCACCGTCCGTGTTGAGTACACCGACCCGGCCCATGCGCTGACCGCCCTAAACCAGGCGTACGCCGAAGCGCGGGCGCTCCTGGAGTCCCGCGTGCCGACGCAGACCGTTGCCCCGACCAACCGCCCCGGCCCGCTCGTTCTGATCGACCGCGACGACGACCGGTGGGAGGAGCAGCCGAGTGGTGTGTTCTTCATGCGGTCGCGGTCAGGGGCGTTGCACTTCGATCCCTATTCGCGTGACGCCATCGAGCGCAAGTGGGGTCCGGTTCGGGAGGTGCGCCAGTGAGAGACCGCAGCAACGAGACCAGCAACACACTCACGGACGTGCGCACGGTCCTCTCCCGCGCGGAGACGGCGCTCTACGACGTACGTCGCTCAACCGAGAGCGAGCGCGACCCGGACCAGCCGGGGTATGACCGCGACAACGAGACGTGGGAGGAGTACCTAGACCGCGCCTACATCCGCTTCGAGGACGAAGACAAAGACGAGATGACCGCCCGCCTTGAGCAGGTAGTGGAACTGCTCAGCCCGTGGCGGGGCAAGCGTCGGCGGAAGAGTTGGAGGCGGGATGACTGAACCTGTCATCGCGACCGACTGGCGCGGCAACACATACACCGAAGGCTCCACGGTCCTCTACCCACGCCAGTCTGGGCGCTGCGTCGAGATGAGAGAGGCAACAGTCCTCCAGATCACGGACAAGGAGGAGGGCTATTACGTCTTTGATCGGGACGCAGGGCAGCGGGTGTTGCATACCCGCACTGTTCGCGCCGTTCGACTCATGCCTACGCGTTCCTCGCGGTTCGATCGATCCTGGACGGAGCACAAGGCAACCACCATCCACAACGTGGAGAACATCACGGCGGTGACACAGTGAGCACTGACCCAACGTGGGACGAGCCCGAAGCGGAGTACGCCGCTGAGGAGTACGGCGTGGAAGAGGGTTGCATCTGGCCTGCCACCACGGACCGCATCGTCGGCGTGACCGAGGACGGCGACATCCTCACGGAGATGGTCTGTGAGGATCACGAACTCGTGTACTCGTACGACGAAGACGAATGGGAAGAGGTCGGCTTCTTCCGTGGCCTATGGCGCGTCTGGCGTGCGTTCGGCTGGCGTGAGGTGGTCGAGGTCTTCAAGGGAGGTTATCGAGCGTGACAGACGACAGAGAAGCCCGCTTGCCGAAGTGGGCACGGCAGGAGCTTGCCACCCTCCGGCGCATCAATCGAGAGGTGACCGAGCACCTTGCCGCCGCGACGATCAGCCCCGGAACCAGGATCGTCACGGAGCCCTATAGCAGCTACGGGCCGAAGCCTGTTGGGGGCTACAACGACAACGTACGGTTCTACACGGCGAAGCTCGACGGGCGGGACTGGTTCGACGTTCGGCTGAACGACGACAACTCCATTACGTTGATGGGGTCCGAAGGGCTGTACGTCAAACCGCAGTCTGGCAACGTCGTTCGGATCGAGCACGTGCGGAGGTTCGACCGATGAGCGACCAGCCCCTGAAAACTCCCCCGCCCGGACCGTTGCCGTTCGCAACGCGCATCCCGTCGCGGTCGCCGGAGTGGAAGTTCCACACCTCAAAGGGAGCTGCCAGCAACGCACTCGCGATCAAGCGCAGCTACCGCTACGTGGACGGCACGCGACCGTTCCTGTACGGCGAGCTGTGGGAGATGGACCCGCTCAACTTCGGACAGTGGACGCTGGTCCGTGTGCAGGGAGAGCAGAGCCCGGTATGAACCTGCCCTGCATGTCCTGTGGGCAGAACCGCTACGCGCCCGCCCCGGATGGCTGCAAGCACACGGCGAACCACAACAAGGCCACAGGTGACGATCTGAGCGCCCGACTGACCGAGTCCGCTGCGAAGTACTCCGACCTCGGAAACTACGCTGAGATTGCTGCCTCAGCCTTCCAGCGCCTCATTGAGCGGATGCGGCGCGGTTACAAGTACTGCCCACGCTGCGAGCGCCCGAAGAAGCCCGCTGAGTTCGGCATGGACGCCCGCGAGAGCGACGGACTCAACCGCATCTGCCGTGCTTGTCGTACCACTGGCCCTGTACACAGTTAGAGGGGGAACGGCGGCATAGCGCTAACGGCACCCCTCGCATAACCCACCCTGCTCCTTCGTGAGCAGGGTTTTGCCCCCGAACGATCGAGTCTGAGCCCCAACCCTAGAGACGGGGAGATCATCGTTCGGGGGCTTCTTGCTCCCTGCCTACTCCTGTCGTGACCTGAAATCGCGGCGGAGCGGGCAGGGCATTCGGTGCTGTGCGACACCGTGACTGGCAACCCCAGATTGCACGGCATGATCAGTAGCTCAACGGAAGAGCGACTCCCCAAACGGTGTAGGCAGTGGGTTCGACTCCCACCTGATCCGCTCCGCCTCGCGGTTGGTAACTCTCCCGCTTGGCTCATGACTGATAGCTCAACTGGCAGAGCGCCGGACTGTTACTCCGGAGGTTGCAGGTTCGACCCCTGCTCGGTCAGCTTAAGCAGAGTCCGAACGGGCCGCCTGTCACGGCGTAAGACCGAAGCTCTGCACCGCAGTGGGAAACGCAGTGCTCCCGGGGCATGCCCGGACCTGCGACCACTGCACCGCAGCCCCTGTGCTGCTCCCTACCCCCTCGCTGTAGCTACGGCAGGCGAGGCCACACCCCGGGTAGGTGAGCGCATGGGGGCTTTGTCGTATGTGCCGGGGGCCATGTCGCATACCCCACCCCCTATGTGATACCCCACCCCCTATCCACGAAGCACCCCCTCCCCTCACTGTTTGCCGAGAGCAACAGTGCTGAGACCTGATGACCACGGAGCGCAGAGCTATGACCACCACGCCCGAAGAGCAGGCAGCGCTTACGCGCATCCGCATCCTTCGGCGTGATAGCTACCGCTGTCGCTTCCGCTACCGCGAGACTGCGCCGACGTGCGGTGCTCCGGCTGGGATGGTTGGCAGCACGCCACTTGCTGATGAGCAGGTTGCACTGTGCGTTCGCCATGGACTGAGCAAGTGAGTGAGCACAGCTCGGGCGGCGGACGATGGCAACGCATCCGCGCACAGGTGATACGCCGTGACCACGGACTATGCGTGGTGTGTGGTGAGCCTGGCGAAGAGGTCGATCACATCGTGCCCAAGCACCCTCCGCACTACGGCACAGACGACATGGCCAATCTTCGCCTCCTGTGCCGCGAATGCCATGCACCCAAGTCCAAGGCCGAAACGGCTGCGAAACTCCGTCAGATCGCCGCACAGCGCTTCCGGAAGCAGCCTCCGCACCCTGGGCTGATCGCCTGAGACCAGGGGTCCCCTCCCTCCCCCGCCCCTCGCTCGGAGGCGGTAGGCAATGCGATCCGCTATCTGTACGGGTTCCGGAACTTTCGTACGGGATCTGATCCCGCCACACATGGCCCTCAGAAGGCCAGAGACGGCCCTAGCACGCCCTTAGGAGGTGCCCGCTATGCCTGGACCTGCCCCGAAGGCCAACAAGCGCCGTAGGAACGCGGACACCTTCACGCCTGACACCGTCGTACGCGCGGAGCCTGCTTCCGCGCCGACGCTGGTAGGCGACTACGACGAACGCACCGTTGCTTGGTACAACGTTTGGGCCAACTCCCCGCAAGCCGTCCTCTTCACCGTCACCGACTGGCAGCGCCTGATCATGCTCGCAGTCCTCGTAGAACGCTACTTCGAGGCTGCCAGCAACCCCGCAATCCGCTCCACCACCGTCACGCAGATCCTCGCGGAGATCCGTCAGAACGAGGCGCTTCTAGGCGCTACCCACGTTGACCGGCTGAAGGGCCGGATCAAGGTGGAACGCGACTCCGGCCCTGCTGGTCCGTCCGGCGACGTCGCCGTCATGGACGACTACCGCCGCATGGCCGAGGGGCTGTGAATCGGGGCACCGTCCCGTCCGGCGTACCAAAGCGAACCCTAGGCTGGCAGGTTCTGGCGTGGGCTACGGCCTACATCCGACAGCCTGACGGGCCGACCGCTGGTGAGCCGTGGAGGTTCACGCGCGAACAGGTGCGGTTCATCCTGTGGTGGTACGCCGTAGACGAGCAGGGACGCTTCCTGTTCCCGTCCGGCGTACTCCGGCGTCCGAAGGGCTGGGGCAAGTCCCCATTCCTCGCCGCACTCGCGATCATCGAGCTAATCGGCCCGTGCCGGTTCGGCGGATGGAACGAGGACGGAACGCCGTACGCCATCCCGCATCCGATGCCTTGGGTTCAGCTCGCCGCCGTGAGCGAGACGCAGACCAAGAACACGATGAGCATGGTTCTCGCCATGCTGGCAGAATCACCCGCTGTTGAGGAATACCAGCTCGACCTAGGGCTCACCCGCATCTTCGTCGGCCCGGGCGGCATCTACGGACGCCTTGAGCCCGTAACCGCCGCGTCGCGGACGCTAGAGGGCGGACGCCCGACGTTCGTCGTCATGGACGAGACGCACCACTGGGTAGAGGGCAACGGCGGTCACAAGCTCGCTGAAGTGATCCGGCGTAACCTCGGTAAGTCCCGTGACGGTTCAGGCCGATCGATCGAGGCCACCAACGCGCACCGTCCCGGCGAAGACTCCGTAGCAGAACGCTCCTGGCAAGCCTGCCTCTACATCCTGGACGGCAAGACCAAGAAGGCGAATCTCCTCTACGACGCGACGGAAGCACCCGCCGACGCCGACGCGTACGCCGCCGATGAGCCGAAGCTCCGCGCTGCACTGCTCCAGGCGTACGGCGACGCAACGTGGGTCGATCATGACCGGCTCGTTGCCGAGATCTACGACCCACGTACGCCGTTCTCAGAAGCCTGCCGGTTCTACCTGAACCTGATCGTTGACGCGCCTGACTCATGGGTCACCGCCCACGCAGTGGATGAGTGCCACGATCTAGACGGCGTCCTCGAAGACGGCACGATGGTTGCCCTGGGCTTCGACGGCTCCAAGACCGAAGACTCCACCGTACTCGTTGCCATCCGCATCGAAGACGGACACGTGTTCGAGCTTGGCTCCTGGGAGAAGCCACGCAACGTCAAGGACTGGGAAGTTCCCCGCGAGATCGTAGATGGCTCCGTAGAGAACGCGTTCGGCAAGTACGACGTTGTTGCGTTCTTCGCGGACGTGAAGGAGTGGGAATCCTACGTAGACATGTGGGCGGACCGCTACCGTTCGGAGCTGATTGTCAAGGCCACCACTAAGCACGCTGTCGCGTACGACATGCGCGGCAAGGTCGCTGAGATCACGCAGGCAGCCGAACGGCTCGCCGCCGCGATCGAGGATCGTACTTTCCGCTTCACGGGCCGCACACTCGCTCGCCACTACAAGAACACTCGCAACCGACCCAACCGGTACGGCGTGAGCTTCGGTAAGGAGTCACGCGAGAGTCAGCGCAAGATCGACGGCACCGCGTCAACGATCGCCGCGCGCATCGCTCGTGACTACGCACAGAACAACCCGCAGGTACTACGACGACGCAAACGGAAGGGCGGTGTGATCGCATGGCGCTGACCGAGGACGAGCGCAACCTCATTGCCAAGCTCGACAGCAACCTTTCCGGCGAACAGTCGCAGCTCGACACACTCAGCAAGTACTACGACCTGGAGCAGCGCCTTCGGACGCTTGGTATCGCGATTCCTCCGGAGGTGTCCGCGCTTCAGGTCGTCGTCAACTGGCCGCGCTTGGCCGTTGACTCGCTAGAGGAACGCCTGGACATCGACGGCTTCCGCGTCGGTGGCGCTGACGGACTCAGCGACGACCTGTGGGCGCTGTGGAAGGCTAACGAGCTGGACACCGAATCGTCCCTCGGACACACGGATGCCCTTATCTACGGGCGTTCCGTGATCACCGTAGGGACGAACGAGGGCTCCGACCTCCCACTGATCAGTGTAGAGTCGCCAACTGAGATCACGGTTGACCGCGACCCGCGCACACGGCAGGTCCGCGCGGCGTTCCGGCGCTACGGCGCGGAGAAGACGGCTACCGGCATCTCGCAGGACAAGTTCGCAACGCTTTACCTGCCTGACGAAACCGTCTGGCTGGAGCTGAGCGACGGCGGGTGGAAGGACACCAACCGCGACCAGCACAACATGGGGCAGGTCGGCGTCTTCCCGATCACCAACCGCGCCCGCATCTCCGATGTGATCGGTCGTTCCGCCATGTCCGACGTGATCCCGCTGACTGACTCTGTCGGACGTACGCTGACGAACCTTGAACTGGCTAAGGAGTTCCACGCCGTACCGCAGCGGTACGCGCTTGGCGTTGTCCCCGGTGACTTCCAAGATGCAGACGGCAACCCACTCACCGCGTGGCAGTCGTACATCGGGCACTACATCGCGATTGGCGACAACGAGGCGAAGATTGGACAGCTCAACGCGTCCGACCTGAACAACTTTGTCACCGTCGTAAACCTCTATGCCAAGCTCGTTAGCTCCGTGACCGGTCTCCCGCCGCACTTCCTCGGGTACACGGATGGCAACCCGGCATCCGCCGACGCCATCCGCTCCGCTGAGGTCCGGCTAGTCAAGCGCGCTGAACGCATGCAGCGGCGGTTCGGCGGTTCGTGGGAGAAGGCGCAGGCGTACGCCGTCCGTCTCATGACTGGTGAGCAGGTGCAGGTCAGCGCCGTGTGGCGTGATGCCAGTACACCGACCTTCAGCGCCAAGGCTGATGGCGCCACGAAGCTCTATTCCGCTGGCGTCGTTCCGATCGAGGGCGTCTGGGATGAGCTGGGCTACAGCCAAGAGCGCCAGGCGCGCTACCGCGAACTCATGGACGCTGCGTCCCCAGTTGGCGCGCTAGCTCGCGTCATGAACAAGGGGGCAACCGATGGACAGGCTGACCCAACAGCACCGTAAGACGCTCGCTGACCTTCGCGAAGAGCTGACTATCGAGCTGTCGCGTATCTGGCCTGACGTGGACCTAGCGGCCTTCTCCCGGATGTATCCGCACTGGGAGGAGGCTGCATACGAGCTGACTCTCAGGTACCGCGAGGGCGCAGCCAAGGCGGCGCGGGATTACCTCCTGTCGGTCCGGCGCTCTGCTGGCGTCCGCTCGAAGTTCGAACCAGTGCAAGAGGCGCTGCTAGACCGAGAAGCCTTCGCCGCGTCCATGCGAGCGACAGCCCTAAGCGTGCTCACGGACGCAGACAACCAAGTCAGCGTGGCTAACTACAGCTTCGCTCCCCCTGCTGAGACGGCAGCCATCCGCCGCAACGCCCGCGCTCGCGCGCTCGTGACGAGCGTCGGCGCCTCAGTCCGTCAGATGATCAACGGATCACGCGACACCATCTACAACGGCGTACGCGACGACTCGCGCGCGCTCGGGTGGATGCGAGTCACTGACGGCAAACCCTGTTCTTTCTGCGCAATGCTCGCTTCACGTGGCGCCGTCTACAAGTCCAAGGAGACCGCAGGCGGAAGCCGCGCGTACCACGATCACTGCTCATGTTTCCCGAAGCCCCTGTACAGGGCTGATGAGCCACTGCCTGAGAACGCTCGCGAGTTCTTAGAGCTGTGGAAGGAGTCCACCAAGGGACTCAGCTCCAACGCGGCGCAGAACGCGTTCCGCCGCGCGTACGACGCGAAGTATCGCTAACCCCCTTCACTTCCGGCCCCTGGTGGGTCGGGTGACATGCCCTGGAGGCAACCACATGTCCGAGTCCGCCGCGACCGACAGCAACACCGGAAACACTCCCGCCGACACCAACGTTGCCGACGGCAACGACAACGCACGATCCCTCGACAACCTGCCCGCTGAGTACGCGTGGGTCGCCAAGGAGATCCGCGACGCGAACAACGAGGCGAAGAACCTCCGCGCTCGCGCCAAGGCTGGCGACGACGCGGCTACCCGATTCGCTGAGATCGAGGCTGCGAGCAAGACCGACGCCGAGAAGGCCGCTGAGCGACTGAACACGGCTGAGAAGAGCGTCACCGACCTGACCGCAGAGAACATGCGGCTCCGGGTCGCGATCGAGCACGGCGTACCGGCTGACCTGATCGACCGGCTTCGCGGCAACGACGCGGAGGAGATGGGCGCTGACGCTAAGGCGCTCATGCAGCGGCTGACCCCGCAGCAGTCCAAGCCCGCCCCGGACCCGTCGCAGGGTGCCAAGGGCAACCAGGGCACCAACCCCGCTGATCTCTTCGGCGGGCTCTTCACCTGATCCCACACGCAGGCGCGTAAGGCGTCTCGCGCTAGCACAAGAGGAAACCTTAAATGGCTCTCGACATTTCGAAGGCGAACAGCCCGGCTGGCCTGTTCCCGCGTCAGCTCTCGTCTGACATCTTCGCCAAGGCGGGCGAGTCGTCCGTCATCATGCGGAGCGCTCCGCGCATCAACCTGCCGACCAACGGCCTGAGCATCCCTGTCTTCACTGGGAGCCTGGACGCTGAATGGGTGGATGAGACCGGCGTCAAGCCAGTCAAGACCGTAGGCCCCGGCATCAAGACCATGGACCCGAAGAAGATCGCCGTCATTGTGCCGTTCTCGCAGGAGTTCGTGCGCGACCTTCCGGCGTACTACAACACCGTCCGCGACAAGATGGCGGACGCGTTCGGTCGGGCCTTCGACCTGGCCGCGCTGGGCGTCAACGCTCCGGCCGGTTTCGGCAAGCTGATCGGCAACACCAACGCCGCCGACAACGCCCCGGTTGTGACCTTCGCGCCGACCGTGGAAGGTGTGACCGGCGTTCTCCAGACCATCGTGGACAACGGTTATGACCTGACCTCGTGGGTTCTGGCGAAGACGCAGGAGCCGGGGCTTCTGGCCGCGACGGACAACAACGACCGCCCGCTGCTTCAGACCTCGCTCATGAACGACCGCTCGGTTCCGGCGCTGCTGGGCCGTCCGATCGACTACACCCGCCACCTCGCGGGCGCGACCGTCTCTGACGGTACCAACCCGGTCCCGGTCAAGGGCGTTGCGGGCGAGTGGTCGCAGGCTGCCTACGGCGTTGCCGTGGACATCAACTACAGCGTCTCCGACCAGGCGACTCTGGAGCTGGCCAACGGCGACACGATCAACCTGTGGCAGCGCAACATGGTCGCAGTCCGCGCGGAGGCCGAGTTCGGCTTCGTCGTGGGCGACCCGAAGGCGTTCGCAGTCCTGCGCTGACCTAAGGAGCCGCAATGAGACTGACCCACCCGCACCACCCAGAGACGGTGGTGGATGTCCACGACGCGGCTACCTTGCTCGCGGCTGGCTGGAAGGAGGCCACCGATGGCGACACCACTAGCGACCGTGGAGGACGTGCAAGCGCGGATGGATCGGCCGCTGACGGCGGACGAAGCCAGCCGCGTAAGCGCGCTGCTGCTGGACGCAAGCGCACTCCTCAGAGCGAGGGTTCCTGATCTAGACGCGAGGATCGCACTTCCGGACGATGCACCCCGGCACATCGCGGCTGACCTTGTGGTCGCCGTGGTGTGCGGGATGATCCTTCGCGTTCTCCGCAACCCAGAGGGGTACCAGTCGGAGAACATCGAGGGGTACGGCTACACCCGCAGCACGAAGGCCGCTGCTGGGTATCTGTACATCGATCCTGACGACCTCGTTGCACTAGGCATCGATCCCAACAACCTGACGCGGGCCGCGTTCACCATCAAGCCGTACGGCGCCGTCACGTGGGGCGGTCGGCCCGATTGGTGGTCCGCGCCATGATCCCCACGAGACTGCTCCCCCACACGGTGCAGTGGTCTCGACCGGGCGTGAGGACCGATCCGTACGGAGACACCGTGGAGGATTGGTCCTCGCCCATCGTGGCTGACGTAGTCGGTCGTATGACGCAGCGCCGTACGCGAGAGATCAACTCTGGCAAAGACGTTGTCGTTACCACGTGGGTGCTCTTCACGAACACGCTCGGGATCAAGGCCGCGCACCGCATCACCTACGGCGGCACGGTGTACGAGGTTGATGGTGACCCGCTGGTTGCCACTGACATCAGCTCTGCCCACCACGCCGAGGTTGCACTGAAGAGGGCGGGCTGATGGCGAAACCTGACTTCAAGCTCGACAAGATCGGCCCGCAAGAGATCCTGCTGTCCGGCGCGGTCGGAGCAGAGATCACGCGACTCGCTCAGGCCGTCGCCGCAAACGCTGACGTGCCGTCGTACGCCGAAGTCGTCGTGGATGAGTACACGACTGACCGTGAAGCCGCGTCGGTGACGATCCGGCATCCGGCGGGCGTGGCGATTCAGGCAAAGTACGGGTCGCTCACACGGGCGGCGTCTGCTGTGGGGCTTGAGGTGAACGAGAAGTGACACCAGTCTTCCCCGACCCGCGCCCGGAGATGCTTGCCACCCTTCGCGCGAAGCTTGCCGGAGGCACCTACGCAAACGCGCTCATCAAGGCGCGCTACACGGCGGACCGCAACCCCGCAGCGAACCCGCCTCCTCTTGTCGTCCTCTCTGACGACGGCACCACCACCCCCCAACGAAATGCACTAGAGCGCGTCACGATCCGGCTCACGGTCTGGCACGGCGACCCATTCACAGCCCGCGCGCTGTCGGCGGTCTGTAAGGCGTATCTCCTGGACCACTACGGCCCTGCGGTGCGCTCCGTGGCTCCCATCTCGGGACCGTTCCCGGCTGATGACCCGGACACCGGAGAGCCGATGTCAACGGTGCTCGTGTCCGCGTACACGCGTCCGCTCTAACCCACTCAACGACTGGAGAAATCAACATGGCTGGAGACAGCTCTAACGCGTCGCTGTGGACTAACGCCGACGTGTACTTTGCACCGGACGGCACCGCAGCGCCGACCGATGTCACTACGCCCCCGGCTGTCGCCTACAAGCTCGTGGGCCTGCTGGACGGCGACGAGGGCTTTACCGAAGCCCGCGAGGACGAGACCAACGAGCACTACGCGTGGGGCGGCATCCTCGTTCGCCAGACCAAGAGCAAGCACAAGCGGACCATCCGGTTCGTGGCGCTCGAGGACAACGAGAACACGTTCGCTCTCGTGAACCCTGGCTCGACCCGGACCACCAACGCAGGGCTGACCAGCTCGACTGTGAAGGTCCCGGTGTCCGGCGACATTCACGCGTTCCTCTTCGAGGTCCGCGAGGGCGACAAGATCAAGCGTCGCCACGTGAAGCGCGCGGAGGTGACCGAGGTTGCCGAGATCAAGGAGTCTGAGACGGAGCTGTCCGTCTTCGACATCACGATCACGATCTACCCGGACGCTGACGGCACGCTGTACACGGAGCTTGAAGGTTCCGCGACCGTCGAGCCGTAAGGCATCTCCCGCAACACCCTCCGGGGTGGCCGTACTGCGCTGGTCCGGCCACCCCTCACCACCCCATGACCAGCGCAACACATACCAAGGAGACCAGCGCAAATGTCTACCAACACCGCCAAGCAGGCTGAGGCTCAGGGCGAGTCGATCGTCTTCGAGTACGCAGGGACTGAGTACATCATCCCGGCTGCTACGGAGTGGCCGGTCCGAGCGCTCCGCGCCATCGAAGAGGGTCAGGTTGCGACCGCGATGCGATCGCTCCTCGGCGCAGAGGTGTACGACAAGTTCGAGGCGAAGGCGACCGTTCGTCAGCTCACTGAGCTGTGGGAGGCGCTGAGCGAGGCTGCCGGTTTCGCTGAGGGAAACTGACGCACCTCAGTCTCCTACTTCGCGACCATTCCGACGCCATAGAGGCAGACCTTCAGCGCTACTACCAGGTCGATCTGGTGGACCTGTGGCGCGGAGGTCTGTCACTTCGTCGCGTCTCCGTGCTGGTCCGGCACTTGCCGCGTACGTCGGCAACGTCCGAAGCCCTGTACGGCGAGATCGCTAGCTGGACGACTGAGGCGGTTCTACTCGCGGACCTCTACGGCGTGTGGGCAGGCGAACCACACCCCGCGTTGCCAAAGGCAACTGATGACAAGGCGCGTGCTGCTGACGCGCGCAAACGGCTGCAAGCGCAGCGCAAGCGCCTACAAGGGGGCACACCGTGAGCAACATCGGATACGCAACCCTCCAGATCATCCCGTCTCTGAAGGGCGTCGCCGCGTCGATTCAGAACCAGATGGGTGGCGGGGACGTTGCGAGCGCCGGAAAGAAGTCCGGCGTATCGGTCGGTGGCGCGGTCATGGCTGGTGTCAAGACCGCGCTGAAGGCGACCGTTGCCGGAGGCGCGCTCTTCGCCGGAATCGCTGCCAAGAAGGGCATTGACCGCCTCCTCAACATCGAGGACGCCCGCGCCAAGCTTCAGGGGCTCGGGCACGACACCAAGACCGTAGACGCGATCATGAAGAACGCGCTCAACTCGGTCAAGGGTACGGCGTTCGGCCTTGACGAAGCAGCGAAGACGGCTGCGGGCGCCGTCGCGTCAGGCGTGCAGCCTGGCAAGGATCTTGAGCGCACGCTGAAACTCGTGGGCGACGCGGCCACCATCGGCGGCACGTCCATGGGCGAGATGGGCGCCATCTTCAACAAGGTAGCCGCCTCCGGCAAGATCCAGGGCGACGTTATCGCCCAGCTCGGAGACCGGGGCATTCCGATTCTTCAGCTCCTGGGTAAGGAACTGGGCAAGACCCCGGCTGAGGTCGCCAAGCTGGCGTCACAGGGCAAGGTCGATTTCGCCACCTTCCAGAACGCCATGGAGAAGGGCCTTGGTGGTGCGGCGCTGAAGAGCGGTGAGACCACACGAGGCGCATTCAAGAACATGATGGCGTCCATCGGGCGTATCGGCGCGAACTTCTTGTCCGGCGTCTTCCCGCTGTTCCAGAAGGGCTTCGTTGGCATCACCAACCTACTCGGGCCGGTGGAGGACAAGGCGAAGCAGCTAGGCGCCGTGCTCGGCACCGCGTTCTCCAAGCTGGGCTCGCTTCTCAAGCCCGTGCTTACCGAGATCGTCGGCGGGTTCCGCGCGTTCGGCGCGGCCTGGAAGGCGTTCGATGGAGACATCACGTCGTCCGGCTTCCCGGGCTTCATGGAAAAGCTAGCGTTCATCTCCCGCACGGTCTTTACCGAGATCGTCGGTGGCGTCCGCGCCTTCATCGCATCGTGGAAGATCTTCGACGGGGACGTAACAAGTTCCGGCTTCCCGGGCTTCATGGAGAAGGCGGCCTTCCAAGCTCGCACGATGTTTGAAGCACTGAAGGCCGGATTCACCCAGACTGCCGCATTCGTGAAGCAACACGAGACGCTATTCAAGTCGCTAGCTGCGGCTGTCGCCGGTGGCGCTCTCGCGTTCAAGGCGTTCTCTATCGCTCAGGGTGTCGTCAACAACGTGACTGGGGCCGTAAAGGCATTCACCCTCGCGGCTCGCGCCATGAGCATTGCACTGTCCGCCAACCCAATTGGCATCGTAGTAGTTGCCCTGGGCGCGCTTGTCGCCGGACTCATCTACGCGTACCGAAATTCCACCGTATTTCGCAACATCGTCAACGGCGCACTTAAGACCGTGATGTCCGTCGCGTCTCAGGTCGGGTCGTTCATCAAGACGACGTTCGGCCCTGCGTGGGCGTCGCTCACTCAGGCCATTACCACGAGCCTACTCCCGGCTCTGCAGAATCTCTGGTCCGTCTTTAAGGCAAAGGTGCTACCGGCGATTGTGCAAGTGATCGGCGTAGTCGGGAAGTTCTACGCGGGCGTGCTGTCAGTAGCCGTCGCCATTTTGTCGAAGGTCGGTCCGCCGATCCTGAAATTCGCCGCGTGGCTCGCGATCAACCTCGTGAAGTCGATCATCGGCACGATTACCGTTGTCGTGAAGATCGTTGCCGCGATCATCCGATTCGGTACCACGCTGGTCAGCGCGGCTGTGTCAGTCGGCAAGTTCGCCGCCACCGTTGCCTCGAAGATCGCTGCTGTCGTTGGGTTCTTCCTGGCTCTCCCCGGCAAGGTGCTGTCCGCCGTGGGCAACATGGCTGCGCTCCTGGTCCGCAAGGGTACCGAGCTGGTAACCGGCCTGCTCAATGGCGCGAAGAATGGGCTCACGTCGGCGCTGCATTTCATGTCCGGCATTGGTCACAGCCTCTCAAGCGCGGTCGGTAATCTCGGAAGCCTGCTGTACAACGCGGGCTCGCAAATCGTTCAGGGTCTCGCCAACGGAATCCGGAACGGGGCATCCGCCGCGATCAGTGCTGCTGGGGATGTCGCGTCGAGCGTGCTGAACAAAGCGAAGAGCGTTCTTGGAATCCACTCTCCGTCCCGTGAGTTCGCAAAGATTGGTGACTTTATCAATCAGGGCTTCAAGGCGGGCTTGAACGGCTCCTCTTCGCAAGTCACTGCGGCGGTCACCTCCCTGATGACGAAGGTCCGGGACATCGGGTTCACGTACGCGGACACGAAGGCGTCGATTCAGAAGCAGATCGCTTCGTACAACGCGGCCATCGCCAAGCAGCAGGCGAAAATCAAGCCAATCACCAAGGGCATGACTAAGGCACAGGTTGCTGCGGTCAAGAAGAGCAACGCGGCTGCTGCTGCGAGCATAGCGGACCTTCAGAAGAAGATCGCAGCGTCTCGCGGGGAGCTGAACAAGCTCAATGCCCTCATCGGCAAAATCGGTACAGCGAGTGGCCGACAGGCGTTCTCGCGCTCGATCGCTGGGCAGTACAACCAGCTCCTCTCGATCGTGAAGCAGCGCGAGGCTGTCGCGGTCAAGCTGGAGGCGGCGAAGAAGCAGCTCACCGACGCCATCACCCTCCGGGACGACTTCCGGAAGGCGGTCACTGATTCGGCGCTGGCGTTCAACAACATCACCAACATTAGCGCCAACGGCGGCACGCTCAAGGCGAAGAACATCCTCAAGGGGATGCAGTCCACGCTTCAGAAGACGCTCGATTTCGCGGCGAATCTCGCGAAGCTGAAGGCGTCCGGGCTGCGTGACGATCTGTACAAGCAGATCGCTGACGCGGGCGTGGACGCTGGAGGCGACACCGCAAAGGCGCTCGTTAAGGGCGGAGCTGAAGCTGTTGCTCAAGCCAACGACCTTCAGCGTCAGATCGCTAACGCGTCTGCCGGACTGGGCAACACGGCTGCGACCAACCTCTACCAGGCTGGCGTAGACGCTGCTCAGGGGCTGGTCAACGGCCTTACGGCGCAGGCGAAGCAGCTCGACGCGGCGGCTACCAAGCTCGCTAACGCGCTGGTTGCTGCGGTCAAGAAGGCGCTTGGCATCCACTCGCCGTCGAGGGTGCTGGCGAAGCTCGGGGCGTACTCCGGTCAGGGCTTCGTCATCGGCCTTCAGGGCGAGATCGCCAACGTCAACAAGGCGGGCGCTGGCCTCGGTGACGCGGTCGTTAGCGGCGCGTCTCTGCCGGTTCGTTCGGCGTCTCTGTCCGGCGCACTTCCCGCACGCCCCGGAGGCTCCGGGGCGCGGGGTGATGTCTACGTGTCCGTTGATGGCGCTGGCGACCCCGCAGCGACGGCCCGCGAGACCGGGCGAATCCTGGCACGAAAGGCGGTCTGATGATCCTTACGGCCTACCGGGTTGCCCTTGGCACCGTTCGTCTTGGAGAGACGGACGACGCCGGGGTGACCTGGATTGTCGAAGACCTGGAGGGGTGGCACGCAACCGGATCAACCGGTGAGGTCACCCAACGGACCGGGCGGAACGGGGGATGGCGGAACCGTGCGTACCTCGCGGCGCGAGGGATGACACTCAAGGGCTCCGTCGTCTCCCCGCTGCCGAACGTCGGAGACCTGATTGACCAGCTCATCGACTCGGTTCCGCTGGACGTTCCGGCGCCGATGACCGTTTACGGCGTGACCGGAGATGACCGCGTGGCGTACGTGCGACAGGAGGGCACCCCCGCCCCGCAAATCCTGTCGCCGTACGCGGCCACGTTCGAGATCGGGCTAGTCGCCCCCGACGCACTCAAGTACAGCTCGGTCCTGCACATCGAGAGCACGAAACTCCCGATGACGTTCGGGGGCCTCAAGGTCCCGTTTAAGGTCCCGTTCGCGATCTCATCTGTAACGGTGTCCGGCGTACTGAGCGCGTACAACGCCGGTAACGCCGTCGTCGCGCCCCGCGTCATCATCTACGGCCCGGTCACCACCCCGCGCGTGACGCACGTCGATTCGGGCGCGGAGCTGGTGATCAATCTGACCCTCGGTGCTGGCGAGTACATCGATCTCGACCTAGGGAATCGCACTGCGTACCTCAACGGTACGGCGTCCCGTCGCGGGTTCGTCTCCGGTCAGTGGTTCTCCCTCCAGCGCGGAGACAACCTCATCGCGTTCAACTCCCCCACCTACTCACCAGACGCCGAACTGCAAGTCATCTGGCGTGACGCATGGAAGTGAGCATATGACGATCTCTATCCCGCAGTGGGTCAACGATCCCGGAGACAACACCCTTCTCTACGACGCCGCCGCGCTGCGGTCTATGGACACGCTCTATGCGTTCTACGACGGCGCCGTGCTTGGGGGTCGTACCGGCGTCCGCCCGGGCGGCACGGGCATGCAGGTCACGTTCACTGGTTCCACGTGGATGATTGCCCCCGGCATCGCTGCTATCACTGCCGTCTCGTCTGGCGCGTTCGGTGAGTACCGGTTCGCCGTGACGGCAACGGAGTCCGGCGCGATTCCGGCTCCTGATGCGACCAACCCCCGGAAGGACATCCTTGTCCTCCAGCTCCAGGACAAGGACAACGGAGACGCACAGTCCCGCGTCTACGCGCGGTATCTGGCAGGCAGCCCGAACGCTACGCCAACCGCCCCAGCCACCCCCGCGAAGTCGCTACTCCTGGCAACGTTCACCGTGCCGACCTCCGGCTCAACCTCCATGGTGGATGAGCGTGTCTACACCGTGGCGTCCGGTGGCATCCTACCGAGCAAGACGCGCCCCGCTGCGCCTGCTCTCGGTGCGACGATCTACAACACCACGTCTGGCATTGTCGAGGCGTGGAACGGTACGACGTGGGTCCCCCTTTCGCGCGGCAACGCCGTCACGCAGACCTTTGCCGCTAACGGCACCTGGACTAAGCCGTCCGGTGCGCAGTACGTAGAGGTAGAGGTCGTTGGCGGGGGTGGCGCCGGTGGGGGCGCGAACGCGTCCACTGCTGGTCAGCACTCCATGGGTTCTGGGGGCGGCGCTGGTGGCTACTCCTTCAAGCGGTTCAACGCTAGTGACCTCGGGTCCACAGTTCCCGTCACGGTCGGCGCTGGTGGCGCTGGCGTCGTCGGTGCCAACGGCAACGGTGGAGGTGCCTCCTCGTTCGCCTCAGCAACGGCAGTGGTCGCCAACGGCGGTGGAGGCGGCCTCTACGAGGCGCAGTCGGCATCGTCCTACGGCAACACGGGCGGAGCGTCCGGTACGGCGTCCGGTGGGGATCGCTCGATCTCTGGGGGTGGCGGCGCTGGTGGCTTCGGCGCGGCTGCGTTCGCAATCGGAGGCGCTGGCGGCGACAGCTTCTTTGGTGGCGGCGGTCGCGGTGTCGGCGGTGGCGGTAACGGCGCGGCTGTCGCTGGTGCTGACGGCGGCGCGTACGGTGCTGGAGGTGGCGGGGCGCAGTCCAGCAACGGCAAGGGCTCCGTTGCTGGTGGTGCAGGCGGACCAGGCCGTGTGTTCGTGACCACCTATTTCTGATCTCGATCCGTAAGGAGGCTCGCGCATGCCGCCGAAAAGTCGCATGTTCGCATCCGCACAGCGACCGTTGCCAGAAGCCCCGAAAACCGGCGAGATCCCGTCTTACATCTGGTACGGAGCAGACCTAGTTACGGGCAACATCATCGAAGAGCTTCCGTTCGTCCCGGGTGGCCCCATCTCCCGCGTCATCGGCGCCTACACCTCCCTGCAAGGCACTCTCGCTCTGCCGGACTCTCCGGCAGGGTGGGAGGCTGCTACGGAGCCGGGTCGCGTGATGCTGGTGTGCGTCCGCGCGGAGGACGAGATGCCGCTGTGGGGCGGGATCGTCATCGGGAGGTCCGGGGGTACCAACTTCACGATCGAGCTGTCCCTGGTCAGCATTGAGGGCTACTTTGACCGACGGTTTGTCAAGGCGCGCGACAACGAGCAACGCAACGCCTCCGGTATCGCTCTGAATCTGGTCTTCGACATCCCGGAGAGCATCGGATTGACGTGGCTCGCGTACACCAGTGACCTCACGCTAGACCGCGAGTACACCGACACGTCCGATCAGACCGTCTACTCGCAGCTAACGGAGCTGATGGGGCTGCAGGGAGGGCCTGAATGGACGGTGGACATTCTCTGGAAGAACGCCAACCACACGGCATTCGACAAGCGCTTCCACGTAGAGCAGACCATCGGGCGCGGGAGCTGGGACAACCCAGAGGCAGTGTTCGACTTCCCCGGCAACGTTGTGGAATACACGCTGAGCGAAGACTTCACGTCCGACAAGGGCGCGAACCACATTGAGTACTTCGGTGATGGAGAGGGTGACACTCGCCCGGCTGGCGTCCCTGCGCGCGCTACGGATCTGCTCGCGGCAGGTTGGCCGCGTTACGAGTTCCGGAGAACCATCGCTGGCGCCGACGAGGACGACGACCTGACGAAGCACGCTGCCGAAGCGCTGACGTGGATGAAGCAGGGTGCGCGCATCGTGACACTCGTTGGTCGCGCCTCCGAAGCGCCCCGGCTTGAGGTCGCATGGTCGCTCGGGTCGCCAGTGAAGCTTGAGGTTTCCGAGTCCCCGCGCCACCCGAACGGCTACTCGCTCACGGCCCGTGCAATCGGCTGGGAGCTGGACACGCTAGACGGCACCGTGACCCCAATGCTTGAGGAACAGGAGCTAGACGAATGAGCAAGTACGAAGCGCGCCTTCCCGCCAACGATGACGCGATCATTCGGCGCATTCAGTCGCTGGAGGCTGAGGTCCGGGAGCTGCGAGCAGCGCGGCGCCTGGAAGCGTCCACGATCGGACGCGGCGGTATCACAGTGCAAGGCGGCGCGATCATCCTCCGCGATGCCAACGGCAATGAAATCGCTCGGATGGGCGCGCGGGAAGACCTGCTTCCGTCACCGTCCGGCGACGTACAGCCGGGGTTCATCCTCCGCCGCAACGACGGCACTATCGCCTTCACCCTGGACGACCCCGACCCGAACACCTACGGGTACAGACAGCTACTGAAGATGCATGACCAGCAGGGGCACATCATCTTCCAGGAGGACTACGTCCAGGGCTGGGGGCTGTCTAACCCAACGTTCTCTCACGCCATGAGTCCACTCACGCCGAACCTGTGGCCTGGAACGGCGTTGGGCACCTATCAGAACATGCTCTTCGCACAGCTTCAGGTGTGGAATCCGTTGCTGGATGTGGGTATCGTCGGGACTTGCACCAAGACCACCCCCGTTACCTCAGGCACGATCCAACTACTCATGGGCGGATTGGTAGTGGGCACTCTGACTGTGCCGGATGACGGCTACTACGAAAAGAACTTCACCATCGACTTCACGACGATTCCGGGTATGGCGCCGGGCTCGGTTGTGCAGCTTCTCGTACAGGCAAAACGGGACGCGGGCGCAGGCAGCATTCAGGCTAACTACAACTGGGTTCTCGGCCGAGGCTCTGAGCAGATCGTCTAACCAACATACGTAAGGAGACCAGCGCAAAGAATGGCTAACTACATCACCTTCGAGGGCTTCCGCATGGACGCCCGTACACGAGACATGCTCATTGAGCTTCGCCGGATCACTACGGCTCCCGTCGTCCTCACGCAGGGCGGGTTCAACAAGGGTGGCGTTGCCGCGTCTGCTGGCACGCATGACGGCGGCGGCGCACTGGACATCCGCGCCCGCAACCTCACCGATACGCAGATTCGAGAGGTCGTTCTCCGCGCGCGGCAGGTTGGCTTCGCCGCCTGGCACCGAACGCCCGCGCAGGGCAAGTGGGTTGAGCACATCCACATGATTGCTGTCGGCTGTCCGTCGCTGTCGGCGGGCGCGAAGAAGCAGGTAACTGCCTACAAGAACGACCGCAACGGCCTTGCGAACAACGGCAAGGACGACGGCCCGCGCCTCTACGCGGGGAACACCTGGGAGTCCTACAAGGCGTCGATCGCCAAGCAGGGTGGCAACTCTGCTCAGGCTCCGCGCGGCGCGACTGTCCACCGTTTCTACATTCAGTATGGCGCGTATGGAGGCTACTTCCACACCGGCCAGAAGACCGCGCTTGATGAGTGCCGCCTGTTCGTCCGTTGGTGCGGGCGTCTCGGCGTCGCATCCGAGCGGGACATGCGTGTCTGGGAGACGTTCATCCGTCAAAACGACTGGCGGTCGGCTGGTCTCCAGCTCACGGGGATTATCAAGAACCTCCAGCGCCGGTACCGCCTGCACGTAGACGGCGTGTTCGGACCGCAGACGGCTTCCATCATGCAGCACGACAACTACAACGTGGTTGCCTGAGGCAACCGGAATAGAGACCCACATGCTGAAGAAGATCCTTGACAAGCTCCGCGACGAGCCGGTTCGTGTTCGACTGTACGCCGTCGTCGTCCTGGTGGCGGGGTACCTCCTGGCGCGCGGCTACGTCGACGCCACGGACTACCAGTTCATCCTGTCCCTGGTCGCCGCCGTTCTCGGTGTCGAAGCCGCGCGGTCGAAGGTGTCCCCTGCCATCAACGACAAGGCGCAGGAAGACGAGCACGCCGACCTGAGCGAGACTGACGCATGAGCCCGGCTCCTGAGTCAGACAGCGGGCTCGGGAGCGACGGTGCGGAGATCCGCGTCATGCTTGCCCGGTTCGAGGCGAAGCTAGACGTTGCCCTCGCGCAGCACAGCGCGAAGCTAGACCAGCACGACCGCGAGCTACGCGATCTCCGCGAGCTGCGGAAGGAAGCCGTGACCAAGCTCGAGGCCGAAGACGAGAAGCTTGCCGCCCGCGTCACGGCGCTGGAGCAGCGGCCGAGCGTGGCACCCAAGGCCCTGTGGGGCGCCTTCGTATCCGCTGTCGGCGTCATCGCCGCACTATCCCCGCTGCTCGCCCGCCTCTACGGGCAGTAACACCGAAGCCCCCGGCTCACATCGAGTCGGGGGCTTTTTCGTGTTTCGGGTGAGCAGGTTTCCCAGATCTGGCCCTGTACCTCCTCGCAAGCACAACCACAACCAGGAGGCACCCCGATATGAAGACCAGCACATTCCGCGCGCTCACGGGCGAACTCGTGACCGTCACGCGGACCGAGAGCGGCGGCCACGTCCTGCGCTACCCGGACGGGCGCGTGACTGTCATCGGCGGTGCGCGGTGAGCGATCTTGACGGCTCCGTGTCGGAGCGCATCGACAAGCTTCACGCGGAGGCGGAAGAGCTATACGACCGCGCCCGCTTCTGTCAGTACGACGACACCGCCGACGCGCTCCGGGCTGAGGCCACGCGCAAGGTCAAGCAAGCTGCACAGCTCCGCGCACGTCACGAGGAGGACCAGTGATCACCCCGTTTCAGAAGTTCCAGCGTGGACGGCGCTACCGCGTGCTCGTGGAGGGCGTCGGAGAGAACGACTACTCGCTACGTGTCGGCGGTGCAACGGTCCGCTTCGGCCCCATCAGTGACCGCACGAAGGTACGGGTAGAGGAGCTTCCCCCGGAGGCGCCGAAGTGGCGGGCGGGAGACGTTCTCAGCCTTCAGTTTGTACGAGGCGGCAGCTCCTACACCTACGTTCGCGGACTCTACGGCTGGCCGGGGGAGCGCAAGAGCCTGACTGACGCCGAGATCGACCGCTCATGGCGTCTCGGTCTGGTGACGCCCTTGCTTCAGGCAGGCGGTCAGCCATTCGACATGGAGAGGATCTACGGCGCCTAATGCTCATCGGCCTTATCGGCAAGAAGCAGTCCGGCAAAGACACCTTCGCACGTGCACTCGCGAAGTACGACGTACACCGCTTCGCGTTCGCTGACCCGCTGCGTGAGGCTCTGCTGGGGTTTGACCCGAACATCGTCATCAACCAAGACGAGTACGGCTGGTTCCTTGACGAGAACTGGTGTCTTCCGTACGGCGCTCCGTTCACGCTCCGGCTCTCCCATCTCGTTTCCGCGATGGGCTGGGATGGCGCCAAGAACCTCCGTGAGGTCCGCCGCGCAATGCAGAACTTCGGCGTCGGCATTCGGGAGCTGGACCCCGATTTCTGGCTCAACATCACGGCGACGAAGGTCTATCAAGCCCGCTTCGCTGAGGGCAAAGACGTGGTAATCACAGACGTGCGATTCGAGAACGAAGCCGAATGGGTCAAGGAGGCCGGTGGCATCCTCGTACGCATCACCCGCCCCGGTCTCGTGAGCGACGACACGCACGAGTCAGAGACGGCGCTCGACAACCACAACACCGACTTTCACGTCACGAACACATCTCTAGAAGATCTCGACACCTGGGCTAGCAGGATCGTCACCCACCACCACGCATGACAGCAGCCCCCGTTCCGGTACATACCGGGCGGGGGCTTTTGTCGTTTGCCCGAATCTGAGCAAACACTCAGCTCCGGATGCGCAAGGAGCCTCACGGCTGTTACGCTCCTGTTATGGCCACCACAGGGGCGCGGAAACTAGAGACCATCCGCGCGGACGCTCGGAAGCTGCTACGGCAGTACGAGCGAGCCGAAGAACATGCGCGCACACCGCTGCTCAAGCAGCTTGCAGGACTATTAGTTGAGGGTCGCTCACATTTTCTCACCGACGACGGTACGCCGGACTGGCGCGGGAAGACGTACCAGTATCGCGTCTGGGCTGGGGAGGTATACGCCGACATAGTCACGGGCGACGAGCTGAAGTCGCTCCAAGCAGCGGTCCGGTACCACGTCAGCGCTGCGCTCCGCGAGAGGCTGACGGAAGACGAGCTAGACGAACTCGGGCTCATCAAGGCGACGGCACGTGAGCGCTCACACGATCGACGCGTGCAGCGTGAAGCGGTGCTCAGCGCGATCACCTCCCGGGACATGGCGGGAGGTGCACTCCTGGCGCTCACCGCCGCGAACGATCTCCTACGGCGTGTGGACGTAACCGAGCTGGACGACCTCAGCCCGGAGGCTGTTCCCGTGGCGCTAGGGGCGGTGCAGTCGCTAGAGAGCGCTGCGCGGAGGTGGCGCCGACGCCTGGAGACGCGGGGCTGAGCCCCTGTTTCAGGCGTCCAAAGTGACGAAGTGACGAAAGTGACGGGTCCTCTCGTTCCCTTATATATATTTTGCAGTTTCTATATAGGGAAACCAGAACACCATCACTATCGTCACTTCGTCACTTTTTCTGTCTCCTCGCACCTCATCTGAGCAGGCTTCGCACCACTGGCCCTGTTCCTCTCTGTCCGAACACACGACAGAGAGGACCGCAAAGCGTGACGACTCCCAAGGTCAACACGATCAAGCGCGGAGGCGCACGCCTCTACGTGCACCCCGACGATGGACAGAAGGTCCCCGGGGTTACGTCCATCCTGAACATGCTCCCGAAGGACTTCCTCAAGTTCTGGGCAGCAAAGGCCGTCGCCACTCAGGCGGTTGACCTCCTAGGAGAGGTCGTCGGCATCGCGCTTCGCGACCGACAGGCCGCAATTGACATGCTCAAGCGTGCACCTGACCGCGACGTAGCTCAGGCAGCGCAGAACGGCACGGACGTTCACGACATGTTCGAGCGCCTTGCCAAGGGTGAGACGTTGGGCCGGATCCACCCGGACCTGGAGCCGTACGTCGGCATCTTCCGAGGCTTCGAGAAGCAGTACGATCCGGAGTTCCTGTTCCTGGAGCAGACCGTCTGGTCTGTCAAGCACGGCTACGCGGGCTCCTTCGACTGGTGCGCCAAGGTCACCGACCCGAAGACGGGCGAACGGCTGACCGCTATGGGCGACTGGAAGACGACGCGGTCCGGCGTACACGAGGAGGTCTCCCTCCAGCTCACCGCGTACGCGAACGCGGACTACATCGTGGGCGCTGATGGCGCTCAGATCGACATTCCTCAGATCGACGTGGGCTTGGTTGTCCACGCGCGCCCCGAGGGCGGGCAGGTCGTACCGGCGCTGATCAGCGACGAGCTGTTCACTGAGGTCTTCCTCCCACTCATGCAGATCTTCCAGTACGAGAAGGAGACCAAGAAGACCGTCCTCGGTCAGGGGATCCCCATCGAGATCGTAGAAGAGCCGAAGCGACGGGGGCGCCGATGAGCACGGGTGCGCTTGGTTCCATCGCGATCAGCGACGGCGTACGCGACGTTGTGTTTGATGTGCTGGCGCGCGTCTGCGAGGGCGGTTGGGACTGGTCGGAAGAAGCCATCATCAGGCGCACCTCAGACGGTGCGCTCTTCTACGTCAGTGACTCCGGATGTTCGTGCAGCTCGTTCGGCGACAACCTGACCACGGCGGACCTCATCCCCCTTCGCACCGTAGAGGGCGGATTCCGTAAGGCAGTGAACCGCGCCGACATGCGGCGCTCGTACAAGCAGGGAGAGGACGTATAACTGTGACCGAACTGAACGACCGAGACGACGTAATCTGGCTCGCTGGTCTGCTCGAAGGTGAAGGAACGTTCGACCTGCACCGGGGCAAGTACCCGCGCGTCCGCGTCGGCATGACTGACCGCGATGTCGTAGGACGTGCCGCAACGTTGCTCGGGGCAAACGTCCGCCTCTCGCTGAAGTCTGCTCCGGCGCAGGCGACCTGGCACGCGGAGGTCAGCGGAGAGAAGGCTGTTGCCGTCATGCGCGCGATTCTCCCGTTCATGGGCTCGCGTCGATCCGGCAAGATCGCCACCATTCTCGGCACGGCTCAGCTCGGGTACTCCCCGGCTCCGGCCCGCCCGAAGGTGCTCTCTGCTCCCGGTCCGCAGATCTGCCGCCCGCCCGCATTGCGCTAATGCGTAAGACGCCCCGCGTGACTCTCACATGAGCAGGCGGGGCGTCGCTGGCCCTGTACCTCCCTGTACCGCGCTACAGCGCACACCTTCAAGGAAGGACCAACAAACACACATGTCTCTGAAGATTTTCGGCGGGGAGAACGGCGAGGCCCCGAAGAAGACGAAGTTCTCCGACGATGTTGTCGGGCGGTTCCGCTCCGGCTACCAGGTGGAGCAGGGCCGGAAGATGACGCCGGTTGCACTCCAAGAGTGGCGCGTCACGACTGGTGACCCGGCTGTTGCCGAAGCAGTCCGTGAGGCCATGGGTGGCGACGAGGCGCAGGAGTGGGACGCTACCGGTGAAGACAACCTGGAGGTCTTCACGACTTCCAAGGGCGTTGATGTCGTCCTGGACGGCCCGAAGGCTCTCCGTCAGCGGATGATCCTGTGGGGCCGGAACGGCAAGGTCATTCGCGAGTCTGACGGCGAGACCTGCACGGACGGTACGCCGGACCCGCAGGCGGGACAGTCCCTTGCTCAGCGCAAGGAAGAGGCCCGGAACGGCACCGGCGCTGAGCCTCAGATCGAGGTGTATTTCCGCCTCGCGGGCAACGAGGACCTCGGTGTCTTCAAGTTCCAGTCGGGCTCGTGGTCGCTGGCGTCTGACCTGGCGTACAACGGCGTTGCTGACGAGCTGGACGACCTCAGCGCGGACGCCGACGACGGCAAGGTCCACGCGCACCTGTCGCTCGAAGAGGTCTCCTTCATCGCGAAGAACGGCCCGCGTGCTGGCCAGACCGTGAGCTACACGAAGCCGGTTCTGAAGATCAAGCGCGCCGCCTGATGCGGCTCGCGGCCTGGCTCCTCATGGCCACTGCTGGCGGGCTCATTCTGGGCTTCCTGCTGCCCTCACCAATCAGTTTTCTGCTGGCTATGGTCTGGGGCGGCGTCGTGGCTCTAGCAGCTCCGCAGTCCGATTGACCGCTTGCCCCCGCATCGATCCCTACTCCGGTCGGTGCGGGGGCTTTCCCTTTGCAGCAAGGAGAACTATGCGCATCATCCGCCACAGCACATCGGGTGGGTTCCGGGAGGTCAGCGGTCCGGGAGACATCGCGGGCAAGGTTTACGACCCACGCGAGTACGACGCATTGCACATCACAGGAACGCCCTCGGTGGAGTGGGTTGGTCGCTGGGCCACACCTCTAGGCGTGTTCGCCGCGATGGGCGGAACGATCGATTGGAGGAACGATGACTGATCCATCGGTACAGATCTACTCTGACGAGCCGTACGAACCCGGACAGGTCCGCGTGATCCGCGCCGGGTCGAAGTACGGACTAGACGCGGTCTACATCGATCTCAGGATCGAGAGCGACAAGAGCCCCGCAACGGCGCTCAAGCTACTTGCCCGCGTTGCCATTGAGGTAGTCGTCCGGGCGCGCAACAGCAAGCCTGCGCAGGTGCAGCGTGGTTAGTCGGAAGTGGTCGAGGGCCATGACCGAGTGGGGGCGGGCTATGGCTGAGGGCTTCGCCGCTGCGCTCAACCCGCAGGGGTTGAACGAGTACATCCGCGCTGAACAGCTCGCCGCGATCCCCGGTCAGGTTGAGTGCTCCGGTCTCCATGATGAGGAGTCTCTGTCCGTAGATGGGATGCCGATTCCCTGTCCTGCCTGCGGAGCTGCCGTATGAGCAACCCGAACAAGGAGAAGGGCACGCGCTGGGAGACCGCCGTAGAGCGGTTCCTCCTGGACAACGGCATCAAGGCGTACAAGCCGCGCCAAGCGGGCTTCCTGGACAAGGGAGACATCATCGCGTCTCCGTTCACCCTCCAGGCGAAGGACTGGCGAGACGTGACCTCCGCACTCCGCGAGGGCGTAGCTGGGGCGCAGGTCCAGAAGGTCAACTCTGGAGAGCCCTTCGCCGCTGCCGTCGTCAAGCGAGCCCGTAAGCCGGTCGAAGAGTCGTATCTCGTGATGCGTCTAGCCGACTTGCCAGAACTCATCCGTGCGCTTGCCGCTAGCAACGACTGAGCACGTTTCCGGGCAGTGGCCCTGTCCGTACCCGACGACAACAGACTAGGAGGAACAAGCACAGTGAACCTGACTGACTTCCTCTCGCGCTTCGACGGCGAACAGATCGAGGAACGAGACGGGTACGTAGTCCACTGCCCCGCGCACAGCGACAGCAAGCCGTCGCTTCGCATCACCGTGAGCGACGCGGGGAAGGTGCTGCTCAAGTGCCGCGCGGGCTGCGAGACCCCGTACGTAATGCGGGCGCTCAAGCTGACCATGCGAGACCTGGCATCGATGGAGGTTCCGGAGTCGCTGTCCTTCGACCCCGCGACCTCGCAGGACGTACCGGCGTCGGCGGAGGACGTTGCCGCGCTGGGAGCTGACCTGTACCGCTGGGCGCAGGAAGCGCGCCACCCTCACGGAGACCGGGCGCGCACGTACGCCGAAGAGCGGTTCGGGATCACCGAAGACGACTTCCGGCGTCTCGGTCTGGGCTACGCCCCCGCAGCGGAGTACAACGAGGATGGCGAGATCACCAACGGTGGTCTCCCGGGCGGGCCGCGCCTCGTGGTGCCGTTCCGGGACAAGGACGGCGTACCGCGTGGCTACCAGGCTCGCTCATTCCAGAAGGACGCCCGCGTCCGCTGGTATGGTCCGGCGTCCCCCGAGAAGGCATCGTGGGCCAAGCTCGCATGGTTTGAGGGTGCGTCCGGCTGGGATGAGGTGATGATCACTGAGGGTCCGGGCGACGGTATGACATCAGTTGCCATCGGCTACGACACGATCTTGATTCGCGGCGCTGGGCTCGCGGCGAATGAGTCCGTATTGAACCAGGTTGCGGAGTGGGTAGGCGACCGTCTCGCGGTGATCGCTGGCGACGGCGACCCGTCCGGGAGCACCTTCGCGTCACGGCTTGCTCAGGCGCTGCTAGCCCGTGGCCGCCGTGCGAAGATCCTCCCGGTACCGGACAAGCTCGATCTCACCGACTGGCGAGAGCGCGACGGCGACCGGTTCCTGACGAACGTTGTCCGCGCCATCGCGGACACCCGAGAGGAGACCTCCACCGCTGCCGTCCTCCGCGACCGCGACGAAGACCGCTACCCGTTGACGGATCTTGGGAACGCGCGCTTCGCTCGTGACTTCATCGAAGCGCAGGGCTCCGGCGTGAAGTTCTCCCCTGAGGCGGGCTTCTTCCTGCTCCGTGGGGGCGTGTGGAAGACAGACAAGCTCGACCGCACGCGCGCCTACATCCAAGAGTCCGCCGACCGCATCGCACAGATTGCTGACCGGCTAAGCGCGGAGGCTGACGGCGTTGTCGGCTCCGCGTCCTCCAAGACCGCACGGCGTTGGGAGAAGTGGGCGCGACACTCACAGTCATCCATCGGCATCAGCGCGGCAATGAAGGAGCTTCAGGCGCTGCCGGAGGTCGCGGCGGACGTGAACGACTTCGACCAGCACACCGACTTGGTTGCGGTAAGCAACGGAGTTGTCAACCTTCGCACGGGAGAGCTGTCTCCACATGATCCGGCGCTCCTGCTGACCCGCCGTATCGAGATCGACTATGACCGCGATGCGCGGGCTCCTCGCTGGGAAGCGTTCTTGGATGAGGTGTTCCCACGCCACCCGGATCTACCGGCGTTCATGCGCCGTCTCGTGGGCTACGGCATCACGGGCCGTACGGACGAGCAGGCGTTCGCTGTGCTGTGGGGCACGGGCGCCAACGGGAAGAGCGTCTTCACCGACACCCTTACCGAGATCTTCCGGGACCTCACGGTGACCACCCCGTTCAGCACCTTCGAAGAGCGCGCGTCGGGTGGCATCCCCAACGATCTCGCGGCGCTGAAGGGCGCACGGCTGGTCATGGCTGCGGAGGGTGACCAGGGGCGCCCGATGGCGGAAGCTGTCCTCAAGCGGGTCACGGGTAAGGATCTCATCTCGGCTCGGTTCATGCGGAAGGAGTTCTTCGAGTTCCGACCGACCTTCCTGTTGCTCCTCGCAACGAACTTCAAGCCGAAGTTCCGGGGTCAGGACGAAGGACTCTGGCGACGGGTCAAGCTCATCCCCTGGGAGCGATACTTCCGCCCGGAGGAGCGCGACCACGCACTGTCGGAGAAGCTGCTAGCGGAGCGTGCTGGAATCCTCGCGTGGGCCGTTCGTGGCGCCGTCGAGTGGTTCCGTGGCGGGCTTCAGGACCCGGACATCATCATGAAGGCGACGACGGAGTACCGCGAGACGAGCGATGCCCTCGCGGGCTTCCTGCCGGGCGTCTTCGTGAAGGACACGGGTTCGGGCCGCGTCACGGGCAAGGTTCTGTTTGAGGCGTACCTCCAGTGGGCCGATGAGGAGAACCTCCCGCAGCGCGAGCGCTGGACGCGGCAGACGTTCTTCGCGGCTCTCGAAGAGCGCGGGTGCGTGAAGCGCAAGGGGAACCAGGGCGTCGTCTTCGAAGGTATCCGCCGCGCACGACAAGCGGACATGCGCCCGGACGAAACCGAGCGAGCAGAAACCGAACCGCTGGCCCTGTCCTCTCCTGAAACCACTACACCAACGAGAGGCGCGTCTCTGGACGATGTCCTCTGAGGAGAGCCATGAACACACGGGACGTGTTCCTCGCGGACGCGGCGACGCTGCGACTCCGTCAGGAAGAGCCTCCCCTCGGGCTGGACGAGAAGGAAGCGATTTGCCCGAGCTGCAATCTCGCGTACTTCGTCCCCGTATCAGCGCGCGTCATCTGCCGTGACTGTTGCGCCGAGCTGGACCTGCTCTAGCCCACCCAAGCGAGCCCCTGCCTGACCTGAGCGCACGGTCGGGCGGGGGCTCTTCCACGTAAGGAGGTGACACCACTTGCGCACGTACGAACACACACTCGCTGGCCGCGAAATCCTGATCAACGTACCGGAGTCCCGAGCGGACCTCCCCGGCTTCGAATCCTTCCTCGCACAGGGCGACAGGGTTCTAGGGCTAGACACCGAAACGACCGGCCTTGACGTGTACTCCCGTGGCTTCGGCGTACGGCTCGTTCAGCTCGGGAACGCCCGCGAGGCATGGGTACTGCGAGCCGACCAGTTCCGGGACGTGATCGTTCGGACCCTCAAGCAGGATCGGCACTTCACGCTCCACAACGCGCCGTACGACCTTCAGGTGATCGACCGAACCCTAGGCGTCAAGATCGAGGAGCTAGGCCCTCGCTGCTTCGACACCCGGATCTTCGCTCACCTCCTGGATCCACGCCAACGCACCGAGGGCGGAGCCGGACTCCGGCTGAAGGAACTCTCAGAGATCTACATCGATCCCACGGCGCCGGACACGCAAGACGGACTGAACGAGGTCTTCCGCAAGGAGTACAAGGCAACCAAAGAGACCGGCTGGGCGCTGATCGATATCGACCACCCGGTTTACGAGCGGTACGCCGGACTGGACCCGGTCCTCTCGAAGCTCCTCTTCGTGGAGCTTGCCCCGCTCATCCGCGATCTCGGGCTGAACCACCTCTCGCAGTTTGAGCACCACTTCGCAATGCTCCTAGCGATCATGCAGCGCAAGGGCATGCGCCTTGACGTGGACTACGTGCACAAGCTGAAGGACGAGCTTCGCGAAGAGGCGGACCGCAACAAGCGCGCTGCCGCTACGTTCGGCGTTGCCAACGTCAACAGCACGGCGCAGGTCTCCGCAGCGCTCGTTGCCATGGGCGAAGACCTCACGGAGACAACGGATTCCGGCGCGCTGAAGGTGGACAAGAACGTGCTTCTCCCCCTCGCGGACCTGGATCTCCAGTGGGAGCGCAACAACGCCCGCGAGCCGAACCCGCTAGCCGACGCGGTACTACACGCCAAGCGGGCCGGGAAATGGGCTGAGTCGTACGCTCAGGCGTTCCTAGACCTACGTGACGGGGACGACCGTATCCACCCGATGATCGGCGGGCTACAGGCACGCACGGCCCGCATGAGCGTCAGCAAGCCCCCGCTTCAGCAGCTCCCGTCGTCTGACTGGAAGATCCGTCGCGCGTTCATCTCTGACCCCGGCATGACGATCGTTGCCGCCGACTACGCACAGGTTGAGATGCGCGTGCTCGCGGCGCTGTCCGAAGACGCAGCGATGATCAAGGCTATTCGCGACGGCATGGACATCCATGACGCCGTTGCTACCGGCATGTTCGGTCCGGACTTCACGCCGCGACAGCGGAAGCTCGCGAAGAACACGGGCTTTGGTGAGGTCTTCGGCGGTGGGGCGCCGACGCTCGCACGGCAGGCTGGTGTGACTGTGGATGTCGCACGCGAGGCAAAGGCGCTGTTCCAACAGGGCTTCCCCGGGATCAAGAGATACGGCAAGAAACTCCAGTCGCGGGCGCAGTACGGCAAGAAGGAGGTTGTCACACCCTCCGGCAGGCACCTCCCGCTAGACCGTGACCGCCTGTACTCGGGCACTAACTACATGGTTCAGAGCACGGCGCGCGATTTGTTGGCTCAGGCAATCGTGGACATCTTCGATGCCGGGATGGGCGACTACCTCCTACTGCCTGTCCATGACGAGCTGATCGCACAAGCACCGCAGCGCGAGGCCGAGGAAGTCATCCGGGAGATTGGTCGGCTCATGGAGACAGAGGACTTCTTCGGCGTGCCGATCAAGAGTGACGCTGAGGTCTACGGGAACTCGTGGGGCAGCGGGTACGGCGTACCTGCCGAACTAGACCACGCGGCATGAAGCGCACTACAGATGCCGAGCGTTACAGGCAAGTTGCTGTGACGCTTCCCATACAGCCGTTTCTATCGAACGTTCAAGTAACATGCGGGAGGCCGCTACGATGAGTGATCATAATCTCCAAGGGGGACCGGACAACGGAACCGGTATGCACCGCCTCGCGGACCTGATCAAAGAGGAGACGGATTCGCTGATGAACGAGCTTCCAGCCGCGCTTGACCGACAGTGGTCAGCAAGCCCGGTCCCGAAGCCTCGCGAGGATACGCAACAGCGTGCTTCCGGGGGGAAGTCTGACCCTACGTTCGACATCGTTGCCGACCCGCGCCGTCTCGCGGTTCGGCGCACGGTGGCTAGCGCCGAAATCGCACTGCGAGACGCGCTAATCACCTTGCGCGCGTCGCGCGTCGCGATGGCGCGTGCTGTCGCTCGGTACGACGGCGGGGGGCTGCCGTGAGCCTGTCCGAGGTCCACTCGGTGTACTTGAGCGGGCCAATGACCGGACTACCTGAGTTCAACTTCCCCGTGTTCGACGCCGCCGCGTACGCACTACGCCAGATCGGGTTCCTCGTGGTCTCCCCGCATGAGCTTGACGCGGGAATGGACCTGGACAACTTCGACCTCCAGGCGGCGCTGGAGCGCGACGTACAAGCCGTCGCGGACACTGATGCAGTTGTCCTGCTCCCCGGCTGGGAGGACTCCCCCGGGGCCGCCGTAGAAGTCATCTACGCCGAAGCCCTCGGGCACCCGGTGTTCCGCCTCGCAGACGTACTGATGTCCGTGGAGTTCCTTCCCAAGGCCGTCTGACACACCTCACCCGCAAAGCCCCCGGTTACCGCTCTGGTCCGGGGGCTTTGCCGTTGCCTGAAATCACATCCATGTGACTCAGCTCTCAAGCGCGTACTTGAATCGACGCTTCAAACGTGCGTAAGATGCCTCACGCAACGATACGTAAGGCGCCTTGCGCAACTAATCGAAGGAGACACCCACCGTGATCACCGAACTCTTCAAGTACACCGATACCGACCACTCGCTCACCGAGGACGCCGAAGCCGCCGCGATCCTGGCTGCGCAGGCTGGGGACCAGTCAGCGATGGAATTGCTTCTCCGCGCATATGGCCCGGTCCTCCGCGCTGTGGTCGCTGAGGTCAATGGCGGGCTCCGAGAGGGGGCTATTGGCCGGTTCAGTGACTACGGCGCATCGGCTGTGTCGCCAGATGACCTGCAACAGGCTGCCGTCGAAGCCGTCCTGGGCCTGATCCGGGTACATGACGTTTCCACATCCCCGCGCATCTCTGGCCGCGTCCGCGACTACATCACGGATGCTGTGGTCCGCGAGAGCCACGGGAAGAGCGCCTTCCAGATCCCGAAGCGCACGCTCACGCGGTACTTCGGCATCATCCGCGCGTGCGAAGGTGACGTGAGGGAGGCATACCGCCGCGCGCCTGAGTTCTCGTTGGCTCAGGAAACGTTCCTGTCCATCCTGGAGGCTATCGGCGCTGAGTCCCTGTCGGCGCGTGAGGATGAAGACTCGCGGGATGGCGAGGAGCGTGCGGCTTCCCCTGTCTTCAGCTCCTCGCCCATCTCTGACGCCGAAGACGCCATTCTCGTTGACGTTGCGTTCCGCGCCGTGGACGACGACGAAGAACGCATCTGCCGTCTCTCGTACGGCTTCACCGAGTACGACCCGCAGCCTGACGCTGAGATCGCTCACCGCATGGACCTCACCCGCCCGACCGTGCAGCGCAAGCGGGCTAAGGCTTTGGCGAAGATGCGTAAGGCGCTTGGTGTGACTCACGCGTAGTACGACGCGGCTTCGGGTCGGAAGGTTGCCACGAGTTTTGAGCAGCTTTCCGGCCCATGGCCCTGTCCATCACCACAGCAACCGAACGGAGGGAACACCGTGGACTACCGAATGACCGAGGAGCAGTTCGAGGCCCTAGGTGAGGCAGCGCGCTACGGCTACATGGGCGAAGAGTTCGAGATCGAATGCAACTACACCGAGGGCGACCACTTCCACGCCAAGCGCGTAGGTAAAGCCGGTTCCGGTCTCGCGGCTCGCGGCGGGCTCATGATGCACGCCGGTCCCCGCGCTGCTGTCTGCTACTTCGCCGCCCCGCAGCTCCGGCAGATCGCCGCGCAGCTCCTGAACATCGCGGACGAGATCGACGGCACGGTTCCGCTCTCGTTCATCGACGGCGCACCGAACGCGGAGGGCTGAGCGATGAGCCGACGCCTCTACCGCATCGAGCACCACGCGACGAAGAGTGGACCGTACAACGCTGGGCTCTACTACAAACACGCCGACCTAGCCGCCGCGCTTGACAAGACGCAGTGGAGCGAGAGCCACCCGAACCCGTTCGATGATGGCATTCGAGGCTTCCGGCGTGGTATCCATCGTTGCGCCTTCGCCTCTCTCGACAAGCTCCGCGCGTGGTTCGACGCCGAAAGTCTCCGCCTGCTGGAAAAGTACGGCTTCGACCTGAAGATCATCTACGTCAACGAGGCGGACGTGATCGAGGGTGGCCACCAGGTCATCTACGACCCTGAAGGCGTGACCCGCGTGTGGCGCCGGACGCGACCAACCGCAGCGCTCATCTCTGGCGGGATCTCGTGACGGCCCTTCAGCGCCTTCATGACCGGTGCGACAGGTGCGGCGCCCAAGCGTTCGTACGCGCGTCCTTGGAGGTCGGATACCTGCTGTTCTGCGCCCACCACTACGCCGCGCATGAGGTCGCTCTCCTGGAGGCTGGCGCCACGATCCTGGACGAGCGCCACCTCATCAACACCGCCCCGTCACCGTCCGCTGACGCGTAAGGAGCCTCACCCGTGGCTGACAAGCCGAAGAAGCCAAAGCCGACCCGAGACAGCGACGCCCGCAAGCTTGACCGCATCTCGAAGCAGAGCAGCCCTGAGAAGCGCGCCGGAGCGCTCCGGAAGCTCATCGGTGGATGACACAGCAAAGCCCCCGACCTCATCGCGAGGCGGGGGCTTTCTGCGTTTCTGGGGCTAGCTGGCGACCTTGCCGAACGATTCGGCGTACACCTTCGCCTGATCCGGCGTCAGCTCGCCAGTCACCCGCAGCAGCGCCCCGCCGTGGATCGTGTGGTACTCCGTACCGAGCACGCCGTTACCGTTCTTCTGGGCCGTCGCGATGAACTCCGCTCGCTGCTTCGCGTCCGCCTCCGAAGACCACACCTCCACAGTCAGTCCGCACGACGCCCCCGGCTCGCTGTCCGCCGTCTTCACGCGCGGGTCACAGATCGTCGCCGCCGACGTGTACCCGTCCGGGCGCCCGAGCTTCTTGTTTGGGTCCGTCTCGGCAGTCCACACGGTGACCTTCGCGCCATCCGGCTTGGTCATGCCCTCGGTGATCTGCGCTGCTGTCTTCACCACGGCGGCCGGAGCGGTTGACCTCGGCGAGGTGGCGGGTGCGCCGTCGGACTCAGCCTTGCTGCTGCACGCTGACAGCGTGAGGACGGCGGCGATGGCGAACGGCAGGACGGTCTTGCGGATGCTCATGAAAGCCCCCCGGCTTCTTGTACTGGCACGGTCCGGAATCGAACCTGAGAGAAGATGATACACAGCGTTAGCGCGCTCCAGATTAGTAGTGCGTTTGCTGGGCTCTAGGCGCTCGCGTTCGCGTTGCTGAACCTGATCTACACCGCCTGCTTCCAGGTCCTCGGCCCGGTGATCGCGGACCGTACTTTCGGCCGGGCCGGCTGGGGTGTGGTGAGCGCCTGCTTCGGCGCCGGGCTCGTTGCCAGCGGCATCATCATGCTCCGCCTCAAACCCGGCCGGCCGCTGCGCACCGGGATGCTCGGCATGCTGCTCACGGTCCCGGTGATGCTCTGCTTGGCGCTACTGCCGCAGCTGTGGGCGATGGCGATCGCGGCGTTCGTCCTCGGCGTCGGCTTCGACATCTTCGGGATCAGCTGGGAGACCGCGCTCGGCCAGCACATCCCGATCGACAAGCTGTCCCGCGTCTCGTCGTACGACATGCTCGGCTCGTTCATCGCCGGCCCCGCCGGCCAACTCACCGTCGGCTACGTCGCCGTCGCCACCAGCGCCAAAGCCGTCGAACTGTACGGCGCCGCGCTCTTCACCCTGATCACCGTCATCACACTTGTGGTCCCGTCGGTCTGGAACCTGCGTAGGCTGGACACGTGAGCTCAATCGTCCCGGGACCGAAGAAGAAACTCGAGGAAGAAATCACCGCGGCCCGCTCCGGCGCCAAGCCGCTGGACGCGAGCGCCCTCAGCCCGTCCGCGCCCCGCCAGGAGCAACTCACCGGCCTGGACGTCTTCCCCGACCCCGTCCGCGCGGCGATCGAAGCAGAGCACGCCCGCCTCGCCGCCCTCGACACCAACCGCCGCAAGACCGCCGACCGGGCCGTCCCCGCCGTCGTCGCATCCCTCGACGCTTTGCTCGCCCAGCTCACCGATCAGCTCGGCAAACCCCGACTGTTCGGCAAACCGGCCCCGCTCCCCGAGCCCTCCGCCGAAGCCGCCGAGCTGCTCGGCATCCCGGCCGACGAGACCTCTTCCGGCCGCGGCGACCACCGCACCGCCGTACGCACCCTCAAACAACTCCGCGGCCAGCTGAAGGACCTCGAGGCCACTCCCGACCACGACCGCCTCACCCGGATCTCCACCCTCACCATCCGCCTCGCCGTGGCCCTGGAGGCCACCCCCACCGCGGCCGCCCTCATCCCGCAGGCCCTCGCCCGCTACACCCAGGCGATCCCCGACCCCCAGTGGTCCCAGCCCTTCCCCGAAAAGCTGAACGCCTGGAAAGAGGCCCTAGTTCTTGCCGGCTGACAGCACCGCCGCGAGTCCTTCCTGCAGATCTCGGACGAAGTACTCCGGGACCTCCAGCGACGGGAAGTGCCCACCGCGCTCCGGCGACCCCCAGCGCACGATCCGCCGGTACCGCTCCTGCGCCCACGGACGCGGATACTTCTCGATGTCGCGCGGGTACACCGTGAGCGCCGCCGGCACGTCGACCCGCAGTTCGGGATCCAGCGAGTTGTGGCTCTCGTAGTAGATCCGCGCCGCCGACGCCCCGCTGCGCGTCAACCAGTACAGCGTGACGTCGTCCAGCACCCGGTCCCTGGAGAGCGTCTCGAACGGACTGTCCACGGTGTCCGACCACTCCGCGAACTTGTCCAGCAGCCAAGCCAGCAACCCGATCGGCGAGTCCACGAGCGAGTACCCGATCGTCTGCGGCCGCGTCGCCTGCTGTTTCGCGTACGCCGCGCGGTGATGCCAGAAGTCGTACGTCTCCTCCGTCCACCGCCGCTCGTCCGCCGTCAGCCCGTCCGTCGGCAACCCCGGCAGCCCCTCCGCGAACGTCGAGTGGATCCCCAGCACGTGCTCCGGAAACCTCCCGCCGAGCACCGTCGTGATGTTCCCGCCCCAGTCACCGCCGTGCGCGACGAACTCGCCGTACCCGAGCTGCCCCATCAACTCCACCCACGCCGCCGCGATCCTCTCGGTCCCCCACCCGGTCGCGGCCGGCTTGTCGCTGTACCCGAACCCCGGCAGCGACGGCACCACCACATGGAACGCCGGCATGCCGTCATCGGCCGGATCCGCCAACTCGTCCACCACATCGACGAACTCGGCCACACTGCCCGGCCACCCGTGCGTCAGCACCAACGGCGTGGCATCGGACCGCGGCGACCGCCGATGCAGGAAGTGGATCCCCAGCCCGTCGATGCTCGTCCGGTACTGCCCGATGGCGTTCAGCCGATCCTCGAACACCCGCCAGTCGTACGCCGTCCGCCAGTACTCCACGAGCTCGACAAGATCCGCGCGCGGAACGCCCTGATCCCACCGCCGCGGATCCGGCCCCGCGCGATACACCGTCTCGGCCTCCGGCAACCGCGCCGCAGCCAACCGCGCCCGCAACTCGTCGAGCTCGGCGTCGGACGCACGTGCTTCGAACGCTTCCATCCCGGGCCTCCTCTTGGTGAACCGTCTAAGACGGTTCTAGCACGCGCTCCGGCCCGTCGGCAACCGGCTAAGGTGGTTCCATGCGCTTCCCCGACTTCCGCCTCGGCACCGTGCTGGCAACCAGCTTCACGGCCACGCTGACCGAACGCAGCGGCGATCCCGTGGAGCGCATCCCCACCCCCGAACGCCTGCTCGACTGGCTTTCCGTGAGCGGCCTGCAGGTCACCTCCTGCACCCCCGCCCAACTCGCCCACGCCGTAGAACTCCGAGAATCAATCCACGCCGCCGCCACCGCGACCGCCCTGGCAGCCACACCTCCTGCCGCCGCCGTCGAAGTCATCAACACCTGCAGCCTCCAAGGCCAAGCCGCCGCCGTCCTGCCCCCCCAAGGCAACCGCACCTGGCACCTCGCAACCTCCTCCATCGAAGACGCCCTCAGCGTGATAGCCGCCGACGCCATCCATATCCTCTCCGGCGACCGCGACGGCAAGCTCGCCCTCTGCGCCTCCCCCACCTGCCAAGCCGCCTTCTTCGACACCAGCCAAAGCCGAACCCGCCGCTGGTGCGACATGAACACCTGCGGCAACCGCCAGAAAAAGGCCCGCTTCAACGCCACCCACCACCCCCACACCTGACGGCACCCGGCTAAAATCTGTGGATAACTATTCCCCTTAAAAACAAGGCGATCCCAGCTTGGAAACTGTCGGAGGCCTTGCCTAAGCTTCTCCCCATGAACATCCTCGAGGGTAGGCAGGTGATTGCCCTAGGCAACCACGACCTCCTGCCCGCCCTCGACGCCCTCAACACCGAGATCCTCCGCCTGGAATCCCTCCGCCTCCAAGTCATCGCCCGCATCGAAGAGTCCGGCCTCCCCCAGGAGTTGGGCGCCCGAGACACGGTCGAGCTCCTCACCTTCCGCCACCACCGCAACCGCCCCGAAGCCTGGCGTGACGTCCGCCTGGCCCGCACCCTCCCCAAGTACAAGACCGTCCAAGCAGCCCTCGATACCCTCCAAACCGCCCACGCATCGGCGATCGTCACCGAACTGGAACGCGTCCGTACCCGCGTCCCGGTAGAAGACCTCGACATCGCCGAAACCCAACTCGTCGGGCTAGCGGCCCACCTCACCCCGAACGAGCTCCGCACCGCCGCCAAACAACTCTGCAACCTCCTCGACTCCGACGGCCCCGAACCCGAAGAGCAAAAGGCCTACCAGCGCGAGTCCCTCACCCTGACGGCTGCCGAGAACGGCGTGAAGTTCCGCGGCTACCTCGCCAACGAAAACGCCGAACGATTGCGCGCGATCATCCACACCGGCGCCCGCCCCCACAAAACCACCGACGGCGACCACGACCCCCGCCCCCGCGACAAACGCCAAGCCGACGCCCTCACCACCGCACTAACGGTCGCCACCAACGCCTGGGACACCACCACCCCAGGCCACGGCGCCAAAGCCAACATCACCATCACCATCGACCTCGACGACCTCCGCACCACCACCGCGAACACCACCGCGAACACAACCGCGAACGCCGCCGGCCAAACCCACCAGCCCAGCCGAACCAACCGACCCGGCGGAACCGACCGAACCGGCGGAACCAGCCAGCCCGGCGGAACCGACCGACCCGACCGAACCGACCGAACCGGCGGAACCAGCCAGCCCGGCGGAACCGACCGACCCGACCGAACCGGCCAGCCCGGCGGAACCGGCCAGGGCGCCGGGACCGGCCGAGCCGGCGGTACCGGCCAGAGCGCCGGGACCGGTCGGATGGTCTACGGCGACGACCTGTCCGCCGCCACCGTCCGCCGCCTCGCCTGCGACGCAGGCATCATCCCCCTCGTCCTCGGCTCGAACTCCGAACCCTTGGACGTCGGCCGCCGCGAACGCCTCGTCACCCGCCCCATCCGCCACGCCCTCAACGCCCGCGACCGCGGCTGCGTAGTCTGCGCGGCACCCCCGGTGATGTGCGACGCCCACCACCTGATCTCCTGGCTCGACGGCGGACCCACCACCCTCACCAACCTCGCCCTCCTGTGCCGCCGCCACCACATAGACCTCCACGCCGGCCGCTGGCACCTCACCATCACCAACGGCAAAGTCCACGTAGCCCGCCCCACCTGGGCCACATCAACAGCCCCAAGCACCGGCCCCGCCCAGCCACAAAGCACCCACCCCACCCAACCCGCACGCCCACACCCTGCCCAACCCACAGCCGCAGAACCCGCGCAACCCGCAACCACAAACCAGAGGACAGCTCCGTCCACACCCCCGACACGCCCCAACCCACCACCCAACACACCACAAGAACTCCCCGACACACCCGCACCATCACCACCACCGGGTGCCACCCCCACACGCCCACAACACCCCAACAACAACCCCACCACCCCCACCCCGCCCTCACCACCCAACCAGTGGGACTACACAGACCCACCCACCCCACGCACCACCCGCTGGAAAGCCGACGAAGCCACCCTCACCGCCGCCGCCCGCTTCGCCGTCTGGGGCACCCGCACCCCCACCGAACCCGCCACCGACCCACCACCCTTCATCACCATCTGAGCCACCAGCACCCCCCCACCACGCGTGCAACCACCCCACGCGCGCCCGCTGGCAACACCCCACCGCCTCAGCATGCGCGGCCAACCCTGCAGTACCGCGTGCAGCTGCAGCACACCCCCGCCATCACACAACCACCTCAAGCCCCATCAAACGCAGCCTGCCCAACCGCCGCCGGGCACGCCGCACACGCTCACCCCGATCCACCCGAACCGCACAAAGCCCACCGGCGCCCAGCGGCCCACACCGGAGCACACCGGGAGCTCACTCCCCTGCATCCGCCACCACCACACGTAGGCCTGCCTCAAGCAACCACACGACGCTCGCGGGCTAACACCTGCGCGTACGACGAACAACTCCAGCGCAACCGCCCTCTCCCACGCGAGTACGTCACACCCGACGCCGAGCGCAGCACCAGACAGCCACCCGAACCGGGCCCTTCCTCCAGCAGGACCGCACTCCACGCCGCCAACCTCCACGCCGCGCCAACCATCGCCCGCACAGCACCACCTCGTGCGCACGCGCCGAAGGCGCCAAAAGACCAGCCACGGCAAGGCGGTGACCATCACCCGGCAGAACAGCACCCGGTGGCACAGCACGCCGCTCCAACCACCTCCCGCACGGCACCACCTCACGCGCACCGCGCCAAAGGCGCCAAAAGACCAGCCACCGCAAAGCGGTAACCATCACCCGGCAGAACAGCACCCGGCGCCGACACCCCCGCCCCGCGACCACCTCACGCGCACACAGCCGAAGGCGGCTGCAGAACAGCCGCCGCGAAGCGGTGACCTCAAAGCCGGTGACACAGCACCAGCCGCCGACGACCTCCGCCCTGCGATCAACCTCACGCGCACCGCGCAGAAGGCGCCAAAAGAACAGCCACCGCAAGGCGGTGACCATCGCCCGGCAGCGCAGCACCAGCCACCAACAACCCCACCCCCGCGACCACCTCACGCGCACCGCGCCAAAGGCGCCAAAAGAACAGCCACCGCAAGGCGGTGACCATCGCCCGGCAGCGCAGCACCAGCCACCAACAACCCCCACCCCCGCGACCACCTCACGCGCACCGCGCAGAAGGCGCCAGAAGAACCATCGCCCGGCAGGGCAGCACCAGGCGCCGGCAACCTCCACCCCGCGATGACCTCATGCGCACGCCGCCGCCGGCCCCAAAAGACAGGTGCCGCGAAGCGGTGTCCTTAGCTGGTGAAACAGCACCAGCTAAGGACGGCCTGCGCCTCGCGAGCGGTGTGTGCGTCGTGCGGGAGGTGCAGGAAGGGGAGGCGCTGCGGGGCGGTGGGGGTTAGCCCTTGATGGCGCCGCCGAGGGCGAAGGCGCCGCCGAGTTTGCGGCTTAGGAGGAGGTAGAGGAGGAGGACGGGGGTGGTGTAGATGAGGGAGTACGCGGCCAGCTGGCCGTAGTTGGGTTCGCCGTACTGGCCGAAGAAGGTGAAGATGCTGACGGAGGCGGGCAGCCGTTCGGGTGAGAGCAGCAGCATGAAGGGGACGAAGAAGTTGCCCCACATGCCGATGAAGGTGAAGATCAGCACGACCGCGATGCCGGGCCACATGAGTGGTAGCACGATCGCCCACAGTGCGCGCATGTTGCCGGCGCCGTCGACCCAGGCGGCTTCTTCGAGCGAGATCGGTACGCCGTCCATGAACGTCTTCGTCAGCCAGATCGCGAACGGCAGGGCCGAGGTCGCCATGAACATGATGGTCCCGCCAATGGTGTCCACCAGGTTCAGCTGCACGAAGAGACCGTAAACCGGCACCATCACCGCAGTGATAGGCAACCCGGTGCAGAACAACACGGTCAACAGGAACGGCCGGTTGAACCGGGTCCGGAAGCGCGACAACGGATAGGCCGCCAGCACCGCACAAACCATCGTCAGCAGCGCCGCCCCGCCGCACAACACGATCCCGTTGAAGACCGGTCGGTACGTCGTGTCGGTGTTGAGCACGGCCTTGAAGTTCTCCAGCGTCGGGTGCGTCGGCAGCTCGACCCGCAGCCCGGCGGTCCGGTTGATCGAGGCGAAGAGCACCCACAGCAAGGGCAGCACGAAGAGAACGCCGATGGCCAGCAGGATCAGGTTCGACGTGACCTTGCTGAGACGGTCGCGCGCGATCATGCTGCCTCCGAGTTGAGTCCGCGTAGGTAGATCAGCGAGAAGATCGCGCCGATCGCCAGCATCACGAGCGCGATCGCCGTACCGTAGCCGATCTGGGAGAAGCTGAACGCCTGCTCGTACATGTACAGCGGCAGCGTCTGGCTCTTGGTGCCGGGGCCGCCGCGGGTCATCGCGTAGATCAGGCCGAACACGCTCAGCGTCTGCAGGGTGATCAGCATCAGGTTGGTCATGATCGCGCGGGTGATCATCGGGACGGTCACGAACGCGAGCCGCCGCCAGCCGCCGGCACCGTCCATCTCGGCCGACTCCTCGATCTCCTTCGGGATCTCGCTCAGCGCGGCCGAGTACACGAGCATCGAGAACGCCGTGCCGCGCCAGATGTTGGCCAGCGACACCGCGATGATCGGTGCCCCGTACAACCAGTCCTGGCCGGGCAGGCCGACCGCGTGCAGCATCACGTTCAGCGTGCCGTCGTCGTTGAAGAATGCGCTCAGCAGGTACGCCGCGACCACTTCGGGCAGCACCCACGCGCCGATCACCGCGGTCCCGACGAAGTTCCGGACAACCTTGGTGGAGCGACGCATCAGCAGCGCGAGGCCGAGGCCGAGGGTGTTCTGGCCGATGATCGCGGAGATCAGCGTGAAGACCAGCGTCAGCCAGATCGAGTTGGTGAACGCGCTGCTGCTGAACGCCTTCCGGAAGTTGTCCAGCCCGACGAACTTGACGTTCGCGGCGCCGGTCCCGGTGAGCGCCATGTTCGTGAACGCGGCGTACACGCAGTAGATGATCGGGCCGGCCAGGAACACCAGCATCAGCCCGATGGCCGGCGACAGGGGCAGCATCCGTACGAGTTTGGCGCCCCGCGGCCGCTTGCCCGATGCAGAGGCAGCGGCCGCGGTGGGCGCGACAGTGGTCGTCACAGGGGAGGACCTCCGGCCTACTGGCCAGTGCTCTTCGTCGTCGTACTGTCCTTGCCGCCGACGACGCCCTCGACCGCCTGGTCGTAGCTCTTCGCCGCGTCGTCGGGCGAGGACTGTCCGGTCATCACCGATTCCATCGCGGTGATGATCTCGTTGGACACCTTCGGGTACTCCGGCAGCGCCGGGCGGTACACGGTGACCGAGACGAGGTCGGTGAAGAACTTGGTGCTCGCCGACGAGGCCTTGTACGCCGCGTCGGCGGCGACGTCCTTGCGGACGGCGATCTGCGCGCCGTCGGTGGCGTACTTGGCCGCGTTCTTCTGTGTCTGCAGGGTTTTGATGAAGTCCCAGGCCGCGTCAGGCGACTTGGCCTTGGCCGGGATCGCCCAGGTCCAGCCGCCGGAGAGGCTGACCTTGCCCTTGCCGCTGCCGTCCTGGGTCGGCATCGCGGTCTGCCCGAGCACCGTGCTCCACTGCGGCCACGGCTTCGCGCCGGACTTCAGCCAGTTGTTGTAGACCCACGACCCGTCGAGGTCGATCGCGAGCTTGCCCTGCGGTAGCAGCTCGGTGCCGACCTTGCTGCCCATGTTCGGGTTCAGCGCGTCCTTCGGCGACGGGGCCAGGCCCTCGGAGAATACCGTCTTGACGAAGTTCAGCGAGTCCTTGAAGCCCTGGCTGCCGACGACCCACTTCTTCTGGTCGTAGTTGTACAGCGTGTCCTTGGTGCCGTAGAGCAGCATCTCGAAGCCCTGCATGGCCGAGGCTTCACCCATCGGTTTGCCGGAGTACATGTTGAACGGGATGACACCGGGCACCTTCTGCTTGATGGTGCGCGCCGCGCTGAGTACGTCGTCCCACGTCTTCGGCTGCCAGTCCGCGGGGAGGCCGGCCTTCGCGAAGATCTGCTTGTTGTACCAGAGCGCCCGGGTGTCGGTGCCGTCCGGTACGCCGTACGTCTTGCCGTCCTGGCCCTTCGCGGCGCCCTTCGCGCTCTCCTCGAACTGGCTCCAGTCGGGCCAGCCCTTGATGTAGTCGTCGAGCGGCTTCAGGTACCCGGCGGTGATGTCGGAGTTGATCAGGAAGGTGTCCTCGTAGACGATGTCCGGCGCGGTGTTCGGCGACCGCATCATCAACTGGATCTTGGTGTAGTAGTCGTTCTCGCTGGCGACGACCGGGACGATCTCGACCTGGGACCCGGGGTGCGCGGCCTCGTACTCGGACTTCACGCCGGTGAGGAACGTCTTCATCACGACGCCCGGTCCCCACTGCTGGTACGCGATCTTGATGTGCGCCGGACCGGCGCTCTGCGAGCTGCCGGCCTCCGGCTGCTTGGTCGTCGAGCCCTGGCTGCAGGCCGAGACCGCCAGCAGCAGCGCGGTTGCCGCGGCCGCTGCCTTGAAACGCTTCCTTGACTTCATCAGGTCCACCTTCGGGCAATCGTTGTCATCCCGGTACTACGACCCAAGCCCAGCGGGCTTTTCCGCGACCGTAGGAGCGCCTGGCGAAGGAAGTCAATGCTTGGCAGACAACGTTGTCGCCGTCGGCACGGAGTCACGCGGTGCCGGAACGTAACGATCCGGTCACCGCGTTTCCATACCCGGACTTTGTCAGGCCGTGACCGCGTGCGCCTCATGACGAGCCGGTACGGCGCGGCGCCGGCCGCGGAGCGCACCGAGTCCGCAGAACACCAGTCCGGCAAGCAACCAGCAGCTCAGAACGACGAGCGGACGGCCGATTCCAGCGCCGTCGAAGAAGCTGACCGAGCGCAACGCCGTACCGGCCGCGCCGGGTGGCAGCAGTTGCCCGAGCGTGCCCCAGCCGCTCGGCAGCATCTCGGGCGCGCTGGTCATCCCGGACAGCGGGTTGCCGAGCAGCATCATCACGGCGCCTCCGAGCGCGAGGCCCGCCGTACCGAGCAGCCATTCGAGGCCGAGCAGGGTGAGGCTGATCGCGGCGATCGACATCGCGATCACGCCCGCGTTGCCGAGGTAGCTGCCTTCGAACGAGCCCAGCCAGTACTGCAGTACGGCGGCCAGCGCGAGCCCGCCGGTGATCGCGAACACGACCGCGCCGATCATCCGCTTCGCGCCCGACCGCACCAGCTGGGTCAGCGCCCCGGCCGCGATGATGCCGCCGAGCACGAGCGGCAACGCACCGGCGGCCAGGCCGGCGCCGCGCGGGTCGTCCTTCGGCAGCGGCACGACGTCCGTGACCTTGGCCGCGCCGTCCGGGTGCATCCGCCCGGCGAGCTGGGTGAGGACCTGCGCGACCGCGGGACCGGCTGCCGAGGCGGTCAGCACTTCGGGCTGCCCGGCGTCGAGCACGATCGCGCCGTACGCGTCCCGGTCCTTGATCCGCTGCACCGCCGCCTGCCGATCCGGTACGGCGGTGAGCTCGAAGCCGCCCGGGATCGCCTGGTCGAGCGCGGTCCGTACCTGCGCGACCGCGGGCGCCGGGCCGGACACCGCGAGCGGGACGTCCCGCGGTTCGGACCGGGCCGACGGCCAGGCGAACGCGATCAGGAACACCGTGAGGACGGCGGTCAGCAGCACGATGACGGCGATCAGGGGCGGCCGGCGACGGGCGGCCGCGTGCGCTTCGGTGGTCATGGCGGACTCTCCTCGGACAAATAAAACCGAATGATCGTTCTTTATAGCCTCGGACGCGACCGTTGGCTTGTCAAGAACGGACATTCGTTTTAAGTTGCGCACGTGCCCAAGGTCACCGAGGAACACCGGCTCGCGCGCCGCGCGCAGATCGTCGCGGCGGCCCGCACCTGCGTGCTCGAGGAGGGCTTCCACAAGACGACGATGGCGGACGTGATCCGCGCGTCCGGGCTGTCGGCCGGCGCCGTCTACGGGTACTTCAAGAGCAAGGAGGAGATCGTCGGGGCGATCGCCGAGGACGCGCTCAGCGCCGTCGACGAGCTCTTCGAGACGATCCTCGCCGCGGAGGGCCCGCTGACCCCGCTGACCGCACTGGAGGCCGCGCTCAAGCACGTGACGGTGATCGCGGAACGGCCCGGCGGCGACGTCACCCGGGTCGCGGTGCAGGCCTGGGCCGAGTCGCAGCGCAATCCCGCGATGAAGGCCACCGCGGCCGCGAAGTACCAGCAGTTGCGCGAGCACTTCGTGGCCGTCGCCCGGCGCGCGCAGGCCGACGGCACGGTCGACGCCGACGCGGACCCGGAGTACATCGCGCAGGTCCTGTTCGGGACGCTGCCCGGGTTCATGGTGCAGCGGCTGCTGCTCGGCGACGTCACGCCCGAGAGCTACGTCGAGGGGCTGCGGGCGCTGCTGCGTCCGTAGCCGGGGGTGGACTTTCTCCCACCTCGTACGGCGGTCCAGCACCCTCGGCCGGTACGCCGTTGCTCCGTAGCGTCGTCGGCATGAGGAAACGGACGCAGGAAGCAGTCGACGGGACCGGATACTCGGTCGTCCTGCAGGAGGTACGACGCGTGTACGGCCGCGGCGGGAACGCGGTGACGGCGCTGAACGGGATCTCGATGAAGTTCGCCCCCGGGACGTTCACCGCGGTGATGGGGCCGTCCGGATCGGGTAAGAGCACGTTCCTGCACTGCGCGGCCGGGCTGGACCGCCCGACGTCGGGCAGCGTGTTCATCGACGGGCTGCCGCTGGCCGGGCTGAGCGAACGCAAGCTGACCGAGCTCCGGCGGGAACGGATCGGGTTCGTGTTCCAGTCCTTCAACCTGCTGCCCACGTTGAACGTCTGGCAGAACGTCTGCCTGCCGCAGGAGCTCGACGGCCGCCGTCCGAACAAGGCCGCCGTACGGCAGGTGCTGGAGCGGGTCGGTCTCGGCGAGCGGCACAAGCACCGTCCGGGCGAGCTGTCCGGCGGTCAGCAGCAGCGGGTCGCGATCGCCCGCGCGCTGGTCGCGCGTCCGGCGGTGATCTTCGCCGACGAGCCGACCGGTGCACTCGACACACAGACGGCCGCCGACGTACTCGAGCTGCTCCGCGAGCCGGTGCGGACGCAGGGCCAGACCGTCGTGATGGTCACCCACGACCCGGTCGCCGCGTCGTACGCCGACCAGGTGGTGTTCCTCGCCGACGGCGTCCTCGCCGGCAGCCTGACCGCTCCGACCGCCGAGCAGGTCGCCGACCGGATGACGCACCTCGGCGCGCGCTCGAACCTGCAGGTGGTGGCGGGATGATGCGCCTCGCGCTCCGCACCCTGCGGTACCGCAAGAGCGGGTTCCTCGCGACGTTCGTCGCGGTCGTGTTCGGTACGGCGATCGTGATGGCCTGCGGCGGCCTGATGGAGACCGGCATCCGCTCGAACGTCGAACCGCAACGCCTGGCCGGTGCCTCGATCGTCCTCACCGGCAACCAGTCCCACCTCCGCCCCGGCGCCGAGGACGCCACTCCCCTCCCGGAACGCGTAGGCGTCCCCACCGAGCTCCTCCCCCGAATCCGTACAGTACAAGGCGTAACCTCTGCCGTCGGCGACTACACCTTCACCGCGATCACCCCGACGATTGCCGAAGGCCACAACTGGTCGTCGGCGGAGCTCGCCCCCTACCACCTCAGTTCCGGGCATGCGCCACGGTCCGGCCAGGTAGTGGTTTCGTCGGGCAAGGTAGGCGAGCACCTGACCTTCCTGATCGACGGCGAGCCCCACACCTACACCGTCAGCGGTCTCGCGAAGGGCCCGGAAGGTCACGCGTTCTTCAACGACCGTGACGCCGCCCAGCTGGTCCGCAACCCCGCCCGCTTCGCCGACGTCGGCGTACAGGTTGCCCCTGGCACCGATCTCGATGCCGTCCGCAAGCAACTGGAGAAGCTCGGCGACCTCACCGCCACCACCGGCGTCGACCGCGGCCTCGCCGAACACCCCGACGCCTCGTCGCACCGCACCGCGCTGATCGCGATCGCCGGCTCCTTCGGCGGGATCGCGACCATGACGATGATGTTCGTCGTCGCCTCCACCCTGGCGCTCGCCGCACAGCACCGCGAGCGCGAGTTCGCCCTGCTCCGCGGCATCGGCACCACGCCGGGCCAGGTCCGCCGGATGATCCTCGGCGAGGCCCTCCTGGTCGCGATCCCGGCCGTCGTCCTCGGCTGTTTCCCGGGCATCATGCTCGGCCGCTTCCTCTTCGACCAGCTCGGCAAGCACGGCGTCGCCTCCCCGGTCATCGAGTTCTCCCAGGGCTGGATCCCGTTCGCGGCCGGCGCCGGCGCCGCGGTCCTCGCCGCCATCGGCGCGGCCCTGATCGCGGCCCGGAAGTCCGCGAAGATCCGCCCGGTCGAAGCCCTCGCCGAGGCCTCGCTGCAGCGCCGGTGGTTCAGCTGGATCCGCTTGTTCTTCGGGCTGATCGCGCTCGGCGGCGGACTCGCCCTGCTGATCGTCACCGCCACCGTCATGAGCGGTCCGCTGGCCGCGTCCACGGCCGGTCCGTCCGTCCTCTGCTGGGCGATCGGCGTTGCGCTCCTCGGTCCCTTCTGGACGAAGGCAGTCCTGGCGTTCTGGCGCTGGCCGATCCAGGCGCTGACCCGGGTCAACGGCCGCCTTGCGATCCGCAACCTCTCGGCCCGTTCGGTCGCGCTCTCGGCCGCCGTCGTACCGGTGATGCTTGCCGTCGGCATCTCGACCGCCAACCTGTACATGCAGACCACCCAGGTCCACGCGTCGTCGGAGGCGTTCACCCGCGACCTTCGCGCGGACGCCGTCCTCGTGTCGGACGCCGGCCTCTCGTCGAAGCTCCTCCAGCAGGTCCGCGCAGTACCCGGCGTCACGAGCGCGTCGGCGTACGTCCGCAGCATGGGGGCCGTCGACGACCCGCGCAACGCGTCGTTCGACGAGGACGGCGCGCCGGTGGTCGGCGTCGACGCACAGGGTGCCGACGGTACGGCGCCCGTCCGGCTGACCGCGGGTTCGCTCGCGGGACTGACCGGGCTGACAGCCGCCGTACCGGAGAGCATGGCGAGCAAGACCGGCCGTGGCGTCGGCTCCGACATCACGATGACGCTCGGCGACGGGACCACCGTGAAGCTGCGGGTCGTCGCGACGTTCGCCGCCGACCGCGGGTACGAAACGATCATGCTGCCCGCGTCGCTCGTCGCCGCGCACACCACGGACGGGCTCACCAAACAGGTCCTCGTCCGCGCCGCTCCGGGCGCCGACGTACGACCGGCCCTCGCCAAACTCGCGGCCGCGCATCCCGGCGTGCAGGTGGCCGACCGGAGCGCGCTTGTCGCCACGAACGTCGAGGATCTGCAGACGCAGGCGTGGGTCAACTACATGCTCGTCGGCATGCTGATCGCATACACGGCGGTCTCGGTCGTCAACACACTGGTGTCGACCACGTTGCGCCGCCGTCGCGAGTTCGCCCTGCAGCGGCTGACCGGTTCGACCCGCTTCCAGGTACTGCGGATGCTCACCACCGAGAGCACGCTGGTCACGCTGATCGGCATCACGCTCGGTACGGCGGTGGCGCTGGCCTGCCTGCTCCCGTTCTCGTCCAAGGTCTCCGGCAGCGCGATCCCGACCGGGCCGCTGTGGATCTATCTGGTGATCGCCGGCGCGGCCGCCGTCCTGACGTTCGGCTCGACGCTCGTCCCGGCGACCACGGTCCTGCGCAGCTCCCCCGGCCAACCGGGGCCTGCGGACTAGTGCGCGGGGGTCGGCTCGGCCACCGGCTGGAGCGCGATCGTCGTCGCCTGGATGATCGCGGCGTGGTCGCGGATCCACGAGGAGAGCACGACCTGGAGGTCCTCCAGGTCACGCTCCTCCAGGATCACGCCGGGCACCGGGACGCTCGCGCCCAGCTCGGCGAGGACCGGCCGCAGGTGCTGGTCGGCGAGGAGCTTGTGGCTCGGGGCGGCCGACACCGTCACCGGGACCACCACCGAACCGGCCAGCGCCGAGGGCCGCAGTACGTCGAGGAAACTCTTCAGCAGGCCGGTGTAGCTGCCCTTGTAGACAGGTGTCGCGACCACGATCACCGAGGCCGAGGACACCTGGTCGATCGCGTTCGCCAACGCCTCGGCGCCCGCTTGCTCACCGTGGAAGATGGCCGGCGCGAACGTCACCAGGTCGATCAGCTCGTCGATCCGGTACGGCGTACCGAGCTCGGAGGCGAGCAACTCCGCCACCGACGCCGCGGCGGCCGCGGTCCGCGAACCGGCCCGCGGATTCCCTACCACCGTGACCACGGACTGCGGCCACTCCAACTCGACTGACGACATCCGACCCATCTCCTGACCACTCGGCGGCAACTGCTTCGAGAGTAGTCAAAGTCGATCCCGCCACTGGACTTTCTCACAATGCGAACGCCGCGGCGGTGTGCGAGCCTTCTCCCTATGACTGTCGAGCATGCTCCGCGCGTCACCACGTCCCCGGACCGCGAAGGACTCGGACGCGCCGCGGCCGCCGCGGCTGCCGCGGTACTCCGGAAGGCGATCGCGGAGACCGGCGGCCCGCGGGTGATGCTGGCGGCCGCCCCGAGCCAGACCGCGACGCTGACGGCGCTCGCCGCGGAGCCGGACCTCGACTGGAGCAAGATCGTCTGCTACCACATGGACGAGTACGTCGGGCTGAGCGCGGACGCGCCGCAGTCGTTCCGGAACTGGCTGCGCCGGACCTTCCTCGAAAAGGTGCCGCAGGCAACTTTCCACCCACTGGACCCGGACGGCGACAGCTATCCGATGGGTGCCGAACCGTTCGACCTGGTGCTGTTCGGCCTCGGCGTGAACGGCCACCTCGCCTTCAACGATCCGCCCGCGGACTTCGCCGACCCGCACGCGACCAGGCGGGTCGCGCTGGACGACGTCAGCCGCCGGCAGCAGGTCGACGAGGGCAACTTCCCGACGCTGGACGACGTACCGACGCACGCCGTCACGGTCACGATCCCCCGGCTGCTGAACGCCCGTACGCTGATCGGCTCGGTCCCCGGCGCGGTCAAACGCCAGGCGGTGCACGACACGCTCACGCAGCCGATCGGCCCGGACCACCCCGGTACGGCGCTCCGCACGCACCCCGACGTACACCTGTTCCTCGACGCGCTATCCGACCCCGAGGTGTAGCCCGCCGGACGCGTCCACGACCTGGCCGGTGATCCACCGGGCCGCGGGCGACGCGAGGTACGCGACCACGTCGGCCACGTCCTCGGCGGTACCGAGCCGGCCGAGTGCGGTGTGCGCGACGATCAGCTCGGTCAGCCCCGGCGCCTCGAAGACCGCGCCGTTCGCGTCGGTCCGGGTCGCACCCGGGGCGACCGCGTTCACCGTGATCCCGCGGGCGCCGAACTCCTGGGCGAGCGTCCGCGTCATCGTCTCCAGCGCGCCCTTCGTCATCGCGAACGAGGTCTGCGCCGGGTTCGCCATCCGGGTCGCGACCGACGAGACCGACACGATCCGCCCGCCGTCGGCCAGTACCGGCAGCAGCCGCTGGATGAGGAAGTACGGCGCCCGGACGTTCACCGCCATCAGCCGGTCGAACTCCGCCTCGGTGTCGCTACCGATCGGACCGGCCGGCAACGCGGCGGCGTTGTTCACGAGTACATCCAACGGCCGCCCGGCCAACCCGGCCGACAACTGCTCGAACACGGCCGAAGCGTCCCCCGGTACACCGAGCTCGGCGCCGACCACGAACCCGCGCCCGCCGATCCGCGCGAGCGTCTCCTCGGCGCCCGCCTTGTCCCGGTGGTAGTGCACCGCGACCTCGGCACCCGCCGCGGCCAGCCGCTCCGCGATCGCCCGCCCGATGCCGCGCGAGGCACCTGTCACCAGCGCGACCTTGCCGTTCATGTTAGAAACTATCATGTTGTTAGTATCTACCACATGAGCTTGAGGGACCGCCAGCGCACAGCCACCCGGCAGCGCATCCAGCAGCAGGCGATCCGCCTGTTCACCGACCGCGGGTACGACGCGACCACGGTGAACGACGTCGCCGACGCGGCCGGTGTCTCGGCGATGACCGTCTACCGGAACTTCCCCACCAAGGAAGACCTGGTCCTGTACGACGAATTCGACCAGCTGACCGCCGCCACGATCGCCGAACTCCCCGCCGACGGCACCCTCACCGACCGCATCGGCCGCACCGTGCTCACGATCCTCGACCGCTCCGCGAACGACCTCCTCCTCGCCCGCCTGCAGCTGATGATCTCCACACCGGCCCTGCAGGCGCGCCACCTGGACAGCCAGTTCCGCCTGCAGGAAGCCTTCGTCGGAGCACTCGACCCCAACCTCGAGTACACCGCCCGCGCCGCCGCAAGCGCCGTACTCGGCGTAACCCACACCGCCCTACTCCGCTGGGCCGCCGGTGACGGCGAGGCTGACCTGGCGGAGCTCTTCCGGGAGGCGTTCGGCGCGGTCTTCGGTCACGCTCCCTGAGCGTGCTCGGCGAGGTCGAAGACGTTGCCCTCCGGGTCGGCCAGCGTGATCCAGTGGGTGCCGTATTCGTTGTGCTCGTCGAGGCGCTTGGCGCCGAGGCCGACGAGGCGATCGACCTCGGCCGGCCAGTCGGCGGTGGCGAGGTCGAGGTGCAGGCGGTTCTTGCCGGTGCGCGGCTCCGGGACCTGCAGGAACATCAGCGTCGGGCCGGTCGCGGCGCGGTTCACGGTGGCGTAGAACTCGTTGGCCTCGGCATCTACTTCGGTCGACAGCACGGCGGCCCAGAAGGTGGCCAGCATCTTCGCGTCCGTGCAGTCGACGGCGATGTTCTCGAGGGTGATCGACATGGTGGTTCAGCCTTTCAGGACAGGGATCCGCTGGATCGGCCAGCAGACATCGGTGCGGTAGTCGGCCGGGTCGGGGGTGTCCCCGGGGCCGATCGGATACAGCTCGCGGATCGGGCCCGGCGCGACCTCGCAGTACTCCGCGACGTGGCTGCCGAGGGCGCCGTACGTGCGGTCGAAGTCGGTCATGTGGCCCGCGTGGACGGCGATCGCGAAGTACCCACCGGGCAGGTCGACGAGCTCGACGCCGTCGGCCGCCGGCTGGTCGAGCGGGACCGGGTGGAACGCGACCACCTCGCCCTCGTCCTCGGTGAAGAACTCGTCGCTGTACGTCGCGCCGGACGACCCGTGGATCCCGGCCGTGACCGCGCCGAGCCGGCCGTAGGCGAACTCGCACCACGGCCCGATCTCCGAGCGGAGCACCTGACCGCGGACGCCGTACGCCCGGAACGGCGGGACGAACCGGTAGGTCACGTCGAGCACCGGCCGCCCCGGGGTGAGCAGCTCCCGGAGCGAGGCGACGACGTCGCGGGTGTGCGCGAGCTCCTGCTCCATCCGCTCGAGGTGGGTACGGAGCGTCTCCTCACGAGCCGCGCCGTCCCCCGCCTCGACGACGGAACGCACATCCGCCAACGGCATCCGCAGTTCGCGCAGCCGGCGAATCAGCAGCGCCGTATCCACCTGCCCGGTCCCGTACCGCCGATACCCCGACGAAGCATCCACCGAGACCGGCGCCAGCAGCCCGATCTCGTGGTAGTGGTGCAGGGTCTTCACACTCAGGTGGGTGAGTCGCGAGAACTCACCCACCGTCACCGTCGCCGTCATGCGACAAGCTTCCACCCTCCGGTAACCGGAGGGTCAAATCACCCGCGATGCCGCGTCAGGACACCGTCCACTTCTGGTTGGCTGCGCCGGTGCAGGTCCACAGTTGGAGGGGCGTGCTGTTGGTGGAGACGTTGCCGGTGACGTCGAGGCACTTGTTTGCCTGTGGGTTCACCAGATCTCTCCCGCTCGTGTAGGTCCATTGCTGGGCGGCCGATCCGTTGCACGAGTACAGCTGCACCCGGGCGCCGTTCGCCACGGAGCCGCTCGATACGTCGAGGCACTTGCCCAGCGCCCGCACGGTTCCGTCGCCAGGGCGCTGCCACTGCTGGGCCGTCGTACCGTTGCAGTCGTACAGCTGGACCGCCGTACCGTCCGCGCTGCTCGCACCGGCGACGTCCATGCACTTTCCGGCCAGCCCGGTGATCTGGCCGGCGCCGCCGGTGCTCTGCGAGCCGGACCAGGTGAACGTCGCCGACGTCTGCGTCGGCAGCGTGTAGACGAAGGACTGCGAGCCCCAGTTCACCCGCACCGACTGCGAGCTGCCCGTGGTGTTGTACGCGATCAGGGCCTTCGAGCCGTCCGGGTTCTTCCACGCGACGTTCTTCACCGAGTTGTTCGCGGTGGAGTCGATCCGCAACGCCCCGGGCTTCACGAACTTCGTCAGGTGGCCCATCGTGTAGTACTCGATCGTCTTGGTGACCTGCCCGCGCTGGGCGTCGTTCCGGTGCACGGTGACGAGCCCGGTGCACACGTTGCACCCGGCACCGACGTACGGCAGGTGGTTCTCGTCCAAGGCGATGCCCCACTTGACCCATGACTTGTCCCAGTTGCGGGTGTAGTCGATCAGGTTGTTCATGTCCTCGGTCTGCTGGTTCCCGATCCAGGTGCCGCCCGAGTGCTCGGTCATGTACGCGTTCACCGACGGGTACTGGTTGTGGATCTGGGTCTGCAGGCTGACATCGCCGCCGTATCCGTGCCAGGCGATCCCCCCGAAGTTCGGATCGTTGCGCAGAGCAGCATCGGCAAGAGGCACCGAGCCGAGGTCGTTGTAGTTGCCCCAGTTGTAGTCGAGGATCAGCACCTTCGTGGTCAGCCCGGCGGCGTGCAGCGCGGGCAGCAGGTTGTTCTTGGTGAACTCGAGCAGCCCCGACCCGTTCCAGTTCATCGACGCGTACCCGGTGCTGTCGGTTCCGCAGCAGGTGGGCTCGTTCTGCACCGAGACGTAGTCGATGTGGTTGCCCTGGGCCTCGTTCTGCTGCAGGTACTTCACGAAGTACTGCGCGTACATCGGCGCGTACTCCCACTTCAGCCACCCGCGGTGCACGAAGTCGTTGTTGTCCTTCATCCACGCCGGCGCACTCCACGGCGACCCCATCACCTTCAGGTTCGGGTTCAACGCCCGTGCCTGTTTGGTCAGCGGTACGACGTCCGCCAGGTCGTGCTGGATGCTGAAGTCGTTCAGGTCGCAGCACGTGTCGTCGTAGGAGTAGTTGAACCGGGCGAGGTCGGACGCGCCCATCGGGTTCCGGACGAAGGACAGGCCGATCCCGTTCACCGGGTCGAACAGGTCCTTCATCACCTGGTCGCGGGTCGCGGCCGAGATCACGCCACTGCTGTTCAGCAGCCACGCGGAGCTGTCCGCGAACGACGCGCCGCCGCCCTCGAAGGACTGGTACGTCGTGTTCTCGTTGATCGTGACGGTCTGGTCCGCGGAACCGCCGGCCGGGCCGAAGTTCACCGGGGTCTGCTGCTGCAGTCCGCGGGTCACCGAGCGGCCGCCCGAGTCGTTGGTGGTGGTGAGCCAGACGTTGACCTGTTCGCCGGCGGCCTGGGCCGGTGCGGCGGTTCCGACGCCGAGGCCGGCGGCAGCCACGCAGAGCGCAGCGACGACCGGCGGCAGGAAGCGTTTCATGGGGGCGGTTCTCCCTTGTTTCAAGGGGGTTCATGGACGGCGTCTGCCCGCGCCGCAACTGGTTGTCACCACGAGACAACCATCGGTGAGCAGCCGTGTCAACGGCGCGCGGAGACTTTTTTCAAGTCGTTGAATTAGTCCAGGGCTTGACGTGGGAGCGTTCTCACGGCACGCTGCGGCGCACATACACCCTCATTCAGACGCCCCCGGAAATGAGGTACTCATGAAGCGTCCCCGGATGCTCGCGCTCGTCGCGATCGGTGCCGTCGCAGTCGGCACCGCCCTCCTCCAACCGGCCGCCTCCGGCCATCAGCAGGCGTCCGCCGCCCAGACGGCGACGGTCTGGGAGGACAACTTCGACGGCCCGGCCGGCCAGGCCCCCGATCCCGCCAAGTGGCGGTACGACATCGGCGGCAACGGCTGGGGCAACGACGAACGCGAGTACTACACCGACAGCCGCAACAACTCCGCGCTGGACGGCAACGGCAACCTGGTGATCACCGCCCGGCAGGAGAACGGCGGCTACCAGTGCCACTACGGCCCGTGCCAGTACACCTCGGCCCGGCTGCTCACCGCGCAGACGTTCACCCAGACGTACGGCCGGTTCGAGGCCCGGATCAAGATCCCCCGCGGACAGGGGATCTGGCCGGCGTTCTGGATGCTCGGCGGCGGCAACTGGCCGAACGACGGCGAGATCGACATCATGGAGAACATCGGCAAGGAGCCGGCCACCGTGCACGGCACGATCCACGGTCCGGGGTACTCCGGCGCCGGCGGGATCGGTGCCGCGTACAACCATCCGAACGGCTGGTCGTTCGCCGACGACTTCCACACGTTCGCGGTCGACTGGGCGCCGGACTCGATCACCTGGTACGTCGACGGCGTGCAGTACCAGCGCCGTACGCCGGCCGACCTGAACGGCAACCAGTGGGTCTTCAACCACCCGTTCTTCATGATCCTGAACCTCGCGGTCGGCGGGTACTGGCCGGGCTACCCGGACGGCAGCACACAGATGCCGCAGACCATGACCGTCGACTACGTCCGCGTCACCACGCTCGGCAGCTCCGGCGGCGGCGGTTCGCAGATCACCGGCCTGGCCGGCAAGTGCCTCGACGTCGCCGGCGCGAACGCCGCCGACGGTACGACGGTCCAGCTGTACGACTGCAACACGACGATCGCCCAGCAGTGGTCCCGCCCGGGCGACGGCACGATCCGGGCCCTCGGCAAGTGCCTCGACGTCGCGAACGCCGGAGTTGCCGACGGCACCAGAGTGCAACTGGCAACCTGTAACGGAAACGCCGCCCAGCAATGGGTTTACAGCTCCGGGCACGATCTGGTGAACCCGAAGGCGAACAAGTGCCTCGATGTCACCGGCAACAATTCCGCGAACGCCACCCCGACCCAGATCTGGACCTGCACCGGCGGGGCCAACCAGAAGTGGACGGTCTGAGCGGAAACTATTCGTCGCAATACGGCGATTAGTTTCCGGAAAGCACGCCACCGTCACGGAGGAGGCGTACTACGGGGAGGGTCGCGGCGCCGAGAGCCACGGCGTCGCGGCCCAGTTCGCAGAGCACGATCTCGACCTGCGCGTACGGCCGCCGGAGCGCGTGCTTCGCGGCCTCGGCCCGCAGCTCGTCCAGGTACTTCTCCCCCAGCAGCAGCCCGGCCCAGCCGCCGAGCACGATCCGCTCGGGGTTGACCAGGTTCACCAGGTTCGCGAATCCGGCCGCCAGGTAGCCGATCGTGTCCGCCACAACGGTTGCCGCGGGCTCCTTCCCGGACTCCAGCAGTTCGACGAACGCGGTCTCCTCGTCGGTCTCGACGATCCCGCCGGCGAGCCGGTACCGGTCCAGCACGCCCTCGGCGCCGACGTACGCCTCGAGGCAGCCGAGGGCACCGCAGCGGCACTGCCGGCCGCCGTACACGATCGTCATGTGGCCCCATTCGCCCGCACTGCTGCGCGCGCCGCGGTAGCTGGATCCGCCTGCCACCAAGGCCGATCCGACGCCGGACCCGACCAGCGCGACGACCGCGTCGGTCGCGCCACGGCCCGCGCCGAACCACATCTCCGCCTGCCCCAGCATGTTCGCGCCGTTGTCCAGGTGCACCGGTATGTCGGTGCCCTCGGCAAGCATCGCGGCGAGCGGTACGGCGTCCCAACCGAGCGTCTGCGCGTCGACGACCGCGTTGTCCTCGACCACGCCGGAGACCGCGACACCGAGCCCGAGCACCTGCGCGGACCGGACGCCGGACGTCGCGATCACCGTCGAAAGCCCTTCCAGGACGTGCTTCACGACCTCCTCGGGCGTCGGCGAGCTGATCGGGTGGTCGGCCCGGGCCAGCACGTTCATCGCCAGGTCGAACAGCTCCACCCGGACCCGGGTCTCCCCAACCTCGGCGCCGACGACGTACCGGAAGGCCGGCGCCACCCGCAGCAGCACCCGCGGCCGGCCGCCCTCGGACTCGACCGAACCGGCCTCCTCGACCACACCCTCGGCGATCAGCTCCGCGACCAGGTTGCTGACGCTGGCGGCGCTCAGCGAGGTCCGGACGGTCAGTTCCTGGCGGCTCAGCGGGCCCTCGCGGTAGATGCTGGTGAGGATCACCGAGCGGTTGGACCGGCGCATGTCGCGCACCGTTGTCCGGCGTACTTCCATCCTCGACCTCACACCGTGATCGACACAGCCGGCCCCGCGCAGGCCGCTCGTCCCCGAGTTCATCACGTCACCCCCGGCGGCGGAAGATCCCCCTTTCTCCAGGTTGTGAACTAAGACGCGATTCGTTACCGCTCCGTGATTGACGACCCCTTCCCCACTCGGCTTGTATCTACGGAACCGCTTCCGCAACCGGTTCCGGCCAGTTCACCCCGACCGCCCGAGGGGAGTCAGCGTGTCGATCACGATCGCCGATGTCGCGCGCCGTGCCGGCGTCAGCAAGACCACCGTGTCGCGCGTCCTGAACGGCAAGGGCGAGCTGGACCTGCGGACCGCCGAACGCGTCCGGCAGGTGATCGAGGAGCTCGGGTACGTACCGAGCGCCCGCGCCGTCGGGCTGGCCCGCGGCCGGACCCGGATCGTCGGGATGCTGGTGCCGTCGCTGACCTGGCCGTGGATGGGCGAGGTCCTGCAGGGCGTCGTCGACGTGGTCGAGAGCGAGGGCTACGGGCTGCTGCTGTTCACCGTCAACCGGGGCGCCGAGTCCATGCAGCAGTTCGCGTCCCAGGTGTCGTCGCAGTCCTTCGACGGCCTGCTGGTGATCGAGCCGGAGGGCACGCTGACGTACATCGAGCAACTGCACGCCCGCGGCCTGCCGGTGGTCCTGATCGACGACCGCGACCACCGGCCGCAGTTCCCGTCCGTTGCCACCACCAACTACGCGGGCGGCGAGTCGGCCGCCCGGCACCTGCTGGAGCTCGGCCGCCGCCGGCCGCTGGTGATCACCGGCGTCGAACGCTTCGGCTGTACCCGCGAACGCCTGGACGGTTTCCGCGACACCTACGCGGCGGCCGGGATCGAGCTCGACCCGAGACTCGTGCACGAAGGCGACTTCACCTACGAGAGCGGGCGCCGCGGCGTCCGGCAGACCCTCGACGAACGGCTCGAGTTCGACGCGGTCTTCGCGCACAACGACCTGTCCGCCGGCGGCGCGATCCAGGCGGTCCGGGAGACCGGGCGGAACGTGCCGGGCGACGTCTCCATCGTCGGCTTCGACGACATCCCGTACGCCGTCCACACCGAGCCGCCGCTGACCACGGTGCATCAGCCGATGCGCCAGATGGGCCAGGCCGCGGCGCGGATGCTGATGGGGTACTTCGGCGGCACGCCGCTGCCGGACGACCCGCAAGTACTGCCGACGACGCTGATCGTCCGCAGTTCAACCGCCCCGCTGAACCAATCCCCGGCCAGGTCCCACTAGAAGCCCCGGCGGCGGGGCAGCTGCCCCTGCTCCGCCGTCGGCGTACCTGTCTCGAACGGCATGAGCTCTTCCCATGAGAGCGCTTTCACGCCACTATGCACTGGCCCACCGGCTCAGGGTGGGCCATCCGCCAACGAAACACAGGAGGAACCGATGCGAGCACGACGTTTCGTCGCGCTGGCCGCCACAGGCCTGCTCGCGGCAGCCACCCTGGCTGCCTGCAGTAACGGGGACGGGAAGGCCGCCGGCAGCAGTTCGGGCAGCGGCGCGACCGTACTGAACATCGGCATGCCGAACGGTCCGCAGACCGAGAACAACAACCCGTTCCTCGGCTCCTCCGCGGGCGCCTCGCTCGGGTACCGCTGGATGATCTACGAACCGCTGGTGATGATCAACGGGATCAAGCCGACCGAGCCCGGCAAGCCGTGGCTGGCGACCGAGTGGAAGTGGGACGCCAACTACACCAAGCTGTCGTTCACGATCCGCGACGGCGTGAAGTGGTCCGACGGCAAGCCGCTGACCGCGGACGACGTCGCCTACTCGTTCCAGCTGCGCAAGGACCACGACGCGCTGAACACCGACGCGATCCCGTACGGCACGATCACCGCCTCCGGCAACAAGGTGGACCTGACCTTCGCCCGGTCGCAGTTCACCAATCAGAACAAGATCCTGACCGTGTTCGTGGTCCCGAAGCACCAGTGGTCGACGATCGCGGACCCGACCCAGGACACCCTGAAGAACGCGATCGGCACCGGCCCGTACACGGTCAAGTCGTTCACGCCGCAGACCACCACGCTGACGCTGCGGGACTCGTACTGGCAGGACCTCCCGAAGGTCAAGGAGCTGCGGTACACGTCGTACAACGACAACAACGCGCAGACCACCGCGCTGGCGAACGGCTCGTCGGAGTGGAGCTTCGTGTTCGTCCCGAACGTGAAGGCCGTCTACCAGGACAAGGACCCGAAGAACCACAAGCTCTGGTTCCCGGCGAACCTCGGCATCCACGGCCTGTGGATCAACACCACCCGCAAGCCCTTCGACAACCCGGCACTGCGCCGCGCGATGAACCTGGTGATCAACCGCGACGACATCTTCAACCAGGGTGAGGCCGGGTACTTCTACCCGAAGGTCGAGTCGATGACCGGTATCCCGACGCCGGCCGGTGAGCCGTTCATCGCGCCGGAGTTCAAGGGCAAGAACCACGCGGTCGACGTCGACGGCGCGAAGAAGGAGCTCACCGACGCGGGCTTCAAGCTCGACGGCGACACGCTCAAGGACCCGACCGGCAAGCCGGTGACGATCACGCTGACCGACCCGGCCGGCTGGTCCGACTACATCACCGACCTGGAGATCATCAAGGACAACCTGTCCACGATCGGCATCAAGGCGACCGTCGACAAGGCCAACCAGGACGCCTGGACGAAGAACATCGACACCGGCAACTTCGACGCCGCGATGCACTGGACGAACGGCGGCGCGACGCCGTACGACATCTACCAGAACATCATGGACGGCAAGATCCTGAAGCCGGTCGGCAAGGGCGGCGTGAGCGGCAACTACGGGCGGTTCAACAGCCCGGAGGCGACCAAGGCTCTGGACCAGTACGCGAACGCCGCGGACGACGCGACCCGGACCGCCGCACTGAACACCCTGCAGAAGATCATGGTCGAGCAGATGCCGATCATTCCCACCTCGGCGTCCAACGTCGGCGGTTTGTACAGCACCAAGAACTGGGTCGGCTGGCCCGACGAGCAGAACCAGTACGGGCCGGCGCAGCCGACCCAGCAGAACGCGCTGCAGATCATCCTGAACCTGAAGCCGGCCGGCAGCCAATGACGGTCACCGAGACCGAGGTCGTGCTGGAAGCCGACGGCCTCACCAAGCACTTCCCGGTACGGCGGGGCGTGCGCGACCTGCTCAGCCGCGAGCACAAGGCGGTGCATGCGGTCGACGACGTCCAGCTCACGCTCCGCCGCGGGCGGGTGACCGCGCTGGTCGGCGAGTCCGGTTCGGGCAAGTCGACCGTCGCGCGGCTGCTCGCCCAGCTGTACGGGCGGACCGCCGGGGACATCCGGCTGCACGGCGAACCGGTCACGGTCCGCGGCGGCCGGAAGTTCCGGGCGTACGCCCGCAAGGTGCAGATGATCTTCCAGGACCCGTTCGCCTCGCTGAACCCGACGCACACCGTGCGGTACCACCTGACCCGGTCGCTGCGGATCCACGGCCGGGCGGGTGACCTCGAGGAGAATCTGCGGGCGCTGCTGGAGCAGGTCCAGCTGACTCCCCCGGAGCGGTACCTCGACAAGTTTCCGCACGAGTTGTCCGGCGGCCAGCGGCAGCGGGTGTCGATCGCCCGCGCGCTGGGCGCCGACCCCGAGGCGCTGCTCGCGGACGAGCCGGTGTCGATGCTCGACGTGTCGATCCGGCTCGGCGTACTGAACCTGCTCCGGGACCTGAAGGAACGGCTCGACCTGGCGATCCTCTACATCACCCACGACATCGCGTCCGCGCGGTACTTCGCCGACGAGACGCTGGTGATGTACGCCGGCCGGATGGTCGAGGGCGGCGACTCCGAGACGGTCACCCAGCACCCGGCGCACCCGTACACGCGGCTGCTGATCGAGAGCGCACCGGATCCGGACCGGCTCGGGCAGCTGAGCACGCCGGAGGACCAGGCCGGCGGGGAACCGCCGAGCCTGATCGCGCCGCCGGGCGGCTGCCGGTTCAACCCACGCTGCGTGCACGCGATGCCGAAGTGCGCGACCGACCTCCCGCCGCGCTTCGAACTGCCGGCTGCCGGTCATTGGGCCGCGTGCTGGCTGTACGAGGAAGGTGCGGCGACGTGAAGTTCCTCCTGCAGCGGTTGGCGTTCTACGTCTTCACGGCGTGGGCGGCGCTGACCATCAACTTCTTCATCCCGCGGCTGATCCCGGGCGATCCGGTGACGTCGCTGATCAACAAGTTCCAGGGCCAGCTGAGCACCGACGCGATCCAGTCGCTGTACGTGCTGTTCGGCCTGGACAAGAACGCGTCGCTGTGGAGCCAGTACCTCGACTACTGGAAGCAGGTCTTCCACGGCGACCTCGGGCTGTCGTTCACGTTCTTCCCGACACCGGTTTCGGAAATCCTCCGGCAGAGCCTTCCGTGGACGATCGCGCTGGTCGGCATCACGACATTCGCCAGCTTCCTGATCGGTACGTCGCTGGGCGTGATCGCGGGCTGGCGGCGCGGCTCGATCATGGACGGGTTGTTGCCGGTGACAACCTTCCTGTCGTCGATCCCGTACTTCTGGCTCGGGCTGCTGGCGATCGCGCTGTTCGCCGGGCCGGACAGCTTCTTCCCGTCGTCCGGCGGGTACGAGCCGGGCCTGGTGCCGTCGTGGAGCTCCGGCTTCATCGGCAGCGCCGTACAGCACAGTCTGCTGCCGGCGGCGACGATCCTGATCTCGTCGGTCAGCGGCTGGATCCTGACCATGCGGAACATGATGGTGACGGTCGCGTCCGAGGACTACATCACCGTCGCCCATGCCAAGGGTCTGCCGGAGCGCCGGGTGATGGTGAGCTACGCGGCCCGGAACGCGTTGTTGCCGAACGTTTCCGGGTTCGCGTTGTCGCTCGGCTTCATCGTCGGCGGGACGCTGCTCGTGGAGATCGTGTTCTCGTATCCAGGCATCGGCTACAACCTGTTCCAGGCGGTCGGCGCGAAGGACTACCCGTTGATGCAGGGCGTGTTCCTGGTGATCACGTTGTCCGTCCTGGTCGCGAACCTGCTCGCCGACGTCGCGTACCTGCTCCTCGACCCGCGCACCCGGAAGGAGGGCTGATGACCGCCACCATCACCGCGGTGACACCCACGACCGCGGCTCCGGCCAAGCGGCGGCGACTGCGGTTCGTCGCGAACCCGAAGGCCGCGACCGGTCTCGTCGTCCTCGCGTTCTTCTGCCTGATCGCGATCATCGGCCCGTGGATCGCGCCGTACGACCCGTCGGCCCGAAGCAGCGACCTGATCCAGGCGCCGTCCGGCAGGCACTGGTTCGGCACCACGCACCTCGGGCAGGACATCTTCAGCCAGGTGCTGGTCGGGACCCGCGGCGTGATGTTCGTCGGGCTGCTGGCCGGACTCGTCGCGACCACGCTGTCGATCCTGATCGGGGTCAGCGCGGGCTTCCTCGGCGGTGCCGCGGACGACGGGCTCTCCGCGTTGTCCAACGTCTTCCTGGTGATTCCGGCGCTGCCGCTGATCATCATCGTTGCCTCGACCATCCCATCGGCCGGCGACCTGATGGTTGCCCTGGTCATCGGGTTCACGTCCTGGGCGTGGGGTGCGCGGGTACTGCGCGCGCAGACGTTGTCGCTGCGCCGGCGGGACTACGTGGAGGCGGCGCGGGCGACCGGTGAGAGCACCTGGCGGCTGATCACGTTCGAGATCATGCCGAACCTGACCGCGATCATCGCGTCCGGATTCGTCGGCACGGTGATCTTCGCGGTGATGTCCGAGATCACGCTGGCGTTCATCGGCATCTCGACGATCTCCGAGTGGAACTGGGGGACGATCCTGTTCTGGGCGCAGTCGCAGCAGGCGCTGGCGCAGGGCGCGTGGTGGTGGTTCGTCCCGGCGGGGCTCGCGATCGCCGTGCTGGGCACTGCGCTGTCGCTGGTCAACTTCGGCATCGACGAGTTCGTCAGCCCGCGATTGCGCTCCAGCGGTCACACCCGCGTGAAGACCAAGGACGGCCGGTCGGTACGGATGCGGGTCGGGTTCACGCCGGTGCTCTCGTCGCAGGAACCGGTGACCCCCCGTCGTACGGCGGCGTGAGGAGGAGGTCGCGTGAAGACGCCCGTACTGGAGATCAAGAACTTCCACGTCGACTACGGCCTGGGTTCGGAGGCGGTGCAGGCCGTGCGCGACGTGACGCTCACGTTGCACCGCGGCGAAGTACTCGGGCTCGCCGGCGAGAGCGGCAGCGGGAAGTCGACGCTGGCGTACGGCGTGACCCGGCTGCTGCCGCCGCCCGGCGTGATCAGCGGCGGGTCGGTGATCTACCACCCGCCGGGCGGCGATCCGTACGACGTGATGGCGCTGACCGACGCCGAACTGCGCAGGTTCCGCTGGGCGGAGACGTCGATCGTGTTCCAGGGCGCGATGAACTCGCTGAACCCGGTGCACAAGGTCTCCACCCAGATGCTCGACGTGATCAAGGCGCACGAACCCGGGCTGTCCGCACCGGCCCGGACCGCCCGCGCGCAGGACATGCTCAAACTCGTCGGCATCTCCGCGGACCGGATGGACGCGTACCCGCACCAGCTGTCCGGCGGCATGCGGCAGCGGGTGATGATCGGGATGGCGCTCGTCCTCGAGCCGCAGATCGTGATCATGGACGAACCGACCACCGCGCTCGACGTCGTCATGCAACGCCAGATCCTCGCCCAGCTCGTCGAACTCCGCGAACGCCTCGGCTTCTCGGTCCTGTTCATCACCCACGACCTCTCGCTGCTGGTCGAGTTCTCGGACCGGATCGCGATCATGTACGGCGGCCGCATCGTCGAGGAAGCCCGCTCCGCGGACCTGTACCGCGACTCGCTGCACCCGTACAGCGAAGGTCTCCTGCGCTCGTTTCCCGCCCTGCGCGGCGCCCGCCGGGAACTCGCCGGAATCCCGGGCTCGCCGCCTGATCTGCGGGGAATGCCTTCCGGGTGCTCGTTCCATCCCCGTTGTCCACAAGCCTTCGACCGCTGCTCCGAGGACATGCCTGTCCTCGAAGTCTCCCGCAACGACCCCACCCGCTCGGTCGCCTGCTGGCTCCCCGGCCGGACGGCCTAGAAAGGCACCCATGATCTTCCCGAAGACCTTCCGCTGGGGCGTCGCCACCTCCGCCTACCAGATCGAAGGCGCGGTCCACGAGGACGGCCGCACCCCCTCCATCTGGGACACGTTCTGCGAGGTACCGGGCGCGATCGACAACGCCGACACCGGCGACGTCGCCTGCGACCACTACCACCGGATGCCCGAAGACGTTGCCCTGATCAAGGACCTCGGCCTGGACACGTACCGGTTCTCGGTCGCCTGGCCGCGGGTCCAGCCGCGCGGCAAGGGCCCGGTCAACCCGGCCGGCATCGGCTTCTACGACCGGCTCGTCGACGAACTGCTTGCCCAGGGCATCGACCCGTGGGTGACGCTGTACCACTGGGACCTCCCGCAGGAGCTGGAGGACGCGGGCGGCTGGCCGGTCCGGGACACGGCGTACCGGTTCGCGGAGTACGCGATGCTGGTGTTCGACGCGTTGAAGGACCGGGTCGACACGTGGACCACGCTGAACGAGCCGTGGTGCTCGGCGATGCTCGGGTACGCGTACGGCGTCCACGCCCCCGGGCGGCGCGAGTACCCGGCGGCGCTGTCCGCCGTACATCACCTCCTCCTCGGCCACGGCCTCGCCACTCAGGCGATGCGCGAGGCGTCCCCGCGCAAACTCGGCATCGGCATCACGCTCAACGTCGCCACGGCGTACCCCGCCTCCGACGCGGCTCCCGACGTCGACGCCGCCCGCCGCGCCGACGGGATGGGCCGCCGCCTGTACCTCGACCCGCTCGTCCACGGTCACTACCCCGCCGACGTCGTGGCGGACCTGGCCCGCGAAGGCGTCGAACTCCCGATCCAGGACGGCGACCTCGAGATCATCTCCGCCCCCATCGACGTCCTCGGCGTGAACTACTACTTCAGCCAGAAGTTCACCGGCTACGCCGAGAACGGCGCCACCTCCGATGCCGACGGCAACCCGGTCGTCCGCGCCCTTCCACTCGGCAAACCCCGCACCGCCATGGACTGGGAGATAGTCCCCGAAGGCTTCACCGACCTCCTCGTCGGCATCGCCCACGACTACCCCGGCCTCCCCCTGGTCATCACCGAGAACGGCTCGGCCTTCACCGACACCCCCGACGCCTCCGGCTCCGTCGACGACCCCGACCGCACGGCGTACTTCACCTCCCACCTGACCGCCGTCTCCAACGCCATAGCCCAAGGCGCCGACATCCGCGGCTACCTCGCCTGGTCCCTCCTCGACAACTTCGAATGGTCGTACGGCTACGAGAAACGCTTCGGCATCGTCCGAGTCGACTACGAGACCCAACAACGCACTCCCAAGGCCAGCGCCCACTACCTGAAAGACCTGGCGGCCCGGCACCGGCACACGTAGCTCAGCGGGCCGGCGAGCTGAACAGCGGATCTGCGGCCAGCCCGAGGACCACCGCTCGCGTCGGCTCGGTCGTCACCGACGGCTGGGTGGGGTAGGTCACGCGGATGACGATCTCGCTTCCCACCGGGCGCACGTAGCGCACCGTTCGAACGTACTTCGTCCCGTTGCGCCCTTCGGCGTAGTCGCCGCGGCCGCTGTCGGCGAGCTCGACCGAAGTACAGCTGGGCATGTGCAGCAGTTCGGAACAAGCGCCCGTGCGGGCGGTGCCGTAGTTGGTGAGCTCGACCGTCGCTCCGCCCGGCGCGAACCGGCCGACGACGTGTTCCGGATCCTTGATCCCGTTTTCCACGGCGCTCGTCCGAACGAGGTTCAGGAACCGCGCCGTCGTCAGCTCACCGGCCGGGCGGTGTGCCTCGAACACCTGTGCCCGGCGCAGCATCTCGGCGCGCTGAGCTTCGGTCGGTGGTGTCGTTGGCGGTGTGCTCGTCTGCTCCCGACCGGCCACCTGGCTCCCGGTCCTCGGCAGCCAGGAGAAGCCGGCCACCCCCACCGCCACGACCGCGACGGTGGCCGAGACTCCGGTCAGCGCCTGACGGACGCGCAGCCGGCGGCGGCCGGCAGCCAGGTCCTCGGCCGGCGCCCGAGGCAACAGCCCGTCCTGTGCGGTCGCGGCGTCGGCCAGCCGTTCCTGCAGGGTCTTCTCGTCGATCATCGGTGTCCTCCTAGCGCCCGGAACTGGGCGGTCAGCAACTCGTTCAGACGGGCGAGCGCACGGGAACCTTGGCTCTTCACGGTGCCGGTACTGCAGTCCAGGTCGGCGGCGGTCTCCTCGATGGTGAGACCGGCGAAATACCGCAGGACCACGACGCGGCGCTGGCCGGCCGGTAGCTCACCGAGCGCCGCCATCAGCGCCCGCCGGTCCTCGTCGGCGATCCCCTCGTCGGCAACGGGCTGATCCAGACCGTCCAGGCCCGGGGCCTCCCGGCGCCAGGGGCGACGGCTCTCGTCGATCCCGGAGTTCACCAGGATCCGGCGGACGTACGCGTCGACGTTCCCGGACCGCTGCACCCGGTTCCAGGCGACGTACAACTTCATCAGCGCGGTCTGGACGAGATCCTCGGCCTGGTGTACGTCGCCGCACACCAGGTACGCGATCCGTCGCAGGTGCGTCCGGCGCTGCGCGACGTACGCGCTGAACTCGTCGTCCCGTGTTGCCATCCGGCTCCTTTGCTCGCGCTGTCACCGATACATACGGAGCCCACGGCGAAAGTGTTGTCATCGTGCGGCAGGAAGTCCAGGCAGGCGACGCGCCGTCGCTGGGCGCGGTGGGGCCGTGCACGCGGGACGATCGGAGCATGCGCAGAATCGCCCCGTCTGCTGTCATCGTCCTGCTCTTGGCGTTGATCGCCCCCGTCGTCCCGGCTCGTGCTGCTGCCCCACAGCTTTTGGTGGCTGGGTGGACGGCGCCGTTGAGTACTCGTGGGCGGTACATCGTTGATGCCGACGGCAATCGGTTCAGGTTGAAGTCGGCCAACTGGCATGGGGCCAGTGGGACCTGGAACGGGTCCGGGGACCAGAGCAACGACGCCAATCATCACGCCGGGGAGAACAGTCATCGGATGCCGCTCGGGCTGGATCGGGCGGCGATCGGGGACATCATCGCGGGCTTCGCCGAACTCGGTTTGAACAGTGTGCGGTTGCAGTTCTCCAACGAGATGATTCACGACAGTACGCCGGTCCCGGCCGCCGACGTCGCGGCCAACCCGGAGCTGGCGGGGAAGACGCCGCTCGAGGTGTACGACGTGGTCGTGCGGCAGCTGACCGCGGCCGGGTTCGCCGTCATCCTGAACAACCACACCAACACCACCCGCTGGTGCTGCGGGCTCGACGGCAACGAGCGGTGGAACGCGAGCCAGTCCACCGAGACGTGGGAGAACGACTGGCTGTTCATGGTGAACCGCTACAAGAACAACCCGCGCGTGGTCGGCGCCGATCTCTACAACGAGGTACGGCGGGATCTCCTCGACGACCCGAACTGGGGGCTCGGCGACACCCACGACTGGTTCGCCGCCTCGCAGCACCTCGGCGACCGGATCCTCACCGAGGCGAACCCGAACCTGCTGATCGTTGTCGAAGGCATCAACTGGACCGGCATCCCGGCCGACGGACTGCCGCACGACCGTCCGACGCTGACGCCGGCGCGGTACCTGTCCCACACGTTGGTTGCCTCGGACAAGCTCGTGTACTCCGCGCACTTCTACGACTACACCGGCCCGCGGCACAGCGGCGCGACCGGGACCGGTGAGACGCACGACCCGCGGTACCGCGACCTGTCGCCCGAGGAGCTGATCAGCGAGCTCAACCGGCAGGCGTTCTTCGTCACCGGCGAGGAAGGGCATTTCACCGCGCCGTTGTGGATCAGCGAGTTCGGTATCGGGCGCGACGAGACCGGGACGTTACAGCGGGCGTGGTGGGAGCATTTCGTCGACCAGCTGATCCGGACCGACGCCGACTTCGCGTACTGGCCGGCGGTCGGCTGGCACAACCTGACCGGCCCGGACAACGGCTGGGCGCTCCTCGCGTGGGACGTCAACGGCAAGCGGATCGGGCTGTACGACGGCAACGACTGGCGCGCGTCCGCGTGGACGCGGGTGATGAACGCGCCGAGCAAGACCGGTCCGGTCGCGGCGACGACGGTGTGGAAGATGCTCAGCCCGGACCGCGGAGACTTCGTCGAGTCGTTGCGAATGCGCGCCGCCGGCGACTGGGACAACGGCGCACGAAAGGCCGCCTGTCCGGACGGACTGCGGCTGGCCGGGCTCGCACACACGGGCAACCGCGGGTTGTGCCGCTCGGGCGGACCGGCGTGGTCCGGGGCGTACGAGGTGGTGCGCGACGACAGCCACGTGTCAGACGACTGGGCGTCCGGGTACACGAAATACCAATGCGCCGCCGGGTCGTACGCGATCGGCTACAGCGTGCGAGGTGCCCGCGTCTCCTCGATCGTCTGCGCCCAGACGTCGTCGCTGGGTTCGACCGGACGGACGGTCTGGTTCGACCGCGGCGACAACCGCGGCGGGGCCGGCGGTGACTTCGCGAACGGCAACTACAAGGGCCAGTGCGCGGACGACGAGTACGTCGCCGGCATCGCGTTCACGACCCGAGTCGGCTCAAGTGGTACCCCGGACGCCCTGTATTGCCGCAGACTCGTGGGATGATCCCCGCACCCGCGACCACCACGCCCGGCACCGGCACCTTCACGCTCACCGCAACCACCGGCATCACCGCCCCACCGGAGTTGTCCGGCCCGGTAGCCCGCTTCGTCCAAGCGGTCGAAGCCGACACCGGCCTCACCCTGAGCGGCGATACCGGGATCACCGTCGAACTCGCCCCCGTGGACGGCGTCCCACCAGCCACCGGCCTACGCGCCGACGGTGCGCCGGACACCGACGAGCGGCACGGCGTGGAGGTCTCCGCCGACGGCATCCGCGTCTGGGGACCGACTCCGGAAGCGGTCCACCGCGGCCTGACCTCGCTGCGGCAACTCATCTCCGAGCACCTCCACGACGGTACGGCGCTCCTCCCGGCCATGCGCATCGTCGACGGCCCGCGCTTCGCGTGGCGCGGCCTGTCGCTGGACGTCGTCCGGACCTTCCACGGCCCCGACGAGGTACGCCGGATCATCGACATGCTCGACCTCTACAAGCTCAACGTCCTGCACCTGCACCTCACCGACGACCAGGGCTGGCGCGTCGAGGTCCCGTCCCGCCCGGCGCTCACCGAGGTCGGAGCGGCCGGCGCGATCGGCGACCGCCCCGGCGGGTACTACACGCAGGCGGAGCTCGCCGGCCTCGTCGCGTACGCCGCCGACCGGTACGTCACCGTCGTACCGGAGATCGACATGCCCGGTCACACCGCTGCCGTCTTCAAGGCGTACCCGGAGCTCGCTCCGCCGGGCCCGAAGACGGTTGACCTCGGCAACGGTGACCAACTGCACCTCGGCACGCTCGACCCGGCGCGGGACGAGACGTGGACCTTCGTCGAGGAGGTACTCGACGCGGTCGTCCCGCAGTTCCCCGGCAGTGCATACGTACACATCGGCGGCGACGAGACCTGGGGCATGGCCGACGAGGATCACGCCGCGTTCGTCGAGAAGGCGTCGGCGCTGGTCCGGCAGCGCGGCAAGCGGGTCGTCGGCTGGCAGGAGATCGCCCGCGCGCGGCTCCACCCGGCCGACGTCGTGCAGTTCTGGCTCGACCTCGACATCGACGCGATGGGCGACACCACGGAACTCCTTCCGGTCCTGGTCGAAGCACTCGGCAAGGCGAAGTACGACGCCCCGAAGGCCCTCGAGCAGGGCGCGCAGCTGATCGTCTCCCCGGTCACCTGGCTGTACTTCGACCGCCCGCACGCCGACGCGTCCGCGGACCCCGACCAGGAGAAGGCCCGCGAACGCCTCGGCCTGGAGTTCTACGGCGCGGTGTCGATCGAGCACGGCGTCTCCTGGGATCCCGCCGACCTCGTCGCACCGGAGCGGATCGCCGGCGTCGAGGCCGCCATCTGGTGCGAGACGGTCACCAGCTCCGACGATCTCGAACTCCTGCTGCTCCCCCGCATCCCCGGGCTCGCCGAGAAGGCGTGGTCCCACCGAACCGCCGTCGACTGGCCCGACTACGCTGCCCGTCTCGGCCGGCAGTCGCCCGCCTGGCGCAACCGCAGCTGGACGTGGCTGCAATCGACCGAAGTCGACTGGACCTGATCAAGGAGGCACGTGTGCGACTGGCTGGACGGGTGATCGTGGTGACCGGGGCCGCGTCGGGGATCGGCGCGGCCTGCGCCGAACGGGCGCGGGCCGAGGGCGCGCAGGTCGTACAGGTCGACATCCGGCCCTGCCCGGAGCTGCCGGGCAAGGCGATCACCGTGGTCGGTGATGTCGCCTCGCCGGACACCTGGGCGGAGGTACGGTCGCGCGGCCGCGACGAGCTCGGTCCGATCGACGGCCTCGTCAGCAACGCTGTCGTCGTCGACGTCAAACCGGCCCACGAACTCCCCCAGCCGTCCTGGCAACGCCAGCTCGACGTCAACCTGACCGCGGCGTTCCTCGGCTTCCAGACGCTGTACGACGACCTCGTCGCAGGCGCGGGCTCCGTCGTACTGGTCTCCTCGGTGCACGCCGTCGCCGGACTGCCCGGTCATCCGGCGTACGCCGCGACGAAGGGAGCACTGGTGTCGCTCGGACGCCAGCTCGCCGTCGAGTACGGCCGCGACATCCGTGTGAACACAGTGCTCCCGGGCCCGGTCGTCACGGCGATGTGGGACCGGGTCGACGCCGAGGCCCGCGAACGCAGCGCCCAGGCAACCGCTGTGAAGCGCCTGGGCCAGCCGGACGAGGTGGCCCAGGCGGTCGCGTTCCTGCTGTCGTCCGAGGCGTCGTTCGTCACCGCCGCCAGCCTGGTCGTCGACGGCGGCTGGTCGGCGGTGAAGGACTCGGCGTAACGCCCCGCTACCCCAACGGCAGATCGAGTACGGCGTTGGGCACCGACGTGCTGTTGGTGGTCCGGATGCTGTCGAGCTCGGCCGACGTCAGCGCCCGTTTGTAGAGCCGTACCTCGTCCATCGACCCGTCGAAGTGATGGGCTCCGTCGAGGCGCTGGCCGACGAACATCGTGAACGGCCGGCCGGGACTGACCGACCCCGTCGGCGCGGTCACCGCGGCGGCCTGAGCGCCGTCGACCCAGATCGACAACGTCCCGGCCTTCCGCTGCAACGCCACGTGATGCCAGGCGTTGTCGTTGTACGCGCTCGCCGTCTGCACCGCCGCGGTGTTCCCGCCCGTCGTGATCAGCCCGCGGATCCGTCCGTCCGCAGGCTCGGCCCGCAGCCAGAACTGCGAGAACTCGTTGATCCCGTACCCCCAGAAGATCGCTTGCGGTCCGGTGGAGGCGCCGTACCTGATCCACGCCATCGCGGTGAAGTCGCCGGCGCCGACCGCGAGCGACTCGGCGTACGGCAGCTGGATCGCGTCGTCGACGCCGTCGAGGTCCCGCGCCTGCCCGAACTTCCCGGTGACCGCGACCGGGCCGCCGCGCAGGTAGCTGTCGTTCTGCAGCCCGGACACGTCCGGCGTCGTCGTACCCCGCGGGGCGTCCGGGAGGCCGATGTCGTTCTCGGTGAAGCGGGCGAACCGGATCTGGTCGCGGGCGTCGACCGTGCCGCCCTCGTACAGCAGGCCGATCTCGCCGGTGTCGAGGATCGCCAGGTCCGAGTACCCGGACCAGTCGCTGGTGATTCGGGTGCCATCGGCAACGGACTGCCAGGTCTTCCCCTCGTCGAAGCTCGACCGGATCGTCAGATACCGCCGCCGGTCCGGATCGGCCGGCGACGCGAACAGGATCCGGTTGTACTTGTCGCCGCGATCGACCGCGCGCAGCCGTTGCAGCGAGCCCTGGACGACCGGCGTGGTCAGCCCGGAAATCGTGGAAAACGGTGCGGAAAACGTTTCGCCGCCGTCGTTGCTGACCGCGGACATCCGGCTCGCACCCGACGTCCCGGCGTTGTTCCGGGCACCGGCGTACACGCCGCCGTCGACCTTCTCGACCACGCTGATCTCCTGCGGGGTCGCGTCCGACCGCAGATCGGTCGCGCCCTTGTGCCAGGTCACGCCGTGGTCGTCGCTGTAGACGAGCTGGCCGGCGTTCTGCCCGGCGCCGTTGTCGTAGTTGGTGCCCGCGACCAGCCGGCCGGCATGCCCGCCACGGGTCAGCTGGATGCCGTGCACGGGACCGGTCGCGTACCAGCCCCAGGCCGGGTCGTCGATCTGGTCACCGATGTTCTTCGCCTTGCTCCACGTCCGGCCGTCGTCGTCACTGGTCTGCACGTACGGCGTCCGCGGGCGGCTCGTCGTACCGGGATCCATCGTCGACAGCAGCACGATCCGGCCGGTCTCGTAGTCGACGATCGGCGCCGGGTTGCCCCGGGTCGCGACCGCGTTCGGGTCGGAGTCGGTACCGGACAGGACGGTCTGGGTCGCCGACCAGGTCCGGCCGTCGTCGTCGGAACGGCGCATCACCAGGTCGATCTCCTGGGAGTCCGCGCACCAGGCGCGGCGGGCCTCGGCGAACGCGAGCAGCGTCCCGGCCTTGGTCCTCACGATCGCGGGGATCCGGTAGCAGCCGTAGCCGGCGTCTCCCTTGTCGAACAGGACGGTGGTGGTCACGGCTGCTTGGGCGGATGGAAGCGGGACGGCGAGGGCCAGCACGAGGGCCGTCGCCAGGGCGGTGAGTCTGCGCATCAGCGGATGCCTCCTGAAAGTAAACAACGGGGCGGTTGTTCACTAGGAAATTCAGCCACAGATCCGGCGTCCACACCAGAGGTCATGGGACGTCCTATGTCCAACCGATCACATAGGTTGTGAACTATGGATCTGCTTGCCGAACTCCGGAGCCGGAAACTGCTCGCGATCATCCGCGCCGATCGCGCGGACACCGCCCTCGACTGCGTCGAGACCCTGGTCGAGTCGGGCATCACCGCGCTCGAGATCTCGCTGACCACCCCCGGCGGCGTCGAGGCGATCGCGAAGGCGCGCTCGCAGTACGATCCGCACATCCTGATCGGGGCCGGCACGGTCGTCACCGCCGACCAGGCCGCCGCAGTCGCCGAGGCCGGCGCCGACTTCAGCGTCACGCCCGCGATCACCCGCGGCGCGCACCGCTCGGTCGAGCTCGGGCTGCCGCTGCTCTGCGGCGCGCTCACCCCGACCGAGGTGGTCGCCGCGCTCGACCTCGGCGCCACCGCGGTCAAGATCTTCCCGGCCAAGGTCCACGGACCCGGCTATCTCTCCGAGCTCCGCGCCCCGCTCCCCGACGCGCCGCTGATCGCCGTCGGCGGTGTCGACGCCCAGTCGGCCCCGAAGTATCTCGCCGCCGGCGCCCTGGCCGTGGGGGTCGGCTCGCCGCTACTCGGCGACGCTGCCACCGGCGGACCGCTGGCCGAGCTGGCGATCCGGGCCAGCACCTTCCGCACCGAACTCGACATCTGACACCTCTGACCTACGGAGTCTTCGCATGACAGATCTGCTGACGCTCGGCGAGACGATGGTATCGGTGCGGACCGCGCGGCCGATGCGGCTGGGCGGCGACGCGCAACTGTCGATCGCCGGCTCCGAGAGCAACGTGGCGATCGGGGTGGCGCGGCTCGGTCACGACGTCACCTGGTTGAGCGCGGTCGGCAACGACGAACCCGGTCGGCTGATCCAGCGCACGCTCCGCGCCGAGAACGTCGACGCCCGCGTGCGGTTCGCGGACGACGCGTTCACCGGATTCATCGCGTTCGACCAGCCGTCGCACGACATCACCCGAGTCAGCTACCACCGCCGCGGTTCCGCCGCCTCCACGCTGACGCCCGACGAAACCGCCGCCGCGATCGCGGAGCTGTCGCCGACGTTGCTGCACGTCACGGGCATCACCCCGGCGCTGTCCGACACCACCCGCGCCGCGACGCTGGCCGCCGTACGCACGACCACCGCGCAGGTCTCGCTCGACGTGAACTACCGCGGCCGGCTCTGGTCCCGCGCCGAGGCCGCGGCCGCGCTGCGCGAACTCGTCCCGCACGTACACACGGTCTTCGCCTCCGACGACGAACTGGACCTCCTGTCCGACGCGGAGGATCCGATCGCCGACCTGCTCCGAACCGTCGACACCCTCGTCGTCACGGCCGGCGGCAAGGGCGCGTGGTCCCACACCCGGACGCCTGAACCGCTCACGATCCACCGCCCCGCCCTGCCGGTGACCGTTGTCGACAGCATCGGCGCCGGCGACGCGTTCGTCTCCGGATACCTGTCCGCGACGCTCGACGGACTCTCCCCCGAGGCCCGCCTCGACCGCGCCAGCACCTCCGGCGCGTTCTGCGTCACGGCGTACGGCGACTGGGAATCCCTGCCCACCCGCGAAGACCTCACCCTGCTCGCCCACGCCCAAGGCACCGCGCTCCGCTGACGGGTGTCACGCCACGACAGGCTGTCTCGTCCTAGCTGCGTGACCTCCAACGACTGGCAAGAACTGCACACGGTCGAGGACCTCGAGCGTTTCGGCACGCCGGACCCGATCGTCCGCGACAAGATCGAACCGCGGCTGTACGACTTGCACCGCGAATGGATCGGCGGTACGCCGCTCGTCTTCGTCGCCACTGCATCGCTCGACGGCCGCTGCGACGTCTCGCCGAAGGGCGACCCGCCGGGATTCGTGAAGGTTCTCGACGACACGACCCTCGCCATCCCCGAGCGCTCGGGCAACCGCCGGATGGACGGCTTCCGCAACATCCTCGAGAACCCGCACGCCGGCCTGGTCCTCCTGATCCCCGGCCGTCCCGAGACCCTGCGCGTGAACGGCCGCGCCCGGATCGTCACCGAGGCCCCGTTCTTCGACGACATGATCGTCCGGTCGCACCGCCCGCGGCTCGCACTCGTCGTCGACGTCGAGGAGGTGTTCTTCCACTGCCCGAAGGCGTTCGCCCGTTCGAAGACCTGGAAACCGGACACCTGAACGCCCAGCTCTACTGATCCTCGGCCGGGAAGAGGATTGGGCTGAGGAGGTACCGCGAGCGCTCCGGCGTCGCCTCGTTCGACAGCACCGGCAGGATCGCGGCACGCATACCCTCGATCAACTGCCGGAGCTCGGCATCCGTCAGCCAGACCGCGTGCTGCCGGTAGCCGACCAGATCCGCGATCGGATCCGCCGACTCACGATCGGTGTACGCCGTGAACTCCGCGAGCAGGGCCGCCATCGCCGCCGCGAACCCGCGCTGGTGGTCCTGCGGAGTCAACTGCTCGAGCTGCTCCGGCGTGATCGACGCCCGCTCCTGCCGAAGCCGGAACCGCCGCTCGACCGCGCCGCGGACGCGCCGTTCCTCGGCCACCTCGAGGATCCCGCCCTCGGCGAGCAGCTCGACGTGCCGGTACAGCGTCGCCTTCGACACGTCCGCGATCCGCTCGCCCAGCTCGGCGGTCGTCAGCTCACGGCCGCCGCGCAACGCGTGCACGATCCGCAGCCGCACCGGATGCCCCAGCAGTTCCAACGGACCCATGGCGTAACGATCTCACGTCGTGCTACCTTTCTCAAACAATGAGAAAGGTGCTGTGATGACTCCTTGGACTCCCCCGCCGTACGCCGACCCGGCCACCTTCACCGAACGCGCCATCACCCTCGACGCGGCGGACCGCACGGTCCCCGGAACGCTCACCCTGCCCGCGCGGCCAACAGGTCGCGGCGTCGTGCTGCTCACCGGCGGCGGCCCGTTCGACCGCGACGAGACCGCCGGCCCGAACAAGCCGCTCAAGGACCTCGCCTGGGGCCTGGCGACGCAGGGCATCGCGGTCCTGCGCTTCGACAAGATCACCGCGAACCGTCCCGAGGCGATGGCCGAGCCCGGCTACACGATGACGTCGGAGTACGTCCCGCACGGGATCGCCGCGGTCCGGCTGCTCGCCGAGCACGTCGACCGCGTGTTCCTCGTCGGGCACAGCATGGGCGGCAAGATCGCGCCGCGGATCGCCTCCGAAGAGCCGCTCGTCGCGGGCGTCGTGATCATGGCCGGCGACACCCAGCCGATGCAGCACGCCGCCGTCCGCGTCATGCGGTACCTGGCCGCGGCGAGCCCCGAAGCGGTACCGCCCGAGACCGTCGCGCTCTTCGAACGGCAGGCGATCGCGGCCGACACCGTCACCGCGGACACCCCGGCGTCGGACCTGCCGTTCGGTGCGCCGGCGTCGTTCTGGCTGGATCAGCGCGGGTACGACCCGGTCGCGACGGCGGCGAAACTCGACGTACCGATCCTTGTCCTGCAAGGCGGACGCGACTACCAGGTCACGGCCGCCGACGACCTCCCGGGCTGGCGCGACGGCCTGCCCGACGCCACCGTGACGGTCCTCGACGACGACAACCACGTGTTCTTCCAGGGCACCGGCCCGTCCACGATGGCCGACTACCAGATCCCGGGACACCTGGACCCGGCAGTCGTCACCACCATCGTCGACTGGTTGCCTTAAGCAAGTAACGCGGGATCGGACTCCAGCTCGCGTTCAGGCTCGAGCGGAAGCACGATCTTGAAGACGGTACGGCCCGGCTCGGACTCCACCCGGAGGTCGCCGTGGTGCTTCTTGACCACGATCCGCCAGGAGATGTCGAGGCCCAGCCCCGTCCCCTCGCCGATCGGCTTCGTGGTGAAGAACGGCTCGAAGATCCGCCGCCGGATCTCCTCCGGGATCCCCGGACCGGTGTCACCGATCTCGACCACGGCGTACGCGCCGTCGCGCCGGGTCCGCAGCGTCAGCGTCCCGGAACCACCCATCGCGCTGACCGCGTTGTCGATGATGTTCGTCCACACCTGGTTCAGCTCCGCGGCGTACGCCGGGATCGCCGGCAGCTCCGGATCGAACTCCTTGACGATCTGGTACCCCTGGAGCTTGCCCGACATCATCACCAGCGTCGACTTCAGCAGCTCCCGCAGATCCACGGTCTGGTACGGCGCCCGGTCGATCTGCGAGTACTGCTTGGCAGCGCCGACCAGGGTCGAGATCCGGGTGACCGAGTCGTCGATCTCGTTCATCAACGACTCGGTGTCGATCGTGTACATCAGCCACCGGACAGCACCCTCGAGGTACGTCGGGCCGACCGCCGTCAGCACCTCCTCCATCCACGGCACGTCGAGGCCCGCCTGCGCCAGCACCGGGGCGACGTCCCAGCTCGCCTGCACGTCGTGGTCGTCGAGCCAGTCGGTGAGCAGGTCCTCGCGGTCGGACAGCTCCAGCGGCGGGATGTCCTTGTCCTTGTTCTTCTCCAGCCGCTCGACCGCGTCGTCCTGTAGCGCGACGATCTGGTGCAACTTGGTCGCGTCGAGCGTGCCGTCCGCGAGCATCGCCAGCTTCGAGCGCATCCCGGACACCCGCTGCCGGAGCGTCGCCGCGGCCCGGACCGCGGCGGCGGCCGGGTTGTTCAGCTCGTGGGTCAGGCCCGCGGACAGCGAGCCGAGGGCGAGCAGCCGCTCGCGTTCCCCCAGCGTCTCGTTGGTCCGCCGCATGCCCATCACGAAGCCCTCGATCAGGTGTACCGCCATCGGGAACCAGGTGTTCATCATCGTCGCCATCGTGTCGGCGTCGATCACGAACAGCTCCGACGGCTGCGTGACCTGCATGGTCGCCGTGTACGACTTCTTCTCGGCGGCGCCGAAGAACGCGTTGAACGCCCCGGAGTACACCCCGCGCTGGTGCGTCCGGTTGATCTCCACCAGCTCGCCGTGCGAGAGCTTGCAGAGCCGGATCTCACCGCTGAGCAGGACGTAACAGCAGGTCGCCTCGTCGCCCTCGTTGAACACGACGCCGTCGTGCACGACCTCGACGTACCCGGCCTCCGACAACCAGCCGAGCTGCTCGTCGGTCAGGCTCTCGAAGAGGAAGAGCGTGCGCAGCTCGTCCGGGGTCAGCCGCCGCGGCTCCACGATCTCGTCAGTCATCAGAGCATCTCCAGGTATCGGTGCACCAGTGTCACGGCCATCGCGCCGTCGCCGACCGCCGACGCGACCCGCTTCACCGACTCGGCCCGCACGTCGCCCGCGGCGAACACGCCCGGCATGCTCGTCTCCAGGTGGTACGGCTCGCGCTCCAGCGCCCAGCCCGGCGGTCTGCCGTGCAGGTCGGGTCCGGTGAGGACGAAGCCGCGCTCGTCGCGGAGCAGGTCACCGGGCAGCCAGTCCGTCCGCGGGGCCGCGCCGATGAACACGAACATCCACTCCGTGTCCACCTCGCGCTTCTCCCCGGTCTCGCTGTTCAGCAAGGTGAGGTGTTCCAGGTGCTCCGAGCCCATACAGGAAACGACCTGCGTGCAGGTGTGCACCTCGATGTTGTCGATCGCATCGATCTGGTCGATGAGGTACGACGACATCGTCGCGGTGAGCGATGGTCCTCTGACCAGCATATGCACGCGTTTCGCATGCCTCGAGAAATAGACCGCGGCCTGACCGGCCGAGTTCGCCCCGCCGATGATGTAGACCTCCGAGCCGACGCATGCCGGCCCTTCGGTGGTGGCCGATCCGTAGTAGATGCCGCGGCCGCACAGGTCGTCGACGCCGGGCGCCTGGAGCGTCCGGTACGAGACGCCGGTCGCCAGGATCACCGAGTGCGCCGAGATCTCGCTGCCGTCGGCGAACCGGAGCCGGCGGGCGTTCCCGAGCGTCTCCAGCCCGACCACCTGCCGGGTCGTCAGCAGCTCGGCCCCGAACCGGACCGCCTGCCGCCGCGCCCGGTCGGTCAGCTGCGCGCCGGACACCCCGTCCGGGAAGCCCAGGTAGTTCTCGATCCGGCTCGACTGGCCGGCCTGGCCGCCGGTCGCCAGTTGCTCGACCAGGACGGTCCGCAGGCCCTCGCTGGCGCCGTACACCGCGGCCCCGAGGCCGGCCGGTCCGCCGCCGACCACGACCAGGTCGTAGAAGTCCTGCGCCGGCGCCGTGGTCAGGCCGACGCGTTGGGCCAGCTCGGCCTCGGACGGGGCGACCATCACGGTGGCGTCGGGCGTGATCACGACCGGCAGCGTCGTACCGTCCACGTCGGCCGCGTCCAGGAGGCGCTTGGCCTCCTCGTCGTCGACGTTCAGCCAGCGATACGGCACGGCGTTGCGGGCGAGGAAGTCACGGGCCGCGAACGACGGCGCCGACCAGCGGTGGCCGATCACCCGGGTCTCGTCGCCGGACGGCTCCGGGGTCGCCTTCCACAGGTCGAGCATCGCGTCGACCACCGGATACAGCTTCTCCTCCGGCGGGTTCCACGGCTTCAGCAGGTAGTGGTCGAGGTCGACAACGTTGATCGCCTGGATCGCGGCGTCGGTGTCGGCGTAAGCCGTCAGCAGCACCCGGCGGGCCAGCGGGAACAGGTCCATCGCGGCCTCGAGGAACTCGATCCCGGACATCTGCGGCATCCGGTAGTCGGCCAGCAGCAGCGCGACCGGCTCGCCGCGCAGTTTCAGTTCCTTCAGCGCGTCGAGCGCCTGCGCCGGGCTCTCCGCCCGGACGATGCGGTTGTCCTCGCCGTACCGGCGGCGGAGGTCACGGGCTATCGACCGGGAAACGCCGGGATCGTCGTCCACGGTGAGGATCACCGCGCGGGTCGTTGACGCTGTCATGCCTCCTTCATACCAGCGGATGCCCACAAGGTCTCGTGCGCTGGACCATCGCACGAGACCTCACAGGGATCGGTCATCCACAGGCCACGGCCCGGTCCGCGGGCTGCTGCGGACCGGGCCGGGGCGGGCGGGCCCTTGGCTGACGCCGCTACGGCAGGGAGGCGAGGTACGGCGCGTGGCTGTTCCGGAACTCCCAGTCGTAGTAGTGGTCCCAGTTGATCGACCACGTCATCAGGCCGCGGAACCCGGGCGAAGGACCGCCGCGGAGGCTGTAGCCGCCGCAGTTCTGGCCCTTCACCAGGCAGTCGAGCGCCTCGTGCACGGCTGCCGGGGCGGTGTAGCCGTTGCCCGCGCTGATCGCCGCCGGGAGCCCGAGACCGATCTGGTCGTCGCGCAGCCCCGGAAACGTCCGGCCGGTGTTAGCCACCGGGAACCCGGCCTTGACCATGTCGGTCATCGCGATGTGGAAGTCCGCGCCGCCCATGGTGTGGTACTGGTCGTCGAGCCCCATCACGGGCCCGGAGTTGTAGTCCTGGACGTGCAGCACGGTCAGGAAGTCCCGCACCGCGTCGATCACCGGCAGGTACGCCCCGGTGCGGTTGTCGTTCGGCCCGCCGTAGAACTGGTACCCCACCTGCACGAAGAACGTCTCCGGCGCCATCGTCAGCACGAACTTGTCGCCGTACTTCGCCTTCAACGACTTCAGCGCCGCGATCAGGTTCACGACCACCGGCGTGGTCGGATTCTTGAAGTCCGTGTCGCCGGCATCGAGGTACAGCGAATGCCCCTCGAAGTCGACATCGAGCCCGTCCAGCCCGTACTTGTCGATGATCGAGCTCACCGACGTCACGAACGCGTCCCGCGCCGCCGTCGTCGTGAGCTGCACCTGCCCGTTCGCGCCCCCGATCGAGATCAGCACCTTCTTCCCAGCGGCCTGCTTCGCCCGGATCGCACTGATGAAGTCCGCGTCACTCTCCACCTCCGGACACTCCGCCACCGGACACCGGTTGAACCGAATCTCCCCCGACGTCGGACTCGTCGGCTCCCCGAACGCAAGATCGATGACGTCCCACTCGTCCGGCACGTCGGCCATCCGCACATACCCGGACCCGTTCCCGAAACTCGCATGCAGGTACCCGATCAACGCATGCTTGCCCGACGCCCCCTCCGCCTGAGCAGGCAACGCCGCCCCGGTCAGCAAGACCCCGACAACCACGGCAAGCCATCGCATGGTCATTAAGTAGAGAGGTTCCATAACCCCCGGTCAACACCTAAGAACGGCGGGTACCCGACCCCGTCGGATACCCGCCGCACCGCTGGCTTCAGCTGATGGTGAGGATCTTGTTCACCGTGTACGCCTGCGCATGATCAGCATCCCCCGGGAACCAGACTCGATAAGCGATCTGCCCCCGTACCGTCGGCTTGATCCCGAACGCATACTTCCCCGAAGCACTGAGCTTCACCGAAGCAACCGACTTCCACACCTTGCTCCCGTACTGCTGCAGATACACCGCCTGCCCCGCATGTGCCGGCCCGACATACCCACTCAACGCACTAGCCTGCCCAAGCCTGACCGAGGCCGGAGACAGCACCGCGGAAATCGTCGGCGCGACATTCACCGTGACGTCCCTGGTCCGGGTCCCCATCAACTCCGCGTTCCCAGGGAACGTCAACATGTAGACCGACGAGACCAGCGGCTTGTGCGTCAGCGAGAAGGTGCCGAGCCCGGAAGTCTCCATCGTCGCGAGCAGAGTGAACTTCGAGGAATTCTTAGGCCGCACGTACACCTTCACCGGCAGCAGCGAGTACCTGATGTTGTCGGTTCGCAACGTGCTGCCCTTGATAGTGATCGAGCCGCCGTAGCTGATCAGTGTCGACGACACGCTGATCCCCGACGTCATCCCAAGCAGTCGCTTGACCGCGGCCGGGCTGACCTTGCCGCTGCGGTCCACAACCCACGCGGCGAAGGTGTACGTCGTTCCCTGCGCGAGTCCGCTGTTCCGCACAGAGGTTCCGGTGCCCGCGTACACGAGCGTCCCGGTGCTGATGGTCGGCGCCGTGCTCCCGACGTTGCGCCGCACGATCACCTGGTCGAGATCCGGTGTCGGGGGCAGCTTCCAGGCAAGGTCCGCGGCCAGGTAGGCGCCGTTTCCCGCCAGCTCGACCGGCTGGGGAACCAGATCCTCCGTGCTGAATACCGAACTGAACGGTGCCACGGCGACTGCCCGCCCGGCTTCCAGGACACCGGTCCCGGTGACAAGCAACGGGGTTGCCTCCGGCCACTCGGTGATCGGCTCGAGAACCGCTTGGCGGGTGGTCGCGTCGTACGAGATGACCATGTCAACCACCGCGCCGGTCTTGGCGTTCCGAACCCACACGGCGCTAGTCAGACTGTCCTGGTCGACGTCGCGCGAGAACGTGATCGTGACCTTGCTGTGGATCGGAACGCCGGAGGACATAGTGGCCGGCTGGATGTCCCGCAGTGGGTACGCCGTCCCGGAAGTGTTGCCGCCCGGTCCTCCGTCAGCCAAGCTCAGCGTGTACGTGCGCGTGTCCCGCGACCCATTGTCATTGCGGACGGCGATGTACGTCGTCCCCGCCGCCACGCTGGCGTTGGCGGTCGCGGTCAGCCTGACCGGGACGTCCGGATTCGCAGGGAACGCGTTGACCGCGGTGGCCAGCGGCTGCAGGTCCGCGTTGTACACCTCGACCCTGGGACCGATGTTGACCGGCAGATCGACATTGAACTCGGAGCCCGTCAGCGAAACCTTGATGTTGCGGGCCGTGGCCGACTCCACCTTGTACCAGTCGACATCACCCTCGGTGTTGAAGGTGGAGCTGACCGCCTGCGTCAGGGCCGTGGCGCGAGCAGGTTGGTCGTCGCGGTCTGCAACCGCAGCCGCGAAGTCCGTCGTCCACTTGCCGCCCAGTGCCTGGTATGCGTCCAAGATGCCCGCACCGTAGTACGGGTCGGTGCCGCGCGGACCGGCGTCCCTGGCCGTCGTCTTCAGGCGTGCCATCACCTGGGCGGGCGTGAACATCGGCCACTTGTTCCGTACCAGCGCGGCGATTCCGGCGACGATCGGGGACGAGAACGACGTCCCCGAGAGGCCCATGGCGTAGGGGTCGTAACCGGCCGGCGTCTTCGAGCGCGGTGCGGTGCTGGTGATGTCGAAGCCGGGCGCGGCGATGTCCACGGTGCCGCCGTACGTGCTGAAACTGGTGAGCGCGCCATACCAGTTGGTGGCGCCAACAGACAGCACCTCGTCGTACGCCGCCGGATACTGCGGCGCCGAAGTACCGGTGTTACCGGCAGCGGCCACCAGTACTACGCCGTTGGCAACGGCGTTCTGGATCGCGGTGTGCAGCACGGGGTTGTCGCCCTCGCCGCCGAGCGACATGTTGATCACCCGGGCGCCGTTCTTGACCGCCCAGTTGATGCCGTTGATGACGTTGGCGTCGCTGCCCTCGCCGTTGTCGTCGAGCACCTTCACCGGTCGCACCTTGGCGTTCCACGCCACACCGGCGATGCCGATCGAGTTACCGGTGCCGGCCGCGATGATGCCGGTTACGGCCGTACCGTGCCCGTCACCGTCGTTCGGCGCGAGCGCGGTGTTGAAGGTGTTGTACCCAGGCAGGAGATGACCCGCCAGGTCCGGGTGGCCCGCGTCGACCCCGGTATCCAGCACAGCAACGGTCTGCGCGCCGGCCGACTTGCTCAGGTCCCAGGCCTCGTTGACCCGAACAGTCGGCAGATATTTCTGGTAGTTCGTGTAGTACAGGTCGCCCGGCGTGGCCGTCTTCCTCCGGATGTAGTTGAGCGAAGCCTCCGCGACCGCGGGCTCCGCCTTCATCCTCTTCAACAACTCGGGCGCCGGCACGTCTCCGGTCACCGTGACGACGTCCTCGGCCTCGGTCGCCTTGGAGGTCCCCTTGGCCTTCGCCACCGCGGCCTTGCGAACCGACGCACTCGCTTTCGCCTTGAACCGCACGACCACAGACTTCGCGTCGTACACGGGCTTGGCCATTCCCCGCTCTGGCCGCGAACTCACCTTGAACGGATGGGGCACACCAACGACTTCGGCAGTACCGGACGAGCCGGTCACCGCCACCAGCGTCGCCGCGACCAGGGCCGCCGGAACGGCAAGCCGCAACGACTGAGCAGGACGGACAGACAACAGATCTCCTTGTAGCTATCGGACCGTGAAGATGCGGGTCGCGGTGGCAGAATATGGACCGGTGGTGGCGGACTGAATCTGCAGCACGTGCGACCCGCTCGGCAGCCCACTGGCGGTGAACGGCGACGTACAGGTGCCCAGGTAGTTGCCGTCCAGGACGCATTGGCTCGGCTGGCCGTTCACCGCGGAGGTGTCGAACGGGATCGACACATCCGAACTCATCCCGGCCGGTGTGTCGCCGATGACGACGTTCTGACCTTGCCATGCGAAATCGGACAGCCGCTCGGTCGTCGTGTTGTACAGCGGGACTCCGAACTCCTGACCGCCACCGGCGAGGAAGTCCCCGGCGTTGAAGGATTCCAGGATGTCGCGTCCGTCTCGTCTGACCAGAACGGCGAGCTGTCGCCCGACCGTGTCCCACTCGAGACCGGCGATACTTGTCCCCTGCGCGAAGCCGAAGTCCGCGATCGTGGCCGATCCACCATCGGGTGGCAGGAAGGCCACCTGGCCGAGGGTCCCCGCCGGCACGTACGCCAGGACGTTTCCGGTCGGCGACAGCGCCGCGCGCGTCGCGCCCTCGGAGCCTCCGATCGTCGCGATCCGTGCGCCCTGCTCGGCCGCCTCAACGCGAGTCAGCGGTGCCCCAGTGAGGCCGCTGTCTCGGACGATGAGGGAGTGGTTGTCGGCGTACCAGATCGGATGATCGAGGTTGCAGCCGACTCTGGCCACCGAGGCGTCGGCCAGCGTCAGGACGTCGACGCAAGTGCCCGCGGTGGTGAAGGCGATCCGGGTGCCGTCCGGCGACCAGGACGGATCCGCAATGCCGGTTCCCGGACGAACGAGCGTGTCGACGCCGTCCCGCCGGGTCCACAGACCGTCGGCGAGGACATACGCGAGGTCGATCCCGTTCGGCGCGCTCGTCACCTCGGCCCCGTCACCGGCCGGGGCGTTCTCGACCGGCACCACCTGCGACGCCTTCGGTACTGCGAGACTCCCGAGCACCGGCGTCCCGCCGGACGACGGTGCGACAAAGGCGGCGATCTGCTGGCCGACCGGCGCCGGCGACACCCGAGGGCTCTCCAGACTGGGTTCGAACTCGTTGACGGCCCACATCGTGTACGTCGCCCTCGGGGACGCTGCAGTCCGCGGCTCCGTCCAGTGGGTCTGGTCCGGAGGAAGGTTGAAGGTATTGTCGATCCCGTCGACGGACTTCTTGAGGACGAACCCGACCGGCGTCGCGTTCCCCCACGAGCCCGGCGTCCACGAGAGGTCCACACCGCTGTACGTGGCGGTGACCGTGATCGTCCGCGGTGTCTCAGGCCGGTCGTACACGCTCGCGCTGAAGGAGAGATGGCGCGTACCTCGCGACGTTCCGTCCTGAATCTCGACGCCCTGCCGGTAGTCCGCGGGGTAGGTGGCCGTCAGGCTCATGCTGACGGTGCAACTCTCGCCCGGCCTGACGACCCCACACTGAGCAGTCCCAAGCTGCCAGCCGGAGCCACCGTTCAGGGGCTTGACGGAGAGCATCAGATCGGTCGTTCCGCGGTTCGTCAGGGTCGCGCTCCGGTCCGGCCGCTGCGTGCCGGCGAAGACCTTGCCGAAGTCCACCCGCGGCGTGTCGACGCCGACTGCGGCGTACGGTGTCGCGCTCTTGATCCGGATCTCGCCGTACACCGAGGAAACACCCGCGCAGGATCCGGAGTACGTCGCGCTCATCGTGGCGACCTGGAGATCGGCGGTGTAGGCGAGCTCGGTGATGTTCAGGGTGCCGTCGAGATTGCAGTCTGAACCGTTCTGGCGGACGACGAACGACTGATCAGAGGCGCCCAGCGTGACGGTTCCCGGCCCGGCGAAGAGTCGGGGCATCGTGAGTCGGACGTTTCCTGCGGACAACGAGCGCGACGACTCCGAAGGAGCGTCCGCGACCTGCTTCGCCACCTCGTCGGACAACCAGGTTGGTGCACCGCCCGGGTCCGCGTCGACCGTGAGGACGTCGTTGGTCCCGACTGTAGGAGCAGTCGCCGGTCTGGTCCCAGTCGTCACGGCACTCGGATCGCCGGTGCCGGCAGCGCTGACGGCGACGACCCGGTAGGTCGCAGTCGCGCCGGCCTTGACGTGCGTGTCGACCCAGGTCGTCGTACTGGCGGACAGTTGCTTCGAAGCGTCGCTCCATGAGCCGTTCGCTCGCTGCGACTGCACCACGTAACCGTCGACCACGGCTCCTGCGGGAGCTGCCCACGTGACGCCGATACCGCCGAGGACGGGGAAGGTCTGGATCGCGGAGGGCGCGACTTCCGCCGAGGAGCCGGCATGTGGAGCGCTGGACGATTGCGGCTGAGCCGCTGCAGGGAGCACTGCGGTCAATGGCAGGGACAGGGCAAGGGCAGATGTCAGCAACAGGCGGGCGCGACGCATCGACTCTCCAGGATCGGGCGGAATCCGGCGCACCCCGAGCGACACCGGCGAAGGTCAGGCTGATTTGTATCGTTCGAAGGGCTTCGGGGGCAACCCCACTGCAGGTAGTTGCAGTCACGGGCCGCAGTTCAGGCAGGGCCAGGGGTGGCCGCAGTGGGTGCAGAGGCCTTCGGGGGTTGGGGGTGGGAGCCAGACGGTGGGGGTTGGGGTTGTGGGGGTGGTGGGGGCGGGTGCGGGTGGTAGGGGTGCTGGGGTCCAGTGGAGTTGGGTGCGGGGGTCGGGGGCGTGGGTGGCCAGCAGGGCGGGGATGCCGGCGTCCCAGGTGGCGGTGCTGGGCCACGGGCCGCGCCAGCGGAGGGTGGCTGCGCCGTCGGACCACTCCACGCCCTCGGCGAGGATCGCGGTGGGGTTGGTGTGGCGGACCAGACGGAAGAGGCGGGCCTGGGGCTGCAACGGGTTCACCTCTTCAGAATTGCCCAGAACGCACTGCGGACAACAGGTGTTTGCTGTGGGCTGTGGGAACAGCCCACAGCCCCCATGGCCTTGTTTTGAAGGGTTTTTGTCGGCGGGGGCTTGTAGCTTTACCGGCACGCACCACATGAGCTCGAAGCACGAACGGGGTGGTCCTGTGACTTTCGGTTCCCTACTGCGGCAGTGCAGGCAGACGGCCGGGCTGAGCCTGCGGCAACTGGCAGCACAGGTCGGGTACGACCACAGCTATCTGTCGCAGGTGGAGCGCGGGCAGCGTCCGGGCTCTGCCGACCTGGCGCGGCTCTGCGACAAGGAGCTCGGCACTGCCGGGCAGCTGACGGCCACGTTCGGGCAAAGGCCTGCACGGGCACAGCAGCAGGCAGACCCTGATCCGTTGGAGGCGGCCTGGCGAGGGCTGATCGACACACTCGAGACCGGAGATCCGGCTGAGCTGTTCGGCGACTTCCGTGGGGTTCCTCCGGCTGCGCTGCTGCCCACGCTGGTCAGCCAGCTGCGCGGCGCGGACCAGTCGGAGACGGCAGAGCTGAGCGCTCTGGTCGCGGAGACGCTGACGAGGCTGGACGACCGCGGTACTGCGCGGCGTTGGTGGTGGGCTGCCCGTGCCGCCGCGGACAGCGCCGGCAGCGGGGCGACCGTACGTGCCAGGGAGACGATCAGCGGGCTGGCCGAGCGTCGTCCGTTGCCGGAGCTGCTGGAGCTGGCGGACGAAGCGGTCGGCCTCGATCGGCAGAGCTACTTGCCGCGTGCAGCACGCGCATTGGTGCTGGCTGAGCTCGGCCGACGTCAGGAGGCGCACCGGGCCTTGCAGGAGCTGATCGGCGTCGGCGACGAGCTCGCTCCGACGTACCAGCTGCATTGGGCCGAGGGACGCGTGTGCACGTTGCTCGGGTACGGCGTGGCCGGTTGTGTGCTGCTGGAGCGTGCGAGGGAGCTCTGCCCGGCGAGCTGGATCGGTGACCGCGCCAGGCTCGACCTGTGTCTGGCCGAGTGCCTGGCGGTTGCGGGAGAGCCGGCAGCCGGTCTGGCGATGGCCTTGCGCGTCCTGGTGGAGCTACCGGACGAGTGGCACGACTCCTTGGTGTACGACGCCGCCGGGCGGGTGCTGCACGTCGTACAGGCGCATCCGGGCTCGGCCGAGCTGAGGTGGTGGCTGATGCGGCGTGGCCGGAGTGTGGGCGGCGGGTCGAGGTCGAAGTGAGAGCAGGGGTAGCGTGCGGCGAGTGACAGGTGAACAGGTAGTGACAAACGCATGGGACTACGCGGTCGAGCTGCGGAGCGCCCCGGCCAGCCCGGAGGCTCGGGCGGCGGTACTCAAGGACCCTGCGTTCGGGCAGTCGTTCACGGACCACATGGTGGTCGCCAACTGGTCGGTCGACCGCGGTTGGCACGGCCCGAAGGTCACGGCGTACGCGCCGCTGTCACTCAGCCCTGCGGCTGCTGTCTTCCATTACTCCCAGGAGATCTTCGAGGGTCTCAAGGCGTACCGGCACCCGGACGGCTCAGTGTGGGCGTTCCGCCCGGACCGGAACGCCGCCCGGTTCACGGCGAGCGCTGAGCGGCTTGCGCTGCCGCAGTTGCCGGAAGACGAGTTCGTCGCGGCACTGCGCGCGCTGGTGACCGTTGACGAAGCCTGGGTGCCGTCAGCCAAGGACGGGGAGACCAGCCTGTATCTCCGGCCGTACATGATCGCCACCGAGGCCGCGCTGGCGGTCCGGCCGTCCCACGAGGTGCTGTTCGGCGTCATCGCCTCCCCTGCCGGGCCGTACTTCAACACCGGCCCGAAGCCCGTCTCGATCTGGCTGACCACGTCCACGATCCGCGCCACCCCGGGCGGCACGGGCGCGGCCAAGTGCGGCGGCAACTACGCGTCCAGCCTGGCCGGCCTGGCCGAGGCGGTGGCGAACGGCTGCGAGCAGGTCGCGTTCGTCGACGCCGTCGAGCACAAGTGGCTCGAGGAGATCGGCAGCATGAACATGTTCTTCGTGTACGCCGACGGCCGGATCGCAACCCCCGACCTGAACGGATCGATCCTCGAGGGTGTCACCCGCGCCTCGGTGATCGACCTGGCGAACGACCTCGGCCACAGCGTCGAGGAGCGCCGCATCTCCGCCGACGAGTGCAAGGACGGCATCCGCTCCGGCGAGATCACCGAGGTCTTCGCCTCCGGCACCGCCGCCGTGATCACCCCGATCGGCCGCCTCGCCTGGCCCGACGGCGACCTGACGATCGGCGACCACACCGTCGACCACGGCGTCGGCCCGGTCACCGCCAAGATCCGCGGCACCCTCCTCGACCTCCAGTACGGCCGCGTCCCCGACACCCGCAACTGGCTCACCCGCCTCGCCTGATGCCGTTTGTCCCCGGCGCCGGTTAGGTTGACGTCATGGCCGAGTCCAAGGGGAAGTCTCCGGCGGTTGAGCTGGAGGTGGGTGGGCGGACGGTGCGGGTTTCCAATCCGGATCGGGTGTACTTTCCTGCGCGTGGGGAGACCAAGCTCGATCTGGTGAAGTACTACCTGTCGGTCGGGGACGGGATCGTGAATGCGCTGCGGGAGCGGCCGTGCATGTTGCACCGGTTCCCGGAGGGGGTGGCCGGGGAGAAGGTGCATCAGAAGCGGTTGCCGCACGGGGCGCCGCCGTGGATGGAGACCGTCCGGGTGAAGTTCCCGCGGTACAACCGGACCGCGGACGAGCTGTGCGTCACCGAGATCGCGCACGTGGCGTGGGCGGTGCAGATGTCGACGGTCGAGTTCCACCCGTGGAACTCGCGGCGTGCCGACACCGAGAAGCCCGACGAGTGGCGGATCGACCTCGACCCGATGCCGGACTGCCCGTTCGACCGGGTCCGGCGGGTCGCGCACACGGTGCACGAAGTACTCGACGAGCTCGGCGCGGTCGGCTATCCGAAGACGTCCGGCGGCAGCGGGATCCACATCTACGTCCGGGTCGAGCCGGCGTACGGCTTCAGCGACGTACGCCGGGCCGCGCTCGCGTTCGCGCGGGAGGTGGAGCGGCGTACGCCGGAGGACGTGACGACCACGTGGTGGCGCAAGGACCGGGACCCGCGGCTCGTGTTCGTCGACTACAACCAGAACGCCCGCGACCACACGATCGCCAGCGCGTACTCCGTGCGCGGCAACCCGGAGGGTACGGTCTCGACCCCGATCCGCTGGGACGAGGTCGACGACGTGAACCCGAAGGACTTCACGATCGCGACCGTCCCCCAGCGGTACGCCGAGCTCGGCGACCTGCACGCGACGATCGACGACAACCCGTACTCGCTGGACACCCTGATCGAGTGGGCGGACCGCGACGATCGCGAAGGCGCCGAGGCCCCACCCGAGGATTGAGCGAGGAACACGGATGAGCCAGACCGAGGATCGCGAACCTGCCGAGGCCGAGGTGACACGCGGCGCGCACACGTCGACGGAACCGACGGCTCGGCTTCAGGGTCACGGGCGGCGTTCTCGCCGGGCTCCTCCTCCTGATGCTGATCCTGCTTCCTTGGCTCGAGGCCTGGGGATTCCCTCGCACTCGCCCGGAGCACATCTATCGCGGACTCGAGTTGCTCGTGCCGCGCAGGAGTGGATCCTCGGCATACGACATCCCGTTGCTGAACGGCGCCGCTCCCGGTCTGATTGTCGGGTATTTGATTCTGGCAGCCGCCTGCCTGTTCTTCCCGGCAACGATCGTGGCCGTGGTGAGCAGCTTCGCAGGCTTCGCAGTCACCATCGCTCTCGTGCTTGCTGTGAACTCGGGCGAGCCCGACGACCGGGGTGCCAGCTGGACGTACAGCCCTTTTGTCGCGATCGCGATCTGGCTGGTGACGGCCATGGTCTCCGTCGTTGGCTGGTCGGCACCCCGCCGCAATTCCTGATCCGGCTGGGATCAACTGGCCAGTCCGTGATGGAGCAGGTCGGTCAGCGTGTCGATTGCGGTCTCGTCGGTGATCGTCTCGCCGTTCGCCGGGTTCACCACGAGCCAGGTGTACGCGAAGCCCTCCATCAGCGCGTTCATCGCGGAGATCGCGACCATCGGGTCGGCGGGTGGCGTCGGCAGGTGGGCGAAGTGGTCGATCATGTGCTGGTCGTCGTCGACCATGATCTGGCGCAGGCGGCGACCGAGATCCGGGTCGAGCATCGAGGCCTGTTTGACCGCGATCAGCTCCGGCAGATGAGCCTGGTAGAAGCGCCAGAACGTCGCCACGTGCCAGCGGATCGCTGACCGCTTGCTGAAGTCGGCGTCGTGGCCGCCGACGTCGACGACCGCCTCGTCCGCGGCGGCGAGCATGTCGCGGAGCAGCGCCTCGAGCAGTTCTTCCTTGCTCGCGAAGTGGTTGTAGAACGACCCGGTCGCGCGGCCCGCGGCCGCGGTGATGTCGGTGATCTTCGTGTTCAGGTAGCCGCGCTCGGCGAAGACGTCGCGCGCGGCCTGTTTCAGCGCCGCCTCGGTCCCGGCCGCCCGCTGCCGGCGGCTCACCGTGTCCGTCACGAGTACCTCCTTGACAGCGAACCCTAGTCCCGCACACACTGAATCTGAATTCAGTGAATCATAGTTCACTCAAGGAGACGATGATGAACGTCCTGATCGCGGGCGCCGGACCGACCGGCCTCACCCTCGGCATCGAGCTGGCCCGGCGCGGCCTCGCGGTCCGGGTGATCGACAAGGCGGCCGAGTACTTCCAGGGCTCCCGCGGCGACGGCCTGCAGCCGCGGACGCTCGAGGTGTTCGAGGACCTCGGCGTCCTCGGCGAGGTCCTGCGGCAGGGGCAGCCGATGCCGCCCCTCAAGATCCACCTGAGCGGCAAGTTCGTCGGCGAGCGCCGGATGGCCGAGCCGGTCGAGCCGACCCCGGACGTCCCGTACCCGAACGGCTGGATGCTCGGCCAGTCCCGCACCGAGCGGATCCTCCGGGACAAGCTCGCGGAGTACGGCGTGCGGGTCGAGCTCGGCACCGCGATCACCGGCTTCACCCAGACCGCGGACGCCGTCACCGCCGAGCTCTCCACCGGCGAGGAACTGCAGGTCGACTACCTGGTCGGCGCCGACGGCGGGAAGAGCTTCGTCCGCAAGCACCTCGGGATCGCGTTCGAGGGGACCACCGACGAGTCGATCCGGATGCTGCTCGGCGACGTCGCGGCGGACGGTCTCGACCACGAGTACGGGTACTGGTTCGCCTCGGACGACAATCCGATGGAGGGCATCGCGATGACCCCGCTGGCGGGTGGCGACCAGTTCCAGTTCGCCGCCCCGATCGAGGGCGACACGTCCCTGGAAGGCCTGCAGGCCCTTGTGGACAAGTACGCCGGCCCCGGTACGGCGAAGCTCCGCGACCTGACCTGGTCGACCGTCTGGCGCCCGAACGTGCGACTCGCCGCGAGGTTCCGCGTCGGCCGGGTGTTCATCGCCGGCGACGCCGCGCACGTCCACCCGCCGACGGGCGGTCAAGGGCTCAACACCGGCGTCCAGGACGCGTACAACCTCGCGTGGAAGCTCGCCGACGGACGGGAGGAGGTGCTGGCGACGTACGAGAGCGAGCGTCGTACCAACGCCCAGCGCGTCCTCGGGATCAGTGAGGAGCTGATGCAGAAGCATATCGACGGGGACGAGTCGGCGCTGGACCGCGGCGAGAACACCCGTCAGCTCGACGTCTCGTATCGCGACCCCGCCGACTCCCGGCCACTCGCCCCCGGGGACCGCGCGCCGGACGCGCCCGTAACAGATGCCGAGGGCAACAAGATCCGCCTGTTCGAGCTGTTCCGCGGTCCGCACGAGACAGTGCTGCGCTTCTCCCCCAGCACTCCGGCGACCCACCCGCACACCGTCGACATCACGTCGCCGGGGGCCTTCGCGATCTACCACGCGCAGCCGGGCGACGAGATTCTCGTTCGCCCGGACGGCTACCTCGCTTAGGATCCCCAGGTGCAGACCTTGGACTCAGCTGCCGCGTACGACCGTGCCGTCGAGTTGGCGATGCGCGGCCGGCGGCAGCTGCTCGGCATCACCGGGGCGCCGGCGGCGGGCAAGTCGACGTACGCCGAGCAACTCGCCGCGAAGCTGAGCGCCGACGGGTACAAGGTCGCGCTCGTACCGATGGACGGGTACCACCTGGCGCAGTCCGTGCTCGAGGAGCTGGGGCTCGCGGACGTGAAGGGCGCGCCGCACACGTTCGACGGCCTCGGCTTCGTCGCGCTGCTCAGGCGGCTGAAGGCGTCGCCCGACGAGCAGATCTGGGCGCCGCGCTTCGACCGCGGCATCGAGGACTCGATCGCCGCGAGCATCGGCGTCGCACCCGACGTCACGCTCGTCCTGACCGAGGGCAACTACCTGCTCCTCGACGAGTCCCCCTGGTCGACGGTCCGCACCCTGCTCGACCAGTGCTGGTACGTCGACGTCCCCGAGGACCTGCGCCACGAACGGCTCGAGGCGCGGCACCGGGCGTACGGACGGTCCGCCGAGGAGGCCCGCGAACGGACGTACGGCTCCGACGAGCGCAACGCGCACCTGATCGCCGCGACCGCAGCGGCCGCCGACGCGATCATCCGACCCGTGCGATGAACCCGGCGACGCCGTCCAGATAGAGCTGCAGACCGAAGTCGAAGTCCGCGTCACTGGCCTCCTCGAAGCTCCCGACCTCGTCGAACACACCGGCCTCGACGGTCCGCGCGACCGCCGGATAGACGCGCGGATCCGCGACCCGGCGCAGCGTCGAACCGAACTGCAGGAACGCCGCCGGGTTGTCCGCATACCCAGCGGCGAGGTCGAACGCCATCCGGATCTGCCCCTGCACGAAGGTGATCAGGCCTATCACGACCCCGACCTTCGCCTCCTCGGGCAGACCGGTGTCCTTCAGCGCACCGAGCGCGGAATCGAACCAGGCAAGGTTGTTCGGCCCGGCCGGCGGCCCGGACAACGGCAGCTTCGCGTACCACTGGTGCCGCCGGATCGCCGTCAGCACGCCGTCCGCCCAGAACGTCAGCCCGGTCCGCCAGTCGACGCCGTCGGGCAGCGGCTGCGGCCGCTCGAGGGCGGCGTCGGACATCATCACCAGCAGTTCGTCCTTGCTCTTCACGTGCCGGTAGAGCGCCATCGTCGAGTTGCCGAGCCGCTCGGCGACCTTGGCCATCGACACCGCGGGCAGGTCCTCGGCGTCGGCGATCTCGATCGCTGCCCGGACGATGTCGTCGAGCGTCAGCGACGGCTTCGGCCCGCGCCGGGGGGCGGCCCGCAATCGCCACATCGCCGCAACGTCGGCCGGCAACTCGTCGTTCGTCACGGGGTCAGTTTAGGGGTTGCCGGACCGTACTGCGTAGCTGCTACGCTATTTAGCGTACTCAATACGCAGTAAGGAGGGGACGATGATCATCGAGGCGAGCGGCCTGCGGAAGTCGTACGGCGCGACCGATGTACTGACCGGGGTCGACCTGAGCGTGGCGGAGGGGTCCGTGCTCGCGTTGCTCGGTCCGAACGGCGCGGGCAAGACCACGACGGTGCGGATCCTGGCGACGCTGACCCGCCCGGATTCCGGGACCGCGACGATCGCGGGGTACGACGTACTGCGGGAGCCGGCGAAGGTCCGCGGCGTGATCAGCCTGACCGGGCAGTACGCCGCGGTCGACGAGAACCAGACGGGCCGGGAGAACCTCGCGATGGTCGGCCGGCTGATGCATCTGGGCCGGCGGACGGCGCAACGGCGTACGGCCGAGCTGCTCGAGCAGTTCGGGCTGGCCGACGCGATGGACCGGCGGGTGAAGACGTACTCGGGCGGGATGCGGCGGAAGCTCGACCTGGCGATGAGCCTGATCGCGCGGCCGCGGGTGATCTTCCTGGACGAGCCGACGACGGGCCTCGACCCGGCGAGCCGGTCGGCGATGTGGGACGCGATCGTCGCGCTGGTCCGGGACGGTACGACGATCCTGCTCACGACGCAGTACCTCGAGGAGGCGGATCGGCTGGCGGATCACGTCGTACTGCTCGACCAGGGCGGGATCGTGGCCAGCGGTACGGCGGATGCGCTCAAGACCCAGATCGGTGGCGAGCGGATCGAGCTGCGGTTCGCAGAGGAGGACGAGGTGCTCAAAGCGACCGGTGTGCTCGACGGCGTGGTCAGTGAGCTCACGGTGAACGTCCCGTCGGACGGTACCGCGGCACACCTGCACCACGTGCTCGACGTACTGCGTGACAACGGGCTGCAGCCGGAGCGGGTGTCCTCGCACCGGCCGACGCTGGACGACGTCTTCCTGGCTCTGACGGCGTGAGGGGCTGCTGATGACATACGCAGTCGCCGATGCAGCGACCATGATCGGCCGTAGCGTCCGGCTGGCACGGCGGAACGTCGACACGTTCCCAGGGATCCTTCTACTCACTACTGGGTACGGCGCGGCCTCGACGGCCATGGTGGTCGCTGACGACATGAACAGCGGCATGATCGACCGGCTGCGCTCCCTGCCGATCCACAGCTTCGCCGTGCTCACGGGACACGTTGTTGCGAGCGTGGCGCGCAACGCGGCCTCTACGGCGATCGTTGTGCTCGCTTCGCTCGCTATGGGCTTCCGGCCGCGCGGTGGAGTGCTGGACTGGCTGGCCACGATCGGCCTGCTCCTGCTGTACGTCCTAGCGCTCTCTTGGCTCGCAGCAGGGCTCGGCGTGATTGCCAAGTCGGTGGAGTCGGCGAGCACGCTCAGCTTCTTCATGCTGTTCCTGCCGTACCTGAGCAGCGCGTTCGTCCAGCCGGAGTCGATGCCCGTGTGGCTGCGGCCGATCAGCGAGAACCAGCCGATCACGCCGGTGATCGAAACGGTCCGCAGTCTGCTGATCGGGACACCGATGGGGAGCAACGGGCGGCTCGCGTTGGCGTGGAGTTGTGGTCTGCTCCTGTTCTCGGTTTTGTTCGCGACCACGCTCTATCGGCGCCGGACGGCCAGATAACTTTTCGACACAGGACGAATACGCGCGGTGTGACCCCTTGGCCGGGTTAACGTCAAAGTCCCCCCCAACGTGTGGAGGTCCCACTCCCCCCGGGACCCACACGGACAAGCGCCCCGGTCATCGATCGGGGCGCTCTGTTTTCTCTTCCAGCTCGTGTCGAAAACGGCCGTCCCGGTTCGACGTATCAGTAAGAGCGACCAAGAGGAGAGGGTCAGAATGAACATCACCACCGCCACCCGGACCATGATCATCACGATGCTCGCCGAGGGCAGCCCGGTCTGGTACGTGGCCGGCATGGTCAACATGCGCAGCCACGACGTGTACGTGATCGGCCGCGAGGCCGGATACCCCGACAAGACCCAACTGCGGCGAGCGGTCTGGGCCGCCCGCAACCGGGTACCGCAAGCCGCCTGACCGATCCCGCTCAGGCCGCTCGAACCGCCGCCGTCCCCTCCCCGGGACGCGGCGGTTTCGTATGTCTAGGGTGAGTCCGTGGACGACGTCAGCGTGGTGGACTACCACACGGCCGGGGAGCCGTTCCGGATCGTGACCTCTGTGGAGGTCCCGGGTACGACGGTGGCCGACCGCCGGGTCGCGGCGCAGACCTCGGCCGGTATCGACGCGGTACGGCAGCTGCTCGTGAACGAGCCGCGCGGTCACGCCGACATGTACGGCGGATTCGTGGTACCGGGTGACGACGACGGCGCGGACTTCGGCGTGGTGTTCTGGCACAAGGACGGGTACTCGACCGCCTGCGGGCACGGGACGATCGCGCTCGCGACCTGGGCCGTCGACACCGGCCGGGTCCCGGCGGGCGATGTCGTCATCGACGTACCGTCCGGACGCGTGACGGCCCACGTCGGCGCGGACGGTGTTGCCTTCCGCAACGTTCCGTCGTACGTGCTGCGCCGTGGGGTGCCGGTGACGACGTCGCGCGGGAACGTGACGGCGGACATCAGCTACGGCGGTGCGTTCTACGCGTCGGTGCCCGCGTCGTCGGTCGGCCTCGCGGTGACGCCGGCGTCGTACCCGGACCTGATCGCGATCGGCCGCGAGATCAAGTGGGCGCTCGACCCGGTCGCCGTCCACCCGGCCGATCCACGGCTGAGCGGTCTCTACGGCACGATCCTGTACGACGACCTCGGTTCCTGGGCGGAGGGCCCGTACCAGCGCAACCTCGCCGTCTTCGCCGACGGCGAGGCGGACCGTTCCCCCTGCGGCTCGGGTACGTCGGCCCGCCTGGCGCTGCTGCACGACGAAGGCCGGCTCGGCCCCGGGCAGACGCTCCGCCACGACTCCATCGTCGGTACGACGTTCCGCGGCCGGGTCGTCGCGGAGACGCCCGAGGGCGTGATCACCGAGGTCGTCGGGAGCGCGTACCGCACCGGGAGCGCCACGTTCACGCTCGACCCGCGCGACCCGTTGGGCACCGGCTTCACGCTCCGCTGATCTCAGATTGCGACTCTGCTTGCCGGGGGCTGCCGCTAAGTTGGTCCCCATGATCTTCATCACCGCGAAGTTCCGAGTGAAGCCCGAGCACGCCGAGGATTGGCCGTCGATCACCGCCGACTTCACCACCGCGACCCGCGCGGAGCCGGGCTGCCTGTGGTTCGACTGGTCACGCTCACTCGACGACGCCAACGAGTACGTCCTGGTCGAGGCCTTCGCCGACGACGAGGCCGCAACCCACCACGTCACCTCCGACCACTTCAAGGCAGCCCAGCAACACCTTCCGCCCCACCTGGTCGAAACCCCGCGCATCGTGAACTTCAAGGTCCCGCAGGACGACTGGTCAGAGCTCGGCGAACTCGCCGTGAAGTGACCCGGCTGACCGTCGTAACCCTGAACACCCGCGGAACCCCACTCCGCGGCCTGGCCCACCGCTACCGCACGATCGCCGACGCGTTGGAGACCTCCAGGGCGGACGTCATCAACCTCCAAGAGGTCCTGACGTACGCCCACCTCCACCTACTACGCCGTTCCATGCCGACGTACCAGGCCAACTTCCAGCCGTCGGCGGCCGGACCAGCAGGCGGCCTGGTCACCTTCACCCGCTCACGCGGCACCACCAGCTACCAACGCCTCCCGGCTGCCTACCGGAACGGCATCCTGCGCACCCACGTCCCCGAGGTCACCGTCTTCACCACCCACCTCCGGGCAAACCGCGACGGCGACTGGTCTCCCACGAACCGCTTCTATCCGATCCACCAGGCTCAACTCTCCGCCCTCGCCCGCCACACCGCGGCGAAGCCGGCGGTCCTCACGGGCGACTTCAACGTCGCGCGCGACACCACCTTGTACCGCGACTTCCTCCGCGAATCGGGCCTGGTCGACGCCTTCGCCAGCTGCCCGCCGACGTTCCACCGGGCGTATCTCCCGCCGGGCAGATCCGCGCACTGCATCGACTACGTCCTCATCTCCGGCGCTGCGGTCGTCGAGTCGGCTCAGCTCGACGGCGACTACGCCAGCGATCACCTCGGCCTGCAGGTCCGTCTGCGTTTCCACTCAACCGAAACGACCGGCCGGGGCGTCAGATAGAACGATCACCCGGCGCCTGAACGCGTAGAGTGATCGAACTGTTACTGATTGAATTCCTAACGGGGAGTGGTCGTGATCAGGACTGTTGGTGTCATGGTGGGCTGCGCAGCGCTGGTGGCCGGCGGCGCGTCGGTCGACGCACAGGCGGACGCAGCTCCGCAGCAGACGATCCAGGTCTGGCTGACGCCGGACCTGGCCGGTGCCGAGCGGTTCGCCACCGCCGTCTCCACACCGGGTAATCCGCTGTACCACCACTTTCTGAGCCCCAACGAGTACACAGCCCGCTTCGGCCCGTCGGCCGCCGAAGCCAAGTCGGTCAGCGACCAGCTAACTGCACGTGGCCTGACAAACGTGCAGGTCAGCAGCGACCGTTCCTACGTCTCAGCCTCCGCGCCGGCCGCGAAACTACAGTCGCTGCCCCCGATGGCACTCGGCATCACTGGGCTGGGCGGTACGAGTTCCACGTCGGCCCAGACGGCACGCGCCGCGAAGCCGACCTGCTCGCAGTCCTGGGGCCAGCACGTGCAGACCGTCAAACCGGCGTACCGCGGTCTCACCAAAGCCTCACTCCCGATCTGCGGCTACTCCGCGAACCAACTGCGGACCGCGTACGGCGCCGGCCCGGTCTTCACCGGCAAGGGACAAACCGTCGCGTTGACCGAGAGCCTCGCGCCGACCGAGATGCTCCGGACCCTCCGCGAGTACGCGCGCCGCAACCACCTGCCGGCCCCGAAGGCGAACCAGTACCAGGAGATCCACCTCGGCGGCGACACGGGCTGCAGCCAGTCGTCGCGGAGCGCGGCGCCGTACAACGACGAAGCGGAGATGGATTCCGAAGCTGTCTACGCGATGGCCCCGGACGCGAAACAGCTGATGGTCGTCGGCGGCGGCTGCGACGAGGACCAGGCCCTGCTCAGCGCGGTCGCCGCGGTCCTGAAGGGCGACGGCCACCACCCGAGCGCCTCGATTGTCTCGAACTCCTGGCAGATCCCGCTCGGCGAAGTACCGCCGAAGACCGTCCACACCCTCACCGTCCGCGCGGCCGCCGAGGGCGTCGGCCTGTACTTCTCCTCCGGCGACACCACCGGCCTGACAGCCACCGCAGAGGACCCGTTCGTCACCGCGGTCGGCGGTACGACGTTGGCCCTGGACGCGCGCGGCAAACGCGTCTTCGAAACCGGCTGGTCGGACGAGACCGTCATCCCGGACAACGGCAAGTGGACCGGCGTCGGCCTGGTCGCGGGCGGCGGCGGAACCAGCCTCGACTACGCGCAACCGGCGTACCAGAAGGGCGTCGTGCCGGCCTCGATGTCACACGTGAAGATCGGCAGCCGCACCGCGATCAACCGAACCGTCCCGGACATCTCCGCGGTCGGCGACATCGACACGGGCATGCTCACGGGCTACACAGACTCCGACAGCAAGCGCTACGTCACCCAAGTCAACGCAGGCACGAGCCTCTCCGCACCGTTGGTCGCGGGCCTTGTCGCCGGCGCACAGCAGGGCCGACCGGCGTTCGGTTTCATCAACCCACTCCTCTACCGTCTGCACGGCACCCCCGCGTTCCGCGACGTCCTCCCGCTGCCCAAGTCCACACCCCAGCAGAACCGCGCCGCCTTCATCCCCGCCACCAGCGCCGACAGCGCATCCCTGGACGTCTTCGACTCCCACAACCGCAAAGAGTCCGACCAGATCACCGCCAAGGGTTACGACACCGTAACCGGCCTAGGCACCCCCAACGGTCTCCCCTTCACCCTAGGCCTCCGCCTCACCACCGGCCCCAGGTAAAAGCGAAGGCCCGGACCTGATGGTCCGGGCCTTCTTCCGTAGCGGGGGCAGGATTTGAACCTGCGACCTCTGGGTTATGAGCCCAGCGAGCTACCGAGCTGCTCCACCCCGCGTCGTTGTGTCTTTAGTTTAGAGGATCTCGGCCGAGCTACCAAATCGGTTCCCGGAGGGGCCGAAAACTCGTACCGCGGGCGGGGTGCCGGGCGTACCGTCCGAGTATGTCTCGACCCGTCGTCCGCCCGTTTGAGGAGGCGGATCTGCCGGCTGCGGCCGGTCTGCTCGCCCAGCGGCATCGGGCGCATCGCGCGCGTCACCCGTTGCTGCCCGCCGACTACGAGGACGAACAGCGGGCCCTCGTCGAGGTCGCCGCTGTCTGGAAGAGCGAAGGTGCGTCGGGTGCGGTCCTGGTCGAGGGCGACGAGGTGACCGGTTATTTGCTCGCGGCACCGAAGCCGGCGGCGATGTGGGGGCCGAACATCTGGGTCGAGGCAGCCGGTCACGCCGTGCGGGAGGCTGAGCACGTCCGCGACCTGTACGGGGCTGCCGCGGCGGAATGGGTCGACGCCGGGCGTACGGCGCATTACGTGCTGGTGCCGGACGATGCCGAACTGGTGGACGCGTGGTTCCGGCTGGCATTCGGCGCGCAGCATGCGCATGCGATTCGGCCGGTTCCGTCGACAGCGGTGGTGTCGCGCGGCGATCTTGCCGTCCGGCGGGCGACGCGCGCGGACATTCCGGTACTCGCGGAGCTTGATCTGGAGCTGCCTCGGCATCAGGGGCGGTCGCCGGTGTTCTCGGCCGGGGAGGTGGGCACCTACGACGAGGCGGTCGCGGACTGGGATGAGTCGCTCGACGATCCGGACTACATGACGTTCGTTGCCGTCTACAACGGTGAGGTCGTTGGGTCGGCGATCGGGTGTTCGCTGGATCGGTCGAGTTTGCACAACGGGCTGGCTCAGCCGGACAACGCCGGCTTTCTCGGGTTCGCGGCGGTACTGCCGTCGGCGCGTGGGCTTGGCGCGGGGCGAGCGCTGGGTGAAGCGGTGCTGCAGTGGTCGGGTGAGGTGGGGTATACGTCGGTGGTGACGGACTGGCGGGTGACGAACCTGTTGTCGTCGCGGACGTGGCCGCGGCTCAGGTTCCGGCAGACGTTCCATCGGCTGCACCGGTTGATCGGGTACTGATCCGCCGGTTGTCCACAGGTTCGGATTCGCCGGTCCGGCGGCGGGCCGATCGCGGCACTTTCTTGGTCACGAAGGGCGTCTCGCAGCAGGCGAGGCGCCGTCCTTCCCCCAGGAGGCTGTCATGTCGCGTTCATCTTTCGGTTCCCGAGTCATGCCGTCCGCCCGACGTATCGTGGCCGGGACCGCGGTCGTCCTGGCCTCGTTGGGCCTGTCGACGACCACCGGCTCAGCAGCACCGGCGTATGCCTCCGTAGCACCATCCACCGAGCAGAAGGCTGGCACCTTGGACGGCTTCGTGATCGAGAATCTTCCCGACGGCATCGGTACGCCGAGCGACTTCGCGTACGAGTGGAACGACGTGTCCTTCCACAGCCGTGTCTGGGAGACCGGACCGGATTCGGAGGGAGCGTTCAAGGTCGACCTGACCGTGAAGACGATCCGCGGCGACCAGCTCACCGACCTCGAGACCCTCAAGGACTTCCTCGTGGAGTACGAGGAGAAGGATCCGGGCTGGCAGCTCACCCCGGTCAAGGTCGGTGGGTACGACGGCCTGTTCGCCGGCGACGAGGTGTTCTACTTCATCGAGCCGGGCGTTGCCGCCGAGGTGACGATCGACCACGAGCGGTTCACCGACGAGGACGTGCTCGACACCGCCGCGGGCTTCCGTCCCGAGCCGTCCTGATGCCGTAGGCAACCACCCGGGCGGACGAACGGGGCGGCGACCCGACATGTCGTCGGTGTCGCCGCCCCGGGAACCGGTCCTGCGCGTCAGCCGGTCGGAGAGCTCGGCGGACTCGACGGTGTCGTCGAGGCCGACGGGCTCCCGGACGGGGTCGGCGTCGGTGTCGGTGTTCCGGTGGCACCGGCCGATGCCCGGTCCAGCGCCTGCTTCATCTGATTCACGGCCGTCTGGTATCCGGCGAGATCGCCCCTCTTCAGGGCGGCCTGTGCCCGGTTGTAGGCGGCCTCTGCATCAGCGAGCGCCTGCTTGACCGTCTGGTTCGTCTGTGCCGGTGGGGTCTTGGTTCCAGGCGGGTTCTCGCCGGTGTCGACATTGGTGTTGAACACCTTGCCGAGAGCTTCCTGGAGTGTCGTCCCGTAGGCGACGTTGTCCCCGAAGGCCACCAGGACGTACCGCAGGACGGGGTAGTTACCCGGCCCGCTGGTCCGTGACGAGTAGACCGGCTGGACGTACAGCAGACCACCGCCGAGCGGCAGCGTCAGCAGGTTGCCGAACTGGGCTCTGGCGCCGCTGTTCTGCTGGTTGATCGGCAGCAGCGCCGCTCTGATGCCTTCGTCGGTCTGGAACTTGTTGTACACCTGCCCCGGACCAGGCACCTGCAGGTTCGCCGGCAATCGGAGTATTCGGAACTTGCCGTAGTCCGGTGACGTCGCCTCGGAATCGACCGCCATGAACGCTGTCAGGTTCTCCCGTTCACCGTTCGGCACATACACCGAGGTCAGTGAGAACTTCGGATCGGTCTGATCCGGCATCCGCAACGAGAGGTAGAAGGGAGGCTGACTGATTTGCGTCGACGAGTCACTGCCGCCGGCCACCGCGGTCGGGTCGGCGGGCACGCGCCACAGGTCACTGTTCTGGTACCAGGTGCCGGCGTCCGTGACGTGGTACTTCGCGAGCAGGTCGCGCTGCACCTTGAACATGTCCTCCGGGTAGCGCAGGTGCGCCATCAGCGCGGGCGAGATTTCCGAGCGCGGCTTGACCGTGCCGGGGAAGGCCTTCATCCACGTCTTCAGCACCGGGTCGCTCTGGTCCCACGCGTACAGGTCGACCGAGCCGTCGTAGGCGTTCACGACCGCCTTGACCGAGTTCCGGATGTAGTTGATCTTCTCGCTCGGCTGCTGCGCGATCGTGCCGCGGCCGGTGGTGGTGTCCCGGGTGCTGTCGTCCAGCGCCACCTTCTCGGAGTACGGGTAGTTGTCCGAGGTGGTGTAGCAGTCGACGATCCAGACGACCTGGCCGTCGACGATCGCCGGGTACGGATCGCCGTCCGGCGTCAGCCAGGGCGCCGCCTTCTCGACCCGGTCCCGCGGGCTGCGGTCGTAGAGGATCTTCGAGTCCGCGTTCACCCGGCTGGACAGCAGGATGTTCGCGTCCCGGAACTTGGTTGCGTAGAGCAAGCGGTTGAAGAACGAGCCGATCTTGACGCCGCCCTTGCCGTCGTAGGTGTTCAGCGTCGGATCACCGCCGTTCGTACCCTCCGGGGTGTCCAGCTCGACCGGCGCGGAGCCCTTCGGTGCGCCGACGATCGAGTAGTCCGGCGACTGCTCACCGAAGTAGATCCGCGGCTCGTAGGTGCCGAGGTCCCCCTTCGGCGGCAGGTCCTTCTCGGTCCAGACCGGCGTACCGTCCGCTGCGCGCTGGTTGCCGTTCGCCGCGACGACGCCGTAACCGTGGGTGTAGACCGTGTGGTCGTTGTTCCAGTTCCGCTGGCCGGCCGGCAGCTTGTCGATCTGGACCTCGCGGGCCGCGATGACGGTGTCGCTCGTCTTGCCCTTGATGTTGTACCGGTCGACGTCCAGGTCGGTCGGGAACGAGTAGTACCCGCGGACCTGCTGGAGCTGCTCGAACGTCGGCCCGATCACGGTCGGGTCGATCAGCCGGATACCGGGCAGCACCTCGGCGTCGGCGGTGAGCTCACTCGGCTTGGCCGTGGTCTGCGCCTCGTACTCTTTGATCTGCGTGTTCTCGAGCCCGTAGGCCTGCCGCGTCGCCTCGATGTTCTTGGTGATGTACGGCGCTTCCTTCACCGGCTCGCTCGGGCGAACCCGCAGCTGCTGCAGCGCGGCCGGCCAGAGGGCGCCCAGGAGGATCGCCGACAGGATCAGCACGACAGTGCCGACCCCGGGGAGCAGCCAGGTCCGCCGGACGACGTTCGCGAAGAACAACCCGGCACAGAGGACCGCGATGACCGCAAGGATCTCCTTGCTGGGCAGGATCGCGTTGTCGCCGGTGTAGGAGATACCGGTGAAGAGCCTGCCGTCGGACGTCGTCTGGCCGAAGCGGTCCAGCCAGTAGCTGAACGCCTTGAGCAGGACGAGCAGCCCGAGCAGCACCGAGAACTGCACCTGCGCCGCACCGGAGGCCTTCTGCCCCTTGGCCGACGGGCGGAACCCGCCGTACAGGTAGTGCGTGATGATCGCCGCGACCAGCGAGAGCAGCACGATCGAGTACCCGAAGCCGAGCAGCACGCGCAGCCACGGATAGTCGAAGACGAAGAACGAGATGTCCTTGTGGAAGTGCTGGTCGGTGACACCGAAGGACGTCCGGTTCTTCCAGGCCAGGAAGACCTTCCACTCCCCCGACGCGGCCGAGCCGCCGAAGATCAGCATCAGCGTGGCGACCACGCCGACCGCGATCTTCGCGTGCTGCTGGAGCAGATCGCCGTACCGCTCGAAACCCGGAGTCGGCGACGGGGCCAGCGCTACCCGCGGACGGGCGCGGAACGCAACGATGATGTTCGCGACGACGGCCGCGGCCATCAGCAGACCGACCACCACGAAGAGCAGTACCCGGGTGCCGAGGACGGTGCTGAACACCGTGCCGAAGTCGAGCGACCGGTACCAGAGCCGCTGTGTCCAGACATCGGTGAAGACGCTGAACAGGATCAGCAGCACGATCAGCGTCGCGATCGTCGGCAGCAGCGCCCGTGGCCGGCCGCCCGATCGTCGCGGTCTCCGGGCAGGCGGCTCGTCCGGCATGTCGTAGACGCCGTCGCTCATGGTCGCTTCTCCTCGTCGTCACCGTCGACCCCAGAACCCGCGCCCGACCGGCTGCCGACCGAAGGTTCGAATGTCAAAGACAGTACTTCGCACAGCGTGGGGACCAAGTCGACGCCGGTGAGCACCGCGCTGTCCTCGTCGTGCGCGCGCAACCGGACGGCGCCGAATCGGCCGCCCTCGCGGAGTACCGCGGCGACCATCCGGACCTCGTGCCGGCGCGGGTCGCTGCCCGCCAGCCGGGCCAGGTCCGCGTCCGACTCGACACTCGACAGCCCGGACTCGGCCGCCGCCGGCAGCACGATCCGCTCGATCGCCAGCGCGCAGCCGGCGACCCCGTCAGGCCATTCGATCCGGCCGAGGGTATTGGCCAGGTTTTCGTCGTCGACGCCGCCGGGGAGCTCGCCCTGGGCGACCGGGGTCAGCGGCTGGGAGGCGTCCTCCGCGCCGAGCTCGGCGGCCAGTTGCGGTTCGGCGCGGAGCAGATCCGCGGTCGGGACCAGCGCGAACAACTGCGCGGGCTGGTCCCAGCCCGCGCTGCTCACATGCTTCTCGATCTCGACGACCGCGCGACTGAGCGCGTCTGGAGGCAGCGTGCCTACGGATTCCATGCCGGCTGATCTTCCCTTCGGCTGGCCGGTTCGTACAGGTCGTTCAGGTCGCTGGTCAGCTGCACGACGGGACGTCTCCCTTGCCGCTGGTGGCCGCCTCCAGCGCGCTGATCGCGCCGGTCAGCGTGCTGATCTTCACCAGCCGAATGCCGGAGACGTCCGCGTGCAGCGCGGCCTGGCAGTTCGGCGCCGGGACCAGGAACACCGTGGCGCCGTCGTTCCGGGCACCGGCGATCTTCTGCTGGATGCCGCCGATCGCGCCGACCTGGCCGAGTGCGTCGATCGTCCCGGTGACAGCGACGTGCTTCCCGTTCAGCAGCTGACCCGAGGTCAGCTTGTCATAGATGGCCAGCGCGAACGCCGTGCCTGCACTCGGGCCGCCGATGTCCTGGCCGAGGTTGACCGTCACCTTCACCGGCGAGTCGACGCCGATCGTGATCCCCACCATCGGCCGGGTCGGGTCGCCCGGCGTCGCGGCGGTCTTCAGCTCGACCGTCTGCTCGGCGGTGCCACGGCGGATCAGGAAGACTACGTTCTGGCCGACCTTGTGCTTGCGGACCAGGTCGCCGACCTGCGGGATCTGCGTCACGGTGTGGCCGTCGACAGCCAGCACCAGGTCGCCGGGCTTCAGCTTGCCCTGGGCCGGCGTGTTGTCCGCGACCGTCGCCACCTTGGTGTGGAACGGGACGTTCGCCGCCTGCAGCGCGGCCGCGACCGCGCTGTCCTGGGAGCCGGTCATCTCCGCGGTGTTCTGCTGCTCGACCTGGTCGGCGCTCTGGCTCGGCGGATAGATGATGTCGCGCGGGAACAGGTCGTGGTGCGGGTCCAGCCAGTTCCGCATCGCCTGCGGAAGCGTCAACTGCCGGTCCGGCGAGGTGACCGACACGGTGGTCAGGTCCAGCTGCCCGGACGTCGGGAACGTCTCGTGGCCGGTGATCTCGACGACCGGCTTGTTCTTCGCCATCCCCAGGGTGTCCTTGACCGGCCCCGGGCTGAACGAGACGAACGGCACCGGAAACGCGGTCACCAGTCCCAGCGAGACGACAAGCACGACGATCGAGGTGACCAATGTGGCGGTACGACGTGTCACGAACCCTGCCCTGCGATCTTGGTGGAGCCGGAGCCACGGTCCTCGGAGACCGGCTGATGATTACGACGACCCAGGCCCCGGCGACGTTCCGGGGTGGCGCGTGGACCGGGAGCCGCCAGCGCGGCGTTGAAGCGGCGGAACTCGTCCACCGAGGCGAACGGGCCGCCGGATCGGCGCGGCTCGCGGCTGCGCCACCCGCGCCAGCCTGCCCAGCCCATCGCGAGCAGCGTGGCGACCAGCGGGAACGCCAGCCACGCCAAAACCTTCATCCGGCCACCTTCATGCGCCCAGAGTACGTGTCAGTGCGCTCCTACCCACTCGCTGCCACCGTCGGTGAAGTGCTGGTGTTTCCAAATCGGGACCTCGGCCTTCAGGTCGTCGATCAACTGCCGGCAGGCGGCGAAGGCCACGTCCCGGTGTGCAGCGGCCACCGCCACGATCACCGCGGCGTCGCCGATCACCAGGTCCCCGGTCCGGTGTACGGCGGCCAGCGCGGTCACCGCGGGGTCGTCGCAGACCCGCTGGGCGACCTTCCGCAGGTGCTCGAGCGCGTCCGGATGCGCCTCGTAGCTGAGCGTGTCGACCGGCTTGTCCTGGTCGTGGTTGCGCACGGTGCCGATGAAAAGCGCAGTTCCGCCCGCCGTCGGATCGGCGACGGCCGCCAGCACCTCGTCGCTGGACAACGCGCCGTCGCGAATGTCCAGCAGCCTGATCGCGTCGCTCATCCGTTCCTCATTCCCGCCGGGTCCCCGTTCTGCACACCCCACCATTCCATCCCCCGCACCGCAATTCTCCCTCCCGGTCCGCAGTACCCCGACACCCGCTCCCACTTCGGCGTCCCTGGGCGCTGCGGTGCGTGGTCCGGCATACACCGGGAGAAGCTGTTGCCCTGCTCACCTAGTTACCGAGGCGGCGGACGGCTCTGCCTGCGGCGAACAGAAGAAGTACTGCGTTCACCCGGGGCGGAACTGGTGGAGCGAACCAGTACGTTTGGAGTAGTACGCCCCACCCGCACAGGAAGGCCCATCGATGAGCGACGAACCGGACAACCCGGACAACCCGTTCAAGGGAACGCCGTTCGAGGCCATGTTCCAGCAGTTCTCCGGTGCGGCCGGCGCGGGCGGCGCCCCGGACCTGAACGCGATCTTCGCCCAGGTCCAGCAGCTGCTGAGCGGTTCGGCCGACGGCAAGCCGGTGAACTGGGACCTGGCCAAGGACATCGCCCGCAAGACCGTCTCCGCCGCCGGGGACCGGTCGATGACGGCCACCGACGGCGACCGGGTCGCCGACGCGGTCCGGCTCGCCGAGCACTGGCTGGACGACGCCACCACGCTGCCCGAGGTCTCCGCGACCTCCCAGGCATGGAGCCGCGCCGAATGGGTGGAGAACACGCTCCCGGTCTGGCAGACGGTCGTCGACCCGGTCGCCGAGCACGTCGCCGGCGCCATGGGCAACGCCCTGCCCGCCGAGGCGCAGCAGTTCGCCGGCCCGATGGCCGGGATGCTGCGGCAGCTCGGCGGATCGGTGTTCGGAGCGCAGGTCGGCCAAGGGCTCGGCGAGCTCGCCGGCGAGGTCGTCAGCTCGTCCGACATCGGCCTGCCGCTCGGCCCGACCGGCCAGGCGATCTTACTGCCGGACAACGTCGCCAAGTTCTCGGAGGGGCTCGGGCTGACGGACGAGGACGTCCGGCTGTACCTGGCGCTCCGCGAGGTCGCGCACCAGCGGTTGTACGCCGGCGTGCCGTGGCTGCGCCAGCACCTGCTCGCCGCGGTCGCCGACTACGCGGCCGGGATCGAGGTCGACACCGGCAAGATCGAGCGCGCGATGGTCGACATCGACCCGCAGAACCCGGAAGCTATGCAGGAGGCGCTCGCCGGCGGAATGTTCGAGCCCGAGGACTCGGAGCAGCAGAAGGCCGCGCTGGTCCGTCTCGAGACCACGCTCGCCCTGGTCGAAGGCTGGGTCGACGACGTCGTCCGCGAAGCCACCAAGGACCGGATGCCGGCCGCCGTCCAGCTCGCCGAAACCGTCCGCCGCCGCCGCGCGGCCGGCGGCCCCGCCGAGCAGACGTTCGCCACCCTCGTAGGCCTCCAGCTCCGCCCCCGGCGCCTCCGCGACGCCGCCAACCTCTGGGCCGCCGTCCGCGACGCCCGAGGCACCGAAGGCCGCGACAACCTCTGGTCCCACCCCGACCTGATGCCCAGCACCAGCGACCTCGACGACCCCATCGGCTTCGCCCAGCACGCCGGCGAACTCGCCAACATCGACATCACCGACTTCCTCGACGAGCCCCCCTCGACCGACGACGGAGACACCCCCACCAAGTAGCGCCACAACGAAGCGCCCCAAGCCGCACGCCCCGGGGAACCAACACCCACCGCTGCCACCAGAGCCAGCAGGTTGGGAGACTGGGGGGATGTTGCTTGGGGATGCAGTGGGGGTTTTGGAGGAGTGGGTGGCGCCGGACGGGGAGCAGGAGGGGTTGCGGCGGCATTACTTGCGGCACCTGGCCGCGCATGCGGATGGGATGTGGCGGAGCTGTCGGCCGGAGCATGTGACGGCTAGTGCGTTGGTGGTGGATGGTGCTCGGGGGAAGACGCTTTTGACGCTGCACAAGACCGTTGGGCGGTGGTTGCAGCTTGGGGGGCATTGTGAGCCGGGGGATACGACGCTCGCGGGTGCGGCTCTGCGGGAGGCTAGTGAGGAGTCGGGGTTGAGCGGTCTCACGGTCGGGCCGCTGCCGCTGCAGCTGTCGCGGCATCAGTTGCATGCTGGTGGATGTGCGGGGGCGTATCACCTGGACGTGCAGTTCTTGGTGACGGCTGGGGGCGGTACGGAGTACGTCGTTAGTGACGAGTCTGAGGATCTTGCCTGGTTTCCGCTGGATGCGTTGCCGGACGACACGGACACGAGCGTGCAGGACCTGGCGGCGCGAGCGTTGGCCGTCTAGCTGAGCCGCTGGAAAGGCTCAGATCGCGAGAGCGGGCAGCAGCCGGCCTCAGGAGTTGTGGGACGGGTCTGCGTCAGCCGGCCCACTCTCCTAAGCAAGGCACCCGCAGGTGCTGTGGTGCGGTCCCCGTTGGGTGGTTGGGCCGCCGCATCCCCCGATGCGGTTGGGTTCGCCGGGTGCCGCCCCTGAACGGCATCGGCGAATGGCCGGTTCCTCGTTGCTTGGTGAACGAGTGGGAGGGGGCGAGGTGACGGCTCAGGCGTGCCGAAGTAGGGATCTTGTGGCGTCCCAGCCTTCGAGGCCGGGGTCCAGTCGCGCTAGGTCAGCGTTTGATCGCAGACGGTGCCAACCTGGGCCCACCGCGACCGCGTGCCGGCGGGGCTTTGCCGCGTCGAGATCAGCTAGTGGGGTGTCGAACGAGGGTGAGAACTCGGCCACCCAGCCCGCGATCGGCAGGTTCACTCCGATTGCTGCCAGCGAGCCGTCTTCGGCAGGCGTGACGGCGACATCGGCGTGGCTCAGTGCCCGGAACAGCTTGCCGATCAGCAGTCCGGGCAGGTCCGGTACGTCGTAGGACACCGCGACCACCGCCGCAGCCGGGCCCGCCAGTTCGACCGCGTGCCGCACGGCCCGGTCGGGGTCGACGGCGTACGTCGGTGTGCCGGGCCAGGTCAGTGCGCTCATCTCCGACACGGCGGCGGTATCTCCGGCGACGGCAACCGCGACGTCCACCCGGTCGGGGGCGGCAACCACCTCGTACGTGTCCTCGGCCAGCGCCAACCGCCAGGCCTCGGGATCCCGGCCCGGCGGCGCCCACGATCCGCTGCCGGGGACGACGACAACGACCACGCGCCGATCGGCCGGCGAGGAATTCCCAGCGGAGTCGGTCATGCCGGCACGCTCGCCCGGTCGTACGTGGTGCGCGCGGCGTCGACCTCGGGCATGTGGCTCTCGGCCCACGACTTGATCGCGGCGATCAGCGGCATCAGGCTGCGGCCGAGCGAGGTCAGCTCGTAGTCGACCCGCACGGGCACAGAAGGCGTGACCGATCGCGTCAGCAGCCCGTCGCGTTCGAGCGAGCGCAGGGTCTGGGTGAGCATCTTCTGGCTGACTCCGGCGATCCGGCGGGACAGGTCGGAGTACCGCTGCGGCCCGTCCGCGAGCGCGGTGAGGATGAGCGTCACCCACTTGTCGCTGATCCGGTCGAGGAGTTGCCGTGCGGGGCAGGTCGCCAGGAACGCGTCGTACGCCCGGGCCGCCTCTTCGCGGCGTTGGGCGGCGGTGCGGGTCGGCATGGCTCTCCTCCTCGTGCGGTACGCACTCCGAAGTGCGTACTTCCCAGTAGAGAGTAGCTCTCCGACAGTGGTGTGCACACGTCATTCCCCGAAGGAGAGCACGATATGCGCGCACTGGTGGCCCGGCGCCTCGCCGGACCGGATGCGATCGAGTTGATCGAGACAGAAGTACCCGAGCCGGCCGCGGGGCAGATTCGGATCAAGGTGGTTGCGGCGGCGGTGAACCCGGTGGATCTGGCGGTCAGCAGCGGGGCGCTGGTCGAGTTCGGGCTGACCGCGCCGCGGGAGCAGTACGGGCTCGGCTGGGACGTCGCCGGATACGTCGACGCGGTCGGGGCAGGCGTTCAGCTGCCGGTCGGTACGCCGGTGGTCGGCGTGGCGGATCTCCTGGCGCAGACACTCAAGACGCATGCGGAGTACGTCGTACTCGACACCGTTGTCCGTGCTCCGGAGGGCGTGGAGCTCGTGGAGGCCGCGACGTACGGGCTCAACGGGCTCACCGCGTTGCAAGCGGTCAAGGCAGTCCAAGGAGAGTCAGTGCTCGTAACCGGCGCCGCAGGTGGTGTCGGCGGGTACGCCGTGCAGCTGGCCAAGCATCTAGGCAAGACGGTAGTTGCAAGCGCAGCGGCAGGTGACGAAGAGCTTGTACGCCAGCTAGGCGCGGACCATTTCGTCGAGCGGAACGCCGACCTGGCGGCAGCAGTACGACGAATCGGCGTCGACGGTGTCGTGGACGCAGCCGTGGTCGGAATCGGCGCGCAGGAGGCCGTGCGCAACGGTGGCCGCCACGTGCACCTACAGGGAGGTCCCCGACCGCCCCAGCTGCGAGGCATCACTGTCGAGCAGCTGTTCGTCCACGTGAACAGCCAAGAGCTAGAGGAGCTAACGCGTCTGGCCGCAGCCGGCATCATCTCCACAAGGGTCGCCGACACCTACGAGCTCAGCGAGGCACAGCAGGCGTACAAACGGCTAGCAGCAGGCGGTGTCCGCGGCCGGCTCGTACTGACGCCCTAACAGCACGTCAGGCGATCGCCGAGAGCTCTGTACTGATCAGCCCCAAACGCAACGCGGTCATGATCGCGTTCGCTCGGTTCGTGGCGCCGAGCTTTTCGTACAGGCGGGCCACATACGTCTTCGCGGTCGACAGGCTCACGTACATCTCGCCGGCGATCGACGGCACCGACCGGCCGCGGGCCAGCAGCGCCAGCACCTCCCGCTCGCGCGGGCTCAGCGTGAGTACCTTCGCGCCGGTGCGTCCGCGCCGGGTGAGCGCCTGTGCGAGGCCGGTCGCGGTGAACGACGAGGCCGCGACAGCCGCGTGCCGGATCGCCCCGAGCAGTTCGGCGTTCGGGGCGGTCTTGGCCACGAACGCGGACGCACCGCTCTCGAGCGCCCGGAACAGTACGTCGTCCTGGTCGTCGGAGGTCAGTACGACGATGCCGAGCGCCGGGTAGCGGTCACGCAACTCCCGGGCGAGCTGCAGCCCGTCCGCGTCCGGCAGCAGTACGTCGAGCACCACGACGTCCGGCCGCGCCGCCGCGATCCGGTCCGGCGCCTCCGCGCCCCGGCCGCACTCGCCGACGACGGCGATCTCCGCATCGGCGCTGACGAGTCTGACCAGCCCGTATCTGGTCAAGGTCTGGCCGTCGACAACGACGACCGTGATCGGTCCGCTCATGATTGCCCCCGTGGAAGCCCCAGCACAGCGTGACGACTGTCACGTGCTGTAACTATGATCGGCCTCCAGCACCCACCGTTACGCCGTTTCCGGCGGGTGCTTTTAATCTAAACGGCCTAAACGCTCGGTAACCATGTTGCAGCCAGTGCGCGGACGGCCTGGCTGACTGGGTGGTTCGGGTAGCCGCAGGCGATGGGTTCGCCGCGGTTGATCGAGGCGGGTACGTCGGCGCGGTTCGGCAACTGCAGGGCGATCGGAGTCCTGACGAGCTGGTCGACGTCGGCCGTACTGAGTCCGGCCCGAGGGTCTGCTCGGTTGAGCACCACGGATCGTGTGTCGGCCTCGTACAGCACGTCCAGGACGTCGAGCGTCAGCCGCAGGTTCTTCAGCGACGCCCTTTCCGGTGTAGCGACGAGTATGTGGTGATCCGACGCGTCGAGCGCAGCCAGTACGACGGCGTTGAACTGCGTTGGGGTGTCCACGACCACGTAGTCGTAGATCAGCCGCAGTACGCAGAGCACCTCGTCGACCAACGCGAGTGGAATGAGCGTTGCCGTGCCAGGGCCGGTCGGAGCGGTCAGGCAGTCCAGTCCGTCGCGGTACGGCGTCACGAACGTGGCTACGTTCTCCGGGGTCAGCGAGCCTGTCCACTGCACGGCGTCGCAGAGACTGCGCTCGGCACGCAATCCGAGTACGCAGGCAACGTCGCCGAACTGCAGGTCAAGATCGACCAGGCACACCCGGCTGGCACCACGGGCGCACAGGGTGACGGCCAGGTTCGTCGCGACCGTTGTCTTCCCGCAGCCACCTTTCGCCGCAAAGACCGTGATAACCGACATCCCGAGCGCCCCCTCGATGCAAGCGTGCGCTCCCCGGGAGAATCGCCACAGCGGGTGAACGGCGGACGCGGCCGTCGGCCGAACGGCCGACGGCGCTCAGCCGAGGACAGAACGGAGCCGGAGCGCCACCTGCACGTCCAATGCGCGTTCCGGTGACTGCCAACCGTCGCCGAGCAGCGCGGTGATCCGATCGAGCCGCTGCTGCACGGTGTTCGGGTGGATGTGCAGCGATGCGGCAGCCCGCGTCGGGCTCTGGCCGGCGGCGAAGTACGCCTGCAACGTGCCGACGAGGTCCGTACCGCGGTCAGCGTCGTAGTCGAGCACCTGGCCGAGTATGTGCTGCACGTGGGCGTGTACGTCGACTTCGGACGCGCCCACGAGTCCTGCAACGCCGAGGTCTTCAGGAGTCGCGGCCTCGCCCGTACGCCCGAGCCGGACCATCGTGGTGGCCAAACGCGACGCCTGCCGGTGTGCGTCCACCAACGACTCTCCCCACGCGGCAGGGCCCGTCACCGCGACCGTGACGCCCGTACGCTTCGCCAGCTCGGCCAGGTCGCGTGCAGCGGACACAGCCTTGGTGCGGGCGAACAGGAGCACCAGGTCTCCGCCATACGGACCGGCCAGCACCAGGCGGTCCTCCAACGGTGCTGAGAGCCGGGCGCGTACGCCGGAGTGGTCGCCACGGCAGACTGCTACCACCAGGCGGTCGTGCCGATGATGTGGCGCCAGCAGCCGGAGTCGATCGGTCAGTGTCCGCGGGTCGGCGCTGCCGCTCAGCACGTCGGCCAGAAGATCCGCCTGTGCACGTTGGGATTGCTCGGCCGCCTGTCGACGGAAGAGCAGCACCAACGCTGTCACGACTGCGGCACGTTCGACGATGCGTTGGTCAGCACCCGACAGGTCGTCGGCACCGCCAATGACGAGCGCACCGAGCCGTTCGCCCTTGGCTGTCGCTGCCACGACCCAGCAGTCACCGGTGCGCGTCAAACGGCCAGACGACGACTCCTGCCACGGAACGGCCGTACCGGAGACCTGTCCCGCGTTGGCCAGCTCATTGCCGCTGGCATCGACCAGTACGACCCACACGTTCAGCAGCTCGGCCAACGCCGCGGCAATGGCGTCTACGTCACCGCCCGAGAGCACAATGTCGGCGAACCGGTCATGCGCGGCGGCTGCGTGTTCGACGCCCGCGTGCGCCGCGGAGAGCTGTTCGAGCGCGGCCGCGGTCCCGGCAGCGGCCCGTACCTGGACGATCGTCACGGCGGCCAGCGCGGCCATGGAGCCGAGCAGCGACACCTCGTCGTGGCTGAAGGGGCGGCGTGTCCGGTTGGACGCGAACAGGACACCGACGAACGCCCCGTCGACGATGAGCGGCGTACCGCAGATGGCGACCAGGCCTTCGTCGCCGACCGCATGGTCGATCGTGGAGGTGTGCCGGAAACGCAGGTCGGACGGGTAGTCGGCCGTCCAGTACGGCTTGTGGGTCTCCGCGACCAGCCCGCCGAGGCCGGCCCCGAGCGGCAGCCGTACCTGCTGGAACTCCGCGGACACAGACCCGTCCGTGGCGCGCATGTACGTGTCACCACGCGACGGGTCGTAGAGAGTCAGGTAGGCGACGTCGACACCGAGCAGGCTGCGGGTCCGGTGCACGATCGTGCCCAGCACGTCACCCGGGTTCCGGGCCGAGGCAAGCTCGCGGGCCACGTCGACCAGCGTCGACAGCTCCGCCTCACGCTTCTTACTCGCGTCCATGCCGGCCCTGATGCGCAAGGCGAGCTCCCGCGCCACCGCGTCCGCGCCCGCTGCCCGGGCCAGCTCGCTCCCGGGCGCGTCCTCGGCCAGTAGGCGCAGCAGCTCCTCCATGGTCCTACAGCGTAGTGAGGTCGCGGCGGTGCGTTTCGGAGTACGACGTCACCGCCACGATCGAGATGACCGCGCAGACCGCGATGTAGACCGCAATCGCGTAGCCCGAGTCGTACGCCTTGAGCAGGGCGACCGCGATGAACGGTGCCAGCCCGCCCGCGATGATCGACGCGAGCTGATAGCCGACCGAGACACCGGAGTACCGGACCCGGGTCCCGAAGAGCTCCGTGAAGAACGACGCCTGCGGCCCGTACATCGCACCGTGCAGCACCAGGCCGACCGTGACGGCAAGAGCTGCCAGGGCGAAGTTCTTGGTGTCCACCAGCGTGATGAACAGGAAGCCCCACACCCCAACGCCGATCGCGCCGATCAGGTAGACGGGCCGCCGGCCGATCCGGTCCGACAATGCGCCCCACAACGGGATCGCGAAGAAGTGCACGGCTGCGCCGATCAGTACTGCGTTCAACGCGAAGGACTTGCCCATCCCGAGGTGTTCCTTCGCGTACGTCGCGATCACGATCGTGAAGATGTAGTAGCTGACGTTCTCCGCCATCCGCGCGCCCATCGCCGTCAGCACCTCACGTGGGTACTGCGTGAGCACCTCGAGCAGCGGGAGCTTGTCCGCGGGCTCCTGCTTCGCCCGGGCCTCCTTGAACACCGGGGACTCCTCAATGCGCAGCCGCACCCAGAGACCCACCAGCACGAGTACTGCGGACAACAGGAACGGAATGCGCCAACCCCAACGGTTGAAGTCGGCGTCCGACTGGAACGCCGCCAACCCAGCCAGTACGCCGTTGGCGATCAGCTGACCCGCAGGAGCTCCCGCTTGCGGCCAGGACGCCCAGAAGCCCCGTCGTGCCGGATCACCATGCTCCGACACGATCAGGACGGCCCCGCCCCACTCCCCACCAAGCGCGAACCCCTGGATGAGGCGAAGTACCGTCAGCAGGATCGGGGCGAGCGCACCGACCTGTGCGTACGTCGGGAGCAGGCCGATGGCGAACGTGGCGAGTCCCATCATCAACAGCGACAACACCAGCAGCTGTTTGCGGCCCAGGCGGTCACCGAAGTGCCCGAACACCACACCACCGATCGGACGCGCGAAGAAGCCCACCGCGAACGTGGCGAAGCTCAGCAGCGTCCCGGTGAGCTGCTCGCCCTTGGGGAAGAACAGGTCGCCGAACACCACCGATGCGGCGACCCCGTACAGGAAGAAGTCGTACCACTCGACCGTCGTACCGACGAGGCTCGCGCCAACGACCCTGACGATCGACGTACGGGTCTGGACTGGTTGTGGTGCCGTCATGGCGGGCTCCTGTGGTTAGTGGGCGGTCCAGCCGCCGTCGAGTACGAACGAGCTCCCCGTGATGGAGGCAGAGGCAGGGCCGCACAGCACGGACACCAGCTCTGCCACTTCGGCCGGTTCGATCAGCCGCTTCACAGCGACCGGCTCGAGCAGGACCTTGTCCAGCACTTCCGCCTCGGACAGGCCGTGTGTCGCGGCCTGGTCCGCCAACTGCGCGGTGACCAGCGGCGTACGGACATACGCCGGGTTCACGCAGTTGCTGGTCACCCCGTGCGCTGCACCTTCCAGGGCGACCACCTTGCTGAGTCCTTCGAGCCCGTGCTTCGCGGCGACGTACGCAGCCTTGAATGGACTGGCCCGGAGGCCGTGGACCGAGCTGATGTTCACCACGCGACCCCAGCCGGCGCCATACATGTGGGGCAGCGTCTGGCGGATCAGCCGGAACGGTGCCTCCAGCATGAGGCGTAGGAGGTAGCTGAACCGCTCCGGCGGGAACTGCTCGACCGGTGCGACCTGCTGTACGCCTGCGTTGTTCACCAGGATGTCTACGTCCACCGGGAGCTCCTGCAGACGCTCCAGGTCCGAAAGGTCCGCGACACGCGTCTCGACCCCTTCCAGCGCGTCAAGACCGGCCTGGTCCAGGTCGACGGCCACCACGTGCACACCGTCCGCAGCCAGGTGCTGGGCGCACGCGGCGCCGATACCGGACGCTGCACCGGTGACTAGGGCTCGACGGGTCTCCATGGCGGACGACTGTAGGAATCCGTGACCGCGCCGACTATGGGATCGGGCCACACATCCCACACTCCGATGGTGGTGGCGTACGCCACTTATCCACAACCCGGCCTATCAAGGCAGCGCGCCACGATAGGCGGGCCTATTGTTGAAACATGGTCGACATCGAACAGCCGAAGCAGAAGGCCGCCGGCGTCCCCGCCGTGCTGTCGTCGTTCAAGTTCGGTCTCCGCGAGATGGGACCGGTCCGGAGCGGCCGGGTCTTCCTGAAGATGAATCAGGACCGCGGATTCGACTGCCCGTCGTGCGCGTGGCCCGATCCGGAGCACAAGCACACGGCGGAGTTCTGCGAGAACGGCGCCAAGGCGGTGGCCTGGGAGGCGACTCGCAAACGGGTGCCGCGCGCGTTCTTCGCGGAGAACTCGGTCGCCGACATCGACCGGATCTCCGAGTTCGACCTCGGCAAGCTCGGCCGGATCACCGAGCCGATGCTGCTCCGGGCCGGCGCCACGCACTACGAGCCGGTCGGCTGGGACGAGGCGTTCCAGGTCGTCGCGCGGCACCTCAAGGCGCTCGTCGACCCGGACGACGCGGTGTTCTACACCTCCGGGCGAACCAGCAACGAGGCCGCGTTCCTGTACCAGCTGTTCGTCCGGGCGTATGGGACCAACAACCTCCCCGACTGCTCGAACATGTGCCACGAGTCCTCCGGTACGGCGCTGTCCCGGGTGATCGGCAGCGGCAAGGGCGCGGTCACGCTGAAGATGCTCGAGGAGTCCGAGCTGATCGTGATCGTCGGGCAGAACCCGGGCACCAACGCGCCGCGGATGCTCACCCACCTCGAGGTCGCCAAGCGCAACGGCGCCTCGATCGTCGCGGTCAACCCGCTGCCCGAGCCCGGCCTGATGCGCTTTATGAACCCGCAGAAGCCGCGCGGCCTGGTCGGCAAGGGTACCCCGCTCGCCGACCAGCACCTGGGCATCCGGATCGGCGGCGACCAGGCGCTGTTCCTTGCCCTCGGCCACCTTCTGCTGCAGGCCGAGGCGGCGCACCCGGGGACCGTGCTGGACAAGTCGTTCATCGACTCGCACACCAGCGGATTCGAGCTGTACGCCAAGCACAACACCGAGCTGGACTGGCCGGCCGTCGAGCAGGCCACCGGGCTGCGGCGCGCCGAGATCGAGGAGCTCGCGCAACGGTTCATCGCGTCGAAGGCGACCGTGGTGTGCTGGGCGATGGGGCTGACCCAGCACCGGGACGCGGTCGCGACGATCAGCGAGATCGTCAACGTGCTGCTGCTACAGGGCAACATCGGCAAGCCGGGCGCAGGGCCCTGCCCGGTCCGCGGGCACTCGAACGTGCAGGGCGACCGCAGCATGGGGATCTGGGAGAAGATGCCAGACGCGTTCCTGGACCGGCTGGACCACGAGTTCTCGTTCACGTCGCCGCGCGAGCACGGCATCGACGCGGCCGACACCGTCAAACGGCTGCGGGACGGCGCCGTCCGGGTGTTCTTCGCGATGGGCGGCAACTTCGCGTCCGCGACGCCGGACACCGAGGTGGTGCATCGCGGGCTGCGCGAGTGCGACCTCACCGTGCACGTGTCGACGAAGCTGAACCGGTCGCACACCGTCACCGGCCGGGAGGCGCTGATCCTGCCGACGCTCGGCCGGACGGACCACGACCACACCGCGGCCGGCCCGCAGTCCGTGTCGGTCGAGGACTCGCAGGGCGCCGTCCACCTGTCGAAGGGGAACCTGATCCCGCCGGCGCCGGAGATGAAGTCCGAGATCGGGATCGTCTGCGGGCTCGCGCAAGCCGTCGTACCTGACGTCGGGCAGATTCCGTGGGCGGACTTCGCCGACGACTACAGCCTGATCCGGCAGCGGATCGGGCGGGTCGCGGACGGGTACGAGAACTACGAGGACCGGCTGCGGGACGGGGACGGCGGGTTCCTGCTGGCGCACGCGGCGCGGGACAAACGCGAGTTCAAGACGTCGGACGCGCGGGCGCAGTTCACCGCGAACGACCTGACCTGGTTGCCGACGGCACCCGGTCGGCTGCTCCTGCAGACGCTACGCAGTCACGACCAGTTCAACACGACGATCTACGGACTCGAGGACCGGTACCGCGGGATCCACGGGACGCGCGAGGTGGTGTTCGTGCACCCGGACGACCTGGCGGAGCTGGGGCTGCGGGACGGGCAGTACGTAGACATCATCAGCGAGTTCCAGGGCGTCGAGCGGCGGGCGTCGCACTTCCGGCTGGTCTCGTACCCGACCGCGCGCGGGTGCGTCGCGGCGTACTACCCGGAGACCAATGTGCTGATGTCGGCCGACGATCTCGCGAAGGGCAGCAACACGCCGGTCGCGAAGGGCCTCACCGTGCGGCTAGTCGCTTCCTGAACCACGGCTGCAGTACTGCGAGGGCGCCGGCGACCGCGGCACTCGTGAGCCAGAGTCCGGTCGGGCCGGAGGTCTTCAGCAGCTGGGTGACCGTGAGCGGGGCGACGGTGGTCGCGATACCCCAGCTGAGGCCGAAGATCGCGAGGTACCGGCCGCGTGCGTTGTCGGGGGCGAGTCCGGACGCCTGGGTGAGGTAGCGGGTCAGGAGGAACAGGTCGCCCAGGCTCCAGAGGACGGCGGCGAGGACGAAGATCAGCAGGCTGTGGGCGAAGGCGCTGGTCAGCAGGCCGGTGGCCAGTAGTACGTAGCCGATCGCGATCGAGCGGAAGTCGTCGAGCTTCTGGACCCGGAGGAGTCGCTGGGCGACGATCAGGACGGCTGCGGAGACAGCGAGGATCAGGCCGGTGCCGGACTTCGGGATGCCTTGCTCGAGCAGGGTCAGTGGAATGCCGATGACGAGTTGCATGTAGATCGTCGCGAAGACCGTGCCGCCCGCCAACAGCAACAACAACCGCCCGTCCCGCCACGGGCTCCGCTGCAGCTGGTCGCCGACGGCCTGCCGGTCGGCCGCCGGGTCCCGACGTACGTCAGCTGGTAACGCGAGCGCGACGAGAGCGGCGCAGGACAGGCAGGTGAACGCGTCGGCGACGAACAGCCAGCGGAGGTCCCAGTGGCTGATTGCCGCGGCGAGCAGGCCGGCGAGAACACCTGCCCCGGCAAGGGCCGCGCTGTAGAGACCATAGGCCGCGGGGCGATCCTCGGGCTCGGTGACGTCGGCGATCATCGCCTGGCTCGGCGGCTCGTAGATCTCGAACGCGAGCCCGAGCAGGACAGTCGCCAGTACTGCGGACCACAGCGCGTGGCTCAGCGCGATCCACAGCTGTGCGACCGCGCAGCCGATCAACCCGAGCACGATCGTCCGCCGCCGTCCGAGCCGGTCCGCCAACTGTCCGCCGAGCAATCGCGACGGGATCGTCGCCGCGCCGAACACCGCGAGGATCACGCCGGTCTGGGTCAACGACGCCTTGAACTCGACCGCGAGCACCACGCCGAGGAACGGCAGCGTGAACGCACCGATCTTGTTCACCGCCCGTGCGACGATCAGGATCCACACCGCCCGCGAGAGGCCTCTTGTTGCGGTCACATCGCTCACACCGAACCCCCATGACTGCCTAAGTGGCTATGATCGGTCACGCAAGTTCGACCCTACGGAGGTATCGCATGACTGGTCAAGTGTCTTTTGATAGTCATGCCCGAAGTGTGCTGGCCGCCGCCGTCGAGTACGTGAACCGGCTGACCCCCGGCCACTCCGGCGGTACGCCGTACTCCGCACCGGCCGACGACCCGGAATCGGTCACGTCCGCGGTCGCCGAGGCCCTGACCGCGATCGGTCACCCGCCCCGCGAACGCCCGCCGCTCGACGACTCGCGCCGGCTGATCGACCTCGCGGCCCGGATGCGGATCGTCTTCGAAGCCGCGAACACCGGCGACCTCGACTCCGCTGCCACCGAGATCAACGCGCTGCTCCGAGACACCAACGCCCGCCCCCAACTGGATCGCGGCCGCGACCGCCCGTGGAGCCTGCACTTCCACGGCCCCGACGAACAACTCGCCAACGGCTGGGCAGCAGGCTGCGCCGCCGGCCTCGCCCTCGCAGTAGGCAGCGAACTAGCCGGCCGCCTAGGCGTCTGCGCCGCCCCCCACTGCGACCGAGTCTTCGTAGACACCTCGAAGAACGGCCAACGCCGCTTCCACTCCCCGCAATGCCAAAGCCGAGTAAAAGCCGCCGCCCACCGAGCCCGCCAATCCACCAACTGACCGCAGCAACCCGGCTTGCTTGGAGCAGTTGGGGGCTAGCGGGTGGTTTGGCTGCGGGTGAGGAGTGGGGCGGCTGGGTTTTCGTTGTTGATGACCAGGTCGGCGTGGGTGGCGGGGTTGTGGTCGTTGAGGTAGAGGCGTTCGCCTGGGATGTAGCGGGTGCGGTAGCGGTGGGCGGCGGCTTCCTGGGAGTCCATCCAGGCGGCGTCGCGGACGGTGCCGCGCTGGAGGACTGTTTCGAAGCTGACGTGGACGTAGATGCGGAGGTCCCAGCAGTCGTTCAGTTCGGGGCGTTGCAGGAAGGCGCCGTCGGCGATCAGGACGGCGTCGGGTGCGGCCGTCCGGACGGGGGTGTCGAGTACGGCGGCGGCGTCGGCCTGGCGGATCGCGGTCGTGTAGTGCCGGTCCCCGCCTGGCCCGAGCGGCTCTAGCAGCCGCTCACGGATCGCCTCGAAGTCGTACATCTCGTGGTAATAGCTCTCCGGCGACTCGATCGGGTACCCGGTCCGCAGCTCCGGCGCCCGCTTGAAGTAGTCGAACCCGGCGCGGATCACCTCCCGTCCGGTACGACCCCGCAGTACGTCGGCCAGCTCGTCCGCCAGCGTCGTCTTCCCGGCCGCCGAGCACCCGTCGACCCCGACCCGCACCGGGTGCTCCCGCTCGACGGCCAGCACCTCGGCGGCCAGTTCCCCCAGAACCTCGGCTCGCTCGTTCATGCCCGCCATCTTCTCCGCTCCGAGCGCCCTGCTCGAAGCGGTTTTCAGCCGACCGGGGTCAACTCGCGTTCTGGTTCCGGGGTTGCGGCGTGTTTGGCGGGCTTCGGGCGGAGCCACTTCGGGGCCCACCAGTTGGCTTCGCCGAGAAGGGTCATGATGCTGGGCAGGACGACCGCGCGGATGATCGTGGCGTCGATCAGGATCGCGACGGCGAGGCCTACGCCGAGTTGCTTCATGTCCAGCGTGCTCAGGGTGGCGAAGACCGCGAAGACGCCGATCATGACGGCGGCTGCGCTGGTGACCACGCCGGCTGAGCCGGTGATGCCTTCGGCCACGGCCTGGCGGGTCGGGACCCCGCGGAGGACCGCTTCGCGGATCCGGCTGACGACGAAGACGTGGTAGTCCATCGACAGGCCGAAGAGGACCACGAAGAGGAACAGCGGGAGCCAGCTGACCACCGAGCCGTTGGAGCGGAAGTGGAGCAGGCCCTCGGCCCACGTGTGTTGGAAAACCGCGGTGACGACGCCGTACGCCGCCCCTGCACTGAGCAGGTTGAGGAAGATCGCGGTAACCGCGACGACGACCGAGCGGAACGTCGCCATCATCACGATCATCGTGAGCAGCAGCACGAACCCGATCACCAGCGGGAGCTTGTCCCGGGTGTGTGCGGCATAGTCGACGTCCGCGGCGACGAACCCGCCGACCGCGTACTCGACGCCAGGCACCTTCCCGACCGTTTCCGGCATCAGGTCCTTGCGGAGCTTGGCGAGTGAGTCGCGGGCCTGCTCGCTGCCGCCCTCGTACGGCGTGGCGACCTCGAGCGTCGCGACCGTGCCGTCCTTCGAGAAGCGCGGCTTCTCCAGGCCGTCCGAAGCGAACAGCGGATCACCCTTGGTCTTCTGCATCAGCTCCGCCAGCGCGGCCTGTACGGCGGGCTTCTCGTTCGCAGGCGCCCGTACGGCGACCTGGTGGCTCGTGCCCGTACTCGGGAACGCCGCGGTCAACCGGTCGTACGCCTTCATCACCGACGTCGTCCGCGGCAGGTCCTCCGTACCGGGGAACTTCAACGTCATGCCGAGCGCCGGCGACGCGACGGCGAGCAGCGCGGTGACCGCGACGAGCAACGTGGCGATCGGGTGCTTCAGGGCCGGCTTGAGTACGGTCGGCCAGAACCGCGGCGGCCGGTTGCCGGCGGTCAGCCGCCAGACGAACGGGATGCGCGGCCGGTCGACCCAGCGGCCGAGCTTCGCCAGTACGGCGGGGAGCACGGTCAGCGAACCGACGACGGCGACCGCGACGACCAGGATCGAGCCGACCGCGAACGACGAGAACACCGCGTCCCGGGCCAGGAACAACCCGGCCATCGAGATGATCACCGCCGTACCGGAGACCACGACCGCGTGGCCCGAGGTGGCCGCGGCGATCTCGACCGCGTCGACGTGGCCGCGGCCCTTGGTGCGTTCCTCGCGTTCGCGGCGGAGGTAGAAGAGTGAATAGTCGACGCCGACGGCCATACCGATCAGCAGGATCACGCTGTTCACCGCGTCGACCGCCGGTACCAGTTGGGACGCCGCGGCCGAGAGCCCGATCGCGGCGGCGACCGCGGACAGGGCGAGCAGCACCGGTACCGAGGCGGCGATCAGCGCACCGAACGCGAGCAGCAGGATCGCCAGCGTCACCGGCAGGCTGAACATCTCGGCGCGCTTGAAGTCCTTGCCGAGCGTCTCGTTCAGCGCCTTGCTGATCGAGAGTCCACCGACCTCCTCGATCCGGAGGTCCGGGTACTGCCGCTGGACCTGCGCCGTGGTGTCGAGCAACGGCTGGACCCGGTTGTCCCCGTCGCTGTCCTTCAGCGTCACCCGGACGATTACCGCGTCACCCTTAGGCGACGGCATCGGCTGGGCGACCTCCGCGACCCCACCGAGGGCGCGCATCTGCTGGATCACCGTGCCGGCGGCGGTCCGGGCGGCCGCCTGGTCGAGTGTGCCGGAGGGTGCCGTGATCAGCACGCTCTCCACGTCCGGGTCGTCGAAGTTGCCGGACTTGACGATGGTGTCCGCCCGGGTGACCTCGCCGATGTTCCCCTCGTCGGTCGACTTCTTCGTCCCGGTCACCGAACCGAGCGCGAAACAGGCGGCCACGACGACCAGCCACATCGCGATCGCCCGCCACGGATGGGTGGCGCTCCAGCGTGCCGCCCGCACCGTGAGCTGTCCCCTGGTCATGCGTTCCCTGCCCCTCTGCGCCCCCACCGGCGCCCCACCCAGCGCACCTGGCAGGCGCTGGCTACGGGACAAAAGCCTCGCCGGGAGGAGCCACCCCCGGCCATGCAGGAATCCCCCCACTCATCCCTGGAGGAAGCCCCACCCCACCCTTTTCCGTACGACGTACGGGGTACGGGGTCAGAAGTCCTCGAGCTCCAGGGAAGCCGCGGCCGAGACCCCCTCCAGATACCCCTCGGCGCGTTCGGCCTTCGGGTAGCGGTGGACCAGGTCCCAGAAGTTCGCGTTGTGGCTCGGCTCCACCAGATGGGCGAGTTCGTGGACCAGGACGTAGTCCACGACCCACCCCGGCATCGACTGCAGCCGGGTACTCAGCCGGATCGACCGGTCCGCCGGAGTACACGATCCCCACCGTCTGTTTTGGTTCGAAACCCACCTCACCGACGCAGGTTCGGGCACTTCGGGGAGGTGACGACACGCGAGTTCGTGTGCTCTGGCCAACAATTTTTCGTCCGACACGCGCGATCGGCTGCGCTGTTTCTCGAGCCGCGCCAGCATGGTCTCGACCCAGCGCGCCTCCTCGGCGGCGGACAGCCGGTCGGGCATCAGCACGACCACCCGCTCACCGTCCCGGTAGGCGCTGACCGTGCGCTTGCGGCGCTTGCTGCGACGGATGTCCACGTACGGCGGGATCGGGCGCGGTGGAGAGTCGGCCATGGCTCAAAAATGTACCCCCCGAATCCGACAACTTTCTTCGGTGCACACCCTGTGGATCGATGTTTCCGCAGGTCAGACGCCTGATCTTGATCCCTCCGATCCCCGTTGTTCACACCGTGTTCCCCCGCCCGTCCACAGCACCCGGCGGCGCGTCCCACAGGTTGCGCACAGAGTTATCCACAGGCGTGGACAACCTGGGCTTGCCTCCGCGGCCGGGGCCTCCTAGCGTCGTCTGCAACAGGCTCCCGGACCGCTTCCGGGACTGCTCGGAGGGGAAGCCGAGTCGTCGCGGAGGCGGATCACCGGGAGCCTGTTCCGCGCCGGCGAAAGTTTCGGTAAGGGCTTTCCTCGGGGGATTCCGGCGGCGCGCGGACCACCAGGTGCGCTTGAGCCTGCGCCAGGAGGCCGTAGGGTGAATCCCGACTGGGCCGAACGGCCTACGGCAGGACGGTCTGCCGTTAGCATCCAACGACTGCCCGGGGCGAGGCCCCGGGCTGGAATTCAGAGCAAGGAGAGGGCCCTCATGGCAGAGACCTGGAGCGGCGAGTTCTACTGCGTCAAGTGCAAGGCCAAGCGCACCGCCGACGGCGAGGTCAAGGTCAACGACAAGGGCACGCGCATGGCGAAGGCCAAGTGCCCCGAGTGCGGTACGAACCTGAACCGGATCCTCGGCAAGGCCTGACGCACCAAGTCGTAGGGGCGGTGCCGGACCTGCAACACGGGTCCGGCACCGCCCCTCCGTCGTCCCGGCTTGGGCGACCGGACAGAATGGAGGAGTGTCGGACCTTCCTCGTAAGGCGCTGAGCCGGACCGCGAAACTCGCCAGCCTGCCGCTCGGCGCCGCCGGGCGAGCGACGGTCGGCCTGGGCAAACGTATCGGCGGCGCTCCCGCCGAGGCCGTGCTGGCCGAGTTCCAGCGCCGGACCGCGGACCAGTTGTTCGCCGTCCTGGGCGAGCTCAAGGGCGGCGCGATGAAGTTCGGGCAGATGCTCAGCCTGATGGAGTCGGCGATGCCGGAGGAGCTCGCGGCGCCGTACCGCGCGACCCTGACCAAGCTCCAGGACTCCGCCCCGCCGATGCCGTACGCGACCGTGGACAAGATCCTGTCCCGGGAGCTCGGGAAGCGCTGGCGGGACCGGTTCGACGAGTTCGACGAGGTGCCCGCGGCGGCCGCGTCGATCGGCCAGGTGCACCGCGGCCGGCTCAAGGACGGCCGCGAGGTCGCGGTCAAGCTGCAGTACCCGGGCGCCGCCGAGGCGCTCCGCGCGGATCTGCGCCAGCTCGGCCGGTTCGGCCGCACGATCGGCACGCTGATCCCCGGTCTGGACGTGAAGCCGCTGGTCGCGGAGCTCCAGGAGCGGATCGGCGAGGAGCTCGACTACGACCGTGAGGCGCAGGCGCAGCAGCAGTACGCCGACGCGTTCAAGGACCACCCGGAGTTCGTCGTCCCGCGGGTGGTGAAGCACTCCCCCACGGTGATCGTGTCGGAGTGGATCGAGGGCCGGCCGCTGTCGTCGTACATCAGCGACGGCAGCAAGGAGGAGCGGGACGCGATCGGGCTGAAGTACGTCCGGTTCATGTTCAGCGGGCCGAAGTACGCCGGTCTGCTGCACTCGGACCCGCATCCGGGGAACTTCCGGGTGCTCGAGGACGGGCGGCTCGGCGTGGTCGACTTCGGGCTCTGCGCGCGGCTCCCGGACGGGCTGCCGCGGGCGATCGGGCGGCTGCTGCGGATCTCGCTGAACGGCGACGGTGTCGCGGTCCGGGACGGGCTGCGGGCCGAGGGCTTCATCAAGCCGCGGATGGACATCGACCCGGAGCAGTTGATGGACTACCTGGCGCCGTTCGCGGAGCCGGCCCGGGAGGAGACGTTCCAGTTCAGCCGGGCCTGGATGCGCGCGCAGGCGAACCGGACCGGTGACTTCCGGTCGCCGAACGCGTCGCTCGCCCTGCGCCTCAACATGCCGCCGTCGTACCTGCTGATCCACCGGGTCTGGATCGGTGGCATCGCCGTGCTGTCGCAGCTCGAGGCGGAGGCGCCGTTCCGGGCGGTCCTGGAGGAGCTCCTGCCCGGTTTCACCGACGACTGAGGGCCGGCAGCGCCCTGAGCGTGACGGCGAGCAGGACCCCCATCGCGGCCAGGGCCACGGCCGTGATCCCGGCGGCGAGGTGCAAACCGGACGTGAACGCCTCCCGGGCCTGCGTCAGTACGTCGCCGGAGGCACCGGACGCGATCGTCTCACCGAGCGAGTTGCCGCCCGTCCGGCCGCGGTAGACGGCGGTCACCACGCTGCCCAGGACCGCGATGCCGAGCGAGTACCCGAACTCGTTGCCGGTCTGGGTCAGCGCCCCCGCCGAACCGGCCTGCTCCGGCGGCACCGAGCCGATCACCAGGTTCGTCCCCAGGATGACCAGCGCACCCGGCCCGAAGCACTCCACCGCGAACGCGATCACCAGCACGGTCGTCGACGTCGTCAGGCTGACTACGACCATCCCCACGACCGTGAACGCGACCCCAGCCGGAATCAGGACGCCCGGACGGATCCGCCGCGCCAGCCGCGGCGCCAACTGGAACCCGATCGTCGACGTGACCATCCCCGGTACCAGCGCGAGCCCCGCCTGCAGCGGGCTCATCCCCTTCACCAGCTGGAAGTACTGCGCCACGAACACCATCACCCCACCGGACAGCATCGAGTACGTCGTCATGCTCCCGAGCGTCACGCTGAACGTCCGCCGCGTGAACAGCCGTACGTCGACCAACGGGTCGTCCAGCCGCAGCTGCCGCCGTACGAACACCCAGCCGAAGGCAACGCCGACCACCAACGCGCCGACCGCCTGTCCGTCGGCCCCGTGCGCCGCCAGGCGCTTCAGACCGTGGATAGCCGGCAGGATCGCCAGCAACGACAGCACGACACTCGGTACGTCGATCCGCCCCGCCTTCTCGTTGCGGTACTCCGGCAGCAGCACCGGCCCGACCGCGAGCAGCACGACCATCGCGGGCACGCCGATCAGGAACGCCGAACCCCACCAGAAGTGGTTCAGCAGTACGCCGCCGACGATCGGGCCGACGATGGCGCCGACGGTGAAGCAGCCGCCCCAGACGCCGAGCGCGGTCGCCCGCCGCCGCTCGTCCGGGAACAGCGTGGAGATCAGCGACAGCGTGCACGGCGCGATCGCGGCCCCGGCCACGCCGAGCACCGCCCGGGCGCCGATCAGCATGCCCGGGTTCACGGAGTACGCCGCGACGATCGAGGCGACCCCGAACACGGCCGCGGCGATCAGCAGCAGCCGGCGCCGGCCGAGCCGATCGCCGAGGGTGCCCATCGTGATCATCAGGCCGGCCACCATGAACCCGTACACGTCCAGGATCCACAGCTGCTGAGTCCCGGTCGCGCCGAGCGCCTCGGTGACGGCCGGGATCGCCAGCAGCATCACAAACAGGTCGAGCGAGACGAGCAGCGTGGCGAGGCACAGCACGCCGAGCGCGATCCACTGCCGCCGGCCGGTCGCTGTTTCGAGGGTGACGGTCATGATCCGGGTCCTTTCGGGAAGTTCCTTCATTCATCGCGTCGATCGGAGCGACCTGGCATCGACATACCTTCGAAAGGAACTTCTTCGAGGAGTGGAGACCGTGATGAACCTCCCAGAGGTTGTGACACCCGACGAGTGGTTGGCTGCGCGCCGCGAGCTGCTGCGGCGGGAGAAGGAGATGACCCGCGCGCGGGACCGGCTGAACGCCGAGCGGCGGCGGCTGCCGATGGTGCGGATCACGAAGCCGTACACGTTCGAGGGACCGGACGGGCCGGTCGGACTACTCGACCTGTTCGACGGCCGGGACCAGCTGGTGATCCACCACTTCATGTTCGCCCCGGACTGGGACGACGCCTGCCCGAGCTGCTCGTCGGCGGCGGACGAGATCGGCAACCTGCGGCAGCTGCACGTCCGGAACACGTCGCTGGTGGCCGTGTCGCGGGCGCCGTACCCGAAGCTGGCCGCGTTCCGGGAGCGGATGGGCTGGACGTTCCCGTGGTACTCGTCGTACCCGGGCGACTTCAACTACGACTTCCACGCCACGCTCGACGACCGGGTCGCGCCGGTACTGCTGCACTTCCGGACGCAGCAGGAGCTGGCGAGCGAGAAGGGTACGCCGTGGACCGACGGGCCGTGGACGGCCGACATGAACGGTGAGGAGATGCCGGGGATCAGCACGTTCCTGCGGGACGGCGAGGAGGTGTTCCACACGTACTCGACGTTCGGCCGCGGGATCGAGGACTTCCACAACGGCTACCGGTATCTCGACCTGACCGTGCTCGGCCGGCAGGAGGCGTGGGAGGAGCCGGCCGGACGGGCCGAGCCGCTCGGACTCCAGGTCGGCGGCCCGGCGATGCGGGTCCAGGACCTACGTACTGATCACCAGTAGACGGTGTCGAGCTTGCCCTCGATGTTGCGGACGTTCTCGCGGGCGCAGCGGTCGCAGTACAGCAGCTTGCGGCCGTCCTCGAACGAGGTCACCCAGGTCAGCGGCGCCTCCGCGGACTCCGCCTGCAGACCACACAACGCACAGGTAGCACTTGCCATGCCACTAGTCTGCACCGTGTGCGATGGACGGTTCACGGTGAGGGTGAAGTTTGGGGCAACCGCTGGATGAGCGTCCGGCGGCTGGACGTCGAGCAGCCGGACGGCGAGCGGTACGACTACCACGCGGTCCGGATGCGGGACATCGCCGCGGCGGTCGTCACCCGGGACGAGCACGTGCTGCTGATGTGGCGGCACAGGTTCCTGACCGACACCTGGGCGTGGGAGATCCCGATGGGGATCATCGAGGCCGGCGAGGACCCGCAGACCGCGGCCGGGCGGGAGCTGCTGGAGGAGACCGGCTGGCGGGCGGACGGGCTGACCGAGCTGATCCGGTCCGAGCCGGCCGCCGGGATCATGGACTCGCGGCACTTCGTGTTCCGGGCGACGGGCGCGACGTACGTCGGGGAGCCGACCGAACGGAACGAGTCGGACCGGATCGAGTGGGTCCCGATCACGGACCTGGCCGGGATGATCGCGCGGCACGAGATCGTCAGCGGGATCACGCTGATCGGGCTGCTCCAGCTGCGGCTGGAACGCTGAAGGGGCGGCACCCCCGATGGGTGCCGCCCCTCTGTGTTTTCAGCTGGTCAGGCTGTGCTGCTGGTGGATCAGACCAGGCGGGCGAGTGCGAGGCGCGCGCGTGCGCTGGCCCTCTCCGCTCGCCGGCCGGCCCGCTCGGCGTGCTTCTGCGCCCGCTCAAGCTGACGAGCGAAGTGGAAGCGCCGGTTCTGCTCTGCGTCCTTCAGTGAAGTACGACAATGAGCACGGGCGAGATCTTCGTGAAGTAAATGCATTTCGGTGCTCCTGGTGAAAGTCTGAGTGGTCATCGTTCGGGCTCGTTTTCGTAGGGGTTGTCGTCGTCAGGCAGCGGTTACGGTGTCACTCTTGCGGGGACGCCCACGGGGCCGCTTGCGCGGAACCACCACACCCTGGACGAACAGCTCGCCACCCCACACTCCCCACGGCTCGGAACGCTCGAGCGCTCCGGCCAGGCACTCGGCCTTCAGCGGGCAGGTCGTGCAGAGCGACTTCGCGTACTCGACGTCCGCCGGCGATTCGGCGAAGAAGAGTTCTGGCGCGTAGGACCGACAGGGCAGGTCCTGCGACGTTGCCACCTCGGTGAAGACATCGAGGAAGCTCACGCTCATTCCGGTCACCTCCCAGTGACTGTTTGATGCTGATCTCTTGTCGTCCTCGACGATCCGGCCTTCGGCCGAACCGCCAAAACTGTGCTGACAAACACTGTGTTGATCAAAACAAAAGGCCGCGGGACCCTTGGTGGGTTCCGCGGCCTGGAGGTGCCGGCTCTGACGCTTGTCAGACCGGTGGACTCCATGCTCGAGAACCCGAACCGCCGTACTTCACATCGCCGACAGCTCCGCCCTTGAACTGGGCAGCGCCGGAAGCCATGAGCACAACGGTCGCGACGTGCAGACGCGGCGAGGCACCCGGGATCTGGGCGCACGGCAGCGCGGCAACGTCGCTGAACGGCTTCTTGACCGTGTTGGTAATCATTTCCAGGGCACCTCCTCTCGTTGTGGCGAAGCGGGCGGTTGGCTCGATCGCTATGGTGGTTTGAAGTTTTCGGCCAGGCTTCGACCGCAGAAAGAACAGTACGCCGTCCGCGTCGAAGCCCGCAAACTATTTAACGCCAGTTCGCGAAGTTGGCCGGAAGTTGCCGCCGCGACGGCCGGATCTGGCTGTTGCGACCCGTTCGCACCGCGCACCGCAACGTTTCCGGCACGCTCCGGGATCGTTGCCTCTGTCACCTAACTGCCACGTCTGCCGGCAGCAGAACACGGCCTGTGCTCCAGCATGCGCCGGGCTCCGCGTGCCTGGCAACAGATTTCTCAGCGGGTGCAGAGATTGATGATCTGCTCGCCGTACTTCGAGATCTTCGTGTGGCCGATCCCGGGAATCTGCCGCAGCGCCTGGGCGTCGGCCGGCCGGGTCTCGGCGATCGCGGTCAGCGTCGCGTCGGTGAGGATCACGAACGCGGGCATCTTCTCGGACTCGGCCTGCTCGGTCCGCCACTCGAGCAGCGCGTCGTACAGCTTCTGGTCGACCGTCGACGGGCAGTCCTCGCAGCGGCCGAGCTTGCGCGCGCCCGGATCGAGCAGGCCCTTCCCGCAGACCCGGCACTTCGGGATCGGCCGGTCAGACCGCTGCGACCGGGCCGGGCGCTCCCAGCCGACCGAGGACGGCGGCGTCCACTCGGTCCGCGCGGACCGGACGCCGATCGGGTCCAGGAACCGCGTCGGCCCCCGGGTCCCGCGGCCGCCCGGCGAGCGGGACGTCGACCAGCTGACGAACAGCTGCTGCTTCGCGCGGGTCACGCCGACGTAGAACAGCCGCCGCTCCTCCTCCACCTGGGACGGCGTCTGGGCGTAGCTGATCGGCAGCGTCCCCTCGTGCGCCCCGACGATGAAGACGCACTCCCACTCCAGGCCCTTCGCGGCGTGCAGCGTGGCCAGCGTGACGCCCTCGGCCAGCGGCGCGTGCTGGATCGTCGCGCGCCGGTCCAGCTCGGTCATCAGCTCCGGCAACCGGGCCTCGGGGTGCTCGGCGGCGAAATCGGCCGTCATCGTGACCAGCGCGCTCAGCGACTCCCAGCGGTCCCGCACGGCGCCGGTCCCGGTCGGCGGCTCGGCCGTCCACCCGGCCCCCGCCAGTACGCCGGTCACCGTCGACAGCAGGTCGTCGCCGATCCCGCCGGCCTTCACCTGCCCGCGCAGCAGCACGGCGGCCTGCCGGATCTCGGCCCGCTCGAAGAACCGCTCCGCACCCTTCAGCACGGTCGGGATCTTCCGCTCGGCGAGCGCCTGCTCGAAGTTCTCCGACTGCGCGTTCGTCCGGAACAGTACGGCGATGTCGCGCAGCGCCACGCCCTCGTCCCGGAGCCGGGCGACGGCCCGCGCGACCGCGTCCGCCTCCGCGACCTCGTCGGAGTACTCCCGGTAGACCGGGACCGGGCCGGCGTCCTTCTGCGACTTCAGCGTCACCCGCCCCGGCAGCCCGGTCGGGCCGGCCGCGTCGAGGATCTTGTTCGCCACGTCGACGATCTGCGGGGTCGAGCGGTAGTCGCGGACGAGCTTGATCAGCGTCGCCGACGGGTGCCGGGACGCGAACCGGACCAGATTCTCCGGCTCCGCGCCGGCCCAGGAGTAGATGGTCTGCGCCGGGTCGCCGACCACGCAGACGTCCTCGCGGCCGCCCAGCCACAGATCGAGCAGGCTCTGCTGCAGCGGCGAGACGTCCTGGTACTCGTCCACGACGAACGTCCGGTACTGCCGGCGGATCTCGGCCGCCACCCGCTCGTCCTCGGCCAGCAGCGCGACCGCGCAGAGCAGCACGTCCTCGAGGTCGATCCGCCCGCACTCCATCTTGACGTCCTCGTACGCCGCGAACACGCGGGCGATCGTCGGCGGGTCGAAGGCCGCGAGCGTCCGCCCCGACCGGGGCGCGACCTTCGCGTAGTCGTCCGGGCGGACGTTGCTCACCTTGGCCCACTCCACCTCGCCCGCGAGGTCGCGCAGCGCGGGGGTGTCGACGCGGATCCGGCAGCGCGAGGCGGCCTCGGTCAGCAGCGGGAACTTCCGGTCGGCGATCGGCGGCAGCTCCCCGCCGTACACCTTCGGCCAGAAGAAGCGGGCCTGGCGCAGCGCCGCGGAGTGGAAGGTGCGGGCCTGGACGCCCTGGACGCCGAGCTGGGCGAGCCGCCCGCGCATCTCGCCGGCCGCCCGCTGGGTGAACGTCACCGCGAGCACCCGGACCGGGTCGAAGGTCCCGGTGCGCACGCCGTACGCGATCCGGTGGGTGATCGCCCGGGTCTTCCCGGTGCCGGCGCCGGCCAGCACCACGACCGATCCGTGCAGCGCGGTCGCGACCGCCCGCTGCTCCGGGTCGAGGGCCTCCAGGAGGTCGTCGGCCGAGGCCGGTCGTGTGAAGTCGCTCACGGACTGAGACATGCGGGAACAGCACCACCTGCACCATGGTTCGGATACGTCGAGGGCAACCCTAGACGGGTCGTCCGACAGAAACCTCAGAAGGAGTCCGCCGATGTCGGCAGTCACGATGTATTCGACCCCTTGGTGTGGCTACTGCCACCGCCTGAAGGGCCAGCTCAACCGGGCCGGCATCGAGTTCACCGAGGTCGACATCGAGCAGGTCCCGGAGGCCGCGGAGCTGGTCGAGAAGATCAACAACGGCAACCAGACGGTGCCGACCGTGGTCTTCGCCGACGGCACCGCGATGACCAATCCGTCGCTGGCCCAGGTCGCGGAGAAGCTCGCCGCGTAGGTCGTGGGTCACCACCCACGACCTTAATTACGGCCCAAGGCCATAATTCTTGGGTTATGGACTTTACGGTCATGACCGTTATACCTTGCGAAGAACCACGTCGCAGGGAGTCCGCCCATGTTCTCGCGCCGTCAATTCCGTCATGCCTTCATCGCTGTCGCCGCCGCGCTCGGCCTGCTCGCCGCGGGCGGGCTGCGCGCCACTGCGGCCCCGCCGGGCGATCTGCCACATCCGTTCCCTTCGGAGAACTGGCCGCTCGGCCCGGCGGTCAAACCGTTCGCACCGTCCGCCGACGTCGTCAAGGACCTCGGCTCCCCGGTCAGCTCGCTGACGATCATGGAGGGGGCCGTCGGCCACACGCCGGACGGCCGCGACGTCGTCTACGCCGTACCGGCCGGTGAGAACGCCCGGCTGAACGTCGTCGACCTGCACTCGCGCGAGCTGCTGCGCACCGTCCCGCTGCCGGGAGCCGCCGGCGGCTGGGCGATCGTCGTCGTACCCAACGGCGACGTGTACCTCGGTACGTACGCCAACGCGCACCTCTACCGCTACAGCCCGGCCACGGGCGAGGTCACCGACCTTGGCCAGCCGATCCCGGGCCAGTCGCAGATCTACGGCCTCACGTCCGATCCCCAGGGCAACGTGTACGCAGGGACGTACCCGAACGCCCACGCGTTCAAGTACGACCCGACGTCCGGAGAGGTCACCGACTACGGCTCACTGGATCCGGTGCAGCAGTACGCACGGTCCACCGTCTACGACCCCGACCACAACAAGCTGTTCGTCGGTGTCTCAACCCCGAATGCCCGGCTGCTCCGGATCGACGTGGCCACCAAGGCCGTCGAGGACATCACTCCCCCGGGGACGACGGCCAAGGACTTCATCGACCTCGACTACGCCGACGGCAAGGTGTTCGCCAACGCCAGCAGCCGTCTGGTCGTGGTGGACGCCGTGACCGGCGAGCAGGTCAAGTACACCGACGCAACCACGGGCCAGCAGGTGATGGACTACCCCATTGCTGCGCGCGGTGTCTCCGCAGCGGGCCCAGGCGGCGTGTACTTCACCGACAACACGCTCAGGCTCACTCACTACGACCTGGCCACCAACACGGTCGGCCCGGTGACGCCGGCGCGGACACTGACACGTGGAGCGTCCATCGGGTACGGCTGGGTCACAGAGAACGGCGTACCGGTCCTTTACGGCCTGGCCGGGAACTACTCCGGCGGAACGTTCCGCTACAACCCTGCGGACGGAACACTCGCCCAGTGGAGCTCCCCGTTCCAGTACGTGCCGTCTCCGCTCATGCACGAGCTGGCCGACCCCAGTACGGGCAAGGTCTTCGTCAATGTCTATCTGAACGGTTCTACCGCGATCTACGACCCGGCAACGGGTAAGTCGACCGTGACGACCCGCCAGGGCCAGGTCGAGGGCTGGGCGTGGGACGGCCACGGCAAGATGTACGTCGGTATCTACCCGTACGGCAGGCTCTCGCTCTGGGACCCGACGCAACCGGACAGCCCCACGAACCCGAAGGAGCTGTTCAGCCTCGTCGACAGCGACCACCAGAACCGGCCGGTCTCCGTAGTACCCGACGGCGACCACGTGTACGTCGGCACCACACCGGCGTACGGCGAGTACGGCGGCGCGCTGTCCGTGTACGACGTACCGACCGGCAGCCACACCGTCTACCGGAACATCGTGACCGACCAGACGATCGCGTCCATCGTTCCGGACGGGAACGACGTGTGGGTCGGCTCCAGCATCGAAGGCGGCCAGGGCACCGACCCGAAGGCCACCGAGGCGCATCTGGTCAAGGTGGATCCGGCCACGGGGCAGGTGCTCACCGACGTCGTACCGGTACCTGGTGCGGCCAGCATCAACGAGCTGATCGACGGGCCTGACGGCAACGTGTGGGGTCTGGCTGACGGCATTGTGTTCGCTGTCGATCCGGCCACGGGCGCGGTGCAGCGGCTGCTGCCCGTGTTCAGCGGAGCGACCGGTTCACAGGACGGCGCGCTCTCTTGGCGCGACGGGTACCTGTACGGCGTCACAGGTGGTCGGCTGTTCGTTCTGGATATCCTGAGCGGGCACGCGACGATCCTGCGCGACCACGGCCTCAACCGGCTCACCCAGACGCCGGACGGCACCTATTACACGTTGCTACGTCCGGACGGGTACATCAACCCGACCAACCTGGCCTCGTACACACCGCCTGTGGATCCGTGTCCGCAGTCCGACGTCCGGCCGACGGTGTGGACGGGAAACATCGACAGCCACGTCCAGAACCGGTTCCTGACGTACGGCTGCACGTTGACCGACGTACTGCCGAGCGCGAAGGCCAACTGGCCCAGCCACAGCGCATACGTCGCCGCCGTTGCCCTCAAGGTCCGTCAGCTCGAAAAGGACGGCTCCATCCAGCACTGGGAGGGCACGCTGATCCTGGTCGCCGCTGCCCGGTCCAACGTCGGGAAGTAGTCAGCCGAGGCTCTCGCCGTACCAGCCTTCGATCAGGCGGCGGGAGATCGAGATGGCGCCCGGGAGGCGCATCGTGCCGGATTCGATCAGCGCACGGAGGTCCTCCCGGGTGAACCATCGCGCGTCCGAGATCTCGTCGCCGTCCACCTCGATCTCGAAGCTCGACGCCTTCGCGTAGAACCCGAGCATCAGGCTCGCCGGCAGCGGCCACGGCTGGCTGGCGGCGTACTCGACCTCCGGCCCGACGATCACACCGCTCTCCTCGAGCACCTCACGACGTACGGCGCCCTCCAGCGACTCCCCCGGCTCCACGAAGCCGGCCAGCGTCGAGTACTGCCCCTCCGGCCACTTCTCGTTGCGGCCGAGCAGCGCGCGGTCCTGGTCGTCGGTGACCAGCACGATGATCGCGGGGTCGGTCCGCGGGAAGTGCGACGTACCGCAGGCCGGGCACAGCCGGACGTGCCCCTCCTCGATCACCTCGGTGTGTTCGCCGCAGTTCGCGCAGTGCGTGTTCACGGCGTGCCAGTTGGCCAGTCCGATCACGTGGACCGCAGCCCCGGCCTCACGGTCGTCCAGTACGCCGCCCACCTCGCGCAGGCCGGCGTACGACTCGTCCGCGTCGCCCTCGACCAGTACGGCGAACACGGCGCGGCCGTCGGCCGTCATACCGGCACCGGACACGCGGTCGATGCCCAGGAAGACCCGGAGGCCGTCAGGCGCCTCGGCCGGCGGCACGAAGCGCAGGGCGGTCCGGTCGTCGGTCACCTGGATCTGGTCGCCGGCCACCGCGACCACCTGGGTGTCGGTGGCGGCCCAGGCCTTCTCCAGCCAGTCGTTGTCACGCCTGCGGTCGGCCGCGCGGTCCAGGACCGAGCGGGACAGGGTCAGGGAGCCAGGAGCAATGGAGTAGGCCACGTGCCACAACCTACCCCGGGAGCGTGAGAGCATCCCGGCATGAGTATTCACATCGCCGCCGAGAAGGGGCAGATCGCACCGCGGGTGCTGTTTCCGGGGGACCCGCTGCGGGCCAAGTGGATCGCGGAGACCTACCTGTCGGACGTGATCTGCTACACCGAGATCCGCAACATGTTCGGCTTCACCGGGACCTACAAGGGCGAGCGCATCTCCGTCCAGGGCTCCGGCATGGGGCAGCCGTCCGCGTCGATCTACGCGAACGAGCTCTTCGAGGAGTACGACGTCCAGACCCTGATCCGGGTCGGGACCTGCGGCGCGCTCACCGAGTCGGTCCGGGTCCGGGACGTGATCGTGGCGATGTCCGCGAGCACCGACTCGCAGATGAACCGGCTGCGCTTCCACGGCATCGACTACGCGCCGACCGCGGACTACAAGTTGCTCCGCGCGGCCGTCGACGCGGCCGAGGCGGCGGGGCTGAACGTGCACGTCGGCCAGGTGTTCTCCGGCGACCTGTTCTACAACGACCGGCCGGACCTGGTCTCGCGGACCGCGGAGTACGGCGTCCTCGGCATCGAGATGGAGGCCGCCGCGCTGTACACGCTGGCCGCGAAGTTCGGCCGTCGCGCGCTCGGCATCATGACCGTGTCGGACCACCTGATCACGCACGAGGTGACATCCGCGGAGGAGCGCCAGACGACGTTCTCCGAGATGATCACGATCGCGCTGGACGCGGCGATCGAGGTGCCGGTCTGAACCGCCGGCTCGTCGCAGCACTCGCCTGCGCGCTGCTCGCCGGCACGACCGCTTGCTCCAGCAGCAAGCCCGGGTCGGCGAGCAGCCCGAGCACCTCCGGCACACCATCAGCTCAAGCCAGCAGCGGCAGCACGCCCTCCGGACCGGAGGAGAAGCTGCCGGACCTGACACCCGCACAGGTCGTGTCCGCGTTCACCGGCAAGCAGTACCAGTGCACCACCGACGAGGCGTACCAGACCTGCAGCAAGGGCACGACGTCCGCGCAGGTGCTGATCGGCACCCAGCCGCGGCCCGCCGTGCTGTCTTTCCAGGCAACGGGCGTCGCAGCGGAAGCGGCCACGGCTTTGACCGAATTCGCACCGCAGGCCTTGGAACTGGCGCACGTGAACCCACGCGGTCAGATCGTCGACTGGCTCAAGCAGCAGTCCGGTAAGACGGCCGGCAAAACCACCGCCGGCACCTGGACCGTCGAGTACTCCACCGAGTCCGACAGCGACCAACCGGGCGCCATCCTGACCCTCACCGACACCCTCTGCAAGGTGGACTGCGGAGCGGAGTGAGAACTACGCCGTGACGAGCTTGGGCAGGACCTGCATGATGCGGTCGGTCAGCAGGGCCGGGGTCTTGTCCGGGTTCGCCGCGTAGCCGACGACGGCCTGTTCGAAGAGGCCGTCGACCAGCGCGTACGCCGTCGGTGCGTCGACGGACGGGGATGCGCCGGTGAGATCGGCGTACCGGGACAGGATCCGCCAGATCATCTGCTCGAGGAGCTTGTCGATCTCCTCGACGTCCGGGCGCAGCTGCTCCTCGAACATGCTCTGCGCGCGCAGGTCGTACCAGAGCTTGTGCATCGGGGTCTCCTCGACCAGCGTCTGGGTCATCTTGCCCAGGAAGCCGGTCGCGAGCTCGTCGGCGGACGTCGCGGTCTCGACGACCTCGTCGTACCGCCGGGCGCACTTGGTCTTGTAGTAGCGCACGCAATAGCTGATCAGGTCGATCTTGTCGCGGAAGTAGTAGTGCACGACGCCGTGCGTGAACTCGGAGTTGTTCGCGATCTCGCGCAGGCTGGTGCGTGCGTACCCGAGCTCGCCGAGCGTTTTCAGGGCGGATTCCGCGAGCGCGACGCGGCGGCGCTCGATCTTGTCGATCCCGGAGACGCGGGCGGGCCGTTCCGCGGCCGTGGACGCCATGCGCAGTCACCTCACTCTCGGGTCGTTGCGTCAGGGTACCCCGGCGCGGGACCGGGCGCGTCCCCTCGGGCGAATTTTTCTTGACAACTGTCAAACAAACTCTTGACGAGTGTCAAAAGGCTGAGCACAGTGTGAACATCCCGTGCGAGCAAAGGAGCTTCAGATGGGTGCACTCGATCTCTCCGGCCGCAAGGCCCTGGTCACCGGCGGCGCGCAGGGTCTCGGCGAGGGCATGGCGCGCGCCCTCGCGGCGGCCGGCGCCAAGGTCGTGATCAGCGATATCCAGAAGGACGCCGGCGAGGCCGTCGCCGACGCACTCGACCAGGAGTACGGCGGCGGCAACGGCTTCGTCGCGCACGACATCACCGACGACGGCGACTGGGAGAACGCGGTGGTCGCCGCCAACGACGTCCTCGGCGGCCTGGACATCCTGGTGAACAACGCGGGGGTGGAGATCACCAGCCTGCTCACCGAGGTCACCGCGGACCAGATTCGCAAGATGCTCGAGGTGAACGTCCTCGGCACCACGCTCGGCGTCAAGTGGGGCCTGCGGACGATGCGGCCGAACGGCCTGGCCGGTCAGGGTGGCGCGATCATCAACGTCGCGTCGGTCGCGGCCACGATCGCGTTCCCGGGCATCGCGGTGTACTCCGCGACCAAGTCCGCGGTCGACCGGCTCACCCGGGTCGCCGCGATGGAGTCCGGCAAGCTCGGGTACGGCGTTCGCGTCAACTGCATCTACCCCGGGCTCGTGCCGACCGCGATGGGCGCCGGACTGGCGAACGACGTCGCGCAACTCGGGCTGTTCGAGTCGCCGGAGGCCGCGGTCGCCGCGGTCGTCGGGCTGACTCCCGCGGGCCGGCTCGGGGAGGTGTCGGACATGGCCGACGCGGTCGTCTTCCTGGCGTCCGACGAGGCCCGTTTCATCACAGGCATCGGCCTGCCGGTCGACGGCGGAATGGGGATGTGATGGCTACCAAACCGGTTGTTGTGTACGGCGCTTCCGGCTATACCGGGCGGCTCGTGTGTGAGTACCTGCGGCACTATCACGTGCCGTTCGTCGCCGCCGGGCGCAGCGAGGACAAGCTGAAGTCGTCGATGGAGTCCAGCGTCCCCGGTATCGAGACCGCGGACTACGAGATCGCTGCCGTCGACCATGACGTCGCAGCACTGACAGAACTGTTCAACGGCGCGTCCGTGGTGCTCAACACCGTCGGCCCGTTCAGTGAGCTCGGCCCTGCTGCCGTTGAGGCAGCTCTTGCGGCAGGAGCGCATTACACGGACACCACCGGCGAGCAGGACTGGCTGATCACCTGCGACGAGCAGTACGGCGCCAAGTTCGCCGAAGCCGGTCTGCTGCTGGCACCGGGCATCGCGCAGATGTACACGACCGGTGAAATCGCCGCACAGCTGTGCCTTGAAGAGCCTGGGCTCGACACGCTCGACATCGCAGTGTTCTGGGGAGGCAGTCCGACGATTGCCTCGACCCGCACGATCCTGGTGAACGCTGCGACGTCCAAAGCGCACTTCCTGGAGCAGAACGCGTACGTCGAGTTCCCCGAGCAGGGCCTGGTGCCATTGGTGGTACCCGGGCAGCACGAGCTGGCGTTGTCACTGCCTTGGGGAGGTACATCACACCCCGTTTGGTTCAAACGGGACCCACGGGTCGCGAACTGTAAGGCACAGGGCGGTGTGTTCAACGCTGCGCTCATGAACGGCGTGCCACAGATCGTGGCGGCTGCACTGGAAGCCACGAAGGACATGGCGCCCGACGACCGCAACGCGGCCCTTACCGAGACAGCCCGTCAGGTGATGAACCAGATGCCGCCTCGCGAGAACCCGCGCGTCAACAAGTCGCTGGACTCGGTCCACGCGTCGGGGCCGCTCGGACGGGCGCACTGCGTCATCCACGGCAACAGCAACTACCAGCAGACCGGCCTGCTGCAGGCGTTCGCGGCGTACTCGCTGCTGCAGACGCCTCCGAAGCGCGTGGGCTTTGCCAGTGGTTGCCAGGCGTTCGGTCACCGCGAGCTGCTCGGCGTACTGCGGAGCTTCGGGTTGGTGTCGGAGCCGCAGCTGACGGTGCAACGCTGATGCGACTGGTCGAGTACCTGGACAAAGGGGCGTCGCTGGCGCCGGACGCCGCCTGTCTCACCACCGACGGCGAGACGCTGACGTACGCCGACGTACAGCGGCTCTCGTACGTCATCGCGGGGGCGTTGGCGGCGACCGGCGTACGGCCGGGCGGGAAGGTCGCGATCCTGTCCGCGAACGACCCGGTGGCGTTCAGTTGCGTGTTCGGGATCAGCCGGGCCGGTGCGGTCTGGTGCCCGATCAACCCGCGCAACGAGGCGGCTGAGAACCGGGCACTACTCGACCAGTTCGACTGCGAAGTACTGATCTACCAGGCGGCGTTCGCACCGCTGGTGGACCGCATACGGGACTCGTTGCCGAAGGTGCACACGTTCGTGTGCCTTGACGGTGAGTCCGCGAGCTCCGGCCCAGACCCCCACCCCAGCGGCCGGAGAACTGTCGGTTGGGACGCGTTCTGCGGGGGCGCGTCCCAACCGGCACCTGATCTGACCTCCCCCGACGACCTGGCGATGATCGTCGGCACCGGGGGTACGACGGGGCGTCCGAAGGGAGTCATGCTCGGGAACGCCAACCTCGAGACGATGACCGCCCTGACGCTCATGGGATACCCGTTCGGCGAACGGCCCGTCTACCTGGCGCTGGCACCGCTCACGCACGCAGCAGGCGTACTGTGCTTCCCCGTGCTCGCGTCCGGCGGCGAAATCGTCATCATGCGCGCTCCCGACGTCCATGCGTTCCTGGAGCTCATCCCGCGGCACGGTGTCACGCACACGTTCCTGCCGCCCACACTGATCTACATGGTGCTGGCAGCGCCAGAACTCGACTCTACGGACCTCTCGTCGCTGCAGTGCTTCTGGTACGGCGCTGCGCCGATGTCGGTCGCCCGGCTCGAAGAGGCGCTGGAACGGATCGGCCCGGTGATGGCGCAGCTGTTCGGGCAGACCGAGGCACCGATGATGATCTCGATGCTGCCGCCGGCCGCGCACTTCGATGCATCAGGCAACATTGCGCGCGAACGGCTGTCGTCGGCCGGGCGGCCGGCGCCGCTGGTCACGGTCGCGATCATGGGCGCGGACGGCGCGTTGCTGCCGCACGGCGAACGCGGCGAGATCGTGGTCCGCGGATCGCTGGTGATGAAGGGGTATTACCGCGACGCCGACGCGACGGCGGCCGCCTCGGCGTACGGCTGGCACCACACCGGCGACATCGGATACCTGGACGACGACAACTACCTGTACATCGTCGACCGGGCGAAGGACATGATCATCACCGGCGGCTTCAACGTGTACTCCACCGAGGTCGAGCAGGCGCTGATGGCACACGCCGCCGTCCAGGACTGCGCGGTGATCGGGCAGCCCGACGAGAAGTGGGGCGAGCGGGTCGTGGCCGTCGTACAGCTACAGCCGGGCGCCTCTGTGGACGCTGCAGAGCTGATCGCATTCGCGAAGGCACGCATCGGCAGCGTCAAGGCACCCAAGGAGGTGCTGGTCTGGCCGGACCTCCCGCGTTCCAAGGTCGGCAAGGTGGTCAAGCCGGACATCAAGGCCCGGCTAGCTGCTGGCTGACGCCCCTGCGGTTGCCGACACGACGATGGCCGCCGTCACCGCAGCCTGCATCTCGGCGACGGCCTTCTTGACCGCAGCCGCGGCCCAGTCGGAGTCGGCGATCTCCTTGGCGCGCTGTTTGAGTGCACGGGTGTCCACGGCGTTGGTGATGACCTTCGGCACGACGTTCAGCGCACTCAAGAGCGCGATCAGCGCAGCCGTGCGCTGGTCGGGAGCGAGGCCTTGCGTGAGCACGCTCTCGAGCTGAGCACGGACCTCTAGCTCGTGCCGCGCGTCCTTGGCCGGCCAGCGGGTCACGGGGAACAGCCCGAGCACCTTGCCCTGGTCTGCCTCCAGCACGCCGCGCTGGGCGAGCCTGGCGAGCAGCTGGTCGCGTAGGTGCTTCGAGAGCGGCTTGATCTGGTCCTTGGGCTTCTTGCCCGGCTTGTCGTTCACGTACGACAAGCGCTCGTCCAGGATCGGGTCACCGGTCGGCGCACCGTCCAGCACTTGCAGCCGGCCGACCTTGCCCTCCGTGGTGATGTCCAGCTTCTGCTGCAGCGTCAGCTCGATCAGCACCGCTCCGGCCAGCGAGAAGTCCAGCCCGGGCGCCCCGGTGATCGGCTTGCCGGTCTGGTCGTCGTACAGAAGCAGCAGCAGGTCCTCTGCGATCAACATGCCTCCAACGTAGGCGCGCCGGGCGATGTGACGCATCCGCCTCGCGGACTACTTGATGGATCCCTCTTCGGGGCTAGTAAGGTAAGCCTTAGCTAATTCCGCCGCCCTTGGAGTCGCTATGCCCAGAGCACTGCCCGAGCCGACGTACCGGCGGTTCGTCGCCGGACTCGGCACCCTCAGCCTCCGGCCGTTCGATCTCGGCACCGACGTGCGTACGCTGCACGACTGGGTCACCCGGCCGTACGCGCAGTACTGGGGTCTGCTGGACGCGTCGGTCGACGACGTGCGCGCGGAGTACGAGCGGATCGCCGCGACCGCGCACCACCGCGCGTACCTCGGCGAGCATGACGGGCGGCCGGCGTTCCTGATGGAGCGGTACGCGCCGGCGGACGACCCGGTCGGCCGGGTGTACGACGTGGCGCCGGGCGATGTCGGCATGCACGTCCTGGTCGGGCCGCCGGTGACGCCGATCGCCGGGTTCACCGGGGCGGTGTTCGAGACGATCATGGACAACCTGTTCAGCGATCCGCTGGTGGACCGGGTCGTGGTCGAGCCCGACGTACGGAACGCGAAGATCCAGGCGCTGAACGCGCGGATGGGGTTCCGGAAACACAGCATCGTGCCCCTGCCGGACAAGCAGGCGTGGCTGAGTTTCTGCACCCGGGACCAATACGCCGACGCACTGCGGATGAACGAGGCCGGCTGATGGACAACTGGACGCTGGTCAACCAGGCACTGGTCCGGAAAGCGTTGTCGGAATTCACCCACGAGCGCATTCTCGATCCTGTTGCTGATGGCAATGAGTATGTGGTGGGCCGATACCGGTTCAGCGCTCGGCGCTATCCCTTGAATCATTGGGACATCGGGTCGGTCGAACGCGCCGACGGGGAGCCGGTGGACGCGCTGGAGTTCGTCACCGAGTTCCACGAGCAGCTCGGGATCGGGCGCGAGATGCTGCCGGTGTACCTGGAGGAGATCAGCAGCACGCTGGCGTCGGCGGCGTACAAGCTGTCGAAGCCGGACCTACCCGTCACGGAACTGGTCGGCGCGGACTTCCAGACCATCGAGGCCGCGATGACCGAGGGGCATCCATGCTTCGTGGCGAACAACGGGCGGCTGGGGTTCGGGCTGTCGGACTATCTGGCTTACGCGCCCGAGACCGGCGCCGGCGTCCGGCTGACGTGGATCGCGACGCGGCGGGACCGGACGACGGTGTCCTGCAGTTCGTCGCTGGACTTCGACGAGTTGCAGCGGACCGAGATCGGTCAGGATGTCCTGACACGGTTCGCCGAACTGGCCGACCCGAGTGAATACGTATACATGCCGGTTCATCCGTGGCAGTGGGACAACAAGACCGCGATCACGTTCGCGGCGGACATCGCGCAGCGGCACATCGTGCACCTCGGGTCGACGGACGACGTCTACCAGCCGCAGCAGTCGATCCGGACGTTCTTCAACCGGTCGGAGCCGGGCCGGTGCTACGTGAAGACCGCGCTCTCGGTGCTGAACATGGGGTTCATGCGCGGGCTGTCGCCGTCGTACATGGCCGCGACGCCGGCGATCAACGACTGGGTACACTCGGTCGTCTCGAACGACCTGGTCCTGAAGCGGTACGGGTTCAGCGTGCTGCGGGAGATCGCGGCGGTCGGGTACCACAACCGGTACTACGAGAACGCGACCGACAAGACGTCGCCGTACCGGAAGATGCTGTCGGCGCTGTGGCGGGAGAGCCCGGTGCCGTCGCTGGAGCCCGGCGAGCGGCTGGCGACGATGGCGTCGCTGCTGCACGTCGACCGGCACGGCGCATCGCTCGCGGCCGGGCTGGTCCGCGCGTCCGGGTTGGCCCCGGCCGACTGGGTGCGGGCGTACGTCGACGCGTACCTGATCCCGTTGCTGCACAGCTTCTACGCGTACGAGCTGGTGTTCATGCCGCACGGGGAGAACCTCATCCTGGTACTGCGGGACGCGATCCCGATCCGGGTCGTGATGAAGGACATCGCCGAGGAGATCGCCGTCCTGAGTCCGTCGACGCCGCTGCCGGAGGACGCGGAGCGGGTGCGGGCCGACGTACCGGACGACGAGAAGCTGCTGTCGATCTTCACCGACGTGTTCGACTGCATCTTCCGGTTCCTCGCGCCGCTGCTGGACCGCGAGGGCGTGCTGGGCGTGGACGAGTTCTGGGCGGTGGTGGCGTCATCGATCCGCGACTACCAGGCGGCGACGCCCGAGCTGGCGGAGGCGTTCGCGAAGTACGACATCTTCGCGCCGACGTTCGCCCTCTCCTGCCTGAACCGGCTACAACTCCGCAACAACCAGCAAATGGTCGACCTCACCGACGTCGCCGACTCCCTCCAGTTCGTCGGCACCCTGGACAACCCACTCACCTGTGGATAACTCCAGCGGCGGCACGCCGAATGGTCCACGCTGATGTGATGCCGGCAGCAGAAGCCACCCGAGGAGGGTCCCACCGGATCCCGTCCTACTGGCTCCTCGACCCCACCACCCAAGAACTCACCATTCTCGAACTGACAACCACCGGCTACACCTGCCAAGCAGTCCTCCAGTCCGAAGAATCCTTCGAAACCACCCACCCCTTTCCCCTGCCCCTTACCCCCGGATCCCTGTGCAGCTGACAGAAACGGGGTTTCCAGGGGCATCCAGGGGCAGATCGCCAAAACGGCACGAACCACTCGCCGCGCGCTGCCATGCTGGTTGTGTGATCCGAGAAGGAGGCACCACCATGGTGTACGTGGAAACACATGAGCCGGGTCAATACACAGTGGCAGATCTCGAAACGTTCCCCGACGACGGGAAGCGCTACGAGGTGGTCGACGGGATGCTGCTGGTGACGCCCTCGCCGTTGCCGCTGCATCAAACTGCGGTGGTCGAACTCACCTATGTACTTCGGCATCCCTGCCCGGGCGACCTGAAGGTGCTCGTCGCGCCGATGGACTATCAGCCAACCCCGGCACGGTTGGTGCAGCCCGACGTCCTCGTCTGTCATCGGAAAGACGTCGGACACAAGAAGTTGGAGAAGCCGCTGCTGCTTGCGGTTGAGGTCTTGTCGCAGTCCATCAGTCTGGCCGACCGGGTGCTCAAGCGGCGGCTGTACGAGCAGGCCGGCGTCGCGTCGTACTGGATCTTTGATCCGGTCAACGAAGAACTCACCGTGCTCGAACTCGAGGGCGACACCTACGTCGAGCGGGCTGTTGTCACCGGCAAGGAAGCGTTCGACGCCGAGCTGCCGTTCGCGGTCCGCCTCGTTCCGGCAGACCTTGTCGTCTAGCCGTTCAGTAGTTCGGTGAGTTCTTGTTTGTCGGGGAGGGTTTCGGGGCGGATGATGTCGCCGGTGCGGACGTAGTAGAACGCCGCGGTGATGTGGGTGAGGGGGATGTTGAGGAGTTCGGACCAGGCGACTCGGTAGATGGCGAGTTGGAGGGGGTCGGCGGTTTCGCCGCGGGTGGTTTTCCAGTCGATGACGTCGTAGCCGCGGGAGCCGTCGGGGCGGACGACCTGGTAGACGGCGTCGATGCGGCCGCGGATCACGCGGCCGTCGAGGGCGAGGGCGAAGGGGGCTTCGATCTCGTACGGGGTGGTGTCGCCGAAGGGGCCGTCGCGGAAGGCGTCCATCAGGTCGGTGAGGTCGGTGTCGTCGACGATGTCCTCGTCCGCGGCGCCGGGGAGGTCGTCGGGGTCGAGCAGGAGTTGCTGGCCGAAGTAGCTTTCCACCCAGGCGTGGAAGCGGGTGCCGAACCGCGCGGCCCGGTTGGGTTTGCGGGGCATCGGGCGGGCGAGGTCGGCGGCCAGGCCGTTCGGGTCCTTCGCGAGGCGCATCAGCTGGGTCGCGGACAGCGCGGCCGGCAGTGTCACGTCGTACGCCTTCCGGCTGCGGCTTTCCTTTGCCTCTGACAACAGTCGCTCGATCTCGGAGTCCCAGCGCGCGACCGTCGCCTGCTCGTCGAGCAGCAGCGACTCCTCGGCCTCGACAGACGGCCCCTCGGAGCGTGACCGCTGCACCAGCGCGGCCGCTTCGAGCCGCCGGCCGAACGCTTCCCGGTCGTACGGCGCGGGCCACGGCGCTTGGGTCTGCTCGGCGAGCTCCGGGTTCTCGTCGGACAACTCCGGCTGCTCGGCCCACTGCACGACCCGTTCGCCGGCGTGTTTCTTCAACGTGGACAGGTACGACGACGGTCCGCGCGGGCGTTTCTGCGTCGGGCCCCACCAGTGACCGGTCGCGACCAGTAGTTCCTTCGCGCGGGTGAACGCGACGTACCCGAGCCGCCGCTCCTCCAGCGCGTTCATGTCCTTGCACTCGTCGGCGAACACCTTGAGCCCAGCGTTCGTCAGGTCGTGGATGTCCGGCAGCGTGTCGGCGTCACCGCGCAGCGGCCACGGCAGCACCTTCGCGTTCGTGGTCCACTTGTCCCGGCCCCGGTCCGACGGGAACACCTTCGCCACCAGCGTCGGCACGAACACGATCGGCCACTCGAGCCCCTTCGACCGGTGCGTGGTCAGCAGCTTCACCGAGTCGGCCTCACTCGGTACGGCGAGGTCGAGACCGGCGGCGTACTCCTCCTCGGCCGCGAGGTACGCGAGCAGTCCGTCCAGCGACCCGTCGGACTCGGTCGACACGAAGTTGCCGACGGCATCCAGGAACGCGGCCAGGTGGTCCCGGCGCCCGGCGTCGACGTGGTCCGGTGTCGCGGTCAGCTCCACGTCGAGCCCGATCGTGCTGATCACCCGGCGGACCAGATCGAGGAGCGGCTCCCCCGCATGCGCGCGCAACTCGCGCAGCTCGACCGACAGTTCCTTGAAGCGCACCAGGGCTTCCGGCGCATACTCCAGCAGCCCCGGATCGTCGACGGCTTCGGCGAGCGAGCTGACCTCGGTCGAGTCCATCCCGGCGACGGCCGCGTCCAGCGCGGACACCAGGTCGTCGGCCTGCGGATGCGACCCGGCGTCGGCGAGCATCCGCGCCCGGTTGGCCAGCAGGGCGAGATCGCGGTGCCCGATCCGGTACCGCGGACCGGTCAGGATCCGCAGCATCGCGGCGTTCGCGGTGAGGTCGTTGACGGCCTGCAGCGTCGCGACCACGTCGACGACCTCGGGCAGCGCGAGCAGTCCACCGAGGCCGACGACCTCGACCGGGACCTTGCGCGCGATCAGTGCCTCGTGCACCGCGCTGAGGTCGACGTTCGTCCGCATCAGGATGCCGATGTCCTTCCAGCGGCGGTTCCGGGTGCGGTGCGCGGAGACGATCGCGTCCGCGACCCATTCGATCTCCTGCGAGCGCGTCTCGAACAGCCCGACCGTGATCGCGCCTTCCGGTGCGTCCACCGGCGCCTCGAGCGGGATCACCCCCGGGTGCTGCTCGTACAGCTCGGCGGCATGCTGGTTCGCCGCTGCGAGGATCCGGCTGCCACACCGCCGGTTGACGCTCAGTACGTACCGCGACGCCGGCGACCCGTCGGCCTGCGGGAAGTGCTCCGGGAACTCGTCCAGGTTCGCGACGGACGCCCCACGCCAGCCGTAGATCGCCTGGCACGGGTCGCCGACCGCCGTCACCGGATGTCCGCGACCGTCCCCGGCCGCAAAGAGCGCGGTGAGCATCCGGCGCTGCGACACCGAGGTGTCCTGGTACTCGTCCAGCAGCACGACCTTGTACCGCGCGCGCTCGACGGCCGCGACCTCCGGGCACTCCTCCGCCAGCCGCGCGCCGAGCGCCATCTGGTCGGCGAAGTCGACGACGCCGCGCTCCCCCTTGTACGCCTGGTACTCCTCGACGAGCTGCAGGATCTCCCCCCGTTTCAACGCGGTCTCGGCCAGCTTCCGTACTTCGACCGTCTGCTTCCGCGCCGCCGCGACCTCTTGCCGTACGGCGTCGTCGTGGTCGCGGATGTCGTCGGGCCGGAGCAGGTGGTCGGCGAGCTCGCCGTCCAGCGACAGCAGGCTGTTCACGAGCGTCGGCACGTGGTGCGACGCGAACCGGATCGGCCCGGCGGACCGCCGTACGACGCGACCGGCGAGCTGGAACCGGGTCGCGTCGGCGAGCACCCGCGAGTCCGGCTCGAGGCCGAGCCGCAGCCCGTGCTCGGCGATCAGCGTCCCGGCGAACGCGTGGTACGTCGAGACGACCGGCTCGCCTGGCTCCTCAGGCTCCCAGTTCGGGACGTTGCTGCGCAGGTGCGCCGCGAGGATCGGGTGCTGGTCCGGAGGCAGTGTGGATCCAAGAACGCCGGCCTTCGTCAGGTCCTCGCGGATCCGGACGTCGAGCTCGTTCGCGGCCTTCTTGGTGAACGTCAGCCCGAGCACTTCCTCCGGCTTCACCTGTCCGGTACAGATCAGCCACACCACCCGCGCCGCCATCGCGGTGGTCTTCCCGGACCCGGCACCGGCCACGATCACGCCGGGCGCGAGCGGCGCGGCGATCGCGGCGAGTTGCTGGTCGGAGAACGGGATCCCCAGCAGGTCGCACAGGTCGGCGGTGGTCCTGAGCTCGACGGCCATCAGACGATCTCCCCGCCCTCGGGCTGGATCGGGCAGAGCGCGCGGGCCTCACAGCGCGCACAGCCGTCGTTGCGGGTGGCAACGAAGTCTTCGGCGCGGATCAGCTGCTCGGCCTCGTCGACCGCCTCGTCGAGCCAGGTCCGGCCGTCCTCGTCGGTCTCCAGCGGTCCCTGGTGCTGGACCTTGGGGAAGCCGCCGTTGTCGTCGTGCCGGAGCTGGACCAGCTCGGCGCCACCGGCGGTCGCGTTCTCGCCGAGCTTCTTGAGCTGGCGGGAGTTGATCGCGCGCTGGTAGATCGCCAGCTGGACGTGCCGCGCCAGCGCCGGCTTGGTCGGGACGTTCCGCCCGGTCTTCAGGTCGACGACCCGCACGGTACCTTCCGGGTCGGTCTCGACCCGGTCCATCCGGCCCTTCACCCGGACCGACGGGTGCTCCTCGTCCGGCAGCAGTACGTCGAAGTCGACCTCGGTCCCGATCAACGTGCGGTCCGGACGCCCCTGGTGCCAGGCGACGAATCGACGGAGCGCCTGCTCCGCCTCGGCGCGTTCGCGGTCCGAGATCCACGCCGACTCGAAGTCGAGCTGCGTCCACACCTTGTCAAGCCACCCGTTCAGCTCGTCGACCGACGGCGGGAGCGTCCCGGTCGCGACCGCGTCGGCCAGCGTGTGCAGCACCATGCCGAAGCCGATCGCCGACGTACTCGGGGTCTCGCCGCCCGCGCGCCGGGTCAGGAACCAGCGCAGCGGACAGTCGACGATCGTCGTCAACGCACTGCCGGACAGCGGCACCGGCAGCGCCGGGTCCGCGATCGGCCGCACCGACTCGGTCCGCTCCCGGACGCCCCACCAACGCGCCGGATCGGCCGTCGGCACCAACGCCAGCTCCCGGTCGTCCACAGCGTCGGCCAACTGCGCCAGCCGATCCGCCGCGACCCGCTTCAACGCGGGCGACGAGGCCGGATCGGCCAGCACGCACCGCAGATCCGCGACCAGACCCGGCAGCGACAGCGGCCGTCGCGGCCGCCCGGCCACCAACTTCAAAGGAATGTCCAGCTCGGCAAGGAAGCGGGAGGGCTGATCGCCGTCGGCCTCCGGCGCCTGGACGGCGGTCACGATCAACCGCTCGCGCGCCCGCGTGATCGCGACATAGAACAGCCGTCGCTCCTCCGCCAGCAGCGCGCCCGCCGACAGCGGATCGATCAGCCCGTCCGTCCCCAACCGGTCCGGCTCCAGCAACGAACCGCGCCGCCGCAGGTCCGGCCACTGGCCTTCCTGCACCGACGCCACCACGACCAGCCGCCACTGCAGACCCTTCGACCGGTGCGCCGTCATCAGCTGGACGCCGGCCTCCCGGTACGTCCCGTCGAACCGGTTGTCGCCCGCGATGTCCAGCGACTCCAGCTCGGACAGGAACGCCGAAACCCCTTTGAAACCGACCTGTTCCTCGGCCCGTCCCGCCGCGTCGAACAGCGCGCACAACGAATCCAGGTCCCGGTTCGCGGTCCGTGCGGTCTCGCCGCCGGCCGCGGCCTGACCACGCAACCGGCGCAGCCACGGCGAGTCCGCCCACAGCGACCACATCACCTCGTCCGGCGCCGCGCCCGCGGTCACGATGTTCCTTGCCTTGAGCAACCGCTCCCCCAGCGCGGCGAACCGTGCCTCGGCCGGCGAGGCCTCCTCGTCGAGCAGCAGCGGGTTCAGCAACGCCTCGCGCAACAGCTCGTCCGACGACCGCGGCAACCGCTGACCACCCGCCGCCTCCCGGTCGCGGCGCCGCAGTACCCGGGCCAGCCGCCGCAACTGCCCCGCGTCCATCGCCCCCAACGGCGACAGCGCCAACGCGCGGACGACGTCCACGGTCAATGTCTCGGGATCGGCCACCGCCCGCAACGCCAGGAGCATCGGCCGTACGGCGGGCTCGCGTGACAGCGGCAACTCGTCGCCCGCGACGTCCACCGGGATGCCGGCCGCCGCCAACGCCCGGCGCAGCGGCGGGATCGACCGGCTGCCGGACCGGACGAGGACGGCCATCTCGTGCCACCCGACGCCGTCCTGGACGTGCGCGCGGCGGAGCAGGTCCGCGATGTGCTCGAGCTCCGCGCCGCTCGTCGAGTACAGATTCGCCTCGACCTTGCCCGGGCCGAACACGCATGACGAGGCGTCCGGATTCCGGAAGCGCTCGAAGGTGTCCCGGTCCAGCGAGCCAGGGACGCCCAACCGGTTCACGACATTGCGGGACACGCGGAGCAGCGTGCTTCCGAAGCGTCGCGTCGTACCCAAGGCGATCTGTGCGGCCTCGGCGCCGTCGCGGGTCCGGAACTCGTCGGTGAACCGCAGCAGCCCGCGCACGTCCGCGCCGCGGAACGTGTAGATCGACTGGTCCGGATCGCCGACCACGACCAGGTCGCGCCCGTCGCCCGCGATCGCCTGCAGCAGCTTGGTCTGCCCCGGATCGGTGTCCTGGTACTCGTCCACGAACACGGCCTTGAACTCGGTCCGCAGCTTCGCCTGCACCGACGGCTGCTGCGCCAGGATCACCGCACGATGGATCAACTCCGAGTAGTCCAGCACCTGCTCGGCGTCGAGCACCTGCAGGTACTCCTCGAAGAAGTCGCCGACCGCGACCCACTCGGCCCGGTCCGCCGACCGCCCGATCGCGGACAGGTCCTCCGGGTCCAGCCCCAGCTGCCGCGCCTTGCCGATCACGGCCTGCACCTCGTCGGTGAAACCGCGCGTCTTGAGCGCCGGATGCAGACTGCCCGGCCAGTGCACCGCACCGACCTCACGGCTGCCCGACAGCGCCTCGGTCAACCGCAACGACTGCTCCGGACCGGACGGCAACCGCAGCGGTACGTCGAACGCGTCGGCGGGCGTGAACCGCCGCAGCAACGCGTAACAGAACGAGTGGAACGTCATCGACGGCATCACCCGCGTCGTCCGGCCGAGACGCCCGGTGATCCGGTCCCGCAGCTCGGTCGCCGCCTTCCGGCCGAACGTCAGCACCAGCACCTCGTCCGGGCTGAGTCCCCGGTTCCGCACGCGGTCGACGACGGCCTCCACCAGCGTCGTCGTCTTCCCGGTCCCCGGCCCGGCGAGCACCAGCAACGGACCGCCGGCATGGTCCACCACGGCCTGCTGATCCGCATCCAGGACAGGCGTCTCCGTCGTACGCCCCGCGGCCCGCACCAACCGGTACCGGGAACCCTGTCTGCTGACCATCGCCCCATCTCAACAGATCCCACCGACGTTTTTCCAAACGGGCACTCCGTAACTTTCCGGCTGCGCTCCGCATCTACCTCGTCGAAGGCACCATCGACGAACAAGGAGCACCGAATGAGGACGATGCGGCACAGCGCCGCCCTCCTGGGGGCGGCTGTTCTGCTGGCGGGTCTGGGGACCGCGACCGCCACTGCCACGACCAGTCCGACGAACCCGAAGATCGCGTCGATCTGCTCGCTGGATCTCGGCTCGATCACCACGAACGGCAACTACGTCGACCAGGTCCTGTCCGCCGCGAGCCCGCCGGTCGCGAGTGAACGCCGGGTCGGCCCGCAGGTCGCCCAGCCGGGCGAGACCAAGGCCAGTGCGACCTGGGAGTTCTCGTACGACAGCCACGACGGCATCGTCGACCGCGGCTACGCGATCTACGGCACCTGGCTCTACAGCACGCTGATCGCCCGGCCGGCGGACGGACCGTGGTGGGGCCGGGGGAACGTTCAGGACGGGATGGGCGACTTCACCCAGCTCGCCCGGTCCGGCTACCCGAAGGGCACCCAGCCGACCCGCGAGTACCTGTACGGGCTGCGCAACGACGGCGTGCTGTACCGGTGGAAGCAGGACAGCACCGGCTTCCACGCGCTCGGGACGTACGCCGGCTTGTCGGCGGTCAAGACGATGACGCTGATCAGCCAGACCGCGACGTACGACACGCTGCTGGCGACGACACGGGGCGGCGCGCTGTACACGATCCGGATCCCGGTCACGTCACCGCTGAAGCCCGTGGTGAAGGCCGTCCGTACGGCGACCTGGCAGGGCTTTGAGGCGATCGTCGCGGAGAAATGCGGCACCCAGAGCACCCTGCTTGCGGCTGTCGATCGCGACAGCGGGTCCGCGTACCTCTACGCCGTCGGACACGCCAACGGCACCGCCACAGTCATCCAGGCGCTGGGCAAGGTGCCCGGCACGTTCAAGGACCCGGTCTACTTCCTGCGCACCTCGCAGGACGGGACGCCACTGTACGGCGAGTAGGGGACCTACGGGTTCCAGCGGACCTCACGCAGGTTGACGCGGCCGTTGGTGATCCTGACGCCGTCCGACCGAAGTCGGTGCAGTTGCTCGTCACCGACTTCGTCGGCCGGTACGCCGGACGCGCGGATCACCCGCCACCACGGCACGCTCGCGCCGTACTCGCGCATGATCGCGCCGACCTGCCGCGGTCCGCCCTGGCCGACGTACTCCGCGATGTCGCCGTACGTCGCGACGCTGCCCTCCGGGATCGACTCCACCGCCTGCAGAACCGCCTCGACGTACTCCTCCCTCTCCACAGGCACCAATCTAGGCGAGCGGGGCGAGCGCCTTCGCGAGAGGTTCGAGGACCGACGGCCCGGCGTCCAGCGGCAGGTTCATGATCACCAGGTCGACACCGGCCTCGCCGTACGCCGCGGCCTCGGCGACCGCCTTGTCGAGCGGACTGTCCGGGTCGATCCGGACGTTCACCGAGCAGGTGATCTCGGCGACGTCGCGACCGGCCTCGTCGCAGCGCTGGACCAGGACGTCCTTGAGCGACTTCCACTCCTGCGGATCCGGCACGATCACGTTCCACTGCTGCGCCCACTTCGCGACCGCGCGGAGCGTCCGGTTCGGGCCCTTGCCGCCGATCGTGATCGGCGGGTGCGGCGTCTGCACGGCCTTCGGGTTGCAGTACGCGTTCGTCAGCTTGACGTACTTGCCGTCGAAGTTCGCGACCGGCTCGGTGAGCAGCGCGATCATCGCCTCGGTGCCTTCGTCGAAGCGGTCGAAGCGCTCCTTCAGCCCGTACAGCTCGATGCCGTACGCCGCGGTCTCCATCTCGTTCCAGCCGGCGCCGATGCCGAGCTCGAGGCGGCCGCCGGAGATGATGTCGGTGGTCGCGGCCATGTTCGCGAGCACCGCCGGGTGCCGGTAGATCATCCCGGTCACCTGGCAGCCGACCCGGATCCGCGAGGTCGCCTGCGCGAGCGCGGCGAGCGTCGTCCAGGCCTCCAGGTTCGGCCCCTGCATGTCGCCGGTGAGCGGGTAGAAGTGGTCCCAGTGCCAGGCGGACTCGAAGATCTCGAACTGGTCCGCCGCGACCCACACGTCCCGCATCTGCTGCCAGGTGGTGTGTTCCGGCCTGGTCTTGATCGCGAACCGCATCCCGCGCCTCCCTCAGAGCTGCCGTTTTCCGAGGGCGACATTACCTCTCAGAGGGCGTCTGATGATCCTGCGCCGTAGCGAGGAGATGCCGTGCCGAGTGCCCCGCAGTAGGCGCAGGATCCTCAGGCGCCCTCTTAGTCGAGGCCGAGGCGGGCTCGTACTTCGGGGCGGCGCAGCGGCGGCACCGTCTGCGGCGGCGTCCGGCGGGCCGGCATCTCCTCCAGGAGCTGCTCGGTGATGCGGGCGACCTCGGTGGCCGCGCGCTCGATCGGGCCGCGGGTGGTGGCGCTCAGCGAGCCGACGCCGGTCACCTTACGGACGTACTGCAACGCGGCCGCGTAGATCTCCTCGGAGGTCGCGGACGGCTCGAGTCCCCGGAGCACGGTGATGTTTCTGCACATGCCATCAGACAGTACGCGCCGCCGGGGACACCCTACGAGGTATTGACATCCCTAATGCCATGAGGTTTTCCTCAGGGTATGAGCACTGCCGCGCCGGACCGTCGCCTGCGCCGCCGCCAGGAGACGATCGCCGAGATCCTCGACGTCGCCATCGAACTGATGGGCAGCGAAGGCGTCGCGGCGCTCAGCCTGTCCGCGGTCGCCCGCCGGCTCGGGATGCAGCCGCCGTCGCTCTACCAGTACTTCCCGTCCAAGATGGCGATCTACGACGCGTTGTTCCAGCGCGGCGCCGAGCTGTTCCTGGCCGCGCAGCGGGAGGCGATCGCGGCCGCGGAGACCGACGACGTCGTGGAGCTGCACCTGATCGGGACCACCGCGTTCGCGCGTTGGAGCATGCAGAACCCGGTCTACTCGCAGCTCCTGTTCTGGCGGACGATCCCCGGCTTCGAGCCGAGCCCGGAGGCGTTCGCCCCGGCGCAGCAGGCGCTGGCCGAGGTACAGGCGCAGCTCCAGGCGGGGGCCGACGCGGGGCGGTTGCACCCGGACGCCGCGAGTGAGCAGGGGCTGGCGGTGTTCACGTCGGTCACCGCGGGGGTGCTGTCGCAGCAGTTGGCGAACGAGCCGGACGCGCCGTTCGACGAGGGACGGTTCAGCCGGCTGCTCCCCGTCGTCCTCGAGATGTTCTACCGGTACTACGCACCAGCCAGGGGGAAACGATGACCGCAGTACTCGCGGAGCGGATCGGGCGGGCCACGCGCCCGCAGTGCCGGATCCACCGGGACGCCGAGCTCCAGGCGTGGCACGACCTGCTCGCGTCGATCGACGGGGACGAGTGGCAGCGCCGTACGGTCTGCGACGAGTGGGACGTCGCGGACATCGCCGGCCACCTGATCGGGCAGGCGGAGGACGTGAACCGGCTGACGTCGTTCCCACGGCGGTACCGGAAGGCGAAGCAGGTGTATCCGGAGGTGCCGCGGATCGACGCGCACATGATGGTGCAGGCCGACGAACACCGCGGTACGCCGCCGGCGCAGCTGCGGACGTCGTTCGACGAGGCGTGGCGGAAGGCGACGGAGCGGATCTCGACGGAGCCGGCGTTGTTGCGGCGGATGGCGATGACGTTCAACGGGTTCCGGATGAACCTCGGGTACATCCACGACGTACTGCTCGCGCGGGACCTGTGGACGCACCGCGACGACGTCTGCCAGGCCCTCGGCCGGCCGTTCACGGTGGGGCCGTACGGCGCGGAGATCGTCGCGCAGGTGATGTACGACGTGATCGACGGCCCGTGGTGGGGCGACCGGCCCGCGGTCGAGGTGGAGCTGACCGGGGCGGGAGGTGCGACGTACCAACTCGGGAGGGGTGAGCCGGTAGGTCGCGCCACGGTGGACGCGGTCGGCTACATGCGCACACTCTCCGGACGCGACGACGCCCCAGCAGTCGCAGGCGACCCTGCAGCTGCTGAGGCGATCGCTAGTTGCCGAATGCCCTTCTAATTCTCAGTACGACGGCTGGCTCGGGTCGATCTGGTCGACCCAGGCGACTACGCCGCCGCCTACGTGAACCGCATCCGAGAAGCCCGCGCCCTTGGCGATCGCGAGGACCTCGGCCGAACGGACGCCGGACTTGCAGTGGAAGACCAGCTGCTTGTCCTGCGGCAGCTTCTCCAGCGCCACACCGGTCTGGAAGTCCGCCTTCGGAATCAGAACGGAGCCCGGGATCCGGTTGATCTCGTACTCGTTCGGCTCGCGGACGTCGATCAGGACGAAGTCCTTCTCGCCGTTGTCCTTGAGCTTGATCCACTCGCTGAGCTGCTTGACCGAGATCGTCGAGCCGGCCGCCGCGTCGGCCGCCTCCTCGGTGATCGCGCCGCAGAAGCTCTCGTAGTCGATCAGCTCGGTGACGGTCGGGTTCTCGCCGCAGATGGCGCAGTTCGGGTCCTTGCGGACCTTCAGCGAACGCCAGTTGAGGTCGAGCGCCTCGTAGATGTTCAGCCGGCCGAGCGACGGGTCGCCGATGCCGGTGAGCAGCTTGATCGCCTCGGTGACCTGCGCGGCGCCGACCGACGCGCACAGCACGCCGAGCACACCGCCCTCGGCGCAGGACGGGACCATGCCGGGCGGCGGGGGCTCCGGGTACAGGCAGCGGTAGCAAGGCCCGTTGTCGGCCCAGAACACGCTGACCTGTCCGTCGAAGCGGAAGATCGAGCCCCACACGTACGGCTTGTGCAGCAGCACCGCGGCGTCGTTCACCAGATACCTGGTGGCGAAGTTGTCGGTGCCGTCGACGATCAGGTCGTACGGCTCGAAGATCTCGAACACGTTGTCGTTGTCCAGCCGGGTCTCGTGCAGGACGACGTTCGTGTACGGGTTGACCTCGAGGATGGACTCCTTGGCGGACTGCGCCTTGGACTTGCCCACGTCGGACTGGCCGTGGATGACCTGGCGCTGCAGGTTGGACTCGTCGACGGTGTCGAACTCGACGATGCCGAGCGTGCCGACACCGGCGGCGGCCAGATAGAGCAGCGCGGGGCTGCCGAGACCGCCGGCGCCGATCACCAGCACCTTGGCGTTCTTCAGCCGCTTCTGCCCGGCCATCCCGACCTCGGGGATGATCAGATGCCGCGAATACCGCCGCACCTCGTCAATCGTCAGCTCGTCGGCCGGTTCGACCAGCGGTGGCAGTGACACGTGTCGGCTCCTCAGGAAGACGTCGGACGGGATCTCCGGTTTTCAACCATCTGTCCCGCCTCCATGTTCCCGCACTATCCCAACAGCCCCCGACAGAGTCCACATCCCGGTACCGGTGTCTCAGTCGTTGTCGGTGATCGTGACGGTCGCGGTGGTCGGGACCTTCAGCAGCGCGCCGTCGACGGTGCTGATCACCGCGCTGAACGTCTCGGTCGGCTCCTTGACCTTGTCGTCGACGATCTTGACCTGGAGTTCGCCGGTGGTCTTCCCGGGTTCGACGTACCCGTCGATCGCCCGGACCACGGGACCCTTGCCGTCGTCGTTGACGCTGAGGTAGTCCTTCCGGATCACCGCCGTACCGTCCTTGAGGACGCCGGAGAAGGTGATGTACTTGTCGCTCGGCGCGGACAGCTTCACCGGGAAGGTGACGACGCCCGCCTTCTCCACGGTCTTCAGGTTGCCGATGGTGAGTGTCGGCGTCGGGTCGTCGTCGATGACGAGCCCGTGGCCGAACGACTGGTCCAGCAGCGCGTCATGCGGTGCTGACAGCACCAGGCTGAACGGGAGGTCGTAGCTGTCCCGGGTGTTCGCCGTAATCGGTACTGTCACTTTCTGACGGACCTGTCCCGGTTTGAACACCAGCCGGCGCGCTACCTCGCCTACGGACTGCCCGAGGTCCCCGTTGGTCTCGGCGTACACCGTGACCGGCCGGAGGCTCGGCCGGGACAGGCGGACCCAGAAGTCCACGTTGTGCGTGCCCTTGTCGCCCTCCTTCACGGTGACGTTGGACGCGGAAACCTTCGGCAACAGCACCGCGGGCGCCGACAACCCGAGCCCGGGCGACGAGAAGCTCAGATCACTCACGTACGCCGAGCCCGTGGCGACCCTGTCCGTCCGTAGCTCCACGCTGCGGACGTCGCTCAGGTCCACGCCCTTCAGCGACGTCAACGGGATCCGTACCGTCCGCAGCAGGTTCTTCGGCAGCCCGTTGCCGTTGGCGCCGGGCATCCGGACCAGTGCGTCGCTGACGGTGGACACCGGTACGGCTGCTGCCCTTCCTTGCCCGTCGACCACCCGGACGGTCAGGTCCGTCGTTGGCTTGCCGGCCGGGTCCGGCGCGGCGCGGAACGTGAGCGCGGCAAAACGACGTACGTCACGCTGCCAGGCCGGCACTGCAACGCGCACAACACCGTTGGTACCGCTCCACTTGAGCTTTGTGACCGCCGTGGTCGGTGTCTTCGACGCGAACCAGGCCGTGGTCCAGTGCGGTGCGTTGGCCCAGTCGTCGGTGGTCATGCAGGTCGGTAGCGCAGCCCTCGCGCCAGTAGCGGTCACACCGGCACACACAGTCGCCGTAGCCTTCCCACTGACCGCTCCAGCCGGTAGAGCCGTGTCGAAGTGGTTCAGGTCCTCCCGCGACGCGAACGGCGCCTGAGACACAACTCGTACGACGGCCTTGCCGGCAGACGCGGCCCGCGAGTCCGAGCCGTCGAACTGCGGCAGGAACTGCCTCTCATGCCCCAGCTGCAGCCGGAAGAAGCCCGCGATGTACGCCGTACCGACAGCCTGCTGCTGCTTCGCCGTCAACCGGCCAGGAGTCTTCGCACCGCACGGCGACTCCTTCTCGTCGCCGGCCCAGTCGTCGTTCGACGGAGCCACCGATTGCCCGGGCGTCCATTCGGTGTTGAAGAAGTTGTGGTCGGCGCCCAGCACGGTCACGGTCGACCGCGGCGCGGTGTCACCGCCAACGGAGTACCTGGTGTCGTCGTAGAACTGCTGCCCTTCCAGATCGGACACATCGCCGTCGCAGTACGGCAGGACGACGCTCATGGCGACGCCTGGCACCGTGGCACGCGCGAAGTCCGTGGGAGCGAGCGGCAGCACCGCACGGATGCCGTACTGGCCGCCACGGTCCGCGTTGAGTACGGCGGCCCGGGCAACGCCCTCGCCACCACGTGAGTGGCCCATCAGGCCGACGTTCTGCAGGTCCACCTTGCCGACGAAACGGGTACCGAAGGGCCCGCCGCCGACGGTGGACCACTTCCGCCAGAGCGCGAGGTGGTCCAGGATCAGCTCGGCCCGCGCCTGCGCGCCGGCGTCGTACGCGTCGCCGTCCCCGCCGTTGATGGCGTTGGCACTGATCGACACGACCTGGTAGCCGTTGCTGGCCAGGGCTGTCGCCGGACCGTCGTACCCGCGGTAACTGGGAACGGGCTTCATGCCTTTGGGGCACGGCCACGGCTTGTCGAGGCTGTTGGGGTCTGCGGGATCCCCATAGCAGTTCTGGTGCCGGCCGTGCAGGAACACGACCAGCGGCCGCGGCCCGATCGCACCGCGCGGCGTGTAGACCTTGCCGAGCAACTCCGACCGGTGGCCGAGGCCGGGCAGGTACACGGCCTCGTCACCCAGGTTGTACTCGGCCGTGTCCACCTTGTACTTGCCCGTTGCGCCTGGGTCGTCAGGCAGCAGCGGGCCACGCCGCGCCTTCAGCCAGTAGGCGTCAGTCGGGCCGGTCGCGGCTGCGATGCCACGGCCCTTACTCGCCTCCTTGCCCAGATCACCGGACCAGACGAGGCGTACGTCGTGTGCTGTCAGGACGGCCGGGTCGGAAGTGACCAGGGTCATCGTCCTGCGGTCGGGCGACTGTTTGGCGACGCCCAGCGGCGTACCGTCGACCTCCAACAGCGGCAGGGACGCGCGCAGCGGTGCCGGCGCGTCGAGGTGCAGGGTCAGTTGATAGCCGTCTGCGAGCGGTCGCACGTCCCATTGGTTGCTTTGAGCAACGACAGGGGGCGCGGCGGTCGCCGGAAGCGACCCGACCCCCACAAGTACGGCGATCCCCAACGACAGATTACGGGCGGTTCTGCCAATCACGCGCCCAAGTTGACCTGACGAGACCTTCGGTCATGTCTCAGTGGCGCGTCGGAATCGACTCGATCAGGCGATCAGGTGCCGGAACGCGCGAGCCACTTCGTCCGGGTGTTCCATCTGCGCCACATGTCCCGACTGCGGCAGGTAGAGCAGGTGTGCATTGGGGAACGTGCGGTGGGCCTTGGTACGGATCCGTGCGTCGACCAGACGGTCTTTGCCGCCGTAGATCAACAAGACCGGGCACTGCACCGTGGCTGCGTCCGCCCACAACGACCTGCGCGGTCTGGCGAGTGACGAGCGCAGGATGCTCCGGGCACCCTCAACGGTCGCCTGCCGGCCCCATGGGTCGGTGTCCCGACGATGCAGCTCCGCCTCGTACGCCGCACGCACCTCCGGCGGCAGCGCCCGCGGGTCTCCGAACACCATGGCGAGCGATGCCTCGAAACGCTGGTCGAACGGCAACCGTTGGGTGCGTTCCAGGACGGCAGGACCGAGCCGTGGCGTGGCCAGCGCCGTGAACCACAGGGCACTCGCGGAAACGCGCGGATGCGGCAGGGCGGGTGAGATGAGGGTCAACGACGCCACCAGGTCCGGACGCTGTGCGGCGAGCGCCACGGACGCGGCCCCGCCCATCGAGTTCCCGAACACGTGCACAGGCCGGTCGTACTCCCGTTCCAGCAACTGCACGAGTACGTCGGCCTGCTCGGTGATCCCGGTCACGCCCGTCAACGGCGTACGGCCGAAACCGGGCAGGTCGGGAGCAATCCCGCTGATGGTGTCGGAAAGCAGCAGCCCGAGCGCCGTCCAGTTCAGCGACGACCCACCGAGGCCGTGCACGAACAGCGCGGGCGGCAGGTCCGGCGCGGTCGTGGGCAGGTCCCTGACCAGCAGTTCCACCCCTGCGACCGGCACACGCCGCTCCGGCCACTCCTGCAGTTCCACGGGTGCGGCGTCCCCGGTTACTGACCCGTAACTATCCACAGGACCAATGGTAGGCCGGTTTGCTGATGGAGACTGGGACTTATGGCGGGTGCGCAGCAGCTGACGACAGAGGTCGATGGGCAGACCATGAAGCTCACCAACCTCGGCAAGGTGCTGTATCCACAGTCCGGGTTCACCAAGGCCGAGGTGATCGACTATTACCACCAGGTGGCGGCATTGCTGTTGCCTCACCTGGCCGACCGGCCGTTGACACGCAAACGGTGGCCGGACGGTACGGATGCGCCGTTCTTCTTCGAGAAGAACGCTCCCCGCGGTACGCCGGCCTGGGTACGGACGGAGACGCTGCCGACGCCCGGGAGCTCGACCGGACGCGACGAGATGAGCTTTGTCGTGTGCGACGACGTACAGACCGTGGTGTGGCTGGCGAACCTGGCCGCGCTCGAGCTGCACGTCCCGCAGTGGCGGATCGGGCTGTCCGACGAAGGCAAGGACCCGCAGGCCGACCTGATCGTGTTCGACCTCGACCCGGGGCCAGGCGCTTCGATTGTCGAGTGTTGCGACGTGGCGCTCGCCCTGCGGCAGTTGCTGCACCACTACGACCTGGAGGGCTGGCCGAAGACCTCTGGCAACAAGGGCATGCACCTTTACGTGCCGATCGAGCCCGCGTCGTCAAGGGACACCAGTGCGTTCGCGAAGCAGCTGGCCGAGCAGTTGGCCGAAGCCCTGCCGGAGAACGTCACCGCGAACATGACCAAGGCGCTCCGGCCTGGCAAGGTCTTCATCGACTGGAGCCAGAACGCCAGCGCGAAGACCACGCTCGCGCCGTACTCGCTGCGCGGCGCCGACGAGCCCCGCGTCTCGACGCCGATCGACTGGGACGAGGTCGCCGGCGCGACGGCACCGCAGGACCTGAAGTTCCTGCCGCACGACGTCCTGGCCAGGATCGAGGAGTACGGCGACGTGCTCGACGGGCTGTACGACGACCCGCAACCACTACCGCGGAGCTGACCGGAAGGAGACGATCCGGAGATGACCAGCGACTACGAGGGTCCGGGCAGCGACGACCTGCCCGACGACGCGGCCGAGGCGGACGTGCTCGAGCAGCGCCGGGCCACGGACGACGGGGCCGAGCAGGGCGACCTGCCGACCGAGGCGGACCCGGCCGACGTCGAGGCGCAGCGGCACCCGGTGAGCGACACCGGCGACGAGGACGACTACCGCTGAGAGACGTGATCGTTACCACGTTGGAACGTCTCCGCTCTACCACGATGGAACACCGGACGGCGGGGAAGCTACTGGCCGGGAGGACTGCTGGGTAGGATTCGTGGAACGACCTGGTGACGGACCCACGCCACCGGAGAGCACCATCGAAGGAGCCCGCCGTGTCGACGACACCGGAGACCGCACCCAAGCGCGGCAGCCGCCTGCCCCGGCTGGCGCGCCGCGCGCAACTGCTCGAGGCGGCCCAGGAGGTCTTCGTCGCGAACGGGTACCACGCCGCCGCGATGGACGACATCGCCGACCGCGCCGGAGTGTCCAAGCCCGTCCTGTACCAGCACTTCCCCGGCAAGCTCGAGCTGTACCTGGCGCTGCTGGACACGTCCTGCGAGGCGATCGTCGCCTCCGTCCAGGACGCGCTGAAGTCGACCGAGGACAACAAGCTCCGGGTCGCCGCGACCATGCACGCGTTCTACGACTACGTGGCGAACGCGCAGGGCGCCTTCCGGCTCGTCTTCGAGTCCGACCTGACCAACGAGCCGGCCGTCCGGGAGCGCGTCGACCGCGTCACGCACGCCTGCGCCGAGGCCGTCTCCGAGGTGATCAGCGCCGACGCCGGCCTGAACCGGGAGCAGTCGATGGTGCTGGCCGTCAGCCTGGTCGGCATGGCCCAGGTCAGCGCCCGGTACTGGCTCGGCTCCGGCAACCCGACCCTGCCCCAGGAGCACGCGGCCGATCTGGTCGCCTCCCTCGCCTGGCGGGGCATCGGCGGCTTCCCTCGCACCGACGGCTGAGGATCTGCTCCGAGGTTCTGCTCTGGGCGGACGGGTGAGAGTCCGCCGACCGGAGCCGATAGGCTCGAAGCGTCACCGGCGAGAGCCGTCGGTCGGAGCGTGTGCCCGGAGGGTTTCGTGGAGGTCAAGATCGGCGTACAGCACGCCAATCGTGAGTTGGTTCTGGAGAGCGAGCAGAGCCCCGAAGAGGTCCAGCAGCTGGTCGCGGACGCGCTCAGCGGGAAGTCCGGTCTGCTCGAGCTGACCGACGACAAGGGCCGCAAGGTGCTCGTCCCGGCGGACCGGCTCGCGTACGTCGAGATCGGCGAGGTCTCGGCCCGCAAGGTGGGCTTCGGCGCGATCTGATCGCGTTCCGGACACAGTCTCGCGTGTCCGGGTTGCACGGGAGCATTCAGCGGGCACGATTGCGGTAGACCTGCGTCCGCACTGGTCTGGTTGTCACGGGGCACCGGACGAGGCCGCAGGTCAGCCAACCCTCACAAGGAGGAACCGTGTACTGGGTCTGGATGCTCATCGTCAGCCTCATCGCGGGCATCATCTTCGGGCCGCTGGCCCGGCTGGTGCTCCCCGGCAAGCAGAACATCAGCCTCGGCTGGACCATCCTCGGAGGCGGCATCGGAGCCTTCATCGGCGGCCTGATCGCCTACTTCCTCGGCGTCAAGGACACCCCCGGACCGGACTGGATCCAGTACCTGATCCAGATCGTCTGTGCCGCAATCGTCATCGCGATCATTTCCTCGCGGAACAACAAAGCCAAGACCGCCTGATCCAGGCAGCACCGCCAAACGGCCGCCACCCCACCGGGGCAGGCGGCCGTTGCCCTACCCCCACCCGAGCCCCGCTCCCCGGCCCCACCCGCGCCCGCTCCCAGGCCTACACCCGGAGCCCACACCTGGCGCCCGCGCCCGAAGCACGCACCCGAGCCCCCGCGCCCGGCGCCCGGCCCCGGGGCCTGCCCCAGGCCCACACCCGGAGCCCACACCTGGCGCCCGCGCCGGGGCACCCGCCCGGGGCACCCGCCCGGCATCCGCCCGGCATCCGCCCGGCATCCGCGTCCGGGGCACCCGCCCGGCGTCCGCGCCCGGGGCACGCGAGCGGATAACCCCTCGCCGTGCCCTTCTCCCCTCTTCACAGCAGGGGTGAAGGGGCAACACGAAGGGACAACCCCTCGACCACACCGCCCGGCGCCGGACCGCTCAGCCCGGCTGCCCGGCAGGCGGGTGGTCAGGCCTGGAGGCCGAGGGCGGTCATGCGGGCGGTGTGCGCCTCGGTCAGGCGAGTGAACATCCGGCCGATCGCGGCCAAGTCCAGCCCGGGGCGGTCGACGCTGCCGGCCAGCAGCGCGGCCAGCGAGTCGCGGTCGGCGGCGATCCGTTGCGCCTGGCTGAGCGCCTCCCCGACCAGCCGGCGGCCCCAGAGCGCGAGCCGGCCGCCGAGCTTCGGGTCCTCGTCGATCGCGGCCCGGACCCGGTCCACCACGAACTCGGCCTGCCCGGAGTCCCCGAACACCTCCAGCACCAGCGCCCGCGTCTCCGCGTCCACGAACGACGCGATCTCCCGGTAGAAGTCGTTCGCCAGCCCGTCCCCGACGTACGCCTTGACCAGGCCCTCGAGCCAGTCCGACGGCGCCGTGTGGTCGTGGAACGCGTCCAGCGGGGTGACGAACGGCCGCATCGCGTCCATCGGGTCCACCCCGAGTTGCACCAGCCGGTCGCGGAGCCGCTGGAAGTGCCCGAACTCCGTGGTCGCGAGCGCCGCCAGCTCCGCCTTGTCGTCCAGCGTCGGCGCCAGCTTCGCGTCCTCCGCCATCCGCTCGAACGCGGTCAGCTCGCCGTACGCCAGCACGCCCAGCAGGTCCACCGCCGCGGCCCGGTAGGCGGGATCGTCAAAGGCCGTCTGCTCCATGCCCGGCACCCTATCGGGCAACCCGCCCGCCGTACGCGAACCCACCACCTCAGCGGTCATCCCCCGACCCGAAGGGTTGCCCCCTCGAAATACGAATGGGCAACCCTCCAGTTGAGCGGGCAGGCACCGGCCAGCGCGTGGCGCATGCCACACGAGGCGGCGTTGACAGCTGCTGTGGTTACACTGGTGGGCGATTCGCCGGTGACGCGCCCACATGGGCAAGCTGGTGCGAGGCTCTTGCACAGTGTCCCCGCGCCTCACGATCGGGGCTGTCGGCCCCAGGCGCCCGGCCACAGAGCATCTGTCCGCACAAGCATGTGAGAGGCGATCAGCCTGACCACCTTCCGAGAGCTCGGGGTGCTCCCCGAGATCTGTGACGCGCTCGACCGCGTCAACATCGTCGAACCCTTCCCGATCCAGGAGATGACTCTCCCGGTGGCCCTGATGGGCACCGACCTGATCGGTCAGGCCCGTACCGGTACCGGCAAGACGCTCGGCTTCGGCATCCCGCTGCTGCAGCGCACGATCGCGCCGCACGAGGCCGACTACGCCGAACTGGTCGCCCCCGGCAAGCCGCAGGCGCTGGTCGTCACCCCGACCCGGGAGCTGACCATCCAGGTCGCGAAGGACCTGGAAACCGCGTCCACCGTCCGCAAGGTGCGGATCCTGACCATCTACGGCGGGGTCGCGTACGAGCCGCAGCTGGACGCCCTGAAGAAGGGCGTCGACGTCGTCGTCGGTACGCCGGGACGCCTGCTGGACCTGGCGAACCGCGGCGTCCTCGACCTCGGCCACATCAAGGTCCTGGTCCTCGACGAGGCCGACGAGATGCTCGACCTGGGCTTCCTGCCCGACGTCGAGCGGATCCTGCGCAAGACCCCCGAACTGCGGCAGACGATGTTGTTCTCGGCAACGATGCCGTCGGCCGTGATCGGCCTGGCGCGCACCCACATGCGGCACCCGCTGAACATCCGCGCGGAGTCGCACGAGGACACCGAGATGGTGCCGACCACGGCCCAGTTCGTCTACCGCGCGCACGACCTGGACAAGCCCGAGGTGGTGGCCCGGATCCTGCAGGCCGAGGACCGCGGCCGGGTGATGATCTTCTGCCGGACCAAGCGCGAGGCGTCCCGGCTCACCGACGACCTCCAGGACCGCGGCTTCAAGGCGGCCGCGATCCACGGCGACCTGAACCAGCAGGCGCGCGAGCGGGCGCTGACCCGGTTCCGCGGCGACAAGATCGACGTACTGGTCTGTACCGATGTCGCGGCCCGGGGCATCGACGTCGAGGGCGTCACGCACGTCATCAACAACACCTGCCCCGAGGACGAGAAGACCTACATCCACCGGATCGGCCGCACCGGCCGCGCCGGGGCGAGCGGCATCGCCGTCACGTTCGTCGACTGGCCGGACGTCACCCGGTGGAAGGTGATCAACAAGGCGCTCGACCTGCCGTACGACGAGCCGCAGGAGATCTACTCGACCTCGCCGGAGCTGTACCACGACCTCGGCATCCCGTCCGAGGCCAAGGGCCGGATCCGTACCGCCCGCGAGTCCCACGACACCCGCGAACCGCGTGAGCCCCGTGAGTCGCGGGAGTCGCGCGGCCGCCGCGAGCACGCCGAGTCCGACGGCGAACGCTCCGGCCGCAGCCGGAACCGCAAGCGCAACCGGACCCGCAAACGCACCCGCGCCGGCCAGCCCGTCGAGGAACTCGCCGACGTCACGACGAAGACCGAAGTACCCCAGGTCGTCTCCGACGAGGCCCCCGCGCGCAAGCCCCGCAAACGCAACCGCAACCGCCGCTCCGGCGACTCCTCTCAGTCGAGGACCACACCGGAGACGCCGACCACGGAGCCCACCGGGCAGTCGGCACCGGAGCCCACCGCGCAACGGGGCTCGAAGGCCACGGCGCAGTCGGGACCGGCGGTCGCCGCCGGGCGGACCGCCGAGGTCGCACCCCCGACCGCAGAGGGCACCGCCCCGCGGACCACGGACGTCGCCGCACCGTCGGCACCGGTCGAGTCGGCGGCCGCGGCACGTGCGGAGCAGCCGGCCAAGCGCACCCGCACCCGGAAGGCAGCTGCCACGCAGGCCGAGCCGGCTGCGGTAACCCCCGCCGACGAAGCCCCCGCCAAGCGGACCCGCAAGACCGCCGCCAAGAAGACGGTCGAAGCGACTCCCGAGGTAGCTGCCGTCGAGGCAGCTGCTGAGGCGCCGGTCAAGCGGGCACGTACGCGGAAGGCCGCTGAGCCAGAGGCAACCGTAGAAGCGCCGGCGGCGCGGACGCGGAAGACCGCTGCGAAGAAGACGACCCAGTCCGCGCCCGAGGCACCTGCTGCCGAGGCACCGGTCAAGCGAGCGCGCAAGGCTACGGCCAAGACGACCGAGGCCGCCGCCGGGTCGGAGACGGCCGCAGAAGCACCCGCGACGCGGACGCGGAAGACCGCTGCGAAGAAGACGGCTCAGTCCGCGCCCGAGGCACCTGCTGCCGAGGCACCGGTCAAGCGAGCGCGCAAGGCTACGGCCAAGGCCACCGAGGCCGCTGCCGGGGCGGAAGCGCCCGTGAAGCGGGCTCGCAAGGTGGCCACGGTGAGCGAGGCTGCTGAGGCGCCGGTCAAGCAGGCGCGGAAGACGGCCAAGAAGGCTGACACGGCCGCGGCGGCGCCGGTCAAGAAGGCGCCGAAGACGGCTAAGGCGGCCGACACGGCTGCGGCGGCGCCGGTCAAGAAGGCGGCTGCGAAGACGGCTAAGAAGGCTGCTGCCAAGCCGGCGAAGAAGGCCGCCGTGAAGGCGACCAAGGCGCCGGCCAAAGCCCCTGCCAAGGGGTCCAAGAAGACGGCCTCTGCGCCGATCTTCAAAGCGCCGGAGTGAGCTGACGCCGGCCGGGCCCCGCCCGGCCGGCACCTCCGAACCGCTTCCCGTCGGCACCTCCGAACCGTTTCCTAACGGTGATCTGGAGGTGCAACACCCAGCCGTGTGATTGCCGTCCTAGGGCGGTAGTCATGACGAGAGGGGCTGGGTGATGGGGCGTATCAGGGTTGTTGCCGTGGTGGTGGGCGTACTGCTGCTGGCAGGCTGTGGCGGGGCCTCGAACGACGAGCGGGCGAGTAGTGGCGCGGCGGCTCCGGGCAAGCAGGACGCGGGGGCGGTGGCCAAGCCGCAGGTGGCCGGGCCGCAGGTGGCCGGGCAGGGGAAGAACCAAGGGACCTCCGGCAGTCAGGGCGATCCGACGGGCACCAGAGCGATCGTCAAGACCGGTTCGCTGACCGTCGAAGGGGACGACGTGTCGGCGATGCGACAGAAAGCCGTCGCCGCGGTCGCCGGCCTCGACGGTCAGGTGGCCTCCGAGGACACCGGTAGCGACCAGGACGGCAACATCACCCGGTCGAACCTGGTCCTGAAGGTCCCGACCAAGTCGTTCGAGGACGCGATCCAGCAGCTCTCGCAGCTCGGGAAGCGGCTGCAGGTGCATCAGGAGTCGGAGGATGTCACCGAGCAGGTGGTGGATGTGGCCAGCCGCGTCGAGTCCCAGCGCGCGAGTCTCGACCGGATGCGGGCGCTCATGACGAAGGCGAACACGATCGGCGACATCGTCTCGGTCGAGAGCGAGCTCACCCGCCGGGAGTCCGACCTGGAGGCCTTGCTGGCCAAGCAGAAGAACCTGTCGCAGCAGACCGACCTGGCGACCCTCACCCTGACTCTCACGGAAAAGGGCAAGCCGGCCCCGGCCGAGCCGAAGAAGGACACCGGTTTCGTCGCCGGTCTGAAGGGCGGTTGGCACGCCTTCACCGCGGTGTTCTCGGCCCTCGCGACAGCGGCCGGCGCGCTGCTTCCGTTCCTGATTCTGCTCGCGATCATCGCCGTACCGCTCTGGCGTTTCCGGCACAAGCTGCGCAGGCAGCCGGCCGGTCAGTGAGCGAGTGCCCCGGCCAGCGCCCGGTACGCCTTCGCGCCGGGCGAGGCCGGTGCCGTGCTGAGCACGGTCTCGCCGATCGCCGGTGCTTCCGCGAAGCGGATCGACTTCGGGATCGCCGGCTGCAGCACGTCCAGCGAGTACGTGTCCGCGATCGTCTCCAGCACCGCCCGCGCATGCGTCGTCCGGCCGTCGTACAGCGTCGGCAGCACGCCGAGCACCTGCAGCCCGGGGTTCGTCAGCCGCTGTACGTCGTGCACGGTGTCGAGTAGTTGCCCTACACCACGATGTGCCAATGTCTCGCACTGCAAGGGAATCAGTACGTCGGACGCCGCGGACAGACCGTTCACCGTGAGCAGCCCGAGCGTCGGCGGGCAGTCGACGATGATCCAGTCGTACGCCGACCGCAGCGGCCGGAGCGCGGTCCGCAGTACCTGTTCCGGGCCGGTCTCCCGGGCCAGCTGGACCTCGGCGGCCGCGAGCGTGATGGTCGCGGGCAGCAGGTCCGGGCCGTCGTCGAACTCGATCAGTACGTCGCGGGCGCGGACGTCGCCGAGCAGAACGTGGTGGACCGACTTGTCCAGGTCCTCCGGGTCGATGCCGACCGAGAACGTCAGACAGGCCTGCGGGTCCAGGTCGACGAGCAGCACGCGGTGGCCGAGCTCGACCAGGGCGGCGCCGAGGGTGGCGACGGTGGTCGTCTTGGCCACGCCGCCTTTCTGATTCGCGACCGCGAGAGTGCGAGGCACGCGGCCATTGTGCCGCACTGCGAAGCCTGAAGAACCCCGCCCCCTCGCTCCGCTCGGGGGGCGGGTTGTGCGGTGACCGGTTAGTCTTTCTACCTGTGAGTACGCCGCGTACGTTGACGCTGCCCGACGGGGTGCGCCCCGTGACACTCGAGACCGAGCGGGGCTCGTTCGCCACGCTGACCGCCGTGCCGTCGATCGGTACGCCGCTGGGCACGGTGCTGCTCGTGCCGGGCTGGACGGGCAGCAAAGAGGACTTCACGCCGCTCGTCGACCACCTGTGCCGGTACGGCTGGCGTACGGTCGCGGTCGACCAGCGCGGGCAGTACGAGACCCCGGGCCCGGCCGACAAGTCGGCGTACTCGCTGGCCGAGCTCGGCGCGGACGTGGTCGCGATGAGCAAGGCGCTCGGCGGGTTCAGCCAGCTGGTCGGGCACTCGTTCGGCGGACTGGTCGCGCGCGAGGCGGTGCTGACCGACGCGTCGGTGTTCTCCACGATCAGCCTGCTCTGCTCCGGCCCGGCCGCGTTCACCGACGAGCCGACACTGCAGAGCCTGCAGATGCTCGCGTACGGCCTGGAGAACCTCCCGATCGAGCAGGTCTACGACATGAAGCTCGACCACGACAGCAAGGCCCCCGGGTACGTCGCACCGCCCGCGGACGTTGCCGCGTTCCTCCGCAAGCGATTCACCGGCAACGTCCCGACCAGCCTGGCCGAGATCACCCGTCGGCTGACGGACGCGGAGGACAAGACCGAGCAGCTGGCGAAGACGTCCGTCCGCAAGCAGGTCCTGCACGGCGCGACCGACGACGGCTGGCCGATCCCAGCGCAGCAGGCGATGGCTGCCGCGCTGGGTGTCGAGGCCGAGGTGATCCCGAACGCCGGTCACTCACCGGCGATCGATCAGCCCGCGAAGACCGCCCGGATGCTCGTCGACTTCTTCCACGACTACCCGAGCCTCAGGACGGTCTGAGCGCCGACGGCACCGGCCACTCGGTGCCTTCGGCGAAGTGGTCGTGCCAGAGCGGCGCCTGCGGATCCGGTACGAAGTCGTGGCCGTTGGACGTCGCGACGTACACGTCGGCGGCCGTACCGCGGGTGAAGGTGACGATGTCCGACAACCCGTCCCCGTTGAAGTCGCCGGACCCGGGTACTTCGGCGTTGTACGCGAACGAGCTGTGCCAGAGGTCCCCGTCGCCGGTGAACGACCCACCGGTCGAGGTGGCGACGTACACATCTCCCGCCGTACCGCCGGTGAAGGTGGCGATGTCGTCGCGGCCGTCGCCGTTATAGTCGCCGACGTCCGGTGTCTCGGAGCCGACCGCGAAGTGCCCGTGCCACTTCCACCCGGTGCCTAGGAACGACTTCCCGTCGGACAGCGCGACGTACACGCTGGCCGCGCTTCCCCGGGTGAACGTCGCGATGTCGTCGCGCCCGTCGCCGTCGAAGTCGCCGACGTCCTGGACCTCGCCGGGCAGCCCGAAGTCGCCGTGCCACAGCCAGCTCGTCTGGACGAACTTCGTCCCGTCGGACAGCGACACGTACACGTCGTGCGTGGTCCCGAGCGTGAATGTGACGATGTCGTCCTTGCCGTCGCCGTTGAAGTCGCCGACCATCGGGACCTCGCCGTCGAGCGCGAAGAACGCGTGCCAGCGCTGCGCGGGCAGGAACCCGTTGACGCCGTTCGACAGCGCCACCCACACCTCGTGCTTGGCGCCGCGGGTGAACGTGACGATGTCGTCGCGCCCGTCCCCGTTGAAGTCCCCGGTCTGCGGGATCTCGTTGCCCGGGGCAAACGACGGGTGCCAGAGCTGCCCATCGCCGTCGAACCGTGATCCGGTCGAGGTGGATACGTATACATCCGCGGTGTCGCCGCGGGTGAACGTGACCACGTCGTCCTTGCCGTCCCCGTTGACGTCCGACACGGTCGCCGGTCGCGGAGCGGTCCCGAGCGCGGCCGACGGCGTACTGGCGTTCCCGGCCGCGTCCACCGCGATCACCTTGTAGTACCGGCTACCGCGGACGGCCTTGTGCAGGTACGCCGGCACCGGCGAGGTCCCGACCAGGTTCGCCGCCGTGATCGGCACGTCCGCGCTGGTCGAGGAGTAGATCCGGTACGCCGTGGCGCCGAGCGCGGCATTCCAGTTCAGCAGCACCGAATGCACCCGCGGGGTCGCAGTAACACCCGTCGGCGCCTCGGCACCGCTCGGCGCGTACGGCGCGACGATGTTGGCAGCGACGTACCGCGCGGCAGTCCACGCAGGGCCGGTCGGCGTGAGCGTCACCTGCACGCTGCTCTTCCCCGCGGTCGCGGACGCCGGCAGCGGGAATTCGTCCGACAACCACCGCATCGTCCCGTTCCCGAGCGGCTCCCGCCAGGTCCCCACCGGTACGCCGTCCACGCTGACGGCAGCCTCCTGGTACGCCGCTGCCTGATCCGCGATCCGCCGCAGCAGCACGCCTTGATTCCCCGCATCCACGGCCAGCCGGAAACTGATCGGGCTCGACCCCGACCGCACCCGGTCCGTCATCGGCAGGTAGTCCAGGTCGCCCTCGGCCGTACTCGTCAGCGGCGCCTCGGTCCCGCCGTCGGTGTAGCCGTGCGCCGTCCGAGACTCGGCATCCCCGACCTCGACCGCATCGGTCTCCCGGCTGCTGACGGTCGGCTGGGTGTAGAGGAAGCCCGTCGAGCCGTAGTCTGCGATCCAGTCGTTCTGCTGCCCGTGCTCGATCCCGAAGCGGAACGACGAGTCGTACGACATCGACTCGTTCAGCAGCAGCCGGTAGACCGCGTCGCACTCCCGCGCGCACCCCGCCGCCTGGACTTCGTGCGCCGTGTTGCCGGTGAACGCCCGGCTGAACGGTCCGCCGGCGAAGTACCAGCCGCCCTCGTAAAAGTCCTCGGTGCCGGTACCGTGCTGCTGCGGGGACAGCGAGCCGTCGATGTACACGCGCTCGTCGCCCTCGAGGTACCCGCGGTTCGTGCCCATCTCGGCGCCGATCGACATCGTCTGCGCCACGCCGACGAGCTTGCCGCGCCCGGTCAGGTTCGCGACCTGCCAGTCGTCGCCCCAGGACGTCCGGCCGCTGTGCGACACGGCCGTGAAGTACGCCGCCGGACCGCCCGGCAGCAGGTCGTTCGTCCACTTCGCGTCGGGCGCGCTGCTCAACTGGACCTCGACGTCACCGATCGCGGCGCCGCTCTGGTTGACGAGCGAGACGGTCGCCGACGAGCGGTACGGCATCGGCCACCAGGTCGTGAACCACCCGCCCGGCGCCGGATCCGCGGCGAACATCAGCGACTTCACCGCGTACGCGCCGAGGCCGGTACCGAAGAACTCCCCCACCGGCGAGTCGACCGTGGTGCGCCCGTCGAACGTGATCTTCAGCCGGAGCCCGGCCAGCTGCGCGTCCGACGGCTTCACGCCGACGAAGCGGAGCTTCAGCGCACTGATCGCGCCCGGTCCCTGCAGAGTGCCGAACGCCACCTCCTGACCGTTGCCCAGGGCATGCGTCTGCCCGGTGGTCGTGGTACCGGCCGCGGCCGGCTTCGGGTCCGTCGTACCGGCGGCGCGGAGCTTGTCGAGGACGTCGTTCGCGGGGTCGGCCGGTGAGAACGTGGTGATCCCGTCGGCGTCCGGGAAGTGCCGGTAGTTCACGTGGTAGTAGTTCGGGTTGTGCTGGACGACGATCTGCATGGACTGGCGGTACGGCATCGGGACCTTGATCTGGAAGCCGCCGCCGGCCTGGCTCGCGTTCGCCACCAGCGGGTACACGAACGGCGCACCGACCGCGCCGTCGGTGACGTCCTTGAGCGAGCGGTTGAGGATCGTCGTACCGTCCAGCGTGATCGTGATGGTGCCGGTGTCGGTCACGTCCGGTACGCCGTTCCGCAGCCGGGTGAACCAGATCGAGTCGATCTCACCGGGGCCGGAGTCCTCGGCGATCACGCAGCCGGCCGAGGACTCGTGCAGGCAGGCGGACGGGCCGCCGTCGGCGTTGCTGCCGTCGCGGGCGAAGCTGGAGAACTGCCGGGTGCTGGTGCCGGGTGAGAGGTACGGCAGGCGGTCGAGTTGGCGCAGCGTGTCCCAGCCGACCGTCCCCTTACTGACCGCCGCTGTCGCGGCGGTCGCCTGTGTTGCGGGAATGAAAAGCGTTGGTAATGCCAACGTTGCGGCAGCGAGGAGGAGTAAAGGGCGGGGCGGCATGGCGGTGCCTCCTGGTGTGGTGGGTCAGGGTGCGGTGATGACCTTGGCCTGCATGCCCGGGTGCGGGCTGACGATCGTCCAGCCGGTGGTGCCCTGCTCGAAGTCGCCGTTCGTCACGGTCAGTCCGACGGCCGTGATGTCGTCGTACCCGACGTCGATCATGTAGTCGCCGACGCCCTGCTGCTCACACAGCGCGAACTGCATCACGACGGAGCTCTCACCCCGGGCGAACTCGGTGACGTCGATCGGGCCCCAACCGCCCTGGCCGTTCATCCAGAGCTTCGGAGCGCTGGCCGCGTCGACGTTGCTGAGCAGCTTCTTGCCCTTCGACGTCACGATCAGAACCTGCTTCAGGTGGTACCCGAACAGGTCGGCGGCGTACTCGTCGTAGTCCCACCAGGAGATCTCGTACCGCGGCGCCTTCGGGTCGACCGCCATCCGCTGCTCGGCCCAGATGCAGGTACTCGTCCCGGTCGCGGTCCGCTCCGGCACGAACAGGCTCAGCCGGCCCTTGCCGTACATCGCGCTGTTGTGGATCGTGTTCGCGGCCCCGGGCTGGTACGCCGACCCCGTCCGCGGCAGGTTGCTCGGGATCGGATCCGACGGCGTCGTCGGTACGGCGGGCGCGGGCAGGCCGGCGTACGCCGCCGCGATCACGTCGTACACGTCCTTGGCCTGGTGCGGCGTGACCTTCTCGAACGAACCGACGATGCTCGCGCTCTGCTGGTTGAGCTGCCAGGCGCGGGTCGCCGGGTTGACGTCCTCGAAGCCGAAGTTCTGGACGGTGAACCCGGTCGGCACCAGGCTGTCGAACCCGACGTCGATCGGGAAGTTCGCCGCGGCCTGGGTGTAGAGACGGAGGCTGAGCTTGGCCGTGGTCTTGCCCTTCAGCGCCGCGGTCAGGTCCACCGACGCCGGCGCCCAGGTGAAGCCGAACTCGTCGGCGATGTCGGACTGCCAGACCACCTTGTCGTCGACCAGCACCTGTTTGAGGAGCTTCCCGGACTTCGACGGGGTCCGGCTGACCTGGTCGTAGGTGGCGAAGTCGAGTTTCCAGCTGCCCGCGTTCGGGTCGACCGTGACCTGCTGGTACGCCTCGGCGTACCCGCCGGCCGCCGCGGTCGTGTAGTTGCCCTGGGCAAAGCTCAGCCGGCCGTCGCCGGTCTGCGCCAGGTTGTTCGAGGCAATCGTCGGACGGCGGTCGTAGTTCACCGGCGCGCCGTACGCGACGATCCCGCCGATCCGGCCGTCGGCGGCGTACGGCATCGCCGCCTTCAGCTCCTGGTCGACCGCCTCCGGTGTCGGCGGCAGCGCGCCGTCGAGGAAACGGTCGGTGTACAGCAGCAGGATCAGGTCGAGGTGCCGCGGGTTCAGCTTGGCCCGGAGCTCGTCGAGCTGGGTGGCGACGTACCGCGGGTCGCTGGCACTCAGCGCGCCGCCGAGGTACGGGAAGATCGCGCCGTCGACGTACGGCGCGATCCGGTCGAGATTCGCGTCGCTGTAGTCCCAGTGGTACATCGTGGTGAGCAGGCCGAGGTTCGGGTTGATCGCGTCCTGGGTCGCCTTGACCTTGCTGAGGTAGTCGGGCGTGAACAGCTTCGCGTTGTCGCCGGCCAGGAAGTCGTCGACCTGCCAGGCCTTGATGTTCGGGTACTGAAGGGACAGCGTGGCGATGTTCCGCGCCCAGGCGATGAAGTCGAGCTTGAACGGGCGCGAGCAGTAGCCCTCGAGGTACGCGCCCTCCGGGCGGTCGGTCTGGCACTCGGTCGGCGGGACGAGATCCACCCAGATGTCGATCCCGGCCGCGCGGGCGAGCGGCGCGAACTCGCTGCGCAGGTCGTCCCAGTCGGTCGGCGACTCCCAGATGCCGAACAAGTACGTGTTCGCGTGCATCGCCTGCAGGCGCTCGATCAGCTTGCGGGAGTCGTAGTGGTGCCGGCCGTCCGCGCGCGGCGTCTCCTCGCGGAGCTCGGCGTCGATCGTGTTCCCACCGGTCTTCGAGCTGAGCACACCGCCCGGCGGGATGATGCCCTTGGTCCGGGTCTTCACGTCCGGGAAGGACTGCTGTTGGTGTACCTGGGCGGTCGCGTGCTGTCCGACGGCGACCAGGGCAACGGCGGCGAGGGCCGCGATCCAGCGCTTCATCCGACCTTCTCCAGCTTCCATTGCTGGCAGTCGCCCTGCCAGTACGGCCAGACGTCGACGTCTGCTCCAGGGGCGGTGGAGCAGCCGCCGACGTCCAGGGTGCGGCCGCCGACCTTCGACGTCACCTTGTAGTAACCGTTGCCGACGGCATCCAGGTAGTACTCCTGGCAGTCACCGCCCCAGTACGGCCACTGGATCACCTTGACGCCGTTCGCGCCGGAACAGCCGGCGACGTCGAGCGCCTTGCCACTGTCGTTGTTGAGGAACTTGTACGAGCCGTCGCCGAGGTAGCTGAGTCGCCATTTCTGGCACCTGCTGTCCGCGATCCGGGTGTAGACCTGGACGGTCGCGGCGTCGGCGGCCGAGCACGCGTCCACCTCCAGCCGGTTCGTGGGTGCGTTCTTCGGGGAGATCTCGTAGAGGCCGTCGGCAACGATGTCGGCGCCCGGGTCGCCGGACGGGAGGGTGAACGTCTGCCAGGCGGCGCTCGGCGTACCGAGTTGGGGTTTGCCGGCGGCGTCGAACGTGACCTTGCCGATCCGTACGGCGCGGCCCGCGCTGCAGCTGCCGGTCGGCGTACCGCTGGAGCTGGTGACGGCGTGGTACACCAGCCAGGTCTCCTTGCCGTCCGGGGAGGTGAAGAAGCCGTTGTGGCCGGTGCCGAAGACCCAGTTGGCGTCGTTGCGTTTGAAGACCGGGCCGGACTTGGTCCAGGAGCTCTGGACGAGCGGGTCGGAGCCGGTGAGTTCCAGTACGCCGAGGGCGTAGTCAGGGGACTCGCACGCGCTGCCGGAGTAGTAGACGTACACCTTTCCGTTGTGGATCAGGGCATTCGGGGCCTCGGTCACCTTGCGGCCGTTCTGCTCCCACGGCTGGTCGGGACGGGCGAGGAGCGCGGGCGGGCCGCTGATCGTCCACGGGTTGCTCATCGGGGCGATGTACAGGTCCTGGCCGTCGGGGCGGCCGCTCGACCACAGGTGGTACAGGCGGCCGTCGGGAAGTTGCAGGACGCTGCCGTCGATCGAGTGCTCGTTGCCGGTATCGAGCTTGGCCTTGAACGCGTACGGGCCCATCGGGTGGTCTGCCTCGAGGACGAACATCCGGTGCTGGGAGTCGGTGCCGTTGTCGGCGGTGTAGTAGAGGTACCACTTGCCGTCCAGCTGGTGGATCTCCGGGGCCCAGAGGTTGCAGCACGCCTCACCCGGCGGCGGTTGCCAGAGAGTCTGCTCGGGGGCGGCGGCCAGCCCGTCGACCGACGGGGCCGCTACCCCGACGAGTTTGTCGCCGTGGGTGTACAGGAGGTTGTAGTTGCCTTCGGCAAAGACCATCCAGGGGTCGGCGGCGTTCTCCCGGACCGGGTTCCGCGCGGTGTTCGGGGGCGCCGGCAGCTGGACGGTCGCTGGGTTTGCGGTGGTTTGCGCGGTAATCGTCGTACGGTCGGCGCTGTGGTCCCCGGTGATCGGCAGGAAGGCCGACACCACCAGCGTGACCACTCCGACGGCCGCGGTCCCAAACTTGGCCATAAGTCCCCTACCTCACCGTGGGCGAACGGATGCTCACACGATGACACGGGACGGCGACGACGTCCGCCGTTTCGACCGTGGTCGAAAGATTCTTACCGACGGGCGGCGTCGGGCGCCGGCTTGACCACCGGCAACACGTTGAGGTCGTCGAGTCCGATCGGGGCCAGTGCGGTCCGCACCTGGTCCGTGTAGGCGATCACCGAGACGCCCGCGCGGCCGCCGTCGGGCTCCGAGCCGCTGACGCCCAGGATGCCGAGCGACGTGTCCGGCGCCAGCGCGCCGACGGCGTCGACGATCCGGTCGTTGTCCGTACGGCTCAGCAGGACCGGCGCGACACAGAGGTTCCCGCGGTACACCTTCTCGAACGCCAGCCGGAACGCCTCCACATCACCGTGCGCGACGCCCACCATGACCACGACCGGAGCGTTCCGCGAGTGGCCGTTCGGGTAGTGGATCACCGGCCCGAACACCTGATCCGCATGCGTCGCCAGGAACGCGGTCACCGCCGGCGAGGACACGTTGCTCGCCTTCGACGCCCACCCACCCTCCGGCGCCGCACACGGCAACTTCGGAAACACCCAGGGCGTACGGCGCTCAGGCGCGGACTGCTCCTGTACGTCGATCGCCCGATCACCCCAGACCCCGACCAACGTCGCCCGCCCGCTCCGCACCCCCTCCGTCGTCTTCAGCCCGCTGAGCCGATCCACCCGCACTCCGGTCAACGCGATCGCGAACTCCGGAGGACAACTCGGCACAGACTCCTCGTCCGACTCGTACCCAATCTCCGCCCCACCCTCAACCGCACAGAACACCGGCGCCGTACGCGGCGCCGCAATCACCAACCCACTCACCCGCACCCGATCCCCCGGCCGCACCAACAACCCTTCATTCCCACCCTGCACTTGCCGACCAACCGCAGCACCCCCACCCATCGCATGCTCCGGCAACACCGCAAGACCCCCCGCAACCACCAAAGCCACCCCCACAGCCCCCACCGCCGCAACCCACCCCTTCCGCCGCCCACCACGACCACACCCCACCCCCGCCTCGGCCTTGGCCTCGAGCGCAGCCTCAGACCCCAGCCCAGCCCCGACTCCAGCCTCTACCCCGGACTCCGACCCACCCCGCCCCGCGCGCTCAGCCCGCCCGTCCACCTCATCACCCGGCTTCATCCCACACCCTCCACAAGCACCATCCCCGCATCCACGCGGCTCCCTACCGCCCCCAACGACCCCCACCACCCCCACGTCACCACCCCCACCCATTCCGTAACGCACCTGAAGCACCCAACGCCAAGCAGCACTCCCCCACCCGGCCTGCCGCCTTCTCCAACAGCCCCAACACACAACCCACCCGCAGGTACACCCCGGAGTTATCCACAGATCCCAAAACCCACCCCACAGCCCCTCCCGAACTCCCTACCGTCGAAGGACACGACAACCGACGCAGGGGGCCAGATGGACGCGGGACTGAACAAGGTGCCGGAGCCGGCGGATCTGCACGCCTGGCTCGCCGGGCGGCGACCGCTCGACTGGGGAGACCCGATCCCGAGCAAAGCGGAGATCGCCGAGAAGTACGGCGCCGGCACGACGACCCGGAGCCTGGAGATGCTGACGAAGGCTGCTGCGGTCGAGCCCGGCGTCACGGATGCCGTGGTATCGGCGATCGGCGACGAGGCAGCGCCGTACCATCTCGAGAACAGGTTGAAGTCGCCTCAGTCTCTCGCTCGGAAGCTCGTCAAGTTCGAGGACTTCTACCGGCGTACCAACCAGATTCCCGAGGACGTCCTCCGCTACACCGCTGCCGTCCGGCACCCGGACGAACTGACCAAAGCCGCGGTGCGGACGATCGATCGCCTCAACGACCGCGACTGGCAGATCGAATCCGCGCATCACTCGTACGTCGACGGCAGCCGGTACAAGGGACTCCACACCTTCCTGCGCACTCAAGGAGAGAAGATCGAGCTGCAGGTCCACTCCGCCGAGTCGATCGACGTCAAGGAACGCACGACACCGCTGTACGAGATCGAGCGCGACCGCGATCAGCCGACGGCGGCCCGCGACGCGGCACGCCGGGAGTGCATCGAGCTGTCCGATCAGCTCACGCAACCCGCGGGCATCGACGACCTCAAAGAACTCGGCGGCGTGCCGGTCGACGCGATTAGCTACGGTAAGAAGCGTCCGCAGCGCCGCGCCGACCCCGCTGAAACTCGCGGGGAACAGCCGGGCGTACAGACGCAGACCCATCAGCGAACGCAGGATCGACAGGACGGGATGTCACGATGACTCGATTGTTCTTGGTGAAGGACGGGGAGACGGAGTTGTGGGTTGCTGCGTTGTTGGAGGAGGACGTCTGGACGTATGTCGGGAACACCGGGAAGTTCCACTACAACGAAGGTGCTCGGCATGACTACTACTTCCTCAATGGGATGCAGTACGTCGATATCGGGATTGCGGAGGCGAAGCGGCTGATCGCGGCGGGGGTTGGGACCGTGGACGAGGGGGAGCTCGGAGACTCGGTGCGGCGGTGGCGGGAGGATCCTGAGGGGATGGATCCTGAGGTCGTCTTTGCGTCGTTGGCGGCGGATCTGCGGTGAGGGTGGGCTGGCTGGTTTGTAGGTTGTGGGACTGGAGCGGATTACGGGGCTGAGTTTCCTACGCCGGCGGTGGTGATGACTTCGGTTGATCCGGCGGTGGGCGGCGGGAGCCTGGGGCGCCGGCGTTCACGTTGCTGACGGAGTTCGAGAAGGTCGCGCTCGGGCGGTTCGGCGGGCAGCACGAACTGCAGAACGTCGTCCGGCTGCGGGACTGGCGGACGGGAACATCCTGCACTTCGTCCCGGCGCCGACGGACGAGGGCACGTTGCGGTTCTTCCCGGACGGGCTTCCGGACGAGGTGACGACGCAGACGGCGGGGCCGGAGGATCGTGAGGTACTGCGGCAGGCGTCGTTCGAGGCGCTGACCGAGCTGGAGGAGGCGGGCGCGGACCCGAAGAATCCGGAGCACCGGCAGGCGTTCGTGGATGCGGCGTAGTTCCTGGTGCAGGACCGGAGTTCCAGCGTGGGAGTGACGCGATCATGCGACCCTTCCTGGTCGCGGCGCACACCCGGTTGTTCGACGCGGCGCCGGTGTTGCCGCAGGCAGTCGATCTGGACGGGTTGGTGCGCGGGCAGGACGGGTTCACGCAGGGGAAACGCGACCCGCGGGTTCAGCCGGTGACGGTGTAGAGCTGGGTGATGACGGACTCGATGGTGGGTTCGGAGACCGAGAGGTCGACGAGGGGGTAGTTGGCGGCGATCTCGGCCAGCAAAGGTGCGGCGCTGGTGGTGGGTGGGAAGGTCAGGTACTGGCGGGGGCCGTCGACCTTGGTGACGGTGGCGCCGTCGACCTCGATCGCGGGGAGCGAGGTGGCGAGGTCTACGACGAGGGTGCGTGGGGCGGACTGGGTGGACCTGAGGACGTCGAGGGTGCCGTCGAAGATCTGGTGGCCGTGGTCGATCACCATCACCCGGGTGCAGAGGGCCTCGATGTCGTCGAGGTCGTGGGTGGTGAGGATGATCGTCGTACGCCGGTGCGCGTTCACCTCGGCGAGGAACTCGCGGAGCCGGGCCTTGCTGATCACGTCCAGGCCGATCGTCGGCTCGTCCAGGTAGACGATCTCCGGGTCGTGCAGCAGCGCGGCCGCGATGTCGCCGCGCATCCGCTGCCCGAGGGACAGCTGCCGGACGGGTACGTCGAGCAGGTCGCCCAGGTCGAGCAGTTCGACGAACGTCGCCAGGTTCTCCCGGTGCCGTTCGAGCGGTACGTCGTACATCTTCTGCAGGACCGCGAACGAGTCCTTCAGCGGCAGGTCCCACCACAGCGTCGTCCGCTGCCCGAACACCACGCCGATCCGTTTCGCCAGCTTCAGCCGGTGCCGCGACGGGTCGACGCCGGCGACCCGGATCGTGCCGCCGGACGGCACCAGGATGCCGGTCAGCATCTTGATCGTGGTGGACTTCCCGGCGCCGTTCGGGCCGATGTACCCGACCACCTCCCCCGGCTCGACGGTGAACGACAGCCCGTCGACGGCCCGCACCTCGCGCCGGCTCCGGCGGAGCCCGGTCCGCGACGAGACCGTGAACGTCCGCGACACATCCTGCAACTCGATGACTGACACAGCTCAGCTCCCTGTACTGCGATAGCGGCGAAGGCCGGCGCGCCACCCGAGCGACGCCAGCGCGACCATCGCTGCCGCCACCAGCGGCGACAGCAGACCGATCCAGGACGGCAACCCCAACGGCGCCGGCTTGCCCAGCACGAACAGCACCGGGTAATAGTTGACGAAGGCAAGCGGTACGACGAACGTGACGGCCCGGACGATCTCCTTGCCGAAGATCGTCAACGGGAACTGGGTCAGCGCCTGCCCGCCGTACGTCGCCGAGTTCGCCAGCTCGGCGGAGTCGATCGACACGAACTGGAACGCGGCGCCGAGCACGAACAGCGACCCGAAGATGATCGCGCCGGTGATCACCGAGACCACGAACACGATGCCGCGGGCAACCGTCCAGTCGATCTCGACCTTGCTCAGGGCAATGACCAGGACGGTCCCGGCCTGCAGCGGGCGGCCCAGCCGGCGGAGCGCGAACCCGTCCGCCGCGGTCTGCACCAGTGCGGGCACCGGCCGGATCAGGTAGGCGTCGAAGGCCCCGGTCCGGATCCGTTCGCCGACCCGCTCGACCGAACCGGTGATCAGGTCCGCGAACCCGAGCGCCATCGAGGACGTTGCGTACAGCAACGCCATCTCGCCGAAGGTGAACCCGCCGAAGGCAGTGATGTGGCTGAACATCATCAGCACCGCGACGAAGTCGGTGAGGTTGACCAGCGTCGACCCGACCAGCATCAGCACGAACGACGCCGGGTACGCCAGCACCGACCGGACCCACATCACGATCAGCAGCCAGTACTGCGCCGGCGCCCGGAGGACACGCTCAACCACCTTGGATCACCACCTTCCGGGTTGCGAGCGTGGTGACGAGTTGCGCGGTCAGCAGCAGCACCAGGAGCCAGCCCAGCTGGAACAGCAGCGCCGCGCCGGTCCCGCCCGGGTTCCGGCCGAGCCAGATGTCGATCGGCACCTGCATGGTCGCGGCCCACGGTGTCGCCCGCGCGACCACGCCGATCCAGCCCGGGAACGCGACCAGCGGCAGGATCGTGCCGGCGAAGAACAGCGACAGCACCAGCGCCAGCTGCTCCATCCCGCGCGAGTCGGTGATCCAGAAACCGGACAGCGCGACCAGGTACCGGATCGTGAAGCTGATGACGATGCCGAGCACCAGCCCGAGCACCACCAGCGGCCACAACGCCACGCTGGAAGGGAACTTGAGGTCGAAGACCAGCGCGCCGACCACCATCGGCAGCCCGCCGCGGGCGAGCAGCTGGAACACCGCGCGCCCGAGGTCGACCGACAGCCACCAGAGCAGCAGCTGCGTCGGCCGGTACAGATCGACCGCGATCTCGCCGCTGCGGACCCGCTCCCCGAGTTCGTTCGTCGTGGTCGCGCCGAAGATCCCGACCGGCGCGAGCATCCCCTGCTGCAACCACACGAACGTCAACGCGTCCGGTACGTCGTACCCGCCGAGTCCGGGGCGCACGCCCCACAGCGTCAGGTACACGCCGCAGAGGATGAAACCGAAGACCGAGTTGGTGAAAACGCCCGACACGGTGGCGATCCGGTACGTCGAGAACCGCCGGAAGGACCGGACGGCGATCGCCCAATAGACACCCACCACTACCTCCTCTCGCACACGCAACGTGGTGTCCGAGAGCACAGCGGCACGCAGAACCGCCCCGGTTCCAGAAGGACCCGGGGGTTCGGACACCACTGTGACGGCATGGTTGATCCACGCCGATTGTCAAGGGCAGAGGAGGGACGGTACGCCGTACCGCGCGCGGACGTCAACCAAATAACCGGTCCGGACCGCGGGACCCCTCAGACCCGCGGCCCGGACCGGTGCCGGGGAAACCTACAACGTGTCGGTCTTCAGCAGTTGCGCGAGGTGCGTCGCGAACGGCGCCGGGTGGCTGGAGTAGCCGCCGTGCCCGCCCGGGAACATCACCACCGGCCAGCCGAGGTGGTCCGCGATCACCTCGATCGGGCGCCCCGGCAGGTGCGCGTACGACTCCAGGCCGGCCGCCGGGACGACGCGGTCCGCGACCTGCTTCAGCGCGTCGAGGTCCGGCGCGTACCGGGTGAACGGGAGCAGCTTGTGCTCGTAGAAGTTGGCCGCGTTCGCCTGCATCCGCTCCGCGAGCTCGCGGTACTCCGGCAGCAGGTCCTCCAGCGGCGGCATCGCGTCGCCGTCCAGCCCGGTGCCCATCATGAACACCACGTCGGCCGCGGTCAGCCCGTCCTGGTGGTATGTACTGCAGACCTCTTCGAAGAACGCCCGCGCGTCGGCGGCATCCGGGAGGACCTCGGTGCACGGCGGCTCGTGCGCGACCAGCATCCGGACCCGGTCCGGGTGCCGGGTGATCAGCTCGAGGCCGGTGATCGCGCCGGAGCTGCTGCCGAACACGTCCGCCGGTTCGTCCCCGGCGACCGCGTCGATCAGCGCCAGCGCGTCCGCGGCCGACTGCGCGACGGACTCGTCCGCCGGCTGCCCGTCGTACCGGCTCCGCGAATTGCCGCGCGGGTCGTACGTGACCACCGTGTACTCCGCCGCGAGCTGCCCGACGATCCCGGAGAACACCCCGGCGTCCGTCCCACCACCCGCGATCAGCAACAGCACCGGCCCCGACCCGGCGACCTCGTAGTGCAGCGTCGCGCCCGGCACCACCAGCTTGTTGATCGTCTTCGCACCCATGCTCCCGAACCCCTTTCGTCCACCCTCAGGCTCTCCCAGCCCGCTGGCACCACGCGCACACGCCGCTGACACGCGCTCCGGGGTGGACGGTTCAGCTCTGGTCCGGGGCGGGGTCCTCGAGGGCGGACCAGGGGTCTCGGGTGGGGGATTCGCGGCGGCCCTGAGGGCAGATCTTGGCGAAGTCGCACCAGCCGCAGAGGGCGGAGGGCTCCGGTGGGAAGGCCTCGTCGGCCTCGGCGGGGGTGAGTCCTTCGGACCAGCGGGCCTCGGCGGCGGCCGCGTCGTCGGCCATCGACTCGGCGCGTTTCTGGTGCCGGGCGAGCGAGGCGTCGTCGTGGTCGGCCGCGGCGATCGTGTTGGTGGGCAGGTGGTGCAGCTCGACCCGCGTGCACGGCGTCCGCAGGACGCGCCGGGCGCCGAGCACATACAGCGCCATCGCCAGCGACGACCGCGCGTCGGTCGGGGTCAGCGGGCGGCGGCCGGTCTTGTAGTCGACGATCGCCAGCTCGGTCCCGCCGTTGCCGTCGCGCGCGGGGCGTTCGTCGATCCGGTCCACCCGGCCGCGGAGCGACGCCCGCTCGGTGGTGAAGGCGACGGTACGTTCCACGCCGCGCGGCTCGTAGTACGGATCGGAGTCCCGCAGGTAGCCGAGGACCATCTCGGTCGAGCGGTCCCGCCAGTCCAGCGACTGCTGCTCGTCCCGGAACCCCTCGCTGCGCCAGCTCGACCGCATCTTCGCGACCACCTCGTCCGGAGTACGCCGGGCCGCGGGCCAGCGGCCGAAGAAGTCCGCGAGGACCTCGTGGACGATCGCGCCGACCGTGTTGTGCGCCCACGGCGGACCCTTCGGCGGGCGCGGCGTCTCGAGGTACGTGTACCGGTACTTCCGCTTGCAGTCGGCGAACGTCAGCAGCTTCGTCGGCGTCGCCACGAACAGCCGGGTCGGCATTCCAGGAAGCACTGCTCATCCCGCCTTGATGAAGTCTCGGACCGCGCCCGCGACCAGCTGGACCGCGATCGCGCTCAGCAGCAGACCGGCGATCCGGGTGATCAGGAGTACGCCGTTCTCCCCCAGGATCCGCATGATCACGCCGGAGAACCGCAGTGTCAGCCACATCACCAGGTGGATCGCGACGATGCCGGCCGAGATCGCGACCACGTCCGGCAGCGAACCGTTGGCGCGCTGCACGAACACCATCGTCGCGACGATCGCACCCGGGCCGGCGAGTAGCGGCGTACCGAGCGGGACGAAGGCGATGTTCACGTTCTTGGTCTGCACCGGGTCCTCGGCGGTGTCGGTCAGCAGCTGCAACGCGATCAGCAGGAGCAGCAGACCGCCCGCGCACTGCAGCGCCGGGAGCGTGATGCCGAGGTGCTTCAGGATCTGCTGCCCGAACGCCGCGAACACCACGATCACGCCGAACGCGACCAGCACCGCCTGCCACGCGGCCTTCTTCCGCACCGCGCGGGACTGCCCCGCGGTCAGCGAGATGAACAACGGGACCGTGCCCGGCGGGTCCATGATCACGAACAACGTGACGAAGACCGAGGTGAACAGCCCGACATTCATGACACTGTTCACGGGAGGTAGGCCTCGGGAACTGCGGCGTCGGTGGCAGCGGCGGCGTTGGTTTTCGCGACCTCGAGCAACCGGTCGAGCTGCTCCGGCTCGGTGCTGTTCACGCCGAGATCGTGGTCGATCTTGCCGGCGCCGTGGTGGTCGCTGGAGCCGGTGTGGATGATGCCGAGGTTGCGGGCGATCGCGCGCAGCGCCTCCCGGGACTCCGGCGAGTGGTCCTGGTGGTCGACCTCGATCCCGGCCAGGCCGTGGTCCTGGACCAGCCGGCCGATGGTGTCCTCGGTCATCACCCGGTGGCTCGACCGGCCCCACGGATGCGCGATCACCGGCACGCCGCCGGCCTCGCGGACCAGGTCGATCGCGTGGCCGGGCTCGAGCGCGTAGTGCGGGACGTGACCGGCGCGGCCGTCGGCGAGGTACTTGTCGAAGGCCTCGGTGCGGTTCGCGACCGTACCGTTCGCGACCAGGGCGTCGGCGACGTGCGGGCGGCCGACCGACGGCGTACCGGTCGCCTGGGCGAGCACTTCCTCCACGGTCAGCGGTACGCCGATGCTGTTCAGCCGGGCGACGATCGTCGGGATCCGGTCGGTCCGCCCCTCGCGGACGATCTGCAGATCCTTCGCCAGCGGCCCGTACAACGCGTCCGGCAGGTAGCCGAGCAGGTGCACGCTGATCCCGTCCAGCTTGCAGGAGATCTCCAGCCCCGGCACGAACCCGATCCCCAGCTCCTCGGCGGCACGCCGGCCGTCGGCCCAGCCGTCGGCGGTGTCGTGGTCGGTGAGCGCGATCACATCGAGCCCGGCCGCCTGCGCATGCCTGATCAGGACGTCCACCGGGTCGGTGCCGTCCGAACGGTTCGAGTGGGTGTGCAGGTCGATGCGCACGAGCTGGTCCAGTCCCTTCGCCGGAGTCCGTTGTCACCGCTGATGCTATCCGCGATCACTCGTCCGCTCTGGCACTTGTACACAGACGCCCCAGCGCCCCGTGCGTGATAGAGGTCAAACGATAGCGGTGTCCAGGTGCGTGCATCGTGGTGATTGGTCAGTGGCCTCGATGCGGAGCATCGTGGGCGCTGGCCAAGTGCCGCGAGGTGCGTGCCTGGGCGCCGATAGCGTCGAGCTGTATCACGCACGGGGCGCTAACCTCGGGGTGCATGGAGCGCGTCGACTGTGTGGGTGCCCTTGTGTACGACGAGCAGCACCGGCTGCTGGTCGTCCGGCGGGCGAACGAGCCCGGGCGGGGACTGTGGTCGATCCCCGGCGGCCGGGTCGAACCGGGTGAGGACGATCCCGCCGCGGTGGCGCGAGAGGTCGCGGAGGAGACCGGGCTGACCGTTGTCGTCGGCGGGCTGGTCGGCGAGGTCGAGCGCCCGGGGCCGCGCGGGCAGCTGTACGTGATCCGCGACTACGAGGCGACGGCGGTCGGCGGGACGCTCGCGGCCGGTGACGACGCGTCGGACGCGAGGTTCGTGACCAGGTCGGAGTTCACGTCGATGCCGACGGCGAGCCTGCTGGTTTCCACGTTGGAGCAGTGGAACGCGTTACCTGGTTAACAGGTGCTGAGCGGTACGTCGCCGGCTGCGTAGGCGCTCGGGGTGACACGCATGAGCGCGCGGAAGTCCGCGATCAGGTGCGACTGGTCGGTGTAGCCGGCGTACGCCGCGGTGTCGGCCCAGGACCGGCGAGTCGCGATCACCCGACGTACGCGAGCAATCCGCGCAAAGTGCTTCGGCGAAACGCCAACCGCCTGCCGGAACACACGCCGCAGATACCGCTCACTAACCCCCAGCCGCGCCGCCGCCACATCCACCCGCGGTATCACCGCGCTGGGCGGCAGCGCGCCCGCCTGCGCGGTCGCCGGTGAGCCTGCCCGAGCACCCGCTTGCGCGCCTGGTGGCGCGGTCTGGTGGGCGGGCTCCGCGGGCGGTGGTGTCAGTTGTGCGACCGCGTCGTGGACCAACTGCAGGCGGGCGGGGAGGTGCGCCGGGACCTGGGCGACCAGGTAGTCGCGGAGTACGGCTGCCGCTCGGTCGAGCTGCGTGCGGTGGGTGACAAGCTGCTCCGCGAGTGCGGTGGCCGAGGGGCCGCGGAGGGATTCGAGTGGGACTACCTGGTTGAGGAGCTGGTCTGGTGGGGTGCCGAGGAGGGGGATGACGGCGCCGGGGCGGATGCGGAGGTGGAGGCAGACCGGGAGGTTCTTGGTGGCGTGGTACGACGCGGTGGTGCGGGGGCCCGCGACGAGGACGTCGCTGTCGCCTGCGGGGGTCATTCGCCAGACGACTGTGGTCGACGGGTCGGGTGGGAGGACCGTGACGGGCGTGGTCGCCGAGGTCAGGGTGACGGTCTCGATCCACGGGTGCACGGTTCGAGCGTAGCCAGGTGGTAGGCGGGTTCCGTAGTACCGAAAGTTCCTATCCGCCGGCGTCGGGCGGCGACCAGGCTGGCGGGCATGATTCTGGTTACGGGTGCGACCGGCACCATCGGCAGTGAGCTCGTCCGGCAGCTGGAGGCGCGCGGGGCGGCCGTGCGCGGGATGACGCGGAAGCCGCACGGTGCGTTGGTCCACGGCGACTTCGACGACACCGACTCGTTGCGTAAGGCAATCTCCGGCGTGGACACGGTGTTCCTGCTGACGGCGCCCGGTCCGTGGGTCCCGGCGCACGACCGGGCGTTGATCGCGGCGGCGGTGGACGGCGGCGTACGGAAGATCGTGAAGCTGTCGGCGATCGGCAGCGCCGACGAGGAGATGCCGGGGAACTGGCACGCCGCCGGCGAGCGCGCGCTGCGGGAGTGCGGGCTGGACCGGACGATCCTCCGCCCGGCCGGGTTCGCGTCGAACGCCCTGCGCTGGCTGCCCGCGATCACCAACGGGCAGCCGATCCCGAACCAGACCGGCGCCGGCCGGCACGCGTTCGTGGATCCGCGCGACGTCGCCGAGGTCGCCGCGGAAACCCTGCTGTCGGACCACCACGACCGGACCTACACGCTCACCGGCCCCGAGCTCTTGAGCGTCCCGGACCAGGCCGCCGTACTCTCCGACGTCCTCGGACAGCCGCTGAGCGTGGTCGACGTACCACCGGAGGTCTACGCGGAGCAGCTCCGCGGCGCCGGCTTGGACGAGGCAGTCGTGACGGTCGCGCTCCGCGGCGCGGAGCTGATCCGCAACGGCGGCGAGGAGACCGTGACCGCGGACGTCGAGCACGTCCTCGGCCGGCCCGCGCGGACCTTCCGGGAATGGGCTCGCGCCTGCTTCGCGTGACCGCCAGACTGGGGCGATGGACGTCGTACGCGCGATCGAGGACAACCTCGCCGAGTTGCTGATGGCAATGGGTGCGGCGGGCGGCGGTGCGCAGCGGGAGGACGAGCGCGCGACGTGGACGATCGGCGGGTCCCCGATCGATTACCACAACGCCGTCGTCCGCGCGTCCGACGACGGCGTGATCGCGGAATCCCTTGCGGAGTTGACGAAACACGACGTCCCCGGCACCTGGCACGTGGGTCCGTCGCTGCGGATCGACCGGACGGCGCTGATCGCGGCCGGGTTCGCGGACGCCGGTTCGGAGCCGGGGATGGCGGTACGGATCGCCGAGCTCGAGCCGCCCCGCGACGTACCGGGGCTGTCGATCACCCGGGTCACCGACGACGCGGCGCTGGCGGTGTGGGAGGCGACGCTCGGGCAGGGTTTCGGCGAGGGCGAGCGGGAGGCGCGGTGGGTGGCGTCGGTCTACCGGAAGCTCGGGTACGCCGACCCGTGGCGGCACTACCTCGCCGAGCTCGACGGTACGCCGGTCGGGACCGCGACGGTCTTCCTCGGCGCGGGCGTCGCCGGGCTGTACTTCGTGATGACGGTCCCGGAGGCGCGCCGCCGCGGGATCGGGGCGGCGCTCACGTACGGCGTACTGCACGAGGTTGAGGTGGAGTACGCCGTACTCGGGTCGTCGGCGGCCGGGCGCCCGGTGTACGAGGCGCTCGGGTTCCGCGAGTACTGCACGGTCGACCTCTACGAGTGGACCGGCTCGAGTACCTCGGCCGGCTGACGCTCGCGGAGCAGCAGGAACGCGTCGAACAGCATCACGAGCGCGGTCAGACCGTGCACGCCGAGCGCGGTCGCGGCCGGACCGCCGTGGGTGAAGACCGTGATCATGTCGGTGATCGGGATCAGTGCGGAGATCGCCATCAGGATGCCGGTGGCGCGGCGCTGACGGAGCGCGAAAAGCGTGAGCAGGTTCAGCCCGAGGACGATGTCGCGGATGCCCTTGACCGCGAAGTACCCGGCGGCGACGCCGGTGGGCCATTCGGCGATGCCGAAACTCGGGGCGGCGGTGTGCCCGGCGAACAGGAACTGGGACCCGAAGGTCAGCGGGAAGACACCGAGCAGGACGGTCAGGACGGTGGTGAAGCGGCGCATCGGAAGACTCCTTGTGAACTAGCAGCGCTAACTTTCCTAGCGATGCTAACTCTACTGCCGCTAGATTGTCTAGCAGTGCTAGTATCCGGACTATGCCGACTCACTCACGCCGCGAACGGGCCCGCGAGGAGCGCCGTGAGCTGATCCTGCGCACCGCCCGCGACCTCGCCGAGGCCGACGGCTGGGACGCGGTCACCACCCGCCGCCTGGCCGAGGCCGTCGACTACAGCCAGCCCGTCCTCTACGGCCACTTCAAGAACATGAACGCGATCGCCGACGCCGTCGCCCTCCAGGGCATCTCGGAGCTGACCGACGTACTGCGCCGCGCCCGCGAGTCCGGCGGCCTCCGCGCACTGGCCCACGCGTACCTCGACTACGCCGCCGAGCATCCGGCCGTCTACGAGGCGATGTTCGTCCGCCCGACAACCCTGCCCTTCGGCACCCCGGACAGCCCCGCGGCGCTCAGGTCCGCCTTCGCCGAGTTCCTCGCGGCGGTCGACCCGGTCGCGGGCGACGATCCGGAGACGCTGGCGGAGGTGCTGTGGAGCGCACTCCACGGCCAAGCAACCCTCAACCGAACCAGCCGCCTCCGCCCCACACACGCCCACCCCCGCGCCGACACCCTCGTCTCCCGCCTTTCCGGAACATTTCCGGCACCAGCTGACGATTAAGTTCCGGAAAGCTGGTTGTCCACAGGGTGCGAGCGGGCGGCGGGGCGATCCGGCATGCTGGGGCCGGTGGAGTGGTGGTGGATGCGGCGCCTGCACGAGGGCGGCCTGGCGGCACTGATCGACGACCAGGACCAGATCGTGTCGCGCGCTCAGCTGCTCGCGGCAGGGTGGTCCGAGCCACGGATCCGGAAGTCGCTGCGGAACAAGCGCTGGCGGACGGTCCATCCCGGTGTGTACGTCGCCCACACCGGAGGCATCGGGTACGCCGCACGGCTGCTCGCCGCGCTCTTGTACGCCGGGCCCGAGGCCGGGTGGAGCCACTACAGCGCGGCGGAACAGCTCGGGCTGCTGAAGCCGGATCCTGATCGTCAGGTCTACGTGACGATCCCGGAGTACCGGAAGGTCCGTCCGCAGCCGGGGCTGGTGATCCGGCGGGACGAGTACTGGGCGGACCGGCTCGCCGGGGTCGCACCACCGCGGCGTACGCCGGCGCACGCCGTACTGGACGTCGTCGGCATCACACCGACGCTGGACAAGGCAGCCGCGGTGGTCGCCGAAGCGTGCCAGAGCGGGCGAGTCGGGGCGGAAGACCTGCTCCACGCGCTCGGCGAGCGCCGCCGGTTGCGGCATCGCGGGAGCCTGCGGCCGATCATCGCCGATGTGGTCGCCGGATCGCACTCGCTGCTCGAGCTCCGCTATCTGCGCGACGTCGAACGTCGGCACGGCCTGCCGCGCGGGCAACGGCAACGCTCGGTGGACGGCACGTTCACCGACGTGCACTACGACGGCTTCGAGTTGAACGTCGAGCTCGACGGCCGGCTCCACCTGGTACCGCAACAGCGCTGGCGGGACCTCGAGCGGGACAACCGCGCAACGCTCCGCTCCGAGTCGACGTTGCGGTACGGGTGGTTCGACGTCACGAATCGGCCGTGCGATGCCGCTGTACAGGTCCTCCAGGTACTCCGCCGTACGAACCCGTCTCTCACCGCCCGGCCGTGCTCGCCGACCTGTCCGGTCCGGTCTTTCCGGAACGTTTCTGCCGGATAGTGCAACAAATGTTCCGGAAAGGCTCAGCTGTTCCAGTGGAGGATGGCGGGGGCGTCGCGTTCCCAGCCGAGGGTGGAGACGGTGGCGGTGTCGAGGACGAAGTGACGGCCTTCGGCGACCGGGAGGTCGAGCCAGCGGGCGGTCAGGGACCGTAGGGCGTGGGAGTGGCCGAAGACCAGGACGTCGCCGGGGACCGCGGCCAGGCGGGCGTTGACGCGGTCGAGCCGCGCGGTGATCTGCGCCGCGGTCTCGCCGTTCGGGACGGGGCTGTCCCAGATCGTCCAACCCGGGGCGGTCTTGCGGATGTCGGCGGTGGTGACGCCCTCGTAATCGCCGTAGTTCCACTCGACCAGGTCGTCGTCGACCTGCGCGTCCGGGAAGCCGGCGAGTTCGGCCGTACGCCGGGCGCGCTGCCGCGGTGAGGTCAGCACCAGGTCGAAGGACTCCCCCGCCAGCCGCTCCTTCAAACTCGCAGCCACCCGCTCACCCTCGGGCGTCAGCGGAAGGTCGGTGACGGAAGTGTGCCGCCCGGACCTGCTCCACTCGGTTTCCCCGTGCCGGACCAGGAAGACCCGGTCCACTCGCTCCTGTGTGGTCACGCTCGCATCCTCTCAGACCGGTCACGAGGTCTTGACCGTTCGAACGATCCAGGGCAGGGTACTCAAACTGTAAGCGCTTCCACTTTCGCCCAGGAGTGTTCCCGATGCCTACCGGACCCACCGGCCGGCCGGCGACGATCTACGACGTCGCGGCCCTCGCGAAGCTGTCGATCGCTACGGTTTCGCGTGTCCTGCAAGGGACCGGGCCGGTGTCGGCGAAGGCGCGGGCGCGGGTGGACCAGGCCGCGCAGGAGCTGAACTACGTACCGCTGCGGGCCGCCCGCAGTCTCGCCGTCCAGCGGCACGAGGCGCACGGGCTGGTGCTGCCGGACCTCGCGGGCCCGTTCTACGGGGACCTGCTGATGGGGTACGAACGCTGGGCCGGCGAACACGGGCAGAGCGTGGTGATCACGGTCACGCACGGCAACCCGGACCCGCGGCGCAGCGTGATGGACCTGGCCGGGCGGGTCGACGGGATCGTTGTCCACGGCAACGCTCTGGACCTGCCGACGGTGCAGGGCCTGCGGAAGGCCGGCGTACCGGTGGTGCTGGTCGCGCATCCGCCCGCGACCGGGTGCGACTCGGTCCGCAGCGAGAGCGCGGCCAGCGCCGAGCAACTCACCACCCGGCTGCTCGACCACGGACGCAGCAGCCTGCACTTCGTTGGCGACCCCGCCAGTTCGTACGACGTCTCCGAGCGGTACGCCGGGTTCGCGAAGGCGCACGAACTGCGCGGGATGCAGGCACCGAAGCCGATCCGTGTACCCCTCACCGAAGAAGCCGGACGTGACGTCGCCGAAAAGGTGCTCCAGGCAATGACCCGTCCGCCCCGCGCTGCGCGCGGGGCGGACGGGGAGCTGGAAGGCGAGCAGCCGCTGCCCAGCGGGGCGGGCGGCGCGGCAACCCCCGGCGGGGCGGGCGGCGCGGGAGCGCTCGGTGGGGTGGGCGGGCGACCGGATGGGCTTGTGTGTGCCAACGACGAGTTGGCGTTGGCTGTGTTGGTGGCGTTCGCGGCGGGTGGGGTGCGGGTTCCGGACGACATTGTGGTGACGGGATGGGACGACGTGATGGCGGCGCGGTACGTGTCGCCGGGGTTGACGACGGTGCGGCAGCCGATGGCCGAGTTGGGGCGGACGGCCGCGGAGCGGCTGCACGAGCGAGTGACCGGGGCACGGACCCGGGCGCGTAACGACGTACTGGCAACACAACTGGTGCTGCGGGACAGCTGCGGCACCAATCGGGGATGCACGCAGTAACCGAGTGAGGAGTCAGCACATGTTCACCCACAGCATGAGCCGCCGGCTGGTGATCGGCAGCGCTGCACTGACCGCGGCAGCGCTGGCGCTCGGCGGATGTGGCCGCTCGAGTGACACCGGCAGCGGCTCCGGGGCCCAACCGACCACAAGCGTCAGCGAAGGACCGGCAACCGGCAACCTGACCGTCTGGGCGATGGGCACCGAGGGCGAGAACCTGCCCAAGCTGATCGACCAGTTCAAGCAGTCGAACCCTGGCGTCAACGTGAAGGTGACGCCGATCCCGTGGGACGCCGCGCACGACAAGTTCACCACCGCGATCGCGGCCGGTACTCCGCCGGACGCCGCGATGGTCGGCACCACCTGGATGGGCGAGTTCGCCGACCTCGGCGCGCTCGACCCGACCCCGAAGGGCTTCGACAACTCCGGCTTCTACGAGGGCGCGCTGGACACGACGAAGGTCGCCGGTACGCAGTACGGCGTGCCGTGGTACGTCGAGACCCGGCTCGTGTTCTACCGCAAGGACCTCGCCGCGAAGGCCGGCTTCAGCACCCCGCCGACGGACTGGGACGGGCTGAAGGCGATGGCGAAGGCGATGAAGGAGAAGGCCGGCGCGAAGTACGGGATCAACCTGCAGCCCGGTGGTGACGGCTCCTGGCAGACCGTGATGCCGTTCGCGTGGTCGGCCGGGGCGAACATCACGAACGACGACCAGAAGCAGTTCACGTTCGACACGCCGGAGATGCAGGAAGGGCTGAAGTACTACCAGAGCTTCTTCACCGAGAAGCTGGCCGGGACCGACCTGCCGCCGAACCAGACCGAGGCGCAGTTCGTGAACGGGCAGGTGCCGATGTTCATCTCCGGGCCGTGGATGGCCGGGTCGGTGGCGAAGGCCGGCGGGGACGCGATCAAGCCGAACATCGGGGTGTTCCAGCTCCCGAAGAACAAGACCGCGACGTCGTTCGTGGGTGGGTCGGACTTCGTGGTGTTCAAGTCGTCGAAGAACAAGGACAGCGCGTGGAAGCTGGTCAAGTTCCTGTCGGATGCGAAGACGCAGGCTTCGTGGTTCAAGCTGTCGTCGGATCTGCCGGCGGTGAAGAGCGCGTGGCAGGACCCGAGCATCGCGTCGGACCCGCTGCTGCCGGTGTTCGGCAAGCAACTCGAGGACGCGAAGGCACCGCCGGCGATCGTGAACTGGGAGCAGGTCGCGAAGGCGTTCGACACCGAGGTCGAGAAGATGGCCAAGTCCGGCCAGTCCCCCGCCGACACCGCCAAGGCCATCCAAACCAAGGCTTCCCAGATCGGCACCGGCGGTAGCTGATGACCTCCGAACGAAGCGCCGGTCCGCCGGGCCTGCGGCCTGGCGAACCGACGGGGGAAAGATCCGGAGGCGAGTCAGAGCGCGGCGCCCCCACCACACCCCGGCCAAAGGCCGGCGACACCTCCGACGGGAACACCGCCTCCACCGGGCACGCCCGGCCGGAGGACGGCAACACCTCCGACGGGAACACCGCATCCAGCGAGCACGCCCGGCCGGAGGCCGGGCGGGAGCGGCGCGGGGGCCGGCGCGCGGTTGCCGCAGCCGGGATCGGCGCCGGTGGTGCGGTTGCCTCCACCGCGGTCCTGGGCGGTCGGAGCGGGCGGCGGGGCGGGGCGGTTGGTCGGCAGACGGTTGCGGCTTGGGTGCTTGTGCTCCCGTTCGTGGTGTTGTTTCTGGCGTTTACGGCCGGGCCGGTGCTCGGGTCGTTCGGGATGTCGTTCACTGATATCAAGCAGCGGGATCTGCGGACGCCGTTCTCGGTGAACGGGGTCGGGTTCGACAACTACGTGAAGGCGTTGTCGGACGAGACGTTCCGGAAGGCCGCCTTCAACACGGCGTACTTCGTGGTGCTCGGGGTGCCGTTGACCCTCGTGGTCGCGTTGGCCGCCGCTGTGCTGCTGGACCGGGGTGTGAAGCGGTTCCAGGCGCTGTTCAAGGTCGGGTACTACCTCCCGGTGGTGACGTCGATCGTCGCGATCGCGGTGATCTGGCGGTTCGTGCTGTCACCGGACAACGGGCTGGTGAACACCGTGCTCGGCTGGGTCGGCATCCACGGCCCGAACTGGCTGGCGTCCAAGACGTGGGCGATGCCGTCGCTGATCGCGATGGCCGTCTGGCGGAACTTCGGGTCCGCGATGATCATCTTCCTCGCCGGTCTGCAGGGTATTCCGGAGTCGGTCGAGGAGGCCGGTCAGATCGACGGGGCCTCGGCCTGGCAGCGGTTCCGGTACCTGATCATGCCGTTGCTCCGGCCAACGATCCTGTTCACGAGCGTGACCACCGGCATCGGGTACCTGCAGTTCTTCGAGGAGCCGTTCGTGATGACGCAGGGCGGTCCGCTGGACAGCACGCTCTCGGTGTCGATGTACACCTACAACCAGTTCGGCTTCGGGAACTACGGGCTGGCGACGTCCATGGCGTACATCCTGTTCGTCGTCATCGCGGTGATCACGTTCATCCAGTTCCGGCTGCTGAGGGAGAAGTGATGCGCCGTACCTGGTGGATCTATCTGATCGGCGTGCTCGGACTGGTCGCGGTCGCGGCGCCGTTCCTGTGGATGGTGCTCGGGAGCTTCAAGACCCAGGGCGAGCTGCTCCGGGTGCCGCCCACCTGGTGGCCGGAGCAGCCGACGTCGCAGAACTACGGCGACCTGTTCAGCAAGGCGAACTTCCCGCGGTACTTCCTGAACTCGGGGCTGGTCGCGCTGGCCGTCACGGCCGGCAACCTGACCTTCTGCTCGATGATCGGCTACGCGCTCGCCAAGCTCCGCTTCAAGGGGCGGAACGCGTTGTTCGTGCTGGTCATGGCCACGCTGATGATCCCGGGCATGGTCACGTTCGTCCCGCTGTTCGTGCTGGTCACGAACGCCGGTCTGGCGAACACGTACCCGGGCTTGATCCTGCCGTTCCTGGTCTCGCCGTTCGGCGTGTTCCTGATGCGGCAGTTCTTCCTCGGGCTGCCCGACGACCTGATGGACGCCGGCCGCGTCGACGGGTCCAGCGAGCTCGGGATCTTCGCCCGGATCATGCTGCCGCTCACCCGCCCGGCGCTGGCCACGCTCGGCATCCTGACGTTCCTCGGGTCCTGGAACAACTTCCTGTGGCCGCTGGTGATCGCCCAGACCGAGGACAAGTACACCCTGCCCGTCGCCCTGGCGCTGTACTCGACCGGACAGAACGCGCAGAACTACGGCCTGCTGATGGCCGGCGCGGTCGTGGTCGTCGTACCTGTGCTGGTGATCTTCCTGGCCTTCCAGCGGCACGTCACCAAGGGCATTGCCATTACCGGACTGAAATAGGAGACCTCAGATGACCGCCTTCATCAGTCGTCGTACCTTGCTCGCCTCCTCTGGAGCGCTGGCCGTCGCGGGGGTCGCATCCCCTGCCTTCGGCGGAACGAACACCGGCCGTTGGACGCCGACCCCCGCCGACCGCGCTCTGGTCGGGCGGTGGGCCCGGGACACCTGGCGCAGCATCGTGGCGATGACCGACGAGCGCACCGGGCTGCCGGCCGACAACATCGGGGACTCGGTCACGAACCCTGTACGGAGCAACTACACCTCCCCCACCAACATCGGCGGCTACCTGTGGAGCACGGTGGTCGCTCGGCACCTCGGGATCATCTCGCCGCAGGAGTCGTTGCGGCGGATCACGCAGACGCTGACGACGATGCGGGACGCCGTCCACCACGTGCCGAGCGGGATGTACTTCAACTGGTACGACGAGGCGACCGGCGAGGTGCGGTACGTCGATCCCGACGGCACCCGGCCGATCACGCCGTTCGTGTCCAGCGTCGACAACGCGTGGTTCGCCTGCGCGCTGATGGTGGTCCGGAACGCCGAGCCGCGCGCCCGGGCCCTCGCCGACCTGCTGCTGAACCGGATGAACTTCAAGTACTACTACAACCCGGCGGCCCGCCCGGGCGGCCTGATGCGCGGCGGCTTCTTCGAGACCCCGCCGCCGGACGAGGCGACCGACAAGGGCAACCACGCCGGCGTCGGCCCGGACGTGTACTACCGCAAGTTCCACTACGACACCTGCAACACCGAGGCCCGGATCGCCGGGTACGTCGGGTTCGCGCTGAACCAGGTGCCGCACACGCAGTACTTCGCGACGTACCGGACGTTCCCGGACACGTGCGACTGGTCGTGGGTGGAGCAGAAGCCGAAGGGCGTGCACCGGACGTACCTCGGGCTGGACGTCTTCGAGGGCACGTACGAGTACCGCGGGATGCGGCTCGTCCCGTCCTGGGGTGGCGACATGTTCGAGTCGCTGATGCCGGACCTGTTCGTCCCGGAGGCGACCTGGGCGCCGCGCAGCTGGGGCATCAACCACCCACTGACGGTCCGCGCGCAGATCGAGCACGGCCTGGACGACGCGAAGTACGGCTACTGGGGCTTCTCCCCCGCGTCGAACCCGAAGGGCGGCTACTCCGTCTACGGCGTCGAGCCGATCGGGATGGACCCGGGCGGCTACCCGTCCGACCTGGAGGGCACGAACTACGACGCCGGCTTCGAGGGCTGCCGCGAGGGCACCAACCCGAACCCGACGTACGGCGACGGCGTGGTCACCCCGCACGCGGCGTTCCTCGCGATGGCGTACGCGCCGCGGGAGGCGATCACGAACCTGAGCAAGATCGAGAACACGCTGCACGCGTACGGCGCCGGCGGGTTCTACGACGCGGTCGCGACGAAGTCCGGGCTGATCGCGAAGCGGTACCTGTCGCTCGACCAGGCGATGGTGATGGGGGCGATCGGCAACGTGTTCGGCAACGACCTGATCCGGCGGAACTTCGCCAGCCGGACGGTCGAGCAGCGGATCCGGCCGTTGATCGCGATGGAGCAGTTCGAATCGGGAGTTGTGTAGATGCGGGCGGTCGGCGGCGTCGGCCAGGTGACGATCGACTGGTCGCCGGTGGACGGCGCGGCCGGCTACCTGGTCTTCCGCTCCGGCCGCCACCGTCACCGTCGACGTGGTTGCCGAAGGCACCGAGCTGCAGCGGCCGTAGGTACCGATGATCGGCGGCGAGCGCCTCAGCCAGCTGCTCTGCAAGGACCTGACCGGCGCTGATGAGATCGGCGTGGAGCTCGAGGACGCGTTGCGCCGGATGCACGACGACGTCGTACGACCGCCGGCACGACCTGGTCCGGGCGCTCGTCCAGCACCTCGTCGACCGGTACGGCCTGGACGAGTGCTGACCTGGGACTTCAAGGTCTGGAACGAGGCGAACCTCGAGGTGTTCTGGTCCGGCACGAAGGCCGAGTACCTGCACCTGTACGACGTGTCCGCTGCCGCCCTGAAGTCCGTCGACCCGCGCCTGCAGGTCGGCGGCCCGTCGTCGGCCGCGGCCGGCCGGATCGACGCGCTCTCGTACTGGGTCGCCTCCGACCACTTCGGGGAACTCAGCCGCCCGCCCCGGTTCCTGCACGGCGGGTTCGGCCTGCAGACCGTCGGCGGGCTGCGGAAACCGCGGTACCACGCGCTGACCCCGCTCAGCCGTCTCGGCCCGGTCGAGCTGCCGGTGGCGTACGACGGTGACGGCGGCGGCAGCCTGGTCGAGGCGTGGGCGTCCCGCGACCGCGACCGGATCGCCGTACTGCTGTGGAACCTGACGCTCGATCAGACCAAGGCCGACGGCGACCCCGCTCTGACCAGGACGGTCCGTGTCCAGCTGCCCGGCGCGGATCCGTCCTGGCAGCTCAGCACGACCACGCTCGCGATCGGCACCGCGGACCTGGCCACCGCGGCCGCGGGACTCGCCGACTGGCCGACCGACGTGGAGCTGGCCGACCTGGCCGAGCGCACCAAGCTGGTCACAACAGCCGCCGAATGGAACGGATCGGCGGTGGGGCTGACGCTGCCGATGCCCTCCGCAGTACTGCTGGAGCTTCGTCCGGCTCGGGACTCACCATCTCGTTGAGCCAGCGCTCGACACCCGCGATGTGCACGGTCGCCCAGGCCCGGGCGACCTCCGGCTCGCGGCCGGCGATCGCGTCCAGGATCGAGCGGTGCTCCGCCAGTGAGCGGTGCACCGCTCCGGTCTGGGTCAGCCCGCGCCAGATCCGGGCCCGGTAGGTCGGCTGCCGCAGGCTCTCGATGATCGAGGCCAGCGTCCGGTTGCCGCTGCCGATCGCGAGCAGCCGGTGGAACTCCACGTCGCAGGCCAGCTGGTCGTCGGCCGACGGGTCGTCGCCGAGGTCGTCGAGCAGCGCCCGCATCGCGGCCACCTCGGCGTCCGGCATCCGTAGCGCGGCCCGGGCGGCGGCGGCCGGCTCCAGGATCCGGCGTACCTCGAAGAACTCCAGCACGGAGGCGTCCTGCTGCAGGTCCAGGACGAACGCCATCGTCTCCATCAGCAGCGCCGGGTCCAGGCTGGTCACGTATGTGCCGTCGCCCTGGCGGACCTCGAGCACCCGGATCAGCGCGAGCGCCTTGACCGCCTCGCGCAGCGAGTTCCGGGACAGCCCGAGCCGCGCGGCCAGGTCGGCCTCCCGCGGCAGCCGGTCGCCGGGCTGCAGCTCGCCGCTCACGATCATCTGCTTGATCGCGTCGATCGCCGTGTCGGTGACCGCCACAGCACCCCTCCCAACCCCTGATAGGTCCGATGTATCTGGACCATACATCCGACGTCTAGGTGGTTCGCTAGAGCCTGAATCCTTCATTTTCTTTCTGAAATAAGGCGGCGAGCTGTTGACTCCCCCGAACAATGCAACATATTGATCGGATGACTCACAGCTTTCCTTGGAGGTCAGGATGAGAGCAACACCAGCGCGGGCACGCCGCTGGCTGACCGCGGCCGGTGCGGTGCTGGCCCTGACCGCCGTGGCCGCCTGCGGTGGCGGGAACGGCGGCAGCAGCGGGTCCGGGTCGGCCGACAAGGCCGACCTGACCTGGCAGTTCTGGATCGGCGGTACCGCGGACCAGGCAGCCTGGCAGAAGGTCGCCGACCAGGCGCACACCGACCACTCGGGCATCACGGTCAAGCTCCAGGGCACCGACTGGAACAACTACTGGTCCAAGATCGGCACCCTGCTGGCCAGCGGCAAGGCGCCGTGCATCATCGGCATGCAGTCGCTGCGGCTGGCGTCGTACGCGAACGCGATGCTGCCGCTCGACGACCTGATGAAGAAGTACGGCCTGAAGACCGAGGACTTCGACAAGCCGATCATGGACGGCCTGAAGTCGGACGGGAAGCAGGTCGCGATCCCGTACGACTCCGGCCCGATGGTGATCTTCTACAACAAGGACCTGTTCAAGGCCGCCGGCGTCGCCGACCCGAAGCCCGGGTGGACGATGGCCGACTTCGAGGCCGCCGCGAAGAAGCTCACGACCGGGGGCCGGACCGGCCTGGTGACGTCGCCCGGAGATCTCGGCGTGACTTCCTGGGTACGGACGCTGACCGGTGCGGAGCCGCTGGCCGACGGCAAGCTCAACCTGACCGACCAGAAGTTCGTCGACGGGTTCACGACGTACGCGAACTTCGTCCGGACCGACAAGATCGCGCCGCAGGTGCCGTCCGGGAACAGCGACTTCGAGACCACCCAGTTCACCTCCGGCAAGTCCGCGATGCAGCTGAACGGGCCGTGGTCGCTGATCGACACCCTCGGCAAGGTCAAGTTCAACCTCGGGATCGCGCCGATCCCGGCCGGGCCCGACGGGTCGAAGACCTTCACGGCCGGTTCCGGGTTCGGGATCTCCCGGTCCTGCAAGACGCCGGACGCCGCGTTCCAGGCGATCATGTCGATGACCGGCGAGAAGCAGCTGACCGCGCTGGCCTCGGCGGGCCGCGCGTACCCGGCCCGGACCGCCGCGCACCCGGCCTGGTTCACGGCCGCGAAGATCCCGGAAGCCAAGGAGGTCATAGACTACGCGTCGCAGAACTCGGTCCCGCTGGTCACCTCGAAGAACTGGGTCCAGGTCAACGACCTGCTGACCCGGTTCGGCACCCAGGCGCTGAACGGTGAGATCCCGCCCGACCAGGCGCTGAAGACCATCCAGGACCAGGCAGGCGCTGGGTCCTGATGGCGACCCTGAACGAAACCGTCGCCCCGGCCGAGAGTGTTCGGCCGGGGCGCCGGCCCGCGCTCCGCAAGGACGGGCGCTACGCGTCGGTGTTCCTGGCGCCGAGCCTCGGCGGGCTGGCGCTGTTCACGTTGTTCCCGACCGCGATGGCGCTCGCGATCAGCCTGTTCGACTGGCCGGTGTTCGGCGACCGGAAGTTCCTTGGCTTCGGCAACTACTCGCACCTGCTCGGCGACCCGGTGTTCCGCCGGGTGGTGCTGAACACGGCGCTGTTCGTGGTGCTGTACGTCCCGTTGAACGTGGTCGTCTCGCTCGGGCTGGCGACCTGGCTCGGCCCGAAGATCAAGGGCCGGCAGGCGTTCCGGGTGCTGTTCTTCATCCCGGTGATGACGCCGATGGTCGCGAACGTGATGGTCTGGCGGCTGCTGTTCCAGCCCGGCGGGCTGCTCGACGCCGGCCTGGGCAGCTGGTTCGGGATCCACGCGCCGAACTTCCTCGGCTCCTCGAACTGGGCGATGCCGGCGATCGTCGCGATGTCGATCTGGCAGGGGTTCGGGTACAACTTCCTGGTCTTCTCCGCGGCCATCGACCAGGTGCCGCAGTCCCAGCTGGAGTCGGCGCAGATCGACGGTGCCGGCCCGTTCCAGCGGTTCCGGTACGTGACCTGGCCGATGATCACGCCGTCGCTGTTCTTCGCCACCACGATGACGCTGATCACCTCGTTCCAGGTGTTCGCGCAGCCGTTCATCCTCACCCAGGGCGGTCCGGGTGTCGCCACCCAGACGATCGTCATGTACGTCTACAACCAAGGCTGGCAGTTCCTCAGCATGGGACTCGCCTCGGCGGCCGGGTGGGTGCTGTTCGTGATCATCATGGGCATCACCGCGATCCAGTTCGTCGGACAGCGGAAGTGGGTCAACTATGACGTCTGAGAATGTCCGCCGGGTGGTCTCGCACGTGCTGCTGGTCGCGGTCGCGATCGTCTTCCTCGGCCCGCTGGTCTACGCCGTCTCCACGTCGCTGAAGCCCGCCGACGAGGTGTTCACCGCGACGCCGCACCTGTTCGGGTCGCAGATCCGTTGGCAGAACTACGCCGACGCGTTCACGTTCGCGCCGTTCGGGAAGTACTTCTTGAACAGCCTGTTCGTCGCGGTCACCGGGACGCTGGTCGTGGTGTGCGCGTCCAGTATGTCGGCGTACGCGTTCGCGCGGCTGAAGTTCAGGGGCCGTGAGCAACTGTTCGTACTGTTCCTCGGTACGCTGATGGTGCCGCAGGAGGTGCTGATCGTGCCGATGTACTGGCTGATGCAGTCGCTCGGCTGGGTCGACAGCTACTGGGCGCTGATCCTGCCGTGGGCGTTCACCGCGTTCGGGACGTTCCTGTTGCGGCAGTTCTTCCTGACCGTCCCGGCCGAGCTGGAGGAGGCGGCCCGGGTGGACGGGTGCGGGCCGTTCGGCTCGTTCCTGCGGATCATGCTGCCGCTCGCGCGGCCCGCCATCGCCGTACTGACCGTCTTCACCTTCATCAGTTTCTGGGGCAGCTTCCTGTGGCCGTTGATCATCGTGAACAGCGTCGAGGACAAGGGCACCGTCCCGCTCGGCCTGGCGCAGTTCATCGGCCAGCAGGGCACCCAGTGGAACCTGATGATGGCCGCATCGGTGATGGCAATGGTGCCCACCGTGCTGCTCGTCGTCCTGCTGCAGAAACACCTGGTCCGCGGCCTGCTCGTCACCGGGCTCGGCGGCCGCTAACTACCTTTGAGGAGAAATGACATGACTGATACGCCACCTGCGGCCTCGGTGGAGAAGTTCCGCGACTGGCGGTTCGGCCTGTTCGTCCACTGGGGGCTGTACTCGCTGCCGGCCCGGCACGAGTGGGTGAAGAACCGCGAGCGGCTCACCGACGAGGACTACCAGCCGTACTTCGACCACTTCGAGCCGGACCTGTACGACCCGCGCACGTGGGCGAAGGCGGCGCGCGAGGCCGGGATGAAGTACGCCGTACTGACGACCAAGCACCACGAAGGCTTCTGCCTGTGGGACTCGCAGGTCTCCGACTACACGGTCGCGAAGACCGCGTGGGGCAAGGACCTGGTCGGGCCGTTCGTCGAGGCGTGCCGCGCCGAGGGGCTCGGGGTCGGGTTCTACCACTCGCTGATCGACTGGCACCACCCCGAGTTCCCGATCGACCTGATGCACCCGCAGCGCGACGACGAGGAGGCGATCGCGAAGGCGGCCGGGCGGGACGTCCAGGTGTACGCCGACTACCTGCACGCGCAGACCCGCGAGCTGCTGACGAACTACGGGCCGATCGACATCATGTGGTTCGACTTCTCGTACCCGGACCGGGACTACCCCGACGGCCGCCCCGGCCACGGCAAGGGCCGCGACGACTGGCGCTCCGCCGAGCTGATGGCGATGGTGCGGGAGCTGCAGCCGGGCATCCTGATCAACGACCGGCTCGACATCCCCGGCGACTTCGTCACGCCCGAGCAGTACCAGCCGGACGCCCCGATGGAGCGCGACGGCGTACCGGTGCTGTGGGAGGCGTGCCAGACGCTGAACGGCAGCTGGGGCTACGACCGCGACAACCTGGACTGGAAGTCGCCGGAGACGCTGGTCAAGATGCTCGTCGACTCGGTCTCCAAGGACGGCAACCTGCTGCTGAACGTCGGCCCGACCGGCCGCGGCGAGTTCGACCCGCGGGCGCTGGCGACGCTGGCCGATATCGGCGAGTGGATGCGCGTCCACGAGCGCGCGATCCGCGGCGCCCGGCCGGCCGCGTACACCGCGCCCGCCGACTGCCGCTTCACCCAGAAGGGCGACCGGCTGTACCTGCACCTGTTCTCCTGGCCGATGGGCCACATCCACCTGCACGGCCTGGCCGGCAAGGTGAAGTACGCCCAGCTGCTGAACGACGCGTCGGAGATCAAGCGGATCGTCAACGACCCGCACCAGCAGGCCCAGAACACCACCATGGGCGGCGTCTCCGCCGAGACCCTGACCCTGAAACTCCCGATCCAGAAACCGAACGTGCTGGTCCCGGTGATCGAACTGTTCCTGAGCTGACCCTTACGTCTCCCTGACCTGGCGCCCGGTCCCGTTCCCTGCCACGGGATCGGGCGTCATGCTGGGCGGAAAGGGGGAGCGATGATGATTCTTACCGAGGTGAGCGCCACGATCGAGCCCGATCGGGTCCCGGAGCTGCTCGAAGGCTTCCGCAAGCTCGCACACGAACCGAGGCCGGACGGGCTGCTCCAGTCCCGCCTGGTCCAGCAGGACGACACCCACTGGCGGATCCAGACCCTGTGGCGGGACCACGCCGCGCTCGACGCGATGCGCGCCGGATCCGAGCCACCCGCCGCACCGAGGCTGTTCGCCGCGCTCGGCGCCGAGCCGGCCCTCACCGTCCTCACCGTCCACGAGGAGCTCCCCGACTGACCCCGAGCGCGTGCCCCCACCTCGGCATGACCAACCACCGGTGACTGGACATTTCGGGGGCTCAGCCACCGGCATGCAGGTCGGTAACCAACCAGCTCAGGGGTTAACCGTCGAGATGGTCGGGCACGACACGGTTGCGGCCGCGGGTGTTCGCGGGGCGTCAGTCTGCTGCCGGGGTGGGGCGAGCTGGTTGTTCGCCGCCGCGGGCTTCCAGGTAGTTGTTCTTGGGGACCATGACCTTGCGGCGGAACAGGCAGACGACGGTGCCGTCCTGCTTGTAGCCCTTGGTCTCTACGTGGACGATGCCGCGGTCGTCCTTGGACTTGGACTCCCACTTGTCCAGGACGACCGTCTCGCCGTAGATCGTGTCGCCGTGGAAGGTCGGCGCGACGTGCCGCAGGGACTCGATCTCCAGGTTCGCGATCGCCTTGCCGCTCACGTCGGGGACCGACATCCCGAGCAGGATCGAGTAGATGTAGTTGCCGACCACAACGTTCTTGCCGAACTGGGTGGTCTCGCCGGCGTAGTGCGCGTCCAGGTGCAGCGGATGGTGGTTCATCGTCAGCAGGCAGAACAGGTGGTCGTCGTACTCCGTGACCGTCTTGCCCGGCCAGTGCTTGTAGACCGCTCCGACCTCGAACTCCTCGTAGCTGCGCCCGAACTGCATCCCGGATCCTCCTCCGCTGGGGTTACCCCATGCTGCCGGGTCCGGGCGCATCCGGACCGTGGTCTGGCTCTCACCGGCGCGAGATCTACGTCACCTCAGTCGTTCGGCTGCTGCAGCGGCTGGTTCGGCAGCAGCGGGTGCACCTCGCCCTTGAGCGCCAGCTTCGCCAGGTGGTTGCGGGCCTCCTCGGCGAACTTGAAGTCGCAGAGCACGTCGTACGTCGTCGCCACCACCGCGGTCCGGGAGGTGAAGTCCCGGCGGCCGGCAGACTGCGCGTAGCTGAGGCCGCCGAACACCAGTCCGAAGAAGGCGCCCAGCACGATGCCGGTGAGCAGCGCGGCGAGCCAGTTGTTGGTGGTGAAGAGCCCCAGCAGCAGGCCGACGAACAGCCCGAACCAGGCGCCGCTGGCCAGGCCCGCGGTCAGCGCGCGGCTCCAGGTGAGGCGGCCGGTGATCTTCTCGACCTGGCGCAGGTTGTTGCCGACGATGGTCGTGTGCTCGACCGGGAACTTCTCGTCCGAAAGGTAGTCGACTGCTCGCTGCGCCTCCCGGTAGGTGTCGTAGGTCCCGATCGTCAGGCCGGTCGGCCTGGGATCCATCGAGGGCATGCCCTGCGCGGTCATCGTCGTTCCTCTCCACGTGCTTCCACCCCCATCATTGCCGACGGCTGGTTACCACGTCTTGATAGCCTCGCCGTTGATGGCCGGGCGACGATGGGACATGGGCGCGACACGCCGTGTGGGACGAGTCTTCGCCCGCCGTGGCGGTGCTGCCGGACGTCCGTCGGACGAGGTGGTCCGCGGCAAGCTCGAGGGCGCGCTGGTCGACTGGGGGCTGTACCGCGACGGCGTCCGCGACCACCGGGTCGACTCGTACACCGAGGCGCTCGACCGGGCGCGCCGCGGACAGGGGTTCGTGTGGATCGGCCTGTTCCAGCCCACCGACCACCAGCTCGCGATCGTCGGCGCTGAGTTCGGGCTGCACCCGCTCGCGCTGGAGGACGCGTCCGAGGCGCACCAGCGGCCCAAGCTCGAGCGGTACGGCGACACGCTCTTCGCAGTGTTCAAGACGGTCACGTACGTGCCGCACCGGGACCTGACCGCGACCAGCGAGGTGGTGGCGACCGGCGAGGTGATGGTGTTCTGCGGCCCCGGCTTCGTCGTCACGGTGCGCCACGGTGAGCACAGCGAGTTGACCGGGCTGCGGCAGGATCTGGAGAAGGAGCAGCACCGGCTGGCCTCCGGGCCCGGCGCCGTCCTGCACGCGATCGCCGACCACGTCGTCGACCGGTACCTGGAGGTCTCGGACGCCGTCCAGGCCGACATCGACCTGATCGAGACCGACATGTTCACGCCGCGCGGCTGGCGGAACATCGACCGGGTCTACCAGCTGAAACGTGAAGTACTGGAGCTCAAGCGGGCGGTGGCGCCGCTGACCGGGCCGATGCGCGCGCTGGCGACCGTTCGGCACCCGCTGATCACCGACGAGACCAGGAACTACTTCCGCGACGTCGACGACCACCTGCAGCGCGTGAAGGAGCAGGTGATCTCGTTCGACGAGCTGCTCAGCTCGATCCTGCAGGCCGGGCTGGCCCAGGTCCAGGTCGCCGAGAACGAGGACATGCGCCGGATCTCCGCCTGGGTCGCGATTCTCGCGGTCCCGACGATGATCGCCGGTATTTACGGGATGAACTTCGACTACATGCCGGAGTTGCATCTCAAGTACGCGTACTTCGTGGTGCTCGGCGTGATGGTCTGCGCGTGTTTCACGCTTTACCGACTGTTCAAGCGGAACCACTGGCTTTGAACCTCGCGGCCCGCTCACCGCGTTGAGGTGAGGTGGCAACCTTTTGCCATGGCCAGGAGTACTACCCGATTGGAATGTTCAAACAGTTGTCGCTCCGCTCCCTGCCTTGATTGAATTCCGGGGTCGCGTTCGGTCAGGAAACGACTACTTTCCGCGATCGGCGCCGGGGGACGTGGTGACAGCGAGGAACGGGAGGGGACTGCGATGCTGCGAATCCATTTCACGCCGCGCGACCTGACCCGGGTCACGGTGGCCACCAGGCCGGCCCCGCTCTGGGAGGTGCTGCTGAGCCTGCACATGCTCCAGCACTCGGAGGGCCGGCTGATCTTCGAGGACTGGCGCCGCCACGTACGCACCACCGTCGGCCCGGACCAGATGCGGCTACTGCTCGAACTGACCCCGGCGCACGGGTACTCGCCGGACTTCCTGACGCCGGCCGAGGCCGCGCCGGACTTCGACACGGCCCTGGAGCAGACGCTGGCGACCCCGCGGCACCAGGTGCGCAGCCAGCTCGACCTGCTGCAGAAGTGGCGGCCGGCGTCCCCGTGGACGCGGGAGCTGGCGCACGGCGACCGGACGTCGATGCAGAAGCTCGGCCGGGCGATCCGGACGTACCACGACGTGGCGATCCGGCCGTACTGGAAGTCGATCGGCACCCACGTGTCCGCCGACCACGCGCACCGCGGCGAGACGCTCGCGCGGCACGGCGTCCACCGGCTGCTGTCGTCACTGCATCCGCGGGTCCGGTGGGTGGCACCGGTGCTGCAGGTGCTGGACATGAACGACCGCGATCTGTATCTCGATGGCAGGGGAATCGAGTTGCAGCCTTCGGCGTTCTGCTGGCAGGTACCGACGAAGCTGCGGGACCCGGACCTGAAACCGATCCTGGTGTACCCGATCCAGCACGCGCCCGGCATCCTGCGGCAGGCGTCGATGGATCCTGCACCGTCGAGCGACCCGTTGGGATCGCTGCTCGGGTCCACCCGGGCGGCCGCGCTGGAGGCGACCGTCGCCGGCTGTACGACGACCGAGCTGGCGAAGCGCTGCAAGATCTCGCCGGCGGCCGCCAGCCACCAGGCGACCGTACTGCGGGAGGCCGGGCTGATCACCACCCGCCGCTCCGGCGCCTCGGTCCGCCACGAGATCACCCAGCTGGGGATCTGGCTGCTGTCCGGGCACGGCTCCGGCCGGGTCCCGACCCCGATCCCCGGACGGGCGCCCGCCTAGCCCGTCCTCCGAACCCTGCCCCAATGCGCGCTGGGCCGACTGGCACCGCCCCGCCCGTCGACCCAGCGCGCCGGGCAGTTCAGAGCTTGTAGTCCTCCAGCAGCCGGCGGCCGATGATCATCCGCTGGATGTCGGCGGTGCCCTCGCCGATCAGCAGCATCGGCGCCTCGCGGTACAGCCGCTCGATCTCGTACTCCTTCGAGAACCCGTACCCGCCGTGGATCCGGAACGAGTCCTCCACCACCTGCGCGCAGTACTCGCTGGCCAGGTACTTCGCGACGCCGGCCTCGAAGTCGTTGCGGGAGCCGCTGTCCTTCTTCCGGGCCGCCTTCACCATCAGCTCGTGCGCCGCCTCGACCTTGACCGCCATGTCGGCCAGCCGGAACAGCACCGCCTGGTGATCGGCGATCTTCTTGCCGAACGTCTCGCGCTGCTGGGCGTACGAGATCCCGAGCTCGAACGCCCGCCGCGCCACGCCGCAGCCGCGGGCCGCGACGTTCACCCGGCCGACCTCGACTCCGTCCATCATCTGGTAGAAACCCTTGCCCGGTACGCCGCCGAGGATCTGGCCGGCGTCGATCCGGTACCCGTCGAAGACGAGCTCGGTGGTGTCGACGCCCTTGTAGCCCATCTTCTCGATCTTGCCCGGCACCGTCAGGCCCTTGTCGACCTCGCCGAACCCGGGCTCCTTCTCGACCAGGAACGTGGTCATGTTCTTGTAGACCGAGTCCTGGCCCTCGTCGGTCTTCACCAGCACCGCGACCAGGTTCGACGAGCCGCCGTTCGTCAGCCACATCTTCTGGCCGTTGATCGTGTAGTCGTCACCGGTGCGGGTGGCCTTGGTCTTGATCGCCGAGACGTCGGAACCGCAGCCCGGCTCGGACATCGAGAACGCGCCGCGCACCTCGCCGGTCGCCATCCGCGGCAGGTACTTCTGCTTCTGCTCGTCGGTCCCGTGCTGGAGCAGCATGTACGCGACGATGAAGTGCGTGTTGATGATGCCGGACACGCTCATCCAGCCGCGGGCGATCTCCTCCACGCAGAGCGCGTACGTGAGCAGCGACTCGCCGAGCCCGCCGTACTCCTCCGGGATCATCAGCCCGAACAGCCCGAGCTCCTTGAGGCCCTCGACGATCTCCGTCGGGTACTCGTCGCGGTGCTCGAGCTCCGTGGCCACCGGCAGGATCTCCGCCTCGACGAAGGCCCGCACCGTCTTCAGGATCTCCTCCTGAACGTCGGTCAGCCCGTCAGTCTGCTGCAGTCTGCTCATCCTGCGCCTCCTTGGCCTGCTTACCAGCGAGTATCGCGGTTAACAGCATCTCGGCACAGGGGCGACACCCGCTGTGATACCGACCACCTGTGGGAGGTCGCGTGGCTCACTCGTTGTGGTTGCCGTTCGGGCGTGGGAGCGTCTTCCCGATCGTCACGAACAGCGTGGCGATCTGCTGGGTGGCCTGCCAGCGGTGCCGCTGCTGGGCCTCGGCCAGCCGCTGGCGGGCCTCGTAGAAGTGCTGTGCGGCGGACTGCAGGTTGCCCTGGTCCACTGCCTGCGCGGCCTCGTCCAGCTGACGCGCGGCCTCGCGTGGGGCCTTACTGTTCTTTCCCTGCCCCTGCCCCTGCTGCGTCGCGCGGACCTGGGCGGCCAGTGTGCGCAGCCGCTGCACCAGGACGGCCTGCGGGTTCTGCGTTGGCTTCTTGGTGGGAGTCGTCTTCGTAGGCGTTGGTGTCGGTGTCGGCTGCTGTGTGGTGGCCTTGGTCGTCTTGGGCGCGGCCGTGGCCTTCTGTACCGGCGCAGACGGCGTACCACCAGCCTGTGCGGTGGGCTGGTCGGACGACAGTCCTGAACGGAGCAACAGCGCGCCTACGGCAGCAGCCACCACCAGGCCTGCGGCGATCCCGGCTTTCGCCAGCGGGAATCCGCCGCTCGGCGCCCTGTGCGTACGGGTCTCCGGCTCGTCCTCTTCCCACGTCCCGACCCCGACGACCTCAGCCGCCAGCACCTGGGTCTGGTTGGCCGTTTCGAGCAACGCCGTGACATCAGCAGCCGACGAGGGCCGGTCTGCCGGGTTCTTCGCCAGCAGATGCGTGACAAGCCCAGCCAGCGGCCCTGGTACGTCGGTACGCGTCACCGGCGGAGGTGGTGCCTCCAGGTGCTGCCGCATCACCACGTCGGCCGTCGGCCCGGTGAAGGGCGGCCTACCGGTCAGGAGCTCGTGCAGGACGCAGCCGAACGAGTACCAGTCGCTGGCCGGGGTCGCGGGCTCGCCACGGACCTGCTCCGGCGACACGTACGACGCCGTACCGAGCAGGACGCCCAGGGCGGTCGTCTCGTTGCCGGCACGCTTGGCGATCCCGAAGTCGGTCATCTTGAGCGTGCCGTCCGGCGCCAGCAGCAGGTTGCCCGGTTTCACGTCCCGGTGCACGATGCCGGCCTCGTGCGCGGCGTCCAGCGCCCGGGCGCCCTGGACGGCGATGTTCTCGACCAGGGCGGCCGGCGGGAGCCCCGACGTACGCATCAGCTTGGCGAGGTCCGGTCCCGGCACGAGCTCCATCACCAGGAACACGTGGTCACCTTCGGTCCCGACATCGTACGTCGCGACCACGTTCGGATGGGTCAGCCGCGCGGCCGCCTGCGCCTCGGCGCGGAACCGGTCGACCGCGTCCATCGGGTCACCATCGAGGCTCCGCAGCAGCTTCACCGCCACCTGCCGGTCGAGAATCGTGTCCTCGGCCTGCCACACCTCACCCGCACCGCCCCTGCCCAACAGGGTCAGCAACCGGTACCGACCTGCCAGTACCTCGCCGTTCACGCACTCACCTTCCGCAGCGGACCGGATCACCTTAGGCGGCGAACGCCGGATGATCGAGTCCGCGACGAAAAGCTTCAGAAACCTCTGCGGACAGCGATCGGGGTACTACGGTGGGTGGATGAAGCTACCCGCCCTGTTCGCGGCCGTGCTGGTCGCGACGACGCTGACCACGACCACCGCCTCCGCTACGCCCGGCACACACCCGCGTCCGGTGGTGAAGTGCGAGTTCACGCCGACGCCGGACAACCCGGCCGCGAAGCCGGTGCGGATCCCGTCCGCGAACGCACGCGCCAAGGGCACCGTCGACGTGTACTTCGTGACGAACTACGGGCCGTTCGTCGTCCGGATGGATCGCGCGAACGCGCCGTGCGGCGTCCACAACTTCGTGCATCTGGTGCAGAGCCGGTTCTACGACGCGACGCAGTGCTTCCGGCTGACGAACTCGGCGCGGCTGGGTGTGCTGCAGTGCGGCGACATCTACCGCCAGGAGGAGGGCGGGCCGGGGTACAAGTTCCCGGACGAGGTGACCGGGAAGGAGACCTACGACCGCGGCACCGTTGCCTACGGCAACCAGGGACCGGGGACCAACGGGTCGGAGTTTTTCGTGGTGCACTCGTTCGCGCACATCGCCCCGAACTACACGGTCCTCGGCCACGTGATCGCCGGCATGTCCACCTTCGACCGGATGGTCGCGGCCGGCATCGCCGACCCAGACCAGGACGGCCCGCCCGCGAAGCCGATCCGCATCTACAAGGTCTGGGCCCACTAGGGGGAGGGTAATTCCGCGTCCGCGCCGCTACCTTGACGGTGTGGGCACACGTGGCCGGCCGCGGCATCCCGACGTGCTGACACCCGCCGAGTGGCGGGTGGTGGACATGGTGCGGCACGGGATGCCGAACCGGGTGATCGCGGAGCGCCGCGGGATCAGCATCGACGCGGTCAAGTTCCACGTGGCGAACGCGCTGCTGAAGCTCGGCCTGGAGCGCCGGGCCGAGCTGCGGACCTGGCGTGGCGTGCCCGTCGACAGTGCGTTGCGAGGACAGGGAGGCGCGGAGATGGTGCAACTCGGAACGATCGGACAGATCGCCCGTCCGGTCAGCGACATCGAGCGGGCGGTCGCGTTCTACCGCGACGTGCTGGGGCTCCCGCATCTCTACACGTTCGGCGATCTGGCGTTCTTCGACTGCGGCGGAACGCGGTTGTTCCTGAGCGTGGGCGAGGGCGCGGCGTCGCCGCTGTACTTCCGCGTCGACGACATCACCACGGCGTACGACGAACTCCGGGAGCGCGGCGTGGTGTTCGAGAGCGCGCCGCACCTGATCCACAAGCACGACGACGGGGTCGAGGAATGGATGGCGTTCTTCCCCGACCCCGACGGTCAGCTGCTGGCGATCATGTCCCAGGTCTAGGGCGTCCAGACGTTCGTCCGGGTGAGGCCGGCGGCGCGGCCCTTGGCGGAGATCACGAGGGCCATCTTGCGGCTGGCTTCGTCGATCATCTCGTCGCCGAGCATGACCGCGCCGCGGGCGCCGCCGGCCGCGGAGGTGTAGTGGTCGTAGGCGTCGAGGATGTTCTCGGCGTGGTCGTAGTCCTCCTGGCGCGGGGAGTAGACCTCGTTGGCGGCGGCGATCTGGTCGGGGTGCAGGACCCACTTGCCGTCGAACCCGAGGGCGGCGGAGCGGCCGGCCACCCGGCGGAAGCCCTCGACGTCCTTGATCTGCAGGTACGGGCCGTCGATCGCCTGCTTGTCGTGGGCGCGGGCCGCCATCAGGATCTGCATCAGGATGTAGTGGTACGCGTCGCCGACGTCGTACCCGGGCGGCTGCTCGCCGACGACCAGCGACTTCATGTTGATCGAGGCCATGAAGTCGGCGGGGCCGAAGATGATCGTCTCCACCCGCGGCGAGGCGGTCGCGATCGCGTTCACGTTGGTGAGGCCGAGCGCGTTCTCGATCTGCGCCTCGATACCGATCCGGCCGGGCTCGTACCCGTGCACCTTCTCCAGCTGGGTGAGCAGCAGGTCCAGCGCGGCCACCTGTTCGGCGGTCTGCACCTTCGGCAGCATGATGCAGTCGAGGTTCGCACCGGCGCCGCCGACCACCTCGATCACGTCGGCGTACGTCCACTCGGTGGTCCAGTCGTTCACCCGGACGACGCGGAGCTTGTTCCCCCAGCCGCCCTCGTTGAGCGCGGCGACGATGTTCTTGCGGGCGTCGGGCTTGGCCAGCGGCGCGACCGAGTCCTCGAGGTCGAGGAACACCTGGTCGGCGTCCAGCCCCTTCGCCTTCGCCAGGAACCGCGGGTTCGACCCCGGGGTGGCCAGACACGACCGCCTGCTGCGCAAACCCTTGTCCGTCACCTTGTCCACCACGGTCGACCTCCACTCGGTTACCCACCGGTCACCGGCAGCGTACGGCGTCCGCCGCCACTGTCCGGTGACCCGGCTCACTTCCCCTCCGAGTGTGGCCCGATTCACCGTGTGACACTTGGACCTGTGAGCATCGAGGACATCGCGGGCGTGATGAAGAAGGCCGGCCTGGTCTGGCTGTCCTGGGACGGGCGCCGCGCGGTTCCGGCGTGGTTCGCGAAGGTCGACGAGCAGTACGTCGTACTGGCCGACTCGGCCGAGGGTGCCGAGCAGCCGCTGCCCGGGCTCGCCGCGGCACGCTCCGTCACGGTCGTGGTCCCGGCCAAGCCCGCCACCAACCGGCTGGCGAGCTGGACGGCGACCGTACGGCGGCTGGCACCGGACACGGACGAGTGGACCGCTGCCGCGCAGGTGTTACGGACCGAGCGGCTCAACGCAGCCGACCTGGACACCCAACTGGAGCGCTGGCGTACCCAGGCCGACATCCTCGTGCTGGATCCGACAGGTGACTTCACCGGCGTGTACGACGACTCGCCGCGGGCCGAGGCTCCGGTACCGACCAGAGCCACCACCCGCGGCAAGCCACCGACCACGTTGCACCGCCCGATCCGGCGCCGTCCCAAACTGAGCTAGCTGATCCCGAACGCCCGCTGGATCGTCTGGCTCACGCTGTTACCGGCGTTGTCGTGCGCTGTCGCCCGTACGCTCACGTAGCGAGCCGATCCCGGGGCGTCGACCTTCCCGCGCCAGCCCGTACCGGACCGCTGCAGCCGCACCGGCCGCCAGGTGACGCCGTCGTCGTACGAGAGCTCCAGGGTCGCCGTACTGACCTTGCCTGTGCCCACAGCTCCCGGCAGGTGCGAAGCGGTCACCGTGAGGTCGCTGTGGCGCTTGGCGCGACCGGACAGGTCTGTAGCGATCGAGTAGTCGAGCTGCAGCAGCGGGAGCGTCTCCAGGTTCGCGTAGTCAGCTTGGCTGGAGGTGAAGCCCCACTCGGTGTGCGTGCTGGGCGAGTACGGCCGGTTCGGCAGGTCGCGTTTGGTGTCCACGACGAACCGGTACGGCAAGGGCTCCGGTGCGACCTCGACGGACACCATGTCGGCGCCTTCACCGAGCAACGTGTCGCCTTGGTAGAACGCCGTCGACACGGACGCTCCGGTGTCGTACACGACGCCCTGGTGCGGGCCGGAGTCCGCGAAGCCCGGGAGGCCGAAGACGCTGATGAGGTCGCCGACGCGCGACGGTGGCGTCGACAACGCGCTGTCGCTCAACAGCCGCGGCCGCTGAATCCCGGCGAACCAGGTCTCCCGGGTAATACTCCCCGGCCGGTACGCCAAGGACGAGCCCTGCTGCGTCAGGTCGGGTACCGCGGCCATGCTGAGCCACTTCACCGTCGGCGCGGCGGTGACGTACACCGTGTGGTCGCCCTGCGCGGGTACCGACGTCGACCCGGCGCCTACGGCCCACGTGAGGTCCGCGGACAGGTCGAAGCGGATGTCGACCGCCTCCCCCGGCTTGGTGTCGCGGTACGACTCGTCGATCCGCGCCAGGTCCCGCGCGGTCGGCCGGTACCCCGGGTTGCTCGGCACCGCGCCGTCGTGGTGCTGGACCAGGTCGTACAGGTACTGCGGGTAAGGGTGCGACTCGAGCTTGAGGACCTTGGGGCTCCTCGCGAGCACCTGCCGGGCCTGGTCGGCGTTCAGCGACGCCACCGGCAGTGCGGGTGCGTCCTCCTGTGGCAGATCTGCCCACGCGTCCAGCGGGCCGTAGCCGTCGTTCACGATCAACAGCAGCTTCGCGCCGCCCTTGGCCGCGGCTGCCGCCTGCTGCGTCGGCGGCACCGCATCGTTGCGCTGGGCAACGACGACCTTGCCGCGGACGTTGTCCTTCGACGGGTCCGTGCCGACGTACGCCGCCGGGTAGGCACCGATGCCGGCCGGGAGCTTCGGCGACCAGCTCTGGACGAGGCTGTCCGCCGAGCCGATCGTCAGCGCCGGCTGCTCCTGCCGCCAGCGTGTGGCGAACGTGTACGAGCCCTGCGTCACCTTGCGAGTCGGCGTGGCCCAGAGGGAGTCGTACAGCCACCACTCCAGCTGGTACGTGTCGACAAAGCGATGCAGGTCGCCGTAGCTGCGGTACTGATCGACCCGAAGGTACGTGTTGTCGCTGGGCTTCGGAGTGACAGCCGCGACCTTACGGAGTCCGGCTGGGTCGAACGTGACCGTCTGGTCCTGTTGGACGTCCACCTCGGGCTGGCTGATCACGGCGCGCCCCAACGAGTGCGGCCCGTCCAGCCCGCGGACGTCGGCGTACATCCAGGCCGCGTAAGTGCTCGGACGGACATTGACGTCCAGGCTGCCGTCCACCTCGAACACCTGCGGCACGGCGTCCCGTTTGATGTCCTTGAGTACTACGACGCCGGACAGGCCCTTGGCGTGCAGCGAGAGCTTGACCCGCTGGCTCTGCTTGCTAACACCGACGCTGGTGTGGGCCAAGACCGCTCCACTGGCGTCTGTTGCGGTCAGCATCGAGCTGTAGCCCGCGTCGTCAGCAGCCAGCTCCAAGTGGCTCACTACGCCCACGACAGCAGTGCCATGCGCCGGAACTGTCAGCTGCCGCATCGTCAACGTGAACAGCCCAGCCGGGATGCCCTGGTTCTTCAGCGCCAGGTTGAGCGTTACTGGTTCTGCGCCGTTGTTGGTGTACGTGACGTCCTTCTGCACGCTTGCCGGATACGGCCACTTGACCGCGGCGAAGGCTGCGCCCGACGAGAACAGGGTGTCGCGGACCGCGGCAGCCACGTCCAGCCGCCCCGTACCGGCGGCGTACTGGCTGTATTGCGTCGTCGTCTTGGTCGAGCTGACCAGAGCGTCCTTCAACTGCTGGCCGTTCCAGTCCGGGTGCTCGTGCGCCAGCAACGCCGCGGCACCGGCCACATGCGGCGTCGCCATCGACGTACCGCTGAGCGCGACGTACGACCCCTCACCTTCCGGCGAGTACTGCGAACGTGCGGCGAGCACGTTGACGCCCGGAGCGGTCAGGTCCGGCTTGAGCCCGCTGTCGCCGAGCCGTGGACCACGGCTGGAGAACGTGGCCAGCCGGTCGTTGCCGTCCACCGCACCGACCGTCAGCGCGGCGTCGGCCGCGCCGGGCGCCGACACGCTGTACGGGTCCGGGCCGGAGTTGCCGGCCGCGATCACGAACAGCGCACCGGTTTCCGCGCTCAACGTGTTCACCGCCTGGCTCATCGGGTCCGTGCCGTCGGTCGGCCCGGAGCCGAGGCTCATGCTGATCACCCTGGCGTGCTGGTCGCGCGCGGCCCATTCCATGCCGGCGAGGATCCAGGAGTCCTGGCCGCTGCCGTCATCGCCCAGGACCTTGCCGATGTGCAGCCCGGCACCCGGCGCGACGCCCTGCTCCTTCCCACCGGACGCAGCGCCCGTACCGGCGATCGTGGACGCGACGTGCGTCCCGTGGCCGTTCCGGTCGGTGACGGCCTCGCCCGGTACGAAGCTCTGCGACGCGACGATCCGCCCGGCGAAGTCCGGGTGCGCGGCGTCGACGCCGGTGTCGAGCACTGCGACGTCCACGCCCTGCCCGGTGTCACCGCCCTGCCAGACCTCGGGCGCACCGATCTGCGCGGTGGTGTCGGCCAAGGTGGCCTTCGACTTGCCGTCCAGCCACACCTTCGTCACCTGGCCGCGGGCCGTGACTGCGGACCAGAACGACGTTGCCTGGCCGTGGTCGGCCGTCAACGCGGCGCCTTTGATGCTGGACAGCGTCCGAGTCTGCCGGGCGCCGGCCAGCGGGACCTGCTTGCGGCCTGGTGCGTACGAGACGATCAACGGCGTACCCGTGCTGTGGGCGTCGTCGTAGCCGTCAGCCAGCAGCTCGGTGACGTTGAAGAGGTGCTGATCGAGGACACCGGACGCGATGTACGGCAGGGCCGCGTCCGGGTAGACGTACAGGTCGTTGCCCACGGCCATGATGTGTGCGCCGGACGGCAGACCGTTGGGCTTGCTGACGGTCGCGGTCTGGCGGCCGGCGACGGTGGTCACGGTGACCTTGTCGCCGGTGACCAGGGTGACCGTGCTGGGTGGGGAGGTACGGGCTGGTGTCGGTTGTACCGCGACGGCTTGTGGGGCCGTTACGGCACCCAACGCCAGCACGGCCGCGCCAAGGGCGGTCAGCCCGCGACGGCAGGAGGAGGGGAAGGACACGGAAGCTCCAAGCTCAGGGAATTCCCCGCATTACATGTGGCGGCCCGTGTCCGCTGCTACGGATCTGCCTGGCGCAAACGGGTCACGACCAATCCGGTCAGAGCCAGCCGCGGTCGCGGGCGTGCCAGCCGAGCTGCAGACGGGAACGGGAGTGCGTCTGTTCCATCAGCTGCTGGACACGTCGGGCAACGGTGCGGCGGCTGATGCCCAGGCGGGCGCCTGCGGCGTCGTCGGTCAGTCCTGCGACCAGCAACGACAGCAGATGCCTGTCCTCGGCAGACATGGCCTCTTCCGGTTCCAGGCCGTCCGAGTCGGTCACGCTCAGCGGGCTCGCTCTGTTCCACACGGTCTCGAACAGCGCGACCAATGCGTCCAGCAGGCTGCACGCATGTACCAGCAACGCCGCGTCCTGTGCGGGCGTGGCCCAGTCCAGCGGCAGCAGCGCCAGCTCGCGGTCGGCGATCGCGAGCTTCGTCGGCAGCATGTCCGCGATCCGGGCCTGCTCCCCCGCCCGGACGTGGCTGACCGCACTCGCGGCCAGCACCGCGTCGGCGAGCGCGGAGTTGTCGTACACCACCCGGTACGCCACTCCGGCGCCCTGCCGGGCCAGCTGCGTGCGGTTCACCTCCGCCGAGGCGACGTACGGCGGGGCGACCAGCTCGCGCATCTCGGCCCGCGCGGTCCGTTGCACCCGGTCGAACGCCAGCGCGACCGCGGTCTCGCCGGTGACGATCTCGATCAGCTCCTCGGTCCGCCGCGCGCCACCCTGCCGGGTCGCCTCCGCCGCCAGCCGGTACGCCGACTTGCGGATCCGCTCGAACTCCTCCTCCTGGCGCCGGATCAGCTGCTCCACGGCCAGCTCCGGCGGTACCGGCACGATCAGCTCGCCCGGGGGCGGCGTACGGTGCACGAACCTCTCGGCCAGCAGTACGTCGATCGCCCGCTGCACGTCCGGCAACGGCCGCCCGAGCCGCCTGCCCAGGTCCGCGGGCGCCGCCGCACCCTGCCGGATCAGGTCCAGGTACACCGTCTCCTCGTCCGCACCCAGTCCGGTGGATCCCAGCATCCCCACCCCACTTCGTCGTCGCCCGAGGGGCAAAAGTCTACGAAGCGTCCTCAGCCGAGACTCCGGCTCGGCGGGTTAGCCTTCCGGCATGACTGGATCACCGTCGCGGGTGTACGTCGCCCGGCTGGCAGGACTGCCGGTGTACGACCCGAACGGCGACCAGGTCGGAAAAGTCCGGGACGTGGTCGCCATGATGCGCCAGGGCGACCAGCCGCCCCGGGTCCTCGGCCTGGTCGTCGAGGTGTTCACCCGGCGCCGCATCTTCCTCCCGATGACCCGGGTGACCTCCGTGGACGTCGGGCACGTCATCACCACCGGCCTGCTGAACATGCGCCGCTTCGAGCAGCGTGCGACCGAAGTACTCGTCCTGGGCGAGCTTCTGGACCGGACGGTCACCATTGCCGACACCGGCGCCACCGCAGTCGTGTTCGACATGGCAATGGAGCAGTGGAGGACCAGAGATTGGCTGCTGACCAAGGTGGCAGTCCGGGAGGGCTCCAAACGCTTCCGCCGACGCGGCCAGACGCACGTGCTCGACTGGAGCGACGTCAGCGGGTTCACGCAGGTGGAGGAAGGCCAGGGCGCCACCCACATCCTCGCGGCCTTCGAGTCGATGCGTCCGGCCGACCTGGCCGGCGTACTGCATGACCTGTCCGCCAAACGCCGCAAGGAGATCGCGGCTGCGCTGGACGACGAGCGGCTGGCCGACGTACTCGAGGAGCTGCCCGAGGACATCCAGGTCGAGATCCTCGACGGTATGGACACCGAACGCGCCGCGGACGTCCTGGAAGAGATGTCGCCCGACGACGCGGCCGACCTGATCGCCGAGCTGCCTACGGAGACCGCGGAGCGGCTGCTGACGCTGATGGAGCCCGACGAAGCAGAGGACGTCCGGCGGCTGCTCACGTACGAGGAACACACGGCCGGCGGTCTGATGACGTCGGAGCCGGTCATCCTGCCCGTGGATGCCACCGTGGCCGATGCACTCGCCCACGTACGCAACGCGGACCTCAGCCCGGCCCTGGCCGCGATGATCTACGTCTGCCGGCCGCCGCTCGAGACACCGACCGGACGGTTCATCGGCATCGGCCACATCCAGCGGCTGCTCCGGGAGCCCCCGTCCGAGCTGGTGTCCGCGGCACTCGACACCGACCTGGACGGGCTGCGGCCCGACGACGGCCTGCAGACCGTCAGCAAGTACCTCGCGACCTACAACCTGGTCGCCGCACCCGTGCTCGACGAGGAGGGCCGGCTGCTCGGTGCCGTGACCGTCGACGACGTACTCGACCATCTGCTCCCGGACGACTGGCGGGAGCGCGATCACCCGGACACGCCGCAGGAGGTGGGCCACGATGGCACGTGACGACCACAGGACGCTCCGCGGGAGTACCCGGCTCGACGTGCCGCGGGACTGGCGGCGGACGTTCGTGCCCCGGCCGACGTACGACGCGGACGCGTTCGGCCGGCTGTCCGAGCGGATCGCGCGATTCCTCGGCACCGGGCAGTTCCTGGTCTACATGACCGTGACGATCCTGGTGTGGATCGGCTGGAACATCTTCGCGCCGCAGAGCCTGCGCTTCGACCAGTACCCGTTCATCTTCCTGACGCTGGCGCTCAGCCTGCAGGCGTCGTACGCCGCCCCGCTGATCCTGCTCGCGCAGAACCGGCAGGAGGCCCGCGACCGGGTGCAGTACGACCAGGACCGCGACGTCGACGCCCGCACCCGGGCCGACATGGAGTTCCTGGCCCGGGAGATGGCGTCGCTGCGGATGGCGGTCGGCGAGGTTGCCACCCGGGACTTCCTGCGGTCCGAACTGCGGTCACTGCTGGCCGATCTGGACCAGCGCGAGGACGATCGGGTTTGACCGCGAGCTACCCTCGCATCAGGTGAGGAAGAAGGACGTGGGATGAAGACTCGATTCGCGCCCGACCGCGGGCTGTCCAGCCGGATGGTGATCACGAGCTTCCTGCTCGGACTGCTGTACGTCGCTTTCGTGGCGCTGCTGATCGCGCTGACCCGGAGCGCCGTGCTCGCGGTGGTCATCGCGGGCGGGATGCTGTTCGCGCAGTACTGGTTCTCCGACCGGATCGCGCTGTACGCGATGCACGGGCGGATCGTCACGCCGGAGGAGGCGCCGGAGCTGCACGGCACGATCGACCGGCTGTGCGCGCTGGCCGACATGCCGAAGCCGCGGGTCGCGATCGCCGACGTCGACCTGCCGAACGCGTTCGCCACCGGCCGGAACCCGAACAACGCAGTGGTCTGCGTCACCACCGGCATCATGCGCCGGCTCGACCAGGACGAGCTGGAGGGCGTGCTGTCGCACGAGCTCTCGCACGTCGCGCACCGCGATGTCGCGGTGATGACGATCGCGTCGTTCCTCGGCGTGCTGGCCGGCCTGATCACCCGCTTCGGGCTGTACGGCGGCCTCGGCCGTGGCAACCGTGACCAGAACGCGGCGCTCGTGATGCTGACCGTGATCGCGGTGTCGATCGCGGTGTACGCGATCTCGTTCCTGCTCACCCGGGCACTGTCGCGGTACCGCGAACTCGCCGCCGACCGGGCCGGGGCGATGCTCACCGGCAGACCGTCCACACTGGCGTCGGCGCTGACCAAGATCAGCGGCGACATCGCCCGGATACCGTCGAAGGACCTGCGCCAGGCGCAGGCGTTCAACGCGTTCTTCTTCGCCCCGGCGATCTCCGGCGGCAAGAGCGTGTCCGCACTCTTCTCCACGCACCCGTCACTGGAGACACGCCTCGAGCGCCTCGGTACCCTCTCCCGCGAGCTGGGCGAGCAAGCTTAGACCTATGGGCCTTTTCGACATCCTGCTCGGTAGGAGCAAAGCTGTTCCGCCGAATCTCGATCAGTTGTTCTCGCTTCCGTCGGCCGCGATCACTCTGGAGACCGCGGCCGACTACCGTCCGACCGGCAACGGGTCGGTGTGTTTCAAGGCGGCCGAGGGTGGTGGGTTCACCGCGCTGCGGGACGAGGTCGACAAGCTTCTCGCGCTCGACAACGGCAAGTTCACCAGTACGACGGACTCGTACGGCTTCACGTGGCTGGTCCGGCAGACCGCGCCGGACGACCTGGAAACGCTCGTCACCGACCTGCACGCCGTCAACACGTCCCTGGTCGACGCAGGCTTCGGCAGCGCCCTCCTGTGCACCCTGGTCGCGTTCACCAACGGCACCGAGCCCCTGGGCCTGGTTTACCTGTACAAACGCGGCTCCTGGTACCCGTTCGTCCCGGTCGGCACCGACCGCCGCGACAACGCCAAGGAACTCCAGATCAAGTCGGTAGTAGGCGCCGACCTGAACTTCGAACAGGACCTGTCCCGCTGGTTCCCCATTTACGGCGCCCCCGGCCTGTGAAGTGAGCGTCACACGGACCGTGGTCGGGTGGTGCGTGAGTACCACGTAGCCTTGGGGCATGGCTGCCACTGCTGAGCAGGTGACCGCGGCGCTCGGTGGAGTGCTCGATCCCGAGATCAAGAAGCCGATCACGGACCTGGGGATGGTCGAGTCCGTCGTCGTCCGGGACGACGGCGTGGTCGCCGTCCGCGTCCTGCTGACCGTCGCCGGCTGTCCGATGAAGGACACGCTGCGCCGCGACGTGACGGCCGCGGTAAGCAAGCTCGACGGTGTGACCGGCGTGGAGATCGACCTCGGCGTGATGTCCACCGAGCAGCGGGCCGCGCTGCAGACCCAGCTGCGCGGCGGCGTGGCCGAGAAGGAGATCCCGTTCTCCCGGCCGGACTCGCTGACCAAGGTGTTCGCGATCGCGTCCGGCAAGGGCGGCGTCGGCAAGTCGTCGGTCACCGTGAACCTCGCGGTCGCGATGGCGCGCCAGGGCCTGTCGGTCGGCGTACTCGACGCGGACATCTACGGCCACTCGGTGCCGGCCATGTTCGGCGTCGCGGACGAGCGCCCGACTGCCGTGGACGACATGATCATGCCGGTGCCCGCGCACGGCGTGAAGGTGATCTCGATCGGCATGCTGAAGCCGAAGCGCGACCAGGTCGTCGCCTGGCGCGGCCCGATCCTGGACCGCGCGCTCGTCCAGATGCTCGCGGACGTGTACTGGGGCGACCTCGACGTACTGCTGCTGGACCTCCCGCCGGGCACCGGCGACATCGCGATCTCGGTCGGCCAGCGGCTGACCAGCGCCGAGGTGATCGTCGTGACCACCCCGCAGGAGGCCGCCGCCGAGGTGGCCGAGCGGGCCGGGACGATGGCGCAGATGGTGCACCAGCGGGTCGCCGGCGTGGTCGAGAACATGTCGTACCTGCCCTGCCCGCACTGCGGTCCCGAGCACCGGATCGAGATCTTCGGCTCCGGCGGCGGCACCCGGGTCGCGGAGACGCTGTCCGCGCGGCTCGGGTACCAGATCCCGCTGCTCGGCGAGATCCCGCTCGACGAGCGGCTGCGCTCCGGCGGCGACCTCGGTCAGCCGCTCGCGCTGGCGGACCCGGAGACCCCGGCCGCCCAGATGCTCGACAAGATCGCCACGACCCTCGGCGGCAAGCCGCGCGGGCTGCTCGGCCGCCAGCTAGGCCTCTCCCCCGCCGGTCGCTGACCAGATCGGCCGGAGTACGTCGAGCCCTTCCGCGACGTACTCCGCGACCGGCCGGACGCCGTCGTCCAGATACCACTGCTCGAGCGCCGAGAAGTACCCGAAGACCAGCGCGTTCGCGGCCACCCGCGCCTGTGTGTCGCTCAGGTGCCCGCCGGTCATCAGCGGCGCGATCCGCTGACTCGCGCGGTCCAGTGACGCGCAGAACGCGGACCGGACCGACGGCTCCTTGAAGAAGTACCTGATCCGCCGCCACGGGATCGGCTCGTCGCCGTCGGGCGCGGCCTCGTAGTCGCGGACGATCCGCGTCATCGTCCCGACCGGGTCCGCCGGGTCGAACAGCTCGCGCAGGGCCTCGTCGCTCATCGTGTCGAACTCGTCGGCGACGATCAGCCCTTCCTTGGTGCCGAAGTACCGGTACACCGACGACGGCGACACCTCGGCCGCGGCGGCGATCTCCTCGATCGTCACCGCGCCGAACCCGCGCTCGTCGAACAGGTCGAGCGCGCGCTCCTGGATCGTCCGCCGCGCCTTCACACGCCAGCGTTCCCGCAGACCGGTAGCCATGTCCCGACCTTAGAGACAGTTCCGCGCTTCAGCAAGTGACTCTCTAAAACTCTTGACCATGCGGCACTGTCGTTCGTACAGTCACTTGCATGAGACAGTCACTTTCAGAAAAGCGCACAGCACTGATCGCCGTCGGGCTCTCGGTCCTGATCGCGGCAATCGCGATCGTCGACCAGACCGGCGGCCGCAGCCTGTTCGAGCACGCGTCGTCCGGGTACGCGGCGTACGGCAAACACGTCTCCGCGGGCACGCTCTACGGCATGCTGTACGGCGTTGCCGTCGTCGACGCCCTGCTCTGGTTGCTCGTCGCGGGCCTGGCCCGCACGCATCGCCTGATCGCAGGCGGCGTCGGCGTTCTCGTCGTCCTGCTGACCGCGTCGCTGGGCATCACGCTGCTCGCCGCGTCGGAGTACGGCGTCCACCCGTACCCACCGCTCTGGGGCCTGCTCGCCCTACTGCCCGCGGTCGCCGGCGCAGTCGCTACCGCGCTGCTGTTCCGGCGGAAGTAATCAGGTCGACTCGGGGTCGAACGGGGGCTTGGCGCCGGCCGGGAGGCGTTGCTGGGTGTTGTCGCTGCTCATCTCGCTGACGCCCTTGATCTCGTCCTCGATCGGGTCGAGCAGGTGTTTGCGGACGAAGTTCTTCGGGTTCAGGTCCTGGAGCTCAAGGTCGGCGTACTCCGGGCCGAGCTCGTTGCGCAGGTCGGTCTGGGCGTTGTTCACCATCTGCCGGACCTGGCGCAGCAGGCGGCCCGCCGTCCGGGCGAACTCCGGCAGCCGATCCGGCCCGAAGACGAGTACGGCGACGATCGCGATCACGACCAGTTCCAGCGGTCCGATGCCGAACATGTCCTCACCTCTCCGTACGTTCCCGGACCAGCCTATCCCCAGACCGGCTGTGGCGCCTCAGAGGGCGTTTGAGAATCCTGCGTCGTCGCGAGGAGGTGCTCGGTGCGGTAGCTCGGCGCGCGGGGGGCGAAGGGGTCGATGCGGAGCATCGTTCCCTTTGCACCCGTGCGGCGAGGTGCCGTGCCGAGTGCCCCGCAGTAGGCGCAGGGTTCTCAAACGCCCTCTCAGCCGATCTGCTGGCCGAGAGTGAGCGTAACCGTGCTGGACCGTCCGGCGCGCTCGAACGCGAGTCGGACCGCCTCCCCGGGCTGATGCGTGCGGATCGCGACGATCAGTACCTCGGCGCTGTCCACGGTCTGGTTGTTGATCGCGGTGATCACGTCGCCGACCCGCAAACCGGCCTTCGCCGCCGGCGAGCGCGGCGTCACCGCGCTGACCCGGCCGCCGCCCTCGAACGTCATGTCGACGCTCGCCCCGATCACCGGGTAGGACGCCTGACCGGTCGCGATGATCTGCTGCGCGGTCCGCCGCGCCTGGTCGATCGGGATCGCGAACCCGAGCCCGATGCTGCCGCTCTGCCCCTCGCCCGCGCCCGGGACGGTCGCGATCGCGGAGTTGATGCCGATCACCCGCGCGTTCATGTCGACCAGCGGACCGCCCGAGTTGCCCGGGTTGATCGCCGCGTCGGTCTGCAGCGCGCTGATGTACGACGACGCCTGCGAGGGGTCGTCACCGGTCGTCACCGGGCGGTTCTTCGCCGAGATGATGCCGGAGGTGACAGTCCCGGCGAGGCCGAGCGGGGAGCCGATCGCGACCACGTCCTGGCCGACGATCGCCGACTCGGAGCGGCCGAACTGCACCGACGGGGCGGTGATCCCGGTGACCTGGACGACGGCGAGGTCGTACGCCGGCGAGCGACCGACCAGCCGGGCGGTCGCGGTCTTGTTGTCGTTGGTGACGACCTGGATCGAACCGCCCTTGGCGGCGCCTTCGACCACGTGGTTGTTGGTCAGGATGTGCCCGAGGTTGTCGATCACGAAGCCGGAACCGGTGGCGCTGGAGTTGTCCGAACCCTGCACCTTCAGCTGGACCACGCTCGGCAGCAGGGCCGCGGCGACCGCGGAGACCGAGCCGGTCCGGATCCGCGGGTCCGCGCCGGTGCCGACCGGCGGGTCGGGCTGGGGCGTGACTGTCGGGTTGTTGCCGTCGAGCGCGACCACGGCGGTCGCGGCGCCGGCGCCGGCCAGGACGCCGATGACCAGGGCGACCAGGGCGGCGATCGTGACGACGCGGTTCACCTTCGGGGGCTCGGAGTTGTACGAGCGCGCCTGCTGCTGGTGCCAGTCGGAGGGCGGCGGCGGAAGGTAAGCAGGCCGGTACGGCGGCTGCTCGGTCGGCCAGGCCTGCCCCTGGTACAGCGGCCGGAAGCTCCCCTGCTGCGGCTCAGGCCGCCCGAAGCTCCGCTGAGTGGTCGAACGCCCACCGTTCGTCTGCCGGTAAGCAGCATCCGTGCCAGGCGCCTGGAACGGCGTAGCCCCGGCACCCGGCGCCGGCGGCGTCAAAGCCGACAACGGCGCCCCAGCTCCGGGAGCGGCGGGGGTGCTTGATTGAGGCGTCGGGGTGTTGGTGAGGGGGGCTGCGGAGGCAGGGGGCAGCGGCAGGGGTGTGGTTGGTTCCGCAGTGGCCGGGTTTGGAACTGTCGGCTCGGCGTCGTCGCTCATTGACGGTCCCCGCCTCACGTCTTCGTCGTGGTCGTCGGTCGGAAGCCTGGGCCCCGGCGGTAACCGGAGGTGCTTCCAGATCTGATTATCCCAGCTTCGGGGACAGTGCACCCATCGGAGTGAGCCAGGTCGCGATTTTGGCCAGCCCGGTGCCCACCCGCTGGATCGCGGTCAGGTTCTCCGGGAGGTCGTGCGGGAACGACCTCACCACCTTCCCGAGCTGGTCCGGCGGCAGATCTCCGATCAGCGTGTACACGATCCCACCCGACGACCAGACGACGTACGACGGCATCCCGTACCGCAGGTACACCCCGGGGCTGTCCGTCCTGCTGTACCCCTCCACAGCGGCCGGATCCAGGGCCCCGCGCTGCTCGAACAGCGACACGTTGAACAGCCCGTCCGAGTACGAGAACTGCAGCGACCCGTTCGAGGTGTCCTGATGTACGTCGTACAGCTTCAAAGACGCCGGCAGATCCGGCGCGCACACCCACCCCTCGGACCGCAGATCGTTGACCTTCCCCATCCCGACCGCCTCGACGCCGCTGGGCAGCAACGGCGGCAGATGCCCGAGGAACTCCGAGCTTTCGATGTGCAGCTCCGTGAACACGGTCGCCCGCACCATCGTCTTGCCGTCCGCGCCGAACAGCTGCCGCTGCAGCAACAACCCGGTCGCCTTGTCGATCCAGAACCGCGCCGCCAGCGTCTGGTCGTCCCGCAGCGCCTCCACCAGCACCGCCGCGCGCCCGATCAGGTCGGTGCAGCACTTGTCGACCAGCTGGTACGTCGACTGCAGCAACGCCAGCGGTCCACCGTCGATGGCGGCGTCCGTGGTCGTCGCCCGCTGCACGAACGCCTTCGCGCCGGGCGCGGACGACCCGAGCACACTGATCTCGGAACCCTGCGACGCCGCGTGCAGGATGTCGAACATCGCCGAGCTCGCGCCCTGCGGTCCCCACGCGGTGATGATCTGGGTGCCGTGGTACGAGACGTGGTTCGGCGCGGCGGCTGCTCTGCGCAGCCAGCTGACCGCCGTGGGTGAGTCGGCCTTGGAGACCTGGGGTACGGCGGCTGCGGACGTAGGCAGGCCGAATCCGATCAGGGCAGTGCTGACCAGGATGGCGAGCCGGGAGAGGCTCACGGGTCAGCGTCCTGACAGGGCCACCGGCCGGAGCGTCGAGCCGAGCCCGGCGTACCCCGTCGAGCTGTACGTGCTCATGAGTGCGACCGGGTCCGCGAACGGAGCGCCGCCGGACGTGGTCGCGTGGTCGGACGAGAAGCTCGCCACCGGCGGCTGCAGCGCCGGGGGCTGCTCCGAGCGGGACGGGTCGCCGACGACGAACGCCGTACCGAGCAACGAGGCCACGGCCGCGGCGGAGCCGGCCGCACCGAGCACGCCGGTCCGGCGGCGGGAGCGCGACCGGGTGGTCCCCGGCCGGGTGCCACCCGACCGCCCGGCCGGGAACGCGGACCGCTGCGGGAACAGGCCGACCGCGGGCGTGAGCACGGGGCGGACCTCCTCGCGCGGCTCGGTCGAGAACGAGGAGACGCCCATCAGGCGCTGCATCAGGTCGGTGGGCGCGTCCGGGGTGTCCAGCGCGGCCATCCGCGCCTTCAGCCGGCGCTGCGCGTCCACCTCGGCGCGGCAGCTGTCGCAGCCGACGAGGTGGCTGAGGACCTTGTCCCGGGAGTCGTGGTCGAGCTCGCCGTCGACCACGGCGCTGAGCTTGTCCAGCGGGTGCGTCATCCGAGGTCACCCCCGTCGAACAACCCGTCGGTGGGCGGGCCGCCGACCCGGGTCTGGCCGGTCCGCGGGGCCCGGTGCTCGAGATGCTTGCGCAGCATCGACCGGCCGCGGTGGATCCGGCTCCGGACGGTGCCGAGCTTCACGTCCAGCACGTCGGCGATCTCGTCGTACGTCATGCCCTCGATGTCGCAGAGCACGACCGCGGCCCGGAAGTCCTCGGGGAGCGCGTCGAGCGCGTCCTGGACGTCGTGGTCGAACAGGTCCGAGTCCAGCTTCTCGGCCGGGCCCTCACCCTTGGCCGGCAGCCGGTCGTGCGCGTCCTCGGGCAGGCCGTCGAAGCGGATCCGCTGCTTGCGGCGGGCGCCGTCGAGGAACAGGTTCGTGGTGATCCGGTACAGCCAGCCCTCGAAGGTGCCCGGCGTGTACGACGACAGCGAGCGGAAGACCCGGACGAAGACCTCCTGGGTCAGGTCCTCGGCGTCGTGCTTGTTGCCGGTCAGCCGGTACGCGAGCCGGTAGACGCGGGCCGAGTGCGTGCGGACGATCTCGTCCCACGACGGCAGCACGTCCGGCGTCGATTGCGGCGCGGCGACCGTCGAGGTGTCGAACGGTTTCACCGCAACGCCTCCCTGGGTCCTCTCGGCAATGAGCGTGAAGGCCATGGTGCCGCGGTCACCGTCCTCTGCGCACGTCGGGAAAACCCGGGTCGGACCCTGGTTTGTTCGTACGACGGCTCAACGCGGTGCCGCGACCGGAAGTTCCCGGCCGTCAGCTTCACCTGTAGAGACGCATTGGAGGGCATTTCGGTTGAATCACTTCTCGTCGATCACGGCTATCGGATCGCCGTCGCGGACCACTTCGCCCTCGGCGACCTTCAGTTCGGTGACGGTGCCGGCCACCTCGGCCAGCACCGGGATCTCCATCTTCATGGACTCCAGGATGACCAGGGTGTCATCGGGTCGCACCGAATCACCAGCCTTCACGGTGACCTTCAGCACGTTGGCCACCAGCTCGGCCAGCACGGTGTGACTCAACTCGCACTCCTCCCGTCTCCCAGGTCCGATCCTAGGCGCGCGGGCAGAGCTCGGCGCAGGTGCCCCTCGGGCAGCGGTTCCAGGGCACCTACGCCGAGTCAGTGGGCGGCTACCGGACGGCGGCCGGGTCGAGCCGGATGGCGTTGAACAGGGCCGGGTTCTTGGTCTCGGCGACCCCCTTGCCCCAGCTCATCCAGCCACGGCGGCCGGTGCCGTCGTTCTCGTTGACGACGACCGTCGCCGACAGCAGCCGGTCCTTGGCCGCAAACCCGAGCGTGCTCCACGGCACCGCGATCTCGTACGTCGTCGTGTGCGCGGCCTCGTCCCGTACGACCTTGGCCTGGACGCCCGCGGGCACACCGGTCTGGCTGGTCGGTGTCCAGCGCCAGGTGTCCACCGGGCCGGCGTCGGTCAACGCGACACCGATCTCCTGCGCCGCGGTGGCCTCACCGGGCGCACCGGCCGTCATCCCGAGCTGGATCCCGTCGCCGCCCCAGATGTTGCCGCCACGGTTCGGCTGCGAGAACACGTCGTCGGTGATCTTGGCCGACAGGTACAGGTTCTTGTCGTCGTGCGTGAGCCAGAGCTTCCCGGACAGGTCGCTAGGACCGGCCCAGCCGGTCACGGGCGGCGTACCGGTTCCTTCCAGCGCGATAGCCGACTGTGCAGCCACTGCGGGGTCGATCACCCCGTCGAGCTTCACGGTGTACCGGTTGGCGACGGTAGGCGAGGTAACAGCCGCAAGCGTCCCCGAAGCCGCGATGGACTCCTCCCCCGCACGCCGCAGCGTCGCGGACCAACTGGAAGCGGCTGCCGGGTTGATCGCCACGTCGACCTCCTGCGTGGCATTCGGAGCGATGGTGCAGCCGGCCAGCAACGTCCCGGACGCCGTACCGGACTTCCAGTCCAGCCCCGCGACCGGAATCGCATGCGAAGAGGCATTAGTCACGCGGAACCGCAGCAGGTCCTTCCCACTGCCGTTCACCACATGGGAGCCAGTCACAGACAACGGAGGCGTAGCTACACCAGTCGTAGACACCAGCCCAACAGCCTGCCCGTCAACGCTGACCGTTGCGCGGTAAACGCGAGCACCTGTCGAGTCCTGCCCCGGGTAGGACACCGCTGCAGTAGCAGTAGCCCCAGCAGCCGCCGAGCCACTCGTCTCAGCACCACCAGCGGCAACGGTGAACGAGTGCGCAGCAGCATCCGGGTTGCTGAACGTCAGCGTGCCCGTCGCCGCGTCACCGGCGATCTCCGGCCCCACCGACAACGCGAACCGGTTGGACGGCGCCACGCCAGTGATCGCACCCCGTGCATAGAACGGGTCGGGCCCGGCGCTCACCCAGACGTGTCCGCCGGCGTCGGCCGTCAACGTGCTCGTTTCGCCGTACAGGCTGGTGATCTGTACGTGTGAGCCGGCCGGCGCCGCCAGGTTCACCAGCCCAGGCGTCGTCGACCACACGGCGTGCACGCTCTGCCCACCACCGGCGTTGAACGCCACGTCGTACCCGTTGGTGCCGAACCGGGTCTGTCCGGTCAGCGGCAGCTCGTCGATCTGGCGTGCGAGGACGGCGGTCGCGACGTACGACGGCTTCGGTACCAATGCACCGCGGGCGTCGAGCCGGTTGCGCACCATGCCGAACCGGTGCTCGACGTTGGCCGGGTCGTTGCCCGTGTCCATGAAGTTGTACGAGCTGTACCGCGCTACACCGTTGCCGTAGGACAGCAGCTGACCCCGGATCAGGTCACGCGCCTGGGCCGGCTCCGACACCGCGCTGGGGTTCGTACCGGTCGCCCAGCCCTGTTCGGTGATGTAGATCGGCTTGCTGGAGCCGTGCGCCGCCATGATGCTGCGGATGGTGTTCACGTACGCCACCGACGCCTCAGGGTCCAACGGCTGCACATACGGGTGGATCGTCACCGCATCCACGTAGTCCAGCCCGCCGAGGTCCGCGAACTTGGTGAACCAGCCCTGCCAGTCGTTGATGACCGCCAGCGACGGGCCTGTCAGCTTCACGTCCGGGTGTTTCGCCCGGACGGCGGCGCTCACGGTCTTCAGCAGCGCGACGTAGTTCTCCGGGCTGGCCTTCGCGGCACCATTGGGGTCGCGCAGGTTCCACTCGTTCCACAGCTCGTACGTCGTGTGCTCGGTCCCGAACTCGTCGACGGCCGCGACGGCGTACCGCGCGAACGCGTCCCGCTGCTCGTCGGTCGACGGCGCCTCGTCCGGGTAGTACAGCGAGTTGCCGTAGTCCAGGATGTTCAGGAAGTCGACGTGGTTCGCGTCCAGCGCGGCCTTGTAGTTCTTGACGCTCTGCGGGAACTGGATGACGCCCTTGGTGGTCTCCGCGGCCGACCAGAACGCCTCGTCGCGCGCGGTCGAGATCCCGCCGTTCGCCAGCAGCGGTACGGAGTCCAGGCCCGGGTTGGCGATGCCCCCGAAGCCCAACGCGGTCGCCGTACCGATCCGGGTGTCCGTGGACGTGGAGAAGTCATGCGGCGTCAGTACGGCGAAGTCCGTGCCGCCCAACGTCGTCGTACCGTCCGCGGCGACTGCCCTGAGGTCGGTCTGGTACCAACCGGGCGTACTGATCGACAGGGGTAGCTGGCCGTTCAGCGTCGAGGCCGCGGCGGAGCCCTTGGCGACCTCGGTGCCGTCGGCGTCCCGCACCGTCCAGTTGACGGTAGCCGCGTCGGTGCTGAAGCCCAGCTTCACCTGCTGACCGACGGTGAAGGTGTTGCCGACCGTGGTCGGCGTGATGGTGAGTGCCGGCGCAGCGTTGGTCGCGGCGCGGGCGGGTGACTGAAGTACGGCGGCCAGCAAGAGGCCGGCCGTGAGAAGACTGACTGCGCCGTGCCGGCGTCGGGTCATGGAATTCTCCGTAACGTTCAAAGGGACCAGGGGATGCGAAAGCGCTTTCGCCAAATCACACCTTGATACCCGGCGCGCCCCGTGTCAACGGCTCGTTGCTGACTACGATGGGCAGATGGCCGACCAGGTGATCACGCTGTCCGATGTGGCCGCCGCGGCCGGAGTCTCGCTGTCCACGGCGTCCAAGGCGCTGAACGGCACCGACCGGATCTCCGACGCCACCCGGGAGCACGTCCGGGTGACCGCGGACCGGCTCGGCTTCCGGCACAACGCGCTGGCCCGCTCGTTCGCCCGCGGCCGCAGCCAGACCATCGGCGTGCTCACGCACCGCGCGTCGAACCCGTTCACCCGCGTGGTGCTGGCGACCGTCGCGACCGAGCTCGGCGCCAAGGAGCAGGCCATCCTGCTGTACGACGCGCGCATGGAGGAGCAGCACGACGTCACCGAGAGCATCCTGCAGCTGCGGGCCCGCCGGATCGACGGCGTGATCGTGATCGGCACCAGTACGTCGTTCCGTACGCCGTCGTTCACGCGCCGCTTCGACGTGCCGGTGATCAACGCGTTCACGCTCCCCGAGGATCCCGAGGACACCACGATCACCGCCGACGACTTCGCCATCGGGCGGCTCGCGGTCAGCCATCTGCTGGCCAATGGCCGGCGCCGGATCGCGCACCTCACCGCCGAGCCGCACGACATGGCCGCGCGCCGCCGGGCCGAAGGCGCCGAGCAGGTGCTCGCCGACGCCGGGCTGGAGTGGGCGGCGCCGGTCCGGTTCGGGCGCTGGCGGGAGGAGTGGGGCGAGCAGGCCGCGACCGAACTGCTGTCCGACGTGCCCGACCTGGACGCGATCTTCTGCGGCAGCGACGCGATCGGCCGTGGTGTCGAGCGGGCCGTCCGGGCCACCGGCCGGCAGGTGCCCGACGACCTCGCGCTGATCGGCGTGGACAACTGGGAGAGCCTGATGCACGACCAGCGCGGCACCCGGCACCTGACCACGATCGACGTCGGCCTGGAGGAGATCGGCCGCCGGGTGGCGAACCGGCTCCTCGAGGGCGACCTCGAGCCCGGCGTCGAGTATGTCGAGCCTCACGTGGTCGTCGCGGACACCGCCTGATCGTGGATCGAGTGCTGCGGGGCGAATCCCAGCAGCTCCCGCGCCCGGCTGGTGTCGACGAGCGAGTCACGCCCCTGGACAGGCCTGCGCAACGGCACGCTCGGCGCGTACTCGCGCAGCAACTCGTCCGTCGGCCTGTCGATCAGGATGTCGTCAGCCGCGAGCCCTACGACGTGTGCGCCGCCTACAGGTGACTCCAGCGCGGCGATGATCGCCTGTACGCCGTCCCGCAGGTCCAGGTACGCCCAGCCCTCCCGCGCCATGATGGACGGGTCCCGCTCGGCCAGGGCCGCGAACTTGAGCAGCTCCTCGTGGGTCTTGACCAACGGGAACCGCAAGGCGATCACGTCGGTACCCCAACGCCGCCAGGCCATCCGGGCACTCTGCTCGTCGACGCTTTTGGACAACGAGTACGCATCGGCGATGTCAGCCTCCACGTCCTCGTCCAGCGGGTAGTACGCCGGCGTCACGTCGTTCACGTTCATCGGTACGCCGAACGCGTTGATGCTGCTCGCGATCACGGCCCGGCGTACCTGCAGCTGCCCTGCCTGCGCGAGCACGTTGAACGTCGCGGCCACGTTGTTCTCGAACACCTCCTCCGGCGTACCGAGGCTGGGGTGCGGAATGGCGGCCAGGTGCAGTACTGCGTCGGCACCGTCGAGTGCAGCCGCCACGTCCGTCGCCGAGCGGGCATCGCCGACCAGCCGGCGGTCCGCCGTACTCGTGTGGTCGTAGCGCAGCGACAGGCCGGTGACGTCGTACCCGGCCGCTTGCAGGCCGATGACGGCGGCGCGGCCGATCGAGCCGTCCGCGCCGGTGACCAGGACTCGTTTCACGCCTTGATTCCGCCCGACAGACCGACTCCGCGCAGGAACGCCCGCTGGAAGACCAGGAACAGCAGCACCGGGATCAGCAGCGCCAGGAACAGCCCCGCCAACTGGATGTTGAGCTCCGTCACCTTGGCGATCTTGGGCAACGCCACCGAGACCGGCTGCAGATCCGGATTCGTCAGCACCAGCAGGGGCCACAGGTAGTCCTTCCACGAGGAGATGATGCTGAGCAGCACGACCACACCGAGGATCGGCCGCGACAGCGGGAGCACGATCGACGTGAACACCCGGAGCGGACCGGCACCGTCGATCCGGGCCGCTTCGAAGTACTCCCGGGGGATGCCGTCGAAGAACCGCTTCACGATCAGTACGTTGAACGCGCTGGCCGCGGGTGGCAGCCAGACGGCCCAGAACGTGTTGGTGAGGTTGGTGTGCACCAAAGGAAGCTTCAGCACGGTCAGGTACAGCGGGACAAGCGAAACGATGTGCGGGACGAACAGCGTTGCCAGGATCGCCGCGGACAACAGGAAGCCCCAACGCGGTCGTAGCACGCTCAGCACGTAGCCGGCCGTCGTACAGACGATCAGCGACACAACCGCCGTACCTGCTGCGATGTAGGCGGTGTTGGTGAGGTAGTAGCCGATGTGGCCCTGTTGCCACGCGGTAGCGAGGTTCTGCCACTCCACGCGACCGGACGGGAACCAGCCGAGCGGTGAGCGGATGCTGTCCTGCGTCGGCGAGACAGCTGCCTTGAGCAACCACAGCATCGGCCCAAGCCCGGCAACGAGCAGCCCGAGCAGCACGACGACCTGTCCGATGACGAACGGCACCCGGATGTGCGAGAGCTTCCGGTCCGTGTCCGACAGCGCGCCGCGCTCCCCGCTCACTCGGTACTCCAGCCGCGGGTCGCCAACTGGAAGACAGCCGACAGTACGGCGAGTGCCAGCGCCAGCAGGACGCTCAACGCAGTGGCTGCGCCGTAGTCCCCGTTGACGAAGGCGTAGTTGTAGATGAGCAACAGAATCGTCATCGTCGACCCCTGTGGTCCGCCACCCGTGAACAGCAGTGGCTCGGTGAACAGCTGCATCGTCCCGATCACCTGGAGCAGAAGCATCAACAGCAGCACGCCGCGCAGATGCGGCAGCATGACGTGCCACACGCGTCGTACGACTCCGGCACCGTCCAGCTCGGCCGCCTCGTACAGGTCAGCGCGTACGGACGTCAGTGCGGCCAGGTAGATGATCACGGCGTTGCCCGCACCGGCCCAGGTCGCTTCCAGCACGATCGACGGCATTGCCGACGACGGGCTGTCCAGCCACGGGTACGGCCCGAGCCCGAAGAAGCCCAGGATGCTGTTGAACATGCCAGTGGGCGACGGGTCGTAGAAGAACCGCCAGAGCAGGATTGCGACCACAGGCGGCGTGATGACCGGCAGATAGGCCAGCGTGGTGTAAAGCCACGACTTGCCGCGCAGCTCGGACAGGAACATCGCCAGCAGCACCGGCACCGGGAAGCCGAACAGCAAGGCCAGCAAGGTGAACCAGAGCGTGTTCAAGGAGGCCTGACCGACACCAGGGTCGGTCAGCACGTACTTGAAGTTCTCCAGCCCGACCCACTTCACCGGATCGACCAGGTTGGTCTGCTGCAGGCTCATCACGAGGCCCTTGAGGATCGGGCCCCACGAGAACACCAGGAAGACCAGGAGCACCGGCAGTGCGAACAGCACTGCCGGCACTCCGTTGCGCAGTCGGCGGAGCAACTCAGCGCCCGAGCTTCGCGTCCACGGTGGCCGCGGCCTTGGCGAGCAGCCCGGCGATGTCCGCCTTCTCGTTGCCCAGTACGGTCTGCACGACCGGGTCGAGCGCGGCGTAGACCTCCTGAGCCTTCACCGGCGGCTCAGGGATGATCTTCTGGTCGGCCGCCACCTTCGTGTACGGCGCGAAGTTGCCCAGCGGGACGTTGACGTACGGCTTGATCCAGGACTGGTACTTCGCGTACTGGTCGGCCGCCACCACCGGCAGCCCCGGTACGCCGACCGGGAGCTTGGCCGCCACGCCGTTCTTGGCGTTGGTGACCGCGGCGGTCTCGTCGACGTACTTGTTCAGGTAGCTGAACCGGATCCACTTGATCGCGGCCGCCTTCTCGGCGTCGGTCGCGCTCGGGCTGACAATCTGCACGCTGCCGCCGGACAGGGTGCCGTGATCGCCGTCCTGCTGCGGCATCGGGCCGACGCCGAGCGACGACGCCTTCAGGCCGTTGATGTCGACCAGCGTGTGGTACGCGTCCGGCGCCGACATGTACATCCCGATCTTGCCGGCCGCGAACGCCTTGGAGATGCCGTCGATGTCGTACAGGACCGCCTGGCCCATCGACTTGTCCACCCACTTCATGTCGTGCAGTGCCTGCAGCGCGGCCTTCGACGGAGCGTCGGCGAACGTCGCCTTGCTGCCGTCCTCGTTCTCGATCGACCCGCCGAACGCGTAGGTCTGGGTGGTGAACATCCAGCCGCCGGTGTTCTTCGTGGTCATCTGCGCGTAGCCGGCCTGGCCGGTCTTCTGCGCGATCTGCTTGGCGTCCGCGCGGACCTCGTCCCAGGTGGCCGGCGGCTTGTTCGGGTCCAGCCCGGCCTTCGTGAACAGGTCCCGGTTGTAGACCAGGCCGACCGAGTAGGCCGCGGTCGGCACCGCGAACACGTTGCCGGACTGGTCCTGGGCGATCTTCAGCACGTTCGGGTTCAGCTGGTCCAGCAGGCCGTCGTCCTTGAGCACCTTGGTCAGGTCGGCGACCTGCTTGCGGGCGATCATGCCCTGCGGCTCGGTGAACGGCACGTTCAGGACGTCGGGGAGCTGCCCGCCGGCCGCCTGCGCCTGGAACGTGGTCGCGTCCCAGATGGTCTCCACCGGCTTCAACTTGATGTCCGGGTTGGCCTTCTCGAAGTCGGCCACCTTCTGGTCGAACTGCTTGCGGTTCTCCGGATCGGAACTCGGCGGCCGGTCACCGACCGTGATCGTGACCTGTCCACCAGGGCTTGAACCGGTACCGGAATCACCGCCTGAGGACGGCGCACTCGAGCAGGCCACGAGCAGGAACGGCACGGAAAGCCCTGCAGCACAACGGATTGCAAACCTGTTCATCAGAACTCCTCTGCGGGGATGTCGGTCGACAGGTCGACCGTTCCGCACGGTAGCGCAAGCGCTTTCGCAAATACCAGACCTCAGGCGAAACTGGTTTCGCAACGATTTGGGCTCGACGCCGATTCAGGCGTGGCGAGCGCGGTGCGTAGCGACTCGGGTACGCGTCGCACACCGCGGCGAACAGAACCGCCGGGGCCGATTGAGGGCCGTGTTCGCGAAGACGCGGGCGCACCCGGCCGCCGAGCAGACCCCCAGCGCCTCAAAGCCGTGGCCAGCCGCGAACGTCGCCAGCCCGAGCGCGGTGGTCGCCGCCAGCCAGTCCGCCCAGGACGCCTCCGGCTTCGCCACGTGCACGTGCCACGGCGTCCCGTCGTGATCCGAGAGGTACGGGCGTACGGCGTACCGCTCGAGCAACTCGTTCAGCACCCGCGCGCCCTGTGCCGGGTCGCCCTCGAACACTGGCCGTAACGCCTCACGGACCGTGAGGACGCCGGCGACATCGGCCGCGTCGACCGCGACCGGCTCGGGCTCACCGTGGGCGAGCAGGAACGCGTGCAGCTCGGCCGGACCTGGCAACTCCCGCAGGTTGACCAGGTCGACGGCCAGCCGGATCAGCCGGTCCGGGGACTGAATTTCCACTGGACTCCTCCCGTAACGCCTTTGTTAGCGTAACGCGTAACAGCACTTATTGCGTTACTTGGAGGCCGGCGTGCCCAGCTACTACCTCGCGGCGACGCTGGCCCGGTTCGCCGACGAAATGGTCGCGTTCACGCTCGTCCTGCTGGTCCTGGACCGTACCGACAGCCCGGCGCTCGCCGGCCTCACCGGCGCCGCGTACGCGCTCCCCGCGATCGTCACCGGTCCCCTGCTCGGTGCCTGGCTGGACCGTACGTCGCACCGCCGCAGCGCGCTGGCGGTCAACCAGGCGACGCTCGCGGTCGTCATGCTCGTCCTGCTGCTGGTCGTCGGACAGCAGGCCAACTGGATGGCGCCCGCACTCGCCGCGGTCGGCGGCGCGACGCTGCCGATGGTCAGCGGCGGCTTCACCAGCATGCTGCCGAGCCTGTTCCGCCCGCAGCGCCTGGCCCGGGCGAACGCCTTCGAGTCGGTCAGCTTCAGTACCGCCGCGATCGCCGGCCCGGCCACCGCGGCCACGCTCGCCGCCGCCGTCTCGGTCGACGCGGCCGTCGTGGTGATCGTCGGCGCCGCCGTCCTCAGCATCGTCGCGATCACCCGGCTGCCGGCTCTCCCACCGGTCGGCGCCTCCGGCGAACCGTTCCTCGCGTCGGTGGTCGGCGGCCTCCGGCACCTCGTCCGGACGCCGCCGCTGCGCGCCTCGACCGTGACGACCACGCTGCTGATGGGCTGCACCGGCATCCTGCTGATCGCGCTGCCGTTGCACATGCCGTCCCTCGGCCGGCCGCGAGCCGCCGCGGGCTACCTGTGGACGGCCGTCGAGATCGGCAGCGTCACCACGGCCCTGCTGCTCAGCCGCCTGAAACTGCGGCCGGAGTACGTCGTGATGCTCTCGGTCGCGGCGTACGGACTCATCCTCACGACCTGGCCGCTCGCGCACTCGTTCGCACTGCTGGTCGCACTCGCCGTCGTCGCCGGACTCGCCGAAGGTCCGACGCTGCCGGCGATGTTCGCGGCCCGCCAGCAGTACAGCCCGCTGGAGCTCCAGGGCCGGGTGAGCACCACCGCCGCCAGTCTCCGCGTCGGTTCGTCGGCTCTCGGCCAGGCCGCTGCGGGCCTCCTCGTCCCGGTCACAGGAACCCGTTTCGCGCTGGTCATCGTGGGCGTCGGCCTGGTCGTCGCCGCGGGCCTCGGCGGGCTGTCGAGGGTGGGGCCGTCCCCCGGCCGATCCGGCGGAAAGCCCCATACCGGCAAGGGTCAGCGCCGCCCTGGCCTCTCGGCATGAACGCTCTCGCCGCCACTCTCACCACCCTGATGATTGCCTCCGGCCCCAATTTCCCGGCCGCCGAACTCCGCCACCTGGTCACCGACGGGACGGCGTCCGCCGCGCTGCTCGTCGTCGACGGGACCCGCGCCGCAGCCGGCGCCGCCGTACCGTCCGGGTACTTCCGGATCGGCAGCGTCACCAAGACGTTCGTCGCCACCGTCGTACTGCAACTGGTCGACGAGGGCCGTGTCCAGCTCGACAAGCCGATCGACCGCTACCTGCCCGGGCTGGTCCCGGACGGCGGGCGGATCACCGTCCGCCAGTTGCTCAACCACACCAGCGGCATCTACGACTACGCCCACGACGCCGGGTACTCGACGAATCGCCGGCGTGGCGCCGACCGCTTTCGGCACTACGAACCGGAGCAACTCCTCGCCGTCGCCTTCCAGCATCCGCCGTACTTCGCGCCCGGCGCCGGCTGGCATTACTCCAACACCAACTACGTCATCGCCGGCCTGCTGATCGAGAAGCTGACCGGCCACCCGTACGGCGCGGAGATCCGCAGCCGCCTCCTCGAACCGCTGCACCTGACCCGGACGAGCGTCCCCGGCGACCGGCCCGGTCTCCCCCAGCCGCACGCCCAGGGGTACGCCGAGGCCGACGGTCGGCTCGTCGACGCGACGCTGATGAACCCGTCCCTCGACGGCGCCGCCGGCGAGATGATCTCCACGACCTACGACCTGAACAGGTTCTTCGATGCGCTGCTCGGCGGCCGGCTGCTCAGCCCGGCGGCACTCGGCCAGATGCGGGGCTACGTCTCCGCAACCCCGCTCTTCGACTACGGCCTCGGCCTGCAGCGCTTCCACCTGCCGTGCGGTACGGCGGTCGAGGGCCACAGCGGCGAGCTCCTCGGGTACACGACGTACTCGCTGCACGGTACGACGATCCGCACCACGCTGTCGTACAACCCGGTGCCGGGCACCGATCCGGCGACGACGCTGTTCTCGCTGTTCGGGCGGATCTACTGCTGATCGTCGAGGATGACCGAGCGGGAGAGGCTGCGCGGCTGGTCCGGGTTCAGGCCGAGGGCGAGCGACTTCGCGACGGCGACCCGCTGCGCGACGACCAGCGACGCCATCGGGTCCAGGTCGGCGTGCTGGACGATCGTCGCGCCGGTGGCCTTGACGTCGTCGATCAGGCCGGCCGGGGCGTCGCCGAAGATCCAGACGCCACGCCCGGGCTGCGCGATCGCGATCGGGCCGTGCCGGTAGTCCATCGCCGGGTACGCCTCGGTCCACGCCGACGCGGCCTCCCGCTGCTTCAGCGCGGCCTCGTGAGCGAGGCCGACGGTCCAGCGGGTGCCGACGTACGTCACCTGCTCGAGCTTGGCGAGCTCGTCGACGTCGACGGTCAGCGCGGTCTGAGCGTCCGCGGCGGCCTTCGACAGGTCCTCGCCGAGTGACGCGCGGAGCAGCGCCAGCGTCGTGGTCGCGAACCGGGTCTGCACGACGGACTGCTCGTCGGCGAACTCGAGCAGGATCGTCTGGTCGGCCAGGTCGAAGATCGGCGTGCCCGGCGTCGCGGTGATCGCCACCGTCGGCAGGTCGGTGTCGCGGATCAGGTCCAGTACCTCGGTAGTGGTGCCGGAGCGGCTGATCACCACGATCGCGTCGTACGTCCGGTCCGCCGGGAACTCCGAGCCGGCGAAGGCGTCGGTCTCGCCCTGGCCGAGGTCCTCACGGAGCGCGGCGTACGCCATCGCCATGAACCAGGAGGTGCCGCAGCCGACGGCCGCGACCCGCTGGCCGGCCTTCGGAAGTGCACCGCCGTACTGCGCGAAACCCTCCGAGACCTGTCGCCAGAGGTCCGGCTGAGTAGCGATCTCAGTGCTCACAAATGGCTCTTGGGTCATGTCGTCTCCGCACTTGTCATGGTCGAAACTGCTCGAACGTGATCGAATGGTGCCAACCAGCCGCCATCCGGCTGACCGATTGTGTGAAGGAGGAGCCCCGGGTGAAGCGTTATGAACGCCTCAACACCTTGCTCGAGTCGCTCGCCGAGAAGGGCGCCATCGACGTCGACGAGCTCGCCGAGCAGTTGCATGTGTCCGCAGCCACGATCAGGCGTGACCTGGACCATCTCGGCAAGCAGCAGCTCCTCACCCGGACCCGCGGCGGCGCGGTGGCCAACGCGGTGTCGTACGACCTGCCGCTGCGCTACAAGACTGCGCGTTTCGCGTCCGAGAAGCAGCGGATCGCGCAGGCGGCGGCCACGCTGGTCCGCCGCGGCATGGTGATCGGGATGAACGGCGGCACCACGATCTCCGAGGTGGCGCGGACGCTGGCCACCCGGCCGGAGCTGTCCGCGGAGCACGGGGAGCCGGCCTTCACGCTGGTCACCAACGCGCTGAACATCGCCAACGAGCTGATCGTCCGGCCGCACGTGAAGATGGTGCTGACCGGCGGCGTCGCGCGGCCGCAGTCCTACGAGATGATCGGGCCGCTGTCGCACCGGATCCTGTCCGACCTGTCGCTGGACATCGCGTTCATCGGCGTCGACGGGATCGACGAGACCGGCGCGACCGCCCATCACGAGGGCGAGGCGAACATCAACCAGCTGATCGTCAGCCGGGCCGCGAAGGTGGTCGTGGTGGCCGACTCGTCCAAGCTCGGGCAGCGTGCCTTCGCGCGGATCTGCGAGCTGAGCGAGATCGACACCCTGGTCACCGACGCCCAGGCCGACGACAGCCAGCTGGCGGTCTTCAAAGAAGCCGGCATCGACGTCATCCGGGCCTGACCTCAACTCAACACACCTCCCTCACAGGGTGAGCCACGTCTCGATGAGACGATCATATCTGATCATGGCAAGCCCGTTATGAGCAGGACTGCGCAACCTCCGCGCGTGCAGCACGGAAAGCGCACCGCCAACCGCTAGGCTTCGGTTCAGCATGGGTACCGCAGCCGCACATCACGCAGCCGACCACTGGGAGGACGCCATCGCCACCGGCATCGACCCGACGTCCTGGGCTTACGCCGAGGACTACACCGGTGAGGACGAAGTCGTCACCGGTGCGCGGGCGAGCGCCGCGGACAGCGGTGTCGTCCCGATCGGCCCTGGCACGGCCGCCGCGCTGAGCCTGCTGGCCGCCGGCACCGGCGCGAAGGCGGTCGTCGAGATCGGCACCGGCACCGGCGTCTCCGGTCTCGCGCTGCTCCGCGGGATGCGCCGCGACGGCACCCTCACCACCGTCGACATCGACGCCGAGAACCAGCGGCTGGCCCGCAAGACGTTCCTCGACGCGGGCGTCGCGTCGAACCGCTTCCGGCTGATCGCGGGCGCCGGCCTGGACGTCGTCACCCGGCTCACCGACGGCCACTACGACCTGGTCTTCTGCGACGCCGACCGCCGCGAGAACACGGCGTACCTGCACGAAGCCCTCCGGCTGCTCCGCCCCGGCGGCATGGTCGCGTTCGCCGGCATCCTCACCGCCGGCAAACTCGCCGACCCGTCCCGCCGCGACCCCGACACCATGGCCCTCCGCGACCTGATCCGCGCCGTCCGCGACGACGACGATCTGGTCTCCGCCCTCCTCCCCACCTCCGAAGGCCTCCTCACCGCCGCCAAACGCCTGAAGTAAGCCTCAGCTGGTCAGGCGGGTTAGTTCGGTGGTGACTTCGTGCCAGGGGTCGGACTGGGGGTCGATCAGTTCGTAGTGGCCGCAGGCCTCGACTCGGTGGAAGTGAGACGTGGGGTGGGCGCTGTAGTACGACTCGGTGAGGGAGATCGGTACTACGGAGTCGTTGACGCCGTGCAGGAGGGTTACGGGAGCTATCGGTGCGGGCAGGTGCACCGGGTCCAGGTCGTTGCGGACGCCGCCGCCGATGAAGTCCTGGACGGCCCCCTTGTCGAGCTTTTGCTGGTCGGCCATCAGTAGGTCGGCCACGGGGGCCAGGGCGACCACACCGCGCAGGCGGACCGGGTTGAACGTGGCTGCGGCCCACAGGGCCAGTTGGCCGCCGGCGGAGTGGCCCATGAGTACGTACCCCGCCTGGACGTCCACGAGGTCCGGTAGCGCGTCCAGCGCCGTACGGACGTCAGCCGTGGCGGCGTCCGGGTTGCCGGGCTCGCGGCGGTATTCCAGCAGCAGGACGGGCCAGCCGAGGTCGGACAGGGCCGCGCCGAGCGAGCGGGCGTGCACACGGTCGTACTGCGGCCGCCAGAAGCCGCCGTGGATGAACACGACCAGCGGGCGGTAGTCCTTCGCGTGCCAGTAGTCGATCACCTGGTCCGCGTGGTCGCCGTACCGCAACTCCTGGTCGGGCTCGGGCGCCTTGCGCGACAGTACCGACCGGTCCTCACTCATCCGACCTCCCGAGATAGTGCAGGGCGTTGGCCGTCAGCAGCTTGTGCTGCTGTTCCGCGGTCAGGAAGCCGGACTTCCGTACCACCTCCCCGACCGGCCGCTCACCCAGTGGATAGGGATAGTCACTGCCGACCAGCACGCGGTCTTCCCCCAAGGTATCGACAAGTAGCCGCAAAGGCGCTGATTCGAACACCACCGTGTCGACCAGGATCCGGTCCAGGTACGTCGACGGTGGATGCTCTGAGCAACCGCGGACGATGTCGCCGCGCCGGTGCCAGGCGTTGTCCAGCCGGCCGAGCCAGAACGCGAAACTCCCGCCCCCGTGGGCGAAACAGATCCGCAGCGACCGGGGCAGCGCGTCGAATGCCCCGCCGAGGATCATCGCGAGCAGCGACAGATGCGTCTCGGCGGGCATCCCGGTCAGCCAGCGGGCCATCCACCGATCCAGCCGCGGGCCGCCCGGCATGTCCCACGGATGCACGAGCACCGGCGTACCGGTCTCGGCGCAGTGCTTGAGGAAGGCAACGATCCCGGCGTCGTCGAGGTCCTTGTCGCCGACGTGGTTGCCGATCTCGACGCCGACGTGCCCGGCCGCGCGCGCCCGGTCGAGCTCGGCGCACGCCAGGTCCGGGTCCTGCAACGGGACCTGGCAGAACGGTACGAACCTCGGATCGTCCGCCAGCGTCCGCAGCGTCAGGTCGTTGAAGATCTCCGCCAGCTTCACCGCCTGCCGGGCGGGCCGCTCGTAGCCGAAGAACACCGGTGTCGGCGACACCACCTGCAGATCGATGCCGTCGGCATCCATGTCGGTACGCCGGACCGCCGGATCCCAGGCCTGCGGCCCGATCGGCCGGAACTCGGTCTGGCCGACCATGATCATCGCGGCCCGCTCGGAGTCGATCCGCAGCCACGGCCAGCCGTCCCCGCCACAGGCCGCGGCGAGATCCGGCCAGCCGTGCGGGACCAGATGGGTGTGGACGTCGACCGTCATTTACCCGGGTGCACCGTGCCGCAGGCCGGGCAGGTGCGGGCTTCCTCGCTCTCGTAGAACGCCTTGAACACCGGCGGCAGGTCCTCGACGATGTCGTTCACCTGCAGCTCGACCTCGTGCACGATGCCGTTGCAGTTCGCGCAGTACCAGCGGAACTTCTCCAGCGTGCCCTGCTCGCGGACCCGCTCGATCACCAGGCCGATCGAGTCCGCGTCACGCTGCGGCGAGTGCGGCATGCTGCGCGGCAGCATCCACATCTCGCCCTCGTTGATGTCCACCCGGGCCGGCCCGTCGTCGGTCATCACGTCGACGTGCATCGTGCCTTTGATCTGGTAGAAGAACTCCTCGTACGGGTCGACGTGGAAGTCGGTGCGCTGGTTCGGGCCGCCGACGACCATCGTGATGAAGTCGTCCCCCGTCGGAAACATCTGCTTGTTGCCGACCGGCGGCTTCAGCAGGTGCCTGTTGTCCTCGATCCACTGCGGAAAGTTCGTCGACTCCAGGTTCGCCATGACCTATTCCTCCTTCGAAGGCTGCGGACTGTGTCCTTGTGGGACGGCCGCAACCGCTTGGATCTCGATCAGCAGCTGGGGATGCGGCAGCTGATGCACCGCGACCGTGGTCCGCGCGGGCCCGGTCTCGTCGAAGTACTCGCCGTACACCTCGTTGTACCCTCCGAAGTCGTTCATCGACACCAGGTACGTCGTCACGCTGACCAGATCCTCGAGCCCCGCCCCGACCGCGTCGAGGATGTCCCGCAGGTTCTCCAGCACGGCCCGCGTCTGCACCCGGATGTCCAGCGACGCCGTCCCCAACTCGTCCACCGCCGCCCCCGCGATCGAGTTGTCCGGCTGCCGGCTCGACGTCCCCGACACGAACGCGAACCCGCCGCTCACCTTCACGTGCGGGAACCGCCCCCGCGGCACCGCTTTCCCAGGTACGACGGTCATGACAGCTCCACGCAGATATTGGTGATCTCGGTGTAGAAGTCCACCGAATGGCGGCCGCCTTCCCGACCGACGCCGGACACCTTCACGCCGCCGAAGGGGGTGCGGAGGTCGCGGAGGAACCAGGTGTTGACCCAGCAGAGGCCGACGTCCAAGGCGCCGCCGGCACGGTGGGCGCGGCCGACGTCGCGGGTCCAGACGGTGGCGGCGAGGCCGTAGTCGGAGTCGTTGGCGAGGGCGAAGGCTTCGTCTTCGGTGTCGAAGGGGGCGATATGGCCGATCGGGCCGAAGATCTCTTCGCGGTTGGTTCGGGTTGCGGGAGACAGGCCGGTCACCACCGTCGGCTGGATGTAATTGCCGCCGTCGCGGGCATCTCCGAATGTCGGTACGCCGCCACCGGTGAGCACCTCGGCGCCCTCGCGGCGGGCGAGATCGTAGTACGACAGCACCTTGTCGCGGTGTTGTCGCGAGATCAGCGGCATGTTCGTGGTGGCCTCGTCGGCTGGCCAGCCGTAGCTCAGTTCGGCGGCGCGGGCGGCCAGGCGCGACGTGAAGGCGTCGAAGACCGGGCGTTCGACGTACAGGCGTTCGGTGCAGAGGCAGACCTGGCCGCCGTTGGTGAAGACCGAGCGGACGGAGCCTTCGACGGCCGCGTCCAGGTCGGCGTCGGCGAAGATCAGGCCGGCGTTCTTGCCGCCGAGTTCGAAGGAGACGGCCTTGACGCGGTCCGCGGCGACCTTGGCGATCGCGGTACCGGTGGCGGACTCGCCGGTGAAGGTGATCGCGTCGACGCCGGGATGGGCGGTCAGGTACTCGCCCGCCGACGACGGGCCGAAGCCGTGCACGAGGTTGAAGACGCCGTCGGGTACGCCGGCCTCGGCGATCACCTCGGCGAGGACGGTCGCCGACGACGGCGTCTCCTCGGACGGCTTCACGACCACGGTGTTGCCGCAGGCAAGCGCCGGCGCGACCTTCCAGGTGAGCAGCAGCAACGGAAGGTTCCACGGTACGACGATCGCGACGACGCCGACGGGTTTCCGTACGGCGTAGTTGAGCGCCCGCCGCCCGTCCGGGAGAATGGTCGTGTACGACTCGGCCGGCACCGTCGTCGCGAAGTCCGCGAACGCCCGGAAGTTCGCCGCGCCGCGCGGGATGTCCAGCGTCCGCGCCTGCCCGATCGACTTCCCGGTGTCGCCCACCTCCGCCGCCACCAGGTCCTCGAACCGCCGCTCCAACCCGTCCGCGACCCGCCGCAGTACGACGGCCCGCTCCTGCTCGCTCATCCGCCCCCAAGGGCCCCGCAACGCCGCCCGCGCAGCGCCCACCGCCGCGTCCACGGTCTCCTCGTCGGCCTCGCACACCTCGAAGAGCTGCTCCCCCGTCACCGGCGAAACCTTCGCGAACCTCCCCGCGCTCTCCACGAACGCACCGCCCACGAAGTGCCGCAGCACCCCGACAGACGACGGTTGCCCGGTCAACAGCTCATCCGACCACAACGTCACGCCTGCCCACCTCCCCACACCCCACGAGGGGATATCCGCCGGTGTTGTGGCTTCTCCCCTGTTATACGAGGGGAGAACCCACAACACCAAGGGATATCCCCTCGTGGGGGAAGTGGCCGGGCGGGGTGGGGTGGCGGGGTCATCGGGGGCGCTTCCGGCGGGCGAGGGTGAGGAGGGCTGCGGCGACGGTGGCCACCCCGGCGCCGAGGATCTGGTGCTGGCGCCGGACTCGGTACTGGACTTCGGCGTACGGCGTGGTGGTGAAGGAGACCAGCTCGTAGCGGGAGACGTACCTGCCCGGGAAGAGGCGTTCGAGGGTGTGTTCCAGTTGTTTCTGGAGCCGGAAGACCGGGGATGCCACCTTGTCGCGCATCTCGACGAAGTTCGCGAGGGCCATCTCCGCGATCGCCTCGGTGTTTTCCCGGCGGCGCGCCTCGAAGAGCGGCAGCGCGCGGGCCCAGGAGCCGCCGGTGTCGTCCAGGCAGCGGTCCAGCTCGACCACGTCCTCGAACGCGCAGTTCGCGCCCTGGCCGTAGAACGGGACGATCGCGTGCGCCGCGTCGCCGAGCAGCGCCGTCCGGCCGTGCGCCTGCCACGGCAGCGTGTGGACGGTGCCGAGCACGCCGACCGGGTTGTTCAGGTAGTCGTCCACCAGATCAGGGGCCAGCGGCAACAGATCCGGATAGTTCTCCCGGAAGTACGCCGCGATCCCGGACGCCGTGGTCAGCGCGTCGAAGGACCCGGCCGGCCAGAACAGCGTGCAGGTGAACGAACGGTCCGGGTTCGGCAGCGCGATCATCATCGACGTACCGCGCGGCCAGATGTGCAACGCCCCCGGATCCAGCGCGAACTTCCCGTCGACGCTCGGGATCGACAGCTCCTTGTACCCGTAGTCCAGGAACTCGACGTTCTCCGCAACGATGCCCTCGGCAAGCAGTTGCTCCCGTACGGCGGACCCCGCACCATCAGCGCCCAGCACCACATCGGCCGACGCCGACACCTTCCCCGCGGGCGTCGCGAACACCAACTCACCCGCGGCCGAGTCCAACTCGACCAGGCGATGCTCGAACGACACGGTCACACCAGGAGCAGCCGACGCCGCGGACAGCAACGCGTTGTTCAGCGCACCCCGGCTGATCGAGTTGATCGCCCGCTCCCCGGACGCCGAGTACGCCTGGAAGTCCAGCGGGCCGGTCACCGGATGGATCATCCGGCCCTTCATCGGCAGCGCGTCCGCCATCACCTGGTCGACGAGCCCGATCCGCCGCAGCGCGTCCAGCCCGCGTTCGGAGATCGCCAGGTTGATCGACCGCCCGCGCTCGACCTCGGCCACCCGCGGATCCGCGCGCCGTTCGTACAGCGTCACGGACAGCCCGCGCCGCGCCAGGTAGCAGGCCAGCAGGGACCCGGTCAGCCCGGCTCCGACGATCGCGACCTTCATCCGATCACCTCGGTCAACGCGCCGGCGGCCCGCCAGCAGTCGTGGTACGTCGAATACAGCGGCACCGGCGCCAGTCGCAGGACGTCGGGCTCCCGTGCGTCCGCGATCACGCCGTACTCGAACCGTAGCCGCCGCGACAACGCACCGGCACCACCCGGGACCCGCACCGACAACTGCGCGCCCCGCCGCGCCGGATCGCTCGGCGTGATCACCTCGAAGCCGGCGAGCAGCTCCGCCAGGCAGCCGGTCAACCGCACGCTGCGCTCCCGCAGTACGCCGATACCGACCTTGTCGAACAGCTCCAGGGACGTCCGCACCGGGCTCATCGAGAAGATCGGCGGGTTCGACACCTGCCACGCGTCCGCGGTCGCCGGTGGCCGCGACTCGGGTGTCATCTCGAACCGGGTCGCCGCCTCCGTACTCCACCAGCCCTCGAACCGCGGCACGTCCCCGCCGAGATGCCGCTCGTGCACGAACGCTCCGGCCAGCGCGCCCGGCCCGGAGTTCAGATACTTGTACGAGCACCAGGCCGCGAAGTCCACATCCCAGTCGTGCAAGGCCAACGGGACGTTCCCGGCCGCGTGCGCGAGGTCCCACCCGACGACCGCCCCGGCCGCGTGCCCGGCCTTCGTGATCGTGGGGATGTCCATCAACTCGCCGGTCAGGTAGTTCACGCCGCCGAGCAGGACGAGCGCCACGTCGCCGCCGAGCTGCTTGACGACATCCGCCGTACGCAGGCTGTCCTCACCGGGTCGCGGACGCAGCCGGATGACGGCCTCCTCCGGGTCGTACCCGTGGAACCGGACCTGCGAGCGGACCGCGTAACTGTCCGACGGGAACGCCGCGTCCTCGATCACGATCCGGTGCCGCGACCGGGTCGGCCGGTAGAACGACACCATCAGCAGGTGCAGGTTGACGGTCAGCGAGTTCATCACGACGGTCTCGCTCGGCAGCGCACCGACCAGCCGCGCGGCGGGGCCGGTCAGCAGTTCGTGGTACGGCAACCACGGCCGGGCCGCGTCCAGGTGCCCCTCGACGCCGAGCGCGGCCCACGCGTCCAGGTCCTCGAGCAGCTCGGTCCGCACCGCCTTCGGGCGCAGGCCGAGCGAGTTCCCGGCGAAGTACGCGACCTCCGGATAGTCGCCACCCTGCGCCGGCGGTACGTCGAACAGCTCCCGATGCCCCGGGTCGGCCGCATCGAGTTCCCGCGCACCCGCCTCGGAGAGCGTCACGCCTCAGCGACCTCCGCCGCCGGGGCAACGGCCGCTTCGATCACCTGGCCCTTGCCGAGCACCGTGACGCCGCCCTTGGAGACGGTGAACCCGCGCTGCCGGTCGTAGTCCGGGTCGACGCCGATCTCGGTACCGTCCGGGACCACGATGTTCTTGTCCAGGATCACGTTCTTCAGCACGACGTCGCGGCCGATCTTGCAGTTGTCCATGATCACGCAGTTCTGCAGGTCGGCGCCGGCGCTGACGATCACGTTCGACCCGAGCACCGAGTGGTCGACGTGCGCACCGGACACGATCGAGCCCTGGCAGACGATCGACTCGCCGACGGTCGCGTCGTCGGTGAACTTCGCGCCCGGCAGCTGCGGGTGCGAGGTGAAGATCGGCCACTCGTTGTTGTACAGGTTGAACACCGGCTGGATCGACACCAGGTCCATGTGCGCCTCGTGGTACGAGTCCAGCGACCCGACGTCGCGCCAGTACGACCGGTCCCGGTCCAGCGCGCCCGGTACGTCGTTCTCCTGGAAGTCGTACACCCCGGCCTTGCCCTCGGCAACGAGCATCGGGACGATGTCGCCGCCCATGTCGTGCCGCGACGCCGGGTTCGCGGCGTCCTTGCGGAGCGCCTCGACCAGCACGTCGCGGCTGAACACGTAGTTGCCCATCGACGCGAACGTCTCGTCCGGCGAGTCCGGCAGCCCGGGCGGGTCGGCCGGCTTCTCCAGGAACTCCTCGATCAGGTGCCCGTCGGCGGCGGTCCTGATCACGCCGAACTCGGTCGCGTCCACCCGCGGCACCCGGATCCCGGCCACGGTCACGCCGTTCCCGCGCTCGATGTGCGCGGCCACCATCTGGGACGCGTCCATCCGGTACACGTGGTCGGCGCCGAAGACCACGATGTACTCCGGGTCCGCGTCGTTGATCAGGTTCATCGACTGGTAGATCGCGTCCGCGCTGCCCTGGTACCACTGCGGGCCGAGCCGCTGCTGGGCCGGGACGCAGGTCACGTAGTTGCCGAGGAAGGTGGACATCCGCCAGGTCAGCGTCACGTGCCGGTCGAGCGAATGCGACTTGTACTGGGTCAGCACGCAGAGATTTCGATAGCCGGCATTGACCAAATTCGACAGCACGAAGTCGATCAGCCGATAGCTGCCGCCGAACGGCACGGCCGGTTTGGCCCGGTCCGCCGTCAGCGGCATCAGCCGCTTCCCCTCGCCACCGGCCAGCACGATTCCGAGAACTCTGGGCGCCTTTGCCATGTCCGCACCTTAGCTCTCGATCCCCCGGTGCATAAGCGGTTGCGAGTGTCGCGACACTGGGAGGATGCCGATCCTCGTCGTTCCGACCGTTGCCGTTCACCGTTCGTTCCTCGCTGCCTGGGACGAGCTCGGTCCAGAGCAGGAACGGTGGATGGGTGCCCGCGCGCACGCTGCCGGCGCCGAGGAGGACTGGACCCGCGAGCAGGCCGCGGACCCGGCCGAGTTCGCCCGGCTGGTCGCCGGGATCCGGCTCGAGGCGGAGCCGGAGACCGTGCTGCCGCCGGGCATCGTGCACCAGACCGTGCTGTGGTTCGTGGACGGGATCGAGTTCCTCGGCCGGCTCTCGATCCGGCACGAGCTGACGCCGCCGCTGACCGAGGTCGGCGGGCACATCGGGTACTGCGTCCGGCCGTCCGCGCGCCGCCGCGGGTACGCGACCCAGATGCTCGCCCAGTCGCTGCCGATCGCCGGTGCCCTCGGGATCGACTCCGCGCTGGTCACCTGCGACGTGGACAACACCGGGTCGCGCAAGGTCATCGAGGCAGCTGGTGGCGAACTGGAAGACGAACGACACGGAAAGCTGCGCTTCTGGGTGCCGACACACGCCGGTTGATGACTTATCGTCGGGCGGTATGAAGGTCGCCATCCTGACGCGTGAGTTTCCACCGGACGTGTACGGCGGTGCCGGGGTGCATGTGGACTTCCTGGTCCGCGAGCTGCGCCGGCTGATCGACGTGGACGTGCACTGCATGGGCGAGCCCCGCCAGGGCGCCACCGCGCACTCCGAGGACGACCCGCGGATGCCGACCGCGAACGCGGCGCTGCGGATCCTGTCCACGGACCTGACCATGACCGCGGCGGTCGGCGACGCACAGCTCGTCCACTCGCACACCTGGTACGCGAACATGGCCGGCCACTGGGCGAAGCTGCTGTACGACGTACCGCATGTCGTGACCGCGCATTCGCTGGAGCCGCGGCGCCCGTGGAAGGCCGAGCAGCTCGGCGGCGGGTACCGGCTGTCCAGCTGGGCGGAACGGACCGCGTACGAGGCCGCCGACGCGGTCGTCGCGGTCAGCCGCGGGATGCGTACCGACGTACTCGACTGCTACCCGTCCGTCGACCCGGCTCGCGTCCATGTGATCTCCAACGGGATCGACGCCGACTTCTACCACCCGGATCCGGCGACGCACGTGCTCGAGCGGCTGGGCGTCGACCTGAACCGCCCGTACGTGACGTTCGTCGGCCGGATCACCCGGCAGAAGGGCGTACCGCACCTGCTCCGCGCCGGCCTCCGGCTGGACCCGTCCGTGCAGCTCGTGCTGCTGGCCGGCGCGGCCGACACGGTCGAGCTGAAGGCGGAGACCGACGCGTTGATCGAGGACCTGCGGATGGCCCGCGACGGCGTGTTCGTGGTGTCGGAGATGCTGCCGCGCGAGGAGGTCCGGCAGGTCCTGACGCATGCGCTGGCGTTCTGCTGCCCGTCGATCTACGAGCCGCTCGGGATCGTGAACCTGGAGGCGATGGCCTGCGAGACCGCGGTCGTCGCGAGCGCCGTCGGCGGCATTCCCGAGGTCGTCGACGACGGCGTCACCGGCATCCTGGTCCCGTACGACGAGACCGACACCGACACGTTCGAACGCGGCCTGGCCGACGGCATCAACGCCCTCGTCGACGACCCCGCGAAGGCCGCGGCGATGGGCAAGGCCGGCCGGGAGCGGGCGGTCTCGCAGTTCGGCTGGGACGCCGTCGCTCAGCAGACCGTGCAGCTCTACAGCAGCTTGCTCACCCGCTCGTAGTCGCTCGGGTCCGCGGGTGCTCCAGCGGTCAGGTCCCGGTCGAAGAGTTCGCCGTACAGCGTCCGCAGCTTGGCCGCCTGCGCGCTCCACGCGATCTCCTGGCGAAAGGCGGGCTCGCCGAGCCGGTAGCTGTCCTTGCGGCTCAAGCTGTACTCGAAGAGCTTGTTCGGCAGCGCCATCTGGTGGTTCGGCGCCGGCAGCATCGGGATGATGCCGCTGTAGACGAGCAGCGGGACGTCGGCCGGCAGCCCGGCGCGACTGCGGATGTCGTCCTCGATCGATTCCCCGTCCCGGACGTCCGGGATGTTGAGCACGACCTCCGGCATCCGGTCGAGCGCGTGCTCCTGCCGCAGACGCTGCGCGATCGCCGGGCTGACCGTGATCACCCGGTCGACGGCCGACAGATAGTCCCGCTCGTGCCGCGCCCAGGCGGCGACGAAGCGGCGCGTACGGCGATCCCGATGACGTGCATGTCGTGGGCATGCACGACGTCCGGTGCGAGCCGGTCGAGAAGTCTCCGAAGATCGTCTCGTAGTCGAAGGCCTCCGGGACGACTCCGGGCCAGCTCACGCCCCAGGAGGTCCGCGCGACGACACCGTCCCAGACCCGCCAGCCGAGCTTGAACACGCGGTTCTGCTGGCGGATCAGCAGTCCGCCGGCGCGGGCTCCGGTGAAGACGAGCCGGCGCGTCCGGTGACCGAGCAGCCGAAGCCGACCGCGGCGAGCGCCGACGGTCAGGTCGGCGAGCGCTGCCGCTTCCTTCAGAACTCTGCTGTCGTTGACGATGTCGTTGGCGACGAGCGCGACGACATGTTGGCGGTAGGTCACCTCCGTAACCACGCGGCGGGAGTACGGATCCGCCGCGTCCGAGCCGGACGACGGTAGGGAAATCCCCACCCCGGTTCGGGATCTCGCACCCTTCTGGAGGGCGGCGCGCGACGGTTGGCTTGGCCTATGACTTCACGCCTGACCAAGACCGTCGCCGCCACCCTCGCCACCGCCGCGCTGCTCGCCTACCCGGCAGCTGCTTTCGGTGCAGTGAACCACCCTGCACACTCCACAGTCGTCGGACGGCACGGAACGGTCGTCTCGGCCACCCCGATCGCTCAGCTGACAGCAGCTCAGCTCGACGCGGCGGCAGCCGACTTCCCCGGCGCGCCGACCTCCGCGTACGCGGTCACGGCGTACCGCCTCAGCTACCGCACCACGGACGCGCAGGGCCGGCCGACAACAGCCAGCGGGATCGTCGTACTCCCGGACGGCCGCCGCGGCGCGCTGACCGTGACGGAGTACCTGCACGGGACGAACGCCACCAAGGCGGCGGCCGCGTCCGTCGACGATCTGTCGACGGACCGCCTGGTCACGGCACTGTTCGCCGGCCAGGGCCTCGTCGGCGTGGCGCCCGACTACCTCGGGCTCGGCCTGGGCCCGGGACCGCACCCGTACCTCGACACGAAGACCGAGACGTCAGCATCGGCCGACCTGCTGCTGGCGGCCCGGACCTTCGCCGCCAGGCACGGCGTGACCTTCAAGCGCGACGTCCTCGTCACCGGCTTCTCGCAGGGCGGCCGCGCGTCGCTGGCGTTCGGCCGTGCGCTGAGCCGCGGCGAGGTCGGCCCCTTCCGACTGGGCGCGCTCCGGGCGGTCGCAGGCCCGTACGACCTGCTCGGCGAGGAACTGCCCGCAGCCTTCGACGGCCGCGTGATCCCGCCGACCGCGACGTTCTACCTGGCCTACCTCGTGACCGCGTGGAACCGGACGGTCGGCCTGTACGGCGACCCGCGCGAGGCGTTCCAGCCGCCGTACGCGGCGACCGTCGAGGGCCTGTTCGACGGGTCGCACACCGACCAGGAGATCGTCGCCGGCCTGCCGGATTCGCCCGAGAAGCTGCTCACGCCTGGGTTCGCCGCTCGGTTGCAGCACCCGACCGGGAAGCTGCTGCGCGCGATCCAGGCGGCCGATCAGGTCTGCCAGGACTGGACCCCGCGCGTCCCGGTACACCTGTACAGCGGCACGAAGGACACCGACGTCGTCGCCGCGAACGCCGACTCCTGCGCGGCCTCGCTCCGACGGCGCGATGCAGACGTGACGGTGCATTCGATGGGCGCGGTCGACCACACCGGTACGGCGTTCGCGGCGTACCCGGAGATCATTCGGGCCTTCGCTCGACAGGCCTAGCGACGAGGCTGCCGAGCAGCGCGAGCGATTCGGCGTCCCGGGATCCGGGGACCGCGTGGAAGACGACCAGCGTGACGTTGTCGGTGCCGCCCACGGTCAGCTTGTCCGAGCGGAGGTCGAGGTCGCCGACCTCCGGGTGGGTCAGCCGGCTGAGGCGGCCGCGCCGCGGGCGGACCTCGTGCCGCGCCCATAGCTGCCGGAACCGCTCGCTGCGGACCGAGAGGTCGCCGACGAGTTCCTTCAGCCGCGGGTCGTCGACGTTCGGGCCGAGCTCGGAGCGCAGCGCCGCGACACCTTCCTCGGACAGGTCCTCCCAGTCGCGGCGCAGTTCGCGTTCGCGCGGATCGAGCAGGACAGCGGTGAGCAGGTTGACGCCGACCCGGTAGTTCGGGGAGAGCGCGGCGCAGAGCGGGTTGACCGCGAGCACGTCGGTGTACTTGTTCTGCACGTACGCCGGATGGTCCGGCCACCCGTCGATCAGTTCGACGATGCTCTCCGGCGCCTGCTCCGCCCGGGGCCGGGGGTGCAGCCCCGGCTGGGCGAGTCCGAGGAGGTAGTTCCGCGCGTCCGCGTCCAGCCGCAGTACGTCGGCCAGCGCCTCGAGGACCTGCGGCGACGGGTTCCGGTCGCGGCCCTGCTCGAGGCGGAGGTAGTAGTCGGCGCTGATCCCGGCGAGCATCGCGACCTCTTCGCGGCGCAGCCCGGGGACGCGACGCAGCCCGGCGCTGCGGATCCCGGCCTCCTCGGGCCGGACCTGTTCGCGCCGCGCCCGCAGGTAGTCGCCCAGCGCGTTCTCCACAGGCCCACGGTAGACCTGGTACGCCGCGACAGCCTGTGCCCTGCCACTACCAGGAACGGCGAGGCACTCCCTGTTCCGCGCGCGACGCCGAACAGTGGAGGTATGACGAATTCGACCATCACCCTTGCCGACGACCTCACCATCACCCGGATGGGGTACGGCGCGATGCAGCTGGCCGGCCCCGGGGTCTTCGGACCGCCGAAGGACCGCGACCAGGCGATCGCCGTACTGCGGGAGGCCGTCGCGCTCGGCGTCACCCACATCGACACCAGCGACTTCTACGGCCCGACCGTGGTCAACGAGATCATCAAGGAGGCGCTGCATCCGTACCCGGACGACCTGCATCTGGTCACCAAGGTCGGCGCCCGGCGCGGGCCCGAGGGCTCGTGGGACGTCGCGCTGGAACCGGACGACCTGAAGCGGCAGGTCCACGAGAACCTCGAGCACCTCGGCCTCGACGTACTCGACGTGGTCAACCTCCGCACCGCGGCCCGCGAGGAAAGCAACCACGACTCGATCGCCGAGCCCTACACGGTGCTCGCCGAACTCCAGCAGGAGGGGCTGATCCGGCACCTCGGGCTGAGCGCGGTCACGATGCCGCAACTCCGGGAAGCCGCCGCGATCGCGCCGTTCGTCACCGTGCAGAACCTGTACAACCTGGTCACCCGCGCGGACGACGACCTCGTCGAGTACTGCGCCGGGCACGGCATCGCGTTCGCCTCGTTCTTCCCGCTCGGCGGGTTCAGCCCGCTGCAGTCGGAGACCCTCGCGAAGGTCGCCGCCCGCCTGGACGCCACCCCGCAGCAGGTCGCGCTCGCCTGGTTGCTGCAGCGCTCCACGACCAGCGTGGTCATCCCGGGTACGTCGTCGGTGGAGCACCTCCGCGAGAACGTCGCCGCCCGGGACCTCGTCCTCCCCGCGGACGCCGTGGCCGAACTGGACGCGATCGGCGCCTGACCGCCGCTTCGCGGAACTTTTCCGCCGCTCAGCGACGAATAAGTTCCGGAAAGCTAGCGCAGTTCGCGTTGCAGCATCCGGATCAGGTCCTCGACGTCGGCCTCGACCATCGGCTCGCCGGTCATTCCCATCCGGTGCAACAGCGTGCCGATCACCACGTCGATGACGAACAGCACCCGCTGCTCGGACAGCCCGAGGGCCTCCATCAGGACCTTGCGGTACGGGTCCTGCAGCTGGGTGGCGAGGATCTCGCGGAGCGCCGGATCCCCGATCGCGTCGGTGAACACCCCCGCGAACGCCGCGGCGACACCGGGCTCGGCGACCGCGCGGGCGCCGTACCGGATCGCGGCGGCGACGTCGGCGTCGCGGTCCTGCCCGGTCAGCGGCAACGGACCGAACGAGTCCACCAGGGTCGCGGTGACCAGCGCGCCCTTCGACGGCCAGCGGCGGTAGATCGTCGTCTTCGCGATCCCGGTGGCGGCGGCGATCCGGTCGACGGTGGCCCGGGTGTACCCGAGCTCGTGGATCGTCCGCAGCGTCGCCGCGAACACCTCCGTATCGACGCTGGACCGGGGCCGGCCGGGCGGCCGGGTGCTGGAAGCCATAGGCCCACCCTACCTAGTTATGCTACCGTCGGTATCGATACCAATCGTAGCGAAACCGCAGGACGGTGCCCGATGCTCAAGACCGCCGCCACCACCAAGACACACCAGCCGCACCAGACACACCAGCCGCCACTGGGCGTCCGCCTGGTCTACTCGCTCCGCAAGGAGCCCGACTACCGCACGATGTCGCCCGCGGACCTGGCCGCGTTCGGCGAGGTCGCGAACCGGATCGTCACCTCGCGCCTCGCCCCGCTGCTGACCGGCTTCCCGCACCGCGGCGTGACCATCGGCTGGCAGCAGGTCCAGCTCGCCGACCGCACGCTCCGGGTCCGCGTCTACCGCCCGCACCGGCAGGGCAAGCTCCCGCTCGTGCTGCACGTCCACGGCGGCGGCTACGTCGGTACGGCGGTGCAGTGCGACTGGATCAACAGCCACGTCGCCGCCCGCGTGTCGGCCGTGGTGGTGTCCGTCGAGCACCGGCTGATGGACCACGACACCCCGCTGGCCGCGATCGTCGACGACGGCTGGGACGTCCTGCGGCACGTGTTCCAGAACGCCGCGGACTGGGGCATCGACCCGACCCGGGTGGCGGTCGCCGGCGAGAGCGCCGGGTCGATGGTGGCGGCGCTGTCCGCGCTCCGCGCCCGGGGCGCGGGCCTGTCCTTGCGGGCGCAGGTGCTGGTCAACCCGTGCGTCGACGTGACCGCGACGGCGCTCGACTACGACTCGGTGGCGCAGTACCCGGAAACGCCGACGCTGACCCGCGAGGGCCTCGAGTTCTTCCGGCGCCTCGCCGTACCGGAGGGCACCGATCCGCAGTCGTTGTCGCCGCGGTACGCCGGCAACCTGGCCGGCCTGCCGCCGACGCTGGCGATCATCCCGGTGCTCGACCCGGTCGCGGACCACGGGCGGGTGTACGCCGACGAACTGCGCGCGGCCGGGACCGCGGTCGAGGTCGGCGAGTACGACAAGGCCGGGCACGCCTTCATCAGCATGCCCGGCCTGGTACCGCAGGCGAAGCCGGCCCGGGACCGGATCGTCGACTTCCTCTGCGCGCGGTTCAGGTAGTCGCCTCTCGTGGGTCCACCACCCCGCTGCAGGGTTTGCGCCCGAGATCCTGGGCGCAAACCCTGCATCTCGGACGCCAACCCACGAAAGGCGCGGGCCGGGGACGGGAGTCGGCGGGCTGTCAGCCGGCCAGCGGGGTACGGCGGGCGCGGTCGAACGCCTGCCGGATGCGCATCGCAGTGCGGGCCGGATGTTCGAGGTCCGCCCAGGTGATCCGGACGACCTCCAGCCCCAGTGCCCGGAGGCGGTCCTCACGTAGCTTCTCCCGAACCAGCACCTCAGGCGACCCGTCGCCGTACTTCGTCAGACCGTCGAACTCGACGACGGTGTTGTACTCGGGGAACCAGAAGTCCACCCGGCCGACGAAGCCGTCCGCATCGGCGAATTCCGCCTGAAGCGCCGGTGCCGGCAGACCCTCGTTGTGGAGGAGGACCCGCAGCCGCGTCTCGCCCACAGACTCGGACAACGGATCGGCGAAGTCGAGCACGGCACGAATCCGCGGACCACCGTTGCACGTCACCTCGCGCAGCCGGCGCAACTCATCCTCGTTCACGTCGGACCTCCGAAAGGCCGCATCGGCGCTCACCACACCCGCTTCGAAGGACGACGTACCGGCGACCTCCACCACCGCTCGGGTCAACGCGGTCACGGCGAGCCCGTCAACCGTCGTCACATCCGACGTGGTGAGCGACGACCGGTGGTGCCGTACGTCGGTCCTCGGCCCGCTCCGGGCGCCCGCGGTCCGCGTCAACTGGACTTCGGAGAGGTCGGCCAGCCAGACGGGTACACCGTGCATAACGAGTGCCGAATGGTGGCTGACGACCGCGGTGCCTGGGCGCATGGAGTTCATCGCCGCGTGCACGAGACGCCGGTGGGCGACAAGGCCCCGCTCCCAGGCGGGCAGGTCGCGCGTGTCCGAGCGCTCGGCGTACTGCCCGTACCTGATCCGCTCCCAGCGCCCGTCGGTCAGGCGCCGCTGGATCTGCTCACGGGTGTATCCGGCGCTCATCGCCTGCGCCCGGCTGACCACGCCGCCCTGCCGCGCCGCGATCGCCTTCAGTCGTCCGTTCACCCCACCAGCATCAACCGCCGGCCGCCTACCGCGCTGCCCCCACGGCCCGCCCTGTGGATAACCCTCTGGTGGGTCCACCTATCAGGTGCAGGGTTTGCGTCCGAGATCCAGGGCGCAAACCCTGCATCTCGGACGTCAACCCACGAAAGGTGCGCTTCAGGCGATGCCGGAGGTCGGCGTGTCGGAGGCCAGCCAGGTGCTGAGCAGCCGGGCGCCGGCCCCGGTCGCGCCGGTCGAGTACTCGAACCGGTCGGCCGGCGACTCCGCGATCGACGACAGGTCAAGGTGCGCCCACGGCACGTCGCCCGCGAACGCCTTCAGGAACAGCGCGGCGGTGATCGACCCCGGGCCCTTCGAGCTGTTCACCGAGTCCGCGACCGGGGTCGCGATCAGCTCCTCGTAGGCGGCCGGCAGCGGCATCCGCCACAGCTCCTCGCCGGAGACCCGGCCGGCATCGGCGAGGTTGTCCGCGAGCGCGTCGTCGGTGGCGAACAGCCCGCCGTACAGCATCGCGCCGAGCGACACCTTGATCGCGCCGGTCAGCGTCGCGATGTCGACGAGCACGTCCGGCTTCAGCTCCTGGACGGCGTACGCGAGACCGTCGGCGAGCACCAGCCGGCCCTCGGCGTCGGTGTTCTTCACCTCGGTGGTGCGGCCGCCGAAGTGCCGGATCACGTCGTCCGGACGGTACGCCGTCCCCGACGGCATGTTCTCCGCCGCGCAGATCAGGCCGGTGACCCGGACGTTCGCACCGAGGTCGCGGAGCGCCGACATGGTCGCGATCACCGAGCCGCCGCCGGTCATGTCGCGCTTCATCGACACCATGCCCTCGCGGGGCTTCAGCGACAGGCCGCCGGTGTCGTACGTGATGCCCTTGCCGACCAGCACGACGTACGGCGTGTCCTTGCCGGAGCCGGCCGGGGCGTAGTCGAGCCGGATGAACCGCGGCGGGCGGGTCGAACCCTGACCGACCGCGAGGATCCCGCCGAACCCGTCGGCGGCCAGCTGCTTCTCGTCCCAGACCGTCGACACCAGACCGGTCGCCGCGGCGATCTCGGTCGCCCGCGCGGCCAGCCAGGCCGGGTCCTTCTCGTTCGACGGGGTGATCGCGAGCTGCCGCGCCAGCCAACCGGTCCGGCCGATCACGACACCGCGGTCCAGCACGTCCTGCCGCGCGGCGGCCGACCCGTCGGTCAGCGTCACCGCACCGACCGCGGGCTTGCCCGGATCGACGGTCTTCTGGGTGTACGAGAACGACCCGAGCACGACGCCCTCGGCGAACGCCTGGAGCGCCGCGTCATCGATGCCCTCGGCAACCACGGTGGTGAGCTCGTCCTTGCCGCGACCGAACCGGGCGATCGCCGCCCCGGCGTGTCGCAGGTCCTTCGCGTCCCCGGCACCGGCCCCGACCAGCAGGATCTCGGTCACCTCGCCGGCCAGCAGCGGGTACGCCGCCGTACTGCCGGCGCTCGGCGTGAAGCCGGTCTCGCGCTGCACCTCGAGCAGCCGGCCGAGGTCGACCCCCAGCCGCTCACCCGCCTCCTTGGCGGCGGCCGGCAACTCGTCGCCGACGACGATCACCCAGGTCGACGACCCGTGCACCGGAAGACCGGGCTGCCAGACGACACCCGGAAGGCTGGGAAAAGGGGACGAGCTGCTGCGGCGAGCCACTAGGAGGACCTCACTGTGGTTTGATCAAACAGAGTTGGACAACCGTAACGACCCCGGCCGGTGCCTGGGCAGGCACCCACCGGGGTCGGAGTGACAGACAGGGGGCGCTGGCACCCCCGGAGGTTGTGATCAGCCGACGACGGCCTTCAGTGCGTTGCCGAGCTCGGTCGCCTCGTCGGCGTTCAGCTCGACGACGAGCCGTCCGCCGCCCTCGAGCGGAACCCGCATCACGATCCCGCGGCCCTCCTTGGTGACCTCGAGCGGACCATCGCCCGTCCGCGGCTTCATCGCCGCCATGCGCGCACCCCTTCCCAGTGTCGGTGTTGAGCGACGACACCGCGCGGGGGACCGTGGCCGGCGCCGTTGCGGTGATGCGCCGTCGGCGCGTATCGCAGTGTTAATCGGTGTGTACCGCACCCCATTATTCCCGATCTCAGGCCAAGGCCGTGCACCATACGGCAGACTCGAGTCTTGTGCACGCCCGTTCAGCCCTTTTCGACCTGTACGGCGACCACCTGCGCGCGCGAGGTGCGCAGGCTCCGGTCGCGGCCCTCGTCCGGCTGCTCGCGCCGCTGGGCGTGCATCCACCGGCCGTCCGGACCGCCGTGTCCCGGATGGTCCGGCAGGGCTGGCTGGAGCCGGTCCGGATCGAGGGACAGCCCGGATACGGACTGACCTCCCGGGCGCGTCGCCGCCTCGACGACGCGGCCGCGCGTATCTACCGGACCGCGCCGGACGGCACGCCGGTGGTGACCGGTTCGGAGGGTCCGGGCGACTGGGACCGGCACTGGCACCTGGGCATTCTCCGCGAGGTGCCGAACGCCCGCCGCCGCGACCAGCTCGCGAGCCAACTCGCCTTCCTGGGTTGGGCTCCGCTGTCCGACGGCGCCTGGGTGGGGCTGCGCAACGACGCCGAGGTGGACCAGATCCTCGAGATGGAGGGCATCGCCGCGGACCGCTTCCGGGCGCCGGTGGACGCCGGGGCCCCGACGTTCGCCCGGCGGGTCTGGAAACTCGACGAGCTCGGCGCGTCGTACGACGCCTGGCTGATCGAGGCGAAGGCGCTGGTCGACGGCGGCGGCGCGGACGCGGGCGACGAGCAGGCGTTCGCGGTCCGGTCCGAACTGGTGCACGAATGGCGCAAGTTCCTGTTCCGGGATCCGGGGCTGCCGGACGAGCTGCTGCCGGCCGGCTGGGCCGGGACCAAGGCGGCCGCGTTCTTCGATTTCCACGCCGAACGATTGGGCCCCGCGGCCGGGCGTTTCGTCGACGACTGCCTGACCCAGCACGCAAATTCTCACTGACAGTCAAGGAGCTGACCACGATGAGTGATTCCGTCCTGTACGCCGTCAATGCAGGCGTCGCGACCGTCACCCTGAACCGGCCGGACGCGATGAACTCGCTCGACACGCCGACCAAGGTGCTGCTCCGCGACACGATCCGCGCCGCCGCCGACGACCCGGCGGTGCGGGTCGTCGTACTGACCGGGACCGGGCGGGCATTCTGCGTCGGGCAGGACCTGAAGGAACACATCGGGTTGCTGCAGGCGAACGACCAGGCCGCGCTCTGGAGCACCGTGCCGGACCACTACGCACCGATCGCGCTGGCGCTCGCCGAGATGCCGAAGCCGGTGATTGCCGCGGTCAACGGGGTGGCCGCCGGGGCCGGCGCGTCGATGGCGTTCGCGTGCGACTTCCGGGTGGTCGCGGACACGGCCGGCTTCAACCTCGCGTTCACCGGCATCGCGCTGTCCTGCGACACCGGCATCTCCTGGACCCTCCCCCGCCTGATCGGCCACGCCCGCGCCCTCGAACTGCTCTACTTCCCGCGGACCGTCCCGGCCGCCGAAGCCCTCGAACTCGGCCTGGCCTCGTCGGTCGTCCCCGCCGCCGACCTCGACGCCGCCGTACTCGAGCTGGCCCGCAAGCTGGCGGCCGGCCCGACCGTCGCGTACGGCGCGGTCCGCCAGTCACTCGGCTACTCGGCGAGCCACACCCTCGCCGAGTCCCTGGCCTTCGAGGCCGCCAAGATGCAGGAAACCGGCGCCACCGAAGACCACCACAACGCCGTAGCCGCCTTCGTCGCCAAACAAAAGCCCACCTTCACCGGACGGTGACCGAAGGCTTGTAATCGTTTACGTAAGCGATTACAAACTGCCGTGTGAGGAAACTGCTGCTACCTGTCCTGACCGCCGCCACGCTGGTCGGGAGTCTCGTCGTACCCGGCTCGAGTGCGGCCCCCGCGCCCGAGCCCGGGACCATCAAGTCCGCCGCCATCCGCTCCGCGACGCTCGGTGAGGACATCGACTACAACGCCTACCTGCCGGCCGGGTACGACACGTCCACCCGCCGGTACCCGGTGCTCTACCTGCTGCACGGCCGCGGCGACACGATGAGCGCCTGGACCCAGGTGAAGAGCCGCCTGGACGACCTGATCGGGCGCGGCGAGATCCCGCCGACGATCGCGATCATGCCGGACGCACCCTGGAGCAACCGGGCGAGCTGGTACGTCGACTCGGCGTACAAAGGTGCCCAAGACGGTCAAACACAGCCGGGGCGTCCGGTGGAGACCGCGTTCTTCAAGGACCTGGTCCCGCAGGTGGACGCGACGTACCGGACGATCGCCGACCGCACCGGCCGCGCGATCGCCGGGTACTCGATGGGCGGGGCGGGTGCGCTGCGGTACACGCTCGCGCATCCGGACGTGTTCGGCGCGGGCATCGTGCTCAGCCCGGCCGTCTACTTCCCGCTGCCGCCGAGCGATTCCAGCACCCGCGATTTCGGTGCCTTCGGCAAGGGTAAGGACCCGTTCGCCGAGGCGACGTACCTGAAGCTGAACTGGCCTGTCGCGCTCAGGTCGTTCGCCGCGAGCGGGCTGTCCTCGCATCTGTACATAGCGGTCGGCGACGACGAGTACAAGAACCCGAAACCCGTTGACGCCACCCACGACCTCGACTTCGAGGCGCACGTCGTCTACAACCAGGCGGCCCGGGTGCCGAACCTGACGTCGGAGTTCCGCGTCGTCGACGGCGGGCACGACTGGGACGTGTGGGGGCCGACGTTCACCGAAGGCGCGAAGTACGTCTTCCAGTACCTCGGGAAGCCGCCGGCCACGCCGATGCAGGCCGAGATCACCGACCTCGGCGGCGACGACCGCGCCGGCGGGATCGCAACCGATGCCTCGGGCAACGTTTACCAGGCGGCCTCCGGGACGGACGTGTCGGTGACCAAGTACGCCGCGGACGGGTCGCGCGCCTGGACCCGGACGTTGGGGTCGAGCGGTTCCGACCGGGCGTACGGCGTCGCGGTGGACGCGGACGGGCGGGTCGTGGTGACCGGGTACACCAACGGTGACCTCGACGGGGCGCATCCCCGGAACACCACCGACGACGCGTTCGTGGCGCAGTACGACGGCGACGGGAATCGGCGGTGGCTGACGCAGTTCGGCGTACCCGGCGTTGCTGATCGCAGCTACGGGCTGGCGGTGGACGGGACGGACGTGTACGTCGGCGGTTACACGAAGGGCGCGCTCGGCGGGGCGAATCAGGGCGACAAGGACGTGTTCGTCGCGCGGTACGACGGCGACGGCAAGCAGGTGTGGCTGCGGCAGAACGGCAGCGCGGGCGAGGACAAGGGCATGGCGGTCGCGGTGTCCGGCGGTTCGGTGTACCTCGGCGGGATGACGAGTGGCTCCGGTGGGATCGACGGGCTGCTGATGCGGTACTCGACCGCGGGTGATGCTGTGTGGACGAAGCAGATCGGTACGTCGGCGTCCGACGAGGTGTGGGGGCTGGCGGCGGATCCCGCCGGCGGCGTGTACCTGACCGGGTACACGGCCGGCGACTTCGCGCGAACGTTGATCGGCGACAAGGACATCGTGGTCGCGCGCGCGGACGCGGACGGCGTACTGACCTGGCGCGACCAGTTCGGGACCAGCGGGAACGACAAGGGCGCCGCGATCGCTGTGGACACAGGCGGTTCGGTGTACGTCGGCGGATTCACCGACGGCGCGCTGGAGACGCCGCTCGGGAAGTTCGACGGCGTACTGGCGAAGTACTCGCCGGATCACGTCCGTAGTTGGACGCGGCAGTTCGGGACCGCGGACGACGACGCCGCTGATGCTTATGCGGAAGCGAATCTGTATCTGACGACCGGTGCGGACGGCGTGCAGTTGAGCGGGCTGACCGGAACAGATGTGTTCCGGACCAGCTTCACCGCGGACGGGACGAACAAGCGCCCGTAGGAAAATTTGGTGGGCTCCACGACCGCGTTCCGGCCGGGCGAGTCACGGCCGGACAACCACCTGACAGTCGGGGAGCCCGCTGAACACCTCATCACGTTCCGTACCCGGAGCACAACTCGTTCAGCCGTTTGTCTTGGGAAATCCGCAAAAAGCCTTATGCAGTTGCCGTTTGCAGATGCACGTGCACGAGCATCACCGTGCAATACAGGTTTTCAGATGGTCGTTGACGATACCGGTGGCCTGCATCAACGCGTACGCCGTGGTGGGTCCGACGAACACGAACCCATGCTTCTTCAGCGCCTTCGACATCGCCACCGACTCCGGCGTCGTCGCCGGTACGTCGGCGAGCGTCTTCGGCACCTTCTGCTTCGCCGGCCGGAACGACCACAGCAACTCGGTGAACTCACCTTCCGCCAGCTCGAGCAGCGCGCGGGCGTTCGAGATCGTCGCGTTGATCTTCAACCGGTTCCGGACGATGCCGGTGTCGGCCATCAACCGCTCGAAGTCGGCATCGCCGTACGCCGCGATCACCTCCGGGTCGAACCGCGCGAACGCGGACCGGAAGTTCTCCCGCTTCCGCAGGATCGTGATCCACGACAGCCCCGACTGGAACCCCTCGAGCGTCATCCGCTCGAACAGCCCGACGTCGCTGCGGATCTCCTTACCCCACTCGGTGTCGTGATACTCAACGTACTCCGGCGCCGAAGTAGCCCACCCGCACCGCTCCTGCCCGTCCGGGCTTGTCACCGTCACCCGATCTCCTCCACAACCCACCGAAGCAACACCCGCGTCAGCCCCTCGAACACCGGCCGCACAATCGCATCTGCCCCGACGAACGCGCGCCCGAGCCACACGTTGCCGTCCCGCGGACGACCGCCCCGGGACGCGTCACCGCGCACAAGCGCAGCAGCTCCCACTGCCCAACGACCATGCCACCAGTGAACCCGACCCCACCGACAAAACTCCGCGAGCCGGCTCCCCACCATCAGCTAGGCCGCTGATAAACCCCATCCCCACCCTCCGAAGCCGGCGGCCAAAACCGCCACCCTTCGTCCCCCTCCTGCGGCTGCCCCGCCCCATCCACCTGCGACTCACCCGCCGCACGCGGCGAACCAGCCTGCCGTCCGTTCGACTCCCCCACCTGCTGCTCACCGGATTGCTCCACGTGACCCGACTGCCCCGTCCAGTGCCCACCGCTCGCCTGCTGCTCGCTGGCCTGCTGCTCGCTCTGCGGCTGCTGGCCGTTGAGCGCGTCCGGCTCGCCGGTACTCGGCTCGCTCTGTGTACTCGGCTCGCTCTGTGTGCTCGACTCGGCTGGCTGCTGGCGGTTCGCCGGCTGACCGTTCCAAGCGTTCGGCTGCTGCCACTCGGCTCGGGTCGGCTGTTCGTGGGGCGCCGGCTGCGCTGCGGGGCTCGGTTCCGGGGCCGGGGGTGCTGTTGGTTGTTGTAGGCGGACGGGGGCGGGCTGGTTGAGCTTCAGCTCGTCGTACTGCTGTGCAGGGGTGAGCGCAGATGGCTCCGGGTGGGGCCGGTTCTGCGGGGCTGGGTGAGACGGTTGGTACGACGCTTGTGGCTGCTCGTCCTCCGGCGCAGGAGCCGGAGTACGCCGCGGGGCTACCGGCTGCGACTGGGCTTCCAGTACTGCGCGCGCCTCCGCCTGCAACCGCTCGTACTCATCAGCAGCAGCCCGCCCGGCCCGCGGCAGCTCCCGCGTCTCCGGCTCATCCCCGCCACCAGCATTCCCAAGCCCACCAGCCTCCGCAGCCCCGGCACCAGCACTCCCAAGAGCACCAGCCTCCGCAGGCCCGGCCTCCGCAGTATCAACTGCAGCCGCCGCAGTACCCGCCGCAGCCTCCGGCGTACTAGCGTCAGCCTCCGGCGTATCAGCACCAACCTCCGACGTACGAGCGGCGTCCGCCGTACCAGATGCCGTCTCCGACGTACGAGCTGTCCCCGGCGTATCAGCTGCCGTCTCCGGCGTATGAGCTGCGTCGCCGACGTCTGCACCGCCAGCAGCACGCGCGCCGTCCGCCGCATCAGCATCAGCACCAGCATCAGCACCAGCAGCCTCAGCTCGGGCGGCTTCACTCTCGGTCGGTGCGCCGACAGCCCCGGTCGCCGCAGTACGAGCAGCGTCCTCGCCTCCAGCAGCAGCGGGCTCCGTCGTACCGGCAGCAGCCGCGGCGTCCTCCGTATCAGCAGCATGCGCTTCGTCGCTGGGTGTGTCTTCGGACGCCGGGGTGATGGGGTCGGGGCCGCCTACGAGGATGGGTTGGTGGGAGCCGGTGTCTTCGAAGTCGGGGGTTTCGTACGGCTTCGAGGTGAAGCCGTGGCCCTCGGGGGAGTCGACGATGGGGGCGACGGCGCGTTCGAGGTCGGCGATTCGGCGGTCGCGTTCGGCGACCTCCTTCGCGACGCGTTCGAGCAGGGTGTCGACCTCGTCCATCCGGTAGCCGCGGACGCCGACGGCGAACCTGGCCGACTCGATGTCGGTCGAGGTCAGCGCCTGGCGGGCGGGGACGGTCATGTCGGGACGGTCGTCGTACGCCGTACTCATGGCACCCCAACGCCCCGAGGCGACCACCGCGACAGCCCCGATCAACAGCACCACGATCAGCCCGAAGAACCACATCACGGGTCCGATCGTGCCATGCCGCCCGAGTCACCCGCACAATCACCCGGGGTTTCAGCTGCCGTCGGACCCCAGGGCGCGCGTCCCGTCGACCTCGGCCGCGGCGGCCGCGGCGGCTTCCTCGGCGGCGGCGTCGGCGAGTTCGCCGGCCTTGACGATGTAGCTGATCGCCTCGTCGACGTCGTCGGTGACGACGAACATGTCGAGGTCGGCGGCGGAGATCTTGCCGTCCTCGAGCATCGTCGTACGCAGCCAGTCGACCAGCCCGCCCCAGTACGACGTGCCGAACAGCACGACCGGGAACGACGTGACCTTGCGCGTCTGCGCCAGCGTGAGCGCCTCGAACAGTTCGTCGAGCGTGCCGAACCCGCCGGGCATCACCACGAACCCCTGGGCGTACTTCACGAACATCGTCTTCCGGGTGAAGAAGTACCGGAAGTTCATCCCGATGTCGACCCATTCGTTCAGGCCGTTCTCGAAGGGCAGTTCGATGCCGAGCCCGACCGACACGCCGCCGGCTTCGGACGCCCCGCGGTTCGCGGCCTCCATGACGCCCGGCCCGCCGCCGGTGATCACGGCGTACCCAGCGCCGACCAGCTTCCGCCCGAACTCCTCGGCGGCGGCGTACATCGGATCGTCCGGCTTGGTCCGCGCGGACCCGAACACGCTGATCGCGGACCCGAGCTCGGCGAGCATCCCGAATCCCTCGATGAACTCCGACTGGATCCGCAGCACCCGCCACGGGTCGGTGTGCACCCAGTCCGACGGCCCGCGGCTGTCCAGCAGCCGCTGCTCGGAGGTGGAGTGCTGCACCTGACTGCGCCGCATCACGATCGGCCCGCGCTGCTGCTGGCCGACCGGACGGTCGGGGTGGATCGATGGTTCTGACATGCGTCCAGGTTATGGCCTGTCCGGTAACCGGGCCCGTCTAGGCGTGGTCTGTCAACCAACTCCTCAGCCGCTGTTCACACAGCTCGATCTCGGCCTCGGGCACGAACTCGTCCTGCTTGTGCGCGTACAGCGGGTCACCCGGCCCGTAATTCACCGCCGGTACGCCGAGCAACGTGAACCGCGCCACGTCCGTCCACCCGAACTTCGGCTGCGGGTCCCCACCCACCACCTGCAGGAACGCCGCCGCGGCCGGCCGCTCCAGCCCGGGCAGTCCGCCGGGCGCCGAGTCCGTGACGACCACGTCGTACCCCTCGAACACCTCCCGCAGGTGCGCCTCGGCCTCGGCCTCCGACCGGCTCGGCGCGAACCGGTAGTTGATCGTCACTGTGCACAGATCCGGTACGACGTTCCCGGCGACGCCGCCGGTGATCGCGACCGCGTTCAGCCCCTCGCGGTACTCGAGCCCGTCGATCGGCACCCGGCGCGGCTCGTACCGCGCCAGCCGAGCGAGCACCTCACCCGCCGCGTGGATCGCGTTCGACCCCATCCAGGAGCGGGCCGAGTGCGCGCGCTCGCCGCGGGTGCTGACCTCGATCCGCATCGTGCCCTGGCAGCCGGCCTCCACGACGGCGTTCGACGGCTCCATCACGACCGCGAACACGCCCTCGAGCAGCTCCGGGTTGGAGCGGGTCAGCTTGTACAGCCCGTTCCGCTCGGCCTCGATCTCCTCACAGTCGTAGAAGACGTACGTGATGTCCCGGTTCGGCTCGTCGAGGGTCGCGGCGAGCCGCAGCGCGACCGCGACGCCGCCTTTCATGTCGCAGGCGCCGAGGCCGTGGATCAGCCCGTCGGCGCGGCGGGCCGGGAGGTTGTCGTTGAGCGGGACGGTGTCCAGGTGACCGGCCAGAACCACTCGCTCGTCGCGCCCGAGGTCGGTGCGCGCGACGACGGTGTTGCCGTGCCGGAACACCTTCAGGTGCGGGTACGCCGTGAGCGCCTTCTCCACCTTGTCGGCGAGCTTCTCCTCGGTGCCGCTGACCGACGAGACGTTGACCAGTACCTCGGTCAGGTCGGCGGCGCTCGCGGTCAGGTCCAGCTTGGTCATGAAGTCTCCGACGGTGGCAGGAACACACAGAACTCGTTGCCCTCGGGGTCGGCGCAGACGTGCCAGCCGATCTCGCTGTCCCGTGGCCGGAGCAGTGTCGCACCCGCGTCGAGGACCGGTTGCAGCGCGGGTGCGGTGACGTCCCAGTGGACGCGGTTCTTGACGGTCTTCGGCTCCGGGACCGGGACGAACACCCAGTACGGGAACGGGAGGCCGGGGACGTTCTCCAGCCAGTACCACGGGACGTCCGGCGTACTCGCGACCTCGCCGCCGACGATGTCCGCCCACCAGCGCGCCTGCCGCTCCGGGTCGGCCGAGTCGACGACCAGTTCCATCAGCCTGTACGCCGGGTCCGTATCGCGGACGAATCCGCAGAACTCGCCGCCTTCGGGATCCGTGAGTACCGTCCAGTGCTGCTCCTCGGACTGCGGCGACGTCACGGTCGCCCCGGCCGCCTGCAGGTCGGCGACCGCGCCGGCGTGCACGTCGAGGTGCACCCGGTTCTTCACGGTCTTCGGCTCCGGGACCTGGCACATCCAGACGGTCTGCTCCGGTACGTCGCCGACCAGCACGCCGGGGTTGTCGGCCGGCGTCGTCAGGCCCAGCACCCGCCCCCAGAACGCGGCCATTTCACTCGGCGACGCCACGTCGACACAGAGGTCCTTGAACCGCGCGACAGTCATAACGCCCAGGCTATCCGGCGGTGCGTTTCCGGTAGTGGCGGTTCACCCGCTCGCGATTCCCGCAGGCCGGTGAGCACCAGGTCTGCCGCGGGTCGTCCTGGAGGAAGTACTTCACACACCGCGCCGCCGGACACGCCCGCAACCTGGCACGATCCGGCCCGGTGAGGAAGTCGATCGCCGACCGCCCGACCGCGCCCACGAGGAGGCCCACCGGGTCGTCGGTCCGGTAGGCCCATCGCACGCTCGGCAGTTCGTCCCACTCCAGCCGCGTCGTCCCGAGCAACTCCGCCGCCTGGTTCACCACCTCCAGCGCGTCCTCCACCTTCATCAACCGATTCGCGTCGGCCTTGCTCGGCGTCCCCGGCGCAACCGCCCGCGCGAACAACGCCCGTACCGCCCCCCGCACCCGCACCAGCTCGCCCCACCCCCTGGCCGCATCCAGTGTGGGGAGGATTTCCGCCCCGCCCGGGGGCAAAAACCTCCCCAGGTCGGTCGAGTGCTCACGCAGCCAGGCGGCCGTCTGCTCGGGTGTCGAGAGGAGGTCGGCGATGCCGCCGTGGCCGTCGTGCTTGATGGTGGCGGCCAGGGCGAAGGCCAGGGTGGTCATTCGGTGATACTAATGGGAAAACCTGTTGCTGCCATGTGAATACCTGGCCTAGGGTCTCGGAGCGTGACCGACCTTCGTACCCGGCTGCGCGCCGTGCCGACGCTGACCGGGACCCCGCCGGCCTTGGACCCGTCGACCGCCCCGGACGCCCCGCACGACCTGTTCGTCGACTGGCTGCTGACCGCGATCGACCACCCGGTGGTCGAGCCGTGCGCCGCGACCCTCTCGACCGTCCGCGCCGACGGCCGGCCGAATGCGCGGGTGCTGATCCTCAAGGACGTGACTCGCGACGGCTGGCAGTTCGCGTCGACGTCGACCAGCCGAAAGGGCGAAGAGCTGACGACCTCGCCGTACGCCGCGCTCACCTTCTACTGGGTCCCGCTCGGCCGGCAGGTCCGGATCGCCGGCCGGGTGCAGCCTGCCGCGCGCGAGGACTCCGACCGCGACTTCCGGCAACGGCCCGTCGCGGCCCGGGCGGAGGCGCTGGTCGGCAAGCAGAGCGCCGTACTCACGGATCGCTCGGAGATCGACGCGGCCGTCAAGGAACAGCAGGACCGGATCGCGCTCGACCCGGACCTGGTCGCGCCGACCTGGACCCTGTACTCGCTGCACGCCGACGAGGTGGAGTTCTGGCAGGCCGACCCGGATCGCCGGCACGTACGGCTGCGCTACACCCTCGACAACACCTGGACGAAGGAATTCCTGTGGCCCTGAACGACGTACACGCGATCGCCGACCAGTTGCTCGCGCTCACCGCGGACCTCGACGACGCGACCGCCCGCGGCGACTCGGTGCTGCCCGGCTGGTCCCGCGGTCACGTGATCACGCACATCGCGTACTTCTCCGAAGCGATGACCCGCCAGGTCGAGGAAGCCCTCCAGGGCCGGCTCGTCGAGGTGTACGACGGCGGCCGCCCCGCCCGCGACGCCGCCATCGAAGCCGGCGCCGACCGCCCCGCCGCCGAGCTCAAGACCCACCTGACGCAGGCGGTCACCGCGCTGCTCGCCTCCTGGGACAAGGTCAGCCCGACGGACTGGCCGCTCCCGATCCAGCATCGCAACAGCAACCTCTCCGCCGGCCTGCAAGCGACCTGGCGCGAACTCACCATCCACACCTCAGACCTCAACCTCGGCGTCACCCCCGCGAGCTGGTCCAAGGACTTCTGCCTCCACCTCCTCGACTTCCTCCGCCCCCGCACCCCCGACCACACCCACCTGATCCTCCAGTCCCCGGAAACCACCTGGGAAAACGGCACCGGCGCCGAAGTGAAACTGACAGGCCCCCTCACCTCACTCACCGCCTGGTACGCCGGCCGCCCCACCCCGACCACCATCACCGGTCCCACCCCCGACCTACTCCCCTGGCCGTAATGGACATCACCACCGCGCTGGGCCCGGACACCCTCGCGACCATCACCGAGTCGCTCCTCGCGCAACTGCCCACCTGGTTCGGCATCCCCGAGGCCAACGCGGAGTACGTACGGGCCGCCCACACCCTCCCCGGCGTGGTGGCGTACGCCGGGGACGAACCAGTCGGCCTACTCCTCCACAAGCGGCATTTCCCCAGGCGACCGAAATCCACCTGCTGGCAGTCAAGCCCGATCATCACCGCCAGGGCATCGGCCGAACTCTGGTCAACCAACTGGTGACAGAGCTGCGCCGGGACGGGTGCGAACTGCTCCAGGTGAAGACCCTGGGTCCTTCGCACCCCGATCCCGGCTACGCACACACCAGGAAGTTCTACCGAGCTGTGGGCTTCCGTCCACTCGAGGAACTGCAAGGGTTCTGGGGAAGCAACCCCTGTCTGCTCATGGTCATGCCGCTGTGAAGTCGTCTGCCTGGATCCAGCCCTACGGGTGCTTGGCTGTGATCGTGATGACTTCGTCGAGGCGGTCCAGGGCGGCCTGTAGGTCGTCGACCTTGGCCTGGATGCGGTCGCGTTCGGCTCGCAGCATGGCTCGCTGCTCGGCATCGGTGTGCCCGGAGTCCCAGCACGGAAGGAGTTCCGCGATCCGCCGGCTGCTCAGGCCGGCGGCGTACATCTGCTGGATGAAGCGGACCAGGGTGACCGCGTCCGGCCGGTACAGGCGCTGGCCGGACGGGCTGCGCTCCGCGACGAGCAGTCCCTGCTGCTCGTAGTAGCGCACGGCGCGCACCGAGACGCCGGCACCCCGCGCCACCTCGCCGATGCGGACCAGACGCTCGGCCGAGGCCTCCGTGACAGTCATGGTGATGCCTCTCACTCCGAACCTGACGACCGACCCTTGACTCTGACGTCAACGTCAGGTTTTAGCGTACCGGACATGGATATCAACGACTCGGTCGCGCTCGTCACCGGTGCCAACCGCGGCCTGGGCCGCGCTTTCGCCCAGCGCCTGCTCGAACGCGGCGCTCGCAAGGTCTACGCGACGGCACGCCGACCGGAGACCGTGGACCTGCCCGGGGTCGAGGTGCTGCCGCTCGACATCGCCGATCTCACCTCCGTCCGGGCCGCCGCCGAGGCCGCCCCTGACGTCTCCCTGCTCGTCAACAACGCGGGCATCCAGACCGGTACCGATCTGGTGACCGGCTCACTGACCGCGGTGCGGCTCGAGCTGGAAACCAATGTGCTCGGCCACCTGAGCATGATCCGGGAGTTCGCGCCCGCGCTCGCCAGGAACGGCGGAGGCGCGATCGTGAACGTTCTCTCCGCTATGTCGTGGTTCGGTACCAAGGGGGCCAACGCCTACCACCTGGCCAAGGCCGCCGCGTGGGCCATGACCAACGGCGTCCGCCTGGAGCTCGCGGAGCAGGGCACGCTCGTCACTGCTGTGCACCTCGGCCTGGCCGACACCGATATGTCCGCCGGCTGGCCGGTGGACAAGATCGCGCCGTCGGACCTGGCCGATGCCGCGCTCGACGGTATCGAGGCGGGCTCCGCCGAAGTCCTCGCCGACCAGTGGAGCCGGGATGTCAAGCGCCGGCTGCCGCTGACGCCGGAAGAGTTCAACGCCGCGATGAACCACGCCCTCGCGGCGCTGACGGCGGCCTGAGTAGCCAGGCTTTCCGGAAAGAAGTTCGCACTATGCGCCAACTTCTTTCCGGAAAGCGGAGCCTCAGCTCACTGTGAAATCGTCTACCTGGATCCAGGTGTCCTTGTTCGGTCCGTCGAAGCCCGCGTAGACGGTGAGTTCGTGGACGCCTGGTGGGACCTTGACCGTGACCTCGTGGTGGACGTAGCCCGTGCCGGCGGCGAACGTCGTGCTCGCCAGGTCCGTGGTGCCGTTGCGGACGCCGAAGCGGCCCTGGTCGGCGGGGAGGTTGGCCGATGCGTTGATCCAGGAGCCGAAGGTGTACGTCGCCCCGGGCACCACCGGCACGTTCTGGTACAGGTCGCTGAAGCCTGTGCAGGTGCAGCGGATCCACCCGTTGTTTGCGCCCGAGTGGGCGAACCCGAGACCACGATCGACCCCGTTGGCCGCTGCACCTTCGAAGGACCACGCCGGCTTCCCGCCCCCGGTGCCCTCGAATCCGCCGTCCGCCAGTTGCGCGACGTACCGCACCGCCAGCTCCGACACCGTCGTGTACGAACGCGTCCCGCCGGGCAGCCCGATCACCCGGACACCATCGGCCTCTTGCGTCGGGAACGTGATCGTGTACGTCGTGTTCGCCCCGGCCGACGCATCACCCGGGTACGCCGGTGACACCGTCTGCGAGCCGACCTCGACCCAAGAACCGTCGCGCCGGACCTGTACCCGCGGACGCCCGGTGAAGTACCCGCCCTCCGCCGACACCGCGCCGGACGTGAACTCGACGTTGTTGATCTTGTGCCGCGCCGGCCACTCGTACCCCCACCACGACGCGCCCTTCACCTCGTCGTCGAAGTCCGACTCACTGCCCGTGCGAGCGCCGTCGTTCATCAACGCCAAACTCCCGGACTGCGACGACTTCGAGATCGCCACCCCGTCGGCCGCGAGGTTGTCAGGACCAGGAAGGTTCGCGGCCGGCGCATCGGACGACGGCGTCAGCACCAGCTTGCGCAGGTTGAAGTTGTACACCGACGTACCGATCCCGCCGCCCCCGCACGGGCATACGTTCGCCTGGATGTACATCGTCTTGCCGTCCGGCTGGACGAACTTCGACGGGATTGTCACGCCGTACCCGCCGTACTTCGACGTCGACCACGGATACCCGCCGAAGTCCTTGGACAGGAAGTGCTTCCACGGACCCCACGGCGTCGGCGACTCGTAGAACTCGAAGGTGTACTCGGTCCAGGACGTGTAGACATATCGCTTCTGTGCCGGGAGATACGTGACGCCGCCCTGGCTGATCACGCTGAGGTTCGACGCGTTCGTCCCGTACGTCTGCGCGTACAGCCGCCGCGTGTCGGTGAGCACCGGCTTCCGGTCCGCGAGCTTGGGCGACCACCCGGATCCGGTGTAGAACTTCCACGCACTCCGATTCTGTACCGCGTCCCGCGGAACCCGCGCCAGGAACACCGACTGCGGATCCGCGACCGTGTCGTCGAACGAATCCCGCCAGTTCCCGTCCAGCCCGTAGGCATAGACGTACCCGTCCGGAGCCGACGCACCGCCGCGACCGAAGTCCGCGAACCAGATCGTCGTGAACTCGTGGTTCGAGAACATCGGCTTCGCCTTGTCCCACGTCCAGGTCCGCCCGTGGTCGGTCGACTTCAGGATCGTCGCCGCCGGTACGTCGTTGAAGTCGAGCGCGAGGTCCTGCACCGCGAGGTACAGCGTGTCCCCGACGCACACCATCCCGGTCGGTTTGCGGTTGTACCCGGCGCCGCTCCAGACCTGCCCGAGCTGGTCGCCCTTCGCGATCGTTGCCCCGGACAAGTTCCCGGGCGTGCCGTTGATCTCGCTGACCGCGACGTCGGCGAACGGCCCGTCGGTACTGAACCCCTTGCCGTCGCCGTTCGCGGCGTACATCTTGTCGTTCTTGGACCAGCAAGACGGCCAAAGGTCGCCGTCGCTCTTGCTCGGCGTGCCCTTCGACTCGACCTGGGCGGTGCCGATCGGAGTGGTGCTTGCCGACGGCAAGCCGGAAGAGGATTGGGTGAGCAGTGTCGCCGTTCCGAAGACCAGCGGCAGGACAGCAAGCAAGGCCCCACGCTTCATGAGCTATCCCTTCAGGGTTTGGTACCAGTACGCGACCGACGACCAGTCGTCGCTGCGCTTGTTGGCGTGACCGTGCTCGATGGTCACGCGAATGCTGCGGAAGAACGTGATCGGATCCTCGATGTGGAAGCGGTACAGCGAGATCTCGCCGCTCCAGTTCTCGCCACCGGGCAGCGTGATCCCGTGGTACGGCGCCGAGTACGCCTCGCTCGGGCACCACGCGGTATTGAAGTAGTCCTCGGTCCCGGTGCCGTGCAGCGACGGCGGGAACGGCTCGCCGTCGATGAAGATCATGTCGTCGCCCTCGCCGTACCAGTTCCACTCGGGCGACTCGCGCAGGTTCCGGATGCTCACCACGCATCCGACGTAGTGCCCCTTCCCTTCGGTGTCGAGGACGACGTAGTTGCCGTCGCCGCTGAGGTTGGTGCCCTCGACCTGGTACTGCCGCAGCGTCTCGTTGCCCTGCGCAACACCGTCGGTCGGGTTCTGCCGGTGGTACGACGCGTGGAAGTACCCGAGCCCGTCCTGCGCGCCGTCGAACAGCTCGTAGTCGACGTAGTAGTAGAAGAACACCGGCGCCGTCGTCAGCTCCGAGACGATCTCCACCTTGGCCCGCGAGGCGAACGGCATGTGGAACCAGCAGTTGAAGCCCTTCCCGTCCTGCGGGCTCATCTGCAGCGGCGCCGACACGAAGTTCACGGTCCTCCCGTGCCCGACCCCGAAGAAGTCCCCGAGCGGCACCAGGACGCTGGGCTGGTCGGAGTCCTCCCAGGTGATGCGCAGGATCAGCTTGCGCAGGTAGTCGCCGTCGGCCTCGTCCGGTCCCCACGGGCTGTCCCGTGCGACCGTGCACCAGATGTGGTTGATCGACCCCGGTCCTTCGATGTCCGCCAGTACGGCGGTCTCGCCCGGGCGGATCGTCAACCGGTCGTCGTTGCCGCCGGTCCGGTCCCAGCTGGACGCCCGGCGGCGCTTGGAGTCCCGGAGCCGAGGCAGGTCACGCAGACTGCTCCCGTAGTCGCCGTACATTGGTGGTGGCCTTTCACTTGAGTCCCGTGGTCTTCATCGCGTCCACCAGCCGGCGCTGGCCCGCGACGAACACCACGACGGTCGGGACGGCCGCGATCACCGCGGCCGCGAGGATGAGGTTCCAGGCAGCGGCGTACTGCCCCTGCATGCCGGAGATACCGAGCTGGATGACCCGCAGGTCCGGGTCCCGGGTGATGGTCAGCGGCCAGAGGAACGCGTTCCAGTTGGCCAGGAAGAACAGCACCGACAGCGACGCGAGGACGGGCCGGCTGAGCGGCAGGATGACGCTCCAGTAGCGGCGCCAGTACCCGCAGCCGTCCAGGTCGGCCGCTTCCTCGAGCTCCCGCGGGATGTTCAGGTAGTACTGCCGGAGCAGGAAGATCCCGAACGCGTGGAAGATGCTCGGCACGATCAGCCCGGCGTAGCTGTCCAGCAGGCCGAGCTGCTTCGCGACCAGGAACAGCGGTACCAGGATCACCGGCAGCGACACCAGCAGCGTCGACATGATGCCGGAGAAGATGATCCCGCGGCCCGGGAACCGCAGCCGGGCCAGCGCGTACGCCGCCATCGAGTGGAAGAACAGTGCGACCACGGTGACCGTCACCGACACGACCGCGGAGTTCAGCATGAACCGCGGCATCGGGATCTTCAGCAGCACGTACTGCAGGTTGCTCAGCGTCCAGTGCTGCGGCCAGCCGAAGTTGAACACGTCGTCGGCCGGCTTCAGCGCGCTGATCAGGATCCACAGCAGCGGCGCGACCGCGATGATCGCCAGCACGTGGGCAAGGATCGGGAGGACTCTAGGGTGCGGAGTCGTCAGCCGCGCCCTATTCCTCGTCAAAGCGGCCTCCTCGGGTGAAGCCGAACATCAGGCCGGTACAGATGATCAGCAGGGCCACCACCACGGTCGTCAGCGCGGCGGCGTACCCCATGTTGTTGAACGTGAACGCCTGCTCGTAGATGTAGAGCACGACCGTGCTGGTCGCGCGGGCCGGGCCGCCCTTGGTGAGGACGTAGACCAGGTCGAACGCCTGCAGGCCGGTGACCGCGCCGATCGTCGAGTTCACCACGACGAAGAAGCTGGTCGGGCGCAGCAGCGGCCAGATCACGTACCGGAACCGTTGCCAGGGGCCTGCACCGTCGATCGACGCGGCGTCCTCGAGCTCCTTCGGAACATCCTTCAGGCCGGCCAGGAAGACCAGCATCTGGTACCCCATCAGGAACCACACGCTGATCACCACGTAGGTGCCGAGGGCAAGCGACGGGGTACCGAGGAAGGACACGTCGCCGAGGCCGAAGGGCGCCAGCATCCGGGACAGGGCGCCACGCTTGTCGACCAGCAGGAACTGCCAGATCAGGCCGACCACGACCAGGCTGACGACGTTCGGCAGGAAGAACGCCGACCGGACCCAGCCGATGCCCTTGAAATGGTTGCGGACCAGCATCGCGAGCGCGAAACTCACCACGAACGCGATCGGCACGAACGACACGACGTACAGCGCGGTGACCTTCAGCGAGGCCCAGAGCTGGTCGTCGGCGGCCATCAGCTTGTAGTTGCCGAGGCCGATGAACTGGTAGTTGCCGAACCCGTCGACCTTGAAGAACGCGACCCCGAACGCGAGCAGCATCGGGATCGCGACGAAGATCAGCAGTCCGATCGTGTCCGGCGCGAGGAAGGCGTAGGCCGCCAGCGCCTCGCGCCGCTTCTTCGACATCCCGGTCCGGCGCGTCTGCACCACGGGCTTGGCCGGTGGGGCTGTTGTCGTCACCATCAGCTGATCGGCGCACCCTGGTAGGTCTTCAGGAACGTGTCGATCTTCTGCGCGGCTTCGGACGCCGCCTTGGCCGGGTCGGCGCCGTTCAGCTGGCAGGCCTGGATCGCGTCCGCGATCGGCTGGTACACCTCCGGTGGGAACCGCGGCTCGGGCTGGCCGCTCGGCGCGATGTCGGTGACGAACTTCTTCAGTACGCCGTCCGCGAACGCGCCCTTGGCGTCGGCCGCCTGCTGGACGGACTTGCGCGGCGGCAGGTTGGTCTTCACCACGGTGTTCCACTGCCGCTGCCGTTCGACGCCGGCCTCGTCGGTCGAGCCGAGCGCCCAGGCGATGAACTTCGCGGCGGCCTCCGGGTTCTTGCCCTTGGAGTTCGCGACGAACGCCCATCCGCCGAGATCGGTGGCCGCCTTGCCGCCGTCCGGGGTCGGCAGCGGGATGATCCCGTACTTGAAGTTCTTCGCCTTCGTGCGCATGTCCGAGACCGCCCAGATCCCGCTCTGCTGCATCGCGGCCGCGCCGGTGCCGAGGTTCGACGGTACGTCGCCGCCGCCGGTGCCGAGCGACTTGCGCGGGGCGACCTTGGTCTTGATCGTGTCACCCCAGAACTTCAGCGCCTGGACGGCGGCGGGCGAGTCGAACGCGGACTTGCCGTCCTTGATCGCGTTCCCGTCGCCCTGCCAGAGGAACGGGTACCAGGTGAAGTTCTGGTAGTAGCCGGGCGCGGTCTCGAACATCACGCCGTACCGGTCCTTGCTGGTCAACTTCTGCGCGACGGCGAGCGTCTGGTCCCAGGTCTTCGGCAGGTCCGCCTCGGACAGGCCAGCCTTCTCGAACGCGGCCTCGCTGTAGTACAGCGCGAGCGGCTCGATCTCCATCGGCAGGCCGTACACCTTGCCGTCGACGCTGCGCGCATCCAGCAGCCCGGGCAGGTAGTCCTTCTTGGACTCGTCGGACAACGCGGACCCGAGGTCCTGCAGTACACCGCCGTTGTAGTAGCGGAGGAAGTCGCCCGGGCTGATCAGGAAGATGTCGGGGCCCTGGCCGGACTGGAACGCGGTCTGCAGGGTGGAGCCGTTCATGTAGTCCTTGTTCGGGACGTACCGCAGCTTGACCTTGACGTCGTTGTTCTTGTTCCACTCAGCGACCGTGTCGACGAACCACTTGCTCTGCGGACCCTGGTCGTCGGACGGGCCGTAGAAGTTCCAGAACGACAACTCCTTGCCGTCCCCACCGGACGAGGATCCGCCGCACGCCGACAGCAGCGGTACGCCGGCGGCGGACGCGGCGAGGGCACCGAGCCCGCCGCGCAGGACGGACCGGCGGCTGAACCGGGCAGGGGAGGGTGTTGCAGCCATCAGGTGCTCCCGAGGTCGGAACGATCGAGCCGGGGCCGGTGGCGGCCGGCTCGAAGGGCAATCGATTTCTCGCAATCTACGAGCGCCGGTCCGGGCCGGTCAAGGGTCGATTGGGTGTCGATGTGATCAACTCTGCCGATTCCCGCGTACACACAGGGTTTTGTGCCGGCCGTAGACGTTGACACCACGTCACCCCACTGCCTAATCTGCGGAAATCGATTTCTGAGATGAGAGGCGCTGGGGATGCCAGTTGTGCCGAACCGTGCGTCCGCCCACCGCACGGCCGACGAGCTGTCCAGGGACCTGGTGGCACGGGGGCTGCAGGCGGCGCGGGACGCCATCGAGACCGAAGCAGCAGCCGTATCGGCCCTCGCCGACCGGCTGGACGGAGTGTTCCTGGAGGTACTGACCGCGGTCGCCCGGTGCGAGGGTCACCTGGTGGTGACCGGCCTGGGTAAGTCGGGTCTGGTCGGGCGGAAGATCGCCGCCACGCTGGCCAGCACCGGTACGCCGGCCACGTTCATCCACTCCGGCGATGCGTTGCACGGCGACTCCGGGGCGGTCACGTCCCGGGACCTCGTACTGGCGCTGTCCGCGTCCGGCGAGACCGCCGAGGTGGTCGCGTTCGCCCGGATGCTGCGCGACCGGCAGATCCCGGTGATCGCGATGACCGGGCGCGAGGAGTCCACGCTCGCCCAGCTGGCGACGTACACGCTGGACACCATGGTGCTGCGCGAGGCCGACCCGCTGAACCTGGCGCCGACCGCGTCCACCACCGCCTCGCTCGCGATGGGCGACGCGCTCGCCTGCGCGCTCGTCGTACTGCGCGAGTTCAGCCACCGGGACTTCGCCCAGTTCCACCCCTCCGGTGCCCTGGGCAAGCGTCTGACCGAGGAGTCTTCATGAACGACGTCTGTGTGCTCGGGTCGTTCATGAAGGACCTGGTCGCGTCCGCGGAGCGGCGGCCGTTGCCGGGCGAGACGCTGCACGGGACCGGGTTCGCGGAGTTCCTCGGCGGGAAGGGCGTGAACCAGGCGATCGCGGCGGCCCGGATGGGCGCTCGTACGGCGATCGTCGGAACCATCGGCGAGGACCGGTACGGCGAAGAGTTCCTCGACCTGCTCAGCTCGAACGGGGTCGACACGTCCTGGGTCGTCCGGCACCCGTCGCTCGGGACCGGCGTCGGGCTGCCGCTGGTCCTGCCCGACGGCGGGAACTCGATCATCATCGTGTCCCGCGCGAACGCCGCGATCACCGCCGTCGAGGTCGAAGCCGCGCGCGACGTCCTCACCGGGAGCAAGGTGCTGAGCGTCCAGCTCGAACTCCCGGTCGAGGCGAGCCACGCCGCCCTCCGGCTCGCCTCGACCGCGGGCGTCACCACGATCCTCACCCCGGCCCCGGTCGGCCCGATCGACCCGGCGCTCGCGGCGTACGTCGACATCCTGGTGCCGAACGAGGTGGAGGCCGCGGCGCTCACCGGGCTGAACTGCGACGACGAGTCGCAGGTCCCGATGATCGCCCGCAAACTCGCCGAGGACTGGGACCTGCGCGGCTGCGTCGTCACGCTCGGGGCGCGCGGCGCGTACGTCCTCGACCGGGCCGGCAGCTTCGAGGAACGGATCGCGCCGTACACCGTCGACACCATCGACACCGTCGGCGCCGGCGACGCCTTCTGCGGCTCCCTCGCCGCCTCACTCGCGGCCGGAGCCCCGCTCGTCGACGCCGTCCGCCTCGCCAACGCCGCCGGCGCCCTCTCCACCACCGTCAACGGCGCCGCCGCCTCCGCCCCCACCCACGCCGCCGCCCTCACGCTGCTGCAGACGACCACACCCTCCGTTCCGCCGTCGCCATGAGATCCTTGGTGCCCACGAAGCCCTCCAGCTCGAGTGGTGCTGGAGCGCTCCGTGGGCACTCTTGGCGGGATCGGGGCTAGAGTGCGATCCAGACGACCATCGGATCTCCAGCGGGGAGCGGGTATGACGACGATCTACGACGTCGCGCGTAGGTCGGGGGTGTCGCCGGCGACGGTGTCGCGGGTGCTCAGCGGCCGGCGCAACGTCGACCCCGAGCTGTCCGAGAAGGTCCGCGCCGCCGTCGCCGAGCTCGGGTACCGCCCGAACGGCGTGGCGCGGAACCTCCGGAAGTCCTCGACCAACCTCTGGGCGGTCGTCATCTCCGACATCGAGAACCCGTTCTTCACCTCGCTGGTCCGCGGCCTCGAGGACGTCGCCCAGACCGAGGGGTACCACGTCGTCCTGTGCAACTCCGACGAGGACCCGGCCAAGGAAGCGGCGTACGCGTCCGCCGTCCTCACCGACCAGATGGCCGGCGTGGTGATCTCGCCGACCTCCACCGCCGAAGGCGTCCAGCTGCTCGCCGACGCGAAGATCCCGATGGTGATGATCGACCGCCGGGTCGAAGGCGTCGAGGCGGACACCGTGCTGGTGGACAACGAGCACGGGGCGTTCGAGGGCGTGAAGCACCTGATCGACGGCGGGTACAAACGGATCGCCTGCATCACCGGCCCGCGGAAGGTGTCCACCGCGATGGACCGCCTCGCCGGGTACCGGTCGGCGCTGCGCGCGGGCGGGATCCGGTACGACAAGGATCTGGTCCGGCACGCCGACTTCCGCGAAGCCGGCGGGTACGCCGCGATGGAAAGCCTGCTGGAGCTGTCCGACCCGCCCGAGGCGCTGTTCGCCACCAACAACCTGATGACCGTCGGCGCCCTGGAATGCCTGGCCCGCAAGGGCCTCCGCGCCCCCGACGACATCGCCCTGGTCGGCTTCGACGACATCCCGTGGGCGGACCTGGTGATCCCCAGCCTCACGACGGTCGCCCAGCCCACCTACGAACTCGGCCGCACCGCCGGCATGCTCCTCAAGGACCGCACCACCGCCCCCGGCCGCCCACCCTCCACCGTCACCCTCCGCACCGAACTCCACATCCGCTCCACCTCAGCCCCCAAAAAGAAGTAACCCGAACACCCCGCAAACGACACCGCTCCGCGGCGGCTGATTGGTTGCCGCCTCCGGCGGGCGCACAGAAGCCCCCACCGGACCGAGGCACTCGCGCCAAACCCCGCGCCCACGCACATCGGTCACCGCTCCGCGGCGGCTCACCCATCAGCCGCCTCCGGCGGCGAGGTACTCGCGCCGAGCACACGCCCCACACGAACGAGAACAGACAGGTGGCACCGTCCGCCGAGTCGTGGGAGATGGTGGTGATCTGCAGCCGGGTTCCACGACTCGACGAACAGTGCGGGGACCGATCGCCACGACTCGGCGGGGAACGGGCTAGGTGGGCATGCTGCGAGAGGCGCCAGGCGTCCGCGGCGGGGGCCCGCAAGGTGTCGGGTCCGGCGGGGGCCACGAGGCTCGGCGGCGGCTGGGGCCGCGAAGCGTCGGCTGCGGCCGGGCCGCGAGGTGTTGGGGGGCGGGCGGTTTGGCGTTCGTTCGGGGTGAATGGGATTGCCGTGGAGGCGAGGAGGGTGGGCCTGCAGGTGGTCGCCGTCGGTGCGAAATACGTGGGCATGGGCAACCGGCGTCGTACGCTGCTAGCGGATCTGGTTCGTCGGATGGAGCTGCTATGTCAACGTTGACATTACAATGCCGGGTATGAGCGAAACTCCGCGGCGGCCGCGGCTCGAGGATGTGGCGGCTACTACTGGTGTGAGTATCAAGACGGTGTCGCGGGCCCTGCGGGGGGATCCGAAGGTGCGGGAGTCGACGCGGCAGCGGATTGTGGCGGAGGCGGATCGGCTGGGGGTGCAGCTGAACGACGTGGCGGCGGGGTTGCGGCGGAAGAATCAGGCGATGACGTCGATCGGGGTGACGCTCGGCGACTGTACGAACCCGTTCTTCGCGCCGATGTTGCGGGGGATCCATTCGGTCGCGTCGGAGCGCGGCTACCTGGTGCTGACGGCGGACGCGCAGAACGACCCGGAGCTGGAGCACCGGGCGATCCGGTCGTTCTTCGCGCATCGGGTCGCGGGGCTGATCATCGCGCCGGTCGGCAACGACCTCGGGTACCTGGCGAACGAGGCGCGCTTCGGGTCGGCGATCGTGTTCGTGGACTCCCCTCCCCCGGGGCTCGGTGAGTCGATGGACTCGGTCACCACCACGAACGCGGCGAGCACCCGCGCGGGCATCGAGCACCTGCTCGCGAAGGGCCGGCGGCGGATCGCGTACCTCGGGCATCCGCGCAGTGGCAGTGGCGCCGAGGAACGCTGGGCCGGGTACGTCGCCGCGCTCGGCGCCGCCGGGATCGCCGTGGACCCGGCGCTGGTCCGGGACAACCTGGTGAGCGAGGAGGACGCCCGCCGCGCCGCCGACGAGCTGCTCCCGGAGGCCGCCCCGGACGCCGTCTTCGTCGACAACAACCGGCTCTGCACGGGGCTGCTGCAATCGCAGGCGTACGCGCACCGCCGGATCGACACGGTCTGCTTCGACCGCTTCGAGCTGGCCGCCGCGTTCGGCGTCGCCGTCATCGACAGCGACCCGTACGACGTCGGCCGCGCCGGCGCGCAACTCCTCTTCGACCGCCTCGCCGACCCGACCCGCGCACCTCAGCGCCTCGAGGTCCCGGCCCGCCTGGTCGTCAACGCCGACCCGACGTACTAGAAGACACCCGACGGAGTCGGACGACAGGCTATTGCTTGTCGTCCGACCCCATCGAGTGTCCGGCCTCAGGTGAGCTGGCGGAGCCAGGCGTCTGCCAGGGCTGCGTGGCCGGCCGGCGTCGGGTGTACGCCGTCGAACAGCCAGTGCTCCGGGTTCTTGTTTCCCGCGGCAAGCTCCGCGAAGAGCCCGTCCGCCGCCACCAGCCGCGCTCCGAACTCGCGGGCCAGCTCCCGCACCACCTGGATCTTCGCGTCCAGGTCAGGCCGCCACGCCCACTGCTCTTCCTTCACCGGCAGCAGGAAGGGCTCGAGCAGCACCAGTTGTACGTCGGCCAACGGCTCCAGCAACCGCCGGTACCCGGCACGGAACGTCTCCGCCGGCACCTCGTCGTGCCCGAACGAGAACCGGTACCCGCAGTCGTTGATCCCGATCAGGATCGACACCACGTCCGGCCGCGCCTCCAGCACGTCCGCCTGCCAGCGGCTGCCCAGCCCGGCGAGCGTGTCGCCAGAGATCCCGGTGTTCATCCACTCCGGCGACTCGTCGCGCCGCCGCAGCCCCCACTGGCCGGCGACCAGCAGCGGGTACCCGTACCCGAGCGGATTGTCGGTCTCCCGGCGATGGCAGTCGGTGATCGAGTCGCCGGTGAACATCACCCGTGGCCCGCTCATGACGGCGTGTACGTCGCGACACCGATCGTGGTGTCGCTCTGCCCGTAGTAGGCGAACCAGGTCCCGCGGTGGAACACGAGCCCTTCGACGAACGTCACGTTGCTCACCAGCCCGTTCTGGTCCTCGTACGTACTCGGCTCCAGCCACGGCTCGGTCAGCTTCGCGACCACCGTCCCGGGCCGCCGCGGATCGATCAGCACCTGCCCGCACGCGTAGTACACGCCGCCGCCCGGCTCGACGACCGCGCTGTTGTGCATCAGCAGCACGTGCCCGGTCCGGGTCAGGATCGGCTGCGGCCCGGTCTCCACCAGGTCGCCCATGAACGTCCCGGGCTCCGGGCGCAGTACGGGCGTCGGATCCGCCTTCCAGTGCAGCAGATCGTCGGACTCGGCGACGTGGATGTTCCCCTCGCCGAACCACATCAGGTACCGCCCGTCGACCGGCTCGGGCAGGATCACCCCGCCCTTGCTCCAGTCGGGCCCCGGCGTCTCACGCACCCCGGCGAACGTGTTGATTCCAGGGAACATCGGCCCGTGCTTCACCCATTGATGCAGGTCGGTCGACGTCGCCAGGCACAGCCGCGCCGTGTGCCGGTCCCACCCGGTGTACGTCAGGTAGTAGGTGCCGCCAACCAGAACGACCCGGGGGTCCTCGCACCCGTACCGCTCGTAGTCCTCGGTCGGCACCATGATCGGATCCGGCTCGGTCTCGAAGCTGATCCCGTCGTCGGACCAGGCGAGCCCGAGATGCGACACGATGTCGTCGGCGTGCGCCCGGTACACGAGCGCCACCCGCCCGTCCACGACGAGAGCCGCCGGGTTGTACACGTTCGCCGATTCCCAGTCGTGCCGCCCCGGCCGCAGGATCGGGTTCTCCGGCCGCGGCACGAACGGGCCGAACGGGTAGTCGACCGCCGGCGTACTCACTTGGCCGCCAGCTTGTTGATCCCGGCAACCATTCCGTCGATGCCCGCGGCAACATCCTTCTTCCCGGCCAGCGCCGGGTTCCAGGTGGTGCCGACGACGTCCCCGGCCGGCGTCGACCACGGGTCGAGGAACTGGGTGACGAACTTGTCCTTCACCCCGAGCTCGTACGTCGCGGTCGCGGCGATCGTCTTCGCCGCCGCGTCACCGGCCTGCAGCGACTCGTAGTACCCCTTCGACCCGGGCTCGTACGCGATCGGCGCGATCGGCTGGTCCTTCATGGTCTCGTTGAAGCCGGTCACCTCCATGTAGCTGATCGCCTTCCAGGTGGTGTCCGGGTCCTTCAGCGTGGCCGGCGAGCAGACGCCGTTGGTCTCGATCGGCTGCACCGACTTCGCCGTGCCGACCGGCCAGGGCGCGTAGCCCCACTCGAACTTCGGCTTGTTCTGGGTGATCGACTGGTGCAGCCACTGACCGCCGAACATCAGCGGGATACCACCGTTGGCGAACTTCGCGACCGCGTTCGTGCCGTCGTAGTCCGGGTCGGTCATCTCGCCGGCCTTGATCGCCTTCGCCATCCGCTCGGCCCCGGTCCGGAACGTCGCGTCGGCCTGCAACTGCTTGGACCCGATCGGTTTCTCGATGATCGGCGCGCCGCCGTTCGCGACGGAGTATGCCGAGACGCCCTGCGGGCTCTCCAGCAGCGGCCACGCGGTCACCAGCGGCGTGGACTTGGCGTCGGACTTCTTCAGCGCGGCGATGTCGGCGTACAGCTCGTCCCAGGTCCAGCCGATCGCCGGGACCTTCACCTTGGCCTTGTCGAAGTCGGCCTTGTTGTAGAAGAAGCCGTACGTGTTGGCGAGCGTCGGGATCCCGTACAGCTTGCCCTCGGGGTTGCGCCACAGGTCGAGCGAGCCGGGCGAGAACTTGTCCTCCTGCAGCCCGTCGCCCTTCTTCAGGTACGACGACCAGTCGTAGAGCAGGCCCTCCGCCGCGAGGTTCTGCTCCTGCGAGTTCGAGCACCAGAAGAAGTCCGGCGCCTTCTTGGACATGATCAGCGAGGCGAGCTTCTGCGCGTAGTCGGCGTTCGGCGACTCCTCGCGCTTGACCGTGACGCCCTGCAGCTTGGCCATGCTCTTGTCGAGCGCCTGGTTGGTGGGGACGGATTCCCAGGTCATGTAGCTGACGGTCCCGCCGTCCTTCCCGGAGCCGGCGCCGGAGCCGCCGCCGCACCCGGCGAGCGCGAGCCCGGCGACGACCAGTACTGCTGTCGCCCTGACTGTGGGCATGATCGATCTCCTCATTTCGCGATGGTTCCGAGGGCGCCGAGGCCCTCCATGAAGTAGCGCTGGGCGAGGAAGAACAGCACCAGCGGCGGTACGACGAACAGCAGGTTCGTCGCCATGTAGTAGTTGTACTGCGAGCCCGCCTGGTCGGAGAGGAACGCGGCCATCCCGAGCGGCAGCGTGAACTTCTTCGCGTCCTGCAGGTACACCAACGGGCTCAGGTAGTCGTTCCAGGCGAGCTGGAAGGACATGATCGCGACCGTGATCCAGACCGGTTTGGTGAGCGGGATCATGATCCGGGTGAAGATCATCCAGTGCCCGGCGCCGTCGATGGTGGCCGACTCGTCCAGGTACTTCGGGATCGACTGGTAGTACTGCCGCGCCAGGAACACGAAGATCGGGCTGCCGAAGAAGGCCGGCAGGATCAGCGGTACCCAGGTGTCGATCAGGCCGAGGCTGATGTACAGGTGCTGCAGCGGGATCAGCCCGACGATGCCCGGGACGAAGATGCTGCCGGAGATCAGCGCGAACCAGAGCCGGCGGCCCGGGAAGTCGATCCGGGAGATGCCGTACCCGACGATCATCGAGCTGACCACCGCGCCGATCGTGGACAGCACGGTGACGATCACGGTGTTCAGCAGCAGCCGGTAGAACCCGATCTGGGCCGGACCGTCGACGAAGTTCGCGGCCCGGAACTCCCGCGGCAGGAACGCCGGCGGCAGCTGGTTGATGTCGCCGTTGCCCTTCAGCGCGATGCTGATCATCCACACCAGCGGCAGCAGCATCGAGACCGCGAGCAGCCCGCACAACGCGTACCAGGCGATCCGCGAGAGCATGAACGGCACCCGCTGGGTCAGCGTCGCCGGGCGGGTCAGGACGAGCGCTTCGGCGGTCATGCGCCTTCTCCTTGGTACACGCGGCTCCGGGTGAGGCGCAGCATCACGACGGTCACCAGCATCACGATCACGAACAGCACCCACACCTCGGCGGTCGCGTACCCGAGCTGCGGCGAGGTGATGAAGTCGGCGAACCCGTCGTTGTAGATCTTGTACATCAGCAGGTTGGTCGAGTGCCCGGGTCCGCCCTTGGTCAGGATCGCGACCTGGTTGAAGGTCTGGAACGCTCCGTTCAGCGCCAGCATCAGCTGGAGCATCATGATCGGCCCGATCATCGGCAGCGTGATCCGGGTGAACCGCCGGAACGCGTTCGCGCCGTCGACCTTGGCCGCTTCCTGGATCTCCTCCGGGACCGCCTGCAGGCCGGCCAGGAAGATCATCATCGTGCCGCCGACACTCCACACGCCGACGATCAGGATGGCCGGCAGCGCGACGTGCGCGTCGCCGAGCCAGAGGCTGGTCGGCAGGTGCAGGAACTTCAGCAACTGGTTGGCCAGCCCGTACGTCGGGTCGTAGATGTACTTCCACAACGTCAGCACCGCGACGGCGGGCAGGACGACCGGCAGGTAGAAGATCGTCCGGAACACCTTGACGCCCTTGATCGTGCGGTTCACCACGACCGCGAGCGCCAGTCCGGCGATCAGCGTGGCCGGCACCGAGATGACCACCCACAGCACGGTCACCTTCAGCGACGGCCAGAACGTCGGGTCGCTGGTGAACAGGAACTTGTAGTTCTGCTGCCCGACCCACTTGGCCGGGGTCAGCCCGTTCCACTGGGTGAACGAGTGGTACAGCGACGTCACCATCGGATACGCCACGAACAGCAGCAGTCCGATGATCGCCGGCGAGATGAACAGGTACCCGAGAATCGTGTCCCGGCGTCGTCTACTCATCATCGGCCACCCGGATGCGCACGGTCAGGATCTGGAACGGCCGCAATGAGAACCGCGGCTCGCCGACGGTTTCGAGCGGCCGTTCGAGCAGGTCGACGATTTCGGCGCCGCCGGCAACGAAGTCCCAGCTCAGCCGCGCGGTCGTGCGCGCGCCGAGGGACTCGTACAGCCGGACGATCACGTCGCCGGACCGGTCCTCGGCGAGCTTGACGGTCTCGATCACCACCCCGTCGCCCTCGACCGCGACGAGCGGCGCCGGCGCCGACGTACCGCGGACTTCGCGGACCGGGAGGTTGAGCCGCAGCCCGGCTTCGACCGCGTCGTCGATGCCGGCGCCGGAGACCAGCGTGTACCGCGCCTGGTGCCGGCCCTGGTCGGTCTCCGGGTCCGGGTAGCGCGGCGCCCGCAGCAACGACAATCCGATCCCGGTCCCGGCCCGGCCGGCCCGCGGATCACCGACAGCCCCGGGCAGCCGACGGACGTCGTGACCGTACGTCGAGTCGTTGGCGACCGCGACGCCGAAGCCGGGCTCGCCGACGTGCACCCAGCGGTGCGCGCACACCTCGAACTTCGCCTCGTCCCAGGTGGTGTTGTCGTGGGTCGGCCGCCGCAGGTGCCCGAACTGGATCTCCGCGGTCGACTGCTCGGCCCGGACGTCCATCCCGAACATTGCCTTCAGCAACTTCTCGCGCTCGTGCCAGTCCACGTCGATCGCGAACTCCACCCGGTCCGCGCCGGCCGGGACCGTGATCGTCTGGTCGTACGTCGACGCGCCGTGCGACCGCCGTACCTCGATCACGACCGCGTCGGAGCGTTCGGTGACGCGGAGCGAGTCGACGGTCCGCAGCGGCGCGGCCGAGGTCTTGTAGAACGAGTCCAGGTCCCAGGCGTCGAACGCGTTCGGCAGGTCGTGGTGCAGGACCAGGTCGTTCAACCGGGAGCCTTCGGCCACGAGTTCCCGGTCGTACCGGGTGTCGACGAGCGAGGTGATCGTCCCGTCGGCGGCGACGGTGACGGTGAGTACGCCGTTGTCGACGATCCACTGCTCACCGTCGAACCGCGCCGCGACACTCGAACCGATCGGCTGAGGCCCGTCGGATGCACCGAGCGCCGGAACGCCGTCGACCGCCAGGGGAACCGCATTGAACCGGATCGGAGTATCGCCTGCACCGGCCAGTGCAATCAGCGCGACTCCGATCAGTTCCTCGAGCTCGACGCGAACCCGCTCGTATGCCTCGCGCGCTTCCCGATGCACCCATGCGATCGACGACCCGGGCAGTACGTCGTGGAACTGGTGCAGCAGCACCGTCTTCCAGATCCGGTCCAGCGCCTCGTACGGGTACGCCGCCCCGGTCCGGATCGTTGCCGTCGCACACCACAGCTCGGCCTCGCGGAGCAGGTGCTCGCTGCGCCGGTTGCCGCGCTTCATCGCCGCCTGCGACGTGTACGTCCCGCGGTGGGCCTCCATGTACAGCTCGCCGACCCACACCGGCGCGTCCGGGTACTCCGCCTCGGCGCGCTCGAAGAATGCCGTCGGCGTCAGGTGCTCGATCGGCGGCGCACCCTCCAGGTCGGCCTGCCGGCGGGCGCGCTCCATCATCAGCGCGGTCGGCCCGCCGCCGCCGTCGCCGTGCCCGAACGGGACCAGCGACGTGGTCGCACCCGCGTGGTCGCGGAAGTTCTGGGTCGCGTGGTTCAGCTCGGCCGGGGACAGCTCGGACAGGTACGTGTCGACCGGCGGCAGGTGCGCGAACAGCCGGCTGCCGTCGATCCCCTCCCACCAGAACGTGTGATGCGGGAACGGGTTCGTCGGATGCCACGCGAGCTTCTGGGTCAGGAACCAGCGGAACCCGGCCAGTACGGCGATCTGCGGCAGCGCGGCGGAGTACCCGAACGAGTCCGGTAGCCACACCTCCCGCGGCTCGACGCCGAACCGGTCCGCGAAGTACCGCTTGCCGTGCACGAACTGCCGGACGAGCGCCTCGCCGCCGGGCATGTTCGTGTCGGACTCGACCCACATCCCGCCGGCCGGTACGAACTGCCCGGCCGCGACAGCGTCGGCGATCCGCGCGAACAGCTTCGGCTGGTGCTCCTCGATCCACGCGTACTGCTGCGCCTGCGAACAGGCGAACCGCAGCTCCGGGTAGTCGTCGATCAGCGCCAGCACGTTCGAGAACGTCCGCGTGCACTTGCGCACGGTCTCCCGCATCGGCCACAACCAGGCCGAGTCGATGTGCGCGTGCCCGACCGCGGCGACCCGATGCGTACTCGCGGCCGCCGGCTGCGCGAGCACCGTCGCAAGCTCGGCCCGCGCGGCCTCGACGCATTCGTCGATCCGCTCCGGGTCGATCACGTCGCAGGCGCGGTCCAGCGCCCGCAGGATCTTCGACCGCCGCGGGTTGTCCGCGGCCAACTCGACGGCCCAGCCGATCAGGACGTCGAGGTCGACCGCGAGCGCGTCGACGGCGTCGTCCAGTGCGACCAGCTCGGCCCGGCGGAAGCGGTACTGCGGTTCGCCGTCCACGTCGAGCCCGTCGCCGAGCTCGGTCGGTCGGAACGCTTTCGCGGCGACATCCGGGTTCGCGGCGGCCTCGACGTACAGGTCGACCGTCGTCGCGCCCGGGTCGAGCCGGACATACTGGCTGCGGGGATGGACGCCCTTGATGATGCTGCCGTCCGCGCGGTACACGAGCCCTTCGGACTGGAAGCCCGGGCCGCCGTCGAAGCCGAGGTCGACGACGACCGCCGCGTCCCAGCCGGACGGTACGTCGCCCCGCAGGTGGAACCACGCGGTCGTCCACGCCGGGCCCCAGGTGGACCCGGCGGTGAACGGCTCGAACGCTCCGGCCGTCGCCTGCTCGAACGGCTCCGGCTCCCCCGGCAACCGGCGGACGGCGAGCTGCAACGGCGCCGTCCGGCGCTCGACCGCGGGCCGGACCCGCTCGTCGAGCATCCGGCGGGCCCGGTCGATCGTACGTTGTGGATGCTGATGCATCACGACCCCTTCGCGAAGCGGACCTTGACGAGCATCTGGTCGCCGGTCGACGAGGTGTAGTACGTGTAGTACTTCGTCAGGCCGTCGGCGGTGGTGTACTCCGGGTGCGCGAACGCGGCGTACTCGATGCCGCTGGTCTTCGCGGCGGTGAACAGCTTGGCCGGCGTACTCCACGGGCCCCACGGGTTCGGCGCCGTCTGGTACTGGACGTCCTGGGACTGGAACTGCATGAACGTGTTGACGTAGGCGCCGAACGCGCTGTCCCAGTAGACCGTCGAGCCGGCGGCGCCGTTCGCCTTCACCTGCACGGTCTTGCCCGGATCCGTCGACCACTGCGGATTACCGTTGCCGTCGGCCCCTGTGTAGAAGCGCCACTGGGAGATGTCGGTGACCTGCGCGACCGGGACCTTCGCGACCGCGCAGCCGTCCAGCGTGCACTTGCCGTACCCGTAGAGCGTGTTGCCGGCCAGCACCATCGCCTGACCGCCCCAGTCCTGGCCGGGCGGGAAGAACAGCGTGTTGTCGGTGCCCTCCGGGCTCGGGATGTCCGCGGGGCGGTTGGTCGCGGCGAGCCGGGTGATCGTCTTGGTGTTCATGTCGACCGAGACGAGGCCGGTGCCTTGCGCCTGACCGACGAAGCCGGACTCGCACGGGGTGCCGACCCGACCGCCGCGGCAGAGCTTGCCGTACGAGACCAGGATCCGGTGCCGCGCCTGGTCGACCACGGCCGGGCCGGGCCAGTGCGCGAAGACGGTGCCACAGTACTCGTCGGTGGAGTTCGTGCAGTCCGCGGACGCGTGCTGCTGCTGGAACGCGGTCTCGGCGGCGGAGAACGGGACGAACTCCGGCGGTACGCCGGTCGAGTGCTCGTCGAGCGGGTTCGCCGAAGTCAGCGTGATGTTGTCGCTCGCGTCCAGGTCGCTGGTGGTCGCGGCGGTGCTGGTCAGGAAGCCGTCGGGGTTCTTCAGCATCGTGTCGTCGAAGAACCACACCGACTGGTTGCCGTACCGGACGCTCTGACCGTTGTCGCGGGCGGCATTGTGCGGGTTCTGGATGATCGGGCCGAGCTCGGTCGCGCTCTCGACCACCAGGTTCGAGGCCCGGTGCCGGGCGGCGGGGGCGGCCGAGGCGGTGGACGCTGCGGCCGGGGAGGAGAGGGCGGTCGCGGCGAGCAGCGCCGCGAGGACGAAGGGGAGGCGGGATTGACGCACGGTTGGTACTCCCTCACTGAGTGACAGCAACAAGTGCGAAGCGATTTGATGATGTCAACGTTGACATAGCCTTGTCAACGTTGACATTTCTTCCTAAGGTGCGTGCGGTGACCACCGTTTCCCGCCGTACCTTCCTGCGCACCAATGCCGCTCTGGCCGCCGGCCTGGGCGTCTCCGCCGCGCTGCCGGCGCCCTCCTGGTCCTCCCCCACCGACCGACCACTCCGGGCCACCCGCGCCGACGAGTGGACCCAGTTGTTCGACCGCCGCTCCGGCTGGATCGGCGCCGACGGGATCTACTCGGTCCCGCTCGACGGCCGCGACGGCATCGGCTCCGCGACGCCCGGCTCGCGGACGGCGTTCATCTTCAGCGACACCCGGATCGGGACCGTCGACCCGGACACCCTGACGTACCGGCAGACCGGCTTCGTCAACAACTCCTCGGCCGTCCTCGACGGCAACCGGCCCGACCCGGCGCGGACGACGTTCGTGGCCCCGGGCAACGGTGCCTTCGGCAACGGGTTCTGGATGAACGACGGGATCGCGATCGGCGACACGCTGTACGCCACCGGGTTCGCGCCGGACGCCGACTGGAACGCGGCGCGCGTCGACCTGATCGCCGTACCGCTGGTCGACGGAACTCCCGACTACACAGCGGTACGGCGTACCGAGGACGTCGGGCTGCTGGTCCGCGACAGCACGTACATCGTGATGTTCGGCGTCGGGATCATGCCGGGTCCGGACGGATTCGTGTACGTCTACGGGTACCGGAACACGTTGGCCGGCGGGCAGAAGGACCTGGTCTGCGCGCGGGTGCGCCGTGACCAGTTCGCCGACATCGCGTCCTGGCGGTTCTGGAGCGGTACGTCGTGGAGCCCGGACATCACGGTCAGCGTCCAGGACGCCGCCGTACTGCATTCCGACGTGTCGACCGAGCTGAGCGTGACGCCGATCCCGGGCGGGCGGTACCTGCTCGTGTATCTGCGGAACGTGAACTCGACCGGGCTGGAGTACGCGATCGGGTCGTCGCCGATCGGGCCGTTCGGTCCGGGTGTGCGGTTCTACAACTGCCCGGAGCCCTATGTGTACGAGGCGCAGACGGCGGGCGGGACGTACTGCTACAACGCGAAGGCGCATCCGAGCCTGTCGGAGCAGGGGCGGTTGCTGATCAGCTACAACGTGAACCGGCTGGGTGCCGATCCGCTGACGACCGAGATCTACCGGCCACGCTTCGTCTGGCTGGACCTGCACCGCGTCGCCGACGAACCGTCGGTGCCGACAGCAACCACCGATCTGGCGTCCGGCAATCAGCTGCTCGATCTGGGCGGGCTCCGAACGGTCTCGGGGTATCGCGTCAAGCATGACGGATACGAAACTGGCCAGACCGCCTTCAACACCAGGGATTTCACTGTCGAGGCCGCCCAGCGAGCGACCGGGCCGTGGCGCCCGGTCGACGTTGTCACGGGCAACATCCACAACCTGACCGACCGCCGTTTCCCGCATCCTGTCCCAGCGCGCTACCTCCGGCTGACGATCCAGCGCCCGACGCAGTCCGACGACACCACCGTGCGGGTGCTGGAGTTCGCCGCGGTCACCGACACCACCGGCGTACCGGACCTGGCCCGCTACTGCCCGGTCCTGGCGAACGCCGAGAACAGCACCGCCCACTACGTCACCGACCCCACGGCCGGCGTGTGGGTCGACCCCTCTCCCAACGCCTGGCTGTCCGTGGATCTCGGCGCCGACCGGACGATCGGCCGTTACACCCTCACCCACGCAGGCGAGGCGGAGCTGAACACGCGCGACTTCCAGCTCCAGTCCAGCGACAACAACAAGCAGTGGACCACCCGCGACACCGTCACCGCCAACACGACCGCGACCACCGACCGCGAGGTGCCGACGTTCACCGCGCGCTACGTCCGCCTGCTCATCACCAAGCCCGTAGCTGACTCCACCCCCGACAAGACCACGCGCCTCAAATCTCTCACCCTCCACCCACCGGCCTGACCCACCGAGTCGTGGCAAAAGGCTCGCGCCCCGTCCGCCGAGTCGTGAGTACCGGCTCCGATTTACGACCGAAACCCACGACTCGGCGAGCGCTGGGTCAGGCGAGGAGCTCGAGTTGGGCGAGGGTTGTGGGGGTCGGGAAGGTCAGGCGGTAGTGCTGGGATTCGGTGGGTGCCGGGATCGTGAACGGGCGGGTCTGGCGGGGCCAGGGGAAGGACTGATCGGTGCGGGTGTCGAGGACGGTCCACGTGGTGCCGTCGGTCGAGGCTTCGAGTTGCCAGTCGGTGGGGGGCTCGCCGGCGCCGGAGGTGAGCGTGTAGAGGGTCGGGGTCGCCGGAGCGGGCAGTGACCAGGTGACGGACTCGAAGGTGGACTCGGTGGCTGACGTGTCGTCGAACAACGGACTGACCGGGTCCACCGGGATCAGGTCGACCAGCGGGGTGGCGACCTGGTCGTCGGTGGTCAGGCCCGGCGGCAGGTCGAGGGTGGCCCAGTCGGACGGCTCGGCACCCAGGGTGAAGTCGAGCTGCGCGGCCGAGGTCAGCGCCGCGTGGGTGATGGATGCCACGGGCAACTGCTTTCCGTCGACCCGGACGTCTTGCACATAAGGGCTTTCGACCCCGGACGCCGTGATCGTCAGCGGACGACCGCCCAGCGGCGACAGTACGACGCGCGGGAACAGCGGTGACCCGATCGCGTACTCCGGGGCACCGACGCGCAGCGGATACAGCCCGAGCGCCGCGAACAGGTACCACGCGGACATCTCGCCGTTGTCCTCGTCGCCCGGGTAGCCCTGGCCGATCTGCTCGCCGACGTACAGCCGGTCGAGCACCTCGCGGGCGATCGCCTGGGTCTTGTGCGGCGTACCGGCGTAGTTGTACATCCACGCGATGTGGTGCGCCGGCTGGTTCGAGAAGCCGAACTGGCCCATCCGGACGGCCTGCGCCTCGACCATCTCGTGGATGACGATCGAGTACGTGCCCTTCTTGACGGCGAGCTCCGGCGTCGCGAAGAAGGCGTCGAGCTTCTCCTCCAGCCCGCGCGGACCGCCGTACAGGTTCGCCAGCCCGCGCGGGTCGTGCGCGACGTGGAACGCGAAGTTCCAGCCGTCGGTCTCGGTGAAGTCGCCGCCCCACTCCTCGGGGTCGAACTCGGCCGGCGTCTTCGCGAACGTCCCGTCCGGGCGCCGCCCCTGGAAGAAGTTCACCGCGTCGTCGAACAGCAGCACGTAGTTCAGCGACCGCCGTCGCAGGTACTCCGCCTCTTCGAGCAGCTGCTCACGCCGCTCGGGGTACTGGTCCGCCAGCTGCAGCGCCATCTGCGCGAGCCCGAAGTCGTTCAGGTACGCCTCGAGCGACCACGACACGCTCTCCTCGGTGTCCGTGCTCACGTAGCCGGCGAAGAACCCGGTCTCGACGCCCTTCCGCCCGACCTCGGTCGCCTCCGGCGCGACGGTCGCGTTCCGGAGCCCGGCGTCGTACGTCGCCAGCGGGTCCGGCAACGCGACGCCCTTGAGGTACGCGTCCGCGAACGACACGTCGGAGCTGGTCCCGGTCATGCAGTCGGCGTACCCCGGCGACGACCAGCGAGCGATCCACCCGCCGTCGCGGTACTGCTGCACGAAGCCGTCCACCAGCTCGGCGGCGAGCTCAGGGTAGAACAGCACGTACGCGGGCCACGCGGTCCGGTACGTGTCCCAGAAGCCGTTGTTCACATACATCTTCCCGGACCGCACGGCCGCGTTGGTCTCGCGCTCCGTCGCCTCGCCCTCGACCGGCAGGACGGGGCTGGCGTAGCGGTACTCCGGGCTCTCCGCGGTCGCGACGTTCTCGAACTGCGAGTTCGGGTAGAGGTTCAACCGGTACAGGTTCCCGTACACGGTCCGCAGCTGCGGCGGCGTCGCGCCCTCGGGCCGGATGACCTGCAGCCGCTCGTTCCAGATCGCGTTCGCGGCGCCCTGGATTTCCTCGAACGACCGCCCGGCGAGCTCGAGCTCCAGGTTGTGCCGCGCCTGGTCCACGCCGATGAACGAGGTCGCGATCCGCAGCGTCACCTCAGGTACGTCGAAGCTCGCCGCGCGCGCGTTGTCCCGCCCGCCGGACGCCGGGCCGGACCCGATCGGCGCGCTGGAGAACTCGCCGTAGCAGAACATCCGGGTGACTCCGGACTCGGACCGCTGCGACCCGTTCTCGACCCACCCGGTGACCGCGGTCCCGTCGAACGCGAAACCGCCGTTCTCGTCGATCGTGTCGAACACCAGGTGCCGCCCGGCCGCGTCCGCGGGGAACGTGAACCGGAAGATCGCGCCGTGGTCGGTCGGGGCGAGCTCAGCGCGGAGCCCGTTCGCGAGCGTGACGGCGTACAGGTCGGGCCGGGCGAGCTCGTCGTCGTGGCTGAACGCGACGGCCCGCTCGGCCGGGTCGCCGAGCGGTTCGGCGGCCGCGACCGGCATGACCGTCAGCTGGTCGCGGTCCCCCATCCACGGGCTCGGCTGGTGCGAGAACGTGAGGCCCTGCAGCTCCGGCCGGTTGTCGGCGTTGTTCGCGCGGTGGTACTCGTACGGCCAGCGGTACGTCGACGCGTCGGTGACCGGGGTGACGAAGTTGAACCCGTTCGGCCAGGCGGTGATCGGGAGCGTGTTGCCGCGCGAGAAGGCGTGGCTGGCGTTGGTCCCGCGCCGGGTGTCGACGTACGCCGCCAGGTCCGACCCGTCCGGCTCGGCCGGGGCCGGTCCGACCTCGACGTCGTCGATCCAGCCGGCGAAGTCGCCCGCGCCCGGCGCGTCGACCACCAGCACCAGTTGGGCGATCGTCTGCCCGGCGGCGGCGGTCAGATCAACCTGGACGTCGTTCCACTGGTCGGCATACAGGATCTTCGCGGCGCCCTGCCCGGCGGCGTCGGCGGGCTGCCCGTACTGGTCGGTCCCGGCGTACCGCGTCCCGTCCGCGAACACCACCTCGACCGCCACGTACGTCGCCGCGTAGGTCAGGGCCGCGTCCAGCTCCGGATACACCTTGTACCGCAGCCGGTCCCCGGCCGCGACGGTATGCCCGTCGAACGGCAGCTGCACCTCCTGCCGGCCACCGGCGACACCGGAGTACCGCGTCCCATCGACGCTGCTGAACCCGCCCTGCGAACTCGTAGGCCCACCCGGCCCACCACCAGTCTCGATATCCACGCCCGCAATCCTACGAATCAATGCGGCGGCGCGGGCGGAACGTTTCCATCGTGGACCCAGGCGACTGCTGCTATCGTTGTCGCTACGAGGCCTTCGATGGCCGCGGAGAGAACGCCAGGTCTGCTGCCAGACCCGCCTGATCAAGTGCGGCGCTCCGGTCCATCGAAGGCCTCGTCGTTTCAGGATCCATCTGGCGGCCACCACTTGTAGGCCGCAGGCGTTTCGGGCAGCACAAACGCCTCGAAACCCCCGTACTCATCCGCCTCGAGAGCCGCCCGCAGCATGCCGCAGTACTGATCTGCCGCTTGCAACCCGTCGAGCTGCCCGGCGCCGACGAAGGAGGGCTTGCCTCGCAGCAGCTCCCAGGACACCTCACTCGTGTCCTGCGCCTGCAGTTTCTCGAACCAGGCCAAAGTCTCGGCGTGGTCGAAGCCGCGAACATGTCCGAAGCTGATCACGAGATCTCGCCGGCCGCCCGGCCATTCGTCGGCCGTCTCCAGGACCTGCTGCAGCAGGATGCCCGCCACGAAGTTGTAGAAAGCAACCTGATCGGAGAAGCTCTGAACAACGGCCGCCTTCTCGACCAGCACGATGTTCGGCAGTCCAGTGCAGCGGCTTGCTGGGTGGAACCGACAGCCGTCGGCGGCAGTCGGCGATCACACGACGGAGCAGCGGATCGTCTTCGTCCGCGACGACCACCGCGACCATGCCGAAGTACCGCGACGCGCGCGCCGGCAAGCCGCGATCGCCGGTCTCGTCCACGTACGCACGTACGAGTGGTCGTTCGAAGTACATGGGGTGACACCCTAGGTGCCAATTCGTGGGACGGCGGCCGCGGAGCGGGCCTGTGGATATCTGCCCCACGATGCCCCGGGTTGCCCCGTCAGTGCGGCGGTTCCGGCGGGATGTTCCCGCTCCCTACCCAGGCGACGTAGTCGCGGGCGACGTCGGCGTCGGGGCGGAGCCGTAGGCCGTGCTCCAGTGCGCGGGTGTTCGAGAGCTGGAAGGTGCCGTCGTTGGAGCCGTCGTGTGGGAGGTGGAAGCGGTCGACGGCCGGCGACCAGTCGACGGGTGCGGCGTCCGGTACGACGGAACGCCAGGTCTCCGCGAGGCCGGCCAGGGTCTGCGTGGGGCCGACCGCGTTGAACGGGCCGGACAGCCCGTCCACCGTGAGGTGCAGCAGGAACGCGGCGAGGTCGCGGGCGTCGAGGTACTGGATCGGCTGGTCGGGGCGGGCCGCGCATTCCAGCGGTTCGCCGTGGGCGAGGGCCCAGCCCCAGTTGCCGAAGTCCGGGTTGTACGGGCCGGTCACGAAGCCCGAGCGGACGGACGCGGTCCGGTCGCCGAAGGTGGCGCTGAGCAACGACTCGTTGCGGACCTTCGACGGGCCGTAGAGGTCCATCGTGAAGTGGTCCTCGGGCGCGCCGGTCGGCCAGTCGAGGAGGCGGGCGGATTCGGTCATCCCGGCGTCGGTCTTGCTCGCGTACACCGCGATCGACGACATGTACGTATAGTGCCCGCAGCGGTCCCGCAGTACGGCGGCGCTCAGCGACACGTCGCGGACCAGGAAGCCGGACATGTCGATCACGCCGTCCCACTCCCCCGCGGCCAGCGCGTCCGGAGCGGCACGATCGCCGGTGATCCGGCGTACCTCCGGGAACAGCTCCGGGTTCGTCACGCCGCGGTTGAACAGCGTCACCTCGTGGTCGTCCCGCAGCGCCGCCTCGACGACGTGCCGGCCGAGGTTCTTCGTGCCACCGAGGACCAGCAGCCTCACGAGAGCTGCCCGGCGAGGTCGGCGAGCTCCGCGAGCAGCGGGTCGATCCAATCCCCCGAGCCGGGGATCGTTCGAAGGCCCTCCTCGATCACGAACGTCAATGCCTGCAGGCAGAAACAGGCGCCGCCGACCAGCAGCTGCCGGTCCACCAGGAACGGATCGGCGCCCGCGACCTCGACGTACCGGGCCACGATCGGGCCGCGGTCGTAGCCGAGGGCAACGGCGTCCCGGATCAGCGTGTACAGGTCGGACAGGTGCGGGGCAAGGTGCGTCAACGGCCAGTCGACCGCGGTCCAGCCGGTGCCGTCGGTGACCAGGTTCTTCGGGACGAAGTCGCCGTGCACCACGCCCAGCGGCGCCTCCCGGTGCAGCCGGTCGAGCGCCTCGACGACCGGATCCAGGTCGAAGTCGATCCGCCCGATCCGCTCCGCCAGCTCCTTCACCCGGACCGCCGGGAACGCGCTCGTCCCGTCCACCGCCGCGCCGTGGATCCGCGCCGCCAGCTCGGCCGCCGCGACGAACCCGTCCGCGGTCGGCTCCTGCTCCAGCGTCACCCGGCCGACGTCGGCCAGCACGATCACGCCGTCCGCGCCGTACAGCAGCTCCGGCGCCGGCAGCCCGAGCGGGACGACGTACCGCTCGTAGGCCGCTTCCTCGCCCGCCTGCGTGTCCGTGCCGTGCTTCACGATCACGCTGCGCAACCCGTACGACAGCCGCCGGACTTCCGACGATCCCCACTGCCGCAGCAGCTCCGAATGCACCACGTCCACCGCCGGCGCCGCCAACGCCGCCAGCACCACGTCCCGCGGAACCCATCCAGGAAGCATCCGAAAAGTAGACCACGCTCCGGCGGAGGGTGCTGCCGATTTAGGGTGTACGCATGACGAACCACGCCTGGGGCTTCGGCCTTGCCACCGTTACGACCGCCGGCGACGTGCTGGACGTCTGGTACCCGGCGCCCGCGCTCGGCTCCCGGCCGGACGACGCCAAAGCCCCGGCCGAGCTGGTCGCCGCCGAGGGCAACGACGACCTCCGACGGGTCCGCCGCACGGTGGTCGTCACCGAGCTCGACCTCGACCAGGCCCCGAGCGGTACGGCGGACGCGTACCTGCGGCTGCACCTGCTCAGCCACCGGCTGGTCCGCCCGCACGGCGTCAACCTGGACGGCATCTTCGCCGCCCTCCCGAACAACGCCTGGACCTCGCACGGCCCGGTCCCGGTCGACGAGATCGAGAACGTCCGGCTCCGCGCCCGCGCCGCCGGGCAGCACCTGAGCGTGACCAGCGTCGACAAGTTCCCGCGGATGACCGACTACGTGGTGCCGTCCGGCGTCCGGATCGGCGACGCGGACCGGGTCCGGCTCGGCGCACACCTTGCCTCCGGGACCACCGTCATGCACGAGGGCTTCGTGAACTTCAACGCCGGCACCCTCGGGACGTCGATGGTCGAGGGCCGGATCGTGGCCGGCGTGGTGGTCGACGACGGCAGCGACATCGGCGCCGGCGCGTCGATCATGGGCACGCTGTCCGGCGGCGGCAAGCAGGTGATCTCGATCGGCAAGCGCTGCCTGCTCGGCGCGAACGGCGGCACCGGCATCTCGCTCGGCGACGACTGCGTGGTCGAGGCGGGGCTGTACGTCACCGCCGGGACCAAGGTGACGCTGCCCGACGGCGCGGTCGTCAAGGCCCGCGACCTGTCCGGTCAGCCCGGGCTGCTGTTCCTCCGCAACTCGGTCTCCGGTGCCGTCGAGGCCCGGCCGCGCAAGGGCGAGGGCATCACGCTGAACGAGGCGCTGCACGCCAACGCATGATCGTCCGAAAGGATGACTTTGCCAACCACCGTGAGGCTGACCACGTCAATCACTACGTGACCCGCGAAACTGTCGTCTGCCCTCGTCCGTTGGGAGCGGTATGCCGGTGAAGCGTGGTGCCCTCGTGGTCCTCGGTGGGATCGGGGTGCTCAGCCTCGCCATCGGGGCCGGTATCGCCTGGCTCGGCGGGAAGCACATCGCGAACATCCTGCCGCCGCCCGAGCAGTGCACCGCGACGGTCAACGGGCAGCAGGTCGTGCTCGACTTCGAGCAGGCCGAGTCCGCGGCGATCATCGCCGGGATCGCGGTCCGTCGCGGGCTGCCGCCCCGGGCGGCGACGATCGCGCTGGCCACGGCGTACCAGGAGTCGAACCTGCGGAACCTCGCGCACGGCGACCGGGACTCGCTCGGGCTGTTCCAGCAGCGGCCGTCACAGGGCTGGGGTACGGCGAAGCAGGTCCAGGACCCGTACTATGCGACCGGGAAATTCTACGACGCGCTGGTGAAGATCAGGAACTACCAGAACCTCGCGATCACGGTCGCCGCCGACAAGGTGCAGCGCAGCGCGTTCCCGAACGCGTACGCCGACCACGAGGCGGACGCCCGGGTGCTGGCGTCGGCGTTGACCGGGCAGTCGGAGAGCGTGTTCAGCTGCACGGTCAACAGTGCCGACGTACCACAGGAGACGATGGGGGCGAACGGGCTGACGCCGCGGGCGGACGTGGTGCTGAAAGACCTGACGCGAACCTTCGGGAAGCTGTCCACCGGCGGGTACGAGGCCGGCGGGGTGCGGACCGGGCACATGCAGGGGTCGGCGCACTACGACGGGCGGGCGATCGACGTGTTCGTCCGGCCGATCACCGCGGCGCACACCACCAAGGGGTGGGCGATCGCGCAGTACCTGGTGGCGCGCGCGAAGCTGCTGAACATCCAGACGGTGATCTTCAGCGACAAGATCTGGACGGCCGGCGGGCAGTCGGACGCGGGCTGGCGCCCCTACACCCCACCCGAACGCTCCGGCGACCCCAAAATCCTCAGACACCTGGACCACGTCCACGTCGACGTCCTGGCCCAATAAACAGAAAGTAGGGCACCCTTCGGAGCGCCCTACTTTCTGTGAAGATCTCTTTACTCGTCGTGCTCTTGTGGCGGGAGCGCGGCGATCTCCCTCACAACTGCTTTTGTTCTACTCGTCGTGCTCTTGTGGCGGGAGCGCGGCGATGAACGGGTGGTCCTTGTCGATCTTGCCGAGCTTGGACGCGCCGCCGGGCGAACCCAGGTCGTTGAAGAAGTCGACGTTCGCGGTGTAGTAGTCCTTCCACTGCTCCGGAGTGTCGTCCTCGTAGTAGATCGCCTCCACCGGGCAGACCGGCTCACAGGCTCCGCAGTCGACGCACTCGTCGGGGTGGATGTACAGCATCCGGTTGCCCTCGTAGATGCAGTCCACCGGGCATTCCTCGACACACGCGAGGTCCTTCAGGTCAACACACGGCTGCGCGATGACGTAGGTCACTGCTACTCCTCCTATGGCAGGCAAGCGCAGCGCTGATCATGGGGTGCTGCGATGCGGTGGTGCAAGGTCTCTCTAGTATCACCGTAATACGTCGCCCACTCTGCCAGGAGTCCGGATCGTGTCAGGCCTCGGCGCCCGTGATATCGGCCACCGTGTCGTCGTCCGGCACCGGATCCCCGGCGGCCTGACCGACGTGATCGGCGTTCTCCAGGCCGGTACGCCGGAACGGATCACCGTCCGGCACGCGGACAGCACGCTGTACGAGATCCCGGTCGCGGACGTCACCGCCGCCAAACGGATCCCGGAGCTGCCGCTCCGCCCGGTCGACGTCGAACAGCTGTTCCTCACGACCGCGTTGGGGCGGCCCGCGGTCGAGCGCGCGTCCATCGGCCACTGGTTGCTGCGAGCATCCGCCGGCTGGACCGGCCGCGGCAACTCCCTCCTCCCCACCGGCGACCCCGGTATCCCGGTCGCCGAAGCCCTCCACCAAACGATCGGCTTCTACACCAGCCGTCAGCTCCCACCACAGGCGCAGATCCGCGTAGGTAGCCCCCAGGACCAGGCGATCCGCGCCCTCGGCTGGGTCGACGCCCGCCCGGAGCAGTCCGACGTACTCGTCATGCACACCACCCTCGACCACGTGAATGCAGCGCCCGCGTACGACGTACAACTGACCGATCGGCCGGACGACGCGTGGTACGCGGCTGCTTTCGAAGGCCCAGTACCGGCTGTTGCACCGCAGGTACTCGAAGGGGCGGCCAAGGCGGTGTTTGCGTCGGTGTGGCTCGACGGGCGGGTGGTAGCGGTCGGACGGGGGTCCATGACGGGCCACTGGCTCGGTGTGGACGCGATCCGGGTGGCTGACGGTTTCCGGCGGCAGGGCCTCGGTACGGCCGTTGTCCAAGGCCTGGCGCGCTGGGCAGGCCCCGAAGGCGGCCGCCGTACCTATCTGGAAGTCCTGCTCGAGAACGCCCCCGCCATGGCCACCTACACCCGCCTGGGCTACCAAGAGGCATACCGCTACCGCTACCTCACCAACCGCTGAGCAGCCGCGGCCCCGACCAACGCCAGCACCGCAAACCCGGCCAGTACGACGCTCAACGCCCTCCCGGGATCGGCAGAGAGCGCGGTGTAGACAGAGCCTGCCACAGCAACGCCCAACGCACCGGACAGCTGCGCGTTCGTCGCCACCACGCCGGACAGATCAGCCGCGTACTCAGGCGTCAGGCTGGACGTCACCGCGCCGATCAACGTGTTGGCGCTGATCCCAAGCCCCAACCCGCCAACACCGAGCAGAACGAACAGCAACGGCCCACTCCGCCCGCCCAGCACCAGATACGCCAGCACGAGCACATAGCCCGCCGCCAGCACCAAACAGCCGACAACCGGCATCCACTGCACGCCCCTGCGCAGTTTGGGCAGCACAGGCCCCGCCAGCCCGAAAGCAGCCACCCACACGACCATGGCAAACCCGGAGTACGCCGGACCCTTGTGCAGACCGCCCTGCAGGTAAAGGGCCAGTATGAACAGCAGGGCGAAGTACGACCCGCTGGTGCACCCGTGCGCGAGCAGCCCGGCCCGGACGGACCTGCTGCCGAGTACCGGGCGGGCGATGAGCGGCCGGCCACCACGAGCAGCCGTACGCCGTTCGCCGTACTCGAAGAGCAGGAGCGCCGGAACGCTGAGCAGGAGGCACAGCCACGACCAGGTGGGCCAGCCGCGCTCGGCCCCGAGCAAGAGCGGCACGATGACGAGCAGGACCGCCGTACACAGCACAAGCACGCCGCCCAGGTCCAGACGGTCCCGCCGACCAGGCGGATCGGGTGGGAGCAGGCGGCGTCCGGCCAGCATCAACGCGACGCCGATCGGCACGTTCACCAGGAAGATCGGGCGCCAGCCGGTCCCGAACAGGTCTGCCGCGATCAGTACGCCGCCGAGCAGCTGCCCTGCGACGGCGCCGCCGGACAGCGCGACCGAGAAGTACCCGAGCGCCTTGAGCCGGTCGCGGCCGTGGAAGTGCAACTGGATGCCGCTGAGCACCTGCGGAACCATCAGCGCGGCCCCGGCGCCCTGGACGAAGCGTGCGCCGACCAGCGTGCCGATCCCGGGCGCGAGACCGCAGGCGAGCGACGCGGCGGTGAAGACGGTCAGCCCGAGCAGGAACGTCCGGCGGTAGCCGAGCGACGTACCGAGCCGGGCGCCGGTGACGAGCAGGACGGCGAACGCGACGACGTACCCGGAGACGACCAGTCCGACCGCGCCCGCCGAGGCGTGCAGGTCGGTCCCGATCGACGGGCCGGCGATGTTCGCCACCGCGGTGTCGATGTTGGCCATGAACTGACCGGTGAGCAGCACGGCGAGCACCGCGCCCCGGTTGCGGGTGATGAGCACGCCGGTAGAACGGTGTGAACCCACCGAGATGTGAGGGGATCCGCCATGCCCTAGGCTCCCGGACTATGGCGGATCACGTGGTGGAGCGGCCGGAGTACGCCGGGGACTTCGAGGGGACGGTGCGGGTGGAGTACACGCCGCATCCGGACGACGGGGTGGCGGATCCGGGCGAGATCGTCTGGACCTGGGTGCCGTTCGAGGAGGACCACACGCGCGGCAAGGACCGGCCGGTGCTGGTCGTCGGCTGGGACCAGCCGTACCTGCTCGCGCTGATCCTGACCAGCAAGGACCACGACCGCGACGCCGCCGACGAGGCGCGCTGGGGCCGGGTCTGGATGGACATCGGCCGCGGCCCGTGGGACAAGGAACACCGCAACAGCGAGGTCCGGCTGGACCGCGTCCTGCGCATCGACCCGCAACAGGTCCGGCGCGAGGGCGCGGTCATCGCCGAGGAGCTCTTCGGCCAGGTGGCGGCCGAGCTCCACAAGCTGCACCGCAGTTAGTTCGGCTTGTGCCCTCGGCCCGGCGGAGTGATGCCGCCCGGGGGCGGTGAGGTGGTGCCCGGCGGCGGCGTCACCGTGCCCGGCTCCGGCCCGCAACGGATGTCGTCGGCCGCGTTGTACTTCGTCGTGAACGACTCGGTCTTCTGCCGGGCGCCGTTCTTCGCGAAGTACCGGTACACGGTGATGTCGAAGCCCGGCGTCGGCGCCTGCGCCTTGCAGTCCGCGGCGGTGTTGTAGACGACCTTCGGCTGCCGGATGTTGCTCTTCTCCGACTGCCCGGCGGTGATGTCCCAGGTCTTGGTGCCCCAGATGATCACCTTGATGCTGCCCGAGTTGCCCGGCGTGGACGCCTTGAAGATCGTCTGCACCAGCACGCCGTGGCCGGAGTCGTTCTGGAACTTCAGGTCCACCGTCGGCCACGCGACGGTCGCCTCCCGGCCGACCGGGTACCGCGAGATGTAGACGCTGTGCGCCTTGTGGGCCAGGATCTTCAGCCCGGAGAAGAAGGCCGCGTTGAACGTCGTGGTCGCGGACTGCGACACCCCGCCGCCGAGGTCCTCCTTGAACTTCCCGCCGCTGATGATCGTGCCCTCGGTGAACCCGTTCTCCTTGGTCCGCTCGCCGACGATCTTGTTCAGGCTGAAGATCTCGTTCGGCTTCAGCAGCGTGCCGTTGATCCGGCCGGCCGCGGTCCCGATGTTCACGTTCCGGTACGGCGCGTGCGGGAACTGGGTCTGGAACTCGCCCATCTTCTGGGTGATCCCGAGCGCGGCCGCCTGCTCGGTGGTGAACTTCGCCTTGGTCGCGATCAGCGGTACGACGGCCCGCCGCTCGCCGGTCGGCTTCGGCAGCACCGACAGGATCGCGGCGCCGACCTTCGCCCGGTCGACGACCATCCCGTCGACCGCCGGGACCACCTTCGGACCGGCGCCGGAGATCTGCACGGTCGCGTCCTTCGGCAGCGTCTCCAGGCTCTTGAAGCGCTGCTGGAACAGCGGCTCCAGGGTCTTGGCGTTCAGCGTCGGAATGACCTTGCCCTCCTGGACGCTGACGGTCAGCGCCGGGGCCAGCTCGGCCGGCGTCAGGTCGACGGACTTCGAGCCGACCGACAGCCGCACCGGACCGGCCATGGCCGGCTCGGCGAACTCCTTGACGGCCTTGTCGATCGCCTCGGACGCGGCCTGCGGCTTGGTCGTACTGACCGGCAGCTCCTTGGCCTTGCCGTCCGTCGGGTACGCCGCGACGACCGCGTCGGCCGCCTTCGCGGTGTCCAGCTCCAGGCCCTCGGCGGGCTCGTGCTTGACCGGCTGGGTGCCCTTGAACGTGATCGTGCCCTCGGTGGCCTTGCGGTTCACCTGGCCGGCCAGCTTGTCGACGGCGGCCTTCAGCCTGGCGTCGTCCTTGGTCACCACCGGGTCGACCGCGTCACCGCCGCTGAGCGCGCGCCAGATCCGGCCGGGCGCCAGGCTGCGGCCGGCACCGGCCGCGTCGACGGTCTTGCCGACGTCCACGGACAGCCCGGCCTCGGCCGGCACCACCTGGAACGCCGAACCGCCGGCGGTCAGCGCGATCGGCGCTGCCACCTTGTCCTTCAGGCCGTCGGTCAGCTTCGCCTGGGCGGCGTCCTTCGACAGGCCTCCGAGCGGGATCCCGAGCACGGTCGTGTCGGCGGGAATCTTGGACCCCGCGAACGCGAACGCGGCGCCGTACCCGACGACGATCACACCGAGCCCGGCGGCGGCGATGATCCCCGCGAGCTGCTTTCTCCCCACCGGAAAGAGTCCTCCTGCTCGAGTGCATGGTCAGGGCACAAGCGCACATCCTACGGGACGCCGGCGGTCCGGCCACCCCTCGGGGCAGCCCTGCGCTACCCCGGGACAACGGTCAGTTTCCGGGCAGTTCCCGGTAGTGACCGGACGCGTAGAGCAGCGCTCCCGGATCGCCCGCCCCGCCGGTGCCCAGGCTCAGTACCTCGCCCACCACGATCGTGTGGTCTCCCCCGTCGTACGTCGCCCACGTCCGGCACTCCAGCCAGGACAGCGCACCGTCGACGGTCGGGCACCCGGTCTTCGGGCCGGGCGTGGTGGCGATCCCGTCGAACTGGCTGTACAGGTCCCGCCCGGACCGCGCGAACCGCTCCGCGACCATCCGCTGCGCCGCGGACAGCACCGAGATCGCCCAGTACCCGCAGTCCAGAACGGCGGCGTGCATCCGGACGCCCTTGTCCACACAGACCAGGACGAGTGGCGGATCCAGTGACACCGAGGTGAACGCGTTCGCGGTCATCGCATGCGCGACGTCGTCCTGCAACGTGCTCATGATCGTGATCCCGGACGCGAACCGCCCGAGCGCAGCACGGAACTCCGCGGACGGCACACCGCCACTGGGCTCGGTCGAGGACACGTCAGCAGGTTATGCCTCCTGCGTCGTGCGTGCCTCGACCGAGCGTGTGGAAACCGTCACCCTGCAGGTGGTCTACAGACCGGCGAACAGGTCGTGCTCGAGGCCGTCCGCGTCCGGAGCGGCGGTGCCCTTGACCAGCCGGTACGGCTCGGAGGCCCAGATCTGGTTGCCGTTGTTGTTGGACAACGCGAAGAACGGGCCGTCGACGGTGATCTGGGTGGCGTGCGCCTTCATCGCGTTCATCTTCCGGTCGAGGTACTCCTCGCCGTCGATCACGGCGTCGATCAGCCGGTCCGGGGTGATCATCGGCGGCAGCGGGCCGTCCGGGTCCATGCCCCCGAAGGTCGTGGAGTCGCCGGCGTCGCGAAGCGCCCGCAGCTGCTCGCGCATCGGCGTCTCGGCCATCGCGGTCCAGTAGATCTTCGGGATGTCCCAGGCCGCGCCGAGGTCCTCGCGGTACGACCGGGCGGCGGCCAGCTGGGCGGCGTACATCGCGACGCGGTGCGCCTTGATGTGGTCCGGGTGGCCGTAGTTTCCCCACTGGTCGTAGGTGACCAGGACCTGCGGCCGGAGCTCGCGGATCACCGGGACCAGGTCGTTCGCCGCGGCGACCAGGTCGGCCTGCCAGAAGCTGTCGTCGCGGGTCTGCGGCGGGACGTCGGCGTTGCCCTGGTCGTTGTAGATCATGCCGGTGTCGCGGTACTTGCCGGCCTCGCCGAGGAATCGGTGGTCGGTGACGCCGAGCTCGGACATCGCGTTCGCCAGCTCGCCGATCCGGTGCCGGCCGAGGCCGTCCTCCTGGTCGGCGGCCAGGTGCGCGAGCTCGGGGACGAGCACTTCGCCCTCTTCGCCGAGGGTGCAGGTGATCAGCGTGACGTGCGCTCCCTCGGCGACATAGCGCGCCATCGTCACACCGTTGTTGATGGTTTCGTCGTCCGGGTGGGCGTGCACCAGCAGCAGCCGGCGCTCAGCAAGCTCAACCATGCCGAAAGCCTACGTCGGGCCGTCGACAACTTTCCGGTCAGCCGAAGCGACGGACCAGCAGACAGCCCGCTTGGAACCGGGACTTCGCGCCCAGGCCCTTGATCAGCGCGCTGATCTCCGCGCGCACCGTGCGCAGCGAGAGACCGAGCTCGCGGGCGATCGCCGCGTCCTTGGCACCGGTCGACATCATCCGGCCGATCGCCACCTGGCGGCTGGTCAGCTCCCGCACCGCGGCAGGGTGCCGCCGGTGCGAACCCAGCTCGTACACCTCACACACGACCTCCGGTGCCACGTCCTCTCGTCGCACCGCCGGGACTGCCGGGTACACCGACATACGTCACTCCTCCCCAAGCGTCAGGCAAGGATTCTCGTCCGGCAGCTGGATCGGTCACCAGGTACAACCCATACAAACGACCCATACAGTTCCGCAGCGTGAGCAATCGACGCCAGGCGGCAGTGTGATGTGTACCACTTACAATCTGGTACGAAGTTCCCGGACGAAGGGCCGATCCGGGACCAGCCAGCCCGTCTCGTCGAGCTCGGCGGCGGCGAACCACCGCAGTTCCGAGTGTTCCCGCAGCACCGGATCGCCGGAAACCACTGTCGCGAGATAGACGTGCAGCTGGTACTCGGCCGAGATGTTCACCGCCGGCCCGAGCGCGTCGCCGACCTTGATCTCCAGGTCCAGTTCTTCCCGGATCTCGCGGACCGCGGCCTGCTCGTCGGTCTCCCCCGGCTCCACCTTCCCGCCCGGGAACTCCCACCCGCCGTCCGGGTCCGGCCGGTACGCCGCCAGCACCCGCGCACCGTCGATCACCGCTACACCTACAACCGTCTTCACGTCGCGACTCTGCCAGAAAACGTCGGTCCCGTGCGGCACGATGCTGTTATGCCCTTGCAGAACAGGGTTCTGCCCACCCAGGAGATCGTGGCCGACCCCGGCCGCGGACTGCTGATGGGCAACCGCGGCAGCATCCACCGCCCCGACCGCACACTCGGCACGACCCGCTGGCGCTCGAAGGCGTGGATCTGCTGCGTCCTTGACTGGAAGGGGATCCGGCGCGACCCGATGCCACCCGGGCGGTGGACCGCGCTGTTCTTCTTCGACGAAGCGGTGGCGCTGGCCGCGGGCCACCGGCCGTGCCACTACTGCAGACGCAGGGATTACCTGCTGTACGCCGGCGCGTGGGCCGCCGCCAACTCCCTCGACGAACGCCCGCGCGCGATCGAGATGGACGCCGTACTGCATCACCAGCGGGTCGAATCGCGGACCAGGCGGCAGCTCACGACCGTCCAGAACGTCTCCGACCTGCCGGACGGCGCGATCGTGCGGCTCGACGGCGTACCGGCGTTGGTGCTCGGCGGGCGATTGTTGCCGTGGGCGTGGGACGGGTACGGCGAGCCCGTGCTGCCGGCCGGGCTTGATCAGGTCGAGACGTTGACGCCGCCCGCGAATCTTCTTGTGTTGCAGGCCGGATTCGCTCCATTACTCCACCCGACGGCCGGTCGCAACTGAGGTAAGCCTAACTGGAAACACGCCGTACCGAGGGGTCTTCCGTTGGGCGCTCGGCAGGGGCAAAGTGTGCCCATACTGACAGCTACATCACCATTACTGGAGTCGGCATGAGCAACAGCGAGGTTGCCGCAGTCGCCCGCGCACTCGAAGGGCTGCACGCCGCCGTCGGCAGACTCAGCCAGGAGTACGGTGACACCCTCGGCATCCGCCGCCTGGTGTCCGACGTGGCCCGGCTGAGCGACGACCTCGCAGAGCTGGGCCCGCCCGACCCCAGGCACAGGCCCGGACCAGTTCCGGAGGAACTCGAGGAGATTCCCGACGTGGAGTATGACGCGTCCATGTGGACCGACGCGGAGCACGAAGGCTTCGGCGCCCCAGATAGGCACGCCCCCTGATGGCGACGGGTGTAAGCGCCCCGGGCCGCGCTCAAGTAGGCCTCAAGACCGCAAGATCTGACAAGTGGTGGCTCGCGCCGTTGCGCATCGGCGTGATCCTGCTGTTCTTCATCGTCTACGCGACGGTCCGGATCTTCATGAACAAGTGGTACTGGGTCGATGCGTACCACTACCTCACCCCGCTGTACTCGCCGTGCGTGACCAGCAGCTGTGTCGAGGGCTCCAGCCATCTCGGCACCTGGTTCGGCAACTTCCCGCGCTTCCTGCCGTTCAGCCTGATCACGTTCGTGGTGCTGGCCGGCTTCCGCGGTACTTGCTACTACTACCGCAAGGCTGGCTACCGGTCGCTGTTCTTCGCGCCGGCCGCGTGCGCGGTGCCCGAGCCGCACAAGAAGTACACCGGTGAGCGGAAGTTCCCGCTGATCGCCCTGAACCTGCACCGCTACTTCTTCTACGGCGCGCTGCTGTTCGGCCTGCTGAACATCTACGACGGCGTCCAGGCCTTCCACGGCAAGGGCGGCGGCTTCGGTATCGGCCTCGGCACGCTGATCATCTGGGTCAACCTGGTCTGCCTGTGGCTGTACACGCTGTCCTGTCACGCCTGCCGGCACATCGTCGGCGGCCGGCTGAAGAACTTCTCCAAGCACCCGATGCGCTATCGGTACTGGACCTTCGTGTCCAAGCTGAACCCGAAGCACGGCACCTTCGCGATGACCTCGCTGTTCACCGTGATCCTGACCGACTTCTACATCATGGCGGTCTCCGCCGGATGGTTCTCCGACCTGCGCTTCATCAACTGAGGATCTGAAGACTTTCCATGACTGAGCTGGAACGACACTCCTACGACGTCGTCGTGATCGGGGCCGGCGGCGCCGGTCTGCGGGCGGCGATCGAGGCCCGTGAGCAGGGCAAGAAGACCGCGATCATCTGCAAGTCGCTGTTCGGCAAGGCGCACACGGTGATGGCCGAGGGTGGTTGCGCGGCCGCGATGGGCAACGCGAACTCCAACGACAACTGGCAGACGCACTACCGCGACACGATGCGCGGCGGGAAGTTCCTGAACAACTGGCGGATGGCCGAGCTGCACGCGCAGGAGGCCCCGGACCGGGTCTGGGAGCTGGAGACGTACGGCGCGCTGTTCGACCGCACGCCGGACGGCAAGATCAGCCAGCGGAACTTCGGCGGCCACACGTACCCGCGGCTCGCGCACGTCGGCGACCGGACCGGCCTGGAGCTGATCCGCACCCTGCAGCAGAAGATCGTCTCGCTGCAGCAGGAGGACTTCGAGGCCACCGGCGACTACGAGGCGAACCTCAAGGTGTACGCCGAGTGCACGATCACCGAGCTGCTCAAGGACGGTGACGCGATCTCCGGCGCCTTCGGGTACTGGCGCGAGTCCGGCCGGTTCGTCCTGTTCGAGGCACCGGCCGTGGTGCTGGCGACCGGCGGCGTCGGCAAGTCCTTCAAGGTCACCTCGAACTCCTGGGAGTACACCGGTGACGGGCACGCGCTCGCGATGCGGGCCGGCGCCACGCTGATCAACATGGAGTTCATCCAGTTCCACCCCACCGGCATGGTCTGGCCGCCGTCGGTGAAGGGCATCCTGGTCACCGAGTCGGTCCGCGGTGACGGCGGCGTGCTGAAGAACTCCGAGGGCAAGCGTTTCATGTTCGAGTACGTCCCGGACGTGTTCCGGGAGCAGTACGCCGACACCGAGGAAGAGGCCGACCGCTGGTACAAGGACGCCGACAACAACCGGCGCCCACCGGAGCTGCTGCCCCGTGACGAGGTCGCCCGGGCGATCAACTCCGAGGTCAAGGCCGGCCGCGGTACCCCACACGGCGGCGTGTTCCTGGACGTGTCGACCCGGCTCCCGGCCGAGGAGATCACCCGGCGGCTGCCGTCGATGCACCACCAGTTCAAGGAGCTGGCCGACGTCGACATCACCGCGGAGCCGATGGAGGTCGGCCCGACCTGTCACTACGTGATGGGCGGTGTCGAGGTCGACCCGGACACCGCGTCGTCGGTCGTACCGGGCCTGTTCGCGGCCGGTGAGGTGGCCGGCGGCATGCACGGCTCGAACCGGCTCGGCGGCAACTCGCTGTCCGACCTGCTGGTCTTCGGGCGGCGCGCGGGCCTCGGCGCCTCGACGTACGTCGACTCGCTGGCCGAACGGCCGAAGATCGACGAGGCCGACATCGACGCGGCCGCGACCGAGGCGCTGGCGCCGTTCGAGCTCGAGGGCGGCGAGAACCCGTACTCGATCCACCAGGACCTGCAGCAGTCGATGAACGACCTGGTCGGCATCATCCGCAAGGAAGCCGAGATGGAGCAGGCGCTCGGCCGGCTGGCCGAGTTCCGCGGCCGGATCGCGAAGATGACCGTCGAGGGCCACCGGCAGTTCAACCCGGGCTGGCACCTGGCGCTCGACCTGCGGAACATGCTGACTGTGTCGGAGTGCGTCGCCGGCGCCGCGCTGCTGCGGCAGGAGTCCCGCGGCGGTCACACCCGCGACGACTTCCCGACGATGAACGCCGAGTGGCGCAAGAAGCTGCTGGTCTGCAAGCTCGACGCGGACGGTTCGGTGAACGTCACCGAGGAGCAGCAGATCCCGATGCGGGAGGACCTGCTCGAGCTGTTCGAGGTCGACGAGCTGAAGAAGTACCTGACCGAAGAGGAGTTGCCGACCGCATGAGTTACAAAGGCAAGTTCAAGGTCTGGCGTGGGGACTCCGACGGCGGCGAGCTGAAGGACTACGAGGTCGAGGTGAACGAGGGCGAGGTCGTCCTCGACGTCATCCACCGGCTGCAGGCCACCCAGGCGCCGGACATGGCGGTCCGCTGGAACTGCAAGGCCGGCAAGTGCGGCTCCTGCAGCGCCGAGATCAACGGCATGCCGAAGCTGATGTGCATGTGCCGGATGAACACGTTCGAAGAGGACGAGGTCGTCACGGTCACGCCGATGCGGACGTTCCCGGTGATCCGGGACCTGGTCACGGACGTCTCGTACAACTACCAGAAGGCCCGCGAGGTGCCGGCCTTCAAGCCGCCGGCGGACCTGAAGCCCGGTGAGTACCGGATGCAGCAGCAGGACGTGGAGCGCTCGCAGGAGTTCCGCAAGTGCATCGAGTGCTTCCTGTGCCAGAACACCTGCCACGTGATCCGGGACCACGAGGAGAACAAGGAGAACTTCTCCGGCCCGCGGTTCCTGATGCGGATCGCCGAGCTGGACATGCACCCGCTGGACGCCGCCGACCGCAAGAACGCGGCCCAGGAGGAGCACGGTCTCGGCTTCTGCAACATCACCAAGTGCTGCACCGAGGTCTGCCCCGAACACATCAAGATCACCGACAACGCGCTGATCCCGATGAAGGAACGGGTCGCCGACCGCAAGTACGACCCCCTGGTCTGGCTCGGCAACAAGATCCGCCGCCGCGCCTGAACCGCCGTACCCGAGCCCCTGGAACCACCCCGGTCCCAGGGGCTCGCCCTTTGCGGACAACCCTCCACCTGAGGGGGCACCCACTCAACTGGAGGGTTGCCCCCTCAGAATCCGAGGGGGCAACCCTCCGGGTCAGGGGGCAACCCCTCGCGTGGGGGAGCCGCGGTGGGAGGTCGAACGCCTAGGGTGCGGGGCATGGACGTTGTCGTGTTGCGGCTGACCAACCTGGTCCTGTTCATGGTGATCTTCGTGCCGATCGCGCAGCGGCTGCTCGGGGTGCGGTTCGGGTTCGGGCGGCTGGCGGTCGGTGCGCTGATCACGCTGAGCGTGTCCGGACCGCTGGCGGTGGCGATGATCGGCCCGCCGCCGTGGACCGGGTCGAACGGCGCCGCGATCGCGTACATGGTGCTGATCGCACTGGTGTCGATGGTCGCCGGCCTGGTCTCGCTGGTACTCGCGGAGGCACTGGTGCCGACCGGGTCGTTGCCACGGGCCCGCGACCTGCGGCGGGACCTGAGCGGCCGGATCGCGCGCACCCGCCGGTACCTGCAGATCCTCCGGATCGCGATCAAGCACGGCCTCGGCCCGTACCTGCGCGGCCGCCGCCGCCCCGGCCGCGAGAACGCCGCCGGCCAGGCCGACCTGGCCCGCTCACTACGCCTGGCCCTCGACGAGGCCGGCGTCACCTTCGTCAAACTCGGCCAGGTCCTCTCCACCCGCAGCGACATCATCCCGCCATCGGTCGCCACCGAACTCAGCCGCCTCCAGGACCAGGTAACCCCCGCCCCCTGGCCCGCCGTCGAACAGGTCCTCGTAGCGGAACTGGGCGCACCACTCGACCACTTGTACGCCGACTTCAACCCGACTCCCCTGGCCGCCGCCTCAGTAGCCCAGGTCTACACCGCGAGGCTGACAGACGGGTCCGACGTGGTGGTGAAGGTGCAGCGGCCGGGGATCGCGGGGCTGGTGGAGAGGGATCTGGACATCGTCCGGCGGCTTGCTCGGTTGTTGGAGCGGAATACGGACTGGGGGCGGGCGATGGGGGTGCGGGCGCTTGCCGACGGGTTTGCGGATGCGATGCGGGAGGAGCTGGACTTCGCCGTCGAGGCCGGGAACATGACCACGGTCGCGGCCGGGCGTTCGGTTGCCGGGAGCAAGGAACTTGTCGTACCGCGGTTGTACCCGGAGCGCAGTACCCGCCGCGTGCTGACCATGCAGCGGCTCGACGGGATCGGCCTCGGGAACGCGCGGCAGGCGATCGCCGACCGCGGGCTGGACCCGGCCCGGCTCGGGCGGACGTTGTTCGACTGTCTGCTCGGGCAGGTGGCGATCGACGGGGTGTTCCACGCGGACCCGCACCCGGGCAACTTCCTGCTGCTCGCGGACGGCCGGATCGGGATGCTCGACCTCGGTTCGGTCGGGCGCCTCGACCCGGCGACCCGGGAGGCGCTGCAGCGGTTCTTGCTCGCGATCGACCACGCCGACCCGGTCGCGGCCACGGACGCACTGCTGGAGATCGTCTACCGCCCGGACATGATCGACGAACGCTCGCTGGAACGCGCCGTCGGCCAGTTCATGACGAAGTACCTGTCGGCGGGCGTCACGCTCGGCCCGGCGATGTTCAACGACCTGTTCACGATCATCACCTCGCACGAACTCGGCGTACCGCCCGAGGTCGCCGCGGTGTTCCGGGCGCTGGCGACGATCGAGGGCACGATCTCCCGGATCTCCCCCGGTTTCGACCTGGTCGCGGCGTCCCGGCAGTTCGCCGGTGCGCACGTGATCGACCGGCTCGCCCCGGACGCGCTCCGCCGTACGGCGACCGAAGAGCTGGCCCAACTGCTCCCGATGCTGCGCCGCCTCCCCCGCCGGATCGACCGGATCGCGGCCGCCGCGGAGAGCGGCCGGCTCGGGGTGACCGTCCGGCTGCTCGCCGACGAACGCGACCGCCGGCACTTCACCGGGCTACTGCACCAGGTGCTGCTGGTGATCCTCGGCGCGACCGCGGGCATCATGGCGGTGCTGCTGCTCGGCACTCCGGGCGGCCCGAAGATCACCGGGACCATGTCGCTGTTCCAGCTGTTCGGCTACAACCTGCTGGTGATCTGCGCGGTCCTGGTGCTCCGCGTGCTGGTACTGATCTTCCGGCTGCCGGGCAACCGCTTGACTTAAACCTCACTTCACCTTCGACGATAGCGTGCATGACGATCGCCGAGACCCGCCCCAGGCTCTTCACCGGACAGCATCTGCCGCTGGTTCTCGGGGTGATCGGCCTCGTCACGCTCGGCGCGTTCGAGAACCGCGCGGTCGGTACGGCGCTGCCGACGATGGTCCGCGAGTTCGACGCGCTCGGCAGCTTCGGCCTCGCGAACGCCACGCCGAACGCGAGCTACCTGATCTCGCTCGCGGTCGCCGGCCTCTGGTCGGACCGCCGCGGCCCGATCCCGACGCTGCGGGCCGGCGCGGTCTCGTTCGCACTCGCCCAGCTGCTCGTCGGTACGGCGACCGCGATGCCGATGGTGATCGCCGGGCGGCTGCTCAGCGGTCTCGCCGAGGGGCTGCTCGACGTGTCGCTGATGGTGCTGGTCGCCCGGGCGCTGCCCGCCGTACTGCGGCCGCGGATGTTCTCGTTGTTCGCCGCGATGTGGATCCTGCCGTCGGTGCTCGGCCCGGTGCTGACCGGTGTCGTCACGGAGCAGTTCGGCTGGCGCTGGGTCTTCCTCGGCGCGGTCGCGTTGCTGGTACCGAGCTGGCTGCTGCTCCGTCCGGCGATGCGCCAGTCCGCCGACGTACCGGCGCCGGAACGTACCGCCGAGGACGCGGCCGAGCTGGAGGCGTGGCGGGCCGCGCTCCCGTGGGCGCTCGCGGCGTCGGTCGCGCTGTTCTCGATGACCGTTGCCGGTGATCACCTCGAAGCGCATCCGGTGCTCGGCGGTACGGCGGTCCTCGTCGCGCTCGTGGTCCTCGGACGGGCCGCCGTACGGGTGATGCCCGCGGGCACGTTCACCGCGCAGCGGGGGTTCCCGGCCGTGGTCGCGGTCCGTGCGCTCGGCGGTGCGGCCTTCGCCGGGGTCGGGGCGTACCTGCCGTTGCTGCTCACGCTGCAGCACGCCTTCAGCCCGTCGAAGGCCGGGGTGACGTTGTCGATCACCGGCGTGTGCTGGGCGTTCGGTTCGTGGCTGCAGGGGCGGGAGCACGGGTTCGAGCGAGTCGTCGTACTGCGGACCGGGCTGGCGTTCATGGCGATCGGGATCGCCATGACGTCGCTGCTCGCGTGGACCGACGCGTCGACGTGGTTCGGGCTGATCGGCTGGGGGTTCGCGGGGATCGGGATGGGCCTCAGCTCGTCCAGCCTGTCGGTGCTGACGCTCGACCTGTCCGACCAGAGCAACTCCGGACGCAACTCCAGCGCCGGACAGATGGCGTCGACGATGAGCATCGCCACCGGCCTCGCGATCAGCGGCACCTTGCTCGCCTTCAACGCCGACAACCCGCGCCCGTGGGTCTTCGGCACGATCATCACCGCAGGCGCCGTACTGGCCCTCCTCGGCTTCCTGGCGGCGCCGCGGGCCCGCCATCTTGACGCACCCTCCTCGCCGTTTTACGGTAAGGGCCGTAATTCCGGCGAGAAGGGTGTCTCGTGAGGAAGCTCGGACTGTTGCTGGCCGCAAGCAATCTGGTGGTCGGCGTGCTGTCGGCCGGCACCGCACCGGACGGCGTATTCCAGGACTTCGAGTCCGACGCCGACCTCCAGGGGGCGACCGTCACGCTCCCCCAGGTGGACCGGATCGAGCGGACGGCCGACCCGACGCACGGCAGCTCCGGGCTGAAGTTCACCGTCGGCCCGGCCAGTACCCCGGGTGCGACCGCGTCGTCCGGGATCAACCTGTACGCCGGGACGCCGAGCCTCCCGGTCTCCGACTGGTCCGGGCACGCGGTCCTCGGGTTCGACTTCTTCACCGAGCAGGACTACACGACCGTCGGCCGGATCACGGTCCGGGACCAGTCGAACAAGGCATGGGGCGTCGACTACCCGATCCGGGCCCGCGACTGGACGCCGATCGACCTGCAGCTGAAGACCATCGCGGCGGCCGGTGTCGACATCAGCCGGATCGCCTACATCGGCTTCTCGATACCACGCTCGACGACTCCGGTGATCGGCCACTACGACGCGTTCCGGCTGGTCGACAGCTACCCGTACGACGAGACGCCGTACGCCGATCAGGCGGCGCGGCAGCTGCTCCGGCTCGCGGACTTCAGCGGCGTACTGGCCAAGCTCGACACCCAGCTCAAGGGCCTCCGGACCGACAACGCCGAGCTGCGGGCGCAGGTGGATGCGGCCGCGAAGCAGTGCGCGGATCTACGGCAGCAGCTCGGGCCGATGACCTACGCGCAGTACAGGCCGTTCAATGCCGCCGTCGCCGCGCTGCAGCGGACGGTGCCGCGGCTGGCGAACACGATCCAGGCGTGGACCCACGACAGGCAGGCGGACTTCGGGCTCGAGTCCGCGGACTCGATGACGCTCGTGTATCCGAAGGACCTCCCGTTCACCTCGACCGGGACGGCGCCGACGGTGTCGCTGACCCGCGGGGAGTACGAGAGCGTGCAGGCCGTCGTCCTGCCGTTCGCCGAGCCGCTGACCGGCGTACAGGCGCGGGTGACCTCAGCGCCGCCTGGCCTGCAGGCGACCGTCGCGCCGGTCGGTTCGCTCGACGTGACGCCGACGAACGTGTACCACCGGCCGACGTACGCCGGGTGGACGCCGGACCCGATCCGCGACGACCTGACGACGGTCGACGTACCTGCGGACTCCTTCCAGCCGTACTGGATCCGGTTGAAGGCCGCGCCGAACGCGAAGCCCGGGACGTACCACGTCACCGTCGGGTTCACGGCAGCCGGCAAACAGACCCGGACGATGACCGTTGCGGCGAAGGTATGGCCGGTGACGGTGCCGGACGCGCCGAAGCTGAACACGAGCTTCCAGTTCACGCCCGCGATCGTGAACGACCTGTACGGCATCACCGACCCGGCCGCGCAGGGGGCGACCAAGCATCAGTACTGGTCCTTCCTGCACGACTACAAGATCGAGCCCGACCAGCTCTACACCTGCACCTGTATCCCGTCGAACGCGAACCCGGTGATCGTCCCGACGCCTGTCGAGGACGTGCTGTACATCCGCGACCACTACGGCCTGCGTGACTTCAACGCGTTCTACCTGTGGGCGGGGATGCTGAACGCGTCCAAGCCCGAGACCTGGCAGGCGCAGATCGACACCTGGATCGCGCAGCTGCGGACCGCGATGGGCAGCTACCGTGCGGCCGGTGTCGACAAGTACGCGTACGTCTACGGCTTCGACGAGGCGAGCGGACCGCTGCTGGAAGCCGCCAAGCGCACGTTCGCCGCGGTCAAGCAGGCGTTCCCGGACCTGCCGATCATGACCACGCTGCGGGACAACTCGATGGGCGTCGACACCGGGCTGACCGGACTCGTCGACATCTGGGCGCCGCAGCAGGACCTGTACAGCCAGGCCGTCGCCGACCGTACCCGCGCCCGCGGCGACCAGGCCTGGTGGTATCCGGACATCGCCACCGGCTCACCGTTGCCGAACTGGTTCAACGGCTACCCGCCGATCGACACCCGAACGTTGGCCGGACCAATGTCCTTCAAGGCGGGCGTCGAAGGCATGCTGTACTACGCGACGAACCGCTGGCTGCGCACCGACCACGCGAACCAGTTGCTGGTGAACGACGGCATCCTGTCCGCGTGGAAGGCCGGCACCTTCAACGGCACCGCGGGCGACGGCTCGATGTTCTACCCGGGCCCGAACGGACCGATGGCGTCGATCCGGCTGGAGAACTTCCGCGACGGCATGGAGGACTACAACCTGCTCTGGCTGCTCCGCGAACGCCTCCGCACCGACCAGCACGTCCCGCCGCCGGTCCGGGCGCACGCGACCGCGCTGCTCGCCGCGAACCCCGTGGTCACCGACCAGCGAACGTTCACCGAGGACCCGGTCCGGTACCGGGCCTGGCGTACCGACGTCATCGCGACGCTCGGGGGTCTAGAGTGAGCGCATGGCTGACCTTTTGACCGACGACCAGATCGACCTCGCACTGCGCGACCACCTGCCGAGCTGGAAGGTCGTGGACGGCGAACTGGTCCGCAGTGTCACGAGGGACAACTTCCTGGACGGCATCCGGCTGGTCGCGACCGTCGCGCAGCTCGCCGAGTCGATGAACCACCACCCGGACATCGACATCCGGTACACGACGATCACCTTCCGGGTCAGCAGCCACGAGGCCGGCGGGATCACCGAGGACGATCTGGTCCTCGCCCGCCACATCGACACAGCTGCCGGCTGAGATCGGCTGACCGCTTTCCGTCATGGCGCCTGTTGGCCACGGCAGGCGCTGGTCCGGCGCGGGGAAAGCCCTTAAATCTAAGGGATGACCCCGATCACGAGTGCTCTGACCGTCCTCTTGGCACTGGTTCCGTCGTACTCCGCGGACCCCGGCTGGTTCTGGAACCCGCCGCACTGCGACACCGTGTACGGCGACGGCTCGGTGACGATCACCGACACCGACGGAGAAACCCTCGCGCCGACGACCGGCAAACTGCAGGCCGTCACGTACGCGAAGGTCGCCGCCCTCCCCGAACCCAACACCCTGATCAGCATCGGCCAGCGGTCGATCCAGCGATCCAGCGACGCCGGGTGCAGCTGGCAGCTGCTCGACAAGTCACCCGACGACCTCAGCACGTACGACGTCCAGCCCGGGCCGGGCGATTCGGCGTACATCTACAGCGTCAACGACCAGCCGATCCACCGCGTCCACGGCTCGCAGGTCAGTACCGTCAACGGCCCGGTCGAATGGAACGGCCTCGCCGCCCTCGACGCCCGCCCCGGGCGACTGCGCGCCGTGTCGACGGACGGCCAGCTCTACGACTCCACCGACGACGGCACGAGCTGGCAGCGCGTCGGCGTACCGGCGGCGCGTGACCTGTTCCTGTACGACGCGGTGGTGGACCCGCGGAACCCCGACCACATCGTCATCGGCGTGATGTCCGACGGCGTCTACACGACGTACGACGGCGGCCGGAGCTGGACGCGGTCGCGGGCGGTCGAACGGGTGAACGCGTTCAGCCTGGCGATCTCGCCGGCCGACCCGTCGAAGGTGTGGCTGGAGGGCTACGACCGGGACCGCTCGACCCGCTTCATCTGGCAGTCCGACGACGGCGGCCTCAAGTTCCACGAGGTCCTCGACCAGTCCCGCGCCGACCTCATCAACGGCAACCGCATGTGGGCCTCCCCCGTCGACCCCGACCTCCTCTACTTCAGCTACGGCACCTCCTTCGCCAACTTCGGCGCCGACCTCTACCGCTTCGTCCCCTCCACCGGCACCCTCACCAAACACCACAACCACAACGACGGCATCCCGTCCCTCACCTTCAACCCCGCCAACCCCAAAATCCTCTACCTAGGCCTAGCCGAAGAACGCTAAAGAAAGAAGAGAAAGGAAAGAAGAATTGAGAGTGGATGCCGCTCTTCGCCGAGTCGTGGCGAACGGCTCGGCACCTGTTCGTCGAGTCGTGGACGGTGGCTGGTTTCTGGCGCCTTTTCTCACGACTCGCCGCAGGGGGTGCGGGCCGTTTGCCACGACTCGGCGGAGGACTGGTGGTCGTCCGAGACCTGCCCAACCACCACTCTCAATCTCTCGTCTGTTCGCTTGCGTGATTAGCTGGAGGAGGGTTGGCGGAGGCCTAGCAGGACTCCTTCGGTGTCGCGTACGTAGGTGAGATGGCCTATGCCGGGGAGGTGTTGGATCTCACCGACCGGGGTGCCGCCGGCGGTTCGGGCGGTGTGGAGGGTTGTTTCCAGGTTGTCGACTTCGATCCAGGCGATGGTGGGTTGCGACTGGTAGCGGTTGCTCATGATTGCGGCGTCGATGCCCTCGCCGGCGCCGGTGCGTGCCAGTAGGTACGCGTCCGGTGCGGGGGCGGGCGTGACCTGCCAGCCGAAGACCTTGGTGTAGAACTCGGCCGCGCGATCGTGGTCCTCGGCAACTATCTCGACATGGATGATTCGTCCCATAGCCCCGATCCTGCCGACCGGACGGCTAGTCGTCTTGGACGGATCTTCCATGCATCAGCGCCGCGATCCCGTTCTGCACCTCGAGGAACGTCGTCGCGCTGACGCCGGTGTACCGCTTGAATTCCCGCGCCGCGTGCGCCTGGTCGTAGTACCCGTGCAGCGCGGCCAGTGTCGCCGCCGCGTCCGCCGGACCACCGAGCAGTCCGCCGACGAAGTCGTAGTACCGGATGATCTCGGCGTACTGCTTCGGCCCGATCCCGACGCTTCGCCGGAACAGCCGGTACAGCGTGCTGTACGACGTCCCGCACCGTCGCACGACGTCGGCCACCGCGACCCGCCCGCGCAGCTCGTCGATCGCCCGCACCGCCTCGACCACCGCCGGCGGTCCGTCGGCCCCGGTCAACCGCGCCGCCAGGAACCCCGCCATCCGCTCCGCTCGCGCGTCCCCGAACGGCACCGCCCGCAACTCCCCCACCAACCCGCCGGCCCAGTCCCCCACCTCCTGTACGTCGTCCACCAACGGCGGCCACCCGAACGCGGCCAGCCCCCACGGCGTGAACTCGACTCCGACGTAGCTCGACGTGCCGACCTGCCCGAGCACGTGCGGCCGCGTCATCACGCCGAACACCGACGCCGCATTCACCCAGCAGGCGCGCGTCACCGGGTCGTGCCGCGTCCCGGGATCGCCGAGCGCGATCGCCAGCCCTGGCCGGCCGTTCGGGATCAGGATCTCCCGCCGGATCGCCGCCAACGGCGCGGACTCGACCATCCAGACATGCTCGACCACGCCCTGCAACCGCCTCGGCGCCGGAAACCGCTGGTAGCTCACGCCTCAGATCGTAAGGTTCTGTCCGCTCCTGCATCGGTTACCGTTGACCGGTGACGACTGCTGAGGAGTACCGGCTGCTGGGGTTTTCGGAGCTCGATCGGGACGCGGCCGAGGCGTTCGCGGCGGATCCGGTGGCGGTGAAGAGTCTGGCCGGCCAGTTGCGGGACGCGGTCGGGAAGCTCGGGAAGGAGCCCGAGCCGACCTTTCCCGAGGATCCGCGGAACTCGGTGCAGGCGTACCTCGACACGGTGCCGGACATCCGCGCGTTCCACCGCGAGCGCGGCATCCCGGACGAGATCAGCTGGGCGTCACTCGCGGACCTCGGGCAGCAGCTGAAGGTCAACCGGCGTACGCACGGTGACTACGGCCTGGAGACGCACTGGTGGCTGCGGCACTTCTGGAACGGGCAGATCTACTCGCTCGGCCGGCTGCAGTACATGATCTACGAGATCACCGAGAAGGACCCGGTCCCGGGTGTCGAGATCGGCGAGTGGGTGATCGGCGTGCACATCCCGGAGACCGGCCCGTTGACGCCGGAGCTGGTCGACGAGAGCCTGCAGCAGGCGCGCGAGTTCTTCCCGCGGTACTTCCCGGAGCACCCGGTGCGGGTCGCGACGCTGTGGTCGTGGCTGATCGACCCGTACCTGCTGGACCACCTCCCGCAGGACTCGAACATGGTGAAGTTCGGCCGCCGGTTCACGCCATACGGGACGCCGGTCGACAGCCAGGACAGCGCGATCTTCTTCACGTTCCGTACGCACGGCACCGACCACCTCGACGAACTCCCGCAGGACACCACCCTGCAGCGGCTGGTCGTCGGCCGGATCAAGGACGGCGGCACCTGGCAGAGCGGGTTCGGCTACCTGGAGCTATGAGCGGGCCGGTACGCCGTTCTTCGCCAGCCAGCTCGCCAGCTCCATGTTCGACACGCACCGGACGTCGGGCTGCTTGCACGTCTCCAGCACGAACTGGGTGAGCGCGTCGGAGTACACGCTGTTGTTCCAGTGGTTGAAGTGGTTGCCGAGGAACAGCGGCGGGTTGCCGGTCGCGCGGGACTTGGCCAGCGTCTGCCGGTACGTCGCGAGCACCTGCGCCTTCATCGCCGGCGCCTGGGCGATCGGGGCCTTCTTCGCCTTGGTCTGCGAGTACCAGAGGTTGTAGTCCATCGTCAGCGTGATCTTCTTGGTCCCCGCGAGCGGCACCGACTCGAGCGGGAAGTTCCAGACCCCGTTCTCCTTCTTCGGCCACGCGAGGTAGCCGGGCGTGGAGGCGTCGTACAGCATGCCGCGGCGTACCATCGCTGCCCGGTACGCGGCGCGGTTGCCCTCCAGGCACGGCGTCCGCATGCCCTTGACGGTGGACGGGTCGAACGGCGGCTCGACGGTCTTGCCCGCGGCCAGCGTCGGCCCGGTCCGGACCATCCGGTCGAACGCGTTCAGCTCCGCGGTCCACTGCGCGGTGGTCCAGCGGCCGATGCCGTTCTTGCCGCAGAAGTGCCCGTTGGCGTGCGTGCCGATCTCGTGGCCCTCGGCGATCGCTTCCCGCAGGACCTTGGTCCGGCCGAGGATGTTCGCGGTGTCGCCCCAGCCGATGTCGGAGGCGCCGGGCTTCTTGTACGGCGGCTTGTAGTCGGTGCGGTGGTCCTCCGGGTAGAGGTACGGCCCGGACAGGAAGAACGTCATCCGCGCGTTGACCTGCTTGGCGACCGTGCGCCAGTGCTGCCAGAGCCCGAGGTCGCCGGCGCCGTCGAACGAGACCACGACGAACAGCGGCGGCTTCCCGTTCGGCAGCCGCGCCGGGAAGGACCGCAATACCGGAGCCGCGGCGGGTAGTTTTCCCGTCGCCGGCGGCACCGACGCTGTCGTCGTACCAGGCGTCGTACCCGGCGTCACACCGGTCCGCGGAACCGTCGGCTGGCCGGACTTCGGAGCACCCGCCGGTGGTACGTCGGCGCACCCGGCCATCACCGCCGCGATGACCACCGCGGCGGCCGCGAGGTTCACCCCAGGCCTCACCACCCCTCTACTGACGCACGGAACGCCGCAAAGGTTGGAACGGGACACGCGCCCGGTCGGAAACCGGCGCAGCGATCGTTAGGCGCCTGTGATCTTCGCGGTGCGTCGCCGGTTCGCGATCCGGCGGGACGTCTCGATGACCAGACCGATGACAGCGGCCAGGCTGAGGCTGAACGCCAGCCCCTTCAGCTGGTCGTGCGCGAACGCGTCCCCGCCGAGGTAGCCAAGCAGCGCGACGTACGTGTACGCGATGGTCACGCCGAAGAACGTGAAGACCAGGAACTTCTTGAACGAGTACCGGGTCGCGCCCGCGGTCAACGTCGCGACCATCCGGGCGCCGGGGATGTAGCGGACCGTCATCAGGATCAGCCCGCCGCGTTTGTGCAGCGCACCGGAGACCCGGTCGTAGAGCTGCTGGCGGCGCTCCTGGCGCTTCATCCAGCGGTGCAGCGCCGGACCCGAGCCGCGGCCGAGGAAGTAGCAGAACGACTCGCCCAGCACCGAGCCGGCCATCGCGACCGCGATCACCAGCGGCAGGTTCTGGTGGCCGGCGGCCGCGGCCATGCCGGCGGTGATCACCATGCCCTCGCTGGGCACCACCGGGAACACCGCGTCGACCGCGGCGGCGACGAACAGGATCAGCAGCAGCCAGTGCGACGCCATCGCGATGCTCAGCAGGTGCCGCGCGACCTCCATCAACTCCGTCACCCCGAAAGGATGCCATTGCCGGTCAAGAGAGCTGCAATCCCAGCGGTGTCATTCAGCTGAGGTTCACCGGCAGTTCGCTGATCGCGTTCATCAGGAAGCTCGGGTGTCGCGGCGGATCCTGCCCCGGTACGGCGAGCCGCAGCCGCGGGTACCGCTCGAACAGCAACTCCAGCGCGATCCGCCCCTCCAACCGGGCGAGCGGAGCGCCCAGGCAGTGGTGGATCCCGTGCCCGAAGGCGAGGTGTGCGGAGTCCGACCGGGTGACGTCCAGCTCGTCGGCCCGCTCCACCTTCCGGACGTCGCGGTTCGCCGGCAGCAGCGCGAACACGATCACCTCGCCGGCCTCGATCCGCCGCCCGGAGATGTCGATCGGCGCGCGGGCGACGTACGGGATCGCCGCCTGCAGCGGGCCGTCGTACCGGAGCAGCTCCTCGACGGCCGCGGGGAGCCGTTCGGGCTCGGCCTTCAGCAGCTCGAGCTGGTCCGGATGCCGAAGCAGAGCGTGTACTCCGTTACTGATCAGGCTGACCGTGGTCTCGTGACCGGCCGCGAGCAGCAGGAACACCATCGAGGTCAGCTCGTCCTCACTCAGCCGGTCGCCGTCGTCCTGCACCGCGATCAGCCCGGACAGCAGGTCGTCGGTCGGCGCCTGCCGCTTCTGCGCGATCAGCTCGTGCACGAACTCGCGCATCAGCGTGATCGCCTCGACGTACTCCTCCGGGGTGTGCACGGCGGCGTTCACGAACACCGACGACCAGCGGCGGAAGTCGTCGCGGCGCACGGCCGGGATGCCGATCAGCTCGCAGATCACGGTGATCGGCAGCGGATAGCTGTACGCGTTCACCAGGTCGACCGGGCCGTCCGCACCGGCCATCTCGTCGAGCAGACCGGTCGCGATCTCGCGGATCCGCGGCTCGAGCGCCTCGATCCGGCGTCGGGTGAACGCGGCCGTGACCAGCTTGCGCAGCCGGGTGTGGTCCGGCGGGTTGAAATTCAGCATGTGCTGCTCGGTGCTGGCGATCAGGTCGTCCATCACCGCGTCCCGGTGCGGACCCTCCATCGACGAACGCACCACGTCCGGATGCGCGAGCAGCTCACGCGTCTCGGCGTACCCGGTGACGAGCTGGACGGGGACGCCGGTGAACATCGTGTAGCGCTGCACGGGTCCGGTCGAGGCGAGGTCCTCGAAACCCCAGTGCCGGGCGATACCACTGGTCTCGGTGAACGGTTGCCGCATGCCGACCAGCCTACGTTCGGCCCGGAGCGACGTGCTCGGACAGCTCGCCGCGGGAGTGGATGCCGAGCTTCGCGTAGATCTTGCGCAGGTGGTACTCGACGGTCTTCGGGCTCAGGAACAGCCGCGCCGCGGCCTCCCGGATGCTGTGCCCGTCCACCAGCAGTACGGCGATCTGCCGTTCCTGCGGGGTCAGCTCGTCCGCCGTACTCGGCACGCGCCGCCGTGCGGTCTCGCCGGTCGCCTTGAGCTCGGCCGCCGCCTGGTCGGCCCACCCGAGCGCCCCGAGCCTGTCGAACCCCTCCACCGCCTGCCGGAGCTGCGTCCGCGCGTCCACGCGCCGCCGGACCCGCCGGAGCCAGGCGCCGTACGCGAGCCGGGTGCGCGCCAGCTCGAACGCGTCGGGGGTCTCGTCGTGCCGGCTGAGCGCCGTACGGAAGTCCTGCTCGTTCTCGTCCGCCTCGCCGCGCGCCCGGGCCGCCCGCGCCAACGACCACGGCTGCCCTTTCGCCGCTGCCAGTACGGAGTGCTCGAACGCCACCCGGCGCGCGTCGTCCGGCCGTCCGAGCCGCAGGTACACCTCGGTCAGCTCCGGCGCCGGCGACAGGTCCGGATCCTTGATGCCGTACTCCGCCAGTACGTCGACCAGCCGCTCGTACTGCGGCAACGCCGCCGCCGGATCGCCCCGCGCCAGCTCGAGGTCGCCCAGCGCGAACAACGACCACGTCGTACCGATGTGGATCTCGCGCGCGGCGCAGATCCGCAGAGACAACTCGGCGAGCTCCCGCGACCGCGCCCGGCCCTGGTGCGACATCAACCACGCCAGCCCGGCCAGGTTCATCGCCTCCTCGGTCGTCTCCCCGGTCTCCCGCGACAACCGGATCGCCTCGTCGTACGACGCCTCCGCATCGGCCCAGCGATCGGTCGTCGCGTCGTCCCGCGCCAGCAGGAACAGCAACCCGGGCAGCGCCGCGAGCGCAACCTGCTCCCGCCGCTCATGCATCACCTGCTGCAACAACGCCCGCCCGGTGCCGGTCTCCCGCAGGAACAACGCCCCCATCACCGCCCAGAACTGCCCCCGCCGGTCCCCGTCCGGCTGAGCGCCGAGGGCCAGGGCCGCGCGGATCTGATCGGTGCCGCCGCTGCCGCCCGCGAGTACTTTCGCGACGCCGCTCGCGAGCATGGCGACGATCCGCGGGCCCGGGCGGTCGACGGTGGGTATCAGGTTGTCGAGGCGGGCGGCGACGTCGAGGCCGGTCGCGGTGTCGCACAGACGTAGGCACGCGGACACCGCATCGGAAAGCAGCCCCACTGCAACCTCCGGGTCCGTGGACTCGGACGCGGCCGCCACCAGCAGGTCGCGCGCACGCCGCGGCGAGCCGCACTTCACTTCGATGTCACCGCGAATCTCCTGCACATGCAGCGACACCGGTCCCGGCGGCCGCAGCAGCAACGCGTCGTCGAGCAACGCCTCGGCCCGCTCCCCCTGCCCGGCCGACCACGCAGCCTCCCCGGCCGCGACCAGCCGGACCGCACGCTCCGGCACTCCCGGACTCAACCGCCCCGCACGCTCGTACGCCGTCGCCGCGACCGCATACGCCCCACGCGCCGCCGCATGCTCGGCCGCCACGACCAGCCCCGCCGCGACCGCGTCGTCCGCCCCGAGCACCGCCTCGGACAGATGCCACGCCCGTCGGTCCGGATCAGGCGTAGCCCGAGCCACCGCCCGATGCGCCGTACGACGCTCCGCCGGATCCGCGCTCGCGTAGATCGCCGACCGCACCAACGGATGCCGCCACTGCACCTGACCATCGCGGATCGCGATCAAACCCGCCGCCTCGGCCTCCGCAAGAGCGGCCACCTCGACCCCGGCCTCGACACACGCTCGCGACACCGCCCCCAGCTCCGGATCGTCCAACGCCGCGATCAACAGCCCGGTCCGCGCGTCCCGGCTCAGCCGGTTTGCCCTGCTGGCAAAGGCGTCCGCGAGCATCGCCGGCACCGGAAGCGGCACGCCCGGCGGTATCCGGAGCAGCCGATCCGGATCATCGGCAAGCTCCAGCAGCGCCAGCGGATTCCCCGCCACCGTGTGGTGCAACTGCTCGACCAGCTCCACCGGCAGGTGCGGCATGATCCGCTGCGCGGCCTCGACCGGGATGCCCTCCAGCCGGAGCCGCGGCAGGTCGGCCTGGAACGCGTACGGCTGCTGGTCCCGGACCGCGATCAGCATCACGATCGGATCGGCCACCAGCCGTCGAGCCGCGAACAGCAGCGCCTCCGCGGACGGCCGGTCCAGCAGGTGCGCGTCGTCGACGAGCAGCACGACCGGCGTGTTCTCGGCGTACCGGCAGATCAGGCTGAGGGTCGCGGCGCCGACCGCGAAGCGATCGGCGGTACCGGACCCCGGGGCGAGCGCCAGCGCCGCCGCGAGCGCGGTCCGCTGCGGGCCGGGGATTCGATCCAGGTTCGACAGCGCGGGTCGCAGCAACTGCAGCAACGCGGCGAAGGGCAGTTCACTTTCGGCCTCGGTGCCACGCGCCCGGAGGACCTGCAGACCGTCGGCCAGTACGGCGGCCTCGTCCAGCAGCGTGGTCTTGCCGATACCGGGTTCGCCGGTGACGAGCAGTACGCCGGCGGCTCCGACCCGCGCCCCCGCGATCAGTTGCTCGATCACCCGGCGTTCGGCATCACGCCCGATGAGCATGTTCGCAGTGTGCCACCAGGTGCCCCACCTGATGCGACGGCCGGGTCCGGCTGCCTACGTTCGGCGTACCGGCTCTCGGAGGAGGAGAAGAACGATGACTGTCGCAATTGATGCCGACAAGCTGATGGGGCTTGTCTACAAGGCGGTCGACGAGGTGGGAGCGACTCTGAACGCGGCGCTGGTCGTGATGGGCGACCGGCTCGGCTACTACCAGGCACTCGCCGATCACGGCGCGGCCACACCGGCCGAACTCGCGGAGCGCACCGGCACGGACGGCCACTACACGCGGGAATGGCTGAACGCCCAGGCCGCCGGCGGGCTCGTCGAGTACGACGCCACCACCGGTCGGTACACGCTGCCGCCGGAGCAGACCGTCGCGCTGACGGACCCCAGCAGCCCGGCGTACCTACCCGGCTTCTTCCAGATCGCGCTCGGCACCGTGCAGCACGCCACGGAGACGATCGAGGCCGCCCGGAGCGGCGCCGGGATCGGCTGGCACGAGCACACGTCCGACGTGCACATCGGGTGCGAGCGGTTCTTCCGGCCGTCGTACAACGCGAACCTGCTGACCAGCTGGCTGCCCGCGCTCGAAGGAGCCGTGGACAAACTCGAGCGCGGTACGACGGTCGCCGACATCGGCTGCGGGCACGGCGCGTCCACGATCCTGATGGCGGGGGCGTTCCCGCGGTCGCGGTTCACCGGGTCGGACTACCACCAGGCGTCGATCGAGACCGCCCGGCAGCGCGCCGCGGACGCGGGCGTCGGCGACCGGACGTCGTTCGAGGTCGCGCCGGCGGACCGGTTCAGCGGGTCCGGGTACGGCCTGGTGACGACGTTCGACGCGCTGCACGACATGGGCGACCCGGTCGGGGCAGCCCGGCACGTCCGCGAGGCGCTGGCGCCCGACGGCACCTGGCTGCTCGTCGAGCCGATGGCCGGGGACCACGTCGAGGACAACCTCAACCCGGTCGGCCGCGCGTACTACGGCTTCTCGACGCTGCTCTGTACGCCGGCGTCGCTGTCGCAGCCGGTGGGTCTTGCGCTCGGTACCCAGGCCGGTCCGGCCCGGATCCGGGACGTCACGAAGGCGGCCGGGTTCACCCGGTTCCGGACCGTCGCGCAGACGCCGTTCAACCTGGTGTTCGAGGTCCGCCCTTGACAGAACAGTTCACCAGTTGGTGAAGTATTGGGGTGTTGACCACTACCTTCGGGGCGCTCGCGGATCCGACCCGGCTGGCGATCGTGGGGCGGCTGAGCCGCGGCTCGGCGACCATGGGGGAGCTCGCCGAGCCGCACCGGCTCACCGCACCGGCGATGACCAAGCACGTCGGAGTGCTGGTCGAGGCCGGCCTGGTGGGCCGGCGGCGGGTCGGGCGGACGGTCGTGTGCACGCTGCGGCCGGAGGCGATCTCGGAGCTGCAGCAGTGGCTCGGCGACCTCACGACGTACTGGAACAACACCGTTGACCGGTTGGAAGAACTCTTGCGGGAGGACCACGATGAGCACTGAGATCCGGATCGAAAGGGTGCTTCCGGCAACGATCGGCCGGGTGTACGACGCCTGGACGCGGGCCGACCTGCTGGCGCGGTGGTACTGCCCGAATCCCGCGCTCGCGCTGCAGGTCGAGGCCGACGTCCGGGTCGGCGGGTCGTACGTCGTCGAGATGGGCCCGCATGTGGTGCGCGGGACCTACCTCGAGGTCGAGCCGCCGACCCGGCTGGTGTTCAGCTGGCGGTGGGACGGGACCGACGACGAGCCGACCCGGGTCGAGGTCGAACTGTCCGAGGACCCGGGCGGCACCCGGATGCGGCTCAGTCACACCGGGTTCGCGACGGCCGAGGACGCCGCGAACCACCGGATGGGCTGGGAGCCCGAGCTCGAGCGCCTGGCCGAACTGGTCAGCGTTCGGCAGCCCGACCCCGCAACCGGTCGAGGATGAGCACCAGCACGACCGTTGCCGCGAGCAACACTACGGCCTCGGCCGCGGCGACGAACGTCTGACCGCGGTCGGTGAGCGCGAAGATGCTCACCGGCAACGTCCGCCAGGACGCCGGGTAGACCATGATCGTCGCGCCGACCTCACCCATCGAGAGCGCGACCGACAGTCCCGCGGCCGAGGCGATCGCAGGGAGCAGCATCGGCCCCCGGACCCGCCACAGCACCCGCGCCGGCGAAGCACCGAGCGAGGCGGCGACATCGGCGTACGACGGGTCGACGCGCTGCAACGCGGCCGCGACCGTTCCGTAGCTGAAGGCAACCATCAGGACGAGGTGGGCGATCACGACGATCCACTTGGAGCCGTTCAGCAGGACCGGCTGCCGGGAGAACGCGACCAGCAGACCGAGCCCGACGACTACCGACGGTACAGCGATCGGCAGGTGGTGCAGCGCGTCCGCGAGCCGTGCATACCGGGTGTTCGCGGCCGAGAGCGCGCCCCAGGTGCCGAAGACGACCGCCAGGAGTCCGCCCAGGAACGCCGTCTGCAGGCTGACCGAGAGCGAGGCGAGCTCGTCACCGGACAGCGCCTGCCGGAGATGACCGGCCGTCGGGCCGGACGGGAGGACGCCGTTCCATGAGCCGGCGAACGCGGCCGCGATCACGACGACGAACGGCGCCAGGACCAGTACGCCGAACACGACCGCGAAGGCGATCCACACGACGGCCTTCCCGGATCTAGTCCAGACGAGCACGACGACCTCCTCCGAGCGCCACCCGCAGAACGGCGTACAGGCCGAGCGAGAGCGCGATCTGGACGACGGCGATCACGCACGCGCCCGGGTAGTCGAACATCACGATGCCCTTGGTGTGCACGAGCATCGGCAACGTGGTGGTGTTCTTCGCGCCGAGGAACAGCACGATGCCGAACTCGTTCAACGTCAGCAGCAGCGTGAGACTGCCGCCGGCGACGAGGGCGGGGCGTACTTCGGGGAGTACAACCTGGCGCAGTACTCGCCAAGGGCCCGCGCCGAGGCTGGCCGCGACGTCGAGCTGGGCGCGGGGCAGGCGACTCATTGCCGCGAGCAACGGTCGCATGACGAACGGGGTGTAGAACGTGACCTCCGCGAGCACCACCGCCCACGGGGAGGTCAGGAAACCGCCCGCGCGCAGGATGCCGGTGCTGCCGTAGATGAACGTGAACGAGAGCGCGACCAGGAACGACGGCAGCGCGAGCATCGTGTCGACGAGACCGGCGACCAGACGTGCGCCCGGGAACGGCACGAAGCTGATCACCACGGCGAGGAACGTGCCGACGATCATGCAGCCGATCGTCGAGCTGACCGCGATCTGTACGGTCCGCAGCAGGGCGTCGCGGAACTCCGCCGATCCGACCACCACACCCCAGGCCGGCACCGACTCCACGGCCACGAGCACCAGCGGATAGACGACGAGTACGGCGATCAGCAGCAACGGCGGCAACCCCCACAACCACTTCCCGTCCCGCCGCCGCTCCCCCCGAACCACCACCGAGGCCCCCAACGCCTCGACAGCCATCACCCCACCACCAAACTGCAAGCCCCCACCGGCAACACCACCGACACCGCCTCCCCCAACCCCGGCACCTCCCGATCCACCGGCACATCAACCCGAACCACCACGTCAGCCAACCCATCCACCGAACAAGTCACCCGGTTAGAGGCCCCCCGCCACTGCACCCCCACCACACACCCAGCAAGCCCCACCTCGCCACGCACCGCGGGACCCACCCCGCCCGCCGCGGCCGGCGGTGCGAGGCGGATGGCGTGGGGGCGGATGCACAGCAGGTTCTTGCCGGGTTCTGCCTTCAGCCCTGGGACCTGCTGCCCCGCCACCGTGACAACATCTCCGGCCACCTCGACCGGCAGCAGGTTCGCCCCGCCGAGGAACGACGCCGTGAACGCCGACGGCGGCGCCGCGTACAACTCCGCAGCCGGCGCCACGTCCACCAACCGCGCGTCCCGCATCACAGCGATCCGATCGGCCAGCGCCAGCGCCTCCGACTGATCATGCGTCACGTACACGATCGCGATCTCCGGCACCTCCCGCCGCAGCTTCTGCAGCTCGCCGAGCATGTCCGCCCGCAACTGCGCGTCCAACGCCGCCAGCGGCTCGTCCAGCAGCAGCACCGGCGGCCGGATCGCCAACGCCCGCGCGATCGCCACCCGCTGCTGCTGCCCACCCGACAACTCCCGCGGAAAACGTGTTCGGAAATCCGCCATGCCGACCATTTCCAGCATTTCCGTGACCCGCGCGCTCACTTCCGCCTTCGGCTTGCGCGCGGCCTTCAGCCCGAAGGCGACGTTTTCCGAAACCCGCAGATGCGGGAACAACGCGTAGTTCTGCACCACGACCCCGATCCCCCGCCGCGCCGGTGGGAGATCGGTGACGTCCTGACCGCCGAGCCGGATCCGCCCGCGCGCCGGCCGGACGAAGCCGGCCACCGCCTTCAGCGCGGTCGACTTCCCGGACCCGGACGGCCCGAGCAGCGCGACCGTCTCACCGGCCGCGACGCTCAGGTCGAGCCCTTCCAGCGCGACGGTCCGGCCGAACTGCACCGTCACATCCTCGAGCTGGACGGTCATCCCACAGCCTTGGTGTACGCCGCGACGTCCACGTCCAGATCCGTCAGCACCGCGGCCCAGTCCGGCTGCCACACCTCGACGCCGTCGGTCGACTTCTGCACCGACGTGAAGTTCGCGTCGGTCGGCGTCACGTCGTCCCGCGCCGGCAGCCCGAAGGCGTCCTTCGAGATCGTCTGCTGCGCGTCGGTCGACAGCAGGTAGTCCATCAGCTGCTTCCCGCCGTCGGCGTTCGGCGCGCCCGCGCCGAGGCCCATCACGTACGGCAGCGCCAGCGTGGTCTTCTTGCCGTCCTCGGCCGCCGGGAAGAAGATGCTGAACGCCGACTTGTCGTTGGCGATCGACGCCGCGTTCATCTGCACGTCGCCGTTCGCGACCAGCAGCTCGCCCTTGCTGACCTTCGGCTGCAGCTTGCCGGTGGACGCGGACGGGCCGACGTTGTTGGCCTCCAGCTTCTTCAGGTAGCCGAGCGCGCCGTCCTTGCCCAGCAGGTGCTGGAGCAGCAGCAGTACGGCGGTCCCGTCGCCGGCCTGCCCGGGCGTCGAGTACTGCAGCTTGCCCTTGAACTTCGGGTCGAGCAGGTCGTCGAACGTCTTCGGCGTACCGGCCTGGGCGTTCGCGATGAAACACAGGTAGTTGTCGACGACCGTGACGTAGTCGTCGCCCTTGACGCCCTTCACATGGTCGGCGCCCGGTACGGCGTACTTCTGCAGCAGCCCGTCCTTGTCCGCCTTCTGGATGAACGGCGGCAGCGTGACGACGACGTCGGCCTGCGGGTTGGATTTCTCCTTCTGCAGCCGCGACACCACCTCGCCGGAGCCGGCTTCGACGGTCTGGACCTTGATCCCGGTCTTCTGGGTGAACGCGTCGAACCGGGTCTTGTACCAGTCGGCGAGTCCGTCGGCGGTGTAGACGGTCACGGTCTTCTTCGCGCCGTCGCCACCGGTCGAGGCCGCCCCGGTGCCCCCGCAGGCAGCGGCGACGGACAGTACGAGCGTGGTGACGAGCAGGGTCTTGAGTGCCTTCACTTCTCCAGCCTTCGATCGAGGAGCAGGCCGGGCAGGTCCCGGACCGACTCGAGTACGTGCGTAGCGCCCGCGGCGGTCAGCTGTTCGTTGCCGTGGGCACCGGTCAGGACGCCGGCCACGATCCCGGCACCGGCCCGGATCCCCGTCGTCATGTCGTAGGCGGTGTCCCCGGCCACGGCCACGTTCCGGACGCCGTCGGCGCGCAGTTCGAGCAGTGCCTTCAGCACCATGTCCGGGTACGGTCTGCCGCGGCCCGCCTGAGCCGGGCAGACAGTGAGGTCGGCCAGCTGCTGCCAGCCGAGAACGGTCAGGATCCGGTGTTGGGTGGTCTCGGAGAAGCCGGTGGTCAGGCAGACCCTGATCCCGGCGTCCCGGAGCTGCTGGATCGCGTCCGCGGCCCCGTCGATCGGTGCCAGCCCGTCGTCGATCAGCTCGCCGTACGCCGCCTCGAACGCCGCGTTGGCCTGCTGCGCCGCGTCCTCGGCGCCGAGCAGCGCGCGGAACACGGTGATCTTGGACTCGCCCATCGTGGCCCGCACGTGCGCGATCATCTCGTCGTACTTCGGAGTTCCCGGTTCGATGCCCTGGGCCCCGATCGCCGCGGTGAACGCCCGCTCGACCAGCCCGTCGTCGGCGACGGTCGTCCCCGCCATGTCCAGTACGGCCAGCTGAATCATGCGTCGACCTCCGCGAACGAAACCTCGGCGATCGCCGGCGCCATCGTCATCCCGCGCCCGCCGGGACCGGTCACCAGGTGCACGCCGTCGGCAACCTTCCGCCGTACGACGACCTCGTCGCTGGTCGCCTGCGAGTACACCCCGGCCCAGCGCCGGGTGATCGCCGGCAACGGCCGGCCGAGGATGCTCTCGACCACCTCGCGCAGGTAGTCGTACGGATCGCTCCGCACGTCGAACCCGAACGGCTCGTCGTACTCGTGGGTGTCACCAATCGTCAACCCACCGTGTGTCCGCTGCACCATCAGCAGCTGCATCTTGTGCTGTGCCGCGACCGGAACCTGCGGCGGCAGCTCCCCGAGCGCGGGACCGGCGAACGCCGGGTAGTACCGGAAGCTGTCGCCGTCCGCGACCGCGGTCGTCAGCGTGTCGTCGAGCGGCGCCGTCTGCATCATCTGCAGCCGCACCCGGCGTACCGGAAGGTCGTCGGTCAGCTCGCGGATCAGCCCGCTGTGCCAGGCGCCCGTACACAGGAACACCAGGTCGCCCGCGTGCACCTCGCCGTGGTCGTCGACGACCTCGCCGGTCCGTACGTTCCGCACTTCGCGTCCACCGAGGAAGCGGTAGCGGCCCGACTTCTGCAGCTCCGCCCGCAGCGCCGGCAGCACCTCGCGCGGCTCGACGATCGCGTCCCGGGCACACCACAACGCGCCCCGCAGGTCGCCCTTCACCGCGGGGTTGCGCTCCCGGGCCTGCTCCGCGTCGAGCACCTGGAACCCACGCGCCGCCGCGTCCGGGCGGGCCGCCGCCTCCTTGGCGACCGCGAGCTCGGCCTCCGTCCGGCAGACCGTCAGCGAACCAGCGGTCCGGACCTCGATCCCCGGTACGTCGACCCACAGGTCGCGGGCGCGCTGCGCCAGCTCGACCTCGGCCCCGTCGGCGCGACCGCTGACCCAGACCAGGCCGAAGTTCCGCACGCTGGCGCCGCGCGCCTCGCGTTCACGCTCGAGGTGCAGCACCTCGTACCCACGCTGTACCGCCTGCCAGGCGTGGAACGTGCCCAGCACGCCACCACCCACCACAACCACCCGCACGTCCGCTCCTCTCGTCGGGACCAAGATTGGTCCGGACCAATGAAGCTCGCGTGCGTCATAGCCGTCGGGGAGGTGAAGCTCAGGGGAACAGCTGGGACGCCCAGGCCATCACAATGCGGCTGGGCGGAAGCGCTGGAGCGTGCGGGGCGCCGGCTGGCGCGATTGTGATGGGTCGGCGGTCCGCCTCACGGGCGCAGCGTGGCGCGGAAGCCGACACGGTCGCCGCGGTACAGCGAGCGGACCGACTCGATCGGACGGCCCGAGGTGTCCCGGCTGTTGCGGTGCAGGAGCAGCATCGGCAGCGACTGGGTGGCCTTGAGCAGCTCGGCCTCCCGCGGCGTCGCGATCACCGTCTCCACCAGCTCCTCGCCCTCCCCGAACTGCACCCCGAGCTGATCGGTCAGGCAGCGGTACAGCGACCCGGTCGGCTCCAGTACGTCGCGCAGCGTCGGGAAACGCGCGACCGAGAGGTACGTCGTCTCGAGCCCGATCGGCTGCCCGTCGGCGTACAGCACCCGCTCGAGCCGGTGCACCGGGTCCCCCGCGGTGACCTGCAGCTGCTCCGCGAGCTCGGCGTCCGCGACCACCTCGTCGAACGCGACCACCTCACGCCCCGGCGTGTGCCCCTGCGCCCGGAGCGCCTCGGTGTAGCTGACCAGCGCCAGCGGCTGCACGAGCTTCGGCGTCGCGACGAACGTCCCCTGCCCCTGCCGGGCCCGCAACCGGCCGTCCGCGATCAGCTCCCGGATCGCCTGCCGCATGGTCCAGCGCGACACCCCGAAGTCCTTCGCCAGCACCCGCTCGGGCGGCAGCGCGGCGCCCTCGCCAAGCCGTTCGACGACCTCGACCAACCGGGTCTTGACGACAAAATGCAACGGCTCGCTCACGATGCCGACAATATCCGTCAGGGGATCCATCCAAAGGTCGAGCCCCGGGCGGCAACCCGGGGCTCATGTCGGATGGATGGACAGTGCGGCGGAACTTCAGCTGCCGGACTTGCGCCGGAACTGGCGCTTCTGCTTGTCGTTGTGCGCTTCGCCGACCCCCTGGCCACGAGCCCCGCTGCCGGGGTGCGAGTGGTTGCCCGCGTTCTTCTTCTCGAGCGCTTCCCGAAACTTCTTCTGCAGATCGTCCGCCGGCTCGCTGGACTTGTCGCTCATACCGTCTCCTTCAAACCGTAGGCGTACGCACCCACGCTAACCGAGGGTGAGCGTCCGCCGCGACCGAATACCGCCCTGTGGAAAACTCCGGCCCCTCTCCCGGCGCCGCTGTTAGGTTCGTCGTACGCCGAGGGAGGGACGCAACATGCTGGTGAGCAACGAGGCACTGCTGGGGATCGCGCTGGTCGAGCTGGGCCTGGTGATCGTGCCGGGGCCGAACATGATCTACCTGATCTCACGCTCGATCGCGCAGGGCCGCCGCGCCGGCCTGATCTCGCTGGCCGGCGTCGGCCTCGGCTTCCTCGTGTACTTGCTCGCGGCAAGCGTCGGGCTGGCGACCCTGTTCGCGCTGGTCCCCGAGATCTACCTGACGCTGAAGCTGGCCGGCGCGGCGTACCTGCTCTGGCTCGCCTGGCAGGCGTTCCGCCCCGGCGGTACGTCGGTGTTCGCGACGCAGGAGCTGGAGCCGGACCGCCCGCGCAAGCTGTTCGGGATGGGCCTGCTCACCTGCCTGCTGAACCCGAAGATCGCGATCCTCTACATCTCGCTGCTCCCGCAGTTCCTCGACCCGTCCCGCGGCCACCTCGGCCTGCAGAGCCTGATCCTCGGCCTCGGCCAGCTGACCGTCGGCGTCGCGATGAACGCGGTCTTCGTGATCACCGCCGGCTCGGTCGCGGTGTTCCTCTCCCGCCGCCCGACCTGGATGCGCATCCACCGGTACCTGACCGGCACCGCCCTCGCCGTCTTCGCGATCCGCCTCGCCACCGACCGCGCCCGCCCACTCGCCACCCACTGAACTGCCCGATGACCGACTTCGCCACCGCCTCCGTCGACCGCCTGGTCGCCTCCTGGGGCACCGCGCCGGTCAGCACCCTCGTCGCCGAGCGCGCTCTCCCGCCGATCACCCCCGAGTACCTGCGAGACACCTTCGACTGGGCGAGCGCCGAGCACGCCACCCACGCCCTCGCCGCCCACTTCGGCACGGCCCGCTTCGCCGACGAGGTCGAGTACGGCGCCCTCCTCGTCCCGGATCCCGCCCACCTGGACACCCGCCGCCCGCTGCCGCCGGCAGTCCGTCCGACGCCGTCGCCCGACGTGTTCGACGAGCGCCTACCGGCCGGAAGCGCAGTACCTGCAGGCGCTCCGTGGCATCTGCTGGTGAGCGTGATCGGATCGTACGGCCCGTCGCTGGGCAGCTACAACGACGTACTGGCGTCGGACGCCTTCGTCGTCGACGGGCAGGACACCCGGACGTGGATGACGCGGCAGGTGTGGGGCGCCCGGGTGTTGCAGTGCGGGGCGACGCCGCCGGACTGTGAGCACAACGAGCGTTGGACGTTCACGCTCTTCCCCGGTGAAGCGCTGGTCGACGGGCAGGCGGAGTCGGGGACGGTGCTGAAGGGCAAGGTCCGGTTCCGCCTCGGTAAGCCGGACCGCGGGATCGGGTCGGCCAGGGTCGCCCCTGCAGTGGTGGTCTAAATCGTGTGCGGCTGCCAGGACGCTCCCGGATACTGCTCGGCGTGATGCACGAGGGACAACTGGACGTGACGGTCGAGCTCGTCGAAGGGCTCGTGAAGGAGCAGTTCCCGGAGTGGAGCGCGCTCCCGATCCGCGCCGTACCGTCGCACGGGACGGTGAACGCGCTGTTCCGGATCGGCGACGAACTGGTCGCCCGGCTCCCGGTCCTGCCGGGCGATGCGGCCGGGATGCGGCAGGAACTCGCGGACGAGGCGGACGCGGCGCGCCGGCTGAACGCGATCTCGCCGTACCCGACGCCGGAGCCGGTCGCGATCGGCGCGCCCGGCCCGGGGTACCCGCAGCCGTGGGCGGTGCAGACCTGGGTGGACGGGACGATCGCGTACGACGCGGACGTGGCCGGCTCGACGGCGTACGCCGAGGATCTCGCCCGGTTCGTGCTCGCGCTCCGGGCCGCGCCGACCGAGGGACGGGTGTTCCAGGGAACGTGGCGCGGCGGCGTGCTGACCTCGCAGGACCGGTCCGTCGCGGACGGGCTGGAGCGCAGCCGCGGGATGATCGACGTCGACGCGCTCGCCCGGCTGTGGACAGACCTGCGCACGACGCCGCGGACCGAACCGGACGCCTGGACGCATCGCGACCTGATGCCCGGGAACCTGCTGGTCGCGGACGGCCGGCTCGCCGGGGTGATCGACGTCGGTACGTTCACCGTGTCCGACCCGGCGATGGACCTCCAGCCCGCCTGGAACCTGCTCGGCCCGACCGCGCGGGCGGCATTCCGGACCGCGCTCGGCAGCGACGACGCCGAATGGCGGCGCGGGATGGGCTGGTCGTTCGCGCAGGCGATCGGCTGCCTCTGGTACTACGTCGAGACCAACCCGGTCATGTCGCGCACCGCCCACCACACGCTGACGGCCCTGCTCACAGCTTCCTAGCCACGAACACGTACTCCCTACCCGGCCGATCCGGGGCCTCCCGTACGTCGTCGACCGCGAACCCGGCCGCGGTCAGCGACTGCTCGACCTCGTCCCGCTCGCGGAACCACAACGTCGAGTCCGAGGTGAGTACGGCGCCGTCGGACGAGAAGTTGTAGGTCGCGCGGAAGGTGACGTACGGCAGCTTCACCTCGACCAGCTCGGTCCAGACCTCGACCGTCTCGCCGTTGATCTCACGCACCTGATGGGTGTTCTCCCGGGTCCACTCCTCCCACCCGCGCCGCGCCGGGACCCGCGTCTCGAACACGAACCGCCCGCCGGGCGCCAGCGCCGCCTGCACCCCGCGCACCGTCGCCGCCCAGTCCTGCGCGGTGCGGAACACCTGCGCCACGTTCCCGGTCATCAGCGCGAGCTCCACCTGCAAGGGCGGCAACGTCGTCGCGTCACCGTGCAACCACCGCACCCGGTCCGCAAACTCCTTGCCCCGAGCAACTGTCAGCGAGGCCTCCGCCGGGTCCACTCCCGTCACGTCCACCCCGGCGCTCGCCAGCAAGCAGGCCAGCTCCCCGGTCCCGCACCCCACGTCGAGCACCGGCCCGCCGCCGAACTCCTGCACGATCGCCGCGTAGTGCTCCAGATCTCCCCGATCCGGATCCAGCGCGTCGTACACCGCCGCCAACCGAGGTACCCCGAACAAGGCATCAACCATGCCCGCGACGCTAACCCGCCGCCCCACCCCCGAGCGACCGCATTTTCACGAGGTCGCCCCGGTGTAACGCCGCAATCCGGCCCGCCACGCGACCATCGCCAGTCCGGCCGACCCGCCGGCCGCCGCGACACCGGCGATCAGTACGCCGGGCCGCGCGCCGTGGAGCAGGGCGGCGGACGGGACGCTGGCGATCAGCGCCATCGGGAAGACGTAGGTGAGGATGATGCGGAGCGGGCGCGCGAAGACGTCGGTCGGGTAGCGGCCGAGCTGCCAGGCCGAGTGGTAGAAGACGTCCAGCTGCAGCTTCGGCGCCCAGAATGCCAAGCACGCCAGCAACACGCTCAACGCCCACGTCACCACCACCCCCGCCACAACCAGCAGCAGCCAGCTCGCCACTCCGCCGACAGACGGCAGATGATCCGCGATCCCCCACCCCAGTACGCCGAGACCGAGCGCGAACTGGATCAGCTGCAACGGCGACGACAACGACAGACTCGCCAGGAACAGACTCGACGCCGGCTGCAGCAGGTACCCGTCGAGCTTCCCGTTCCGGATCCCCGTGTCCGGGAACCACGCCAGATTCGGATCCACGAACGCCGACCGCAACCCGGTGATCAGCTGATACGTCCCGATCAGCACCAGGAACTGCGCCTTCGACCAGCCGGCCAACGTATCCGCGCGCGTGAACACGATCAGCACCGCCGCGACCGCCGTCGCCAGCCCGGTGAACGCCAGCAGTACGTCGAAGAACAGGTTGATCCGGAACGCCACGCTCCGCCGCAACGACATCGAGAACCCCGCACCCCACAACCGCAGGAGCTTCACGATCCCACCGCCGTGTACCGCCGTACGCCTGCCCGCCACAGCATCACGACCAGCCCGGCCAGGACCACCACCCACGCCAGCTGCCAGCCGACCGCCCCGGCGCCGACCCCGGCCGCGACCGACGCCGGCAACCCGTTCATCCCGTAGAACGGCAGCACCTCCGCAACCCGCCGCCACCCGTCCGGCAGCACCCCGATCGGCGCCGCCGTACCGCCGAGCAGGAACACGAACTGCCCGCCGAACCCGACCACCGCGTGCACCCGATCCGTCCAGAACGCGGTCAGCGACAGCAGGAACGTCCACAGGAACACGAGGACCGCGGCGAGCACGACATACGGCAGCGCCCGCAGCACCGCCCACCCGTCGAACCCGACCCGCATCGCGACCGCGGTGAGCAGCACGATCGGTGCCCCGAGCAACGTCAGCCAGGCGCGGACGGCCAGGTTCGTCCCGATCACGCCGAGCACCACCGGCTGCGGGCGGAGCAGCTCGTGGCTCAGCGTCCCGTCGTAGATCCGCTCCGAGAACGTGTGCTGCTCGAACGACTCGGTCATCAACGTGACCAGGATGACCGCGACGTAGTACCGCCCGATCGCCGGATCACCCGGGTACACCGCCGACCAGACGAACAGCCCGATCAGCGGCGCCACGATCGCCTGCACCACGAGCGTCAGCAGGAACCACCACGCGCCGGACCACTCCAGCACGTCCTGACGGAGCCGGAACCCCAGCAGTACCGCGGTTCTCATCGCAGCCCCTCCCGGTACGCCTGGTCGATGACCTTCTCCAACGGCGGCTCCTCCACCGCGAGATCCAGCACCTCCAACGCCTGCAGCAGCCGGCCCGTCGTACCGGCGATCTCGTCGCGCGGGACCCGCAGTACCCATTGCCCGTCGGCCTTCTCCACCACCTCACCGAACGCGGACGGATCGTCCTGGGTCGAGAGCCGGATCAGCTTGTACGGCGACAGTCGCGCGGACAGCTCCGTCAACGGCCCGTCGTACTGCACGCGGCCGTGGTCGATCAGGATCAGCCGCGGGCAGAGCGACGCGACGTCGGCCATGTAGTGGCTGGTCAGCAGAACGGTCGCGCCGGTCTGCTCGACGTACTCCTGCACGAACGCGCGGATCAGGCTCGCCGCGGTGACGTCCAGCCCGATCGTCGGCTCGTCGAGGAACAGCACCTCCGGGCGGTAGATCAGCGCCATCGCGAGGCCGACGCGCATCCGTTCGCCGAGGCTCAGGGCGCGGAGCTGGCGTTCGACCAGCGGCTCGAGGTCGAGCAGCTTCACCAGGTCGGCGAGGGTACTGCGGAACGCCGGGCGCGGGACGTCGTACAGCAGCCGCTGGTACTCGAGCGAGTCCATCACGGTCAGCTCCTGCGAACCGCCGACCGGCTGGCTGCCGCGGACGAACGCGATCCGCTTCAGGAACGGCGACCGGCGTTGCCACGGCGTACTGCCGAGGACCCGGACCTGGCCGGCGGTCGGGTGCAGGATCCCGCTGAGGATCTTCATCGTCGTGGTCTTGCCCGCGCCGTTCGGGCCGATGAAACCCGCCACCTCACCCGGCGCGATCCCGAACGAGATCCCGTCGAGGGCCTGGACGGTCTTGTACTCACGGCGTACGAGCGAACGGAAGGCGGCGCGCAGGCCGCCTTTGCGGACCGGGGCCCGGTAGGACATCGAGAGGTCTTCCACCTCGACAGCAGTCATGGGCCGACCGTAGAAACAAAAGACGCCCAGCTGTGGCTTATTTACCTGCGATACTCGGCAGATGCGCGCGGAACGGCTCCTCCGGCTGCTCTTGCACCTGCAGACCCGCGGCCAGACGACGGTCGACCAGCTCTCGCAGGCGCTGGACGTGTCGCCACGGACCATCCAGCGCGACCTCGAAGTGCTCAGCCTGGCGGGCGTACCGGTGTACTCGATCCGCGGGCGCGGCGGCGGTTGGGCGCTGCTGCCCGACTACCGCACCCGCCTGACCGGGCTCACGCCGTCCGAGGTCATGTCGGTCTTCGTCGGCGCGACCGCGCACGTCCTCGCCGACCTCGGCCTCGACGCTTCCAGCGAACTCGCCGTCACCAAGCTGATCGCGTCCCTTCCGGAAGGCACCCGCCGCGAGGCCGAGTACGCCCGCCAGCGCCTCCTCATCGACCACGCCGGCTGGGACGACCGCCGCGAAATCCCCCGCTGGCTGGACCTCTGCCGCCAGGCCGTCTGGGAAGAACGCCGGATCAACATCACGTACGCCGACGGCACGGAGCCGTTCCTGAACTCACCGCTGGGCCTGGTAGCGAAGGCGCGTACCTGGTACCTCGTCGCCGCCCGCACCGACGGGCGGATCCGCACGTACCGGCTGTCCCGCCTCACCTCGGCCGAGCTCACCGGCGACACGTTCACCCGACCGCCCGGCTTCGACCTGGCCGGCTACTGGGCCCGGTCACAACGCGAACTCCAGGCGTCCCGCCCGTCGTACCCGATCGTCCTCAAGGTCCGCGACCACGCCGTACGCCGCTTCCGCCCGACGCAGCCGATGCTCCCCACCGACGACGGCTGGTGGATCGTCCACGCCGACCTCGAGAACGCCAACGAAGCCCAAGCGGCCGTCCTCGCCCAAGCCGGCGCCGCCCAGGCCCTGGCCCCACCCGAACTCGTCACGCTGGTCCACCAAGCGGCCGCCGAGCTGGCAGCCACCCACCTCAGACCTTCGTCAGGATCTCCGGACCGTCTGCCGTGATCGCGATCGTGTGCTCGGTGTGAGCGGTCCGGCAACCGGTGACGCTGCGAAGGGTCCAGCCGTCCTCGTCCGTGACCAGCTCCGCGGTGTCCTGCATGACCCACGGCTCCAACGCGAGCAGCAGACCAGGACGCAGCTTGTACCCGCGGCCCGGGCGCCCGGTGTTCGCGACATGCGGATCCTGGTGCATCGTCGACCCGATCCCATGCCCGCCGAACTCGGTGTTGATCGGGTACCCCGCCGCGCTCAGCACGGTGCCGATCGCGCGCGAGATGTCCCCGACGCGGGCATCCGGTACGGCGGCTGCGATGCCCGCGTCCAGCGCCCGCCGGGTTGCGTCGATCATCGCCAGGTCCTCCGGCGCCGCCGTCTCCCCGACGACGAAGCTGATCGCCGCGTCCGCCGCGATCCCGCCCAGCAACACGGCCAGGTCCAACGTCAGCAGATCCCCGTCGGCGAGCTTGTAGTCGGACGGCTTCCCGTGTAGCACCGCGTCGTTCACCGCCGTACAGATGTAGTGCCCGAAGGGCCCGCGACCGAACGACGCCTCGTAGTCGACGTAGCACGACTGCGCGCCGGCCCCGACGATCAGCTCCTTCGTCCACTGGTCGATGTCCAGCAGGTTCGTCCCGACCACGGTCCGGCTCTTCAGGTCCTGCAGGATGCCGCCGACCAACGCACCGGTCTGCTTTGCCTGCGCCAACTCACGGGGGTCCAGGATCTCGATCATGCAATAACTATACCGGCCAAACAATCCCGGTACTATTATCGGATCATGGTCAGGCTCCCGCTCACCCCCGCGGAAGTCGAGCGCGGCGAACGCCTCGGCGCCCTCCTCCGCCGCGCCCGCGGCAACCGCTCGATCCTGCACACCGCCCTCGACGCCGGCATCTCCCCCGAAACCCTCCGCAAAATAGAGTCCGGCCGCGTCGCCACCCCCGCCTTCCCCACCATCGCCGCCATCGCCGACGTCCTAGGCCTCTCCCTCGACACCCTCTGGTCCGAGGTCAACCAAACCGAGCGCCTGGTCTCCTAGCGCGCGTCGTAGGCGGCGCGGGCGTTGTCGATCGACTCCAGGTGCGCACGGCTCCAGCGCAGCAGCGGGGCGGTGGCCTCGCGTAGCGATATGCCCAGCTCGGTCAGTTCGTAGGAGACGTGCGGAGGCATCACCTCGTGCACGGTGCGGGTGAGGATGCCGTCGCGCTCCAGGTCGCGCAGTGTCACGGTGAGCATGCGCTGGCTGATGCCTTCGATACCGCGCTTCAGTTCGGTGAAGCGGCGCGGACCGTTCCTCAGCTCGCGGACAACGAGCAGCGACCACTTGTCGCCGACGATGCCCAGCACCACCCGCGTACGGCAGTCGTCGCTCGGCGTCGTCACAGTTACCTCCAGAGAACCTGGTCACCGAAAAGTGCCGTATTGCCGCCCGGTCAGGGCCGGGCGAGGATTGAGCAGTACCTAAACGGTACCGAGTCGCAAACGGTAACCACAAGCTCTCCTCTGGACGGAAGAACCTGATCATGACGACATATGTGCTTGTCCACGGCGCCTGGCACCCGGGCCGCTCCTGGGAGCGGGTAGTGCCGCTCCTGGAAGCCGCCGGCCACCGAGTGTTCGCCCCCGACCTGACCGGGTACGGCGACAAACTGCACCTCGCAGGACCGGACGTCGGCCTGGACACCCACACTGACGACATCGTCAGCCTCATCGAGACCGAGGACCTCCACAACGTGGTCCTGGTCGGCCACAGCTACGCCGGACTGGTGGTCTCCGCCGCGGCGAACCGCATCCCCGAGCGCATCGCGCACCTCGTCTACCTGGACGCAATGGTCCCCGAAGACGGCGAAAGCGCCCTCGACATCCAGCCCGTGACCCGCCGCCTAGTAGACCTCGCCGAGTCCTCCAACAACGGCTGGCGAGTCCCCCCACTCCCCGAACAACCCGCCCCCTACGGCCTTTTCGGCGTAACCAACCCCGAAGACCTCACCTGGCTCCGCGGCCTACTCTCCGACCAGCCGGTGCTCTGCCTGACCCAACCCGCACACCTGAACAACCCAGCCCTGAAAGCCGTCCCCCGAACCCACATCCACAACACCGCCGCCACCCCCAAGGGCATCACCCGCCGCCCCCTACCACCAACCCAACCCAACGGCCGCCCAACCCAACTCCGCGAACTACCAACCGGCCACGACAGCATGATCACCATGCCAACAGAACTAAGCGCCCTACTCCTCAAGATCAGCTGACCGCCTGACCTCCTGAACGTCAGGACAGGTCCTGGATCAGAACCGGCCGGGCGAGGACCGCGCTGTTCTCCGGTGGCTCGTCATGATCGATGTACACGTTAGAGACGATCGCAACAACTCGGGCCTTGTGCAGCGGGGGCCGACGTTCCCAGGTTGTTGCATAGCCCGGCCCGTCATGCATGGTCTGACGAGCCCGATGTGTTTGTGACCTCGCGAACTCGGCTAGATCGCCGGGCAACCTTGCCGTCCACCGATCGACCTCGTTGGCATGCTCTGCTGTTGTCGAGTCGGTCAGGCCAAGTTCGGTTCGCACGATCCGACTGAGAACCGACGGTTCCGACGGATACGCGTGACCGATCTTCAACTCGGCCTCATCCGACGGATTCCAGGCCTCATTGACGACATTGTCGAGCGAGCCCAGCAGCACCAGGTCCCGGCAGGAGCCAGCGACGCGGCGGGTCTTGATGGGAATCTCGGCATGCGCCCAAAACGTTCTGACCCGCCGCGCGCGTCCCTCCCCGTAGAGACCGAACGACAGGAACGGCATCGTGCCCACGTGCAGGTCTTTGACCGTGAGGTCAAAGATGCAGCCGACGTGGTCCGCCTTACCGACGTCCCGTACGACGCGGCGCTTTCGCCGCGCTCTCGACAGAGCGAAGTCGACTCGGTCCGTCGCGCCCGGGCGATGCTCGATCGACCGCTGCCGGGACCACGAAACCACCTTCGCGATCCCCAGACCCCGTGTAGTGGTCATGGTGAACTCGGAGTCATCGATCTCGTTCAGAGCGCGGACCGAGAAGTACAGAGCCATCCGAGATTGCTACACGTTAAAGCGGAATTCCACCACGTCGCCGTCCTGCATCACGTAGTCCTTGCCCTCCATGCGGACCTTGCCGGCCGCGCGGGCGGCGTTCATGGAGCCGGCTTCGATGAGGTCGGTGTAGGAGACGATTTCGGCCTTGATGAAGCCGCGTTGGAAGTCGGTGTGGATGACGCCAGCGGCTTCGGGGGCGGTGGCGCCGCGTTTGATGGTCCAGGCGCGGGACTCCTTCGGGCCTGCGGTGAGGTACGTCTGCAGGCCGAGGGTGTCGAAGCCGACGCGGGCGAGTACGTCGAGGCCGGGCTCGTCGATACCCATTTCGGTGAGCATTTCGCGGGCCTCGTCCTCGTCGCCGAGCTCGACCAGTTCGGCTTCGAACTTGGCGTCGAGGAAGATCGCCTCGGCGGGGGCGACCAGGTCGCGCATCTTCTGCTTGAGTTCTTCGTCGGCGAGCTCGTCGGCGTCGCAGTTGAAGACGTACAGGTACGGCTTCGCGGTCATCAGCATCAGTTCGCGGAGCGCGTCGCGGTCGAGGTCGGTGGCGATGATCGGGGTGCCGGCCTCGAGGTGCTTCTGGGCCTCGCGGACCGCGTCCAGGACGGCGGCGCTCTCCTTCTTCAGCCGGGCTTCCTTCTCCAGCCGCGGGATCGCCTTCTCGACGGTCTGCAGGTCGGCGAGGATCAACTCGGTCTGGATCGTGGAGATGTCGTCGGCCGGCGAGACCTTGCCGTCGACGTGCGTGACGTCGTCGTCGCGGAACACCCGGGTGACCTGGCAGATCGCGTCCGACTCGCGGATGTGGCTGAGGAACTTGTTGCCCAGCCCCTCGCCCTCGGAGGCGCCGCGGACGATGCCGGCGATGTCGACGAACTGCACGGTGGCCGGAATCAGCTTCTGGGACCCGAAGACCTCGGCCAGCTTGGCCAGCCGCGGATCCGGTACGCCGACCACCCCGACGTTCGGCTCGATGGTCGCGAACGGGTAGTTCGCGGCGAGCACGTCGTTCTTGGTGAGGGCGTTGAACAGGGTGGACTTGCCCGCGTTCGGGAGTCCGACGATTCCGATGGTGAGTGCCACGGGAGGCAAGGGTACGCGGCGTGACCGACTCCTGCCCAACCAGGCGGGCCCGGGCAGCGTCAGCCACTGCGTGACCACGTGGACAGATCGGCCCGGTATCCCTTCACGCTTCGTGTTCGGCTGCCTGCAGTTGTTCCGGTTCGGGGGGCTGGAGCTGGTGTCGTGCCTGTTCCCGGTGTGCCTGTTCGCGGGCCTGGCGATCTCGAAGTACGTCGACCTGCCGATCGCGCGGTATGACGCGCTGCTGATCTACTGCGTCGGGCTGACCGTGCTGTTCTGGGCGGTCGGGCTGGAGACGTGGCGCGAGGTCGCGGTGATCTTCGGGTTCCACCTCGTGGGACTCGGGCTGGAGTTGTTCAAGGTCCGGGTCGGCTCGTGGGAGTACCCGGGCGACGCGGTGACGAAGTTCGGCGGGGTGCCGCTGTTCGCCGGGTTCATGTACGCCGCGGTCGGCAGCTACATCTGTCAGGCGTGGCGCCGGTTCGACCTGCGGGTCAGCAACTACCGGCCGCTGCCGACCACGATCCTCGCGGTGCTGATCTACGCGAACTTCTTCACCCATCACTGGATCCCGGACCTACGGATCCCGATCGCGCTCGGTCTGCTCGTGGTGTTGCGGCGTACCTGGGTGTTCTTCACGGTCGGCGTCCGGCGGTACCGGATGCCGCTCGCGGTGGCGTTCGCGTTGATCGGGTTTTTCCTCTGGATCGCAGAGAATTTCGGCACTTTCCTCGATGCCTGGAACTACCCGGACCAGGTGAGTGTGTGGCGGCTCGTGCATCCGGCGAAGTTCGGCGCGTGGTCGTTGCTGGTCAGCATGAGCTTCGTACTGGTCGCGAGCGTGAAGGCGTTGGAAGGCCGGCTGTACCACCGCGGCGCGGCCGCGACAGTCGAGATCTCACCGCAACATGACGGGCCCAACCATTCCGAGCGATGAGGCGTCTCTTGTGGTGTGAGGCGCTCCTGAGGGGGAGCACTGGGGAAAGAACCGCCTGAATTACAAGGGGAAACGCCATGACCCGCAAGCTGGCTGCATTCGTCACGACGATGGTCGCACTCGCCGCTCTCGGCGGCTGGATGATGGCCACTGCGGTCGGGCAACAACGGCAACCGCACACGGCCGCCGCCACCACGCAGGCGACGGCGTCACCATCCGGTACGCCGACCAGTGCTCCCACTCCGCGCAGTACGCCGGCCAAGACCAGCTCGGTCGGCCCGGTGCCGCCGAACCCGACCACGTCCGTTGCCTCCGGCAAGAAGGTGCTGTTCCTCACGTTCGACGACGGACCGGACCCGACCTGGACGCCGCAGGTGCTGGCGACGCTGGCGAAGTACGGGGCACACGCGACGTTCTTCGAGCTCGGCGAGATGCAGAGCGAGCACCCCGGTCTGCGCGACCAGGTGCTTGCCGCGGGCAACGCGATCGGCAGCCACTCGATCAGCCACCCGCAGCTGACCAAGCTGTCCGCGGCGGGCCGGCACCACCAGATCTTCGACGGCCCGCACTCGACCTGCTTCCGGCCGCCGTACGGCGCCACGAACGCGAAGGTCCGCGCGGACATCAAGGCGGCCGGCATGGTCCAGGTGCTCTGGGACGTCGACCCACGGGACTGGGCCCGCCCGGGCACGAGCGTGATCGCGCACAACATCCTGACCCACGCGAAGAGCGGCCGGATCGTCCTGATGCACGACGGCGGCGGGAACCGCGCGCAGACCGTCGCGGCCCTGGAGCAGGTGCTCCCGGTCCTGAAGGCGCAGGGCTACACGTTTCCGGCGATGAACTGCGAGCAGCGCTGAGCTTCAGCGTGTAGTACGAAAACTGTCGGTGGCCTTCGGCACTATCGGTGACATGACGGGTACGACTGTGTTGCTGATCCTGCTGTTCCTCGTGGTCGGGCTGTTGCTCGGCGCGGTATTCGGGGTGCTGTGGGTGCGCGGACGGGACGGCGCGCAGCTCGCGCGGATCACGGCGGAGCGGGACGCGGCCGAGGATCGCGTGGTCGAGCTGACCCAGGAGCGGACGTCCGTCGGGCAGCAGATGGGCGGGCAGGCGGTCGTGAAGGAGGCGCTGGATCGGCTGCATGCGCAGCTGACCCAGCTCGAGCAGGGACGCGCCGCCTGGCAGAGCCAGCTGCATCAGCAGGTCAACGAGGTGCGGATGAGCGGCGAGGCGCTGCGCCGGGAGACGGCGTCGCTGTCGACCGCGTTGCGGAAGCCGCAGGTCCGCGGGCGCTGGGGCGAGCTGCATCTGCGCCGGACGGTCGAGCTCGCCGGGATGGTCGCGCATTGCGACTTCACCGAGCAGACGACCACGGTCGGCGAGGACGGCGTACTGCGGCCTGACCTGGTGGTGCGCCTTGCCGAGGGCAAGAACCTCGTCGTCGACTCGAAGGTGCCGCTGGCCGCGTTCCTGGACGCGAGCGAGTCCGACGACGCCGCGTTCCGCGAGGACCGGCTGCGGGCGCACGCGCGACATCTGCGGACCCATGTGGATCAGCTGGCCGCGAAGGCGTACTGGACGCGGCTGTCGCCGTCGCCGGAGTTCGTGATCCTGTTCGTGCCGGGCGAGTCCTTCCTGTCGGCGGCGCTCGACATCGAGCCGTCGCTGCTGGAGTACGCCGCGGAGCGCCGGGTGATCCTGGCGACGCCGACGACGCTGATCGCGACGCTGCGGGCGGCGGCGTACGCGTGGAACCAGTCGGCGTTGACCGAGTCGGCGCAGCAGGTGTTCGAGCTCGGGCGGGAGCTCTACGAGCGACTCGGCACGATGGGCGAGCACCTCGGCCGGGTCGGGCGGTCGCTGACGTCCGCGGTCGAGGCGTACAACGGGACCGTCGGGTCGTTCGAGCGGCGGGTGTTCATCACCGCACGGAAGCTCCGCGACCTGCACGTCACGGAGTCCGAGCTGACCGCGATGGAGTCGATCGAGGCGTCGGTCCGCCCGCTCACCGCGCCGGAGTTCCTCGCGCTCGACGAGGCTCCGAGCACGCACCGCTGGCCGCCGTCCCAGGCCGGCTGATCCGTTCCGGACGCGGATCGTCCGGAACCAGCGTTAGCGTGGTCGACATGGAGAGCACACCCTTGGCGGGACCGCCGGTGGCCGGCTCGGAGGCCGACACGTTGATCGGCGCGCTGGAGCGTAATCGGCGGACCTTCGCCTGGAAATGCGGCGGGCTGGACTCGGCCGGGCTGAACAAGGCCTACCCGCCGTCGACGGTCACCCTCGGCGGGCTGCTGAAACATCTGGCGCTGGTCGAGGACGAGTACTTCACGCATCGGCTGCTCGGCCAGGAGTACGGCGCGCCGTGGGACGCGGTCGACTGGGACGCGGACCCCGACTGGGAGTGGCGCAGCGCCGCCGACGACTCCCCCGCGGAGCTGATGAGCCTGTGGGAGGCGTCCGTCGAACGTTCGCGCGCGGCGGTCGCCGAGGTGCTCGCGCACGGCGACGTCGACCAGCCGTCGGCCTGGAAGGACCGCAACGGCGAATCGCACAGCCTCCGCCGGATCCTGGTCGACCTGATCGAGGAGTACGCCCGGCACACCGGCCACGCCGACCTGATCCGCGAATCGATCGACGGCCTCACGGGTGAAGGCCGGCCCGCGTAGCTGTCGGGGTTGGTGTCGGAAAGCCGACAGTGATGAGTTGTTGACAGTCGGTGGTCTTCTCGCGAAACGATGAGAGCGCTCTCTCAGGCGGACGTGAGGAGAAACTGATGCGCTTCAGATTGCTCGGTGTCGTCGCCGCCGCGGTGGCGGTCGCCGGCGTGCTGTCGGCGGCCCCGGAACGGCACGCCGACGCGGCCGTGCCGGCCACCATCCCGCTGACGATCACCAACAACTCGGGCCGCGGCGACGCGGTCTACCTCTACAACCTCGGCACCAACCTGGCGACCGGCCAGCAGGGCTGGGCCGATGCCTCCGGCACCTTCCACGCCTGGCCGGCCGGCGGCGACCCGCCGACCCCGGCGCCGGACGCCTCGATCGCGGGTCCGGCCAACGGTCAGTCGGTGACGATCCAGATGCCGAAATTCTCCGGCCGGGTGTACTTCTCGTACGGGCAGAAGCTGGTCTTCAAGCTCACCACCGGCGGGCTCGTCCAGCCGGCGGTGCAGAACCCGTCCGACCCGAACCGGAACATCCTGTTCAACTGGTCGGAGTACACGCTCAACGACGGCGGCCTGTGGATCAACAGCACCCAGGTCGACATGTTCTCCGCGCCGTACGCCGTCAGCGTGAACTCGAGCACCACCGGCCATCTGAAGTCCGGCGGGTACAACGCCGTCTACAACGGGCTCCGCTCGGCCAACTGGGGCGGCCTGATCCAGACGGCACCCGACGGGTCGACGCTGCGGGCTCTCTCCCCGCTGTACGGCGTCGAGACCGGTGCGCTGCCTGCGAGCGCGATGGACGACTACATCAACCGGGTGTGGTCGAAGTACAGCTCGGACACGTTGACCGTCACGCCGTTCGGGGACCAGCCGAACACGAAGTACTTCGGCAAGGTGTCCGGCAACGTCATGAACTTCACCGACAGCTCGGGCGCCGTGGTCACGTCGTTCCAGAAGCCCGACTCGGCCAGCGTGTTCGGCTGCTTCAAGTTGCTCGACGCACCGAACGACCGGGTCCGCGGGCCGATCTCCCGCACGCTGTGCGCCGGGTACAACCGCTCGACGCTCCTCACCAACCCGAACCAGCCGGACGCGAACGACGCCAGCTTCTACGCCGACTCGGTCACGAACCAGTACTCGAAGACGATCCACGCGCAGATGGCGGACGGCCGCGCGTACGGGTTCGCGTTCGACGACGTCGGCAACCACGAGGCGCTCGTGCACGACGGCAACCCGCAGCAGGCTTCGCTGATCCTGGATCCGCTGAGCTGAGGGTTGACCCCTCGCTCCGTTAGTGGCAACTTACCGTTCGTGGAGACTTACGGATCACTGGAAGCGGTCGGACCGGTGCTGGACGCGCTGGGCGACCCGACCCGGCGGGTGATCCTCGAGACCCTGCGGACCGGCGGGCCGTGCTCGGTCGGCGTACTGGCCGAGCACGTGCCCGTCAGCAGACCGGCGATCTCGCAGCACCTGAAGGTGCTCGGCGCGGTCGGCCTGGTCCGGCACGAGTCCCGCGGAACGCGGAACATCTACCGCGTCCACCGGGCCGGGCTCGACGAGCTGCGCGACTGGCTCGACCGGTACTGGGGCGACACGCTGCAGGCGTACGCCGACCACGTCAAGCGGACCGAGGAGGAACGGAAATGACCGTGGAACAGGACATCTCACCGCTGGTGAAAACGGTGACCGTGCCGGTCGGCGTCGACCGTGCGTTCGAGGCGTTCACGGCGGAGACGTCGACGTGGTGGCCGCTGTTCAGCCACTCGGTCGGCGAGGAAGCGGCGAACGAAGTGCGGCTGGAAGGCGCGGTCGGCGGCCGCATCGTCGAGTACGGCGCCGCCGGCGAGCTGGCGACCTGGGGGACGTTGTCCGAGTGGGACCCGCCGGCGTCGCTGAGCTTCAGCTGGCACCCGGGGCAGGATCCCGCCGAGGCCGGGCAGGTGACCGTCACGTTCACCGCGACCGGCGACGGGACCGAGGTGAAACTGGTGCACGCGGGCTGGGAACGGCGCGGCGACGGCGGACGAGCGCGGCTCAGCTACGACTCCGGCTGGGACTACGTCCTGGGCAAGTACGTGGAGTTCGCCCGATAGTAGGCAGATGCCTCCTGTCGACCCGCGTGCTCTGGAAGCCACCCTGCGGCCGCACGGCGAATCGGTCATGCTGCCGCAGGCGGCGTACGTCGACCCGGACGTGCTCGCGTGGGAACGCCGGCACTTCTTCGCCGGGACGTGGACCTGTCTCGGCCGCGTCGACGAGCTGGCCGGCGGTACGACGTACCGCGAGGTGACCGTCGGCGACATCGCGACCGCGCTGACGTTCGGCGAGCGGCCACGGGCGTTCGCGAACGTGTGCCGGCATCGCGGGCACGAGCTCCTGCAGCGCGACGAGACCGGCGATCGACAGGCCGTGGTCTGCCCGTACCACGGGTGGTCGTACGAGCTGGACGGTTCGGTGAAGAGCGCGCCGCGGATGGGCGACTCGTTCGACACCGCGCCGTACGGGCTGGTCGAGCTGCCGGCCGAGGTGTGGCACGGCTGGCTGTTCGTGAACGCGACCGGAACGGCGGGATCGTTCGAGGAGCACGTCGGCGGGCTCACCGGGCTGGTCGCGCCGTACGCGCCGGAAGCACTGTTTCCGAAAGTTCGGCACACGTATTCCGTGGCGGCCAACTGGAAGACGATCGTGGAGAACTACCACGAGTGCTACCACTGCCCGCTGATCCATCCCGAGCTGTGCAAGGTGTCGCCGCCGACGTCCGGCGACAACTGGGACCTGCCCGGCGCCTGGGTCGGCGGGCTGATGGACCTCCGTCCGGACGCCGAGACCATGTCTCTCGACGGCCGGTCGCGGGGCGTCATGCTGGACGGCGTCGACCGGCGGCGGGTGAACTACGTCGGCCTGTTCCCGAACCTGCTGCTCTCGCTGCATCCCGACTACGTGATGACGCATCGCCTCGAGCCGCAGACGCCGGGCCTGACCACGGTCGAGTGCTCGTGGTACTTCCACCCCGAGACGACGGACCCGTCGTACGCCGTGGAGTTCTGGGACGTCACGAACCGCGAGGACTGGGCGGCGTGCGAGTCCGTGCAGCGGGGCGCGGAGTCGCCGCACTTCCGGCCCGGGCCGCTGGCGCCCGCGGAGGACGCCGTCTACCAATGGGTGACGATGCTCGCCCGCGGGTACCTCGGAAAGCCGCTCAGTAGCCCAGCGTAAAACGCTTTCTGTTGTTTTCCGGCGTCTCGATCTCGTTGACCAGGGCAACGGCATAATCCTCGGCGGAGATGTGCTCGCCGACCGGCTCGTCACCGCTCAGCCGGAACACGCCGGTGCGCTCGCCGGGAGCGATCTCGAACGCGGGCGAGAGCATCGTCCAGTTCACGTCGGCGTCGGTGGCACGGAGGTTCTCCAGCGCCTGCGAGACGGTCAGCGACTCGTTCTTGTACGCGGCCGGGAAGTCCGGGCCGTCCACCACCCGGTTGCCGTCGACGACCAGGCTCCCGGCGCCGCCGACCACGATCAGCCGGGTCGCCGTACCGCGCACCGCCGCGACCAGGTTGTCGACCGCGTCCAGGTACTCCTGGTGGTCCCCGCCGGTCCGGCTCGGGCCGATCGCCGCGACCAGTACGTCGGCGTCGCCCGCGAGCTCCTTCGCCGTCGCGATGTCGTTCGCGCTGCCCCGGACCGCGCGGACACCGGCCGGCAGCCCGCCGCCGGAACGCGTGACACCGGTCACCTCGTGGCCCCGGCCGACGGCCTCGGCCGCCACCCGGCTGCCGACCATCCCGCTCGCACCGATCACCGCGATCTTCATGTCCACTCCTGTTCTGTAAGGTCTGACCTCGACAGTATCCATTGGTAACTGGCTACTTCAACGTGCTATAAGTACCTTGTGGTAACCAAAGGAGACGTCTTCGACCCGAACTGCCCGACGCGGGTGATCCTGGACCGCCTCGGCGACAAGTGGACCGTCCTCGTCGTCCTGCGCCTGCGCTCCGGCCCGCAGCGCTTCACCGAGCTCCGCGACGGCATCGGCCAGGTGGCACCGAAGGTCCTCACCCAGACCCTGCGCCGGATGGAACGCGACGGCCTGCTCACCCGCGAGGTCTTCCCCGAGATCCCGCCCCGCGTCGTCTACACGCTCACCCCGATGGGCGCCTCGCTCATCGACCCGATCAGCGTCCTCACCAGCTGGGCCGAGACGCACATGCCGGCGATCACCGAGGCCCAGTCGGCCTACGACGCGAGCTGAACATCACAACCCCCACTCGGTCCGATCACGGGTCAACCTTTCGGGACCGTTGGGTCATCACACTCCTGGTCGGGACACGAGCTGGGGGTTGGGATGGATCCAGGACGGGATCAGGAGTTCGCGGACTTCGTGGACGGACGGTTCACGGCGCTGCAGCGGTTCGGGTACCTGCTGACGGGTGAGTGGCATCTTGCCGAGGACCTCGTACAGACCTCGTTGACCAAGGTGTGGTTCCACCGCAACTCGTTGCGCAGCGCAAACGCCCTGGAGAGCTACACCCGCACCGTGATGGTGAACACCAGCACCCAGTGGTGGCGCCGGAAGTGGAAGGGCGAGACACCGACCGAGCACCTGCCCGAGCCGGAGACGCAGTCGGAGTATGGCGTGGTCGACGACCGGGACCTGTTACTCAGGGCCCTCGCCACACTCCCCCGCCGGACCCGCGCGACGCTCGTCCTGCGGTACTTCGAGGACCTGCCCGAGGCCGAGATCGCCGACATCATGGGCTGCTCGCTCGGCACCGTGAAGAGCAACGTCTCCCGCGGCCTCGCGAAGCTCCGCGAACACCACCTGGTCGCGGCCGTCTCCACGCCGAAGGAGGCCTGAGCCATGACCGACGACCTGAAGGACCGTTTCACCCAGTTGGTCGCGGACCCACCGCCGCCGAGCGCCGTACCGAGCCAGGCCGTGTTCGCCCGGGTCCGCAAGGCGCGCCGCCGGCGTACCGCGGGCGTGACCGCGCTGGCCGCGGCCTGCGTGCTGGCCATCGCGCTTGCCCTGGGCAACGTCACCGACATCGGCGGCGCACCGCCGGTCACCAACACCCCGGGCGCCCCGAAGACCGCGATCACCGGTCCCCCGACGGCCGCCCCGAAACCGCCGCCACCGATCAAGGTCGTACTGAAGCCGACCGTCAAAGGACGCACCGTCGAGATGACGGTCGCGCTGTCCGGGAAGGCCTTCGTCCCGACCGGGATCCCCGAGGGGACGCTGCTGCCGGACAGCTCGTTCAGGAACCTGTCGGCCGGCACCGTCTACTCCTACAGCGACGGCTACCAGAGCGGCTCCGACGGCGGCTCGATCGGCTGCACCACCAAGAAGCTGAAGACCGGGTCCGAGACGTACGTGATCCCGGACCCGCACACGTTCACGAAGCCGGGCACCTACAAGTTCACGTACACGATCCAGTACTGCGGCACGAAGGGCTGGTTCCCGACGACCGCGACCACGCACGTGGTGGTCAGATAGTCCCGGCGTGGTCGGAGGTGCCGGTGGTGGGCAGGCCGGCCGCCTTCAGGTCGGCGCGGAGGTCGCGCGGGAGGGCGAACGTGAGGCTCTCCTCCGCGGTCGTCACCTCCTGGACGTCGGCGTAGCCGCGCTCGGCGAGCCAGCGCAGGACGTCGCGGACCAGGACCTCCGGGACGCTCGCGCCGCTGCTGACGCCGACCGAGTCGACACCCTCCAGCCAGGCCTCGTCGATCTCGTCGGCGAAGTCGACCAGGTAGCCGCCCTTGGCGCCGTGCTCGATCGCGACCTCGACCAGGCGGACCGAGTTGGACGAGTTGCGGGAGCCGACGACCAGCATCAGGTCGGCCTCCGGGGCGAGCTTCTTGACCGCGGCCTGCCGGTTCTGGGTCGCGTAGCAGATGTCGTCGCTCGGCGGGTCCTGCAGGTGCGGGAAGCGCTCGCGCAGCCGGCGTACGGTCTCCATCGTCTCGTCGACCGACAGGGTGGTCTGGGACAGCCAGACGACCTTCTCCGGGTCGCGGACGGTGATGTTCGGTACGTCGTCCGGGCCGTCGACGATGTGCACGTGGTCGGGGGCCTCGCCGGAGGTGCCGATGACCTCCTCATGGCCCTCGTGGCCGATCAGCAGGATGTCGTAGTCGGTGGCGGCGAACCGCTTCGCCTCGTGGTGCACCTTGGTGACCAGCGGGCAGGTCGCGTCGATCGTCTTCAGTTGCCGCGCGGCCGCCTCCTCGTGCACCACCGGGGCGACGCCGTGCGCGGAGAAGATCACCGTCTCGCCCTCGGGCACCTCGACGGTCTCGTCGACGAAGATCGCGCCGCGCTTCTGCAGCGTCTGCACGACGTACTTGTTGTGCACGATCTCCTTGCGGACGTACACCGGCGGCCCGTAGAGGTCGAGCGCCTTCTCCACCGCGACGACGGCCCGATCCACACCCGCGCAGTACCCACGCGGCGCCGCCAGCAGCACGCGCTTGGTCTTCGTCGCGGTCGGTGCACCGGTGTCGTCAGGCTGGGCAGTCACGGTTCCCATGGTACGGGCCGCACCGGACGCGCCCGTACCAGGCGTTGTGAGCAGCATCACCACAACCACACGTCGAGGAGCCGTCCGCCCTGTCCGGACGGCTCCCCCGCGGGAGGTGTTTCCAGACCTCAAGAATGCCCAGGAAAACCTTTGTCCGCAAAGGATTTAAGCGCCGCGAAGTGCCGAGCGGTCAGTCCCGTCCGCGCGTCGACCGGCAGGATCAGCTGCCCCGGAAACCGCTCCCGCTCGACCTCCCCAACCTCGTCGTCCACCCACGCGAACCCCCGCTCCCCCACCCACTCGGCGACGTACTTCGCCTTCCAGGAACCCCGCCGTACCGGCGACCGCTCAGGCCACACGATCGTCGGGAGATCCGTCGGCAAACCCAGCAGCGGCGAGAGCAGGCGGTTCGCGCCGTGTTCCCAGCTGGTCGCCCAGACCAGGTCGTAACTGCGCGCGAGCGCGTTCAGCTCGGCGCCGTGGTCCGGGTTGAGGAGGAGGTGCCAGGTCTTCGCGCCCTCGGTCAGCTCGTGGTGTCGGTAGCCGGGCGGCGGAATCGAGGCCGCGTGCGGGGTTGAGCGGGCCGTCGAAATCCAGGAGCAGGAGCGGGCGCATCCCTCGATTGTCGGTGACAGGTCGTAGGGTCTGGGGGTGGCTTTGGAGACGTCGCCGGAAGCGCCTGCGGCTGTTCGGACGATTGCGAACGGGATTGCGAGCTGGATCAACCAGCTCGGGTCCGTGTGGGTCGAGGGGCAGCTGACGGACGTCTCGGTGGGGCGTGGGACGACGACCGTGTTCGGGACATTGCGGGACACCGACGCGGACATCTCGTTGCGGTTCACGTGCAACCGGCGGGTGTTCGAGACGGTCGACGTCCGGGACGGGTCCCGGGTCCTCGTGCACGCGAAGCCGAACTTCTTCGCCCGGCGCGGCACGCTCGCGCTGGCGGTCAGCGAGATCCGGCATGTCGGGATCGGCGAGCTGCTGGCCCGGATCGAGCGGCTCAAGCAGCTGCTCGGCGCCGAGGGCCTGTTCGAGTCGTACCGGAAGAAGCGGCTGCCGTTCCTGCCGCACGCGATCGGCCTGATCTGCGGACGCGACTCCGCCGCCGAGCGCGACGTACTGGAGAACGCCAAGCGCCGCTGGCCGGCCGTGGCCTTCCGGATCGAGTACGCGTCGGTGCAGGGGCCGTCGGCGGCCGGTGAGGTGATGACCGCGCTCCGGAAGCTGGACGCGGACGACGCGGTCGAGGTGATCGTGATCGCCCGCGGCGGCGGGTCGCTCGAGGATCTGCTGCCGTTCTCCGACGAGGGGCTGATCCGGGCGGTCTCCAAGACGAGTACGCCGGTCGTGAGCGCGATCGGGCACGAGCCGGACACGCCGCTGCTCGACCTGGTCGCGGACCTGCGCGCGTCGACGCCGACGGATGCGGCGAAGCGGATCGTCCCCGACGTACGCGAGGAGCTGGACGGTGTCCGGCTGCTCCGCGAGCGCGGGCTGCGGGCGGTGCGATCGTGGCTGGACCGCGAGGCGCACGCGCTGGCGGCGATCCGTTCGCGGCCGGCGTTGGCGGCGCCGGTGAGCGACCTGCAGCGGCGGTCCGACGAGATCACGGCGCTGGTCGAGCGCAACCGGCGGACGCTCACGCACCGGCTGGACCGGGCGAGCGACGACATCGCGCACCGGCTGGCGAGTGTCCGGGCGTTGTCCCCGAAGGCGACGCTCGAGCGCGGGTACTCCGTGCTGCAACTGGCCGACGGTACGGCCGTCCGGGAAATGGCGCAGGTGGCGCCCGGGGACCTGCTGCAGGCGCGGGTCACCGACGGCCGCTTCGCGGTGGAAGTCAAGTCCGAGGAGAAGAAGTGAGCGGCGACCGACCCGAGATCACCTACGAGCAGGCCCGCGAGGAGCTCGTCGACGTGGTCCGCAAACTCGAAGCCGGCGGCACCACACTCGAGGAGTCGCTGGCGCTGTGGGAACGCGGCGAGGAACTCGCGAGCACCTGCCAGCGGTGGCTCGACGGCGCCCGCGAACGCCTGACCAAGGCCCAAGCTGCCCACGAGGAGAAGCCGGACTGATTACTCGAGTTGCGCGGGCCTCGGATCTGTTCGGGGCGGCCGAGGTGCGGGTCGCCAGCTGGCGTGGGGCCTTCACCGGGCTTGTCCCGCAGGACTTTCTGGACGCGATGGACCCCGCGGCGATCGCCGCCGGCTGGGCCGGCAGCATCGCCGCGGGTCGTTCCCGGATCCACGTCGCCGTCCGCGACGACCAGATCATCGGGTACGCCGGTGTCGGCCCCGAGCGCGACCCGGACGCCCCGCCGAACACCGGCGAGCTGTACGCGCTCTTCGTCCACCCCGGTCATTGGGGAACCGGTGCCGGCCGTGCTCTCGCCGACGCTGCCTGCGCCGATCTGAAAGCTGCGGAATGTACCAATGTGCAGCTTTGGGTGCTGGAGGCAAACACCCGCGCGCGCACGTTCTACACGCGGTACGGGTTCACCGAAACCCCTGACCGGACCTACTCCTCGCTCGGGAATCTCCCGGAAATCAGGCTGTTCGCGCCGTTGACGTGAAGGTTCGGCAAAGCACGTCCGATCCCGTCGACGGTGACCTGATCCCTCACTACGGTGAACCACTTTCCTGAAATTGGTTCACTCACGTGAGGATCTACCCCGCAATGATCGTGCTGATCGTGATCGCCGTGCTCGTCCTCGGGCTCGGCGGCTTCGTCTTCTGGTTCCTGAAGATCCGCGACCCGCTGAAGGGCGAGGACTTCTACAAGTTCCACTCCGAGCAGAAGTGGGCCTGGGAGCTGACGCTGACGCTCGACCAGGAGAAGGCGTTCATGGCCGGTCTGGAGGCGTACGACGACGACCGCGGCTGCTACCCGATGCGCGAGCAGGGCATCCTGCGGGTGTACCGCCCGATGATGCTGATCTCGCTGTTCTGGTTGACCGAGCAGTTCGCCGCGATGGGCCCGAACGCGCTGCAGGACCCGGCCGGCGCCGTACAGCACCTGATCTCGCAGGCCGCGGACGGTGAGATCCCGGGCGTGCTCTACAACGACGACGAGTGGATGGGCGAGGGCGTCGAGCAGCTCGACGGGATGGACAAGTACGCGTTCACCGACGCGATCATGTCCGCGACGCACGCGCAGTCCGTGGAACACGAGTTCGCCGGCGGGTACGCCGACGAGGACAACGGTTTCGTGACGATGGGCGTGCTGGCGAAGCGCCCGGACCACGTGGACCGGATGTACGACGACGCAGGCGCGGTCGCCGGTCCGCAGGCCCCGCTGAACAACCGGCTGGACGTGATGAGGGAGGTCATGCGGCCGGAGAACCCGGAGTACCTGGCCGCGTTCGACCGGGCCGAGGCGGAGAAGAGCAAGTACATCAACACGCTCGTGTTCTGCTTCGAGCGCGTCGTGAAGCACTACCACGAGGCGCGCCCGGAGATGCAGTACGCCGAACCGCGCGACGTGCTGGCGGTCGTGATGGCGCGGATGCTGGAGAACGGCAACTCCGGGTTCACCTGGATGCGGCCGCCGTCGCGGGAGCAGCATGACCTGGCGCTCGCGCTGCTGAGCAACCGGGGCTGATCCGGACCGGTGGACAGACATCGTGAGGACGCGCTGGTCGCGCTCCTGGCCGGGCTCGCCGAGCGGATCGCCGCCGCCGCGCCGAAGGGTTGGAAGCGGGCCGCGCTGCACGGGTATGCGCTCGGCGACGGCGCGTCCGGGCACGAAGGGATCACCTTCGCACCGGACGACCGGTCCGCGGGCGAGATCGACGTCCACGAAGGCCTGTGCGCGATCCACACGTTGCTTGAGGCAACGGAGCGCCTCACGATCGACCTCGAGCTGGAGGCCCGCGGCCGGTTCCGCGCGGTGCTGAGCGAACGGCTGCAGCGCGCGGACCGCCGCGGCTTCCGGTACGTCCTGGACGCGGACTCGGAGCCGCCGCCGCTCGACGTCCCCGGATCTGTCGCGGGCGAGGCGGGCGACCCGGACGAAGCGGTTGCCCTGATCAACGAGTACCACCAGCTGCTGCACCAGGTCCTCGAGGTACACCCGGAGCTGCCGCCCTCGGTGGAGGTTCCGCCGGGCCTGCCGCGGGACCTGGCCGCGTTGTACGCGACGTACGACGGCGACGGCGGGTTCGGGCAGTTGCACGGGTTCTGCTGGTTCGACAGCGAGACGTTGCTGGAGCTGAGCGCCGAGCGCTGGTGGGTCAGGCGCGGATGGCGCCGGTACGGCGAGCCGCCGGCTATCGACTTCGGCCCGCCGGGCGCGGTCCGCCGGGTGCACGACCATCCGGGCTGGATCCCGTTCGCCACCGATACCTTCGGCGACTTCCTCGCGGTCGACATGGCCCCCGGCCCGAACGGGCGGCGCGGGCAGGTGATCGTGATCGGCCGGCATCGCGACGACGGCCCGGTGTACGTCGCCGACTCGGTGACCGCGCTGCTCCGGACGCACGTCGACACGCTGCGCGCCGGCCGGGTCGAACACGACGAGGACGGCAGGCTCTGGACCGACTCCGGCGATGCCTACCACTTCGAGCGCCGGTACGACGAGGCGTGCCGGCTGACGGTCAGCGGCCGGGACGCGGGCCCGATCCGCGGGTTGACCGACGAGACCCGCGAGCTGGTGGTGCACGACGCCCCGTGGGTGGATCTCGCACCCGTGCGCGGAACGCCGCTGGCGAGGCTGTCGGTCCGCAACTGCGCCGGCCTCGACCTCTCCCCGCTCCGCGAGACACAGCTCGAACTGCTCGAGCTGGCCGTCGACACGATCGACCTGAGCGGCCTGCAAGGGCATCCGGCGCTCGGTCACGTCGTACTGCGGAGTGAGAAGCCGGTGGATCTGCGGCCGTTGGCGTCCTGCCCGAATCTGCACACCCTCGACGTGGCCGAGGCTCCCGCCGCGGACGGCCTGGATCACCTGTCCGGCCTGCGGTACCTGCGCATGCTCCGCCCACAATGGCAGGTGTTTCCGAAATTTCCGAAAACGCTTTCTGTCGCCGAACTGGCCGCGGAACCCTTGCAGGAACGGAAGTTCTACTGGTCGTTCGACAAGGCGTACGAAAAGCGCCGTCCGACGATGGACGACGCGCTGGCGTGGGCCGACGGCCTGGGTGGTGAGGTCGTGACGATCAAGGGGAGGTTCAGGCGCTGAGCAGGTCCTTGGCAACGGCTCGCAGGCCGGCCTTCATCCGGTCGAGCTCGAAGCCCTGGGTCCGCAGGGCATTGTGCAGGTCGGCGGCGAGCGGCGCCAGCAAGACGTGGGCCGTGTAGTCCGCGTCGAGGTCCGGGCGGGCCGACTCGATCAGGTGCGCCAGGTGCCGGTGCCAGAGGTGGTACGAGCCGATCCGGTAGCGCGCGCCGTCGGAGGCGTTCTCGCTGTCCATGAACAGCTCCACGTGCCGGTCGAGCAGGTCGAGGTACGCGTCGAGGAACGCGACCACCCGCAGTACCGGCGAGGTACCGGGGCCGAGCGGCGGCGGGCCGGTGAGCAGCTTCGCCTGCAGTTCCTGCTCGCGCTCGTCGAGCAGCGCGACCGCGAGCCCCGCACGGTCGCCGAACCGGCGGAACACCGTGCCCTTCCCGACTCCCGCCTCGGCGGCGATCGCGTCCAGCGAGACGTTCTTGACGCCGTGCTCGGTGAACAGCCGGTCGGCAGCCTCCAGTACCCGCAGCCGGTTGCGGCGGGCGTCAGCGCGCTCCGGGCGCAGGGCACCCACGACGGGCAGGCCACGTTGTGAAGCGGACTCCGGTCCGGTACTGTCGTCCATGAGACGGACTGTAGTCCGCTCAGGGCGCGGGAGGAAGCACATGTGGGGAGCGGTGGCAGTCTGATGGCCTGGATCGTGTTGCTCGCGGCGGCGGCGTTCGAGATCGCGTTCGCGCTCAGCCTGAAGCCGAGCGAGGGGTTCAGCCGATTGTGGCCGACGCTCGGGGTGCTGGTGTTCGGGGTGATCTCGGTGGCGCTGCTGGCGAGGACGCTCGACCGGCTGCCGGTCGGGACGGCGTACGCGGTCTGGACCGGGATCGGGTCGGTCGGGGTGGTGACGCTCGGGATCGTGCTGTTCCACGAGCCGGTCACGCCGGGACGCCTGGCCTGCATCGCGCTGATCGTCACCGGCGTCATCGGCCTCCGCCTCGCCGGCGCCGACTGACTCAGCCCGGACCGAGCCGCTCGGACCGGGCGGTTACGGGGTGGTTGAGCGGCGGCGGGTGTAGGTGGCGGCGCGGGTGGGGTGGAGGTCTTCGGGGACGCCCGGCGTACCGGAGAGCAGCTGCCGGTACGTCGACCAGGTGGTCGCTCGCGGCGGGATGTTGCCGATGGCATCCACTCGGGTGACCGGGTGACTGCCGTCGTGGATCGGGTCCCACAGATCGGCGTCGCTGCGCAAAGCCCGGAGTTCCCCGAACAGCTCCCGCCCGAACCAGCACGGGAAGCTCTCGCCGTCGTCGTACCGGCAGACACCGATCGGCGTGGCCACCTCGGCGACCAGCGACCACACCGCGGCGGACGTGATCCCGGGCTGGTCCCCGGGCAGTACGACGATCCCGTCGGCGCGCCGGTCGACCGCGTCCAGCGCCGGCACGATCGACGCGCTGCCGGTGTCGAAGTGCGGCGACTCGACCACCCGGACCCCGTCCAGGCCGACCCGGTCGCGGATCTCCGCGGACGCGCTGCCCAGCGTCACCACCAGCTGGTCGAACCCGCAGTCCCGCGCCCCGTCCAGCGCCGCACCGAACACCGTGCCGCCGCGATAGGCCAGCAACTGCCACGGTGCACCGAGATGAGGCGCGGCATCAGCACCCAGCAACAGCCCCGTGATGAACATCGGCGGGTCAACTCCCCGACCGGGACGGCAGGCACATCCTGGCAATGTCTTCTGGCTCCACGCCGTAGCGAGCCGAGTACCGCGGAGTAGGCGTAGGGCCAGGAGACATTGCCACAGACTCGATTCGCTGGTCCCCGAGCGTACAAAGCCGAGCTTCGATGGAAGCGCCTGCTCTGGGCAGGTGTCAACGACCGTCCGGAAAGTGGTCGCAAACGCCCAGTAAATGGTCAATACCGGGCGGTAGCGCCGTCAGTGCAGGGCAGTGGCGAAGGTGGCGAGGGCCGGGTAGCCGGCGTTCCCGGTGACGATCGTGGTGATGCCGGAAGTCACCAGCACCAAGGCGTTCTCGTTCTTCCGGTCGAGCAGCACCTTGCGCTGCCAGGTCGCTCCGGCGACCGTCGCGGTGCCGTCGTCGACGGTACGGCCGAGCGTGTCGGACAGGAACTTCCCGGTCGCCATGTTCGACTGCTCGAGCCCGACGTACATCTTCTTGTCGGTCACGGTCCCGAGGTGCCAGGTGATCGGCTCCTGCGGCTGGTTGCTGAAGTCCACGCTGTTCGCGGCCCAGCCGGCCGGCATCGGTTCGGGGCCGCGGATCCACGGTGCGACCTTGCGGGCGTCCTGCAACTGGGCGGTGTACTCGACCGCCTTCACTTCCTCGTGCTTGGGCCGCCAGGTGACGATGATCAGGAACGCGACCACGGCCAGGCAGATCGCCATCGCGAACACCATGTTGCCGACGGTCTGCGACTTCGCCTTGTCCCGGCGGTACGCCTGCCGGTACTCGTTCGCCTCCGCCTGGACCTGGGCGCGCTCGCGGGCCTTCTCAGCAGCCTTCTCCTCGGCCTTCTGCTGGGCCTCGGCGTCGCCGGGAGCGTCCTGACCTGTCGAACTCATACCCACAGTGTCTCGCGTTGCGCAATCCACTCGAACACCACCCAGGGTCGTTGGCTACGATCCGTGGACATGAGCGAGCGCAGCGAGCGAACAACCAGCAGAGCCGACCTTGTCGGTCAGGCCGGAGCCGAGCGCAGCGAGGCGAAGGCGTGACCGACCCGACTTCGCCACCGGCCCATCTGGAGGTCGAGGCGCATGCGCCCGACCGGAACCTCGCGCTTGAACTGGTCCGGGTCACCGAGGCCGCGGCGATGGCGGCCGGACGCTGGGTCGGGCGGGGCGACAAGAACGGCGCCGACGGCGCGGCGGTGAACGCGATGCGGACGCTGATCGGCACCGTCGGGATGAACGGCGTGGTGGTGATCGGCGAGGGCGAGAAGGACAACGCCCCGATGCTCTTCAACGGCGAGCAGGTCGGCGCCGGCGCCGGTCCGGAGTGCGACGTAGCGGTCGACCCGGTGGACGGCACCACGCTGGTCGCGAAGGGCATGGCGAACGGCATCGCGGTGATGGCGGTCGCGCCGCGGCACTCGATGTACGACCCGTCCGCGGTCTTCTACATGGAGAAGCTGGTGGTCGGCCCGGAGGCGGCCGAGGTGGTCGACATCCGGCTCCCGGTCGCGGAGAACATCCGCCGGGTCGCGAAGGCGAAGGGCTCGTCGGTCGACGACGTCACCGTCGTACTGCTGGACCGGCCACGGCACGAGGACCTGGCGCGGCAGATCCGGGCCACCGGCGCGCGGATCAAGTTCATCTCCGACGGCGACGTGGCGGGTGCGGTCGAGGCGGCCCGGCCGGACACCGGCCTGGACATGCTGCTCGGTATCGGCGGGACGCCGGAGGGCATCATCGCGGCCTGCGCGATGAAGTGCCTCGGCGGGAAGATCCAGGGCAAGCTCTGGCCGCAGGACGACGCCGAGCGGCAGAAGGCGGTCGACGCCGGGCACGACCTGGACCGGGTGCTGGACACCGACGACCTGGTCAGCGGTGACGACTGCTTCTTCGTCGCGACCGGCATCACCGACGGCGAGCTGCTCCGCGGCGTCCGGTACGGCCGTTCGACGGCCCGCACGCACTCGCTGGTGATGCGCTCCCGGAGCGGCACGATCCGCTCGATCGAGAGCGTCCACCAGCTGGAGAAGCTGCGCGCGTACTCCGCGATCGACTTCGAGCACGCCCGATGAGCGCCCCGGTCCTCGTGATCGGCGAGGCTCTCGTGGACATCGTAGGCCCGGCGCCGAAGAACGGCCGGAACGGCAACGGCAAGACCAACGCGACCCCGGGCGGGTCCCCCGCGAACGTGGCGGTCGGCCTGGCGCGGCTCGGCGTACCGACCGAGCTGGTCACCCGGTTCGGCACCGACGGGTACGGCGACCAGCTCGGCGCGCACCTGTTCGGGAACGGCGTACAGCTGGCGCCGGGGTCCGTCGACCCGCATTTCCGGACCAGTACGGCGACCGCGACGCTGGATGCGGAGGGCGTCGCGACGTATCAGTTCGACATCACCTGGGAGCCGCCGGCGCTGTCGCTGTCCCGCGGTTGCCCGGCCGTGCACACCGGGTCGATCGCGACCGTGCTGGAGCCCGGCGCGGCGGCGATCCGGACTTTCCTCGAGTCGCTCGAGGACCAGCCGGTGACCGTCACGCTGGACCCGAACGCGCGGCCGAGCATCACGCCGGACCCGGTCTCGACGTGGGACGCCGTACGGCAGCTGGCCGCGGCGAGCGACCTGGTGAAGCTGAGCGACGAGGACTGCGAGTTCCTGCGGCCGGGGATGGACCCGACGGACATCGCCGCGGAGCTGCTGACCGTGGAGCGGACGCAGTGCGTGGTGATCACCCGCGGCGGCAAGGGCGCGCTCGGGGTCAGCCGGGACGCGCAGGTGGACGTGATCGCGCCGGCGATCCAGGTGGTCGACACGGTCGGCGCCGGCGACTCGTTCATGTCCGCGCTGATCGCGGGCCTCGAGAAGCGCGGGCTGCTCGGTGTACGGCGGCTCGCCGGGCTGACGGCCGAGGACCTGCACGACGTCGTGGAGTACGCGGTCCGGGCGGCGGCGATCACCTGTACGCGGAACGGCGCCGACCCGCCGACCGCGGCCGAGTACACGGCGACCTGGGGCTCCTGACGGTGTCCGCCGACGCGTGGTCCGCCGAGCTGGAGTCCAAAGGCAGTGTGGAGTTCCCGCCGCGCCGGAGCAGGTTGTGGGTGCGGCTGATCGGGTTCGGGCTGCTGATGGTGCTGTCGGCGTGGACGAACGTCGACCACCTGCGGACGGACGGCGTGTCCGGCACGCTCGGCGTCCTGCGGCTGACCGCGCTCGCAGCGTTCGTGTACGGCACCGGGCTGACCGCGTGGCAGCTGATCACGAACCGCCCGGTCGTCACCGTGAACGCCGAGGGCATCACCCGCGGCCGCAGCCTGCCGTGGTCGGGCATCACCGGCATCGACGAGCCGGCCGGACTACCGCTCGCGCGGGCGGTGCAGGTGCGCCCGGCGGACCGGCGTACCCGCCCGATCTCGATCTCGCAGGACAACGTCGAGGACCTGGACGCGCTCGCGCCCTGGCTGCGCGCGCTGCACCGCCAGCATCTAACTGACTGAGCTTCGTACGGCGCTGAGGTGTTCGCGGGACCGGGCCGCCGCGAGCTCGGGGTCCTTCGCGCGGATCGCCTCCGCGATCGCCTCGTGCGCCGCCTGGTCGTGCCGGTGCCGGTGCTCGTCGTCGAGCTTCAGCATGTCGATCATCGCCCGCCGGATCCGCGGCACGAACGTGTCGAACAGCTCGGTCAGTACGGCGTTGTGCGCCGCCGTCACGACCGCGCGGTGGAACGCCAGGTCGGCCTCGATGTACCAGTCGTCCGGCGCGTTCGCGGCCGCCCGTTTGCGGTCCGCGAGCGTGTAGCGGAAGTTCTTCAGGTCCCCCGGCGTCCGACGGGACGCGGCCAGCCGGGCGCCCTCGGTCTCGATCGCCAGCCGGCCCTCGAGGACGTCGGTGATGTCGGCCTTGCGCAGCACCTTGTCCCAGTCCTCGGCGGCCTGCAGCGCGATCACGAACACGCCCGCGCCCTGCCGGCTCTCCAGCACCCGGCGACCGGCCAGCTCCCGGACCGCCTCGCGGATCGTCGACCGGCCGACGCCGAGCTGCGCGGCCAGCGTGGTCTCGCCCGGGAGCTTGGCGCCGAGCGTGAACTCACCGCTCCCGATCCGGCGCAGCAGCTCCTCGGCGGCCTGCTCGGCGAGCGGGTGTCGGCGGATCATGCGGGCCAGTCTAAACGGACCCGGCTTGTCAGCTTGTCTGAGGAGTTGATACCGTGCTCGGCATGCGCTCGCTCCCGGGTCTCCTCCTTCTTGGCCGCCACGGCGGGAGCTGATTCGACCGGCGCTCCCACCGTGGAGTGCAGTCGTCCGCCGGTCCTCCCCCGCTCTCGGAAGGACCCTCGTATGAACCGTCAGCAGCCGTCGCCGATGCCCAGCCACCGGTACCGCGACATCTTCGCCAAGGTCCCGGTCGCCCCCATCGACAGGACCTGGCCCGACCGCCGGATCACCCAGGCGCCACTCTGGGTCCCGGTCGACCTCCGGGACGGCAACCAGGCGCTCGCCGACCCGATGGACCCGGAACGGAAACGGAAGTTCTTCGAGCTGATGGTTGCCATCGGCTACAAGGAGATCGAGGTCGGGTACCCGTCCGCGTCGCAGACCGACTTCGACTTCGTCCGGCTGCTCGCCACCTCGGACCTGGTCCCGTCCGACGTGACGATCGTGGTCTTCACCCCGGCCCGGCCGGATCTGATCGCCCGGACCGTCGAGTCGGTCGCCGGGATGCGCGGCGACGTCGTGATCCACCTGTACGCCGCCACCGCGCCGGTGTGGCGGGACGTCGTACTGCGCAAGTCGCGGGACGAGCTGGCCGCGATGATCCACGCCGGGTCCGAAGAGATCCAGCGGCTGGCCGGCGACACCGTCCGGTTCCAGTTCTCACCCGAGGTGTACAACCTGACCGAGCCGGACTTCGTCCTCGAGCTCGCGGACCGGCTCACCAAGCAGTGGGACGCGACCCCGGAGCGGCCGGTGATCCTGAACCTGCCGGCCACCGTCGAGGCCGCGACGCCGAACGTGTACGCCGACCAGATCGAGTACATGCACCAGAACCTGCCGCGCCGCGACGGGGTCATCCTGTCGGTGCACCCGCACAACGACCGCGGGACCGGCATCGCCTGCGCCGAGCTCGCCGTACTCGCCGGGGCGCAACGCGTCGAGGGCTGCGTCTTCGGCAACGGCGAACGGACCGGGAACGTCGACATCGCCACGCTCGCGCTGAACCTGCACGCCCAGGGCGTCGACCCGATGATCGACTTCTCCGACATCGACGGGATCCGCTCCGTGGTCGAGTACTGCACCCGGATGCCGATCCATCCGCGGCACCCGTATGTCGGGGAGCTCGTGTACACGGCGTTCTCGGGGACACACCAGGACGCGATCCGGAAGGGGTTCGCCGTCCAGGGCGACGGGTTCTGGGAGGTGCCGTACCTGCCGATCGATCCGGCCGACGTCGGGCGCGGGTACGAGGCCGTCGTGCGGGTGAACAGCCAGTCGGGTAAGGGTGGGATCGCGCATGTGCTGGAGTCTGTGTACGGGATCCGGCTCGATCCTGCCGCTGAGCGGGACTTTGCGCAGCACGTCCAGCAGCACACGGATGCGACCGGCCGGGAAACGAGTGCGGAAGAGTTGAAGGCGTTGTACGAGGAGGTTTACGGGTGCTCGAACTGAAGGACGTCGACTTCGTCCGGGACGGCAAACCGCTGCTGTCCGGGGTGACACTGACGGTGGGCGAAGGCGAGCGGTGGGCGCTGCTCGGGCCGAACGGCGCCGGCAAGAGCACGATGCTCGGGCTGTGCGGGGCCGTCACGCACCCGACCCGCGGCACGGTCGAGATCCTTGGCCGCCGGCTCGGAACGGTCGACATCCGCACGTTGCGCGAATCCATCGGCCACGTGAACCCGCGGCACCCGTTGCGATCGCCGCTGAGCATCCGGGACGTCGTACTCACCGGCCTCACCGGCACCATCGAACGGATGCCGCGCTGGGAGCCGTCGACCGCCGAGTCCGCGCGTGCTTCGGAACTGATCGACCTACTGGGTGTCGGCGCGCTGGCCGACGCCCCCTGGACCACCATCTCCCAAGGCGAACGCGGGCGCGCGCTGATCGCCCGCGCCCTCATCTCCGACCCGCAACTCATGCTCCTCGACGAGCCCTCCACCGGCCTCGACGTCGCCGCCCGCGAACAACTCCTCGAGGTCCTCGACCAGATCCACGCCAGTCACCCACACCTTGCGTGGATCCTCGTCACCCACCACCTCGAAGAACTCCCCACCTGCACCACCCACGCCGCCCTCATCCGCGACGGCCAGCTCCTCGCGGCCGGCCCCGTCGACGACGTCATCACCACCGACCAGATCTCCACCACGTTCGCCCACCCCATCACCATCACCCACCACGCCGGCCGCTGGACCGCCACCGCGGGACGCCGTACCCAAGCCCGCTGAGCAGCGCGAGCGCGGCACAACTGCCGCCGAGCCACAGCCAGAACGTCTGGTCGTCTCGTGCGGACTCGACGGTCCAGACACAACGGGCGCTCGACGGCTCGGCGAGCTCGTACTCGATGGGTACGACTTCGCCGAGCGCGAGCAGGTGTTCGCCCGGGTCTCTTCCGGTCTTCACCATGAATTCCGCGCCGTCGACGGAGTACCGGATGTCTACCGTGCCGGAGCCCTTCTCGTACCACGGGGGTTCGTGGACGGCGACTACCGTCCCCGAGGTTCGTGCCGTCGGCCCGTCCGGCGGTCGGGCGACGCTCCGAGCCTGCAGCCCGAGGCTTCCGAACATGATCGCCATCAGGACGAAGAACGCCACCAGACTCCCCGGCACCAGCGGCTCCCCCCGACGCCGCCAGCCGTACCCACCCGCTGCATGCCGACCGGCCGCCGGCCTGCCCGAGGCCGTCTCGGACGGGCTGACGCCGCGGACCCAGAGGACCGCCACGACGACCAGGCTCACCACCAGCCAGGCCATCACCACACCGAGCCCGATCCCCGCCCCCACAAAGGCCGCATCACCGACCGCCCCACCGCGAGCGAGCCCGACCAGGGCAGCGATCCCGGCCCCGGCACCGGCGACCAATCCCGTCGCCGCGAGTGCGGCTATCCCGAACGCGACGAACCGGAGTCCGCCCACGCGTACGCCGCCGCCGGACCACGGACAAACACCCAGCTGAGCATTGTCCGCATGCGGTGCATGCTGTCAGTCTGAGCCATCGCATCCGCGCCGGACGACCGCCTGGGGGGAACATGACGGTGATGGGCGAACGCCTGCCCGAGGCCTGGATGGTGGCCTGGCACCGGGACCGGCGCGTCGAGTTCGCCGCTCGGCGCCGGTGGTTGCTGCTGCCGTGTCTGCTGTACCTGGCGCTCTCCGGCAACATGCTGCTGCACCTGCCGGACATGCTCACCCGGCCCGGCTGGCGGTACTTCGGCTACCTGGCGATCGCGGCGTACGCCGGAATCGTCGGCTTCATCGTGTGGACCGCCGTTACCCAACGCCCGTACCTCGTCGTCGACCACAACGGCCTGCACTGCGGGCGCCGCTCCATCCTCTGGAGGGACGTGGGCTCCGTCGGGCTGCTCCGCGGGCCGGCGCGCCAGCTGCCCGTCCACCCGAAGAACGTCTGGGCCAAGGACTTCGTCATCACCCGCCAGCACGTCAACGACGTTGAGAGCTTTCGGACGTGGTTGGAGGAATTGCTGGCACAGCAGCGGCAGGAAGAGCAGGTGGATTGATGCGGGACCTGGGTGACGCCTCGGCGGAGGTCTGGGACGCGGAGTGGCGCCGTAGCGGGCGGGTGGTGTTTCCGCTGCGGCGGCGGTCGACGCTGCTGATGTTTCTGTTCCAGATACTGCCGGCTGTGGTGGTGCTGGGGTCTTTACTCCTCGGCGGGGCGCCTGCACCTGGCCTGGTCGATGCGCTTTTCCTCGCGCCGGTCTGTGCGCTGGTGATCGGCATCGTGATCTACCGTCTGGTCGCGCGGCGGCCCGTGGTGGTGGTCGATCGCGACGGGATCCGGCACGGACGGCGGAGATTCCTGCCCTGGAGCGCGATCAGCGGTCTCGGAGTCGTCAGCGGTCCACCGTTCGATCAAACGTTCCTGGTCATCCGACAGGACCTGTCCACGAAGAACATCCGCCTGCGCCAGCAGAACATCCGCAATCTCCCCCAGTTCCGCCACTGGCTGGGCACCCTGCTCGTCGAGCACCGGCAGGCGGGTGAGGAGCGTGATCGGCGACGGGCCTGCTGAGGTACTGGCTGCTTGGGCTGCTCGAGGCGGCGGGGGCTAGGTGAGGCCGAGGCGTTTGCTGAGGCGGGGGCCTCGTTTGATTTTGATTTCGCCGAGGATGGCGGTGCCGCGGATGTGGAAGCGTTTGGGGGTTGTCGGCTGGGCGTTCGGGTCGGGGACCGCCTTGAGGCCGGCTTCCTGTTCGGAGACGGAGCCGAGGATGGGGTTGCTGTCCAGGAGGACGATCGCGTTCTGCGGGACGCGGATCTTCACGTCGGCGAGGATCGACTTCACGTCGATCTGGATCTCGTCGAACGGGATCTGCGCCTCGGTGTAGTCCAGCGTCACGTCGCCGAGGACCGCGTTGATCTCCTGGCGCTGCGGGACCAGCCAGCTGCCCGTCCGCTTGGTCTCGGACATGAACACGTTCACCACCGGCCCGGTCTCCACCATCGCGCCGCTGTACTGCGGGCTCGTGGCGGGCACACCTTGCGCCGCGGACGCACCGGGCGCGCGGGGGCCGTTGGGGAGGTCCACGGTCAGCTCGACGAGTTCGCCGTACGTCTTGGAGCCGTACAGGGTCGCCAGCCGCTCCTCGAGCTCGGAGTACGACAAGCGCCCCTCGCCGGCCGCATCGCGCAGTACGTCGGCGACCTCCTCCCGCTCGAGGTCCGACACCCGCCGCAGCAACGCCGGATCGACCTGCGCCGGCACCGCGTCCTGCGGTCGGTTCTCCTGGGGAACGTCATCCTGAGCCACGCTGAAAACCATACGCGGCCCCACCCGCACCCGCAGACCCGTTGCCTCCCCGATTAACCCCTGAACCGTCCCCTGACCCGCATACTGTCCGCCATGAACTGGGGTGGAGTACCGAACGCAGGCCGACTGGCCGTCGCCTACCTGGTCGCATTCCCGGCCATGGTCGCCGGGATCGCCCTCGTGCTCATCGCACAGATCACAGGACACCAGGCACCGGCCATCCCTGGTGGGGTGTTGTTCGTCGCCGGGCAGCTGGTCATCACCGGGCTGTCCTTCGCCCTGCGCGACGTGGTCCCGCCGCGCCCAGGCCGGCAGCGCGAACGGTGGCAGCTGGCGTGGAACCGGTTGTCACTGGGGCTGGAGCTGGCGCGCGCCCGGCGGGTGTTGGTGAAGTAACACGGGGGCGGCCGTCCTGGGCGGGTGCCGAGAACTAGGCTTGGGGCCGTCCAGTCCAGTTTGTGTGGAGGTATCTCGGTGTCTGCGGACTTCAACTACTCCGATCTGTTGCCGTTGGGTGCTGACGAGACGGAGTACCGGCTGCTGACGACCGAGGGTGTCAGCACGTTCACCACCGGCGACCGGACCTTTCTGCAGGTGCAGCCGGACGTGCTGCGGCAGTTGACCGCGGAGGCGATGCACGACATCTCGCACTACCTGCGGACCGCGCACCTCGAGCAGCTGCGGCGCATCATCGACGACCCGGAGGCCTCCGGGAACGACCGGTTCGTCGCGCTCGACCTGCTGAAGAACGCGAACATCTCCGCGGGCGGTGTGCTCCCGATGTGCCAGGACACCGGGACCGCGATCGTGATGGGCAAGAAGTCCGAGGGCGTGCTGACCGGCGCGGTCGACGAGGAGTGGATCAGCCGCGGCGTGTACGACGCGTACACCAAGCTGAACCTGCGCTACTCGCAGATGGCCCCGCTGACCATGTGGGACGAGAAGAACACCGGCTCGAACCTCCCGGCGCAGATCGAGCTGTACTCGACCCCGCAGCACGGCGACCCGGCGTACAAGTTCCTGTTCATGGCCAAGGGCGGCGGCTCCGCGAACAAGTCGTTTCTGTACCAGGAGACCAAGGCGGTGCTGAACCCGTCGCGGATGATGGAGTTCCTGGACGAGAAGATCCGCTCGCTCGGGACCGCGGCCTGCCCGCCGTACCACCTCGCGATCGTGGTCGGCGGTACGTCGGCCGAATACGCGCTGAAGACCGCGAAGTACGCCTCCGCGCACTACCTCGACACGCTGCCGACGACCGGGTCGCCGGTCGGGCACGGGTTCCGGGACGTGGAGCTGGAGGAGGAGGTCTTCAAGCTCACCCAGCAGTTCGGGATCGGGGCGCAGTTCGGCGGGAAGTACTTCTGCCACGACGTGCGGGTGATCCGGCTGCCGCGGCACGGCGCGTCCTGCCCGGTCGCGATCGCGGTGTCCTGCTCGGCGGACCGGCAGGCACTGGCGAAGATCACGCCGGAGGGGGTGTTCCTGGAGCAGTTGGAGAAGGAGCCGGCGCGGTTCCTGCCGGACACCACCGACGAGCACCTCGACGACGCGTCGGACGTCGTCCGGATCGACCTGAACCGGCCGATGAGCGAGATCCGCGCGGAGCTGTCCAAGCTGCCGGTGAAGACCCGGCTGTCGCTGACCGGGCCGCTGGTGGTGGCGCGGGACATCGCGCACGCCAAGATCAAGGAGCGGCTGGACGCGGGCGAGGAGATGCCGTCGTACCTGCGGGACCACGCGGTGTACTACGCGGGGCCCGCGAAGACGCCGGAGGGGTACGCGTCGGGGTCGTTCGGGCCGACGACGGCGGGGCGGATGGACGCGTACGTCGACCAGTTCCAGGCGGCGGGTGGGTCGTTCGTGATGCTTGCCAAGGGCAATCGGTCGGCGAAGGTGACGGCGGCGTGCAAGGAGCACGGCGGGTTCTACCTGGGGTCGATCGGCGGGCCGGCGGCACGGCTGGCGCAGGACTGCATCAAGTCGGTCGACGTGCTCGAGTACCCGGAGCTCGGGATGGAGGCGATCTGGAAGATCCAGGTCGAGGACTTCCCGGCCTTCATCGTGGTGGACGACAAAGGGAACGACTTCTTCACAGACACCAAGAAGCCCGTCCCACTGACGGTCCGTCCGAGAAGCTGAACGGCAGGGCTGGGGCTTCAGCCGGTCGCGTTGACGGTCCGCCCCGTAGCTGAGAACTCAACCGGCTTTGGTTTCGATTTCTTCGGGGAGTTTGAGGAGGAGGGCCTTGGCGGCGCGGACGAGGTCTGCCTCGTTGTGACCCAAGGCTTGGAGGTAGCACCCAAGGGCCGAGCGCAGCATCTGAAGCTCCTCGGCCTGCAGCTCGATGGTGTACATACCTCCAAGCTAGTCCCGCACGCTCCAGTTGCAACCGCTCGTGACCGACCCGTTGTCAGCTGTGCAGCTCCTCCGCGATCAACGCCGGCTGGTGCGTGGTCGGCGCAGCCGGCACCCGCCACGCCGTCGGCGCGACCCAGGTCTGCCAGTCCTCGGAGAACGGCTCCACCCACGCCTCCACGTCCCGGATCGCCGCCCGCGCGTCCGCCACGATCCGCTCCGCCTCCGCAGGCGTGAACCGCCCCGCGGTGACCGCCCCCTCCAGCTCGTCCTCGTCCTTCCACTCGATGCTGCGGTCCGGGTTGATCCACAGGTCGAGCACGTGGTCGACGGTGCTGGTACGCCGTCCCGCCGGATCGCGGACGTGTTCCCGCTCCAGGTTCACGTACCACCCGTGGAACGCCCCGTCCTCGCCCCAGAAGTACCAGACCGACCACGGCTTCCCGGCCGGGGACGCCTTGAGGATCCCGGTGCCGTGCCAGACGTCGAGCTTGAGCACCCGGTCCTCGACGAACATCCCGATCGGCCCGGCGTGCCGCGTCTCCCGGCCGTCCACCAGCACCGGTTTCAGCAGCGGCGTACCGGGCGCGAGCCAGGCTACCAGCCCGTCGGCGTCGTCGCGCACGACCGTCATCGGCCGCACGTTCGGCAGGTCGGCGTGCCGGCCGCTGCCCTCGTACACCCATTCGATCGTGGTCCCCGGCTCCCAGTACGGCGTCACGAGCCGGGCCGGGTCATCGACAAGACGTCGAGGGCCGCGTCCAGCTGCTCCTCGGTGAGGTCGCCGTTCGCGACGTGACCGTTCTCGATCACGACCTCGCGGATCGTTTTCCCTTGTTTCAGGGCGCTCTTGGCGACCGCGGCGGCGTTTTCGTACCCGATGTAGCGGTTCAGCGGGGTGACGATCGACGGTGACGACTCGGCCAGTTCGCGGGCGTGACCAACGTTCGCGGTGATGCCGTCGACGCAGCGGTCGGCGAGCAGCCTGGAACTGTTCGCCAGCAGCGTGATCGACTCGAGCAGGTTGCGCGCGATCACCGGCAGCATCACGTTCAGCTCGAAGTTGCCGCCGGCACCGGCTACGGTGATCGTGGTGTCGTTGCCGATCACCTGCGCGGCGACCATCAGCGTGGCCTCGCAGATCACCGGGTTCACCTTGCCGGGCATGATGCTCGACCCCGGCTGCAGGTCCGGCAGCGCGATCTCGCCGAGCCCGGCGCGCGGGCCGGATCCCATCCAGCGCAGGTCGTTGCAGATCTTCGTCAGGCTGACGGCGACCGTCTTCAGCTGCCCGGACAGCTCGACCAGGCCGTCGCGGGCGCCCTGCGCCTCGAAGTGGTCCTCGGCCTCGGACAGCTCGAGCCCGGTGCGCTTGTTCAGCTCGGTGATCACCGCGGCGGCGAATCCGGGCGGCGTGTTGATGCCGGTGCCGACCGCCGTACCGCCCAGTGGGAGCTCGGCGACCCGCGGCAGCGTCGCGCGGACCCGGGACGCGCCGCGCCGGATCTGCTGGGCATACCCGGCGAACTCCTGGCCGAGGGTCACCGGTGTCGCGTCCATCAGGTGCGTCCGCCCGGACTTCACCACCTCGGCGAACTCGGATCCCTTACGGGCAAGGGAATCCGCGAGATGTTCCAACGCCGGCAGCAGCTCCTGCACGACGCCCGCGGTGGCCGCGACGTGGATCGCGGACGGGAACGTGTCGTTGCTCGACTGGGACGCGTTGACATGATCGTTCGGGTGGACGTCGGCGCCGAGCGCGCGGGTGGCGAGCGTGGCCAGCACCTCGTTGACGTTCATGTTCGTCGACGTACCGGAGCCGGTCTGGAAGACGTCGATCGGGAACTCGGCGTCGAACTCCCCCGCGGCCACCTGGTCCGCGGCGCCGACGATCGCGGCCGACCGGTCCGCGTCGAGCACGCCGAGCGACGCGTTCACGACCGCGGCCGAGGCTTTGATCTGCGCCAGGGCGTGCACCAGCGCCGGCGCGAGTGGTCGTCCCGAGATCGGGAAGTTCTCCACCGCGCGCTGCGTCTGTGCCCGCCACAGCGCATCCCGAGGCACCTTGACCTCGCCCATCGTGTCGTGCTCGATCCTGAACTCTGCGTCGTCAACTCCCATACCTGCAGAGTACGTCGATCGGACCTGTCGGAACGCCCTGATAGACAAGCTGTGGACAACACCACAGGAGGAGTACGGATGCACGGCGCGACGACGGACGAGAGCGGTGCGCGCGTGACGTTCGACTACGTGCTGCCCTGATAGACGTAGTACAGCTCGTCGCGGCCCTGGAGTTCGACCGGGACGGGCTGTACGTCGCAGGCGCCGAAGATCGCCTCGACGGCCGATTCCAGGGCGGGCGATGCCGACGAGGACCACACCGTGAGGACGCCGCCGGTGCGGAGCTTGGCGTGGCAGGTGGTCAGGAAGGCGGACGTGTAGATGGCCGAGTTCTCGTTGTAGACAAGGAAGTCCGGGCCGTTGTCGACGTCCAGCAGGATCGCGTCGACGGACGCGTCGGGGAGATCGGCGACCACGGTCCGGACGTCCCCGACGACCACCGCGACGCGCGGGTCGTCGAGCACGGACGGCACCAGACCGGTCCGCATCCAGGCCACCAGCTCCGGCTCGATCTCTGCGACCACCACCTCGCCGAGCCGGTCGTCGGACAGCAGCGCGCGGACCGTGTACCCGAGGCCGAGTCCACCCACGAGGACGCGGTCCGGGTGCCGTACGGTCGCCAGCGCCGCCGACGCCAACAGCTCCTCGCTGGACGTCTCCTGGTCGTCCATCACGAACACACCGTTGACGCGCAGCTCGAGCGCCCCGTCGTCACGGCGGCGCAGTACCAGCTCTCCACGCTCGCTGAGGGCCCGTGCCAGCTCCATCAGACCATCCCGGCATCGTGCGCCAGCAGGGCGAGCTGGACGCGGCTCGTGAGGTGCAGCTTGGCCAGTGCGCTCGTGAGGTGCGTCTTGACCGTGGCAACGCCGAGCGCCAGCCCAGCAGCAACTTCCGCGTTACTCTTGCCCTCGGCCACAGCCAGTACGACGTCCCGCTCCCGCTCGGTCAGCTGCTCCAATGCGTCGAGTGCCGTCGTACGGCGGTCTTCCTGGTCTGTTGCGCCCACGTGGTCCATCAGCTGGCGTGTGGACTGCGGTGACAGCACGGACTCCCCCGCTGCGACCTTTACGACCGCCGTGATGATTTCTGGCGGCGTAGCGTCCTTCAGCAGATAACCGGACGCTCCCGCACGCAAAGCCCGCAGCAGGTCCGTGTCCGACCCGAAGGTGGTCAGCATGAGGACCGCAGCCTGCTCCCGAATCGCTTCCGTGGCAGCGATCCCGTCCATCACCGGCATCCCGACGTCCATCAGTACGACGTCCGGCCGCAGCTCACGCACTGCGCGCACAGCCTGCTGCCCGTCGGCCGCTTCGCCCACCAGGAGCAGCTCCGGCGCGCCCGAGAGCATGCTGGTCAGCCCTGCCCGGACCAACGGGTCGTCGTCGACCAACAGCAGCCGGACCGGTTCACTCACGTCCGTCATCGTAGGCCACCCACGGCAGCCAGGCCGCCAGCCGGAAGTCCCCGTCCGCCGTGGTCCCGTACTCCAGCCGCCCACCGGCCAACGACGCCCGCTCCGCCAGACCGATCAGCCCGACCCGCGACCCAGGACCGGCCGCACCAGGCCCCAGCCGATTCACGACTTCCACGGACAGCCCTTGCCCGGGCTCACCCGCCAACGTCACCCGGACGGCCTGGTGTGGTGCGTGTTTACGAGCGTTCGTCAGCCCTTCCTGCACCATGCGGTACGCGTGCCGCCCAATGGCGTCCGGTACCGCGTCCAGATCCACAGCGGTCACCAGGTCGATCTGCATACCGGCAGCCTCGGACTCGGCCACAAGCTCATCCAGCCGCCCCGGCCCGTCAGCAGTGTGCTGAGAACGCAGTACGCCGACGATCTCCCGCAGGTCCTCCACGCAGTCCCGCGCGCTGGCGCGTGTTACTCCCGCGGCACGTGACAGCTCAGCAGCCGGCATGTCGGGACGGAATTCCAGTGAGCCCGCGTGCATGCTCAGCAACGACAGCCGATGCCCGAGCGCGTCATGCATCTCCCGAGCAATCCGCTCACGTTCCAGCCGTTGCCCTTGCTCCACACGCAACTGCTGCTCCGCCTCCGCCCGCACCGCACGGTCGGTCAGAGACGCCAACAGCTGTCTCCTGGTGCGTACGACGATCCCCCAGCCCACCAGCACCAGACAGGCCAGCCCAGTGAGGCTCACGGCGATCCAGTACGCGTACGGGAGGTCAGCGACCGGGTAGAGCCAGAACTGCAGCATCCCGGACAACATCGACGTAACTGCGAGCGTGAGGCTGACCGCAGGACGCCGGTGTACGGCGACGTTGAAAAGCGCCAGCCCAGCCGCCGCGCCCGCCACCGGCAGCAGTGTCGACGCGACGATCATCACCGCGGCCAGCCCGGTCGGCCAACGCCGCCTGAGCAGCAGCGAGAACGCCGCTGCGACGCACAGCGACAGATCCAGCCAGTGCGGCAGCGGACCGATCCGTGGCCGCGGCTGCAGGCCGCCGACCGCGATCAGGCCGAGGAGGAACGCGATCAGCACACACGCGACGTCCACGACGCGGTCCCGCGGCGTCAACCGCCCGTACCCCGGCGCGGCCCGCGAGCCGGGCGCGATCAGCGCGGCAAGGAACCCCGTGTCCACCGCACGACGGTAGCGCGACTTCCGGTGCAGACCCGGCTCCACCGAAAGTTGGCGAACCGATGAACCGCTGGCGGTGCCGCCGCGATCAGGATCCGGCCAGACTGAACAGCATGATCCTTGCCAAGAGCATCCACCGCGATCTGCGGGTACTGGCCGTACTCGTCGCGCTGGTACTGGTCTACGTCGGCTGTTCCGCGGTCTGGACGTGGCAGGACAACCGCAAGGCCACCATGACCACCAGCGGGCCTTACCAGGCCACCGTGGAGTCGCTGAACAAGCACCCGCTCCCCGCGTGGTTCCAGGATGCCAAGTTCGGCATCATGATCCACTGGGGACTCTACTCGGTCCCGGGCTTCGCCCCGAAGGGTACGACGTTCAGCCGGCTGCTCGAGACGCAGTACGGGCACGCGATGACGCACAACCCGTACGCCGAGGACTACGCGAACGCCATGAAGGACCCGGACTCGCCGACCGGGAGGTACCACCGCGAGCACTACGGCACGGCGCCGTACAGCGACTTCACCAAGGCGTTCGACGCGGGGCTGAAGCGGTGGGACCCGAACCGGTGGGCGGCGCAGTTCAAGGCGGCCGGGGCGTCGTACATCGTGGTGACGGCGAAGTACGCCGACGGCTACTCGCTCTGGCCGACGCAGGTGCGTAACCCGCAGGCCCCGGACTTCCATGCGCAGCGGGACCTGATGGGCGAGCTGGCCGCCGCCGTACGCAAGCAGGGCCTCAAGTTCGGCGTGTACTACTCCGGCGGCGTCGACTGGACTTTCCAGCGCAAGACGGTGAAGACGCTGGGCGACTACGCGTTCCTGCACTACGGCGAGGACTACCGCGCGTACGCCACGGCGCAGGTGCGCGAGCTGATCGCCCGGTACAAGCCGGACATCCTCTGGAACGACATCGCCTGGCCGACCGGCTCGAAACGCCTCTACGCGCTGCTGGCCGACTACTACAACACCGTGCCGGACGGCGTCGTCGACGACCGCTGGAGTACGGCGTCGTTCGGGCGGCAGCTGATGAGCCCGAAACCGATGCGTTGGGGGTTCGACCAGTTGATGAAGGGCCTGTTCAAGCTGCCGGGCGTTGCGGAGGGCGTCAACACGCAGAAGCCGGCGAAACACAGTGACTTCCGGACACCGGAGTACGCCGACTTCGACACGATCCAGGACAAGTACTGGCAGCAGGACCGTGGCATCGGCGGCTCGTTCGGGTACAACCGCGCAGAGACAGACCAGGACTACGCCAAGTCGACTGATCTGATCGCGGCGCTCGCCAAGGGCGCAGCCAACAACGGGGCCTTGCTGCTGAACGTCGGGCCGAGCGGTGGCGCCGGTGAGATCATCCCGGAGCAGCTGAGCCGCCTCACGGACATCGGCGCGTGGCTGAAGGTCAACCGGGAGGCCCTGGACGGTACACGCCCCTGGACGCGCTCCTCGGCCCGTACGGCGGCCGGCGACCAGGTCGTGTTCACGCAGAAGGGTACGACGGTGTACGCCATCGTCCTGGGCCGGCCGAAGGGCGACATCGTCCTCAAGGACGTCGTACTGACCGGAGCCGCCCGGCGTGTCGGGGCGGGACCGGTCACGCTGACAGGCGGCAAGGTGCTCAAGGCCGCCGGAGACGGGAGCTACGCCCCCGTCTTCAGGATCGGGTGATCAGTACCAGTTCTTGGCCTGCGAGTGGCCCCAGGCGCTGCACGGGGAGCCGTACGTCGCTTCGATGTAGTCCAGGCCCCACTTGATCTGGGTGACCGGGTTGGTCCGCCAGTCGGAGCCGTACGCCGCCATCCGCTTGCCGGGGAGCGCCTGCGGGATGCCGTACGCCGAGGACGTCGGGTTCGCCGCGCCGACCTTCCAGCGGGACTCCTTGTTCCAGAGCTTCTCCAGGCAGCTGAACTGGCCCTGGCTCCAGCCGTGGTCGGGGAGGAGGTTCATCGCAACCTCCTTCGGCGTGCCCTCGTACTTCTTCCGCTCGGCGTCCCGGCTGGCGCGCTCCTCGCTGGAGGAACGGGCGGCCCGGGCCAGCGCCTCGTACCGCTTCAGCGCGGCATTCTTGCCGGCCATCTTGAGGTCGGCGGCATTCTGCAGGGCGACCTGCTGCTGGGCGATCGCCTCGACCTGGTTCCGCATCCGGACCGCGTCGGCGGCTGCATCGGAGGCGTTGGAGCCCGGTGAGGTGGACGGCTTGTCGTCGCTGGCCAGCACCTTGCCACTGTTGATGACGGCCATCTCGGCCCGCCCAGACGCCTGCTCCGACGCACTGCTGCTCCCAGGAGAGCTGAAGAGGTCGACACCGGCGACAACGGAGACCACGGCGATTCCGGTGACTGCAAGAACCGCGACGGAGCGCTTCGCTTTCATCTGTCCTTCCGAGAAACCCGACCCCCGTCGGCTGCAACGAGAACATACTCTGGCGTAAACCGTCCGTGATCACAAGCAGGTCACGGACGAACGGTGCGGCCGCCGCGTGGCGACCGCACCGTTCTTACCTTCGCTTTACAGATAGTTATGAGCCAATGACAGCGACGCTCCTTACAGATACCTTCCCCGCCCCACCGCCCCGGTCACAGCTGCAGGTCGTCCAGCATCTCGGTGACCAGCGCGGCGATCGGCGACCGCTCCGAGCGGGTCAGCGTGACGTGCGCGAACAACGGGTGCCCCTTCAGCTGCTCCACCACCGCGACCACACCGTCGTGCCGCCCGACCCGCAGGTTGTCCCGCTGGGCGACGTCGTGGGTGAGCACGACCCGCGAGTTCGCGCCGACCCGGGACAGCACCGTGAGCAGCACGTTCCGCTCCAGCGACTGCGCCTCGTCGACGATCACGAACGCGTCGTGCAGCGACCGGCCGCGGATGTGCGTCAGCGGCAGCACCTCGAGCATGCCGCGGTCGATGACCTCGTCGATCACGTCACTGCTGGTGAGCGCGCCCAGCGTGTCGTACACCGCCTGCGCCCACGGCTGCATCTTCTCGGACTCGCTGCCCGGCAGGTACCCGAGCTCCTGGCCGCCGACCGCGAACAGCGGCCGGAAGACGACCACTTTCTTGTGCTGGCGGCGCTCCATCACCGACTCCAGGCCGGCGCACAGCGCGAGCGCGGACTTGCCGGTACCGGCGCGGCCGCCGAGCGAGATGATCCCGACGTCGGGGTCCAGCAGCAGGTCGAGCGCGACCCGCTGTTCGGCGGACCGGCCGCGGATCCCGAACGCCTCGCGGTCGCCGCGGACCAGCCGGACCCGTTTGTCCGGCATCACCCGGCCGAGCGCGCTGCCCCGGTCGGACAGCAGCACCAGCCCGGTGTGGGTCGGGAACTCCCCGGCCTCCGGCAGCTCGACCGCGCCGATCTCGTACAGGTCGTCCACGACCTGGGTGCCGACCTCGAGCTCGGCCATCCCGGTCCAGCCGGACTCCAGGGTCAGCTCGGCCCGGTACTCCTCGGCCTGCAGGCCGCACGCCGACGCCTTGACCCGCATCGGCAGGTCCTTCGAGACCAGCGTGACGTCCTTGCCCTCGGCCATGAAGTTGCAGGCCACGGCCAGGATCCGGCTGTCGTTGTCGCCGAGCCGGAACCCGGCCGGGAGTGTCTCCGGGTCGGTGTGGTTCAGTTCGACCCGGAGTGTTCCGCCTTTCTCCCCCACTGGCAGGGGTGCGTCCAGACGTCCGTGCAGGATCCGGAGCTCGTCGAGCAGTCGCAGCGCGGTGCGGGCGAAGTAGCCGAGTTCCGGGTGATGCCGTTTGGCCTCCAATTCGGTGACAACGACCACCGGGACGACCACCTCGTGCTCGTCGAACCGCAGCATCGCGTGCGGGTCGGACAGCAGCACCGAGGTGTCCAGCACGAAGGTGCGCTGGTCCGGTGTGGATGAGGTACTTGACGCCTTGGCGTGGATGGCCATGTCGCACGTCCTCTTCTAGGCCGTGACGTACACCCTCGCCCCGGCCCGCCAGTGGTTAGGTGATGGGTCGGGTGCCGCCCTCGGGGCCCGGTGTTGGCCCCGTCCGCGCCGCCGCGTGAGCGGCAACGGCGATCAGTGAGTTCGAGACCACCGAAACCACAGGTCTCGGGGACTCCGTTCGGCCCCTCATGGGGCAACCGGCTGGAACGAGATTCTCAAACTGATCGGGCCTCCCGTGACAGCCGGCTTCCCCTCCGACCGTCTCTGCCAGCGTAGGAGCCTCCCGCAAACTGCGCAGCCCGACACGCCCGGCCACGGGGTTAACACGGCGTTACGGCTTCCCCCCACCCGAGGGAGTCGCTTCACTCCGCTGGGTGATCCCGTGTACTGGTCCTTGGGCGGCTCAGGCTTCCCGTTTGCGCCAGTACCGGACGACCGCGCCACGGGCTCGATCCTGGAGGGTACGTCGTACCACGTGGTCGCGCCGGTGATGGCGACGATCGGCCTGGCCGGTGCGGTGCTGGCACTCGTGATGACGCGTATCCCGCCCCGCGAGCGGCTCCTGCAGGCGGTAGCCGCAGTACTCGCCGTGGGGCTGGCCCTGGTGATTCCTGACTACACACTGATCGCCGTTGTCGCGCTGGCGCCCGCCCTGGTTGTGTTTGCGTTCACCGGCGTGCCAGGAGCGCAGGGTGGCGTCGGTGACATTCTGTACTGGCGCCGCGTGAACCTGATCATCCTGTTCGTCGGTGGAGTGCTCTGGGCGGCGACCGCGCTGGCGTACGACCGGCGCAGCCGTGGCGTGTGCGTATCGTGCGGCCGCGGCGCCGTCGAGCAGGCGTGGACCCGCCCGGACGCCGCCCTGCGTTGGGGCAAGTGGGCGGTCGCCGTCGCGGTCCTGGCGAACCTGCCGTACGAGTTCACCCGGATCGCCTGGTACGTCGGCTGGCCGGTCGGGATCACCGCGGAGTTCCACCGGATGATGGCCGACACACCCGGGATGCTCGAGATGGGTCTCGGTCTGGCCGCGATGGGACTCGCCGGCAGCGTCCTGACCCACGGGCTCGTGCACCGCTGGGGCGAGGTGTACCCGCGCTGGATCTGGTTCCGCGCCCGGCCGTCGGGTGCCGCCGCTGCTGGCGATCGTCCCGGCGTCGGTCGTGGCCGTCGTACTGATCCCGGCCGGGCTGATGAACGCCCAACTGCCGCTCGACGGCGACAACTGGGCGGTCAACGCGCCGGGCATCCTGTGGACGGTCTGGGGTGCGGCGCTCGGCGTGGCGACGTACGCGTACTACCTGCGGCGCCGGACGACGTGCAGGCGGTGCGGTCGCGGGACGGCACCGCCCTAGGTGCCGAAACGGCGCTGGCGCTGGGCGTAGCTGCGGATCGCCCGCAGGAAGTCGACGTGCCGGAAGTCCGGCCAGAGCGCCTCGCAGAAGTAGAACTCGCTCAGCGCGCTCTGCCAGAGCAGGAAGCCGCCGAGGCGCTGCTCCCCCGACGTCCGGATCACCAGATCCGGGTCCGGCTGGCCCTTCGTGTACAGGTGCCGGGCGATGTGCTCGACGTCGACCCGGTCGGCCAGTTCCTCGATCGATATCCCCTTCGCCGCCTCCTCGAGGAGCAGCGAACGGACCGCGTCGGCGAGCTCGCGGCGGCCGCCGTACCCGACCGCGACGTTCACCAGCATGCCGTCGACGTCCTGGGTCGCGGTCTCGGCCGCCTTCAGCGCCTCCGCCGTACTGCCCGGCAGCAGGTCGAGGGCGCCGACCGGGTGGATCCGCCAGCGGCTGATCGCGGTCAGCTCCTCGACGGCCTGCTCGATGATCCGCAGCAGCGGCTCCAGTTCGTCGGCCGGGCGGGTCAGGTTGTCGGTGGACAGCATCCACACCGTGACCACCTTCACGCCGACCTCGTCGCACCAGTACAGGAACTCCGAGATCTTGTTGGCCCCGGCCTCGTGACCGCGCGACACCGGGTCGCCTCCCTGCCGGGCCCAGCGCCGGTTGCCGTCGATGATGACGCCGATGTGCCGCGGGATCCGGTCCGGCGACAGCGATCGGGTGAGCCGGCGTTCGTACAGTCCGTAGACCGCGTCGCGCAGCTTCTGCTTGCCAGGTGTCCGCATGGGCAGGGTGCTCTCCTCAATGACTTCTCGCCTTGAGGCTAGCCCAGATTCGCCCCGGTGCGAGAGGCCCTGGAGTGCCTCACAGCAAGCTGTCAGCAAGGTCGAACTTTCCTGGAAGTTCGTGCATCGAACACGCGGAGGTGTCGCGTCGTCCGGGTGACGTCGCCTACATTTCATCCTTCTGGACCATTGAACCTACGGTTGCGTAGGTTACGGTGGCGTAGGTATACCCGCCCGGAACCCCTCGAAAGGACGGCGATGACCGCTACCAGCGCCCAGCCCGAGGAAGTCGGTCACAAGCTGTCCGGTCGACTCGGCCCGCTGAAGCCCAAGCTCCGCGGATGGCTGCACGCCGGCACGTTCCCGTTCGCCACCGCCGCCGGCATCGTGCTGATCTGCCTGGCGCCGCACGCCAACGCCCGCTGGGCGGCCGCGGTCTACACCGTCGGCGCGATGCTGCTGTTCGGCATCTCGGCGCTGTACCACCGGTTCTACTGGGGCCCAACCGGCGAGGCGATCCTGCGCCGGCTCGACCACAGCAACATCTTCCTGCTGATCGCCGGCACCTACACCCCGCTCGGCATGGTCCTGCTGCACGGCAAGGACCGCGTGCTGATGCTCGGCCTGGTCTGGGGCGGCGCGCTGGCCGGCATCCTGTTCCGGATCTTCTGGCTGAGCGCCCCGCGCTGGATCTACACGCCGATCTATCTCGCGCTGGGCTGGGTCGCGATCTTCTGGATGGGCGACATCTACCACACCGGCGGCGCGGCCGTCGTCACGCTGATCGCGGTCGGTGGCGGTCTGTACTCGCTCGGCGCGGTCGTCTACGGCACCAAGCGGCCCAACCCGTCACCCCGCTGGTTCGGCTTCCACGAGATCTTCCACGCGTTCACCGTGGCCGCGTTCGTCTGCCACTACATCGCGGTCAGCATCGCGACGTACCGCGTCGGCTGAACATTTCAGTACAGTTCAGTACATTTCAGTACCGTCACAGCTGCAACGAACCGCACCCCAGCGTGTATCCCTAGTGCGTGAGGAACCTGAGGAGATACGCAGCAGTGGCCACGTGCACGGCCGTCGCCGGACTCGTGCTGACCGGATGCGGCAGCGAGTCAGGATCCAGCGGTACGCCGGGCACTACCCCACCACCCACCATGCCGACTGTGACTCAGTCAGCCCCCGTCGGCGCCGGCCTGCCGGTCACGGTGGCCCGGACCGGCGGGTTCGCCGGTTTCGATGACAAGGTGCAGATCGGGACCGACGGTGTCGCGACCGTGAGCGCGCGCGGCAAGCAGACGATCCGGTGCAAGCTGAACCCGGCCCTGCTGGCCACCATCAGCGCGGCCGTCGAGAAGGTCGACTGGGCGAGCCTGGTGGCGACCAAGCCGAGCACCAAGCACCCGGACGACATGATCGTGTCCGTGACCGCGAACGGGAAGACCGCGCGGCTCGAGGACCCGCAGCTCAAGGTACTGGCGGCCCCGGTGGGCAAACTGCTCACCGAAGCCGCCATCCCACCGGGAAAACTCTGCACGAAGCTCTAGCCGCGTCGACGGGGGCGGAGTCGACGCAACCGGAACCACCTTGTGAAGAAGGGAATCCGGGGCGCGCGCGGCCTTGGGCGGAGGCTGCGCGCGCCCCGGACGTTCTCAGCTGACGGTCAGCGAGGTGTCGTCGACGACGAAGCTGGTCTGCGCCGAGGAGTCCTCCTGGCCGACGAACTTGATCGTCACGGTCTTGCCCTTGTACGCCGTCAGGTTCAGCGTCTTCTGCACGTACGACGTGTTCTTGTTCAGGTTCGAGTACGTCGCCAGCGTGCTCGTCGTCGAGCCGTCGACGACCTGGACCTTCGCGGTGTCGTACGCCGTCGTCGTGGTGGTCTCCGCGGTGTCGATGCGGATCCAGAACGACAGGCTGGCGGCGGTCGCCGACGCCGGGATCGCGACCGACTGGCCGACGCTCTCGGTGGTCGCGCGGCCGTTGCCCTGCAGCCACAGCTTCCAGCTACCGGTGCGCGCCGGGCGGCCGGTGTTGTCCGTGACCGGGCCGGCGGTGCCGGTCCAGTCCACCGCGCCGGACTCGAAGCCCGGGTTCTTCAGCAGGTTGTCGCCGGTCGGGGGCGGCGTGGTGCCACCACCGCAGGCGGCGGAGCCGGCCGGGACCGAGATGCCACCGAACGCGGCCTCGATGCCCTTGCACTGCGCGGAATCCGCGCCGTACAGCTCCTTCGCGGAGTTGATCGCGCCTTCCCGCGCGTCCTTGTAGGTGCTGCCCGAGCTCAGCTTGGTGGTCAGCGTCCGGTACCAGACCTTGGCGGCGACGTCGCGGCCGACACCGGCGAACGTCGTACCGTTGCAGGCCGTGCTGTTGTAGGTGACGCCGTTGATGGTCTTGCTGCCGGTGCCCTCGGAGGCCAGGTAGAACCAGTGGTTCAGCGGGCCGGACGAGTAGTGCGGGTCCAGGCCACCGGTGCTGGTCGTCCAGCAGTCCTTGCTGGCCCCGTCCTTCGACGGCTTGTCCATGTAGCGCAGCGGCGTACCGTCGCCGTTGATGTTGATCTTCTCGCCGATCAGGTAGTCACCCGGGTCGCTCGCGTTGTTCGCGTACCACTCGACCATGGTGCCGAAGATGTCCGACGTCGCCTCGTTCAGGCCGCCCGCGTCACCGGAGTAGTTCAGGTTCGCGGACGCCTCGGTGACACCGTGGCTCATCTCGTGACCGGCCACGTCGATCGCGGTCAGCGGGTGCGTGTTGCTGATCCCGTCGCCGTACGTCATCTGGGTGCCGTCCCAGAACGCGTTCACGTACGCGTTGCCGTAGTGCACGCGGCTGCGGGCGCCCTGGCCGTTGTTGAAGATGCCGTTGCGGCCGTGGACGTTCTTGTAGTAGTCCCAGGTCAGCTGGGCACCGTAGTGCGCGTCCACCGCGGCGGTCGCCCGGTCCGAGGCGGCACCGCTGCCCCAGGTGTCGTCGGCGTCGGTGAACGTGGTGCCGTTCCCGGACGTCGCGCCCTTGAGGTCGGTGGTGTAGTTGCCACCGCGGGTCGGGTCGGTCATCGAGAAGTTGCCGGACGAGCCCGACGTACCGATCGTGACCTTGCCGGCGTACATCGAGTTGCCGGTGCCTTCCTTGATCTCGTCGTTCTGCGCCAGCACCTTGCCGGAGTTGGCGTCGACGTACGTGTGCAGCACCGACGGGGTCTGGTCGGGCTTCACGCCGGTCGTCACGACGTCGTACGCGAGCACGGGCTTGGCCGGCGTCACGAAGACGATCAGCTGACCCTTGCTGGTCTTGGCCTTGAACTTCGAGGACTGGGCACCCTTGGTGAGCGCGGCCGACTGGGACAGAGTCGGCTTGGTGGAGACCTCGACGGCCTTGGCACCGCGGTTGTAGGTGACCTGGCCGATCGCCTCGCCCTTGCGCTTCACGATCAGGTCGCCACCGACGACCTTCAGGCCGTTGAACGTCCGGTCGTAGCGGACGTACTCCGTACCGTCCGGGTCCTTCACGACGTCGCGGACCTGGAGCTGCTCGCCGGAGCCGAGCCCGAGGGCGGCGGCCGTCTGCGCGGTCAGCGCCTGTTCGGCCTTGACGGCTGCCGGCTGGTTGAAGCCGGACGCCGGGAGCGGAACCGACCGGTCGGCGGCACCCGCTGTCGAAGCGGTGAACCCTGTCACGCCAGTGGCCAGACCCGCCGCCGCGACAATCGCCACCGCCCCTGCTGATGTCAGTCGTTTCAAGACAACATCTCCTCACGGTGTGGTCGCTGTTTGGGCGCAGCGACCGAATTCAGTTGGGGACGCGCCGGATGCTGACGCAACAGTGCCACTGCCTCATTTGTGACACTTTGTGTCGGTACATGCGAGTTCTGTTACATCCGACTGAGGACCGACTGTTGCCGCCCGGTCGCCGTGAGTCAAGGGATTCCACCGAAACCACAGGGAAAACCCGCACCTGAGAGACCTCTCAGTGCAGAGGACGCAACGCTTTCCGAAGGTCTTCCGGCAACGTCACCGGAAGTTCACACGTGAATTTCCGACAGACGTACGCCGCCGGCCCACCTCCGACGAGCCCGCGCCCGTCCATCAAAGGCACCCCGATCCCCGGCGCCCCGGAAGCAATCGCCGTCCCCCACGGAGAGTTGCCAAAAGCAACCCGCACAAGCTCACCGGCGTCGGCGGGTGGCGTGACGATGGCGATTTCCAAGGGGCCCGCCGCGACGGTTTCGGCGACCGCGAGGGCGCGGCCGGCGAAGCGGGGAGCTCGGGCGGCGATGGCTGCTGAGGCATCCAGGGCCTGCTGGGCGGCCCGCTCGTAGTGGTCTGTACCGGTGAGGCTCGCGAGCGTGGTCAGCGCCTCGGCGGTCAGGCTCACCCCGGAAGGCGTCGCGTTGTCGGTCGCATCCTGCGGCCGCCAGATCAGCCGCTCCGCATCCCCCGCGGTGTCAAAGTAGGTGCCATCAGCAACAAACTCCGCCAGTACCCGCCCGAGCAACCCCTCCGCGATCTCGAACCACTCGGCCTCCCCCGTCGCCCCCAGCAACGTCAAACACGCCTGCGCGTACGCCGCATAATCCTCGAGTACGCCGTCCGCGCAGCCCCGCACCCCGTCCCGCGACGTCCGGTACAACCGCGCCCCGTCCAGATGCACGTCCCGCACCAACCGCGCCGCCCCGACCGCCGCCTCGACGTACTCGGGCCTCTCCAACACCACCCCCGCACGGGTCAGCGCCGTGATCGCCAACCCGTTCCACGCGGCCACCACCTTGTCGTCCCGCCCCGGGTAGACCCGCTCGCCCCGCGCCCGCAGCAACTCCGCACGGATCCGGGCCCACCGATCCGCATCGGACGGATCCTCCCGCAGCTGCAGGACCGACGTACCGTGCTCGAACGTCCCCGTCACCTCGCACAACGCGACGACCCACGCGGCATCGTCGTCCGGCAACACGGAGCGCAGTTCGGCGGGCGTCCAGACGTAGTACTTGCCCTCTTCCCCCTCCGTGTCCGCGTCCAGCGCCGACGCGAACCCGCCCTCCGGCGTCCGCAGCTCCGCCAGCAGGAAGTCCGCCGTCTCCTCGGCGATCCGCCGCGCCAGCGGGTCCCGCGAGATCGTCCACCAGTGCGAGTACACGTCCAGCAGCAACGCGTTGTCGTACAGCATCTTCTCGAAGTGCGGCACCACCCATTGCCCGTCGACGGAGTACCGCGCGAACCCGCCGGCCAGCTGGTCGTACATCCCGCCGCGCGCCATCCGCGCACACGTCTGCGCGACCATCGCCAGCGCGTCCTCGTCGCCGGTCCGCCGGTGATGCCGGAGCAGGAAGTCCAGCACCATCGACGGCGGGAACTTCGGCGCCCGCCCGAATCCGCCGGCCACCGGATCGAAGTCCACCTTCAGCAACTCGACCGCACGCTCCAGGTCGAAGACCCCCGCATCGGCCGGCTGCTGCGCCCCGAGCTGCTCGACGACCCGCTTCCCGATCCCGTCGAGCTGCTCGCGCCGGTGCATCCATGCGTCGGTGATTGCCTCCAGCACCTGCCCGAACGACGCCATCCCGCCGCGGGCCTGCTTCGGGAAGTACGTCCCGCAGAAGAACGGCTCGCCGCTCGGCGTCAGGAACACCGACATCGGCCACCCGCCCTGCCCGGTCATCGCGACGGTCGCCGCCATGTAGATCGCGTCGACGTCCGGCCGCTCCTCGCGATCCACCTTCACGCTCACGAAGTGCTCACTCAGGTACGCCGCCGTCGCGGGATCCTCGAACGACTCGTGCGCCATCACATGACACCAGTGACACGCGGAGTACCCGACCGACAGGAACACCGGTACGTCGCGCTCCCGCGCCTCGGCGAACGCCTGCTCGGACCACTCCCGCCATTCCACCGGGTTCCCCGCGTGCTGCCGCAGGTACGGACTGGTCGATCGCCCGAGCTCGTTCGCCATACCCCAACGCTAGACGAGGACCTTGCGGCTCCCGGCGTCCGGATGCAGGAACGCCAGCAGCGCCTCGGCTTCCGCGCGTACGGCGTCCGCATCGGTCAACGGCCGGTACGTCCGGATCGTGAGCGTCGCCTCGTCGGCGGTCCGGCCGACCGTCCAGTCGCCCGCGGTGAAGCCGTCGACGAGCAGGATCTGCGGCGCGGGACGCTGCGTGCGGTACCCCTGGCGGCCGTGGTCGTCGGTGATCACGCGGGTGCGATCGGCGTACGAGAGCAGCAGGTTGTCGAAGTCGTACAGGAACCTGGGGGGCGCCGGGATTTCCGGATCGGGGTGGACGGCATCGGGTACGTCGTACACCGTCTGGCCGTGCTCGTCCTGGAAGACCTGCAGGCTCATCCGCTCGACGACCTCGCGCAGCTTGGTGAGACCGGACCACACCTGCACGTCCTTCACGCTCGCCGGGCCGAACGCCTCCAGGTAGCTCTGGATCATCCACTCGAGCGACGTGGCCGACGGAGCGGCCGGGCCGAGCCAGGCGTCGACGGTGGTGTGCGCGATCGGTCCGCTCCGGCCCCAGACGCCGCGCGGCGGGACCTGGACGAGCGGCACCTGGTTGCGGATCGCGTACACCAGGGACGCCGGTGCGCGGTCGGGCCAGCGTTCGGCGAGCAGGGCGCCGAGTTCCTTGTTGGTCAGGGGTTTCGGGGCCAGCAGCTCGATGCCGTCGGCCACCAGCCGCGCCATGTCGATGCCCGCGATCGGCTTGCCGTGGATCTGGTTGCGGTAGAGGTCGCGGTCGAGCACCGGCTGGATCAGTGGTCGCAGCGCCCGGGCGTCGTCCGGGGTGACGAGGTGGATCGTCGAGCGCATCAGCGCGATCCGGATCAGCGTACGGTCGACGAGCAGGTCGGCGGCTTGCTCCGGTACGAACTCCGCCAGCCGGGACCACAGACCGACGTACCAGGTGTGCGGGGTCTGCGCTTGTAGGCCGACGAGTCGCCGTACCGCGTCGACGACCGACGACTCCGAGCGGCGCAACAGCAGTTGGCGGTCGAGAGTCGCGCGGTTGAGCGCCCGGCGGGTGAGTACACGCATCACATGTTCAATAGGAACATGCCCGTCCACCCGCTGCTCGCGAGCCGCTTCAGCCCGCTGTTGTTCGACCCGACCCGCACCGTCACCGAGGACGACGTCGACCTCCTCCTCGAAGCGGCCCGCTGGGCGCCGTCAGCCGGCAACTCCCAGCCCTGGGCGTACTTCGTGGCACGCCGCGACGAGCCCGACCACAAACGGATCGTCCGCCACCTCGCCCGCAGCTCCGCCCGCTGGGCACCGACCGCCTCGCTGCTGATCGTCACGATGGCGCACCGCTACATCGAGGACACCGACTGGGCCTACTCGGACTTCGCCGACTACGACCTCGGCCAGTCCGTCGCCCACCTCACCCTGCAGGCCCACGCGATGGGTCTCGCCTGCCGCCAGTTCCGCGCCTTCGACCTCGAAGCCATCACCACCGACCTCAACCCTGGCCCCGGCTGGCACGTCGTCTCGATGATCGCCATCGGCCACCCAGCCGAGGACCGCCCCGCAGACCGCACCCGCCGCACCACAGCGGACCTCCGAACGGCCCCCTGGGACTAGCGCGCAGCTCGGGTTCTGGGAAAGAAAAGTCGCTCTGGCGGACAATAGTTTCCCAGCCGACCCCGACCGCCAAAGCAGTCCGAGGTCAGGCCGTCTGGGAGAGGGCGACGGCCAGGCCGAGGGTGAGAGCCATCACCAGGAGTTCGGTGGCGACGATTCGCCAGAAGGCGTGGCGGGAGTCGAGGAGGTCGCCGGTGGCGCGCGAGCGGTGGACGGCGGCGAGTACGACGAGCAGGACGAACGCGACGAGCTTCGCGATCAGGAGGGCGCCGTACGCGTCGTGGGTGAGTTCGTCGAGGACCGAGCCCCAGCCGCCGCCCCTCGCGGCGAGGCGGCCGGCGGCGCTGATGAGGCCGCTGAGGACGACCGCGACCGCAGAGATGACGGCGACCTGGCCGTAGCGTTCCATCACGATCGGTAGGCCGCTGCGGCTGGCCCGGCCGTACCGGACGAGGCCCGCGAGGCCGCCGATCCAGGTGGTCGCGGCGATCACGTGGAGTACCAGGGCGGCGCCGGCGAGGACGACGTACGACTCGTTCCTCGGGTACGCCGTGACGGCGGTCGGGACGAGCGCGGCGACCGCGACCAGGACGCCGAAGAGCGCGGCCGACGACGTCTGGACGCGGCGGATGCCGATCGCGAGCGCGAGGACGAGGATGCCCGTGATCAGCAGCGACTTCACCTCGGGTACGCCGAGCGCGTCGTCGAGCCGGAGCCGCAGCAGCCGGACCGGGGTGTTGAGCAGCAGCGCGGCGGTCCCGACCGCGCCCACGAACGCGCAGACCGCCCAGATCAGCGCCGCGTTGCTCGCGTCCCGGACCGCGCGCCGGCCCTGGACGCCGAGCGGTCCGCCGTCGATCCGCAGCAGTACGACGGCCGCGAGCAGGGCGCCCGCGCAACCGACCGTCGCGAGCGTCGAGATCAGCCGGAGTACCGGCTGCAGCCAGGACACGAACTCGCTCGGCCCGCCGATGCCGCCGGAGTTCCGCGGCTGGCTGTCCGTCAGGAAGAGCGCGAGCACGAGCGCCACCGAGGCGACGAGAACAGCACCCACCCCACCCACGACCAGGCGTCCAGGCATGCGATGCCGGGCGGCGCGGGTCGCGGTCACCGGAGGGAGTGGTCGGGGGCACCTGTCAGCACCCGGCTCACTATAGGGTCAGCCGGAGGTGGGCAGCCCAGTCCGACACCATCTCGTGACCGGTCTCCCAGCAATCGGTGACCGGACCGAGATCTACTTACTTCGGAGCGTGGTCACTCGGTGTCTTCGTCAGGTTCTTCGGGTCCGAAGTCGTCGGCGCTGCAGCGCCATCCAGGGACGGCGAGCCGGCCGGACTCGCTGGGTCGGCGGACGGTGCTGGGTCGTCCGCACCATCGCGGTCCACGTCGATCCGCTTCAGCTGCTTGCCCATGCTGCGCCACAGCAGAAACGTGACGACACCGAGCGCCAGCACGATCAGCAGCGCGACCCAGCCCGGCTTCACCACGTTGGGGTCGATCTCGGCCGTCTGAAGGGAGATCATCGCTGTCACGCCACCATTCTCTCATTGTCCGGGCCGCCCGTCAGCGCAGCCCCGCGAACAGGTCGTTCTCAGGCAGCTCCGACTCGACCAGGCTCCGCGCGAGCTCGTAGTCCTCGGTCGGCCAGGCCGCCTGGTGCACCTCGAGCGGTACGGCGAACCACGAGCCGTCCGGGTCGATCTGGGTGGCGTGCGCGAGCAGCGCCCGGTCCCGGACCTCGAAGTACTGCGCGCACTCGACCCGGGTGGTGATCCGGCGCTCGTTCTCCGGGTCCGGCTTCCAGTCCTTGAGCCGCTCGGCGTAGGGCGACTCCAGGCCGCGCTCGACCATCGCGTCGTGCAGCGCCTTCATCCGCTCGTAGTGGAACGTGTGGTGGTAGTACAGCTTCAGCGGCTGCCACGGCTCGCCGAGCTCCGGGTACGCGTCCTTGTCCCCGGCCGCCTCGAACGCCGCCACCGTGATCTGGTGGCACATCACGTGGTCCGGGTGCGGATACCCGCCGTTCTCGTCGTACGTCGTGACCACCTGCGGCCGGAACTGCCGGATCAGCTGCACCAGCGGCGCGGCGGCGTCCTCGACCTTCAACGCCCCGAAGCAGCCCTCCGGCAGCGGCGGCAGCGGGTCGCCCTCCGGGAACCCGGAGTCCACCCAGCCCAGCCACTCCTGCCGGATGCCGAGGATCTCGCGCGCGGAGTCCATCTCCTTGCGGCGGATCTCGGTGATGTTCGCCAGCACCTCCGGGCGGTCCATCTTCGGATTCAGGATCGATCCGCGCTCGCCTCCGGTACAGGTGGCGACCAGCACCTCGACGCCTTCGGCGACGTACCGGGCGGTCGATGCGGCTCCCTTGCTCGACTCGTCGTCCGGGTGGGCGTGTACATGCAACAACCGAAGATCTCCACTCACAAGACACAATGGTCCTCTAGCCGCACGCAAAACACACGACCGACCCCCTGGACGACCTGTGACCGAGTCATCAGCAGCCACCCCGACCTCCGACCTGAACGCCCGGTACGGGCGCGCCGGACGGTCCCGTCGACCGCTGGTGATCGGCGTCCTGGGCGTCCTCGTGCTGGTCGCGCTGGTCTGGCTGGTCTGGGTCGCGTGGGTGCAGTCGAACCCGTCGGTCCACTCCGAACTGCAGGGCTTCAAGGTCACCTCGCCGACCAGCGCGACCGCGACCATCACGGTGGACCGGAGCAAGTCGGTCGACGCGAGCTGCCGGCTGCAGGCGAAGGCCGCGGACTTCTCGATCGTCGGCGAGGTGACGGTCACGGTGCCGGCCGGTTCGGCCCGTCAGCAGACCCTGCCGGTGACGCTGACAACGCAGCGCTCGGCGACCTCCGTGGTGCTGATCGGCTGCACGACGGCCGACCAGCACCGCCCGCGCTGACCCAAACCCGCTGCCGCGGCAACGGACTTCCGGCGGCGGCTGTTCGCGGTGGGAGAAAACCGAGGTAGCAAACGTTTTCCAAGCGTTCGGGACCCGTCAGAACCCCTGCGTTATCTGCGGTCTCTTGCTACGCTCGTTTGATTGGTCGCCGTCGACGACGGCGGCCAGCAGTATTTTCCTGCCCATCCCACCGACACAAGGAGCAGCCCGTGACGCAGAAGATCGACGAGGACAGCGTTGTCTGGCTGACGCAGGACGGTTACGACCAGCTGAAGTCCGAGCTCGAGCACCTGAAGGGCCCTGCCCGTGCCGAGATCACCCAGCGGATCAGCGAGGCCAGGGACGAGGGCGACCTCAAGGAGAACGGTGGCTACCACGCCGCCAAGGACGAGCAGGGCAAGATCGAGGCGCGGATCCGGCAGCTGGAGGACATGCTCCGCCGTGCCCGGGTCGGCGAGACCCCGAAGGCGGGCGGCAAGGTCGAGCCCGGCATGAAGGTGTCGATCAAGTTCGCCGGCGACGACGACGTCGAGACGTTCCTGCTCGGTTCCCGCGAGTTGCTCGCCCTGGACGCGTCGGTCGACATCGACGTGTACTCCCCGCAGTCTCCGCTCGGCGCCGCCATTCTCGGTAAGAAGAAGGGCGACAAGGCCACCTACGAGGCCCCGAACGGCAAGGACGTGACCGTCGAGATCGTCGCCGCGGAACCGTTCACCGGCTGACCCACCAAGCTCCCGAAGGGCCCCGGTGGACAGTCCACCGGGGCCCTTCGCATGGGAGCACCGTGCATTGTGGGAGCACCGGCTCGCCGGAGGGAATCGGGCGAGCCGGATCAGCCGATGCGGATCCGGTACGTGCCGGCGGCCCCGAGTCCGGCGTACAGCCAGTGGCCGTCGGAGCTGACCGCGAGCGCCCGAACGTCCGTCGTCGGCAGTCCGGCGCCGATGCCGTGCCAGCTGCGGCCGCGGTCGCGGTCGGTCGACTCGAGCACGCCCCGGCCCGCGACCGGCACGCCCCAGAACGTGTCGGCACCGGCGGTGGTCCACCGCCCGTCCTTCGTACTGACGTTGATCGCAGCCCCTGCCGCGATCAGGTAGCGGCCCGTACGCCGGATCGTGCTGACCCGGCCGTCCAGCACCTTGGTCGCGGTCGCGCCGCCGTCCGTCGAGCGGAACAGCCCGTCGGGTCCACCCAGCAGCAGCCGTCCCGCGTCGTCGGTGCCGATCGCCACAGCACGTCGTGGCTCGACGCCAGGTACTGCGTTCCGGCGCCGACCATCCCTTCGCCCTCACCGGCACCCCATTCCTGGTCGCGGGAGCGGACCGAGCTGCCGTAGACGCCGCTGTCGGTCGCCGCGAGCATCCGATCGCCGACCGGGAGCAGGTCCTTGACGGTGCCCGCGGAAAGCCCGATCCGATGGCGTACGGATCAAGCTGGCGATCGCCGACCGGTCGACCGCGCTGTTGCCGCTGTCGCTCGACGTCGGCGACGGGTTGCGGGCGGCCGTCGTGCATCAGAGCACGCTGCTGGATGCGCTGGTCGACTACTGGCAGCTGTGCTGGCAGCAGGCGATCCCGTTCGGCGCGGAGGCCTCCGGGGAGCTGACCGAGGACGACCGGGCGTTGCCCACGCTGCTCGTCGCCGGGCTCAAGGACGACGCGATCGCGCGGCAGCTCGGCTGGTCGCTGCGCACGATGCGGCGGCGGGTGCGTCGGCTGCACGAACTTACCGGCACGTCCAACCGCTTCCAGGCCGGTGCCGTCGCAATGCGTCGCGGCTGGCTGTGAACTTTCTTTGAGCGTAGAGTTGAGCGCCTTGGGCTCAACTTTCTTGATACTTGAGTCGACAAGGCTCAAGTTGCGTGCTTACGGTCCACGACATGGGCATTCTGAGGCATCCCGACTTCCGGCGACTCTGGGTCGCCGATCTGCTCAGCCAGCTCGGTAGCCGGCTGACCATGTTCGCCGTACCGCTTCTGGCGGTACTGACGCTCGACGCCACCACCTTCCAGGTGTCGCTGCTGCGCACCTGTGAGACCGCGGCCTGGCTGCTGCTCGGACTGTTCGCCGGCGCCTGGGTCGACCGGATCCGCTGCCTCCCGGTCCTGATCGCCGCGGACCTCGGCCGCGCGGTCCTCTACGGATCGATCCCGATCGCGGCGGCGTTCGCCGTACTGCGGCTGCCACAGCTGTACGTCGTCCTCGCGCTGGCCGGCGTCCTGACCGTCCTGTTCGACGTTGCCCACAGCACCTATCCGCCGCGGCTGCTGAACGCCGACCAGCTCCTCCCCGGCAACGCCAAACTCGCCGCCAACCACTCGGTCGCAGCCGTCATCGGCGCCGGCGCAGGCGGCATCCTGGTCCAGTGGATCGGCGCCGCGGTCACGATCGGCCTGGACGCCTTGAGCTTCATCTGGTCGGCCCTCTGGCTCCGCAGCATCCGCACCCCGGAACCGGCACCGGTCAAACCCGAACGTCCACACCTACACCAGGAGATCCGCGACGGCCTGCGGTACGTCTTCAAACACCCGCTGCTCCGCCCGATCGCCCTCAACCAGACCACAACCATGCTGTTCCAGTCCGCGAACGGCGCCGTGATGGTGGTCTTCCTGGTCCGCCAGCTTCACCTACGCCCGAGCACGATCGGCCTCCTCAGCATGCTCGGCCTCCTCGGCGCGATCGTCGCCTCGGTCGTCACCGAACGCATCAGCACCCGTCTCGGCGACGCCCGCGCTTTGCTGCTCTCGACAACAGGAATCGGCGTCGCCTTCGTCCTCCAGGCCCTGACAAACCGCGGCTGGCAGCTCGCCTGGTACGTCCTCGCCACCCTGCTGGCCGGCTTCTCCATCATCGTCGCCTACATCCTCGCCGCCAGCACCCGCCAACGCGTCTGCCCACCAGCCCTCCAAGGCCGAGTCAGCGCCACCATCAGCTTCGTCTCCTGGGGCGCCACCCCCCTCGGCAGCCTCCTAGGCGGCCTCCTCGGCACCACCCTCGGCCTCCGCCCCACCCTCTACACCGCCGGCTTCGCCACCCTCGCCGGCACCCTCTTCCTCTACTTCTCCCCACTGCGCACGCTGCGGACCATCCCCGCGGTCGGGGCGTACGAGTGACGTACGCCCCGGGTGGTCAGTCGGAGGTGATTTGGGCTGTGCCTACGAGGACTTCTACGTCGAGGGCGGCGCGGCCGCGGCCTATTTCTACGTCTTTGGATTGGCCGGAGACTGCGCCGGACCAGGTGACTCGGCCCAGTTGGGCCTCGGTGTGGACGTGGACGTCGGAGCCGCGGCGGAGGGCTACGTTGGCGGTGCCGGACTCTACGCGGACTCGGGAGCGGCCCTTGGTGATCTGGGCGTCGAGGGTGGCGGAGCCGGCCTGGACGAGTACGTCGATGGGGCCGTCGACGTCGGCGACCTTCGCGGTGCCGGCGGTGACGCGGACGCGGGTGAGGCCGGGGAGGCGTTCGGCGTTCACGCTGCCGCCGGTGACCTCGATCTCCACCTGGAGGTGCGGGTTGACGCGGATCGACAGTTCCTTGGCGAGGCCGTTCACGTGGGCCTTCAGGTCGGTCGGGTTGCGCAGCATGCTGAAGCCGTCGATCGAGACGCCCATGTCGCCTTCGCTGCTGATCGCGAGGGTGTCGCCGTCGCGCTTGATCACGTGCGGGCCGTCGACGGCGACGCCGTTCACGGCCGGCTCGCCGATCAGGCGTACCCGGCGGCCGATCGCCCGTACCGTCACGCGCTGCACGCCCGACGGAATCGGCACGTTGCTGTGCTGCTCCTCGGCAGGCTCCTCCGCGGCCTCGTCCGGTACGACGTCCTGCACGGCCGACCGCTCCCCAGCAAGCCCACCGGCGGCGCCGGTCGAACCGTTCGCGGTGTCCGGGGTCGTGGTGGGTGAGTCGACGGCGTCTGCCCAGGCGGAGGGGGTCGGGGTGTCGTCGGCAACCGGAGCTTCGGGGGTGGGGGTGTCGGCCGGCGCCCCCGCCGTACCCGCGCTTCCTGTCGCTGGGGGTGTGGGCTTGATGGCGGCGATCAGCGTGGCGGCCTCCTCGGTGGAGAGGTGGCCCGTGGCGACGCGGTCCAGGATGTCCTTGACCTTCTCGTCGTAGCTCTGGTTGCTCATGCGTCCAGTCCAGCACCCCACCGGGTCGAAACCAATCGGGGAATCCCCCGAAATGCAGCCGTGCGGACCCCCGAGAGAGGGCCCGCACGCCATATTCACTGCACAGCCCGCAGCGGGCTGGTTGTTGTCACGCCGCCGGCGTCATCTCCTCGGCCGCCAGCTCGTCCTGTACGGCGGCCAGCTCCGCCGCCTCGGCCTCTTCGGCCGCGCGCCGCGCCTTCAGCCCGCGCAGACCGGTGAGCGCGATCACCAGCCCGAGCGCCGCGATCCCGGTGACCACCCCGAGCCCGGACTTGTACGCCGACAGCACGCCGGTCGCCGCGGTGACGCCGGCCGTTTGACCGCTGATCACCGCGGTCACGATCGCGAGTACGACCGCCCCGCCGACCTGGTTCGACGTGTTGAACAGCCCGGACGCCAGCCCCTGCTCGTGGTCGGGGACCCCGGACACGGCCTGGATGTTCAGCGACGGGAACCCGAGCGCGAACCCGAGCCCGAGCAGCATGATCGTCGGGAAGACGGTCGAGAAGTACGCCGACTCCGGGCCGATCCGCAGCGACAGCGCGTACCCGGCGACGAAGAACGCCATCGCGACGATGATCATCTTCTCGGTGCCGATCCGGTCGACGATCTTGCCGACGTTCGGGGACAGCGTCGCGACCAGCAGGCCGGCCGGGAGGAACCCGAGCGCGGTCTGGAACGACGACCAGCCGAGCAGGTTCTGCAGGTACATGGTGCCGATCAGCTGGAAGGCGACGTACGAACCGAAGACGGTCAGGATGGCCAGGTTCGCGCGCCGCAGCGAGGCGTTGCGCAGGATGCCGAGCCGGACCAGCGGGTGCTTGGTGCGCAGCTCGATCGCGACGAAACCGGCCAGCAGTACGACGGCCAGCACGAACAGCCCGATGGTCTGCACCGACACCCAGCCGGCGTGCTCGGCACCGACGACCGCGTACACCAGCGAGAGCATGCCGCCGGTGACGGTGATCGCCCCCGGTACGTCGTACCCGCCGGCGGCGTCGTCCCGCGGGCTGTTCGGGATCAGCTTGAGGCCGAACAGCAGCACGATCAGCGCGACCGGGCCGGGCATCAGGAAGGTCCAGCGCCAGCCGACCTCGGTGAGCGCGCCGCCGAGGATCAGGCCCATCGAGAAGCCGCTGGCGGCGCAGGTGGTGAAGATGCTCAGGGCCCGGTTGCGATCCGGCCCCTCGTGGAAGGTGGTGGTGATGATCGAGAGCGCGGCCGGAGCGGTGAACGCCGCGGCGATGCCCTTCACGAACCGCGCCGCGATGAGCAGTTCGGGGTTGCTCGCCAGCGAGCTCAGCATCGAGACGACGGCGAAGACGGCCAGCGCGATCAGGAAGACCCGGCGCCGGCCGAGCAGGTCGGCGGTCCGGCCGCCGAGCAGCAGCAGGCCGCCGTACCCGAGCACGTAGCCCGTCACGACCCACTGCAGGGAAGAAAGGGAGACGCCCAGGTCGGCGCCGATGGACGGCAGGGACATGCCGACCATGGACACGTCCAGGCCGTCGAGGAAGATCACGCCGCAGACCACCAGGAGCGCCCCCCAGAGGCGTGCGTCCCAGGTCATGCGGGCAGGCGATGCAGTTTGCGTAGTCACGAGGAGAGACTATTGCATGCATATGCATCTAATGTCTAGGCATTAAATGCGCTTGCATTGATTGCACCTGCATGCTATGGTCGGCGACATGACCGCTACGAAGGTCAGCGGTGGGACTGGTGAGACCACCGCCGATGTGCGCGAATGGCGCGAGCTGCTGGCTCGCCACGCGGACCTGACTTGCGCCCTCGACCGGGCGCTGCAGGCCGGTCATTCGCTGGGCATGAGTGAGTACGAGGTGCTGGAGCGGCTCGCCGAGCTCCCGGAGCACTCCGCCAAGGTCGCGACGATCGCGAAGTCCGTGCACCTCAGCCAGAGCGCGCTGTCCCGGGTGATCGGCCGGCTGGAGGTCGCCGGCCTGGTCGAGCGGCACATGTGCCCCGAGGACCGCCGCGCGATCAACGTCCGGCTGACCGACGAGGGCCTGCGCCGCCAGACCGAGGCCCAGCCGACCCAGCGCCAGGTGCTCGCGCAGCGCCTGCATGCGCCACTCGTGAAGTCCTGCGAGCCTCTACCCTCGGTGGATGGCTGAGGAGTACGACGCAGCTCGCGAGATCATCGCGGACCTGCAACGCATCGTGACGCCCAACGGCGTCCAGGAGAACTACCTGTTGTCCGCCGGCGGCGTCGACCACTGGGTCTACGCCCGCGGTCACGACCGCGCCAACCCGGTGATCCTGTTCATCCACGGCGGTCCCGCGTCGCCACTCGCCCCGGTCTGCTGGCAGTTCCAGCGCCCGGTCGAGGAGTACTTCACGGTCGTCACCTACGACCAGCGCGCCGCCGGGCGCACCCTGCGCACCGTCGATCCCGAGACGATCGCGGACACGCTGACGATCGCGCAGTACGTCGCCGACGCGATCGAGCTCGCCGAACAGGTCCGCGACCGGTACGGCGTCGAGAAGCTCATCCTGCTCGGCCACAGCTGGGGCACGATCATCGCAACCCGGGCCGCCCTCGACCGACCCGACCTCTTCCACGCGTACGTCGGAATCGGCCAGATCGTCGACGCCCGCGCGAACGAGGAGCTCTGCTTCGAGTACGCCCTCGCGCAGGCCCGCGAGCACAACCACGCCGAGGCACTCGAACAGCTCGCGTCGATCGCGCCGTACCCGGGCGACGAACCGGTGACACGGGAGCGGATCATCATCGCCCGCGACTGGGCGCAGTACCGCGGCGGACTCTCGGCGTACCGGGACAGCTCGCCGTACTTCTTCCTGGCGCCGCTGCTGTCGCCGGAGTACACGGTCGCGGAGGCCGAGGCGATGGGTGAGGGCAATGTGTTCACGCTCGGGCGGGTGCTGGACGAGATGCTTACCGTCGACTTCACCGGGGTGACCGAGTTCCCGATCCCGGTCGTGATGTTCCTCGGGCGGCACGACTACACGACCCCGACGGCGCCGGTCGCGGCGTGGTTCGAGGCCGTCGAAGCGCCGTACAAGCAGGCGATCTGGTTCGAGCACTCGGCGCATCTGGCGCCGTGGGAGGAGCCGGGGAAGTTCTTGATCAGCCTGGTGACGTACGTGCGTCAGTTGAGCGTGTAGCTGTAGCCGTTGGCAACGAGTCCGGCGAGCAGGCGTTGGCGGTGCTCCTCGCCGCGGAGTTCCAGTTGCAGCTCGACCTCGACCTCGTCGAGGCTGAGCGTCTCCGAGATCCGTTCGTGCAGTACTTCGATCAGGTTCGCGTCGAGCGCGGCGATCTGGGTCAGCAACATCGCCAGCCCGCCAGGCGTATCCGGGATCCGCACGCGGAGCGACAGGTACCGCCCGGCCGCGGCCATCCCTTGGCGGATCACGCGCATCAGCAGCAACGGGTCGATGTTCCCGCCGGACAGGACGACGACCACGGGCGGCTTGAAGCGCTTCGGCTCGTCCAGTACAGCGGCCACCGCGGCGGCGCCGGCCGGTTCGACGACGAGCTTCGCGCGTTCGAGGACCAGCAGCAACGCCTTCGACAACGCGTCCTCGCCGACGGTCCGGACGTCACCGACGTACCGCTGGACCGTCTCGAACGGCACCTTCCCCGGCAGCCCGACCGCGATCCCGTCCGCCATCGTGCGCATCCGGTCCAGCTGCACCGGCTCCCCCGCCGCCAGCGAGGCCGGGTACGCCGCGGCGCCGGCCGCCTGGACGCCGACGACCTCGATCGGTACGCCGTCCCGCTGCATCGCGGCCGCGATCCCGGCGAGCAACCCGCCGCCCCCGGTCGGTACGACGACGGTCCGCACCTGCGGGCACTGCTCGACGATCTCGAGCCCGGTCGTGGCCTGCCCCGCGACGATGTCCGGGTGGTCGAACGGGTGGATCAGCACCGCGCCGGTCTCCGCCTCGAACGCGCGCGCCGCGACCAGGCAGTCGTCGATGGACGTGCCAACGAACCGGATCTCCGCGCCGTACGCCCGAGTCGCCTTCTCCTTCGGAATCGGGGCGCCGTTCGGCATGAACACGGTCGACTTGATGCCGAGCAGCTGCGCCGCCAGCGCGACACCTTGCGCGTGGTTGCCGGCGCTGGCCGCGACCACGCCGCGTTCACGTTCCGCCTTCGAGAGGCGTGCCATCCGGACGTACGCCCCGCGCAGCTTGAACGACCCCGTCCGCTGCAGGTTCTCGCACTTCAGGAACACGTCGCCGCCGACCAGGTCGCTCAACCACCGCGAGTACTCCAAGGGCGTCGGCGCGACCACGTCGTGCAGCAGATCGGCCGCCCGCGCAACATCTCTGGCATCGATCACGACAAGCACCTTAACGGCGAAAAGGAGTTGCGGCTGGAACATACGCTTCTGCACATGGAAGTCCGGGCTCAGGTTGCGCAGCAGGTATTCACTCTGGAGATGCCGGACGACTTCTGGTTTCCGGATGTCGAGGGAGTGCTGCGGGCGCTGCGGGAGCAGTTCGGGGTCGACGCTGTCGTGGTCGGCTGTTTGGCCGAGGAGCCGGTTACGTACGAGATGCGGCCGGTGGACGAGCTGCCGGAGTGGTTCGACGAGACGCTGCGGTGGATCGGGCAGCAGGTGACGGCGACCGGGCCGTGGGTGCAGGTGAAGACCTGGGGTCTGTCCAACGTTCTGCGTATCCCGACCGCTGATGGGGACGTGTATTTCAAGGCGCTTTCGCAGGCGTCGACGGATCCGGATGCGCTGCCGTTCCTGTTCGCGCACGAACCGCGATTCCTCCAGCGGGCGTCGGCCGACAGGCCCGGGGAGATCCCGGCGCCGATCGCGATCGACGAGGAGCGGGCGTGGCTGCTGCTGCCGGACGTCGGTACGCCGCTCGGCCGGGAGACGGACGTGTCGGTGTGGATCGATGCCGTACGCAACCATGCTCGGCTGCAGCGGAGTTACGCCAGGGAGCCGGAACGGTTGCTGGAATACGGCTGCTCGGACCGGCGCCTCGCCGTACTCGCCACCGAACTGGACCTGCTGCTGGAGCCGAACAAGCTGACACAGCGACTCGCTCCGGAGGATCTGGCGAAACTGCCGGACCGGGCGAAACAGTTGCATGCGGCAATCGACGAGCTGGCGGAGATCGGCATACCGGAGACGTTGCTGCACGGCGACCTGCATCCGCGGAACGTGGCGGTGCGGGACGGGAAGGTGCTCGCGTTCGACTGGACGGACGCGGCGCTGGCCCATCCGTTCCTGGACCTGGTGACGTTTGTGGAGGAGCGGTCGCCGCTGTCGTCTGACGCGCGGGTACGAGACGCGTATCTCGCCGAGTGGGAGGAGTACGCCACACCGCCCGACCTGCGCCGCGCACTACACCTCGCCGAGGAACTCGGCACCCTCTACCAGACGATCACCTACCTCCACCTAGTCGACCACGTCACCGGCCCAACCCAATCCTCCCTCCTCCGCGGCGCCGACTTCTGGACCACCAAACTACTGACCTAACAACCACCCACGGTCACGAAGACTCCACACCCGCAGTCCCCCGACGGCACCTCCGCCTCAGCCGCCCAAATCACCTCAACCCGCCCACACACACCCGCAACGCATCGAGACGCGAGACCCATCCGCTTCCCCCGCAGGCCCATCAGCTACTCCCGCGCACCATGCACCCGCGTACCCGTGTACCCACCCCACGCCCCACGCCCCACGCCCCACGCCCCACGCCCCACGCCCCACGCCCCACGCCCCACGCCCCACGCCCCACGCCCCACGCCCCACGCCCCACGCCCCACGCCCCAGGCCCCAGGCAGCAGGCAGCAGGCAGCAGGCAGCAGGCAGCAGGCAGATGATCGCGCCGAGCGCGGCGCTTGACCAGACCCACTCGCCTCGGCTCAGGTGTCAACCGCACCGCCACACGCCGTCCTGCAGGGTGGAGGGCCTACTCCCCACACGCTGTGCAGGGTGGAAGGCGACGCTCCGGATCTGCTCACCTGCGGCGCGCAGCGCGCGGGGGCCCGAGTCGGTGAGCAGCCTGGCTCCGGCAACTACACCGCCGACCTCACGTCACGGCCGGCGACCTGGGGGATCGCCGCCGACCCGGTCGCTCGCCTCGCATGAGCACAGGTTTTCGGCCCCGAGCCTGATAGCGGAGTTGTGGCTCGGCACCGCGATCCGCCAGACCCAGCAGGCATCCCGCCCGAGCGGGCGCCCTTCCAGGAGCATTTCCGGTGTGCTTCCAGGAGCAGCTCCGGCGTGACCTCTGGCGTGTCCGACTGGGACCTCGACGTACGGCAGCATCAGAGCGTCGCGGGAAGGCTCCGGCACACGAATCAGCCCAGTGTGCGCGGTGCTGGCGCTCGGCGGGTTCCTGTTCGTCGGCTCAGCTGGCCGGTACGTCGAGTATGGCGAACTCGGCTGCTTCCCGGAGTTCGGCTTCGTCAGCCTTCCACCGTGACCGGCGAGTGATCGACACGACAGACTCACTCGCCGCCGAGCCGGAGCAGTCAGGCGCAGCGCTCACCCCGGGTGGCGACTGTCCTCCGGACCGCATGCCCGACCACGCTTCATTCGACGTCGGAATGCTCGGCACTGGTTCATCCAGCGTCGGCGTACCTGACCCCGGTTCGCACAACACAGCCTTACCCGACCACGGCCGGTCCGACGTCGGCATACCTGACCCCGGTTCGCACAACGCCGCCTTACCCGACCACGGCCCGTCCGGCGTCGGCGTGCCTGATCCCGGTTCGCTCGGCGCGGGCTTGCCCGACCACGGTTGGTCCGGCGTCGGCGGGGTTGGGCCCAGCTCGTCCGGCGTGGTTTGCCTCGCTGGGGGTGATGTTGGCGCCGGGCTCCCGGTGCGGGCGCGTGGCGGTGCTGTCGGCGGGGTTGTGTTCGTCGACCAGGCGGCGGGTTGATCGGGTTGGGATCGCTTGCGGTGGGTTGGTGGCTCGGCCCAGGTTGGGCGTGCGACGTGGACGATGCCGTTCGTGATTGTGATGGTCCAGTGGCCGGCGTGCAGGTCCACATGGTGGCGGCGACAGATGAGGACCAGGTTGTCGACTTTCGTTTCGCCGCCGTCGATCCATGACTTCAGGTGGTGGGCGTCGCACATGACCGGCGGTGCGTTGCAGACAACACACCCGTTGTCGCGGGCGTTCAGGGCGCGGCGGATTGCCCGCGTGACAAGGCGTTCGCTGCGGCCGACGTCCAATGGTTCGGAGTTCGTACCAAGCACCAGGGGGATGATCTTCGCGTCGCAGGCGAGCCGCCGTACGGTCGCCGCCGACAACCCATCACCGAACACCAACTGCCCCGTCGCATCAGCCACAGCCGCCTGCAAATCCCGGAAGTCGATCGTGACCGTCAACTGCGCCTTGGCACCAAACCCAGGCACCCGCTCGCTCGCAGCCCCGGACCGCACGGGGACCTCGGCCCGCCCAGATACGACGTCCCCGCCGCGTACGCCGCCCCCGCGTACGCCGTCCCCGCTGACGCCGCCCTCACGCGCACCGTCCTTGAGTCCGTCGTCCCCGCGCACACCGCCCTCACGCACGCCACACTCGTGCTCGCCGTCGCCGCGCACAGCGTGCCGGCGTATGTCGCCTTCGCGCACGCCGTCCCCACATACACCGCCGTCACACACGTCACGCCCGCGTGCGCTTTCGCCGCGCGCATCGTCCCCGCACGAGCCGTCCCCGCGTACGCCGTCCCCACATGAGCCGTCCCCGCGCACACCGTCCCCGCACGCGCTGTCCCCGCACGCGCTGTCCCCGCGCACGCCGTCCCCGCGTACGCCGTCCTCGCGTACGCCGCCGTGTACGTCGCCGCCGTGTACGTCGTTCGCGCGGGCGTCGGTTTGGCTCGTGTGGGTTTGGCGGGCGGGGTTGGGCGTGTGGGGTGCGGCGTAGCCGGCGTCGGTGGCGGCTGCGGCGATGGTGAGGGTGGTGCTGAGAGCGTCGGCCTGGCGCTTTCGCGGGAGCGGGGGTCGGGGTCGCCGTCGATGGTTTTGTGGGGGCGGGCGCCGGTGTGGATGAGGGTGCGGAACAGTTCGGCGTTCTCGTTGGCCAGGTAGCCGCGGAACTTTACGCCGCGGTCGGCTGGGGTGAGGGTGAGAGATTCGCGGGCGGCGGCCTTCGCCTCCTCCGGTTCGGGACCGTCGGTGTCCAGGAGATCTCGGATCCGGGCGCCTGCCTGGCGGAGCTCGAGCGGGGACAGGTGCGCCGCCAAACCGATCAGTTCTCGTTCGGCGGCGTCGCGATCCTCGATCGGGACGTGGGTCGGGACGCGGTCCAGTGCGGACACGATCGCCTCTGCTTGGGCTGGCCGCAACAACCATCCGCCATCCTCATCCTCGGCGTCGACATCTAGGTCAGTCTCGGATTGAGGGGTGGCGGTGTCGTCGAGTGCGGCGGCCACGGATGGGTACTTTGGGAGGGCCTGGGCGAGGCGGAGGGTACGGCGGGCGGTGGTGGCGTCTTGGCGGTAGCGGAAGCGGAGGAGTTCGGCGGTGTCGCGGGCGCCGAGTTCGGTGGCATAGCCGGTGGATTCGACCGCGGCGATCACGTGCAGGCGGTAGGACTCGAGGCGGGCGATCTCGGCGTCCAGCGTGTCGAGAGTGGACAGCAGTTCGCTGCCACTCATCGACCATGCCGGTCGCTCGCCCAGGAGTTCCATACCGCTAACCCTAGATGCCTCGACCGACAGTTTCGAATCGGAATGCCCTTGTTTTGTGGACAATTCGTGGGCCCACACCAGCCCACACCCGCGCTGGTCGAGCATGCAGATCGGGCGGCATGCAGTCGACAACGCCCGTACAGCAAGAGCCCTGGGCGTGTGGGATCTGGACGTCCGATCCGCGACGCGGGCTGCCCGGTTGGTGCGGCCGACGGGGAGGCGGGGCAGGGCGCCGTCAGTGTGCTGCGTGTGGGCTTGTCTCCTGCTCGTCACACGTACTGCAGGTGTGAGCTGTTCCTCAGCAACCACAGCACCTGGCAGCTCTTTGGTTGTTAGCGGTGGAGGATGGCTAGGTGGTTGCGCATGCCTCGGCGTACGGGTGGGTCTAGGTGGTGTTCCCAGGTGGGGGTGCGTTCGCCGCGGAGCATGGCGTAGTAGGCGAGTGCCTCGGCTAGGGCGGCTTCGCGGAGGTAGCCGCGGGCCAAGGGTTGTTTGCCGCGGCCGTTGGGGCGGGGGCGTTGTTCGTAGGAGGCGTTGGCGGTGAAGATGCCTAGGCCGTAGAAGACTGTGATGAGGTCGGTCAGGGACTCGTGGTCGGGGCGGGTGGCGCGGGTGATGCGGCCGCTGCCGAGGAGGAGTTCGTGGCCGGCTTCGTGGGCGTAGATGGCGGTCAGGGCTACCGGGTCGGTGGTGAGGGACGGGGCGAGCTGGATCTGGTTGCGGTCGTCGCCGCGGATCCAGCGACCGGACTGTTCTTTCACGACGTGCGCGCGGACGGGACGCCGTACGCCGTTCAGTTCGAAGCTGAGCGTGCATTGCCCGGGGTTCAGGCCCATCCGGCCGTCGACGCGTTCGCACAGCGCGGTGGCGGCGGCCTCGCTGCCGTCGTACTCATCGGGGATCAGGTCGGCGGGGAGCATGATCGGCCGGTCCAGGATGTCGCGGCCGAATTCGGCGATCAGCCAGTCCATCGACATCCGGATCCAGCGGCGGCTGCCGCCGGCCAGGCGTTCGCGGGGCGCCTTCAGCTGGGACCGGAGCTGCTGGCTTCGCTTGATCGTGCCGATCGGGTTCCTCACCCGCGGAATCATGCCTGCCGGGCGCGGCGGCAAACCTGCGGGTACCCGTTACGTCAGCGGACGCCTTCCTGGATCGAGTCGATCTCGGCGCGTTTCACCAGCGCCGCAAGCCGCGCAAAGGTTCGGATCCGGACCGACCGGTCCAGCTCGGTCGGCATCACCGGCAAGATCGACTCCGGCCAGAGCGTGTGGCGGCGGAAGCAGTACGCCGCGAGCGCGTCCGAGGCGCCGCGCTCCCCCAGGTATCCGAGGCTCTGCCGCATCGAGCGGCGACCGGGGACCCGCTCGACGGCCTGGTTCGCGAGGAAGACCCCGAAGCCGTGGAACACCGCGAACAGGTCGGTCACCGCCTCGGCGTCCGGCCGGTTGCGGTCCATCAGGTGGTAGCCCCAGAGCACCTCGTGCCCGAGCTCGTGGGCGGTTGCCGCGATCACCGCGGCAGGGTCGACCGGCGTGGTCGACGACAGCAGTACGGCGGTACTGTCGTGGCCGCCCGCCCGCAGGTCCAGCCAGGCCGCGCGCGATCCGCTGCCGGCCGGCGCCGACCAGATCGCGACGGCGCGTTCGTACAGTTCGGCGCGCCGTTCCGGGTCGGTCTCGTCCCGGAGCGCGGTGCTGCGCTTCACCTCGGCGGCGAGTTCGCGCTCGGCGAGGACCGCGATCTCCGGCGCGTACGCCGCCAGCGCTTCCACCTCCCGAGCCGACATCGTTGCCTGAAGCCCCGAAATCCCGAGCAGTTCGGGATGCTCGGCGGCCAGCCGGCGGACGGCGGTACTGCGGCCCGCGGCGCGGACGTCCTCCATCCGGAAACTGAACCGGATCCGGTCGTCCGGGACCTCCATCCAGGCGCAGACCCGGAGGCAGAGTTCGCGGGCGGCGTGCTCGGATCCGTCGTACCGGGCGGGCACGAACGTGCTCGGCAGGACCGGCCGACGGCGCAGCGGCTCGACGCCGAACCGGTCGATCAGCCAGTCCAGCGAGTCGTCGATCCACTGCTCGGGTCCACCGGGCAGCAGGACCTTCGGCCCGTAGAGCAGATCGCGGTCACGTTGCCGACGCCGCCAGGCACCGATCAGATTCATACCGGAACTGACGCGGCCACCACGGCGCCCGTTCCATCGGAAATGTTGCAGTCGCATCACCAACCCAAGACGGTCGGCGGGCCTCCCAGTAACTCCTCCAAACGAGCGGCGAAACGTACCCGCGGCTCCGGATCCAGGGCCAGGTGCCAGGCCGGCAGCAAAGGCCCGTCGCGGAGCAGCCGGTGTTGCCGGAAGCGGTACAGCGCGAGCGCCTCGGCGACGGCATGCTCACCGAGGTAACCGGACGTGTGGACCCATTCGTCGTCCAGCGTGGTCTCGTCGACGGCCGCGTTGACCAGGACGACGCCGAACCCGTGGAACAACGCACACAGGTCCGTCAACGGTTCCTCGAGCGGCCCGGACGCCCACGGCGGAGCGGGCCGGGACAGCAGCTCATGGCTCAACTCGTGCGACACCGCGGCCAGCAGCTTCAGCGGATCGCCGATCACATCCGACCGCAACAACACCGCACAATGCCCCGGAATCGGCTCTATACCAGGGGATTCAGCCCCCAGATCCACCCATCGCCCGAGCGCCGGACCAGCCTGTACGGCGGGATGGACCACCCCGGCCCGCCCCGGATCGGATGCGGCGAGCAGGCACCGCACCACCTCGGCGCCGAACTCGTCCGCACCGAGCCGCCGCACCAGGAACGGCAGCAGGGAGTCCTCGGCCAGCTCGGCCTCGACGATCCGGTCCACCTGCTCGAACGACGCCGTACCGAGCCTGCTCGAGTGCGTCCGTACTGCCGCCCGATCCCCTGGCGCCGCGCCGTGCGACAACGGGTGTTCCGGGTCGAGATAGCCGTCGAGCATCGCCGAACCGAGCAGTTCGGCGGCCTCGGCGACCTTCTCCAACCGGAAACTGAAATGCACCCGTTCGGCGGGGATCCCCAGGTGCTCGCAAACCCGGACGCAGACGGCACGCGCGGCGGCGTCGGAGCCGTCGTACCCGGGTGGTACGAACTCGTCCGGTACGACGACCGGCCGCCGCAGGACCGCCGTACCGAAGTGGTCGGCCAGTAACCGGAACGAGTCGTCGACCCAGCGCCGCGGACCGCCCGGCAGCGCAACCTTCGGTGCCCGCACCAGATCGTGGAAGGACTCATCGGTCATGCAGGGTCCGACGGCGCAACAGGGTGTCCTGGTTCCGGCTACTTCAGCAGCAGTTGGCCCAGGCGCCGGGACGCGATGTACATCCCGCCGGTGCCCATCGCGGCCAGGTACAGTGCGTGGACGAGCAGGAACCAGCTGACGTTGCCTGTGCTGAACGCACGCTCCAGTACGACGCCCTGGTACAGCGGGGTGATCTCGACCAGCCAGCGGATCGCCCCCGGGTACGTCTCGACCGGGTAGAACGTCGCCGAGAACAGGAACATCGGCATGATCGCCAACTGCACCAGCTCGAAGTCCTGCCAACTGCGCATGAACGTCGTCAGCGCCATCCCGGCCCCCGCGAACGCGAACCCGATCAGCACCGACGCCGGCAGCGCGAGCAGCGCCCACCACGACGAGATCAGCCCCATGACCAGCATCACGACCACGAACATCGCCGAGTAGCTCGCCCCGCGCAGCAGCGCCCAGGTGACCTCGCCGGTCGCGACGTCCCACGGCCGCAGCGGCGTCGCGAGGATCGAGTCGTACAGCTTGGCGTACTTCATCCGGAAGAAGATGTTGTACGTCGAGTCGAAGATCGCGCCGTTCATCGCCGAGCTGGCGAGCATCGCCGGCGCGACGAACGCGGCGTACGCGATCTTGGTGCCGTCCGACAGCGTGAACGCGCCGACCAGGTGCGCGACACCGACGCCGATCGAGAGCAGGTAGAACACCGGCTCGAAGAAGCCGGACAGGAACACCACCCAGGACCGGCGATAGAGGACGAAGTTCCGTTCGACGATGTGCCGGCCGCCGCCGAGCCGCACCGGGACGGGGAGCACCCGCAGGGCAAGGGTCGCCATCAGCCGATCAGCTTTCTCGTGAAGCCGCGGACGGCGAGCCAGGTGCCGACGAGGAACCACGCCAGCAGGTAGACGACGTTGAGCACCGCGAGCCACGGGTTGACCGTGCCGAGGCTGAGGCTGCGGGACAGGTCGACCGCATGCCAGAGCGGGCTCACGTACGCGAGCCACTCGATCCAGTCCGGCAGCTGCGAGACCGGGAAGAATGCCCCGGAGAACAGGAACGCCGGCACCACCCCGAACCGGAACACGATCGCGAAGCCGGAGTCGTTCTCCAAGGTCGTCGCGTACGCCGCGATCGGCGCGGCGACCGCCATCCCGACCAGCAACGCCACCGGCAGCGCCAGCACCCCGGCCGGCGACCGGAGCCCGCCGAACAGCGCGATGATCACCAGGAACACCGCACACGACGTGAACACCCGGAACGCGATGAACCCGAGCTGCCCGTACACGACGTCCGCCGGCCGCAGCGGGGTGGCGATCATCGAGTGGTAGAACTTCTGCCACTTCAGCCCGCCCATCACCGGGTACGTCGCCTCGCCGACCGCGATCTGCAGCGCCGTCGAGGCCAGCAGCCCGGGCGCGATGAACTGCAGGTAGCTGACGCCGCCGAGCGCACCGGTCCCGTTGCTGTCGACGAACGAGCCGAGCCCGATCCCCATCGCGGCCAGGTAGAGCAGCGGCAGCAGGAAACTGCTGATCACCGTGCCCTTCCAGGTCCGCTTGTAGACGGTCAGCCAGTAGTCGAACATCCGGCGACCGTTCTCCACCGCAAGCGCCATGTCAGTCCACCAGCGTCCGGCCGGTCAGCCGCAGGAACACGTCCTCGAGCGTGGAACGGCGGACCAGCACGGCGGCCGGTTGCAGGCCGCGCTCGTGCACCTGCGCGACCGCGCGCTCGCCGTCGTCGGTGTAGAGCAGCAGCCGGTCCGGCAGTACTTCGATGCGCTGGGCGAGGTCCTCGACCTTGCCGGCCAGCGCGTCGTGGTCCGCGAGCATCACGTCCGGCCCGAACCGCAGCTCGGTCACCTCACGCGTCGAGTAGTCGCGGATCAGCTCGGCCGGAGACCCCTCCGCCGCGATCAGCCCGCCGTCCATCACCACGAGCCGGTCGCACAGCTGCTCGGCCTCGTCCATGTAGTGGGTGGTGATGATCAGCGTGACGCCCGCCTGTTTCAGCCGGAACAGCTTGTCCCACAGCAGATGCCGCGCCTGCGGGTCGAGTCCGGTGGTCGGTTCGTCGAGCAGCAGCAGGTCCGGCTTGCTGACCAGCGAGCGGGCGATCGTCAGCCGCCGCTTCATCCCGCCGGACAGCTCGTCGACCTTGACCTTCGCCTTCTCGGTGAGCGCGACGAACTCGAGCAACTCGTCCGCGCGGAGCCGGCACTCCGCCCGGCTGAGCCCGAAGTACCTCCCGTAGATCGTCAGGTTCTCCCGGACCGAGAGCTCGGTGTCGAGGGTGTCGTCCTGCGGGCAGACGCCGAGCCGCGCACGAATCGCCGGCCCGTCGGTGGCCGGGTCCATGCCGAGGATCCGCAGCGTGCCGCCGCTGGTCGGGGAGACCGCGCCGATCATCCGCATCGTCGACGACTTGCCCGCGCCGTTCGGCCCGAGGAAGCCGAAGGCCTCGCCGCGCCAGACGTCCAGGTCGATGCCGCGGACCGCCTCGAAGTCGCCGTACGACTTCCGCAGACCGCGGACGTGCACCAGAGAATCGCTCACCCACCAGACACTAGACGGAGCGTCGGACAGTTTCCTCTTCGTTTCCCCGGTACCCGAGCCGCCGCACCGCGTACGCCCGGACTCCGGCCGCCAGCCACTCGGGCAGGTCCGCGTCCACCATCGCGATGATCGCCCGCTGGTCCGCGTTCTCGACAAGCAGATCCGCCAGCCCGTGATAGGTGGTCGGGGTAGCCGGCCAAACCTCCAGCACGCCCAGGTAATGCTGCTCGATCAGCTCCAGACCTTCGGCCGAGTCCGGCAATACGCCGCGGTCCCGCGCGGCCGCCATCCGCAGCAGCAACCGGCGCCCCTCGTCCCCCAACCGCTCGTAGTCTTCCCGCGTCCAGCTGGACGTCTCCCGCACAGCCTTCTCGAACCCCTCGGCCGCGGCCTCGCCGTACCTCTCGGCCAGCTCCTCCCGCAGCCGGGCCCGCGCATCGTTCAACCCCGCGAAGAACTCCTCGTCCGCGACGGTCTCGTCCCCCGACAGTCCCGCGATCGTCCGCTCGACTGCGCCGAGCATGTCGTCCAGTCGCTTCCGCTCCCGCAGCAACTGCTTCCGATGCCCCTCCAGCGCGGTCACCTCGTCGTCCTGCTCGTCCAGGATCCGCGCGATCGACGGCAGCGGTACGCCGAGCTCCCGGAGCAGCAGGATCCGCTGCAGGCGGAGCAACTCGGCCCGGCCGTAGTACCGGTAACCGTTCGCGGCGACCCGGCCGGGCGGGAGCAGGCCGATCGCGTCGTAGTGCCGCAGCGTCCGCACCGAGACGCCGGCGAGCCGCGCCACCTCGCTGACCGTTCGCTCCACGTCGCCTCCGGAAAATCGGGTTGGAGTCTGACGTTACGTCACCCTTTAGCGTCCCCGACATGGCATTCACGATCCTGCACACCCGCCTCGTCGACCGCGGTACGGCGCTGCCGGCGGACTGTCTGCGGGTCGCGGACGGCCGCATCGCGGCGATCGGCGGCCCGGACATCGCGCGCCCGGACGACCTCCTCGTCGACGGTTCCGGTACGACGCTGCTCCCCGGGCTGATCGACGCGCACGTCCACCTCGCGCCGGGCAGTACGCACCTCGCGGCAACGTACGGCGTGACGACCCAGCTCGACATGTTCAGCATGCCGGAGGTGATCGCCGGGGAGACGCCGCGGACCGGGTTCTTCACGTCGAGCATCGGCGCGACCGCACCGGGCGGGCATCCGACGATCGCGTTCCCGCCGTTCCCGTACGTCACCGGGCCGGACGACGCGCGGCGGTTCGTCGCGGACCGGATCGCCGAGGGCGCCGACCACCTCAAGGTGATCTACGACGACGGCTCCGGCGCGATGCTGAACATCCCGACGCTCTCCCGGGAGACCGTGCGGGCGTTGGCCGACGAGGCTCATGCCAACGGGCTCACGGTGGTGGCGCACGTGTCCACGGCGGCTGGTGCGGTGACGGTGGCCGAGTGCGGGGTCGACGTACTGGCGCATGCGCCGTCCGACCTGATGTCGCCGGAGGACATCGACGCGGTCAAGAACGTGGCCGTGATCGCAACGCTGGGCGTTGTGGACATGTTCGGCGCTCCTGGTCACCTGCCGTTGCAGGACGAGCAGGAGCTGATGGCTAGGATGCCTGCGCGCTGGCGGCGCGTCTTGGATCACCAGTCGCGTCGTTGGATGCCACCGCAGCCGCCGGACGGTTCTGCGGCTCGGGCGAACGTGTTGGCGTTGCTACAGGCCGGTGTGCAAGTTCTTGCTGGTACTGATGCGCCTAACCCGGGCCTGGTGTTCGGCGCGTCGCTGCACCGGGAGCTGGTGCATTTGGTGAGTGCTGGGCTCACACCGGCGCAGGCGCTGGTAGCCGCGACCAGTGCGCCGGCTGAGGTGTTCAAACTGAGCGATCGCGGCCGGCTGGTCACCGGAGCACGTGCTGACCTGCTCCTGGTCGACGGGGATCCGCTCGTCGACATCACTGCCACACAACGGATCCGCCAGACCTGGGTCGGCGGTGAGGCCCCAGTTGAGTACGCGGGCAGTACGGCGGAGCTCGCAGGCATCCGTTTCCTCGGTGAGACGACGGCGCGGATCATCAAGGCGTTGAAGGAGCAGTGGCCAGGCTTCCCATCGCCGGAGGACGTGGTGCGCGAGGACGGCGAGGTGCTCGGCCGCGTCGTACCCGTGACGAATGGCTGGCTACCGACGACCGTCTTCGGTGCAGCGTTGGGTTCGGTGGCTGACCACGACACGGCGATTGCGCTGGTACAGAAGGAAGGGCTGGAGTGTCTGGCCGAGACCTGGCAGGCGCGGACCGACGGGCCGTGGCAGGAGGCAGTACTGCTGGAGGCGCAGCCGGACCGGGTCCGGCTGCGCTGGAAGGACCCGTTGCTGGAGCAGCCGCCGGCGGGGCGGTGGTACGAGCTGACCGACATCGACCTGTCGCGTGCAAGCCATCGATAATGCCGATGACGCGATTCGTTGACAGCGACTGAGCCGAAGGCTTGGCTGGGCGGGTGAGTACCACCACCCGCATCGGTCTCGGCCAGTGGCACGCGGTGCCCGGAGACCGGAACGCCAACCTGGCAACGGCTCTCGAGGTCGTCGCCGGTCTCGCCGCGCAGGGCGCGGAGCTCGTCGTACTGCCTGAGCTGTGGGCCAGCGGGTACGACGCGGCGCGGCTCGGCGAGATCGTCGCGGCGACGGCCGAACCCGTGCCAGGACCCCGGAGTACCGCGCTGGCCGAGGCTGCTCGTGAGTACGGACTCTGGCTGGTCGCGGGATCGGTGCCTGAGTCGTCGGACGGGCGTGTCTACAACAGCACGCTCGTGTTCGACCCCGTTGGTGAGCTGGTCGGTGTCCATCGGAAGGTGCATCTGTACCGGCCGACCGCCGAGGACGCCGTCTTCGCTGCCGGCGACACCGTTACGGTGCTCGAGACCGAGCGTTTCGGCACCGTTGGGTTCGCGACCTGCTTCGACGGGGACCACCCTGGTTACGCCCGTGCACTACGCGATCGCGGGGCCCGACTGGTCGTCATGCCGGCGGCGTACGAGACGGCCGCCGAGAGCTGGTGGGACCTACTGCACCCCGCGAACGCATTGGCCAACGGACAGTGGTGGATCACGGTGAACCAGTGCGGCGGCGCGATGTTCGGCCGCAGCCGGGTGATCGCCCCGGACGGCATCACGGTCGCCGAAGCTCCACGCCTCGGCGCAACGCCGGGCCCGCACCTGTTCACCTGCGACGTCGACCTGGACGCCGGCATCCGCGACGCCGACGCCCACAACGCCACCCTCTGGGAGGACGCGCAACCCGAGCTGTACGGTCAGCCCCTGCCGACGTAAGGCATCCCCGCCGCCATCACGGTCAGCGTCGGTACGGCGACCGACGTCGGCAGCTCGGCAATCCGGACCACGAAGTCCGCGACGATCTTCGGGTCGAACGTCGGCTCGACCGCGATCGACCCGTCCGGCTGCAGCACGCCCTGCTCCATCCGGGCGGTCATCGCGGTGGCGGCGTTCCCGATGTCGATCTGGCAGGCGGTGATCCCGTGCGCCCGTCCCTCCAGCTCGAGCCCCTTGGTGAGCCCGCTGATCGCGTGCTTGCTCGCGGTGTACGCGATCCCCTGCGGCCGCGGCACATGCGCCGAGATCGACCCGTTGTTGATGATCCGCCCACCCTTGGGCTCCTGCCGCAACATCAGGTCGTACGCCGCCTGCGCGCACAGGAACGACCCGGTCAGGTTGGTGTCCACCACCCGCCGCCAGTCCTCCTCCCGCACATCCTCCACTCCCGCGGCCGGCGACCCGGTCCCCGCGTTGTTCACCAGCACGTCGACGCGCTCGAGCCCGGCGAAGAACCCGCGCACCGCATCCCCGTCGGCGACATCGAGAACGGCGTACCGCACCTGCTCCCCACCGAGAGCGACCGTCTCCTTCAGCTTGTCCTCGGTCCGCCCGGTCACCCACACCGCGAAGCCCGCCCGGGACAGCGCCAGCGCCATCTCCCGCCCGAGCCCCGATCCGCCTCCGGTCACCACCGCAACCCGCGTCATGCCGCCACCCTCTCGCCTCGTCGAACAGGCGTCCAGCATGTCAGCAACACAGCGGCGACGCCGGTGACGACCAGCACCTCCACCCAGACGCCCTGACCCAGCGGCGGCACCAGCTCCTGCGTGAGCTTCCAGCAAGCATGCACCTGGACGGCGGCAGGACCTGAAGCCGCCAGTGCGACATGAGCGTGCTGGACCGACCAGCACGGGTGAGGCGAGCACCACTTCTTCGTGGATCGGCGTCACAAAACGCCACCCTCCGGCGTCGAATTACTGTCCGCATCCGCCGCTCCGCTGCAGAGCGTGACGATTCGACGACCGAGAGCAAATAAGTGGCGACTCACTTGAAGACCTTGGAAACTCATTTGCGTGTATCACGCAAGCATGTATATGCTTGCAGCATGCAAGTAAACGACGCGTACGCTCCACAGACCCCGATCGAGGGTGTGATGCACGCGTTCACCCGGATCGGGCGCCGGCTGAAGGCCAAGCAGCCCGGCGACACGATCGACCACAGCGCGCATGTCGTGCTGTTCGCCCTGCGGTGCAACGGCGCACTGCGGCTGTCCGACCTGGCCGCCCGGCTGGAGCTGGACGCCTCGACCGCGAGCCGGCACGTCCGGTCGCTGGAGCAGCTCGGCCTGGTCCGGCGCTCCCCCGACCCCGACGACGGCCGCGCCTTCCGGGTCGAGCTCACCGAGCAGGGCATCGAGCAGTGGGAGACCAGTGCCCGGCACCGGATGGAACTGCTGAGCGCCGCGATGGAGGGCTGGTCCGACGAGGACGTGCAGACCTTCGAGCGGCTGATGACCCGCTTCGCGGACGGCGTCACCGCCCTCACCGAAGCACCCACCAGCGCCGCCTGGGCCGAGAAGGGCTGGGCCGCGGTCGCCCCGCGACTGCGCCGCCCCGGCCAGGCAGAGCGCAGTACCGAAGACTCCGTGGCCGACGGCGACCCTGCCGGCAACGGGAACAACGACAACAACCTGGAGAGCACCAGATGAGCACCACAGAGCCCGCCACCGCCGGCGGCGCTGCACCGACCGACGGTGGTCCCAACTACCTGTCGCACAAGCAGATCCTGGTCATCCTCGGCGGGCTGATGGCCGGGATGTTCCTGGCCGCGCTCGACCAGAGCATCGTGGGTACGGCGCTGCCGCGGATCGTCAGCGAGTTCAACAGCCTGGACAAGCTGTCCTGGGTGGTCACGGCGTACCTGCTGACCTCGACCGCCTCCACTCCGCTGTGGGGCAAGGTTTCCGACCTCTACGGCCGCCGCCCGCTGTTCATCGCGGCGATCGTCACCTTCCTGGCCGGCTCCGTGCTGGCCGCGCTGTCGCAGAACATCGAGATGCTGATCGGCTTCCGGGCCGTCCAGGGTCTGGGTGCCGGCGGCCTGATGTCGCTCGCGTTCGCCACCATCGGCGACGTGATCCCGCCGCGCGAGCGCGGTAAGTACATGGGGTACTTCGGTGCCGTCTTCGGCCTCTCCTCGGTGGCCGGCCCGCTGCTCGGCGGCCTGCTCACCGACGGTCCGGGCTGGCGCTGGATCTTCTGGATCAACCTGCCGATCGGCGTCGTCGCGCTGGTCGTCGTCGGCGCGGTCCTGAAGCTCCCGCACGTGAAGCGCTCGCACAAGATCGACTACCTGGGCGCCGCGACCGTGGCCGCCGCCGTCACCTCGCTGCTGCTGGCCGTCTCCTGGAGCGGCCCGACCAACGGCTGGGGCACCGGCACCACGCTGGCGCTGATCGGCGCCGCCGTCGTACTCGCGGTCGCGTTCGTGATCATCGAACTGCGGGTCGCTGAGCCGATCATCCCGATGGACCTGTTCAAGGGCCGGATCTTCTCCGGGTACGCCGGCTACGCCTTCCTGCTCGGCTTCGCGATGTTCGGCGCGCTGATCTTCCTGCCGCTGTACCTGCAGGCCGTCAAGGACATGTCGCCGACCCGTTCCGGCCTGGCGCTGCTGCCGATGATCGTCGGCATCTTCTCCGCGTCGATCCCGAGCGGGCAGATGATGAGCAAGACCGGGCGGTACAAGATCTACCCGATCATCTCCGCGGTCGCGGTCGGCGGCGCGATGGTGCTGCTGTCCACGCTGAGCATGAGCACCCCGTACTGGCAGCTGGCCATCTACATGTTCATCATGGGCGCCGGCCTCGGTCTGTCGATGCAGATCACCGTCACCGCCGCGCAGAACAGCGTTCCCCGGCAGCACATGGGCAGCGCGACCTCGACGATGACGTTCTTCCGCTCGATGGGTGGCGCGATCGGCACGGCGGTCTACGGCGCCGTCCTGACCAGCCGCCTGAAGGAGCACCTGACCGACATCGTCCCGCACGCCACCCAGCAGATGGTGGACGGGCTGGCCAAGGCCGCGAACAGCGTGCAGGTGCTGCACTCGCTGAAGGAGCCGATGAAGGGCTGGGCGCTGCACGGCCTGGTCGACGCGATGGGCGACGTGTTCCTGGTCTCGCTGCCGTTCCTGGCGCTGGCCCTGATCCTCGCGGTGATCACCCCGGAGCAGCGGCTGGCCGGCCGCAACGACGGCCCGAAGCCCGACGGCGACGAGTCGCTGGAGGCCTCCGCGGCAGCCGCGATGCACTGACCGCTTCACCGAACCGATACCAAACGTCGGTTGACCTACCCGACAGCCGCTCTGGAAAGCTTTTCCAGGGCGGCTGTCGCGTTGTCGCGGCGGTCACCTGACCCTCCCCGGGTCGTAGTTTCGACACGTACCGCTACGACAGGACTGCCGCACGGATGAAGACACTTGACCGGCCGCTGGACGACGACGACCGCGCGATGGCCGATTTCGCCGAGGTCCGCGACTGGCGACGCCTGGGCGGCCCGCAGGCCGGCCAGACCGGACCCGTCCCGGTCCGGCGGCTGATCCGCCGGGTGAAGTCCGGGACCAACTGGAAGCCGTGGCCGATCAACCGCCGTACCGTGATCGACGAGCAGCTGGACGGCTGGGGCTTCCTGACCAAACGGCAGACCGAGCTCGCCGTGTACGACGACCAGGTGCTGCCGCACAGCCCGTTCAGCGGCTGGGTCGCGTTCGCGATCGAGCCGTGGGACCTCGAGGAGGTCGCGGCCGGCCTCGACGACCACTGGCCGGCGAAATTCGAGCTCGCCTGCCGGCACTGGGGACAGCCCGCGTACGTCGGAGTACAGACGAAGACCGGGTTCGACGACGACTGGGCCCCGGGCGCCGGCCGCGACCGCCGCCACCTGGCGGTCTGGACGCCACCCGGCGCAGAGATCCACCTGTACAGCAACCGCCCACGGCGCAAGCCGCTGTCGACCTCGGTCGGCATCAACTACGTGGTGTACCTCAACGAGGAGGGGTCATGACGACAGCCAAGCAGGACTACCGGACGACCATGCGCGACGCCGCCGCGAACAGCGACGTCCGCACCGGAACCGGAACGGCCAGCGCCGTCTCCCCCGAGAACCTGACCCGGATCGCCCACGGCGCCACCGCGGCCGCCGAAGCAGCCGGCGAGTCCCCCACCCTGTCCTCCGACCTGGGCGCCGCCCTCCGCGCCGCGACCCCACCGAAGGCCACCACCCGCGCCACCGACCCCGCCGCCAACCCGACCGGCGCCCGCCCCGAAACCGGCGGCCGCGCCGCCCCTGAGCGCGGCACCGACCGCGGCACCGGCAGCCGCTAGACAGGTCCAACCGGGCGGCTGGATCGCCCCCAGATCCGGGGTCCGGAGTAGACCAATTCAGTTCCCCGACCAGTTATCCACAGGCAGCCGATCACCCGTTGTTGATGACCCTGACCCCGCCGTACGGTTGCCGACGACGGCTTGAGCACCCACGGAAGGAACAAGCCCGGAAATGATGACGCAGGACAGGCCACTCGACGAGGACGACCTGGCGATCGCCGACCTCGCCGAGATCGGCGACTGGAGCCCGATCGCCGGACCGGACAACGACCAGACCGGGCCCGAGGTAGTACGCGCGATCGTCCAGCGGGTCACATCGGCCACCGACTGGCAGCCGTGGCCGCTGGAGCCGGGCGAGAAGATCGACAACGTGCTGGCCTCGTGGGGCTTCACCACCAAGCGTGGCAGCACCATTGTCGTGTTTCCGGGCCTGGCCTTCGCGGACACTCGGAACAGCGGCTGGTCGGCGTACCGCATCAGCCCCGACGACATTCCGGCTGCCGAGGCCGGACTCGACGCGCACTGGCCGGCGATGCTCGACCTGACCCGCAAGCACCTCGGCGAGCCCGACTACGTGGGCAACGACAGCAGTCCCACCTTCCTGGACGAGTGGGCGCCGGGCGCGGGCGCCGACCGGCGTCATCTGGCCGTCTGGGTCCGCCCGGGCGCGCAGTTCCACTTGTTCAGCAGCAAGCCGACGCGGGATCCGCTGACCGAAGCGGTGGGCGTCACTTACGCGGTCTACATCGACTAGGAGAGCGAGAGATGACGCAACCCACCGAAAGCCCTCAGCGCGCCAACTGGGGTGAAGCCCTCGACCGGATCGGCTCCTTGTCTCCGGAGAGCTGGGAGAACCTGGCCGCGATCGCGCAACTGCAGAAAAGCGAGGTCGACCGGCTGATCCAGCGCGCACAGCACGTTCCGCTGAAGGACAAGCTGAGTCAGAAGGTCGAGACCATCACCGTCCGGGTGCACGCGCTCTACACCCAGCAGGCCGAGCGTCTGAGCCAGTCGGCACTGGCCACGAAGGGCCGCGCGCTCGGCAACAGCGCGCTCGACACCGGCTCGGAGCTTGCCCAGGGCGCTGTCGGCCTCCTCGAGGCAGGCCGGGACAAGGCGCGGGAGGCCGGCCGGGGAGCTGTGGCATTCGGTCGCGACATGAAGGAGGAGACCAAGCTTCTCGGCCGCGACCTGAAGGACATGGGAACCGACATCCGCGACGGTGTGAAGCAGATCCCCGGTGACCTGAAGACCGCGGGCAAGAACCTGCGCGACAAGGTGACGCGCTGGTTGAAGACGCAGAAGACCCGGGTCACGATCGCCTCCGAAGGCGCTCGGGCGACTCTCGCGGCGATGAAGTTCGACAAGGACATGCCGCAGGCCACCGCGAAGGACGCGACGCAGCTGAGCCAGAACTTCAGCCAGGTGCAGGCCACCGCACCGGAGAACATCCGGCTGCAGGCGGCTCAGGCCATCCAGAGCGGAGCCCAGGCCCGGATGGCGGCTCACGCGGCTGGTGCGGTCGCGCCGGCCGGGCAGGCCACCGGCGGGCAGGGGCAGACCACCCCGCAGGCCCAGCAGCCGACCGAGCAGCACCACGGTCAGCAGAAGAACCCGGACAAGGGCATCGGCAAGGGCTGACGCCGCCTCCCAACGCTCTCAGACGCCGCCGGGCTTCGACCCGGCGGCGTCTCCTGTTCTTCGGACCTGGCCGCGGCTCAGGCTTCCGCGGCGCTGTGCCCGGCTGTGGGGTCGAGGCGTTCCCGCAGCTCGGCTGATCAGTCCTCGACGGGTATCGGGCGGCGTCTTCGTGGGGGTTCGGGGTCGGGGTCGTTGCCGGCCAGGTGGTTGACGATGGCGTTCAGGACGGCGGCGGTGGGGACGGCTACCAGGGCGCCGACGATGCCGGCGATGACGACGCCGGTGGCGATCGCGAGGATGACGGCGAGAGGGTGGACGCTGACGGCGCGGCCGAGGAGGAACGGCTGGAGGACGTGGGCTTCCAGTTGCTGTACGCCGATCACGATCGCGAGCATCACGATCGCGATGATGGGGCCCTTGGCAACCAGTGCGACGAGGACGGCGACGATGCCGCTGACCAGGGCGCCGACGACCGGGATGAACGCGCCGACGAAGACCAGGATGCCGATCGCGCTGACCAGGGGCAGGCCGAGGATCGCGGCGCCGAGCGAGATGCCGATCGCGTCCACCGCGGCGACGATCACGGTCGCGCGGACGAATGCGGTCAACGACACCCACGCCCGACGGCCCGACGAGTCCGTCTTGTCGCGGGCGCGGCGCGGGAACAGCCGGACCAGCCAGGCCCAGATCTGCTCGCCCTGGTACAGGAAGAAGAACAGGCAGAACAGCGAGATGAACAGCCCGGCCACCACGTGCGTCGCCGTCGTACCGACCGCCGCTGCCTGCTGTCCGAGCGCGCCGCCGGACGTGATCTGTTTCTGGATCTGCTTGAACAGGTTGGTGATGTCGCTGTCGGTCAGCCCGAAGTTGATCCGGGCCAGGTCCCGCAGCTTCTGGACGCCCTCGCCGACCTGCTTGGACAGGTCCTCGAACTGCCCGGCGATCTGCGTCCCGACCAGCGTCAGCAGTCCGGCGACGACGATGAGCGTCGCGATGACGGTGATCCCGGCGGCGAGTCCGCGCGGGACCCGGAGCTTCTGCAGGCCCTTCGTGACCGGGACGAGCAGCGCGGTGAGCAGCACGCCGACGGTCACCGGTACGACGACCTCGGACAGGTACCGGACCGCGTACCCGATCACGCCGACCGCCGCCACGATCACCAGGAACCGCCAGGCCCAGGCGCTTGCGATCTCCATCGCCGGCGTCACCCCGGGATCGACCCGGCCACGCCGTCCCGTGTCGGCCACCTGTGGCTCGGACGCCGGGACGACGTTCGACGGCGTATCCGCCGCGCTGTCGTCCGCCTCGTCCGGCGTCGTTTGCTCGTCCCGCCCCACGTCGCTCATCCGACCTCCCTCGTCATGAGACTAGTGCCCGGCGCGGGCCGTTCCATGAATGTGGGCGGCCAGCCCTTCCGCGGCCGTCGGCGCGTCGTCGGCGAGCAGCCCGACGGCGGCGAGTACGTAGTCCGCGTCGACGCAGACCTCCGCGCGTTCCGGCACCAGCCAGCCTTCCTCCTGCGCGTTGGTCCCGATCGCGCCGAGGACCCGCGCGGCCACCTCCGGCGGGTTGTGCCGCAGTACGCCGCCCGATCCGACCAGCAGATCCACCTCGCGCAGATCCTTGCCGGACCGCTCGATCACCCGCCCGCCAGGGCCGAACACGATCCGCTGCCGTCCCGCGTGCCGCCGCAGCGCGACCGTCGCGGCGACACTTGCGAGCGTCTCGTCGTACGCCGCCTCGCCTTGATCGGCCGGCAGGTACGCCGGATCCGCGCGCCGCCGCTCCGCGGCCGCGCGGGTGCCGTCGACGTCGGCGATCAGCCCGGCCTCGGCGCCCGCGTCGACCACCGGTACGGCGCTCCAGCGCATCCCGAGATCGCCTTCGACGGTCCGTGTGACGGGATGCGTCGCGACCACCTCGCGGCCGAGGTTCGCGTCCTCGGGGTCGAGTTCGATCACCGAGTGCACGTCGGTGGTGGCGCCGCCGATGTCGACGACCGCGACGTCGCCGTGCAACCCCGCGAGCACTTCGACGCCGCGCAGTACGACGTCCGGCGTCGCGGCCCGGACCATCCGCGCGAACGCCGGGTCCCGGGACAGGTTCTTGCCGCCGATCACATGCGCCAGGAACATCTCCCGGATCGCGGCCCGCGCGCTGTCCGGCGCGAACACCCCGATCTCCGGTACAACGTTGCCCGCCAGTACGTGCGGTACGCCGGCCGCGGTCAGCGTCGCGGCGATCTCGTCCCGCGCGTCGATGTTGCCCGCGACAACGATCGGTTTCCGCCAGTTGTACTTCGCGAGCGTGTCCGCGGCGTGCAGCAGGACGGCCGAGTTGCCGCCGTCGGTCCCACCGAGCAGCAGGACGACGTCGGGGCGGTCCTTGCGCAGCTCCTTCTGGGTGGTCGCGGTAAGCCCGCCGCTGACGACCGCCACCACCCGCCCGCCGCTGGACAGCGCGACCCGCTTCCCCGCCTCCGCCGTGACCAGCTCTTCGTTGCCCACGACACCGATCCGCAGCCCGCCGCCCGCACTCGAACAGGCCAGCACCTCGGCGTCCCGGACCCCGCGGTCGGCCTCCTCCAGCACGGCCCGGCAGGCGTGCCACCCGTCCATGACGTCGGTGTCGATGGTCGTCCGGTGCTCGGCCCGCGCCACCAACTCCCCTGACCCGGAGTCCACCGCCACCGCCTTGGTGAACGTCGACCCGAAGTCGACCGCCACGACCAGGCTCACCGCACTCCCCTTTCCACCGCCGTTCCGCAAACTCTCCTGCCCCCTGCCCTGCCCCCTGCCCTGCCCCCTGCCGCTGCCCCCGTACCGCCTGTCCCGCCCGCCTGTCCCGTACCGCCTGTCCCGGCCCCCGCCCGCCTGCCGCCTGCCCCTCTGTCCCCGCCCTCTCCCCGCCCGCCTGCCCTCTGCCCCCGCCCGCAACATGAGGGGATATCCCCTCATGTTGGGGGTTCTCCGGTCTAGTACCAGCAGATAACCCCCAACACGAGCGGATATCCCCTCGTGTTGACCTGAGGCGAGGCTCCCGAGCGAAACGCCCGGGGTGTGGGGTCAGGAGAGGGCGCGGTCCAGGTCCTGGAGCAGGTCGTCGATCGTCTCGATGCCTACGCTCAGGCGGATCAGGTCCGCGGGGACCTCCAGTGGGGTGCCGGCGACCGAGGCGTGCGTCATCTTGCCGGGGTGTTCGATCAGCGACTCGACGCCGCCGAGCGACTCGCCGAGCGTGAAGACCTCCGCCTTGTTGCAGATGTCCAGCGCCTGCGCCTCACCGCCGGTGACCCGGAAGCTGACGATTCCGCCGAACCGCTTCATCTGCTTCGCGGCCGTCTCGTGTCCCGGGTGCCCGTCGAGGCCCGGGTACAGCACCTGGCTGACAGAGTTGTGCCGCTGCAGGAACTCCACGACCTTCTCGGCGTTGTCGCTGTGCCGGTCCATCCGGACCCCGAGCGTCTTGATGCCCCGCAGTACCAGCCAGGAGTCGAACGGGCCCGCGACCGCGCCGATCGCGTTCTGATGGAAGGCGATCTTGTCCGCCAGCTCGGCGTCCCGGACCACCAGCGCGCCGCCGACCACGTCGGAGTGCCCGCCCATGTACTTCGTCGTCGAGTGCACAACCACGTCCGCGCCGAGCTCGAGCGGCTGCTGCAGGTACGCCGAGGCGAACGTGTTGTCGACGACGAGCAGCGCGCCGGCGTCGTGCGCGATCTGTGCCACGATCGCGATGTCCGCGACGTTCAGCAGCGGGTTCGTCGGGGTCTCCAGCCAGACGACCTTGGTCCGGCCGGGCTGGATCGCGGCCCGGATCGCCTCCGGGTGCGTGACCGCGGCGGGGGTCAGCTCGACGCCCCAGTTGCTCAGGACGCGGGAGAACAGCCGGAACGTGCCGCCGTACGCGTCGTCGGGGAACACCACGTGGTCGCCGGGCGCGCACACCGACCGGATCAGCGTGTCCTCGGCGGCCAGGCCGCTGGCGAACGCGAATCCGCGGGTGCCCGCCTCGATCGCCGCCAGACACTCCTCCAGCGCCGTCCGGGTCGGGTTCGCCGACCGGGAGTACTCGTAGCCGTTGCGCAGGCCGCCGACGCCGTCCTGCTTGTAGGTGCTGGTCGCGTAGATCGGCGGCACCACCGCTCCGGTCGTCGGGTCAGGCTCGTTCCCGGCGTGGATGGCAAGTGTCTCGAAGCCGTACTGGTGTTCGGTGTTCACCGGACCAGCGTACGGCCTGGTCTGCTGGAGTCCCGCAGCCCGTCCACAGCCCGGTGGATCGGCGGAACCCGGTTGTCCACAGGTACGTCTTACCGGCTGGCGGAATGACCCACCGGCCGCCTACGGTTGCTCGCAGGAGACCCACGGTGGGACCGGGCAGGAAGGACGACGGCGCCGGATGAAGACGCAGGACAGGCCGCTCGACCAGGACGACCTGGCGATGGCGGACCTCGCCGAGATCCCGGACTGGACCGTGATCGCGGGTCCGGACGGCGACGAGGCCGGGCCGGAGGTCGTGCGCGCGCTGGTGCACCGGGTGATGGGCCGGACGTCCTGGCAGCCGTGGCCGCTGCAGGCCGGCGAGGTGATCGCCGCCGACATGGTCTCCTGGGGATTCACCACCCGGCGCGGGACCACGATGATCGTGTTCGACGGGCTCGCGTTCCCGGACTGCCCGGACAGCGGCTGGTCGGCGTACGAGATCGGCCCGAGCGACATCGCCGCCGCCGAGGCCGGCCTGGACGCGCACTGGCCGGACCACCTCGCGCTCGCGACCCGGCACTGGGGGCAGCCCGACTACGTCGGTGACGAGAGCAGCCCGACGTTCGCCGACGAGTGGGAGCCCGGCGCCGGGACTGGCCGTCGGCATCTCGCCGTCTGGCTGCGGCCGGGCGCGCAGATCCACCTGTACAGCACGAGGCCCAGCAAGGACCCGCTGACGACGTCTGTCGGGGTCAACTACGCCGTGTACATCGACTAGGAGACCTCATGAGCCAGTCCTACCCGGAGAACCCGCGGGGCATCCGCCAGCGGTTCTCGCGGTGGAACACGACTCGTCGCGGTACCAAGACGCTGAAGGCGGCGTACGCGCAGGCGGCCCGGGACGTCAAGCGGATGGATCCCGCCGTCCGCGAGCAGATCGGCCGCGCGCACGTGACCCGCGCCGACCTGCAGATGCTGGCCGGTACTCATGTGGACGCGCAGTTCGGGCCCGATCGGTACGGCGCGGTGTCGCAGCAGCTCGGCCAGGACCTCTCCGCGCGGACGTCCACCCCTGCCCCGACCAGGAACCCGCTGCGCCGGATCGCGAACCGGTACTCGCGGTGGCGCAACACCCGGCAGGGCACGAAGATGCTGAAGGCGGCGTTCACGCAGGCGGCGCGGGACGTGAAGCGGACGGATCCGTCGGTGCGGTATGCGATCGGGCGGTCGACGATCAACCGGTCGGATCTGGCGGCGCTCGCGTCGGGGCGGATGGATGAGGTGTTCCGGCCGCAGGGGCGGTTCCAGAATGTGCCGGGTCAGCAGCAGGGGCAGCAGGCGCAGGTCCAGCAGGCTCCGCAGCAGACGGCGGCTGCGGCGCAGCTGAACGAGCAGATGTCGGCCCAGATCCAGTCTCTGCAGGCGACCATCGATCAGCAGGCGCAAACGATCTCGGTGATGGAGGAGAACCTCCGGCTGCAGGCGCAGCTGCGCGAGATGCTCGAGACGCGCGTCCAGCAGCTGCAGGCGGAGCTCGGACAGACTCCGCAGGTCGAAGGCCCCGAGGTCGAAAACCCGCGAGCCCTCGAAGAAAACCAGAACGAAACACCTGCCGTCGGCGAGAACACTGGCGAGCCTGCGCTCGGCGAGAACACTGGCGAGCCTGCGGTTGGCGAGAACACAGGTGAGCCGGCACTCGGGGAAAACACTGGCGAGCCTGCGGTTGGCGAGAACACTGGTGAACCCACGCTTGGTGAGAACACTGGTGAGGCTGCGGTTGGCGAGAACGCTGGCGGGCCTGCTGTTGGTGAGGACACCGGTGAGCCCGTGGTTGGGGAGGACACGGGTGAGGCTGCGGTCGGTGAGGACGGGGAAGCGGCGGCCGTTGGTGAGACTGGTGAGGTGGCGGTCCCGGGTGGCGAGGTCGAGAACCCGGCTGCGGTGACGGAGCAGGGTGGGCAGTCGCCGAGGTCGCGTGAATGGTTCGAGTCGGCGGCCGGGAACCGGGAGTTCGACTCCAGCGATCTGGCACCGAACGAGGCGACCAGCGAGACAGGCGCCGAGCCGGTCGCGGCCGAGACCGGCGAGGGCGAACTCGCGGCCGGCGAACGCGAGACCGGTGAGGGTGAGCGCGAAGCTGGCGAGATTGAGCAGCCCGCGGCGGAGGCTACTGCGGAGACGTCCACTGGCCCGCAACAGTCGACCGTGAACGCGGAGCAGTCCGGCGCCAACCCACAGCAGCCGGGTGCGGGCGCGGAGCAGACCGGGGCCAACCCACAGCAGACCGGGGCCAACCCGCAGAAGCCGCAGCGGGTGGCTGAGCAGGGTGGGCAGTCCGGCGGGGATCCGAAGCAGCCTGCGAAGGGTGGGCAGGGAGAACGGTCGGCTGGGGACGGTCTTGATCAGGCTGCGCGGCTTCAGGCGACCAGCCAGCGGCCGCTTACCCACGTGTCGGGCAAGCATGTCACCGCCGCGACCCGCGCCGGCGGCAGCGAAGACGGCAACCGGCGCCAGACCGACACCCAAACCCAACGCAAAACCCCCGGCAAAGAAGGCCGCTGACCGCACAGGCGGCACAAGCAAGCGGCACAGCCGACACAAGCAGGCGGCCCGGCAGGCACGCGCGGGAGGCGCAGCGGGCACGCGCGGGAGGCGCAGCGGGCACGCGCGGGAGGCGCGGAACAAGCGCCCCTTCGAGCGCCGCCTGAGCACCCCGCCCGCCGGCGAGCGGTCATGGCGCGGGCGCCGGGCGGTCGTGGGGCGGTCGTCGTGGGGCGAGCGTCGGGCGGTCGTGGCGCGGGCGCCGGGCGGGCGCCGGGCGCCGGGCGAGCCGTAGGCGGACGCGGGGCGGACGCGGGGCGGACGCGGGGCGGACGCGGGGCGGACGCGGGGCGTGGTGGGTTGGTGTTGAGGGGGCTGACCTGGTGGTTAGAGGTTGGTGAGTTTGAGGTGGATGGCTGCTGGTGTGCCCTCGGTCAGGTTTTCGGCGGTGCGGATCGGCTTCTTCATCGGGAGGATGTACGTGCCTTCCTTGGTGGGGAAGACGGACGTGCGCCAACTACTCCCGCCTACTGTCACCTCGACGCGGACCGAGCCGAAGCCGCGGCGGTGGCCTTCCGTCAGGTCGGTGATTTCGTCGCTGATGTGCTCCGGCACCGTGACGAAGTGCCACGCGGCTTCGCCGGGGTACACCCACAGCAACGCCGTGAAGCGATAGGTCCTCACGAGCTGAGCGGGGTGCCGCGTCGAGCGAGCACGGCCGTCGCCGCGTCGAGGAGGATTGCTCGTACGTCGGCGTCGCTCACGCCGGGCTGCAGCTCGGCCGACATCGCCGCGCCGACCGTCTCCACGGCCGCAGCGGCGCGCAACCGATCAGCCGGTGTCGGATCCGGCCCCGCGAGCCACGCCTGGAACCGCCGCGACTGCGCGATCAGATCATCCAGGTCGTCCCCGAACGCAGCCAGCACGGCGGCGATGTCGCGCATCAACGTCGGCCCGGTCGAACGGTGCGCGACGACCACCTCGATGTAAGCGGCGAGCAGTTCGCGTTCCTTCTCCGGGGACCACGGCACGTCGTCGACCTGCCGCAGTACGGCGAAGACGTCGTCGAGGAAGGTGCCGGCAATCGCGCGCAGGAGCTCCTGTTTGGACGAGTAGTGGTAATACAGCGACGCCTTGGTGATACCGACCTGTTCGGCGATCTCCCGGAGGCTGGTCTTCTCGTAGCCCTGGGTGGAGAACAGATGCACCGCGGCGCGGTGGATCTCGGTCTTGGTGTCGCGGGGACTGGTCGCGTGCTGCACGTCACCACCTTCTCACCTTCCCTTGCCTACCGGTCGGCAGGTAGTTTACCTACCGACCGGCAGGTAGAGAATCCCGCACGGAGGGGTTGAGGGATGTTCACCAGACTGGGGCGCTTCGTCGTCCGGAACCCGTGGAAGGTGATCGCCGCGTGGGTGGTCGCGGCGGTGGCCGTGATCGCCTTCGCGCCGACGCTCGCGGATGTCACCACGAAGGACCAGGCGGAGCTGCTGCCGAGCAAGTACGAGTCGGTGCAGGCGCAGAAGCTGGCCGCGACCGCGTTCGGGCAGACGAACGACGCGACCGCGAGCATCGTCGTCAAGCGCAACGCGGGCGGCGTACTGACGGCTGCCGACCAGGCGAGGATCACCGAGCTCGCGGCCAAGATCACCGCGGCGAAGATCGACCGGGTGACCGCGGCGGTCACCGGCCCGCAGGCCGTCTCGGAGAACAAGCAGGTCCAGATCGTCAGCGTCGGACTGAAGGGTACGGCGGACGAGCAGCCGGTGCTGGACGCCGTACAGAAGATCCGCGACGTGACCGGCTCCGCGCTGACCGGCGCCGATCTGGAGTACGGCGTGACCGGCGACGCGGCGCTGATGCTCGACAACCAGGACGCGTTCGACAACGCGCTGATCGTGGTCGGGATCGCGACCGTGGTCCTGATCGTCGGCCTGCTGCTGGTGATCTACCGCAGCCCGGTCGCCGCATTCCTGCCGATCCTGACCGTCGGCCTCGTGTCCGCGATCGCGCCCGGCCTGATCGCGCTGGTCGCGAAGGCGACCGGCCTGCAGGTCACCCAGGATCTGCAGACGATCCTGACCGTCGTGCTGTACGGCGTCGGCACGGACTACATCCTGTTCCTGCTGTTCCGGTTCCGCGAACGGCTCCGGGCCGGCGAGGAACCGAAGGAAGCACTGATCAACGCGGTCGCGCGCGTCGCCGAGGTGATCGTGTCCGCGGCCGGCGCGATCATCGTCGCGTTCAGCGCGCTGCTGCTCGCGGTGTTCGGCGGGTTCAAGAGCCTCGGCCCGGGGCTGGCAATCGCGGTCGCGGTGATGGCGTTCGCGGCGATCACGCTGATCCCGGCGGTCGTGTCGCTGCTCGGCCCGAAGGTGTTCTGGCCGTCGAAGTCCTGGCAGCGGACGCCGAAGGGCGCGATGTTCAAGCGGCTCGGTACGTTCACCGCCCGCCGCCCGGGCGTGGTCGCGGCGATCTCCGGCGGTGTGATGGTGGTGCTCGCGCTCGGGTCGCTCGGGATGAAGGTCGACTACGACGCGTTCAGCCAGCTCCCGGACGGTACGGAGTCGGCGCGCGCGATCAAGGACCTGCAGGCAGGCTTCCCGGCCGGCGCGCTGAACCCGACCACGGTGTACGTCCGGAGCACCGACGGTACGCCGCTCGACCAGGCTGAGCTCACGACGTACGCCGGGAAACTGGCGAAGGTCGACGGCGTCGGCGGGGTTCTTCCGGCGGGCGCCGACGGCAGCGTCGCGCTGCTCAACAAGGACAAGACCGTTGCCCAGCTCAACGTCGTACTCAAGGATGCGCCGTACGCGAACGCCTCGCTGGATCTCGTCGACGGCAAGCTTCGCGCCGCCGCCCACACCGAGGCCCCGGACGGTACGACGACGTTGCTCGGCGGCGTGACCGCGTCGTACGCGGACATCCGGGCCGCGAACAGCCGGGACCTGTCGGTGATCTTCCCGGTCGCCGGCGGGCTGATCGCGATCATCCTCGCGCTGCTGCTGCGGTCGCTGGTCGCGCCGGTGATCCTGATGCTCGCGGTGGTGCTGAGCTTCTTCAGCTCGATCGGCGCGACCGTGTTCGTCTTCCAGGGCGCGGCCGGGCACCCGGGCGTGACGTTCTCGCTGCCGATCATGCTGTACCTGTTCGTCGTTGCCATCGGCACCGACTACAACATCTTGATGATCGCCCGGCTCCGCGAGGAGGCCGAGCGCGGCACCGATCCACGGACCGCGGCCGACCGGGCGATCGAGCACGGCGGACCGTCGGTCGCGGCGGCCGGGCTGATCCTGGCCGGGACGTTCTCGTCGCTGATGCTGGCCGGGATGGCGCTGCTCACCGAGATGGGGTTCTCGGTCGCGGCCGGCATCGTGATCTCGGCGTTCGTGATGTCGAGCTTCCTGGTGCCGAGCGTGATCGCACTGCTCGGCCGCCGCGCCTGGTGGCCGCGCCGCGTGAAGGTCCGCGCGCCGGACGACGAACGCGAACTCGAGCCGGTCGGCTAGGCGGTCTGCTTGAGGCGGACCGTGAAGATCGGCAGCAGGATGTGGACGAGCGGCCCGATCGACAGCGCGTACACCACCGTGCCGACGCCGATCGAGCCGCCCATCAGGAATCCGGTGGCCAGGACGGTCAGCTCCAGGGTCGTCCGGACCAGCCGGACGCTCAGGCCGGTACGGCGTACCAGGCCCGTCATCAGCCCGTCGCGCGGACCCGGGCCGAACTGCGCGCCGATGTAGAGCGCGCCGGCCAGCGCATTCAGTACGACGCCGGCGAGCATGAACACGATCCGCAGCCAGAGCGCGTGCGGCCGGTCGACCGTGGCCAGCGTGAGGTCCGTGACCAGGCCGATGACGATCGCGTTGCTGATCGTGCCGAGCCCGGGCCACTGCCGCAGCGGGATCCACGCGAGCAGGACGACGAAGCTGATCGCGATCACCACGGTGCCGAAGCTGACCGGGATGTGTTTGGTGATGCCGGAGTGGAACACGTCCCACGGGTCCAGGCCGAGGTTGCCCTGGATCATCAGGCCCATCGAGGCGCCGTACAGCGACAGGCCGACGTACAGCTGCACCAGGCGGCGCGGGAGATGGCCCGCCTTCAGTTGCTGGATCGGGTTGATCGGGGCGAGTTGGCGCGGGGCGGCGTCGGAGGTGGCGGTCACATGCTCCAGTGTCCGGAGGAAGTGGCCTGGTATTCGATAGCCAATTGCGCAATAGTGGACTGCATGCAAGCCCGTTATCTCCCCGCCAGTACGTTGACCGGCCTGCTCGGCGAATGGTCCGGCGGTCCCGGTCCGGCGTACCGCGTGCTCGCCGAACGGCTCCGGTTGCTGATCGCGGACGGGCGGATCATGCCCGGCTCCCGGCTGCCGAGCGAGCGCGAGCTGACCGAGGCGCTCGGGGTCAGCCGGACGACGGTCGCGTCGGCGTACCGCGAACTGCGCGACAGCGGGTACCTGACCAGCCGGCGCGGGTCCGGCAGCGTGACCGCACTGCCGTCGAAGGTCGAGCCCGAACTCGGGCGGCACCACGCGCCGGGCATCGACACCGAGGGCCTGTACGACTTCACCTGCGCGGCGCCCGCGGCGGTGCCCGGCATCAGTACGGCGGTGGCGGCCGCGGCTCTCGAACTGCCGCTGCACCTGGCGACACCGGGCTATCACCCGCAAGGCCTGCCGGTACTGCGGGCCGAGATCGCGGCGGCGTACTGCGAACGCGGCCTGCCGACCACCGCGGATCAGATCATCGTCACCGCCGGAGCGCTCGCGGCGACGTCGATCGCCGTCCGGGCGACCACCCAGATCGGCGACCGGGTACTCACCGAGAGCCCGACGCACCCGAACTCGGTGGACGCGATCCGGCGCAGCGGCTGCCGGGTGGTCGCGGTCCCGATGTCGCCCGGCGGCTGGGACCTGCCGTTGCTGGAAGCAACCATCCGGCAGACGGCGCCGCGGGCCGCGTGGCTGGTCGTGGACTTCCAGAACCCGACCGGTTTCCTGATGCCGGCGGCGGACCGGCAGCGGCTGGCGCGGGCGTTCGCGCGGTCCCGGACGACGGCGATCGTGGACGAGACACTGTTCGAGCTGTCGCTGGACGGGCAGGAGATGCCGCCGCCGTTCGCGACGTACGACCCGGACGGGGTGATCACCGTCGGGTCGGTGAGCAAGTCGTTCTGGGGCGGGCTGCGGATCGGGTGGATGCGGGTGCCGGAGGCGCTGGTGGCGCGGGTGCTGGACGCGCGGGCGTCGCTGGACCTCGGGGCGCCGGTGCTGGAACAGCTCGTGGTCGCGGACCTGCTGCGACGGCGCTCCACACTGCTCCCGGACCGCCGTACGGTGCTGGCTCGTCGCCGGGATGCGCTTGCCGCCGCCGTCACGGAGGAGTTGCCGTCGTGGAAGTTCCGGCTGCCGTCGGGTGGGTTGTCGCTGTGGTGCGAGCTGCCGGAACCGGTCGGGTCGAGCCTTGTCGGCGTCGCCCAGCGCAACGGCGCCCTCCTGGTGGCCGGCTCCCGCTTCTCCCCCGACGGCGGCCTCGAGTCCTTCATCCGCCTCCCGTTCACGCTGGCGGAGGACGCTCTGCGCGACGGCGTTCGTCGGGTGGCCGCCTCGTACGACTCGCTGACCACGGCAGGCCCCACTCGGCGGGCCGGCGTGATGATCGCGTGATCGCGGATCCCCAGGCCATCACAATCGGCCCCGGCCGCCGCGCCCACGCGGGAGACTCGGCGAATCGCGAGATTGTGATGGCCTGGGCATCCGCCACCACTCGCCGAGCCCGCCGCGCCGACAGGTCCGCACGTCATCGTGCCGTAAGGGGTGCAGGGAAGGTTGGGCTTACCGGGAGCGTTGGGAGACTATCAGAGTCAGACTGCGAGAGGCGTGAGAATGTCGTTCTTCACCCGCAACACCGCCATGGTCGAGCCGCAGGCCGCGCTGCCCGGCCGGCCGGCCCCCGGCTTCGCCGTACCCGACGAGAACATCGTCCTGCACACGCCGCAGACCGCCGCCGCCCCCGAGGGCTTCGAGGAGGTCTGGTTCGGCACGGGCTGCTTCTGGGGTACCGAGGAGATCTTCTGGCAGCAGCCCGGCGTCTACACCACCGCCGTCGGGTACGCGGGCGGCTACACCCCGAACCCGACGTACGAAGAGGTCTGCACCGGCCGCACCGGCCACGCGGAGGCGGTCCGGGTCGTCTACGACCCCACCAAGACCACCTTCACCGACCTGCTGAAGGTCTTCTGGGAAACCCACGACCCGACCCAGGGCATGCGCCAGGGCAACGACCTCGGCTCCCAGTACCGCTCGGCCGTCTACTACACCACCGACGCCCAACGCGCCGAAGCCGAACGCACCCGCGACCTCTACGCCCCCGTCATCAAGCCCCTCGGCTACGACGACATCACCACCGAGATCGCCCCCGCCACCACGTTCTACTACGCGGAGGACTACCACCAGCAGTACCTCCACAAAAACCCCAACGGCTACCGCTGCCACAGCAACACGGGCGTACCGTTCCCCGCCGACGACTAGTACATCGCGCGTGCGTACCAGCGAGACCCGTCCGTGGTACGCACGCGCAGGGCCGCACCTGCTTCAGGCCGTATCGCTCTCGATCAGCTCCTCAGGCAGCGGCAGTGCCGCAAGCCCGTGACCTGCGGTTTTGCTGGCCGTCCCCCGACCGGGTTCGTCGCCGGCCAACTCCTCGCGCCGGCACGCACTACTGGGCAGACCGTCGCTGGACCCCGCATGGGACCCCGGGGAATTGCATCTGCTGCAGACGGGGCGAGATTGCGCTTCCCGATGCGCGTCCGGTGGTTTCAGTCTGCAGCGAGATAGGTACGAAGTTCTGCTGCCCGCTCGGTTATAGCCTTCTGCGCGCTGGGGCGGAAGCGGAGGAGCTGGATGCCGAGGACAGCGTCGGCGGCGTCGAGATCGCAGCCGAAGAGGGTGGCGACCTCGGCCTTGATCTCGCTGAGATCGCTGCCCTCGCTGCGGTCGGCCCGGATAAGAGCGAGCAGCTCCGGAAGCCGTTCTGGGACCTGCTCGAGCACGCTGTAGACGTTCAGTTGAGCTTGCGCCGCTGCTCGCTGTTCCGCATCCACTGGATCGCCTCCGCCAAGGTCCGGCTGAACTGTGATTGGCATCCGACTTTAGGGGAAGGTCGGCTGTCCTCCGTGCGCCGGGATGGTCCAACGCGGCGTTTGCATGTTCATGGGGCCGGCGGTGGGGTAGCCGCGGGTCTCGATCTTCAACGTGATGCGTGCTTCGTTGTAGTACTTCGCGCCGTTCGTCCCGCCTTGGTGCCACCTCTCGGTGTCGATCGGGACTCGCCACGTGAATCCACCGACGGCCGCGTTGTTGCAGTTCTGCCAGGTGTGCACCGTGCTATCAGGCAAGTTGTTTCGATCGTACCGTGCCAGGCATTCCAGCTTCGTGATGTCGACGCGCGGGCCTCTGACCACCTCGAAGTCGCCTGACATGGAGACGGTCGGATACTCGTCCAGATAGGTGCGAATCTCCAGCAACGACTTGCCGATCTCGGAACAGCCTGACGATCCGCACCACAAGTACGTGGGATATCCCTTGGTGGTGTTGGACAGCGAGGTCACCGCGCGCGGTGCCGGCGGCGGCACGCTGACGACGGGCAGGCGTTCGGGCGGTGTTCTCAGCAGCTTCTCCAGTGTTGTCTGCAATGCGTCGGCCCGGGTGCGGCCGCGCTGCGCGACGAAGTAGTGGGCCTTTGCGGTCTCTCCGCGCAGGAGTGCTTGTGAGACGGCCGCCACGGTCGGATCGATGTCGCCGATGACGATCGAGGTCAGGCACGCTCCGGTACCGACGGCCACGTCTGAGCAGGTCTGATCATGCGGAGTTTGGGTCTGCGGTGCTGCATTGGCGGGCGGCGTGAGACCGAGACACGCAACCGAAGCGACAACCGCGATGCGTATTAATCGTTTGTGAGTGAGCATTGGGGCGGCGCTCCTTGCTGACAGAAGTTGGTCGAACGGTGATACCGATGACTATCTGAGCTGCCGTAATGGCGCAGGGCAAGTTGCTGCGGAGAGATCTGCAGGAACCTGCAAACCCCGTCACGAAACGAGATCAACGGTCTCCGCGGCAGGTCTTCCTGCGACGCGTGCGGCAAGCAGCGGCGCCTGGCAAGGGGCTGTCGACCGAAGGCCGGGCTCACGGCATCACCCGATACGGAAGCGGCTCGCGAAGGACCCGGAACCCGCTCGGATCCAGGAGTCGCCGTCTGCGGTGTGCGGCTCATGGAGCCCGGGCGGTATGACCGTCAAGGGGACGCTGTTGAGCGGCTTGTCAGCCGGACCAAGAGCTCCTGTCCCATAGCCTGGTTGATGCTGCTCCCCCCTACTGCAGTGCCTCAGGGCGGGCATCGCCGAGCAACGCGACACGTCGCCGAGCGCGATGGGCCAGGCGAGCCTTCTCATCCGGTATGCCGCCTTCAGCGTCCTTCATCCCCCGTTGCCACCTGGCGCTCCACCAGCCCATCACCAATCCGAAGGGGAAGCCCGTGACAATCGCCCCGCCGCCGGCCGCGGTCCAACTCGACCCGTCGTGCTTGGTGAATACACCCATCGCCACCCCGAACAGGACGCCGCCCAGCACACCTGGAATCCACCCAGGGACCTCGGCTCGCTCACCACGCACGTGGTAATCATCCGCCACAGCGAGCACCGGTGTCGCCTTCTATCGCCGTGGCGACATCGCTACCACCCGCAGTACCTCCACAAAAAACCCCAACGGCTACCGCTGCCACAGCAACACGGGTGTCAAGTTCCCGGCTGACGGCTAGCTGAGCGGCATGTCGGGGAAGCCGGTCCAGCGGAGCTCGGACGGGAGGTGGCTCATGTCGTTGTACATGAGGACGGATGACAGGCGGCCTGGTGTGTAGCGGATCACGGTCAGTGCGGCGTTGCAATGGGACAGGCTGAGCCAGCGCCAGTCGGGCGCGCTCATGGCGCGCCCGACGAGCCACCCGATCAGGAAGTTGTGGGTTACGAGCAGTTCGTGTCGTTCGGTGGAGCCGGCTGCGGGTTCTGTGAAGAGTTCCAGGGCCGAGTTGGCCAGGTCAGCCCTGGCTGTGGATTGGTGTAGGTAGTCGGCTGCGCCGGGTGGTAGGTCGTCGGCCTTGGGGATGTGGGGGACGTAGTCGCCGGCTGGCTCTGACTCGTGGAGTGGGGCGGACGTTGTCAGCTGTTGGGTGATCAGGCGGGCTGTTTGGGCTGCTCGTGGGAGTGGTCCGTGGTGGATGGCGGCGAAGGGGACGTCTCGTAGGCGCTGGCCGAGGAGGACGGCCTGGTGGCGGCCGGAGGCTGTTAGGGCGGTTTCGTCGGGTTGGGCCTCGGCGTGGCGGGTCAGGTAGAGGTAGCGGGTTGCCTGGTCGGTCACTTGTCGCTCCGTTCGTCCTTGGGTGGACGCGGCGGTGCTGGGCTTTGTTGGCGGGTGTCGGCAGTACCGTTTCCGGCAGGGGTGTCGGATCGGGGTCGGTCCGTTCGTGGTGTGGGTAGAGGGTGGCGTTGGGCTGCCTGTGGAGGAGGACGTTATGGCTGAGTACCTCGTTGCCTTCAACGACGAGTGGGTTCCGGAGCATACGGACGACGAGTTGATGGCGAAGTCGCGGGCGTTGAGGCCGTTGCTGGCGGAGATGCGGGAGGCGGGGGTGTTGATCTTCACCGGGGGGCTGGACCCGGAGGCGCCGGTGTTCAGTGTGGATGCGGCCGGCGGTACGCCGATGTTCACGGACGGGCCGTACGTCGAGTCGAAGGAGCACCTGGGCGGGTTCGCCGTACTGGATGTGGCCGACGAGGAGGCGGCGCGGCACTGGGCGGGGAAGATCGCGGAGGCGTGCGGATGGCCGCAGCAGGTGAGCCGCTTCCAGGTGCCACGCAATCAGCGCAGCTGACGGAAACCCGGAGGCCGGTGGGCGGGATGGTCGGCGATGATGGGGTGGTGCCGATCGCCGCGACCCATGAACTGACCGACGCCACGCCCGCCGCACCCGGCCGGGTGATCCTGCTCAACGGGACGTCGAGCTCCGGCAAGTCCACGATCGCCGACCAGCTGATGGACACGCTGGACGGCGCCTGGTACCTGCTGAAGATCGACCACTTCCACCACATCCGCTCCCGCCAGGAGTGGACGGAAGACGAGTTCCTGCCGATCTTCCAGCGCACCGTGCTCGGCTTCCACCGCGCGGTCGCGGGCATGGCGGCGGCCGGGAACGACGTGGTCGTCGACCACATCCTCGGCGAGCGGTGGCGGCTGGACGACTGCCTGTCGGTGTTCGAAGGCCTGCCCGTCCTGTTCGTCGGCATCCGCTGCTCGCTCCCCGAGCTGGAGCGCCGGGAACGCGATCGCGGCAACCGCACGATCGGCCGGGCCGCCGTACAGTTCCCGATCGTCCACGAGCACGGCGTGTACGACGTGGAGGTCGACTCGGAGCACCTCTCCCCCGCGGAGTGCGCGGCGGCCGTCCGCGAGCGCCTGGACGACGGGCCGCCGACGGCGTTCGACAAGCTCCGCGCGGTCAGGTGATGCGGAAGATGTGCACGATGTTCGGTGTATCGACGAGCGTGTGCGGGACGAACGCGTGGTACGCCCAGACGTGGACCCACGCGTTGCCGGTGCGGACCGTGAGGACGGTCTTGAACATGCCCGGCGCGAAGTACGTCAGCACCAGGAACGCCACGGACAGTACGGCGTTGCCGGGTGAGTTGAAGAGCGTCCACGCGTCCCAGATGTGCAACGCGGTGTACGTCAGCCCGCCGAGCACCACCGTCGCCGCGACCGAACCGGTGAGCCGGAGGAACCGCGGCACCAGGATCGCGTAGATGAAGACCATCGCGGGCAGTACGGCGCCGGCCAGGTACAGCACGAACGTCAGCGGTACGCCGATCGCGAACTGCCGCCCGGTGAGCTCGAAGATGCCGGGGTCGAGCGCCGCGATCTGCACGACCGACTCGATCGCCAGCACCACGAGGATCAGTACGACGTCCGCCCGCCGGTTCGCGGACCGGAGGTTGAGCGCCTCCGAGGAGTACCGCCGCCGGAAGTACAGCAGCGGGATCACGGCGTACACGACGAGGTTGTAGACGGCCCACACGATCGCCTCGGCCGGGGCGACGTGCGCGTGCGTCCCGTACAGCGAGCCGGCCAGATGCAGCGCGAACGGGTGCCAGCCGAGCAGCCGCGCCAGAATGAACCCGAAGACCAGACCGCCCGCGCCGTACAGCAGGAGCAGCGTCGTCTCGCGGGCGGCGAGCGAGCGTTCGGGTGCCCGCGCGGCGAGGTTCAGCGTCCGGCGTTTGCGGGTCATCCAGAACACCAGCGTGCCGAGCAGGAACACCTCGACGAGGCCGAGATCCGCCTTCACCAGTTGACCGATCGGGCTGTCCGATGCGGCGGCCGGCCAGTCGAACGGCAGCGTCCCGTGCGCGACCACGAGCACCACGACGTTGCACAACACCCACCCCAGGGCGGCCAGCAGCACGATCACGGCAACTCCGCTTTTGTCACACGAGCGTGTCAAGACAACTCGGACATTAACACGCTCGTATCACAAAACGTAAGGGTCAGCCCATCGTCTTCTGGCCGTCGATCGTCTCCCGGATGATGTCCGCGTGACCGGCGTGCTGCGCGGTCTCCGAGGCGATGTGCAGGAACGCCATCCGCACCGACCAGAACACGCCCGGCGGCTGCCACGGCGCCTCCTGCAGCTCGTACTTCGCGTCGAGGTCGAGCGTGCGGACCAGCTCCTCGGTGGCCGCGGCGACCTTCTCGTACGCCGCGAGAACGTCGGCCAGCGTCTCCCCCTCGACGAAGTGGAACTGCTTCTGCCACTCCGCGATCACCTCGGGCGAGAACTCGACCGGAGCGGTCTGTCCCTTGCCCTGGGCGAACTCGCCCCAGTGCTGCTCGACGGTCATCACGTGCTTGATCAGCCCGCCGACCGTCAGTTCGCTCTTCGTACTGCGGGTGCTCGCCTGCTCGTCGGTCAGCCCCTGCGCCGTGTGCCGCAGGAAGTTCCGGCGGGTCGCGAGAAGGTCCAGGATGTCGGCGCGCTCCGGGGCCAGGGTCTGCTCGTTTGTCGTCATGGGACGATCTTAAAACGGTATAGCGGTCAGTTTCTGACCTCTACCAAAGAGAGTAACGTCGGAAGCGTGCGAGCTGTCGAGTACTCCGTGACCGGTGAGCCCGATGTCCTGACCCTCGTGGACAGGCCGATGCCCGATCCGGGGCCTGGGGAGGTGCGGGTGCGGATCCACCGGTCGGGGGTGAACCCGACCGACTGGAAGACGCGCCGCGGCAGCGAGTCCGGTACGCCGGTGCGGCCCGCGCAGGTGCCGAACCAGGACGGCTCCGGCGACGTCGACGCGGTCGGGCAGGGCGTCGACGCGGGCCTCCGCGGGCAGCGCGTGTGGCTGTGGGAGGCGGCGTACCAGCGGCCGGCGGGTGGGACGGCGCAGGAGTACGCCGTGGTGCCGGTGCGGCATGTGGTGCCGCTGCCGGACACGGCGTCGTACGACCTGGGCGCCGGGCTCGGCGTACCGTTCCTGACCGCGCATCGGTGTCTGACCGTGACCGAGGACGGGCCGGTTCACCTCGGGCCGGGCAAGCTGGCCGGGCGGACCGTACTGGTCGCCGGCGGCGCGGGAGCGGTCGGCAACGCGGCGATCCAGCTCGCGCGGTGGTCGGACGCGACGGTGATCACGACGGTGAGCAGCCCGGAGAAGGGCAACCTCGCGGCGCTCGCCGGGGCGGATCATGTCATCGACTACAAGCGGCAGGACGTGGTGGCCGAGGTACGGGCGATTGCGCCGGGCGGGGTCGACACGATCGTCGAGGTGTCACCGGCGGCGAACGCGGCGATCGACGCCCAGGTGATCGCGACGCACGGGTCGGTGGCCGTGTATGCGACCGACGGCGGCGCGACGATGGAGCTCCCGGTGCGGGCGTCGATGGTGCCGAATGCTCGTTGGCAGTTCGTCCTGCTGTACACGGCACCGGAGTCGTGGCGCCCGCGCGGGCTCGGCGACGTCGCGGCGGCGGTCGAGGCCGGGGCGATCCGGATCGGGCCGGAGGCCGGGATCCCCTTGCACCACTACGCTCTCGCGCAGGCCGCCGAGGCCCATGCGGCGGTCGAGGACAGCGTCGTCGGCAAGGTCCTGATCGACGTCAGCTGATCTGCTGGAGGGCGGCGGCGCAGCGGCAGGTCGGGTCGTCGGTGCAGAGCAGTGCGGTCGGGTCGGTCTCGATCAGGTCGCGGGTCGCGGACAGGACCGCCTCCTTCGGGATCCGGCGGACGCGGGCCTGGCCGATCCGCACCTCCCGGGTCGCGGGCCGCAGTACCGGCTCGATCGCGTCGAACATGTGGCTGGCGCCGGGGATGTTCGGGTACTCGACCCACAGCCCGTCCGCGGACTTCGCGTACCGGTAGAACCGCGAGCGTCCGAGCTGCTGCTCCGCGAGGTGGATCGTGGTGTTCGACGTGTGCGTCACCCCGAGCAGCAGCACGTCCCCGTCGAGCGCCTCGATCGGACCGAGCGGCCAGTCGGGCCGCTGCGCCGCGATGATCCGATCCGCTGCGGGACCGGCGGCCTGGTAGGAGAACAGCGGATGCTCGCTCCGCAACGGCTCGCGGGTCTGCCGGAAGATCTCCGGGATCCGCCCCAGCCACCGGTCGACCGGCAGATCAGCCCGGAAACTGCTTGCCTGCGACAACTTCTCGTCGAAGTCCGGCCAGCTCTCCGCGTTCCAGAAGGCGTTCCGCGGCCGCACCATCCCCGGCGGCGCCGGCAACCCGGTCAGGTCCCAGGTCCCGGCCGGCATCAGTACGGTCCCGCACACCTCGGTCAGCGCCGTACACACCGCCTCCGCGCCGCCGTCGACGTACCCGAAGGAGCTCAGCGAGGAGTGCACGATCACCTCGGACGTCGTGCCCAGCCCAAGCTGCCGAAGCCCGTCGGACAGGTCCGCCACGGTCACGTCCATCCGAGCAATATCTCATACATCCCTAGTTGCCAACAGCAAATAACCGGCTGACTACTGCGCCTCGAACAGACCGGTTTCCCGGTAGCCGGCGTGGAGGCGCAGGACCAGTTCGGTCGGTGGATGCAGCGGTCCGGGCGGGGTTGCGAAGAAGCCCGCCTCGAGTACTTCGTCCGCGGCCGGGCGCAGCGTGCCCGTCCACCTCCGGGTTTCGAAGCAGAGCGCGAAGCACTGCACCACGTCGCCGTTCGGATACGTCAGCGTGTGGACGTCGGCGCGCGACACCGACGCGAACGGCACCAGGTCCTCCTCGGCGACCACCAGCCCGGTCTCCTCGGCGAACTCGCGGGCCGCCGTACCGCGGAAGCTGTCGCCCGGCTCGGCGCCGCCGGCCGGGAGTTCCCAGCGGCCGGTGTCGCGGCTGCGCTGGAAGAGGATGCGGTCGTCGGCGTCGATCGCGAGTACCTGCGCGCCGGGCAGCAACAGCAGCCGGGAGCCCACGTCGCGCCGGAGCTGGGCAAGGTAAGGATCCACGGATGAGAGGGTAGAGCCGTGGAACTGGTGAGGCGGCGGGCGGGATCTCTGCTGGGGCTGGGGCTGATCGGCGGACTGGTGTGGGCGACGGCGGTCACGTTGTCGCAGCCGAACTGGTACGACCCGGGCGAGGACTGCGCGCGCAAGCTCGGCGCGGTGAACGCCGAACCGCGGACCAGCTGGTTCCCGCCGTCGGCGAGCTGCGTGTCGGACGGCGTCGTCCACCAGTACATGTCGACGACCCGCTCGGTGGTGCTGTCGATCCTCGGCGTGCTGCTGCTGATCGCGCTGGTGACCGGCCTGATCCTGACCCTCCAGCGGCTCGGCGGCGCCCCAGGGCCGGTCCGTACCGCCGACGACGTCGACCTCCGCCGCCGGCGCCGGACCCACCTGGGGTTCGGCGCGCTGGACATGGCGGTCGCGTTCGCGCCGATCACGTTCCTGAACGCGGCCGCGATCGTGTTCGGCGGGCTGCCCGGCGGCGTCCTGATCATCGCCGCGTCGCTGGTCGGCCTGAGCGCGTTCGGCGCGATGCTCGACCGGCACATGGGTCCGTTGCCGAGCACCGCGCTGGAGTCCCGGCGGCGCGGGACGGTCGCGGGCGTCGCGACGTACGGCGTGGTGTTCGCGGCGACGGCGTTCTCGGGGCAGCTGCCGTTCTTCCGGTTCTGGGCGGTCCCGGCCGGCGGCGTCGCGTACGCCGTGATCGTGGCGATCCAATGGTCTCGCGCGGTAGGTAAGGTCGAGGTGTGACCAGTGCAGCGGTGATCGGTGGTGCGGGACAGGTCCTGTCCGAGGACGAGGTGACGGCGTTCATCGGTGACGCCCTGGCCGGGGCGGGACTGGAGGGGCGCAGCGTCTGCGTGATCGTGCCGGACGCGACCCGCAGCTGCCCGCTGCCGCTGCTGCTGAAGGCGGTCACGCAGGCCCTGAAGGGCAGCCAGGTCACGATCTTGGTTGCCCTCGGCACCCATGCGGAGATGACGCCCGAGCAGCTCCGCAAACACCTCGGCGACGACTACCCGAACGTGATCAACCACGAGTGGTGGAAGCCGGACACGTTCGCCGACCTCGGCACGATCAGCCCGGACCGGGTCGGCGAGATCTCCGGCGAGATGCTCCGCGACGAGGTCCCGGTGCGGCTGAACCGGGCCGTCGTCGAGCACGACGTGGCGCTCGTCGTCGGGCCGGTGTTCCCGCACGAGGTGGTCGGGTTCTCCGGCGGCAACAAGTACTTCTTCCCGGGCGTCGCCGGCCAGGAGGTGATCGACTTCTCGCACTGGCTCGGCGCCCTGATCACCAGCTCGAACATCATCGGTACGCCGGGCATCACGCCGGTCCGGGCGCTGATCGACGAGGCCGCCGCCCTGATCCCGGCCGAGAAGCTCGCGCTGTCCGTCGTCGCGCAGTCCGGGACCGACGCGCTGCACGCGATCGCGTTCGGCGACACCGTCGAGTCGTGGCGCGCCGCCGCCGAGATCTCCGCGCAGACCCACGTCCGGTACCTGGACCGCCCGGTCCGGCGGGTGGTGTCGGTGATGCCGCCGAAGTACGCCGACATCTGGACCGCGGCGAAGGGGTTCTACAAGCTCGAGCCGGTGGTCGCCGACGGCGGCGAGGTGATCCTGTACGCACCGCACGTCACCGAACTCGCCGCGATGCACCCGGAGATCGCGGAGATCGGGTACCACTGCCGCGACTACTTCCTCGGCCAGTGGGAGAAGTTCCGCGACCTGCACTGGGGCGTCCTCGCGCACTCCACGCACCTGCGCGGCGCCGGCACCTGGGACCCGGTGAACGGCGAGCACCTCCGCGTCCAGGTCACGCTCGCCACCGGCATCCCGGAGGACGTCGTCCGCGGCGCGAACCTCGGGTACGTCGACCCCGCGACCGTCGACCTGGCCGCGTGGGAAGCCGACCCGGACACGTTCGTCGTACCGAACGCCGGCGAGACCCTGTACCGGCTCAAGGCCTAGCCGCTGCGGGTGACCCGCCGGTAACCTGGGCCGCTATGACAGACGTCGTCATCATCGGCTCCGGGTTCGCCGGGCTGTGCATGGGGATCAAGCTCAGGCAGGCCGGCTGCGAGGACTTCGTGATCCTCGAGCAGGCCGACGACCTCGGCGGGACGTGGCGGGACAACACGTATCCCGGCTGCGCCTGCGACATCCCGTCGTACCTCTACTCGTTCTCGTTCGAGCAGAACCCGCGCTGGACGCGGATGTTCGCGCCGTGGAGCGAGATCCTCGCGTACCTGCGGCACTGCGCCGAGAAGTACGGCATCGCGGACAAGATCCGGTACGGAGCCGAGGTCACCCGGGCCGAGTTCGACGAGGCGACCGGGCACTGGACGGTCACGGTCAACGACGACGAGACGATCGAGACCCAGGCGCTCGTCACCGGCGTCGGCAGCCTGCACCTCCCGAAGCGCCCGGACATCCCGGGGCTCGACTCGTTCGGCGGTACGACGTTCCACTCGGCGCAGTGGGACCACGACCGGGACCTCCGCGGGCGGAACGTCGCGGTGATCGGGACCGGGGCGTCGGCGATCCAGTTCGTGCCGCAGATCGCGCCGGAGGTGGCGCAGCTGGACGTGTACCAGCGCACCGCGCCGTGGGTGACACCGAAGCCGGACCGCGCGATCGGTGGGTGGGAACGTACGCTGCACTCCCGCTTCCCCGCCGCGCAGCGGACGATCCGGAACGCGATCTACTGGGGCCTCGAAGGCCGCGGCGCCGGCTTCGCCGGGAACCCGAAGCTGATGAAAGGCCTCGAGCTGCAGGCGAAACGGCACCTGCACAAGCAGGTCTCCGATCCGGAGCTCCGCGCGCAGCTGACCCCGGACTACCAGATCGGCTGCAAGCGGATCCTGATCTCGAACGACTACTACCCGGCTTTGCAGCGACCCAATGTCAGTGTGGTCAGTACGCCGATCGCGCGGATCACTGCCACCGGCGTCGTGACCGCCGACGGCACCGAGCGCTCCTGCGACACGATCGTCCTCGGCACCGGCTTCGACGTCTCCGCGAACCTCACCCGGATGCCGATCCTGGGCAAGGACGGCATCGACCTCGCCGACCACTGGAAACAGCACGGTGTCGGCGCCCACCTGGGCATCACGGTCGCCGGCTACCCGAACCTGTTCCTCCTGGTCGGCCCGAACACGCTGCTCGGCCACTCCTCGATGGTCTTCATGATCGAGTCCCAGGTCCGCTACGTCATGCAGGCCCTGCACCTCCTCCGCCGCCGCAACGCGACGTACGTCGAGGTCCGCGAAGAGGTCCAGGAACACTTCGTCACCGACGTCCAACGCGACCTCGACACCACGGTCTGGCACTCCGGCTGCACCAGCTGGTACCTGGACGCCGCCGGCCGCAACTCCACCATCTGGCCCGAATGGACCTTCACCTACTGGCACCGCACCCGAAAACTCAACCCGTCCGACTTCGCGGTCGTCCACTAGGTGATTACCCGGACTCCTCTAGTAGGAGGCCGGGTGCGGTGGCGTACGACCTTGGGATGAGGGGAAGACCGATCCGGAGGCCGATGTCTCAGAAGGTCTGTTGAAGGACTCTTGAGACATGGACATTCTTCAGATCGCAGGAGCGGCAGTCGTCGTGATCGGCATCGTGATCACCGCGCTGATCGCCATCATCCCGTCAGTCGTCGACCGCTAGTACACCCAACCTCAATCGGCGGACAGATGGACCAGCAGGTCCTGCCGGGTCAGTACGCCCACCGGCTTGCCGTCGTCCAGGACCATCAGGGCGTCACGACCCTCGAGCAGTTCGACCGCCTTGGTGACCGGTTCGCCGGCGCCCAGGGACGGTAGGGCCGGGTCCATGTGCTGCTCGACGATATCGGCGAGCCGCGCCTTGCCGGAGTACAGGGCGTCCATCAGCGTCCGTTCCGACACCGCGCCGGCCACCTCGGCCGCCATCACCGGCGGCTCGGCCCGGACCACCGGCATCTGCGAGACGCCGTACTCGCGGAGGATCGCGACGGCCTCGGCGATCGTCTCGTGCGGATGGGTGTGCACGAGCGGCGGCAGGCTCCCGTCCTTGCCGGCCAGCACGTCACCGAGCGTGGTCCCCTGCTTGGCGTGCGCGAGGAACCCGTACTGCGCCAACCAGTCGTCGTTGAACACCTTCGTCAGGTAACCGCGTCCGCCGTCCGGCAGCAGTACGACGATCACCGCGTCCGGGTCGTCCAACTCGTGCGCGAGCCGGATCGCCGCCGCGGCCGCCATCCCGGCGGATCCGCCGACCAGCATCGCCTCCTCACGCGCCAGCCGCCGGGTGAGCGCGAACGAGTCCGCGTCCGACACCTCGATCACCCGGTCGCAGATCTCCCGGTCGTACGTCTCCGGCCAGAAGTCCTCGCCGACGCCCTCGACCAGGTACGGCCGGCCGGTACCGCCGGAGTACACCGAGCCCTCGGGGTCCGCGCCGATGATCTGCACGCGACCGCCGGAGACCTCCTTCAGGTACTTCCCGGTGCCGCTGATCGTGCCGCCGGTGCCGACGCCCGCGACGAAGTGCGTGATCTTGCCCTCGGTCTGCTCCCAGAGCTCGGGACCGGTGGTCTCGTAGTGCGAGCGCGGGTTGTTCGGGTTCGCGTACTGGTTCGGCTTCCAGGCGCCCTCGATCTCGCGGACGAGCCGGTCGGACACGTTGTAGTACGAGTCCGGGTGCTCGGGCGCGACCGCGGTCGGGCACACGACAACCTCGGCGCCGTACGCCTTGAGCACGTTGCGCTTGTCCTCGCTGACCTTGTCGGGGCAGACGAAGACGCACTTGTAGCCCTTCTGCTGGGCGACCATCGCGAGCCCGACGCCGGTGTTGCCGGAGGTCGGCTCGACGATCGTGCCGCCGGGCTTGAGCTCGCCGGAGGCTTCCGCGGCCTCGATCATCCGGACCGCGATCCGGTCCTTCACCGAGCCGCCGGGGTTGAAGTACTCAACCTTGGCCAGGACGAGCGGCCGGGCCCCGTCGGTCGTCTTCGTCAGCCGCACCAACGGGGTGTTGCCGACCAGGTCCAGGAGAGATTCTGCGTAGCGCACGATCTTTACTGTAGTGATACAGGACGCTTTGCCCTATTTTCACTTGCGTCGCGATAACAGCGTGTAATCCTTGTTACATGAGTAAAGCTGGGGCAGCCAAGAAGCTGGCCCAGGCCGCAGCCTTCGGGGGTGGGGGTCTCGGACTCATCGGTGCCACGCTGTACGGCGTACTCACCGCTGAGGCCGAGTACGCGAAGCGCGTGATCGGACCGATGCGCTACTACCCGACTCCGGGCGACGGTCTGTACGGCCGGTATCCAGGACATCCGATCACCTTCGCCATGCTCGGCGACTCGAGTGCCGCGGGGTACGGCACCGACTCGCCGAACGAGACTCCCGGGGTGCTGATCGCCTCCGGGCTGGCCGACCTGGCCGAGCGGCCGGTGCGGCTGGTCGACGTGTCGAAGACCGGGGCGAAGTCGACCGACCTGGCGGCGCAGGTGGACACCGCGCTGCAGACCGGCCCGCACGTCGCGGTGATCCTGATCGGGGCGAACGACGTGAAGGCCAAGATGCCGCCGTCGACGTCCGTCCGGCTGCTGTCGGCCGCAGTCCGACGGTTGCGCGCCGCGAACTGCGAGGTCGTCGTGGGTACCTGCCCGGATCTCGGCGTGGTGCCGCCGATCGTGCCGCCGCTGCGCTGGGTGGCCCGGTCCTGGAGCCACCGGCTGGCGGCCGCGCAGACGATCGCGGTCGTCGAGGCGGGCGGCCGGTCGGTGTCGCTGGGCTCGCTGCTCGGCGAGGTGTTCCGGACCGATCCGTCGATGTGGGGCCGGGACAACTTCCACCCGTCCGCCACCGGGTACGCCGCCGCGTCCGCCGCACTGCTGCCGTCGGTGGCGGCAGCGATGGGCGTCGGGCCGGAGTCGTTCGTGCATCCGGAGCCGTTCCGCGGCGAGGCGATCCTGCCGATCGCGCAGGCCGCCGTCCAGGCCGCCCGCCGGGCCGGTACCGAGGTCGCGGCCACCGAGGTGGCCGGCCGCGAGCGTGGGCCGCGAGGCCGCTGGGCCGCACTGCGGCATCGCCGCCGGCACCCCAAGGCCGACGTCGAGCGGGTCGAGGAAACCGCCGCGGAAAATCCGGAAAGCGTGCCTGTCGGCCAGTAGTTGTTGAGGTTGTGCGTCCGCTGAGCGGCGACTTTCATGTCGGGAGCCTTGCCTCCGGGCGGCCAGGTGGTGCACAGTCGATAACTACGCGGTACCCCGATGACGGGAGGCGAAGATGGGCTTGAACCACTCCGAGGAGACGCATCAGCGTTTGGTGGAGGCCGTGCCCAGATGCACCGGACGCGCTATGACCGAGTGGTTCCAGCTGATGAACGACGGACCGTCGTTCCTGCGCTTCGACGACAGAGTTCGATGGCTCTCCAGCGAGTACGCGCTCGCGCATGGGCACGCGACCGCCATCGTCCACGAGTTCGACCTGGTCAAGGCGCACCGGCGAATGGGCTGAGCCGCAAAGGAGAAACTCTCGAAGACCTGCCCTTTCAGGTGGAGGGGCAGGTCTTTCACGTTCCGGCGAGCACTTCGTTGCCCTCGGGATCCGTTACCAGCTGGGGGTTCCGGCCGCTGAGCTCGAACCGGATCCGGTTCCGCTGCGGCCGCGGTTCCTGCAGTTGCTGGAAGATCAGCACCGGGTTCAGGTCGCGCGGATCGTGGATGTCGGTGACGTCCGGCCGGCCGTCGAACTCGTAGCCGAGCAGCTCGGCCCAGAACGTCCGGAGCCCCGGTACGTCGAGCGCGTCGATACCGAACTGCACAAACCGCAACGGCGCCGAATCCGCCCGCAGCCCGAGATCCTTGGCCGCACCCTCGATCTGCCGGGCGAGTACGACGAACTCCGGATCGGTCTCCCACGCGTCCTTCCGGCCCGCGATCGTGAGACCTTCGGGCCGTACGTCGAGCCGCAGCGGAACGCCCGCCGCGTCGGCCAGCTCCGCGACCGCCGTCACGAAACGCGGCGGCGCCTTCGGGTAGTGCACCATCGCGCTGAACAACGCGTACCAGTCGGTCGTCCCGGGCAGCGGATCGCCCGGCACCAGGTCGACCTCGTTCCCCTCGGCGTCGGCCAGCATCACCCCGAACGGCCCGGACGGCTCGCGATCGCCCCGGGCCCGCAGCGCTTCGCCGTACGGGCGGACGACGTCGACGTGGATCCGGTTCCGGAGCGGCCGCGGGTCGTCCAGACGGCGTACCGGGACCAGCGGGGCGCCGATCATCGTGTCCCAGAACGCCTGGATCGCGGGCGGGTTCGCGGCCTCGATCAGGATCGACAGCGTCCGGGCCGCGCCCTCGGTCAGGCCGAGCTTCCGGGCCGCGGCGGCGACCGGGGTCAGGTCGTCGGCCCGGACCAGTACGCCGGTCGCCCGGACGTCGGCCGTTCCACCGACCGCGGCGGCGAGCGCGGCCCCCGCGGTGTGCGAGGGAGCGTCGTACCAGACAGTCTGCATACGACCACGGTAGAACCGGAACCGGACGACCTGCGTCCGGAATGTCGCGGCGCCGCGCCGCCGCCGTTCCTCAGCGTCCCGGATGCACAATGGCGATCTGGGGAAAGGAGCGGTTCGGGTGAGCTTCACGATGCTGGCGGTGGTCATCGCGGTCGGGCTGGCCGGTCCGCTGCTCGCGCTCCGGCGCGGCTGGCACATCCCGATCGTGCTCGGCGAGCTGGTCGCCGGCGTGATCCTCGGCAAGACCGGGATCGGGTACCTGAAGGCCTCTGATCCGAGCTTCACGTTCCTCGCCGACATCGGGTTCGGGCTGGTGATGTTCGTGGCCGGCACCCACGTTCCGGTCCGGGACGAGAGCCTGCGGCGGGCGATCCGGCCGGGCCTGCTGCGCGCGGTCGGCACCGGGATCGTCGCGACCGCGCTCGCGTTCGTGCTAAACGCGCTCTTCCACACCGGCCACGTGCCGCTGTACGCGGTGCTGATGTCGTCCTCGTCGGCCGCGCTCGTGCTGCCGATCATCGACTCGGTCGGGCTCGGCGGCCGGCCGATCGTCGAGCTGCTCCCCCAGGTCGCGGTCGCGGACGCCGCCTGCATCGTGGCGCTGCCGCTCGCGATCGACCCGCCGCACGCCGGCCGGGCCGCGCTCGGCGCGCTCGCGGTGATCGTCGCGGGTGTGGTGGTGTTCTTCGGGCTGAACCACGTGGAGAAGTCCGGCCTCCGGCACCGGGTGCACAACGTGTCCGAGGAGCGGCGGTTCGCGGTCGAGCTGCGGGTCAGCCTGATGGTGCTGTTCGCGCTCGCGGCGCTGGCGACCGTGACGCACGTGTCGATCATGCTCGCCGGGTTCGTGCTCGGGCTCGCGGTGGCCGCGGTCGGCGAACCACGGCGGCTGGCCCGGCAGCTGTTCGCGCTGACCGAAGGGTTCCTCGGCCCGGTGTTCTTCGTCTGGCTCGGCGCGTCGCTGAACCTGCGCGAACTCGGCACCAAGCCGGCGTTCATCGGTCTCGGCGTACTGCTCGGCGTCGGCGCGGTGGTCAGTCACCTCTCGGGGAAGCTGACCCGGCAGCCGCTCAGCGTCGGAGCACTCGCGTCCGCCCAGCTCGGCGTACCGGTCGCGGCGGCCACGGTCGGTACGGCGTTGCACGTACTGCAGCCGGGTGAACCGGCCGCGTTGATCCTCGGCGCCCTGATCACGATCGCGGTCAGCGCGGTCGCGGGCGGGATCGCCGTACGGCGAGGATTGGTGGCGACGAAATGACGGTGCAGGCCGAGACGGCCGCGTACGAGAAATGGCTGGCGGACAGGATCCCCGTCGTACCGGAGGATCTGGAGCTCAAGCATCGCGAACTGGCGGGCGATCCGCTGCGGTTCCTGCGCGGGACGTACTACCTGTGGCTGAAGCGGGTCGCCGTACTGACGCCTGCGTTGCTGGACGGGCCGCAGGTACCGATCGTCGGGGACCTGCATGTGGAGAACTTCGGGACCTGGCGGGATCACCGCGGGGTACGGCGGTGGGGCGTGAACGACTTCGACGAGCTCGCCTGGGGGCCGCCGACGCTCGACCTGCTCCGGCTCGCGGTGTCCGCCGTACTGACCCCGGAAGTCACGATCAGCCCGAAGCGGATCTGCCGGGTGCTGCTGGACGCGTGGACGACCGCGAAACCGGGGCGGGCCGAAGACCTGGCCGACTCCGGCGCGAAGCATCTGCGGGCGTTGGTGCCGAAGCCGTCGAGCGCCGGGAAGTACTACGGGAAGCTTCGCGACGGGGCCGCTGCGGATCCGTCGAGCCTGCCGGCCGTCGTGCGGAAGGCCGCGTCGGTGCCGGATGCGACGTGGCATCGGCGGCAGGCCGGGACCGGGTCGCTCGGGCATCCGCGGATGGTCGCCGTCGGCGCCGGCCTCGCCCGCGAGGTGAAGCTGGTCGGGCCGGCCACCGCCGACTACGTGGACGTCGGACTGCAGCCGGACGACCTGCTGTACGGGCGGATCCTGAGTACGCTGCGCGGGCCGGATCCGATGCGCCGGATCGCCGGCTGGCAGCTCCGGGCGCTGTCCCCCGACGTCGTGCGGATCACCATCGAGTCGCTGCGGCCCCGGTCCGTCGAGCTGGTCCTGACGTCGATGGCGCGCGCGGCCCTCGACGTCCACGGCGCCGTTCCACACCACCTGCGGGACGCGCGGCGGTACGTCGGGACGCTGGCTGACGACTGGCTGCTCACGGCGACACGGCGGCTCGCGGCGGACACGACCGCGCAGTACAAGCAGTACGCCGGCTGAAACGCCGCAGCCCTGAAATGCCGGAAGGGCCGGCCCACCTGGACCGGCCCTTCCGTAGCTCTGCTGGATCAGTCGCCGCCGCGGAGGATGGCGAGGATGCGCAGGATGTTCCAGTACAGCCAGACCAGCGTGACCGTCAGGCCGAACGCTGCCCGCCAGGCCTCGTTCTGCGGGGCGCCCTGACGGACGCCCTGCTCGACCAGGTCGAAGTCGAGGATCAGGTTGAACACCGCGAGGCCCGCGCCGATCGCCGCGAACAGCAGCCCCATCGGGCCGAAGCCGTTGATGCCGGTGCTGATCCCGAACAGGCTGAGCAGCAGGTTGACCAGCAGCACGCCGACGAAGCCCATCGTGCCGATGACGACCATCTTGGTGAACTTCGGCGTGACCTTGATCGCGAAGTACTTGTAGGTCGCCAGCGTCAGGGCGGCCGTCACCATGGTGGCCAGCACCGCCTGCGTCACGATCCCGGTGCCCGCGCCGGTCCAGCTGGCGATGAACTTGCTGCCGATCCCGAGGAACACGCCCTCGGCCGCGGCGTACAGGATCACGAGCGCCGGGTTCACCTTGCGGGAGAACGACAGCACCATCGCGATCGCGAACGCGACCAGCATCCCGGCCAGGAACGCCGGCGTGACCAGCGTCGCCGGAACCATCCACCACGCCGCCGCGGCAGCCGCCACGACCACGCCCAGGGTGATCGCCGTCTTCACGATCACGTCGTCCAGCGTCATCGGCCGGCTCGCGGCCGGAGCCCCTTGGTACTGCTGCGGGGGCATCCCCGACCCGCCGTACCCGTAGCCGGCCTGCTGACCGTACGGAGCGGCCCCCGGATAGGCCTGCCCGTGGCCAGGCGCAAACGCACTCGACCGGTTCAGCACCGGGTTACTGCTCTGCATGTTTCCTCCTGATGACCCACATCCGGGGCCGTATCAAGATCCTACGACCCCATCCTGAACACAATCTGAGAATCAGCCCTGATGTTTCCCAACCGAAACCCTAGTAAATCCAGGGGTTTGCATCAGGTGCTGATGGAAATCACAGGTGCGGGCGGGCCGGTTCCTGGGTGGTGAGGGCGGCGCCTACCTGGTCGGCGAGGGCTACGGCTACCAGGCGTTGTTCGAGGTCGGGGCGGGCGATGCGGGAGGCGGCGGTGAGCAGGAAGCGGCCGCGGGGGACGCCGGCGTGCTGGACGGGGAGTTCGATCTCGGCGTTGGTGGGGAGGCCGTCGCGTTCGACCTTGAGGACGTGGGAGCCGCGGGTGACCGAGCCGTCCGGGTTCAGCCGGGGCGCCGTGGTCTCTTTGCTTCCGGCAACGAACTTGACGCCGTCGATCCCCAGTACGGCGGTCAGTTCGGCGCGCACCTGCTCGATCAGGTCGTCCGCCGACGCGCCGGTCGCAACCGCCTGGGAGGTGGTGATCACGCCGTCCAGGTACCCGCGCCGCCGGGACGCCTTGGCTTGTTGCCGACGGCCCCAGATGGCGATCTGGGTGACGGCGATCCCGATCAACAGCAGCAGCACGGCCTGCTCGACGTCGTTGCTGTTGTCGATCGAGAAGCTGTCGTACGGCACGGTCAGGAAGAAGTCGAACCACAGCGCACTCGACACCGCGGCCAGCACCCCGGCCAGCCGGATACCGAAGACCGCGACCGCGACGATCACGACCACCAGCACGAGCGCGGCGTTCGCGTTGTCGAAATGTTCCCGGAACGGCGTCAGCAACGCACAAACCGCCGGCGGCGCCAGCAGCGAAGCGGTCAGGACCGGGGCGCGGTAGTTCTCCACACCCCTATTGATGCGCACATCCCAGCCCGGATCAACAGTTCTCACGGGTGTCTGTCACGCCTACGGTGATTCCATGCCAGAGATCGCCCGCACCCGCCTGCCGAGGACACCGACGAACGCGGCACGACGACCGGCCTCCCCGACTTCCTCCGCGCCACCGTCGAACTGAACGTCGCCGGCCTCACCGAGGAGCAGGCGTTCGCCCGCCCCGTCCACCCGTCGGCGCTCACGCCGGGTGGGATTGTCAAGCATTTGACCGGCGTGGAGCGGTTCTGGTTCGCGATCGACTTCGCCGGGCTGGACGTCGAATGGCCGTGGAGCGAGGACGACCCGCACGGCTGGTTCCCGATCGAACCGGGCGACACGGTCGCCGGACTACTGGCGGCGTACCGGACCGAATGCGCGCGCTCTCGCGAGATCGTCGCGGGCGCGTCGTTCGACGAGCGGGCGCGCTCCGAGGGGATGGAGTTCACCTTGCGGTACGCCGTCGCACACCTGATCGAGGAGACGGCCCGCCATCTCGGCCAGCTCGACCTGCTCCGCGAGTCGACGGACGGTCTCGTCGGCGAATGACGAGCCTGGGGAGGATTTCTTCCCGGATCGGCAAGAAATCCGCCCCAAGCCGGTCGGCTGGGGTGAGGGCGGCGGATAACCGGTAGCTGTTCGGTGGGCGCCTGCGTAGGTTCGGGTCATGTACCGACTTCGTGCTGCGGTGGCGTCCGATGCGGGGTTCCTGGCTGAGGTGGTGCTGAGCGCCACGCGGGCCCAGGGGCGGCTGGGCGACGGGTTCGACGAGGTGGAGTGGCGGAGGGGGTTCGCCGAGTGGACCCTGGAGTCGATCGAGGACCCGGGGACGGACCTGTACGTCGTTGAGGTGGACGATCGCCCCGCGGGACGGCTGCGGGTGAGTCGTACGCCGGAAGCCGTGGAGCTGAACGGGATCCAGCTGCACCCGGACGTGCAGAACCGCGGCATCGGTACGGCGATCATCGCCACGCTGCAGGAGGACGCCGTACGTCGCGGCGTACCGCTGCAGCTCACCGTCGAGCGCGACAACCCGGACGCGCGCCGGCTGTACGACCGGCTCGGCTTCGTCAAGGTCCGCGCCGACGGGGCCGAGGACGTACTGCGCTGGACCAAGGGCGTCGAGCAGAACCGGCTGTGGAACAAGGACGTCGCGGGCGGGTACGACACGCCGGACACCGGGATGTTCGCGGCGGACGTGATCGGCCCGACGGTGGACCGGCTGACGGAGCTGGCCGCGGGCGGCCGGGCGCTGGAGTTCGCGATCGGCACCGGGCGGGTCGCCGTACCGCTGGCCGAGAACGGCGTCCCGGTGAGTGGGATCGAGCTGTCGACGGCGATGCTGGATCAGCTGCGGACGAAGAACGACACCATCCCGGTCGTCGTCGGCGACATGGCGACGACGCGGGCGCCGGGCGAGTTCACCCTCGTCTACCTCGTGTACAACACGATCTCGAACCTCCTCACCCAGGAGGAGCAGGTCGCCTGCTTCTGGAACGCCGCAAGGCACCTGTCCCCCGGCGGCCACTTCGTGATCGAACTCTGGGTCCCCGAACTGCGCCGCCTCCCACCCGGCATCCCCGCCACGGTCGGCATCGCGGACCCCGGCTACATCCTGCTGGACACGTACGACGTACTGAAGCAGCACGTCGTCTCCCACCACTTCCACTTCGCCGAAGGCACCGACGCCCGGCTCTTCCGCTCCCCCCACCGCTACATCTGGCCCGCCGAACTGGACCTGATGGCCCAACTGGCCGGCTTCACCCTCGCCTCCCGCCACGCCGACTGGTCCGGCGCTCCCTTCACCGCGGACTCCCCTTCACACGTCTCGGTGTACCGCCTGGGCTAGCAGTTTGCGGTTTCGTGTCAGGCCTGGTGGGCACGGGACACGGGACCCACCATGAGGGGATGAGAGGTCCCTCGGGTGGGGGATGTTCGGTGGGTGAGATCACTCGCGGGAGGGTTTGTGAAATCTTTCACGAGCATTTAGCGTTGAAGTGAACATGAAGTCGGAGATCCACTCAGGGAGAGTGAACCGGATGACAGCCCAGGTGCCGCACATCCTCGTAGTCGGAGGCGGTTACGTCGGGATGTACACCGCGTACGGCCTGCGTCGCGCCGCCCGGCAGGGGCGGATCCGTGTGACGGTGGTCGATCCGCGGTCGGTGATGACCTACCAGCCGTTCCTGCCCGAGGCCGCGGCCGGATCGGTGGAGCCGCGGCACGTCGTGGTGCCGCTGCGCAAGACCCTCAAGGGCTGCCGGGTGGTGACCGGGCGGGTGACCGGCATCGACCACGCGCACAAGGTCGCCCACGTGCTGCCCGAGGAGGGCCCGGAGTACGAGCTCGCCTACGACCAGGTCGTGGTCGCGCTCGGCTCGATCGCCCGTACCCTGCCGATCCCGGGGCTGGCCGAGGAGGCCACCGGGTTCAAGAACGTCGAAGAAGCCATCGCGCTGCGGAACAAGGTCCTGGACCGGCTCGACGTAGCCTCCAGCCAGCCCGACCCGGCGCTGCGCAAGTCCGCGCTCACGTTCGTCTTCGTCGGCGGCGGGTACGCCGGTGTCGAGGCGTTCGCCGAGCTCGAGGACATGGCCCGCTACGCCACCCGGTACTACGACAACATCAAGCCCGAGGACATGCACTGGGTGCTGGTCGAGGCCACCGGGCGGATCCTGCCGGAGGTCGGCGAGGACCTCGGCAAGTACACCGTGGACCAGCTCCGCAAGCGGAACATGGACATCCGGCTGGAGACCCGGCTGGAGTCCTGCGAGAAGGGCCGCGTGGTCCTCAGCGACGGCGACGAGTTCGACGCCGACACGATCGTCTGGACGGCCGGCGTGAAGGCCAACCCGGCGCTCGCCGCGACGGACTTCCCGCTGGACGAGAGGGGCCGGATCAAGACGCTGGCGAACCTGCGGATCGAGGGCGTCGACGACGCCTGGACCGCGGGCGACAACGCCGCCGTACCGGACCTGACCAGCGAGACGGGTGCGTTCTGCGCCCCGAACGCGCAGCACGCCGTCCGGCAGGCGCACCAGCTGGCCGCGAACATCCTGCGGGTCGTCGACGGGCAGCCGCCGCAGGACTACAAGCACAAGTACGTCGGCTCGGTCGCGAGCCTCGGCCTGCACAAGGGCGTCGCCCAGCTGTACGGCGTGAAGGTGAAGGGCTGGCTCGCCTGGTTCCTGCACCGGACGTACCACGTGTCCCGGGTGCCTACCCTGAACCGGAAGGCCCGGGTGATCCTGGACTGGACGCTGGCGCTGTTCTTCCGGCGCGAGGTGACGAGCCTCGGCAGCCTGCAGACGCCGAACGACGAGTTCCGCCGCGCCATCCAGTCGTAACGCACACCTCGATCGGCCGGGCCTCCAACTCGCCGGGGGCCCGGCCTTCTCATTCGTTCAGCAGGTCGGCGTCGTGGACCAGCAGGGCGATCTGGACGCGGTTGTTCAGGTCGAGCTTGGTGAGGATGCGGGACACGTGCGTCTTCACGGTCGGGACGCTGAGGTAGAGCGTCGCGCTGATCTCGGCGTTCGACTTGCCTTCACCGACCGCGACGGCGATCTCGCGTTCGCGGTCGTTCAGCTGCGCGAGGCGGCCGGCGGCCTTGGTCTTGCGGCTGTCCTGGCCGGTGTCGGCGACGCGGGTGATCAGCCGTTTCGTGACGGCCGGTGAGAGGACGGGCTGGCCGGCCGCGATCCGGCGTACGGACTCGACGATCTCGGCGGGCGGGGTGTCCTTCAGGATGAACCCGGCCGCGCCGGCGCGGAGCGCCCGGAGTACGTGCTCGTCGGCGTCGAACGTGGTCAGGATGACGACCTCGGGCGCGCCGGGACGACGGCGTACGGCCTCGGTCGCGGTCAGGCCGTCGGTGCCGGGCATCCGGATGTCCATCAGGATCACGTCCGGCGCCAGCCGGTCGATCAGCCCCTGCACCCCGGACCCGTCCCCGGCCTCCCCCACCACCCGGATCTCCTCGGCCCCACCGAGCATCAACTTCAGCCCGGCCCGCAGCAGCGGATCATCGTCCACGATGAGTACCCGAATTGTCATGCGGGCCACGGTAGCCAGGCGTAGAGGCGGAAGTCGCCGTCGGGGGTGCGGCCGTGTTCGAGGCGGCCGTCGACCAGCGCGGCGCGTTCGGTGAGGCCTTTGAGGCCGGAGCCGTCGCCGCGCCGGCGGTGCGGGGCGGGATTGCGCAGCTCGACCGACAAGCCGTTGCCGGGGGCACCGACCACGCTGATCGTCACCGGTTCGCCAGGTGCGTGTTTCACCGCGTTCGTCAGTCCTTCCTGGACGATCCGGTACGCCGTCCGTCCGACGTGCTCGGGCATCGGGCCGTCCGCGTCCAGCGTCAGCTCGACCGGGATCCCGGCCGCGCGCGACCCTTCGACCAGCCCGGGCAGGTCCGCGAACGCCGGCTGCGGCAGCTCGCCGACAGGTGCCCGCAGTACGCCGATCACCTCGCGGAGGTCCTGCAACGCCTGGTGGGCGCTCGCGCGGATGATCTCCGCGGCGCCGGCCACCTCCTGAGTGGACGCGTCCGGCCGGTACGCCAGCGCGCCGGCGTGCACGCTCAGCAGCGACAGCCGGTGCCCGAGTACGTCGTGCATCTCCCGGGCGATCTCCTCCCGCGCCCGGAGCTGCGCCTGCTCGGCCTGCAGCTTCGCCACCGTCTCGGCCCGGTCGGCGCGGTCCCGCAGCGTCTGCAGAAGCTGCCGGCGGGAGCGGATGTACTGCCCCCAGCCCGCGACGGCGACGTACAGGATGGCGGCGATGACGAGCAGCGTCGTCCAGTCCTGGACGTGCCGGACGTTGATGTAGACGACGGTGGCGAGGAAGTTCGCCGCGAAGACCCACACCGACGTACGCCACGGCTTGTGGACGGCGACGGTCATGATCAGCACCAGCGTCGGACCGGCAGCCGAGTCGGAGTACGTCGACAACAGGCAGGCGAGCAGCGCCAGCTGCACCGGCCAGCGGCGGCGGAACCACAGCGTCAGGCACAGCGCCAACCCGGTCCAGAGATCGGCCACGAGCAGCATCCGCGGCACCGGGTCGGACTCGCCGTCGCTGTAGGTGAACAGCGCGATCAGGATCGCGAGCACGAACGCAACGCTGTCCACGATCCAGTCGCGGGTGCTGCGTTTCTGGCCCATGGGTCGAATGTAGCGGTGGGTGACCGCTGATGTCCGGATACCGAAGTCGCTTCGTGCGGTACTTAGGTCGCCCGGTAGGTTTCCGGGCATGAGTCAGCTCGCTGTCACCGTCATCGGCCCGGACCGGCCGGGCATCATCGCGGACGTCACCGAGGCGCTGGTCGGGACCGGGGTCAACCTCGAGGACTCGACCATGACGCTGCTGCGCGGCCACTTCGCGATGATGATCGTCTGCGCCGGCCCGTTCGACGAGGTGAAGTCCGCGCTCGAGCCGCTGCGCGGCGAGCTGGTCATCACGGTCCGGACGATGGGCCCGGAGCACCGGCACGCGCCGCTCGGGGCGCCGTACATGCTCAGCGTGCACGGCGCGGACCGGCCGGGGATCGTCGCCGCGGTGACCCGGATGATCGCCTCCGCGGGCGGCACCGTGACGGACATGTCGACCCGGCTGAGCGGCGGGCTGTACGTGCTGACCGCCGAGGTCGAGCTGCCGCCGGCGGCCGACCTGGCGACGCTGAACCGGGCGCTCGAGATCACCGCCGAGGAGCTCGGGGTCGGTGTCACGCTCCGGCCGGCCGAGAGCGACGACCTGTGATCACCGACTGGTCCCCCGCCCGGCTGGACGTCGAGGGCGCGATCCTCGAGGTGGTCCGCGCGCCGCATCCGGTGCTGGCGACCGAGAGCGCGCCGGTGGACCCGCTCGACCCGGAGATGATCCAGCTCGCCGCCGACCTGGTCGCGACGATGCGGGTCTCCCCCGGCTGTGTCGGTCTCGCCGCGCCGCAGGTCGGCGTCGCGGCGCAGATGTTCTCGCTGGACGTCACCGGCCACCCGAAGACCCGGACCTGCCACGGCGTCTTCGTGCTCTGCAACGCGGTCGTCGTCGAGGCCTCCCGCAACGAGAAGGCCCGCGAGGGCTGCATGTCGGTCCCGGACTTCACCGGCGACGTGAAGCGCGCCACCCGGCTCACCGTCGCCGGAGTCCTTCCCGGTACGACGGACCAGGTCACGATCACCACCGACGCGTTCGAGGCGCGGGCGCTGCAGCACGAGATCGACCACTGCAACGGCAAGCTGTTCCTCGACCGCGTCGCCGGGGCCCACGCCGTGTACCCGCGGAAGACGTATCAGTAGCGAGTACTCTCATCCCCGGAGCCCGGGTGGCGGAACGGCAGACGCAGGGAGCTTAAACCTCCTGGCCCTCACAGGCGTACGGGTTCGAATCCCGTCCCGGGCACCGTCTACTTCCGGAAGAAGCCGAGGAAGTACGCCATGACGAGCGCGTCGAGGAGCAGGGCGAGCCAGGCGAGGATCTTGCCGCGTTCGCCGGTTCGGCGGATGGTGCGCAGCGCTCGGATGGCGAGGGCGATCGAGATCGGCATGCACACCAGCACGGTGGGCAGCGCGGCGATCGCGAACCGGTTCACGCCGGGCTTCTGGCCGCTCCGGAACGGCTCCGAGTAGGGACCACGGTACGGCGGCGCCGTGAACGGATCCGGGATCTCCGCGTCGACATGCGGCTGGGTCGCGTAGGGGTCCCGGTAGGTCCGTGCCGTGTACGGGTCCTGGTACTGCGGGCCCGGCTGGCGCGGGGGTGTCTGCGCGTGCTGCGTGTACGGGCCGGACGACCACTCGAACGGGTCCTCGGCCGGCTCCTCGGGGTCCGGCTCGGGCTGCTCCGGCGGTTTGGGCGGGCCGTTCAGCAGCTCGAGGTATTCGGCGCGCCGGGTCGGATCGCGGAGTACCTCGTAGGCGCGGTTCAGCTTCGCCTGCTCGGTGGCGTCGCCGCCGACGTCGGTGTGGTGGCTGCGGGACAGCTTGCGGTAGCTGCGGCGGATCTCGTCGGCGTCCGCGTCCCGGCGTACGCCGAGCAGGTTCCAGGGGTCGGCCCCGCCGAGGTCCCGGAAATCCCGGACCGCGCTCATGGCCGGACGTCCGCCTGGTAACAGACCAGCCGCCAGGACGCGTGCTGCGGGTCGAGGCCGGCCGGCAAAGTCCGGTGCCCGCTGGCGAACGTGACCGTCCGGTCGCCGGCCAGGAACAGCCACATGTCGAGGTCCTCGTCGTTGCCGTAGTAGTACGACTTGTAGTGCTTGATCGGCTGCGACCCCAGGAACGGCGTCTGCAGGCGCTGCTGGGCCTCCAGCGGCAGGTTGCCGAGGACGCCGCGCATGTGCGCCGTGATCGCGAGCTGCGGCGCGACTGCTGCCGGCTGCTGGTCGCCGCCGCGCGGCGAGATCAGCGACCGCAGGCCGGACCGCGGCCGGGTCGGCTGCTGCTGCACGACGGCGTGCTTCAGGCTGGACGGCACGAACGCGTCGACGTGCACGCTCTGCGTCCGCTGCCCGTGCTGGTTGACCTTCGGCGTCGTGACCGCCAGCCCCTTCGGCCCGAGGACGACGGCGTACGGCCGGTCGCGCTCGCGCTCGTGCAGGTCTGCCCACCACTCGACGGCCGGCCCGACCTCGCGCTCGACGTGCGCCTTCACACCGTTGGACAGCTCCGCCCACCAGTGGAACCGGTCCGGGCTCGGCACGAACCCGAGCGGCGCGGCCTGGTGCGACGCGGGCATGGTCGGCCCGCCGCCCTGCGAGCGCTCGACGCCGCCGCCCGCGGGTCGTTGCGCCGCCGGAAAGCCCCGAGACTGCTCGGGCAGGTTGTCACGACTCATGGGCGCCCGCATGCATGGTGAAGAGCCTCCAACACGGCAGGGGGCACGGTCAACTCCCCTTCGGCCCGCCTGTGGACAACTCCTTGGCGCGGGTCAGGACCGCGTCCAGCATCTCCTCGGTGAGCTTGCCGGTGAACGTGTTCTGCTGGCTCGGGTGGAAGCAGCCGAGCACAGCGACCTCGCCGTACGGCGTGCGGATCCGGTACTCGACCGCGTGCCCGAACTTCGGGCGCGGCCGCGGTACGTCGGCGCCGAGCGCGACCAGCGCGACGAGCAGGGCGTCGTACGCGAACTTGCCGAGGCAGACGATCGCGCTGGTGGTGGGGAGGACGAGTTCGAGTTCGCGGCGGTACCAGGGGGCGCAGGTGTCGCGTTCCGCCGGGGTGGGCTTGTTCGCGGGCGGGGCGCAGCGGACGGCGGCGATCATCCGGGTGTCGATCAGGTGCAGGCCGTCGCCGGCGTGCTCGCTGGTCGGCCGGTTCGCGAGGCCGACGCGGTGCAGGCTCGCGAACAGCCAGTCGCCGGAGCGGTCGCCGGTGAAGACCCGCCCGGTCCGGTTCCCGCCGTTCGCGGCCGGGGCCAGGCCGACGATCAGGATCTTCGGGTCCGGCACGCCCCAGCCGGGGATCGGGCGGCCCCAGTACGGCTGCTCCGCGAACGACTTTCGCTTGCTGACGGCAACTTCCTCCCGCCAGTCGACCAGCCGCGGACAGGCCGCGCAGACCGACACCCGGGCCTCCAGCTCCCGCAGGTCGTCCGTCGCCGCCAGCTCCACCACCGCCCCGGCATCACCCGCCACCGGCGTACCGACCTCCGCCGGATCCTCCGGCCATCCCGTCCCCGCCGGCACCGGACTCTCGAACAACTCGCCCGTCAACGGATGCCGCAGCTTCATCCCCCCAGACTAGAGACATGACCACCGCAGGAGTCGTCGCCTCCGCCGCCGGCGGGGTCGAGTTGCCGGAGTCGCGGGCTAGCGACGGGCGGGGACTGCCGTGGGGGCGGATTCTGGCAGCGGTGGCGGGGTGACCTGGCGGGTGGGGATGGCGAGGGCCAGTACGACGGCTGCGGCGGCGAAGGCGGAGAGCAGGACGAAGGTGTCGGTGAAGCCGGACTCGGACGGGAGGCCGGACGGCTGGAGGTGACCGGTGATGATCGTGCTCGCGAGCGCGGTGCCGATCGAGCCGCCGATGGTCCGGATGTTCGTGTTCATCCCGGTCGCCACGCCGGTCTGTTCGCGCGGCACGTTCTGCACGATCAGGCTGGTCATCGCGGCGTACGCCAACCCGAGCCCGAGGCCGAACAGCGCCGTCGACAACGCGATCTGCCAACGCGCGTCGTGGAACCCGGCGAACATCAACGCCCCGACCAGGATCACCGACGACCCGGACACCACCTGCGCCTTCGCGCTGAACCGGGCCGCGAGCGGACCGCTGAACGTCCCGGCGAGCGCCATCGTCACCAGCATCGGCAACATCAGCAACCCGGCCTGCGTGACACTCGCCCCGAACCCGAACCCGGCCGTCTTCGGGATCTGCAGGAACTGCGGCACGAACGCGTACACCGCGAACATCGCCGCCCCGAACAGCAGCGCCACGAAGTTCGTCGTCCATACCGCCGGACGGCGCATCATCCGCATGTCGATCAACGGGTTCCGCGAGCGCAGTTCGACCGCGATCCAGCCCGCGAACAGTACGACGGCCAGCGCGAAGAGCCCGACGGTCCGCACCGAGCCCCAGCCCCACGTACGGCCGGTGCTCAACGGCAGCAGCAGGGCGATCAACCACCCGGACAGGAACGCTGCAGCGATCCAGTCGATCCGTCCGGCGACCCGGCTCGGCGACTCCGGGACGTACCGGCGTACTAACGCGGTGGCGACGGTGACGACCGCCATCGGGATCCAGAACAGCCAGCGCCAGCCGAGCCACTCGACGATCGGGCCGGCCAGTACGATGCCGAGCCCGCCACCGGCGGCGATCACGGCCGACACGACGCCGACCACGGACGGCACCCGCTCGGCCGGGAACTCGTCGCGGATGATCCCGAACGCCAACGGGAACACGGCCCCGCCGACGCCCTGGAAGATCCGGGCGGCGATCAGTACGCCGATGTTCGGCGCGAGCGCCGCGACCAGGCAGCCGACCGCGAGCGCGGCCAGCGCGATGACCATCGTGCGCTCCTTGCCGGCCAGGTCGCCGATCCGGCCGAGCAGCGGGGTCGCCACGGAGACCGAGAGCAGGAGGGCGGCGAAGACCCAGGTGACCGTGCCCGAGGTGGTGTGCAGGTCGTGCTGGATGACGGGCAGCGCCGGGCTGACCAGCGACTGCAGCATGGAGAACGAGGCGACCACGGTAGCGAGGACCGCCAGGGTCAGCCGGGGATTGCCAGACCTGATGACAGGCATGCGGAAGTCCTTCGGGACAGGGGTGTGCTCGCGCCGAGACCCGGCGCGGAGTTCCTCGGCCTGATAAAGTCGAGGTATGCCTCCACTATAGCGGAGGGGTGCCTCCGGTACCAGTCTGGTTAAGGTGAGCGGATGAGCGAGCAGATCCGGCCTGCGCTACAGGTCGACGTACGGCGCCCGCAACGTGCGGACGCGCGGCGGAACTTCGACGCGCTGCTCACCGCTGCCCGGGACGCGTTCGCGAGCAAAGGCGTCGGAGCGTCCCTGGAGGACATCGCCCGGCAGGCCGGCGTCGGCATCGGCACCCTCTACCGGAACTTCCCGACCCGCCAGGACCTGCTGAACGCGGTCTACTTCGGCGAGATCGAGGAACTGTGCATCGCCGCCGAGGACGCGGCCGGCCTGCCGCCGTGGGACGCACTCACCACCTGGCTGCACCGCTTCGTCGAGTACGCCGCCACCAAGCGTGCGATCTGGGAGTCGCTGAACCGCGAGTCCGACAGCTTCAAGACCGCCCGCGCCGCGATGTACGCCGCCGGGACCCCGCTGTTCGAACGCGCCCAGCAGTCCGGCGAAGCACGGACCGACGTCTCCTTCGACGACCTGCTCCGCATGGTCAGCGGCCTCACCGCCGCCGGCTTCGTCGACCAGTCACAACGCGACCGCGTCCTCAACATCGCCCTGGACGGCGTCCGCGCCAGGTAGGGGCTCAGCTGCGCGGGCTGACGACGTCGAACCCGGCGTCGTTCGCCGCCTCCGCGAGCCGATCGTCATACGTGACGCCGTCAGGTCCGTACCCAGGCAGGTCGCGGGCATCTGGCAGCAAGGCGGGGAAGACCCGCGTGACCGCCCGCATCACCTCGATCCGCAGCAGTGCCGAGCTGACCCAGGCCGCGCCCTCAGCCTCGTCGTAGAACGCCGCAAACGCCCTGGAATGCGTCGCCTCGACCAGCAACTTCAGAGCGGCAGAGGTGTCGACGTAATAGAGCGGCACCAACGCTCCTCGTCGCGCAGCGCGGCGAGGGAGTCGCCCAACCGGTCGGTGCCGTCGCCCGCGCGCATCCGCGGCCGAAAGCCGGGCCGCACGGCAGGCCGGACCCGGCCCTCCGCGGCGAGCCGATCCAGCACCTCGCTCGTCCGGTGACGCAACTCGCGCAGACCCACGGAATGCTCATGCTCGTTCACCATCGCCATACAAAAAGGTGGCACAATTTTGTACACACATTCCAGGGTCACTCGAGTGACAGCGCGACTCCGTCGAGGATGTCGTGTTCGGAGACGACGAGGGCGTCGATCGGGAGGCGGTCGACGAGGCGCTGGAGGATGAGGGCGCCGGCGCCGATCACGTCCACACGGCCGGGGTGGATCGACGGTACGGCGGCCCGTTCGGCGTGCGTGGACGTGGTCAGCCAGGTGGTCGTCTCGCGGAGCTGATCCTTGGTCAGGCGAGCGTGGTGGACCGCGGTCCGGTCGTACTCCGGAAGGTTCAGCGCGACCGCGGCGACAGTGGTGGCCGTACCGGCGACGGCGATCAGAGCGCGAGCCTCCTGCAGCGGGACCGTCGTCGCGTCGAGCAGCGCATCGATGTCGCGCGTGATCGCCGCGAGCTCGGCGGACGCGGTCGGGTCGCTGGTGACATGCCGCTCGGTCAGCCGGACCGATCCGATGTCGAGGGACTGCGCCGCGCGTACGCCGGTCCTGTCGCCGAGCACCAGCTCGGTCGATCCGCCGCCGATGTCGGTCACGAGGTACGGCTCGGGGAGGTCGATGCCGCTGGTGGCGCCGCGGAAGCTCAACGCGGCCTCTTCGTCACCGGAGATGATCTCCGGTGAGACGCCGAGGCGTTGCTCGATGCCCGCGAAGAACTCGTCGCGGTTGCTGACGTCGCGCGCCGCCGAGGTGGCGACGAACCGGACCCGGGCGACGGCGTCGGACCGGATGACAGCAGCGAAGTCTTCGGTCGCCGCGAACACCCGCTCCAGCGCTTCCGGTGCGAAGGCTCCGGTGGCGTCCACGCCTTGCCCGAGGCGGACAATCGTCATCCGGCGGTCGACCTCTACCAGCCGACCGCCGACAAGATCCGCGATCAGCAGGCGGATCGAGTTGGTGCCGCAGTCGATCGCGGCGACCCGGTCAGACACACGGGCCCCGGCGGCCCCAGTCCTCGAGCGCGTCGAGGGCTTCGTCGCCCAGCGGGTTGACGCCGCGCCCGGCCGCCAGCGAATGACCGACGAGGACGTGCAGGCACTTGACCCGGGTCGGCATCCCGCCGGCGGTGATCCCCGCGATCTCCTCGACGTGCTCGATCGACTCGCGGTGCGCCAGGTACGACTCGTGCGCGGCGCGGTACCGGGCCGCCAGGTCCTCGTCGGCACCGAGCCGGTCGGTCATGTCCTTCATCAGGCCGGACGACTCGAGCGTCCCGATCGCGGACGCCAGCCGCGGGCAGGTCACGTAGTACGTCGTCGGGAACGGCGTACCGTCCGGCAGTCGCGGCTCGGTCTCGACCACGTCGGGGAGACCGCAGCTGCAGCGGTGTGCGATCGAGCGGATGCCGCGGGCGGTCCGGCCGAGTTGCTTGCTGACTGCTTCCTGGTCGGTAGGGCTGACGCTCACCTGGTCACCTTAGGTGACGGCGTCGCCGCCGGAGCCGGTGGGTTGCCGGCGCCCTCCACACTCCCCCAGAGCTTCGTGTACCAGGTCGGCTTCTGCGCGTCGGCCGCGTCCGTGGGCGTCGTCGGGTCCGGCGGCGCGCCGACCGGCTTCCCGTCCGCGCCGATCACGCGGTACCCGACCTCGCCCGGCATCACCCAGCCGAGCCGCTGCCGGGCCTGCGCCTTCACGTACGCGTCGTCCTTCCAGCGGGCGATCTCGTCGTTCAGCTCGCCGACGCGCTTCTCCCGGTCCCGGATCTCCTGGTTCAGCGCGCTGATCTGCTGGTGCTGGTCGAACCACACCCGCAGGCTCTGCGCGTACGACACGATCAGCGCGCCCAGCACCAGCAGCACGACGGCCGCCCGGCCGGTCAGGTTGCGGGACCCGCGGGTCCGCGCCGGCTCGGCGGCGGCACCGGCCGTCCGGCGTTTCGGCTGGTCGCCCCGCCGGGCCGGTGGACGCGACTGGGTCCGGCTCGACGGACGCGAGCCGGGTCGTGCACCGGAATCCCGACGGGACGGCATACGTGTTACCTCCGAAGATCAGCCCTGGTACCGCGGGAAGGCCGAGCGACCGGCGTACGTCGCCGCGTCGTCGAGCTCCTCCTCGATCCGGAGCAGCTGGTTGTACTTCGCGGTGCGGTCGGACCGGGCCGGGGCGCCGGACTTGATCTGGCCGCAGTTGGTCGCCACCGCGAGGTCGGCGATCGTGGTGTCCTCGGTCTCGCCCGAGCGGTGGCTCATCATGCAGGTGAACCCGTTGCGGTGCGCGAGGTCGACGGCGTCCAGGGTCTCGGTCAGCGAGCCGATCTGGTTCACCTTGACCAGCAGGCTGTTCGCGGACTTCTCGGTGATGCCGCGCTGCAGCCGCTCGACGTTGGTGACGAACAGGTCGTCGCCGACGATCTGGATCTTGTCGCCGAGTTCACCGGTGATGGCCTTCCAGCCGTCCCAGTCCTCCTCGTTCAGCGGGTCCTCGATCGAGACGATCGGGTACGACGAAACCAGGTCGGCGTAGTACGCGATCATCTCGTCCGCGGACTTCTTGCCGCCCTCGAACGCATACACGCCCTCGGTGAAGAACTCGCTCGCGGCGACGTCCATCGCCAGCGCGATGTCCTTGCCGAGCTGCAGGCCGGCCTTCTCGACCGCGACCGCGATCAGGTCCAGGGCGGCCCGGTTGCTGTCCAGGTTCGGCGCGAAACCGCCCTCGTCGCCGAGGCCCGTGGACAGGCCGCGCTCCTTGAGCACCGCCTTCAGCGCGTGGTAGACGGTCGCGCCCTGCATCAGCGCCTCGCCGTACGTCGCGGCGCCGATCGGGGCGATCATGAACTCCTGCACGTCGACGTTGCTGTCCGCGTGCGCGCCGCCGTTCAGGATGTTCATCATCGGCACCGGCAGGACGTGCGCGTTCGGGCCGCCGACGTAGCGGAACAGCGGCAGGCCGGAGCTGTCCGCGGCGGCCTTCGCGACCGCGAGGCTGACGCCGAGGATCGCGTTCGCGCCGAGCTTGGCCTTGTTCGGGGTGCCGTCCAGGTCGAGGAGGGCCTGGTCGATCAGGCGCTGCTCGTGGACGTCGTACCCGACGATCTCCTTGTCGATGTCCTCGAGGATCGCGGTGACGGCCTTCTGCACGCCCTTGCCGCCGTACCGGTCCTTGTCGCCGTCGCGCAGCTCCACGGCCTCGAACTGGCCGGTGGACGCGCCCGACGGGACGGCCGCGCGGGCAATGGTGTCGTCGTCGAGCAGAACCTCGACCTCGACAGTGGGGTTGCCGCGCGAGTCGAGGATCTCGCGCGCGCCGACGGCCTCGATGGTGGCCACATTGACTCCCAAGTTCTCGATGACGAATCGCTCCTGAGCCTAGTCCCCAGACCACCGGGCTCAGTGGACCGCGTCACACCTAACAATCGCATCCGGAGGTACCTCCCGCGTCAGTAACACTCCGTGGGGCGCCCGATAGACCTCAAGATTCCCCGAATCCACACCCAGCAAGACTTCTACGGTGCTACGCCGCATGGTTCGTGCCATGCCAGAGCAGGCCGTCAGGGCGAGCCGTTCCCAGCTGTTCTCCATCCCTTCACTTGCGACGGCATTGCTCAGCCGACCTACTCATCGTGAGGTGGTGTTCACCGGCTGTGTGGCGGAGGAGTTTGGAGAGGGCTCTGGTGTCGCGGGTCATGTCAGCGCTCTTCTCAGCTCGTCCACCCGGTCGTCTCGTGCGGGGCGCGTGATCACGTAGTACCTCACCGGTGGGAGGTCGCGTACGGGGATCTTGCGGACCGCGGTCGTTGTGCGGACCGAGCCGTTGACGACGGCGGGTCCGATACCGAGACGCACGAAGTGGACCAGCAGTTCCCATCCCTCCGCCTCCACGGCGACGGACCACCGGATGCCTTGATCGAGCATGCTGCGCTCCAACTGCCGGCGGTGCGGCCGGTCCTTCGGCGGTACGACGAGTGCTTCGTCCTGGAGGTCCTTCAAGCGGACGGTACGCCGGGACGCGAGGCGGTGGGTGTTGCGGACGATCAGCGTCTGCGGGACCTGCGCGAGGAGTTCGCAGTCGAGGTCGTCCGGTGGTACGCCGAGCGCGGTGACACCGACGTCCGCCTCGCCGCCCCGGACCGCAGCCAAGGTGCCCGCGGCGTCGGCGGTGCGGAGGCGGAGCTCGATCCCCCGGCCGAGGACGCGTTTGAGCGAGTCGCCGAGCAGATACAGGTAGGCGCCGGCCCCGGCGATCAGCACGAGCGGCCGCGGCGGCGCGGCGTCGATCGTCCGGAGGAAGTCGGCCGCACGGTCGCGGGTGTCGTTCGCGAACGCCGCCAGCCGCTCCCCCGCACCGGTCAGCAACAGCTGCCGCCCGTGCTTCTCGTAGAGCTGCATACCGAGCCGGGCTTCGAGCTTGCGGATGCGGGTGTGCAGCGCGGGCTGGCTGACATGCAGCTCCTCCGCGGCACGCGTGAAGTTCCGATGCCGCGCGAACACCGCAAACGCCTGCAGATCCTCGGCCACAAGTTCCATCACCAGAAACTATAGCTATGTCGATAAGAACTAGTTCTGCTGGATAACAGGTTTGTCCACGCCTACCTGTTCAAGACCTGGCCGGCGACCGAGGCCGCGGTACTGCGGGATCTACAGGCCGAACGAGCGGCGGGCGTCGGCTAGGCCCTTCTGGTTGTCTTCCGGGCCGGTGATGCCGGTGAGGAGGTTGGTGGTGATTCGCCAGGCGAAGTAGCCGGCTTGGACGGCGTAGCGGATGTTGAGGTAGGTGTCGAGGCCGTGGTGGATCTCGGTGGTCAGGTCGGGGCGGCGGGTGAGGTACGCCGGGACGACGCCGCGGCCGACGTACATCGCCGCCGACGCCACGTCGTACAGGATCGGGCCCCGCATCGCGCTACCCCAGTCGATGAGGCCGACCTGGCCGTCCGGCTGTCGGCGGAACGCTTCGGCGGCGGGGTCTCCGTGCAGCCAGGCCCACGACACCGGGCCCAGTGCGACGGCATCCGCGATCGCGCCCTCGACGGCCGGGCGGATCCACGGCTCGAGGTCCAGCGAGTCCTCGAACGGCAGCAGGAAGCGCAACCAGTCGGCCGTCTCACCGGACTCGAGCGGCGCCGCCGAGTGCACCCGCCCCAGCACATCCCCGATCTCGAGCTGATCCGACGGCACCAGCTCGTCCCCGCCGACATAATCCAGTACGGCGACCTGCCGCCCGTCCACCCGCTCCACCAGGTGCCCGTGCTTGCTCGCCCGCGGCCGACCGGTCAGCACGCCCGCATCATCCAGCCGGACCGCCAACTCCAGCCCGGGCCCGAACGCGTCGTCGTCGAGCCCGACCGCCTTCAGCACAACGCGTTCCGCGCCGCAGTACGCCAGCCAGGTGGCCGAATTCATTCCGCCGGTCAGCACCTCCAGCGCCGTCGGCTTCAGGTCCCACTGCTCACGGAGTACCTCGGCGACGTCCATCCGAGCAGCCTGACAGAACGCCTCGATAACTTTCTACTTGTTAAAGTGGAAAGTTATCGGGTAGGTTTCCATCATGGAAAGTGATGCGGACGAGCAGCTGCGGATCATCGAGCGCGCCGAGGCGGCGCCGTACGTGAGCTACCCGAAGACCCCGTGGTGGTACCCGCCGGTCATCGGCCTCTGGGTCGCCGCGCTGATCGGCGTGTTCAGCTGGTGGCGGGACAGCGCCGCGCTGTTCTTCCCGGCGCTGGCGGTGCTGATCGGGCTGGAGCTCGCGTTCCTGCTCTGGATGCAGCGCCGGCACGGCGCGATGCCGTTCCCCGGACGCGGCCGGCCGCCGCGCGAGATCGGGCGGATCTGGAAGCAGTACTTCGCCGGCGTCGCGGTGGTCGTGGTGGTCGTCGCCGCCGTCTGGGCGCTGCTCGGCGTACCGGCCGCCGCCCCGACCGCGTTCGTCCTGGTCACCGCCGGCCTCTGGTACTACGAACGGCAGTACGCCGTCGCCGCCGCACAGGTCCGGGAGCGTCTCGGGTGATCGACGGACTCGACCCGGTCATCCACGCCCCGAAACGGCTGGCCGCGATGGCGGTGCTGGCGAACGCGACCACCGTGACGTTCCGCTTCCTCAAGGACTACCTGGAGGTCGCCGACTCCGACCTCTCCAAGCACATGTCCGCCTTGGAGGCGGCCGGCTACGTCACCACCACCAAGTCCGGCCACGGCCGCGGCGCGACCACGACGTACCGGATGACGAAGGCCGGCGAGCGCGCCTACACCGCGCACCGGACCGCGCTCCGGACGCTGCTGGACGGCCCGCAGTAGCTCACACCAAACCGTTGCGGTGGGCAACGGCCGCGGCTTCGGTGCGGGTGGCGACGCCGAGTTTGCGGAGGATGCGGGCGACGTGGGTGGCGACGGTGTTCGGCGAGACGAACAGTTCGCGGGCGATCTCGGCGTTGGACAAGCCGCGGGCGAGGGTTCGCAGTACGACGAGTTCGCGCTCGGTCAGGCCGTGGGCGGCGGGTTCTTCGCGGGCTGTGGACATTCCGGCGCGGCGGGTGAGGTCGTCGATCTCCGCGAGCAGGGGCGCCGCCGCCAGACCGGTGGCCAGCTCGCGTGCTTCGTCGAGGCGGTGACGGGCGCCCGGCTTGTTGTTCGACCGCAGAGCGGCGGCAGCGCCCCCGATGAGGGCGAGCGCGAGCTCGTGGACGTCGTGGGCCACGCGCCAGGCGTCGGCCGCAGTGTCCCAGGCGGCGGTGGTGCCGAGGTCGTAGGCGTCTCCGGTCCGCGCGGCGGCCTCGACGATCGGCCAGCGGTCCGGGGCGGGCAGGGCCTTTCGGAGTGCCTTTGATCGCGCGGGGATCTGTCGGCGGCGGCCGGTCGCGGTGCGTTCGAGCCGGAGCGCCGCGACGTACAGCCGCGCCATGACGACGGCGTCCGCGGCCGGCCAGTCGGGCAGGGCGTCGACGGCCTCGGCGAGCATCCGATCGGCTGCCGCCACGTCGTTCTGGCCGATCGCCAGCGCCAGGTGGACCGGGAGACGGGACAGGCCGACCTCGCTGATCGGGCCGCCCGGCGGTACGGCGAGGTGCGCGAGCTGTTCGGCTGCGTCGTCGTACTGGCCGCGTTGTACGGCGACGACCGCGATCTCGAGGCGGAGCGCCGCGTCGTACCAGGGTGGAGGTCCGTCGACGAGGGCGTTCTCGACCAGTTCCAGGGCCTCGTCCCAGCGGCCGAGCGAGATCAGCGCCTCCGCCCGGAGCTGCGCCAGCATCGAGCCTCTCGCCCGCATCCGGCCCCACCGCTCGGCCTGCTGCGAGGCCTCCGCGAGGAGAACCACCGCCTCCTCAGGATGCCCGGCGTCGCTCAGCGCCCGGCCCTCCCACTGCAGCGACGTCAGGTACGTGTGCTGGTCTCCGCACGCTTCCGCAGCCCGCCGCGCGTCCTGCAGCAACCGCCGCACCGCGACGGACCCGCCATCGGTGTGCAACGCGACACCGCCACTGACCAGCCGCGCGTCGGCGAGCGCCTGGTTGTCACCCACACGCTCCGCCAGTTCGAGCGCCTGCGCCGCATGCCGGCTCATCTCCGGCCCGGGCGCACCAACCAGTTCAGTAAATGCAAGCCCGGACAACAACCGGCTACGCAGCACGTCGTCGGCACCCGTCGGAGCCGGCTCCACCCCGCGCATCAGCTCCACTGCGTGCAGGAGGTCGTTGGTGCCCGTGCCGTCGAGCCGGCAGTGGAGTAGGCCGCGGAGGCGTAGGAGCTGGGCTACTCGTTGCGGTTCGGTGTGGGGGTCGAGGGTTGCCAGGGCGGCGGTCGCGTGTTCGACGCCGGGCTGGGAGCGGCCGGTTGCGTACGCCGCGGCGGCTGCCAGTTCCTGGACGGTCGTCTGATCGACGTCGATCACGTCGGTACCGGACCACAGCTCGAGGACGCGGTTGAGCATGTTCAGCTGCTCGTCGTACGCGAACTGCCGCTCGGCCGTCGCGGCCGCGCGCCACGCCGCCGCCAGCGCCTTGGTCGGCTCCCCCGCCACTGTCCAGTGTTCGGCCAGGGCCGCCGCCCAGTGCTCGGCCAAGGGTGCCGCCGATCCGGGCCCCGCCTCGATCGCGGACGCGAACCGCGCATGCAGCCGCCGCCGCTCGCCGGGCAGCAGCGCGCCGTACGCCGCCTCCCGGATCAGGTCGTGCCGGATCACGTACTCGCTTCCCCGCACGAACACCTGATCCCGCTCGACCAACTCCCGCACGGCGTCGTCGACCGCTTCACCCGTGACCGCCGCGAGGAGGTCGTCCGGGACGGTGCCGCCGGCGACTGCGATTGTGGCGAGGATCTGGCGGGCGGGCGGTGAGAGATCGGCGATTCGGCCGAGGAGCAGTTCGTTCAGGCCGTCCGACGAGTCCGAGCCGGCCGCGTACAGCGCCTCCACGAAGAGCGGGTTGCCGCTGCTGCGGCGGTGGATCTCGCTGCTGGTCAGGGCATGCGGAGTACGCCCGTCGAGTGCGGCGAGCAGTTCGCCGACCTCCTGCCGGCCGAGTGGCGCCAGCTCGAGCCGGACCACCTCGGCGCGGCGGGCCAGCTCGGACAGCAGCTTGCGGGTGGGGTGTCCGGCGGGCAGCTCCCCGGTCCGGAGGGTGACGATCAGCAGTACGGCGGCGCCGAGAGTGCGCATCAAATACACGAGCAGCTCGCGGCTGGACGCGTCCGCCCAGTGCAGGTCCTCCACCACCAGGACGAGCGGGCGTTCGGCGGCCGCCTGGTGGAGCAGGCCGAGGACCTCGCCGAACAGCCGGACATGACCCGCCGGCCCCTCCGGCAGCGACAGCTCCGGCAGCCACCCGGCGAGCGCCGTACCGCCGGACGGCAGCGCCTCGGTCAGCCGCTCCGGACCCCACGCGCGCAGCAGGTCGCGCAGGATCGCGAGGAACGGGACCCACGGCGTACCGTCCGCGCCGAGTTCGAGACAGCCGCCGGTCAGCACGAGAGGCTCGCCGTCGAATCCGGCGACGGCGGTCGTCACCAGGCGGGACTTTCCGATGCCCGCTTCGCCCGAGACGAGCACCGTGACCGGTTCGCCGGTGCGGGCCCGGTCGTAGGCGGCGCGCAGGGCCGCGAGTTCGGATCTGCGGCTGATCAGTACCGGACTGGCCCCCATCCGGTCATCTTCGCATCCCTCGGGCCCCGGACGAGATGTCGTCAGATCTGGTGACGACCCGGACCGGTGTCGACGGACAGACTGTGGAGCACAGACCAACTACCGAGGAGAACATCATGAATCGCACTGTGGTCGGCAACATCTCGCTGTCCCTCGACGGCCGCGTCAACGGTCCCGGCGGGGACTACGACATGGGGTGGATCGCGCCGCACGCCGTCACAGCCGGGTCGCTGGCGCACATGATCCGGGTGACGTCGCCGGCGACGACCGCGCTGCTCGGGCGGAAGAACTACCAGGGCTTCGGCGGGTACTGGCCGACGGTCGCGGACGACGAGAACGCGCCGGCGGAGAGCCGGGCGTTCTCGCGCTGGCTCGACGGGGTCGAGAAGGTGGTGTTCTCGACGACGCTGGAGGAGGCGCCGTGGCAGCACAGCCGGATCGCCGTCGCAGACCCGGTTGCCACCGTGAAGGAGCTGCGGCAGGAGGAGGGCGGGGACATCGTCGTGCTGGCGAGCTCGAGTGTGATCCGGGAGCTGCTCGCGGCCGGGGAGCTGGATCGGCTGTCGGTCACGTTGTGCCCGGAACTGGTGGGCGGTGGGGTGTCGCTGTTCGACGAGACGACGGCGGCTTCGTCGTGGAGTCTCACCGACTGCACGCCGACGGAGAGCGGCGCGCTGTGCTTGCTGTACGACCGGGCCGTTTAAGACTTCTCGGCGGCGCGGATGTGGTCGGCGAGCGTGGCGACGGCGATGCGGAGCGCCTGCTCCGCGTCGACGCCCAGCGCGCGAGCTTCGCGGACGATGGACAGGAGCTCCTGCCCGACTCGCTCCGCGTCGTTGGTGGGGTCGGTCGTGTCCGTGGGGAGGAGTTTTGCGGCGCGGCCCAGGACCTTGTCGGCGAGGGCCAGGGCGGGGAGGGCCAGCGGGATGCCTTCGAGGACTGAGGAGCGTTGTTTTTCGGTGGCTTTGATGGCTTCCCAGTTGGCTTCGACGGTGGCGACGTCGGCGGCGTCGACCGCGGCGAAGACGTGCGGGTGGCGGCGGACCAGTTTCTCGACGATGCCGCCGGCGACGTCGTCGATCGTGAAACCTTCGTCCGGGTCCTCCTCGGCGATCCGGGAGTTCAGGGCGACCTGGAGGAGCAGGTCGCCGAGTTCCTCGCGGAGGTGGGCGCGGTCGCCGGTGTCGAGGGCCTCGAGGGTCTCGTACGTTTCTTCGAGCAGGTACTTCGCGAGGCTCTCGTGGGTCTCCTGCTGGGTCCACGGGCAGTCCCGGCGGATCCGGTCCATCACCCGGACCAGGTCGATCAGCCGGGCGCCCGGTACGTCGTACGACCCGTGCAGGATCTCGACGGCGTACGGCGGGCGCGGGTCGCGGGCGACCTGCTCGGCGACCACGTGCAGCAGCTCCGGCTCGCCGTCGTCGCCGACGATCCACGCGACGTCACGGCCGGCCTCGGCCGCGGACGACAGCCAGCTCCAGTGCTCGGCGGCGCCACCCTCCACCTGAGTGACCACCAACCCGGACCCGACCACCGCCTGAACATCCGCCCGCACGGCCCCTGCGGGGCCGGAAGAGGAGGCTGCGCCGGCTGGGAACGACCCGGCGGCGCCGATGGCGTCAGCGGCCTCGAGGGACTGCCAGGCGGCGCGGGTCAGCAGGCCCGGCGCCACCCGCGGGCTGGTCACCAGAACCGTGATCCGGCCCACCGGCCGCCCGTCGACCACCCCGTCGGTCACCACATCGACAACCAGGTCGGGATCAGCCCTGGCCCTGGCCTTGGCCCTGCGCCTGCTGGGCGGCGTTCTGGGCGGCCTTGCGCTGGGCGGCGGTCTGGGCGGACTCCTTCGACAGCGATCCGGAGATCGTGTTGTCGAGGGTGCCGTCGCTCCACTTGCCGAACCGCGGCGCGACCGTGACGTCGATGTTCTTCGAGGCGTCGCGGACCGCCAGCACGCCCTGCTGCAGCTTGGCCTGGTTCTGCAGGTCCTTGATGGTGCCACCGGCCAGCTTGACCGTGATCACCGACGCGGTCCCGACCGAGTTCAGGAAGTCGCGGGTCTCCGCGGAGCCCTGGAACTTCTGGTACATCGTCTCGTCCTCGCCGACCGAGCTGAGCGCCGCGGCGGCGGTCTCGGCCGGGGTGACCGTGATCGACTTCTGCTGCCCGATCTCGGAGACCAGCGCGTTGCTCACCAGGATGTTCAGCGCCGCGACCGTGTTGAAGTCCTGTCCGAGCGCCGTGGTGACCGCGCGCGAGGTGTTGTCGACGTCGCTGACGCTGATCTCGGTCTTGCCGACCACCGCCGCCGCGCCCGGGTGGGTACCCGCCGCGCAACCGCCGGTCAGCAGCACGATCGCCGCCACCGCACCGAGAGCCCGAAGCCGTGTGCTCACCGAATCTCCTCGTATCGCAACTGTTGGTCTCACGCCGGCACCACAATAGGCTCGGCGATGACGTCGTCGATCAACCGGGTGCACCACTGCAGCAGCTCCTGGTCACGGAGCGGCTGCCCGCCGATCTGCCTGGTCGCCGGTCGCGGCACCAGAATGGTATGCAACTGCGGCTTCACCAGACTCTTCGGGTACAGCCTGTTCAGCCGCAGCACCTTCGAATCCGGCAGCTCGACCGGGCCGAACCGGATCATGTTGCCCTGCAGCGTGACGTCGTGCAGCCCCGCCCGGCGGGCGTGGTTGCGGAACTTCGCCACCTCGATCAGGTTCAGCACGGCCTGCGGGATCTCGCCGTACCGGTCGTGCAACTCCTCGACCAGCTCCGCGATCCCGTCCTCGTCCCGGACGGCGGCCAGCCGCTGGTACATCTCCAGCCGCAGCCGCTGCGACGGGATGTAGTCGTGCGGCAGGTGCGCGTCGATCGGCAGCTCGATCTTGACCTCGGGCTCCTCGGCCTGGGTGTCGCCGCGGTACTCCGCGACCGCCTCGCCGACGAGCCGGACGTACAGGTCGAAGCCGACGTCCGCGATGTGCCCGGACTGTTCGCCGCCGAGCAGGTTGCCGGCGCCGCGGATCTCCAGGTCCTTCATCGCGACCGCCATACCGCCGCCGAGGTCGGCGTGCTGCGCGATCGTGGCCAGCCGGTCGTGCGCGGTCTCGGTGAGCGGCTTCTCCGGCGGGAAGAAGAAGTACGCGTACGCCCGCTCGCGACCACGGCCGACCCGCCCGCGGAGCTGGTGCAGCTGCGAGAGCCCGAGCAGGTCGGAGCGCTCGACGATCATCGTGTTCGCGTTCGAGATGTCGATCCCGGACTCGACGATCGTCGTACACACGATCACGTCGGACTGCTTCTCCCAGAAGCCCTGGATCACGTTCTCCAGGGTGTGCTCGTTCATCTGCCCGTGCGCGACCGTGACCCGCGCCTCGGGCACCAGCTGACGGATCCGGGCGGCCGCCTTCTCGATCGTGTTCACCCGGTTGTGGACGACGAAGACCTGGCCCTCGCGGAGCAGTTCGCGGCGGATCGCGGCGGTCACCTGGTGCTCGTCGTACGCGCCGACGAAGGTCAGCACCGGGTGCCGTTCCTCCGGCGGGGTGGCGATCGTGGACATCTCCCGGATGCCGGTGATCGACATCTCCAGCGTCCGCGGGATCGGCGTCGCGGACATCGTCAGTACGTCGACCGCGGTCCGCAGCCGCTTCAGCTGCTCCTTGTGCTCGACGCCGAACCGCTGCTCCTCGTCGACGATCACCAGCCCGAGGTCCTTGAACTGCACCTCACCGGACAGCAGCCGGTGGGTACCGATCACGACGTCGATCGACCCGTCCGCCAGGCCGTCCATCGCGGCCTTCGACTCCTTGTCGGTCTGGAACCGCGACAGCGGCGCGACGTTCACCGGGAACGCGGCGTACCGCTCGGCGAAAGTCGCGTAGTGCTGCTGCACGAGCAGTGTCGTCGGCACGAGTACGGCGACCTGCTTGCCGTCCTGCACCGCCTTGAACGCGGCCCGGACGGCGATCTCGGTCTTGCCGTACCCGACGTCGCCGCAGACGATCCGGTCCATCGGCATGACGCGTTCCATGTCGTGCTTCACGTCGTCGATCGTCGCCAACTGGTCCGGCGTCTCGACGAACGGGAACGCGTCCTCCAGCTCCCGCTGCCAGGGCGTGTCCTTCGCGAACGCGTGCCCCTTGGTCGCCTGGCGCGCGGCGTACAGCTTGATCAGCTCGCCCGCGATCTGCCGGACGGCCTTGCGGGCGCGGCCCTTGCGCTTGGCCCAGTCGCCGCCGCCCATCTTGTCCAGGGTCGGCTGCTCGCCGCCGACGTATCGCGTGACCTGGTCGAGCTGGTCGGTCGGGACGTACAACCGGTCGCCCGGCTGGCCGCGCTTGCTGGCCGCGAACTCGATCACGACGTACTCGCGGGTGGCCTTCTGGTTCCCGGTGCCGACGGTGCGCTGCATCATCTCGACGTACCGGCCGACGCCGTGCTGCTCGTGGACGACGTGGTCGCCGGGCTGCAGCTCCAGCGGGTCGATCGTCTTCTTCCGGCGCGACGGCATCCGTTGCTGGGATCGGCGTTCGGCCGCCGACCGCTGCCCGGCCAGGTCGTTCTCGGTGAGGACCGCGAACTTGATGCCCTCGGCAATGAACCCGTGCTCCAGCTGGCCCTGCGAGATCAGTACGACGCCCGGTTCCGGGACGCCGTCGATGCCCTCGACCGCCCGGGCCGGGAGCTCCGCCTCGGAGAACACCTCGGCCAGCCGCTGCGCGGGACCGTGTCCTTCGGTGACGCAGACGACCCGCCAGCCGTCCCGCAGCCAGCCGCGGATGTCCTCGGCCGCCGCGCCGGTCTCGCCGCGGTACGGGTCGACCTCGCGGACCGCGAGGATCCTGCTGGTGACCGCGCCGGACTCGGTGTCGATGTCGAACGCGATCCGCTCGCCCATCGAATCCCGCAGCTCCGGGCCGTCGTCGGTCGGCGCCGCCGCGAACGGCGACAGGCTCCACCACGCGAGCCCCTTGCCCAGCGCCTGCGACCGGACGTCGCCGAGCGACATGTACGCCGCCGCGCCGAGGTCGATCGGGGCCTCGCCACCACCAGCGGCCGCGGCCCACGACGCCTCCAGGAACTCCTGGCTGGTCGCGACCAGGTCGTGCGCGCGCGCCCGGACCCGCTCCGGGTCGCTGACGACCACGTGCGTTCCGGCCGGCATCAGGTCGACCAGAAGCTCCATGTGGTCGACCAGCACCGGCGCCAGCGACTCCATGCCCTCGACCGCGTGGCCCTCGGCGAGCTTCTCGAACAGCTCGGCCAGCTCGGGATGTTCCTTGGCCAGTACGCCGGCCCGCGCGCGGACCTCGTCGGTGAGCAGCAGCTCGCGGCAGGGCGGCGCCCACAGGCCGTGCTCGGCGATCTCCAGGGACCGCTGGTCGGCGACCGCGAAGTACCGGATCTCCTCGACGTCGTCGCCGAAGAAGTCCACCCGCAGCGGGTGCTCCTCGGTCGGCGGGAACACGTCGATGATGCCGCCGCGGACCGCGAACTCGCCGCGCCGCTCGACCAGGTCGACCCGGTGGTACGCCGCCCCGGCCAGCCGCTCGACGACGTCCTCGAGCTCGGCGCTGTCGCCGGCGTGCAGCTGCACCGGCTTCAGATCCGCGAGGCCCGCGACCTGCGGCTGCAGGACCGACCGGACCGGCGCGACCAGGATCTTGATCGGCCCGGTCGTCTCGTCGGACGGATCCGGGTGCACGAGCCGCCGCAGCACGGCGAGCCGCCGGCCGACGGTGTCCGACCGCGGGCTCAGCCGCTCGTGCGGCAGCGTCTCCCAGGCCGGGTAGTACGCGACCGTGCCGGGCTCCTCGACGAGGCACTGCAGGGACTCGGTGAGCTCCTCGGCCTCGCGGAACGTCGCGGTGACCGCGAGCACCGGCCGGTCCGCGCCGTTCTGCGCCGCGGCGATCGCGGCCAGCAGGACCGGGCGCACCGGCATCGGCGCGCTCAGGTCGAGCGTCGTGGCGCCTTCGGCACGGGCGTCACGGACGGCCTCGGACACCACCGGATCGGTGATCAGGGTGTCGACCAGACCGTGGAGTTTCACGAGTTGTACTTCCCTTGAGTATCTTCGAGGCCGTCGGTGAGCAGGGACTCGACGGCGTCCGCGGTCCGGTCGACGGCGAACGGAAGGTCCTTGCGTTCGGCCGCGGAGAACTCGTTGAGGACGAAGTCGGCGGGCGCCTGCCGGCCCGGCGGACGACCCACACCGAACCGGACTCGATAGTACTCACCGGTGCCAAGCGATTTGCGCACCGATTTCAGCCCGTTGTGACCGTTGTCGCCGCCGCCGAACTTGCAGCGCAGGACGCCGAAGTCGATGTCCAGCTCGTCGTGCACGACGACCAGGTTGGCCGGGTCCAGCTTGAAGAACTTGAGCAGCCCGGACACCGGGCCGCCGGACTCGTTCATGTACGACCGGGGCTTCGCGAGCACCGTCCGCAGGCCACTGATCCGGGTCTCGATCACCTCGGCCTTGACCTGCTTGCTCTGCTTCCACTTCGCCCCGGTCCGGGCGGCCAGCTCGTCGGCGACCAGATGCCCGATGTTGTGCCGGGTGCGGGCATAGGAAGGGCCGGGATTCCCCAGTCCGACGACCAACCACACGTCGTCCGCCACGGATCCCGGCCCTCCTGAAGTTCTGCTGTGCTGCTACCGAGCTGCAGACTACTCGGCGGCGGCGGCCACCGGCTCCGCGGCGGGCTCGTCCTTCTCGATCCCCGCCTCGGCCTCGGCCTCGGCCAGCTCGCCCTCGACCTGCTCGGCGGTCGGCTGCGCGGTGACGTTCACGATCAGCGTGTCCGGCTCGATCGCCAGCGTCGCGCCGGCCGGCAGGGTCAGGTCGGAGGCGTGGATCTGGGCGCCGATCTCGAGGCCCTCGATCGAGACCGTGATGCTCTCCGGGATGTGCGTGGCCTCGGCCTCGACCAGGACCGACGCGTGCTCGGTGACGACCAGCGCGTCCGAGACGGCCTCGCCGTCGAGGTGCACGGCGACCTCGACCTGGACCTTCTCGCCACGCTTGACGATGACCAGGTCGACGTGCTCGATGAAGCCCTTCAGCGGGTCGCGCTGGACCTGCTTCGGCAGCGCGAGGTGCGACTCGCCGCCCTCGACCTCGATCATCAGCAGGGCGTTGGCGGTCTTCAGGGCCAGCATGGTGTCGTGACCGGGCAGCGTGATGTGCACCGGGTCACTGCCGTGGCCGTAGAGGACCGCGGGAACCTTGTTGTCCCGGCGGATTCGGCGGGCAGCACCCTTGCCGAACTCCGTCCGCGATTCGGCTTGGATCTTGACCTCGGCCACGACTGAACTCCTCAAAGCGTTGCGGTGATCTGTTGTCTGGATAACTCGGCTGCGGCCTCAGCGGGCGCCTGCTGACCCCGGAGAAGGCGTCAGGCAACGAACCACCGCGTCGATCACGGAGCCGCGCCCAACAGTTCTCGGGGGGCGTCCCTCGCCGAGGCAACCAAAACAGTCTACCCACGAGCGCGGCCAGACGGGAAATCCGTCCGACCACGGCACTTTGCTCCCCGTTCAGCTCCCGTCGACGTGAGCGGATTCCGGACCGCGACTTCGGTACGTTGCCAGGGTGATGGGGATGTATCTCGGCCTGAGTCTGCTGCTTCCGCTGGCGTTGCTGGCGGGGCTGATCTGGCTCGTCATCTGGACCAACCGCCGGGTGCGCGCCCGGCAGCTGCAGCGGTTCGCGCAGGTGCAGTCCGTCGGCTGGTACCCGGTCCCGCCGAACCCGTGGCTGGCGCAGATCGCCGCGAACCTGTTCCGGGACGGCACCCCCGGTGAGTCGTACGCGGGCGAGTACAACGGTCGCGGATTGTGCGTTCTCGACTACAGCTACGTCACCAGCAACGGCAAGACGACACAGACGCACCGGGTCAACCTTGTCGCCCTGACCCTGCCGGTCGCACTGCCGCCGGTCACCGTGCTGCGCGAGAACGGCCTGCGGCGGATGCTGCGCGGCGGCGATCTCGAACTCGAGAACGAGCAGTTCAACGAGCGGTTCCGGGTCGAGTGCGCCGACGACCGGTACGGTTCGGCCGTGATGCACCCGCGGATGATGGAGTGTCAACTGAGCAACCCGGGTCTGGAGTGGCAGATCGCCGGCAACGCGTTCGTGTCCTGGGCGACCGGGAGCTTCGAGGTGCAGGACGTCTTCGCCCGGCTGCAGGCGATGACGCAACTGGTGGCCCTCATCCCACCGTTCGTACTGCAGGACTACGGCGGGCCGGTCTACCAGTGATCACGACGGTGGTCGTTCTGGCCCTGATCGCGGTCGGGCTCCTGCTGCTGTACGTGCGGTCCGTACGCCGTCGCCGTACCTTCTTCGACCGCCGCGTCCGGGAGGCCGCCGAGCTCGGGTGGTACCCGGCGCCGACCGATCCGTGGCTGGCGAAGGTCGCCGCGCAGCTCTACTCCCCACAGGGCACAGCCGAACGGATGATCGCCGGCCGCCGCATCCGGGCGCTCGACTTCACCTACTCCACGACGAGTACGTCGACCGCCGCGAAGTGCCACGTGATCGCGTACGACCTGCCGTACGCGCTGCCGCCGCTCACGGTCGGGCCGAAGAACCCGCTGGTGCCGAGCCAGGAGTTCGAGAGCGCGCGCTTCAACCAGCAGTTCACGGTCGAGTCGGGCGATCCGCGGTACGCGAGCGCGGTGCTCAACCCACGGATGATGGCGATACTCGTGGACGAGTACGAGCATTGGTCCTGGCGGATCGAGGGGCGGACGCTGGTCACGTGGGGCTCCGGGTACTGGACGACACCGGTCGTGTTCGAGGCGAAGTACCTGTTCGAGCAGGTCGTCGAGCTGATTCCGCCGTTCGTCTTCGAGGACTACGGGATCAGGTGAGGCCGGTCCAGACCTGGCGTAGTGCGCGGGCCGCATCGCCTTCGAGGCCCGCGTCGTCGAGGGTTTCGGCGAGTTCGTCGAACTCCGGGCCCCAGCGCCAGGCGACCGCGCGGAGCTGGTCGGGCAGGTCCGGGTCCTTCAGCGAGCCGCCGTCCGCGCGGGTCTGCTGGGCGACCAGCGCATCGGTCACGCCGTGCTTCGCGGCCAGCTGGAACGCCAGCACGGCGAGCGCCGCCTTGCCCTTGTTGTAGAGCGCGTACGACGACTTCGCCGCACTGGCCGCGCCCGGTTCGGTACCCACCACCATCGGCGTGACGGCTGTACCGGTCCACCAGCCGGCGACCTGGTCCGCCGCCGTACCGGACAGCATCAGGTGGGTCGGGCTCGGTCCCCCGGCCGGCGGCGGGCCGATCACGCCGGCGTCGACGAACGTCGCCTCGGGTACGGCGGACCGAGCCGCGCGGAGCGATGTCGGCGACAGCGGATTCGCCTCGACGTACACGCCGTGGAACCCGGCCCGGCCGACCTGCCGCGCGATGTCCACCGCGCCTTGCGGGGCGCACGAACACAGGACGGCGTCGGCGAGCGCGATCGCGTCGGCGAACGGCGTACCGATCAGACCGGCCGCGTCCGCGCGCGCCTTCGAGGCGTCGCTGCGGCCGTCCGGGACCCAGTGCACCTCGTGGCCGGCCGCAACCAGTTGCGCGGCGAGCTTCGAACCCATCGCTCCGGGGTGGAACACAGCGATCCGCATGCGGGCGTCCGATCGTTCGATCCGGTCAGTCACCGCCAAACCTATGTCAGTGATCGTTCGCGCCGAACCGTTGCCAACCCGCCGGATCCGTGTGCAGCGTGGAACCAACAGCGGCTCTCAGGGGGAGGGTTCCATGAGTGAGAACGCAATCGGGCGGCGCCAGGCGCTGAGGGGTGCGGGGATCGCGGCAGGAGGCGTGGCGGTCGCCGGTCTGGCTGCTACGCCGGCGCTGGCGGACAGTGGCGACGGGCTGCAAGGCAGCTGGATGTGCGTACGGCAGGACACCGGGTCGCCCGACAAGATCCGGCTCGTGCTGAGTTTCGCCGGCGGTGGCGTGGTGGTGTCACACGACATCAGCCCGGCCAGTGCGCCGTTCACCGGGGCCTGGTCGTCGCAGGGGAAGTCGTTCCGGCTGACCATGTGGACCGGGCAGGCCGGCAACCAGGGGCCGACGTCGGTCGGGCCGACGATCCGGGTCCGGGCGTGGGGCTCGGTGGCGCACGGGCAGCTGACCGCGAAGTACCAGGTCACCGTGTACGCCCCGATGAGCACGACCCAGGTCATCGACTCCGGCACCGGTACGGTCAGCGGCCGCCGGATCACCGCCTGACGGGGTACAGCTCACCCGGCGACGGTCGGACCGGCGCCGGGTGAGTGGTCAGGCGCGGCCGTCGAACAGGCTGGTGACCGAGCCGTCCTCGAAGACCTCGCGGATCGCGCGGCTGATCAGCGGCGCGATCGACAGCTCGGTGAGCTTGTCGAAACGGCGGTCCTCGGCGATCGGCAGCGTGTTCGTGACGATCACCTCGCTGGCCTGGCAGTTCTTCAGCCGGTCCACCGCGGGCCCGGACAGGATCGCGTGCGTGGCCGCGATCACCACGCCCGCGGCGCCCTCGGCGTACAGCGCGTCCGCGGCCTTCGTGATCGTCCCGGCGGTGTCGATCATGTCGTCGACCAGGATGCAGACCCGGCCCTTGACCTCACCGACGACCCGGTTCGCGACGGTCTCGTTCGGGCGGTCGATGTCGCGGGTCTTGTGGATGAACGCCAGCGGTGCGCCGTTCAGCCGGGCGGACCACTGCTCGGCCACCTTGATCCGGCCGGCGTCCGGCGACACCACGGCCAGCTGCTGGTCGCCGTACTTCTCGGCCACGTAGCCGCTGAGGATCGGCAGCGCCATCAGGTGGTCGACCGGCCCGTCGAAGAAGCCCTGGATCTGCGAGGTGTGCAGGTCCACGCAGATCAGCCGGTTCGCGCCCGCGGTCTTGAACAGGTCGGCCATCAGCCGGGCCGAGATCGGTTCCCGGCCGCGGTGCTTCTTGTCCTGCCGGGCGTACCCGTAGAACGGCAGCACCACGGTGATCCGCTTGGCCGACGCCCGCTTCAGCGCGTCGACCATGATCAGCTGCTCCATGATCCACTCGTTGATCGGCGACGTGTGGCTCTGGATCACGAACGCGTCGCTGCCCCGCACCGACTCCTCGAACCGGACGTAGATCTCGCCGTTGGCGAAGTCGTACGCCTGGGTCGGGACCAGGCCGGACCCGAGCTCGGTGGCCACCTCCTCGGCGAGACCGGGATGGGCCCGGCCGGAGAAAACCATCAGGTTCTTCTCGGTGGTTCGTTTCATCCCGCTCATCGCCCGCGCCTCCCGTTGTCCTCGCGTGTCCCGCTCAGGCCTGCTGCTCGTCAGGCTTGGCGTCCTGCTGTTCGAGCGCTGCCTCGGCCGCCGCGGCGGTCTTGGTACCGGCCCGCTTGCGCTGGACCCAGCCCTTGATGTTGCGCTGCCGCCCGCGGGCGACCGCGATCTCACCCGGGCCGACGTCCTCGGTGAGCGCCGTACCGGCCGCCAGGTACGCGCCGTCCGCGATCGTCCGCGGGGCGACCAGCACCGAGTTGCTGCCGATGAACGAGTACTTGCCGACGTGCGTCGGGTACTTCGAGACGCCGTCGTAGTTCGCGAAGATCGTGCCGGCGCCGATGTTCGCGCCCTCGCCGATCGTCGCGTCGCCGGCGTACGTGAGGTGCGGGACCTTGGCGCCGTCGCCGATGGTCGAGTTCTTGGTCTCGACGAAGGTGCCGATCTTGCCCTTGACGCCGAGCTTGGTGCCCGGCCGCAGGTACGCGAACGGGCCGACGCTCGCGCCGTCGCCGATCACCGCGAGTGATCCGTGCGTCCGGATGATCGTCGCGCCCTCGCCGACCTCGACGTCGGTGAGCGTGGTGTCCGGGCCGATCGTCGTACCGCTGCCGACCACGGTCGCGCCGTGCAGCTGGGTGTTCGGGAGCAGCGTGACGTCGCGGGCCAGGTCGACGGTCCGGTCGATCCAGGTGGTGTTCGGGTCGACGATCGTGACGCCCTCGCGCATGTGCTTGACGAGCGTCCGGCGGTTCAGCTCGGCACGGAGCGTGGCGAGCTGGACGCGGTCGTTGACGCCCTCGGTCTGCATCGCGTCGTCGGTGACGTGCGAGCCGACCCGCTTGCCGTCGTTCCGGGCGATGCCGAGGACGTCGGTCAGGTACAGCTCGCCCTGCGCGTTGTCCGTGGTCAGCCGGCTCAGACCGTCACGGAGCGTAGCCGCATCGAAGGCGTAGATGCCGGCGTTGATCTCGTCGATCGCCCGCTGCTCCGGGGTCGCGTCCTTGTGCTCGACGATCGCGGCGACCGTACCGTCCTGGCTGAGCACGATCCGGCCGTAGCCGGTGGGGTCCGGGACCCGCGCGGTCAGCACGGTGACGGCGTTCCCGTCCTTGTCGTGCGCCGCGACCAGGTCGTGCAGCGTCTCCGCCTCGAGCAGCGGGACGTCACCCGACGTGACGATCACCGACCCGTCGAAGCTCTCCGGTACGGCGGTCAGCCCGGCGCGGACGGCGTCGCCGGTGCCCAACTGCTGCTCCTGGACAGCGGTCCGGGCCTCGGGGTCGACGTTCTTGAGGTGCTCCTCGACCAGTTCGCGGCCGTTGCCGACCACGACCACGAGGTGTTCGGGGGTGAGCGCCCGGGCGGTGAGCACGGCATGGCCGACGAGACTGCGCCCGCCGATCTCGTGCAGCACCTTCGGGGTCGCCGATTTCATCCGGGTTCCGAGACCGGCGGCCATGATCACGACCGCCGCGGGGCGATGGGAAGTCACTCGGTCTTCTCCTCGAGTTCCCTGCGAGTTCTTTCAACCAGTATCAACACAGGCACCCGAAACAGCGCCCGCGCAAGCCTACTTGCTCGCCGGAACTGCCTTCCGCCGCCCCGGACGAGAGCGATCTCACGCCCCTGCCAGGCTTGTCCCGTGCAGAACCTGAGGGCAAGCGCGGTGCGCTGGGTCTCCGACGAGCCGTTCCCCGGCTGGGTCGAGGTCGAGTTCGAGGACGCCGACGGGCTCCGCCACGTCCTGGCGGACAAACCACCGATCTTCGGCAGCCACGAGCGGCTCGTGCGGGACGCGGAGTACCCGATCGACGTCCTGGTGACTTGCGAAGTCGTCGCGGTGGACGCGGACCGGGTCCGGATCACCACGGAGCGCCCCTGCGGCGTCTCAACCGCCGAGGGCCGCACCGAGTTCGTCGTCCACCGCCGGCAACTGCTGACCGACTGACCGCGATCGCCCCCTACGAGACAGTCGGTGAACAGGCTTATTGCTTGTTCACCGGCCCCGGCGCGTGTTGCCAAGCCCCGGTTCGCGTCCCAGCCTGAGTGGTCCAGCGCCTCAGGAGGAGCACCGTGTCGGGGTCCGGCGTACGGAAGTCCGCCGCCCCCGGATCTCTGCCAACCTGGGGAGCATGGCACTCACTCTCGGAGCAATCGTCCTGAATGTCCCGGCCAACGGTCCGGCGGCCGAGTTCTGGCGGGAAGCGCTCGGCTTCACCGGGCAGGCCGGCAACCCCGACTTCCTGCTCCCGCCCGCGAACGCGCGGCCGACCCGGCTCCACCTCGACGAGACCGACCGTACGCACCTCGACCTGTGGGTCGACGGCTCGACGCAGGAGGCCGAGGTGGAGCGGCTCATCTCACTCGGCGCCGAGCGGATCGACTGGACCTACCCGCCGGACGCCGATTTCGTCGTACTGAAAGCGCCCGACGGGACGGTGTTCTGCGTCATCTCGTGAGCAGCGCGGTGACCTCGGGGCCGTTGAAGAGCTTCGCGGTCAGCGGAAGGTGGCTGTCGCGGCCGTACGGGTCGTCATCGTGGGCGTTCGCGATGATCAGGGAGTACGCGCAGCGGTAGACGAGCAGCTGTCCGGCGCCGTACCCGAGCCTGTCGGTGAACGCCGCGTCGTACGCCGCCTCGATCTCGCGGACCCTCGGCGACCACAGGTCGATCACACTCGCCGCCGAGGCCGCCTCGAACACCGGGTCACCCGCCATCGTGGACAGCCCGAAGTCCAGCAGCGTGACAGGCCGCAGGTCCTCGTCGACCAGGATGTTGCCGGCCGTCACATCACCGTGGACGAGCCGGGTCCCGGGCTCGTCGGCCAACTGTCGCAGCAACGAATCGAACTTCGCCTCGAAGTCGTCGATCACCTCCGCGAGCTGATCCCCGAACCTCGCGACCCGCCTCCGCAGCAGCCCCGTCAACGCCTCGCGCCACGACACGCCGTCGGGCCGGAACGGATCGGTCTCGTCCAGCACCGCCGTACGCCGAAGCACGTCCGGCGCCTCGACCTGTGCCAGCGCCTCCACCACGTCCACCACACAGTCCCGCGCCCGCTCCCACCCCGGCTCTCCGTACGCCGGAGCGACGGTGTGCAGCGGTACGCCGGGAAGCTCTTCCTCAATCGTCACGCAATACGGCCCTGGCCGATGAAGCTCGAGGATCCGCGGCGTCCGGTAGGCCAACTGCCCGTCGATCGCGTCGTAGAACTCCCGGAGTGTCCGAAGCTCCCGCTCCCCGGCGTGGAACCAGACCTTCGCGATCTTCCCCGCGCCGAGTCGGTACACCGCCCCTTGCATCCCGGTCGCCAGCTCCTCCGGCGCCCGGTAGCCAAGCTCCTGCAGCGGTTCGGCATACGACATGCCCGCGACCTTAGCCAGCCTCCGCCTGGCTGTCCCCCGATTTCTGTCGGTGCGGGCTGGAAGGGTTCGTGGATGGGTGAGTTGGTGGATCTCGGGGACGTGACGTTGTTCCTGCGGGAGCTCGGGCGGCGCAGCGAGAGGCCTTCTGTGGTGGTGATCCACGGTGGGCCGGATGTCGGGCACGGGTATCTGGTGCCGGGGTTCGAGCCGTTGGCGCAGGATCATCATGTGGTGCTGTTCGACTTCCGCGGCTGCGGCCGGAGCAGCCGCGGGTTGGCGGTGGACCAACTGCAGCCCGAGTACGTCGTACGCGACATATCCCGGCTGATCGACCGGCTCGGGCTCGGCCTGGTCGATCTGGTCGGGTTCTCGACGGGCGGGCGCGCCGCGATCCAGTTCGTCGACGTCCATCCGGAGCAGGTACGGCGGCTGGTGCTCGCGTCGACGTCGGCGTACCCGTCGGCGGACGCTGCGCCCTACTTGGCGGACTGGCCGGAGTACCACCGGCGGAAACGCCTCGAGGACGCGGCGAACGGCGCCCTCCGCAACTCCACGATCTTCGTCTGGGACCTCGACCGCGCCCCCGAGTTCCTGCAGTTACTGGGCTCCGACCTGGGCGACTGGTCCGAGGACGGCACCAAGCAATGGATCACCCGGGACCCGGAACAGATCCTCACCGAATTCGGGCACCCGATCCTGATCCTGCACGGCGAAAAGGACATGGGCTTCCCCGTCCAACTCGCCCACCGCCTCCACAACGCCGTGCCAAGTCGGCTCCAGGTGCTCCCCGGCACCGCCCATATGTGCCACTTCGAACAGCCCGAGACCTGGTCCGGCCACATCCGGAACTTCCTCGCGGGCTGACATCGGGGTGAGCCATGGCACAGCTACCATCGTGGGTCGAGTGTCAGAGCGAGAAGGAGGTGGTTCCCATGCGCAGACCATGCGCGGTGCCGCCTCGAAAACCTCGGCGGCTCTGACTCTCTCACCGGGGCTCACCGCATCCGACCTCATCCGAGGGAGTCCCGTAATGCATTCTCTGAATGCCGTCCACCAGTACTTCGCCGACTACCCCGGCCGCTACTGGATCGCCGGCGGGTGGGCACTCGACCTGTTCGCGGACCGGGTCCGCCGGCCGCACACCGACGTCGACGTACTCGTCCTGGCCCGCGACCTCGACCTCGTGACCGCCGCCTTCCCCGACCCGCGCCCAACCGTCGAGAATCCGAAGACCGGCGCCCAGCGCCCATGGGTTGTGGGCGAGACACTCACCCCCGGGCCCGACGTACTCGCGTTCCCCGACGACCTGTTCCCGGCCCCGGTCCGCATCATCCTCGCGGCCTCCGACGGCGACGACTGGGTCTACCACCGCGGCCGCGGCACCATCCGCAAACCACTCGACGCCATCACGCTGAAAACCGCCACCGGCCTCCCGTACCTGGCCCCGGAGATCGCGCTGCTGTTCAAGTCCCGCTCCGACCGTGTCAAGGACACCGCCGACTTCCACGACGTCGCCGCCCTCCTCGACGCACCCCGCCGCACCTGGCTCCACAACCACATCGAGCCCCGCTACCCCGACCACGCCTGGCTCGCCCGCCTGAAGTAGTCACCTACGCCGGGGGTGGCGGCGCCACCACGAGACGCAGCGCGACAACAGCCTGCGCACGGGAACCCCTCGGACTCGCACGGCCTTGCATGACTACAGTTGCTCTCAGCAACGACCAGAATTGCCTTGATCGAACATTTGTTCTAATATAGACACATGACTGTAGCGCTGATCGGCCCCCGCGCCGCCCGGCCGGAGACTGCCCCGCAGCAGACTTCTCCGGGCGCGCCGGCCCGCCCGGCGTCTTCAGTTCTGCCGTCTATCGATCTGCCGTCTATCGATCCGCTGGCTGGGGATCTGCTGGCCGACCCGTTGCCGCCGGATCGGTGCCCGCCCGAGGCGCCGCCTGATGAGGCGTATGACGCCGACTTCCTGGACGGTCTGTACGACGTGGACGGTTGTGGCGTGCCGCGGTACCTGGACGAGGAAGATGTCCTGTACGGCGACCTGCCGCCGATGTCGCGGGTCGAGCAACTCGACTGGCTGGAGTGGGCCGGGGTCGAGCAGGACGAGGCCGAACGCGCCATGCTCGAGTTGAAGGCACCGGCGTGGGTGTTCCTGCCGCCGGGCGCCGAACTCGCCGCGGAACTGGAGAAGCTGCGGCCACAGTGCGAGTCACCGGTCGCGCTGATCGAGGCCATGAAAGCCGCCGCCCGCCTCGAAGCCTGGGCCGCCGCGATCAAGACCGATTCGATGGCCTCGTTCGTGCGGCAACGCACGGCCCAACTCGCCGGCCCGTTCGGGACCCCGCGCCCGACCCACATCGACTCCTCGGGCCGCCCGATCGACCCCGAACGGTCCTGGACCGCCGAGATCGGCGCCGCCCTGCACCTGTCTCCCACCACCGCCGCACGCCACATCGACACCGCCCTGCACCTCACCGGCACCCTGACCGCCACCCACACCGCCCTACGCTGCGGCGCCATCTCATTCTCCAAAGCCCTGGCCATCTCCGAAGCCACCCGCGCACTCCCGGCGTCGGCCGCCCAAGCCGTCGAAGCCCACGTCCTGAAACGGGCCCCGGGCCAGACCCACGCCAACCTGAACGCCTCCCTGCGCCGCCAGGTCGCCAAACACACCACCGCCGAAGACACCGACCGGCACCGCGAGGCGGCGCGTGAGCGGACCTGCAAAATCGTCCCCCTGCCCGACGGGATGGCCGGCCTGTGGGTCGTCCACACCGCCGACAAAATCCAGCAAATCTGGATCGTCATCCAAGCCATAGCCGACCTCGCCAAACGCCCCACCACAACCGACACCACCACAACCACCACCCCGGACCGCGCACCAGACAGCACGCCGGACGGCGCGTCCGGTGTGCGTGGCGGCGTGCGTGGCAGTGCACCCGCTCAGCGCCCCAACACCAGCAGCGGCACCAGCATCGGCGGCCGCGCGTCATCCACCCGAGCCGCCGCTTCGCCCACCGCGACCCAGGCCGGGACCGGGACCGAAGCCGGGACCGGAACCGAGTCCACCAGCGAAGCCCGGCGACCACAACCTCCCGGACGCGCCGCATCGACCGCACCGGCCGCACCGGCCGCACCGGCCGATCCTTCTCGTCCGGCACGCGACGAACGGATCGCGCCGCAACGGCGCGCCGACGTCATCGCCGACCTGTTCGACCACATGCTCCACAACGGCCTGGACTGGCTCGGCCGCCGACTCCCCGACCAGCACCGCAGACGGCCCCACATCGAAATCACCGTCCCGATCACCACCCTGGTCGGAACGGACGATGACCCCTGCGAACTCGCGGGCTACGGGCCCATCCCCGCCGAGATGGCCCGCGCCATCGCCACCGACGGCACCTGGCGACGCCTGCTCACCGACCCGGTCAACGGCACCGTGCTCGAAGCCTCCACCACCCGCCACGACCCCGGCACACTCGTGAGCGAGACCCTCCTCGCCCGGCACCCCGTCTGCGCCTGGCCCGGCTGCAACCGCACCTCCCGCGAATGCGACCGCGACCACGGCACCCCCTTCGCACAAACCGGAACCACCAGCCTGACCGGACTCGCGCCGTTCTGCGAATACCACCACGTCATCAAAGACACCAAAGCCTGGGGCTGGACCTGCACGAACCATCCCGACGGCTCGGTCACGCTGACCGCACCCACCGGCCACAGATACACAACCGTCCCACCCGCCCGCGGCCCCATCACCCAACAACCACCCCCACCAACAGGCGAGCCCGCATCGGGCGACCCTCCACCCTTCTGACACGAACACGCTGCGACACCCGCAGCGAGATACGCGCCAGCCACCGGACAGACATCCTGGCCTGCCCGTGCACCCAGTCGCCTTCCACCCCGACTAGGGCCGCCGTGCCCCACTCTGATGGACGCAACTGGAGCAGTTTCAGGTTGGAGTCTCACGCGGAGTCCTGGCCACCGAGCGCCGCCCCTGGCACCTAGGCTGCCGTCATGCAGACACGGCTCGATATGGAGCGGATTCGAGCGGCGCGACGGGTGATCGACCCGGTGTTTCTGGCCAGCCCCCTCTACCGGTGTGAGGCGCTCGAGCCTGTCCTCGGATGTTCGCTCGACATCAAGCTCGAAACCGCGAACCCGGTCCGCAGCTTCAAAGGACGCGGCACCGAGGTCGTCGCCGATCGACTCGCCCGCAGCAATTCCCGCGCCGTGGTGTGCGCGAGCGCCGGCAACCTCGGCCAGGCTCTCGCCTGGTCCGGCCGGCACCGCGACCTCGACGTCACCGTCGTCGCGTCCCGGCACGCGACCCCAGCCAAACTCGACCGCATCCGTGCCCTCGGTGCCAAGCTCGAACTCGTCGACGGCGACCACGAACTCGCCCGCGAACGCGCCGCCGCGATCGCGCAGTACGACGGCATCCGCCTGCTGGAGGACAGCCTGGACCTGGAAACCTGCGAAGGCGCGGCCACCATCGGCCTCGAGCTGGTGGACTCCTTCCTGCGGTACACCGATCCGTCGCGATCAGCCCCGCCGGACGACCGCGTCATGGAGCAAGCGGCCGCCGACCTGCCAGTCGTATTGGTGGCGCTCGGCGGAGGCGCGATGGCGACCGGGATCGGGTACGTGCTGAAGACGCTCACGCCGTACGTCGAAGTCGTCTGCGTGCAACCGCACGGCGCTCCCGCGCTGACCCGCTCGTGGCACGCGCGCCGCGTCATCAGCACCGAAACGGCCGACACGATCGCCGACGGCGTCGCCGGCCGCCACCCCATCCCCGAAGTACTCGACGATCTCCTCCAGGTCGCCGACGACGCCGTACTCGTCCAGGAATCCACCATCGTCACCGCGATCGGCCTGCTCCACGACCAGGCCGGTCTGGTCGTCGAACCGTCCGCCGCCCTCGGCATTGCCGCGATCCTGGAAGACCCGGCCCGCTTCGCCGGGCGCCCGGTGACCACGATCATCTGCGGCAGCAACGTCGACCCGACGAAGTACCGGAGCTGGATCTGAATGCTCCGCCAAGCAGTCAAACTCCTCCTGCTCGACCCCGACGACCGGCTCCTCCTCATCCAGTCGCGCAACGCCGACGCCACCTACTGGTACCCGGTCGGCGGCGGCATCGAGCCCGGCGAATCCCTCCAGCAGGCGGCCGCCCGGGAGGCCTACGAGGAAACGGGCCTGCGCGATCTCCCCACAGGCGTACACGTCTGGTGGCGGGATCACACATACGAGTACGAGGACCAGCGGTACGACGTACACGAGGAGTGGCTGCTGCACCGTGTCAACCACTTCGAGCCGGCGCCCGCCGAGCTGACGCCGTACGAATCCCGCACCATCCTCACCTTCGGCTGGTGGCACGCCCACGAACTCGAAGCCACGCAGGACACGGTCTACCCGCCCAACCTCGGCCGCCTACTGACCGCCCTGCTCACCGACGGCATCCCTCGCACCCCCGTCGACATCCATCCATAACCGCACCTCGTCGTACACCAGGTCTCCCCGATCCCGCAGCCCGCCCGGCAACCTCGCCCACTCCTCGAACCCGAGCCCGCGATACGCCAGCTCCGCATCGGTCCCACCCCGGCAGCTCACCTCCAGTACCGAGCACCCCCACCGCGCAGCCTCCTCCCCGGCCGCCCCGACGATCCGCCGCGCCAGCCCCGTCCCCCGCGCCGCCGGCACGATCACGAATCCACCGAGCTCCGCCCGATGCCGCCGCATCCGGTGCTCCAGCCTCCGTACGGTCGTCATCCCCGCCACGCCCCGCCCGTCAACAGCAACCAGGAAACGGAACTCCTCCCCCGCCTCCCGCTCCACCGCCGACCGCACCAACTCCGCGGTCTCCCCGATCGTCAACCCACACAGGCGATTCTCGTGGAGACTCGCGACGTCCGCCGTACACACCCGCCGGATGATCATGCGCCGGGAGCCCGGAGGCCCACCGCGTCATGCCGCCAGAACGTCTCCGAATAGACCAACGTTCCGGTCATCCACGGCTCGTACGCCGGAAGCCTGAACACCTGAAACGCTCCGTCCGGGATACGCAACGACGGCTTCCGAAACCCACCCTCTCCACCCGGCGTGAAGCCGAACCGCGAGTAGTACCCCGGATCCCCCTCCAAGAACACCAGCGGAACGCGCCGCTCGCCAAGAACCTCGAGCCCGCGCCGTACCAAGGCCGATCCAACTCCACTTCGCTGCACGTCAGGCAGCACACCCAACGGACTGAGGACTTGTACGTCGACCAACCGCCGCGGCGCATCCAGCAGACTCCGGGTGAACATGACATGCCCGACCACCCGCCCGTCCCGCTCGGCAACCAACGACAAGCCGCCGTCCGACGCGATGGTGTCCCGCAAACTCTCGACAAGCTCAGCCACCACAAGCCCGTGATCACCGAACGCCTGCAGGTGAACGTCCCGCACCGCCTGCCGATCACCCGCCCGCTCATCGCGAAGTTCCATGGCCGCGAGGATAGAGACCCTCCGCACTCCCCGCACCGGGTTTGCTGCGGGAATCGCCTACGCGGGCACGCGTTCGCCACCTCCTTCACCCCCGAACGCGCAGCCTTCAACACCACCTGGCCCCAACTGGTCGACGTACCAGGAACCCTCCTACTGGTCGCCGAAACAGCCGAAGGCAAGATCGTCGGCTACCTCCTCGCCAGCACCCACCTCACCTTCCTGGCAAACGGTCCCGTCGCCTACCTGTCCCTGGCGAGCCGTCGAGCCGGCCCGTTCTACCAAGCCCTCGATTACAAAGACTCGGCCGTATTCTTCAAGAAGAACCTCCCCTAACAGCGAGAATGCTCCCGTGGGGACCGTGCCGTATCTACTAGCGCTGGCAGTCGCGATCGTCGTAAGCGCCCAACTGCTACTAACCATGCGCCCCCGCCGTCCCCTGACCAAACGCCTCCAGGACCTCGGCACCCCAGGCGACGCCTTCGGACTACTGATCGCCGCCGCACTACCACTGACCACGGCCGGCGCCACCCTCGGCAGCCTCGCCAACGCCCCCACAATCGGCGCGACAATCGGCCTACTCATCGCGCTGGCCGCCTGGACCGCCGCAGTAGTGCACGCCCACCGCCGCCCCCAACCACCACCACGCCACCGCTGACTTCTCGCAGCTCGGGCGGCAGACTGCCTGCCATGGACATCAAGCACCGGATGATCGTGTTCGACGCTGCCGACATCGATGCGGAGAGCGCATTCTGGGGCGCGTTCCTGGACGGGCGGGTCGAGGAGTGGGGCAGCACGTGGCGGGCGATCTGGGTCGACGGCGGGTGGGCGCTCGGCGTACAGCTCGTACCTGACCACGTACCCCCGGACTGGCCCGACGGTACGCCGCAGCAGATCCACCTCGACCTGTACTTCGAGGGCCTCGCCGCCCACGACGCCGCCCACGAACGAGCCGTCAACCTCGGCGCCCGCCTCCTCAAACCCGCCGAAGACCGTACCACCGCCCGCGGAGTCCAGGTTTACGCCGACCCGGCCGGCCACCCGTTCTGCCTGTGCTGGGTCCCCGAACCCGACGCATAGAGCGCATCAGGTACGACGGTTCCCCCAGGCGTCGTGCCAATACACGTCATCGTGGCTGCCTACGCGCCAGGATCGCGTCAGGCGCGGCATGGGCCGGCCACAACTGGATGAGTACGCGTCGACCAGCCCCTCCTCGAACTCCCCGTCCCGCCCCGCATCGCGTCCTCGGGCGCTCAACCGCAGCCGGTAGCTGCCCGCCGCCAACCCTTCGAGGCGGCCTCCGGACTCGCCGGCCCACGACGACCACCCGGCGTCGGCTCCGGCCGGTACGTCGATCGACACCTCGACGACGTCCTCCCAAGAATCCTCCGGCTCGGACGGCGCCGTCTCCATCAGCACGATCCGCAGCGGCGACCCCACCGGAGCGCCGCGCGAAATGCAGGTAGACCCCACCGCCATGCGCAGCACCGGCGAGGCCGTTGACCTGCCCCGCGAAGAACCGATCCGCGTGCCCGTCGAAGCCGACACCACCGTCCCACACAAGATCGAACTGCCCGTAGTCCGTCTGAACCACCCGATCCAACAACACGCGCTCCACCCGCGAACCGTACGCTGTTTGCGGTCCGCCGCATCGTGGTCCACCACAGGAACGTTCATAGGATGTCTACTCCCGGTTCGGACGGTGAGGGAGACATGGCACCTGAATCAATGTCCGCGTTTACCGGCGCCTCGGCGCTCCTTGTCACGACCTGACGCCGCCGTGGGGCATCCACCTGATGACGCCGGATCTGCGGTGGTTCTTGTCAGCGCTTCCGAACGGGGGACCTGGCGAGGAGCCGTGATGCTCTCCGCGGTCGGGCTTGTGTTCGTCGGAGCCGGGATCGCGCTCGAGACGATTGGTGTGGCGATCTTCGGTGTCGTGGCCGTGCTCGCCGGGGTCCTCCGGGCGTGGTGGTGGTCCAAGGTGTGCGCGACAAGTCAGCTCGTCGACGACGGCAAGCATCTGGTGTGGATGTACCGGGGCGAACGCCGTGAAGCCGTTGCCTGGTCCGACCTGCGTCACGTGGTGTTCCAACGGTGGTCGCGTCAGCTCGTCTGGGCGATCGGCCCGAACTCGGGTGGACCGTTCCCTTACATACTTGTGGACTCGCGTGCCGATCCGCCGCCGTCAGGCTTCCGGCATTTCGCCGAGGTCATGATCATCGATCGGGCCGACCTCCGAACAGCCGATCGAGCCCTGGCGGACGCGTGCCGACGGTACGGCGTGACCTATCACGGCCCTGCCTCAGGCTGGTGAGGCCGATCCGTCGTGGCACCCGACCGCGATCACCTGAGAGCATGCTGGTCATGTCGAGTGAGTACGGACAACCGCTTGCCCAGGTCATCGGCGACGGCTTCCGGGTCCCACCGCTGCTGCCGGGCTGGACCGCCCTGGAAGGCATCATCCTGGTCAAGTGCCTGGACGATGAAGGCCGTCCCAGCTGGGCATTCCGCGAGACCGAAGGCATGAACGTCGAAGAGGTCATCGGCATCCTCACCGTCCAGCTGGACATGTTGCGGGAGCGGGCCGTCGACGCGTTCCGAGCAGATAACGATGACTGACGATCGCCACGCATCATCCGGGGATCAGAGGAGTGCTGGGTGGGGAACGACGCCGTTGGTTCGAGTTCGACACGGCTGATCATGGTGCGAGGCAACAGCGGATCGGGCAGTCGGTGGTCGCCGCTATCCATGCCGCGCGCCCGTTCGGCACGGATGCCATCCCCGGCCAGGACGTCATCAGACGTGACCACCTAGGGACTGGGAACAACTCCGGAGGCCACCCGATCGGGCTTATCGACCTGGCGGCGAGACACCTGCTGGGGCGGGCCCGAGATGCGACAGTGGTACCGGGGCCTCCAGCCGATCGCGGACCTGGACAAAGGCATCATCACGGCCGACGACAGTCTGGACGCCACGGTCGCACGCATCCTCGAAGACTGCTGGCCGCCGGACTCCTCAGGCGAGCAGAACCCCGACTCGGGAGGGTCCCGAGCCGGAGTTTGGATTGCTCCCCGCCAGGTTTCGATCCTGGTCTTTCGAGATTCAAGGTTGCTGAATCGACCGTCGACAGGCGTCTGTGTAGGCATCCCCGACGCTCTCCCCTCAGCCTGCAACCTCTCGATCGCGGGCCGTGTCTACAGCAGTCCACACGTTCTGTTAGCAAATCCGTTAGCAACAGCACGGCTACCGGCGACGGGCGTGTGATGGGCGGCCGGTGAACACGACGGCCCAGATCGCTATGGAGCCGAGCGACGACAGCACGAGCCATGCGATCCCACCGGCCAACCATGGCCACCAGTTTTCCCCCGCATCCGCTGCGGCGCCAGCTCCACCGAGCAACGCACCAGTCGGTCCGGCCATCAGGAGAAGCAACGATCGCGTGACGAAGAACTCGCGGTCCCACTCGTCCCATATCCGCCGAGCCAACTGCGGCCCCTCGGCTGATCGTTCACACCGCCATTCTCCCTAAAACACGCCTGCTGGTGAAAGACGGCTCGGTGGCATCTCGGAGTGAGGTCGGGGTCCGGGGGCGGAGCCCCTGGGGGCTGTTCACGGAAGATGCCCGAAGCGTGCGGCGCGGGCGGCCAGCGGCCGGGGGCGCATGCGCACGCCCGCGCCGAAGGCGCGCCTTGATCCATAAGCGCCAAATCCGGCTGAGCGCTCGGCTGAGGTGAAGCCGTTCGGCCTGCCCGCGCCACAGGGCAGAATCATCAGCATGGACGAAGCCGCGCCTCCTCCGGTCGCAACCTCCTCGCGCATTGCATGGATGGCCGCCGGTGCGCTGGCCATCCTGTTGACCATGGCTGGCGCCTCGATCGTCTCTCGGATCTCCACGCACGAAACCTCGAAAGCCTGCAGCTCCGACGGGAGGGTCTGCATCACCCGCGAGCAGGCCCCCCGCATACTGCAGATTGGTCCAGTCGATCGCATCTGGGTCTCTGTCGATGTGCACGATCAATGCGGCACGATGTACCCCACCCCGTTCGAACTCCCAGACGGCCCGATCGAGGCGACGTTCCAGCCCGGCTCAGTCGAGTTGCGCGGATCAACCGGCGCGCGAATCACATACCATGCCAACGGTTGCTGACTGAGTCAGCTCAATTGGACCGCCAACCTAGAGGTAGCCGTCAGGCGGCGCGGATCGCCTGGGTGAGTTCGTCGATCTGGGTGATCAAGGCGTCACCTCCGGCGGCCCCGTATGTCGCTCGGACGGGCTGCGGGCCTCTATATGCTTGACGAGACGGGCTAACCCGACTCGATTGAGGTAGGCGCCACCGATGCGACCGTGTTGTTGCTGACGATCGCGAGCGGTCGGCCAGCATCCCGGCGTTCAGGAAGGCCTCTACTCCAGGTTTATGTGTGGCGCTCTCAACGGCCTTGATCTCGGCGGTCTGTAGCGCTGCCTCGGCGTACCGTCCAAGCTCGGAAGATTCGGCGGCTGTGCTGAGGCATTCGTGCGGCTGGTGATCGCGGACATAGCCGGCGGGAGCTGGCCGACCTGGTCGAGCCCGAGGCTGCGCAGTTCGTCGGTGATCTGCGGTGCCGGGTATCCGGCGAACACGGAGCAGACGTGGCCGTCGAAGCCGAGCAGGACGGCAGGGCTGCGGCAGGCCCAAGAGTGGTCGGGAATGGACGGTCGGTCTCGACAAGGAGACGTTGGCGATCCTTCGTGAGCATCGTGGTCGTCAGCGTGCAGAACAGGAGATTGCCGGGGACGCCTGGCAGGGCGGTGACTACGTGTCACGACCGGGCTCGGTCGACCGGTGCCGCCGGACAGCGTCACCAACCTGAGGTCAGTCCTCATTCGGCAGTACCACGAGTCTGCGATCCCCGGGCACCCGGCGTACCGAGCGGCAGGAACTCCCCCGGCCCCCGAAGCCGCTACCTCACGCTCGGCTGCACGCGGCACCTTCACGCCGCCTGCTCCTGACCGCCGGTGTGCCAGTTCACGTTGTGCGGAACGGGCTGGGCCACGTCGACCCGGGGGTCACCCTCCGCGTCTACGCGAACGTCATCCGCAAGTACGCGGACGAGGTTGCTGACACCTTCGCCGCTGCCGTCGACGGAGACATCGAAGCGACGGCCACGGACCCCGACGATGACAACCCCGACGCCCCCGGTTCCCGGTGGCCTGTTAGCGGATCCGTTAGCAAAACCCCGGCTCAGAGACCTTCGAGCCGGGGTTTTGCGCTGCTCCCCCGCCAGGTTTCGATCCTGGTCTTCGAGATTCAAAGTCTCGCGGGCTGCCGATTACCCCACGGGGGATCGTGGTTGCCGGGACAGTTTGCCATGAGTGGGGTGGATGACACGCTGAGGGGTTCCTTACCTACGGGGCCGTAGGTTACGGTGGCGTAGGTAACGACCCCTGGAGCCGAGGGAAGAACACGTCATGACTCCACCTACTGCGACTGTGCCGGACGCGCCCACCCGTAGCGCGGCCGTCGACGACGTTCATACCGGGACGCTCGGTGGTGAGCAGAAGAAGACCTGGGAGCAGGTGGCGCTGGGGTTGTTCATCGGCGTGCCGTTCCTGGCGGTGCTGGCGGCGGTGCCGATTGCCTGGGGTGGGTTTCTCGGGTGGCGGGACATCGTGCTGGCGGTGGTGTTCTACACGGTCGCGGGGCACGGGATTTCGATCGGTTTCCACCGGTTGTTCACACACAAGTCGTTCAAGCCGAACCGGGCGCTGAAGATCGTGCTCGCGGTCGCGGGGTCGCTGGCGATCGAGGGGCCGGTGATCCGGTGGGTGGCGGACCACCGCAAGCACCACAAGTTCTCCGACCGCGACGGCGACCCGCACAGCCCGTGGAAGTACGGGAACACGCTGGGCGCGCTGACCAAGGGCTTCTTCCACGCGCACGTCGGCTGGCTGTTCGACACCGAGCAGACCCCGCAGCGGCAGTACGCGCCGGACCTGCTGCGGGACAAGGACGTCGTGAAGGTGTCCCGGATGTTCCCGCTGCTGGTGGCCGTGAGCCTGCTCGCGCCGGCCGTGATCGGCGGTCTCTGGTCCTGGTCCTGGACAGGTGCGCTGACCGCGTTCTTCTGGGCGAGCCTGGTCCGGATCGCGCTGCTGCACCACGTCACCTGGTCGATCAACTCGATCTGCCACACGATCGGCGACCGGCCGTTCAAGAGCCGGGACAAGTCGGGCAACGTGTGGTGGCTGGCGATCCTCAGCCAGGGCGAGTCGTGGCACAACCTGCACCACTCGGACCCGACCTGCGCCCGGCACGGCGTACTGAAGGGTCAACTGGACACGTCGGCGCGGTGCATCTGGTTCTTCGAGAAGCGCGGCTGGGTGTCGGATGTCCGCTGGCCGGTCAAGGAACGGCTGGAGGCCCGCCGGGTGGACGCCTCGGGGCGTACGCTGAAAGCTGCCTGAGAGCGAAAACCTGCCCCTGCACGACTCGAAGTACGGCATGATGCTGACGTGATCACGACGTGACGGAACCCAAACCGCGGCGGTCCGGCCGGATCCGGATGACCAGTGCCGAGCGTCGCGAGCAACTCATCACGATCGCCCGCGGCCTGTTCGCGCAGAAGGGGTACGAGGGCACCTCGGTCGAGGAGATCGCGGCCCGCGCCGAGGTCTCGAAGCCGGTCGTCTACGAACATTTCGGCGGCAAGGAAGGTCTGTACGCCGTGGTCGTGGACCGCGAGGTACGGGCGTTGCTCGACGGTGTCACGCAGTCGCTGACGGCCGGCCGGGCGCACGAACTGGTCGAGCAGGCCGCGCTGGCGCTGCTGGACTACATCGAGAACAACTCCGACGGTTTCCGGATCCTGGTCCGGGACTCGCCGGTCGGGTCGTCGACCGGGTCGTTCATCTCGATCCTGAGCGATGTCGCGACCCGGGTCGAGCACATCCTCGCGGAGGAGTTCAAGCGCCGCGGGCTGGAGCCGAAGAACGCGCCGATGTACGCCCAGATGCTGGTCGGGATGGTCGCGCTGACCGGGCAGTGGTGGCTGGACGCGCGCAAGCCGAAGAAGCCGGACGTCGCCGCCCACCTGGTCAACCTCGCCTGGAACGGCCTCAGCGGCCTCGAAGCCAAGCCGACGCTCTCGACCCGGCCACACAAATAGACCCCAGTCGTACACCCGCTTCAGCCCCTGGAATGACCCGACGCGAGTCGCCAGCCCGTACCCTGGCGGGCATGACGGGGATCTTCGCCGCGCGGCCGTTGCCTGCCCGGAGCAAGGCGTTCGACTTGTTCCTGGCCGGCGGCTTGTGCATGGTCTTCGGGTTCCTGTCGCTGGCGCAGGCGCATTTCGGCGGTCTGCTGGCGTTCGGCATGCTGGTCCCGCTGATCTGGCGCCGCACACACCCGGAGCTGGTGTTCTTCGCCGTCTGTTCGGTGGCCACGCTGCAGTGGCTGACCGGCGTCGAGCTGCAGCTGGGGAACGTCGGTCTGCTGGTCGCGCTGTACTCGATCACGGTGTTCGGCGACGTCCGGCTGAGCCGGATCGCGCTCGGCATCGGCGGTATGGGCGTGCTGATGGCGACCAGCCGGTACTGGGCCAGCTCCGACTGGAAGCAGCAGATCACGATGATGTTCGCGCTCGGCGCGGTCGTCTTCGGCGTCTGGGCGGTCGGCGAACGCCGCCGGACCCGCGGTCTGTACGTCGCCCAGCTCGAGGAGCGGGCCGCTCAGCTCGAGCGGGACCGGGACCGGGAGGCGAAACTCGCGGTCAGCAACGAACGGACCCGGATCGCGCGGGAGATCCACGACGTGGTCGCGCACGGCCTGTCGATCATGATCGTCCAGGCCGACGGCGGGCTCTACGCCGCGGACCAGTCCCCGGAGGCGGCGAAGAAGGCGCTCGCGACGATCGGCGACACCGGCCGCGCGAGCCTGACCGAGATGCGGAAGATGCTCGGCCTGCTGAAACAGGACGAGCAGTCCGACCTCGGCCCGCACCAGCCGCGCCCGCAGCCGGGCGTGTCGAGTCTCCCGGAGCTGATCGAGAACGTCCGCGAGGCCGGGCTCGCCGTCGAGTACACGGTGACCGGTCAGCCGCGGGAGCTGCCCGCGCTGCTCGGGCTGACGGCGTACCGGATCGTGCAGGAGGGGCTGACCAACACGCTGAAACACGCCGGGCCGGGAGCGCGCACCTCCGTCGCGCTGGACTTCGGGCGCGAGATGCTGACCGTGGTGGTCACCGACGACGGCCGCGGTGCCGGGGTCGCGCCGAGCGCGGATCCCGGGCACGGCCTGGTCGGGATGCGGCAGCGCGTCTCGGTCTCGGGCGGTACGGTGAGCGCCGGACCGAAGGCAGGCGGCGGGTACGAGGTGATCGCCAGGCTGCCGTACAACCTGCCGAGCGGAGCGTAAGTGAGCGACGAAGTCATCCGGGTGTTCCTTGTCGACGACCAAGAGCTCGTCAGAGCGGGGTTCACGATGCTGGTGGACTCGCAGCCCGACATGCGGGTGGTCGGGCAGGCGGGTGACGGCGGCGAGGCGGTCGAGAAGATCCAGGTGACGGCCTGCGACGTCGTGCTGATGGACGTCCGGATGCCCCGCCTGGACGGTGTCGAGGCCACCCGGCAGGTGAACTCGTTGCCGCAAGCACCCAAAGTGATCGTGCTCACCACCTTCGACCTGGACGAGTACGCGTTCGCCGCGATCAAGGCCGGCGCGGCCGGCTTCCTGCTCAAGAACACCCCGCCCGCGGACCTGCTGAACGCGATCCGCCAGGTGTACTCCGGGGACGCGGTCGTCTCCCCCAGTACGACGAAACGGCTGCTCGAGCACTTCGCCGGGGCGCTGCCCGACACCGACACCGAACGGCCGGACCTGAAGGACCTGACGGCCCGCGAGCGCGAGGTACTGATCGAGGTCGCCCGCGGTCTGTCGAACACCGAGATCGCCAAGCTCTTCACGTTGTCCGAGGCAACGGTCAAGACGCATATCGGCCGGATCCTGGCCAAGACCGGCCTCCGGGACCGGGTCGCGCTGGTGGTCCTCGGGTACGAGACCGGCCTGGTGAAACCGACCAAGTAATACCCAGGTCGTACACACACTCCAGTCTGCGGTCCGACGAGATCGGGTGCCGCGCTCACTACCTTCTTGACCAACGTTCAGTTTGAGTCGAGGAGTGACATGAGCTTGCAGACACCGCAGCCCGCGGTCGGCCGGCTGCCGCAGGACGGTACGCCGCGGACCGCGATCCGCGCCCACGAGCTGCGCAAGGTGTACGGGCAGGGCGACACCGCGGTGGCCGCCCTGGACGGGGTCTCGGTGGACTTCGGGGTCGGCCGGTTCACCGCGATCATGGGCCCGTCCGGGTCCGGCAAGTCGACGCTGATGCACTGCCTGGCCGGGCTGGACACGCCGACCAGCGGTCAGGTGCTGCTCGGCGAGACCGAGCTGACCCGGCTGGCGGACGCGGAACTGACCAAGATCCGCCGGGACCGGATCGGGTTCGTGTTCCAGTCGTTCAACCTGCTGCCGATGCTGACCGCGAAGGACAACATCCTGCTCCCGCTCGAGCTCGGCAACCGCAAGCCGGATCAGCAGTGGCTGGACACGCTGATCGACGTACTGGGGCTGGAGGACCGGCTGACGCACCGCCCGTCGGAGCTGTCCGGCGGTCAGCAGCAGCGGGTCGCGGTGGCCCGGGCCCTGGTCGGCCGTCCGGAGGCGGTGTTCGCCGACGAGCCGACCGGCAACCTGGACTCCCGGTCGGGGGCGGAGGTGCTCGGGTTCCTGCGCCGTTCGGTCCGCGAGTTCGGCCAGACCGTGGTGATGGTGACCCACGACCCGCTGGCCGCGTCGTACGCCGACCGTGTCGTGATGCTTGCCGACGGCAAGCTGGCCGGCGAGCTGCAGCAGCCCACCCCGGAGAGCGTCCTGGACGCGCTGCGGCAGCTGGGGGCCTGACGTGCGACGTTCACTCCTCTCCTCGCTGCGCGCCCACCTGGGCCGCCTGGTCGCCGCCTGTCTGGCGATCGTCCTCGGGGTCGGGTTCGGCTCGCTGGCGATGATCGTGCACTCGTCGGCGTCGCACGGCATCGACGAGACGATCGGCGCGCAGTACAAGGGTGTCGACGCGGTCGTCTACCCGTCGCGGGCGACGATCTCCCCGGCCGACATCACCAAGGCGCAACAGGTCCAGCAGGCGGCCGCGGTGGTCACGCTCACCACGGCGTACCTGAACGCCGCCTTCCCGGACCAGGTCCGGCCGAGCGGCATCGAGATCGACACCCTGCACGACAGCACCGTGATCGCGGGTCCCGGCACCTCGTCCGGCCGGTTGCCCACCGCAACGAACGAGATCGCCCTGGCGGCCCGGCAGGCGGCCAAGCACAAGCTCGGCGTCGGCGACCAGCTGCGGATCGGCTCGTACGACGGCAAGTCCTGGACGCTCCGCGTGGTCGGCCTGGTCGACGACGAGAAGTCGGTCGGTACGGCGCCCGCGGTCGTCACGCCCGCCGCGATGAAGATCATCTCGCCGGACGCGTTCGTCCGCGGGATCGCGCTGGCCGCCAAGCCCGGCGTCTCCCAGGTGCAGCTCGCCGACGCCGCCCGGGCCGTGGTCGCGGGCGAGCTGACCGTTTATACCGGCGAGGAGTTCATCCAGCACGAGGTCGAGGACTACACGCACGGCATCGACGTTCTCGGCGGCGTGTTCGGGATGTTCGCGCTGATCGCGTTGTTCGTCGCGTGCCTGGTGATCGGCAACACGTTCACGATCGTGATCGCGCAGCGCACCCGGGAGATGGCGTTGCTGCGCTGCGTCGGCGCCTCCCGCCGGCAGGTGTTCACGTCGGTCCTCGCCGAGGCGAGCGTGGTCGGTGTGGCCGCGTCCGCGGTCGGTGTGGTGTTCGGCGTCGCGCTGTCCGCGCTGGCGCTGACGCTGTCCCGCGAGTTCGACTGGGGTATCCCGAAGGTGCCGCTGCACCTCGACCTGGCGTCGGTGTTCGTCCCGCTCCTGCTCGGCACGCTGGCCACGCTGATCGCGGCCGTCGTCCCGGCGCGGCGGGCTACCAAGGTGGCGCCGCTGGCCGCCCTTCGCCCGGAAGCTGCTCCGGCGGCCGCGTCCAGGGCCGGCGTACTGCGCTTGCTCCTGGGCTTCCTGCTGCTCGCGGGTGGCGGCGTACTGCTGGCGGCCGGTGCCGCGATGCACCAGGTGGTGATCGGGGCCGGCGGTGGCGCGATCTCGTTCCTCGGGGTGCTCGCGCTCGGCTCGCTGCTGGTACCGGCGCTGATCCGGCTGATCGGCGCGCTGCCCGCCCGCGGTGGCGGCGTACCGGCCCGGATCGCGGTCGCGAACGCCGTACGGAACCCGAAGCGGACCGCGGCGACCACGTCCGCGCTGCTCATCGGCGTCACGCTGATCAGCCTGACCTGCGTCGGGATCGCCTCAGTGCAGAAGACGTTCGACGTGTCGATGAACGGGCAGTACCCGGTCGACCTGACCGTGACCGCGTGGAAGGAGAAGATGCCGGCCGGCGCCCAGCAGCAGCTCCGCGAGATCAAGGGCATCACCCAGGTGGTCCCGGTCAGTACGGCGGACGTGAAGGCCGCCGGTCAGGAGATGTCGGCCACCGGGATCGACCCGGCCCAGGCCGGTTCGGTGATCCACAACCAGGAGCTGGCCGGGAAGCTCAAGCCCGGTACGGCGCTGCTCACGTACTCGACGATGCGCGGGCTGAACGTCGAAGAAGGCAAGCCGATCACGCTCGTCGCCGGGCAGCACAAGCTCACGCTGACCGCGCAGCTGTCGATCGGGCTGGACCCGATCACGCTCGCCTCGACCGACCTGGCGAAGCTGGCGCCGGACGCGCACGTGACCGGGTACTGGCTGGCCTCGGACCCGAAGGCGAACGCGCCGGACGTGATCGACGCGGTGCAGCAGTCGATCCCGAGCGTGAAGGACCTGACCGTCGAGGGCGGTCTGGCCAAGCGGGCGACGTACACGCAGATCTTCGACGTGCTGCTGATCGTCGGGATCGGGCTGCTCGGGGTGTCGGTGCTGATCGCGCTGGTCGGCGTCGGGAACACGCTCAGCCTGTCGGTGCTGGAGCGGACCCGGGAGAACGCGCTGCTCCGGGCGATGGGCCTGTCCCGTGGCCAGCTGCGCCGGATGCTCGCCGTCGAGTCACTGCTGATGGCGGTGGTCGCGGCCGGGCTCGGGATCGTCCTCGGCCTGATCTACGGGTGGACCGGGACGAGCGCGCTGATGGGCGGTCAGACGGTCAGCGGCAGTGTCGAGTACGCCGTCCCCGGGACGCTGCTGATCGCGATCGCCGCGGTCGCCGCGGTCGCGGGCCTGCTCGCCTCGGTCCTGCCGGCCCGCCGCGCCGCCAAGGTCGCCCCGGCCGGCGCCCTCGCCACCGAATAAGCCGGCGGCTCGCCCCGCTTGAGGGGGCGGGGCGAGCCGCTTGAGGGCCGGGCGAGCTACACGATCTCGACGCGGTTCCCGTGTCCGTCGGCAGTATGGAAACGCCGACGGCCGGGAATCGTCTCGTTGTCCCAGGTCACCGGAAACCCAAGGCTTTCAAGCCGGGCAGCCAGTGCGTCCAGGTCGTCCACCGCGAGCGCCGGATGCGCTTTCTTCGCGGGCTTGAAATCCTGCTCCACCCCGACGTGAAGCTCGGCCGCGCCGGCCTTGAACCAGCAGCCGCCGCGTGGCTTCAACAGCTCCGGCTTCTCCACCTCGGTCATCCCGAGCGCGTCCCGGTAGAACGCCCGCGCCACGTCCTCCCCACCGGGCGGACACGACACCTGCACATGATCAAGCCGCATCGATCAACCTTTCTTCCGCGCAACCGCAAAGATCCGCCGGAACGGCAGCAACGTCCCGTAGGCCTTCTGCGGATAAGCCTCCGCCAACCGCGCCCCGTACTCGGCCTCGAACGCCGGCCGCACGTCGTCCGGCAACGACTGCAGCACCGGCCGCGCCCCGGTCCCCTTCACCCATTCCAGTACGGCGTTGTCGCCCGCCAGCAGATGGAAGTACGTCGTCTCCCACGCGTCCACCACGCACCCCTCGGCGCTCAGTGCGTCGACGTACTCCGCCGGCCCCGGTACGTCGGGGCGCAGCGACGCGTCCTTCGCGTACTCGGCGTACGGCGGGTTGTTCGCCAGTTCGCGGAGGATCGCGTGCGACGGCGCGTCGCCGTTGCCGGGGATCTGGATCGCCAGCCACCCGCCCGGCCGCAGCGCGCGGACGAACCCGGGCAGCAGGTCGAGCTGCTCCGGGACCCATTGCAGCGTGGCGTTCGTGACGATCACGTCGAGGTCGGACCCGGTCCACTCCCGGACGTCACCGAGCTCGAAGCTCAGCCGCTCGTCGGCGTACCGCGCGGCCGCCTCGAGCATCTGCGGCGAGCTGTCGACGCCGCGGATCGTCGCCTCCGGCCAGACGTCCCGCAGCGTCGCGGTCAGCGCGCCGGGTCCGCAGCCGAGGTCAACCACGGTCCGTACGTCGTCCGCCCGGACCCGCTCCACCAGGTCCCGGAACGGCCTGGCCCGCTCGTCGGCGTACGTGCCGTACTGCTCCGGACTCCACACCGGTGACCTGCGCATCGACTGCACCTTCCCCTCGGTTTTATCTTGACGTCGAGATACTTTACTCCCGGGACTTGTCTTGATGTCAAGAGTCTTGATCGGTACGCTCGGAGCCATGGAGGACGAGGTCGATCGGCTGATCGAGGCCTGGCGGCGGGAACGCCCCGACCTCGACGTGGCGCCGATGGAGGTGCTGTCCCGGGTCAGCCGGCTCGCCCGGCACCTGGACCGCGCCCGCGGGCAGGCCTTCGACACACACGGCCTGGAGTCCTGGGAGTTCGACGTCCTCGCCGCCCTCCGCCGGGCCGGCACGCCGTACCGGCTGTCCCCCGGCAAGCTGCTGAAGGAAACCCTGGTCACCTCGGGCACGATGACGAACCGGGTCGACCGGCTGACCGCCCGCGGCCTCGTCGAGCGGCTGCCGGACCCGAACGACCGGCGCGGGGTGCTCGTCCAGCTCACCCCGGACGGCCGGGACAAGGTCGACGCCGCGATGGCGGACCTGCTCGCCCACGAGCGCACCCTACTCGGCTCGATCGGCGAACGCGACCAGCAGAAGATCGCCCGCGTCCTGCGCGAGCTCGTGCGCCCGTTCGAATAAACAAAGGGACTTGTCCGCGGCAACAAAACCCCTCGGGAATTGCGCCGGAATTATCCGAAAAGACCGTGCGTCACTCCTACCCTGTTCCAATCGTTGCTAGTTGCAACAGGATCGAGAGGCTGTCGTATCGACACCGGTCTACACCCCTACTAGGGTCATGACCGTCGGTGGCGAACCGACTACAAAATGTCAAAACAAGGTGACTTCGGCGGCAAGAGGTGGTCCGCCGAATGCGGCTGCGCGGTGTCCGGGGCTCGGGGCCCGAACAACGCCGGCCGGCACGGGGCCCGCTCACCCAGAAGCTCGGCGTACCCCTCCGAATCACAGGGGATCGGAGGGGACGCCGCGGCTCGAAACCCTTGTTATTCGGCGCGTTCCGCGGCCTCGAACCAGGCGGTTTCCAGTTCCCCGCGCTCATCCGCGAGCTTGCGCAGTTCGGCGTCCAGCTCGGCCAGCCGCTCGTAGTCGCTGGCACTCGCGGCCAGCTGGTCGTGCAGTTTCGCCTCGGTCTCGGTGAGCTTGGCGAGCTGCCGCTCGATCCGGTTCAGCTCCTTCTTCGCCGCCCGGGCCGCTGCCGCGTCAGCGGTCGGACGCTCAACCACCCCGGCATTAACGCTGACCGGCAAATCCGTGGACACCTCCACCGCCGGTGTCAAGACATTCGACGGCGCCCGCCGCGGAATTCCGGCCGCGAGTTCGTCGAGATACTGCTCGACACCGCGTGGCAGATGCCGGACCCGGCCGTCGCCCATGATCGTGTAAACCATGTCGCTGACCCGCTCCAGGAAGTACCGGTCGTGGGTCACCGTGACCACCACGCCCGGCCAGCCGTCGAGAAAGTCCTCCAGCACGGTCAGCGTCTCGACGTCCAGGTCGTTGGTCGGCTCGTCGAGGATCAGCACGTTCGGCTCGTCCAGCAGGATCCGCAGCAGCTGCAGCCGGCGGCGCTCGCCACCGGACAGATCCGAGATCCGGGTGGTCAGCTTGTCGCCGGTGAACCCGAACCGCTCGAGCAGCTGCGACGACGTCAGCTCCCCGCCGCGGCCGGCCAGTGCCGCCGTCCGCCGGATCGAGGTGATGTGGTCGAGGACCGTGACCGAGCCGTCGATCTCCTCGAGGTTCTGCGAGAGGTTCGCGACCCGGACCGTCTTGCCCTGCTTGACCAGGCCATGGTCCGGCGGGAGCTGCCCGGTGAGCACCTTGAGGAACGTCGTCTTGCCGGCGCCGTTCGGGCCGAGCAACCCGATCCGGTCCGCCGGGCCGAGCCGGAACGTCACGTGGTCGAGCATCTTCCGGTCGCCGAAGCTCAGGCTGACGTCCTCGGCGTCGAACACGTCCTTGCCGAGCCGCGACGTGGCCAGCTGGGACAGCGCGAGCTTGTCCCGCGGGGGCGGCTCGTTCTCGATCAGGGCGTTCGCCGCGTCGATCCGGAACTTCGGCTTCGTGGACCGGGCCGGGGCACCGCGGCGCAACCACGCCAGCTCCTTGCGCAGCAGGTTCTGCCGCTTCTCCTCGCTGACCTGCGCGCTCCGGGCCCGCTCGGCCTTCGTCAGCACGTAGGCGGCGTACCCACCGTCGTACGACGTGACGCGGCCGCCCTGCACCTCCCAGGTCTCCGTGCAGACCGCGTCCAGGAACCACCGGTCGTGGGTGACCACGATCAGCGCGCCGGCACGGTCGACGACGTGCTCGGCGAGCCAGCTGACCGCCTCGATGTCCAGGTGGTTCGTGGGCTCGTCGAGGACCAGCAGGTCGACCTCGGTGAGCAGCAGCCTGGCGAGCGACGCGCGGCGCCGTTCACCACCGCTCAGGCTGCCGACCAGTGCCTCGTGGTCGACCTCGCCGAGCAGGTGCTCCATCACCGAGCGGGCCTTCGGGTCCGCCGCCCAGGTGTAGGTCTCGACGTCGCCGAGGACCGCGTGCAGCACGGTCTGCTCCGGGTCGAGGTCGTCGCTCTGCCCGAGGTACCCGAGCCGCAGGTCGCGGTTGTGTGTGATCCGGCCGCTGTCCGGCTCCTCGCGCCGGGCCAGGAGCTGCAGGAGCGTCGACTTGCCGTCGCCGTTGCGCCCGACCACGCCGATCCGCTCACCACGGCCTACGCCGAGACTGACCGAGTCGAGCAGTGTGCGGGTCCCGAAGCCCTTCGAAACAGCTTCCAGATTGACCAAGTTAGGTGCCGCCATAACGGGCCCAAGGGTAGCTGACGCGCGACGGGATGCCAGGATCGTCCGAGTGCTGACTGCTGCCTGGCTCGAAGGCCTCTCGTTGGGCGACCCGATCGCCGCCGAACCACTGGAGGGTGGGTACGCGAGCCGGACGTTCCGGGTCCGTACGTCGCGGGGCCGCTCGGTGGTCGTGAAGACCCAGGACGACCTGCCGCCGGACCTGTACGCGCTGGAGGCGGACGGCCTCGACGCGTTGCGTACGCCCGGCGGATTCGCCGTACCGGAAGTGTTGCGGGTCACGCCAGACTTCATCGTGCTGACCGACCTCGGTACGTCGGGACCGTCGCCGACGTACTGGGAGGACGCCGGGCGGGCGCTGGCGCTGCAGCACGCGCGGACCGCGGACCGGTTCGGGTACGACCGGGACAACTACCTCGGCGTACTGCCGCAGCGGAACCCGTGGACCACGGACGGTCACGCGTTCTTCGCCGAGCACCGGCTGCTGCGGTACCTCGAGGAGCCGAACTGCCACCGCCAGCTCCCCGAGGAGGACCGCCGCCGCCTCGAACGCGTCGCTCACCGCCTGCCCGAACTCGTCCCGCCCCAGGGCCCCGCGCTGCTGCACGGCGACCTCTGGCACGGCAACCTGCTGCCCGCACCCACCGGCACACCCGCCCTCATCGACCCGGCGGTGTACTACGGCTGGCCGGAGGCGGACCTGTCGACGCTGCTGATCTACGGCCGCCTCTCCGACGAGTTCTTCACGGCGTACGAGGAGATCCACCCGCTGACGCCCGGCTGGCGCGAGCGGCTCCCGCTCCTGCATCTGCGGGAGCTGCTCAGCATCACCGCCCACACCCCCGACGTCTCCGACACCGTCGGCGAGATCCATACGATCCTCAAGAGCTTTGACTGAGGTGTAGCAGGTACTGCTTCTCGTTGAGTGGGTTGCCGTCGGTCCGCGCGCGGCTCGGCGGCGCGCCCGGCACCGGGCTGTAGCTGTGGAACGAGGTCGCGAGCACGCCCTCGCCGCGGGTCAGGGTCGGGAGTTGCGACTCGAACGAGTGCGTCCCGGCCGCCGGGATCGTGCCCTCGAGGTGCGTCTGGGTCGCCTGCGTGACCACCCCGCGGTGCTCGGCGAGGTGCGCCATGATCCGGGCGATGGTGTCCGGCGGGACGTCCAGCTCGACGTGGTTCACCGGCTCCAGGACCGTCGTACCGGCCTCGGCGATCGCCTGCATCAGCACCAGCGGCACCAGCCGGCGGAAGTCGGCGGCGGTACTGGTCGCGTTGTCGAACTCGGTGTGCGTGAGGTCGACCCGGATGTTCGGGATGTCCCAGCCGTACAGGCCCTGGTGCAGCGTCTGCCGGACCGTCTCCTCGATCGCGGTGTGGAACGCCCGGGTCAGCGCCCCGAGCTCCACCTCCAGGTGGTACTCGATGCCCTCGGCCACCGGCGAGACGCGGAACCCGACCCCGGACACCCACTGGCTCTCGGCCATCGTCCGGGTCGCGGCGCCGATGCCGTTCAGCCGTTCGACGTGGATCGGCGTCGTCTCGCTGAACGTGACGTCCACGCCGTACTCGTCGGCGAGCAGGGACGCGATCACCTCCTTCTGGACCTCGCCGTACAGGCTGACCGTGATGTCGCCGGTGTTGTGAGCCTTCCGGACGCGGATCAGCGGGTCCTGTTCGGCGAGCTGGGTGAGCGCCTGGAACAGCCGCACCCGGTCCCGCGCACTCACCACGGTCTCCAGCGTCGGCGGCGCGAACAGCCGCTGCGTGTACGTCGCCGGTACGCCGAGCTGGTCGCCGATCCGGACGCTCTTCAGCCCGCGGAGCGCCACGATCTGCCCGGCCTCGACACGGTCCACCGGCCGCCGGGCGCCGTCGGCGTACAGCTCGATCCCGCTCGGGCGGGCCTGGTACGGCGCTCCGCCGACCGGGTGGACCGGCACCGGCGTACGGGCCGCGAGCGAGCCGCCGAGGATCCGCGCGGACGCGATCTTCTGCCCGGCCTCGACCCGCTCGACCTTGAAAACCCTTGCCTGCAGGTCGTCCGCCGGCAATCCGGTTGCTCGCGGCAACCAGTTGCGGATGCCGTGGACCAGTTCGTCGATACCGGCGCCGGTCATCGCGGACCCGAAGTACACCGGGTGCACGTCGCCGGTCGCGACCTGCCGGCGGAGCTCGGCCGCCTGGTCCACCGGGCCCTGCAGGTACCGCTCCAGGAAGTCGTCGTTGCGCTCGGCAAGGACCTCGCCGAGCTCGGCACGCCGGACGTCGAGCGGTACGACGGAGGCCGCCCGGGTCCCGAGGTCCGGGACGGACTGCATCGGTACGGCGCCCGGCGTCAGCAGCCGGCCGATGTCCGCGAGCAGGTCGTCGTACCGCGCGCCGACCCGGTCGACCTTGTTCACGAACAGCAGCGTCGGGATCCGCAGCCGGCCGAGCGTGCGCATCAGCAACCGCGTCTGCGGCTGCACGCCCTCGACCGCGGAGATCACCAGCACGGCACCGTCCAGCACCGACAGCGCCCGCTCCACCTCGGCGATGAAGTCCGAGTGCCCGGGCGTGTCGATCAGGTTCACCGGCAGGTCCCCGAGCCGGAACGCCACCACCGCCGAGCGGATCGTGATCCCACGCTTCCGCTCGAGGTCCATCGAGTCGGTCCGGGTGTTCCCGTCGTCGACCCGGCCCACCCGGTCGACGACCCCGGCGGCGAACAGCAGCCGCTCGGTCAGGCTGGTCTTACCGGCGTCGACATGCGCCACAATACCCATCGTCAGAGAATTCAAGAGTCCTCGCGAATGCGTCGAAACGATCAATACCGATGCGGTAGATCGATCCGCGGCGCATCCCGGTCTCCTGTCAGTCGATGGGTGGTCTCGGTGTGAAGCTAGCACCGGCCGGCGCCGGTGACGAACGGATTTTCAGGCCTCGAGGATCTGTACGTCGTACTTCTGGATGAACCGGTCGCGCGTTACCAGCGTCAGTCGCTCAGTCATCGCCTGCGCAACAAGCATCCGGTCGAACGGATCCCGGTGGATCATCGGCAGCATTCCCGCGAGGTCACCGTGAGCCATCCGGACCGGCAACTCGCTCACACCACCGCGCTCGAGCCAGCCAAGCAGGTTCTCGGGAAGCTTGATTTTTCCGGCCGCCTTCTTGATCGAAAGCTCCCAGAAAGATACCGAGCTCACGCAGACGTCCGCATCTGTGTTGATCCGGTCCCTCAGGTGATCCGACAGCTCAGGACTGGCCGCCAGCCACCAAACCAGTACATGCGTGTCCAGCAGCAGGCGCGAGGCGCCAGGCACGTCCGTCACGAGGGCATACCGAAGTCGTCGGCGATTTGCGCGTTGGTCTCGTCCGAATCCCAGTCGTCGGTGTAGCTGATCTGCCCAGCCAGCGACCCCCAGCCTGTCCGGTGGCGTGAGGTGGGCAGTGGCACGACCTTTGCGATCGGGTGGCCGGCACGGCTGATAATGATCTCCTCGCCATGCTCGACCCGTTCGAGGATCCGGGACAACTGCGTCTTGGCTTCATGAATGTTGTACTGCTGAGCCGGCTCGCTCATCCGACCTCCTTAGTCCACCTAGCTAAGCGTACTACCGGCTGACGATCGCCGGGAGGATCCGGGCGCCGGGGACCGGGCCCTCGGCCTGGCGGACCATCCGGCAGAGGCCGGACTCGGCGAGGTCGACGGCGAGGTCCACCGCGCTGCGGCTGTCGGCGGCCAGGAACAGGCAGGTCGGGCCGGAGCCGGAGATCTGCGCGGCCAGGGCGCCGTGGTCGAGGCCGAACTGGAGGGTGTTGCCGAGCTCCGGGCGGAGCGCCAGCGCGGCCGCCTGGAGGTCGTTGCTGAGCGCAACCGCGAGGGCGGCCGGCTTACCGGACAGCAGCGCCGAGAGCAGCTCCGGGCGGACCTGCGGCGGCTCGACCCGGCGCAGCGGGCGCATCGTGTCCAGCTGGCCGTACACCTCCGGCGTGGACAGCCCGCCGTCCGCGATCGCGAACACCCAGTGGAACGTGCCGCGGGACATCACCTCGGTGACCTGCTCGCCGCGGCCCTGCCCGAGCGCGGTGTGGCCGACCAGGCAGAACGGTACGTCGCTGCCCAGCTCGGCCGCGTGGTGCTGCAGCTCGGTCTGGGTCAGCTGCAGGCCCCACAGCCGGTTGCACGCGACCAGCGTCGCCGCCGCGTCGGTCGACCCGCCGGCCATCCCGCCCGCGACCGGGATCGTCTTGCGGATCGTCAGGTCGACGCCCTCGTCCACGTCGTACTCGGCCTGCAGCAGCTGCGCCGCCCGGACCGCGAGATTCGTCTCGTCGGTCGGTACGTCGTCCGCGAAGTCGCCGGAGATCTCCACCGAGACCTCGCCGTCGTCGTCCCGCAGCACCGCGGTCACGTCGTCGTACAGGGCAACGGCCTGGTACACCGTGGCGACCGGGTGGAACCCGTCCGGGCGCGGCGGACCGACCGACAGACCGAGATTGATCTTGGCCGGCGCCCGCACCGTGACCTCAGCAGAAGGTGGCACGTCGGACAGGCTAGTGCCTCGCCGCACCAGCCAGGGCGGCGAACTCTGTGATCCCCAGCATCTCGCCTCTCAGCTGCGGGTCGATCCCGGTCGCGGCAAACACCTCGTCCAGCCGCGCACGGTCCGGCATCCAGCGGGCCAGCGCCGAGCGGACGGTCTTGCGGCGCTGCGAGAACGCCGCCTCGATCACCGCGAACGTCTGCTCCCGGGTCGCCGCGGTCACCGGCGGGTCGCGGCGCTCGAACGCGACCAGCCCGGAGTCCACGTTCGGCGCCGGCCAGAACACGTTCCGCCCGATCGGACCGGCCCGGCGCACGTCGGCGTACCAGGCGGCCTTCGCGGACGGTACGCCGTACGTCCGGGAGCCGGGCGGCGCCGCCAGCCGGTCGGCGACCTCGGCCTGCACCATCACCAGCCCGTGCCGCAGGTCGCCCGACACCTGCAGGAGGTGCAGCAGCACCGGTACGGCGACGTTGTACGGCAGGTTCGCGACGCAGGCGGTCGGCGTACCGATCTGCTCCGGGCCGACCTCCATCGCGTCCGCCTCGACCACGGTCAGGCTGGACGCCTGCTCCGGTGCGTACGTCGCCACCGTCGACGGGAGCGCCCGCGCGAGCAGCGGGTCGATCTCGACCGCCGTCACCGGATGCCCGTCGGCGAGCAGCGCCAGCGTCAGCGAACCGAGGCCCGGGCCGATCTCCAGCACGTGCTCGCCCTCGGTGAGGCCGGCGGCGCGGACGATCCGGCGGACCGTGTTCGGGTCGATGACGAAGTTCTGGCCGCGCTGCTTGGTCGGGCGGACCCCGAGCGCGGCGGCCAGTGAACGCACATCAGCCGGACCGAGCAATCTCGGTCCGGCTGATGTGGATGAATCAGACGAGCTCACGCGAGCCAGTGTGTCAGGCTCACGCCTTCTTGCCGCACACCGGCCACGCGCCGTACCCGCCGCGGTCGGCCTTGACCTTCTCCGCGATCGAGATCTGCTGCGCCTTCGACGCGCCGTTGGCGTTGTTCGCGTACGCCGTACCGCCGTAGGCCGCCCAGGTGCCGTGGTCGAACTGCAGACCGCCGTAGTACCCGTTGCCGGTGTTCGCGGCCCAGTTGCCGCCCGACTCACACGCGGCGATCCGGTCCCACGCACCGCTGCCGCCCGAGCTCGCCGGGGGCTTGCTGTCGGTGGTCGTGGTCGTGGTGGTCTTCGGCTCGGCCGGCTTCGGCTTGGTGCCGACCAGGACCTGCTCGTCGACGGCCTTGGTCACCAGCTTCGACCCGACGACCTTCGTGGTCGACAGCTTGCCGTCCAGGTAGGTGTACAGGTACGTGACGGCCTTCGCGCCGTCGGTGCCCTTGGTCGTGGTCTTCGTGGTGCCCTCGAGCAGCGTCGCCGAGTCGGTCTTGGCGGTGCCGTGCGCGATCGCCTCGGTCTTCGTGACGGTCTTCTGCAGGACCTGCACGTACCCGATCGTGTTCACGCCGACCTTCAGCGGGGTCGCGGCGGCCGGGGTGATCCGGTCGTCGGCGTCCCAGCGGATCTTCGCCTGCGTGAGGGCCTGGCCGACGGTGTTCGCCAGCGACTTGATCGTCACGGTCTTGCCGAGGTGCACGATCTGCACGGTCTTCGGCGTGGTGACGGTCAGCTCCAGCCCCTGGCGGCCCAGCGGCGCGCTCCGGCTGGTGGACAGCTGGGCGCCGTCGTACCGCAGACCCAGGTCGGCGAGCGCCTCGTTCACGCTGCCGGCGGTGGTCCAGTAGGCCTTCTTGGTGCCGTCGGCGTTCACGGTCAGCTCGCGGCCGTACTGCACGGCGATCTCCTGGCCGTCCTTCAGCTTCGAGTTCAGCGACGGCGCGACGTTGTCGTGGTCACCGACCTGAACTTTCTCGGCCTTCAACGCGTCTGCCACGGTGGAGCCGAAGGTGTGCACCTTCCGCACCTGGCCGTCGACGGAGATGCTCACGGTCTTGCTCTTCGAGGCATAGGCCACGGAGCCGCCCGCGACGGCTAACGCAGCCGCCGCACCGACGGCCACGATGATGGACTTACGCACTAACGCTCCCAGGTAGGGCTACCCGGGCACGGGGTGGGACAGCACAGGCACCGGCCTCCGCCGCTGGGCTGGCTGCCCAGACTTGGTGACCCCGCCGAGGGGTTGTGCTCGTCCGGGAACTTCCCCGATCCCGGCCAACATCACGGGACCATAACGAAGAAGACGCGGAAGTGCCAATCCCCTGTTCGGAGTGTCGCGAAAAGGTGTAACGGCACCCTTACTCGGCGTGATTGCCCCAGTGGCCCCGGTGCACCACTTCCGCGGTCGTCCGGCGGCCCCGTTTGAGGGACGGCGACCGCTTGTCCGGGGCCCGGTACCCGACCGACAACAGCCCGACCAGCTCGAAGCCGTCCGGTACGCCGAACTCGGACAGCAACCGGCCCACTTTCTCTGCAGGAGGCCCGAAAAAGCAGGCTCCCAGGCCTTCGTCGACCACCGTCTGCAGCATCATCAGCACGGCCATCCCGGTGTCGACGAACCAGTACGGCGCCGTCCAGTGGCGCTCGTCGCGATCGGTCCAGCCCTTGTCCGGTTCGGTGTACCGATCGAGGTACGCGTCCTTGTGCGCGAACGCCAGCACCAGCAGCGGCGCCCGGCGCAGACCTGTGATCCATTCAACATACTTCTCGTCCGGATCCTCGGCCGCGATCCGCCAGTACCGCTCCCGTTCGTCCCCCTCCAGCGTCAGGAACGCCCAGCCCTGGCTGAACCCACCGGACGGCGCCCGAAGCCCGTTCTCGAGGATCCGCTCCCGGACCTCCTCCGGCACCGCCCGGTCCGGGTCGTAGTTCCTGACCATCCGCCGCTTGCGGACCACCTCACTGAACTCCATGAGGTGTGTCTACCAGCGGCGTCAGCCGACGTCGTCGCCGACCTCCAGATGCCGCCAGAACTCCGGCGTCGGCTGCGCCGTCACACCGGCCTGCGCCATGATCTGCTGAATCTGCGGCCCGGAGTGCTCGAAGAACGCCTGGAACGCCCCCTCGTCCGGCCACTCGTCGACGACGAGCACCTCGGTCTGACTGCCGTAGAAGTGGTGCGAGATCAGCCCGCGACTCGACGCATCCGCCACCACCCCCTGGAAGAGCGCGCCGTTGTCCGCGCCCAACTTCTCGATCGCTGTCGGATCCCCAGTCACCCGCATCGTCATCAGAACGCTCATTACCCCTCCCCTCGAGGACCGACCCCACCCGAGGCCGGCACCCCCAGCCTGCTCCCCTGAGCCCCACCCCGCAACGGTCTCGAAGAAGGTTCACCAGACGCACCCGCCCGCTCACGAAGCTCGCCCTCCCCACGCGGGCTGATTGCTCCGGCCGCAGGCGCCTGAGGCGCAGTCAGGGCCTGCAAACGCTTGAGCTCCGGGGACAACTCCTGCTGCGTCCTGATGCGGTCGAGTTCGGTGTCGAGACCTGCCACCGATTCTTGTGCGGCTTTGATGCCGGCCGCCGCCTTCTCGTTGTCCCCAAGGGATTCATCGGTCTCGACTGCGGCCAGCCTGCCGAAGGACTCGCGCAACGGAGCGACCAACTGCCTGCGGACCGCCGCGCGGTCGGTCTCCGGCATCAGCCCTGTCTTGGCGAGCTGTTCGTCGATGACCATGTCGACCGAACTCGATTCAGCCACGACCGCGTCCTTCCGGTGGCTCAGCCCGACCTCCGGGAAGACGTCCTCGACGATGTCGTCAAGGTTGGCGTCGGCCCAGTACTCGGTGCGCCCCTCGTCGAACGCGGACGCGGCATCGTCGTACGGGTAGGCCTCCGGTGCCGGTCTTGTCGCCGAGCGGCGCCATCAGGTGCGTGGCCTCGTGAGCCACCGTGTTCATCGCGTCGCGAAGCAGCCAGACCTCGTCCTCGGACAGCGGCCGCTCGGCATCCCAGGACTGCGGCGAGACCTCGGCGTACCCGTTCACGATCAGGTGCCGGGGTTCTCGTCGCGAAGGCGCTCGATCAGTCGCACAAGCAGGGAGTTCAGCCGCAGGATCGTCATGGACTCGCGCACCGGCGCCTGTCTGGACAGCTCCCCGATCTCGCGCTTCACACGTTCGGCATGAGCGATCCGCTCGGCCGGCGTTCCTTTGTCCACGAGCACCTGGGCCTGCAGGGCGGCGGCGCGCCGGAACTCGGGGCTCGTCGGTGCCTTCGGCCCTTCGACGAGCGTCGGCAGCTTGCGCACCCGGATCAACGCCGTACGGCGGGAACCCTCGTCCGGGATCCGCTCCGCCAGCGCCTCCAGGCGCCCCATCTCGGCGGCCACCGTGGCCTTGTCGGCACCGCGAAGTGAGTCGGCGACGGAGTTCACCTCCGCGCTGACGGCTTCGTAGGTCACCTCGTCCACGGGCTCAGGATATCGGCGCCGTGCTACCACGTGCCTCCGAAAGCGTTGTTGGCGTTGGTGTTGAGGGCTGTGCAGAGTTCGGGGACGGAGATGTTGAGGACGTCGGCCATGCGGCGGACGGTGTGGGGGATGAGGTACGACGCGTTCGGTTTGCCGCGGTACGGGGACGGGGTGAGGTAGGGGGCGTCGGTTTCGACGAGGAGGTGGTCTAGGGGGGTGACGGCGAGGGCGTCGCGCAGGGATTGGGCGTTCTTGAAGGTGACGACGCCGGCGAAGCTCAGGTAGGCGCCGCGGTTGACGCATTCGCGGGCGAACTCGGTGTCGCCGGAGAAGCAGTGCATGACCAGGCGGTCGGGGACGCCTTCGCGGTCGAGGATGCCCAGTACGTCGTCGTGGGCGTCGCGGTCGTGGATCATCAGCGTCTTGTCGAGGCGCTTGGCGAGGTCGATGTGGGCGGCGAACGACTCGTGCTGCGCGGCCCGGCCGTCGGCGCCGGTGCGGAAGTAGTCGAGGCCGGTCTCGCCGATCACGCGGACCTTGTCGGAGCTGGATGCGAGCCGTTCGATCTCGGCGAGCGCGCTGTCCAGCTCGCCGGTCTCCTTCAGCTTCGGGGCCTCGTTCGGGTGCAGGGCGACGCCGGCGATCAGGTTCGGGTACTGCGTGGCCGCTTCGACGGCCCACTGGGCGCCGGGCAGGTCGCAGCCGACCTGCACGATCCGGGTCACGCCGACCGAGGCCGCGAGCCGGATCGCCTCGGCCGGGCTCAGCCAGGCGCCGTCCTCGCCGTCCGCGATGTCGAGGTGGCAGTGCGCGTCGACGACGCTGATCGGCAACGGATCCGGCACCGCCGGCCGGCTCCGGTCCCGCGACCGCCCGTCCTCCCCGACCGCCGCACGCTCCCGCGTCGGCCTGTCCACCTCAACACCATCAGACATGCCGCCTAGATTACTCAGCGGCCTCTTTGATCTTGGTGACGAGTGTTTCCCACATGGCTTGTGCGTGCTTGGCCTCGTCTTCGCTGCCGTTGTTGTCCTGTTCCAGTTTCAGGTGCGTGCTGCCGGTCAGCGTGTATGTGAGCGTGTGGTAGTTCTCCGGTACGTCGGGCTGCCCGGTCAGCGGGCTGAAGTGGGTCAGCTTCAGCGAGCGCCCCGGTTCGACGGCCAGGATCTCGCCCTTGTCCTGGTACGCCTTGCCCTGCCATTCGCCGCTCCAGGTGATCGGGCTGCCGACCTGCCAGTCGGTCTCCACCGTGGCCCCGAACCACAGCTCCGGCAGGTCCTCCGGCTTGGTCAGCACTTCCCAGACGCGCTCCGGAGAGGCCGCAATGTCGATCTCGGCAACTGCCACATAACCAGTCATACGTCGACAGTACGACCGCCGTTCCGTCCTGGCTTGTAGAAAAGCGTCAGCCGGATCGTGCAGGAAGTCAGCACTCGGGGCCATGTCCCGGCGCCGGTCGCGGCGACTAGCTTTCGTGCTGGTTCCGCCCCGACCGACAGGAGCAGCCGATGCCCAGGAAGTTCCGGATCAGCTCAGTTCTCGCCGTCCTCGGCCTGGTGGTGGGAGCCACCGCGACCGCCGTACCGACCGAGGCCGCACCACCACCGATCCCGGTGCAGCTGTTCAGCCTCACCGACCTGCACGGCTACCTGTCCGAGACCGAGAACCTGACGATCGCCGGCCCGTCCGGCGCCCAGCAGGTCGGCGGTGCCGGGTACCTGAAGGCGCACCTCGATCAGCTCCGGAAGCCGAACAGTTTCCTGATCGGTTCCGGCGACCAGTTCAGCGGCTGGCCCGACTACACGCAGGCGTTCGCGAACGAGCCGACCATCGAGGTGCTGAACGCGCTCGGGATGGACTTCGACGTGGCCGGGAACCACGAGTTCGACCGGGAGTTCCCGTTCCTGCGCCGGATGACGACCGGCGCGTGTTACGGCAAGCCCGGGTTCGACAGCTGCTTCAAGGACTCGACCGGCCGGAACTTCCACGGCACCGACTACGCGTACCACGCGGCGAACATCGTCGACCCGAAGAGCAAGCGGCCGGTGCTCCCGCCGTACTGGATCGCGAAGGCGGGGTCGCAGCGGATCGGGTTCATCGGGCTGGGCTTCCCCGGGACGCCGACCGAGACGCTGTCGATCACGGGCTCCGGCTACGGGTTCCAGGGCGTCGTCGAGGCGGCGAACCGGGCCGCGGCGGAGCTGAAGGCGCAGGGCGTGAACGCGATCGTGGTGAGCATGCACGAGGGCGGCCAGCAGGGCGGCCTGTACGACGAGTGCAAGAACCCGACCGGTCCGATCTTCGACGCCGCGCGGGCGATCTCGCCGGACGTCGACGTGATCCTCGGCGGGCACTGGCACACCGCGTTCAACTGCATGATCCCGGACCCGAACGGCGTACCGCGGCCGGTGCTGGAGGCAAGCAACCACGGGCGGGTGCTCGGCGAGGTGAACCTGTCGCTGGATCCGGTGACCGGCGAGGTGATCCGGTCCGCGACGACCGCGACCAACCACGCGGTGACGAAGGACGTGACGCCGGACCCGGGCATCCAGACGATCGTGAAGTACTGGATGGACAAGTGGATCGCCCGGCAGCAGGAACCGCTCACGAAACTCGACCGGGACCTCGACTTCGCACCGAAGGCGGAGAGCCGGACGGGCAACCTGGTCGCGGACCTCTACCGGTCCGAGTCGGGCGGCGACTTCGCGCTGGTCCCGGCCGACCTCGGCGTCGATGTGATCGCGGCCGGGCTGAAGGCGGGCACGGTGACGTACGGCGAAGCGTGGCCGGTCGCCGGGATCTCGCCGATCACCACGCAGTCGATGAGGGGATCCGCGGTGAAGGCGGTCCTGGAGCAGCAGTGGATCCCGCCGGCGTACGGCTGCACCCGCTTGTCGACGCTCGCCACCTCCGCGAACTTCCGCTACACGTACGACCTCGGCCGGCCGGTCGGTGATCGGGTCGACCCGGCGAAGGTGCTGATCGACGGCAAGCCGTTGCAGCTCGACCGGACGTACCGCGTGACGACCAGCGCGGCGATGCCGCTGCACGGCGCGCAGTACGGGTATCCCGCCTTCGAGCAGCCGACCGATCTGACCCGGGCGCCGCGGATGGGACAGGAGGTGTTCCTCAACTACCTGCGGACCCATCCGTTGCTCAAGGCACCTGCTCTCGGCCGGGTGACCGCGATCCCGGGTACGCCGCCGCCGGCCGACGGACCGTTCGGGCCGTTGAACTTCCTGCCGCAGAACGAGATGACGGCGACCGCCACCAGCCAGGGCGGATCGGCGTACGGCGCGTCGGCGGCGATCGACGGCGACTGCGCGACGATGTGGCACTCGAACTGGAGCCCGCACGCCCCGCTGCCGCAGTACATCACGCTCGATCTGAAGACGCCGCGGGCGCTGGAGGCGCTCGTGTACACCCCGCGCCAGGACGCCGACGTACCGAACGGGCGGATCTTGTCGTACGACGTCCAGACGAGCACCGACGGCGTCACGTTCACGTCGGCCGTGAAGGGTTCGTGGGACGGGAGCGTGGACGCTAAGATCGCACGGTTCCCGGCCGGTACGACGGCACGCTACGTGCGGCTCGTCGGACTGGCGGGCGGCGCGGACTACGCCGCGGCGACCGAGCTCAATATAGCTCTAGCTCCGGGTTCCTGACCGCGCGGCGATGGGCCGTCGGGGACATGCCGTACCGGCGGCCGAACTGGCGGCTCAGGTAGTGCGGTGAGTCGAACCCGACCGCGACCGCGATCTGCGCGACCGACATGTCGGTGGCGCCGAGCAACTCCGCCGCACGTTGCAGCCGGAGCGCCAGGACGACGTTCATGATCGAGTCGCCCACCTGCTCCTTGAAGAGGTGGGCGAGGCGGGACACCGAGACCTGCGCGAGGCCGGCCAGCGAGGTCAGCGTGTGCGGTCTCGACGGGTCGGCGGTGATTGCCTCGAGCACCAGATGCACGCGTGCGTCGAGCTGCTGCGTCTCGCGGCGCAGGCTGGAGACCGCGGTCAGCAGCACCTCCTCGATGCCGTTCATGGTCAGCTCGGTCGCGACGCTCTTCTCCAGTAGATGCAGCTCGGTGTCGCCGGTCGGCGAGAGACCGGCGCGCTGCGCGTCCCGGTGCATGCGGTCGAACGCGGACACCACCCGGTCGGTCTCCGACGACCGGGTGAGCCGGACGTACGACAGCCCGGGCATTGCCTGCGGCAACGACAGCCACCCGTGCCACTCCCGCCTCGGCTGGAAGTGCGCCCACCACGACTCCCAGTACGTCCCGACCGTGCCGTAGTCGTGCGGCGTACCGGGGCTGACCAGGACGACGTCCCCGTGCCGCAGCATCAGCTTGTTGTCGCCGAGCACGTACCGGCCGGTCCCGGAGGCCGTGTAGAGCAGGTACCAACTGCCCACGCCGTCCGGACGGACGACGCGGTAGTCACCGCCGCTGTGGAAGTGCCCGGTCACCAGTTTGCTCGGCGGCGGGATCTCGCTGTACAGCTCGATCAGCACCTGGGTAGCAAGATCGTGCTCGAAGTCAGCAGGCTCCGTCATGGTCTATCTCCTCGTCGGCGCCTCAAGATTAGCGGCACAGCAGCAAGATCCTGCACCTCTAGCGAATCGAGGGATCCGTGCCCTTCCGCCCGGTCGCCGAGCTCGGCCACGATGCGAACACGCTGGTCTTCGAGCACGGCTGGCAGTCCTGGAGCCCGAGCGGCTGGTACCGGCCGGCCGCGTCGCCGCCCCGGCCGACCGCCCCGAACCATCACGTGATGGCGTACCGCCCGGGCGTCGACGCGGTCCGGCGGTTCCAGGGCGAGGGACTGCTCGCGGTCGCGAACGGCGGCGACGTGGTCGTGGCCGCCGCGACCTCGCCCGATGTCGTCCCGTCGATCCGCGCCGAGGTCCACGGCGACAAGCTGGTGATCAGCGCCGACGGCGACGTCGACGTGAAGACCAGCACCCAGACCAACCCGAACCAGGCGCTCGCGGACTGGGCGGACACGTTCGGCGCCGGTGCGCCGCCGGTCCGCGTCTTCGGCCCGTCCTGGTGCAGCTGGTACGCGTACTGGGGCAAGGTCACCGAGCGGGACGTGATGACCGACGTCCGGCAGTTCGACCAGCACAATCTGAGCGTCGACCTGGTCCTGCTCGACGAGGGGTACCAGTCCGCGATCGGCGACTGGCTGACGCCCCGGGAGGACTTCGGCTCGACCGTCACGCTGGCCGCCGACATCCGGGCCGGCGGGCGCCGCGCGGGGATCTGGGTGGCGCCGTTCCTCGTCGCGGCCGGCAGCGAGACGGCCCGCAAGCACCCGGACTGGCTGGTCCCCGGGATCAGCGCCGGTACGAATTGGGGCGAAGAGCAACTGGTTCTCGACGTCACCCACCCGGGCGCCGCGCGGCACCTCCAGGACGTGTTCACCGAGCTCTGCCGGCAGGGGTACGACCACTTCAAGCTCGACTTCGTGTACGCCGGCGCGATCGACGGGCCGCGACACGAGCAGGTCGACGGCATCGCGGCGTACCGGCACGGGATGCGGCTGCTCCGCGAGGCGGTCGGCCCGAACCGGATTCTGCACGGATGCGGCGCGCCGATCCTGCCGAGTCTCGGGCTGGTCGACTGCATGCGCATCTCCCCCGACACCGATCCGTTGGTCGAACCACCGTCCGGCGACATCAGCCAGCCGGGTCAGCACGGCGCCCGGTCCACGTCGGTGGCCCGCGAGTTCCTGCACGGCCGCTGGTGGGCGAACGACTCGGACTGCCTGATCGTCCGGCCGGACGTCCAGCAGCGCGAGGCGTGGGCGCAGCACATCGCGGACGGCCCCGGGCTGCGGATGTCCAGCGACCCGATCGGCGTCCTCGACCGGTGGGCGATCGACCGGACCCGCGAGCTGCTCGTCCCGAGCTCGCCGCGGCCGCACCCACTGAAGGATCCCGATGCTTAGGCCGGCGCCCCGGACCCGCCGCAGCGGCCGGCAGGGTCGCGAGACGGCGGCGGCGTACGCGCTGCTGGCCCCGAGTCTGATCGGCGTACTCGGGTTCCTGCTGGCGCCGGTGCTGATCGTGCTGGTGCTCAGCCTGTTCGACTGGAAGTTGCTCTCGACACCGGAGTTCATTGGACTCGCCAACTACCGGAAGCTGTTCGCGGACTCCGACGTCTGGCACTCGCTGCTGGTCACGCTGTACTACGTGCTGATCTGCGTGCCCGGTACGACGATCCTGTCCTTGCTGCTCGCATTGCTCGTGGACCGCAAGCTGCGCGGGATGAAGTACTTCCGGGCCCTGCTGGTGATCCCGTGGATGGCGACGCCGGTGGCGCTCGGGCTGGTGTGGAGCTGGATCTTCGACCCGGGCCGCGGTGCGCTGAACCAGTTCCTCGGGCTGTTCGGGATCCACGGGCCGGCGTGGCTGTCGTCGCCGGTGCTGGCGATGCCGAGCGTGGCGGCGGTGCACATCTGGCAGTTCGCCGGGTACAACATGCTGTTCTTCCTGGCCGGCCTGCAGAACATCCCGGCCTCGCTGCGGGAAGCCTCGTCACTGGACGGCGCGTCCCCGGTCGCGCACTTCTTCACGATCACGCTGCCGCTGCTGCGGCCGACGATGCTGTTCGTGCTGATCACCAACGTGATCGGGTCGTTCCAGGCGTTCGACACGATCTTCGTGATGACCGAGGGCGGGCCGGGTCACAGTACCGAGGTCACGACGTACCAGATCTACGACGAGGCGTTCCACAAGTTCGACTTCGGCTACGCGTCGACGATCTCGGTGCTGCTGTTCGCGGTCGTGCTGGTCGCGACGATCTCCCAGTTCGTGTACTTCGAACGCCGTACCACCTACGAGGTGACCGGATGAAGCTGCGCATCCTGCCGTACGCCGTGCTCGTGATCGGCTGCGTGCTCTCGATCTTCCCGTACTTCCTCACCCTGCTCACCGCGTTCAAGGGCCCGGGGCAACTGTCCGAGACGATGCCGTGGGAGCCCGGGATCCCGCCCAGTACGGCGGCGTTCCACCGGCTGTTCGCGTCCGGGTTCGGCGGGTACCTGATGAACACCGCGCTCGTCACGGCCGGGATCACCCTCGGGCAGGTCGTGTTCGCGATCCTCGCGGCGTACGCGTTCGCGCGGCTGACGTTCCCGGGCCGGGACGCGTTGTTCTGGGTGTATTTGTCGACACTGATGGTGCCGCCGGTGGTCACGATGATCCCGCTGTACCTCATGATGCAGAAGCTCGGACTGGTCGACACGTGGGCCGGGTTGATGCTGCCGACGATGCTCGGGACGCCGTACGCGATCTTCCTGCTCCGCCAGTTCTTCCGCAGCATCCCCGCGGACCTGGAGGACGCGGCCCGCATCGACGGCGCCGGGCGGGTCCGCACGCTGATCTCGATCGTGCTGCCGCTGTCGAAACCGATCCTGGTCACCGTCACCACGCTCGCCGTGGTGGCCAACTGGAACAGCTTCCTGTGGCCGCTGATCATCACCAGCAGCGACGACAAGCGGCTGCTCTCGGTCGGGATCGCCTTGTTCAAGGGGGAAATCGGCGTCGACTACAACGCCGTGATGGCCGGCAGCCTGATCGCGCTGGCGCCGCTGCTCGTGCTGTTCATCGTGTTCCAGCGCTTCATCGTCCGCTCGGTCGCCGTTACCGGGCTCAAGTGATCCGGAGGTACCCATGTCTTTGTCCAGGAGGACATTTCTGATCGGCGCGGGCAGTGTGCTGGCGCTGGCGGGCTGCGGCTCGTCGCAGGACAAAGCGAGCAGCGGCGGCAAGGTCGAGCTCGTGTACCGGCTCTGGGACGAGCAGCAGGAGGTCGGGTACAAGGCAGTGTTCGCCGCGTTCACCGCCGAGAATCCGGACATCACCGTCCGGATGGAGGTGCTGCCGTGGGACCAGTACTGGACCAAGCTCACCACCGAACTCGCCAGCGGCAAGGCGCCGGACGTGTTCTGGCTGACCGTCGACTACTTCCCGGACTTCGCGAGCAAGGGCGTGCTAGCACCGCTCGACGACCTGATCTCCAAGGCCGGCCTGAAGCTCGACGCGTACCACCCGAACGTCGTGAAGTCGTACAAGTTCGAGGACAAGCAGCTCGGGATGCCGAAGGACATGGGCATCGTCGGGCTGCTCTACAACAAGACGCTCGTCGAGAAGGCCGGGATCACGATGCCGGCCGAGCTGACCTGGGCTCCGGACGGGTCCGGCAGCTTCCTCGAGGTCGCCCGCAAGCTGACGGCCGGCGACAAGCAGTGGGGCTTCTGCTCCTGGAACCACAGCCAGACCCAGTGGCTGAACTGGATCGCCTCGAACGGCGGCCAGGCGATGGACAAGCCGTACGGCAGCTTCGACTTCAGCGGCGACAAGTCCGTCGAGGCGCTGCAGTTCGCCCGCGACCTGGTGTTCAAGTGGAAGGTGTCGCCGGACGGCACCCGGACGAACCCGCCGACCGGGCAGGCGACCGAGATGTTCTACCGCGGCGAGGTCGCGATGTTCCCGGCGAACAACGCGCTGCTGCCGTTCGCGCTACCCGAGGTGAAGTTCCCGATCGGCGTCACGTCGATGCCGGCCGGACCGTCCGGACGGACCGTCGTGATCAACGGCCTCGCCGAGGCGATGTTCGCGAAGACCAAGCACCCCGACGAAGCCGGCAAACTGGTCACGTTCCTAGGCTCCGAGAAAGCCCAACGGCTGATGGGCGACGCCGGCTACATCATCCCCGCGCTGAACGACGCCGGTGCCGGGTACAAGGCGTACTGGAAGAAGAAGAACATCGACGTCCAGCCCTTCATCGACTCCGCCGCCGGCAGCACCGTCAACCTCCCGATCGCCGAAGGCTGGACCGCCAAGTCCCCGGAGATCGACAAGACCGTCAACGACCTCTACCTGAACAAGGTCCCGGTCGCCGACATCGCCAAGTCCATGGACAAGATTGGCAACGACAAATGAAGGAACTGACCGACTCGTACGACGTGGTCTCCGACGCGGAGGTACTGCGTTCTCGGCTGGCGAGTGACGGGTATCTGTTTTTCCGCGGGCTGTTGCCGGTGGACGTGGTGGGGGATGTGCACGAGCAGCTGGCGCGGATCCTGTACGACAGCGACTGGTTGGACCGGGACGCGGATCCGGTGCGGCTGGTCGCGTCGGGGCGGGCGGTGGAGGAAGGGTCGGCCGGGTTCTTCGGGGCGTACACGGCGATCCAGAGCACCGAGGCGTTCCACCGGCTCGCCGTACGGCCCGAGTTGTTGTCGCTGGCCGGGCGGTTGCTGGGCGAGGAGGCGTTCGCGCATCCCGCCCACATCTGCCGGATCGCGCCGCCGTCGCCCGGGGCGAACCCGACCCCGATCCATCAGGACTACCGCTTCATCCAGGGCTGCGTCGACACCCTCACCACCTGGCTCCCCTTGAGCGAGGCGCCACCGGAGATCGGCGGGCTCCGGGTGTACGCCGGCTCACCGAAGCTCGGCGTACTCCCGGTGAGGGCGTCCGACGGCCCCGGGATGATGCGCGCCGAGGCGGACGAGAACCACCCGGAGTGGCGCACCACGTCGTACCGTCCCGGCGACGTGCTGCTGTTCGGCAGCCTCACCGTCCACGGCGCCATGCCGAACCGGACGAACCGGCTGAGGCTGTCGGCCGACTTCCGCTACCAGGCCCGTACCGCCCCCATGGCCCGAGACCTCCTCGGCACCGGCAAACCGCACTACCACCCGGATGTCCCCGACTTCCCCACCCTCACCCGATCCTGGACCTCGACCGACTGCATCGAAATCCCCGCCGGCGTGAACTTCGTGGACCGCTGGGATCCTCGCGTGGACGACATACCTACTCCGCCGTCGCGCTTCGCGTACGTCTAACTCCGTCCCCACAGTGGGCTGCTCGCCCGCCAGAACCCGGCGCGAGCAGCACCACCCATGCCGAACGCCCGGCAAACCAACTCCCACAACGGCGTTCCCACCACACGTTCCCCACCCAACCCGCGCATCAGCTCGACACGCGCCAACCACGCGGCGCTCTGCGGGTCGCATCAAGCGGAAGACCCGCCCACGCCAAGCGCCCAGCGACAGCCGCCGCGCAGCGGCGCCTTCCCCACAACAAGCAGCCGCCGCACAGCCGCATCCAGCCCGCCAGAAGTTCTACCCCAGCCGACGCCCCCACCCACCGAACACCAGCGCCCGGCGACCGCACGAGCAGCACCGGCCCGGCCCCCGCCGGCGGAGTACCCCGGCGGTAGAACAAGCAGCGTCAGCCCGAGACCACACGGGCCGAAGGCCCCAACCAGACAGCCGCCGCGAAGCGGTGTCGTTTGTGTGGTGTGGGGTGGTGTTTACGGGACGATGACGATCTTTCCGCGGGCGTGGCCGGATTCGCTCAGTTCTTGGGCGTTGGCTGCGTGCGCGAGGTCGAATGTGTCCGCGATACGGATCGTGAGTTTGCCGTCGGCGGCGGCCTGGAGTTGGGCGTCGAGGGCGGCGCGGACCTCTTCGGGGGTGCCGGTGCCGCCGGACGACGTCTGGATGCCGAGTTCGGTGGCGCCGAAGTCGGCGATCGTGATGATGCGGTCGGTGCCGCCGCGCAGTTCGATCGACTCCTGGAGGCCGCCCTTGCCGGCGGTGTCGAACACCGCGTCGACGCCTTGCGGTGCGGCTTCGCGGACGTGCTCGAGGAGGCCAGCGCCGTAGTTCACCGGGATCGCGCCGATCGAGCGCAGGTAGTCGTGGTTGGCGGCCGATGCCGTGCCGATCACCGTCAGGCCTGCGGCGACGGCCAGCTGTACGGCGACCGAGCCGACGGCGCCCGCGGCACCGTGGATCAGGATCGTCTCGCCGGCCTTCACGGCGAGCAGGTCGAGCACCCGCTGCGCGGTCTCGCCGGCGACTGGTACGCCGACAGCTTGCTCCCAGCCGAGGCCCGCAGGCTTGCGCGTCACGTTGCCGCCGAGCGCGTACTCGGCGTACGAACCGCCGGAAGACCACCCGACGACCTCGTCGCCGACCGCGAACGGCGCACCGTCACCGGCCTCGTCCACTACGCCCGCGACCTCGAACCCGGGCACGGCCGGGAAGATCGCCGGCGCGAAGTCCTTCGTGAAGCCGCGCCGGATCTTGGTGTCGTACGGGTTCACCCCCGCGGCCCGGACCTTGATCCGCACCTGCCCGGGGCCTGCATGCGGCTCCGGCACGTCCTGCACCTCGAGGACCTCAGGACCGCCGTACTCCGAGAACACCACCGCACGCATCCGAACCGCCTCCAAGAATTGGTTGTTGCCACAAGAAAGCCGACGCCGCCGCCCGGCATTCCCGGGCGGCGGCGTGAGTTTGGTGCGATCAGTTCTCTTCGAGGCGCGGGAACAGCGGGTCGCCCTTGGTGATGGCCGCCCCGGCGGGGAGCTGGCCCCAGGTCCCGGCGTCCTGCACGCGCTGGTCGGTGAGCGCGCCGAGCTTCTCCTCGGCGCCGAGCAGCGCCCACAGCCTGGCGGACGACTTCGGCATCGTCGGGTTGTGCAGTACGGCGACGGCCCGCAGTACCTCGGCCGCGGAGTACAGGATCGTCGCGAGCCGGTCCCGCTGGGACTCGTCCTTGGCGACCTTCCACGGCTCCTGCTCGGTGACGTACCCGTTGACCGCGCCGACGAGCTCGTTGATCGCGGCCAGCGCGTCCTGGAACGCGAGCGTGTCGAGCGCCTTGTCCGCGGTCGCGACGGTCTGCGCGAGCTTGTCGGCGAGCGCCTGCTCGGCCGGACCGTGGTCGGCCGGCTCGGGCAGTACGCCGTCGAAGTACTTGCCGACCATGGCCGCGATCCGGCTGGCCAGGTTGCCGAGGCCGTTCGCGAGCTCGGAGGTGTAGACGGCGCTCAGGTGCTCCCACGAGAACGACCCGTCCGACCCGAACTGGATCGTGCGCAGGAAGTAGTACCGGAACGCGTCCGAGCCGAAGTGGTCGGTGATCTCGTGCGGCGCGATCGCGGTGAGCTTGGACTTGCTCATCTTCTCGCCGCCGACCAGCAGCCAGCCGTGCGCGAAGACCTGATGCGGTACGGCGACCTCGGCGGCCATCAGCATCGCCGGCCAGATCACCGCGTGGAACCGGAGGATGTCCTTCCCGACGAGGTGCACGTCGACCGGCCACAGCTCCTCGAACCGCTCCGGGTCCGTCCCGTAGCCCGCGGCGGTCACGTAGTTCAGCAGCGCGTCGATCCACACGTACAGGACGTGGTCCTCGTCCCACGGGACCGGGATGCCCCAGTCGAACGTCGACCGGGTGATCGACAGGTCCTGCAGCCCTTGCTTGACGAACGCGATCACCTCGTTGCGCGCGCTCGACGGCGCGACGAAGTCCGGCTGCGCGTCGTACAGCTCGAGCAGCTTGTCGGCGTACGCCGAGAGCCGGAAGAAGTAGTTCGTCTCCGAGACCGTCTCGAGCTCGGTGCCGTGGATCATGCACCGCTGGGTGCCGTCCTCGTCGGTGCGGATGTCCGCGGGGAGCTTGAACTCCTCGCAGCCCACGCAGTACAGGCCCTCGTACTCGCCCTTGTAGACGTCGCCCTTGTCGTACAGCTTCTGCCAGAACTCGCGGACCCGCTCGGTGTGCCGCTCCTCGGTCGTCCGGATGAAGTCGTCGTATGCGATGTCGACGTCGACCCAGGCCGGCTTCCAGGCCTCCTCGACGAGCTTGTCGGTCCACTCCTTCGGGGTCATGCCCTGGGCCTGCGCGCTGCGCATCACCTTCTCGCCGTGCTCGTCGGTACCGGTCAGGTACCACTTGCGCTCGCCGCGCTGGGCGTGCCAGCGGGTCAGGACGTCCCCGGCCACCGTCGTGTACGCGCTGCCGATGTGCGGCGCGGCGGTGACGTAGTAGATCGGGGTGGTGACGTAATAGGCCTTCTCGGACATGCCTTAAAGAGTAGTGCCCCGGTTAACCGGGTTTCCGCGCGGCCAGTACGGCGTCGTACACGGTCCGTTTCGGGACGTTGAAGCGCTTCGCCACGTCGGCGATCGCCTGCTTACGCGGCGTACCCGCCTCCTCGTCGACCGCGACCTCCCGGGCGAGGTCCTCGGGCGTCATCACCTTGTCCGGGTTCGCGCCCGCGACGACGACCGTGATCTCGCCCCGGACGCCGTCCGCGGACCAGGTCACCAGGTCCCCCACGGCCCCACGTTTGACCTCTTCGTACGTCTTCGTGAGCTCCCGGCACACCGCCGTACGGCGATCCGCCCCGAACGCCTCGGCCATCGCCTCCAGCGACGCGGTCAGCCGGTGCGGTGCCTCGAAGAACACCATCGTCCGCGGCTCGTCCTTCAACTCGGCCAGCCGCCGCCCCCGCTCCCCCGGTTTCCGCGGCAGGAACCCCTCGAACGTGAACCGGTCCACCGGCAGCCCGCTCAGGGCCAGCGCGGTCAGCACCGCCGACGGCCCCGGTACGGCGGTCACGACCACGTCGGCCTCGATCGCCGCCGCGACCAGCCGGTACCCCGGATCCGACACGCTCGGCATGCCCGCGTCGGTCACCACCACGACGGTCTGCCCCTCGGTGAGCGCCTGCAGCAGCTCGGGCGTCCGCTCCCGCTCGTTGCCCTCGAAGTAGCTGACCACCCGCCCGCCGAGCTGGATCGCCAGCTCCCCGGTCAGCCGCCGCAGCCGCCGGGTGTCCTCCGCGGCCACCACGTCCGCCTCGGCCAGCACCCTGCCCAACCGCGGCGAAGCATCCGAAACGTCCCCGATAGGGGTCCCCGCGAGAACCAAGCGCCCGGTCATCGGGCCATCATCCCAGCCGTTCCGGCCGACGGGGGGAGGCGGTCGAACCGGGGGGTCCGTAGCATGGCGGGCGTGGCAGCTGTGATCGAGGACGGGACCGTCCGGCGGAGCGAGGCTGAAGACGACCGCGAGATGCTCGGGCGGGACGTGCTCGGCAGACAGCTGCCGCCGCTCAAGAACCGGTTGTACCCGCCGATGCCGCGGGACTTCGACGGTGGCTGGATCGCGACGCTGGCGATCACGCTGGTGGCCGGCATCCTGCGGTTCTGGCACCTGAGTACGCCGGTGAAGTTCGTCTTCGACGAGACGTACTACGCCAAGGACGCGTTCAGCCTGCTCAAGTTCGGCTACGCGCGGCAGTTCATCGACCAGCCGGAGGGGGCCGCCGACAAGGCGATCCTGGCCGGCAACCTGAACGTCTTCAAGGACACCCCGAGCCTCGTCGTACACCCCGAGGTCGGCAAGTGGATGATCGCCGCCGGTGAGCAGCTGTTCGGGATGAACACGTTCGGCTGGCGGTTCATGCCGGCGCTGTTCGGCACGCTCACCGTGCTGCTGCTGATCCGGACGGTCCGCCGGATGACCCGCTCGACGCTGATCGGCGCGATCGCCGGGCTGCTGCTCGCGGTCGACGGCCTGCACTTCGTGATGTCCCGGGTCGCGCTGCTCGACATCTTCCTGGCGTTCTGGCTGGTGGCGGCCGTCTCCTGCCTGATCTGCGACCGGGACTGGACCCGCCGCCGGCACGCCGAGACGCTCGACCAGCCGGTCGAGGACGGCGCCCGCCGGACGATGGGCCGCTGGCTGCTGTTCCGGCCGTGGCGGATCGCGGCGGGGGTCTGCTTCGGCCTCGCCTGCGGCACCAAGTGGTCCGCGATCTGGACGCTGGCCGCGTTCGGCATTCTGGTGTTCGCGTGGGACTTCGGCGCCCGCCGGTCCCTCGGCGTCCGGTTCGCGTTCGTGAAGTCCGCGCTGGTCGACGGCATCCCGGCGTTCGTCAGCCTGGTCCTGGTGGCCGGGGTCACGTACGTCGCGACCTGGACCGGCTGGCTGCTGCACGACAACTCGTACGACCACAACTGGGCGGCGAGCAATCCGGCACACGGCGTGATGAAGCTGGTGCCCGACGACTTCCGGTCACTGCTCGAGTACCACAAAGAGGTCTACGCGTTCCACACCGGCGACTACATCAAGCACGCCACCCACCCGTACCAGTCGAACCCGGCGGGCTGGCCGATCATCGCCCGGCCGATCGGTTTCGACGCGGTCAACGACATCAAGCCCGGTACGGCGGGGTGCCACGTCCCGGCCGGTCAGACGTGTCTGCAGGTGATCTCCGCCCTCGGGACGCCGCTGCTGTGGTGGGGCGGTGCGCTCGCGCTGATCGCGGCGCTGGTGCTGTGGGTGAGTACCCGGGACTGGCGGTTCGGCGTACCGATCGTCGGGTTCGTGACCTGTTGGGCACCGTGGTTCGCCTACGACCAGAGACCGATCTTCTTCTTCTACGCGGTGACGATGATCCCGTTCACCGTGATGGCGCTCGCACTGGTCCTCGGCAAGGTCCTCGGCCCGGCCCGGACAGCGCTCAGTACGGCGACCCCACGCCGGCTGATCGGCAGCGCGGTGGTCGGCGCGTTCGTCGTACTTGTGGTGCTGAACTTCGCCTACATCTGGCCGATCCTGACCGACAAGGTGCTCCCACACCAGGACTGGCTCAGCCGAATGTGGTTCAAGTCCTGGATCTGACCGCGTAGGGGCTGTGTCAGTGCAGTTCGTGGCGGTTGCGGTGGCGGTTGCGTTGGCGCTTGCCGTGGCGCTTCGCGGACGACTGGCCGCCGACGCCGCCGAACAGCGCGAGGCCCTTGATCACGACTGTCGGGGCGTTCGGGTCCGGGTCGTCGGAGCCCTGGGCGGCGAACCCGCCGAAGATCCCGATGCCCTCGTTCCGCACGGTCACGCCCTCGGGCACGGTGATGTCGATCCCGCCGAACACCGCGACCGCGTAGATCGTCACCTCGCGGCCCTCGAACACCGCGTCGGTCATGTCCAGGTCGTGCCCGCCGAACACCGCGAGCGCGTTCGTCCGCCGCTTCACCCGCCAGCGGCCCTTCCGCTCGCCGCCGCCGAAGATCGCCACCAGGTTGTCGACGCTGGCCGCCGGATCGGCCGGCTCCTCGATCGGGACCAGGCTGGTCGACGCGGCCGGCTGTGCCATCGGGGCGGCCGGCGCCGCCTGCCCCGGGGCGACCAGGTCCCGGGTGATCGGCTCGAGCTCGCCGAGGGTCTTGGCCTGCAGGGTCTGCTCCAGCCGGTCGGCGTGCTCGTCCTGCGTCAACCGCCCCGACATCAGGGCATCCCGCAGTACGTCGACGACCTGATCGCGATCGATGTCGGACGCCCGCAGATGCGCGTGCGGATGCGGGTTGTCGGGCAGGTTCTCCATAAAACTGAACGATATATCGAGTACGGGCCCTTGAAACCACCGTGATGACCCTGAACCTGCCCCTTAGCTGCCCTGATCAGCCGCGGTGCCGCACCCGGACCGCGCACAGCGTCGCGACGAGCGTGATCCCGGCGAACGTGACCGCCGTACCGGGGTAGCCGCCGAGGCCGAGCCCCAGGCCGCCGATCGCGGCGCCGAGGAACGTCCCGAGGCTCATGCCCGCCGCGTTCACGCCGAGCGCCGAGCCGCGGAGGTCGCCGCTGCGCCGGACCAGCAGCGTGGTGACACAGGCCGCGACGGTCGCATGGCTGGCGCCCATCACCGCGGTCAGTACGAGGGTCAGCGGCAGGCTCGGCGAGAAGTAGAACGCCGTCACCGCGACCAGCGCGACGACGATCCCGATCAGCAGCAGCCGTTCGGTCCACGCGCGGCCGGTCGCGAGGTACCGGCCGGCGAGCAGGTTACCGAGGAAGAACGAGGCTCCGCTGAGCGACCAGACCAGCGCGAACCACCCCGGCGCGAGGTCGAACTTGTCGTCGTAGAACGCGGCGAGATACGCGAGGTACCCCATGAACGCCGCCGTCCGAAGCATCGCCACCGCGAGCAGCGGCACGGCGCCCGGGATCCGCGCGAGTTCGCGGTACGTCGCCAGGTAGCTGACGCGCTGCTTGCCCGTCACGGGCGCCGTACGGCCGCGGCCCCGGACGAAGAACGCGGCCGACAAGGTCAGCGCGATCGCGGACGCGGCGAGCAGGTTGCCGCGCCAGCCCCAGATCAGCCCGGGTACGGCGAGGACCGGGGCCGCGAGCATCGCCATCGCGCTGGTCGTCGCCGAGACCAGGGTCGCCGCCCGTCCGGCCGCGGCGGGGGCGCGGAACCGGTCGGCGGCCGCGGCGCCGATCGACGGCGCGAGGATCGAGGTCGACGCACCGATCAGCAGGCAGAACGCGGCCAGCGCAAACACGTTGCCCACGGCACCCAACGCGGCGGAGACGCCGAGCAGCGCGAGCCCCCCGGCGGCGACCAGTTCCCGCGGTACCCGGTCCATCAGCGGGGCCAGCGTGACGCCGACCGCCAGTGCCGCAAGCCCGCCGAGGCCGCGCAGGCCGCCGATCTCCGCGACGCTGCCACCGGCGGCGTGGGAGATCGGCACCAGGTACATCCCGAAGACCGTGAACGGGATCAGGCTCACGGTCGAGGCGAGCAGGAACGGCCAGAGCCGCTTGGCCATCCGGAGGTCGCCGGGTACCGCGGCGGTGAGCTGCTGGGTGGTCATGTGTCCGTCCTGTAGCGATAGAGGCTGCTCGGGCGGGAGCTGAACTGGGAGAAGGGGAACGGTTCGGCCGACAGCGCGGTGACACCGGCGCCGAGGAACGCACGGGCCACCGCGCTACCGGTCTGGGCGTAGATCGCGAGCGGCTTTCCTTGCTCGCGACACCTTTCGAGGAGGACGTCGAAGCTGCCGTTGGACAACGTCATCCCGGTGGCGACGACGGCGTCCGCGGCGTCGACCACCGCGGTCATGTCGCGGGCGACCGGCAGACCGGAGGCGGTCTCGCGGAGGTTGAAGTCGCAGGGCAGGCAGACGCCGCCGCGGTCGGTGATCGCGTCGACGAGCGGGTTGACAACGCCGATCAGCGCGACCTTGGTGCCTTCGGCAACGTCCAGCAGGCCGGCCACCGCGGCGTCGCGGGCCTTCGCGCGGACGTCCGGCGTACCGGCGGGGAGGACGATTTCCTCGGCGTGCGGGGAGGTGTGGTGCGGCTCGACGGCGGCCAGGTACGCGTCCAGGGCGGCGATCCGGACCGGCAGCGGGTCGTCGTCGGAGGTGAGGACGTCGGCGAGGGTCCGGCCGGAGGTGTCGGCGCAGTATGCCGGATCGAGCTCGCCGGCCTCGAACGAACAGGCGCCGAAGACCTCTCCGACCCGCAGCAGGGCGTAGTGGTTGCGGTAGATGACGTCGGCGCCCGGGAGGCGGGTGGCGTGGTGCAGCCAGAACGCGCTGGTGATGTCGAAGTCCGCGGGCGAAGGGGTTCCGGCGAGCACGGAGGCGGTGAGCTCGGCAACGGTCATGGGTCAGCCTTTCGGGGTTGTACAGCACACACCTTAATGCGACGGAGTCGCAGATGGAAACTGTTGGTGGCTGATCTGCGCGGACTCCCGGCGGTCCCAGGACATCGCCGACCACGGCACCGCGAGCTCGTCCAGTGAGTCGATCTCCCGCGGCCGCATCGACGCCATCGGCCGCGCCTCGGCGTGCCGGGCGAACGCGGACTCGACGTACCGGGTCCCGGTGTCCGCCGCCAGGAAGACGTGTTTCCGCCCGCGGTCGCAACCGTGTTCCCAGAGCGCCGACAGGTACGCCGCCCCCGCCGACAGCCCCGCGAACACCCCGGACGTCCGGAGCAGGTCCACCGCCGCGGACATCGCGTACTCGAAGGACACCCAGTGCAGCCGGTCGTACAGCTCGTGCCGCACGTTCCGGAACTCGATCGAGCTGCCGATCCCCGCGATGATCATCTGCGGGTCCTGCGTGTGCCCGGCCCCGAACGTCACACTTCCGAACGGCTGCACGCCGACCAGGTTCACGTCCCGCCCGCTCTCCCGCAGGTACGCAGCGATCGCGCCGGTGGACGCGCCGGTCCCGACCCCGCCGACCAGGCACAGCGGCCCGCTCGGCACCAGCGACGCGACCAGGTCCGCGACCGCCCGGTACCCGAGGTAGTGGATGTCGTCGTGGTACTGCTGCATCCAGTGGTACGTCGGGTTGTCGCGCAGGATCTCGCCGATCCGGCGGACCCGGAGGTTCTGGTCGAGCTGCAGGTTGTTCGAGGACGGCACCTGTTCGACGGTCGCGCCGAGGATCTCGAGCTGGATCTTCAGCGTCCGGTCGACCGTGGTGGACCCGACGATGTGGCACTTCATCCCGTACCGGTGGCAGGCCAGCGCGAGCGCGTGCGCGTAGATCCCGCTGGAGCTGTCGATCAGCGTGTCGCCCGGGCGGACCCGGCCGGTGTCCAGCAGATGCCGAACGGCGCCGAGCGCGGAGTACACCTTCATGGTCTCGAACCGCAGGCAGATCAGGTCGTCCACCCGGATCGGGTCCGGATCCTTGATCGCCTCCGCCAGGTGGTCGTGCAGTCGCGTCATCGGCGCGGTTCGCTCCTCATGTCGATGGATGCGGGCGGAGACAGGTGGGCGGCAGCAACCAGCTGCCGGGTCAGGGCGTGCCGCGGGTCGGTCGTCAGCGCGGTCGGCGGGCCTTGTTCGACCACGCGGCCGGCGTCCAGGACCAGTACCTCGTCGGCGACGGCGGCGACCAGTCCGAGGTTGTGGCCGATCCAGAGCAGCGCCGTGCCGCGGTCCTTCAGCTCGCCGAGCAGGTCGAGGACGAGCGCCGTACCGCGGTCGTCGAGGGCGGTGGTGATCTCGTCGCAGATCAGCACGTCCGGGTGTGCGAGAACCGCGCGGGCCAGAGCGGCGCGCTGGAGTTCGCCGCCGGACAGCCGGCTCGGCGGGCGGGCCGCGGTGATCGCGGCGACGCCGAGCCGGGCGAGGGTGGCGACGGCCTCGGCGTGGGCGCGGTCCGGGGCGAGGCCCCGCAGGCGTTCCGCCGTGCGGGCGACCTGCTGGTCGACGGGGCGGCGCTCGTCGAACGAGCCGCGGACCTCCTGCCAGACGTACTGCACCCGGCGGTGCTGCTCGCGGGTGCGTTTGCGCAGTACCGGGAGCGGATCGTCGTCGAGGTGAATGCTGCCGGTGTAGCGCTCGTGCAGACCGGTGAGGCAGCGGGCGAGCGTCGTCTTGCCGCTGCCGGAGCGGCCGACGATGCCGAGACAGCTGCCGGCCCGGACTGTGAGGTCGACGTCGTGGAGGACCGGGGTACGACGCAGAGCGGCTGACAGCTTCATTGCCCTGAGCAACGGTTGGCCAGGTGCGGAGGTTCCCAGGGCCGGCGGGCCGGCCGGTTCGGGAAGGACGTCGGTGAGCACCCGGCCGGCGTCGAGGACGACGACCCGGGTCGCGAGCGCGCGGACCAGGTCGAGATCGTGACTGAGCAGCAAGATGCCGAGGCCGGACGCGGCCAGCTCGCGCAGCTCCCGCACGAGGTGCAGCCGGGTGATCGAGTCGAGCCCGGTGCTCGGTTCGTCCAGGATGAGCACCTGTGGGCGGCAGCTCAGTGTCTGCGCCAACGCGACCCGCTGCCGTTGCCCGCCGGAGAACTGATGCGGGAACCGTTTGAGGGTCGCGCGTTCCGTGGGCAGCTGTGCGGCCCGCAGCGCGGTAGTCGGGTCGCCGCCGTGCAGCTTCCCCAGCTCGCGGAGCGTCGCGCCGATCCGCCGGGCGGGGTTGAGCGCGCTGCCCGGATGCTGCGGCATGTACGCGACCACCCGCCCGCGCACGTCCACCCCGGTCACACCGTTGCCATCCACAACAACTTCCCCGGCGACCTCGACCCGTCCCGTCAGCCGCACCCCGTCGCCGGACTCCCCCAGCAACGCCAGCGCCGCCGTGGTCTTCCCCGCGCCGGAAGCGCCTACCAACGCCGTGGCCTCCCCCGCCACGACCTCGAACGAAACCCCGTCCACCAGCACCACCTCACCGGCGACCGCCGACAGTCCGTCGACCCGGACAAGCGTCATGCCGACACCTCCCGCGACTTGTGCACCAGTCGGTTCGCGAGGAGGTTGAAGCCGAGCGTGAAAGAAACGAGGAGCAGGGCGGGAGCCAGTACGGACCACGGTTGCAGAAGCAGGCCCTCCCGGTTACGGGAGACCGTGACGGCCCAGTCCGGCGCGGTCGGGCTGAGGCCGAGTCCGAGGAAGTTGACCGAGGCAACGAGGAAGACCGCGAGCGTGATCCGGGTGCCGAGATCGGCCGCGACCGGGCCGAGCACCGAACGGCCGACGTACCCGAGGTGGATCCGGACCCACGACTCCCGCTGCATCCGCAACGCCTCGACCACCGGACTGCTGGCGGCATCCAGCGCGGCCGCACGGACCAGCCGGGCGACGGTCGGTACGTTCATCATCGCGACCGCCAAGGTGATCGCGACCGCCGACGCCCGCCAGCCGACCGCGACCACGCTGATCACGAGCAGCGACGGCAACGGCAGCAGTACGTCGAGGGGCCGCATCAATCCCTCGTCCAACCAGCGGTGCCGGGTCGACGCGGCCGTCAACCCGATCGCCCCGCCGACCAGGTACGCCAGCACGACCGCCCCGAGCGCCATCCCCAGCGCGGACCGCCCGCCGACCAGCAACAGGCCGAACACGTCCCGCCCCAACCCGTCCGTCCCGAGCAGCCCCGCCGACGAGTACGGCAATCCCTCACGAACGTCGTACGGCACGAACGGCCCGAGCAGCGCAACCACCACCGGCACCAGAACAAGCCCTACCGCCAAGCGCCTCACCGGAGCAGCTCCGAGCGCGGGACCAGCCGATTGCACACGAGGTCCGCCGCCAGGTTGATCATCAACGCGGCGACCGCCAGGACGAGCGTGAGCCCTTGTACGACGGGAACATCGCGCGTCTCCACCCCGTCGACCAGCGCCGTCGCGAACCCGGGAATCGCGAAGATCGCCTCGACCACCAGCACCCCGCCGAGCAACGTGTCGCCGGTCCGGGCCAGCTCCTGCACGCCAGGCACCGCCGCGTTCGGCAGCACGTGCCGCACCAGCAGCTGTCGCCGCGGCACCCCGAGCCGACGAGCCTGCACCACGTAATCCGCGTGCAGTGCCGCGACCGTCCCCGCCCGCACCTGCCGCGACAGCAAGCAGACCGTACGACCGAGCAGCACCACCACCGGCAGCACCAGCAACGCCGGCGAGGCCAGCAGATCCCCGCCGACCCAGGTCGCCGGCAACCATCCGAGCTTCAACGCGAACACCGCCACCAGCAGCACCGCGATCACGAAGTCCGGGATCGCCGACAGCCCCACCGTGACCGACGTGATCGCGCGATCGACCCGGCCGTTCTCCCGCGTCCCCATCACGATGCCCAGGGCAACGGCCAGCGGTACCACGACCGCGAGCGTCGCGACCGTGAGGACCAGCGTCGCCCCGATCGCCCCCCGGACGATGTCCGCGACCGGTCCGCCGCTGATCAGCGACGTACCGAGGTCACCCGTCAGCGCCTTCCCGAGCCAGTGCACGAACCGCTCGGCCGGCGGCCGGTCCAGCCCGAGCTCGACCCGCAGCGCCGCGACCTGCGACGGCGTCAACGTCTCGGTGAACCGCAGGTCGGCCGCATCCCCCGGCAGCAACGACGTCAGCACGAACACCAGCACCGAGAGCACGGCGAGCTGCCCCACCGCGAGCAGCCCCCGCTGGACGGCGTACGCCCGCATTCAGGCCAGCCACACCTTGTCGAACCGGCCCTGGTCCAGCGTGTTCGGCGGCGCCGCCTGCACCCCCTGCACCTTCGCGGACACCGCCACCAGGTAGTCCGGCAGCCCCCACGCGAGGATCCCGCCCTGGTCGCGCAACGTCTTCTGCAGTACGCCGTACCGCCGCGAGCGCTCCGCCTCGTCCGTCACCGCCCGCGCGGCCGCGAACGCCGCGTCGAACGCGGGCCGCCGCCAATGCGTGACGTTGAACGGCGAATGCGACAGCAGCCGATCGGTGACGTACTGCGGGATCGGCATCGCGCCGGACCGATGGTTGCCGATAGCACCCTTCGTCAGCAGGTCCTTCGCGTACGTCTGCGGGCTCCCGGTCGTCACCTTCAACCGCACGCCGGCCTCGGCCACCTGCTCCGCGAACAACGTCGCCGCCGCCACGAACCCGGCCGACGCATCCGCGGTGAAGATCTCGATCTGCTTGCCGACCAGACCGGCCTTCGCGAGCAACGCCTTGGCCCGGTCGACGTCCCGTTCCCGAGGCGGCAGGTCGGTCGGGTAGTACTGATATCCCTTGCCGAACAGGTCGTTGCCCACCTCGCCGCGCCCGGCGAGGACAACGTCCACGAGCCGCTGCCGATCCGCGAGCAGCTTGAACGCGAGCCGTACGTCGGGGTTGTCGAACGGCGCCTGGTCGACCTTCATCACGAACGCCTGCATCGTGCTCGCCTTCGCGGCCACGATCCTGACGGTCTTCCCGGCCTCGGCGGTGCGCGCGAACGTCGCAGTCATGTCGTTCGCGTACTCGGCCTGACCGCCCTGGACCGCGTTCGCCCGCGCGTCGGAGTCCGCGGAGAGGATGTGCAGCTCCTCGATCCGCGCCGGTCCGTCCCAGTAGTCGTCGTACCGGGAGGCGACCATCGACCGGCCGGCCTCGAACGAGACGTACCGGAAGGCGCCGGTGCCGACGGGTTTCGCTGGATCCTTGAACCCGTTCCGGACGATCTGCGTGCCGATGCCGGCGAGCAGCGCGGGGAACTCGGCGTTCGGTTCGGTCAGGAACAGCTCGACCGTCGACGGGCCGATCGCCCTGCTGCGCTTGAGATCCAGCGTGCCGAGCGACGACTGCGCGACCCGGTCCGGTACGGCGGGATCCGCGATCCGGCTCAGGCTGTACAGCACGTCGTCGGCGACCAGCTTGGCGCCGTCGTGGAACGTCGCGTCCCGCAGCGTGAAGCGCCAGGTGGTCGCCGTACCGTCGTGGTCCCACTTCGCCGCGAGCCGCGGAACCGGCTTCAGGTCGGGGCCGAGCTCGACCAGCTTCTCGTAGATCGCCTTGTGCCGGGCGATATCCACGAACAGGCTCTGTACGTGCGGATCCAGCACTTCCTTCGCGCCGCCGCCCGCATACACGGCCCGCAACCGCCCGCCCGCTTTCGGTTCCGCAGTCGCGGTCCCGCAGCCGGCGATCGCCGCCAGCCCGGCAGCGCCGGCCATCCCCAGGAACCCACGCCTACCCAATGCCTCGGACACGCGCCACATCCTCACCTTAGTGAAAACGATTGTCAAATCCAGCGCGCATCCGGACGCCATTATTCTGTCCGTCAGGCAGGACGCATCGCTCTCCGTAGCGGCGTGTCATTGCGTACGGAAGAGCGGATTGCTACTCGGCGCAGTCCGCCGGGGTGCAGGTGTTCGGCAGGTGGGCGGCGATGCGGTCCAGCAGCGCGGTGAGTTCCAGCTGGTCGGCGGGGGTCAGACGGTCGAAGAACAGCGCGCGGACCGCCTGCACGTGGTCCGGAGCGGCGGCGTCGATCGCCTTGCGGCCGAGCTCGGTGAGCCGGACCATCGAGCCGCGCGCGTCCGACGTGCACTCCTCACGGCAGACCAGGCCGCGCTTCTCCATCCGGCTCACCTGATGCGACAGCCGGCTGCGCTCCCACCCGACGGACCGGCCGAGGTCGCGGGTCCGCAGTACGCCGTGCTGGGCCTCCGACAGCGGGTGCAGCAACGCGTAGTCCGCGCCGGACAGGCCGGAGTTGCCGATCATCCGCGCCTCCAGGGCGCGCATCAGCTCGCGATGCGTGTCGCGGTACGTCTGCCAGAGCCGCGCCTCACGCTCGTCGAGCCACTCCGTCATACCTGCATTGTACGGACGGACGTTGACATGTCACGGAGTACGCGAGAGTGCGACGGCGAGGCCGATGGTGCCCGCCATCACCGCCAGTTCGAGGATCGCGAGCTGCCGGAACGCGGCCTGGTCGCCGCTCGCCAGCCGCGGCAGGCTGCTCCGCCGGTGCTGCCAGCCGATGAACACCAGCGCCGTGAACGCGAGCGCCTTCCCCAGCACGAGTACGCCGTACCCGCTGGTCACCCACTGCGTGATCAGCCCCCACCCGCCCTGCCGTCCGTCGAGGTGGATCTCCGCGGTGACCAGACCGGTGATCCCCATCGTCACCGCACAGACCAACGCGAGCGAGCTGAACAGCTCGACCGACTGCCGCGAGCGCGTATAAAGCAGTACGGCGCCGAGGCCGCCGACCCACGCGGTCGCGGCGACCACGTGTACGACGAGCGAGACCGTCGCGAGCACCGACCACAGGTTCGTGCCGTCGATCGCGCCGTGCCCGGTGAGCAACGGCCCGATCAACGCCGCGACGGTCAGTACGGCGGCCACCCGAGCGCCACGCAGCGTCTTGGTCCCGCTCAGCACCACAGCGAGTACGGCGGTGAGGACGACGGCGGCCGCCAGTGCGCGCACCTGGCTCAACCGCCCGGCCGGCTCGGCATGCTCCGCCAGGTGGGACAGCGGGATGCCGAGGATGACCGTCGCGGTCGTGATCAGGCCGCCGATGCTCGCGACCGCCCAGATCCCGGCGGCGAGCGCCGCGTCCTGACAGGCCCGCAGCGCCTTCTCACCGAGCTTCCCGTCGGTGGCCGGCAGGAACAGGACCACCGCGATCACAGCCCCGCCGGTCGCGACCGCGGCCGCGTCGGCGAGGATCCGCAGCACCGGGACCGCCCACGACACCCCGAGCCCCGCGCCGAGCAGGCCGGCGGCGGCGCGCTGCGGCGCACCGCCGGCGGCGAGCAGCGCCAGCACCATCACAACGATGCCGACAGCAACCAATCCGGCGATCGCGAGTTTGTGTCTCATGACGCCGGACGGCGGCGCACGATCACCACGGCCAGCGCGACCACGACCAGCATCACCAGGCACATCGCGACGATCGTGACCGTGTTCGACCCGCCCGTGGACTGCGAACTCGCGGGCGTCCCGGCCGGCTCGGTCGCGGGATGCCCGGCGTGCGTCACGGTGAACGCGCCGGAGATCTCGACCGGGTGCCCGTCGGCGGAGATCACCCGGGCCTCGACCGTGTACTTCCCGGGCTCGACCATCGCGCCGACCGGCTGCGTGACCGTGTTGTCGACCACCTGGACGTCACCGCTCGCGACGTCCTTCCCGCTCGGCGACTTCACCTGGACCTGGGTCCCGTCCGATCCGACCGGCTCGTTGAAGCTCAGCACGATCTTGGTCGGCGGCGCGGCCATCGACGATCCGTCCGTCGGCGTCATCGACTCGAGCTTGGCGTGCGCCGCCGCCACGCCGGCGGTACCCGCCAGCAGGAACAGCGACGCCACCAGTACTGCGATCAACCGGCGCACGGCTACTTCCCGGTCTCCGCGGCGACCCGTCGCGGCCGCAGCCCGAACGCCACGCCGAGCAGCCCGACCAGCAGGCCGCCACCGCCGAGCCACCGGGCCAGGGTGTCGGACGTCCCCTCCGACGAGGTGGTCGCCGCGACCGGGGTGACCGCGGCCGTCAGCTTGAGCGTCGGCGCCGGGTGCTCGGGCTCGGCAGCGCCGTCCTTCATCGGATCGGTCCACTTCACCACCTCACCGTCGCTGTACGTCTGCACGGCGGGGAAGCTCAGCGAGTCCACCCCTTCCGGCAGTTTCCCGACCGACAGCGCGAACTCGTCGAAGTCGTTCGGCGGGATCCCGCCCGCGGTGGCGGTCCAGGTGACCGTGGTGATCGCCTTCGTCAGCGTCACGTCGCCGACCTTCACCGGCGCCGGCAGCTTCTCCTCCGTCTTCTGCACCTTCCAGCCGGGCATCACCTGCGCGCCGACCGACGCGAACGGGTGGTCCTTCGGCAGCGTGACGACAAGCTTCGTCGTACTGGTGTTGTCCGACTCGGTCGGCACCCGGAACACGATCTTGCCGTAGCCGCCCGGCTTGGCATCCGGCGACGACACCGTGACGTGCGCCGACGCGGAGGTCGCGGCGCCGATCACCACCAGCGCGGACGCCGCGACGATCGCGGCAGCGCGCAGGACATATCTCTTGGGCATGAGAAACCTTTCAGGGCCTATCTCTGGGCATACGAGTAATCCGGCGCGAGCGCCGGTTCAGACAGCTGAAGTCACTCGTACGCCGGGAGGCCCGCGTCCGGAGATGCTGGTGCCGAGGGGCGACCCGATCGGCGTCCAGGACGCGAAGACGCCGGCCGTCGCGCGGACGAGCCGGACGGGACGCAGGACCGGCAGCTCCGGGAGCAGCCGCGCGAAGACCCGCCGTACCCGCTGGAGCCAGCGGTGCGCCCGGCTGATCGTGAGGACGCCGGCGAGCAGGGCGCCCAGGTGGGTCGCGGTCATCACCAGACTGCCGGTGATCGACATCATGTGGTGCATCGTCGCCGAGTCCAGCGTGACGTGCACGAAGAGCTGGACGCCCGCCAGCACGAGGCCTGTCAGCAGCCGCTCCCCCGCCAGGTACTCACCGAGCAGCCAGCAGACCCCCGCCAACGCCGCGAGCGGAGGAAGCACCCCGAGCGGCACGCCGCCACCCCCGACCAGGACATGACCGAACACCGCCACCACGACGCTCAGCGCCGCGACCGCGGACGTGGTCCTGCTCTCGGTCGCCATTCGACCCCCTCGCTCGTGTCACTCTACGGACAACAGCACGCCCACGTTCCCCCGGTCCACGTGCAACCTGCCGGGGGACTCAGCACGTTGGACCCGGCATGACCAGGGAGCAATACAGGTGAAGGCACAGACGGAACAGGACTACGCCGAGTTCGTGACCCATCATGCGAACTCTCTGTGCCGTACCGCTTACCTACTGTGCGGAGACTGGCGCCGGGCCGAGGACGCGACCCAGGAGGCGCTGATCCGGCTGTACCGGGTGTGGGGCCGGATCCAGCACAAGGGCCGGATCGCCGCGTACGCCCGCAAGGTCGTGGTGTCGACCACCCTCGACGGCCTCCGGCGCAAGTCCAGCCAGGAGGTCGTCACGAGCAACGAACACTTCGCCAACGAGCCCGACGCCGACGCCCTCGGAGTGGTCGAGAGCCGGATGGTGATCACCGCCGCCCTCGCCGAGCTCCCGGCCCGGCAGCGGGCCTGCGTCGTCCTCCGGTACTTCGACGAACTGTCCGTCGAGGAGACCGCGACCGCCCTGGGCTGCCGTCCCGGAACCGTGAAGAGCCAGACCCTGCGCGCACTGGAGAAACTGCGCGCGCATCCGGCGCTGGCAGATCTCTCCGAACTGATCGGAGCCAAGGCATGACCGACCTGAAGACCCTGATGGACCAGGCCACCGACCGCCGCGAGCCATTCACGCCGGACGTCGGCGAACTCGTCGCAGCCGGCCGGCATCGGACCCGCGTACGCCGGGTCGTGCTGGGCGCGGCCGCGGCCGCCGCCTGCGCGATGGTCGCCGTACTGCTGACCGGGCCGCTCCGGATCACCCGCAGCGAACCGCAACCCGCGGTCACGCCGACCGTCACGCGTCCGGTCGCGGTCACGGACCTGTGCGCGAAGTCCGACGACTTCTTCCGGACCGCCAACGACGACCCGTGGCGCGCGAAGGTCGTGCGGACGTGGACCGACAAGGTCCTGGAGGTGACGGACGCGGACGGCGCGGTGACGGTCCGCCGGTCGCCGGACGGCACGCAGTACGCGTATTGCGTGGCCGGCGTCCCGATCCAGGGGAAGCCTGTGGGCGGGTTCGGCGCGGCCCTGGTGAACACGGGCATCGTCACCCGGCAGGACCAGATCCAGCGGTACTGGAGCATGGCGTGCGGTAACGAGAAGGTCGACCGGAGCGACGCGTTCAACTGCCGTGGCGTCGTCTACAGCTATGTGGGCCGGGTGCCGGAGGGAGTCACCCGGATCGCGTTCTCGGGACTCGGGCAGCATGCGGACGCGACGATCAAGGACGGCTACTGGGCGCACCGGATCTATACCGGGAACATCGTCAACGGCAACAGGGACCCGGTGTACATCACCATGTTCGACGCCTCGGGCAAGCAGGTGTTCCGGGAGCTGTACTGAGCTGCTGCGATGATGTCCGGATGGACGTTGCAGTGCTGGAGATCGGGGGAAGTCATGTGACGGCGGCCGTAGTGGCGCCGGACACGTGGCGGGTGACCGAGGTGGATCGGGCCGCGCTGGAGTCCCAGGCGGCGGCCGGAGTGGTGGTCGGTCAGCTGGCGGACGCGGCGCGGAAGTTGCCGCTGGCAAACGGTCTGGCGGTGGCGCTGCCGGGGCCGTTCGACTTCGCCACCGGGGTCGCCTGGTACCGCGACCAGGGAAAGTTCGACCAGCTGTACGGGTTCGACCTGGGCGCTGCCCTGGGCAACGAACTGGGGGTCGAGCGGCTGCTGTTCATGAACGACGCGGAGGCGTTCGCGGTCGGCGAGTGGACGGCGGGCGAGGTCCGCGGTGCCGGGCGCTGCGTCGGCGTCACGATCGGCACCGGCATCGGTACGGCGTTCCTCGCCGACGGCCGGGTGCTGCTCGAGGGCGACACGGTCCCGCCGGGCGGCGAGCTGTACAAGACGACGTACGACGGGAAGCCGTTGGAGGACGCGATCTCCGCGCGCGCGATCCTGCGCCGGTACGCCGAGAGCACCGGCAAGGAAGCGCCGGGCGTCAAGGAGATCGCCGACCAGGCGCGGGCCGGCGACACCGCCGCGCTCGACGTACTCCAGGCCTGCTTCACCGATCTGGACCGCGCCCTCTCCCCCTGGCTGGAACGCTTCGGAGTCACCCGAACGGTCCTGGGCGGATCGATCGCGGGCGCCTTCGACCTGATCCGGTCGTCCCTCACCTTCCCGGCCTCCGCCACCCAGGACACCGAACGCTCCGCCCTGATCGGCGCCGCCGCCCACTACCTCCGCACCCCCTGACCACTCCCATCCCGCGGCCCCACGCACCCCGCCCGACCCCCCACCCCGCCGCCCCGTTCGCACAACCCTCCAGTTGGGCGGGCGCCCGTCCACCTGGGGGGTTGCCCGCTCAAAATCCGAGGGGGCAACCCCCCAGGCGAGGGGGCAACCCCATCGCCGGGGAGTGTCGGTGGGGCGGGCTACGGTCGGTTCCGTGAAGATCGCCGCGCCTCGCCTCCGTGCCCAGTTGGACTCCGCCGCGCCCGAGGAGGTCGACGACGAGGAGCGGCTGCTCGACCTCGAGCTGGCCGACGTGGACCTGAGCGACGTCGAGGCCGAGCACGTCGAGATCGGCGGATGCCGGCTGGCGCGCTGCAAGCTGGCCGGGTCCGAGCTGGAGAAGCTGATCCTGGTCGACACCGAGCTGACCCAGTGTGACCTCGCCAACTCCCGCTGGGCGGACGCGGCGCTCACCCGGGTCGCGATCACCGGCTCCCGGATGATCGGTTTCGCCGGCCCGGGCGCGAACCTGCAGCACGTGACGGTCCGCGACACGGTGCTGGACTTCGCCTCGTTCCGGTTCGCGAAGTTCCAGAAGGCGGAGTTCACCGACTGCCGGCTGCAGAGCGCGGATTTCGTCTCCGCCGACCTGACCGGCGCCGTGTTCCGCGGCTGCGACCTGTCCGGCGGCGAGTTCTCCCAGGTCAAGGCGGCCAAGGCGGTGTTCGTCGACTGCACCTGGGAGGGCGCCAAGGGCCTCGCCTCGCTGGCCGGCTCGACGGTCGCCGCGGCGTCCCCGATCGACACCCTCGCGTTCACCAGCGCGGTCACCGTCGCGGCCGGAATCACGCTCGCGCACCCCGACGATCTGGAGTGATCCGTCCCACGCCGGTGTCCGCCGTCCGCCGGATAAGGTGGGGCCCGTGACTGACTCGACGATCATCTACACCCACACCGACGAGGCTCCGGCGCTCGCCACGTACTCGTTCCTCCCTGTCGTCCAGGCGTACGCCGGCCAGGCCGGTGTCGGCGTGGAGACCCGGGACATCTCACTCGCGGGCCGGATCCTGGCGGTGTTCCCGGAGCAGCTGAAGGAGGACCAGCGGATCGCGGACGCGCTGCACGAGCTCGGCGAGCTGGCCAAGACGCCGGCCGCGAACATCATCAAGCTGCCGAACGTGTCCGCCTCGGTCCCGCAGCTGAAGGCCGCGATCGCCGAGCTGCAGTCCCAGGGCTACGCGCTGCCGGAGTACCCGGACGAGCCGAAGACCGACGCGGAGCGGGAGATCCAGGCCCGCTACGACAAGGTCAAGGGCTCCGCGGTGAACCCGGTGCTCCGCGAGGGCAACTCGGACCGCCGCGCCCCCGCCTCGGTGAAGAACTACGCGAAGACCCACCCGCACCGGATGGGCGCCTGGACCGCCGACTCCAGGACGAACGTCGCGACCATGGCCGCCGACGACTTCCGGAGCACCGAGAAGTCCGCGGTGATCGCGGCCGACGGCGCGCTCCGGATCGAGCTGGCCGCCGCCGACGGTACGACCACCGTGCTCCGCGAGTCGGTACCGGTGCTGGCCGGTGAGGTCGTCGACGCCTCGGTCCTGCACGTCGCCGCGCTCCGCGAGTTCCTCACCGCGCAGGTCGCCCGCGCCAAGGGCGACGACGTACTGCTGTCGGTCCACCTGAAGGCCACGATGATGAAGGTCTCCGACCCGATCATCTTCGGCCACGCGGTCCGCGCGTTCTTCCCGAAGACCTTCGAGCAGTACGGCGAGACGCTGGCGCAGGCGGGCCTGTCGCCGAACAACGGCCTCGGCTCGATCCTGAACGGCCTGGCCGACCTGCCGGACGGCGCCGCGATCAAGGCCTCGTTCGACGCCGAGCTGGCCGCCGGCCCGGCGCTGGCGATGGTCGACTCGGACAAGGGCATCACGAACCTGCACGTCCCGTCGGACGTGATCGTGGACGCGTCGATGCCGGCCATGATCCGGACGTCCGGCCACATGTGGGGGCCGGACGGCGAGGAGCACGACACGCTCGCGGTGCTCCCGGACAGCAGCTACTCGGGCATCTACCAGGCGGTCCTCGACGACTGCCGCGCGCACGGCGCGTTCGACCCGGCCACCATGGGCTCGGTGCCGAACGTCGGCCTGATGGCGCAGAAGGCCGAGGAGTACGGCTCGCACGACAAGACCTTCGAGATCGGCGCCGCCGGCACCGTCCGGCTGGTCGACGCCGCCGGGAACGTCGTCCTGGAGCAGGCCGTCGAGCCGGGTGACATCTTCCGCGCCTGCCAGACCAAGGACGCGCCGATCCGCGACTGGGTGAAGCTGGCCGTCACCCGGGCCCGGGCGACCGGCGACCCGGCGGTGTTCTGGCTGGACGAGACCCGCGCCCACGACGCGCAGATCATCGCGAAGGTGAAGGAGTACCTGCCGGAGCACGACACCGAGGGCCTGGACCTCAAGATCCTGGCGCCGGTGGATGCGATCAAGCTGTCGCTGGAGCGGATCCGCCGCGGCGAGAACACGATCTCGGTGACCGGCAACGTGCTGCGGGACTACCTGACCGACCTGTTCCCGATCCTCGAGCTGGGCACCAGCGCGAAGATGCTGTCGATCGTGCCGCTGATGGCCGGCGGCGGCCTGTTCGAGACCGGTGCCGGCGGCTCGGCGCCGAAGCACGTGCAGCAGCTGGTCAAGGAGAACTACCTGCGCTGGGACAGCCTGGGCGAGTTCTTCGCGCTGGCCGCGAGCTTCGAGCACCTGGCCCAGTCGACCGGCAACGCGCGGGCGCAGATCCTGGCCGACACCCTCGACCGGGCGACGGCGACGTTCCTGAACGAGGACAAGTCCCCGACCCGTCGCGTCGGCGGCATCGACAACCGCGGCAGCCACTTCTACCTGTCGCTGTACTGGGCGCAGGAGCTGGCCAAGCAGACCGACGACGCCGAGCTGGCCAAGGCGTTCGCGCCGCTGGCCGAGACGCTGGCCGCGAACGAGCAGACCATCGTCGACGAGCTGCTCGCGGTCCAGGGCAGCCCGGCCGACCTCGGCGGCTACTACCAGCCGGACCCGGCGAAGGCGGCCGCGATCATGCGCCCGTCCAAGACCTGGAACGAGGCGCTCGCCGCGCTCTGATCATGACGAAGGGCGCCCGGGTTCTCCCGGGCGCCCTTTGCGTTGCCGTCAGGACGTGAACGGCACCCGGGTCCAGCTCAGGACGGCCGGGTTGCGCGGGTCGATCGTCACCCGCAGGTAGTCGTTGTCGCCGGTCGAACCGTCGACGGTGATCCGCGACAGGTTCCCGGCCGGCGTCGTCACACCGTAGAACTTGGTCCACGCCGAGTTCGCCGCCAGCGGCTTGTCGCTGTTGTAGACGTGGCTGTCGCCGTTGAACAGGTACACCGGCCCGCGGAAGTTCGCCGACTCGCGGGCGATCTGCTGCACGATCGGCTGGAACGCGTAGTAGTCGGCGTACGACGGGTTCGCGACGGTCGGGTCGAACATGTCGGCCTGGGTCAGCAGTACGACGGCCTTGTCGCGGTCGGCCCGCGCCTGCGCGAACGTGTCGTGGATGCTCTGCATGACCGCCGACGTCCGGTTCAGTACCTCGGCGGTCTGCTCCGGCGTCGCCGCGGTCTTGCCGGTCCACGGCGCCATACTGTTGTTGCTGCCAACGATGTGCAGGGCCGCGAACGCAACGTCGGCGCGGCTGAACCGGACGTCTTCCGGGATGCCCTGCGCGACCTGGCTGTCGACCTTCGCCGGATGCTGCCCGAGGGTCCGGCCGGGCTGCGGGAAGAACACCTGGCGGATCTTGGCCAGCCGCTCGAGCGGGTTGTAGCCGCCGTTGTTCGCACGGTGGCAGTCGGTCCACTCGTTGTCGCCGACGGTGTAGACCAGCGGGTCCGCGAACCGGTCGAACTGCGTCTTCACCTGGGCGAAGTACTCGTCGCTGCAGACCGACGAGCCGTCCTTGATGTCGCCGAGGTGGGTGACCAGCTTGACCGGCTTGTCGGCGTTGATCTGGTCGACCACCTTCGGGAACCGGGCGATCTGCGCCGGGCCGTAGGGGATGTCGCCGATCACGGCGAACGTGTACGGGTCCGGGCCCCGGTCCGCGGCGGCGTTCGGGACGCCGACCGCGAGGCCGAGCAGGGCCAGGCACGCGGTGATCGCGGGCGCACGACGTACTCTCACTGAATCCTCCAAGTCCGAGCGGGTACGCGCCAACTTTTCGGCCCGGTGGTGAACGGCCGGGCACTCCCGCATGAACTTTGCCGGCTGAGAAATGCGTGGCACCGGGTCGTGGGCCCTTCCTACACTGACCGTCATGACAGCTACCCGATCCGTGCTTGCCGCGCAGGCCACGGACTTCCCCCGTTGGTTCCAGGATGTGATCGCCAAAGCCGAGCTCGCCGAGAACGGCCCGGTGCGGGGGACGATGGTGGTACGACCGTACGGGTACGCGATCTGGGAACTGTTGCAGGAGGCAATGAATCGGCGGATCAAGGCGACCGGCGCGGCGAACGCGTACTTCCCGCTGCTGATCCCGGAGAGCTACCTGCAGCGCGAGGCCGAGCACGTCGAGGGGTTCAGCCCCGAGCTCGCCGTGGTGACGCACGCCGGCGGGAAGCAGCTCGAGGAGCCCGCGGTGATCCGGCCGACGTCGGAGACCGTGATCGGCGAGTACATGGCGAAGTGGATCCAGAGCTACCGCGATCTCCCGCTGCTGCTGAACCAGTGGGCGAACGTCGTCCGCTGGGAGCTGCGTCCCCGCTTGTTCCTGCGCACCACCGAATTCCTTTGGCAGGAAGGCCATACGGCGCACGCCTCGGCCGAGGACGCCCGCGCCTACGCGACGAAGATCCTGTACGACGTCTACCGCGACATCATGGTCGACGTACTCGCGATCCCGGTCGTCGCCGGCCGGAAGACGCGCCGCGAGCGGTTCGCCGGGGCCGTGAACACGATGACGCTCGAGGCGATGACCGGCGACGGCAAGGCGTTGCAGATGGGGACGTCGCACGAGCTCGGGCAGAACTTCGCCCGCGCGTTCGACATCGGCTACCTGTCCGGCGAGGGCCGTCGTGAGCTCGCCTGGACGACCTCGTGGGGCAGTACGACGCGGCTGGTCGGCGGCCTGATCATGGTGCACGGCGACGACAACGGCCTCCGGGTCCCGCCCGCGGTCGCGCCGGTGCAGGTCGTCGTCCTCGCGGTCAAGGACGAGGCGATCGGCGCCGCGCGGACGATCGCGGACGAGCTGACCGCGGCCGGTGTGCGGGTGACCGTCGACGACCGCGCGGACCAGCCGTTCGGGCGGCGCGCGGTGAACTGGGAGCTGAAGGGCGTCCCGGTCCGGGTCGAGGTCGGCCCGCGCGACCTGGCCGCCGGCGTCGCCACCGTCGTACGCCGGTTGCGCTCGACCAAGTCCGCCGTCGCGCTGACCGAGCTGACGCCGACCGTGGTGGCAGCCCTGGCCGACGACCAGGCCCACCTGCTGGCGGAGGCAACCGCCCGCCAGACCGCGCGCATCACCCCGGTCAGCACGATCGACGAGGCCGTCGAAGCGGCCGCGTCCGGCTGGGCGAGCATCCCGTACGACGCGGTCGGCGAAGCCGGCGAGGACCAGCTGGCCGCGTCCGGCATCACGGTCCGTTGCCTGCAACGCGCGGACGGCTCGCTCCCGGTGGAGGACAACGAGCCGGACCTGACGGCGTACGTCGCCCGGTCGTACTAGCGGGCCAGATAGCGGCGGACGTCCTCGGCGACCTGGGCGCGGGACCGGAGTTCGTACTTCCGGAGAATCGCGCTCAGGTGGGTCTTGACCGTGTTCAGGCTGATTCCCAGCTCGGCCGCGAGCTGGTCGTTGTCGAGGCCGTCCGCGAGCAGCAGCGCGACACCCTGCTGTGCCTTGGTGAGCCCGGTGAACCGGCGTTCGGGAGCCTCGTCGGCGTCCATCAGCATCTCGATCATCTCGGACTGGATGTGCTTGGTGACGTCGACGATCCGCTCCAGGTGCGCCTGGACGGCGGAGCTCACCTCGGTCTCGGCCAGCGCCTCGGCGGCAATCTCGCGGATCGACGCGACCCGGTGCGTCAGGTACTCCATCACGTGGTCGGAGGTCAGCGTGGTCGGGCCGTCGTCGCCCGCGGGCAGCCGGCGCAATGCGTCCCGGTCCTCGCCCTCGCGGGTCAGCACCCGCTCCACCACCTCGCACAGCCACTCGAACGCACGCACCGCGTTGTCGTCGTACGCCTTGGCCGTGTAGCTCTGCATCGAGAGCATGCCGAGCAGCTGGTCGGGCCCGTTCTTGGCCGGCCGGAAGATCGGGACCGTGACCACGTCGGCAGGCCGACGCCGCGGATCCCCGACCGGTACGCCGGCCCGCGCCGCGGACCCGCGGTCGTCCGCGAACCGGTACGTCCGCCGGTGCTCGAGCAGCCAGGCGGTCTGCCCGTTCGGGCCGAAGTTGTGCGTCGCCGGGTCGACGTACCGGCCGTCGAGGTAGCCGTACGGGTACCGGACCCGGTGGGTGCCCTGCAGGAGACCGACGAAGAACGCGTCGACAGGCGCCACCTTCCCGGCCACCACCCGGACGTAGTCGTACAGGCCGTAGTGGTCGGACCGGAACAACGTCTCGATCTTGTGGTACGCCTCACGCAGGATGATCGCGGTCTCCGCATCAACCCGCAGCGGGGCGATCCTGTCCCCATCCACGGAGCCGGCTCCCCACAACCGTTGCGGTCTCGATGCTTCGATGATCCCGCTGTACCCCGCTGCTGATCAAGCATGTGTTTGCTGCGGGCGCGGACGATGTCGCCACCATCCGCGCCCATGAGCAGGACACCGCACTGTGTGCGCCCCCGGTGCCCTTCCTCCCCCTGTTGGCTACACAGTGCCACCGATCGCCGTGCGTGACCATCGCCCTGGGCATGAACTTGCCGGAGCCCGGTCTCACCCGCGGGGTGAGGAGCTCACCCCCAGCTGGTGTCCAGCGGCTTGCCCTCGGCGTACCCGGCGGCGGTCTGCAGGCCGACCACGGCGCGCTCCTGGAACTCGGTCAGGTTCGCGGCGCCGACGTACGTGCAGGAGCTGCGGATGCCGGAGACGATCGAGTCCAGCAGGTCCTCGACACTCGGACGCTCCGGGTCCAGGTACATCCGGGCGGTCGAGATGCCTTCCTCGAAGATGCTCTTCCGGGCCCGCTGGAACGGCGAGTCCTCGGCGGTCCGGGACTTCACCGCGCGCGCCGACGCCATCCCGAAGCTCTCCTTGTAGATCCGGCCCTGACTGTCCCGGTGCGGGTCGCCGGGCGACTCGTACGTACCGGCGAACCAGGACCCGATCATCACGCTGGACGCGCCAGCCGCGAGCGCCAGCGCGACGTCGCGCGGGTACCGGACGCCGCCGTCGGCCCAGACGTGCTTGCCGAGCTCCCGGGCCCGGGTCGCGCATTCGAGGACCGCGGAGAACTGCGGCCGGCCGACCGCGGTCTGCATCCGGGTGGTGCACATCGCGCCCGGTCCGACGCCGACCTTGACGATGTCGGCGCCCGCGTTCACCAGGTCGGTCACACCCTCGGCCGTCACCACGTTGCCGGCCACGATCGGTACGTCGGGCCCGAGCGCGCGGACCCGTTCGACGACCTCGAGCATCCGCTCCTGGTGACCGTGCGCGGTGTCGAGCACCAGCGTGTCGACTCCCACGTCCAGCAGGGCTTTCGCCTTCTGCTCGGCGTCGCCGTTCATCCCGATCGCCGCCGCCACCCGAAGCTTGCCGTTGGCATCGAGTGCGGGGTCGTACAGGGTCGCGCGGAGGGCGCGCTGGCGGGTCAGGATGCCGACGATCTGACCGTTGCCGTCGACAACAGGTGCGAGCCGGTGCCGCCCGTCGTGCAGCTGGTCGAACGCCGCCTCCGGGTCCGTGCCCTGCGGCAAGGTCAGCAGCTCACGGGACATCACCGCGTCCAGCTGCGTGAACCGATCCACACCGGAGCAGTCCGCCTCGGTCACCACCCCGACCGGCCGGCCCTGGTCGACGACGACCACCGCACCGTGGTTCCGCTTCGGCAGCAGGTTCAGCGCCTCGCCGACGGTCCCGGTCGGCGCCAGCGTCAGCGCGGTGTCGTGCACCGGGTCCCGTTGCTTGATCCAGGCAACGACCTCGGCGACCACGTCCACCGGGATGTCCTGCGGGATCACCGCCAGCCCGCCGCAGCGCGCGATCGTCTCGGCCATCCGGCGCCCGGACACCGCGGTCATGTTCGCCGCAACCACCGGGATCGACGCCCCGGTCCCGTCCGCCGTCGACAGATCCACGTCCAGCCGCGACGCCACCGCCGACCGATTGGGCACCAGAAACACATCACTGAACGTCAGGTCACCCGCCGGCTCCCGATCCTGATGAAACCGCATGACAGACCCCTTCCGCCGGTGTCCAAACCCCGCCAGCCTACCCTCGTCACGCGCTGTGGCCGGGCGTACGAAACCGGCTCTCCCTTGGGTGGGAGAGCCGGTTTCGGTGGGTCAGCGGTGGAGGTCGAAGCGGTCGAGTTCCATCACCTTGTGCCAGGCGGCGACGAACTCGGTGACGAACTTCTGCTTCGCGTCGTCGCTGGCGTAGACCTCGGCGAGGGCGCGGAGTTCGGAGTTCGAGCCGAAGACGAGGTCGGCGCGGGTGCCGGTCCACTTGACCTTGCCGTCGACGGTGGCCTCGAAGGTCTCCTGGCCGTCGTCGGTGGCGTGCCACTCGGTGCCGAGGTCCAGCAGGTTGAGGTAGTAGTCGTTCGTCAGCGTGCCGGGGTTGTCGGTCAGTACGCCGTGCTTGGAGCCGTCGTAGTTGGTGCCGAGGACCCGGAGGCCGCCGACCAGGACGGTCAGCTCGGGGGCGCTCAGCGTGAGCAGGTTCGCGCGGTCGAGCAGCAGGTACTCGGCCGGGAGCTTGTTGCCCTTGCCGTAGTAGTTCCGGAAGCCGTCGGCCACCGGCTCGAGCGCGGCGAACGAGTCGGCGTCCGTCTGCTCCGCGGTCGCGTCCGTGCGGCCGGGGGTGAACGGTACGACGATGTCGACGCCGGCGTTCTTCGCCGCGATCTCCACGCCGACGCCACCGGCCAGCACGATCAGGTCGGCGAGCGAGACCGGCTTGCCGAAGGACTGCTGGATGCCCTCGAGGGTACGCAGTACCTGGGCGAGCTCGTCCGGGTTGTTGACCTCCCATCCGCTCTGCGGCTGCAGGCGGATGCGGGCACCGTTGGCGCCACCGCGCTTGTCACTGCCGCGGAACGTCGACGCCGACGCCCACGCGGTCGAGACCAGCTGCGACACGGTCAGCCCGGACGCGGCGATCGCGGCCTTCAGCGCGGTCACGTCCGCGTCCGACACCAACTCGTGGTCGACGGCCGGTACCGGGTCCTGCCAGATCAGCACCTCGCTCGGAACCTCGGAGCCGAGGTACCGCTGGATCGGGCCCATGTCGCGGTGCGTCAGCTTGAACCAGGCGCGCGCGAACGCGTCCGCGAACTCCTCCGGGTTGTCCTTGAACCGGCGCGAGATCGGCTCGTAGATCGGGTCGAAGCGCAGCGACAGGTCGGTGGTCAGCATCGTCGGCAGCTTGTTCGGGCCGCCGTGCGCGTCCGGGATGACCGCCTCGGCGTTCTTCGCCACCCACTGGTTGGCGCCGGCCGGGCTGGCCGACAGCTCCCACTCGTGGCCGAACAGGATCTCGAAGAAGTCGTTCGTCCACTGGGTCGGCTTGGTGGTCCAGGTGACCTCGAGGCCGCTGGTGATCGCGTCCTTGCCCTTGCCGGTGTTGTACGTGCTCTTCCAGCCGAGGCCCATCTGCTCGATCGGCGCGCCCTCGGGCTCCGCGCCGACGTTCTCGGCCGGGCCGGCACCGTGGGTCTTGCCGAACGTGTGGCCGCCGGCGATCAGCGCGACGGTCTCCTCGTCGTTCATCGCCATCCGGGCGAAGGTCTCGCGGATGTCGCGGGCCGCCGCGATCGGGTCCGGGTTGCCGTTCGGGCCTTCCGGGTTCACGTAGATGAGGCCCATCTGGACCGCACCGAGCGGGCGCTGCAGGTCGCGGTCACCGGAGTACCGCTCGTCGCCGAGCCAGGTCGTCTCCGGACCCCAGTACACGTCGGTCTCCGGCTCCCACACGTCCTCGCGACCACCGGCGTACCCGAAGGTCTTGAAGCCCATCGTCTCCAGCGCGACGTTGCCGGTGAGGATCAGCAGGTCGGCCCAGGACAGCTTCTGGCCGTACTTCTTCTTCACCGGCCAGAGCAGCCGGCGGGCCTTGTCCAGGTTGCCGTTGTCCGGCCAGCTGTTCAGCGGCGCGAACCGCTGCTGACCGGCGCCCGCGCCACCGCGGCCGTCGTGGATCCGGTACGTACCGGCGCTGTGCCAGGCCATCCGGATCATCAGCGGGCCGTAGTTCCCGAAGTCGGCCGGCCACCAGTCCTGCGAGGTGGTCAGGACCTCGGCGATGTCGGCCTTGACCGCGGCCAGGTCCAGGGTCTTGAACTCGGCGGCGTAGTCGAACTCCCCGCCGAGCGGGTTCGCGACGGCCGGGTTCTTGGCCAGGATCTTCAGGTTCAGCTGGTTCGGCCACCATTCACGGTTGGCGTTCCCGCTGGTCGGGTGCACGCCCTGACCGTGGTTCACCGGGCAGCCACCGGTCTCGGCGCCGCGGCTCTCCGTGGAGGCCTCGCCGGGCAGTGGCTCATGGTTCTCGGACATCGGATTCCTTCCAGGACTGGACGTTTTCACACTTCGAGCTCAGGTAAGCCGGGCGCAGTCCGCGCACCGGCCCCAATAGATGACCTCGGCCTCGTCGATGACGAACCCGTGGTCGTCGGACGCGGTCAGGCAGGGCGCATGCCCGACCGCACAGTCGACGTCGGCGATCGCACCGCACGACCGGCAGACGACGTGGTGATGGTTGTCGCCGACCCGTGACTCGTACCGCGCCACCGATCCCAACGGCTGGATCCGGCGCACCAGGCCCGCCGCGGTCAGCGTCTGCAGCGAGTCGTACACGGCCTGGTGCGACGTCTGGGGCAATTCGTTGCGCACGGCACCGATAATGGAGTCCGTGTCCGCATGCGGGTTCCCGTACACCGCGGCCAGCACCGCCAGCCGCGGCCGCGTCACCCGCAGCGAGACCCCACGCAACAACCCCTGGAGCTCATCCACCGTCGGCACGTTCCGCAGTCTTCCGCGTTTTCTGGAATGAGTCAAGATTAGCTGCGGCGTTTCCGATCTACTCCCGCCGCCCGGCCCGCCTGCGGGGACGCCGAGCGTCAGCCGCAGGTCGTTCCGGGCGACCATGGCGAACGGTCAGGAGGCTGTGGCAGGACTGCCGACATGCCTTGAGGCGGGACCGGCAGTGGCACGGCGGGCGCTTCGGAACACACTGACACTCAAGGCCAGCGTCCAGATGCTCCACAGCGCACCCATGCTGGCCGTCGTGCCCCAGCCCTGGACGGCGTAGAAGTTCGACGGGTCGTCATTGGAGTAGATCGCCGGGACGAACGCGAGGTTGATCGCGGCGAGCACGAACGCGGACCATCCGACCCACCTCGGCAGCAGCCGGAGGCGGGTGACGGCGATCCCGAGGGCGATCAGGAACAGCGCCATCAGCAGGCGCGAGATCAGGCCCTGCATCAAGTACTGCGCAGCCGCGAACGGCCCCTCGCGCGTGGTGTCGATGTCGTGGTCGACCGAGATGGCGGCACCGGCCTCCATCGACTGCGGCACGAACACCATCGCCACCCACAGCAGGCCGGCGGCCTGGATCACGCCGGCGATCCAGTCCGACGCCAGGTCGACCTGATGGATCAGTTGCCGCAGGCCGGTGAAGAACAGGATGTAGAAGACGCAGCCCACGATCCCGATCAGGCTGCGGGTCAGGATGTTCCAGTCCGGCGGGGCGCCGGAGTAGAGGAAGTACAGCGGCACCTGCACCACGATCAAAGCGCTGGCGATCATCCCGAACAGGCCGGCGTAGCGGCGTACCGAGGCTTCGGACACGGGTCGTTCCCTTCCTGGCAATGACGGTTGACGAGACGTCTCGTCTCATCACGAGACGGTAGGTCTCGTCGGGATCACTGTCAAGACACAACGTCTCGTCTTGTGTAGACTCCGGCTGTATGGCGACGACCCCGAACCCCGACCGCCGCAACGAGCGCGCGCGGCGCGCGATCCTGGATGCCGCGCTGGAGCTGTGCAGCACGCAGACGTACGCGGGCCTGACCATGGAAGGCATCGCGAAGAGCGCCGGGGTCGGTAAGCAGACGATCTACCGCTGGTGGCCGTCGAAGGCCGCGATCCTGCTCGAGGCGATCACCGAACGGGCCGATCGAAGCCTCGACTTCCCCGACACGGGCGACCTGCTCGCGGACCTCCGCAGCCAGATGTACGAGTTGGTCCGCCTGTTCACGGACCAGATGTTCGGCGCCTACGGCAGAGGCCTGATCGTCGCCGCCCAGACCGATCAGGCGATTTCTGCCGCACTCCTCGACACGCTGATCAGGCCGCGCGTCCAGCTGTGTGTCGAGCGCCTGGCCAAGGCCCAGCAGGCGGGAGAGCTCCGCGCCGACGTGGACCTGGCCGCGGTCGTCGAACTCCTCTACGCCCCCCTGTACTACCGGATGCTCCTGCACACCGCCCCGGTCAGCAGGGAGCAGGTGGACAGCATCATCAGCCTGGTCATGTCCGGCATCAGGCCGTGATGTTCTCCAGGTCCTCGAGCAGCTTCGGGTGCTGCGGACGCCAGTTCAGCGCCTGACGGGTATGGGCACTCGAGGACGGCTGATCGGCCGCGAAGATCGGGCCGAGCGGTCCGTACGTCTCCTCGGGCACCGGCTGCACCGGTAGGCCGAGACGCCTGCCGATAACGGCAGCGATATCGCGTACGGCGTCCCCCTCGTCGTCGACCGCGTGCCACGCCGTACCCGCCGGCGCATTCTCCAGTACCAACCGGAACAGCACCGCCGCATCCAACGCGTGCACCGCGGGCCACCGCTGCGACCCGTCCCCCGGATACCCCGACACCCCCGACTGCCGGGCGATCTGCGTGAGCAGGCCGGCGAATCCGCCGCCACCCTGGTTGTGCACAGTCCGCGGCATCCGTACGGCAGCGCTCCGCACCCCACGTTCCGCCAACGCCAAAGCCGCCATGACAGAACGCCCGCGACCGCCGACCGGGCCTTCCGTGGGCACGGGATCCTCCTCGGTGGACGCGCGCCCCGCGACCCACGGCGTACCGGACACCGTCACGAGAGGTCGCCCACTCCCCACCAGCTCGTCCCCAAGGGCCTGCAGCGCGGCCCCTTCCTCGGCAACCCCTGCGGCGAGCGCCTCCGGACTGCTGAAATCGTTGCTAAAGGCAAGATGAATCACCCCGTCGGCCCTCGCGGCACCGGCCCGTACGACGCCCAGGTCGCCGAGCCCACCCCGGACCGCCCCGGCGCCGGCCTCCCGCAACGCCGCCGCCGACCCCTCGGACCGCGCCAGCCCGACGACGTCATGCCCACTGCTGAGCAACTCCCGGACGACCGCGGACCCGATCAGCCCGGTACCGCCGGTGACGAACACCTTCATAGGACACTCCTCCGTGATGAGACCTTTGTCCCATCACGGTAGCACCGACGGGACAAAGGTCCCATCACCTACACTTGCCTGTATGGCGAGATGGCAACCCGGAGCCCGCGAACGGCTGGTCCTCGCCGCCGTGGACCTGTTCGCCGAACACGGCTACGACGCCACCACGGTCGCCCAGATCGCCGAGCGCGCCGGCGTCACCAAAAGCACCTTCTTCCGCCACTTCCCGGACAAACGAGAACTCCTGGTCGCCGGCCAAGACGTCCTGAGCCGCCTTTTGTCCGAAGGAATCACCGAGGCCTCAGAAGAAGCCACACCCTTGGAAGCAGTAGCCGCAGGCCTCACCAAAGCCTCGGGCTTCATGGGTCCCGTGAACCGCGAACTGGGGCCTCGACTGAAGGCAGCAATCGCCGCAAGCACCGAACTCCAGGAACGTGACGCCCTCAAAACCGTCGGCCTGGCGAGCGCCATGACCGCAGCTCTCCAGGCAAGAGGGGTACCAACCCCAGTCGCCCACCTAGCCGCGGAATTGGGCGTTCTGGCCTTCAAACAGGGCTACGAATCCTGGACGGCAACAGACGACGACTCAGACCTTGCCCCGCACGCACTGGCCGCCCTCAACGACCTGAAGGCAGCAACAGCCAACCTTCGCTGAGAGAATGCTGAGCGTAGTGACATAAGCACATTCGGTGGTTTAGCAGCTCCTTTTGTGGTTCATCATGTATCGCGTGTCGAACATCCCCCTTCCCGGAAGCTCCCGAAGCGCGTACACCGATGCCGAGACAGTCGGCCCGGTCTCTCCCGACAGTTCGATTTCGGTCACGCTCGTACTGCGTCGTCGTACCGAGCTGGACGAAGCCCTCGTCACCGGACCCGGAACCGTGACCGCGGAGGAGTTCGCCCGGCGGTTCGGAGCTCGCGACGACGACCTCGCCCGGGTGGACGAAGTGCTCACCGGGGCGGGGCTGACCGTCGTCGGCACGCACGTCGGTGCCCGGCGGGCGACCGTGCGGGGACCCGCGTCCGCAATGACGGAGGTCTTCGGCACCGAACTGTCCGTCGTACGCAGCCGAGACAGCGCGGTGGACCTCCGCGTCCGTGCCGGTGCGGTGTCGGTGCCCGCCGAACTCGACGGGATCGTCGTCGCCGTACTCGGTCTCGACAACCGCCCGCAGGCGCGCGCCCAGTTCCGGCTGCATGCGGCTCCGGCGGCGGCGCAGGCGTTCACTCCGGACCAGGTCGGCGCCCTCTACAACTTCCCGGCCCAGACCGACGGGACCGGACAGACGATCGCGATCATCGAGCTCGGCGGCGGGTTCAAGCCGGCCGAACTCAGCACCTACTTCGCCGGCTTGAAGATCCCGGCTCCCCAGGTGAGCGCGGTCGAGGTCGACGGCGGCAAGAACGCCCCGACCGGCGACCCGAACTCCGCCGACGGTGAGGTGCTGCTCGACATCGAGGTCGCAGGGGCGCTCGCCCCGGGCGCCAAGCAGCTGGTCTACTTCGCGCCCAACACCGATCAGGGCTTCCTCGACGCGGTCACCACCGCGGTGCACGCCACCCCGACGCCGACCGTGGTCAGCATCAGCTGGGGACAGTCCGAGGACCAGTGGACGGCGCAGGCACGGACGGCGATGGACCAGGCATTCGCCGACGCCGCGGCGCTCGGCGTGACCGTGTGCGCGGCCAGCGGCGACAACGGCAGTACCGACGGCCAGACCGACGGCGCACAGCACGTGGACTTCCCCGCCTCGAGCCCACACGCCCTCGCGTGCGGCGGTACGCGCCTCGAGGGTGTCCCACCCACGATCACCTCCGAGACGGTCTGGAACACCTCGGGCGGTGGTGCCACCGGCGGCGGCGTCAGCGACACATTCCCGCTGCCGGCCTTCCAGACCACCGCCGGAGTACCCACGGCGGCCGGCGGTGGCACCGGACGAGGCGTGCCTGACGTGGCGGGCAACGCCGATCCCGCAACCGGCTACAACGTCCTCGTCGACGGCCAGCGCATCGTGGTCGGAGGCACCAGCGCCGTCGCCCCGCTGTGGGCCGCCCTGCTGACCCGCCTCGCCCAGGGCACCGGGCGAAGCCTGGGCCTGGTACACACCCAGCTGTACCAGGGCGTCCGCCCGGGCGCCGTACAGCCGGGCTTCCGCGACATCACGAGTGGAAGCAACGGCGCATACCAGGCAGCGCCGGGCTGGGACGCGTGCACCGGGCTAGGCACCCCCGACGGCACCGCGCTCCTCAAAGCCCTCCAAACCCCACCCAGCTAACGAAAGCCGGTACGGGCGTAGTACGGGCAGGCTGACGGCGGCAGCGACACCTAGGTTCGGGTCAGGCCGCCGTACGTGCGGCTGTCCAACCACTGAAGGAGTCGTTGTGGGTCTGTCCGTGCGAAGAATCTCCGTGCTGATGACGGCGCTCGTCCTGCTGATGTCGTCCGCCGTTGCGGTCCGGACCGCGAGCCGGGCGGAGGCCGTGACCTGTGTCAGCTCCAGGAACGAGAGCTTCCATGTGAGCGCGGGCATCGGGTTCGGCTACCTCAAGTGGCCGGGCGGGACCGCCAAGGTACGGGTCACCTATCGGACCGCGAGCAACACCAAGATGATTCGGGTACGGATCCGGCAGGGCACGTCCAGCACCTTCACCACCCTGCAGGGGAACTCGGGCCGCGAGGTCACCAAGACCGTGAACCTCGGCTACCACCCCCGGAGCAGCGAGACCATGCTGTGGTTCGAGCCGCGGGGCGACAGCGCGATCACCGGCCGCATCGTCTACTCGTACTGCCTCTACAAGGCCTGAGACCTGGTTCTGGCCTCGGCCTCGAGTCGCCGGTAACCGCAGGCTGCGGCGATCACCGCAGCCTGCTCGGCGGCCGCATCCGCGGCCTTCTGATCGCCGGCAACGGCCCGAGCAGCGGCCAGCGCGAGCAGTGCCTCGGCTTCGAGGTACGGGTACGTGTTGCGTGCGATGCCGAGGCAGGTCTCGATCCACTCAGCAGCGGCCGGGGTGTCGCCGATCGCGAGGTGCGCCTGCGCCACCGTGGCCGCCGTCTGCGCCTGGGCTTTCGGATCGCGGACGACGAGTGCGAGCTGGTGCGCGCGGAGTGCGGCCTGCAAGGCGGCCTCCCCGTCACCACGCCCGCTGTGCAGCCGCGACCACTCGTCCAGGGTCGACAGCTCGCCGCGGAACTGGGCGCGACGCTGGTACGCGGCCATGAGGTCGCCCAGCAGTACGGCGGCGCGCTCGGTCTCGCCCGACTGGCGCAGCGCCGCCGCCAGGTTGCCGCGGATCGTGAGTACTGACGTCTCCAGGGCGTTCCCGTCGAGCTGCAACGCGGACTCGAACAGCCGGGCGGCCTCCTCGAGTTGACCCTGGTACAGGCGGGTCATGCCCAGGCCGTTCAGCGCGACCGCGCGCACGTGTCCGTCCGGCTCGGCGGTGGTCAGGTCCAGCGCCCGGCTCATCCACAGCTCGGCGTCGTCCAGCCGGCCACGCTCCAGCTGGAGCCAGCCGACCTGGTGCGCGAGGTAGGCAGCCGAGGTGGGTCTGCCGACAGCTACCGCGAGTGCGTGTCCGGACAGGCAGTCGGCCAGCGCGTCCTCGTCCCGTCCGACGGCGCCCAGCGCCTGGCCGCGGTTGATGAGCATCGCGACCTGCGCGACCTCGTCACCCGCGTCGATGGCGGCGGCCATTCCGGCCTGAGCAGCCGGCAGCCATCCGTCGGCGTCCCGGCGGATCAGGAAGTACCCGCGGAGCTGGTCGGCGATCCGCCAGGCGAGCGACGGTTCGCCCTGCAGCGCCGCCTCCTGCACGACCCCCACGAGGGCCCGGACCTCGTCGTCGAGCCACCCGAGCGCTGCCTTCTCGGCGGGACGGCTGTGTTCCCCGGCGGGAGTGGTGTGCGGGGGCAGGCGGACGAGTTGCGGGTGGATGACGTCGACGGCGGCCGTTGCGGTGTCGGCGTACCACGAGTGGAGCCTGGCACGGGCGGGCTCGCGTTCGGGGTCCGCAGCCAGTAGGCGTTCGGAGTACAGGCCGAGCAGGTCGTGGAACCGGTAGCGGTTCGTTGCCTGCTGCAACAACATGTTCGCGCCGAGGAGGTCCTCCAGGATCCGGTCGGCGGCGGCGTACGGGACGTCGAGGAGGATCGCCGTACTGTCCGTGCTGAAGTCGTCGCCGGGGTGCAGGCTGCACAGCCGGAAGGCGCGCTGGGTGTCCGGGGCGAGGTCTGCGTAGCTGAGCTGGAAGCTGTTGAGGACGCTGGACTCGCCGACGCTGAGCTCGGTGAGCCGGCGGTTGCCGTCGGACAGGCGGCGGGTCAGATCGGCCACCGTCCACACCCGCCGGGTCGCGAGCCGCGCGCCGGCGATCCGCAGCGCCAGCGGGAGCCGCGCACAGGCCTCCGCGAGCGCGCCGAGGTCCGCGGTGTCCGACGTCCTCGACGTGGACACGATCAGCGTGACCGCGTCCTTCTGCGGGAGCGCCTCGAGGCTCACCACACCGGCAGCCGGAACCTCGGGCAGCCGCCGTCTGCTCGTCACGATCACGTCGCTGCGCCCCGCCCCCGGCAGCAAGGGCCGTATCTGCGCGGCGTCGAGCGCGTTGTCCAGCAGGAGCAGCATCCGGCGGTCGGCGAGCTCGCTCCGGAGCAGCGCGGCCGCCTCGGTCACGTCCGTACCGATCCGACGGCCCGGTACCCCCAGGGCCCGCAGGAAGCGTCCCAGCACCTGCAGCGGTGCCGGTGCGGCGGTGTCGTTGCCGCGCAGGTCGGCGTACAACTGGCCGTCCGGGTACTGCTCGCGGAGCCGATGCGCGGCCGTCAGCGCCAGGGCTGTCTTCCCGACCCCGGGGATCCCGTCGATCAGCACGACCCGGGACGACAGCGCACCCGACCGTCCGAGCGCGGTACGGATCGCCGCCAGCTCGTCGGTCCGTCCGACGAAGTCCGGCGGCGCGGACGGTACCTGTTGTACGACGTGCCGCTCGGCCGGCGGCCGCAGTACGTCGAGATGAACCGCGCGCAGCCGCTCCCCCGGGTCGACGCCCAACTGCTCGGCCAGCGCGGACCGGACCCGCTCGTACCCGGCGAGCGCCTCCGCCTGTCTGCCGGCTGCGGCGAGCGTACGGATCAGCTCGGCGTGTAGCGGCTCGTCGAGCTCGTAGCGCTCCGCCAAAGCACGAAGACGTTCCAGGGCTTTCTCCGCCACGCCGAGGTCCCGCGCCAACGCAGCCAGCGCCCGTACGGCGTCGACGTACTCGTTCGAGACCGCGACGTACACCGGATCACCGGCAAGCTGCTCCACGTCGGTCTCGCCCCGCCACAACCCCACAGCCTCCAGCAGCATCCCCAACGCTGCCTCCGGCTCAGCCCGCCCCGCCCGCGCCACGAGCCCGCGGAAGGTCAGCAGATCAAGGTCCCGCTCCTCCAGCGCCAGCCGATACCCACCCCCGCCGGCAACAACCACCGGAGCCGACTCCCCCGCAGACTCAAGCAAACGCCGCAGCCGGGCCACCCGAGAATGCAGCAAACTCACAGCATTCGCGGGAACCTCCCGAGGCCAGAGCACCCCCACCAACTCGTCCTGCCCCACAACGTCCCCCGCCGCCACCGCCAGCCGCCCCAGCAACGCACGCTGCCCAGCGGACTTCACCCCAACCGCAACTTCCCCCCGCCGAACCTCAAGCCGCCCCAGAACCCCCACCCAAACCCGCCCACCACCAACATCCGCCACAAACCGCCCAACCCTCGCGGCCGCCTGCAACTCCCCCACCTCACGAACCCCAAGCCCCAAAGCAGCAGCCAAAGCCGCCACCGACTCCCGCTTAGGACTCCGAGTCCGCCCCTGCTCAAGATCCCGAACAGCCCCCGTGCTGATCCCCGCCCGCAACGCCAACTCCCGCTGCGTCAATCCCCCATCAAGCCGAAACCCCCGCAACAACTCACCAAAGGGCACCCCCAAATCCTACGAGCCAAGCAAGTCACCCACACACCCAACACAACCCCAGCAGCCGAGCAGCGAAGGCAAGTCACCGACCCACCCAACCCCAGCAGCCGAGCGAAGCGAGGCGCACCCGCCGCGGAGCGCCCAGCCCGCCCACAGCAGCCGAGCGCAGCGAAGGCGCACCGGCGGTGAAGAGCCGAAGCCCGCCCACAGCAGCCGAGCGCAGCGAAGGCGCACCGGCGGTGAAGAGCCGAAGCCAGCCACAGCAACCGAGCGCAGCGAAGGCGCACCGGCGGTGAAGAGCCGAAGCCAGCCACAGCAACCGAGCGCAGCGAAGGCGCACCGGCGGTGAAGAGCCGAAGCCAGCCACAGCAACCGAGCGCAGCGAAGGCGCACCGGCGGTGAAGAGCCGAAGCCAGCCACAGCAACCGAGCGCAGCGAAGGCGCACCGGCGGTGAAGAGCCGAAGCCAGCCACAGCAACCGAGCGCAGCGAAGGCGCACCGGCGGTGAAGAGCCGAAGCCAGCCACAGCAACCGAGCGCAGCGAAGGCGCACCGGCGGTGAAGAGCCGAAGCCAGCCACAGCAACCGAGCGCAGCGAAGGCGCACCGGCGGTGAAGAGCCGAAGCCAGCCACAGCAACCGAGCGCAGCGAAGGCGCACCGGCGGTGAAGAGCCGAAGCCAGCCACAGCAACCGAGCGCAGCGAAGGCGCACCGGCGGTGAAGAGCCGAAGCCAGCCACAGCAACCGAGCGCAGCGAAGGCGCACCGGCGGTGAAGAGCCGAAGCCAGCCACAGCGGCCGAGCGCAGCGAAGGCCTAGGGGGTGCGGGTGGCGGAGCCCCCGCTTGCGGCAAGCGAAGCGCAGCCGCACAACACGACGAAGGCGACCCGCCCTGCGCTTTCCGCAGGCACGAGTCGCCTATCGCCTTCGTGGAGCTGAGGGGATTCGAACCCCTGGCCTCTTCGTTGCGAACGAAGCGCGCTACCAACTGCGCCACAGCCCCAGGCTTGTCCGCCGGGTTTCCCTGGCGACCGCGAAACTCTAACACGTGGAGGCCCGCGATCTAAAACTGGATATCAGTCGCCGACGGCGCGCTTCACCTCTGGCTCGACGACCGGCTGGGGGGCCGGGGTTTCGGTGGCGGCGGGCTTGTCCGCGGGGTCGGTGGTGCGGGCGCTGGAGAACACCGCGTCGTCGGTGAGGGAGATGGTCCGGACCGTGCGGTCGGGGGCCTTTTCCTTCATCACGTACGTCGGCAGCGTCACCGGCACCGGGTCCCACAGGCCTTCCGCGGCCGGCTTGTCTTCCTTGGCGGCCGGCGCGGGAGCGGGGGTGGGTTCGGCGGGGAGCTTGACCTCGATGGTCAGCTCTTCGTCGGGGGTGGGTGCGGGCTTGCCGGCCGGGCCGCGGTCGTGCTTGGCGCGGACGCGGGTACGCCGTTCGGCGGCGGCCGCGGCGCGGTCGCGGGCCTGGCGGCGCAACTGCACCCGGGTGAGGACGACGAATCCGCCGATCGTTGCCCCGGGCACCGCGACGCTCCACCACGGGACGATCGCGAGGCCGGCGAGGCCGACGACGGACAGCAGCGAGAGTGTCAGGATCGACAGCACCCGCCGACGGCGCATCGCGGCCACCCGGCGGGCTCGGTTCGGGATGTAGCGCTTCGGCGGTGACGGGTCGTCGGCCGCGGCGGATCCGGCCGGGCGCACGACGTACCGTGGCCGGGAGGGATCGCGGGACAGCACGCGCGCTTCGTCGGAGGACGGGACGACCGGCTTGCGCCGGGCTTCGTCACCGCGCTTGAGCCACATCGGGACGAGATAGGCAGCCCACGCGGCGACAATCGCCACATAGATCAAACCTGTCGTCCCCATGCGACGACGCTAAGGCGCGGCGGGGGCCAGATGAGGTACGTGGCACGGTGTGTCGCAAGAAGACTCGTGTGACTGATGTGAATAGCACGCAGCGTAGTCAGGTCAGTCGCGCTACGAGACCGGGTCCGACCTCTTCGATGTTGAGGGCAAAGATCCGGTGGTCGCGCCAGTCGCCGTCGATGTGCAGGAACCGCGGCCGCTCGCCTTCGTAGCGGAAGCCGAGTTTCTCGACGACGCGCAGACTTGCCTTGTTCTCGGGGCGAATCGCGACTTCGATGCGGTGCAGGCCGAGGGTGAACCAGCAGTGGTCGGCGGCCATCGCGACGGCGGTCGGCACGATGCCGCGGCCGGCGTACTGCTCGTCGACCCAGTAGCCGAGGTTGGCCCAGCGCGCGGAGCCGTAGGTGATGCCGGACACGGTGAGCTGGCCGACGAGCGGCCATTTCGCCCGGGCGCCGGCGCCGGCGGCTCCGCCGTACGTGATGACGAACGGGAGCATCCGCCCGAATCTGGCCTGCCGGTTCCAGTCGCGGGCCATGGCACGGAAGGTGCGCGCGCCGTCTTCCGCGCCGGGCGGTTGGGTCGCGTCCCAGGGTCGGAGCCAGCTGACGTTGCGTTGCCTGGCGGCGGCCCATTCGCTGCCGTCGCCGGTCCGCAGCGGCCGGAGTCCGACCTGCCCGTGCTTGAGCTCCACGGGCCAGTGCACGATCGCCATCAGTCGGTGTCCGTCCGCACGTGGTCTCCGCCGTGCACCTGCTCGACCGCGTGCCGCAGCAGCGGTTCGAGGACGGCGAGGCCGTCCTTCACGCCGCCGCGTGATCCGGGCAGGTTGACGACGACCGTGGTACCGGCGACTCCGGCCAGGCCTCGGGACAAGGCCGCGGTCGGTACGCCGTTCGCGATGCCGTAGGCCCGGATGGCTTCGGCGATCCCGGGCACGACCTTCGTCAGCACGGCCGCGGTCTGCTCGGGGGTCTCGTCGGTCGGCGAGATCCCGGTACCGCCGGTGGTCAGCACGACGTCGTACGACGCGTCGACGGCTGCTCGTAACGCCTCGCCGACGGGCGCGCCGTCCGGGACGACGTCGGGGCCGGACACGTCGAATCCCCATTCCGCCAGGCGGGACGCGATCAGCGGGCCGGTGGTGTCGGTGTAGACCCCGGCGGCGGCGCGGTTCGAGACGCTGACGACGAGGGCTCTCACGGCCGCTCCCAGTGCCCGGTCTTGCCGCCTTCTTTCAGCTCGACCCGGACGTCGGACAGCACGGCCGCGGGGTCGAGGGCCTTCACCATGTCGATGACCGCGAGCCCGGCGACGGCGACGGCGGTCAGCGCCTCCATCTCGACGCCGGTCCGGTCGGTGGTCTTCACCTGGGCGCGGATCAGGACGGCGTCGTCGGCGACCTCCAGGTCGACCTTGGCGCCGGTGATCGCGATCGGGTGGCACAACGGCACCAGGTCGGGGGTCCGCTTGGCGCCCATGATCCCGGCGATCCGGGCGACGCCGAGCGCGTCGCCCTTCGGTACGCCGTCACCGCGGAGCGCGGCGACCACCTCGGCGGACACGAAAACCTTGCCGCTGGCAACGGCCCGCCGGGCGCCGACGTCCTTCGCGGACACGTCCACCATCCGCGCCGCCCCGGTCTCGTCGACGTGGGTCAGGCCGGTCGGCCGATCAGTCATCCGGTCTCCTCAAGCAGCATCAGCTCCACCTGATCGCCGGACCGGACCGACGTCACGTCCTCCGGCACCACGATCAGTGCGTTCGCCCGGCTCAGGCCGCCCAGCAGGTGCGAGCCGTGCCCGCCGACTGTACTGGCCATCCAGCCCTCGTCGCCGGAGGTGGCCGCGGCGCGGACGAACTGCCGACGCCCCGCCGGTGAGCTGAACCCGTCGAGCGTCACCCCCGGGACCAGCGCCCGCCGGTACGGCATCTGCCCCATCATCTTGCGCAGCGCGGGCCGGACGAAAACCTCGAACGAGATGTACGCCGAGACCGGGTTGCCGGGCAGCGTGAAGATCGGCACCTCGTCCTCGCCGATCACCCCGAACCCCTGTGGCTTCCCGGGCTGCATCGCGACCTGCGGGAAGTCGACGGTGCCGAGCTTGGACAGCTCTTCCTTGACGATGTCGTACGCGCCCATGCTGACGCCGCCCGTGGTGATCACCAGGTCGGCCCGGACCAGCTGGTCGGACAGCGTGTCCATGATCCGTTTCGGGTCGTCGTCGACGATGCCGACCCGGTACACCACCGCGCCGGCGTCGCGGGCGCACGCCGCCAGGGTGTAGCTGTTCGAGTCGTAGATCTGCCCGTCGCCGAGCCGGCTGCCCGGCTCGCGCAGCTCGGCCCCGGTCGAGATCACCACCACCCGCGGCCGCGGTCTCGCCTTCACCCGGGACCGCCCGACCGCCGCCAGGACGGCGATCTGCCGCGGCCCCAGGACCGTGTCCTGGTCGAGGACCTTGGTCCCGGCCGTGACGTCCTCGCCCGCATACCGCACCGAACCGCCGACCGGTGGCTGCTGGGTGATCCGGACCGTGACGGTCCCGCCGTCGGTCCACTCGACCGGCACGACGCTGTCCGCGCCGCGCGGCATCGGCGCGCCGGTCATGATCCGCACACAGGTCCCGGGGGTGACCACGATCGGCTCGCTGCGCCCGGCCCGGAACTCGCCGACCACCGGCAGCCCGATCGGGTTCTCGTCCGAGGCTCCGGCGAGGTCCGCGGCCTGCACCGCATACCCGTCCATGGCCGAGTTGTCGAAGCCCGGCAGGCTCACCCCCGAGACGATGTCCTCGCAGAGCATCAGCCCGACCGTGTCCATCAACGGCTGCTCGAACGCCGGCAGGGCCGTCACCCGTCCGAGGACGTCCTCGAGATGCTCATCAACACTTCGTCTCACGAGCTCGACCTTAATCGACGGCTCGCGGCTTTCCGGCGATAGTTCCGGAGGAGTGCGTCAAGAAGTCCGGCCGGGTTCCGATTCGGGGTGATTCCCCCACGTCATCCGGACGTCCGGGGCGTGCTCCTCGTTCGCGGAGCCGTCGGTACGGCGTACCTCCAGGAAGCCGTGCCGCCGGTAGAACGACTGCGCCCGCAGGTTGGTCTGGAACGTCCACAGCGCCAGCCCACCCGGCCGGAGGTCCTTCGCCAGGTCGACCAGCACCGCCCCGATCCCCCGCCCGGCCGCCTCCGGTACGACGTACAGCTGGTCGAGGTCGTCGCCGTCCAGGGTGAGGACCGCGACGATCCGGTCCTCGTCGAGCGCCACCCACGTCTGCCCGTCCGGCAGCAGGACGTCGGCGAACCAGCCGGCCACCTGCTCCGCGGTGTGGATCGCGGGCGGCAGCTGGGACCCGTCGGCGTGCCGCGACCGCCACCAGACGGCGGCGGCCTCGGCGGTGTCGGACGGCTCCAGCGGACGGACCAGGAGGTCGTCGGTCAACGCAGTTCGGTTCCGTCCGGGATCACCCGGCGCTCGCCGGCCGGTGCGGTCACCTCGACGTCCCCGACCACCGCGATGTCCTTGCCGAAGGCAACGTCACCGCGGACCGCCAGCCGGTCGGCGGCGACCAGCGACGGCGGCCCGGCCGGGAACCGCGCCTCGAAGTCGGCGAGGATCTTGAAGTACTCCGGGTCCAGGTCGACGTACGGCTCGTCGCCCTCGTGCTTCGTGGTCAGCTCGCCGACCTCGTCCAGCTCGTAGACGTCCGAGCGCAGCACGAGCAGGTCGTTCGTGGTCTTCACCGGCTTGAACCGGCCGCGGTCCACGATCACCGCCTGCGATCCCTCGAAGGTCTCGATCGCGGTGCCCATCCCGGTCTCCAGCTGGATCACCCTGGGCGAGGTCGGGTCGGCCGGGTCGACGGTCTTGCGGTTCACCATGATCGGCAGACCGAGGACGCCGTCGTGCCCGGCCATCAGGTCGGCCAGCCGGTCCAGGTCGATCCACAGGTTGTTGGTGTTGAACATCTTGTGCCGGGAGATGTCCTGGAAGTACTGCGTCTCGTCGTCCGCGACCTGGGCGCTGTCCCGCAGGATCAGCCGCCCGTCGGACTTCCGGACCGCGACGTGCCCGCCCTTGCGGTCGGACCGGGTCCGCCGGCAGACCTCCATCCCGAACGGGACGTCGTGCTCGGCCATCCAGGCGGCGATCCGCGGGTCCGGGGTCGCGCCGAGGTTGTCGGCGTTCGAGATGAACGCGTGCCGGAAGCCGTGCTCGCGGAGCGCGTCGAGGGTGCCGGAGGCAACCAACGCGGTGAACAGGTCGCCGTGCCCGGGCGGGCACCAGGCGAGCTCCGGGTCCGGCTCCCACTCGGCCGGCGTCAGGTCGTCGGCGAGCAGCTTCGGCTCCATGTTCTGCAGGAAGTCGAGCGGCAGGCCGTCGATCGCCAGCCCGTCGTACTCGCCGAGGATCCGCAGCGACTCGGTCTTGGTGCGGAACGAGTTCATCAGCACCAGCGGCAGCGGTACGTCGTACTTGCGCCGGATGCCGAGGATCTGCCGGGCGATGATGTCCAGGAACGACAGCCCGTCCTTCACCGGCAGCGCGGACTTCGGGCCGGTGACGCCCATCGACGTGCCGAGGCCGCCGTTGAGCTTGATGACGACCGTCTCGGCGAGCGCGGCGCGGAGCGCGTCCGGGTCGGTGTCCAGATGGTCCAGGTGCGGCAGGTCGCCGACCGGTTCGATGTCCTGCTCAGGGATCTTGCCCTGCTGCCCGGACTCGAGCAGTCGGTAATAGTGCGTGAAGACGCGTATTGCAACGTCGGCCGCACCGGCCGCGCGCATCTTCTCCTGCGCTTGTCTGAGACCCACCTCACCCATGCACCAACCCTAGGGGACGGCCGGTAATCCCAGTGTTGCCCGCGTCACGCTCATACGATCGGAGAGTGAACTTGGCGAAGGCCGTGGCGCGGCAGCAGTTCCTGGAGGCGCGGGGTGCCCGGCACCACGCCGAGGGACTGCTGGCGAGCGCCCAACGGGTGCTGCCCGACGTCTATCGGGTCGCTCTGTACGTGTCCATGGGTCCTGAGCCGCAGACCGGCGCGCTGATCGACTGGCTGCTCGCCACGCACCGGGAGGTGCTGCTGCCGATCCTGTACGCCGACAACGACCTCGGCTGGGGCGTTGCCCCCGGCGCGGCGGACCTGGTGCCCGGCCGGCTCGGCCTGTCGGAGCCACCGATCGACCTGGGCTCCGACGCGATCGCTACCGCCGATCTGGTCATCTGCCCCGCCCTGGCGGTCGCCCACGACGGCGTACGGCTGGGACGTGGCGGTGGCTCGTACGACCGCGCCCTGGCTCGTGTCCGTTCCGGTACGCCGGTCTGGGCCGCCGTGTACGACACGGAGGTCGTCGACACGCTCCCATCCGACGCACACGACCGCCCGGTGGACGCAGCGCTCACACCTAATCGTTTGATCGCCCTGCGAAGATCAGGGGATGACTGAGACCGCTGTTCAAGCAGCAGCCACAGCCGCACGTGCCCTCGGCCTGACGGTGACCGACCCAACTGTTCTCTACGAAGCCTTCTCGACGGTGGTGCATCTAAAGCCGTCGCCTGTGGTCGCCCGAGTCCCGATGCTCCTCCCTGCAGGTCTACAGGAGCCAGAGCCCGCCGTACGTCGCCAGCAGCGCGAGATCGATGCTATGACCTGGCTGGACGCCCAGGGCGTTCCTGTCGTGCAGTCGGCCCACCCGGTGCCGGTAGAGCAGGACGGGCTGTGCATGACGTTCTGGAAGTACGTCGAAGTGGACCAGGCGGCTGAGCCGGACTACGCGGGTGCGACTGCACGTGTACCGGAGCTGCACGCCCAGCTGGCGGGTTACCCCGGTGAGCTGCCGTGGATGACGCCCCTGCGGCTGATCGGTCCCGGCCTGGCATCAACCGAGGCTGTGCCGGGTCTGCTCGAGCTGGAGGACGTGGAGCGTGCGCAGGCCGAGTGGAAGGTGCTGGAGCCGATCCTGACCAGCCGGTCCGGTTTCCAGGCGGCCTTCCCGTCCGTGGCCCTGCAGCCGATCCACGGCGATGCCCCGTCGTGGAACCTGATCAACACGGTCGACGGTCCGCTGTGGGCCGACTTCGAGGATGTGTGCATCGGCCCGCGCGAGTGGGACCTGGCCGGGTTCGGCCCGGACATGTGCCGCGCGTACGGCGCTCCGCTGGACCCGCAGGTCATGCAGCTGATGGACCTGGCCCGGGCCCTGCAGGTCCTGGTCTGTACGCCGCTGGTGCCGCAGTTCCCGGCGCTCGCTGACGGCATCCGGATGTTCGCTGACCAGTGGCGAGCGATGCCGTTCGCCGCCGGGCTCGGCTGAAATTTGGGCTGATACTGGACTGATGCTGAACACGTACGTCGAGAACGGCGCCGTCCCCGGTCTGATCAGCCTGGTCAGCCGGGGCGACGAGACACACCTCGAGGTCCACGGCCGGCTCGCGTACGACGGCCCGGACCTCGAGCGGGACAGCCTGTTCCGGGTGTCGTCGTTCACGAAGCCGATCACGGCAGCCGCGACCATGCTGCTCGTCGACGACCTCCAACTGTCACTGGACGCGCCCGTCCCCGACGTACTGCCGGAGCTCGCCGATCCCGTCGTGCTGCGGACGCCGGACGGGCCGGTCGACGACACGATGCCGGCCGCGCGGGCGATCACGACACGGGACCTGCTGACGTTCCGGCTCGGCCTGGGTGAGTCCGACAACCCGGGGCTGCGTCAGCGCGAGGAGGAGCTCGGCGTACGGACGTTCGGGCCCCCGATCCCGCGGACGGACCTGGAACCGGACGAGTGGATGCGGCGGCTCGGGACGTTGCCGCTGCAGTACCAGCCGGGTGAGCGTTGGTTGTACGCCACGGGGTCGCATGTGCTCGGCGTACTCATCTCCCGGGTGTCAGGGCAGCCGTTGGAGGAGTTCCTGCGCGAGCGGCTCTTCGAACCGCTGGGAATGCGTGACACCGGGTTCACCGCGGCGGACCCGGCACGGCTCACCACGGCGTACGTCGGAGAGGACGTGCTCGATACGGCGGCCGAGAGCCAGTGGCTGACGCCGCCGCCGTTCCCGGACGCTGCGGGTGGGTTGATCTCGACCGTGGACGATTTCCACGCGTTCACCCGGATGCTGCAGAGCGGCGACCTGCTGTCGCGGGAGGCCGTGGCCGAGATGACCACCGACCAGCTCACGCCGGAACAGCGCGCCGGGGCCGGTGACTTCCTCGGGCCGGACACCGGCTGGGGGTACGGGGTGTCCGTCGGCGACGACGGGCGGTACGGCTGGGCGGGCGGGCTCGGCTCGCTGTGGTCGACCGCGGCCGACGGGACCATCTCGATCCTGTTGACCCAGCGGGCGCTCTGGACCTGGCCGGAGGAACTGTTCGCCGAGGCCAGCGCGCCCGCGTGGTAGCCGCTAGTTGTCCGGCTTGGTGAAGGTCAGGGAGTGCTTACGGGCCGCCTCGACCGCGCCCTTCGTGTACGCCCAGGGCAGGGTCTCGCCCTTGACCCACAGCTCCGTCTGATCGGTGTAGTTGGACGAGTACGCGTGCCCGGAGACACCGGTCAGGTTGATCCAGCGCGACTTGTCGAAGTCGGACAGGTCGACGACCATCCGCATCGACGGCGTCGACGTCACTCCGTACCCCTCGGAGGCGTCCCAGGAGGTGGCGTCGACGATCGACGTACCGCCGCCGAGCTCGTACGGGCCGCGGTTGAAGATCCGCTCGACCAGGCCGATCCCGGACTTGCCCAGCGTCTGGTTGGTCAGCGTCAGCTTGTGCAGCCGGCCCCACTGCCAGTTGGCCGGCTCACGGGCCATCTTCTGGGTGATCTCGGTACGGGCGTTCACCAGCGCCTCGCGGAGGATGTCGTCGCGGCTCTCCCGCTGCGGCGTCCGGATGTCGTCCCACCAGCCGCTGTTCGGCTGGCCGAGCAGCGTGTGGATCACCTCGAACCAGCGGGAACCGCCGTCCGGCCAGGTGCCCTCGGGGAGCTGATCGTGGAAGGTCAGCGAGAGCAGGTTGCGCCAGACGACGTTGAAGTACGCCGCGGCCGCGGAGTCCGGCGGCTGGGTGAAGTCCCAGTTCCGCAGGGTGTCCTGGCCCTGCCGGTCGAACGCGTCGTTGATGCTGATCCGCAGCAGGTACGGCACCAGCATCTCGGCGGCCTTGTTCTTGGTGTCCAGCTGGATCGACGCCATCGCGTTCACGTCCAGCTTCCCGGCGGCCTTAATCCGCTCCAGGATCTGCTGCGCGCGGTACCCGTAGTCCCAGGAGTTGGTCAGGTAGTACGAGTACGTGTTCGGGACCACGGCCTGGTTCGCGGTGACGATGATGCCGCTCGGTGGATCGAGCTCGGTCGGCAGTGCGTCGAACGGGATGTAGCCCTTCCAGTAGTACCTCGGGTCCCAGCCCGGCACCGGCCAGTCACCGCGGCCGACCGAGCGGATCGGCACCAGCCCGGGGGCCTGGTAGCCGATGTGGCCGTCGGTGTCGGCGTACACCAGGTTCTGCGAGGGGACCTGGAACTGCTGCGCGGCGGCCCGGAACTCGGTCCAGTTCTGGGCGGTGTTGATCGCGAACAGCGCGTCCGCGGTCTTGCCCGGGTTCAGCGCGGTCCACTGCAGGGCGACGCCGTACGCCTTCGGGTACTTCGCCTGCGAGGCGGCGATCTCGCCGACCTTCTGCTCGTCCGTGCCGACGTCCGAGATCAGCGGACCGTGCCGGGTCTCGCGGACGGTGATCTTCACCGGCTTGTCCTCGCCGGCCACCTTGAACGTCTCCTCACGGGTGGCCATCGCGCGCCACTTGTTGTTGTAGAGGACGTTGTTGCCGTCGACACGCTCCAGGTAGAGGTCCTGGACGTCGGGGTCGAGGTTGGTGAAGCCCCAGGAGATCTTGTTGTTGTGGCCGATCACCACGCCGGGGAGGCCGGAGAAACTGAAGCCGGAGACGTCGAACGGGCAGGCCTTGCCGACGTTGTTGCAGTGCAGGCCGACTTGCGTCCAGATGCCCGGCATGGTCGCGCCCAGGTGCGGGTCGTTCGCCAGCAGCGGCTTGCCGGTGGTCGTGTGGTCTCCGGACACCACCCAGGAGTTCGAGCCGACGCCGTCACCCTGGCCGAGCAGCTCGGGCAGGCCCTTGGCGACGCTCTGCACGGAGTCGAGCGACTTGAGCAGATCCTTGGTCAGCATTCCCCGCCGAAGCTCCGGGCTGACCGGGGAGAGGCTGAACTTCCCGTTCTTGCCGACCGAGCCGGCCGACATGATCGGCTGGTTCCGGTCGTACGGGTACTCCGGGTAGAGGCTCTCGATGTTGCGCGCCGGGAACGCCGCGAGCAGCTTGGTGCGGGTGATCTCCTCGTCCAGGTTGCCGCCGAGGTCCCAGGCCATCGCCTTCAGCCAGGCGAGCGAGTCGGTCGCGGTCCACGGCTCGGGCGTGTAGTTCTTCGGACCGCCCGGCTGCAGCGAGAGGACGCCGTACTCCAGGCTGAGGCCGGAGCCGCTGTGCGTGGACAGGTAGGCGTTGACCCCGCGCGCGTAGTCGTCGAGGTACTGCCGGGTGCTCGGGCTGAGCAGCGGCAGCTCCTTCTCCGCGGTGCGCCGCCAGCCGAGCGTCCGGACGAACTTGTCGGTCTCGAGCGCGGTCTTGCCGAACAACTCGCTCAGCCGGCCCGCCGTCACGTGCCGGCGGAAGTCCATCTCGAAGAACCGGTCCTGCGCGGCGACGTAGCCCTGCGCGGCGAACAGGTCGGCCGGGCTGTCGGCGTAGATCTGCGGGATGCCGTTGGCGTCCCGGACCACGTTCACGTCACCGTCGAGCCCCTCCAGGTCGATCGTTCCTTCGTACGTCGGGAACGAGTGGCGGACGACGTAGACGGCGGTACCGGCGATCACCAGGAGGACCGTGGCGAGGGCGATTCCGCTGATGATGACGACTCGAAGCAGGCGACGCACGGACCAACCGTAGAGAATGCGGGCGTCCTCCCCAAATGGGGTGCCTCACAACTTTGCGTTGCTCTGCGTTCGCTGGACAGGGACGCAGAGTTGAGGTAAGCAAGCGTGGGTTTGGAATACTTCGGTCGCCTGGCGCATTATTAGCAGTCGGGTAGTAGGAGTGCCAGCGGCTTGAAGGGAACCGACCGTGCCGACGTACCAGTACCAGTGCACCGACTGTGGCGAAGCGCTCGAGGTGCGCCAGAGCTTCACGGACGACGCGCTGACCGTGTGCCCGAACTGCCAGGGCAACCTGCGCAAGGTTTTCAACGCCGTGGGCGTGGTGTTCAAGGGCTCCGGGTTCTACCGCACCGACAGCCGGTCCTCCGGCAACGGCTCGGTGCCGGCGAAGTCCGACTCGTCCTCCTCGAGCAGCTCCAAGTCCTCGGACTCGTCGAGCTCCCCCTCCACGTCGTCCGGCTCGTCCGGTACGTCGGGCTCCTCCTCGTCCTCCGGTTCGTCCTCCAGCGGCTCCTCCTCCTCGGGGACCAGCGCGGCCTGACCGCTGCCTGTGGACAACTGAACGGCGGGTGCCGGCGAAACTCGTACCTTCTCCGGCATGAATTTCTCCTCGCTGTTCCGTGACCTGCTCCGGGCCGCCCGGTGGCACCGTCGGCTGCTGGCCGGCGCCACCGCGGCAGCCGCCGTGTACTTCGGACTACTCGCCCTCTCCCCCGCGCCACCGCCGACGGTCGCGGTGCTCGCCGCCGCGCGCGATCTCACCGGCGGCGCCGTGCCGACGAAAGCCGATCTGCGGACCGTCGCGCTGCCTCCGGGCGCCGTCCCGGCCGGGGCGCTCAGACCTGACAGTGCGCTGACCACCCGCGTGCTCAGTGGTCCGGTCAGAGCCGGTGAGCCGCTGACCGACGCCCGCTTCCTGGCGCCTCCGGCCGTGCCGTCCGGGTCCGTCGCCTATCCGTTCCACATCGACGACGCCGACATCACCACGCTGCTCCGCGTCGGCGACCACGTGAATCTCTACGCCGCCTCCAGTACGACGGCCGATGCCGCGCAACTCATCGCCCGCTCCGTGCCCGTGGTGGCGCTGCCGACACCCCGCGCGAGTACCTCGGGGGCGCTGATCGTGGTCGCGACCGCGCCCGACGTAGCCACCCGACTGGCCCAGGCCAGTACGAATTCCCGCATCACCGTGGCGCTGGCGCCGGACACCGGATGATCACAGTGTGAGCAGGTGACAGCACGATGCGTGGCCGTGCGGCGCGGTCCCTCGCCTGGGCGACCTTGCGGTCCTACCTTGTCCGGGTACAACCACCCGCTTCGTGGAGGCACCACAATGCTCAAGGGCTTCAAGGAATTCATCATGCGCGGCAACGTCGTCGACCTAGCGGTCGCCGTCGTCATCGGAGCAGCGTTCGGCACGATCGTCACGGCCGTCGTGGAGAACTTCATCAACCCGTTGGTCGCGGCGATCTTCGGCAAGGCCGACGCCTCCAAGCTGTTCTTCTTCAAGATCAACGGTGCCGAGTTCCACATCGGCGTCATCGTGCAGGCGGCGCTGAACTTTCTGTTCGTCGCCGCGGCCGTGTACTTCTTCATCGTGATGCCGCTCAACAAGCTGAACGAGCGGCGCAAGCGCGGGCTGGAGCCCGAGGAGGAGGCCGCGGCGCTCACCCCGGACCAGGAGCTGCTGACCGAGATTCGGGATCTGCTGCGCGCCAACCGGCAGGACCACTAACAGCTGCCGCAGGCAGGTGGGTGCACCATCCTCAGCCCCTGAGCTCGCCGGCGCTCACCTGCTCACCGGCGTACCGCATCCAGCGGTACGGGACCGGCTGGCCGTCGTTCCACTCCTCCATCAGCCCGGCCGGCACGTCGACGAAGCCGCTGCGGTGGTACGCGCGGATCGCCGGGGCGTTCTCCGGGCGGACCCGCAGGAACACCTCCGAGTAGCCGGCGTCCAGCGCCGGTCCGAGCAGTGCCCGGACGAGCTCGCCGCCTAAGCCGCGGCCGCGAACCGCCGGGTCCACGATGATCCGGGCCAGCTCGACCTCGTCCTCCTCGTCGTCCAGCCACACCTCGCCGTACCCGACCGGCCGATCGCCGTCGAACAACAGATAGGAGTGGATGTCCGCGTCACCCGTCCGCCAGCGTTCTCGCAGTTCCTCCGGGAACGGGTAGGCCACCCGTCCGGACAGCAATGCGACTTCCTTCTCGTCCACGGCCCAGCCCGCGACCTGGACCCCGTACCCGTCGTCGAACCCCCGAAGCTCCACGCTCTTCCCCTCAGTTGACGAACTCCACGATCGTTCGCACCAGCTGATCCAGGAACGGCGGGAATCCAGGTGTCGGCGGTTCCGCACACCCGGTCAGCTCGCGACTCCCCCGGATCGAGCACAGCAACGCGTCGACCGTCTTCCGCTGATGCGACGGATTCTCCGGCACCGACGGCAACACCGCCACCCGGATCCGGGCCAGCGCCGCCAGCTCCGGATCTCTGACCCCGCGCAGAATTCCACCCGTGAGCAGCCCGTCCGCGACATCGGCCGGACAGCCGCGGTTCATCATTCCGGTCCGGGCGCGCTCGTTCCCGGCCGGGTCGTCGCCGGTGGCCGGCCAGGCCAGCAGTAGCCGGTCGACACGTTCCGGAAACCTCGCCGCCAGCAGGACAGCGGCCGTACACCCATTGGAGGCACCAACGATTCGCACCGGACCGGAACGTTTCGCCAGGTGTTCACCGAGCGCGGCGGCCTCCTGGTCCCATCCGGCGGCCCGCGGCGGCCGATCGGGCGCGAGCACCTCCACCTGCCCGGACCCGTCCGGATCGAGCGCGGCGGTCAGGGCGGCGGTGATGCCCGGCGTATCCCAGAAGGCATCGGCGTCCATGGCGTCCCACAGGCCGCCATGGACGAGAAGCACCGAGGTCGTCATCCGTGGTGCGGCGGAACCTCGTTCAGGATGCGATCGTCGTCGTCACTGCCGAAGTCGTTGTCGCCCCAGGTGCGCGGGTCGTCGTCGCGGGTCTGGTCGGGCAGCAGCGGCTCGTCGTCCTCGTACGGGCTCGTCATGCATCCAGATTACCGAGTCAGCGGCGGTCTTCGGGATTGAGTTTCGAGCGGATCAGGTTCTCGTGCGCGTTCCCGGTCGAGTAGTTGCCGGTGTCGGCGGGTCGCTCGTCCGGGATCTCGGCGGTCGCGTCGTACGGGACCTCGTCCGGGGTGACGGGCCCGCGCGGGGTCAGCGCGGCCTGGACGAGCGGCGCGATCCCGGGCTCGCCGTGCCAGCGGCCGTTGCCGTGCACGCACCAGGCCGCCAGCACCGCCAGCGTCGGCGTGGACAGGCCGCCGATCCGCAGCGGTACGGCGTTCTGGAAGCCGAACGTGATCGTCCAGTTCGCCGTATCGGGGTAGAACTCCTGGACGGCGCTGTAGTAGAAGCTCATCCAGCCCTTGGTCGGCAGGTGACACATCAGCCGCAGATTGGTGGCCAGCACCGGCAGCTCCTGGACGTCCCGCCAGGAGGCCTGCATGTCCCGCTTGGCGGCAGCCTTGCGGCTCGCGTTCACGGCGGCGTTGGCCGCCATCATGCCGAGCACCATCCCGGGCTTGCCGATGAAGAACCCGCCGCTGGTCGTGTAGCGCCCGTTCCCGCCGTAGAGCCGCGAGTACTGCGCGGTCGTCTGGAGGTAGGCCTGCTCGTTCGGCTCCAGGACGACGCCGAACACCCGGAGCGGTTGCGGGACGTTGCCGTCGAGCAGCCAGCGCGCCCAGTCGATCCCGAGCTCCCACTCCTGCTGCGCGGCGGCCTCCGCGTTCGCCTTCTTCCTACCCACGAGACAGCATCCTAGGTGCGCACGGGGACACCGGCAGCTTGTACGGGGTCGGCGGCGCGGCCAGTGCGCGAAGGTTACAGCTGTGCCTCGGTTGCGGATCGATCCTCCGGCGTGACCGGATAGACGCGCCGCCGTGATGTTCCGGCACGCCGGGTGAGACTCCGGTCCACCATCATGTTGCCCCTGCCAACCCGGAAGGACCGAGTCGTGAGTGCACAACGGACACGGGGCCTGATCGGTGCGACGCTCGTCGTGGCTGTGCTCGGAATCGCCGCCGCCTGCGGCACCGAGAACGCCTCGTCCCCGCCCGCCGCCCAGCCCACTGCCCAACCCACCGACAGCCCGTCGGCGACCCCGAGCCCCACCCCCACCGGCACCCCGAGCACGGACTGCCCGAACACGATCACCGCCGTCCGCACCGCGACCGAGAAGGTGGTCTGGGGCGAGGGCGCGGCCACCTCGAAGTTCGTCCCGGTGAGTGTGACGATCTGCCAGTACGACGCCCAGGCGACCGGGCAGAACTACGCGACCGTCACCACGAAGCGCACCGGCAAGCAGGCCACCGAACTGTTCGCGCTGGTGAACGCGGCGAAACCCGTCGCGAAGAAGCCGAGCATCTGCACCAAGGAACTCGGCCCGACCTACGTCCTGCGGTTCACCGGCAACGACCGCGGCGTGCTGTCGTTCACCGCCGAGGCCTACGGCTGCCGCCGCCTGGTGGCAACCTCCTTCGAAGGGCAGGGCAAGCCCGGCGTGCTGCCGGCGGCCCGTCAGGTGACACCCGAGCTGATCAAGTCGCTCGGCCTGCGCTGACCCCGTCCCGGACGTGCACCCCGAAGCCGTCCGGGAGGGGTCGAGCCGCGCCTGCCTCGCGGGTCCCTGTCAAGGTTGACCCGCGGGGCAGGTCTGCGGCGTTCACGGCTGCAGCTCTCGTGCCGATACTGGGCAGATGCGAACGATCCGGCTGCTCTGCGCGGTGCTCCTGGCCTGCACCGCGTGTTCGAGCCCGCAGCCGGCGAAGACGTCCTGCGTCGAAGGTTTCACGTGTACGTCGCTGCACGTCCCGCTCGACCGCTCGCGCCCCGACGGGCCGGCGCTCGACCTCCCGGTGATCGCGGCGGACAACGTCGACGCTCCGCGCGGCGTACTCCTGCTGCTCACCGGCGGCCCGGGGCAGCCCGGCGTACCGCTCCTGCCGGTGCTGCGGAACAACGTGGATCCAGATGTACTACGTGAGTACCGGCTCGTCATGTTCGACCAGCGCGGTACCGGAGCCGGTGGCATCAATTGCGCTGCTCTCCAGGAGACAGTCGGCGGCTCCGACTTCCTCACCCCACCGGCCGAAGCGGTCGACCAGTGCGCGAAGCAGCTCGGCTCCAACGCCGGGTACTACGGCACGCCCGACACCGTCGACGACATCGAGCAGCTGCGCCAGACCCTCAAGGTGGATCGGCTGACGCTCGACGGCACGTCGTACGGGAGCTTCACGGCGGAGCATTACGGCTTGAAGTACCCGGGCCGCGTGCAGGCGCTCGTGCTGGACTCCGTCGTACCGCACAAGGGCTTCGACCCGCTGGGCGTCGATCAGATGGCGGCTACAAGCGCGGTCTGCCAGGAGTGCGCGACGGATCTGGCCTGGCTGGTGCGGCACGGCGTGAGTGGCACCGACCTGATGGAGATGCTGTCCGTCTCGAGCCTCAACTCCGTCAACCCGACGCTCCAGGGGATCCCGGCCGCGTTCCACGCAGCACGCAACGGTGACGAGTCCACGGTGAAGGAGCTGATCCAACGGACGACCAGCAAGGGCCTGCCGTACGACCAGCTCTCCGCGGGACTCCACCTGGCCACCCTGTGCTCCGACCTCCGCTTCCCGTGGTCAGGCAAGCCGGACCGCCAGGCGGCGCTCGACGACGCCGTACGACGCTTGGACCCGAAGAAGCTCTACCCGTACGACGTGACGACCGCCCGGGAGCAGCTGATGATCCAGGGCTGCCTTCGGTGGCCGACTGCCCGGGTGTCGACGTACCCAACGGCGCAGGAGCTGTTGCCGCGGACGCTGATCCTGCACGGGAGCAACGACCTGTTCTGCCCACTGGACTGGTCCAGATGGGAACAGGCCCACGCCCGCGCGGCACAGCTGGTCGTCATCCCAGGCAGCGGCCACAGCGTCCAGCGTGATCCACGAGGGAAGCAAGCGGTCCGCACGTTCCTGCTGCACTAGAGATCGAACTGTGCGGGAAAGGTTGCAGCAGCCGCACGACTCGATGCGTCTAATAGGTGTGAGGAGTTGTACGCCCAGCCAGGGAGTGGCGAGTGGAGTTCGAGGAGTACGTGTCCGCCCGCGGACAGGAACTGGTGCGGCTCGGGTTCACCGTCTCCGGCGACTACCAACGGGCGGAGGACCTGGCCCAGATCGCGTTGATGCAGGCGTTCCGCAAGTGGCGGAAGGTGCGCAACGCGGACGACCCGCACCACTACGTCCGCCGGATCCTGGTGAACGAGTACCTGTCGATGACCCGTCGGCGCTCGTTCACCGAGGCCCCGACGGCCGACCTGGACCCGCAGCACACGGTGCCCGACCACGCTGCCGGCATCGCGAACTCCGACGACCTGTGGCAGGCGCTGACCACGCTGTCCGCCCGGGAGCGGGTCGTGCTGGTCCTGCGCTACTACCAGGACCTCGACGACCAGACGATCGCCGACCTGCTCGGCATCAAGCCGTCCTCCGTCCGCGCGACCACGAGCCGAGCGCTCGCCTCGCTGCGGAAATCCAGAACGTCCGACCGCGTCACCTGAGGGGTTGAAGTGGGCAACACCGATCTCGAGGACGACCTCCGAGGCACTTTCGAACGCGCCGCGGCGAGCGTGCCGCAGACCGCGGGCCTGACCGAGCGCGCCACCACCGGCGCCCGGCGCGCACAGCGCCGTACCTGGATCGGCACCGGCGCGGCCGCTGTCGCGGTGGCCGCGGTCGCCGTGGCCGTCTTCGGGCTGGCCGGTTCGCAGAACAAGCCCACCCAGACGCCGGTCGCCGGCGGCCCACAACCGGCCGCGACCTCGCCGTCCGCGCAGGCGGTGACCGCGCAGACTGTGTCCGGCACCTGGCGCGTGCAGCAGATGGCAGGCTTCAAGGCGCTCAAGCAGGCCCGGCCGGATGACCCGGTGCTGGTTTTCAAGGCAGACGGCACCTGGAGTGGTTCGGACGGCTGCAACGGCCTGCAGGGGACCTACAGCATCGGCCAGCGCGGCGCGTTCAGTGCGACGGTCGGGCCGCAGCACATGATCGGGTGCGACAACGTGCCGCACACCGGCGTCCTGACGTCGGCCAAGCGGATCGCGGTGAGCGGCGACACGCTGCAGTTCTTCGCCGCCGACGGCGCTCAACTTGCGAGTTACGCTCGCGCACGGTAGTCAAATCTGCTCGCGGACGGTGACCACCACTTGACGGAACGGAGTTCCTGACCGGACCATCTAGTGGTTGGTTCACCGACGTTGGGAGCTTCGTGCGACTCTCCGTTACCGTCCCGCTGGTCACACTCGGCTCCGTCTCACTCTTCGCAGTCGCTCTCACCGCCCCCTCCCAGGGCGCGGTGACAGGCGCCGCGGCCTGCTCCCACGCCCGGCCGAGTGTGAGCTCGACCGAGGCGACGCGGCTCGCGCAACCGACGTCCGCATCCGACGCCCGCCCGCTGGGCGAGTCGCTCGGCGACGGCATCACGACCGCGATCCGTTCTCTCGAGCCGCTCGACGCGACCGGCCGCCCGACGTCCGGCCTGCCGTACGGGCTCAGCCAGGGCGTCGTCGGCGTGGTCGGCTCGGCCACCACCGGGTACGAGGTCGTGGTCGACTCCGCGCACCTGGACACGAAGAAGTACCAGTCCGCCATGGCCCGGAACCTGCCGACGGCCGGCAAGCAGATGGTCAAGGTGGAGCGCAGCTGCCGTTCGGCCGAGGCGATCGCCGACACCTGGCGGACGATCGGCAAGCGCGCGTGGTCCGGGGACGCCGCCCGTACGACGTTCTCCGCCGACCTCGACCCGTCCAGCGAGAACGTCGTCGTCGAGTACGACCAGGCGACCACCTCCCCCGCCGCACTCGCGGGCCTCCGCGACGTGTCCGGCGTACAACTGGTGGCTGGTTCGCTCGCCCGGACCTCGCGGCTCAGCGACACCCCGAAGGGCGGGCACTGGGGCGGCGCGCGCATCACCTCCGCGGCGAAGAACTGCTCGGCCGGGTTCTCCGTCGTACGCCGGTCGAACGGTCAGCGCGGCTCGGTCACCGCCGGGCACTGTGGCGCACCGGGGACGGTGTGGCAGTCCGGCACGAACTACTACGGCACCACCACGGTCCGGACGAACTACCCGGACTACGACCAGTCGCTCGTCACGGGCAGCTCGTACGGCGCGAAGATCTGGACGGACGGGCCTGGGGACACCGTCAAGACCCGTACCGTCACCGGCGGCGGCGACCCCGGCGTCGGCACGGTCGTCTGCCAGTCCGGGAGCTTCAGTACGTCGGTGTGCAACCTGACGGTCCGCTCGACGTCAGCCAGCTACTGCGACACCGACGGCTGCACGACGTACGTCATCCGCGCCACCCGCGGCGGCCTGGTCGCGATCATCGGCGGCGACTCCGGCGGACCGGTCTACTCCCGCCGCGGCAGCAGCGGCGCCACCATCCGCGGCATCACCTTCGCCGGCGCCGGCTGCGCCGCCTCCCGCTGCACCACGCTGTACGCCGAGCGCTACAACTCGATCGCCGGCCACCTGGGCGTCACCGCCCTGACCGGCTGACCCCCTCCACCTCCGCTAAGCTGTCCCCGCGTGCGCCCCCGTAGCTCAGGGGATAGAGCGTCGGTTTCCTAAACCGTGCGTCGCAGGTTCGAATCCTGCCGGGGGCACCAGCGCTGCTGTGAGGAGAACCCCTGTGAAACTGAGCGACGACGAACAACGGAAACTGGGCGCGCTGGAGCGTGCGCTGCGCAGCGAGGACCCGGGACTCGACCACCGGCTCGCCAGGATGCGACTCGGTGGGGTCGCGTCGCTGCATGCGGTGCTCGTGCTGGCCTTCGGGGTGATGATCGGGGTGGCCCTGGTCGCTCTCGGTGATCAGCTCGCGGTTCCGGCCCTGCTGGCGGCGGGTCTGGTACTCACGGTCACCGTTCCGGTGGTGTCGGTCGTCTGGTGGGCGCGCCGGTACTACTGCCGGTACTGCGCCGGAACCTCGCCGGCGCCGGCGAACTGGTGCGCGCGCTGCGCACGGCCCACGCCTGTCTGATCGCTCCGACCGGCGCGTGGTTTCTCGCGAAATCGAACTACGCTGAGATGTACGTCACTCAAGGATGGCGCGCGTAGTGCCGGTGATCCGCGAGAAGGAGTTTGTCATGGCAGACACTGAGAAAGGTGCAGCTGTACAAGCGCAGGGAACGGCTGTCGAAGCGCCGGCCCCGCAGCAGATCGAGCCGGGGGCCGGCATTGCCGATCCGGCACCGTTGGGACTGGCCGGGTTCGCGATGACGACGTTCGTCCTCAGCGTGTTCAACGCCAAGCTGATCAGCAACACCACGCTCGAAGCCGTGGTGCTGCCGCTCGCCCTCTTCTACGGAGGTCTCGGCCAGTTCATGGCCGGCATGTGGGAGTTCCGGAAGGGCAACACGTTCGGTGCGCTGGCGTTCACGTCGTTCGGGGCGTTCTGGTTGTCGTTCGCCGCGTACGTGAAGTTCGTGCTGCCCGGGCTGGGGGCGAACGCGTCCACCGCGACCGGGTTGTTCTTGCTGGTGTGGACGATCTTCACGGCCTACATGACGGTGGCCGCGGCGCGGGTCAACGCCGCCGTACTGGGCGTCTTCGTGTTCCTGACGCTGACGTTCCTGTTCCTGACGATCGGGGAGTTCGCCACCTCGGCGACCGTGACGAAGGTCGGCGGCTGGCTCGGCCTGGTGACCGCCGTGGTGGCCTGGTACGCGTCGTTCGCCGCCGTCACCAACTTCACCTGGAAACGCACTCTGCTGCCGGTGTTCCCACTCTCACCGGCACCGCATCGCTGAGTGCGGGAGGGGTTGAGACAAGTGAATATCGACAACGAGGTTCCGCTCTCCGAGGCACAGATCGCGGTGCATTGGCGGGAGGAGGGCTACTTCTCGCCGTCGCCGAAGTTCATTGGCCAGGCCAACGCTTCGGACCCGTCGATCCTCGAGCGGTTCGCGGAGGACCGGTTCCCCGAGTGTTTCGCCGAGTACGCCGAGTTGCTCACGTGGGACTCGTACTGGCACACGCTGCTGGACACCAGCCATCCGCCGTTCTGGAAGTGGTTCGTGGGCGGGAAGCTGAACGCGTGCTACAACTGCGTCGACCGGCATTTGGAGGCCGACCGCAACAAAGCGGCGTTCATCTGGGTTCCTGAGCCCGAGGACGGGCAGACGGTTGTCCTGACGTACCAAGAGCTCTACCGGCAGGTCAACGAGTTCGCTGCGCTACTGAGTGAGTACTGCGGACTCAAAACCGGTGACCGGGTCACCTTCCACATGCCGATGGTGCCGGAGCTGCCCGTCGCGATGCTGGCGTGCGCCCGGCTCGGCGTGATCCATTCCGAGGTGTTCGGCGGGTTCAGCGGGACTGCGTGCGGCGGACGGATCGCCGACTCCGGGAGCAGGGTCCTGGTCACGATGGACGCCTACCACCGCGGCGGGCAGCTGATCGACCACAAGGTGAAGGCCGACGAGGCCGTCGCCGAGGCCGCCCGGCTGGGTCAGGAGGTCGACAAGGTCCTGGTGTTCCGTCGCTATCCGGGCAAGTACAGCTCGGAGACGCCGATGATCAGCGGCCGGGACGTCTTCGTCGACGACATCCTCGCCGACTACCAGGGCCGGGTCGTCGCACCCGTACCGATGCCGGCGGAGGCCCCGCTGTTCCTGATGTACACGAGCGGCACCACGGGCCGGCCGAAGGGCTGCGAGCACTCCACCGGCGGCTATCTCGCGTACGTGGCCGGTACGTCGAAGTACTACCAGGACATCCATCCTGAGGACACCTACTGGTGCTGCGCCGACATCGGGTGGATCACCGGGCACTCGTACATCGTCTACGGCCCGCTGGCGCTGGGTACGACGAGTGTGCTGTACGAGGGTGCGCCGACGTACCCGGATGCCGGGCGTTGCTGGCGGATCGCCGAGCAGTTGCACGTCGACATCTTCCACACCGCGCCGACCACCATCCGGATGCTGCGCAAGCTCGGGCCGGACGAGCCGGCGAAGTACGACTATCACTTCAAACACATGACAACCGTTGGTGAGCCCATCGAACCGGAGGTCTGGCGCTGGTACCACCAGGTCGTCGGCAAGGGCGAGGCCGCGATCGTCGACACCTGGTGGCAGACCGAGACCGGCGGCTTCCTCGGCAGCACGCTGCCGGCACTGCAACCGATGAAACCGGGCAGCTGCGGACCGGGTGCCCTGGGCATCTTCCCGGTGATCTACGACGAGGACGGCAAGACGGTCGAACCGGGCAGCGGGCGGGCCGGCAACATCTGCATCCGCAACCCGTGGCCGGGCGTCTTCCAGGGGATCTGGCACCAGCCGGAGCGCTTCGTCGACACGTACTACCGCAAGTACTGCCGGGACCCGGAGAGCACGGACTGGCACGACTGGCCGTACTTCGCCGGCGACGGCGCGGTGCAGGCCGACGACGGGTACTTCCGGATCCTCGGCCGCGTCGACGACGTGATCAACGTCGCCGGCCACCGCCTCGGCACCAAGGAACTGGAATCTGCCTGCCTGACCGTCGAGGAGATCGCCGAGGCCGCCGCGGTCCCCGTGGTCGACGAGGACCGCGGGAGGGTGGTCGAGATGTACGTCTCGCTGAAGCCCGGCCTGCAACCCGGCAAGGCCGTCGAGGACAAGGTGTCCGCGGCCATCGACCGCGAGATCGGCAAGATCGCCCGGCCGAAGCACGTCTGGATCGTCTCCGACATGCCGAAGACACGATCCGGCAAGATCATGCGCCGCGTGATCGCCGGCATCTCCAACTTCGCCGACGTCGGCGACGTCTCCACCCTCGCCAACCCCGAGATCGTCGACGACATCCGCCACCGCGTCCAACGCACCAAACTCGACCACGGCGAAGTCCCCCGCGAACTCACCCCCCAAGAACGAGAGGAACTCAGCTCCTTCGGCGCCGAGTAAGCCCCGTCGGCGACGAATACCATAGTGGGCATGTCCACTTCGCCGTACCCCGATCTGCCTTCCGTTGCGGAGGTTGCCGCTGACATCACCGGCGTGATCCAGCGGATGACGCACGCGTTCGCGTTCGGGGACGGCGGCGTACCCGAGGCCGTCATCGCGAGCTACGACCAGTACGACGACCTCCGTGGCGAGGACACCCTGGGCAAGTACCGGGAAGTCGTCGCCCCGGAGGTACTGTTCCGGCAGCTGCCGGCCATGGTGGAGGCTATGCGCCAGGGCACCTTCGGGCCTCCGGTTCTCGTGGGTACGGCTGCCGAACCTGTGCTGGTCGTGATGTCGACGCAGCAGTACCGCATGATGCGCGGCGACGACGAGCCGTCGCCGGGCGTGATCGACGATCCGACGGTCCGCAGCTACGGCTCCTTCCCCGCACCGGGAAGCAAGCCGTTCAGCCTCGACGAGTGGGCCAAGGAGGACCCGTTCACCCAGCAGATGCTCGACGAGATGCGCCGGGAACGCAGCGCGACCGACGACTAAGTCAGAATCGCTGTGATGAAGAAGCCGACGCTGTATCTGACGGTTGGGTTGCCCGGGACCGGGAAGACGACGTATGCACGGGAGGTCGAGGTGCGGGTGGGGGCGCTTCGGTTGACCAAGGACGAATGGATGAAGGCGTTGTACGGGGACGAGAACCCGGAGGCGGCGTCGGATGTGGTCGAGGGGCGGTTGATCGGGATCGGGTTGCGGGGGTTGGAGCTCGGGGTGGATGTGGTGATCGACTTCGGGTTGTGGAGCCGGGAGGAGCGGGACGCGTTGCGGCAGGCGGCGGCCGATGTGGGGGCGGGGGTGGTGGTGCGGTACTTCGAGGTGCCGGTGGACGTGCAGCGGGAGCGGCTCGAGCGGCGGTTGGCGGAGCGGCCGGAGGACACGTGGCCGATTTCGGAGGCGGAGCTGGCCGAGTGGGCCGCGCGGTGCGACGTACCGACAGCGGGTGAGCTGGACGGGAGTGACCCGGTCGGGGAACCGCCGGAGGGGTTCGGGAGTTGGAGCGAGTGGATCGCGGATCGGTGGCCGGCGACGGTGCGGGAGCGGTCTAGCTGAGAAGACCTTCAGCTGGCGCCGATACGCAGGCTGTTTGATCGGTACTGTGTGGGCTTGTCCGGCTGGAAGGGAAGCGTGTGCAGGTCGTAGTGGGTGCGGGTGCTGTCGGGAGTGTCGTTGCGCGGCTCCTGCTGGCGCGCGGCGAGCGGGTCCGGGTGATCACCCGATCCGGTGCGGGGCCTGACGGGGCCGAGCTGGTCGCGGCGGATGCCAAGGCCGGGTTGACGTCGTACGTCGACGGCGCCACGGCGATCTACTCGTGCGCGGGACCGGCGTACAACAAGTGGACGACGGAGTGGCCGCCGCTCGGTGCCGCGCTGATCGCGGCGGCGGAGGCGTCCGGGGCGGTGCTGGTCACCACCGGGAACCTGTACGGGTACGGCCCGGTCGACACGCCGATGACCGAGGACCTTCCGTTGCGGCCGAACACCCGCAAGGGCCGGGTCCGGGCGCAGCTGTGGACCGACGCGCTGGCCGCGCACGAGGCGGGACGGATCCGGACCGCCGAGGTCCGCGGGTCCGACTACCTGGGCGCCGGCGCGGTGTCGCCGTTCAGCGTGACCGTGCTGCCGAAGGTGGTCGCGGGCAAGCGCGGGATGCTGCCGGGCGACCTCGACGCGCCGCACAGCTGGACGTACGTCGGTGACGTCGCGCGGACGCTGATCGCGGTCGCCGGCGACGAGACCGCGTGGGGCCGCGCCTGGCACGTACCGACACCGGAGCCGTTGTCGGTGAACCAGCTCGCGACGCGGGCCGCCGTACTGGCGGGTGCACCGCCGGCGCGGGTCGCCGCGATGCCGGCGGCGGTACTCCGGCTAGCCGGGTTGGTCGATCCGGCCGCGCGGGAGATGGTGGAGATGCAGTACCAGTGGCAGCGGCCGTTCGTGGTCGACTCGACCGCGGCTACGGTTGCCTTCGGCATCGAAGCGGCGCCGACCGACGACGCGCTCCGGGAAATGATCGGGAAGGTCAGTCATGAGTCCTAGCAGGCAGGGCCGGGGATTGCGGCGGCTCGTCGTGACGCTGATTGTGCTGGTGGTGCTACTGGTCGCCGTCGACCGGATCGCGGCCGTCGTCGCACAGAACCAGCTCGCGTCGATGGCGCAGAAGGAAGCGGCCAAGTATCAGGTGCGGTCCGCCGACGTCTCCGCGAAGATCGGCGGGTTCGGGTTCCTCCCGCAGCTGATCAAACAGGACTTCTCCAAGGTCACGCTGACGATGGGGAAGCCGGCGTTCGCGAAGATCCCGGGTGAGAACCTGACCGTCGACATGAAGAACGTGCACGTACCGCGGTCGCTGCTGTTCGGCCAGAGCGGCACGGTCACCGTCGGCACCACCGACATGCAGGTGAGATTCTCGCCGCGCGAGCTCGGCCGGTTGGCCGTGAAGACCACGAACATCCAGGGACTGTCCGTGGAGTCGGTCGGCAGCAAGCTACATCTGAAGTACACCGGTAACGGGCTCAACCTCGACGTGCCGGTGACGCCGCAGCTGCAGGACGGCAAGATCGCACTCCAGCTCGCGGACCAGTCCGGTTCGCTTCCGGCCGCTCTGAAGAGCCTGGCCGGCGGGATCGAACTCCCGAAGCTGCCGTACAACGCGCAGCTCACGCAGGTCTCCGTTCAGGACAACGCGGTCGTCCTGAACGCGACCGTGAAGGACCTCAGCTTCACCCGGTGACTCCCTTGGGTTGCGATGGTTCGCGATATATCGTCGAACTATCGCAATCACTTTCGTGAGGGACGGGTGGTCGAGATGACCGGATCGGCGTACGCGGCGGGGTTCCCGTGGCAGGACTTCGTGCGGAAGTTCGAGCGGGAGGTCGGGCGGAACTGTGCCGCCTTCGACGACATCAAGGACGAGTTGCGCGCGGCGATGAGCGGCCGCCGGACGCACCAGGGACACCGTGGGCACCAGGGGTTCGGGCCGCAGTGGGGGATGTTCGGCGGCGGGCCGATGTTCGCGCCGCCGTGGGGTCCGCCGCCGCGCTGGCGGGGGCCGAAGGCGCGGCGCGGCGACGTCCGGGCCGCGATCCTGGCGGTGCTCGCCGAGCAGCCGATGAACGGGTACGGCATCATCCAGGAGATCGCCGAGCGCAGCGGTGGCGGGTGGAAGCCGAGCCCCGGCTCGATCTACCCGACGCTGCAGCAGCTCGAGGACGAGGGGCTGGTGACCGCGGACGCGGAGGTCGGGCGGCGGACGTTCCGGCTGACCGACGAGGGCCGCACGTACGTCGCGGAGCACCAGGACGAGGTGTCCGCGCCGTGGGAGGCGATGAGCGCGCCGCCCGCCGACGACGAGAACGGGTTCAAGCCGCTGTTCGGGCAGGTCGCGACCGCGATGTGGCAGGTGCTCGCGAGCGGGACGCCGGAGCAGCAGGCGAAGGCGCGGGAGGCGGTCGTGGAGCTGCGGCGCAAGCTGTACGGGATCCTCGCGGAGACCGGCGACGACGGCGAGCAGGAGCCGTCATGAGCTCCGCGGACCGTGACCGCCGGCGCCGAGGCGGTCCCGCCGGCCGCCGGCGGCGCGACTGGCAGGGGTACGGGGCGAACTGGGACGAGGGGTGGAACGGGTGGTTCGACAACCCCCCGAACCGCGCCCGGCAGCACAACTGGGGCGGCGACTGGCACGCCCGCGGCTGGTCCGGCGACTGGCGAGCCACCGCGTGGAGCGATCCCCGCACGAACAACCAGCAGGACGAGACCGGATGGAACAGGCCCAGCTCGCGGGAAGGTGCCGACGGGTCGCGGGACGACGCCTGGGACGCCGGGCCGCAATCCGGCGAGGTGCCCCGGAAACGGGTGCGGGTTGGGGATGTGGAGCGGGATCAGGCGGTTGCGATGCTCAGTGAGCACTTCGTGGCCGGGCGGTTGACGCAGGCGGAGTTCGAGGAGCGGAGTGACCGAGCGACGAAGGCGCGGTACGCCGACGAGTTCGAGGAGCTGTTCGACGAGCTGCCGCGGTCCGGTGCGTTGCAGCCGGTGCAGGCGGGTCCGCCGATGCGCCGGCCAGGGCCGCCGCCGGCGTTCCTGATGCTGGCGCCGTTCCTGATGTTCGCCCTCGTGATCTCCTCGGTCGCGTTCGCCGCTCCGTGGCTGCTCTGGGGAGTCTTCTGGGTCATCATGCTCAGCGGCATCTCCCGCGGCCGCTGGCAGCACTACCGCCGCTGACGAGCCCGCGGGATCTCCTCCGCGAACTCCACGACGAACCCGTCCGGGTCGGCGACGTGGACCGTCCGATGTCCCCACGGACGGTCCGCAGGCCCGCTCAGCACGTCCACGCCCGCACTCCGCACCCGCGCGACACACGCGTCCACGTCCGCAACCCGCACCACCACTTCACCACCCGCCCCCGGCCGCACCTCGCGCCCGGTCAGCCATTCCGCACGCCGCCGCTCGTACAACCCGAACCGCAGCCCACCCGCGTCGAACTCCGCATACCCGGCGTCGGTGAACTTGTACGCGAGCCCCACCACGTCCCGGTAGAACCCCACCGACACCGACAGGTCCTCCACGTACAAGATGACGTACCCGATCTCCATAGCCGCAATTGTCGGCGGCACCTCGTAGGGTCGCCGGTATGTACGACGGTGTCTTGATTCTGGAGAGCCTCCAGGTGGGGTCGGCGCTGACGGATATCCCGCTCACCGTGCGGAAGATCCGCCGGCTGGCGGTCGAGGGGACGTCTGCCGATCAGCCCGAGGTGTGGTCGTTGCTGGAGTTCTCGGTGGAGCGCGGCGCCGAGCTCGCCGACGTACTGGCGGGGGCGCTGGACAGGCCCGGGTGGTACGCCGACTTCCACGACGCGGCGGAGAGCTTCGTCGTGTTCCCGGGGCGGGTGTTCCGCTACGCCCGCGGCGACGACGCCGCGCGGGAGGGCGCGAAGGAGTACGGACGATCGCTGCGGATTCCGGAGCCGCAACTGGACTGGACGCGGTGATTTGATGGGCGTATGACGACGGTACTGCGGTATGCGGCCTTCACCTCCGACCCGGCCGGGGGCAACCCGGCGGGGGTGGTGCTCGACGCCAACGGGCTCGACGACGCTGCCATGTAGGCGATTGCGGCGGAGGTCGGGTACTCCGAGACTGCGTTCCTCACGACCGCGACCGACGGCGTCCAGCCGGTGCGGTACTTCTCGCCCAAGGCCGAGGTGCCGTTCTGCGGGCATGCGACCGTCGCGACGGCGGTTGCGCTTGCCGAGCGGAACGGCCCGGGTGAGATCGTCTTCTCGACCCAGGCCGGGCTGGTCCCGGTGACTGTCGACGCAGAACTGCGGGCGACTCTCACGAGTGTCGAGCCGGCTGTGGAGAAGGTCGATGGGGTCGACGACGTGCTGGAGATCCTGCGCTGGTCCGCGGACGAGCTCGACCCCGATCTGCCACCGCGGATCGCGTACGCCGGTGCCCGGCATCTGGTGCTGGGGACGTCGTCCCGGCAGCGGCTGGCCGAGCTGGACTACGACTTCGACGGGCTGCTCGCGTACATGCTCAAGCGGGACCTGACCACGCTGCAGCTCGTCTGGCAGGAGTCGCCGGCTGTCTTCCACGTGCGCGACCCGTTCCCGGTCGGCGGTGTCGTCGAGGATCCGGCGACCGGTGCCGCGGCGGCCGCGTTCGGCGCGTACCTGCGCGAGCTCGGCCGCGACCGGCCGACCATCACCCTGCACCAGGGCGACGACCTGGGCCGCCCGAGCCTGATCACGGTAGAGGTCCGCCCGGACGACCCCCGCATCCGCGTCAGCGGCAACGCCGTCCCGATCACGGCACCCGAGTGAGCCACTCCTCGGTGCCGAACTTCGCCGTCACCCGCTCCTCCGCGAGCGCGACCGTGCCGGCGGAGATCGTCCCGTCCGTCAGCCCGTAGCGGTTCCGGAACGTCCCGACCATCCGCGAGATCACGTCGGCGCGCTCCATCCCGGTCTGGCTCCGCAACGGGTCGACCCGCTTGTTCGCGCTCGTCGTCCCCTTGTCGGACAGCTTCTCGCGGCCGATCCGCAGTACCTGGACCATCTTCGACGCGTCCATGTCGTACGCCATCGTCACGTGATGCAGCACCGCCCCACCCGCGAACCGCTTCTGCGCCGCGCCCGCGATCTTCCCGGCCGGCGAGGTGATGTCGTTGATCGGCTGGTACGTCGCCGCGATCCCGAGATCGTTGAGCGCGCCAATGACCCAGTCGTCGAGGAACGCGTACGACTCGACGAACGACAGCCCGGACACCAGCGACTCCGGCACGTACAGCGAGTACGTGATGGTGTTCCCCGGCTCCACGAACATCGCCCCGCCGCCGCTGATCCGGCGTACGACGGTGACGTCGTGCCGGGCCGCGCCGTCCAGGTCGACCTCGTTGCGCACGGACTGGAAGCTGCCGATGATGACCGCGTTCGACGCCCACTCCCACACCCGCAGCGTCGGCGGCCGCTCCCCCGCACCGACCTGCTCGGTCAGTACTTCGTCGAGCGCCATCTGCAGGGCAGGCTCCCGCGGTACGTCGTGCACGAACTCCCACTCGTGGTCCCGCCACCCGGTCGCCCCGGTCAGAGCCCGCCGTACGGCGACCGCGACGGCCTCGGGCGAGAACCCGAGCATCTCGACGCCGTCGCCGAGCACGCCCCGCACCCGGGCCGCGATCTGTGCCGCGGCCGTGTCGACCTGAAGCCCGGCGAGCGCCCCGTTGATCCGCTCGAGCGCGTCGTCCGGTTCGAGGAAGAAGTCACCGGAGATCTGCGCCGACCGCACCCGGTCGTCCACCACGTCGAGGTCCGCGACGACGAGTTTCCCGCCCGGGACCTTGTACTCACCATGCATATCCAGCAACAACCGGCGCCGGACCGCCGTTTGTTCCCTACGCAGCCGGCTTGAGCTGGACGGCGACCCGCCGGACGTGCGCGCGCACCGTGTCGATGTCCGGCGCGGCGTCGACCTCGTGGTCGATACCGCGGGCGGAGTAGAACTTCAGCAGCGGCGCGGTCTGCTCGTGGTACACCTCGAAGCGCCGGCGGATGACGTCCTCGGTGTCGTCCGAGCGGTGCTCGATCTCGGCGCGCTTCAGCAGCCGGCCGACGAGCGCGTCGACCGGGACCTTCAGCACCACGGCCGCGTCCAGCGAACGGCCTTGCCCGCTGAGGATGCCGTCCAGGACGCCGGCCTGGTCGAGGGTGCGCGGGTACCCGTCCAGGACGAAGCCAGGACGGGCGTCGGGCGCCGCGAGCCGGTCGCGGACCATGTCGTTGGTGACCTCGTCGGGCACGTACTCCCCCGCGTCGAGGTAGCGCTTCGCGGTGCGACCGAGCTCGGTGCCGTCCGCGATGTTGCGCCGGAAGAGATCGCCGGTCGAGATCACCGGTACGCCGAGATGTCCGGCCAGATGGCCCGCGTGCGTGCCCTTACCCGCTCCGGGCGGCCCCATCAGCAAGACAGTCGTCACGACGTACCCCTGACTCTCGGTAAGTCCACAAGGTTAATGGGACCGCCCACGCCCGCGGTACGGCGTACGTCACTCGAAAAATCCGTCGTACGTCACATCCGCGCAGAACTGTCCGCAAGCGCGGTCAGAACTCCATCTCCGGACGCAGTTCGATCACGTCGCCCGGACCGGCGAACTGCGCCGCCAGCTCCTCGGCCCGCGCCCGGGTCGCGCAGTCGAGCACGAAGAACCCGGCGAGCTGCTCCTTCGACTCGGCGTACGGCCCGTCGGTGCTGACCGGCTTCTTGCCCTCCCAGCGGTAGGTCCGGGTCGTCGACGGCGCGTCCAGCGCCAGCCCGCTGACCAGTTCCCCGGACTTCGACAGCTCGGCCAGCAGCGCGTCGAACTCCTTGCCCATCGTCTCGCGCTCCGCGGCCGGGATCGCGCGGCCGACCTCGGTGAAGTCGATCGTCGGGTGTCCCCACGGTTGCGGGTTGGAGTGGATCAGGACCACGTACTTCATCTCAGAACCTCCTGTTTGTGCCGATTCACCCCGGACGTCGGAGGCATCGACAGGCCCTCGACATTTTGCCTGGATGTATTCCAGCTCACATCCGGTCACACTCGCCCCACCGGGCTCCGTCAGCGCTACAGAACCCCGAGAACGGAGCGGAAATCATGAGCACAGTGCTGGTGACCGGCGGTACCGGACGGATCGGCCGGCAGGTCGTGCCGCTGCTGCAGGCGGCCGGGTGCAGGGTCCGCGTCCTCAGCCGGCACGCGAGCGACCGCGGCGACGGTGTCGAGTACCTGGCCGTGGACCTGCTGACCGGCGACGGACTCGACGCGGCACTGGACGGCGTCGACGTCGTACTCCACCTGGCCGGGGCACCCAAGGGCGACGAGACCACCACCGCCAACCTGGTCGCGGCGGCCGAGCGGGCGAAGGTCGGGCACCTCGTGCACATCTCGGTGACCGCGGTCGACCAGCTGCCGTTCGGCTACTTCAAGTCCAAGCTCGGCGCCGAACAGGCCGTCCGCAACGCCAAGATCCCGTCGACCGTACTGCGGGTCGCGCAGCTGCACGAGTTCGCCTGGACGACGGTGCAGGCGATGGCGAAGCTGCCGGTGATGCCGATGCCGGGCGGGATCCGGTTCCAGCCGGTCGACGGCCGGGACGTGGCCGCACGGCTGGCCGAGCTCGTCCTCGGCGAGCCGCAGGGCCTGGTCGCCGACCTGGTCGGGCCGAAGGTCTACACGTTGCCGGAGCTGGCCCACGACTATCTACGGGCCACCGGCAAGCATCGGCTGTCGCTGCCGGTCCGCGTCCCGGGCAAGGCGGGCAAGGTGTACCGCGCGGGCGGCAACCTGACGTTGTCCGGCGCGACGGTCGGAACGCACACCTGGGAGGACTTCGTCGAAGCTCAGGAAGCCGCGCAGGTGTAGGGCTCCAGCAGTTCCTCGAGGTCCGGCTTCCGGCGACGCGCGATCCCCGCCAGGAAGTCGGCGACCTGGACCCGCGGGTCCTCCCGCGAGTCGACCTGCACGAACGACCGCAGCGGCGCCGGCTGCACCTCCGCCGCGAGGAAGGCGCCGACCCGTTCCACCCGGCTGGGTGTCAACGCGCTCTGCTCGTCGTGCACGACGGCGACCGAACGCCCGCCGGCACTCCAGTACAGGACCGTCTCGGCGAGCGCCGGGACCAACGGCTCCAGCGGCGGCGGGAGCTCCGGGTCCTCGTCGATCAGCCGCTGCATGACCGCCTCGACCCGGGCCCGGGTCACCGCCCGCAACGACGGTACGTCGGCCGGCATCGTCGCGAAGAACCGGTCGACGGCCGCATGATCCATCAGCCGCACCCGTTTCGTCCGGGTCAGCTCGACGAATGCCGCCAGGAACCCGGTCCGGTGCCGGAGCGCCACGGCATCCTCCGTGTGGTCCGATCCGAGGCTGGTGCCCGCGCCGTACGTCGGCTCCTCGGTGAACAGCTCGAACACGCGGGCGGCGACGTACGCGGTCTTGTCGATCGCGTGCACATGCGCCTGCCCGCGCAGGGTGGTCAGCAACCACTCGAGAGCGGGCCGCTGCTCGGGGCGCAGGAGCTGGTTGGACTTGTACTCCGAACTCCGGCGCAGGCTGGTCCGCAGGACGGCGATCACGTCGGCGGCCGCGGACACGTCGAGGACGACGCTGGCATGCGTGATGACGGGCGAGGCGGGGTCGAGCAGGTTGGTTCCGGAGAACCCCGACTCGTCGCACGCTACTTCGATCCAGTCCGTCCGAGTTGTCATGTACCCGCCATCATGGACCGGTCCGGACCGAATAGCGATGAGTTTTCCGCCCGCCGCTCGTCTCAACAGGCACCATCCCGAACGAGAGGAAACGACCATGGCGAAGGTGCTGTACTCCGTGACGTTGTCGGTGGACGGCTTCATCACCGGACCGGGCGGCGACATGCAGTGGATGCGCCCGTACCTCGGCCCGAACCCGGAGGTCGACGAGCTGGTGCCGCGGATCGGCGCGATCCTGGTCGGCCGCCGCACGCACGACGGCGACGACCCGCACAAGGGCGAGCCGAACGAGGGCGAGGCGTTCGGCGGCGGCTTCGACGGCCCGGAGTACGTCGTCACGCACCGCCCGGCCCCGGCGCGACCTGGTCTGATGTACGTCGACGATTTCGCGAAGGCGCTGGCGTTGGCGAAGGAGTCGGCCGGGGACCGGTACGTCAACGTGATGGGCGCGAGCATCGCCAAGCAGTGCATCGAGGCGGGCGAACTCGACGAGGTCCTGGTGCTGTACGCCCCCGTGATGCTCGGCGACGGGACGCGGCTGTTCGACCACCCGGGCGGCCGGACGGTCCGGCTGGAACGCCGAAGCGTCACGGAGACGCCGCTGGCGACCAGCCTGTGGTTCGACGTGGTCTAGAGGTCCTCACCGGCCGCGTGCATCAACGCGCGGATCTCGACAGAGCGGCCGCCGGCGCGCGCATCCGGCAGCAGCCGGGCGAGCTCGACGGCACGCTCTCGATCCTCGACGTCGATCACGTAATACCCGTCGATACCGGAGGGCTCACCGGCCGGCAGCCGAACCGCCAACTGCGGATCAGCAAGCAACTCCCCGGCTACCAGCTCCCCGGCACCCCCGGCGGCCCGCTCGAACTCGTCCCGCGGCAACCCCGGATCCCCAACCCCCTGCAGGATCAGCAGAAACTTCATCGGCGCTCTCCTCTCACCAACAAGACGGAGCCGAACGCCGAGTTTTGACATGGTCAACCCGCGGCAGCCCACGCGCGGGCGGTCAGTCTGATGGAGCCGTCTGGGGCGATCGGTAGGCGTTCGTGTACGGCCTCTCGGAGGGCCTCCTGGTCGGTGACGGGCAGGCTGCGGAGGTATGCCGGTGCGACGCCCTGGCCGCCGAGGAACGGTTGCCAGTAGTCGTCGAACGACGCGAACACCGTCGGTACGACGATCTCCCGCGTCCGCACGTCCGGGTATCCGGCCTCGCCGAACAGCCGTTCCAGGCCTTCGGCCGTGCAGAACGGGAACCGGCGGCCCTCGTCGACCTCGCGGTCCTGCGGGCGGATCTCGGTCATCGCATCGAAGAAGTACCGCATCAGCTGCATCCCGCCCGCGTAGTCCCAGACGTAGACGGCGACCGTGTCGCCGATCTCGCGCATCCGGCGCAGCGCCTCGACCCGTTTCGGGACGAAGTTCAGCACCAGCCCGGCGACGACCACGTCGTACGGGCCATCCGGCAGCTCGGCCGCGGACCGCACCTCGAACGCGGCCCGCGGATCGTCGACGGTCTGTTGCGCGTACTCGATGAACCCCTCGGACGGATCGACGCCGAGTACCGCGGCCGGATCCGCCGCCGCGAGGATGGTGCTGGTCAGGGCGCCGGTACCGCAGCCGACGTCCAGCCAACGCTGCCCCGGCGGTTGATCCAGCCAGCCGATGAACTCGGACGCGACCAGACGGCTCCAACGGCCGACGTAAGACTCGTAGATTCCCCCACTGGACCACTCGCTCACTTCTGGAGCATAGAGGGCAACGCGACTCCCGTCAGGGTCTCGGAGACCTGCCACAGGCGAGCGTTGGTGGCCGGGTCGGTGGCGGTCTTCGGGTTCCGGACCAGAGTGGTCTTCCCGACCAGCCCGAAGACGCCGTCGGGACCGTAATACTCCCCCGACCTGGCCGTGGCGTCGGTGGCCGCGAACAGCAGCGGCTCAGTACCGGTCTCCACGTCCTGCTTCGGCAGCGGGTTGTAGCGCATCATCAGCCGGTTCACCGTCGACGGACGCTCCCGGCCGAGCGCGGCACCTGCCGTCTGCAGGTTGGTGCGCGTGTACCCGGGGTGCGCCGCGACGCTGACCAGACTCCAGCCGCGCTCGTCCGACAGCTTCGCGAGGTGGTTGCTCAGGATCAGGTCGGCGAGCTTGGACTGCGCGTACGACGCTGTCCGCCGGTACCGCCGCGTCTGCCACTGCAGGTCGTCGAAGTCGATCCGGCCGAAGTACGCCGCCCCGCTGGACATGGTCGCGATCCGCGGAGCCGGGGCGGCCAGGAGCAGCGGCAGCAACTGGACCGTGAGCGCGAACGGGCCGAGGTAGTTCGACCCGAACTGCAGCTCGAACCCGTCCTTGGTCCCGAACCGGCTCGGCGGGGTCATCACGCCGGCGTTGTTCACCAGCACGTCCAGGTGCGGCTCGTCGGCCGCGAGTTGCTCGGCGAACTCCCGCACCGAGTCGAGGTCGGCGAGGTCGATCCGGCGGACCTCGAGCCGGGCGTCCTGGTGCTCGGCGAGGATCTCGGCGCGGGCCGCCTCGCCCTTGGCCGGAGTACGGACCGCCATCACCACGCGGGCGCCGGCGGCGGCGAGGCGCTTGGTGGCCTCCTTGCCGGTGCCGCTGTTGGCACCGGTCACGACAACGAGTTTGCCGGTCTGGTCGGGGACGTCGTACATGCTGCACGCTCCATAAGAGACTGATGGTCTGTTACGGCACCGACGTTATCAGACCGATGGTGCGATAACAACAGACCGTCGGTCTGTAGACTGGGCGGCATGACTTTCCAGCGCGCCCGGAGCGCGGAGCAGCGGGCCGAGCGGCGGCGGGCGATCCTCGCGACCGCGGCCACGATGCTGACCGAGATGCCGGTCGCGGATCTCAGCCTGAACGAGCTGAGCCGGCGCGTCGGCCTGGCGAAGTCGAACGTGCTGAAGTACTTCGACTCCCGCGAGGCCGTCCTGCTCGAGCTGTCGAGCAGTCAGCTGACGGAGTGGGTGGCGGACCTGTCGGCGGCGCTGTCCGAGATCTCACCGGGGCTGCCGCGCGAGGACCGCGCGGAGCAGCTGGTCACCGCCGTCGTCGGCACGCTGACGAAGCGGCCGGTGCTCTGCGACCTGATCAGTGCGCAGGCGGCGGTGCTGGAGCGGAACATCACGACCGAGACGGCGCTGGCGTTCAAGCGCGCCGCCGCGGTCAGTTACGAGCAGATGATCGCGGCCGTGGCCGCACTGCTGCCGGAGCTCGGCGCGGACGGGGCGGGCCAGTTCATCGCCACCGGCAGTCTGCTCGCCGGTGCGATCTGGAGCCACTCCCACCCCGTCCCCGCGATCCTCGCCGCCTACGAGGCCGACCCGTCGCTGGAGGCGATCCGGATGGCCTTCGAGCCGTCCCTCGCCGGCGGCTTGCGGACCTTGCTGTACGGCGTCCTGCCGCGCCCCTAGGGATTAGGGCAGGTAGTAGTTCGGGTTCGGCAGCTTGAACGTGCGGTCGGCGTAACCGCCCTTGAGGTCGGAGAACTGGTCGCCGAAGTTGGCGACGATCTCGTAGCCGAGGGACTCGATGTGCGCGCGGGTGGCCGACTTGTAGTGGATCGTCGTACACGAGCCGTTCGGGTCGGCGGCGCAGGCCTGCTTCAGGTAGTCCGGGTAGTCGGCGACGGCCGGCTTGGTGAACAGGCCGTCCTCGCCGTTGCTCAGCGTCGTCGGCTTCGGGAAGCCGGCGTCCACGCCGACGCCGTCCGCGGTCAGGTTGCCCAGCGTGGCCTGCTCCTGCGCGGCGCCGCGGCCGGTCAGGAAGAAGATCGCGTACCCCTCGCGCTCGGCGGTCTTCACCATATCCACCATGCCGGGCACGGCCGGGAACCTCTGGTTCAGCACGTAGTCCGCGTTGGTCGCCGGGTTGTACGCCCAGTTGCTGGCCAGCTCGTAGTTCCAGGTGGCGAGCGCGGTGTCGTCGACGTCGAGGAGGATCGCCTTCGTCTTGCGGGTGTGGTGCGGGACGGAGATCCAGCGGGTCCCGGCGGCCGCCACCGAGCGGGCCTCCTTGGCGTAGTTGCTGTCCGCGCCGAACGTGCCGGTGCCGAGCGGGTCGCCGTAGTAGTTGCGGAGCTGCTGCCGCAGGACGTCGAGGTTGGTGACCTGGTTCTCGCTGCGCGGCGTCGACGTCTGGATGGCCGGCTGCTGGGTGGCGACGCCGGCCGAGTACGCGACCCCGCCGACGACCGACGTCATCGCGACCGCGGCGACGCTGGTCAGGACCATCCGCCGGGACGGCCGGCGCCAGGAACGGAATGCCATGGGTGACCTCTTCAGAACGGGAATGCTTGCCAGGGCACGCTAACCCCGTTCCGGCCCGCCCGGCCGCGGGACAAGGGGAATCCTGCGGATCAGACCGCTTTCACGTAGCGGTGACACGGCACCGGCAACGTTCCGCGACCGACCACCGCCGGGTAGTCGAACGGGCCGCGGTCGGTCCAGCCCTGGCGCTCGTAGAACCGGCGGGCGCGCGCGTTCCCGGTGGCGACGGCCAGCCAGGCCTCGCCGTACCCGTTCGCCCGGACCTGCCGTTCCGCCTCGGCGAGCAGCGTCCCGGCGATCCCGGACCCGCGGTGCGCGCCGCCGACGTACACCTGCTCGACTTCATCGTTCACCACGATCACGAATCCGGCGACCACGTCCCCGACGACGGCGACCGTGGCGTCCGCGATCCGTTCCGCGGCGCGGGTCCCGAACGACTCCTCGGTGCGTACGGCGACCAGCGCCTCCGGCACGTGCCCGAGGTGCCCGTCGCGCCAGCCGGCGTACCAGATCGCGGCGATCGCCCCGGCGTCCGCAGCGGTTGCAGGCCTGACGCTCATTTCCTCAGCCTAGTGGCCCTCGCGGCAACCTACGCTTGCTCCGGGTGCCGTCGAGATCTGGCAGGAGAACCATGGCCGAGCTGCTCCCCTACGACTCCCCGGCGAGTGCCTGGGCGGAGTCGATCGTCGGCGTCGCCGGGCCGAACGGCGTGGACACGCGCTGGGACGGCGAGGTGATGGTCCGCGACGGCGACCGGATGCCGAGCGTGACGACATCGGAGTCCGGGATGAACGGCGCGCAGTACTACCTGTTCATGCTCCGCGAACACGTCGACGCGATCCAGCAACCCCCGGAACAGCCGACCCCGGAACAGCACCAGGAGCGCTGGGACACGCTGGTCGAGGCGACCGGCTACGTGGCGTCCCAGGCGACCGGCCTGCTCACTCCGCTGGCCGACTTCCACCCGGTCGTCCAGGCGGACGCCGACCTCAACGGCGGCCTCGCCGACGTCTGGACGCAGGAGCGGCTGCAGCACGTCTGGCAGAGCAGCGACTCCGCCGGGCTGATGTCGCCCGCGGACGTCCCGGAGCCGCACTTCGACTACCACGGCCGCGGCCCGGCCGCCGACGCCACCCGCGACGTCCTCACCGAGATCGCCCGCCAGAACGGCGAGGAACCGACGTACGTCGGCACGTGCGAGGACCTGATCCGGATGAAGCCCGACTACCGCTGGGCTGCCCTGGTCGGCAAGCTGCCCGGCGGCGGCAAACTGACCCGCGACGAGCGGGTGGTCCTCGGCGACCGGCTCCGCACCCAGTTCAAGTCCGCGGTCGACGCTCGCAACCCCGGTAGCGGTACGCCGGAGTCGCCGGCCACCGTCGCGACCCGGAAGCTGGCCGCGGCCGTCCGGCAGACGACCGAAGGACGGCCCGGTCCGGCCGGCGACCGGGCCGCCGGCCTGGCCAAGGACCCGGCGCTGGGGTCGCCTACTCCGGGTCGTACGCCAGATTCGGACGGAGCCAGCGCTCAACCTCGTCCGTCGGGAGTCCGCGCCGTACTGCGTAGTCTGCGATCTGGTCGCGGCCAAGGCGGCCGACACTGAAGTAGCGCGCGGCCGGGCTCGCGAAGATCAGGCCGCTGACCGCCGCGGCCGGCGTCATCGCGTACGACTCGGTCAGCCCGAGCCCGAGCTGCTCCGCCTCGAGCAGCTCGAACAGGTCCTGCTTCTCGGTGTGGTCCGGGCTCGCCGGGTACCCGAGGGCCGGCCGGATCCCGCGGAACCGCTCCGCGTGCAGGTCCTCCAGCACCGGCTGCGCGTCCGGCTCGAACCAGGCCTTCCGAGCCTCCAGGTGGATCCACTCCGCGAACGCCTCCGCCAGCCGGTCGGCCAGCGCCTTCACCATGATCGCCTTGTAGTCGTCGTTGCGGTCCTCGTACGACTTCGCCAGCGTCTCGGCGCCGTGGATCGCGACCCCGAACCCGCCGAGGTGGTCGCCGGCCGGCGCGATGTAGTCGGCCAGGCAGCGGTTGGCCCGCCCGGCCGGCTTCTCGGTCTGCTGCCGCAGCATCGGGAACGACCGGTCGAGCCCGTCCAGCACGATGTCGTCGCCCTCGCTGTGCGCCGGCCAGAACCCGTACACACCTTCGGCAGTGAACGAACCGTTCGCGATGATCTCGTCCAGCAATGTGTTCGCGTCGTCGAACAGCTCGCGCGCCACCGGCTGCTCGAGGATCGCCGGGTACTTGCCCTTCAGTTCCCAGGCCAGGAACAGGAACTGCCAGTCGACCATCGCGCGCAGCGTCTCGATCGACGGCGACACCCGCTTCAGCCCGGTGAACGCCGGCACCGGCAGCTCGCCGTACTCCACCGGCTCCTTGTTCGCCCGCGCCTCGGCCAGGGTCAGCATCGGCGCGCGCTGCTTGTTCGCGTGCTGCTCGCGGAGCCGCTCCTGCTCGATACTGTTGCTCTTGGCAAGCTGTTCGGCGCGGTCGTCGTCGAGCAGGTCGGACACCACACCGACCACCCGGGACGCGTCCAGCACGTGCACGGTGGTGTTCTCGTACGCCGGGGCGATCCGGACCGCGGTGTGCTGCTTCGACGTCGTCGCACCGCCGATCAGCAACGGCAGCTTCAGCCCGCGGCGCTGCATCTCGGTCGCCACCGACACCATCTCGTCCAGCGACGGCGTGATCAGGCCGGACAGGCCGACCGCATCGGCGCCTTCGGCAACGGCCGTGTCGAGGATCCTTGCCGCGGGCACCATCACGCCGAGGTCGATCACCTCGTAGTTGTTGCAGCCGAGCACCACCCCGACGATGTTCTTGCCGATGTCGTGGACGTCGCCCTTCACGGTCGCGAGCACGACCTTGCCCTGGCCGCGCACCAGCTCCGCGCGACCCTCACGCCGGGCCTGCTCCTTCTCCTCCTCCATGAACGGCTCGAGGTACGCGACCGACCGCTTCATCACCCGCGCGCTCTTCACCACCTGGGGCAGGAACATCTTGCCCGCGCCGAACAGGTCGCCGACGATCTTCATCCCGTCCATCAACGGGCCCTCGATCACCTCGAGCGGCCGTGGCAGCTGCTGCCGCGCCTCCTCGGTGTCGGCCTCGATGTAGTCGACGATGCCGTGCACGAGCGCGTGCGACAGCCGCTCCTCGACCGTGCCCTCGCGCCAGGACAGGTCGACCTCGCGCTGTTTCCCCTTGCCCTTCACGGTTTCCGCGAACTCGACCAGCCGGTCGGTGGCGTCGTCGCGGCGGTCGAAGATCACGTCCTCGACCAGCTCCAGCAGGTCCTTCGGGATGTCCTCGTAGACCGCCAGCTGGCCGGCGTTCACGATGCCCATGTCCAGTCCGACCTTGCCCGCGTGGTACAGGAACGCCGAGTGCATCGCCTCGCGGACGACGTCGTTGCCGCGGAACGAGAACGACAGGTTCGAGATGCCGCCGCTGATGTGCACACCCGGACAGCGCTGCTTGATCAACGGCAGCGCGTCGATGAAGTTCTTCGCGTACGCGTTGTGCTCGGACATCCCGGTCGCGACCGCGAGCACGTTCGGGTCGAAGATGATGTCCTCGGCCGGGAAGCCGATCCCGGTCAGCAGGTCGTACGCCCGCCCGCAGATCTGCACCTTGCGCTCGACGGTGTCCGCCTGCCCCTGCTCGTCGAACGCCATCACCACCGCGCCGGCGCCGTAGCTCATGATCTGCCGGGCGTGGTCGAGGAACTGCTCCTCGCCCTCCTTCAGGCTGATCGAGTTCACGACGCCCTTGCCCTGCACGTGTTTCAGCCCGGTCTCCAGCACCGACCACTTCGAGCTGTCGACCATGATCGGGATCCGGGCCACCTCGGGCTCGGTCGCGATCAGGTTCAGGAACGTGGTCATCGCCTGCTCGCTGTCCAGCAGGTCGGCGTCCATGTTCACGTCCAGCAGGTTCGCGCCGCCGCGGACCTGCTCCAGTGCCACGTCGACCGCGGCCTGGTGGTCGTCGCCCTCGATCAGCCGGCGGAACTTCGCCGACCCGGTCACGTTGGTCCGCTCACCGATCATCACGAACCCGGTGTCCGCGCCGATCTTGAACGGCTCCAGCCCGGAGAACCGGGTGGTGTGATCGGCCGGTACGACGGTCCGCGGCGGCAGCTTCTCGACCGCCTGCGCGATCCGCTCGATGTGCGCGGGCGTCGTACCGCAGCAGCCGCCGACGACGTTCACCAGGCCGGACTGCGCGAACTCCTCGAGCATCGCGGCCGTCTGCTCGGGCGTCTCGTCGTACCCGCCGAAGGCGTTCGGAAGGCCGGCGTTCGGGTGCGAGGCGACGTAGGTGTCCGCGAACCGGGCGAGGTCGGCGACGTGCGGGCGCATCTCGGCGGCGCCGAGCGAGCAGTTCACGCCGACGACCAGTGGCTTCGCGTGCTCGACCGAGCTCCAGAACGCCTCGACGGTCTGCCCGGACAGCGTCCGGCCGCTCAGGTCGACGATCGTCACCGAGATCCACAACGGCAGCTCCGGCGCGACCTCGCGGGCCGCGGCGACGGCCGCCTTCGCGTTCATCGTGTCGAAGATCGTCTCGATCAGCAGCAGGTCGACGCCGCCCTCGGCGAGCGCCGCGATCTGCCCGGCGTACGCGTCCTTCACCTGCTCGAACGACACCGCGCGGTACGACGGGTCCTCGACACGTGGGCTCAGCGAGAGCGTCACGTTCAGCGGGCCGATCGACCCGGCGACGAACTTCCGGCCTTCACACTCGTCGGCGGCCTGCCGGGCCAGGCGCGCACCGGCCACGTTCATCTCGTGGACGTACTCCTGCAGGCCGTAGTCGGCCTGGCCGATGCTGGTCGCGGTGAACGTGTTCGTGGTGGTGATGTCGGCGCCGGCGGCCAGGTACTGCCGGTGGACGTCGAGGATCACGTCCGGACGCGTCAGGTTCAGCAGGTCCGGGTCACCGGTGACGTCGTGCGTGTGCCCGCCGAAGCGATCGCCCTGATAGTCGGCGGTCTGCAGCTTCGCGCCCTGCAGCATCGTGCCCCACGCGCCGTCGAGGACCGCGATCCGCTGATCCAGCAGCTCCCGCAGCGCGGCTTCACTCATCTGCCAACCCCTCCAGAAGAAACTCTCCGGAGGCGCCCTTGCAGTCGATACCCAGGTCGAGCGTGGCGGACCTGAGCCCGTTGCAGCGCCTCTCGGCCTGGATGCTCCATGTTAGTGGCGTCACATCGTCCGCCAAGTCCTCCGTCCACATTCTAGGACGGATGTTCAATCAGTGGATGAGCTGCTGGATCGCCGGAGCGTAGAGGGCGGCGATCGTCTCCGGGCTCGCGGCCGCGGTCGGGCCGGTCTTGTCCAGCGCCAGCAGCGCGCCCAGGCCGACGAGGTGCGCGGTGATCAGCGCGCCGCGGAGCGCGGCGTCGGGACCGGTCAGCCGGGCCACGAAGGCACGCGTCACCTGGTCGCGGAAGTGCTCGCGGATCTGCGCCCGCTCGTCGCCCTTGCCGGCCGCGAACACGACCCGGACCAGCAGGTCCTGATCGTTCTCGCGCCGGTACTCGACGATGGTCCGGACGGCGTGCTCGCCGAGCCGCTCGTTCGGGGCCGCGAGCAGCAGCTGCGCCGCCTCGCTGAAGTCCGCGACCTGCTCGAACAGCGCTTCCTTGCTGCCGAAGTACTTCACGATCAGTGCCGCGCTGACGCCCGCGTCCGCGGCCACTCCGCGGAGCGTGACCTTCTCGTACGACTCCCGCGCGAACGCCTTCCGGGCGGCCCGGAGGATCGACGGACGCCCGGGATCGGTCACGGCGTCGTCACCTCGTACGCCGGCTCCGGGCGGCGGACCGGGATCAACAGCACCAGCCCGGCGGCGACCGCGGCCGCGATCCCCGCGATCACGAACACGATCAGGTACGCCGACAGCGCGGGCGCGATCTTTCCGGCCTCGGAGATCGTCACGTTCGCCAGGACGGTCGCGACGATCGTGCTGCAGATCGCCTGCCCGATCGTGCGCATGAGCGTGTTGAGGCCGTTCGCCGCGGCGGTTTCGGTCACCGGCACAGCATGCATGATCAGCGCCGGAAGTGCCGAGTACGCCACGGCCGTTCCCGCACTGACCACGGTCGCGCCGACCACGATCCCGGCGACGCTGCCGCTGGTGAACAGGCGTACGACGTACCCGGCCGCCATGATCACCGACGCGATCCCCAGCGTGAACCGGGGTCCCTTCGCGGTGGAGATCCGGGCGGACACCGGCGACAGCAGCACCATCGCGACACCACCCGGGAGCAGGCACAGTCCGCTGACCACGATCGGTTCGCCCAGCCCGTACCCCGTCCACTTCGGCTCCTGCACCAGCTGCGCCGTGGAGAGCGAGTTGGCGTAGAACGCGAAGCCGATCAGCAACGCGCTCAGATTGGTGAACAGTACGGCGGGCCGCGCCGACACCCGCAGGTCGACGAGCGGGCTGATCGTGCGCAGCTCGTACCACCCCCACAGCGGGACCAGCAGCACCGCGACGGCGTACAGCCCGACGAGGGCCGGCGTACTCCAGGTGCTGCTCTTCGAGACCGCGAGCAGCAGGCAGACCAGGAAGGCACTCAGCCCGAGCGCGCCGACCACGTCGAACCGCCCGCTACTGCGGACCGCGGACTCCGGGACGATCAGCAGCACCAGGACGATGTCCAGCAGGCCGAGACCGAGGTTGATCCAGAACATCGTGTGCCAGTTCGCGTACTGGACCACGAGCGTCGCGGCCGGGATACCGAACGCGGCGCCGATGCCGAGCGTCGAGCTCATGATCGCGATCGCCGGGATCACCCGGCGCGGCGGCAACTCGTCGCGCAGGATGCTGATCCCGAGCGGGACGACGGCGACCGCGGCGCCCTGGAACGCGCGACCGACGATCAGCACGGTCAGGTTCGAGCTGGTCGCGCAGAGCAGCGAGCCGACGACCATCGAGCAGAGCGCGATCAGCAGTACGCGGCGCTTGCCGTACATGTCGCCGGCCCGGCCGAGCAGCGGGGTGAAGACCGCGCCGGTCAGCAGCGTGACGGTGATCAGCCAACTGACGTCGGACGCGGGGCTGTGGGTGATCGCGGGCAGGGACGGGAGCAGCGGGACGACGATGGTCTGACTGACCGAGACCAGCACACCACAGAACGCGAGCGCGGACAGAATCAGGCGGGGACGGGCAGGCAAGCGGATCCTCACAGGGGTGAACTGCTGTTTACTCAGGAATCGTAAACGCTTGTTCACCGCGGCGGAAATGGACCGGGAAACCGCTCACCGATTGGACCAGGGGTCGCGGCGGTGGATTCCCTACCGTGGTGCGCATGAGGATCTTCGTGGCCGGTGCGTCCGGCGCCGTCGGCCGGCTGCTGGTTCCGCTCCTCGTTGCCGGAGGCCACCAAGTGACCGCGCTCAGCCGGCGGGGCGGGAACAGCCCGGGGTGGGTGGCCGGGGACGTGTACGACCGGGACGGGTTGCACGAACTGGTGGCCGCGGCGCGGCCGGAGGTGGTGATCCACCAGTTGACGGACCTCGGGACGCGGGACTTCGCCGCGAACAGCCGGATCCGGCGCGAAGGCACCCGCAACCTGGTGGACGCCGCGCTCGCGGCCGGAGTACGCCGGGTGGTCGCGCAGAGCATCGCGTGGGCCTACGAGCCCGGTTCCACGCCGGCCGACGAGTCCACGCCGCTGGACGTCCGCTCCACCGACGAGGCCCGCCGTGCCACGGTCGACGCCGTCGCCACGCTGGAGACGATCACCGCGGAGGCCCCGGAGTGGGTCGCCCTGCGTTACGGCCTGCTCTACGGCCCCGGCACCTGGTACACCAAAGGCGGCCTGATGGCGACCACCCCACTCCCCACCGGCCCCGACATCACCAGCTTCCTGCACGTCGAAGACGCCGCCCAAGCCGCCCTCGAAGCCCTCACCTGGCCCTCAGGCCCGCTGAACATCGTCGACAACCACCCCCTCCCCGCCTCCACCTGGGCCCCGGCGTTCGCCGACTCCGTAGGCGCTCCCGCACCAGCACCGCCGGGACCGTCGCCCACACCAGCACCACCCGGGCCGTCGCCCGTACCGGCACCGTCCGGCGGGTCGGCCGTGCCGGCGCTATCCGGCGGGTCGGCCTCGGCGGCGCCGGGCGGATCCACGCGCACGCCGTGGGCTCGCGGGGGCTCGAACGCCCGCGCACGCAGCCTCGGCTGGGCGCCGGCACACCCGCACTTCCTCGACGCGCTCACCTGACGCACGCCGACTCGTGGCGGATGGTTCGCGCCGGCTTCGCCGAGTCGTGGAGTTCGGCGAGAAAACGCGACCTCGTTCCACGACTCGACGGACACAAGTGATCGGACCCGGCGCTCCGAGGGGGAGGAGGAGCGGCGGGTCCGATCGGCGGTCCGCTGGGAGCGAGGGGGTGCGCTGGGCCTAGCGGACCGGGCCTTGGATGAGTTGGACGGTGGCCTTGTGGGTCTGGCCGTTCTGGTCGGTCCAGCCGACCTCGACCTTGTCGCCCGGGTGTTGCTTGTTGAGCAGCGCGGACAGCGCGTCGGGCGACTCGACCGTGTGACCGGCGAACGAGGTGATCACGTCGCCGGCGGTGATGCCGGCTGCGCTCGCGTTGCCGGTCGAGAGTACGTCGCCGACGACCGCGCCGGTGGTACCGGTGCTGGTCACGACCGAGACCCCGAGCATCGCCGAGTCGCCGATGTGCACCGACGTGGAAGACTTCCCGTTCTCGATCTGCTTGGCGATGTCGAGCGCCTGGTTGATCGGGATCGCGTACCCCTCGGTCGTCGTCCCGGTCCCGCTCCCCGAGCCGTTCCCGTTCCCCGACCCGTCGCTGTTCCCGGACCCGTCGCCCGAGCCGTTCCCGTTCCCGTACCCATTTCCATAACCATTGCCGTAACCGTTGCCGTTGCCGAACGGGAACCCGTCACCGTTCCCGTTGCCGTTGCCGTTCCCGTCGCCCCACGCGGCGAGCGTCGCGGTGGCGGCCTGAGCGGTCGACACCGAGCTCTGCCCCGGACGCCCCTGCCCGCCGTTGCTGCCGCCGTTGCCGGCCACGTCGACACCGACCACCTGGCCGCCGGAGTTCACCAGCGGGCCGCCGGAGTCGCCGGCCTGGATGTTCGCGTCGGTCTGGATCAGGCCCGTGAGGTTCTCCGGGTCCTGCCCGTTCTGGTCGGTCGCGGTGATCGCCTGGTTCAGCCCGGTGACCTTGCCGGCCGCGTAGCTCGGCGTACCGCCGGCGCCGCCCGCGTTCCCGACCCCGACGACCTGGTCGCCGAGCTTGACCTGGTCGGAGTTCCCGGTCTTCGCGGTCTGCAGCCCGGACGCGTCCTTCAGCTTCAGTACGGCGATGTCGTGCGCCTCGTCGTACCCGACGACGCCGGCCGTGTAGGTCTTCCCGTTGCCGATGTCGGTGACCGTGATGGACGTCGCGCCCTCGATCACGTGGTGGTTGGTGAGTACCTCGCCGTCGGAGGTGAGCACGATCCCGGTGCCCGCCGCCCGCGCATTCTCGTACCCGAGCACGGTGTTCACGTCGACCAGCCCGGGCGAGATGCTCGCCGCGACGGACGAGGCGTCGAACGCCTTCTGCGACAGCTCCGAGTTGTGCCCGTCGGCCCGCTGGTCGATGCCCCAGGCAACCGATCCGGCGACGAGCACCGCGGCCAGCCCGAGCGCCCCGGCACCGAGCAGCCGGCGCCGGTGCTTCTTCGGCGGCTGCGGCGGCGCACCGAACGGGTACTGCGGACCGTACGGCCCGGGCTGGTACTGCGGCCCGTTCACGGCCTGCTGGTACTGCGCACCCGGCTGGTACGGGCCCTGCTGGTACGGCCCTTGCTGGTACGGCCCCTGTGGGTACTGCTGGTGCCCACCCTGTCCGCCGTACGGCGCCTGCCCACCGTTGTACGGTCCCGGTCCAGCGCTCTCGTTCATTGCTGTCGCCCTCCTCGGCCCAATTCCCTCTGATACGAGTAGACCGCGCCAGACTGAGAACTCCATCGGCTGAACCAATGAGTTAGCTGAGAATCCGCTCCACGGCGGTCACCACCGCCGTGCGCCGCACCTTCGCCGCCGGGAGCTCCGCGCCGTACTCCGGGTTCATCGACGACCAGCTGGTCGCGATCGCCTGGATCAGCGACAGCAGGCTCACCGGGGTGAACCGCCTGGACACGCTCCGTCGCCGCATCCCCCGCTGCAGTTCCTCCAGCCGGCGCTGGTTGACCGCGATGATCGCCTCCAGCGGACGCCCGTCCGGCCGCTCCAGCCGGTACCAGACCGACAGCCGCAGCCGGTCCGGATGGTCCTCGAAGTAGTCGAACACCTTCCCCGCGTAGGCCGGCAGGTCGTCCACGTCGAACCCGACCTCGTCGAGGTACTTGTCCAGTGACGCGCTGAACACCGCGTCGAACAGCTCGTCCTTGTTGCCGTAGTACGCGTACAGCATCGCCTTGTTGCAGCCGGCCACCTCGGCGATCCGGTTGATCCGCGCACCGCCGATGCCGCGGGCGGCGAACTCCTCGGTGGCGGCCTCCAGGATGCGGGCGCGGGTCCGGTCTGCGTTGCGTTCCATGCGTCGCAGCCTACCAACCAACCGGTTGGTTGATTTATAACCAACCGGTTGGTTAGATGGAGATCAGATCCAACCAACTGGTTAGTTAGGACGCAGAGATGAGCAAGGTGTGGCTGATCACCGGGAGTTCGCGCGGGCTGGGGCGGGCGTTGACCGAGGCGGTGCTGGCGGCCGGCGATCGCGTTGTCGCGACCGCCCGCAAGCCCGAACAGCTCGACGATCTGGTCACGAAGTACGGCGAACAACTCCGGGCGGTGGCGCTCGACGTGACGGACGCCGACGCCGCGCGGGCCGCCGTCCGGACGGCCGTCGAGGAGTTCGGCTGGCTGGACGTGGTGGCGAACAACGCGGGCTACGCGAACAGTGCGGCGATCGAGGAGATGGCTGACGCGGACTTCCGGGCACAGGTCGAGACGAACCTGTTCGGGGTGGTGAACGTGACGAAGGCGGCGCTGCCGGTGCTCCGGGAGCAGCGCAGCGGGCACTTCCTGCAGTTCTCGTCGATCGGCGGACGGGCCGGTGGGACGCCGGGGATGGGCGCTTACCAGACGGCGAAGTTCGCGGTCGAGGGTTTCTCGGAGGTGCTGAACAACGAGGTCCGGCCGTTCGGGGTGAAGGTGACGATCGTGGAGCCGGGCGGGTTCCGGACCGACTGGGGCGGCTCGTCGATGCAGCTGCACGAGGTGCACCCGGACTACGAGGAGACGGTCGGCGAGATGCACCGGCGGCGGCTGGAGACCGACGGCAAGCAGCCGGGCGACCCGGCACGAGCCGCGAGCGCGATCCTGCAGGTCGTCGAACTGGAGAACCCGCCGCTCCGCCTGCTCCTCGGCAGCGACGCACTCGCGCTCGCGGAGAGCTCGTCGCGGTCGCGGGCCGAGGAGGCGGCGGCGTGGGCCGACCTGACCAGGTCGACAGACTTCAGCTGAGCGCGCCGGGGCCTCTCAGCCCCGCAGGTCGTGGAAGAACTCGCGGACGTCGGTGATCAGTTCCTCGGGGATCTCGAGGGCGGCGAAGTGGCCGCCGTGGTCGAGGTCGGTCCAGCGGGTGATGGTGTTGGAGGTCTCGCAGTAGCGGCGGATCGCGACGTCGTGGGCGGTGGCGAGCACCGCGGTCGGCACACCGGAGTTCGGCCGCGGCGCCCACGACCGCGGCTGCGCGTACCCGATGTACGCCGCGGTCCCGCCGGTGCCGGTCAGCCAGTACAGCATCACGTTGGTGAGCAGCCGGTCCTTGCCGATGATTGCCTCCGGCAACACATCGCCCGGCCAGGTCCAGGCGTTGAACTTGTCCATGATCCAGGCCAGCTGCGCGACCGGTGAGTCCACCAGTCCGTAGCCGAGCGTCTGTGGCCGGGTCGACTGGATCGAGATGTAGCCGAACTCGTCCTTCATGAACTGCGCGATCCGCGCCATCTTGTCCTGTTCGAGCGGCGTCAGCGTCTGCAGCTCCTCGTCGGAGATCTGCAGCGGCGGCAGGTTCGTGCCGCCGTTCGTGTGTACGCCGACGACGGCCGCCGGCGCCACCCGCCCGACCTCCGGCGACACCGATCCGCCGAGGTCCCCACCCTGGACGCCGTACTTCTCGTACCCGAGCTCCGCCATCAGCGCCACCCACGCCCGCGCGATCCGTTCGAACGTCCAGTTGTCGTCCACGGTCGGCCCGGAGAACCCGAACCCGGGCAGCGCCGGAATCACCACATGGAACGCGTCCGACGCCTGCCCGCCGTGCGCCACTGGGTCGGTCAGCGGCCCGATCAGGTCCAGGAACTCGACGATCGACCCGGGCCAGCCGTGCGTCAGCAGCAGCGGCAACGCGTTCGGCTCTGCCGACCGGACGTGGATGAAGTGGATCCGCTGCCCGTCGATCTCGGCGAGGTACTGCGGGTACGCGTTCAGCTCCTCCTCCGCCGCCCGCCAGTCGTACGACGTCCGCCAGTACTCGACCAGCGACGACAGCCAGGACACCGGGACGCCGGTGGTCCAGTCGTCGCCGGGCAGCGGTGCGGGGAACCGGGCACTCGCCAGCTTGGCGGCGAGGTCGTCGAGCGTGCTCTGCGGGATGTCGATGCTGAATTCCTTGATCATGGCTCTACTCTCCTGCCTGGTTAGGACATCTCCGGTCCTAACCAGCTGCGAGAATCAGAGAATGATCGAAACGTCCGCACGACTGCTCAAGCTCCTGAGCCTCCTGCAGCAGCCCAAGGAGTGGAGCGGTGCCGCCCTGGCCGGTGAGCTCGGCGTCGGCGTCCGGACCGTCCGCCGGGACGTCGACAAGCTGCGCAACCTCGGCTACCCGGTCGACGCCGTACCGGGCGTGGCCGGCTACCGCCTCGGCGCCGGTGCCGCGCTCCCGCCGCTGCTGCTCGACGACGAGGAGGCGGTCGCCGTCGCGGTCGGTCTGCGCGCCGCGGCCAACGGCACCGTCGCGGGCACCGAGGAGGCGTCCGTCCGCGCCCTGACCAAGCTGGAGCAGGTCCTGCCGTCCCGCCTGCGGTACCGGATCGAACTCCTCCAGCAGGTCGCTGTCACGCCCGCGGGCGGCCCGTCCGTCCAGCCCGACGTACTGCTGGCCGTCGCCGCCGCCTGCCGCGACCACTACCGGCTGCGCTTCGACTACCGCAACCACGACGGTACGGCGACCACCCGCAGCACCGAGCCGCACCGCCTGGTGCACACCGGGCGGCGGTGGTACCTGGTCGCGTGGGACCTCGACCGTGAGGACTGGCGCACGTTCCGCGTCGACCGGCTGGAGCCGCGGACCCCGACCGGCCCGCGGTTCACGCCCCGCGAAGTACCGGAGCTGAACAGTACGAACCGCGGCGTCGCGTACGGCGGCTACCGCTACCAGGCGCGGATCCTGGTGCACGCGTCCGCCGCGGAGGTCGCCGACCGGTACGGCCCGAACGTCGCCTCGGTGACCGCGATCGACGAGACCACCACGCTGGTCGAGACCGGCGCGCACGGACTCGACCAGATCGCGGCGTACCTCGGCATCCTCGGCCTGCCGTTCGAGGTCCAGGACCCGCCGGAGCTGATCGACGCGATCCGTGCGCTGACGACGCGCCTCAACGCCGCGATTCCGCAGCCCTGACCAGTACCGTTCAGGCATGGATCGGTACGTCGGGACCGTGCTGGGCCGGATCCGGTTGCGCGTCGACGGGTCGGGCCCCGCGATGCTCTGCTGGCCGAGCCTCCTGATGGACGGCACTGTCTGGTCGGCGCAGGCCGCGCACTTCAAGGACCGCTTCCAGGTGATCCTCGTGGATCCGCCGGGGCACGGCGCGAGCGAACCGCTGGCGGGGCCCTTCACCTTCGAGCAGTGCGCCGAGGTGATCCTTCAGATCGTCGACGAACTGCAGGCCGACACGGTGCATGTCATCGGCAACAGCTGGGGCGGGATGATCGGCGGTACGTTCGCCGCGCTGCACCCGGACCGGATCGGCGTCGCCGTGCTGATGAACGCGACGGCGTCACCGGCCGGTCTCAGACAGAAGGCGGAGTACGGCGTCCTCGTGCAGGCGGCCCGGCTGCTGGGTGGGATCCGTGGGCCGCTCAAAGGCCCGGTCCGGGACGCGTTCCTCGGGCCGACGGCCAAACGCGACAAGCCCGACGTCGTTGCCAAGGTCAACGAACTGGCCGCCGCAGTGAACGTTCGGTCAGGCATGCACGCGGTCACCAGTGTGGTCCCGAACCGCCCGGACCAGCGAGCGTTGTTCGGGAAGATCCGCACTCCGGTGCTGGTCGTCGCGGGTGCCGAGGACGCGACGTTCCCGGTTGCGGAGACCGAGGAGATGGCCGATTCGATCCCGGGGGCGCGCTTCGTCGTGCTCGAACAATCGGCGCACCTGGCGGCGTTGGAGTCCCCAGAACAAGTGAATGCCCTGATCGACGACTTCCTCGCCGACCAGGGCATTCGGGGAAGCGCTTAGCTGACGACGGCGCCGGTCTTCGGGTCGAGGATCAGCTGCTTGGTGTTCGGGTGCGACCACCAGCTGAACATGCTGTTCAGGCTGCCGGCCCGCTCGTCGAACGAGTGGTCACCGATCCGGCCGGTCCGCCAGTTGTCCTCGATGAACTTCAGGACCGAGGTCTGGTCGGTCAGCGCGTGGTCGACGTGGTTGGTCTTCGCGTACGGCGAGACGACCAGCAGCGGCAGCCGCGGGCCGTAGCCGCAGCGGTCGGCGTACCCGCCGGCGACGTGCTTGGTGCCGCACAGCGCGGCCTGGTCGAGGGCGGCGTCGTTCGAGCCGTTCACGATCGGGGACTTCACGTGGTCGTACCAGCCGTCGGAGTCGTCGTAGGCGAGGACGACCGCGGTCGACTTCCACTCCGGCGACTTCTGCAGCGCGTTGATCTCCTTGACGACGAACGCCTGCTCGTCCAGCGGGTCGGAGTACCCGGCGTGACCGTCCTGGTACTCGCCGGCCTTCAGGAAGCTGACCGCCGGAAGGTTGTTCGCCGCCAGCGCCGCGTCGAAGTCCGACGTGTCGTACTGGTGGTTGGCCTGGTCGGTGTGGCCGATCGCGGCCACCGACGACGGCGGCAGGTGCTTCGGGTTCGCGGTCGACTTGTAGTACTGGAAGGGCTCGTGGTGCGGGCTGTAGTCGGTCGCCGCGTTGCCGCCGATGTTGGTGTGCGTCGAGCCGCAGACGGCCTTGCCGTTGGTGGTCGTGGTCGGCTTGAAGCCGCCCTGGAACCAGCCCCAGGTGACGTTCTGCTTGTTCAGCAGGTCACCGATGTTCTGCCCGTGCATGCCGGCCAGGTTGTTCGAGGACTTGCCGTTGTTGTTCGAGCAGTCGTCGTAGATCGGGTCTGGGTCGTTGGTGATTGTCCCGATGCCGTTCTTGTCCGGCGACTGGACGGCGTACGCGTCGGTGGTCGGCTGCCCGGTCTTCGGGTCGTACGCCTGGCCGCCGTGGGTCTGCCCGGAGATCAGGTTCAGCGCGCCCGGGGTCGACGGTCCGTACACGGTGTCGAACGAGTTGTCGCTCATCGCGTAGTGCTGGGCGTAGTTCCACATCGCGGTGACGGTGTTGCCGTCGTAGTAGTCCATCACCAGGCCCGGCTCACCGAACAGGACGGGCTGCCCGGTGCACTTGTCGGTCTCGGTGTACTCGACGAACTTGTCGTTCTTGCCGCCGTTCGCGGCCTTCTGCTCGGCAGAGTAGCCGTGGTTCTGGTCGCAGGTCAGTGCCTGCGACGGCGCCAGCCGCTTGGGGTTGTACGCGTTCGGGTTGTTCGTCAGCAGCTTGCCGGACAGGCCGTTGACCTTCGGCGTGTGCCGGGCGGCGGTGAACGGCGTGCCGTCGGTGTTGGCCGCCTTCGGGTAGGTGCCGAAGTAGTGGTCGAACGAGATGTTCTCGCCGAAGATCACCACCACGTGCTTGATCGGCGTGGTGGTCCCCGCCGGGTGGTACGACGCGGCGTCGGCCGCGGTGAACGCCGCACCGGCGTTGGTCACCTGCTGGGCGGCGCCGGGCGCGCCACAGGCGGCCAGCAACAAGCCCGTCGCGGCCGCAACGGCCGTGGCGGCGACAGGGAGTCTTGCGCGCATGCCTTCTCCTCCTGGATGACTCATGCTGAGTACCTCATGCGAGCAACGACCGCCCGAAGTGGTCGTTGCCGTCCCGTACACCGGGAAGCGTGAAGAAATAGCCGCCACCGACCGGCCGGATGTAGTCGACGAGCGGCTCGTCGGTCAGCCGGGTCTGGACAGCCTCGAACTGCCGGGCGATGTCCTGCTGGTAGGCGCAGAACAGCAGGCCCATGTCCAGGTCACCGACCACGTCGGTGCCCTTGTCGTAGTTGTAGCCACGCCGCAGGAACTGGCTGGACGCGGTGTCCGGCGTCCGCGGGTTCGCCTTGCGGATGTGGCTGGTCAGCGGGATCGCCCCGCCGGTCGGGTCGGCCGCGTAGTCCGGCACGTCGGTCTCGCTGTTGCCGTCCAGCGGCGCACCGGTGTCCCGGCGGCGGCCGAACATGTTCTCCTGCTCGCCGACCGACACCCGGTCCCAGAACTCGACGAGCATCCGGATCTGCCGCAGCACCTGGTAGCTGCCGCCCTCGGTCCAGGCGGGCTCGCCGTTGCCCTTGCCGACCCACACGAGCTTGTCGTGGTCGGCGGACGCCGGCTTGACGATGCCGTCCTTGAAGCCCATCAGGTTGCGCGGCGTACCGGCCGGCCGCGGCGGGCTTTGGAAGCCGTCGACCCGCCAGCGCAGCTGCATCGCGCCGCGCGTGTGCCGGGCGATGTCGCGCAGCGCGTGCAGCACGATGTCGGCGTCGGACGCGCACAGCTGCAGGCTCAGATCCCCGTGGCACAAGGCCTCGTCGAGGCTGTCGTTCGGGAACTCCTTCATCGCGGTGAGCTTCGCCGGCTTCAGCTTCGCGAGACCGTACCGCGCGTCGAACAGCGAAGCGCCGACGCCGACAGTGACCGTCAGGTCGTCGCCCGGCATGTCCGGCCCGAGGACGCCGGAGTCGGCCGGCGGCGCGGTGATCCCCAACGGGGGCAGGGCTCCGCCGGTCGTGAGCAGCCGCGCCCGCTCGGTCAACGTCCGGAACAGGTCGGTCAGCTCGCCCTTGTCCGCCGCGATCACGTCGAACGACGCGAAGATCGCCTGCTTCTGCTGGGGTGTGACGATGCCGGCCTGATGTACGCCGTGGAACGCCACCGACGCCGGCACCGCCGCGTCCGCGTTCAACGTCACCCCGGCCACCGCGGCCGCACCGGCCCCGGCCAACGTCCCACGCAGGAAGGCCCGCCGGTCGAACCCGCTCATCCGGTCCTCCGTACGTCGCAGATCGCGGCGACGGGCGCGAGCTTCTCCAGGAGTTCGCCGACCGCGCCGTTCAGCTGCTGCCGGGTCGTGTGGTCCAGCTTGCCGACCGGCGTGTTCTGGTGCGCGACCAGGAGCGCTCGCACCCGGGCCTCCCACTTCTGCACCTGCGGCAGGTCGGCGTACCGGGGCTTGAGGACCGGGTCGAGGACGGCCAGCACGTTCGCCGTACCGTTCAGGTTCGCGAGCGCGGTGTTCAGCGACGTACCGCTGCCCTGGTCGTTCTCGCCGGTGAGCTCGAACTGGAGCGTGTTCTCCAGGATCTCGTGGGCGCGCAGGCCGAGGTCGTTCGGATCGACCTGCTGGTTGGGCAGGTCCTTCTGCAGGCCGTGGACGTCGGCGGCCAGCTGGTCCGCGATCGGCTTCAGGACCGCGGCGGATGCGTTGTGCCACAGGCCTTTCTCCAGCGGATGGAACCCGGCGTCGGAGCCGTCGATCTTGTCGGCGAAGTCGCCGAACGCGCCGTACGCCGCACCGAGCGAGTTGTAGGCCAGGTGCGCCGTCAGCCAGTCGGTCCGGGCCGCGGCCAGGTCACCGGCGTCCACGTCCGCGCGCAGCTTGTCGGTCTTCGTCACCAGGCCCGCGACACCTTGGGCGACACCGGCCTCGTACTTCTTCACCAGCGGCAGCATGTCGTTCTTCGTCACCGGTACGACGGCCGGTCCGCCCTGCCCGTCGCCGCTGACCGTGACGGTCGGGCCGGTGATCGCGTCGGTGTCCTCGATCAGGCAGCGGATCGCGTACTTCCCGGCGCCGAGCTGGACGTCGAGCTGCGCGCTCGTGTTCGGCCCGAGGCCCTCGACCTCGCCGTACACCTTCTGGCTCCCGACCTCGACCACGTCGACCTCGGCCGGTGCGTCCCCGGTGTTGTGCACGGTCAGCACCTGGCGCCCGGTCCGTGGGTCCGGCCAACCCTGGCCGCATTGGCTACGCGACACGCTGATCCCACTCGGGCCGCCGGCCGCGTCCGCGCCTTCCCAGGGACGCCAGACCGTCACGCCTGCCGCTGCTCCCAGAACAACCAACGCCACGGCCGCCGGAACTGGACGGGGAGTGCGCACGAGAGGTTGCTCCTGAGAGTCGGCCGTTACATTCGCGGGCAATGCTAATCCCGGCCGATGATGCCGTCCTCCCGGTTCAGGCGTGTTCGCCCGGCCGTAACGAACTGTTCGCTAGCGACGGGTTGGAACTGAGATTCTGCTGAGATCCGACGCCACGACGACCTCGCCCGAGAACTCCTTCGCCGCCTCATCGTGGAACCGTTCCGGCTCCAGGTAGCGCTGCGAGAAATGCGTCAGCACCAGCTTCCGGACGCCGCACTCGGCCGCCACCCGGGCCGCCTGCCGCGCGGTCAGATGCCCGAACCGGCGGGCCAGCTCCGCCTCGCCCGACAGGTACGTCGACTCGATCACCAGCAGATCGGCGTCCTCGGCCAGCCGCAGTACGTTCGCGCACAGCCGGGTGTCCATCACGAACGCGAACCGCTGCCCTCGCCGTACCTCGCTGACGTCCTCGACCCGCACGGTCCGCCCACCCACCTCGATCGACCCGGCCCGCTGCAGCCGCCCGACGTCCGGCCCGGTCACGCCGTACTCCGCGAGCCGCCCGGGCAGCATCCGCCGTCCGTCCGGCTCGACCAGCCGGTACCCGAACGACTCGATCGAATGCTCCAGCCGGCGCGCCCACAACTGCCCGAACGACCCGACCGCCAGCAGCCCGTCCTCCGCCACCGGCTCCTCCAGCAGCTCGGCCCGCTCGAAGAACGACGCGGCGTACCGCAACCGGTCGAAGTACGGCTGCCCCGACGCCGGGTAGTGCGCATGCACCGGATGCGGTACGCCGTCCAGCGACAGCCGCTGCACGACCCCGGGCAGTCCGAGGCAGTGGTCACCGTGGAAGTGCGTCACGCACAGCCGGGTGATCGCCCCCGCCGACACCCCGGCGAAGATCATCTGCCGCTGCGTACCCTCGCCCGGGTCGAACAGGAACCCCTCGTCGTCCCAGCGCAGGAAGTACCCGTTCTGCGTCCGCTCCCGGGACGGCACCTGGCTGCCGGTCCCGAGCACGACGAGCTCACGCAAGGGCGCGCGCCAAGGTCGACGACGACATGTTGCCGCCGCAGGACACCACCGCGACCCGCCGGCCGGCCAGCTCGGTACGCCGTTCCCGCGCGGCCGCGAACGCCAGCGCCGCCGCGCCCTCGATCAGCTGGTGCTCGGTGTCGATGACCAGGCGCAGCGCGTCCCGGATCGCGTCCTCGGAGACCAGCACCCAGTCGTCGACGAGCTCGCGGCACAGGCCGAACGTGATACTCCCCGGCTCGACGCTGCCCGCCGTACCGTCCGACAAGGTCTCGCCGGCGTCGACCTGGACGATCTCCCCGGCCCGAACGGACGCCGCCATCGCGTCGTCGGCGGCCGGCTGGGCGCCGTACACCTTGATGTCCGGCAGGTGCTTCTTGAGTACTGCGGCGACGCCGCTGATCAGGCCGCCGCCACCGACTGCGACCACGGCCGCGTCCAGCGGTTGTCCGGCGAGCTGCTCGAGGATCTCGACGCCGACGGTACCCTGGCCGGCGACGATCTCCGGGTCGTTGTACGGCGGGACGTACGTGAGGCCGTGCTCCGCGGCGTACGCGCGGGCCTTCGTCTCCAGCACGCCCGTGTCGTTGCCCTCGGCCCGCAACTCCAGGCCGAGCCGTCGGAGGGCGGCGACCTTGCCGGGCGCGGCGTTCTCCGGCAGGTAGACGATGCCGTGCCCGCCGAGCGTCGCCAGCGCGTTGCCGACGCCGAGGCCGTGGTTACCGGTAGAAGCAGTCACCACGCCCGCCGCCCGCTGCTCGTCGGTCAGCGTCAGCACCTTCGCCATCGCGCCCCGGGCCTTGAACGACCCGGTCCGCTGCTGATGCTCACACTTCACGAGGACGTCCGCACCGACGTCCTCGCTGACCACGTCGTACCGCACGAACGGTGTCAGCAACAGGTGCTCGCGCAGAGCCGGCGCGATGCGCTCGGCTCTGGCGGCAACCTGTTCTGCGTTCATTCCGACGGGCTCAGGCTCGTGCCGAGGGCCTGCCAGTCGAGGACCGGGGCGGCCAGTTTGCTGATCGTGGCGAGCAGGCCGAGGCGAGCTGCCCGGACGTCCGGCTCCTTGGCCATCACCAGGATCTCGTCGAAGAACGCGTTCACCGGCTCGACCAGGACGGACGTCGCGGCGACGAACTCGGACAAGCCCGTCGGGGCCTGCCCGATCTTCTGGACGATCTCGTGCAGCGTGACCTCAGCCGGCTCGGTGAGCTTCGCCGGGTCGTACTCCGCCTCGGTACCATCCGGCACGATCCGCCGGACCCGTTGCAGTACCGCGACCAGACCGGCGAAGTCGCTGTTGCCAACCAGCTCCTGCAGCGCCTTCAAAGTCTCATCCGCGGCCGCCGGAGCAGTTGCCAGCGGCAACACCGCCGCCACCTGCAGGTGGTCGTCGCCGCGATCGAGCAGCTGCTGCTCGTAGCGCCGTACGGTGAAGTCGGCGACCTCGTCGAGCGACTCCGCCGGTACGTCGATGCCCTGGGCACCGATCTCGTCCGCGGCCGCCCGCAGCCCGACCGGCAACGTGATCGCCCGCAGCTCCGGGTGCTCACGCAGGATCGCAACCACCCCGGCCGCGGCCCGCCGGAGCGCGAACGGGTCCGAGCTACCGGTCGGCTTCGCACCGATGCCGAACAACCCGGCCAGCAGGTCGAAACGGTCCGCCAGCGCCAGCAGCGCACCCGGAGTCGTCGACGGGACCGGGTCACCGGCCGACCGCGGAAGCTCCATGTCGTACAGCGCCTGCGCGACCGCGTCGCTCTCGCCCGCGCGCTTGGCGTACTCGCGGGCCATCGTGCCGGCCAGGCTGGTCAGCTCGACGACCATCTGCGAGCCGAGGTCGAACTTCGCCAGCTCGGCCGCCCGCTTCACCGTGGTCAGCTCGTCGCCGTCCAACTCGACCTGGTCCGCCAGCTTCAGGGCGATCCGCCCGATCCGCCCCGCCCGGTCGGCCATCGAGCCGAGCCGCTCCTCGAAGGCCAGCTTCTCCAGCTCGCCCTTCATCGACTCCAGCGGCGTGTCCAGGTCGGCCCGCCAGAAGAACGCAGCATCCTCGTACCGGGCCCGCAGTACCGCCTCGTTGCCCGCCCGGACGACGTCCTCGTTCACCGAACCGTTGGCCACGGCAACGAAGTGCGGGAGCAGCTTGCCGTCATGGTCGCGCACCGGCAGGTACCGCTGGTGCTTGCGCATCACGGTCGTCAGGATCTCGCTCGGCAGATCCAGGTACTCCGGCGCGAACCCGCCCAGGATCGGCGTCGGCTCCTCGATCAGGTTGACGATCTGGTCGACCAGCGCGGCCTCGCCCTCGACGTCGACCGTGCCCTGCACCTTCGCGGACAGGTCGGCCGCCGCCTCGACGATCGTCGCCCGGCGGCGCGCCGGGTCGGCCTCGATACCGTGGATCCGGAGCAGGTCCAGGTAGCCCTCGGCGGCCGCGATCTCGACCTTCGGCTGTGCCGCGGTCCGGTGCACCCGCGTCGTACGGCCGGCGGCCAGGCTGGAGACGGAGACCGGGACGATCTCGTCACCGAGCAGCGCGACCAGCCAGCGGATCGGCCGGGTGAAGGACAGCTTGGCGTCGTTCCAGCGCATGTTCTTGTCCGAGCGCAGGCCCGCAACGATCTCGCTGAGTACGCCGCTAAGCACCTCGGCCGCACCGCGACCCGGGTCCGGCTTGGTGACCGCGACGTACTCGACGCCGTCGACGTCCAGGTCGTGCAGCTCGCTCTCGTCGACCTTCTGCCCGCGGGCGAACCCGGCGGCGGCCTTCGTCAGGTTGCCGTCGGCGTCGTACGCGGCCGCCTTCTTCGGACCGCGCACCACCCGCTCCGCATCCGGCTCGCCCGCATGCACCGAGGCCACGAACGCGACCACCCGGCGCGGCGTCGCGTACGTCGTGATCTTGCCGTGCTCGAGCCGGGTCGCGGCCAGCTTCTCCTCCAGCGCGGCCTGCACCGCGGCGACGGTCTTGGTGACCTCCGACGGCGGCATCTCCTCGGTGCCGATCTCGAACGTCAGCTGCCGGGTGCCGTTGATCGCCGGGAACTCGGTCGGCTCCGGCGCCGCCGGCGGGAGCTCCGCGAGCCCCAGCGGGTGCTCCAGCTCCTCGCGGCGTTCCGCCCACAGCCGCGACACCTCGCGGGCCAGCGTCCGCATCCGGCCGAACGCCTTCGCGCGCTCCGTCGTACTCACGGCGCCGCGGGCGTCGAGGACGTTGAACGTGTGCGAACACCGCAGGACCTGGATATGCGCGGGCACCGGGAGCCGGTCGTCGATCATCCGGCGGGCTTCGTTCGCGTACTCCTCGAACAGCCGCTTCTGCGACTCCACGTCCGCGTCGTCGAGGTAGTACCGGCTCATCTCGTACTCGGCCTGGCCGAACGCCTCGCCGTACGAGATGCCCGGCGCGTAGGCGATCTCCTTGAAGTGCGAGACGCCCTGCAGCGCCATCATGATCCGCTCGATGCCGTAGGTGATCTCCACCGACACCGGGTCCAGCGTCATCCCGCCGGCCTGCTGGAAGTACGTGAACTGGGTGATCTCCAGGCCGTCCAGCCAGACCTCCCAGCCGAGCCCCCAGGAGCCGGTCGCCGGGTTCGCCCAGTTGTCCTCGACGAACCGCACGTCGTGCGCGTCGATGTCGATCCCGAGCGCCTCGAGGCTGTCCAGGAACAGCTCCTGCGGGTTGCCCGGGTCCGGCTTCAGCACCACCTGGAACTGGGTGTGCGTCTGCAGCCGGTTCGGGTTCTCCCCGTACCGGCTGTCGTCCGGCCGGACACTCGGCTCGACGTACGCCACCCGCCACGGCTCGGGACCGAGCACCCGCAGGATGGTCGCCGGGTTCAGCGTCCCGGCACCGACCTCGGTGTTGAACGGCTGCACGACCATGCAGCCCCGGTCGGTCCAGTACTTCGTCAGCGCGAGCAGCGCGTCCTGCATGGTGAGCACAGCAAACCTCATGCGTTCGTCTGGGGGTTTCCGGTCACGAAGTCTATTCGGTGCGTGGCGGTGCTATCCCCCGGATTGCCAGAGTGAGCAGTCGGGCCGCCTGATCGGGGTCGTCGCCGCTGGCCAGTGAGATGCCGTTCGCGAGCTTCAGCAGGTCCTCGATCCGCGTCTCCCGCGGTACGGCGCCCGCGGCCTGAGCGCGGTCGAGCAGCTTCCGGCCGGCGGCCAGCAGGCGGGCGTGCGCGTCCGAACCGCAGTCGCCGCTCATCACGAGCGCCGTCGCCAGACCGCGGCTGCCGGTGGCGTGCGCGACCACCGCGTGCAGCCAGGTTGTCAACGCCCGCAGGGGATCCGGGTCGTCGAGCAGCTCGGTCGCCTGCGCGCAGACCGCGTCGATACTGCTCCGGAAGACCGCCTCCAGCAGCGCGATCCGGCCGCCGAAGTGCCGGTGCAGCGTCGCCGAGCCGACGCCGGCGCGGCGCGCGATCTCCTCCAGCGAAGCATCCGCGCCACGCTCCCCGATCACGTCGGCCGCGACGGCCACCAGGCGGTCGCGGTTGCGCTGGGCATCGGCTCGCATCTCGGGCTTCCTTGCGTAACTGGGGTGGGCCCCCATATCGTACCGGAGATAACCGGGGTGGTACCCCACTTATGAGGAGATCCCATGCACATCGGTATGGCCTTCGGCGACGTCCGCGGCCCGGCCCCACTCCCCGACATCACCCGCCAGATCCGTGCGGCGGCCGCGGCCGGCGTCCGGTCCGCGTGGATCTCGGACGGCATCGGCTGGGACGCCCTGACCACCCTCGCCACTGTCGGCCCGGTCGGGACAGAGCTGGGCACGGCGGTCGTCCCGTTCCCCCAACGCCACCCGCTCCTCCTGGCCCGCCAGGCCCTCACCACCCAGGCCGCGGTCGACGGCCGCCTGACCCTCGGCATCGGCGCCGGCATCGCCCGAATGGTCGGCACCATGTACGGCCTCCCCACGGACCACCCGGCCACCCGCCTCCGCGAGTACCTCGAAGTCCTCCGCCCGCTACTCCGAGGCGAGCCAGTCGACCACCACGGCACGTACTACACAGCCGTTGCCCAACTCACCCCGCCGTCGGAGGACCGCCCCTCGGTCCTGGTGGCGGCGTTGGGGCCGGTGATGCTGAAGGTCGCGGGTGAGCTCGCCGACGGGACGGTCACCTGGATGACCGGACCTCGGGCACTCAGCAACCACGTCGTGCCGGCCATCACGCGGGCTGCCGGGAGTCGGATACCGCGGGTCGTGGCAGGGTTTGCTGTGTGCCTGACGTCCGCCGAGGACGCCGTACGCGCGCGGTTCGCGGCGGAGTTCGCGCTGGCGGGACAGGTCCCGGAGTACCGGGCGATGTTCGAACGGGAAGGTGTCGACGGGCCGGCCGGCGTACTGCTGGCCGGCGACGAGGCGGCGATCGGCAGACAACTCGGGCGTATCCGGGACGCCGGAGCGACCGACGCGATGCTCGCGCCGGTCGGGACCGCGGAGGAGCAGGAGCGGACGACCGCGTTCCTGTCTACAGTGATGCGGTGACCTCGCCCAGACATGCGGCAGTAGTTCTCTAACTCCGTCGTCCGCTCCCCCCGCGCCACTCCGGCGTCGGGGTCGAGCCGTGCTGCCCATTGTCACTTCACACCGGCAGGGACGACCCATGCATGTCGACGACTCCATCTCCGCGCGACGGCTCGTTCCACGAGCAACGGCGGCACCAGGCGGACCGGGTCCGCGTACTCAACGCGCTGCTGATCCCGCTGGACGATCACCGCATCACGTTGCGCCGGGCACCCGACGTATGAGCCGCCTGCCACGAGGCGTACGGCGTACCCGGCACAGCGCGCTGGGTACCGCTGCGGGAACTGCTGGGCGTGATCGGTGCGCACCAACTCCGCCTCCGCGGGGTGTACGTACCGGCGCTCGGCGAGCGGATCCATCCGCACTACGGCGTTCGACATCGGGACAGGCACCGGGTTGCTCGCGGCGTTACTCGCCCGGCGGGGGATCCGCCGGGTGGTTGCCACAGACAACAACCCGCGCGCGGTCGCCTGCGCCCGCGCGAACCTGCGACGCCTTCGGACCGACGCCGAGGTGCAGCAGACCGATCTGTTCCCGTCAGGTCAGGCGGATCTGATCGTCTGCAATCCACCATGGATCCCCGCGAAGCCGCTCACGCTGCTCTACCAGGCGGTGTACGACGAAGACGGCCGAATGCTCCGCGACTTCCTGCGGACCGCCCGCGAGCACCTCCGCCCGGGAGGCGAGGTGTGGCTGGTCCTCTCAAGCCTGGCGGAACAGTTCGGCCTTCGCGGCCGGGATGAGGTGGCCGAGCTGATTCGCGACGGTGGGCTACGGGTGGCCGGTCGGCGGGAGGTGAGGCCGCGGCACCGCCGAGCACGAACAGGCGAAACCACCACCCTCTGGCGCCTCGAGTAGACGGACACCCAGGCCATCACAACTGCCGAGACCTCGGCCGCCTCCCGCCTGAGCCCCGCAGGGGCGACCGATTGTGATGGCCTGGCGGACCGCCCCCACCCACCAACCTGTCTACTATCGGCGGGTGACGGTAACCGAGGCGCAGGGGGCCGTCGACGCGGTCTGGCGGATCGAGTCGGCGCGGATTGTCGCGGGGGTGGCGCGGATCGTCCGGGACGTCGGGCTGGCCGAGGAGCTGGCGCAGGACGCGCTGGTGGCGGCGTTGGAGCAGTGGCCGGAGTCCGGCGTACCGAAGAATCCGGGTGCCTGGCTGATGGCGATCGCGAAGCGCCGGGCGATCGACCTGATCCGGCGGAAGGAGACGTACCAGCGCAAGCTCGCCGAGATGGGGCACGAGCTGGAGATCGACGGCGACTCGGTCGAGGACGACGTGGAGGCGATCCTCGAGGACCACATCGAGGACGACCTGCTCCGGCTCGTGTTCACCGCGTGCCACCCGGTGCTGACGACGGACGCCCGTGTGTCACTGACACTCAAGCTGCTCGGTGGCCTGAAGACCGACGAGATCGCCCGCGCGTTCCTCGCCCCGGAGGCGACGATCGCGCAGCGGATCGTCCGGGCCAAGCGGAACCTGGCGAAGGCGGGCGTCGAGTTCGAGGTGCCGTCCGGGCCGGAACTGCTCGACCGGCTGCAGTCCGTGCTCGAGGTCGTGTACCTGATCTACAACGAGGGGTACTCCGCGACCGCCGGCGACGACTGGATGCGCCCGGCGCTCTGCAACGAGGCGATGCGCCTCGGCCGGCTGCTCGTCGAGCTGATGCCGACCGAACCCGAAGTACTCGGCCTGCTCGCGCTGATGGAGCTGCAGTCCTCCCGCGCGAGCGCCCGGACCGGTCCGGACGGCGAGCCCGTGCTGCTGCTCGAGCAGGACCGCCGCCGCTGGGACCGGCTGCTGATCCGCCGCGGACTCGAGGGCATCGAACGCGCCTGGGCCCTGGAGAAGCCGCCCGGCCCGTACCTGCTGCAGGCCGCGATCGCCGCCTGCCACGCCCGGGCCGCCGACCCGGACGACACCGACTGGGCCCGGATCGCCGGCCTGTACGCCGTCCTCGCGCAGGTCACGCCCTCGCCGGTGATCGAGCTCAACCAGGCGGTCGCGATCTCGATGGCGTTCGGCCCCGAACGCGGACTGCAGGCGGTCGACCTGCTCGCCGACGACCCGTCGCTGAAGGACTACCACCTGCTGCCGAGTGTCCGCGGCGACCTGCTGTTCAAGCTCGGCCGCCTGGACGAGGCCCGCGCCGAGTTCGAGAAGGCGGCCGCGCTGACCCGCAACGAGCGCGAGCGGAAGCTGCTGCTCGAGCGCGCCGCCGCCTGCTGAGTGATCTAGGTCACATGCTGTCGATCGGCGCCCGGACCCTTTCGACGCACGGGTGAATGACCGACTCGTACAGGAGGACGACATGTTCACCGTGATTTCCAAGGACGGCACCACGATCGCCTACGACCGGCGGGGCAGCGGACCCGCGCTGGTCCTCGTCGACGGCGCGCTCTGCTCCCGCGCGCAGGGCCCGATGCCCGAGCTCGCCGAGGCGCTCGCCGACCGGTTCACCGTCTACAACTACGACCGCCGCGGCCGCGGCGACTCCGGGGACGGCGACGTGTACGCCGTGGACCGCGAGATCGAGGACCTGGCCGCGGTGATCGAGGCGGCCGGCGGATCGGCGTCCGTCTACGGTTCCTCGTCCGGCGCGGCGCTCGCGCTCCGGGCGACCGCGGCCGGGCTGCCGGTCGAGAAGCTGGTCGCGTTCGAGCCGCCGTACGTCGTCGACGACAGCCGCAAGCAGATCCCGCGCAGCTGGGTCGCGGACCTGACCGCGCTCGGACCCGACGACGCGATCAGGTACTTCTTCACCAAGGGCATCGGGCTGCCCGGGATCCTGGTCACGATGATGAAGCTGATGCCGGCATGGAAGAACATGCGGGCGATCGCGCACACGCTGCCGTACGACGCGCAGGTGGTCGGCGGGAACTGCTTCGGCGAACCGATGGACGCGACCCAGTGGGCGCCGATCGACCAGCCCGTCCTGGTCGTGAACGGCGGCAAGAGCCCCGGCTGGATGAAGGCGTCGAACCAGGCCCTCGCGGACGCGGTCCCGGGCTCGGCGCACACCGAGGTACCGGGCCAGAACCACATGATCAAGACGGCCGCGATCGCCCCGGTGATCGCGGACTTCTGTGGCTGACAGCACGAAGGGCGCCCGGCCGGAGCCGGGCGCCCTTCGTCGTACTACGGGGTGTCTCAGGCGCCGGCGATCAGCGCGCTCGCGCCGGAACGGGCCGCGTCGAAGCGGGCCTGCGCGTCGGCCCAGTTGACGACGTTCCACCACGCCTTGACGTAGTCGGGCTTCACGTTCTTGTACTGCAGGTAGAACGCGTGCTCCCACATGTCCAGCATGGCGATCGGGATCTGCCCGGCCGGCAGGTTGCCCTGCTGGTCGTACAGCTGGTGGATCAGCAGCTTGCCGCCCAGCGCGTCCCAGCCGAGGATCGCCCAGCCGGAGCCCTGGATGGTGGTCGCGCTCGCGGTGAAGTTCGCCTGGAAGGAGTCGAACGAGCCGAAGAACTCGTCGATCGCCGCGCCCAGCTCGCCGTCCGGCTTGTCGCCGCCGTCCGGGGACAGGTTCTTCCAGAAGATCGAGTGGTTGACGTGCCCACCGAGGTTGAAGGCCAGCGTCTTCTCCAGCCCGACGATGGCGCCGAAGTCACCCTTGTCGCGGGCCTCGGCCAGCTTGTCGAGGGTGTCGTTCAGACCCTTCACGTAGGTCGCGTGGTGCTTGTCGTGGTGCAGCTCCATGATCTCGCCGGCGATGCTCGGCGCCAGGGCGCTGTAATCGTAGGGGAGGTCGGGAAGCGTGTACGTGGTCAACTCTGCTCCTTCGTCAGGGCCCCGCGGGGGCCGATATCTCTCCGATGTCCTCGGTCAGCGACACCAGCTTGAAACTTCAACCACGGTTGAGGTCAAGTAGCCACGCGGGCGACGCGGCACTCGGACCGGTGCCCGGTACGACCGCGATCACACCCCTGCGTACCCACCGGACCCCTCCAGCTTCACATACTCTCCCCAGCAGCCTACGGGCGAGTCTCACCTCGGGCCGCCAGCACCGCACGGAGCGCCACCGCGAACGGTTCCGGCGCCTCCGCGAACCCGGTGTGACCGCCGGGAAAACGGGTCGGTTCCACACCCAGCCGGTCGGCCAGCGCGCCCGACGTACGGTCGCAGAGCTGGCCGGTGGAGTCCGCGCCGATGCCGACCACGACGTCGGCCGCGCGGAGCCGGTCCAGGTCCGGGAGCCAGGTGATGGTCTCGCGCATCTCGTGCCCGAACCAGAACCGCTCGGCCGCCACCTCCTGCGGATCCCGGTCGCCGCCGAACATCTGCTCGGCCACCTCGTCGGGCAGGAAGATGTTCGCCAGCCGGAAGAACTGCTGCCAGGCGCCGACCACGTCCCCGGCCAGGTAGTCGGCCATCAGCTTCTCGGACTGCGCGAGCAGCTCCTCCGCGTCCGGCAGCAACCGGTCGAGCGGCGGCTCGTGCGCGATCACCGTCCGTACGGCCTCCGGGTGGTACTGCGCCAGCGCCAGCGCGGTGACCGCTCCGCCGCTCGATCCCAGTACGTCGGCCGGCCCCGCGTCGACGTGCCGGATCAGCGCAGCCAGGTCGTCGGCGCGCTGCTCCGGGCGCGACGTACCGCCCGGAGCCAGCGTGCTGCGCTTCACGCCGCGCGGGTCCAGGGTGAGGACGGTGTGGTCGGAGGCGAGCAGGTCGGCCAGCGGGGCGAATGCGTCCGCGTCCATCGGTGCGCCGACCAGCGCGACCAGCGGGCCGCTGCCGCGCACTTCGTAGTACAGCTCTGCGTCGGTTACCTCGTATGTGCTCATGCCCCTCCCACGGACGGGAGGGGCAGAAATGGACATCAGCCCGCGAACACGTCCGAATCCGGGCCGAAGTCGGCCTCCTCGACGACCCGCCGTACCTCGACCTCGCCCTGCAGCGCCGCGGCCAGCCGGGCCGCCCACTCGATCGCCTCGTCCCGGTTGCGCACCTCGACGACGATGATGCCGCCGACCAGCTCCTTCGTCTCCGCGAACGGCCCGTCCGTCACGGTTCGCTTGCCGCCGTCGACCCGCACCCGGGCACCCAGCGAACTCCGGTGCACCCCCTCGGCGAACAGCAGTACGCCGGCCTTCGACAGGTCCTCGACAACCTGCCCGACCCCTTCGGCAAGCTCCGCCGACGGCAACTTCCCGGCCTCGCTGTCGACATCCGCCTTGTTGATGATCATGAAACGCATCGCTGCTCCTCGTCGTCTGGCTCGATCCTTACTCTCACGTCGAGCGGACCCCGACCGGATCGACACCCGCCGTCAGAACATTTCTCTGGTGAGTTGGTAGAGCCGGCGGGCGTCGGCCGGGTCGAACGTCCTCAGACCCGGATCGACCGGTACGCCGACCGCGCGCAGGATCAGACGTTCGTCCGGCTGGTCGTCCATGACGGCGAGCGTGTCCCGCACGCTGTCGACCGGCGGCTTCGCCTTGACCGCGGCGAGGGCGCGCGCGACGGTCCGCAGCGGTTGCGGGAGGTGATTCGTACCGCTCCGCGTGTACGGCGGCTGGACCCCGAAGTACTTCGTCCGGCCGTCCGTGTGGTTCTGGAGGTAGTGGACGGCGAGCAGGTCGTTCGCGCGGCCGCCGCTCATCGTCGCCCGCACCACGCTGTACTTCTTCGTGAACTGCAGGTCGTCCCAGTTGACCGCGCCCTTGGTGATGCCGGTGGCGCCGAGGTTCGTGATGATCGGGGTCTCGCCGCGCTCGAGCAAGCCGGTCAGGCCGTAGCTGAGGATGAAGCGGCTCAGGTAGTAGAGCATGAACGTGCCCTCGAGGCCGTCGACGGTCTCCCGGCGCCTGACGAACGGGAGCATCGCGGTGAGCACGAGCGCGTCGAGGGTCTCGTGGCGAGCGGTGACCTCCTTGATCACGCGGTGGTTCTCGGCGATCGAGAGCAGGTCGGCGTGCAGGAAGTGCGCGTCGCCCGGGGCGTCGCGGAGGAACTCGGCGCCGCGGGACGGCGTACTGCCGATCACCGTCACGCGGGCGCCGCGACGCAGGTAGTGCAGGGCGATCTCGCGGCCCATGCCGGTCGTACCGCCGGCCACCACGACGTTCTTCATCAACTCGTCCCCCAAGTCATCGATCGGTGACTTAGACCGTAGAGCCGGACAGGTAACATGTCAACGGTCGATGACTCGGAGGGCGGATGGCGCACAAACGGGACCGCGAGGCGACCCGGGCGGGGTTGCTGGACTGCGCCCGGCTGCGGTTCGCGCGGGACGGGTACGACGGCACGAGCGTCCGTGACGTGGCCGGGGACGTCGGCGTCGATCCGGCGCTGGTGTTCCGGTACTTCGGGTCGAAGTCCGGCCTGTTCACCGAGGCGATGGCGACCTCATCCGCGCCCGTCGTACTGCCGGACGGTCCGGTTGAGGACTTGCCCGCGAAGCTGCTGCGGCAGCTGGTGTTCGAGGACTGGTCCGAGTACGCCGGTGAACACCCACTGATCGCGATGCTCCGCTCGGCCGGCCACGAGGACACCAAGACCCGCCTCCGCCAACAGGTCTGCGACGGCTACCTCGACGTCCTCTCCACCCTCGCCGACGGCACCCCCGACAAGAACCTCCGCACCGAACTGTTCGCCGCCTGGCTCCTCGGCATCGGTATCCTCCGCACCGCCGTCGGCACCCCCACCCTCACCAAGGCCACCGAACAGGACCTCCTCCCCCACCTGTCCGCGGTAGCCGAAGCCCTCTTCGACCGCCCGATCCCCACGGACGGGTAGTCCGCTCGGCGTCAGTTCGGCTGGTCGCCCGACGGGTTGTAGGCGCAGGCGTCGGCGAGGTTCTGGGTGGGACCAGGCGGCGGGGTGGAGGTTGTGGTGGTGGGTTTGCGGGTGGGGGCTACCGGAGTGACCGGAGTGGTGGCCGGGGCGGGGGTGGAGTCGATGGCGGTCTGGACTGTTTGGCGGAGGGCCTGGTAGTCGGGGTGGAGGTACTTGAGGCGGAGCTTCTCGGAGTCGAGTGTCACGTTCGAGACCGTTGCCGACTTCACCTTCAGCGCGAGCTCCACCATCGCGGGCAGCAGCTCCTGCGGGATGTCGGTGCGGAGCAGGTGCTGGCCGGCCTTCGCGATTGCCTTGTACTTCGTGACCAGCGTCTGCGGGTCGGCCGCGTCCACGATCGCCTTGATCACGCACCGCTGGCGCACCTGCCGCTGGTCGTCGTCGGCGCCGTACCGGCCGCGGGCGAACCACAGCGCGTGCCGGCCGTCCAGGTGCTGCCGCGGGCCTGGCTCGATCCACTCCTTCGGGGGGATGTGTGAGCTGCTGATGCCGCCCATCGCGACGCGCTCGTTGACGTTCACGGTGATGCCGCCGAGGGCGTCGACGATCTCCGGGAAGCTCTGCAGGTTGACCTGCAGGTAGTAGTCGATGTCCAGCCCGGTCGCCTCGCCGACGGACTGCTTCACCACGTCGGCGCCTTCGTTGTCCGACGGTCCGAGGATGCCGGGGTGCGCGTCCGGGATGTTCTGGTACATCGCGGTCAGCATCCACTCGAGCCGCCCGTCCAGGCTCAGCCCTTCCTTGCCGAACCCGTCCGGGTAGAACTTGTGCAGCGGCGAGTCCGCCGGGAACGGCATGAACGTCAGGTTCCGCGGCATCGAGATCAGCGAGGTGTTCCCGGTCTTGGTGTCGATGCTCGCGACGATCACCGTGTCGGTGCGGACGCCTTCGCGGCTCGGCGCGTCGTCACCGCCGAGCAGCAGCAGGTTCAGCCGCGGCCGGTCCTCCCACGGGTCCTTCACGTTGACGGTGGTCGGCCGGGTGGCGCTCTTGCTCTCGCCCTGGGACTGGAACACGTCCTGCACCAGCGTCCGCTGCGCGAGCACCGTCTGTACGCCGACCGCCGCCGGCGCCGCGATCGCGAAGCACAGCACGCCGACGAACAACGCGCCGGCCACCCGCCCGCCGGTCCCTCCCGTTGCCGGCCGCAACGACCGGTGCGAGCCGACGATCACGATGATCCACAGGAACGCGAGGAACGCGATCAGCACCGACGTGATCAGCAGCCGGCTCGGTACGACGGCCGCCGCGATCACCTCGTCGCGCCGGGTCAGCCCGACGTACGCCGCGACGCCGACCAGCGCCAGGAACACCGTGAGTACGAACGCACCGAGCTTGCGGCGCCCGCCGACGATCAGTCCGAGTCCTGGAAGCACTGCGCCCAGCAGGGTGAACCCCAGCAACTTCGGCATCGACCGCGGCCGCCTCGCCGTCGCGCGCGCACTCCCCATCGGCTCCCCTGTCCCCGTTCCGCACCTCACTCCCAGTGTGCGGTATGGACCGCCTCTTCACCTGTTCAGACGTGTTACAGCGCTGTTCGGTTGTCGATCAATCCGGTCGCGGAGCGGGCGGCGCGGGGCTAAGTTGGGCGGTTGTGCGGATTCTGATTCTGGGCGGGAACGGGTTTGTCGGGCGTGCGGTCGTTGACGACGCATTGGCGCAGGGCGCGGAGGTCGCGTCGTTCAGCCGAGGGGTGAGCGGTACGCCGCTGCCGCCCGGCGTCACGCAACTGGTCGGCGACCGGGCGAGCGGGGACTACTCGGCGCTGAAGTCGGGCGAGTGGGACGCGGTGGTGGACCTGAGCGGGTTCCGGTCCCGCGACGTCGACCAGGCGATGGACGTGCTCGGGGATCGGGTCGGGCGGTACGTGTTCGTGTCGAGCCACGCGGTGTACGTGCGGGATCTCCCGGCCGGGACCGACGAGACGGCGCCGCGGCGGGAGCCGCTGCGGGATGCCGACGTACTGACGAACGACACGTACGGGCCGTGCAAGGTCGCGTGCGAGGACGACGTCGTCGAGCGGTACGGCGACCGCGCGACGCTGATCCGGCCCGGCCGCGTGACGGGACCCGGGGACTCGTCCGGTACGGCGCTGTACTGGATCCGGCGTGGTGCGCGCGGTGGACGGGTAGCGCTTCCGACCAAGCCGGAGGCGCCGCTGCAGCTGGTGGACAGCCGCGACGTGGCTCGCCTCATCACCCGCTTGATCACGGACGGCCGGTCCGGCGCGTACAACGCGGTCGGCCCCGACTCCACCATCGCCGAACTCATCCAGACCGCCGCTGACCTCTCCGGCACCACCGTCGACATCGTCCCGGTCCCCCGCGACGCCGTCCCACCCCGCTTCCCCTTGATCGACCCCGAAGCCGAATGGGGCGAACGCCGCCGAAACCCCACCAAGTCCCACGAAGCCGGCATGCCGGTCACCCCCCTCCGCACCACAGTCGAAGACGTCCTGCACTGGGACAACGCCCGCGGCAAACCTGAGCTGACCATCGGCCTGACACCCGACCAGGAAGAGGAGTTACTCACCAAGAACTGACAACCAAGCACCTACCAGCGCAGAACGAGAAGACGCCCCGCCCACTCCGTGAACTTCGGAGGCCGGCGCGGTGGACCGGACTGCCATCCCGCACTGGCCCGGCCCGTAGGGCTACTCCGGCAGGGCCAGTGTTCGGCCGGCGTCTCTTGCGGCGTTGATGGAGCGGGTGAGGGTGTCCTTCAACGACGTGGCTTCGTCGGTGAAGCCTTCTACTACGGCGGTGTCGCCGGCCGGTTCGGTGCGGGCGAGGAGTTCGATGTAGCGGTCGCCGTCCTCGAGGGCGGCTTCGGCGCGGAGGGCGGCGTCGGCGGAGCGGACGCGGTCGGCGTACCGGTCGAGGAGGTCGACCTTGCGTTTGATCGCCTCGGCGGACAGCGCCAGCGCGCGGCGTTGCGGTCCGAGGACGGCGTCCAGCTCAGCTGTCTTCGCGCCGCGGGCGATGTCCTTCTGGCGCGCTCGCAGGACCGTCTGCTCGCGGAGCACCTGCGCGATGTCCCACAGCTGTTCCGGCAGCACCAGCTCGTTCTTCACGTCGTCGAGCAGCCCGCGGCGGGTAACCGTTGCCTCCAGCACCGTTTTCACCGCGCGCTGCGCCCGGCCGAGCAACCACCCGGCTTCGCTGTCGAAGTCCTCCGGCAGCAGGTACTTCCGGTGCTGCTTCCGGACCGCCTTGTGGCCGCGGTCCTCGACCATCGACTTCGCCAGGATCCCGCCGGTCGCCAGGACGGCGACCCCGGCCAGCGCGACCGCTCCCCACGCGGCGACCGCGGTCGGCAGCGTCGCGGCCATCACGATCAGCGCCAGGATCCACCCGCCGACACACACCCCGACCCACACCAGCAACGTCCCGAACGTGTTCCCGGGCGCCGCCGACCACGACGTCTGCCGCTTCGGCCGCGGCGCGTCGGCCGCCACGAACAACTCCGGCCTGCGCTCGTACAACCGGCGTACGCCCGCCGGCACATCCGGCGCGAACACAGGCTCCATCGCCACCTCCGGAGAAGTCGTCACCACTCAGCGTAGCCGGGCCGCGAGCCCATCCAGGAACACGCCGAGGCCGAATTCGAAGAGCTGGTCCAGGTCGTAGTCGTACTCGAACCCGTCCGCCAGCAGCTCCTGGAACGCCCCGAGGCCGCCGGCCGCGATCATCGCCGCCAGCTGGTCGCTCTGGTGCACGACCCACTCGTCCGCGGTCTCGCCGGTGTCCTGTTCGGCCTGCGCCTCGGACTCCATCACCAACGCGATCCCGCGCACGTACGCGAACAGGCTGATCATCGTCGACAGCGCCGCCTCCTTCTCGAACCCGCGCAACGCCCCCAGCACGGCGTCCGTGTGCGGCAGCAGCCGCGGCACCAACTGCGGCCGGCTCAGGCTGATCGCGCTCGCCAGCCACAGATGCCTGCGGTACGCCGCCCAGTGCACGCGCGCCACCATCGCCACCGCGTCCCGCCAGTACTCCGGGATCTCGCCGAGCGGGAACTCCCCGATCGCCTCGTTCACCATCTGTACGACGAGCGCGTCCTTGCCGCCGACGTAGCGGTACAGCGCCATCGTCGACACCCCGAGCTCGGCCGCGATCCGCCGCATCGACAACGCCGCGAGCCCTTCGGCGTCCGCGATCGCGACACCCATCCGGACGATCTCGTCCCGGTCCAGCCCCTCCGGTACGGCGGCCGGCACCCGCCGCGCCGGCGGGCCGACGACCGTCCCGACCCCGGGCGCGGCGTACACGAGCCGCTCGGCCTGGAGGACCTGCAACGCCTTGGTCGCGGTCGCCATCGCGACCCCGAAGTCCCGGGTCAGCGCCCGGGTGGACGGCACCCGGTCGCCGGGCAGCAGCTCCCCCGCCTCGATCCGCCGTCGCAGTTCCGCGGCAATGACCTGGTACGGCGCCTCGCTCATCACCCCACCCTAGTGCGCATACGCCGTACGCGCACTATCTCATCAGGAGACCCCTTGCTGACATATCAGATTAGGTAAGGCTATCCTCATCACCATGGATCAGGTGGGGCTGACGGGCGACGAGCTCGAGCTCGGGTATCACGGGCGGCACGTCGTCGACGGGGCCTCGTTGCACATCGAGGCGGCCCGGGTGACGGCGCTCGTCGGGCCGAACGGCAGCGGGAAGTCGACGCTGCTGCGTGCGCTCGCCGCCTGCACCACCCGGACGCCGGGCGCATCACCTTCCCCGGCGGCGGCAACGCGCTCGCCCTGTCGGCGAAGGACTTCGCCCGCAAGGTGACGTTGCTGTCGCAGTCCCGGCCGACGCCGAACGGTGTCAGCGTCCGCGACGTCGTCGGGTACGGGCGGCACCCGTACCGCAGCCGCTGGCGCGCCGACGACGCGGACGGTCGGCGCGTTGCTGCTGGCATCGAAGCTGGACATCTTCACGCTCGGCGACGACACGGCCGCGGTGCTCGGCGTCAACGTCCGCCGGACCCGCGTCCTCACCACGCTGGTCACCGTCCTGCTCTCCGCGGCGGCCGTGACGGTCGCGGGACCGGTCGGTTTCGTCGGCCTGGTCGCCCCGGTCGTGGTCCGGCTGCTCGCCCCGCTCGTCCCCGGCCTGCTCCGGCATCGCGTCCTGCTCCCGCTGTCCGGCCTCTGCGGCGTTCTCGTCGTACTCGCGTCGGACGTCGTACTGCGGGCCGCGTTCGGCGGGCAGGCCGGTGTCGAGATCCCGACCGGCATCATGACGATGGTCGTCGGCGCGGTCGTGCTGATCTGGCTCGCCCGCCGGCACCGCGACGCGAGCCGCTCCCCGGCCGGTACGGGCGGCGCGCTGCGGACCCGCCGTACGTTCTGGGTGGTCGGCGGCACGTTGGTGGTCCTGCTGGTCGCGGCCCTCGTCGGCGCGCTGCTCACCGGCGACGCGTTCCTGCGCACGGGCGATCTCGTGAACTGGGTGGGCGGCCGGTCCGGGCGCGCGATCACGTACGTCCTCGACCAGCGCTTCCCGCGGGTGCTGTCCGCCGTACTGTGCGGTGCCGCCCTGGCGATCGCCGGTACGACGGTGCAGGCCGTCTGCCGGAACCCGCTGGCCGAACCGGGCACTCTCGATCCTGTTGCCGTCCGCAAGCATCTGGCTGCTCTCGGGGGTGGCCGCGGTCACGGCGGTCGGCACCTTCGGCATCGTCTACGCGACCAGCTGGCGGGGCGGGCTCAGCGCGGACCGGCTGGTGCTGATCGGCGTCGGGGTGTCGTCGGCGGCCACCGCGGTCATCACGCTGCTGATCGTCGCCACCGATCCGTGGAACCTGAGCCTGGCGATGACCTGGCTATCGGGCAGCACCTATGGCAGAACGCTTCCGCAAGTACTGCCAGTAGCCGTAGCACTGACAGCTCTCACTCCCGCTGTGGTCCATGCGCGGCGAGAGCTGGATCTGCTGGCGTTGGACGACGACGTACCGCGGATCCTCGGCGTACGGCTGGAGCGCACGCGGCTCGCGTTGCTGCTCGCCGCCGCGGTGCTGACGGCGGCCGCGGTCTCGGCGATCGGGGTGGTCGGATTCGTCGGACTGGTCGCGCCGCACGCCGCACGCGCGCTGGTCGGCGGCCGGCATGCCCGGATCCTCCCGGTCGCCGCGTTGCTCGGGGCACTCCTGGTCAGCGTCGCGGACAGTATCGGCCGGACCGTCCTCGCCCCGGCCCAGATCCCGGCCGGCCTGCTGACCGCGCTGATCGGCGCGCCGTACTTCGTCTACTTGCTGTGGCGGACCCGGCGGTAAAAGATGGGCAACATGCTGCGCGAACTGCAACTCACCGGCAATCCGGACGCCGACAAACTGCTCAACGACGACCCGTTCGCCTTGCTGGTCGGCATGCTGCTGGACCAGCAGTACCCGATGGAGCACGCGTTCTCCGGCCCGCTGAAGATCGCGAACCGGATGGACGGCTTCGACCTGCACAAGATCGCCGCCACCGACCTGGAGACGTTCGTCGAGCTCAGCGTCACCCCACCGGCCATCCACCGGTACGGCGGCTCGATGGCCCGCCGGGTGCACGCGCTCGCCCAGGAGATCATCGAGAAGTACGACGGGGACGTCGCGAACATCTGGCTCTCCGGCCGCCCGAAGCCCGACGGCGCCGAGGTCCTGAAGCGGCTGAAGGCCCTGCCCGGGTTCGGCGAGCAGAAGGCGAAGATCTTCCTGGCGCTGCTCGGCAAGCAGCGCGGCGTGGCCCCGAAGGGCTGGCGCGAGGCCGCCGGCAATTACGGCGACCGCGGCTCCCGGCGGTCGATCGCGGACGTCACCGACGCCACCTCGCTGCAGGAGGTCCGGAACTTCAAGAAAGCAGCCAAGGCCGCCGCCAAAGCCTGACCCGCGCGCGATTCCCTGCGAAGTCAGCCTCCCAGCCTTATCGTTACTAAGGCAACGGGAGGAGCGCGGATGGACATCCGGGATCTGGATCGCCGGGCCGGGGCGGTGCTCGGGGAAGTCGTCATGCAGGTGCGGACCGAGCAGCTCTGGTTCCCCACCCCCTGCCCGGACTGGACCGTGCGCGGGCTGATGCGGCACCTGGTCAGCCAGAACGAGGGCCTCGCCGCGGCCGCGCTGAACGGCTCGGCCTCCCTCCGGACCTGGAACGGCGGCCGCCTCGCCGACAACCCGTCCGGTGCCTACCGCCGCTCGAACGTGCAGGTCGCGGACGCCTTCGCGGACGGCGGCGCGCTGGACCGGCTGGTGGAGGTCCGAGAGTTCGGCTCGTTCCCGCGCCGGATCGCGCTCACCTTCCACCAGCTCGACTGCATCGTGCACGCCTGGGACCTGGCCCGCGCGATCGACGTCCCGTACAAGCCGCCGCCCGACATGGTCGAGCAGGCCCTCGTGCTGGCCCGCCGGATCCCCGACACCGACGCGAACCGCGGCCCCGGGTACGCGTTCGAGCGCAGCGTCAAGGTCTCCGGCACGGCCCCCGACCTCGACCAGCTACTCGGCCTCCTCGGCCGCAACCCGGAGTGGGTCTCCCCGCTGGACTGAGTACTCCGGCAGGTCGATCGCGTCCGGCGTACCGCCCGCCATCTTCTTCAGCGCGCCGGACAGCGGCTTCGACGTCATCACCCGCAGCACGAAGTCCCGGTACGCGATCCCGAACGCGGACAGCGGCATCGCCATCTTGATCCCGCCCGGCGGCAGCTCCATCCGCTGCGCGACGTACGCCTGCATCCGCCGCTGGTACGCCGGGAACGCCCGCGCGTGATCGCCCGCCGCCGCGGCCAGCTCCCCCGCCAGGACGTACGCGCCGACCAGCGACAGCGCAGTACCGTGGCCGGCCATCGGCGAACCGCAGTACCCGGCGTCACCGACCAGCGCGATCCGCCCGCGGGACCAGTCCGGTACGACGACCTTGCTGGTGGTGTCGAGGTAGAAGTCGTCGGCCGCGTCGAGGCCCTTCAGGACGTGCGGGGTGTGCCAGCCGAGGCCCTCGAACCGTTCGCGGACGAGCTTCTTCTGCGCGTCGACGTCGCGCCGGTCGTAGCTGAGGAGCGGCGACCGGAAGCTCAGCAGCGCCTTCGCGTACCGCATATCCCGGTCCGGGCGCAGCGCGACCCAGCGGCCGCCCGGCGCGGTGTAGATCTTCATCCAGTCGTCCAGGTCCTCCGGCGTCTCGATCGTGAAGTACGACATGTACCCGCCGAGGTGCTGCACGAACTCGTCCTCCGGCCCGAACGCGAGCCGCCGGACCCGGGAGTGCACGCCGTCCGCGCCGATCACCAGGTCGAACCGTCTGTCGGCTCCACTCGCAAAGCTGACCTCGACCCCGTCGGCGTCCTGCTCCAGCGCCGCGATCGAGTCGTCGTACCGGAACTCCACGTCGCTCGCGGCCGTGGTCAGGAGTTCGGCGAGATCGCCGCGGAGGATCTCGATCTCGGCGACCGGTCCGGCGCCGTCGAGCGCCTCCATGTGCATCGCGGCGGACGTCCGTCCGTCGGCCTTCACGTACGCGAGCCCGCGCTCGTGCACCTGCCGCTCGGCGACGCCCGGCAGCAACCCCATCCGCTCGGCCACCACCCGGGACACCCCGCGCAGGTCGACGGTCTGCCCACCCGGCCGCGGCCCCGGCGCGATCTCCACGACGGTCGGCGCGAACCCGAACCGCCGCAACCAGAACGCCACCGCCGGCCCCGCGATCCCGCCACCGGAAATCAGCACAGTCTTCATCTCAAGCTCCTTCGAACTAGTGCGCGTACGCCGTACACGGTGCACTAGTTAAGGAGCGGAACGCCAGCGCGCACTAGTGCACCCCGGGATCGGTGCACTAGGTCCACTAGGTCCACTAGGTCAGAGCGTGAGGGCCAGACGGGTGGCCTGGTCGATGGCGCGTTTGGCGTCGACCTCGGCGGCGACGTCGGCGCCACCGATCAGGTGCACCGGGCGGCCGGTCAACTGGCCGGCCAGTTCGCGGAGGGGTTCCTGGCCCGCGCAGATCACCACAGTGTCGACCGCCAGCACCCGCGGCTTCTCGCGCTTCGGGCCGAACGTGATGTGCAGCCCCTCGTCGTCGATCCGTTCGTAGTTCACCCCCCGCAACTGCTCGACCTGCTTGTTCTTCAGCGCCGCCCGGTGCACCCACCCGGTCGTCTTCCCGAGCCCGGCGCCGATCTTCCCGTCCTTGCGCTGCAGCAGATACACCTTCCGCGGCGACGGCTCCGGCCGCGGTACGGCGAGCCCGCCCGGCAGCTGCGTCGGATCCCCGACACCCCATTCCGCCTTCCACGCTTCAAGATCCGGGGACATGCCGGTCAGGAACTCGCTGACGTCCACCCCGATCCCACCGGCCCCGATCACCGCGACCGACTCCCCCACCGGCTTGCCGTCCCGCACCACGTCGACGTACGAGAGCACCTTCGGATGGTCGATCCCCGGAATCGCCGGCACCCGCGGTACGACGCCGGTCGCGAGCACGATCTCGTCGTACCCGGCCAGGTCGTCGGCGCTCGCGCGGCGCCCGAGGTGCAGCTTGACGCCGGTGAGTTCGAGCCGCCGCCGGTAGTACCGGATCGTCTCGGCGAACTCCTCCTTGCCGGGGATCCGTTGCGCGATCCCGAACTGCCCGCCGATCTCGTCCGCCGCCTCGAACAGCTCCACCCGATGCCCGCGCTCGGCCGCCGTCACCGCCGCGGCCAGCCCGGCCGGACCGGCCCCGACGACCGCGACGCTCTTCGTCCGGCGGGTCGGCAGCAGCTGCAGTTCGGTCTCGCGGGCCGCCCGCGGATTGACCATGCAGCTCGCCTTCTTCTTCGCGAACACATGGTCCAGACAGGCTTGATTGCAGGCGATGCAGACGTTGATCTCGTCCGCCCGGTCAGTGGTTGCCTTCAGCACCCATTCCGGATCGGCCAGGAACGGGCGCGCCATACTGACCAGATCCGCGTCGCCGCGCGCCAGTACCTCCTCGGCGACCTGCGGCAGGTTGATCCGGTTCGACGTGACGACCGGGATGCTCACGTGCGGCTTGAACGCGGCGGTGACGCTGGTGAACGCCGCCCGCGGTACGGACGTGACGATCGTCGGCACCCGCGCCTCGTGCCAGCCGATCCCGGTGTTGATGATCGACGCGCCGGCCGCCTCGATCTCCTTGCCCAGCGCAACCACGTCGTCCCAGCACTGACCGCCGTCGACCAGGTCCGCCATCGACAGCCGGTAGATGATCAGAAAGTCCTGGCCGACCCGCTCCCGGGTCCGGCGGACGATCTCGACCGCGATCCGCCGGCGGTTCTCCGGGCTGCCGCCCCAGCGGTCGGTCCGCCGGTTCGTCCGCTCGGCCAGGAACTGGTTGATGAAGTACCCCTCGGAACCCATGATCTCGACGCCGTCGTACCCGGCCTCGCGGGCGAGCGCGGCACAGTCGACGTACGCCTTGATCTGCCGCAGGACGCCGCTGTCGGACAGGGCGCGCGGTTTGAACGGGTTGATCGGGGCCTTGAGTGCGGAGGCGGAGACGCTGAGTGGGTGGTACGAGTAGCGGCCGGCATGCAGGATCTGCAGGGCGATCCGGCCGCCTTCGGCGTGCACCGCGTCGGTCAACTGGCGGTGCTTCAACGCCTGGCGCCTGGTCGTGAGCTTCGAGCCGAACGGTGTCAGCCAGCCCTGCCAGTTCGGCGCGTAGCCGCCGGTCACCATCAGCCCGACGCCGCCGCGGGCCCGCTCGGCGAAATACGCCGTCAGCTGGGGCAGGTCGCTCAACCGGTCCTCGAGCCCGGTGTGCATCGAGCCCATGATCACCCGGTTCGGCAGCACCACGTGGCCGAGGTCCAACGGTTCCAGCAGATGCGGGTAGGCCGTCATTTCGAATCCTTCCGCAGGGCGTCGACCACCTCGTCGCACCAGGCGACGAAGGACTCCTCGGCGCGGATACCGCCGCGGAGTACGAGGTACTGATGCAGTTCGCGGCCGTGCAGCGTCGCCGGCTTCGGGAAGTCGCGCTGCTGGATGCTGCGGTACACCTCGCGCCGGGCCGCGTGCTCCGCCCGGTGCCGCTCGACCTCCGCGAGGACGACGCCGACATCGCCGACCGAGGCGCCCCGGAGCTTCACGCCCAGGCCGTCCCGCAGTACGGCGGGGTCCTCGGGCTCGGCCAGCCACCGGGTCAGCTCCGCCTTGCCGGCCGCGGCGATCCGGTACACCTTCTTGTCGGGGCGGCCATCCTGGGTGATCTCGGTGTGCCGTACCCAGCCGGCGTCATCCATCCGCCGCAGCACCCGGTAGATCTGCTGGTGCGTGGCCGGCCAGAAATACCCGATCGAGCGGTCGAAGCGACGGGCCAGCTCGTACCCGGAACCGGCCCGCTCGGTCAGCGAGACCAGGATCGCGTGCTCCAGCGCCATGACCGAAGCCTACCTATGCAACTCGTTGCACTGCACCTGATTGCATCTCATGTCACATCACTTGTCCGCACATGGCTTGTGTGGTTTGAGAGAATTGATTGCAGACGCCTTATATCGACGCCCAATGGATTCGGAGTACTCATGGACGCCCAGGCCCACCCGACCAAGACGACGCTGCCCGGTATCGGGATCCGTTACGACCTGGTCACCGAGTCCGGGAAACACGTCTCGGTCGTGGCGCACAACGACGGCCGCCGATTCCTCGGGTTCCACAAACCGGAGGACGACGACGAGTGCCAGGCGTCGGTCCCCTTAGGCAAGGGCGAAGCGGCCGCGCTCGCGCAACTCCTGGTCCCGGAGCGGATCGACCCGGTCCGCGGCGAGATCGAGATCGACCTGGTCACCGAGCACGTGCCGGTGACCGCGCGGTCGCCGTACTCCGGGCGCACGCTCGGTGACACCCAGGCCCGCAGCCGTACCGGTGCCTCGATCGTCGCGGTCCTCCGCCGTACCGGCGCGACCCCGTCGCCGACACCGGACTTCCGGTTCGCGATCGGGGACACGCTGGTCGTGGTCGGCACCCGTGAGGGCGTGGACGCGGTGGCCGATCTGATCGCGGGGGGCTGAGCATGCACGAGAACATCACCGCGCTCCTGATCGAGCTCGGCGCGGTCATCCTTGCCCTGGGCGTGCTCGGGCGGATCGCCGGGCGGCTCGGCTTCTCCCCGATTCCCCTGTATCTGCTGGCCGGACTGGCATTCGGGCACGGTGGCATCCTGCCGCTGGCCGCGAGCGAGGAATTCGTTGCCACCGGCGCCGAAATTGGCGTCATCCTGCTGCTGTTGCTGCTCGGGCTCGAGTACACCGCGTCCGATCTGGTCGGCACGTTGAAGACGCAGTACGTCTCGGGGGCCGTCGACTTCCTGCTGAACGCGTTGCCGGGTGCGGCGGTCGCGTTGCTGCTCGGGTGGGGCCCGGTGGCGGCGGTCGCGCTGGCCGGTGTCACGTGGATCTCGTCGTCCGGCGTGATCGCCAAGGTGGTCGGCGATCTCGGGCGGCTCGGTAACCGCGAAACGCCTGTGGTGCTGGGAATCCTGGTCCTCGAGGACCTGTCGATGGCGGTCTACCTGCCGATCCTGACCGCGCTGCTCGCCGGCGTCGGGCTGGCCGGCGGGAGCATGACGTTGCTGATCTCGCTCGGGACGGTGAGCGTCGTACTGTTCATCGCGCTGCGGTACGGGCGGGTGATCAGCCGGGCGGTGTCGTCGGACAACCCGGAGATGCTGCTGCTCGTCGTACTCGGGCTGACCCTGCTCGTCGCGGGGATCGCGCAGCAGCTGCAGGTGTCGGCGGCGGTCGGGGCGTTCCTGGTCGGGATCGCGTTGTCGGGCGAGGTCGCCCACGGCGCGCGGAACCTGCTGAGCCCGTTGCGGGACCTGTTCGCGGCGGTGTTCTTCGTGTTCTTCGGGTTGAGCACGGACCCGCGGAAGATCCCGCCGGTGCTGGCGGTCGCGTTCGGTCTCGCCGTACTGACCGCGCTCACCAAGGTCGCCACCGGGTGGTTCGCCGCCCGCCGGGCCGGGATATCCCAGGCCGGCCGCTGGCGCGCCGGCGGGACCCTGGTCGCCCGCGGTGAGTTCTCGATCGTCATCGCCGGCCTCGCGGTCGGCGTCGAGCCGAAGCTGGGCCCGCTCGCCACTGCGTACGTCCTCATCCTGGTCATCCTCGGCCCGGTCGCCGCCCGCTACACCGAACCGCTGGCCCGTCGCCTCACCCGCAAACAGCCGGCCCCCGCGGAAGCCCCCGCCGCGGAACGGCTGGAGGACCCGGCCAACACTCCTACCTGATTCGCACACCTCTCGCCGCGCTCTCCACCGTCGACGCGATCCGTCGCTCCCTCGTCTCCGGGCGTTTGGCGAGGGTGATCCATTCGAGGATCGTGCGGCGGGCGGACGGTGAGAAAGCGCGGAAGTTCCCGGCCGCCTGCGGCTCGTTCTCCAGGGCGAGTCGCAGGTCGGGCGGGACGATCAGGTTCTGGGCGTCGGCCAGCAGGTCCCACACCCCGGTGCGCCGCGCCTCCGCCACCAGCTCTTCGCCCGGCGGGCGCATCAACCCCGCCGCGGCCAGCCGCTCCACCCGCTCGCGATTCACCTTGCTCCACGTACTGCGCGGGTTCCGGGGCGTGAAGCACTGGTGCGTCGTCAGCTCGTCCCGCCGCATCGTCTTGCTGTCGATCCAGCCGAAGCACAACGCGTGCTCGACCGCCGTCGCGAGATCCAGCCCGTCCCCGTCGCGGTGCACCACCAGCCACACGGACCGCTCGCGCCGGCCATTCGCCTCCAGCCAGTCGCGCCACTCGCCGGCATCCGCGCAGTTCAGTTCGTCGATCATGGATCCAGCATGCACCGGAGAAGTGCTCACCAACTGAGCAGTTTTCCGCCGGTCTCGTGATCGAGCAGCGCCCGCTTCCGCTCGATCCCCCCGCCGTACCCGGTCAGGCTGCCGGTCGACCCCACCAGCCGGTGGCACGGCACGATGATGCTGACCGGGTTCTTTCCGTTCGCGAGCCCGACCGCCCGCGCCGACTGCGGCTTCAGCCCGAGCGCGGCCGCGAGCCCGCCGTACGTCGTGGTCTCGCCGTACGGGATGTCCTGCAACGCGTCCCAGATCCGCCGCTGGAACTCCGTCCCGACCAGCTGCAGCGGTACGTCGAACGTGGTCCGCCCGTGGTGGAAGTACTCCTCCAACTGCTCCGCCACCGCCGGCAGCACCGCATCGTCACGGTCCCCGAACCCACTCTCGTCTGGACGGTAGAGCTGCCGGTCCATGTACAACCCGGTCAACGCCCCCGCCTCGGTCCCCACCAGCGTGAGCGGACCGAGCGGACTGCCGACGACGGCGTACGTCACCGGGTGGACTCCCACTGCGCGCGGTCGATGCGGTAGAACACGTGCCGCTTGAGCCGGTGCCCGTCCTCGATCCGCGGGTGGTCGAAGTCGCCGGCCGCGTCGTGCACCATCCCGATCCGCTGCATCACCCGCTGCGACGGCAGGTTCGTGGTCGCGGTGAACGAGACGATCTCGCCCAGCCCGCCCGGCCCGAACCCGTGCGCCAGCGCCGCCCGCGCCGCCTCGCTCGCATAACCGTTGCCCCAGGCCCCTTTCGCGAGCCGCCAGCCGATCTCGACCGCCGGCATGAACGCCGCCTCGAAACTCGGCACCGACAGCCCGGTGAATCCGATGAACTCCCCGGTCTCGCGCACCTCGACCGCCCACAGTCCCCAGCCGCGCTCGTCGATCAGCGGCCGGTTCCGGTCGATCAGCCCGTCGCTCTGCGCGCGCGTCTGCGGCGCCGGGAAGTGCTCCATCACGGCCGGATCGGCGTTCAGCGCGGCGTACGGATCACGGTCGGACTCGCGCCAGTTGCGCAGCAGCAGCCGGTCGGTGGTCAGCTCGGTCATCTCACTCCACGGGGATCTTGTTGATCGCATGGTCACCGGTGGCCCACAGGTACTGCACCGCGTACGCACGCCAGGGCCGCCACGCGCGGGCGTGGTCGGTCAGCGGTTTGGGGGCCTCGGGCAAGCCTAGGTCACGGGCGGCGTACCGGATCCCGAGGTCGCTGGCCACGAAGGCGTCCGGGTCGCCGAGCGCCCGCATCGCGATCGACTCCACCGTCCACGGTCCGATCCCGGGCAGCGCCGACAACCGCTCGCGAGCCTCGTCCCAGTCGGCGCCGGCGCCCAGGTCGATGTCGCCGTTCGCGAGCGTGCCGATCAGCGTGGTCAGCGTCGTACGACGGGACTTCGGGAACGCCAGCGTCTCCGGGTCCAGCTCCGCGAGCGCCTGCATCGTCGGGAACAGGTGCGTGAGGCCGCCGCCCGCGTCCTCGATCGGCTCGCCGTGCTGCACCACCAGCCGATGCGCGTGCGTCCGGGCAGCCGCGGTCGACACCTGCTGACCGAGCACCGCGCGGACGGCGAACTCCTCGCCGTCGACCGTGTGCGGAACCCGCCGGCCGGGCGCCTTCGCGATCAGCGGCGCGAGAACGGGATCGGTACCGAGCAGATCGTCGACGGCGACCGGATCCGCGTCCAGGTCGAGCATCCGGCGGCACCGGCTGATCGCGATCGCGAGGTCCCGCTGGTCCGTGAGCGACAGCTGACAGGCGATGTGGTCCGGCATCGGCTTGAGCGCGACGACACCGTGACCGTGCGGCAGCCGCAACGTCCGGCGGTAGTGCCCGTCGCGCCATTCCTCGACGCCGGGTACGCCGGTCGCGATCAGGTGGCCGAACAGGTTGTCGGGCGTCAACGGCGCGCGGAACGGGAGCCGCAGCGAGATCGTGCCGGGCGCGGCCGACGCCGTACCCCGGCGGGCGCGGCGGCGAAGCTCGGTCGGAGCGAGCGCGAATACTTCCTGCACGGTCTCGTTGAACGTTCGTACGCTCGAGAACCCGGCGGCGAACGCGACGTCCGCCATCTGCAGCTCACTCGTCTCGATCAGCAGCCGCGCGGTCTGCGCACGCTGCGCCCGGGCGAGCGCGAGCGGCCCGGCCCCGAGCTCGGCGAGCAGCTGCCGCTGCACCTGCCGCACGCTGTACCCGAGCCGGGCGGCCAGCCCCGGTACGCCGTCCCGGTCGACGACGCCGTCCGCGATCAGCCGCATCGCCCGCGCGACCAGGTCGGCCCGGTCGTTCCACTCCGGCGACCCCGGGCTGGCGTCCGGCCGGCACCGCTTGCAGGCGCGGAACCCGGCCTGCTGGGCGGCGGCCGCGCTCGGGTAGAACCGCATGTTCTCGACCTTCGGCGGCACCACCGGGCAGCTCGGCCGGCAATAGATCCGCGTGGTCAGCACCGCCGTGAAGAACCACCCGTCGAACCGCGCGTCCTTCGACTGGACCGCGCGGACACATCGCTCCCTGCACTCGTACACGCCCTCCAGCATCCCTGCCGCCACCGACAATCACTAGCGGATTTACGACATGGAAGTGGTGGTCGGGTTCGCGGATTCGCGACGGCAGGATCCGGTGGCGGATTCTCGCCAGCTTCGGGGATCGCCGGGCGGTGAGATTGAAACATGAACGAACTACTTGGCAAGAAGGCACTCGTGACCGGCGGCAGCCGCGGGATCGGCGCGGCGACCGCGGTGGCGCTCGCAGAACGCGGCGCCGATGTCGCGATCACGTACGGCACATCCGCCGACGCGGCGGCGACGGTGGTGAAGGAGATCGAGGGGTTGGGGCGGCGCGGGTTCGCGTTCGCGGTCGACGCCGGGGACGCGACCGCGGCGGCGGACGGCGTACGACGGGCCGCGGAAACCCTTGGCGGGTTGGACATTCTCGTCAACAACGCAGGCGTCGGGGCGATCGCGCCGATCGGAGACATCTCCCTGGAGGATCTCGATCGGGTGCTGGCCGTCAACGTGCGCGGCGTCTACGCGACCACGCAGGCCGCCGTCCCGCTGCTGTCCGACGGCGCCCGCCTCATCCACGTAGGCAGCTGCGCCGCCGAGCGGGTGACGTCGCCCGGGATGACGCTGTACGCAATGAGCAAATCCGCCCTGACCGGCCTCAGCAAAGCCCTAGCCCGCGAACTCGGCCCCCGCAACATCACCTCGAATGTCGTCCACCCCGGCCCCACCGACACCACCATGAACCCAGCCACCGGCCCGCACGCCCAACCCCAACTAGCCGACCTGGCCCTCCCCCGCTTCGCCACCCCCACAGAGATAGCCGCCGCCATCACCTACCTCACCGGCCCCACCGCGACCTACATCACCGGCACCACCCTAACCATCGCCGGCGGCCACACCACCTGACCCGACACCGCCCCTCACCCACCATCGCGCAAGCACGGACACGCATATCCGTCGGCGTTACCGGTTGACCGATGGTGTGAAGGCGGAGAACCAGCAACACGCGCGGACATCCCCCCGGCGTCAGCAGCCGGCGCGGGCTCCGGCGGGAACGTACGGGCGGGGATATCCGTCGGCGTTGGCGGTTGTCCGGTGGTATGAGGGGGGAGAACCAGCAACACGCGCGGATATCCCCTCGCGTAGGCAGCCGGCGCGGACGGCCCGCGCCGAAGCACGGGCGGGATATCCGTTGGCGTTGGCGGTTGTCCGGTGGTGTAAGGGGGGAACCAGCAACACGCGGGGATATCCGCTCGCGTCGGCCGGTGGGCGTAAGCGCCACGCGTGAACGGAAGACGTAAGCGCCGCGCGTGAGTGGCGGGCGTAGGTGGTGGGTGGGTGTCGGGGGTGGGGGTTAGCGTTGGTGGGGTGAGGTTTTTGGTGACGGTGGGGGCGGCTGGGGTGGGGCGGGATCCGCGGGGGTTGGCGGAGTTGGGGCGGGTGGTGGAGGGGGCGGGGTGGGACGGGTTGTTCTTGGAGGATTACCTGGTTTATCAGGGGGATGCGAGCCTGCCGACGTACGACCCGTGGGTTTGCCTGGCGGCGATCGCGACGGCGACGGAGCGGATTCGGATCGGTACGACGGTGACGCCGTTGCCGCGGCGGCATCCGTGGAAGGTGGCTGCCGAGGTGGTGGCGCTGGATCAGCTGTCGGGTGGGCGGATGGTGCTCGGGGTCGGGAGTGGTGATCCGGGGGATCCGTTCGTGGGGCGGCGGGAGCCGCGGGTGTTGGCGGGGATGCTTGATGAGGGGCTGGAGGTGATCGACCGGTTGTGGAGTGGGGAGACGGTCAGCTTCAGCGGGGAGTACTACGTGCTCGACAACGTGCGGCTCGCGGCGCGGGCGGTGCAGCGGCCTCGGGTGCCGATCTGGGTCGGGGGCAACTTGTTGGTGCCGGCGGTACGGCGCAGGATCCGGCGGTGGGGTGGATCGTGTGCGTACAAAGGGAGTACGGACGCGCCGCAGCAGATCACGCCGGACGACGTACGCGGGCTGGGCCCGGGCGTCGAGGTGAAGGTGAGTGGTGGGGATCCGGCGGCGTTCGCGGCGGCGGGTGCCGACTGGTGGGGGCGGTGGATCCCGCCGGGGCCGGTCGAGGAGACGCTTGCGATCGTGCGCCAAGGACCGCCGCGAATCTGAACCGTTGACAGCGGCATGGGGTCAGGGAGAGACTGCGGGTGATTTGAACGTTCAAACCTGCGGGAGGGCACCTTGGCTACGTTGAAGCAGGTGGCTGCCCACGCCGAAGTGTCGGTTCAGACCGTGTCGAACGCTCTGAACGCCCCGCACCGGCTGCGCGCCGACACGCTCGAGCGGGTCAACCGTTCGATCGAACTGCTCAACTACCGGCCCAATCGTAACGCCCGCAGCCTCCGCACCAGCGCGGTCGAGTTGATCGGGTACTGCGTGCCCAGCTGGCCGAACCAGACGCACCTGGTGATGGACCAGTTCCTGCACGCCCTCTGCGCCGCCGCCGAACGCAGCGGCCGGCACATCCTGCTGTTCACCGCGCCGCCCGGCGTCGACGGCATGCCGACGTACGAGGATCTGCACGCTCGCCGGATGGTCGACGGGTTCGTGCTGTCGCAGACCGAGACGCACGACCCGCGGCACGGGTGGCTGAAGCAGCAGGGCATCCCGTTCGTGAGCTTCGGGCGGGTGTGGAAGCAGACCCTGCAGCCGGGGCCGTGGGTGGACGTCGACGGCGCGACCGGTTCCGCGATCGCGGTCCGGCACCTGTACGAGACCGGCCGCCGCCGGATCGCCTTCCTGGGGTGGCCGAAGTCGTCCGGGCTCGCCGAGGATCGCCTGGCCGGCTGGCGCACCGCCTGCAAGGACCACGGCGTACCGACCACCGGGCTGGCCGTCCGGTGCCGGGCCGACAGCATCGAGGAGGGCGCCCGCGGTACGGCGCGGCTGCTCGACTCCGGCCGCGCGTTCGACGGGATCGTTGCCTTGAGCGACGTTCTCGCCCTCGGCGCGCTCCGTGAACTCACCGCCCGCGGGATCGTCCCCGGCACCGACGTCGGCGTCGTCGGGTACGACGACTCGCCGCTCGCCGAGGTCGTCTCCCCGGGCCTGACCAGCCTGCGGCAACCGATGGACCGGATCGCCGAGGAGCTGATCACGATCCTCACCGGCGACCAGCAGCCGGCCGAACGGCTGCTGCTGCCCGAACTGGTGATCAGGGGCAGCTCCGCCCCTGGCTGATTTCCGGCGCTATTCCCCGGGCGCCGCGAGAAGGAGGAACCGCCATGACTCCCGATCCCACCAACCGAAGTAGCCGAGGTGGCACACCACCGCTCCGGCGCGCGCCGGTCCGGCGCGCCGTAGGCGTCGCGCTGCTCGCCACTGCGACAGTGCTGGCCGGCTCAGCGTCCGCGCTCGCCGGGCCGTCCAGCACCAACTCCGCAACGAGCCCAGCCACCGGCACCGCCGCCGCAGGCGCGGCCACCACGGCTGCCGCAAGCGCAGCAACGGCCGGTCCGTCCGAGCTCTCCGAAACGACCCGCCTCGCCGACCGACGGTCGCTGGTGGTCGGGGACCGCGCCTACGCGATGGGCGACGAGACCGGCCTCTACCCGGCGGCCGGCTGGCATGTCCGGGGCGAGATGGGCGGCTTCTGGACGCAGCCGATCAAGCTCCTGGACGGCATCTGGTTCGGCCTCGACGGGAACTGGCTCGGCAAGCAGGTGCCGGCCGCGAAGTACACGAGCGGCCACGGCTACAGCCGGATCGACTACCCCGGCGCCGTCGACGTCCGCCGTACCGACTTCGTCCCGGACGGCGTCCGTGCCACCCTGGTCGGCCTGACGCTGCGCTCCGGTACGGCGAAGACGGTCAAGCTGACCGTCGACGCGCACTCCGAGTTGATGCAGCCGTACCCGTGGGACTGGACGTCCCCGACCGCGATCGACTCGAACCTGCCGGACACCGGTGACGTCGTCGACGGCGCGTTGCGGTTCCGCGAGCAGGGCACCCCGTCGTACCCGAACGCGAAGCCGCACGACTTCGCCGCGTTCGTCGGATCGTCCCTGCGTCCGACGAGCACGCAGCTCGGCCCGAACCACCGCGGTCCGCAGAGCCCGGCGGTGATCTGCCCGAAGGACGGGACGACGCCTGCCCGCTGCGACGACTCGCTGACCGGCAAGGGCACCGGCGGCGGGCTCACGTACGACGTACCGCTGAAGGCCGGCGAGCAGAAGACGATCTGGTTCGCGGTGGCCGGGTCGGACCAGGGCAGCAAGGCCGCCCAGGGCGAATACCGCAAGGCGCTGAGCAACCCGGACCTGTTGCTGCGGGCAAAGACCGCGCAACGGCAGCAGATCGACGCGCAGTCCGCAGTGGACCTTCCTGGTGACCGGCTGCTGCAGCAGAGCGTCGAGTGGAGCAAGCAGAACCTGGCCGATTCGGTGCAGCAGGCGAACGACCTGCAGATCCGGGACGTGAACGAGGGCAAGGACTACCCGGCGGCACTCGGGTCGGTGCCGACCGCCCGATGGTTCGGGGCCGGGTTCCCGGACTACCCGTGGCTGTTCGCGACCGACGGCGAGTACACCGCGTTCGCGGCCGTCGCGGCCGGGCAGTTCGACACCGTGAAGGAGCACCTGCGGGCGCTGCGCGACGTCAGCGACATCCTGAACAAGCGCAGCGGCAAGGTCGCGCACGAGGTGACGCCGACCGGCGACGTGTACTTCGGCTCGAACCAGAGCGCGGGCAACACCGACGAGACGGTGAAGTTCCCGAGTACGGTCGCGCTGCTGTGGCGCTGGACCGGCGACAACAAGTTCCGCGACGAGATGTACGACTTCAGCGTCCGGAACCTGCAGTACGTCTACAAGAACCTCGACAAGGACGGCGACGGCTGGCCCGAGGGCCTGGCCAACGTCGAACGCGCCGGCATGGGCGTGGAGAAGCTCGACAGCACCGTGTACCTCGCCCGCGGGCTGCGCGACCTGGCCGACCTGGCCGCGTCCAAGCACGACACCAAGACCGAGAAGTGGGCGACCGCGAAGGCGAACGACCTGGAGTCCCGCTTCGAGGCACAGTGGTGGGTGCCGAAGGCGATGGGGTACGCCGACTCGATCGACGACCGGGCCGACCCGGCGAACGACAACACCCCGATCTTCCAGCGGCACTGGATCGGCGTGACCCCGATGGAGGCGGAGCTGACCCGTCCGGGCGGGACGTCGCCGCTGGCATCGAAGGAGCACGCGAACGTCGCGCTCGACCAGCGCGAAACGCCCTGCTACACCGGGGAGTTCGGCCTCTTCCACACCGGCACCGGCGCGACCTCGGACCCGAAGGGCAACCCGGGCGCGAGCTGTGACGGCGTGGTGTCGCAGGTGCCGAGCGAGCGCAGCATCTTCGGCCTGAACACGTCGATCATGGCCGTTGCGGAGGGCAACTTCGGTCGCCTCGGCACGAAGCAGCAGCAGGTGTACACCACCGGCAACGCGCGGATCCAGCTCGACCCGAAGGTGTGGGAGACGCCGGGTGCGATGCCGGAGATCGCGCCGTCGCCGGACTCCCCCGCCAACATCGGCCGGCCGTTCTACGACCGTTCGATGGCGTTGCAGGCCTGGGGTACGTACGGGATCCTCTGGCCGGTCGTGCACCAGCAGCTCGGCGTCGACCCGGATCTCGGGCACGGGCGGATCTCCGTCGTTCCGCAGCTCCCGGAGGGCCAGCACAAGGTGGCCGGTAGCAACGTCCGGGTCGGCAGCGGGTCGGTCGACGTGTCCGCGAGCCTTGCAGGCAAGGTGTTGACGACCGACGTGACGGCGAAGGGTGTCGGCGCGGCGCTGACGGCGGGCGCGGTGCTCCCGTCCGGGGCGAAGGTCCGGGGCGTGACGGTGAACGGGCACGCTGCGGCGTACCAGCTCGTCACCACCAGCCGCGGGACCGAGGTCCAGGTGCCGGCGCGCGGCGCGCACACGGCCGTGGTGATCACACTGCAGTAGTTCGGGACAAAGGTGGGGCCCCTCCGAGTATGAGTCGGAGGGGCCCGCACAGCTGAAGGAAAGTGACGTCTCCAGCTTCCCGAAGCGGGTCCGTGGAGGCCGGCAGACCCCGTCACCGGTCTACCTCGGTGGGGATCCCCACCGCGAGGGCCCTCGGTTTCCGTTCGACCCGCTGCCCCGATGAGAAGCAACGTATCGACATTTCTACGCCCGTCGGCGAGGTCGGCACAACCCTTTCCCGGCGACAGATTCGGTCGTCCACAGCGATCGTCCAGTCATCCACAGAAACGGGACGAGTTATGCACACCCCCTGTGTATAACGTCTCTTAGCCCTTAGGGGGTTTGACCCCCATCGGTTCCAGGACGCGGTACCCGGCGTACAGGCCGAGCGCGCTGACCAGGAGGACGCCCGGTACGGCGACCGCGAGCGGCGGACGGTGGTACCCGACGTTGTGCAGGATGCCGGCCAGCCACTGCGCGACCAGCAGCAGCTCGGCCGCGACGGCCGGGACCAGCGCCAGCGGGAGCAGCAGCACCCCACGCCAGAACCCGAGCCGGACGAACGTGATCCCGAGCAGCCAGCCGGTCACCTCGTGGGACAGGATCAGCAGGAAGTACTCCGCGAAGATCAGCCCGGCCTGCGACGGGTTCGTGAACAAGTGTTCGTTGGTCAGCTTGTCCGGCCAGCCCTGCCACCCGTACAGCCCGCGCTCCAACTGGTAGACCAGCACCCAGAGCACCGAGGTGGCGACCGCGGCACCCGTCAAATAGATGCCTGCGGCAACCGAAAACATGCGCCGGGTGATGCCCTGGGAGATCAGCAACGCGAAGTACGCCGGGGTGACCGTGATGCCGACCGCCATCGAGAAGTACTTCGGCGACTGGGTGCCGTAGTCCCACGCGCTCGCGGTGACGCCGCCGGACAGCAGCTGGATGAGCAGCCCAACGAGGAACAGCGCGAACACCATCACGGCCCAGTACCCGGTCAGCATCGGCCGGAGCCCGATCGCCATCGACAGCACGACCTGCTTCAGCCGATGGCCGTTGGTGACGTCGCGCGGCAGCACCGCCGTACTCATGACTGGGCTCCCGTGAGGTGGACGAACAGATCCTGCAGGCCGACCGGGCCGACCTCGAGGCCGGCCGCGGACGCCTGGGCGAGCAGGGCCGGGTCGAGGTCACCGAGGACGGTCGTGGACTTCGTACCGCCGAGCCGCTCCTCGGCGAGCACGGTGAACCCGGCGGTGAACTCGTCGACCGCGGCGGCCGGACCGACGATCGAGGCTCCGCGGCCGCGGAGCGCGTCCACCGGCGACTGGGTGACCAGGCGGCCCTTGTCGAGGATCACGACCTCCTCGAGCATCGTGCTGACCTCGCTGACCAGGTGCGTCGAGAGCACGATCGTGCGCGGCACCTCGGTGTAGTCGGCGAGCAGCATGTCGTAGAACAGGTTCCGGGACGGCACGTCCATGCCCAGGTAGCTCTCGTCGAAGATCGTCAGCGGGGCCCGGCTGGCCAGCCCGAGCACGACGCCGAGCGCGGACTTCTTACCGCGGGAGAGCTTCTGGATCTTCTTGTTCAGCGGGATCTCGAAGCGGTCCATCAGCTCGGCGGCCAGGTCGGCGTCCCAGTACGGGCGGAGCGCCGCGGTCAGCCGGACGGCGTACTTCACCGGCACGCTGTCCGGTACGTCGCCGGACTCGCGGATCAGGCACACGCGACTCGTGACGACCGCGTTCTCGTACGGCTCCTGGGCCGCGCCGAGGTCCCCGCCCTCGATCAGCACCCGGCCGGAGTCGGGCCGCCGGAACCCGGCGAGGACCGCGGCGAGCGTGCTCTTGCCGGAGCCGTTCCGGCCGAGCAGTCCGTGGATCTTCCCCGGCGCGAGCCGCAGGTCCAGCCGGTCCAGGGCAGGCACGCCGGCGAACTCGACCGAGAGCTCCTCGGTCCGTACGGTCAGCGCGATGGTCATCAGGCCTCACCGCCGATCCGCTGGACGATGTCCCGCAGCGGGATGCCGATCGCCTTCGCCTCCCGGATCATCGGGTCGACGACCTCGGCGAAGAACGAGTCCCGGCGGCCGGTCCGGAGCAGGTCGCGGGCGTTCGCGGCGACGAACATGCCGATCCCGCGCCGCTTGTACAGGATCCCGTCGTCGACCAGCTGCGCGAACCCCTTGGCCGCGGTCGCCGGGTTGATCCGGTAGAAGGCGGCGTACTGGTTGGTCGACATGACCTGCTCCCCCTCCGCCAGCGCACCGCTGACGATGTCGTTCTTGATCTGCTCGGCGATCTGCAGATAGATCGGGCTCCGGTCGTCGAACACCACTTCCCACCCCCTCGGTTCTTTGGTTGAGTGAGGAACCGTAGCACCGGCCCGGGTCAGCCGGCCGCCGAGTACTGGGACTGCTGGAGCGACTTCTTCAACGCCGGTACGACGGGACCGACCCGGACTGCGAGCTGCGCCAGGCGGTCCTTGTGGCGCAGGCGCTGATCCTTCGTCACGACCGTCCGCAGATCTGCCGTCGCCGCTAGGACGACGACCGACGCGTCGCGCAGATCCACCCGGGACACCAGCCGCGACGGCCGCAGGGTGTCCTGCGCGGTCCGCAGCACCTCACGCCGTACCAGCGGATGCCGGAGGGTGATGCGGTCGGCCGGGATGATGCCGAGCACGCGATGCGGTTCCACCTTGATCAGGTGCGCGCGGGCCAGGTCGTCCCGGACCTGGCGGACGGTCGCACCGCCGCGCCGATCGATCCAGTGCCGCCACCGGCGCGGGCCGACCGCCCGGAGCTCCTCCAGTACGGCGGCCGCCACCGGATCCGCCGGCGCCCGACCGGTCGTCACCCGCGCCCGTCCGTTGTCGTCGTCGACGTTCCCGGTCAGCTGCAGGTCGACCAGGACGGCGGCCCGCAGGACCTTGCCGAGCTTCGAGCGCGCCGTCAGCCGACCGCGCTGCGGGTCGTACGCGATCAGGAAGAGCCTTGCAGCCAAGGAATCCGGGGCCGTCGCGTTGCCGAGCGCAACGGTCTTGCGCGGTCGGGCGGGCTGCCTGGCCGGTGTCGAGCGTTCCGGCCGCCGCAGCGGCGTCACCACAGCTCTACTCATCGTCTTCCTCCTTGGACGGACGGCCCGGCCGACGTTGCTTGGCCACGCCGGACGGAAGCCGGCCGGCCTCGGCCAGGGCGCGACGAAGCAGGTACTCGATCTGGGCGTTCGTGCTGCGCAGGTCGTCGTTCGCCCAGCGGGCGAGCGCGTCGTGCACCGCGGGATCCAGCCGGAGCAGGACCTTCTTCCGATCGACAGGCACGAGAGTGCCTTACTGGTACAGAGAGCCGGTGTTGACGACCGGCTGCGCGTCCCGATCGCCGCACAGCACCACCATCAGGTTACTGACCATGGTCGCCTTGCGCTCCTCGTCGAGCTCGACCACCTGGTGCTCGGACAGCCGGTCCAGCGCCAGCTCGACCATGCCGACCGCCCCTTCGACGATCCGCTGCCGGGCCGCGACCACGGCACCCGCCTGCTGGCGGCGCAGCATCGCCTGGGCGATCTCCGGCGCGTACGCCAGATGCGTGATCCGGGACTCGATCACCCGCACCCCGGCCGCATGCACCCGGGCGCCGATCTCCGCCGACAGCTTCTCGGTGATCTCGTCGGTACTGTCCCGCAGCGACAGCACCTCCTCCTCCGAATGCACGTCGTACGGGTAGCTGTTCGCGATGTGCCGGACCGCGGTCTCGGTCTGGATCGCCACGAACTCGACGAAGTCGTCCACCTCGAACATCGCCTGCGCGGTGTCGTCGACCTGCCACACCACCACCGCGGCGATCTCGATCGGGTTGCCGTCGAGGTCATTCACCTTCGCGACCGCGGTCTCGTGGTTGCGGATCCGGGTCGACACCTCGCGGCGGGTCGCGATCGGCACCACCCAGCGCAGACCGGTGGTCCGGACGGTCCCGGCGTACTGCCCGAGCAGCTGCAACACCCGCGCCCGGCCCGGCGAGACCGCGGTCAGACCGGCGGCGACGATCACCGCGACGACGACGATCGCGACACCGAGCCCGACGATCCAGCCGTTGCCGCCGCTCAGCACGAAGGCGAGCACCGCCAGCACCAGCACGAGGCCGGCGAACGGCCACCCGTTCCGCTCCCAGCCGGACCGCTCGGTCACCTTCGGGGCCGGCATCTCCACCACGACATCCGTCATCACTTGCTCCTCTCGAATAGCTCCAAGGTAGCAAAGTGATATCACTTTTAGCAAGCCGATCCTCCCGCCTTTCGTGGGTCTACCCACGAGGTGCAGGGTTTGCGTCTTGGATCGCGGGCGCAAACCCTGCACCTCGGACGTCAACCCACCAAAGGCGGGAGGCGGGGGTCAGGGGAGGCGGGTGGCTAGGGAGTCGAGGTAGGACTGCCAGGGGGTGGAGTTTGAGTTGGGGAGGGGGTCTATGGGGGACGGGCCCCAGGCGTGGATGGGGCGGATGCCGTGGAGGGCGTTCAGGAGCCAGGCTTCGTCGGTGGCTTGCAGGGCCTCGGGGGTGATCGGGCGTTCGGAGACCTCGACACCTTGGGTGCCGGCGATCTCGCGGAGGAGGGCCGCGGTGACGGACGGGAGGAGGCGCCGGTCGGACGGCGGGAAGTACAGTACGTCGTCCTCCCACCAGGCAACCGCGGAGTACGCCGCCTCGAGGACCGTCCCGTCGGCGTCCAGCAGCAGGATCTCGTCCGCACGATCCGGCGCGCCCTCGCGAAGCTTCCCGAGTAGTTCCAGGTCCGGACCCTTCACCCGCGGCGCGGTCCGCGGGTCCGGCCCGTCGTACACCGCGACGCGCACCCGTCCGCCGGTCGGCGGCGCCGGCCGCAGCTGCACCGCAAGCTCCCCCGACGCCTGCAACTCGAACCGCGGAAACCACCGCCCGAACCCGGGCAACCGCCCGATCTGCTCGTCCCAGAACCGCTCCGCCGGCACCCCCGCCGCCGCACACGACCGGACGAACCGCTCCCGATGCCGCGCCAGCCCCCGAACCTTGCCATTGGCAACCAGAAACGAATCCGCCACCAGCAGCTCACCCATTGGTTCTCCCCACCGATCCGCCGACGGCAGCCGTTGCCTTCAGCACCATTTCGTCGTACTCCGCGACCGGGTCCGAGTCGAGCACGATCGCACCCCCGGCCCCGATCACGGTCGCGTCCGGGGTCAGCACCGCGGTCCGGATCACCACGCTCAGGTCCGCCCGCCCGTCGACGGTCAGGTAGCCGAGCGCCCCGGAGTACACGCCGCGCGCACTCGACTCCAGCTCGTCGATGATCTGCATGGTGCGGATCTTCGGCGCCCCGGTCATCGACCCCGGCGGGAAGCACGCGCGAACCGCGGCCACCGCGCTCACCCCGTCACGCAACCGCCCGCGGACCGTCGTCACCAGCTGGTGCACGGTGCGGTAGCTCTCGACTTCCATCAGCTGCGGGACGTTCACGGTCCCGGGGACGCTCACCCGGCCGAGGTCGTTGCGGATCAGGTCGACGATCATCAGGTTCTCGGCGCGGGTCTTGTCGTCCTCGGCCAGCACCTTCGCGGCAAGCCGGTCCTGCAGCGGGTCGTCGTCGCGCGCCGCGGTGCCCTTGATCGGGCGGCACTCGGCCCACCCGTCGGCGTCCACGGTCAGGAACCGCTCCGGCGACGAGCTGGCCACCGCGAGGTCGCCGTACCTGAGGAAGGCCGCGTACGGCGCCGGGTTCGCGGACCGCTGCCAGCGGAAGAACTCGAACGGGTCCGGGACCGCGGGCAGCCGGACCCGGTTCGTCAGGTTGACCTCGTACGTCTGCCCCGCTTCGAGCTCCGCGAGCACCCGTGCGATGCCGGCCAGGTACGTCGTCCGGTCCTGTTCGAGGTGCGCCGCGAGGTCGAGCCGGGCGATCGCGGGCTCGTCCACCGACCCCATCCACCAGTCCGACGCGACCTGTTCGGCGCGGTCCAGCCAGTCCTCGCCGCCGTCGAGCGCGACCAGGTGGGTGCGGTGCTGGTCGTGGTCGATGACGACGAACCGGTCGGCCCAGATCCACAGCGCGTCCGGTGTCGGCGCCTCGTGCGCGGCGGCTCCCCCGGTGAGCGCCTTCAGCTCGTACCCGAAGTACCCGACGTAGCCGCCGCAGAACAGCCCGGCGAGCTCGGCCGGCGGCTCGGCGGACCGCTCCGTGAGCACGGCGTCCAGCTCCGCGAACACGTCGCCGTCGGCCACGGTGCGCGACAGCACGTCCGAGGTCGTCGTACCCAGGATCGACACGCGCCGTGGTGTCCGGTCGGTCAGGCTGCCGTCGAGCCAGTACGCGACCGGCTCGGCGGCCAGCAGCTCGCGGTAGACGGTCTCACCGTCGAGCGCCCGGTCGAGCGTCCGGACGGACCAGCGCAGCGCACTCACAAGCACACGTTACCGACAGCGGCGGGACTCAGACAGTCAGCGCGACCTTGGTCCGCATCGCGGTGATCCGGCGGATCGGGATCGCCACCTCGAGCCCGTCCTTGGCCTCGGCCCGGTCCGCGAGCCAGGCGGCCGCGGTGTCCCGCCGGCCGTCGGGCGTGCCGGGCAGGTACAGCGCGTTCACGAGTCGGAGGGCGTCGTCGCGGCTGCGGATCATGTACACGTACCGCTCGCGCTGGCTCTCCATCACGTCGAACCCGGCGTGCTTCAGCTGGTCCTTCAGCTCGGTGATCTCGCCGCCGGCCGGGAATTGCGGCGTCGACCGCAGCCGCGTGGTGAGCCCGCTGAGCGTCCGGATGTCGCCGCGCCGCAGCGGCCGGACGGCGGGCACGATCGCGGCCAGTACGCCGCCGCGCCGCAGCACCCGAGCCGCCTCCGCGAGCACCTCGGGCAGCGGCTGCAGCACCATCAGCCCCATCGAGCAGGTCACGACGTCGAAGATCTCGTTCGCGAACGGCAGGTGCACCGCGTCCGCCCGCACCTTCGGGCCCGGCGCGCCCGTGAGCTGGGCCTCGTTGTTGTCGACGCCGACCACCCAGCGCCCGTACAGCTCGCGCGCGACCGGACCGTTGCCGCAGGCCAGGTCGAGGATCCGGCGGGCCTCGCCGGACACGGCACGGACCAGCCAGCGGTACGGCGTGTGGTCGCCCGCTACCGCGCGGGACAGCAACGCCTCGGTGCTCCCCGGCGTGGCGGTATGGAACTCCCGCAGGTACTGCGGCCAGTCGACAGGATTCTCAGACATCGCGGCCCGACGCTACCGGCAGCACACCCGATGTACCGCATCGGGTGCAGTGCGTTAACAGAGAGTTGAGGTCAGACCCGGCTGACGAAGATGTGGCCCGCGGTCTCGTCGCTGATCACGCCGCCGGCCTCCCGGCTGCCGACCAGTACGCCCTCGGCGTCCAGCGTCGAGTCCACCTCGCGACCGGGCAGCGCACCGGCCTTCCGCAGCACCGCCATCGCGCCGTCGTCGGTCTGCACCGGCTCGGCGATCCGGCGGACCAGCACCCGCACACTCTCCCCGGTCGCGGTGTCGAGCACCTGGTCGAGCGGCTCGACGCCGATCCGGAAGTCCTCGATCCCGCTCGCCTGGCTGGTGGTCTGCAGCTCCTCCAGTCCCGGAATCGGGTTCCCGTACGGCGACTCCGTCGGGTTGCCGAGCAGCTGCAGCAGCCGCAGCTCGACCGCGTCGCTCATCACGTGCTCCCAGCGGCAGGCCTCGGCGTGCACGTCCTCCCACTCGAGCCCGATCACGTCGACCAGCAGCCGCTCGGCCAGCCGGTGCTTGCGCATCACCCGGACGGCCTGCTTGCGGCCGACGTCGGTGAGCTCCAGGTGGCGGTCGCCCTCCACCTTGATCAGACCGTCCCGCTCCATCCGCGCGACCGTCTGGCTGACCGTCGGACCGGATTGGTGCAACCGCTCGGCGATCCGTGCCCGCAGCGGCACGATGCCTTCTTCTTCGAGCTCGTAGACGGTCCGCAGGTACATCTCGGTGGTATCGATCAGGTCGCTCACGACAACCATTCTCACCTATGCAGGCAAGCCTTACCCAATTGCCGTGGGTACAGGCGGAGGATGAGCGCGATGACTTCACTGATGTGGTTCCGGCGGGATCTGCGGCTGGCCGACAACCCGGCGCTGCTCGACGCGGTGGCCGGCGGCCGCGTTCTCGGGCTGTTCGTGCTGGATCCGCTGCTCTGGGAGCGATCCGGCGATCCCCGGCGCGAACACCTGGCCGCGTCGCTGCGCAGCCTGTCCGTCGCGACGGGCGGCCGGCTGGTGATCCGGCGGGGCGATCCGGCCGCGGTGGTACCGGCGGTCGCGGACGAGGTGGGCGCCTCGAGTGTGCACATCAGCGCGGACTACGCACCGTACGGACAGCAACGGGATCAAGAGGTTGAAGCCTCATTGAAGTGCCCGCTGGTGCGGACCGGCTCGCCGTACGCCGTGGCGCCGGGGCGGGTGCTGAACCAGCAGGGACGGCCGTACCAGGTGTTCACGCCGTACTACCGGGCGTGGCTCGAACACGGCTGGCGGCAACCGGTGGCCGCACCCACGAACGTGCAGTGGGTACGGGTCGACGGCGAGGACCTGCCCGAGAGCGCGGCCGAAGGTGCCGGGGAGGAGCCCGTACTGCAGCGGTGGCACGAGTACCTCGAGGGCGTCGCGGACTACGACGACCAGCGTGACCGGCCCGACTACGACAGCACCTCGCGGATGTCGATCCCGTTGAAATGGGGCGAGATCCACCCGCGGACGATGCTCGCCGACCTGACCCGGCGGCGCAGCGACGGGGCGAAGGCGTACGTCCGGGAGCTCGCCTGGCGGGAGTTCTGCGCCGACCTGCTCGCCCGGTACCCGCAGGCCGCGTGGAAGCCGCTGCGGCCCGAGTTCGAGAAGATGGAGTACGACGAACCGGGCGAGCTGTTCGACGCCTGGCGCGCGGGCCGCACCGGGTTCCCGTTCGTGGACGCGGGGATGCGGCAGTTGGCCGGCAGCGGATTCATGCACAACCGGGTGCGGATGGTGGTCGCGTCGTTCCTGGTCAAGGACCTGCATGTGCACTGGAAGTACGGCGCGCGCTGGTTCATGCAGATGCTCCGGGACGGCGATCTCGCGTCGAACTCGCTGAACTGGCAGTGGGTGGCCGGCTGTGGCGCGGACGCGGCGCCGTACTTCCGGATCTTCAACCCGGTCACGCAGGGGCTGAAGTTCGACCCGGCGGGCGAGTACGTCCGCCGCTGGGTGCCCGAACTGCGGGGTCTCGACGGCAAGGCCGCGCACGAGCCGTGGAAGCACGGCGGCGCCGACGGTTACCCGGACCAGGTCGTCGACCACGGCGAGGCCCGCCGCGAGTCGCTGCGCCGGTACGACGCGATCCGCTCTTGACGCCCGGTTGATCCATAGCTCTATAGTGCTAGTTACCTAGATGAATGAGGTAACTGATGATCGAGTTCCATCTGGACGGCCGGTCCGGGGTCTCGCCGTACCAGCAGATCGTGCAGCAGGTCCGGAACGCGTTGCGGCTCGGTCTGCTGCGCGAGGGTGACCAGCTGCCCACCGTGAAGGACGTCGTCGCGGCGCTGGCGATCAACCCGAACACCGTGCTCAAGGCGTACCGCGAGCTGGAACACGAGGGCCTGGTGCAGGCCCGGCCCGGTCGCGGCACGTTCGTCACCCGCACCCTCACCGACAACACGCTCGCCGCCCACGGCCCGCTCCGCCAGGACCTCCGCCGCTGGCTCGCGAAGGCGCGCAAGGCAGGCCTCGACGACGAGAGCATCGAGGCGCTGTTCCTGACAACCTTTCGGTCCGCCGCTCAGGAGGACATAGCATGACCGTTCTGCAAGCTCAGGGGTTGGGGAAGCGGTACGGACGGCGCTGGGCGCTGACCGATTGTGAGCTGGAGGTACCGGCCGGGCATGTGGTTGGGCTGGTCGGGCCGAACGGGGCCGGCAAGAGTACGTTTTTGAATCTTGCTGTTGGCATGTTGTCGCCGTCCGCGGGGTCCGTCGAGGTGCTCGGAGTGCCGGCGGGGACGCAGCAGGCGAAGGTCGGGTACGTCGCGCAGGACACGCCGACGTACGGGCGGCTGAGTGTCGCGGATCATCTGAAGCTCGGCGCGCGACTCAACCCCGCGTGGGACCAATCCCTTGCCCAGCAACGGGTCCAGCGCCTCAAGCTGGACCCGAAGCAACGGGCCGGGCGGTTGTCCGGCGGTCAGCGCGCGCAGCTCGCGCTCACCCTCGGGCTGGCGAAACGACCCGAGCTGCTGATCCTCGACGAGCCGGTCGCGGCTCTCGACCCGCTGGCCCGCCGCGAGTTCCTGCAGGACCTGATGGAGGCGGTCGCCGAGCAGGAGCTCAGCGTCGTCCTGTCCTCGCACCTCGTCTCGGACGTGGAACGGGCGTGTGACTACCTGATCGTGCTGGTCGACTCCCGGGTCCAGGTCAGCGGCGAGATCGACACGTTGCTCGCCACGCACTTCCGGATCACCGGCCCGCGGCGCGACCAGAAGGACCTGCCACGAGACCAGGACGTCGTCACCGCCAGCCACACCGACCGGCAGTCGACGTACCTGATCCGCACCGACCGGCCGATCCACGACCCGGCCTGGACGGTCTCCCAACTCACGCTCGAGGACCTCGTACTGGCCTACATGGGCCGCGACGTCCAGCCCGAGCGCCCGGTGCTGGAGGTACAGCGATGATCTGGCTGACCTGGCGGCAGTTCCGCGTCCAGTTCCTGGTCGTCGCGACGGTGGTCGTCGCCGCCGCGATCTTCCTCGCCGCGACCGGTCCCGGCCTGGCCGACGACTACCACCGGTGGACCACGGCCTTCCTCAAGAACCTCGGCTACCAGCGGCTGAATCCGATGCTGTACCAGATCGGGATCGTGCTGCTGTACGCCGTACCGCCGGTGATCGGCGCGTTCTGGGGCGCGCCGCTGATCGCCCGCGAACTGGAGACCGGCACCCACCGGCTGGCGTGGAGCCAGAGCATCTCGCGGTGGCGCTGGCTCGCGACCAAGCTCGGCGTCACCGGCCTGGCCGCGGTCGGTATCGCGGGTCTGCTCAGCTTCGCGGTCACCAAGTGGTCGGCCCCGATCGACGACGCGATGAACGCGGGGCAGGACTCCACCGTCTACGCGCCGCGACTGTTCCCGCTGCAGTTCGGCGCCCGCGGCCTGGTGCCGGTCGGGTACGTCGCGTTCGCGTTCGCCTTCGGTGTCGCGATGGGGCTCGCCGTACGCCGTACCGTGGTCGCCCTCGCCGTCACGCTGACCGTGGTCATCCTCGTGGAGGTGCTGACGCCGTCGCTGATCCGGCCGCACCTGCTGGCGCCGACGCAGGCGTACGTCACCGTGACACAGGACAACATCCGCGGCTTCGGGATGACCGGGCCGAACGGCAAGGTCCTGCAGCTCGAGGTCGCGGCCGGGTCGGTCGGCGCCTGGAAGTTCTACGACCGGACCGTCGACAAGTCCGGCAAGGCAGTGAGCTCGCTGCCGGACTGGGTGATGGACTGTGCACCGAGCGGTCCGCCGCCCCCGGGGAACGGCACGGTGTCCTCCGCGGGCAGCGTGTCGGCCAAGGCTGCCGCCTGCTACCAGCGGCTGGCCGACGAGGGCTATCGCCAGCACGTCAAGTACTACGCGGCGAACAGCTTCTGGGCTCTGCAGTGGCGCGAGTTCGGTCTGTTCCTGCTGCTGGGGTTGCTGCTGGCCGGGTTCAGCTTCTGGCGGATCCGGCGCGACCTGTCGTGAACCGGCGGACCAGCAGGCCGGCGGCGAGGACGGCCGCGGCGACGACCGCGGACGTCCACGGCAGCGTGACCGCGAGGACCACGCAGCCGGTCAGGCCGAGCACGTTGACGGCCCGCGGCCAGCGTCGTTGCTCGGCCGGCTGGGTGAACGCGGAGGCGTTCGCGATCGCGTAGTACAGCAGCACGCCGAACGACGAGAAGCCGATCACGCCGCGCAGATCCGTCGTGAGGACGAGGATCCCGACCACCACGGCGAGAGCGAGCTCGGCGTGGTGGGGGACCTGGTAGCGGGGGTGTACGGCGGCCAGCCGGCGCGGCAGGTCGCCGTTGCGCGCCATCGCGAGCGACGTACGGCCGATCCCCGCGATCAACGCGAGCAGCGCACCGAGACTGGCCAGTGCGGCACCGACCCGAACCACCGGGGCCGCCCAGGCCGCACCGACCCCGTCGACCGCGGACGCGAGGGGCGCCGCGGTCGACGCGGGATCGCCCGTCCTGAGCAACGCGAAGGCGACCGCGAGATAGATGCCGATCGCAATCACCAGCGCGATGCCGATCGCCCGCGGGATGGTGCGCGCGGGCTCGCGGACCTCCTCGCCCATCGTGGCGATCCGCGCGTAGCCGGCGAACGCGAAGAACAACAGCCCGGCGGACTGAAGCACGCCGTACGCCGAGGTGCTCGCGGTGGTGTGGTGGGTCGGGTGACTGGAGTACAGGAGCACCAGCACTATCGCGAGGACCGTGAGAGTGCAGGCGACGAGCACCCTGGTCAGGCGGGCGGTTCTCGTGACACCCCGATAGTTGACCGCCGCCAACACAACGACAGCAACCAACGCCACCACCCGCTGAACCCAATGGTTCGGCACCACGTAGGTGGCAAACGTCAACGCCATCGCCGCACACGACGCAGTCTTCCCGATGACGAAACACCAGCCCGCGGCGAATCCCCACCACTCCCCCAGGCGCTCCCGGCCATACACATACGTCCCACCCGACACCGGATAGACAGCAGCCAGCTGCGCCGACGAGACCGCGTTGCAGTAAGCAACCACCGCCGCGATCACCAGCCCGAGGACCAGCCCTGACCCAGCAGCCCGAGCGGCCGGCGCCCACACCGCGAACACCCCGGCGCCGACCATCGAGCCGAGCCCGATCACCACCGCATCACCGACCCCGAGCCGCCGCGCCAGGCCGCTCGGAGCTGGGGATGCGGGTGGATCAGCTCGTTTCCGCCAGAGCGGCCGCGATTTTGGCCTCGGCATCGGCGACAGCCTCCTTCGGGGCCTCGGGGAGGAGTTCGGCCCACAGGGGCAGCATCTCCCGTTTGGCTTCGAGCATGCCCAGCGGGCGGGGGTAGAACCAGACGTGGAAGTGCGCGTTGCCGTCGCCCCAGCGGTAGACGTGGACCCGGGCGATGTCGCCCAGCGACAGGATCGCGCGTTCGACGCGGGCGACGACCGGGCCGTAGCTCCGGGCGAGGTCGTCGGGGAGATCGGCGAACGAGTCGTGGTGGGTGCGGCTGGTCAGCCAGACGAGGCCGGGGATGGTCACGCCGGTGGCGAGGCACAGGGCCCAGTTGTCGTCGTACCAGAGCGGCGGGCGGTGTCCGGAGCGCTCGAAGTCGGCGAGCCAGCCGCACAGGCCGCAGTGCGGACCGCCGGGTTCACCGACGCGGGGTGGTTCGGGGATCACCCGCGGCTGCGGCTCGCGGCGGACCAGGGGTTCGGCGTACGGAAGAGTCATGACGATCTCCAGCGCAAGACGGTGATGATGTCTTCAATGAAACATGCCTGTTGCAAGAATTGCAACAGGCATGTTTCAGGCCTCGAGGACGCCGCGGAGCACCAGGTCGAGGGTGAGCCGCCGGGCGCGGGACCGCGACCAGTGGTGCCGCCCGCGCATGTGGACGTAGGTGAATGCCGCCGACACCATCAGCACCTCGGCGACGTCGCTCGCCCGCCCGTGCGGATGCAGCGTCCCGTCCGCCTCACCCTCGCGCAGGAACCGCTCGAAGGGGTCGAGGAACGACACCGGCCCGTTCCGCGCCTGCTCCTGGTGGAAGACCAGGTCCGACGACAGCATCAACGGCAGATGCCGGTCGATCACGTCGAACAGCGCCTCGAGCGTCCGGATCAGCCCTTCCCGCCCGGTGCCCGAGCCGGCCAGCACCGGCCACATCGTGTCCCGGTAGTCGTCGGCCAGGGCGGTCAGCAGTGAGTCCAGCAGCGCCTCGACGGTCAGTCCCTGGCGCCACAGCGTGACCCGGGAGCGGCCGGCCTTCTCCGCGACCCGCTCGAGCGTCACGCCGTTCCAGCCGTGCTCCCGCAGTACGTCGATGGTCGCCGTACGCAGCGTCTCGTCCACCCGCGACCCCTTGCCCTTGTGCAACACGGTCGTTGCATTGCACCATGACTGTACCAAGACCGAGGAGGTACGGCGTGGACGGCCGAGGTGGTGCCGGCAAGGAGCGGGCCGAGTTCCGGATCCAGTTCACCGCGCAGGAGCGCACCGGACTGACCGCGCTCGCCGCCGGGCTGCGCGGGGTGGCCGAGTCCGACCTGTCCGAGGAGGACGCACTGGTCGCGGCACTCGAACTCGCGCTGACCCGGCTGATCGACGACTTCGAGGTCCCCGACCCGAGCGATCGCGCCGAGGTCCAGCGCGCCCGCGACGACCTCCGCGCGCACTGGATCCGCGGCGCGGCGACCCTTTAGACGGCCTTCAGTACGCCGAGCAACCGGGCGACCTCGGCGGCGACCGCGTCACGGGCCGGGCCGAGGTACTTCCGGGTGTCGACCAGCTTCGGGTTGTCCGCCAGGACCTCGCGGACGACGCCGGTGAAGACGTTGTTGAGGTGCGTCGCGATGTTGACCTTGGTCATGCCGGCGTCGACCGCCCGGGTCAGATCGGCATCGGCCACGCCGGACGAGCCGTGCAGCACCAGCGGGACCGGGACGGCGTCCTTCAGCTGGGTGATGAGATCGAAGTCGAGCGTCGCCGTGCGTTCGGTCATCGCGTGCGAGGAGCCGACCGCTACCGCGAGGGCGTCGACGCCGGTGGCCTCGGCGAAGGCGAGGGCCTCGTCGGGGCGGGTCCGGGCGCCGGGGGCGTGGACGCCGTCCTTGCCGCCGACCTCGCCGATCTCGGCCTCGACGAACACGCCGTGCTCGTGGCAGTACGCCGTCACCTCGGTCGTCGCGGCGACGTTGTCGGCGTACTCGAGCTTCGAGCCGTCGTACATCACCGACGTGAATCCGAGGGTCACCGCCTCGGTCACCAGGTCGCGGTCCATCGCGTGGTCGAGGTGCACGACGACCGGCACCGAAGCCGCCGCCGCGGCCGCCAGCGTGGCGACACCGATCGGCTTGAGCGCGCCGTGGTACTTCACCGCGTTCTCACTGATCTGCAGGATCACCGGAGCACCGGCCTGCTCGGCGCCCGCGATCAGCGCGGTCGCGTGCTCCAACTGGATCACGTTGAACGCACCAACGCCCCGACCGGCCTTAGCCGCACCCAACACAACCTCGGCACCGGAAACCAACGGCATGAGAACTCCTTAATCAACGATGACCTGGGGCTGCCAACGCCGATAGGCAGCCAGATCGATGTCTCCGGCAACAGGCGTCAGCACCGCGGCGGCGGACGCGGCAACAGCAGACTTGAGTACGACGGACCAGTCCGGCTCCGGCGCTTCCGCAACGGCAGCCGCGACGACCGCGGTACACGCATCCCCTGCACCGGTAGGGTTTCCGCGCACCGTCTCGACCGGCAACGCCCGCCTGACGCCGTTCTTGCTGGCAGCAACCATCCCGCGCGGACCGTCGGTGATCACCGCGGCCGAGGCACCGAGCGCGACCAGCTCCGACGCACCCTCCTCGACCTCGACGTCCCCCACAGCGGCACGCAGCTCGGACGCATTCGCCCGCACGACGGCACCCGCACTCGCGGCAGCCTTCAACGCATCCCCACCGGCATCGATCACCGACAGTACGTCGTGATGCCGCGCCCGGACCGCGAGCTCCGCGTAGGCGTCGGCCGGGATCCCCGGCGGCAGACTCCCCGAACACGCCAGCACCCCGAGCCGCCCCCACGGCATCCGGTCCCCGAACGCCCGCCACTCGTCGGCCGTCACCTGCGGCCCGGCCTCGTTGAAGATCGTCGCGTCCCCGTCGACATCGTTGACGACGGCAACGGTACGGCGGGTCTCGCCGGCGATCGGGGTGAGCAGCGCGGTCAGCCCCGCGTCGAACAGCTCCTCCGCGACCAGCTCGCCGGTGACGCCGCCGACGAAGCCCAGCACCAGCGCCTGGTGCCCGAGCGTCGCGGCGACCCGGGCGACGTTCACGCCCTTGCCGCCCGCGCGCCGCCTGATCCGGTCCACCCGGTGGCTGCCGCCGACGCGCAGCTCGTCGACCTCGTACGTCATGTCCAGCGCGAGGTTCAGCGTGACGGTTCCGATCAGTCCAGCCACGAACCCGCCCGCATCACCTTCTGGACGGCGTACTCGGGGTCGAGCAGCACCAGGTCCGCCCGCTTCCCGGTCTCGATCGAGCCGACGTCGTACCAGCCGAAGGTCTGCGCCGGGGTGGTCGACGCCATCCGCGACGCGTCGACCAGCGAGACGCCGGAGGTCACCGCGTTCCGGAACGCGACGTCCATGGTCAGCGTGGAGCCGGCGATCGAGTGGCTGCCGTGCGCGAGCGTCGCGAGGCCGTCCTTGACGTCGACTTCGAGGCTGCCGAGCAGGTACCGCCCGTTCGGCATTCCGGTGGCGACCATGGCGTCGGTGATCAGCGCGATCCGGTTCACCCCGGCGGCCGCGAGCGCGACCCGGACGACCTGCGGGTCCAGGTGCATGCCGTCGTTGATCACCTCGAGCAGCAGCCGCTCGTCGTTCAGCGCGGCGCCGACCGGCCCTGGGTCGCGGTGGTGGAACGGCCGCATCCCGTTGAACAGGTGCGTCGCCACCGTCGCGCCGGCGTCCGCGCCGGCGACCATCTGCTCGTACGTCGCGTCCGTGTGCCCGAGCGCGGCGACCGCGCCGGCGTCGACGACCTGGCGGATCGCGTCCAGCCCGTTCTCCAGCTCCGGCGCGATCGTCACCATCTTGACCGCGTCGCTGAGCACCTTCGCGACGTCGTCCTTGAGCGGCGGCCGCAGCAGTGACGGCTCGTGCGCACCGCAGCGCGCCTCCGACAGGAACGGACCTTCGAGGTGCACGCCGGCGATCACGCCGTCCTCGATCAGCTCCGCGAGGCAGGCGGTCTGCGCGACCAGCTCGTCGAGCGGCCCGGTCACCAGGCTCGCCATCGTGGTCGTCGTACCGTGCCCGGCGTGGAAGGCCGCGACCTTGCGCGCCTCCTCCGGATCGGTCGTCGAGTACGTCGACCCGCCGCCGCCGTGCGTGTGGATGTCCACGAAGCCCGGGACGACCGTCACGTCGCCGAGGTCCTCGGGCCGCTTGCCGTCGGCCGGCATCCCCTCGGACCGGCGGCCGAACGAGCGGATGTCCTCGCCGTCCACCTGGATCCAGGCGTTCTCCAGAACGTCGTCCGGCGTCACCACCCGGCCCACCCGGTACGTCGTCATGCTGCTGCCTCCTCGTGCGCGCGGTCCCAGGCCATCTGCGCGGCGCCGAGCATGCCGGCCTCCTCGCCGAGCACTGCCGCCACGATCTCCGGCTCGCGCTGGAACGTGAGCCGTGCGTGCACACCTTCGCGCAACGGCCGCAGCAGCGTTTCACCGGCACCGATCAGACCGCCGCCGATGGCGATCCGGGTCGGTGCGACCAGTGTCGTGTAGAGGACCAAAGCGTCGACCAGCGCGGTCAGTGCGTCCTGCCAGACCTGGGCCGCGTCCGGGTCACCGGCAGCCAGCAGCTCCATCACCTCGCGGGCGCCGTCCACGGTCCGTCCGGTACGGGCGGCGTACCGCCGGGCCAGGGCCGCCGCGGACGCGACCGTCTCCAGGCAGCCGTACTGGCCGCAGGCGCAGAGCTCGGCGGCGTCGCCGTGGATGAACTTCGAGTGGCCGAGCTCACCGGCGTACCCGTCGCCGCTGACCAGCCGGCCGTCGACGATCATCGCGGCCGCGATCCCGGTCCCGAGCGGGAGGAACATCGAGTTCGTGGTCCCGGCGAGAGCGCCCTGGCGGAACTCGGCGTACCCGCCGGCCCGGACGTCGTGGGCCAGCACGATCGGTACGTCCGCCGCCACGGCCTCCTGCAGCGAGGCGAGGACCGGCGTACCGACCCACTCCAGGTTCTCGGCGCCGACGGTGCCGTGCTCGGCGTCGATCACACCCGGGACGACGACACCGATCGCGCGCACCCGGTGCCCCTCGGCGGTCGCCTTCTGGCCGAGCTCGACGACGGTCTCCAGCAGTGCGTCGAGCACGGCGCGACCGCCGTCGCGGGCATCGGCCCGGGGCGTCGGCCTGGTCTCGCGGTGCAGCACCGCACCGTCGGCGGCGACCAGGCCGCACTTCATCCGGGTTCCACCGAGGTCGACGGCAACCACGACTTCACAGGGGTCCACAGAGCGCCATTATGCAGCGTTATCCCCCGAATCGAACATCCATGAGCAAATCATGGACAAACTGCCCAGGACCACTTGCTAGCCGCCGAGGCCGTGGTGGAACGCGGCCACCAGGAACGTCACCAGTCTCTCGGCGAGGTTGCTCTCGGTCCCGGCGTCCGGGGGCGGGGACAGCGCCTGGGACTGGTGCAGGGCGAGCAGGCCCTGCATGTTCAGGTACCCGAAGGCGACCGCGTCCGGCGCCGCCTGCGGGAGCGCCCGTTGCAGCGCGGCCAGGTACCGGCTCTCGACCGGGTCCGACTCGGCGGCGTACAGCTCTCGGATCCGCCGGCTCGGGTCGAACGCGATCCGCCCGATGAACCGGGCGACCACCGCGCCGCGCTCGCCCCGGCGCAGGACCAGCTCCAGCCCTGGTTCCACGAAGGCCCGGATGAGTTGCTCGGGCGTCGGCTCGCCGTCCGTCTCCAACTGGTCCAGCCGGCGGCGCCGTTCGGCGTTGACCGGTGTCATCGCCCGGGCCACGGCCGCGCGCAGCAGTGCCTCCTTGGACCCGAAGTGGTAGTTCACCGCCGCGATGTTCGCGGCCGCCGCCACCGTGATAGCGCGCAGCGACGTCCCCTCGTAGCCCCCTTCGCCGAACCGCTGCTCGGCGACGTTGAGCAGCCTTTCCCTGGTCGTTTCGACCGGTGTTTCCACAGAGTTCTCCTTCCCCCCGGCCACCGCCCGCGCAGGCACCCCACCTGCTCACGCGCAGTAGCCTGCAGTCAGCATAGTTCAAACGGTCGTTTGAACTGGAGGGCTCAGCTCAGTTGTCCCGAGAAATCCTCAGATTTCCCGAACCCCTTTCCTTCCCATCACCCACCGCATTCACACCTCCACCACAGCCCGTGCCCACGCGGGTGGAATCTGTGAGTGGGTTAGGGTCGTGCGCCATGACTTTGGTGCGGGTCGAGCGGCGGTTCCAGGGGCCGGAGCGATCGGGGAACGGCGGGTACGTCGCCGGCCTGGTCGGGACCGCGGCACAGCTCGATGGGCCGCAGGTGCCCAAGGTGACACTGCGGATGCCGCCGCCGTTGGAGACCGACCTCGAGCTGTCCGAGGGACGGCTGACCGACGGCGACGCACTGGTCGCCGAGGCGTCGCCGGTCGGCAGCGAGTTCCTGACGGACGCCACGATCGACGCGGTCGCGCCGGAGGAAGCACGCGCGGCCGAGGCGTCGTACCGCGGGCTGCAGGACCATCCGTTCCCGACCTGCTTCGTCTGCGGACCCGCGAACGAGCACGGCCTGCGGCTCAAGCCCGGACCGATCGGCAGCGGCCGTACGGCGTGCACGTGGCGGCCGTCGGCCGACCTCGGGACCGACGGGCTCGTCGACGAGGTGTTCCTGTGGGCGGCGCTGGACTGCCCGGGCGGCTGGACGATCGACCTCGAAGGACGCCCGTCCGTCCTCGGCCAGCTGACGGCCTGCATCGACGCCCGCCCGCAGGTCGGCGAGGAATGCGTCGCGCTCGGCCGCTACCTCGGCGAGGACGGCCGCAAGACGTTCACCGCCAGCACGCTGTACGACGCCGACGGTCGGGTGCTCGCGCGCGCCAAGCACACCTGGATCACGGTCGACCCGGCGGCGTTCAACTAGCGCGTCCGGGCGGCGTGCGCGCGGACCTTGGCGCGGTTGCCGCAGGTCGCCATCGAGCACCAGCGGCGACGCCCGCGCGGATCGAGGAACAGCCACCCGCAGGACGGGCAGATCCGGACGTGCTCCAGCGACCGGCCGGTGAGGAGCTCGCCTGCTTGCACGGCCACGGCGTACAGCGGGTCCTCCGGTAGCTCCCAGGCGGGGCCGTCCGCTGTCTGTACCAGCTTCCGCGCGGTCGCCTTTTCGATCAGCCGAGCCGCCGAGGCGAAGGTGTGATCGGTCGCCTGTCCGGTGAGCACGTCGTACAGGTCGGATCGGAAGTCGAGCACCGGCGCCAACTCTCCGTCCCCGTCGACCTCGAGACCGACGTACGAGCACCAGGTCAGGAAGGCGTCGTACGACGTCAGCCACTCGGTCCGGGCGGGGCCACGGGTGGTCCACTCGGACCGGGTGTTGACGAAGTCGAGCACCGGGTGCGCGCCGACCGGCTTGGGCACGACGACGCCCTGCACGAGCTCGAGGTGGGACGGCAGCGCGGTCACGGAACTATCGTGCCGGTTGCGTGGGTTGGGTGGTCGGCTGCTGTGTGGTGGTCGGCACCGGGATGCTGACGTTGCCGTTCTGCGGGATGACCATGAACTGGATCTTGCCCGACTCGATCGCGGACTTCAGCAGGTAGCCGTTCGCGCCGAGCAGCTTGACCTGCTGCTGGACCGACTGCAGCTCGACCTGGACCTGCTGGTTCTTCTGCTCCTGGGTCGCCTTCGCCAGCTCGGCGCGCTGCTTCGCCTCGAGCCCGTCGATGATGCCCTTGTCCAGCGGCATCGGCTTCTGCACCGTGAACGACAGCTCGCCGCAGTCGTTGCTGCCGTTGTACCCCGGGCCGCAGAAGTAGTCGCCGCCGACCGCGGCCGGCAGCAGCCGGGTGAACTCCTTGGCCGCCGCCGTCTGGAACTGCGACTTCATCTTCTCGTTGTTGTACAGCTCGGCCCAGCCGTAGTCGGTCGCGACCGCGGCCAGCGCCCGGTCGATCTGCGGCCGGAAGTAGCTCTGCAGCATCTCGTTCCAGCCGCTCTCCTCGTACGCCTGGGTCTTCAGGCCGATGCGCTCGTGGAACGACTTCAGCACGTCCTTGTTGCGGTTCAGCGTGAAGTACACCTGCACCCGGACGCCCAGCCGCACGTTGTCCTTGCTGACCACGGTGACCTCGTCGGCCGCGTCCGTGTCCGCGCCGTCACCGCCGATGATGTACGAGCGCTGGTCGATCGGGTACGTGTAGAGCGTGTCACCCGGGCCGATCATCTTGTTCGTCGAACCCGGCGGGATGACCGACTTGAACTTCTTGTCCTCGATGATGCCGCCGCCGTAGTGCAGGCCGATCCGGTTCGTGTCGGTGCTCGCGAAGTTGAAGACGTTGAACAGGATGATCAACGCAATCACCCCGACCACCAGCCCCCCGATCACCTTCACCTTCAAGCTGCCCTTGGGCTTGATCGCGGCGGCTGCGTTCCCCAGTTTTGCCATCAGTCGTCGGTCTCCTTGTGTTCCACCATGCGCCGTACGTCGGCCAAGGTCAGGTCGGCGGTGACCGCGACGTCACGCGGCACCGATGGATGCGAGCTGAGCGTACGCAGACCCTGCTCGGCGGCAGCGACCGCCCGCTCGAGCGCCCTGACCTCGCGCATCAGCGCCCGGTGTTCGGCGTTCAGCTCGGCCAGCGCCTGCTCCGCGTTCGCGGCCCGGCGGTACGACGCCCATGCCCACCAGGCGGTTCCGATCAGCAGCAGGATCGCCGGCAGTCCGAGTCTGATCATGGGGAGCATTGTGGTTCATCCCTGGGCGAAAAGCGGTTGAAGGGGGAAGCGGGCGGCAGTAAGTTCTCAGTACACGCGAAGGGAGGTGGTCCAACGCATGAATTGCTATCGGACTCGTGAGGTGGCGGCGGGCTAACCGCCAACCACAAGTTAGTGGGCAAGTGGTCGGCCAATTCAACGCCAGCCACCGGGCCCGCGGGCAGTCAGGACAGTCCGCCTGACCCTGAGCACGGCCACCCGGTCATGTCTCCGGAAGCGCCCGCGGGTCTCTTCTTTTCATGGGCGCAGCTATTCTGGCTCCGGGCAGTCCAGGCCGAGTGCCTGGCCGATCTCGTAGAGCTGGGCCTCGAAGTACGCCGCGGCGTCGGGCAGCACCCAGTGGAGCTGGCCGAAGACCTCCATGCAGATCAGCCCGTAGAGCCTCGTCCAGTAGTTCAGCGACAGGTAGATCGCGCCGGCCGGCATCCCGTGGAAGTGCTCCGACTCGGCCGTCAGCTGTTCGACCAGCGCGGTCCCCAGTTCCTCGTCGGCCGGATGCGGGAACGGTTTCTGGTGCCAGATCTGCGCGACCAGTTCCTTGAACAATCCGCCGAACCGCATCGCCGCCTGGTGCCCGGGCGTCACCTCGTGCTCGTCGTCCTCCGGATTCGGTACGGCGGTACCGAACACCAGCCCGAACTCGGCCGGATGCGCGAGCGCCCAGTCCCGCAGCCCGTTCGCGAGCAGGTACAGCCGGTTGCCCAGGTCGATGTCACCCGCCTGCAGGCTGAGCAGCGTCGTCGTGAGCTCGTCATACAGGTCCGCGATCAACGCGGAGATCAGCGCCTCGTGGCTCGGGAAGTACCGGTACAGCGCGGGCGGGGTGAGGCCGAGTTCGCGGGCGACCGCGCGCAGGCCGACGGCCGCCGTACCGCCGGACACCAGCAGCCGGCGGGCGGCCGCCTTGATCTCCGCCAGCGTCGCTGCCCGCCGTCGGTCCCGGCTCACCACGCGAAAACACTCCTTGACATCGGCACAGGTCGGGCGCCTAGAGTGAACACCGTTAACAGTTAACACTGTTCACTCGACGCCTTTCGCTCAATCTACGCCCTTCGGGAGAGTTCGTGTTCGAGACGCTCGGCCACTTCACGTACCGGCGGCGCCGCCTGGTGCTCGCCCTGACCGGGGTTTTCGTGGTGCTCGGGCTCGCCTGGGGCACCGGCGTGTTCGGATCGCTGGCGAACGGCGGCTTCGACGCGCCGGACACCGAGGCCGCGAACGCGGTCAAGACCATCGAGCAGAACGTCGGCCGGACCGGCACCGACGTGATCGTGCTGTATCGCAACCCGTCGGAGACGGTCGCCGATCCCGCGTTCCGGCAGGCGGTCGAGCAGCACCTGTCCGCGCTGCCGTCGGCCGACGTGACCGGCATCGCGACGTACTGGAGCACCAAGTCGCCGGCGTTCGTGTCGAAGGACCGGCACAGCACGTACGCCGTCCTCACCCTGGCCGGTGCGACGCAGGAGACCCGGCTCGACACGTTCCACAAGATCGCCGATCAGGTGCGGTCCCAGGCGAAGGGGCTGGACACGAAGGTCGGCGGCGAGGTCGCGGTGTTCGACGAGGTGAACACGCAGACCGAGCACGACATCGTGAAGGCCGAGTCGATCTCGACGCCGATCGTGCTGGTCCTGCTGGTGGTGGTCTTCGGTGGTCTGGTCGCCGCGTCGCTGCCGCTGTTCGTCGGCGCGCTGGCGATCCTCGGCGCGTTCGTGCTGCTCCGCGGGCTGTCCGCGGTCACCGACGTGTCGATCTTCTCGATCAACATCGTCACGATGATCGGGCTCGGGCTGGCCATCGACTATGCGTTGTTCATCGTCACCCGGTTCCGCGAGGAGCTTGCGCGCGGCAACGATGTCGAGACCGCGCTGACCGCGACGATGGCGACCGCGGGCCGGACGGTGGCGTTCTCCGGGATCACGGTCGGCGTCGCGATCAGCAGCCTGGTGCTGTTCCCGGTGATGTTCCTGAAGTCGATGGCCTACGGCGGTGCCGCGGCGGTCGCGATCGCGATGATCGCGGCACTGACCGCGCTGCCGGCACTGCTCGGCGTGCTCGGTCATCGGGTGAACAACCTGCGGATCTTCAAGCCCCGCAAGGCTGCTGCCGAACACGGCACCTGGTACCGGCTCGCGCACAGCGTGATGCGGCGGCCGGTCCGGTACGTCGTGGTTCTGGTCCCGGTGCTGCTCGTCCTGGGGATCCCGTTCCTGAACGCGCAGCTCGGCGGCGTCGACCACCGGTCGCTGCCGGCCGGCGCGACCTCGCGGACCGTGACCGAGACGCTGCAACGGGACTTCCCAGGCGCGGGCGGGTCGGACATCTACGCGGCGGTGCGGTTCGACTCTCCCCCGGCGGATCCGTCGGCGGCGTTGGCGCCGTACATCGCGCAGCTGAAGCAGGTCCGGGACGTGGAGGACGTGCGGCTCGGCGGGTATGCGCACGGTGTCGCGTCGGTCGTCGTCCATACGCATTACACCGGGCAGGAGTTGCCGGCGCGGGACGTCGTCCGCGGGGTACGGGCAGTGCCGGCGCCGGGCGGTACCGCTGTGCAGGTGGGCGGTGAGACGGCGGCGGTCATCGATCTGCTGCACGTACTGAAGGAGCGGGCGCCGTACATGGCCGGGTTCATCGTGCTGGTCACGTTCGCGCTGCTGTTCGTTGCCTTCGGCTCCTTTGTGTTGCCGGCGAAGGCGTTGCTGATGAACGTGCTGTCGTTGTCCGCGGCGTTCGGGGCGATGGTGTGGATCTTCCAGGAAGGGCATCTGTCCGGGTTCCTGCACTTCACCCCGGCCGGATTCCTGGACGCGACGAACCCGGTGCTGCTGTTCGCCGTACTGTTCGGGCTGTCGATGGACTACGAGGTGTTCCTGCTCAGCCGGATCCGCGAGGAGTACGACCGGACCGGCGACAACACCCAGGCGGTCGCGCTCGGGCTGCAGCGGACCGGCGGGATCATCACCAGCGCGGCGTTGCTGCTGATCATCGTGGTGGCGGCGTTCTCGACCTCGGGCATCGTGTTCGTGAAGATGATCGGCGTCGGGCTGGTGATCGCGATCGCGCTGGACGCGACCATCGTGCGGGCGTTGCTGGTGCCCGCGACGATGCGGCTGCTCGGCCGCGCGAACTGGTGGGCCCCGGCGCCGCTGGCGCGGTGGTGGGCGCGGCACGGGTTCCGCGAGGAGCCTCAGGGCTGGAGTCTGGACAGCGCCCAGGAGGAGGAGCTGGTCCGCCGGTAGGCGAGCCGGTCGTGCAGCCGGCCGGTACGGCCCTGCCAGAACTCGAACGCCTCCGGGGTGACCAGGTAGCCGCCCCAGAAGTAGGGCGTGGAGATCTCGGTGCCCTCCGGCCACTGCCGCTCGTACGACGCGTACTGCAGGTCAAGCTCTTCGCGGGATTCCACCGGCTGGCTCTGCTGCGACGCCCAGGCGCCGAGCTGCGACCCGCGCGGGCGGCTCGCGAAGTACTCGTCGACTTCGTCCGTCGGCAGCTTGGTCACTGTGCCCTCAACACGGATCTGGCGCTCCATGGCGTGCCACGGGAACACCAGGGCGCAGTGCGGGTTCGCGGCCAGGTCCTCGGCCTTGCGGGACTGCTGGTTGGTGTAAAAGACGAAGCCACGCTCGTCGACACGCTTCAGCAGTACGGTCCGCGCGGACGGGCGACCGTCGGCGTCGGCCGTGGCCAGAACCATCGCATTCGGCTCGGCCAGACCGGCCTGACGCGCCTGATCCAGCCAGGTCTCGAACTGTACGACGGGGTCCGCCGCGACCTGGCTCTCCAGCAGCTCACCCAGGCCGTACGTCTCCCGCATCTCCGCAAGGTCCACGCACTGAGCCTACTGACGTGGCTGCTGGCCCGGGTACTGCGGCGGCTGCTGCTGCGGGTACTGGTGTTGTGGCGGCAGCGGCTGCTGGCCCGGGTAGCCACCCCACTGCTGCGGCTGTTGCGGCCCCTGCAACACCTTGAACAGCTTGGCTTCCTGTGTCCACCGCCGGATCCCCACCAGCAGCAACGGTATGCCGAGCAGCAGGACCGACCCGTCGAACAGCATGTAGCTGCCGCCGTACTTCGACCCGGGCCACTCGAACAGCTTGATCAGGTGGAACAGCTGCTGGATCGGCACGAGCGCGACCGCCAGACCGACCACGGTCAGCAGCAAGCCGGCGCCGGTGGTCACGCCCGCACCGATCGCCGGGGCCATCATCAGCAGGCCGAGCACGACCGCGATCGCGATCAGCAACGCGAGCCACGGCAGCGAATGACCGAAGTCGTTGCGGTATATCTGGATGCGCATCGTCAGCCGCGGCGCGGCGTAGGAGGCGGCGCTGAGCCCCACATAGGCAGCGATGACGCCGATCACGAGCCCGAGGGCGGGGAGGGGCTTTGTCATGGAGCGAGACTAGACCTCTTACCGGTCCACCCCGACCGGCCGAACGGGTCACACTGCTGTCCGCTCGTCGGCGCGGAGAACTATGCTGCCTGAGCGCCCAGGTACGCGGACTCTCCTGGTGAGTTCGCGTCCTGACCACGAGGACGAGGGAGTCGTATGTCTGATCCGAGGACCGAGGTGCAGCACGGGCTGGAGGGCGTGATCGCGTTCGACACGCAGATCGCCGAGCCGGACAAGGAAGGTTCGGCGCTCCGCTACCGCGGTGTGGACATCGAGGACCTGGTCGGCCGGGTGCCGTTCGAGAACGTCTGGGGCCTGCTGGTCGACGGTGCGTTCACGCCCGGCCTGCCGCCGGCCGAGCCGTTCCCGCTGCCGGTGCACACCGGCGACATCCGGGTCGACGTACAGTCCGCGCTGGCGATGCTCGCACCCGCCTGGGGCCTGCGGCCGCTGTACGACATCGACGACGCCCAGGCCCGCGAGGACCTGTCCCGGGCGGCCGTGATGGCGCTGTCGTACGTCGCGCAGGCCGCCCGCGGGATCGGGCATCCGATGGTGCCGCAGCGTGAGGTGGACAAGGCGACCACGATCACCGAGCGGTTCATGATCCGCTGGCGCGGCGAGCCGGACCCGAAGCACGTCCGCGCGGTCGACGCGTACTGGACGTCCGCGGCCGAGCACGGCATGAACGCGTCCACGTTCACCGCCCGGGTGATCGCGTCCACCGGCGCGGACGTCGCCGCGGCGCTGTCCGGTGCGGTCGGCGCGATGTCCGGCCCGCTGCACGGCGGCGCGCCGGCCCGGGTGCTGACGATGATCGAGGGCGTCGAGCGTTCCGGCGACGCCCGCGCATACGTGAAGGGTCTGCTGGACGCGGGCGAGCGGCTGATGGGCTTCGGGCACCGCGTGTACCGCGCCGAGGACCCGCGCGCCCGGGTGCTTCGGCGTACCGCCCGTGAGCTGGCCGCCCCGCGGTACGAGGTGGCCGAGGCGCTCGAGCAGGCCGCGCTGGCCGAGCTGCGGGAGCGGCGGCCGGATCGGGTGCTGGAGACGAACGTCGAGTTCTGGGCGGCGATCGTGCTGGACTTCGCGGAGGTGCCGCCGCCGATGTTCACCTCGATGTTCACGTGTGCGCGGACGGCCGGCTGGAGCGCCCACGTGCTGGAGCAGAAGCGCACCGGCCGGCTGATCCGCCCGTCCGCGATCTACTCCGGCCCGGCCTCCCGCCCGGCCGACTCGATCGAGGGCTGGAACCCCAGCTGGGCCTGACGGTCCTGGCTGGGACTCCGTCCCGTGCGTTGCCGGTACTGCCGGCTGAAGTACGGGACGTCGGTGTAGCCGAGGGCGGCGGCCGTCGCGGTGACGGTCATGCCGCTCTCGGTGAGCAGCTGGTGCGCGCGGTCGATCCGCGCCTGGATCAGGTACTGCGCCGGTGACATCCCGAACTGTTTGACGAAGCGCCGGGTGAACTGCGCCCGGCTGAGCGCGGCCCGCCCAGCCATCTCGCGGACCGTCCACTCACGCCCCGGATCCTGCCGCAACTGCCGGGCGATCTCGTCGACGGCGGTATCCGTCGCGGTCCGGCCCGGGTGGTGGACGGCGTCCCAGACCAGCGCGACCAACTGCTCGAGACACAGCTCCGCCTGATGCCGTCCGAGCGCATCACCCCGGCGGTACGACGCGTCGCTGGTCCGGGCGAGGACGCCGAGGAACTCCCGGTCCATCACCTCGCCCCACCGCGGATCCGGCGCGGCGGTCGCGGCCGTCTCGAAGTGCATGCCGAACACGAGCAGCCGCCGGTGCGGGTCGTGGGTCGCGCACGGCGCGTCGCCCGGCCGGAAGACCGCGCACACGCCCGGATGCAGCTCCCGCCGCCGGCCGTCGAGCTCCAGCTCCCCGCGGCCGTCGAGCACGCACCAGAGCAGATGGTCGGTCAGCGGCCACGACGTCCACGACCAGCTCGGCTCGCACCGCCAGAAGGTCGGCGACGACATCTGCTCAAGCTGGATCCGGTGCACCAAAAGTTCAAGTCCTCGCGTGAATCGTCCGTGGCCCGGAGCAACAGGCGGAGCGGAAAATAGGAGCTGTAGGCAGACTAAGGCACACACGCGGGAGCCGTGCATGAGCGTTTCATACAACACCTCCACCCTCCGGGAAGAGTTCGAGCAGATCGGCTACACGCTGGTCCGCGGGCTGTTCTCCGCGAAGGAGGCCGAGCAGCTCCGCGAGCACTACATGCACGTCCGCCGGCGCGGCCCGCGCGACCACGACTTCGCCGGCCACACCTCGACCGACCGGGACCCGCTGCAGCGGTACCCGCGGATGGCACAGATGCACCGCTGGGACGACGCGTCGCTGCAGTGGCTGACCGACGCCCGGATCGACCGGGTGATGACCGAGCTGCTCGGCAGGTCGCCGTACGCGGTCCAGACAATGGTCTACTTCAAGCCGGCCGGTTCGCGCGGGCAAGCGCTGCACCAGGACAACTTCTATCTGAAGGCCGACCCCGGTACCTGCATCGCGGCCTGGATGGCACTCGACACCGTCGACGTCGCGAACGGCTGCCTCGAGGTCGTCCCGGGCTCGCACCGCTGGCCGATCCTCTGCACCGAGAAGGCCGACACCACGGTCAGCTTCACCGACGTCACGGTCCCGCTCCCGACCGCCGAGGCCGCCATCCCGGTCGAGATGGAGCCCGGCGACGTGCTGTTCTTCCACGGCGCGCTGGTGCACGGGAGCAACCCGAACGTCACCACCGACCGGTTCCGGCGGGCGCTGATCGGGCACTACATCCAGGGCGAGGCGGAGCGGGTCGCGCAGTACTACCACCCGGTGCTGCGAATGGACGGGACCGAACTGCCGCTCGAGGTCGCCGAGGGCGGCGGCGCCTGCGGCGAGTGGACCGACACCCCGGACGGGCCGGTCGCGGTACTGACCGGAACCGAGACGGTGAGCCGCAAGCACGAATGAGACACCCCGGCGTGTCGGTTGTGGGCGGTGTGCGAGGATAGAGCGCGCTGACAGCGTCGTCGGCTTTCTGAAATGCAGACGACGAAGGGAATGCGCTGGTGACCAGCGAAATTCAGATTCCTGCAGAGTTCAAGCCTGTTGACGGCCGCTTCGGCGCGGGTCCGTCGAAGGTCCGTCCGGAAGCCGTCGCGGCGCTCGCGACAGAGGGCGCCAAGCTGCTCGGCACCTCCCACCGGCAGGCGCCGGTGAAGAACCTGGTGAAGCGGGTCCAGGAGGGTGTCGCGGAGCTGTTCCAGCTGCCCGACGGGTACCAGGTCGTGCTCGGCAACGGCGGTTCGACCGCGTTCTGGGACGTCGCGACGTTCGGGCTGATCCGGGAGAAGAGCCAGCACCTGAGCTTCGGCGAGTTCTCCTCGAAGTTCGCCAAGGCCGCCCAGCAGGCGCCGCACCTCGGCGAGCCGACGATCGTGAAGGCCGAGCCCGGCACCCGCCCGGTCGCGGTCGCGGAGGCCGGCGTCGACCTGTACGCGTGGCCGCACAACGAGACCTCCACCGGCGTGATGGCCCCGGTCAAGCGCGTCGAGGGCGCCGACGAGGGCGCGCTGGTCGCGATCGACGCCACCTCCGGCGCCGGCGGCCTGCCGGTCGACATCAACGAGGTCGACGCGTACTACTTCGCCCCGCAGAAGTGCTTCGCCTCGGACGGCGGCCTGTGGATCGCCGTGCTCAGCCCGGCGGCGCTGGCGCGCGTCGAGGAGATCACCGCGTCCGGCCGCTGGACCCCGGCGTTCCTGGACCTGGCGACCGCGATCGACAACTCGAGCAAGAACCAGACGTACAACACGCCGTCGCTGGCCACGCTGTTCCTGATGGCCGAGCAGACCGACTGGATCAACGGCCAGGGCGGCCTGGAGTGGAGCGTCGGCCGGACGACCGACTCCAGCAACCGGCTGTACACGTGGGCGGAGAAGTCGGAGTACGCGACGCCGTACGTCGCCGACCCGGACGCCCGCTCGCTGGTGATCGGCACGATCGACCTGGACGACGCGATCGACGCGGCCGCGGTCGCGAAGACGCTGCGCGCCAACGGCATCGTCGACACCGAGCCGTACCGCAAACTCGGCCGCAACCAGCTCCGGGTGGCGATGTTCCCGGCGGTCGACCCGGACGACGTCGAGAAGCTCACCCAGGCCATCGACTACGTGGTCGAGAACCTGAAGTAGCCGCTCAGCACATCGCCGCCGGTCCCCCTCGCGGGGCCGGCGGCTTTTGTGTGGTCAGTGGTTCTGGCGGCGGTGCGCGGTGGGCGGGCCCTGGCCGGTGAGGCGGTCGTTCTCGGCCTGGCGGTCGCGACGTTCGCGGCGGCCCGGGGGGAACGTGAAGATCGTGATGATCAGCGCGAACAGGGCGGCGCCGATGATGATCCACATCAGGTTGTGGCTCTTGCCGGAGCTGCCCGAGCTGTTGCTGTCGGTCGTCGACGCGGGCTTCGGCGTCGCGCTCGCGGACGGCGTCTTGGTCCCGCCGGTCGCCGCCTTCGCGGGCACCGCCAGCTCGTAGACGCCCGGGCTGTTGCCGTCGGCCGCGAACACCACGGTGCCGTCGGTGGCGCCCAGCGCGATGCTGCCGCCGTCGCCCGGCAGTGCGGCACTCCGGGCGATCGCGTTCGGGTTGTCGCCCCAGGCCACGGTCGCGAGGTCGGTCGAGGTCCGCAGTACCGCTCGCTGACCGTCCGGAAGGAACGTACCGTCCGTGATCACGCCGGTCGGCGCGGACGCGAGCTTGGTGAGGTCGTTGGTGCCCTGGCGGGTCGGCGAGGCGGGCGCGGAGTAGATCGTGCCGGCGCCCTTGGACGACTTGGTCACGACGTACAGCTGGCTGGTCTCCGGGTCGATCAGCAGCGTCTCGGCGTCGTGCGCGCCGTCGGGGTACTTGAAGTCGTACTGGTGGTACTTCACGTTCGCGTCCTGCAGGCTGTCCGGCTCCGGGATCGTGTAGATCTCGATCTGGTCCCGGCTCAGCTTGGCGTCGCCGATGTCGGCGATGTAGAGCGTGCCGTTCCGGTCCAGACCGAGTGCCTCGACGTCGCTGACCTTCGCGCCGAACCGGAACACCGCCTGCACCTTGCCGGTCGTGTCCAGCGCGAACACCCGCCCGGTGTCGCCGGAGCTGCTCACCGCCCAGTACGTCCCGGCGTGCTTGGTGCTCTTGACCAGCCCGGTCGGATGCTTGATCCGGTCGTCCTTGATCGAGAACAGCTTCTTCGCCGCCGGGTCCGCCTGGTCCGCCGTACCGGTCGCCGAGGCCGTCGGCAGGGCGGCACCCGCGAGGGCAAGGAGCGTCGCACCCAGCAGCGCGAGGGCGATCCGGAGCTGTCTCACGAGACCACCTCAGCACCCGCGGGGAGCAACAGCTGCGCCAGGCGCGGCGTCACCTGCCATTCGGTGACCATTGCCTGGTACTCGGCGCGCAGGTCCGCGGCCGGTTCGGCCCCGGTCCGCGCGGCGCGGAGCAGCAGATTGCGCGGCGTGTGCTGACTGTCCACGAACTGCACAACCTCCACCCGGTAGCCGACCTGTCGGAGCACCGCCGCCCGCAGGCTATCCGTCAGGACGTCGGCGAACCGCTCACGAACGATGCCATATCTCGTCATCAGCGCATAAGGCGCCGGTGGTGTGACGCTCTTCAGCTGCTTTTGGATGTCGTGATGGCAGCAAGGGGCCGCGAGAACCAGCGCGGCCTCCCAACGGACGGCCCGAGCGAGCGCGTCGTCGGTCGCCGTGTCGCAGGCGTGCAGCGCCAGCACGACGTCCGGACGGACGTCCAGCTCGGCGTCCTGGATGGTCGCGTCCAGGAACCGCAGGTGCTCCTGCCAGCCGAGCGCCTCGACCACCCGGGTGTTCCGCTTCCGGGCCGCCGGATTGTGGTCGATACCAGTCATCCGTACGTCGTGCCCGGCCGCAGACAGCAGGTGGTACGCCGCCAGCGTCAGGTACGCGTTCCCGCACCCCAGGTCCACCACCTGCAACGGCCGGTCCGTGCCGATCCGCCCCGCCCCGACCGCCTCCTCGACCGCCGGCGCCAGCAGCTTGCAGAACTCCTCGATCTGCTTGTACTTCGCCTGCCGGGACGGCTTCACCCGCCCCTGATGATCGCTGATCCCCAGCTCGACCAGGAACGGCGCCGCCGGATCCAGCACCCGCCGCTTCACCCGGTCATGGCTCGTCTGCTGCTCCCGGCTGTCCTCCTGCCGGTGCAGCAGCTCCTTGCCCTTCTTCGTGTACCGCAGCCGCAACGTATCGGTGGTCATCTCGACATGCCACGACCCGTAGTTGGCGCTCAGTAGTTCGTCGACCACCTGCTCGAGCTCGCCCGCCGGCACGTTCCGGGTATGCGCCTGCCGCTCGTCGAACTCGGTGACCTGCAGGAACCGCTCCCCCTTCAGGTCGACGTACCGCACCTCGACCCGCACGAACCCCGGCGCCACACTCCCCCGCCGCCGCCCCGACCCGACTCCCCGAACCAACCCGTCCCGCTCCAGCAGCGCAGCCCGCACCACCCCCAACGCCCCGGCCCCCACCGGCACTTCACCCGACCACACCTCTGGCTGCACCGCGCCATTGTCCCCGACCCCCACCCCCGATCACAAAATGATCTCGCCCACTCACCGCCAGCTCTCAGAACTCCCCGCCCCACCAGCGGCTCCGCACCCCGCGTCACATCAACAGGCGAAGGCCGACCCGTTTGAGCCTGCCCATCGAACTCGACAGCAAGATGTGCAGCCGCCACTCCCCACTGTGAATCACTTCCGCGTCACACCACACAGCAGAGGAATTCTCCTTACCTATAAGAGATTCGTACCCCATCTCCGATTTGGTCGTGATCATTCCGTGACCTACAATAGAACACATGTTCGACGTCGACCTGGACGACCTCTCCACCGCGGACCTGCTCGCCGCGGCAGCCGAGTACGCCCAGGACCAAGAACACGCCGCCGTCGGCATCCTCCGCACCACCCTCGCCTTCGCCGACCGCAACGCCGTGGTCGAATGGCCCGGCCGCGAACCGCTGCCCGGCTACGAACGCCTCCGCGTCTACGGCGGCGAAGGCTGCCCCGGCGTCGCCGAGTTCGCCCCCGTCGAGCTGGGCGCCGTCCTCGGCCTCTCCTCCGGTGCCGCCTCGTCCCTCCTCGGCGAAGCCCTCGCCCTGCGCCACCGCCTCCCCAGAGTCTGGGCCGCCGTCCTGTCCGGCAACGCCATCGCCTGGCGCGCCCGCAAAATCGCCCACGCCTGCCTCAGCCTCTCCCTCGAAGCCGCCGCCATCGTCGACCGCCGCGTCGCCGGCATCGTCAACACCGTCACCCCCGGCCGCCTGAAAAGAATCGTCACCGCCGCCATCTGGCAAGCCGACCCCGCCCAGGCCCAGGCCGACGCCGAAGCCGCCGCCAAAACCCGCGGCGTCTTCATCACCCAATCCGACCCCGCCGACGACCACGGCACCAAACGCATCTTCATCCGCGCCGCCTCCGGCGACGTCATCCGCTTCGACGCCACCATCGACGACCTGGCCCACGCCCTGAAAGCCCTCGGCGACCCCGACCCCCTAGACCAACGCCGCGCCAAAGCCATCGGCTGGATAGCCGACCCGACTGCCGCCCACAACCTCCTCCAAGCCGCCCGCCACCTAGCCCGCACCCACGACCACGCAGGCACCACCCACAAACACACCACCCCATCCAGCCCCACCACCCACCCACAACGCCCCAACAACAACCCCGCTCCATACGACGCGAGCACCCCACCCGACCCGCCTGACACACCCACCCCGCACAGCCAAACCAAAGCTGAACGCCCAACCCTCGACCAGCAGACAACTGCTCCCCACCTCCACGCCCCGGACAACCCGCGCGACGTGGACGACCCGCACGACGTGGGCGACCTGCGCGACGTACACGATCCGGAGGACGTACGCGAGGCGCGCGACCTCCACGACCCGGGCGACGTACGCGAGGTGGGTGACGTGGGCGAGGTGGGCGACCTGCTCGACGCGGGGGACGTACGCGACGTACGCAATCCGGGTGACGTGCGCGATCTGGACTACCTGCACGACCCGGGCGACTCGTGCGACCTGCACGAGACAACCGTGGTGGACGACCTGGACCACGCGCGCAGTTCAAGCGGCCTGGATCGCGGAGATGCCTTCACGCGATTGGCGCTGGCGGACACGCTCGAGGCGCGCCTAGCCGCCATCAAACACGATGCCTACAGCAACAACCCCGCCACACCCACCAGCCGCCGAAACCGCCACACCCTCTACGTCCACCTAACCGACAAAACCCTCTCCACCGGCACCGGCGTACTCCGAGTCGAAAACCTAGGCCCACAGCTGGCAACCCAACTAACCGAACTACTCGGCCACGACCAAATCACCGTCAAACCGGTCATCGACCTACACGACCAGATCAGCGTCCACAGCTACGAGATCCCCGACCGGATCCGCGAACGCGTGCGCCTCCGCCACCCCGTCGACATGTTCCCGTACGGAACAGCCGAAGCAACACCCCGCATGGACCAGGACCACATCACCCCATACAGCCGCGCCCTCACCCCAGCCCACCCCACCCAGAACCACCCGGCCCCGGCAATCACCTACCAGGAAGACACCAGCCAGCAAGACACCACCCCAACTCACCTCAACCCAATAGACAGCACCAGCCGATCGGCCTGCGTCGCACCCCCACACCCGACCAGCCACCCCAGCCGAACCCGTCCGCCTGGACCCACCCGCCCACCCAGCCGAACCGGACCAGCCGGACCAGCCGGACCAGCCGGGCAAACCGGGCAAACCGGGCAAACCAGCGTCGACAACCTCATCCCGCAAGGACGACTCCACCACCGCGCCAAGACCTTCGGCGGCTGGCGCAACCGCCGCCTGCCCAGCGGCGGCATCGAATGGACCAGCCCCCACGGATTCACCTTCTTGGTCGACCACACAGGAACCCACCCGGTGTCTCTCGGCCAGCCCTCAACGAATGACCTCAACGATCCCGCAGATCGTGAGCCAACAGGCTGACGACTCCAGGCAGCCCCACCGCCCTGCGGCCAACGATCGGCCAAGCTGTTCAAATGCCGCAGGCCTCGCATCGCCCGGCGAGGGCGCACGGGTTCGTCGAGGTGGAGACGTACGCGCTGAGCGCTGGCCGCGGTTCTGAATCACAGGTCGCCCTGTGACCGCTCACGAAGTCGCGGCTGCCGGCGGGCTTGTACGCGGCCGGATCCGTCGCGCGGCAGCGGTCTCCCGGAATGCGCGTTCTCGTCACCGAACAGGAACTGGGGGAACGAAGTCACGCAGCTGCGCCGCGGGCGCCGTTCGTCTGTTTCATCGAACTGTCGGACATGCTCAGGGCCGCGAGCCGATGAATGCGAGGCTCCTTGCACGGGGTGTCCGCGCGGATCGCTGGCGTGTCCGACGTATCGAGTCCGTGCTCCGGGTCGGCGCTCCGGCCTCACTGCCCTCGTTGGCATGTCCATCCCCCAGGACCAACGCCGCGTCATGCTCGAGTCGAACTGTCGCTCCCGCACTCGACAGTCAGCATGTTGACTCAGGTGGTACGTGGCCTCGAACGATCGGTCGTACGCAACCTGCACCGATCGCCTGGCGCACTCCGAGCGATCGCCGACAACCTCGTCCGTCGCCGACGAGCGCAGCCGTCCGACCGAACTCCTACAAGTCGGCCGCCACTTGTCCGACGGGTACGCCCGGCCGCAGAACGGCTCAGCGCCGTCGCGCTCGTGATGCTCAAGCACACATGCAAAACCGCCCGCACGGGGCCAGGCTGGGCGGGTCGCGGCACGCAATGCGTGCGGCTTCCTATGCCCCATCTCACGAACGGGCTGGCCTTCCTCCGCGCGATGCTGGGCGAGGAGTCCTCGCCGGCGCATCCGACCGCGACCAGCTCCGGCGCGGTGCCGAGAAGGTCTGCATGGAGTGCGACGTACCGCGCCGTTGCCTACGACAACTAAGTCCCGGAGGTCCGCCTAGTGCACCCACTACGACGGGGAGACCAGCCGTCGAGGCTGCGGCCTTCATCGCGCCCCGTGGACCATGCCGTCGTTCACGACGACCGCCAGGCAGCAACAGCCGCGCACCGGAGGCGGTTAGTAGACAGTCGGCATCCTCCATCACGGGGAAGAGCAACCACGAGCGGCCGCCCTCCCACCCCATCCCTGGCCAGCCAGCTGTTCCTTCGCCGAAAGCCCGCGCACCGGGGGAAAGCCCGCGAATGGGGATGAGTTGCCCTGCCGAAGTCGGCGCAGAACAGTCACCGCAATCTGCGCGTCCGCGATCGTCACGTCCGGTACGACCCCCAGTCCATCCGGCCGGACGGGTTCATGTTCCACCCGCGGGTACCCCACGCCCGCTGGACAACCAGCGCCCGGACAGGCGGCATTGCCCACGAGCCAGCGGGGGCTTGGCCGGGACCGCACGCGGTACCTCCTTCGGTGCGCGGTCGGAGGTGGTCGAAGCACACTCGCCGTAGACGTCCGCCGGCAGGCTCCACGTCCGCGATGGGCCAGCATCTGAACAAGCGGCGTTTGCCGCGAAGCAGCAGGCATTCGCGGGAGCGCGCACGCGGGAGAGCTTTCCGCACGGTGCCGGAGGCGGCCAGAAAGTCAGTCGCCGGCACCCTCCGCCCGTGAGTACCTTGCGTCCGCGGTGGAACCACTGCTCGGAGCAGTGGCCTTGCCTGCGAACAGCTAGATGCTTCGCCAGAGCATGCGCACGGGACCACCTCGCGTACGGCCGGAGGCGACCAGAGAGCAGTCGACGGCCACCGCCGCCGAGCACCTTGCATCTGTGGTGGGGCCAGCGCGTGGAGGGGGCTCGTGTCGGGGCCGGTTTGCGCGGGGTGGCGGAGGTGGGGAGAGGGCGGTTGGTGGCGCCATGGTTCGTGGGTGCGTCGCGATTGTGGGGAGTTGGTGGGCGCGGGGGTGGGGTTAGGTGGGTGGGGTGTTTGGGTTGGGGTCTTCTTCGAGGATGCCGATGGTTCTTAGGCGGGAGATGATGCCGCCCTCCTGGCGGCCGAGGGCTTCGGTGAGGGATTCGAGGGAGGCGCCGTTGTTGTACATGTCGGTGAGGGTTTCGGTGTCTTCGAGGGTCCATTGGCGGAAGGCGTTCGGGGCGGACTGGCGGGCCTTTTGGATCTTGCGGGTCATGGAGCGGGGGTTGATGGGCTCGAGGGAGCGGATTCGGGACTGGCGGTGGCGGCCCACTTCCTCGCCTTTCTGCCAGAAGATGACGGCGCCGTCGTCGAAGGTCATCAGGTCGGCGGGGACGTCGCAGTAGTCGGCATCGTCGAGCATCACGCGCATCATCGGTGGAGCCTCTTTCGGTGGGTCTTCAGGGATGTGGTCGACAGAGAAGATGCCGTGACCAGCGACGCCGGCGAGCGGCGATCTCGAAGTTGTGGACAACTGATTGCACAATCCGTTTGCAAAAGCTCTTTGCAAAGAGGCTTTGCGGTCGTACGATCGGGGGCATGAGCGAGCAGAGCAAGGGTGAGGCGGCGCGGACGGTTCGGTTGGATCGGGAGTTGGTGCGGGCACTGGCGCATCCGATGCGGAACCGGATTCTCGGGTTGCTGCGGGTGTACGGGCCGCAGACCGCGACCACGCTGGCGGGGCGGCTCGGCGTGAACACTGGCGCGACGAGCTACCACCTGCGGCAGTTGGCGGAGGCGGGGCTGGTGGCTGAGGACGACAGCCGGGGCAATGCGCGCGACCGGTGGTGGAAGGCGGCGCATCAGGGGACCGAGTTCGACAAGGCCGAGCTGCTGGATCAGGAGCCGGAGCTGGCGCTGGGGTTCTTGCACGGGGTCGGGCAGTCCTACACCGAGAACATCTTCAGCTTCATCGACGCGATGCAGACGATGCCGGCTGACTGGCGGGACGCGAGCGTGCTGTCGGACTGGTTCTTCCATCTGCGGGCCGACCAGCTCGACGCGATGATGCACGAGGTGCTGGCGGTCCTCGAGAAGTACAAGACGGACGACCTGACCGCTCCGCTGCCGGAAGGTGCCGAGCAGGTCACCGTGCAGATCCAGGCGTTCCCCCGCGAGACACGGTAGGAGGGCCACCCCGTGAGGCAGTCGAAGCCGCTGATCGCGTTCCTGGTGGCGAACGTGGTCTCGATCTGCGGCACCCGCGTCAGCGCGATCGCCATCCCGTGGTTCGTGCTGATCACCACCGGTTCGCCCGTCAAGACCGGCCTGGTCGCGCTCGCCGAGATGGCTCCGCTCGTGGTCGTGAAGGCCGTGGGCGGCCCGTTGATCGACAAGGTCGGTGCCCGCCGGATCAGCGTGCTGGCCGACACCGCCAGTACCGGTGTGGTCGCCCTGGTACCTCTCCTGCACACCCTCGGTCTGCTGCACTTCCCGACGCTGCTGGCGCTCGTCGCGGTCGCCGGTGCGCTCCGCGGTCCGGGTGATTCCGCCAAGGAGACCCTGATCCCGGACATCGCCCGCGCCGCCAAGGTCCCGTTGGAGCGGGTGACAGGCCTGGAGAGTACGACGGAACGCCTGGCCGGCTTCTTCGCGTACGCGTTGGCCGGCGGACTGATCACGCTGGTAGGAGCCGTCAACGCGCTCTGGATCGACGCCGCGTCGTTCGGGATCTGCGCCGTACTCATCGCCCGCTGGATCCCCAAGCGGGAGAAGCAGCCCGTCACCGACGAAGAGCCGTACGGACGGCGTCTACTGGAGGGCTGGCACTTCCTCCGGACCGACAAGCTCCTACTGCCGCTCGTGGTGATGATCGCCGTCACCAACCTGCTCGACGCAGCGACCAGCACAGTATTACTGCCTGTCTGGATCAGAGAGCACGGCTACGGCCCCGGCCACACCAGCCTGATCCTCACGTCGTTCGGTGTGACAGCAACGGCGTTCGCTCTGCTCGCGTCGGCGATCGGTGACCGCATTCCGCGCAAGCTCGTGTTCACGTTGGCGTTCCTGATCGCGGGTGCGCCGCGCTTCGTGGCGATGGCGACCGACGCGCCGGTCTGGGCGCTGATGGCGGTGTACGCCGTGGGCGGTATCGGGGCCGGCTTCATTAATCCGGTACTCGGCGCGATCCGGGTCGAACGGATCCCCAGCCACCTGCTCGGCCGGGTGAACTCGCTGTCCAACGCGGTCTGCTGGACCGGCGTACCGCTGGGAGGTGTCGTGGCCGGTGCAGCGATCGCCGGCATCGGCCTGGCGCCCGCGCTGCTGGCCGGCGGGGCGATCTACCTGATCGCCACCATGTCACCGGTGCTGATCGGCCGGCACGAGAGCTGGAAAGCTACACCGGGTCCGACGGATCCTCCGGGAACGGCGGCAGATCCGGCTCGGGTGGCAGCCGGTGCGTCTTAGCCTTCGTACTGTCGTCCACCGCCCGCCGCATGCGGTCCCGCTCAGCCCGTAGCAGCCCCAGCATCACCAGGTCGAGCAGCATCCCGCCAGCGGCCGCGAACTGGGTCGCGGCGAACTGGAAGACCTGCGTCATCAGCAACGACACCAGCACCGCCAGCTCGAACAGCCGGACCGCCCGCGCCCGGTTGTTCTTCCGCAGCGCCAGCGCACCACGCACCGTGAAGGTTGCCGACAGCAAGCTCCCCGCCGTGACGCCGAGCACCGGAAGCGTGTTGAGTCCGTCCCCCAGTACGGCGGCGATGACGAGCTCACCGACCACCTGTATCGCCAGTACGGCGACCGCGACCGTCGGCGCCTTCGGGTGCGTGGCCAGCCGTTCGAACCCGCGCTGCACCGCCTGCCACGCGGCGTCGACCGGGGCGGCCAGCTCGACCTCGTCCGGCGGGCAGGCGGCGAGCAGCTCGGTCGTCTCCCGCCGTCCGCCGATCTCCCGCGGCACCTGGTCGAGCAGCTCCGCCGCCTCGGCGCGGCGCCGGCGGGACAGGCCGCCCGCGACGCCCTCGACGGCGTGGTCGATGACGTTCGCGAGCTCCTCGCGCGGGTCGATCGGCCGCCGGGTGGTGAGGAAGCGGAAGCCGAGCACGATCAGCACGAAGACGATGTACACGATCGCCGCGGTCGGCTTGTAGAAGTAGTTGTTGTCCGAGGTGACGAACTTCCCGACCTCGTCGATGAACAACCCGAACCCGATCCCGCCGATCGTCGCCGCGGCCGGCCGGACCACCGGGCCGACGTACCCGAGCAGCAGCGAGATCGCGACGAACATCAGCAGCCCGCCGGGTAATACGTGCGCGATGTGCAGGCCCTTGCCGCCGATCTGCGGGTATCCGCTCAGGCTGAGCAGCAGCCGCGTGATCAGCACCGTCGCCACAGCGGACACCACGAACGTCGTCAGGTGCTCCCCGGACCGCACGTTGCGGACCATCCCGGCCCGCATCAGGTACGACGAACGTTCACCGGCGGTCGTGGTGGTCATACCGGGACGTTACCGGAGGAAGGCAGCCACCACGACGATGGCGACCAGGGCAGCCAATACGAGGGAGGTCACCAGTCGGCGCGTGCGGGGGTCCACGAGGTCAGAGTAGGCGGAAGTTCCCGACGAACCTGCCACCGGGGTCGACCCGGCGCTTGATGTCCCGCAGCCTGGCCAGATCGTCCTGGCTGTAGCACTCGTCCAAGGTGCCCCACGAGGACAGCCCGGTCGGTGTCTTCTGGCCGACGCGCCACGGCGACAGGGCCTCCTGCAAGTCACGCAGGGCGCTCTGGCCGGCGTCGACCAGATCCGGTGTCGCCGCAATGGAAACAGCCAGCACCAGGTACGGCGCCAACGGGTCGCCGGCTGCCACTCCCGGGTACCGGCTGCCCTGGCCGGACCGTAGGTGCCGGATGACCACCTGAAACAACGGCGGCTTCGCGTACGACTGCAGTGTGCTGATCAGCTCAGGAGTGACCTCCTGGAACGGACTGGTGATCAACGACAGCGCCTGCGGCGGCGTAGGCACCGAGTTGAGGTCAGCCACCTCGCTAGGCTGCAACGGCCCGATCACCTCGGACAGAGGAGTACCAGCGGCCCGTACGAGCGCCAACGCCTGCTCCAGCTCGGCAGCAGAAGCGTCAGGCGTGATCACGTCGACCATGCAGGCCGGCGTTGGGTACTGCGCGAGGTACGCCCACAACGTGACGCTCTCCGGCGCCTCCTGAGTCGCCTGACCGTACGCCGCGAGCACAGCGCCCGCCTGCTCGATCGGGAACGTCAGCCGACCACCCGTGATCGCGGGAGCCGGGTGGAGATCCAGCTCGACCGCCGTGACCACCCCGAAGTTCCCCCCGCCGCCACGCAACGCCCACATCAGATCCGGATCAACAGCGTCGTCGATCCACCGACGCTCCCCAACCGCGTCGACGAGCTCCACCGCCCGCAGGCTGCCGGCCCCACTCCCATAAGGACGGGAGAACCAGGAGAAGCCGCCGTTCAAGCAGTACCCGACCACTGACACGTTGGCCGACGACCCAGGCAGCCCAGTGAGGTCCGTACCGTCAAGCGCGCCCTGCAACGCTCCCCACCGCACACCGGCACCCACCCGCGCAGTACGGGCCGTCACGTCGACCGACAACTCGTCCAGCGCATCCGTGCGTACGACGAGCGTGCCGTCGAGTGCAGGGGTAGCCCCGTGCCCGCCGGCCCGGGCGGAGACCTGCAGGCCGTGCGCAGCGGCGTACTTGACGATCTCCTCGACATCATCCGGACCCGCGGCGTCCACGACCGCGGCCGGGTGCTGGTCGACAGACAGGTTCCAGCCGCGGCGCACCTGCTCCCAGTCCGGGCTTTCCGGTGTTTTCACCGTCCCAGCATGACTCAGACGAGGGGCTCCGGCCGGTGCACACCGCGCGGGCGGTAGCCGAGCGCGTCGGACACGCCGAGGTAGTCGGACAGCAGCCAGATGATCGCCAGCCACATCTCCGTCCCCTGCAGGCCCGGGATCGCCCGGTCGTCGGTCCCGTCCGGCGCGAACGCGAACCCGGCGCCGTCGACCCAGCGGGTCAGGATCGCCCGCAGTTGCTGCTCGGCCCAGCGACGCGCCTCGGCCTCGCCGTACGACGTCTGCTTGCGGGCCAGCCACAACGGGTGGATGACATCGAGCACGTTGCAGGCGTTGTAGTTGTCACCGGTGAACATCTGCCGGTCGTTGCTGTGCGCAAGTACCGTGGCGACGGCCTGCTCCGGGTACGGCAGCGGCAGGCCGAACTGCGCGTACGTCCCGCGGGTGAGGCGGTAGAAACCGTTCACCACCTGGAGAAGTCCGTCGTCGGGATGCGGCGAACCCCACATGCCGGTCGACGGGTCGACGTGGGTGAGCAGCCAGCCCATCAGCAGCTCGAGATGGCCGGATTCGCCGCCATCCTGGAGCGCCAGCGCCGTACCGAGCGCGTCGACACCGGACCCGGCCGACCACGCCCTCCTTGCCCAGGGCAACTTGTCCAGGTCCGCGAGGTCGAAGGACGTGTCGATCGGGTGCTCGAAGCTGCTCCCGAGGACCTGGAGCGCGTACCCGACACAGAGGATGTGGTAGCTCGCGGGCCCTTCCAGGACAGCGAGTTCGGCGTCCGGCTGGTCTTGCGGTGGTACCAGTCCGGTGGCCGGATCCTGGTGTTCGCGGAGCCGGCGGACCAGGTCGTCGCGGGTGTGGCCGGCCGGGGTACGGCGGACCAGCAGGTCCGCGATCTCGATCGCGTCGCACCACGGGCGGATCTCCGGCGCGCGGTCGAGACCCGGGCGGTCGACGAAGCGGGTGCCGTCCCAGCAGCGCGCGAGGACGTCGTCGGTCTGCGCGCGGGCCTTGGCGGCGAACGCGGTCAGCAGCGTGGGTAGGTCACCTGACATGGATGCTCCTGTCCGCGAGCGGAGGACGCGGGCCGGGTTGCCGGCCGCGACCGAGTGGGCCGGGATGTCCTTCGTGACGACCGCGCCGGCGCCGATGATCGTGTGCGGTCCGACCGTGACGCCGTCCAGGATCGTCACGTTCGACCCGATCCAGACGTCGTCGCCGATCGTGATGCCGCGCTCGGTGATCGGCTGCTGGAAGACCGGCATACCGGGGGCGGTGCCGTGGTTGAAGGCGAGGATCGACGTGTGCGCGCCGATCCGGACGCCGTCGCCGATCGTCACCTCGCCGCGGACCGCGGCGAACGGGTTGATCGTCGAGTCGGAGCCGAGCGCGATCCGGCCGGTGACGTACGCGTGCGCGGCGATGTACGAACGCTCCCCCATCCGGAGCTCGTCGCAGTACACGGCCGCGGTCTCGGCGACGTACACGTCGGCCGCCAGCGTGACCGACCCGCCAAGCCGCGACTGCCGGTCGGACTGGCGCTCGCGGTCGGCGGCGGACGCCGTTCGCTTGTACTCCCAGGGCAGGAAATCGAGGCGCAACGGTTCGTTCGGCGACATGGGAAAACGCTATCCAAAACTCCCGGGCTACGCCAGGGCCGAAATGCCGCTGCTAATCTCCGGTCTGACATGAACACTTTTCCGTCTGCGCGAGGGGTGGCCGGGCGATGACGACGAGCGGATCCGGCGCGGACGGCACGCGCCGCAGCCACCGGGTTACGATCAGCGATCTCGCCCGCCGGCTGCACATCTCCAAAGCGTCGGTCTCGTACGCGTTGAACGGCCGCGCAGGGGTCAGCGAGGAGACCCGGCAACGGGTCCTCGACCTCGCCGAAGAGCTCGGGTTCCACCCGAACTCCGCCGCCGTCGCGCTGTCCGCGAGCCGCACCCGGACGATCGGGATCGTGATCGCGCGCGAGCCCACGCTGATCTCCACCGAAGCGTTCTACATGCGCACGCTGGTCGGCATCGAGCAGTACCTGAACGAGGTCGACTCGTCGCTGCTGCTCCGGCTCACCGGCGAGCACGGCGAGGACCTCGACGTACTGCGGCGCTGGTCGCGGCAGGGGCGGGTCGACGGGTTCATCCTGTTCGACGAACTCGAGGACGACCAGCGGATCCCGGTGCTGCAGGAACTCGGGGTGCCGTGCGTGGTGGTCAGCTCGAACGAGCCGGACGACGCCGTCGGGCGGCTGATCAGCTCGTCGTCGGAGACGGTGGACCTGATCCTGGATCACCTGGTCGGGTTGGGGCACACGGACATCGCGCACATCAGCGGGCCGTTCACGTTCATCCACGAGCGGTCGCGGGTGCAGACGCTGTACGACGGCGGCGTACGGCGCGGGGTCGTCGTACGGCACCTCGAGGGAAGCTACCGGTACGACGACGGGGCCGAACTCACGCGGCAACTGCTGACCGGGCCGAATCCGCCGACGGCGATCGTGCTCGGGAACGACCTGATGGCGGTCGCGGCGCTGCGGGTCGCGATGGATCTCGGGACAGCGGTGCCCGGGCAGGTGTCGGTGGTCGCGTGGGACGACTCGCCGCTGTGCGAGCTGGCGCGACCGGGGATCACCGCGGTCGACCAGAAGACGATGGAACGCGGCCGCGCGGCGGCCGACCTGCTGCTCCGGATCATCACCGGGAGCCAGGAACTGCACGAGGAAGCACCCGCCGGGGAGCTCCGCATCCGGGAGTCCTCCGGACCCGCGTGAAGGCTCCGCGGGTCACGAGCTCGTAACGAACAGGCTTCTACTGAACCGGTTAGGGTTTCGAAACTTAACCGGTTAGGTCAGTATGGGGCCGATCCGCCCCCGCAGGTCCGCGGGGGCTCGAGACGGGACGAGGGAGTCCGACGTGAGACTGCGTTCGCTTGTAGCCGCGGTGGCTGCGACCGCCATGGGAGTCAGCCTCGCCGCCTGTGGTGGTGGCGACAAGAACGACTCCTCCGGCGGCAGTTCCGGGGACCAGACGCTGACCTACTGGGCCAGCAACCAGGGCACCAGCCTGGACAACGACAAGGAGGTGCTGACCCCGGTCCTGAAGAAGTTCACCGACGAGACCGGCATCAAGGTCAACCTCGAGGTGATCGGCTGGAACGACCTGCAGACCCGGATCCAGACCGCCATCACCTCCGGCCAGGCGCCGGACGTGGTCAACATCGGCAACACCTGGGCCGCTTCGCTGCAGGCCACCGACGCGTTCCTGCCGTTCGACGGCGACGCGATGACCGCGATCGGCGGCAAGGACAAGTTCGTGCCGACGGCTCTGGCGACCGGCGGCAAGGAAGGCACCGACCCGACCTCGGTCCCGCTCTACGGTCTGGCGTACGGCCTGTACTACAACAAGGCGATGTTCGCCGCGGCCGGGCTGCAGCCGCCGAAGACCTGGGAGGACATGGTCACCGACGCCAAGAAGCTGACCATCCCGGGCAAGCAGTGGGGCATGGCGCTGGCGGCCGGCAGCTACACCGAGAACGTGCACTTCGCGTTCATCAACGCCGCGCAGAACAAGGCCGACTGGTTCAACAACGAGGGCAAGCCGTCCTTCACCGGTGACGGCAACGTCCAGGGCGTACTGCGGTACCTCGACCTGATGCAGAAGGACAAGGTCGCGAACCCGGCGAACGCGCAGTACGACAACGGCACCAAGTCCGTGAACGACTTCGCCACCAAGAAGGTCGCGATGGTCATCAACCAGAACAACGCGGACTCCTCGATCGTCGCCAACGGCATGAAGGCCGGCGAGTACGGCGTCGTACCGTTCCCGGCACCGTCCGGTGGCGAGCAGGTGGCCAGCCACGTCGCGGGTATCAACCTGTCGGTGTTCAAGAACACCAAGCACAAGGACGCGGCGCTGAAGTTCGTCAAGTACATGACCGACGCGACCACGCAGAGCACGCTGGACAAGCCGTTCTCGGCGCTGCCGGTGCTGAAGGACGCGAAGCCGAACTTCACCACCGACGCCGCCGAGGCCGCGACCTTCCAGGACATCTACAACACCAAGTCCAAGCCGCTGCCGCTGGTGCCGGCCGAGGACCAGTTCGAGAGCACCGTCGGCAAGGCGATGAACTCGATGTTCGCCAAGATCGCGACCGGCGGGACGGTGAGCGCCGACGACGTGAAGGCGGCCCTCAAGACCGCTGAAGACCAGGTGGCGGCGAGCAGCTGACGATGGCCGTCGCAACCGAGACCGCGACTCCGGCGCCGACCAGGCGCCGGAGCCGCCCCGAGCAGCGGCCCGGCCTGAACCGGTGGCTGCCGTACGCGTTGCTCGCGCCGGCGGTGCTGCTGGAACTGTTCATCCACATCATCCCGATGCTGGTCGGGATCTGGATGAGCTTCGTGAAGCTGACCAAGTTCTTCATCGCGAACTGGTCGTCCGCGCCCGGCGCCGGGCTGAACAACTACAAGGTCGCGCTCGACTTCAACAACGCCGTCGGACAGGGGCTGCTGAAGTCCTTCGGCGTCACGATCGCGTTCTCGCTGATCACGGTCGCGTTCTCGTGGGTGCTCGGGATGGCGGCGGCGGTCGCGTTGCAGCCCGAGTTCCGCGGGCGCGGCGTCGTCCGGACGCTGTTCCTGGTGCCGTACGCGCTCCCGGCGTACGCCGGAATCCTGACCTGGAACTTCATGCTCCAGCGCGACACCGGCGCCGTGAACCACGTCCTGCACCAGCTGCACCTGAGCGACGGCAAGACGTTCTGGCTGATCGGCGGGAACGCACTGGTCGCGCTGATCACGGTGGCCGGGTGGAAGCTGTGGACGTTCGCGTTCCTCACGCTGATGGCCGGTATGCAGAGCATCCCGCGGGACCTGTACGAGGCCGCGTCGGTGGACGGCGCCGGCAACATCCGGCAGTGGCGCAACATCACGCTGCCGTCGCTGCGACCGGTCAATCTGGTCCTCGTCCTCGTGCTGTTCCTGTGGACGTTCAGCGACTTCAACACGCCGTACGTGCTGTTCGGTACGGCGCAGCCGCCGGCGGGTGACCTGATCACGTTCCACATCTACAACGCGTCGTTCCTGACCTGGAACTTCGGCACCGGTGCGGCGATGTCCGTGCTGCTGCTGATCTTCCTGATGATCGTCACCGGCATCTATCTGCTCGTCACCGGAAGGAGGTCACGTCGTGCGTGAGACCAGAGGTTTCAAGATCTACCGCGGCGTCACCCTGACCGTGCTCGGGCTGTTCGTCCTGGTGCCGCTGTACGTGATGGTCACGTCGTCGCTGAAGCCGTTGAAGGACGTGCAGGGCGCGTTCACCTGGTGGCCGTCGAACCTCACGCTGGCGCCGTTCGTGGACATGTGGAAGACGGTGCCGCTCGCGAAGTACTTCGTGAACTCGACGATCGTGTCGGTGTCCGCGACGGTGTTCTCGGTGGCGATCGCGATCCTGGCCGCGTTCGCGGTGTCGCGGTTCAAGTTCCGCGGGCGGACGGTGTTCACCACGACGGTGCTGTCCACGCAGATGTTCCCGGGCGTGCTGTTCCTGCTGCCGCTGTTCCTGATCTTCGTGAACATCAACAACTCGTTCGGGCTGCAGCTGGTCGGGACGCGGCTCGGGCTGATCATCACGTACCTGACGTTCAGCCTGCCGTTCTCGATCTGGATGCTGGCCGGGTACTTCGACAGCATTCCGCGCGAGCTGGACGAGGCCGCGCTGGTGGACGGGTGTGGTCCGATGGGCGCGCTCTGGCGGGTCGTCCTGCCGGCCGCGCGGCCCGGGGTGATCGCGGTGGCGATCTACTCGTTCATGACCGCGTGGGGCGAGGTGTTGTTCGCGTCGGTGATGACCACCGAGGCGAACCGCACACTGTCGGTCGGCCTGCGGCAGTACTCGACGCAGACCAACATCTACTGGAACCAGATCATGGCCGCCGCGCTGGTCGTCAGCGTCCCGGTCGTCATCGGCTTCCTGCTCGCCCAACGACACTTCGTCGCCGGTGTAACTGCCGGCGCGGTCAAATAGGACGCATGTACTTCGAGGACTACCTGCCGGGTGCTCGCGCCGAGCACCCGGCCACGATCACCGTCGACCAGACCACCGTCATCGAGTTCGCCGAGCAGTTCGACCCGCAGTACTTCCACGTCGACCCCGCGGCGGCGGCCGACGGGCCGTTCGGCGGGCTGATCGCGAGCGGATGGCACACGGCCGGATTGATGATGCGGCTGTACGCCGACCAGTACCTGTCGAAGGTCGCGAGCCTCGGCGGGCCGGGTGTCGACGAACTCCGGTGGCCGGCGCCGGTGCGGCCGGGCGACGTACTGCGGCTGCGCACCGAAGTACTCGAGGCCCGGCCGAGCCGGTCGAAGCCGGATCGCGGTCTCGTGCGGACCCGGGCCGAGCTGCTCAATCAGGACGATGTGTTGGTGTTCTCGTGCATCGTGCTGAACTTCCTTCAGCTGAAGAGTTTCTCGCCCCAGTAGGAGCCCGGGGTGACGCCTGGCGGGCAGGCGAAGATGCCGGAGCCCACATGGTGGATGTACTCGTTCATCTTGTCGTTCTTCGCCAGCTGGTTCTGGATCGGGATGAACTGTTTGCGCGGGTCGCGCTGGTAGGCGAGGAAGAACAGGCCCGCGTCCAGGCGGCCGAGGCCGTCGGAGCCGTCCACGAAGTTGTAGCCGCGGCGGAGGAGTTCGGCGCCGTGGTTGAAGTCCGGGTGCGCCAGGCGGACGTGGGAGTCGGCCGGGACCTTCGGTTCGCCGTCGGAGTTCTTCGCGGCGAAGTCGATCGCGTCGAACTCGTCCGCCTTGCCGAGCGGGGCGCCGGTCCCCTTCCCGCGGCCGATGACCGCCTCCTGCTCGCCGAGCGACGTACGGTCCCAGATCTCGATGTTCATCCGGATCCGGCGCGACACCAGGTACGAGCCGCCGACCATCCAGTCGGGGCCGTCCTCGGGTTGTACCCAGAGCTGCTGCTCGAGCTTGGCGGCGTCCTCGAGTTTGAGGTTGTTCGTACCGTCCTTGAAACCGAACAGGTTCCGCGGGGTGGCCTGGGCGCGAGACGTGGACGACGTACGGCCGAAGCCGAGCTGGGAGTAGCGGACGACGGTACGGCCGAAGCCGATGCGGGCGAGGTTGCGGATCGCGTGCACCGCTACCTGGGGGTCGTCGGAGCAGGCCTGTACGGCGATATCGCCGTACGAACGGTCCGGGTCGAGGTCGTCGCCGATGAAGTGCGGGAGGTCGACGAGCGCCTTCGGCCGCTTCGCCGCGAGACCGAACCGCTTGTCGAACAGGGTAGGACCGAAGCCGACGGTGATCGTCAGGTGTGCGGGCGGTAGGCCGACCGCCTCGCCGGTGTCCTCCGGCGGGACCTCGTCGGGTCCGTTGACCGCGCCGAACTGGCCGATGTCCCGGCCCGCGGTGAGGAGCGCGGCCGCGGCGGTCCACTCCTTCAGAAGGGCGATCAGCTCTGTCCGGTCGGTCGTCGTCACGTCGAACGCCGCGAAGTGCAGGCGGTCCTGCACCGGCGTGGTGATCCCCGCCTGGTGCGCCCCATGAAACTCAACCGGCCCGGTGTTGTCCGCCGCCTGTGAGGGTTGGGTGGACACAGCCGAGCGCACGGCGTAGCCGGCAACCCCAGTAGCCACGGCGGCACCAGCAGCTCCGAACAACCCTCTCCGAGAAAACCCGCGCCGCCGCCCCGGCTCCGCCGGGGCGGCGGCGGGAGAAGATGCAGGAGCCGAGCCAGCCCCCGAAACCAGCTGCTGCGCCGGCAGCTCACCCTGCAAGCGTCCGTGGGACACCGCCTGCTCGCCCCGCGAACGTCCGTCGGACACCGCCTGCCCGCCCTGCGAACGCTCGTCGGACGCCGTCTGCTCGCCCTGCGGGCGTTCGTTGGGTCTTGTCTGCTTGCCCTGGGGGCCGTTGGCGCTGGTCGGGTTCGGCGTGTTCTGCTCTGTCATTTCTTGGCGATTACTCCGGCTACTTGGCTTACCGGCTCGGCGAGGCCGTCTACTACGGCGCCGAGGGCCTTCTTTTCTGGTTCGGTGGCGTTGTAGGGCTTGAAGCCGTCACCGGTGCGGTACTTGTCGAGGGCCGCGAAGACTGCTTTGAAGTTGGTGTCGAGCTGGGTGACCAGCGCGGCGTCGCGGGCCTGGAGTGCCGGGCGGAGGGCCTGGACCGCGGCCTGGGAGCCTTCGACGTTGGCCTGGAAGTCCCACAGGTCGGTGTGCGAGTAGCGGTCCTCCTCGCCGGTGACCTTGCCGCGGGCGACCTCGTCGAGGAGTTCCTTGGCGCCGTTCGCCATCTGCAGCGGGTTGAACTTCACGGCCTTCGCCTTCGCCACCACCGTCTTCACGTCGGTGAGCAGCTGGTCGGCGTACTTCTCCATGCCCTTGGTGCTGTTCGACACCCAGAGCGCCTGCTCGATCCGGTGGTACCCGGTCCACTCGGTGCCGGGCTCCACGTCGTTCACGCGGGCGTCGATCTTCGGGTCCAGGTTGCCGAACGACTCCGCGACCGGCTCGATCCGCTCCCAGTACGTCCGCGACACCGGGAACAGCGCCTTCGCCTTCGCGACGTCGCCGGCCTTCACCGCGGTGACGAACTCGGTCGTCTTCTGCTCGAGCGCGACCGCCTGCGAGTTCACGTACCGCTGGTAGCTCTCGGTCGCCTGCTTCAGCAGCGCGTCCTCGGAGGCCTGCGCGGGCGCGTCACCGGTGACGGTCAGGTCGCCGCGGATGCCGTCGCCGACCATCCCGGGCTTGCAGACCGCCTGGTACTTCCCGGTCGGCAGCTCGACGATCAGGTCCCGCTTCAGCCCGGGCCCGATGTTCTCGACCTCGCCCATCACCCGGTCGCCGTCGGCGTACACGTAGAACTCGGTGATCTTGCTGCCGCCGTTCGACACCGAGAACGTGCTCGTCCCGGACTTCACGTCGCGGCGGCTCAGGTCGCAGCCCGAGTCGGTCGCCTTCACCGACACCGGTCCGGTGCCGTCGTCCTTCGCGGCCGGCTCGTTCTTCGCGCAGGCGCTGAGCGCGGCGAGACCGATGACGACACCGACGATCGAGGCCTTGCGGCCGAGTACAGACATGTTTCTCCTGAGATTCAGGCCGCTTTGTGAGCGGTCGTCGCCGGCACAGCAGGCGGGGTGGAGCTCTTGACCGGGCGGAAGTACAGGAACAGCACCGGGACGAGGTAGACGACCCATGCGGTCGCTTCCAGCACGGTCGGTGCCGGGTTGAAGTTGAAGATGCCCTTCAGCAGTACGCCGTACCAGCTGGCCGGCGGGATCACGTGCGAGATGTCGAACGCGAGGTGGCCGATCCCGGGCAGGATCCCGGCCTCCTGCAGGTCGTGGAAGCCGTACGCGAAGATCCCGGCCGCGACCAGCACCAGGATCGCCCCGGTCCACTTGAAGAACACCGCGAGGTTGATCTTCACCGCACCCTTGTAGATCGCGATCCCGAGCAGCACCGAGGTACCGAGCCCGAGCAGCACGCCGATCAGCGGTACGGCGGTGGTCGCGGTGGCGGCCGACGCGTACACGATGAACGCGGTCTCGATGCTCTCCCGGAAGACCGCCAGGAACGCCAGGATGACGACCGCGCGGGAGCCGACCTCGAGGGCCTGGCCCATCCGGTCGCGGAGCTCCTTGGCGATGCTCCGGGACGCCTTGCGCATCCAGAAGATCATCCAGGTGACGAAGCCGACCGCGAGGATCGACATCACGCCGCCGACGGTCTCCTGGGTGGTGAACGACTTCGCGGTCAGCGCGGTGACGAACTGCAGCAGGCCCCAGGCGGCGGCCGCCACGGCGAGGGCCGTGGCGACACCGATCCAGACCAGTTTCAGCCGATCCCGATGCCCGGACTTGACCAGGAACGTCGCGAGGATGCTGACGACCAGTGATGCCTCGAGTCCTTCACGCAGTCCGATCAGATAGTTCGCGAGCATGGCGGGAGACCTTCGTCTTCTTAGGTACGGCTAACCTTGATGAGGTTAGCCTAAGAAGTCCCATTCGCCTACCGTGACGTACGCCGCACTGTGGCCCGGGCCCTCGCCCAGCCGGGACTCGATCAGCTGCAGGCTGCCCGCCGTCCACACCGGGCTCTCGTAGTTCTCGAAGATCCGCACCCACTTGGTGACGTCCAGCTGCCGGCGCAGCCGCGCCAGCGTCAGGTGCGGCGTGAACTTCCGCCCCTCGACCTCGACCCCGGCCCGGTTCGCCGCGGCTCGGGTGGTCATCGACAAGTGCTTGAGTGATTCGGTGTCGTCGCGGACCCCGGCGTACAGCACCCGCGCGTCCGGTACGCCGGGGAACGCGCCGGCGCCGGCGATCTGCAAGGCGAACGGCCGCTGCCGTCCCGCGGCCCGCTCCAGCCGCTCCTCGAGCTCCTCGGTCTTCCAGTCCGGCACGTCACCGAGAAACGCCAACGTGATGTGCCAGTGCTCGTCCGTCGCCCATCGGATGTCGTCGTCCGGATGCTCCCGGCGCGGCTCGACGAACGTACTCAGATCCTCCACAACGTCACTGGGCGGGACCACCGCCACGAACAATCGCATCGGAAAATGCTATCGGTGGTGGAAACTGCTTTTCATGGAGCTCAAGCTGCCGTCGCCGTGTCTGGTGATCCTGGTCGGTCCCGGCGCGTCCGGGAAGTCGACGTGGGCGGCGGAACACTTCGGCGCCGAGCTCGTGGTGTCCAGCGATCGGCTGCGGGCGCTCGTCGGTTCGGGCGAGGACGACATCGCGGCGAGTGCGGATGCCTTTGCCTTGCTGGAAGAGGTGGTGGGGCAGCGAGTCCGGCGCGGGCTGACGACGGTTGTCGACACCTTGGGACTGGACCGCGAGCGGCGGACGGGATGGTTGGCGGCGGCTCGTGCGGCGGGGATGGCCTGTGTTGCCGTCGGTTTCGACACGCCGGCCGAGGAGTGCCGGCGGCGGAACCGGGAGCGGGCGGCGAAGCGAATTCCGGCTGATGCGTTGACGGCTCAGCTCCGCACCTGGCGGCGGGTGAAGGACGAGTTGGCCGATGAGGGGTACGACGACGTACTCGCGCCGGCGGCTGCGCGGGTGGTGCCAACGGCGTTCGTGGAGTCGACCGCGGCGCGGGTCCGGCAAGCCGAAGCGCCGGTCGGGCTGCGGTTCGGTCTGCAGCTGAGCAGCTACACCCATCCCGGCGGCCGGGCGGCGACGGCGACCTGGCTGCGCGAGGTCGCGGAACGGGCGGAGGCGGCCGGGTTCGACTCGATCTACGTGATGGACCACTTCCGGCAGATTCCGCAGGTGGGGCGGGCGTGGGAGGACTTCCTGGAAAGCTGGACGACGCTCGGGTATCTCGTGGCGTGTACTGGTCGGGCCCGGCTGGGCACGCTGGTTTCGGGTATCACGTACCGAAATGTCGGGCATCTCGGGAAGCTCGCGGCGACGCTCGATGTGTTGAGTGGTGGGCGCGCGGTGTGCGGGGTCGGGCTGGCGTGGTTCGAGGCCGAGCACAAGGCGTACGGCTGGCGGTTTCCACCGGTGGCTGAACGGTATGCCCTGCTGGAGGACGCGTTGCAGCTACTGCCCGTTCTCTGGGGCCCAGGCAACAAACCCTTCCACGGCAAGGTGCTCGACGTACCGGACACCACCTGCTATCCGCGTCCCCTGCAAGAACATCTGCCCGTGCTGGTCGGCGGCAGCGGCCCCAGAACTCTCCGCCTCGCAAGCCGTTACGCGGACGCGGTCAACGTCTTCGGCGACATAGCCGCAGTACGCGAGCGAGCCAAGCACCTCACAAAACCGATCGAGCTGACGCACCTCTCGACAACACTCGTCGGAAAAGACCGCAATCAACTCGACCAGTTGATCCGCACGCTCCGCCCCCGCAACGTCAACCCGGAGAAGTACGCCGCAACCGTCAACGCCGGGACAATCGACGACCAAATAGGCCGCTTCCGCGAACTCTCCGAAGCCGGCGTCTCCGAAGTAATGATCAGCCTTCCCGACCTCAGCACGATCGAGGCAGTCGCCGAGGTGATCTCAGCATTTCGGATGTAGGCCCGTCCAGGTCCGGTACTGGTCGGCGTTGGTACGGCGGGGCGGCGCGGACGCAGGGCGCCCCGGTCTTCGGATGCACACCGTCGCACGGATCTTCCGCGACCTCCTACCTTGCACTCCTCGCGCGGTCAAGCAGCCGCGGTACCACGAACTACGAACCCGCTACACCGGCGAAGCACTCGCACATGACTACGCCGAGTCGTGGCGAACGGCTCGGCACATGCTCGTCGAGTCGTGGATTGTGGCTGGTTTCCGGCGCCTTTTCTCACGACTCGGTGCAGGGGATGCGGGCCGTTTGCCACGACTCGGCGGACGGTGACAACGGGTTAACCTCCCGGGTGTATGTCGAGCTTCAGGAGGGCGTTTTCGATTAGTTCTGGCATGGCGGGGTGGATCCAGTACTGGTTGCGGGCCATGGTGTAGGCGTCGAGGCCGAAGGACATTGCCTGGATGACGGGCTGGATCACCGTCGGGGCTTGGGGGCCGATGATGTGGCAGCCGAGGATCTGCGCCGTCTCCGGGTCGGCGATGACCTTCGCGAAGCCGGTGGTGTCCTCCATCGCCCAGCCGTACGCGATGTCGGCGTACCGCTGGATCGCTGTCACATAAGGGATCCCGCGCTCCTGCGCCTCCCGTTCGGTGAGGCCGACGGAGGCGATCTGGGGCGAGCTGAACACCGCGTGCGGGACGAACCGGTGGTCGGCCTCGATCCGGTCGTCGGGGTTCAGCAGGTTGTGCTTGACCACCCGGGCCTCGTGGTTCGCGACGTGCTTCAGCTGGTGCGGGTTCGTCACGTCGCCGAGCGCGTAGACGCCCTCGACGTTCGTCTCCTGGTACTTGTCCACGACGACCCGGCCGGCGCTGTCGACGTCGACGCCGGTCGCGGCGAGGTTCAGCAGGTCCGAGTTCGGTTCCCGGCCGACCGCGACCAGGAGCTCGTCGACGACCAGTTCCTCGACGCCGCCCGGGTGCAGCATCTTCAGCGCGATCGAGCCGTCGTCGCGGCGATGCACCCGAACGGTCTCGCGGTTCAGCCGTACGTCGTACAGGTCCTGCGCGATCTCGGTGTACCGCGCGGCGACCTCGGCGTCCTCGTGCCGGAGCAGCTCCTGGGAGCGGGCGACGATCGTCACCTCGACGCCGAACGCCGCGAACACGTGCGCGAACTCGGCCGCGACGAACCCGCTGCCGATGATCGCGATCCGGCGCGGCAACTCGTCCAGCCGCATGATCGTGTTCGAGGTGTGGTACCCGGTCTCCTCGAGGCCGGGGATCGGCGGAATCACCGGCCGGCTGCCGGTCGCGATCACGAACTGCTCGCCGCTGAACACGCTGGTCGACCCGTCCAAGTTGTCGACCGTCAGCTCCTTGAACCCGGTGAACCGCCCGGTGCCGTCGTACATGTGCACGTTCGCGTTGTCCGCGTTGTGATGCCGGTACTCCGAGCCGCCCGCGGAGATCGGGTCGATCCGTCCGAAGATCCGGTCCCGGACGTCGGTCCAGCGGACGCCGAGCAGCTGCTCGTCGACGCCGTACCGCGAGCTCACCGAGGGGGTCGCGGCGACGTCGGCGGCGTGCACGAACATCTTGGTCGGGATGCAGCCGAAGTTCAGGCAGGTGCCGCCGAACGTCCCGCGCTCGACGATCGCCACCTTCCGGTCCGCGAACCGCCGGTTCACGATCGTGTTCCCGGAGCCGGTCCCGATGACGACGAGGTCGTAAGTGGTCACACCCCATTGTGCGGGTTACACCCCAGAACCTGCGGTGGACCTGCGGACCAGGGAGGATAGGTGGGTGGCAGGTGGTGAGCTGACGAGCACGAACGGCACGGTCGTCTGGGACGGCGTCGGGACCCTCCGGATCCGGTACGACGGGACGCAGCCGGGGCTCGATCCGCTGACCGCGGCATTGCGGACCCGCCTGCGGGAACGGGTGCTGCCGGTCGAGGCGCTGCAGTCGGTCGAGGTGTACGGCGCGTCCGCGGAGCACCCGGGCGGCCTGCGGCTCACGCTCCGCGACGGGGCCGATCCGCTGCTCGCCGTCACCGGCGTCGAGGTCCTCGGCGACTTGTACGACTTCCCGGGGGTGGACGCGGCGCCCGCGGAGCAGGTCGCCGGCGAGATCCGCCGTACCCTCGCCCGCCGGGACGTACCGGCCGCGGCCGCACGCTGGCTGCTCGCGCCGCCGCCCGCTCCGGACCGGATCACCGGGCGGGACACGACGTTGTCGGTCGCGAACGGGCAGCTCACGTTCACGTACGGGCTCCGCGCCGGGCGCCGGAAGAAGGCGAACGGGAATCCGTGGTCGGTGCCGCTGGACACCATCCTCGAGGTGGAGTGGGGCCGCGGGTACCTGCGGGTCGGCACCGACCGGACGCCGCTCGACCGCCCGAAGCCGAAGCACGACCCGGCCGCGATGGTCAGCGCACGGGGCGCCGACCTCGACGTACTGTTCTTCGCTGCGCGCCTGCTGACCCGGATCCGGCCCTAGGCGACCCGGGGGCTGGTCGGCTCCGGGGCCGCGTCCACGGCGGCCTTCTCGCCGAGCAGCTCGGTCTGCGGGAGCACCTCGAGGTGCGGGCGCGGGAGCAGCCGCGGGCGGATCGACAGCCCGCGCTTGCGGGAGAAGTACAGCACCGACCCGACGGCGCCGACCACGGTCAGCCCGCCGCCGACGATCAGCGACCAGCGGGCGCCCATCGCCTGGCCGACCCACCCGATGAACGGGCCGCCGATCGGCGTACCGCCCATCAGCAGCGTCATGTACAGCGCCATCACCCGGCCGCGCATGGTCGGCTCGATGCTCAGCTGCATGGTCGCGTTCGCCGAGGTCAGCATGGTCAGCGAGGTCAGCCCGACCAGCGGCAGCACCAGCGCGAACGTCAGGTACGTCGGCATCAGCGCGCTGACGATCTCGAACAGCCCGAACAGGATCGCCGCGCCGATCACCAGCCGGGCCCGGATCCGCACCCGCCGCGCGGCCAGCAACGCACCGGACAGCGACCCGATCGCGAGCACCGACCCGAGCAGGCCGTACTCCCCCGCGCCCTTGTGGAACGCCTCGGTCGCCATCAGCGCCGACGTCATCTGGAAGTTCAGCCCGAAGGTGCCGGCGAAGAACACCGTGACCAGCACCATCATCAGCTCCGGCCGGCGCCACAGGTACCGCATGCCGTCCCGGATCATGCCCTTCTCGCGGGCCGCGGGCTTCGGCGTGAACAGTTCGGAGACGCGCATCATCCGCAGCGACAGGATCACCGCGGAGTACGTGAAGGCGTTGATCATGATCACCGGGCCGGTGCCGATCCAGCTGATCAGCACACCGGCGAGCGCCGGGCCGAGCAGCCGGGCCGCGTTGAACGACGCCGAGTTCAGCCCGACCGCGTTGGCGAGCTCGTCGCGGCCGACCATCTCGACCACGAACGCCTGCCGGGCCGGGGCGTCGAACGCCGTCCCGATGCCGAACAGCAGCGCGAGCAGGAACACGTGCCACGGCTGCACCACACCGGCGACGGTGAGGCCGCCGAGAACCAGGGCAACGGAGGCCATCGCGATCTGGGTGTACGTCAGCAGCTGGCGCTTGGGCATCCGGTCGGCGAGCACACCGGCGTACGGACCGAGGAGGAGGGCAGGCAGGAACTGCAGGCCGGTGACGATCCCGAGCGCGGCCCCGGAGTGGGTCAGCTCCAGGACCAGCCAGTCCTGGGCGACACGCTGCATCCAGGTGCCGACGTTCGAGACGATCGCGCCGGAGGCGTAGAGACGGAAGTTGCGGACTTTGAAGGCACGGAAGGTCGGGCTCATCGAGCCAGCCGTTCCAGAACGGGTGCTGCTTTGCGCAGGATGTCGCGCTCCTCGGGGGTCAGTTGTTTCAGTTTGGTCTGCAGCCACTCGTCGCGGCGCCGGCGGTTGGCCAGGATCAGCTCGTCGGCGCGGTCGGTCAGCTCGACGACGATCTGCCGCTTGTCGGTCGGATGCGGCCGGCGGACCACCAGGCCCGCCTCCTCCATGTTCGTCACGATCCGCGTCATCGACGGCGGCTTCACCTGCTCGTGGGCGGCCAGCTCGCCGATCGTCATCGCCTCGTGCTTGGACAGCGCGCCGAGCACGCTGAGCTGGTTCGCGGTGAGGTCGTGACCGGGCTCGCGCTGCCGGCGGATCTGCCGGGACAAGCGCAGCGTCGATGACCGCAGGGCACTGGCCAGCCCGACGTCACTCTTCACCTGCTGGGCTACGACTTCGGGCATGTCTTTACCTTAACTCATTACCTTTGCTAACTAAAAACGCGCGTTCACGGGCTGGTATTCCTGGCACCGCTAGAGTTCGGCGCATGACTGCGCAGCTGGAGCGGTACGAGCAGCGGTTCCGGCGGGCGGGGCTGCCGCTGTTCATCGAGGACTTCTCGCCGACGCACGACATCTTCACCCGGGCCGCGCCGCTGCTCGTGGTCGTGTTCCTGATCGAGATGCTCGGCGCCACCTCGCTCGACTGGCACTGGTGGCAGAACCTGCTGGCCGCGCTCGGCGGGCTGATCGTGCTGGTCGTCGGCTTCGGGCTGCTGAACAGGTTCCGTGGGCGGCCGTTCTGGTCGTTGCCGACCCGCTTCGGGATCCCGGAGCTGGCGGTCTTCGTGTTCCTCCCGGCGCTGCTGCCGGTGGTCACCCAGGAGCAGATCCGGCAGTTCTTCGGCATTGCCTTCGGCAACCTCCTGCTGATCGGCGTGGTGTACGTCGTGGTCGGCTACGGCCTGATCGCGACGACGTACTGGGGTCTGCGGCGGCTCGCGACCGAGCTCGGGAACTCGGTCGCGAGCCTGATCCGCGCGCTCCCGCTGCTGCTGGTCTTCTCGCTGGTGCTGTTCGTGACCGCGGACATGTGGCAGGTCTTCGGCACCATGCCTGCCGCGTTCATCGTGCTGCTGATGGTCGCGTTCACCGCCCTCAGCACGCTGTTCCTGCTGATCCGGCTGCCCCGCGAGGTCGACGCGATCGAACGCGACGCAGGCTCCGGCCCACCGCTGCGCCGGAGCCAGCGGCTGAACCTGAGCATCAATCTGGTGATCCGCCAGTGGATGCAGGTCCTGGTCGTGAGCGCCGGCGTCGGCCTGTTCTTCGTCGGCTTCGGGATGCTCGCGATCAGCAAGCACGTCTACGACCAGTGGGGCGTCACCCCCGGCTCCTGGTCGTACGACATCACGCTGATGCACCACCCGCTGCTGCTCAGCGCGTCACTGGTCAAGGTCGCCGTCGGCATCGCGAACTTCACCGGCCTCTACTACTCGATCGCGCTACTCACCGACAACACGTTCCGCACCGACTTCCTCGACAACGTCAGCACCGAACTCCGCGACCTCTTCACCGCGCGGACGGAGTACCTGGCGCTGCGGGACTCAGGTGCGCCGACAGGAACGCCAGCTCCGAGCGCATGAGGCCGGCGGCGGCTGCGTTGCCTGCCATGTGGGTGACGTTGCTCAGTGGCAGGACCTGGTGGGGGCGGCCGGCGGCGGTCAGTGCGGCGGACAGGCGGAGCGTGTGCGCCACGAAGACGTTGTCGTCGGCGAGGCCGTGGACCAGGAGGAGCGGGCGGCGCAGGTCGGCGGCGTACGTCATCAGCGACAGGCGGTCGTAGACGTCGGGGTGCTCGTCCGGGTGCCCGAGGAACCGTTCGCGCCAGTGCGTGCCGTAGAGCCGTTGGTCGGCCGGTGCGGCGCCGGCGACGGCGGCATGGAAGTCGTCCGGTCGCAGCAGGACGGCGGCCGCGGCGAGCAGGCCGCCGTAGCTCCAGCCGCGGATGCCGACGCGGGTCACGTCGAGCGCACCCGTCTGTTCGGCGGCGGCGTGCAGCGCGGTCACCTGGTCCTCGAGCGGTGCCGTCAGGTTGTCGAGGTACACGGTCTTCTCCCACGCCGGCCCACGTCCCGGCGTACCGCGGCCGTCCGCGATCACCACGGCGAACCCGTGCTCCGCGAACCACTGCCCGGTCGCGAACGCCGCACTCGACCGGCGCATCACCAGTTGCATCGCGGGACCGGCGTACGGCGCCATCAGCACCGGGAGCGTGCCGCCCTCGTACCAGGACGGGAGCAGTACGGCGGTCCGTAGCTCGCGCTCGCCCGCCCGCAGCCAGGTGATCCGCGGGGTGACGACCGGTGTCGCGGCCCGGGACTCGATCGTGCGGTCGGGGCGGCCCGTCCGGCGGACGACGTACGACCGGCTGGACTCGGTGCTCGACTCGACGAGGTACGTGTCGCCGGAGCGGCTCGCGGTATGCGTACCCGGCTCGTCGGTGAGCCGGCGGAGCGTGCCGTCGTACAGCCAGAGGTGGTTCTCGGTCGGCTCGTCGCTCGCCTCGAACAGCACCTGCTCCCCGGTGACGTCGAGGACCCCGCGCACCTGCAGACTCTCCGGCGTGACCGGTACGTCGTCCACCGTCAGCCGCCGGGTGTCGCCGTCGTCGACGGTGTGCACGAGCTTGCCGGACGCTGTCCGGGCCGGCGTCCCGGGGATTAGCTCGACCCACGCCGGGTCTCGCTGCTCGTGCAGGAGCTTCGTCACGCCGGTGCCGGGATCACCCGCGAGGATCCGGAGCGTGCGCTGATCACGGGACTGTACGGCGAGCAGCGGCCCGTGCGCGTCCCACGTCACTGATGCCAGGTACTCGTACGCCGCTCGGTCCCAGCGCAGCTCGACCGCGCCGCCGGTCAGGTCGAACGCGTGCAGCGTGACGATCGCGTTCGGCGTACCGGCCGCCGGGTAGGCGACCTCGCGGGGCCGGCGGTCCGGGTTCGCGGGGTCGGCAATCCACCAGCGCTGCACCGGGGTCAGGTCGACCCGGGCCGCGAGCAACCTGGTCCCGTCCGGCGACCACCAGTGCCCGCGGGTGCGGCCCATCGACTCCGCCGCCTCGTGCTCGGCGAGACCCCAGCCGACCTCGGGGTCGTCGTCCACGCCCAACGCCAGGTCGTTGCCGTCAGCAAGATCGACGACGTGCAGCTCCCGGCCGGTGACGTACGCGACCCGGCGGCCGGTCGGGTCGATCCGCGGATCCACCACGCGGCCGGCGGTCCAGATCTCGCGGGGCAGCGCGGCCGTCCCGTCGAGGTGGTACAGCACGCCCTGGAGCGCGAAGACGAGCTGCCGGGCGGTCCGGTCGGCCGAGTACCCGACGATGCCGGACGCGTGCTCGCGGGTGCGTTCCCGCCGTACCCGCTCCGCGTCCGGGACCGCGCCGTCGGCGTCGAGGTCCTCCGGCGCCACCACGAGCTGTTCCTCGCCGTCCGCCGTGAGTTGCCACAGGCAACTGGTGCGGTCCTCCGGGCCGGTGGTCCGGAGGAACAGCACGTGCTCGTCACCCAGGGTGAAGGACTTGGGCAGGCCGTGGGTGAAGCGGCCGGTGCGTGCGGATTGGGCGGGGAAGTCCTCGAGCGGGTCCACCCTGCTCAGGTTAGCCAGTCCGTCAGCGGGCCGATCGCGAAGTACACCACGAACAGCGCCGAGACCACCCACATCAGCGGGTGCACCTGGCGGGCCTTGCCGCGGACCAGCTTCAGGATCACGTACGAGACGAACCCGGCGCCGATGCCGGCCGAGATCGAGTACGTGAACGGCATCAGCACGATCGTCAGGAACGCCGGGAACGCGACCTCGATGTCGTCGAAGTCGATCCCCTTCACCTGCGTCATCATCAGGAACCCGACCAGGATCAGCGCCGGCGTCGCCGCCTCGTACGGCACCAGCGTCACCAGCGGCGCGATCACCATCGAGATCAGGAAGCAGATCCCGGTCACCACACTCGCCAGCCCGGTCCGCGCGCCCTCGCCGACGCCCGAGGCCGACTCGATGAACGCCGTGTTGCTCGAGGCCGACGCGGCACCACCGGCCCCGGCCGCGACCGCGTCGACGATCAGGATCCGCTGCGAGTTCACCGGGATGCCGTTCTCGTCCAGCAGGCCGGCTTCGGCGCCGATCGCGGTCATCGTGCCCATGGTGTCGAAGAAGTCGGCCAGCACCAGGGTGAACACGATCAGCAGTGCCGAGACCACGCCGATCCGCTCGAACGACCCGAACAGGCTGAACTTGCCGAGCAGATCGAGGTTCGGCTTCGAGAACCACGTGTGCGGCAGCTCCGGGATGTTCAGGCCCCAGCCGCCCGGCTTCTCCGCCCGCGAGCCGAGATCGAAGATCGCCTGCAGGACGATCGCCAGCACCGTCGCGGAGACGATCCCGATCAGGATCGCACCCTTCACCTTGCGGACGTACAACCCGACGATCAGCAGCAGCCCGACGACGAACACCAGCACCGGCCAGCCGCGCAGCTCGCCGCCGACGCCCAACTCGACCGGCGGTCCGCTCGGCGCGGCCGGGCGCCGTACGATGCCTGCGTCGACCAGCCCGACGAACGCGATGAACAGGCCGATGCCGACGCTGATCGCGACCTTCAGCTGCAGTGGGACCGCCTCGAAGACGGCCTTCCGGAACTTGGTCAGGACCAGCACCAGGATGACCAGGCCCTCGAGTACGACCAGGCCCATCGCGTCCGCCCAGGTCATGTCCTTCAGCGCCGCGATCGAGAAGGCCACGTAGGCGTTCAGGCCGAGTCCGGCGGCCACGGCGAGTGGGAAGTTCGCCACCACGCCCATCAGGATCGTGAGCACGCCGGCCACGAAGGCGGTCGCGACCGCGACCTTGGCGATCGACACCGCCGGGTCCGTGCCGCCACCGATCAGCTGGCCCGAGCCGTCCTTGACGGTGCCGATGATCAGCGGGTTCAGCACCACGATGTAGGCCATCGTGAAGAACGTCACCAGCCCGCCACGGACCTCGCGCCCGAGCGTGGAACCGCGGTCACTGATCTTGAAGAACGAGTCGAGTGGACCGGACAGGGAGCGGGCCTTCGTGCCCTGGGGCGAGCTCATGACCCGCATAGTGCCAGTTCCTACCGGGCAGTTGCGAGCACTTACGTCAAACCGTTGCCGTTAAGCTAGGGGCGTGACGGAGGAGGCTGCATCCAAGAAGCGCACCGACCCGACGAGCCAGCTCGCCCGCGGTGAGCTGGTGCACGCCGAGGTCAAGCCGCTCGACCTGTCCGGCATCCCGAGCGTCCTCACCGGGATCGCGCTCTGGGTGGTCGCGTTCGTCGTCCTGCTGATCTTCCGCGGCCAGTTGAAGGACGACGGCCTCGACTGGTGGCTCTGGGTCCCCGTCGCCGGCTTCGTCCTCGGCCTGATCGGACTCTGGTACTGCAAACGCCGCTGGACCGCCATCCAAGCCGGCCACCGCCCCGCCACCGAAGACTGAAAGGTCAGTCCTCGGACGGAGCCAGTTCGAGGGTGTCGTAGCCGGTGGTGTCGAAGGCGTGTTCGGGGGTGGGGTGGTCGGTGTTCTCGATGGTGGCGTCGGAGTGGGCGCCGCAGCCGTAGTCGTACGCGACGACGCGGGCCTCGCCCGGGGCCATCTCGTTGGCGCAGACGCCGAACGCCTGGCCGAGGCTGTCGGCGAGGCGGATCCAGTAGCCGCAGGAGTGGCACTTGTACGGGACTGCCTGGGCGATCGCGGACGTCGGCCCGAAGTCCCCGGCGTACCAGCGCTCGGCCGCGTCCTCGCGTCCGATCGGCGACAGCACGCGCTCGCGTCCGAGGCCGAGCTCCTCGACGACCGTGAGCACCTCTTCCGGGGCGTCCGCGGTGTCGGTGAAGCCGGGCTCGAGCCGCGGGTCGTCCGGCAGCGTCGGGAACAGGTCGCCGGGGCGCAGGTCGCCGGGCTGGACGCGATCCGACCACGGGACCCACTGCGGCGCGACCACCGCGTCGTCGCCGGGGAGCATCACGACCTCGTTGATCGTGACGGTCTTGGCCCGGGACGCGCGGGTCAGCGTGACGGCCCAGCGCCAGCCCCGGTACCCGGGGTGCGCGGAGGCGAAGTAGTGCGTGACGAGACGCTCGCCCTCGACCAGGTGACCGAGGTGTTCCCCGACCTGCGCGGCACCGGCCTGGGCACCGCCGGCCTGGGCGATCGCGGCCTCCCGGGCCGGTTCGACCGCCGCGACGCAGACGGCGTCGGGCTTGGCACGTACCGGTTCGGGCGATTTGACGGGAGTCACAATCGCCCATTCTCGCATGCCGCCTGCCGTACGCCGAACCGCCCGTGCGACCGGCTTCGTACGCGCCGTGCCTGCGGTCTGTCCCCGGGAGGAGGCAGGATGGTCTCATGCACTCCCCCGACCCGTCCGACCCGAACGCCCGCGAGGATCGCGGAGCGACGACCGGTCACGGCCCCGGGCCGGGGAAGTCGGGCCGGGAGCGCGTGGGAGAGGCGCGGGAACGCGTCGGAAGTGCGGGCAAGAAGGTCGGTAGCGCCGGGAAGAAGGTCGGGCACGCCTCGAAGGTCGGCGCCGAAGGAGTGGCGTCCGCCTCGAAGAAGGCGGCGACCGTCGGCGGGCGCTTCGGGCGGGCGACCGGGCGGCGGATCCGGGGGCTGACCAACGCGCAGGGCGCGGGCGAGTCCGGCCTGTCGCGGCTGATCGAGCTCGGCGCGGTGAACGCGGCCGGTGACACCGCGTTCGCCGTCTCGCTGGCCGGCACCGTGTTCTTCACCGTCCCGAGCGACCAGGCGCGGGACCGGGTCGCGCTGTTCCTGCTGCTGACGATGGCGCCGTTCGCGTTGATGGCACCGCTGATCGGGCCGATCCTCGACCGGTTCCGGCACGGCCGGCGCTGGGCGATCGGCGCGACGCTCGGCGCCCGCGCGTTCCTGGTGTGGGCGTTGGCGTCGTCGATCACGAGCCACAACTCGGTCTGGCTGTACCCGGCGGCCCTCGGCTGCCTCGTCGCCTCCAAGGCGTACGGCGTCACCCGCGCGTCCGCCGTACCGCGGCTGCTGCCCAAACAGATCACGCTGGTCACGGCGAACTCCCGGATCTCGCTCGCCGGCGTCGCCGGCGGCGCGATCGGCGCCGGGCTCGCCGGTGCGTTCGCCGCGATCGGCCCGCAGTGGTCGCTGCGCTGGGCGGCGCTGGTGTACATCGTCGGCCTGGTCCTCGCGATCCGGCTGCCGAGCGCGGTCGACTCCCCCGCCGACGAGGAGGTCACCGGTACGGCGGGGCGGAACGCCCGCAAGCGCGCGATCACCGCCGCGGTGTCGCGCGGGATCCGGTGCAACCTCGGGCTGCGGTTCGTGTCCGGGTTCCTCACCATGTATTTGGCGTTCCTGCTCCGCGACCAGCCGATCAGCGGGGTGAAGGGCGCGGTCGCGGCCGGCGCGGTGATCGCCGCGGCCGGGATCGGGAACAGCCTCGGCACCCTCCTCGGGTCGTTGCTCAAGGCCCGTAAACCTGAGGGTGTGGTGCTGGTCGTGCTGCTCGCGGACGCCGCCGTGGCGGTCGCGGTCGCGGTGCTGTACGGGTTGCCGATCCTGGTCGCGCTCGGGCTGGTGGCCGGGTTGTGCAGCTCGCTCGGGAAGCTGTCGCTGGACGCGATGATCCAGCGCGACGTCCCGGAGTCCGTGCGGACGTCGGTGTTCGCGCGGTCGGAGACGGTGCTGCAGCTCGCGTGGGTGATCGGCGGCGGGTGCGGGATCGTGCTGCCGTTGATCCCGCGGCTCGGGTTCGGATTCCTCGCCGGGGTCCTGCTGATCGTGGTCTTCCTGGTCCTGCGGATGCGCCCCGCGCCGCGCCCGACCGAAGGCCCGCTGCGCCCCGGCGGCCTCGGCGGCCCGCGTACGGACGGCCCGCACCATCCGCACCGGCACCCGACGTACGACGAGCACCCTGACAGCACGTCCCGGACCATCCTCAGCGTCGCCGAACAACGCGCCAACCGCGCCCGCCGCTCCGACACCCAGGACGAGCCGACCGTCGAGTGGCGCACCGGCACCCCACCCCCCGAGCCGCCGGTCGGCCGCTGGTGGAGCGGCCAACCGGAAGAAGACGAGAACACCGCCGAAGACCCGGCCCCCTGGTCCGAGGAACCCACCGAAGAACGCCACCACCCCAAACGCCGGGGCCTCCCGCGCCGCCCACCCCGCTAGCCGTCCTCGTCAGGGAGCAGGGACCAGGTCAGCCTGCTCGGCCGCAGGCTCTTCGGCCGGCTTGGTGTTGCGGAGGGTGAGGGTGGTGGTTACTGCGGTGGCCAGCAGGAGGATGGCGCCTACCAGGGCGACTGTGTTCATGCTGTGGGTGAAGGCGTGGCGGGCGGTGGTCAGGACGGTGTCGGCCAGTTCCGCGGGGAGGTGGGCGGCTGCGGCGGTGGCGGCGGGGAGGCCTTCGCGGACAGGGGTTGTGACGGCGGCGGGGAGGTTGGGCGGTACGTCGGAGCGGTAGACGGCGGTGCCGATCGAGCCGAGGATCGCGATGCCGAGGGCGCCGCCGAACTCGGAGCAGGTCTCCATCACCGCGGACGCGGACCCGGCGCGCTCGGGGGCGACCGAGCCGACGACGGCCTCGGTGACCAGGGTCATCACCATCACCAGGCCCGCCGCGAGCAGACCGGCGCCGACCAGCGGGACGGCGAGCGACGAGTCGACCCGCACCTGGGTGAGTACGCCGTACCCCGAAGCCGCGAGGACGAACGCCCCGCCGATCACGTAGGCCCGGTCGAACTTCCCGGCCAGCGCGGTCGCGAGCGGAGCCGCACCGCCGACGAGCACCGACGGCGCCAGCGACCACAGCGCGGCCTTCAACGGCGACAGCCCGTGCACCAACTGCAGGTACTGGGTGAGGAAGACGGCGTTCCCGACCAGCGCCAAGGTGCCGATGGTGTTCGCCGCCAGCGACCCGCTGAACGCCCGGTTCCGGAACATCGACAGGTCCACCATCGGGTGCTCCGCGGTCCGCTGCCGCTGTACGAACAGCACCCCGAACACCAGCCCGGCGACGATCGCGACCACCGGCAGCGCCGACACACCGTGCGCGGCGATCTCCTTGATCCCCCAGATCACCGGCAGTACGCCGGCCAGCGACAGCACCGAGCCGAGCAGGTCGAACCGTCCGCGCACCGGCGCCTTGAACTCCGGCAGCAGCACCGGCGCGAGCACCACGAGCAGCACCATCGCGGGAGTGTTGATCAGGAACACCGAGCCCCACCAGAAGTGCTCCAGCAGGAACCCGCCGAGCACCGGCCCGAGGGTGATCCCGCCCATCATCACCGCGCTCCAGAACGCGATCGCCTTCTGCCGCTGCTTGGCGTCGTGGAACATGTTCCGGATCAGCGCCAGGGTCGACGGCATCAGGGTCGCGCCGCCGATGCCGAGGATCGCGCGGGCGGCGATCAGCTGCTCCGGGTTCTGCGCGTACGCCGCGGCGACGGACGCGAGGCCGAACCCGACCGCGCCGAACAGCAGCAGCTTGCGACGGCCGATCCGGTCGCCGAGCGAGCCCATCGTGATCAGCAGGCCGGCGAGTACGAAGCCGTAGATGTCGAAGATCCACAGCTGCTCGGTCGCGTTCACGCCGAGGTCGGCGCTGATGAACGGGACCGCGAAGTACAGCACCGAGACGTCCATCGAGACCAGCAGCAGCGGCAGTGCGAGCACGCCGAGCGCGATCCACTCCTTGCGTCCCGCCCGTTCGTTCGTACCCATGACGACCCCTCCGGTTATCTGTCTATGCCGCACACTGTGTGCGTCATACACAGACCATACACATGACTGTCTATGCTGTAAACAGATAGAGTGATCTCCATGGAAGAGCTACCGAGGGTCCTGCAGCAGCTCTGGGGTTTCGAAGGCCGGAGCCGGCCCGGCCCCAAGCCGGCGTTCCACATCAGCGACATCGCGCGCGCCGCGATCAAGCTCGCCGACGCCGGCGGGCTGGGCGCGCTCTCGATGAGCAAGGTGGCGGCCGAGCTCGGCTTCACCACGATGTCGCTCTACCGGTACGTCGACGCCAAGGACGACCTGTACGTCGTCATGCTCGAGCACGCGTTCGGCGACCCGCCCGCGTTCGTCCCGGGGCGCGGCTGGCGGGAGCAGGTCACCGCCTGGGCGGAGGCGTTCCGCGACGGGTTGCGTGCGCACCCGTGGATCCTGCAGATCCCGATCCAGGAGCCGCCGCTGTCACCGCACCAGCTGAACTGGATGGAGGCCGGCCTGCAGGCGTTCGACGGTACGCCGCTGACGCCGCAGGACCGGCTGTCCGCGATGCTGCTCGTGAACATCTACGTCCGCGGTACGGCGCAACTCACCGCGAACATGCTGACCGAGCCGGACGCCATCCAGGAGGCCGACCGGCTCTACACGCAGCGCCTGACGATGCTCGCCACGCCGGACCGGTTTCCGGGCATCGCCGCGACGCTCGAGGTCCCGCCGGACGAGGGCTACGCCGGGGACTTCGACGCGGCCGAGTTCGGGTTCGGGCTGGACACCGTGCTGGACGGCATCCAGTCCCGGATCGATCGGCTGGAGGGCTGAGCTCAGACGTCGAGCTTGTCCGCCACGCCGCGGAGCACGGTCGCGACCTGGCGGGCGGACTTGTTGTCGGGCTGCCGGCCGCGGCGGTAGTTCTCACCGAGCCGGTCGAGGAGTTTGATCAGGTCCTCGATGACGACCTGCATCTCCTCGGGCTTCGGGCGCATCGCCTTCGCGACCGACGGCGGCGGGTCGATCAGCCGGACCTGCAGGGCCTGTTCGCCCTTGCGGCCCTCGACGACGCCGAATTCCACCTTCTGCCCCGGCTTCAGGTTGGTCACACCCGACGGCAAGGCCTCGGCGCGGACGTAGACGTCCCCGCCCTCCTCCTTGCTGAGGAATCCGAACCCCTTTTCGGAGTCATACCACTTCACCTTGCCAACGGGCACGGGAACCTCTTCAGTCGTCAAAGTCGGAATCGAAAACCAAGCGTACGTGAAGCTGCGCAACCACGCCTCCGGGAAACTACCTGATCCGGCAGCATCCCCGCACCCCTTAAAGGTTTCGGTACTTTTCGGGCTCCGGCAGCCGCTCGTTCATCGACCCGGAGCGGAATCCGCGCGGGTCCACCTGCGCGGTCGCGAACCCTTCCGCGACCACCGCGTCGACGAGTTCCTGCTGGTCGACGCGGTCCAGCAACGCCGCGTCGATCTCGATCGAGGCGCTGTCGCCCAGGTCGCGGACGCGGACGTTCTCGACGGCGTACGACGAGAGCTTCGCGCGTACCACCTGCTCGGCGCGGTCGACCCGGACGAGCAGGTTCGGCGTGATCCGGATGCCGTACGCGATCCGGCTCGACAGGCAGGCCGCGGCCGGCTTGTCGGACGTCTCCAGGCCCCAGCTGCGCGACGCGGTCCGGATCTGCGCCTTGGTCAGCCGGGCGTCCCGCAGCGGTGTCAGCGCCCCGCGTTCGAACGCGGCCCGGATCCCCGGCCGGAACCCGGCGATCGCGTCGTCGGCGTTCGTGCCGGTGGCGATCGCGGTGATGCCGTACTCGTCCGCGAGCGGCTGCAGCGTCTCGATCAGCTCGGCCTTGCAGAAGTAGCACCGGGCACCGGAGTTCGCCTGATACCCCTCGCGCTCCATCTCGTGCGTGTGCGGGGTGACGTGCCGGACGCCGATACTGTCCGCGAACCGCGCGGCCGGCTCGAGCTCGGCGGCCGGCAGCGACGGCGACACCGCGGTCGCCGCGATCACGTTCGCCGGGCCGATCGCCCGCGCCGCGGCCGCCAGCAGGAACGCCGAGTCGGCGCCGCCGCTGAACGCGACCACCATCTTGTCGTACGACGACAGCCGTCGCATGAGCGCCTCGAGCCGCTGCTCGAGCACGTACTCCTCCAGCCACGCGGGGAACTCGGTGAGGTCGTTCAGTACGACGTCAGCGCCGTACGCGCGCAACTCGTCCGCGGTGAACGGCCCGGTCGCGACCGATACCGCGACCGCACCGGCCGCGTGCGCGCCGTCGATGTCCGCGGTGTGATCGCCGACGAAGACCGTCGCCTGGTGCTCGCGCAGCGCCGTACCCTTCTCGGCGCCGTGCAGGTCACCGACCGGCTCGTCGACGTCCAGCCCGAGGTGCTCCAGGTGCAGGCGGACGGACGGCGTGTACTTCGCGGACACCACCATCGTCCGGCCGCGGAGCGCCCGGATCGCGGCCAGCGACTCGGCCACCCCCGGCAACGGCAGGCTGCCCGAGATCGCGTGCGCCGGGTAGTGCTCGCGGTACCGCGCGACCATCGCGTCGACCTGCTCGGGCGGGAACCAGTTCGCCATCTCCCAGGTCAACGGCGGCCCGAGCCGGCTGACCACCAGGTCGGAGTCGATCGGCACGCCGGTCTCCGCGGCCAGCAGATCCCAGACCGCCTGGATCCCCGGCCGCGAGTCGATCAACGTCATGTCCAGATCGAACCCGACCACCAACTCCGGCACGTCGGCGGTATCAGGGGCAGGTTCAAGAGCGGCGGTCGACACGCCCCCAACACTACGTGACCCGTCACGCACCTGATCCCACATCCCGAAACAGCTCTTAAGTCTACTAATTCGATTGGATTATGGAACTTCACCGATCGTGAGGGAGCGACAGCATGACTGCACAACTGCAAGCACCGGAGATCACCGTCGCCAAGGTGGGCGGCGCCCTGGGAGCAGTGGTCGGCAACGTCCGGCTCGGCGGGGACCTGGCGCCGGAGACGGTGGCGGCGATCCGGGGCGCGCTGCTCGAGCACAAGGTGATCTTCTTCCGCGAGCAGCACCACCTGGACGATGCCGGGCAGCTCGCCTTCGCGAAGCTGCTCGGAACGCCCACGCTCGCGCACCCGACCTCGAAGAGCCTCGACGGCGCCGCGAACGTGCTCCCGATCGACTCCGACTTCAGCAAGGCGAACAGCTGGCACACCGACGCCACGTTCGTCGACCGGGTGCCCGCGATCAGCCTGCTCCGAGCGGTGACGCTCCCGGCGTACGGCGGCGACACCACCTGGGCGAACACAGTCACGGCGTACGCGAACCTCCCGCGCGCGCTGCAGGCGCTGGTCGACCGGCTGTGGGCGGTTCACAGCAACGTGTACGACTACGCCGGCCACGCCGACGAGGGGCGGATCGGCGGGGTGGACGTCAAGTACGAGGAGCACCACAAGCAGTTCGAGTCGAAGCTGTTCGAGACCGAGCACCCGGTGGTCCGTGTGCACCCGGAGACCGGCGAACGCGCGCTCGTGCTCGGTCATTTCGTACGGCGCTTCGTCGGCCTCAGCTCGGCGGAGACCACGGCACTGTTCAACCTGCTGCAGAACCGTGTCACCAACAACGACAACACCGTCCGCTGGCACTGGCAGCCCGGCGACCTGGCGATCTGGGACAACCGTGCGACCCAGCACTTCGGCGTCGCCGACTACGACGACCTGCCGCGCCGGCTGCACCGGATCACGCTCGCCGGTGACGTCCCGGTGAGCGTCGACGGGGTCCGCAGTACGCCGCGGACCGGCGACGCCTCGCACTATTCCGCCCTTGACAATTGAGGACACACTGTTCGACCTCTTGACATCGGAAGCATTTTTGTAAACCCTCGTCGGCATGGACTCGTTTGCCGATCGGACCAAACGCCGCCTTCGTGACGAGTTGCTGGACGCTGCGCAGGATGCCATCGAGACAGGTGGGTACGACGGGCTCCGGATGGCTGAGGTGGCTCGTCGGACCGGGGTGTCCCGGCAGACCGTGTACAACGAGTTCGGCGACAAGTGGGGTGTGCTGGAGGCCGTCGCGGCGCGCGAGACCGAGCGGTTCCTGCTGGATGTGAACGCGGCGCTTGCCGGGGAGTCCGACCCGATCGACGGCCTCCGGGCCGCGGTCGAGCGGGCGCTCACGCTGGCCGGGGAGACCCCGCTGGTGAAGGCGGCGCTGAGCCAGCCGGGATCGGACCAGGCCAGTCAGCTGCTGACGACACGGGGACAGCAGGTGCTGGAACTGGCACACCTCCGGCTCGATGCCCATGTCAGGGAGCATTGGCCGGAGGTTCCCGCGGAGGACGCGACCAGCTGCGTCGACGTCGCCTTGCGCGTCGTCCTGAGCCACATCGTCACCCCGGGCCCTCCCCCCGCGGTGGTGGCGGCGCAACTGGCTCGCGTCCTCTCTCCCTTCTTGGCCGAATCCCGGAGGTTGCACGTATGAACGATCTGCACAGGCAGGGCTTCAGTTCTCTGCGCGCCGGCGGATTGAACTGGGACGCGCTACCGCTGCGGCTCTTCGACAAGGGCAACCGCAAGTTCTGGAATCCGCGCGACATCGACTTCAGCCAGGACGCGAAGGACTGGCAGGAGCTGAGCGCAAACGACAAGGACAACGCGTTGATGCTCTGCTCGCAGTTCATCGCCGGCGAGGAGGCGGTCACCGAGGACCTGCAGCCGTTCCTGCAGGCGATGTCGGCCGAGGGGCGGTTCGGCGACGAGATGTACCTGACCCAGTTCTGTTTCGAGGAGGCCAAGCACACCGCGGTCTTCCGGCTCTGGCTGGACGCAGTCGGCGTCACCGAGGACCTGCACCGCTACGTCGAGAACAACCCGGGGTACCGCGCGATCTTCTACGAGGCACTGCCGGTGGCGCTGAAGTCGCTCGCCGACGACCCGTCCCCGTCGAACCAGGTGCGCGCGTCGGTCACGTACAACCATGTCGTCGAAGGGACGCTCGCGCTCACCGGGTACCACGCGTGGAACCTGCTCTGCACGGCTCGCGGCGTACTGCCCGGGATGCAGGAGCTGATCCGCCGGATCGGTGACGACGAGCGCCGGCACATGGCCTGGGGGACGTTCACCTGCCGCCGGCACGTCGCCGCCGACGCGTCGAACTGGAAGGTCGTCACCGACACGATGGAGGAGCTGCTCCCGCACGCGCTGACGCAGATCCAGTGGGCGATGGACAACTCCCCCGAACTGCCGGCGGAGATCAACCCGACCGCGCTGATGACGTACGCCGGTGACCGCGCCACCCGCCGGCTCGGGGCGATCGAGTCGGCGGTCGGCGCGGACGTCGCCGGGATCGACCTGGACTACTCGCCGGAGAAGCTCGAGGACACCTTCGGCGACGAGGACTCAGCCGCGCTGGCGGCGGTCCGCTAGCAGTACCACCAACGCCGCGGTCGCGAGGACCGCGGGGAGCCAGGTGACGGTCGCCGTACCGAAGCGGTCGGCGACCTGCCCGCCGGCGAAGGCGCCCAGTGCGATCGATCCGTTGAACACCCCCACCAGGACAGCGGACGATGATTCGGGGGCACTGGGCGCCGCGGCGTGCGCCCACGCCTGCGTGCTGACCGTCGTTCCGCCGTACGCGAGGCCCCAGATCACCAGCAGGGCAAGGGCTCCGAGCGCCGTCGTACCAATGATTGGCATGGCCAACGCCATCAGGGCGATGCCGGCGGCAACAACCGTCAGCGCACGGGTCGGGCGGAGGGCGCCGACGAGGAAGTTGCCGACGACACCGGCCACGCCGTACGCGAGCAGGAAGGCACCGATCAGCGCCGGCGCGATGTGCGGTTCGAGCAACGGGCGGACATACGTGTACGCCGCGAAGTGGCCGGTCACGATCAGCGCGACGAGGACCAGCCCCACGCGGACCTGGTGGAGCTTGAGGACTTCCCGCACGTCGCACAGCCGGACGACCCGCTCCGGCGGGAGGCTCGGCAGGAAGATGCTCAGGGCAACGGCCAGCGCGAGCGCGAGGATGCCGACCCCGGCGAACGCCCAGCGCCAGCCGGCCAGCTCGCCGACGTACGCGCCCGCCGGGATGCCCAGCACCGAGGCGATCCCGATGCCGGAGAAGATGAGCGCGGTGGCCGGCCCGGCGGCGTTCGGGGGTACGACGCGGCGCGCGAGGCTGACCGTGAGCAGCCAGACGCCGCCGATCGAGACGCCCATCAGGACCCTCGTCACCATCAGCACGAGGAAGCTCGACGTACTGGCGGCCGCGAAGGCCGACGCCGCGAGCAGCACCATCAGTCCACCCAGCACAGCTTTGCGATCCAGTTTCCCGAGCAGGAGCGGGAGGACGGGAGCGGCCAGTGCGGAGGTCACTCCCGTTGCGGTCAGTGCCAGGCCGGCGGCGCCGTCCGTCACGTGGAGGGACTCGCTCATCGGCGTCAGCAGACCGACCGGAAGCATCTCGGCGGTCACCACCGCGAAGACGGTGGCAGCCATCGTGACGGACCCGGCCCAGCCGCGGGTCTCGACCGCGTCGGCGCAGATTGTTGTCATGTCACCAGTGAGCGGCTCGAAGCCGGTGCGGAACAACGACGATCTGATGATGCTTGTATTAGTCAGGCCCATCGATCGGAGGACCGCATGGCACTCGACGTCCGCGAACTGGAGTGCTTCCTCATCCTTGCCGACGAGCTGCACTTCGGACGCACGGCGGAACGGCTCTACCTGTCGCAGAGCCGGGTCAGCCAGCTGCTGCAGTCCCTGGAGCGGCGGATCGGCGGGCAGCTGTTCGAGCGGACCAGCCGGCGGGTGGCGCTGACCCCGTTGGGCAAGGAGTTCCTGACCGCCCTGCGGCCGGCGTACGCCGGTCTGGAGCGGGTGGTCGAGAACGCCCGCGAGTACGCCGCGGCCGCGCGCGGGACGTTGCGGATCGGGTTCCAGGGGGCCGCGAACGACCAGATCCTCCGCGCGGTGTCGGCGTTCCAGGCACGGAACCCGAACTGCCTGATCAACGTCTGCGAACTCCCGCTGAACGACCCGTTCGGCGGACTCCGGCGGCGGATGGTCGACGCGGCCGTCGTACTGCTCCCGGTCGCCGAGGACGACCTCGTCGTCGGACCGGTGTTCTCGAAGCACCCGCAGACCCTCGCGGTGTGCAAGCAGCACCGGCTCGCCGGGCGGGACGCGGTCGACGCCGAGGAACTGGCCGGCGAGACCTTGATCGCGTACTCCGGCCCGGCGCCCGGGTACTGGCGGCAGGCGCAGGCACCGACGCAGACCCCGGGCGGTGCGCTGATCCACCGCGGGCCTGAAGTCGCCACGCTCCAGGAAGGCCTCTCGCTGATCGCCGCCGGTCGCGGCGCGATGCTGATTTGCGAACCCACCGCCACGAACAACCACCGCGCCGACATCACCACGATCCCGCTCACCGGATTCCCGGACTCGGCCCTCGCCCTCACCTGGCGCCGCGGCGAGGAGTCACCCTCCATCCGCGCCTTCGCCGACCACCTGCGAGCTGCCGCTCGGCAGGAGGTACCCGGCCTCCCGTAGTGCACCTGTGCGTGACCGCGCCGCGCGTGCGGCGTCTCGCCGGTGCACTACCTGTCGAGCTGCAGCTCCTTGTGCACCTCGGTGTCGGCCGGAGCGACCAGGCGGCCGTCGGCAGCACGCACCTCGAGCGGGCAGAGAGGCTTGCCGTCGCGGCGGTCGAGTAGTTGGGAGTGCGGCTCGTTCGCGGCGAAGGCGAACGTCTCACCCCACTGGCGGAGCGCGACGATGACCGGGAACAGGGCCTCGCCCTTGGCGGTCAGGGTGTAGTCGCGGTCGGTGTGGTCGAGGATGCCGCTGTCGACGAGCGAGCCGAGGCGGGCACTGAGGATGTTCTTCGCGACGCCGAGGCTGCGCTGGAAGTCGCCGAACCGGCGGCTGCCGTCGAACGCGTCCCGCACGATCAGCAGCGACCACCAGTCGCCGACCGCGTCCACCGAGCGCGCCACCGGGCAGCTCTCGCCGTCGAACCTGGTCCGTTTGACCATTCCACACCTCCCGGTTGCAACATGCTACCAACTTCTCTTACGGTAGCAAGATGCAACCATTTCACGCTCGACCGCTGGTCCTCGCCGTCGCCGCGGGCATCGCGGTCGCGACCGTGTACGCCGCCCAGCCGCTGCTGGTCACGATCGGCGGCGACCTCGGGATTCCGCCTTCGACGGTCGGGCTGTTCGTGACGGTGACGCAGGCGGGGTACGCACTCGGGCTGTTCTTCCTGGTGCCGCTGGGCGACGTGATGGACCGGCGCCGGCTGATCCGCCTGCAGTTCACGTTGCTCGCCGTCGCGCTGCTCGTCACCGGGCTGGCGCAGAACGCGGTCATGCTCCTGCTCGGGTTGGCGTCCGTCGGCGCGCTCGCCGTTGTCACGCAATCGCTCGTCGCGTACGGCGCCGCGCTCAGCAGTCGGCGTGGACGTACGGTCGGGACGATCACCACCGGGATCGTGCTGGGGATCCTGCTGGCGCGGACCGTGTCGGGCGTCTTGACCGACCTACTCAACTGGCGAGCCACGTACCTGATCGCGTGTGCTGCCTGCCTGGCGATCACGTTCTTGTTCGTTCGCTCTGCCCCTCAACCCCGGGCGCGAGTGCGGTACCGGGAATTGCTGGCGTCGACGGTCGGGCTGTTGCGGGAGCGCGTGTTCCGGGAGAGCGCGGCGCGGGCGTTCTTCATCTTCGCGTCGTTCAGCACGTTGTGGACCTCGATCGCGTTGCCGTTGAGCGAGCGCGGGTTGTCGCACACCGAGATCGGGGCGTTCGGATTGATCGGCGCGGCCGGGGCGCTGGCCGCGGGTCCGGCGGGGCGGTTGGCCGATCGGGGCCGAGGGCCGGTCGTGACCGTCGGCGCTTCGATGCTATTGGCAACCAGTTGGCTGGTGACGGCGCATTCCCTGGTGGGGTTGGCGATCGGGGCCGTGCTGCTCGATCTCGCCGTCCAGGCGATCCACGTCACCAACCAGAGCACGATCTACCGGCCGGAGTCCGGCGGCCGGCTGATCGGTGCGTACATGGTGTTCTACTCACTCGGCAGCGCCGTCGGCGCGATCGCGTCGACGGCGCTGTACGAACGGGCCGGCTGGGACGCCGTCTGCGTACTCGGCGCGGCCTTCGGGGTCGGTGCGCTGGTCAGTTCAGTCCGAGCAGTTCGACGGACTTCTCCCGCATCTCGACCTTGCGAATCTTGCCCGTGACCGTCATCGGAAAGTCGTCCACGAGCACGACATACCGCGGGATCTTGAAGTGCGCCAGCTTCCCGGACGCGAACGCCCGGACCGCGTCGGCGTCCAGCGGCTCCACGCCCGGCCTCAGCTTGATCCAGGCGCACAGCTCCTCGCCGTACCGCTCGTCGGGGACACCAATGACCTGGACGTCGGCGATCGACGGATGGGTGTACAGGAACTCCTCGATCTCGCGCGGGTACACGTTCTCGCCGCCGCGGATCACCATGTCCTTGATCCGGCCGACGATGTTCACGTACCCGTCGTCGCGCATCGTCGCCAGGTCGCCGGTGTGCATCCAGCGCGCCCGGTCGATCGCCTCCGCGGTCTTCTCCGGCTCGTCCCAGTAGCCGAGCATCACCGAGTACCCACGGGTGCACAGCTCCCCCGGTTCGCCGCGCTCGACGACCAGGCCGGTCGCCGGGTCGACCAGCTTCACCTCGACGTGCGGCATCACCCGGCCGACGGTCGACGTACGGCGGTCCAGGTCGTCGTCGCGGCGGGTCTGCGTGGACACCGGCGACGTCTCGGTCATCCCGTAACAGATCGCGACCTCGGCCATGTGCATGTCCGCGACGCAGCGCTTCATCACCTCGACCGGGCACGGCGACCCGGCCATCACGCCGGTCCGCAGCGAGGTCAGGTCGTACTCCGCGAAGTCGGCCAGCCCGAGCTCCGCGATGAACATCGTCGGTACGCCGTACAGCCCCGTGCACCGCTCGTCCTGCACGGCCTGCAGCGTCGCGGCCGGGTCGAACGCCGGGCCCGGGATCACCATGCACGCGCCGTGCGTGGTGCAGCCGAGGTTGCCCATGACCATGCCGAAGCAGTGGTAGAAGGGGACCGGGATGCAGAGCCGGTCGTCGGCGGTGAACGCGATCGTCTCGGTGACGAAGAAGCCGTTGTTCAGGATGTTGTGGTGGCTGAGCGTGGCGCCCTTCGGGAAGCCTGTGGTCCCGCTGGTGTACTGGATGTTGATCGGGTCGTCGAAGGACAGCTCGGCCTCGCGGGCGTTCAGCGCGTCGACGGTGATCCGGGAGGCGTCGTCGCGGAGCGCGTCCCAGTCGCCGGTGCCGAGGTAGATCGTCTCCTCCAGCGACGGGCAGTTCGGTCGCACTTCCTCGACCATCGCGCGGTAGTTGCTGGTCTTGAACTCGGTCGCGGAGACGAGCATCCGGACGCCGGACTGGTTCAGCGCGTAGGACAGTTCGTGGGTGCGGTACGCCGGGTTGATGTTCACCAGGATCGCGCCGATCAGCGCGGTGGCGTACTGCGTGATCGTCCACTCGGCCTGGTTCGGCGCCCAGATGCCGACCCGGTCGCCCTGCGCGATCCCCCGCGCCAGCAGGCCGCGCGCGACGAGTTCGACCTCCGCACCGAACTCGTCGTACGTCCAGCGTCTACCGGTCTGGACCTCCACGAGCGCTTCGTGGTCGCCGTACTCGCTGATGGTCCGTCTCAGGTTCTGCCCGATCGTCTCACCCAGCAACGGAACCTCGGACACCCCGGATGCGTACGAAGGCAAGCTCATATTTGTCATCGTCACCTGACTCGAAAGCCCCTGCAAGTGCACGTGCGGCAGGAAACGCGGGGTGGACGGCAAGCAATGTCCTCTCCAACTCTCCGTCATATTCGGTCGCGGAGCGTGGTTGGACCGTTACATTGGAGTGGAGAGGTGTGAGGCGATGGGCCGATCTGCCGAAGGTCATGCCCGCAGCGACCGTCCGCCCGGGCGCACAGCCGAGGCGGCGCAACGTACCGCTGCGGTGCGGGAACACGTCCAGGCACTGGAGAACATCCTGGCCGGTGCACTCGCCGTCGATGTCCACGGCACCGATCTGCAGACCCTGAAACGGGCGCCGCGGCGGGCACCCCCGACCGTGTCGCCGGCCGATCTCGAGGCGCATCCCGGACCTGTCTGGGATGCGTTCGTGCCCCACCCGCCGGGAACGTTCCGCTGGTGGGGCGCCGAACGCCGGTTCGCGCGCCGGCTCGCCGACGCGGAGGACCGGTTCGCCGAGGCGATCGAACGGCACCGGGCCGCCGAGGAGACCCGCCGCGAGCGGGTCGCCAAGGCCCTGCGCGAGCAGGTCGAACGCCAACGCCGACTCGACGAGGCGACCGCGGAACAGCATGCGCGGATCGACGCGTACGAACGCGCCGTGGAAAACCGGGACCGCGCAGCCGTGACCCGGTACTTCACGAAGGCGCTCGACAGCCACCCGGAGCCGCTGGACTTCCCGCGGCGCCGCAAGGTCGGGTACGTGCCCGAGTCGACGCTGCTCGCGGTCGAATGGGACCTGCCTGACGTCACCGTCGTACCTGCCGAGGCGTCGTACCGCTATGACCGCTCGTTGGACGCCGTACAGGCCGTTCCGCGAGACCCTGCCGAGCTACGGCGGCTGTACCAGCAGTTGGTCGCCCAGCTGGCGTTGCGGGCGCTCCACCTCGTCTTCGGCAGCGACCGGTACGGCGTGGTCGAAACGGTCGTGTTCAACGGCATGGTGGAGTCGGTAGACCTCACGACCGGCCAGACCGTACGACCGTGCCTCATCACGCTACGGGCGACCCGGGAGCAGTACCAGGCGCTCGTACTCGACCAGCTCGACCCGGTGGCCTGCGTGCGGCACTACTTCGCGGCTGAGGTCTCCCGGCACCCGGAAGAGCTGCAGCCGGTCGAACCGGTCCTGGAGTTCGACTTGACCGACCCGCGGATCGTCGAGGCCGTCGACGTGATCAGCGAGATCGACGCCCGGCCGAACCTGCTCGATCTCAGCCCCGAGTCCTTCGAGCACCTGGTCCACAACCTGCTGACCCGGATGGGCCTGGAAACCAGACTGTTCCGCCGCGGTACCGACGGCGGCATCGACTGCGTCGCGTACGACCCACGCCCGATCACCGGCGGCAAGTTCGTCGTCCAGGCCAAGCTCTGGACCCGCACAGTCCCCCCAAGCGCCGTCCGAGACCTCTTCGGCACCGTCGTCGACGCCGGCGCCACCAAGGGCATCCTCATCACCACCTCCGGCTTCGGCCCGACCAGCTACCAGTTCGCCAACGGCAAACCCCTCCAGCTGATCGACGGCACAGCATTGCTCTCCCTCTGCCACCTCCACGACATCCCCGCCCGCATCATCCGCCGCGCAAGTTGACCCCAATGCCAGACTGGCGGTTATGAAGACTGGGGTGCGGGTTGTCGGGTCCGGGCAGGCCAGTGCGGAGCCGGACGTGTTGCGGATGTCGCTGGCGGTCGAGCACTCGGCGCCGGATGTTGCTGCGGCCGTGGTGCGGGTGGCGGAGCTGACGGATGCGGTGACGGCCACCCTGCGTGCGCAGGGCGTGGCTGCTTCTGCGATCAGGACCACCGAGGTGGAGGTCTCGCAGGAGTACCAGGAGCCGGGACGGCCACGGACGTTCCGGGGTGCGCACCTGCTGACGGTGACAACGCGGGACCTGACCGGGTTCGGCCGGCTGCTGAACGCCGCGGTGGATGCTGCAGGCAACGGCCTGAACCTGCATTCGATCCGCTTCGACGTCGAGGACAAGGCCGCGCTGCTGACCCGGGCCCGGGAGCTCGCGTTCCAGCAGGCGCGCGAGAAGGCCGCGGAACTCGCCGGGCTGGCCGGCTACTCGCTCGGCGCCGTCACCTCGGTCGCGGAGACGTACAGTCAGCACCCGGCACGCGGTGTCGCGCTGGCGGCCAAGGCCGCGTTCGAGTCCGAAATCCACCTCACGCCCGGCGACACCAGTCTCGAGGTTTCGCTGGACGTGCACTTCGCCTGGGCGTAGCGGGCGTCTCAAATCGGGCACAGGGGTTGCGCGTGGGGTGCGGTCAGGGAGACTGCTTTCATGTACGCACCGGCGCCGCTGCGGCGGCAACTGAGTCGGTCTGGGCTTTTGTTGCTCGGGCCGGCGTTCGTCGCGGCGGTTGCGTACGTCGATCCGGGCAACTTCGCGACCAACATCGCGGCCGGCGCCTCGTACGGGTATCTGCTCTGCTGGGTGGTCGTCGGCGCGAACCTGATGGCCGTCCTGGTGCAGTACCTGGCGGCCAAGGCGAGCATCGCGACGGGGCGGACGCTCCCCCAGCTGTGTCGTGACCACTTCAAGCGTTCGACCTCGACCGGTCTGTGGGCGCAGGCCGAGATTGTCGCGCTGGCGACCGACCTGGCCGAGGTGGTCGGTGGGGCGATCGCGCTGAATCTGCTGTTCCACATCCCGCTGCTGATCGGTGGCGTGATCACCGGCGCGGTCTCGTTCGGTCTGCTGATCTATCAGTCGAAGCGCGGGCAGCGCCCGTTCGAGGCCGCGATCATCGGCCTGCTCGCCGTCGTACTGCTCGGTTTCGTGGTCTCGACGGCACAGGCCGGCCCGTCGGCGAGCGGCGTGGTCGGCGGTCTGGTGCCGCGGCTGGACGGCACGCAGTCGCTCGTCCTGGCGGCCGGGATGCTCGGCGCGACCGTGATGCCGCACGCGATCTGGCTGCACGGCGCGCTGGTCACGGACCGGCACTGGAAGTCGATCCGCTCCGCGGACGGCAAATCCCGGGTCCTGCGGGCGACCCGGCTGGACGTCGCCGTCGCGATGGCACTGGCCGGCGCGGTCAACCTGGCGATGGTCGTACTGGCGGCGGCTGCCCTGAAGGGCACAGGTGCGGATTCGCTGGATGCGGCGCACCGCGCGATCGGCGAGCGGATCGGCCAGCTTCCGGCGCTGCTGTTCGCGCTCGCCCTGCTGGCCAGCGGATTCGCGTCCTCCTCGGTCGGGACGTACGCCGGATCCGTGATCCTGGACGGGTTCTGGCAGCGTCGCGTCCCGCTCGGCGTCCGCCGGCTGGTGACGCTGGCGCCCGCGCTGCTGGTGCTTGCGATCGGCATCGACCCGAGCCGGGCGCTGGTGATTTCGCAGGTGGTGCTGAGCTTCGGCATCCCGTGCGCGCTCTGGCCGTTGGTGAGATTGACCGCATCCCGGCGCGTCATGGGCAACCTCGTCAACCGCCGGGCGACTACTCTCACCGCATGCCTGGTAGCCACCGCCGTCACGGCCCTCAACGTCGTACTGATCGTGCTGACCGTGCGAGGCTGAGGTGACCCGGGTGTTCGCCGTGAGCGATGTCCACGGCCACCTGGAGAAGCTCAAGCCCGCGCTGCACGCGGCCGGGCTCACCGATGCCGACGGCAACTGGGCCGGTACGGACGCCCGGCTGTGGTTCCTCGGCGACTTCTTCGACCGCGGCCCGGACGGCATCGGCGTACTGCGCTATGTCCGCGAGCTGATCGGCCAGGCGCCGGACGGCGCGGTGCGGATGCTGCTCGGCAACCACGAGATCCTCGCGCTCGGGATGCACAAGTTCGGCGACACGTTCGTCCCGCACGACGGCATCACACTGCGCAGCTTCGAGCGTTCCTGGGCGCTGAACGGTGGCCAGGACCGCGACCAGGAACTGCTCACCGACGACGACGTCGCCTGGCTGCTCGACCAGCCATTCCTGGGCCTGGACGCGGACCAGCTGCTGATGCACTCCGACACCGCGGAGTACGTCGAGTGGGGCGACTCGCTGGACCAGATCAACGCGGCGGCCCGCGCCGAGCTGCACACCGACGACATCGAGGTGTGGTGGGAGATCTGGCGCCGGATGACCTCGCGGTACGCGTTCCGCGGCGACAGCGGCCCGGAGGTCGCGCGGATCATGCTGCAGCACCTCGGCGGTCGGCGGATCGTGCACGGCCACAGCATCATCGCCGACCAGCTGCACATCGACCCGGAGTTCCTGACCGGCCCGCACCTGTACGCCGACGGCCTGGTGCTGGGCATCGACGGCGGAGCCTTCGACGGCGGGCCGTGCCTAGTCGTCGAGCTCTCGGCCGAGTGACCCGACGACCGCGTCCAGGCAGGACCGGAACGGCTGCTGCCCGCCGCCGTCGATCCACCGGCTGAACGCGTTCTGGAACACGGCCGACCCGACCTGCGCGAGCAGCGTCGCGTCCTCGGCCTGCAACCCGCGCTCGGCGAGCCCGTCGCGTAACGCCGCGGTGACCGAGGCGAGCTTGGTCCGCTCGCGCTCCTGCAGTTCGGGGCTCGCGGCGATCACGGCCCGGCGTACCTCGGTGTCCTCGGCCAGCTCGGCGAGGAGTTCGCCGACGGCGACGGCGGCCTGCAGTACGGCGGGCCACGGGCGGATGTCCGCGTCGACGGCCCGGAGCGCGTCGAGTACCGCGGCCGGCAGCCGTTCGGAGCCGGCGAACAGGACCTCGCGCTTGTCCGGGAAGTAGCGGAAGTACGAGCGCCGGGTCAGGCCGGCGTGCTCGGCGATCTGGTTGACGGTGACCGCGTCGTACCCATGCGCGGCGTACAGCTCGAGCGCGGCCTTCCTTAGCCGCTGCTCCGCACCGGGGTCCCATCGCGCCATCCGGGCAGTCTAGCAAGAGTGATGTCTCAGAGTGTTATCGTGAGTGATGACACTGTGAGACATAAGGAGCTTCGGATGATCTGGATTCTGGGCGCGACCGGCCGGACCGGGCGGGAGATCGCGCGGCAGGTGGCGGCACGCGGGGGTACGCCGGTGCTGGTCGGGCGCAGTGCGGAGCGGCTCCGGAAGACCGCCGCGGACCTCGGGCTCGGCGACGCCGAGGTGGTCGCTACCGCCGATCCGGCCGCCGCGATCGCCGCCGCGCGGCCGGCGGTGGTGGTAAACACCATCGGCGGGTACGCCGAGACCGCGGTCCCGATCGCGCGCGCCTGTCTGCCGGGCGGGCATTACGTTGACCTGGCCAACGATCTGGTCGCGATGCCGCGGCTGCTGGCGTTGCACGACGAGGCGGTGGCGGGCGGCAGTACGTTCGTCACCGGCGCCGGGTTCGGCGTCCTCGGGACGGAGGCCGTGGTGGCCTGGCTGTGCGCGGATCGGCCGGCACCGGTCGAGGTCCGGGTCGACGCGTTGCCGTCGGTCGCGATCACCGCGGGGCAGCTGGGCGAGGCGCTCGCGCAGTCGATCGTGTCGGGGCTGACGACCGGCGGCCGGCGCTACGAGGGTGGTGTTCTGGTCCCGGCGCGGCTGGCTGCGGATCCCCGGACGCACGCGCTGCCGGACGGTCAGACGGCGAAGTCCGCGGCCGGCCCGACCGGCGAGTTGCTGGCGGCACACCTCGCGAGCGGGGCGCCGGACGTCGTCGCGACGACCGGGTTGCTGCCGACGGCGCCGCTGGTTCGCGCGATCCTCCCGGCAGGCGGGGCGCTGCTGAAGATCCCGGCGCTGCAGCGGTTCGCCGTACGGCGGATGGCGGCGCTGGAGTTCAAGCCCGCGCCGCGTCCGCGCGAGCACTCGTGGGGGCATGCGGTCGTGCGATGGGCGGACGGTACGACGCGGGAGGCGTGGCTGCGGGCCGACGACGCGATGGACTTCACCACGCGCGCGGCCGCCGAGACCGCCGTACGCCTGGCCCGCGGCGAAGGCCGGCGGGGTGCTTACACGCCGGCCTGCGCGCTCGGACCCGATCTCGCCGAGGCTGGGGGCTCGATCGAGGTCATCGTCTGAGGAATTCGGCGACGACCGGGGCCAGAGCCTCGGGTGGTACGGCGTGCTGCTGGCCGGGGAGGTCCGCGTAGCTGCCGTTCGGCAGGAGGTCGGCGACGCGGTGTGCGGCGTCGATCATGAACGGCGCGGTCGCGGTCCCGGCGAGGACGAGCGTATCCGGGGTGACCTTGTGCAGCAGGGCGACCGGCGTACCGGAGCCCTGATCGAGGCCGTGGCCCATCACCGCGAAGTCGTGCGGAAGCGTCGGCGCCAGGTCGGCCAGCCCCGGCGTGGCGGCGACCTGGCGCGCCACCTCCTGCGGCAGGCCCGTCATCCGCAGGAACCGCTCCACGGCTTCCTGGTTCCGGCCGGCGCGGATCGACTCGATCACCTGCGCGCCGTCGTCGGACGCGTCGGCGCCGTCGGGACCGTACGGCGGCTCGTGCAGGACGATCTTGCGGAACGGCAGCTCGGTCGCCGCGATCGCCGCGAGACCCGCGCCGGACGAGTGCCCGTAGATGGCGGTCGGACCACCGGTCGCCGTCAGCAGTGCGGCGATGTCCTCCACCTCTCGCTGGACGTCGTACGGCGCCGTGTCGCCGGAGTCACCGCGGCCGCGACGGTCGTACGTGACGACGTCGTACTCGTCCGCCAACGCCTCGGCCAGCGGGCCGTGTGAGTTCCGGTCGCACAGGGCGCCTCCGACCAGGATGACCGGGCTCCCGGTGCCCACGCGGTCGTACGCGATCGCCGTACCGTCCGCTGACTTCACATGCTCCATCTGTTCCTCCTTGGCTGCTGTCGGACGGTACGTCGGAGACGGCCGCGGGATTTCGACATAACCGTTGGCGAGTGACCGGTCCGGGTGGTTCACTGCTTCGCGATGATTACCAGAGTCGACGACTACCTCCACGCCGTACCGCTGTCCGGAGCGGACGCCGAGCAGGTCGGTCCGTTCACCTTGTTCCGTAGTACGACGATCTGGCCGTACTACGCGCGCCCTGTCCCCGGTAGCGGCGTCACGATCGAGCCTAGCGACGTCGAGCTCGTGCGGAAGCGCTGCGCCGAGCTGGAGATCCCGCTGAGCTTCGAGTGGGTCGTCGAGACCTGCCCGTCGCTAGGAGACGCTGCGGCGGCTGCCGGGCTCGAGGTCGTCCAGCACCCGTTGCTGGTCCTGGAGCGTGCTGACTTCCGTCCTGCCGTGGCTGATGCGCGCTGCGAGGTCCTGTCTGCTGACGAGAACGTAGTCCGCCAGGCACGGGCTGTCGTCAACCTGGCCTTCGGCGAGTCTGGTACGGCAGTTGGCAACGCAGGGCCTGCAGAGCGGGACACCGCGGCTGCTGAGCTCGCGGACGAGATGGTGGCGACGCTACGCGACCGGATCGGCCGTGGCGTGTCAGTCGGCGCTGGAGCGTTCACGGACGACGGCCTGGTCGCTGCTGGTACTCACCAGCCAGTTGGCTCGGTCTCGGAGATCGTCGGCGTCGGCACGCTCCCCGCGATGCGGCGACGCGGTCTGGCCGCCGCGGTGACGACGACACTCGTGCAGCACGCCCTGGACAACGGCGTGGACCTCGTACTGCTCTCGGCCGAGGACGACGCGGTGGCTGCGGTCTACGAGCGCGTCGGCTTCCATCGGATCGGCCACACCGGGGCAGCAGAGTGACCGGGAGCCCGAGCACCCGCCTCGTCGTACTGCGTGGCAACTCGGGCTCCGGCAAGACCACCACCGCCCGTACGCTCCAGGAGCGCCTCGGCCGCGGTACGGCGTGGGTCGAGCAGGACCACCTGCGCCGCATCCTGCTGCGCGAGCACGACGTACCGGGCGGTGTGAACATCGGCCTGATCGACGTGAACGCCCGCTACGCCCTGGACCACGGGTACGACGTGGTCCTCGAGGGCATCATGAACGCCGGCCGGTACGGCGACATGCTCCGGCAGCTGACCGCCGAGCACCGCGGGACCACGCTGCACTACTACTTCGACATCCCGTTCGCGGAGACCGTCGTACGGCACGGGACCCGGGACATGCCCGGCGTCGACGCCGCGATGATGCAGGAGTGGTACCGCGAACGCGACCTGCTGGACGGCGTCGAGCAGACCGTGATCGGCCCGGACAGCGCGCTCGACGAGACGGTGACCCGGATCCTGACCGACCTCCGCGCGGATCCCGTACCTTTGGAAGGATGAGCACCACCGAGCCGACCCGCCCCCGTACCCTCGCCGAGGCGCTGCGGGGCTGGGGCGACGCCGCGCTCGGCGAGCTGCTCCGCCGGCGGCCGGACCTGGCGCTGCCGATCCCCGCGGACACCGGGCAACTGGCGGCCCGGGCGACCAGCAACGCGTCGGCGGCGCGGGCGATCAACCGGCTGGACGAGTTCGGCGTGGACCTGCTGGAGGCGCTGTCGGCGCTGCCCGAACCGGTCGGCCTGGACGCGCTCGCGCAGGGCGTCGGGCAGTCGGCCGACGTCGTCCAGCCGCGGGTCGCCGAGCTGCTGGACCTGGCGCTGGTGTGGGGCACGGAGGACGACCTGCGGCCGATCCGGGCGGTGCACGAACTGCTCGGTCCGACACCGGCCGGGCTCGGTCCGAGTACCACCCGGCACTTCGGCGACCTGGATCAGCTGATCGAGGACGCCGGACCGGACGCGCGCGCCGTACTGGAGAAGCTGACGTGGGGTCCGCCCACGGGTTCGGTGGAGAAGGCGGACCGGCCGGTCACGATCGCGTCCGCGCGGACACCGGTCGAGCGGCTGCTGGCGCGCGGGCTCGTCGTACCGAAGGACGCGAACACCGTCGTACTGCCGCGGCAGATCGGGCTGCATCTGCGGGGCGGGCGGGTGCTGGCCTCGACCCGGCCGGTGCCGCCGCCGTTGGACGGCAAGAAGGTGTCGGCCATGATCGCGGACCGTGCGGCGGCTGGTGCTGCGTTGGACCTGGTGCGGCTGGTGGATCGTGCGTTGGAGCAGCTCGGGACGGAACCGCCGCCTGTGCTGCGTACTGGTGGCGTTGGGGTGCGTGAGCTGCGCAGTCTGGCCGGGAAGATCGGTGCCGAAGAGCACACGGCTGCTGCTGTGCTGGAAATGGCGTATGCGGCTGGGCTGGTCGCTGCTGTCGAAGTAGGTACCAGTGAGCTGTGGCTGCCGACCAGTGCGTACGACGACTGGCTGGAGCTCGACCTGGCGCATCGGTGGGCGCGGCTGGTCGTCGCGTGGTTCAACGGGCTCAGGGCGATCGGGCTGATCGGACGACGCGACAGCACGGGCAGTACTGCGACGGCCCGCGAGCGGCTGATCAACGCGCTGGCCCCGGACCTGGAGCGGTTGCTGGCTCCGGAGATCCGGCTGCTGGCGTTGCAGGCATTGGCCGAGGCGGGCACGGGTATTGCGCCTGCGCCGGAGACCGTGGTGACGTGGGTGGCTTGGCACCGCCCCCGGCGTGGCGGGCAGTTCCGGGACGAGCTGGTCGAGTGGAGCGTGTCCGAGGCCGCCCTGCTCGGGCTGACCGGTTTGGGCTCGTTGGCGAAGCACGCGCAGCCGTTGCTCGGTGCAGAGCCGACGGCTGACGAGCTGGCCGAAGCGATCAGCCCGCTGATGCCGGAGCCGGTGTCCGAGGTGTTGTTGCAGGCCGACCTCACTGCGGTCGCTCCTGGTCCGCTGGTGCGGTCCGTGCAGGACGAGCTGTCAGCCATGGCCGACGTGGAGTCGGACGGCGGTGCCGGCGTCTACCGGTTCAGCGACAGCTCGGTGCGGCGCGCTTTCGACCTCGGACGTACGGCGGAGCAGTTGCATGCGTGGCTGGCCGAACACTCGCGTACTCCGGTGCCGCAGCCGCTGGCGTACCTGATCGACGACGTGGCGCGGCGGCACGGCGTACTGCGGCTCGGGACGGCATCGACGTACCTGCGGTGTGACGACGAGGACGTACTGACGCAGCTGCTCAGCTCGAACCTCCCCGGCGTGCGTTTCCGCCGGCTGGCGCCGACGGTCGTGGTGTCGCCGTCGCCGCCGGACATGGTGCTCAGCCGCCTCCGGGACGCCGGCCTGGCACCGCTCGCGGAGACGTTCGACGGCGCACTGCACGTGACCGGCACGCCGCGCCGGGGTGAGGCGCCACGCCGACGTACCAGCCGGGACTTCAACGAGAGCGCGTTCGACCTCACCGACGACCAGGTCAAAGCCGTCATCGAAAAGGTCCGCACCGGCGACCGCATAGCCGCCGAACGCCCCGGCGACGAAGACCTGACCGAACCGGCCGCCCCCGCCGAAACCATAGCCACCCTGACCAACGCCGCCGAAGCCCACACCCGCACCTGGATCTCCTACGTAGACCACAACGGCCACGCCTCCGAACGCATCGTAGAACCAGCCCGAGTAGCCGACGGCTGGCTAACGGCGTACGACGACAACACCGAATCCCCCCGCACCTACGCCCTCCACAGAATCTCCGCCGCCCGACCCGTGGAGTAAAAAGTGCCCGCGCTACTGCTGATCCTGACCGGACTGCCCTACAGCGGTAAGACGACCCTCGCACGCGCCTTGGAACAGAAAGGCGCCGCGGTCGTCGAGCTGGACCACATCAACCGCGAACGAGGCTTCCGCATCGAGGACGGCGTACCGTTCGCCGAATGGCCGGAAACCATCCGCCAGGCCGAGGCACGCATCGGTCAGCATCTGGTTGACGGTGTCGCGCTAGTGGTCCTCAGCTGGGTCAACCCGACCAACCGGGACCGCGAACGCTGGCAGGCCTTCGCCAGCGCTCAAGGCATGGAGCACCACCTCGTTTACCTGGCCGCCGACGAGCCGCTGCTCACCTCACGCCGCGCCACTGCCGATAGTGAACGGCACAAGCTGGCCGACGACGTCATCCAGCGGGTCAAACGCCGCTTCCAAGCGCCGACGGACGCGACCACGGTCCAGGCGAGCTGGCCGATCGAGCAGCAGGTGGATGCCGTCGCCTACAGCCCCAGGTTGCGGAGGTTCTTCGACTGAGTGTGCAGTTGGGTGTTGTTGGCCTCGGTGGCCCCAGAGCGGCCAGCAACCACCCCATCCGGTCACGCTCGGACGGTATTTGGCAGGAACAGGCACAATGGAGGGTCGGGTGTCGTGGATGGGAGCTGTGGTGACGGACGGTCCTCTGATCGTGCAGTCGGACAAGACCTTGTTGTTGGAGACGGCGCATGCGGACGCCAACGAGTGTCGGAAGGCGATTGCGCCGTTCGCCGAGTTGGAGCGGGCGCCGGAGCACGTGCACACGTACCGGCTGACGCCGCTCGGGCTGTGGAACGCGCGGGCTGCCGGGCATGACGCGGAGCAGGTGATCGACGTTCTGCTGCGCTACAGCCGCTACCCGGTCCCCCACTCGCTCCTGGTCGACATCGCCGAGACTCTGGATCGGTACGGGCGCCTGCGGCTGGAGAAGCACCCGCAGCACGGGCTGGTGCTGGTTACGACCGACCGTCCGGTGCTGGAGGAGGTGCTGCGCTCCAACAAGGTCAAGCCGATGCTGGGTGAACGCATCGACGACGACACCGTCCTCGTGCACCCGTCGGAGCGCGGTCACCTCAAGCAGACCCTGCTGAAGCTCGGCTGGCCCGCAGAGGACCTGGCCGGGTACGTCGACGGTGAGGCGCACCAGATCGGCCTGGTGAAGGACGGGTGGGACCTCCGCCCGTACCAGGAGCAGGCGACCGACTCGTTCTGGCACGGCGGCTCCGGTGTCGTCGTACTGCCGTGTGGCGCCGGCAAGACGATCGTCGGCGCGGCCGCGATGGCGCAGGCGTCCGCGACCACCCTGATCCTGGTCACGAACACGGTGTCCGCGCGGCAGTGGAAGGACGAGCTCCTACGCCGTACGACGCTGACCGAGGACGAGATCGGCGAATACTCCGGTGCGCGCAAGGAGATCCGGCCGGTCACGATCGCGACGTACCAGGTGATGACGACGCGGCGGAAGGGTGTCTACACGCACCTGGAGCTGTTCGACGCGCGCGACTGGGGCCTGATCGTGTACGACGAGGTGCACCTGCTGCCCGCGCCGATCTTCCGGATGACCGCGGACCTGCAGACCCGCCGGCGCCTCGGGCTGACCGCGACGCTGGTCCGCGAGGACGGCCGCGAGGGCGACGTCTTCTCGCTGATCGGCCCGAAGCGGTACGACGCCCCGTGGAAGGACATCGAGGCCCAGGGCTGGATCGCGCCCGCGGACTGCATCGAGGTCCGCGTCGACCTGGAGCAGACCGAGCGCTTCGTCTACGCGACCGCCGAGCCCGAGGACCGCTACCGCCTCGCGGCCTCCACCCCCGCGAAGTCCAAGCTGGTACGCCGGATCGCCGAACACCACGCCGGCGAACCGCTGCTGGTCATCGGCCAGTACATCGACCAGCTCGACGAGCTCGGCGAACGCCTCGAATGCCCCGTGATCAAAGGCGAAACCACCGTCCGCGAACGCCAGCGCCTCTTCGACGCGTTCCGGCACGGCGAAATCACCCGCCTGGTGGTCAGCAAGGTCGCCAACTTCTCCATCGACCTGCCCGAAGCGTCGGTCGCCATCCAGGTCTCCGGCACCTTCGGCTCCCGCCAGGAAGAAGCCCAACGCCTGGGCCGGGTCCTCCGCCCCAAGGGCGACGGCCGCACCGCCCGCTTCTACTCCATCGTCGCCCGAGACACCATCGACGCCGAATTCGCCGCCCACCGCCAACGCTTCCTCGCCGAACAAGGCTACGCCTACACAATCGTCGACGCCGAAAACCTCTTCGCCTAACCGCAAAGCAAAGGAAAGAAGGAGGGGAGGGGATCAGCCGACGCCGAAAACCTCTTCACCTGACCCCAAAACAAAGGAAAGAAGGAGGAGAGGGGATCAGCCGACGCCGAGAACCCCTTCGCCTGAGGCAACTTCCTGCTGAGGCGACAGATCTACTGCACCAACTGCAGGCACCGCCACGTCTGGTGGCGCACCTGCAGTTGGTGCACGACGTCGCGTGCGAGCTGACCGATTGGCTCGGCACGGCGTACCCGACGATCACGTTCGACGCGACCGCGGTCCGCTTCGGCGCGGCCACCCACGACATCGGCAAGGTGCGGCACCCGGAGGAGTTGTCCGCGCCAGGACATCTCCACGAGGCCGTCGGCGAGCAGTTGCTGCTCGAGGCCGGCGTACCGCCGCACCTGGCGCGGTTCGCCGGGTCGCACGGTAGTTGGAGCGCCGAGTCCCCGCTCGAGGATCTTCTGGTCAGCCTCGCCGACAAGGTGTGGAAAGCGAAGCGCGTGCCTGACCTGGAGCAGCTGGTCGTCGAGCGGATCGGTGGTACCGCGTGGGAGGTGTTCCTGCAGCTCGACGACGTGCTCGACGGTTTGGCGGCGGGCGCGGACGAGCGGCTGGCGTTCCAGAACGGACTATTCGCCTAGGCGGGTGTGGATGCCGTTGAAGTGGGACTTCATCGAGGTGGCGTAGGTGGTGGGGTTGCCGGATTCGAGGGCTCTGAGGAGGTCTCGGTGCCAGGCGGCGGCGTCGGAGGGGGTGTAGCGGGCGCCGGGGAGGCGGGCGTCTACCTGGGCGAAGGTTCGCCAGAAGACGGAGAGTAGGTCGATGACGAGGGCGTTGCCGAGGGGCTCGTAGAGGGCCTGGTGGAAGGCCCAGTCCTCGTCGGGGAAGTAGTTGCCTTCGGCAGCTTGGGCTTCCATGCGTTCGACGATGGGCTCGAGGGTTTCGTACCCGTGCTGTTTGAAATGGTCGACGACGTCGTCGGCGAGGCCTACCTCGATGGCCTGGCGGACCTCCAGGACGTTCTGGACGTCGCGGAGGTCGCCGGCCATCGACTGGGACATGCGGAAGGCCAGGCCGTCCTCCAGCGACTGCAGGTTCACCTCGCCGACGTACGTGCCGTAGCCGTGCCGGATCTCGATGATGCCGACGGCCTGCAGGGCCTTCATCGCTTCGCGGAGCGGGTGCCGGCCGACGCCGAGCTGGGCCATCAGGTCCTGCTCGTTCGGCAGCGGGTCACCCGCCTTCAGGCCGCGCTCCAGAATGTACGACTTCATCGCGTCCCGGATGAAGGACTGGTTCCCTGCCGCACCGCGTGCCCGGCTGAGCCCACCCGTTGTCACTGCCGGCCTCCCTTGGTTGGACCGCTCAGTCTAATCCGGCCCGGTCCAGCAGCGGCCGGATCGCCTCGATCTCCGTGTCGCTCAAAGGAATACAGGGGTACGCCGTGACCGGGCAGTCGATCACACCCAACAGGTAGAGGCCCGCCTTGAACGCACCCAACGCCGACGAACTCGCGCCCATCCGGGAGCGGTCCGGGACCTTGATGATGTCGAACAGCCGGAACAGCCGATCCTGCTCCTCGCGCGCCGCCGCGGCCTCCCCGGCGACGGCCGCCTTATACAGCCGCACGTAGCCGGCGGGGTCGACGTTGCCGAGCCCAGGTACGACGCCGTCGACGCCGAAAGCCAGCGACGAGTCGACCGTCACCTCGGACCCGGTCATGATCGTGAAGCCGTTCAGCTGCTTCTCGCGACGGGAGATGACGAGCTCACGGAGCGAGGTCTCCTGCCCGGACGAATCCTTCACTCCGGCGATCACGCCCTGTTCGCCCAGCGAGGTGACGAGGGAGGCGGGTAGCTTCGTGCCGGCCCGCGGCGGGATGTCGTAGGCGTAGAGCGGCGTGTCCTCCGCCAGCGCCTTGAGCCGCACGAAGTGGCGTTCGATCTCGGCGGGATGCGTGGCGGCGTAGAACGGAGCCGTGGCGACCAGCCCGTCCACGCCGGCCTTCAAGGCGGCCGAGACGTGCGCGGCGACGCGGTTGGTGGAGGTGTCGATGACCCCGGCCAGGACCGGCACCTGACCGGCCACCTCGGCGACGGTCGTCTCCAGTACGAGCTGGCGCTGCTCGTCCGTCAGGAACGTTCCCTCGCCGGAGGTGCCGAGGACGAAGATCCCGTTCACACCCCCGGCCAGCTGGTACTGGATCAGCCGGGCGAGCGATGCGGTGTCGACGTCGTACTCGGGCGTGAGCGGGGTGACTAGCGGCGGTACGACGCCGGTCAACTGGGCGGACTCGGTCAAAACAACTCCAACCTCTAAAGGGCGAATGTGGCGAAGCGCAAGGTCGCGAACGAGGAGGTCTCACCGGCCTCGTAGAAGATGCCGACGGCACCGTCCGGGAGCAGCACGAGATCGGAGTACCCGGCCATGCCCTCGTGCACGACCAGCTCCGGCTTCCAGGACGCCCCGGCGTCGGCGCTGACGAAAACGGTCAGTTCCCGGCGGGACGTCGGGTTCACCGGGGTGGACAGCAGCAGCCTCCCGTCCGGCAGGCACAGCACGCTGCCCTGGATCCCGGGCGCGGTGATCTCGGGGATCCCGGCGTACGGCGCGTCCAGGGTGCGGCCGCCGTCCGCCGACCAGGCGTGCACGCGGGCGGGGCCGGTGCCCTGGTGGTTGCGGGCGTTGAAGTACAGCCGCCCGTCGGGCAGCTCGGCGACGGCGGTCTCGTTCGCGTTGATCTCGGCGCCGTCGTTGCGGTCCACGAAACCGACCGACCAGGTGAACCCGCCGTCGTCGCTGTAGATGCAGTGCCCGCCGTTCAGCCGGATCAGGTCCTCGACCGGCGCCGACGGGACGAACGAGTGGTTCGCCGGTACGACGAGCCGCCCGGTCCGCAAGGTGATCCCGTGACAGGGCCCGGTCGCGTACCAGCCCCAGTCGTCCGGCTTCACCTGCGCGGTGATCTCCACGACGGGCGACCACGAGGCACCGTCGTCCGGCGAGCGCTGCACGAACACCCGCCGGCCGTCGACCGGATCGGTGCCGCGGGCAAGCGACATCTCGACCGCGTCCGCGCCGTTCTGCACGGTCACGAGGACGAGGTCGCCGGTGCCCGGGTCGATCAGCGGCACCGGGTTCCCGCAGGTCTTGCCGGGCGCGGCGGACACCACCTGCAGCGGCAGCCAGGTCCGGCCGCCGTCGAGCGAGCGCCGCAGTACGACCTCGATCTCGCCCGCGTCGCCGGACCCGTGCAGCCGTCCCTCGCAGAACGCCAGGACGACGTCGCCACGCGCCAGCACCGCCGGGATGCGGAACGTGTGGTACCCGCTGCCCGCCGGATCGAAGATTTCCGAAGCGCCGACTCTTGAAGACATAGGACGTACTATGTCATGGTGTGGCCCTCCGATGGAAGTGAGGCCTCATGCCGGTCAGCAGAAGAAGTTTCCTCGGTGGCGGTCTGGCCGCCGCCGCTGTCGCGGTCACGGGTACGCCGCTGCTGGCGGGGTGCGCGTCCGACAAGAAGACCACCGCCGCGGCGAACGCGGCCGTGAAGCTGCCGACGTACGTGAAGTACGGCGAGGTGAAGCCGGACCTGCCCGGCACCGACGTGGTGCTCGACGGGTTCCTGAAGTACCCGGCGAACCCGGTGAAGGCGATCACCGACGCCCCCGGCGACGGCAAGCCGATCACGTTCATGACGAACATCCCCGGCGCGATCCCGCCGGCCACCGGCCAGAACCAGTTCTGGCAGGAGGTGAACAAGCGCCTCGGGTCCGAGCTGCAGATCAGCATGGCCTCGAACGACGAGTACAAGGACAAGTTCGCGACCCGGATCGCGGGCGGCGACCTGCCGGACATCCTGAACATCCCGACCGACACCCCGCAGATCCCCGGCCTGGTGAAGTCCAAGTGCATGGACCTGACCGAGCACCTGTCCGGCGACGCCGCGAAGAAGTACCCGTTCCTGGCCAACATCCCGACCGAGTACTGGAAGGGCTGCGTCTTCAACGGCGCGATCTACGGCGTTCCGGTGCCGCGCGGCATGTCCCGGACGTCGCTGCCGCTGTACCGCACCGACCTGCTGGCCGCGAAGGGCATCAACGACCCGGCTCCGAAGAACTTCCAGGAGTTCTTCGACCTGTGCAGGGAGATGACCTCGGCGAAGGACAACCGCTGGGCGTGGACCCGGGTCCCGCTGTCGTACATCCGGATGATGCTTGGTCTGCCCAACAACTGGGCGCAGGACGGCGGAAAGTTCACCTCGGTGTACGAGGCGGACGCGAACACCGAGGCGCTCGAGGCGGCCCGCAAGATGGTTGCCGCCGGCGTCGTCAACCCGGACGCGTTCAACGACAAGGCGAGCGCCCGGAAGCAGTGGTTCAACGGCGGCATCGCGGCGTTCGACTACGACAGCTTCGTCGCGTGGAACCAGTACTACAGCGACAACACGGCCGGCCCGGCGTTCGGCGTGAACATGCTCGACGTACCGGGATTCTCCGGCGGTGAGGGCAAGCCGTGGATGGGTGCGGCGCTGAACAACGTGACGTCGTTCAACAAGGACAGCAAGCACTCGCCGGACACGCTGCTGAAGATCGCGAACTGGATGGCGGCGCCGTTCGGCACCGAGGAGTACCTGTTCCGCAAGTACGGCGTGGCCGGGCGGCACTACACGCTGCAGGGCACCGACCCGGTCCCGACGAAGGTCGGTACCGTCGAGACCGGCATCGGCCTGCAGTACATCAGCGACTCCACGCTGGCGCTCTACTGGGCCGGCAAGCCCGACGTACCGCAGAAGCAGCACGCGATCCAGCAGAAGGTCGCGGACCGGCTCGTGTACGACGCGTCGTACGGCCTGTACTCCGACACGTCGTCGAAGAAGTCCGCGCAGCTGGTCAAGGCGATGAACGACCTGGAGAACCAGATCGTCCAGGGGAAGAAGCCCGTGTCGGACTGGGCCGCGGGCGTCAAGACGTACATGTCCTCCGGCGGTGAGAAGATCCGCGGGGAGCTGCAGGACGCGTTCGCCACGGCGGGCGGGAAGTGATGTTGCACCGTGCCTCGAAGCCGCCGCAGCGGTTGAGTCTCGGGCGGCGGCTGCTGCGGGACCGGGTGCTGCTGCTGTTCGCGCTGCCCGGTGTCGCGCTGATCATCGCGTTCCACTACGTGCCGTTGCTGGGGAACGTGATCGCGTTCAAGGACTACCAGCCGTTCCTCGGGATCGGCGGCAGTGACTGGTCGGGCTGGGAGAACTTCAGCGTGATCTTCAACGGCGACCCGGCGTTCCTGCGGGCGCTGAAGAACACGCTGATCCTCACCAGCCTGCAGTCGATCTTCGTGTTCCCGGCGCCGATCCTGCTCGCGCTGCTGCTGAACTCGCTGTTCTCCGAGCGGATCAAGCGGATCGCGCAGAGCATCCTGTACCTGCCGCACTTCATGTCCTGGGTGATCGTGGTCGCGCTGTTCCAGCAGATGCTCGGCGGCAGCGGCCTGCTGAACAACTACCTGCGCTCGCACGACCTGGCGACGGTCAGCATCATCGGGAACTCCGAGTTGTTCCACGTGCTGCTGACATCGCAGATCATCTGGAAGGACACCGGCTGGGCGACGATCCTGTTCCTGGCCGCGCTGTCCCAGATCGACTCGCAGCTGTACGAGGCGGCGAGCGTGGACGGCGCGTCCCGGATGCGGCAGCTCTGGCACGTCACGCTGCCGGGGCTGCGCGGGATCATCATCCTGCTGTTCATCCTGCGGCTCGGCGACTCGCTCACGGTCGGGTTCGAGCAGATCGTCCTGCAGCAGCAGGCGGTCGGGCGGGACGTCAGCGAGGTACTGGACACCTACGTCTACAACAACGGCGTGCTGGGTGGTGCCTGGGGCGTCGCGGCGGCGGTCGGCCTGGTGAAGGGCATCGTCGGCGTCATCCTCGTGCTCACCGCGAACAAGGTGGCGCATATCTTCGGCGAGCAAGGGGTGTACCAGAAATGAGCCGGCGGATCGTTCAGGGCGTACCGATGCCCGGCTGGCCGATGCGGGCCTTCAAGGGCCTGGTGCTGCTGGTCTTCTGCGCGGTCGTGATCGTCCCGTTCGTCGGGGTGATCTCGACCAGCGTCGCGCCGAACAAGCAGATCAACGAGTCCGGCGGGCTGGTGCTGCTGCCGAAGTCGGTGAACTTCCGGGCGTACGAGTCGCTGTTCGCCGGCGGCGTGGTGACCCGGGCGCTGCTGGTCAGCATCTTCGTGACGGTCGTCGGCACGCTGCTCAGCCTGACCGTGTCGTGTCTGCTCGCCTACGCGCTGTCCCGGCCGGGGTTCTCGGCGGGCCGGCCGATTCTGCTGGTCGTACTGTTCAGCATGCTGTTCTCCCCCGGCATCATCCCGCTGTACCTGACGGTGAAGGGTGTCGGGCTGCTGGACAGCATCTGGGCGCTGATCGTGCCGACGATGATCAGCGCGTTCAACGTGGTCGTCCTGCGGGCGTTCTTCATGAACCTGCCGGGCGAGATCACCGAGAGCGCCCGGATCGACGGCGCGGGTGAGCTGAAGACGTTCTCGTACATCGTGCTGCCGCTGTCCAAGGCCGTACTGTCGGTGATCGGGCTGTTCTACGCGGTGGCGTACTGGAACGCGTTCTTCTCCGCGCTGCTGTACCTGAACGACTCCAAGCTGTGGCCGTTGCAGCTGGTACTGCGGACGTACGTCATCAACGACACCCAGCTGGGCAGCGCCGAACTCGGCACCGAACTGCTGCCGCCGCAGGCATCCATCCAGATGGCGATCCTGGTGGTGTCGATCGTCCCAATCCTGATCATCTACCCGTTCCTGCAACGCCACTTCGCGAAGGGGGTGTTGACCGGCGCGGTGAAGGGGTGATCGGACGCCCTCTTAATTCGGTTCCGTGGCGCAGAGTGGTCAAGTAACGTGGCTGGGCTCCCCACACTCGCCGGAGGTTCCAGCATGCCCGCAGACACGTCCGACACGCTTCAGGCGGAGCAGGACTACCTGAAGACCTCCCGGGCCGCGCTGGCGCTGATGCGGGAGAAGACCGGCTCGCTGGAGATCCACAGCGCGGACCGGGTCAACCAGGAGTTCCTGCAGGCCGCGATCTTCCAGCGGATGAAGGAACTGGAGGACGACCCCGACGTACCGCTGTTCTTCGGCCGGCTGGACTACCTCGAGCCGGCCCCGGAGACGTTCCACATCGGCCGCCGGCACGTGAACGACGCGCTCGGCGAGCCGCTGGTGGTGGACTGGCGGGCGGACATCTCAGTGCCGTTCTACCGGGCCAGCAAGACCGAGCCGATGGGGGTCGGCGTCCGCCGCCGGTTCGGGTTCACGCACGGCGAGATGACCGCGTTCGAGGACGAGGACCTGGCCTCGGGGGACGCTCCCGAGCAGCACAGCGACATCCTGGACGCCGAGATCGAGCGGCCCCGCTCCGGCCCGATGCGCGACATCGTCGCCACGATCCAGCCGGAGCAGGACGTCATCGTCCGGGCCGGTGTCGACGAGACGATCTGCGTCCAGGGCGCGCCTGGTACCGGAAAGACCGCCGTCGGCCTGCACCGCGCGGCGTACCTGCTGTACGCATACCGTGACCAGCTCAGCCGCGCCGGTGTCCTCGTGGTCGGCCCGAACGCGAGCTTCCTGCGCTACATCGGCGACGTCCTCCCGGCCCTCGGCGAGATCGAGGCGAAGCAGACGACCGTCGAGGAGATGGTTGCCCGGGTCAAGATCTCCGGGCCGGGTCCGGCGCCGGTCGACGTCCTCAAGGGCGACGCCCGGATGGCCGGGGTCCTGCACCGCGCGGTCTGGGCGCATGTACGGCGGCCCGAGGACGCGCTCGTCGTACCGCGGGGCGCACACCGCTGGCGGGTGGCGACGTACCAGGCCGAAGAGCTCGTCGACGAGCTCCGGACGCGCGGCATCCGGTACGGCGCCGGCCGGGCGATGCTGCCGCAACGACTGGCCCATGCGGTGCTGCTCCGGATGGAGGCGGCCGGTGACTCGCCGGACGACCGCGTGCAGGACTCGGTCGCCCGGAGCCGCCCGGTGAAGCAGTACGCCGAGGCCCTGTGGCCGGCGGTGGATCCGGCCAAGCTGCTGTACCGCCTGTTCACCGAGCCGGAGCTGCTGGCCGAGCACGCGGACGGCATCCTGACCGCCGACGAGCAGGCGTTGCTGATCTGGGAGAAGGTGCCGCGTTCCCCCGGGGCGGCCAAGTGGTCCGTTGCCGATGCCACCTTGATCGACGAGATCGCGGACCTGGTGGACCGTACGCCGTCCCTCGGCCACGTGGTGCTGGACGAGGCCCAGGACCTGTCCGCGATGCAGCTACGCGCCGTTGGCCGCCGGTGCTCGACCGGATCGATGACCGTACTCGGTGACATCGCCCAGGGCACCACACCGTGGGCGACACCGTCCTGGGACGAGGCCCTGACCCATTTGGGCAAGACCAGCGCCCACACCGAGGAGCTGACCGCGGGCTTCCGCGTCCCGGGTCAGGTGATCGAGTACGCCGCCCGGCTGCTCCCCACGATCGCCCCACACCTCAAGCCGCCGACCGCCGTACGGCGTGCCCGCGGTGAGCTGACGATCACCCGCGTACCGGACAGCCTCGCTGCCGCGGTTACCGGCGTCCAGGAGTCGTCCGAGCGGCTCGGCTCGATCGGGCTGATCGTCCCGGACGCCCTGGTCCCGGCGACCCGGAAAGCCTTGCAGGGCATGGCTTTCTCGGTGCTGGGCGACGAAGACGACGTCGACGCGCACCTGGACGTCGTGCCGGCGTCACTGGCCAAGGGCCTCGAGTTCGACCACGTCGTCCTGGTGGAGCCGGCCGGCATCGTGTCCGGCGAGGCCGACGAGCGGACCGGCCTCCGACGCCTGTACGTCTGCCTGACGCGTGCCGTCACCTCACTGGTCGTCGTACACAGCGAAGACCTGCCTGAGGTACTAGTCGGCTGAGGCCGTGACGTACAGGTCATCCTCACGCTCGAGCTGCTCCACCCGTCGCAGTGAAGGGTCGCGCCAGAGCACGTAGACCAGGCCTAGTACTACCAGCGACAGCGCGGAGGCGAGTACGGGCAGGTAGCCGACGCCCAGGGCTTGGATGACCAGTCCGCCGACCACGGCGGACAAGCCGGCGCCTAGGTAGATGGCTGAGGCGTTGAGCGAGATCAGCAGGCCGCCACCCAGTTCCAGCAGCAGGTTCTGGATCGGTGGGTTGAACGCCCACGTCAGCATCCCCCAGACCACCAGCGCGACACCGGCCCCGGCTGTCGTCGTCAGTGTCAGGTCGAGCGTTGCGAGCACGGCCGTGATGCCCAGCATCAGAACGACCAGCGTTGGGAGGCTGCCGAACCGGTCCGTGATGCGTCCGCCGACAAAGTTGCCGACGACAGCGCCTACGCCGTACAGCAGGAGCAACAGACCGGTGACGCTGCCGGTGAGACCAGCCGTGTGCTTGAGCAGCGGGACGATGTAGATGTAAACGCTGAAAGCGGCCAGCACTGCGAGCACCGTCATCGCCAGCACGATCTGCACGCGCCGGTCGGTCACCCCGGCGAAGCGTTCACGCAGGCTGACCACGGGCGCGGCGTCGGCCTTCGGCAGCGCGGCCCGCTCGGCGATGGCGACCAGGACGGCGACCGCGGTGATCAGCGCGAAGACGCCCTTGTAGCCGAGCGACGGACCCAGCAGCGTGCCAGCCGGTACGCCGAGCACCAGGGCGAACGTGAGTCCGCCGAAGACGATGGCCACTGCCCTACCGCGCTCCGCGGGCGGCAGCAGGCTGGTGGCGAAGAGGGTGGCCGCCGGGGTGTACACAGCGGCTCCGAAGGCGGCCACGACGCGTCCGACGATCAGGAGCGAGTAAGTGTCGGCCAGCGCGGCGATCAGGTTGCCGAGCGCGGCCAGGACCAGTGCGGCGATCAGGAGGGTACGGCGCTCCCACCGGCCGGTCAGGGTGGACAGGATCGGCGCACCGATCGCGTACGACAGCGAGAACGCGGTGGCCAGCTGGCCCGCGGCGGTCAGCGAGACGTGCAGCTCGGAGCTGACGTCGGGCAGCACCCCGGACACGACGTACGCGCTGGTGCCGACCGCGAACGCGCCGGCGCCGAGCAGGTAGATCCTGGCTGGATCACCAGCCAGGATCTTGATCCGTGCGGACATCTGAGGACCTTCCGGAGAGGTTCATTAGTTCGACGGCCATCGTACTACGAAGATCATCGAACTTCGACAGGCGTCGTACTATGGACGCATGGCCACCAAAGTCCTCCCGCAGCCGGAGCGGGACGAGATCCGCGTCGAGGCGGTTCTGCAGGCGTTGGGCGAGCCGGTTCGGCTGACCATCGTCCGGGCGCTCGCCGACCACCCGGCCGGCGTCTGCTGCGGCGAGATCGAGCTCCCGGTCACCGCCTCCACCCGGGCCCACCACCTGAAGATCCTCCGCGAGGCCGGGGTGATCTCCACTCACACCGATGGCACCCGCCGGGTCAGCCTGCTGCGTCGCGGCGACCTCGAGGACCTGTATCCGGGCCTGCTCACCGGGGTGCTGTCAGCCAAGCAGTAACCAACCGCAAGGTGGCGGTGGGCTGATCGTGGGCTGGTTGCAGTAGTGCGGCTGGCAGACTGAAGCGGTGGTGGAAATCCGGGCGCGCTGGGACGACCTGCTGCCTGGGTCTGCCTCGCTGGCCGACGACCTGGTGGCCAGGTACGTCGACCGCACCCGCCGCGCGTACCGCGACCAGTACCTGACCATCGTCCTGACCGCGCTGGACTCGCTGATCCAGCTCTCCACCGACCCGACGAGCGTCCGGCTCGCGGCCTGGTTCCACCGGGCCGTCCACGAACCCGGCGGCACGCCGCCCGAGGACGCCGAGGCGTCGGCCCGGCTGGCCGAACAACTGCTGCCGCAGTACGGCGTACCGTCGATCCGGATCGCCGAGGTCGCCCGGCTGATCCGCCTGACCGGCGACCTCGCCGCGCCGCCGCCCGACTCCTACGCGCCACCCCGCCGGGACGCGAACGGCGACGTACTGCTCGATGCTGTGAACGCCATCCTCGCCTCCGACCCGACCCGGTACGCCGTGCACACGGCCGAGGTACGCCGGGACGCGGCCGAGCGGAAGGCCGCGCTGGAGCACCGGTACGACGACGTCCGCGACCTGCTCGACGGGCACCTGTACCGCACCCAGCTGGCGCGGCAACGGCTCGGCCAGGTCGCACGGCTCAACCTGGAGTCAGAGCTCGCCGGACTGGACAGCGAGCTACCCGCGCCCTGGCGTGGATGGCAGCAGGCCGGGCTGACGGCTACGGCGACGTTCGGCGCAGTAGCGGCCGCCGTGGTCGCGATTGCCGCGTCTGGTGCGTCCTGGCAGATCCCAGCTGCGGACGATGAGGTTGGCTGGCCTACGGTCGCTCTAGCCGCGCTTTCGTTCTTCAGCGCACCTGTGCTGTTCCGTTGCGCCCGAAGCGCCAGCCAGCGCGCCCGGCTGATCGCAGGCGCCGTACTGGCCATCGCGGTGACCGGATTGCTCGTCGGTTGGGCGCAGATACCTAGAACCAACGCAGCCACGGGCGTAGGCCTCCGGGTGCCGCTGCTGATCTCAGCCCTGCTCCTGCTGCTCATAGCGAGCGCGGCCGCATTGGTGGCTTCCCTACTCCGTACCCGGACTGCCCGTTACCTCCCAGCGCGCAACCTGGGCCAGCAGCTCGCTTGGCTCGCCGTACCCGCTGCTGTCGCTCTCGTACTGCTGCTGATCATCCAGCCGCTGTCACGCAACTACGTGCTCTCGTCCAACGAACGCCTCGAAGGCTCACCACAGGACGCCGGCCGGGCCAGCCCGTCCGTACTGAACGGAACGGTCGCCTGGGTGAGCGAGTCGGTCGCCGGCACCGGCGCGGACGAGGCGATCGGCACCCGGTACGGCGTGGCGATCCCCCGCCCGGACGGCGTGGTCGAGATGCTCGACGCGGCCACGGGCGCCCTGCGCTGGCGTTACAGCCGCTCCGACTCCGACGAGAAGCCCGTCATCACGTCCACCGGCAACGGCGAGTACGTGCTCGCCCAGTTCGCCGACATCGGGTACCTGCTGCTCAACGCGAACACGGGCCGCCGTGAGGCCGCGTGGCCGGGCCGGACGCGGGACAGGTTCGTCCAGCAGCCCCAACCGCTCCTGATCGGCGAACGCAGCGGAAAGCTGCACGGCGTCGACCCGGACGGGCACGAGCGCTGGACGTACGAGTCCGGCAGCTGCACGGACCTCGGCGCGATCGCCACGGCCGAAACGGTGCTGGCCTTCGTCAGCCACACCTGTGACGAGCAGCCGGACGAGATGACCGCGTTGGACGTCCAAACGGGCCGGCAGCTGTGGACCAAGACCGCACCGGACAGCTACCGGCGCCCGGTGGTCGTGGCCGGCCTGGTCGTCGTGGCCGAGCCCGGCGGCGACACCGACGTACCCGTGGCGCTGACCGCGATCGAGCCGAGTACGGGCGACATCCGGTGGCGTTGGGACGTCCCGAAGAACTGGGCGTGCCGCACGCTGCTGAACGCCGCCGGGAAGTACCTGATCGTCGTTGACTGCCCCGGGGCGAGCACTGTGGAGAGCCGCCGGACCGTGGTCACCGCGATCGACGCGAACACCGGCCTGACCGCCTGGCAGACGGTGGCCCCGGTCAGCCCGCGGGCGAAGGTCACGGTGACCGCCGACGGCCGTGTGGTGTCGCTCAGCCGCCTGGGCACCGGCTGCGTCGCGAATGTGATCAACAGCGCCGGCTTCCGCCAGGTCCGGCTACCGACCGGCATCGTCTGCAGCCGCGACCCGCGGGCCGTCGGCAACCTCGTGCTGACATCAGGCCCGAACACGGTGATCGCCCTGCGCTAGTGACTCCACGTAGTCAATGGGTGGCAACCCCCACGTCAGCGACCTCGGAGTGTGACCTGTACCGCACTTCCGGGGGGTCAGGTGACAAGCCGATAACCCTTTGGCCACGGACCGATTCGGGATCCCGGGATCCGTCCGTCCGGACTCCCAACGGGTGCCAGACTCCATAGCCATGGACCTGCGCGACCAGTGGAATCGCCTGCTGCCGCACGCGCAGCCGTTGGGCGACGATCTGCTGGCTCGTTACGCAGAGCAACATCGGCATTATCACGACCGGCAACACCTGACCGAGGTGCTGGCGACGATCGACGAGCTGGCCGAGTACGCCGACGACGCGGACACCGTCCGGCTGGCGGCCTGGTTCCACGACGCGATCTACGACCCGCAGGCCGACCCCGGCGAGAACGAGGAGGTGTCGGCCCAGCTCGCCGAGCTCGAACTCGCGGCGTACGGCGTGAACGCCGACCGGGTCGCGGAGATCGGGCGGCTGGTCCGGCTGACCGCCAAGCACGACTGCGCCGCGGACGACCGCAACGGCGCCGTGCTGTGCGACGCCGACCTGCGGATCCTGAGCCTGCCGCAGGCCCGGTACGACGAGTACGCCGCCGGGATCCGGCAGGAGTACCACCATGTCGCCGACCGGGACTTCGCCCGCGGGCGGATGGCGTTCCTGCAGGCGCTCAGCGAGACCCGGCTGTACGCGACCCCCAGGGGTCACGAGGAATGGGAGAGATCGGCCCGGGAGAACCTCACGCGGGAGGTCGAAGCCCTGGGCCCTAGGGCAGCCCGGCCGATCGGCGGGCTGATCCCGGTCGTCTACTTCGGCGCCGCCCTCGGCGCGGTGGTCGCGTCCTCGGTGCTGCTCGGCCGCGGTCTCGGAGCGGCGGCCAAGTGGCCGGCCGAGCCGAACGACGTCAGCGGCTTCCCGGTCTGGGCCCCGATCGCCGGTACGGCGGTTGCGGCCGCCCTGACCTGTGCGTGGTTCCGCCGGACGCAGCGGCGGCTGGTGACCGTCCCGGCGATCGTCTTCGCGGCCGTCGGGCTGATCGCGGTCGGCGTGTGCTGGTGGCGCTGGCCGGCTGCTCAGCCCGGTGCGGCGATGTCGGAGCGCTGGCCGTACCTGCTGATCGCGTCCGCGGCGCTAGTACTCGCCGGTGCGTTGCTGGCGCTGGCGCTACGGCTGCGCCTTGCACCGGCGTACGCGCAAGCACCACCGCGTTGGGTGGGCATTGGTGCCACGGTTGTCTGTGGAGCGTTGCTGGCGTGGGTCGTGGTCTCGGCCGGCGAGCCTTTCGTGCAGGCACGGCTGGAGACCGCCAACACGGTCAGCACGACCACAACGATCCAGCCGACGCAACAGCCGGTACAGCTCGACGGGACGCTCGCCTGGAGCCGGGAGGTCCCGGCAACGGGTGCCATCACCGGTACGGCGGGCGGCGTCGCGGAGCTGCGTTCGGACGGTGTCGTGATGTCCGACGCGGCCACGGGCCAGATCCGCTGGCGGTATTCGCGGGCCGACGTACAGGACGCTGCGTCCAGCGGCTCCCGCGGCCTGGTGGTTTCGTCGGACGGCCAGGTCGTCGCCGCACACCTCCCACGCTCGCAGGAACCCACTGGCGTCAAACTACCGACGTACGCCGTACTGGACGCCGTGAGCGGGAAGGTGCTGACCGAGGTCGACTCGGACGGTACGGCGCTGGCCGTCGACTCGGACCAGCTCCTGGTGGCGGAAGGCAACTACGTCGTCTCGCACGGCGTGAGCAGCCCGACGCACTGGCGGGCGCAGGTGCGCTGCAACGTGACGCAGGGCGCGCTCGTCGGCGACCAGGCCGTCGTCGTGGACGCCTGTGGCGGCAACGGAGCCGTCGTACGCGGGCTGGACCTCAAGACCGGTGCCCAGAAGTGGGAGGTCAACCTGGGCTCCCGGATCGACCTGAGCGCCGAACTGGACCCGTCGACGTGGGTCGGCGAGCTGGTCTCGGTACCGGACACCCGTGAGGTCTCCGGGCTGCTCTGGACCGGTGCGGCCGGCGGCACGCTCTACCAGTGGTCCGTGGACACCAGCACCGGCAACCTGCTCTGGACGTCGCCCGTCCCCGGCACACCACGCCCGCGACTCGGCTCGTCGTCCTGCGACTCACAACTCGCCGCCACGCACGCGTCCCTCGTCCTGATCACCTGCCGCACCGGCAACGACTCAGGACAGCCCCAGACGTACGACGTGTCCGCGTCGAGCCCCGCCGACGGTACGCCGCAGTGGCACCACCTGCTGCAGGTCCCGCCGAAGCTGCAGCACCCCGAGTACCCGCGGGACGGGTTCGGGCTGCTGCCGGACGGGCGGGTCGTCACGCTGATGCCGCAGGCCGACGGGCGCTGTTCGCCGGTGCTGATCGGGTCCAACGGCATCCAGCCCCGGCCGATCCTGGCCGGCCCCAACGCCCAGGCGGTCGCCAAGTCCGAGGTCGTCACCTGCGACAAGCCGGCCGTCACGGTGGCCGCCGCCCGCCCGATCTTCTCCGACGGCACCAGGCTCTTCGCCCTCAACTGACCCCCGGGAATTCTGTTGCCCCGGGCACGGTTGATATCTACCGTGATGCTCATGTTCCGCGTGGTTCTCGAGTTCGACCTGTCAGGCCAGTGCCTGCCAGGCGCTCCCACGCGGGCTGCCGCAGTCGATTCAGCCCGAAGCCGACCCTCCTCCTGCTGAGCAGGACCCGCGGAGGAGGGTGGCTCTGACCGGCCCCCTCACGCGGTGACAGCGCTGTGCGGGCTTGCCGGAGGGTCCTGGCTCTCACCCGAATCTTCTGTACAGCAAAGGAAAACTCATGGCCAAGAGCCAGTTCGTGCGGACCAAGCCGCACCTCAACATCGGCACGATGGGTCACGTCGACCACGGCAAGACGACCCTGACCGCCGCGATCACCAAGGTGCTCGCCGAGCGCGACCCGAACGTGAACCGGTACGTCGCCTTCGACGGCATCGACCGGGCACCGGAGGAGCTGCAGCGCGGGATCACGATCAACATCTCGCACGTCGAGTACGAGACCGCGACCCGGCACTACGCGCACGTCGACATGCCCGGGCACGCCGACTACGTGAAGAACATGATCACCGGTGCCGCCCAGGTGGACGCCGCGATCCTGGTCGTCTCCGCGCAGGACGGCGCCATGCCGCAGACGCGGGAGCACGTCCTGCTCGCGCGCCGGGTGGGCGTGCCGTACCTGGTGGTCGCGCTGAACAAGGCCGACACCGTCGACGACCCGGAGCTGCTCGACCTGGTCGAGCTGGAGGTCCGCGAACTCCTGTCGGAGTACGGCTTCCCGGGCGACGACGTACCGGTCGTGCGGGTCTCCGGGCTGAAGGCGCTGGAAGGCGACCCGCGGTGGACCGCCGCGATCGGCGAGCTGCTGGACGCGATCGACGACTACGTGCCGGTACCGGACCGTGAGCTCGGCGAGCCGTTCCTGATGCCGATCGAGAACGTGCTCACGATCAGCGGTCGTGGCACCGTCGTCACCGGTGCCGTCGAGCGCGGTTCGCTGAAGCTCGGCGACCAGGTCGAGGTGGTCGGCCTCGGCCCGACGGTGACCAGTACGGCGATCGGTCTGGAGACGTTCGGCAAGTCGCTGGAGTCCGCGGACGCGGGCGACAACGCGGCCGTGCTGCTGCGGGGCGTGAAGCGCGACGAGGTCCGTCGCGGCCAGGTGGTGGCGCTGCCGGGCAGCGTGCAACCGCACCGGAAGTTCCGGGCGAACCTGCACGCGCTGTCCACCGCCGAAGGTGGCCGGCACACGCCGTTCGCCGCGGACTACCGGCCGCAGTTCTACTTCCGGACCACGGACGTGTCCGGCGGGATCGACCTGGGTGAGATCGCCCTGGTGATGCCCGGCGACACGATCGAGCTCGGCGTGGAGCTGGAGAAGGCGGTCGCGATGGACGTCGGCCTCGGCTTCGCGGTCCGCGAAGGCGGCCACACGGTCGCCGCCGGCACCGTGACCGAACTGCTCGACTGATCAGGAACGGCCCTCAATCCGTTGAGGGCCGTTTCCTGTGTCTGAGCCCGGACGCGATCAGCCGCTCGACCAGCTCCCGGCTGGAGACCGGTACGGCGCCGGCCGCAACCAGGTCGTCGTACCGGTCGCTGGGCACGTCGTAGTGGTCCCGGTCGAAGCCGCGCGCCGGGATGCCCGCGGCCTTCGCGAACGCGTGCAGCTCCTCGTAGGACTCGTCACTGACCAGGTGCGACCAGATCCGGTTCCAGGCCGGCCAGGCGGGCGGGTCGATCAAGATCATTCGCGGGCGTCCTGGGCGTCGAGCAGGTTGCGCCACGAGCGGACGAAGCGGGAGTTCACGTACGCCTTCGTCCACGACCCGTCCTGACGGACCGACGTACCGACGTGGAAACGGCGTACGCCGGACTGGTACAGCCACGGGACATGTTCCGGCTGCAGGCCGCCGCCCGCCATCATCACGCCGGCCACGGCCGGGTCCTCCTTGGCGAGCTTGCACAGGTCGTCCAGCCCGTGGCTGACGCTGATCGACGAACCCGCGGTCAGTACGCAGTCCAGCCCGGGCAGGGACCGGAGCGCCCGCCAGGCGGGCTGCTGCTCCAGTACGGCGTCGATCGCCCGGTGGAACGTCCACGGCGTACCGGGGAAGGTGCTGACCAGCTGGCCGACGGACTCGGCGTCGACCTGGTTGTCCGGGGTCAGGAACCCCAGCACGAACCCGTCGGCGCCCGCGGACAGGAAGGACTGCGCCATCGCGGTCAGCCGGTTCAGGCCGGCGCCGTCGGTGGTGAACGAATTCTCCAGCCGCAGCATCACCCGCAACGGCAGGTCGGTGACGCGGCGGATCGCGCTCACCGTCGACACCGACGGGCACAACCCGTCCGCCTCCATCGAGGCGCACAGCTCCAGCCGGTCCGCCCCACCCTCCTGCGCCGCCTCCGCGTCTGCCGGGTGCAACGCGATGATCTCCAGCAACGAACCCATGCGCGCCATCATCTCGCAGTATTGCGGTTGCACTCTCCGGAGGGCTTCTGTATCGTTTTTCTAGAACGATTTAGAAGAACGATCCAGAAGAGGTGTGCGGAGATGGCCGGGGTGACGTTGAAGACCGTGGCGAAGGCCGTGGGCGTGTCGCCGTCGACGGTCTCGAACGCCTACAACAAGCCGGACCAGCTGTCCGCCGCGCTCCGCGAGCGGATCCTGACGACGGCCCAGGAGCTCGGGTACGCCGGACCCGACGCCTCCGCCCGCGCCCTGCGGAGCGGGAAGGCCGGCGCGGTCGGGGTGCTGTTCACCGACAAGCTCGCCTACGCCTTCTCGGACCCGTACGCGGTCGGCTTCCTCGCCGGGCTCGCGGAGGTCGCCGAGGAGTTCTCGACCAGCCTGCTGCTGATGCCGCTCAGCTCGACCGACATCGCCGGCGGCAGCAACGCCGTCCAGCAGGCGGCGATCGACGCGGCCGCGATCTTCTGCGTACCGGGCGGCCACCCGGCGCTGGAGATCCTCGCGAACCGCGGCATCCCCGCGGTGTCGACCGACCGGGGCGACCACCCGGACCTGTCCTGGGTCGCGATCGACGAGGTCGAGGCGGCCGCGCAACTGGGCGAGCACCTGGCCCGGCTCGGCCACCGCGACGTCGTCGTACTGGTCGACAACGCGCAGGCGGCCGGCGGGCGGCCGATGGAGCTGACCGTCGACGAGGTCGGGTACACCGACTGCGAGCTGCGGATCCGCGGCCTGCAGAAGGCGATGCCGGACGCGCGGCTGCGGATCGTCTCCGGCGGGCACAACGCGATCGCCTCCGGGCTGCGCGGCGCGGAGTACGTGCTGGACTCGCAGGACCGGCCGACCGCGATCGTCGGGCTCAGCGACGTCCAGGCACTCGGCGCGCTGGAGGCGATGAAGGTCCGGGGGCTGGCCCCGGGTCGCGATCTGACGCTGGCCGGGTTCGACGACATCCCGGCCGCCGCGGCCGCCGGGCTGACGACGGTCCGGCAGCCGATCAAGGACAAGGGCCGCGCGGTCGGCCGGATCCTGCTGGACCCGGCGACCACCGAGCGGCAGCAACTGATGCCGACCCAGCTGATCGTCCGCTCCAGCAGCGGACCGGCTCCGCGGCGCTGACAACCACACATTTCCCCCCGGAACCACGAGGTTCCCGGGGCGATCGACCACGCTCTCAGGAGGGAGCAGCACCATGACCTACTTCATCGCCGGCAACACCGCGGTCGACAACGCCCGCAGCCTCAGCCAGTCGGCCCTCCCGAACGCTCCCCAGCAACCGTACGACGCACCGCGGACGCCGGTCCGCGCCCGCATCGGCGCTGTACTCCGTGCCGCCGCCGAACGCGAGGTCCGCCTCGCCGACCGCATCGACCCCACCCCCACCTGCAGCTGACCCCATCACTTTGAGCCCCCACCAACCATTTCCACCGCAGAAAACTGGTTGGTGGGTGCTCAAAGACCGCTTCGGCGGGGATGGGTTGTCGGTGGGGTCTGGCAGGCTGGGGGTGATGAGTGAGCCTGGGGTATTGCTGACGGCGCGGGCGCTGGTGCTGCACGATCTCGCCGCGCGCGGCTTCGACGACGCTGTGATGGTGTCACTGCTGGAGGACGCCGTCGCCGGTCGTCAGTGGTGGCTGGACCAGTGGCCGGACGGCGCCGAGCACATCGCCGGCCTGGTCGCGCAGGACGTCCAGGACCGCCTCGTCGACTCCGGCACCCGCTGGCCGCGCTGTACGGCGTGCGACGACCTGCACGACCACGAGCTCCGGATCGAGCCCGAGCTCGGCCCCGACCCGCACTGGGTCTGCGAACGCGCCGGCATCACGGTCGCACCCCTGGGAGGCCTGACCTGACCCCTCCGGGAGATACCTGATTGATCTACATGTAGCCAGACTACTATTGTCTGTCTACATGAAGGTTCTCTACGCACTGCGGAGTGCGGCCGGGTTGCATGCGGTGCTGGTCTGCCTGCAGCCGGTGTTTGCGGGGGTGTACCTGAACGGCACGCCGCTCGGCATCCGGATGCACGAGCACACCGCCGAGGTGCTGGTCGCCGCCGGACTCGTGCAGTTGCTGGCAGCAACGTTCTGGTGGCGGGCCGGCGGCCGCTGGGTGGCGCCCGCGGTCAGTCTGCTGATCGTGGCCGGCGAGGTCGTGCAGCCGGCGATGGGGTACAGCCGGCAGCTCGCGATTCATATCCCGCTCGGCGTCGCGCTGGTCGCGAGCATCGTGGCGTTCGCCTTCTGGATCAACCGGAGGCCGGCATGACCGTCGTCGAACCACCGCCGACCACCGTCCGCCGCCCGCGGGTCAGCCTGTGGCTCCTGCGGATCGTCCTGGTCCTGCACGCGATCCTGATCGTCGCGCAGCCGATCGCGGCCGGCTACTTCCTGTCCGGCAACGTCGACGCGATGACAAACTTCCACGCCACGATCGGCGGATCGGTCTGGATGATCGCGTTCACCCAGAGCATCGTCGCCGCCTGCTACACGCTGGCCGGCCGCGGCCGGATCTGGCCCGCGATCCTCTCGCCGGTCCTGATGATCGCCGAGTTCGTCCAGCTCACCTACGGCTACCTGCAGAACTTCGCCGTCCACATCCCGCTCGGTACGGCGATCGTCGGCACCGTGCTGTGGATGACGGTCTGGTCCTTCCGCAGGTCCGCCCGCCAGAACCGCCAGGAGGCGAAGAAATGACCATGTCCCGCCGCGGCTTCCTGGCCGTCACCGGGGGCGCCGGCGCCGCGCTCACCCTGACCAGCTGCGGCCAGGAGGCGAGCCCGGCACAGGCCGGAGAACTCCTGCGCAGCAAGGCGAAACTCCCCGCACCGTTCCAGGTCCCACTGCCGATCCCGCCGGTCAAGAAGCCGCTGCGCTCGGACGCGAAGGCCGACTACTACCAGGTCGTCCAGCGCACCGCGGACCTGGAGATCCTGCCCGGCCTGAAGACCCAGATCATGGGGTACGACGGCCTGCTGCCCGGGCCGACGTTCGACGTCCGCAGCGGCCGGACCACCGTGATCGAGCAGGTCAACCAGCTCGACGTGTCCACCGTCGTCCACCTGCACGGCGGCCATACGCCCGCGCCGAGCGACGGCTGGCCGCTCGACCTGATCATGCCCACGAACGGCGGCCACGAGGGCCACATGATGACGGGCGGCGACATGACCATGGGCAAGCGGACGTACACGTACCCGAACGCCCAGCGCGCCGCGACCCTCTGGTATCACGACCACACGATGGACTACACCGCCCCGCGGGTCTACCACGGCCTGTTCGGGCTGCACATCGTCCGGGACGCCGAGGAGGAGAACCTCCCGCTGCCGAAGGGCGATCGGGAGGTCCCGCTGGTGATCGCGGACCGTGCGTTCGATGCCGACGGCTCCTTTCTGTACCCGGCGCTGAAGGACGGCCCGGGCGTCGAGCCGGCGTACATGGAAGGTGTCGTCGCGGACGTCACGCTGGTGAACGGCGCCCCGTGGCCGGTGCACGAGGTCGACGCGGTCCGGTACCGCTTCCGGATCCTGAACGCCGCGAACGCCCGCCGGTACGAGCTCGCCTTCGACAAGGGCCCCGCGACGTTCGTGCAGATCGGCAGCGACGGCGGCCTGCTCGACAAGCCGATCGAGCACGCCACGCTGGTGATCGCGCCGGCCGAGCGGTTCGACGTGATCGTGGACTTCTCGCAATACCGGCCGGGCGACGAGGTCACGGTCGTCAACAAGCTCGACGGCAACGCGAACGTCATGCGCTTCAAGATCGCCCGCAGGGCCGTCGACGACACCCGCATCCCGGCGACGCTCTCGTCGTACGCCGTGACGCCCCAGCCGAGCGGCGTGGTCCGGCGCGAGTGGCGGTTCCGGCGCGGCGACGCCGGCGGCCACCGCGGCTGGACGATCAACGGGAAGGCCTTCGACCCCAAGGTGATGCAGGCGCAGGTGAAGCTCGACCAGTACGAGATCTGGACGTTCGTGACCGACGTACACCATCCCGTGCATGTCCATCTCGCGCCGTTCCAGGTACTCACCCGGGGCGGGAAGCGCAAGCTCTCGGAGTACGACCACGGGTGGAAGGACACCGTGGACATCCGGCCGGCCGAGGTGGTCGAGGTGCTGGTCCGGTTCAGCGCACACAAGGGCAAGTACCTGATCCACTGCCACAACCTCGAGCACGAGGACATGGCGATGATGGCGGGCTTCGAAACGATCTGAGCACTCCTTGACGTGGGCCGCGCTCCGCTCCTATAGTCAACGTATCGGTTGATCAAGGGAACGGTTGATAAAGATGGCGGTTGACGAAGATCAGCTCGACCGGTCGTTCGCGGCGCTCGCGGATCCGGTCCGGCGGGCGATGATCGCGCGGCTGTCGCGCGGCCCGGCCACGGTGAACGAGCTGGCCGAGCCGTTCCCGATCACCAAGCAGGCGGTATCACGGCACATCCAGGTGCTCGAGGCCGCCGGGCTGATCACCCGGACCCGGGACGGCCAGCGCCGCCCGTGCCACCTGGTGCCGGCCGCGCTCGAGGCACTCACAAGCTGGATCGACGAGTACCGCCTCGAAACAGAACGCCGTTTCCGTCGGATCGAAGAACTACTCAAGGAGCAAGGACAATGAGCGGCACCACGATCAACACCCCCGCAGGTACTCCGTTCGTCGAGATCACCAGGGACTTCGAGGCCACCCCGGCGCAGCTGTTCCGGATCATGACCGACGCCGACCTGGTCGCCCAGTGGCTCGGCCCGCGCGACCTCGAGGCGACCATCGAGGAGTACGACGTACGGCCCGGCGGCAAGTACCGCTACATCCACCGCGACGCGAACGGCGAATACGCTTTCCGCGGGGTTTTCCACACCGTGGAACAGGACAAGCTGGTCATCCAGACCTTCGAGTGGGAAGGCGCTCCCGGTGAGGTCTGCATCGAGAAGATGCAGCTCGAGCCGACCGAGAAGGGCGTCCGGCTGCACCAGCGGTCAGTGTTCCCGTCGATCGAGGCCCGCGACCAGTCGATCGAGTACGGCATGGCCGACGGCGTCAACGACTCGATGGACCGGCTCGCCGAACTACTCGCGAAGGAGGCCTGATCATGGGCCAGGTGGTCGTCGACATCTCGGTGTCGCTGGACGGGTACGTGACCGGGCCGAATGCCGGCGTCGGCAACGGCCTCGGTGACGGCGGCGAGCCCGTGCACGCGTGGGTCTTCCACGGCACCGACGCGGACCAGGCCGTCCTGGACGCGGCGTTCACCGCCAGCGGCGCGGTCGTGCAGGGACGGAACCTCTTCGACGTGATCGACGCTCCGGACGGGTGGAACGACGAGCTCGGGTACGGCGCGAAGCCGACGGGCGAGATCAACCCGCCGGTGTTCGTGGTCACCCACAATCCGCCCGCGAACCCCCGGCTCGGCGACCGCTTCCACTTCGTCGGCAGCCCGGCCGCGGCGGTCACGCAGGCGCAGGAGGTTGCCGGCGGCAAGGACGTGGTGGTGATGGGCGGCGGGCAGATCTGCCACGCGGTGCTCGCGGACGGACTGGCCGACGTACTGCGGCTGCACGTCGCTCCCGTCGTACTGGGTGCGGGTACGCCCCTGTGGCCGGCGGAGCCGTCCGCCGGGTTCGCGGTGGAGCTGATCGACGCGGTGTCGACACCGGCCGCGCAACACCTCACGTACCGGGTGGTGAAGTAGCCATGGGCAACGTTATTGCGACCGCGGTGGTGTCGCTGGACGGGTACGTCGCGGACCCCGGGGACCAGGTCGGGGCGCTGTTCGACTGGTACGACAACGGCACCGTCGAGGTGTACGGCTCCGATCCCGGGCGGCCGTTCCGGGTGACACAGGCGAGCGCGGACTACATCACGTCGACGTGGCCGAACGTCCGGTCGTGCGTGATCGGGCGGCACCTGTTCGACCTCACGAACGGCTGGGAGGGAGTGCCGTCGGTCGGCGACCACGTGTTCGTCGTCACGCACGAGCCGCCGACGGACTGGCCGTTCCCGGAGGCGCCGTTCACGTTCGTCAACGGTGTCGAGGAGACGATCGCCCGCGCGAGGGAGCACGCCGGCGACCGGGACGTGGTGATCACCGGCGGCAACATCACCGGCCAGGCGATCGCCGCCGGCCTGGTCGACGAGATCGCGTACAACCTGGTGCCGGTGGTCTTCGGTACCGGCGTGAAGTTCTTCGGCGACTACGTCGGTCCGCACGTCCTGCTCGACAATCCGCGCGTCGTCGAGGGTGACCGGGTCACCCACCTGCACTACCGCTTGAGCTGAGGGTGGTCCGCGATCACGGTCTTCGAGCCGGGGGCGATCTCGGTGAAGCCGGCGTCCTGGACTACCGGGAGGTCGGTGGTCAGCAGCTCCGCCCACTGGGCCGGAGTGGCCGTGCGGACAGCCAGGGCGAAGTCGGCTGACTGCCATTCCTTGCGCGCGTCGTCCGAGAGCACCCACCAGGCCAGCTGCGCCGCGTGACCGACCTGCGCCATCGCCTTGCCGCTGGACATCTCCAGCGCAGGGTTGACCCACAGCACGGGTAGGCCGGCCTCCACCGGCGGAGGTTCCTCCGTGTCCTCGAAGTCCGTCCCGCTCACCTGCAACTTGAACAGGTCCACCGGCACCTCATCCACCCCGGTAGGCGGAAACACTCGCACCTCGGCGGTCTCGCCTCCGGACCCGTGACCGGTGATCGTGATGCCTGGAAGAGCTTCGGCTCGGCGCCATTCGGCACCCCGGGCACGTTTGGTGATCTTGCGGATGCGGTTGTCCTGCCAGGCCGCCATCGCCGCGGCCCACTCGCCTGCACCGTACGAACGCTCATCCGCAAGGATCGCCAGCACCGCACGAGCCGCCGTCTCCAACGCATCCGTCTGCGCCGGCCGTGCACTCTTCTCGACCCGAATGACGAGCGTCAACACCTGTTCAAAGTCCACGCGGCCAGTCTTTCAAACCACCAAGTCCACGACGAGATGACTGGCAGCGACGTTCGACCCCCGACGGAGGCTCATCTTGTCCGGTACCTGACGCTCTACGAGCGCCGAGCGATCCAACAAGGTTGTTGATTGCGACGACGCGTACCGTCAAGCGGCCAGCCTGTGCGGAACTTGACTCGCCACCTGCTAGCCTCGCAGCGTGCGCCAGTATCTTGACTTATTGGAGTTCGTGCGAGCCAAGGGCACCAAGAAGACGGACCGCACAGGAACAGGCACGCTCAGTGTGTTCGGCTACCAGGCAAGGTACGACCTGAGCGATGGTTTCCCTGCGGTCACGACCAAGAAGCTACAGCTCAAGTCAGTTGTCGGTGAGCTAATTTGGTTCCTCAGGGGCGACACCAACGTCCACTGGCTTCAAGAGCGTGGGATCGGGATCTGGGACGAGTGGGCAGATCATTGCGGTGATCTTGGACCCGTCTACGGCCACCAATGGCGCTCCTGGCCGACACCAGACGGCGGCTCGATAGACCAAATCTCAGCTGTCATTGAGTCAATCAAGACTAATCCGGACTCGCGGCGGCACATCGTAAGCGCATGGAATGTTGCTGACGTCAACGACATGGCGCTCCCTCCCTGCCACACGCTGTTCCAATTCTATGTGGCTGATGGCCGCCTGTCGTGCCAGTTGTACCAGCGCTCGGCCGATATATTCCTGGGCGTTCCGTTCAACATCGCTTCCTATGCTCTGTTGACCCACATGATCGCTCAGCAGACAGGCCTCGACGTCGGCGAGTTCGTGCACACGATGGGCGATGCCCACATCTATCTGAATCACCTGGATCAGGTCGAGCTGCAGCTCTCACGCGAGCCGCGCCCCCTGCCGACCCTGAAGCTCAATCGCCGTGGCGCGATTGATGAGTACGAGATCGAGGACGTCGAACTCGAGAACTACGATCCGCACCCTTGGATCAAGGCGCCCATCGCGGTATGAGTGTCATCCTCATCGCGGCGGTCGGAGAAAACGGTGTGATCGGGCGGGACAACGACCTGCCCTGGCGGATCCGGGAGGACCTGCAGCACTTCAGGCAGCTGACCCTCGGCCACACGCTCGTGATGGGCCGCAAGACGTACGACTCGATCGGCCGCCCGCTCCCGGGCCGCCGCACCGTGGTCGTCACCCGCCAGCCCGACTGGTCCGCGGACGGCGTCGAGGTCGCCCACACCCTCGAGGACGCCCTGAAGTACGACGGCACCCTGCACGTCGCCGGCGGCGGCGACATCTACCGCCAGGCACTCCCGTACGCCCACCGCCTCGAACTCACCGAGGTCCATCAATCCCCCACCGGCGACGTCATGTTCCCGGCCCTCACCCCGCAGGACTGGACCGAGACAGCCCGCGAACCCCACGACGGCTTCGACTTCGTTAGTTACCGCCGCAGCTAGCGCTGCTCGCGGAACGTATCCCGTAGCGTACGTCCCGCGAGCAACACCCTCAGCTGGAGACTGCCGATTCTGTGCCGAGCAGCCTCTCCTCCAGGTCGTTAAGCAACGCCCGGACGGGACCCCAACAGAGCATCACGCTGTCTCGATCGAAGTCGGGCTGCTCAGCCAACTCCTTACGTGGATGGATGAAGTTTCGGAAATCACGGACGTTGTGCATGAACTTCGTCGCGTCGAATTGCAGGAAACCCATCGCATGAGCTCGGTTGATGAGAAAGTCCAGCGATGCGAAATCCAGCCGAACTGGTTTCCGATCGCGTCCGAGTGCCTTACCAGCGCGGAACTCGGCGTCGCGCTCCAGCAGAATGGCGAACAGAATTCCCTCAACCATGCTGCCGATACCGATGATTGCAAAAGTATACGCCCCGTTGGCTTCACAGATCCTGGTCTCCGCAAGCCGACGTGACAACATCGTCCGGGCCGCCTCGTCCTTAACGAGCGCCACGAGCCGTCGTTCGAGATCCTCCGGCTCGCTGAACATCGGTGCCCCGTCGCTCGCCGACAACCCAGCGAGGACCGGGCGCTGACCGACGAGAGTCACAACGAGCTGTTCCGCCCGAAGAACGCTGTTGACCTGATCCAGGAAGTCCTTCGCCACGGCGGCACCGCCGTCGTATTCGATGGGGTCGCACACTCGGCAAATGAGGTGCTCGACGTCGAGAGTGCCGTTTCGGTTCGACATCTGGTCTGCGAGCCAGAGTACTCGCTGCGATCCGTCGTACTCCGGGGGGTCTGTCCAGGCCGCGCGTCGCAGCAGCCCCTCCAGCTCATATCCGCGCCGGTTGTACGGTCCATCCTGGTCAACGATGATCTTGGCCAGCCGCTCAATGGTCCGGTCGTCCAGCATCCGCCGCGTCACTTGCTGCCCCCCTTCTCCGCCATGACTATCTCCAACGCTCGGGTCAGCCGATCGACGATTACCTTGCCCCGCCGCTGAAATCCGAGCTCGCGCAGCCCTTGCTCGAGACGCGCGTCCTTCGTGAGATACAACTCGTCCGACAGCAGCCATCGAAACAGCGCCGTCAGCTCCCGATCCGTGTATTCGCTGATCTTGTAACCAGGTCGGATACGTGGCTTGGGTGCCTGTCGCACTTCGATCGGCGCCGGCCGGTCAGTACCAATCGACTCGTGCGACCCCTCGACCGCGGCCGGATCCACCGTCTCCGTTGCCGAGGCTGGCTCCTTGAGCGCGATCCGCCAGGCCTCCAGGATCCGTTCGAGCTCACCATCTGGGTCGGTGAACCATGCCGTCGACCAAAGCCGATGAAACCGCCAGCCCAGATTCTCGAGATGGGACTGCCGCAGCCTATCCCGATCGCGCGCGCTGTGGGCGTGGTGATACCGCTCCCCGTCCGTCTCCAGGGCGAGGACCAGACGTCCCGGTTGGTCAGGATCTCCGAGTGCGAAGTCGATCCGGTAACCCTCAGAGAACCCCCACTGCGGGTAGACCGGAACCTCGGACTCGATCAATGCCCGCCGAACGCTGTCCTCGAATCCGTTCAGTCCAGTCTCGAAGAGACGACCCACTTTTGCGAGGTCACCGCCGTGCTCGGCGAAGTCGAGGAAGCGCCGCAGCAGCTCTGCACCCGTAGGGTCCAGCCTGGGCTCGAGGTCAGCTGCCGAGAACGATGACACTACCGTCATCCGACGCTTCGCCCGGGTCACGGCGACATTGAGTCGCCTTTGGCCGCCCTCTTGGTTCAATGGCCCGAAGTTACGCGACACCCGACCGTCTGCCCGGCGCGGGTAGCCAACAGACAGGATGATCGAGTCTCGCTCGTCGCCCTGTACTCGTTCGAGGTTCTTGATGAAGAAGCGCCGCGATGCGCCGCCGTTGTCGCCGAAGAAGCCCTCGAGCTCAGGCCGCTCTCGCAGCGCCGCACGTAGCGCCATCTCGATCCTGTCAGCGTGCCGCTGGCTCATAGCGATGACGCCGAGGCTTTCGTCCGGACGCTGCTGCGCGTGTTCAACGATCCGTTCGACAACCTTTGCAACCTCAGCCGGCGCCGAACCGTCCTGTCCAGGCTGAGCGATCCCATTTACCAGGTCCAAGGTGATCGGTGGGCCTTCGAGCGTCCCCGGGAAGGTGACCAGCTCACCACCGTAGATCTCCTTGTTGGAGAAGCTGATGAGCCGCTCGTCCCTACTCCTGTAGTGCCACTTCAACATGTGCCGATCCGTGAGCAGACTGCTCAGACGGGCGAGGATGGACTCATACTTGCCGAGATCGCCTGCGTCGTCTTCCTCATCGTCGTCCTCGGTCCCGGACAGCATGCGCTGGAAGTACATCGACGGCGGGAGCTGCCGATCGTCACCAGCCACCACGATCTTGCGACCGCGAACAATCGACGTGACCGCGTCCTGGGGCAGGATCTGGCTTGCCTCGTCGAAGATGACGATGTCGAATAGGCAAGCGGCCGGCAAAGTCTTGCTGACGAGTAACGGCGACATTGCCCAGCACGGCCGCACGGCGAGGAGTACGTCCGGTGCGGTCTCGACCAGCCGACGCAGCGGCATGTGACCGGTCTTGCGGGCGGCCTGCTTGCGCACGGTTTGGCTCTGCTCCGGATACGCATCGCACGCTTCGCTCAGCCGACGGGCCACCTCTCGGCGGATCCGCCGAGGCGCCGCGTCTCGGAGAGAGACGTCCATTGCTCCGAATTCAGCAACAGATCGGCTGTGATTCTTGGCCACGAAGTCACGAAGTGCCTGTGACTCAAGCTTGAATTCATCCATCAGTGACCGTATCCAGGCGAACCGCAGCGTCGCCGCCGCCTGATCAGCGTCCGCGTCCGACTGGATGATCTCGTCGAGCAGGCGGCTCAACCCGAGCTGCCCGAACTTCTGCTTGAGACCCGTCAGCTTGGGCATCTGCCACAGCGTGTCCCGATCTTCATCGAGTTCGTCGAGTGTGTTCCCTACGTGCTCGGCGGGACGCTGTTCAAGATCGTCGAGCCGCGTGCACAACGCGACCGCGGCGAGCTGAGTTCGAAGTGTCCGGTAGTGCGTCGTGATGTCTGCAAGCCCATGGACACTCATCGGCGCACGTTGGTCGGTCGACAGTCGAAGCCAAAGATCACGCCGGCTACGAAGCAGCAGTATTTCTCTGTTCAGGTCGCGTCGCTTCGTGATTCCGCGCCTCGACCGCACCCGGACGGCCTTGATCAGCTTCCTTCGCATACCGAATGGCATGCGAACTCCTTCAGCTTTGCGGACCGCACGATCTGCTGTGGCCAGATAGAGCGAGTCCAGGTCCTCTTGGAAGATGTCCTCGCCGAACTCCGATACGGCCTCGGAGATGCCACCGAGAAGGTCCAGAACCTCCTCCCATTCGGCGATTGACGTCGGCTTGGCCAGGCCCGTCTCGCGCAGCAGCCACTCCATGTCATCGGTGCTTCGCCGAAGCGTCGAGCCATTCAACTCGTCGAGCTCCGCCAGGACCGTCCGGATGTCATCGTTGGTACGAACGGTCGCGTGTGACCACGGCGACTCCCCGCGGAAGACGCGCGCACCTCCTGAGTCGACGAAGTCTCGGAGTTCCTGCGTGACTGCCTTGACCGTCTCCCGATCCAGCGCACGGAGGTCCCGGCTGCGAAACCGGATTCGGGTCTCAGCGCCTTGTTCGATGGTGAACGATGCCTCCAGGACTTGATACGCCGACATTCCCCATGGCTGGCGTACGGAGTGCAACTCATCGCTGTAGGCGATGATCCGACTCCGGCGTCCCGCGTACTCGGACGCAAGACCTTCGATCTGAACCGGCAACTCGGTAGCTGCACGATCGAGGCTCTGTGTCAGCTGCTGTGCGAGCTGACGCTTGTTCAGCTTCTGTTGATGCAGGTCCAGGACCAGGTTGTCGAGGTCGACGTCAGCAAGTCGCTGCGTTACTGCCTCGATCGCCGCGCGTTTCTCGGCGACAAAGAGGACCTTGAGACCGCGCCATGCAGCAGCAGCGATGATGTTCGCAATGGTTTGACTCTTGCCTGTACCCGGTGGGCCTTCAATCAGCACGTTCTGGCCAGCAAGCGCAGCTGCGATGGCCAGCTCCTGTGAGGAATCGGCATCCTGCACGAGTACTTCATCCATCGGCTCGATGCGATCGATATCGACGGCGGAGGCCGATCGTCCTTCGACAAGAAGTTCCTGTTCGGCACCCTTGTCGCCCGCGAGCGACGCGATGACGGCGTTCTGCGCCAGCAACTCAGTGGAGCGTTGCAGGTCCTGCACCATCGGAAGCTTCTCGTAGCTGAACAGCCCGATGGTGACTCGTGCTTCCAGATCCGCCACGATGTCTTGCGCGCCAAGGACGCTCTGGAGTCGTGCGAAGACAGCCTCCAGCTGTTCAGCGGGGTCCTCGTTCGCTGCCAGCGCACCATTCAGCTCGTCAGTAAAAACATCCAGATCGAGCTCGGCGCCATGCTCACTGACCAAGGCATAGAGCAGCACCGGGTTGACTTCGACCTCATCACCGGCGCGAAGGCTGTAGTCGCTCTCGCTCACCGTCTTTGCCTGGATCTCGACGGCCCGCAACAACAATGGCGCTCGGAGCGAGGAGGCAACCCTCGCAGCACCCCGACTCTGTGCCGAGACCTTGATCAGGCCGTGCGCGATTCGGCCGGCCTGAATACCCTGTTCCTCCTCCAGCGCCACGATCCGACGCTTCAGGTTTCTCGCCCGCGTACAAGCGTCGCGGTGATCGTCCGGTTCTCCGAACAAACCACGCAAGTTGACCGACGAACCTGTCAGCAGTAACCGGAGCTGCTGCGGACTCGCCGCAGATAGGTCCAGACTTGCCGTCTTGGTATCGCGAAAGTGCAGCAGAGTATTGCGATGGCCAAGATCGATCAGGCTGGCCGCCCAATCGTTCGCTTTGGCCCGCACCAGATTGAGGCGCGCGTCATCGATTGATCCAGACAAACTTCTCCCCCTCCACGAAACGATCCGCCCGGACGGCGCCGACCGCCGAGGCCCGCCGTTCCGTGGCGAGCCTTTTAGTCTGAGGATTACTCAGCGTTAGGTCAACCCCAGAAGAAATGGAAAAATCTGGAAAAGTGGCAGCTCGGACAGGCGCTCCCTGGACTACCAGTGCTCGCCCAACCACGGATATCGCCTCGCGGCGTCTGGCACACACCTTGCTGACCCGGCAACGACTACGCAACGACAGCACAAGATCGGCCCGGAACCGACTAGATTGGGCGCGCGTCACGGGAGTACCAGGGGCGTCTTCCGGAGGGGAACACGATGACTGAAGCCGACAACACCGCTGCCGCTCAGCCTGCTGCCGCGGCACCGTTGCAGCCGCCGACGGCCACCGCGCCGGGATTGATACTGACCGCGCCGCCGCCGTCACAGCCGGTCGCCGAGACCGCCGCGCCGACGATGGCGCCGGCCGTCGACCCGGCCGCGTTGCCGGGGCTGGACAGCAAGGTGGATGCGTTCCTGACCGGGTTGATGGCGGCCGAGCCGCGGTCGCCGGAGTTCGCCACCAAGGCCAGTGACGTGCGGAGTATGGGCGACGTCGACATCCGGTCCGCCGCCGAGAGTTCGAACCGGCTGCTGCAGTCGCCGGTGCGGGCGCTGCAGAGCGGCGGCCTGTCGGAGGGTTCGACGGTCGGCAAGACGCTGCTCGAACTGCGCCGTACGGTCGAGGACCTGGACCCGAAGGAAGCGACCGGGCCGAAGAAGCTGCTCGGGATGATCCCGTTCGGCGACAAGATCGAGGACTACTTCCGCAAGTACCAGAGCGCGCAGAGTCACCTCGAGGGCATCCTGCACAGCCTGCGCAACGGCCAGGACGAGCTCGGCAAGGACAACGCCGCGCTGAACCTGGAGAAGCAGCAGCTCTGGGACGCGATGACCCGGCTGAACCAGTACGTGTACGTCGCCGAGCGCCTGGACGCGCGGCTGTCCGCGGCGATCGCCGAGCTCGAGGCGACGAACCCGGAGAAGGCGAAGGCGTTCCGCGAGGACGTGCTGTTCTACGTCCGGCAGAAGCACCAGGACCTGCTCACCCAGCTGGCCGTGTCGATCCAGAACTACCTGGCGATCGACATCGTGATCAAGAACAACATCGAGCTGATCAAGGGCGTCGACCGCGCGTCGACCACCACCGTGTCGGCGCTGCGGACGGCCGTCATCGTCGCGCAGGCGCTCGGCAACCAGAAGCTCGTGCTGGACCAGATCACCGCGCTGAACAGCACCACCAGCGGGATGATCGAGCGCACGTCGCAGATGCTCAAGGACAACTCGGTCGCGATCCAGCAGCAGGCCGCGTCCGCCACCATCGGACTGCCGCAACTGCAGGCCGCGTTCGCGAACATCTACGCGACCATGGACGCGATCGACACGTTCAAGGGCGAGGCGCTGGACAACATGGCGGCGACGATCGGCACGCTGGAGAACGAGGTGACCAAGTCGCGTTCGTACCTCGACCGGGTCGCGCAGCAGAACCAGCAGGTCGTACACGGCAGCCTCGACCTCAACCTCGGTCGCTGATCGACGCCTGAGGACGGGGGACGTATGGCGCTCGGTGACTTCTTTGCGCGGCTGACCGGTCGCAAGGAGGAGCCCGAGCCTGCCCCGGTGCCCGGTCCGCCGACGAACGACGACCTGCTGGCGGCGCTGGTCCGGGTCGAGCAACTGGTCGCCGGCGGCGCCGTACCGGCTGTGGTCGCGTCGCGGGTCGGGCGGGTGGTTCGGGTCGTACGGGAGACGATTCCGCGGCTCGGGAACCTCGGTGGGAGCGCGCAGGCGTACTCCGTGATGGCGACGTGCACGGACTACCTGCCGGACGCGATCGGCGGGTACCTGCGACTGCCGCGGCAGTGGGCCGACACCCGGCCGGTCGATCGCGGCAAGACCTCGCTGATGTTGCTCATCGACCAGTTGGACCTCTTGGCGGCGACGATGGACAAGGTGTTCGACGCGGTGAACCGGGCGGACGCGGCGGCGCTGATCACGCATGGCAGGTTCCTGCAGGAGAAGTTCGGCACCGGCTCCACCGGCGGAGGCTTGGCGCTCGGCCCGACCGAGTCGACCCCGCCGCCGGATCCCGGACCGGCCGGACCACTGGCACCACCACCTGGACGAGGAGGCTCATGAGCGGCACGGGGGGACTACCGGAGGCGCTGTCGTCGCTGCTCACCGTCGCCGCTCGCGCCGGCGTCGCCGAGGAAACCGCTCGGTCGGAGGGACTCGCGTTGGCAGCTGCGCTGGCTGAGTCGGCGCCGGGCGCGGCCGCGGATTGGGGCAAGGCGGTCCCGGGCGGTACGACGCAGGACTTCTTCGATGCTGCTGTTCGTGGACGGCGGTGGCGTGGTGCGCCGACCGCAGTACTCACGGAGCTGATCGCGAGCGGGTCGGTGGAGCAGACGGCGTACGCCGAGGCGCTCGCGGAGCTGGCGTCGGCGGCTTGCGGGTTGGGCGAGCCGACGATGCGGGTGGTAGGAAACGCGTCGGTTGCAGCTGCCGCACAACTGCAAGCCGCAGGCGTGCGCACGCTGTCAACACCACTTACGTCGGCGAAGCCGACGGCCGACCTGAGGAGTAGCACACCGGCCGGCCGAGCGGGCTCCGGCGCCGCGGGCTCGGGCGCCGCGGATGCGGACGCTGCAGGCCCGGGCGCTGCGGGTGTGGTGGGGGTTGCTGCCAGTGCTGCTGTTGAGGTGGAGCCGGCTCGGTCGGTGGAGGAACTGCTGGGGGAGCTTGATGGGCTGACGGGGTTGGCTCGGGTCAAGCAGGAAGTGCATCGGCAGGTTGCTGTGCTGCGGGTGGAGAAGCTGCGGGCCGAGGCCGGGCTGAAGAATGCGACGATCACCCGGCACCTGGTGTTCGTGGGGAATCCGGGGACGGGGAAGACGACGGTCGCGCGGCTGGTGAGTGGGATCTACAAGGCGCTCGGCTTGCTCTCGAAGGGGCAACTCGTCGAGGTGGACCGGTCGGAGCTGGTCGCCGGGTATCTCGGGCAGACGGCGACGAAGACCGCCGAGGTGGTCGAGTCCGCGGCCGGTGGCGTGCTCTTCATCGACGAGGCGTACAGCCTGACCTCGGGCGCTGATGTCACGGGGACAGGCGCCGACCAGTACGGGCGAGAAGCCGTCGACACGCTGGTGAAGGAGATGGAGGACCGGCGCGACGACCTGGTCGTGATCGTCGCCGGGTACCCCGAACCGATGCAGGCGTTCATCGCCGCGAACCCCGGCCTGGCGAGCAGGTTCCGGACCACGATCGAGTTCGAGAACTACAGCGACACCGAGCTCACCGACATCCTCACCGGACTCGCCGACGCCGCGGACTACGAGCTGGTGCCGGAGGCGCTGGACGAGTTCCAGGCGATCCTCGCGGGGACGGCGCGGGACAGTTCGTTCGGCAACGGCCGGTTCGCGCGCAACGTACTGGAGGCCGCGATCGGCCGGCAGGCCTGGCGGCTCCGCGACGTCACGGCACCGACCACCGACGAACTGCGTCAGATCCTCGCCGCGGACCTCACCGAGGCGCCCGACGAGGACCCTGACGAGGACCCGAACGAGCAAGGAGAACAGGCGTGACACAGACGCAGAGTGCGCCGCCCGCGACCTGGTCGCCGGGCCCGGCCGCGAACGTACCCCAGCAGGCACCGGCCGCCCCGGCCGCGAACCGCCGCGGTGCGATCGCGAAGTGGTTCGCCGGTACGCCGGGCCGGATGCGCGCGTTCCTGCTGCTCGCCGCGGCGATGAGCGTGGTGTTCGGGCTCGCGGCGGCGCAGGGGTTCAGCCAGTCCGACGGCGCCCTCGACCGCGCGCAGGCGAACGCGGCCCAGTTGGTCCGGATCCAGGCGATCCACACCAACCTGGTCAGCGCGAACGCCGACGCCACCAACGCCTTCCTGGTCGGCGGTCTCGAACCGCCGGCGCAGCGCCAGCACTTCGTCGACTCGCTCGCCGCGGCCGCCGGGCTGATCGCCGAGGCCGCGACCGCGCAGCCCGCGGACCGTGACGTCCTGGGCGCCCTCAACAAGACCTTGATCACGTACGAAGGCCTGATCGAGCAGGCCCGCGCGAACAACCGCCAGGGCCTGCCGATCGGCTCGCAGTACCTGAAGGACGCGAACTCCGTCCTCCAGGACGACTCGCTGCCGTTGGTGAAGGCGCTGGTCGAGGCGAACGAGAAGCGTGTCGACACCGAGTTCGACGGGATCAGCTACGGCACGATCTGGGTGCTCGTCGGCGGTCTGCTCAGCCTGGTCGTCTTCGGCGTCACGCTGCGCTGGCTCGCCCGCCGTACACACCGCTACCTGAACGTCCCGATCGCCGCGGGCGCCGCTCTCGTACTGCTCACCACCGCGGTCGGCGGCATCGCCCTGGCCGGCGCGTCCAGCTCCGCGAAGGACACCCGCAACTCGGAGTACGAGCGAACGCTGGCCCTGTCCCGCGCCCGGATCGCCGCGTACGACGCCCGCTCGAACGAGAGCCTGACGCTGATCGCCCGCGGTTCCGGCGAGGAGTTCGACAAGGCGTACACCGCCGCGGCCGGCCAGGTCCGCGACCAGCTCGGCAAGCTCGGCGGCAACGACTCGGCGCTGCCGGCGTCCTGGCAGCAGTACCAGGCCGTGCACCAGCAGGTCCGCGCCAAGGACGACAGCGGCGACTGGGACACCGCCGTCAGCTACGCGGTCGGCAGCGTGGCCTCCCCGAACTCGATCAAGACCTTCGACACCTTCGACAAGACGTCGGCAGCCCACCTGCAGGACGCCAGTACGGCGGTGCAGTCCAAGCTGAAGGACGCCCGCAACGGCCTCCCGCCGATCGGCTGGCTCGGCGTACCGATCGGCATCGCCGCCGCCCTGCTGGTCGCCTGGGGCATGTCGCAGCGCCTGGAGGAGTACCGATGAAGAAGCTGATCCCACTCGCCGCCACCGCGGCCCTCCTACTGACCGCCTGCAGCTCCGGCAACTACGCAGCCACCCAGCTCCCGGCGGAGCCGACGGAGTCCACCGCCACGGCGCCTGCTAGTACGACCGACCAGGGGTGCTCCGACGGCAAGGACCCGTTGGCGTCGTACAACCCGCTCGCGAGCCAGCCGGCTCCGATGCAGATGCCGGCGAGCACCTACATGCGGGCGATCCAGGACCGCGGCCGGCTGATCGCGGGCGTGTCCGCGGACAGCCTGCACCTCGGCGCCCGGAACCCGATCAGCGGGCAGATCGAGGGCTTCGACATCGACATGGTCAAGGCCGTCGCCACTGCGATCTTCGGTACCTGGAAGGGCCACCTCGAGCTGCGGGTGATCTCCAGCCCGGCCCGGATCCCGTCATTGCGCGACACCAAGAACCCGGTCGACATCGTCGCCCGGAACATGACGATCAACTGCGAGCGCTGGGGCCAGATCGCGTTCTCCGCGGAGTACTACCGCTCCGGTCAGAAGACGCTCGTCCAGCTGGACTCGAAGGCGACGAAGGTCGCGGACCTGAGCGGCCAGAAGATCTGCGCGCCGGCCGGATCCACCAGCCTGGAGAACCTCAAGAAGAAGAACCCGCAGGTCATCCCGGTCACCGCCGACACCGACACCGGCTGCCTGGTGCTGTTCCAGCAGGGTAAGGCGGCGGGCATCAGCGGTGACGACACGGTGCTGGCCGGTGACGCCGCGCAGGATCCGTACGCGAAGGTGCTCAAGGAGCGGTTCAGCGACGAACCGTACGGCCTCGGGATCTCGCTGACGCACCCCGAGTTCGTCCAGTTCGTGAACGGCGTCCTCGCGCAGATCAAGGCCGACGGCAGCTGGATGACGTCGTACAACACGTGGCTCGCGCCGGACCTCGGTCCGTTGAAGGCTGCGCCGACGCCGGTCTACGGCCGCGTTCCGGTGCACCAATGACGGTGCGTACGCCGACGGTCTCGGCGCCGGCGGCGCCGGGGAAGGTCGGGAGTGGGGTTTCGGCGACCGAGCTGCTCGGCTATCTCGGTGCGCTCGGGGAGTGGCGGGATCGGCGGAAGGCGGAGCTGGATGAGTTGGATCAGGCTGCGCTGCATTCGCCGGACGGTGATGCGCTGAGCTCGGACGTCGTGCTCAGTATGACGGTCTGGAAGGCGGTCTCGGATCGGTACGAGCTGATCCTGGTGACCTGGGACTCGGGACGTGTCGGGCAGCAGGAGATCGAGCGGATCTCGTCGCTGGTCTGGGGTGGGCTGGATGCCGGCGCCGCGGGTGGTTCGCTCGCGGTGTCGTTGCCTGAGGCATGCAAGCTGTCGGACGCGCTCGCGTCCAGCCTGCGCGCGAAGCTGGCGCTCGACCCCGCGGACGCCGACCTGGCCGCGCGGCTGCGGGAGCTGCGCGCCCAGGTGGAGCGGATCAGCGACCTGGTCAAGCAGGAGCCGGCAGGAGCCCGCAACGACGCGCTCGCGAAGCACCACGACCTGGACCGCCGGCTGACGGACCTTGCCGACCGCAACAAACGGGGCGCGGACATCGGCGGCATGATCGGCCCGCTGGAGCTGGACACCGCGAAGGCCGAGCGGGACCTGATCGTCGGCGCCGCGACCCGTAAGGAGCGCGCCGCGGACGTGGCCCGCGCCCGGACGGTGCGGGGTGAGCTCGAGGCCCAGGGGACGGCGGTGCGCGCGCTCGCGGACAAGGCCGTCCGGACGGTCGCCCCGGCCCCGCGGCTCGCCGTACCGGATGTGACCGCGCTCGGTCCGGTGCCGAACACGCCGGCCGAGCTCGCGCAGTACCTGACCCGGCTGGATGCGGTACGGCGGGCGCTCGGGCAGGCGCAGGCGGCGTACGGCGCCGCGCTGGAACGCCGGAGCGAGCTGAGCCAGCTGCTGGACGCCTATCAGGTGAAGGCGGCAAGTGTTGCCGCGGGCAACGAAGATCTCGCCGAGCTGTACCGGCGCGGCCGCGCCGTGCTCGACGCCGAGCCGGTGGATCTGCCGCGGCTCGGTGCGTTGGTAGCGGCCTACCAGGCCTACCTGGAGGGAACGAAATGACGACCTGCACCCAGCCGGGCTGTACCGGCTCGATCGTGGACGGGTACTGCGACGTCTGCGGCTCCCCCGCCGCGCCCAGCAGCCCCGCGGCGGCACCGGCCACGGGCGCGTGCACCCAGCCGGGCTGCACCGGCACGTACGCCGACGGCTACTGCGACGTCTGCGGGTCCCCCGCTGCCTCGTCCGGTACGGCGCCCGCCGACGACCCGGATCCGATCAGCTCGGTGTCGACCGTCTCCCGCGCGTCCAACCGGCTGGCGTCCACGCCGCTCGGCTCGGCCCGCGCCGCCCAGGCCGGTTCGAAGCTGACCCGCAAACTCGGTACGTCGTCCACCCGGCTGCGCGGCGCCCGCCTCGGCGCCGGGCTGACGAATGTCCCGTCGATCCCGGCGATCGACGCGAGCAAGGCGATCCTGGCGAACCCGATGGTCCCGGAGGACCGGCGGAACTGCCCGAGCTGCGGCAACCCGGTCGGCCGCGCCCGCAACGGGCAGCCGGGCCGGACCGAGGGGTTCTGCCCGAAGTGCCGCAGCCGGTTCTCGTTCGCGCCGAAGCTGCAGGACGGCGACCTGGTCGGCGGCCAGTACCTGGTCCGCGGCTGCCTGGCGCACGGCGGGTTCGGCTGGATCTACCTGGCCCAGGACCAGAACGTGTCGAACCGCTGGGTGGTCCTGAAGGGCCTGCTGAACTCCGAGGACCCGGACGCGGTCGCCGCGGCGATCGCCGAGCAGCAGTTCCTGGCCCGCGTCGAGCACCCGCTGATCGTCGAGATCTACAACTTCGTCACCCATGACGGCGCCGGCTACATCGTGATGGAGTACGTCGGCGGCACGTCGCTGAAGACCCTGCTCAAGGAGCGGATGGCCGCGAACAACGGCCGGTACGACGCGCTCCCGATCGACCAGGCGATCGCGTACATGCTGGAGATCCTGCCGGCGTTCTCGTACCTGCACGACCTCGGACTGGTGTATTGCGACTTCAAGCCGGACAACATCATCCAGGTCGGCGACGCGGTGAAGCTGATCGACCTCGGCGGCGTCCGGCGGATCGACGACCTGGACTCGGCGATCTACGGAACGGTCGGTTTCCAGGCGCCCGAGGTGGCCGAGGTCGGTACGTCGGTGGCGTCCGACATCTACACGCTCGGCCGGACGCTGTGCGTGCTCGCGATGGAGTTCCGCGGGTACCAGAGCCGGTACGTCGCGTCGCTGCCGCCGGTGGACGAGGTCCCGCTGTTCCAGCAGTACGACTCGGTGTACCGGCTCCTGGCGAAGGCGTGCGCGCCGTCCCCGGCGGACCGTTTCCAGTCGGCGGACGAGTTCCGCGTGCAGCTCCTCGGCGTACTGCGTGAGGTCGTTGCGGAGAAGCAGGGCGTGAAGGCGGCGCAGCACTCGGCGTCGTCGTTGCTCTTCGGGTCTCCCGGCGACAAGGCCGGCGGGCTGGGCGATGCTGCAGCACCGTGGCAGCAGCTGCCGTCGCTGGCGCCGGACGAGGGCGACAAGATGGCCGGCTGGCTGAAAACTGTCAGCGTGCCGGATCCGATCAAGCGGCTGGAGCTGCTGGTCGACGCGCCGGAGCAGTCGGCGCAGACATTGCTGGAGATCGCCCAGGCCGCGCTGGAGGTCGGCCCGGAGCGGTACGACATGGTCGACACCGCGGTGAACGACCTGCTCACGGCGGACCCGTGGGAGTGGCGCGCGGTCTGGATGTCCGGGCTGGTCGGGATGGCCCGTGGAGACTTCAAGGGCGCGCAGTCCGCGTTCAACGCCGTCTACGGCCAGGTGCCGGGCGAGCTGGCGCCGAAACTCGCGCTCGCGATCGCCTGTGAGCACAGCGGCGAGTTCAACGTTGCCGAGGGCCTCTACCTGGCCTGCGCCCGTACCGATGCCAACTACATCGCACCGTCCGCGTTCGGTCTGGCCAACATCCGGACCCAGCGCGGCGACCTCGACGGAGCGCTCACCGCGCTCGACCTGGTGCCGCGGACCAGCGGCGAGTACGTCAGGGCGCGTCGCCAGCGAGCCGGACTCCTGGCAGGATCGGGGCGTGGCCTTCCCGCGCTCGCCGAGGCGATGAACAGCATCGCGACGCTGACCATCGACCCGGCGGACCGGGCCAACCTGGCCGCGAACGTGTTCCGGACCGCGCTGACCGAGGTCCAGCAGAGCGGTCCGCAGGAAGCCCTGCGGATCGACGGGCGGGCAGCCACCGAGGCGTCCCTACGGGACGGGCTCGAGGCCACCTACCGGCTGCTGGCCGGGCAGGCGCAGAACCGGACGGAACGGATCGCCCTGGTCGACCAGGCCAACGAGGTTCGAGGATGGACGCTGCGATGACGAGTACGACCGACACGGCCTGCCCCAGCTGCGGCGGACCGGTGGCCGAGACCGACCTGTTCTGCGAGGCCTGCGGCGCCGAGCTGAAGCCGGGTACGCCGGCGGCCGCCGCGCCCGGGACACCGGCGCTGGACACCGACACCGAACCCACCGTGGAGATCACGGCCGTGGGCAGCCTGGACGGCGGCCCGGTCGGGCCGTGCGCGTCCTGCGGCGGCACGGTCGGCGCCGACGGGTACTGCGAGACCTGCGGGACCAAGGCCGCGAAGCCGCGGGACCACTTCGCCGAGCAGCCCGCGTCCTGGGTGGCCGGCGTCTGCGACCGCGGCATCCGGCACAGCCGGAACGAGGACGCGATGGCGCTCGGCGCGGACCCCGAACCGGGCAGCCGCGGGCTGCTCGTGGTGTGCGACGGCGTCAGCTCCTCGCTGGACTCCGACGTCGCCTCGCTGGCCGCGGCCCGGGCGGCGCTCGAGGTCCTCGTCGCCGATCACGCGCACGGGATCGGGACCGAGACGTCGCGGGCCGGGGCGATCGGGGCCCGGCTGAAGGCGGCGGCCGACGCGGCGAGTGACGCCGTACTCGACAGCACCAGTCCGGACAGCCCGAACCCGGCGTCCTGCACGTTCGTGGCCGCGGTCGTCGAGGACGGGCTGCTGGTCGCGGGCAACGTCGGCGACAGCCGGGCGTACTGGTTCCCGGACGCCGGCGAACCGGTCGGGCTGACCACCGACGACTCGTGGGCCGCCGAGCTGATCGCCACCGGCATCTCCCGCGAGGAGGCCGAGTCCGGGCCGCACGCGCACGCGATCACCCGCTGGCTCGGCAAGGACGCGCCGGACCACACGCCGCGGACCACGACCCTCGAGGTCGACGGGCCGGGCTGGCTGCTGGTCTGCTCGGACGGCCTGTGGAACTACTGCTCCGAGGCGGCACCGCTGGCCGCCCTCGTACGTCAGACAGCTGCGGACAACAACGGCGAGCCGAAGGCCACCGCGTCCGCCCTGGTCGACTGGGCCAACGCCCAGGGTGGCCAGGACAACATCACCGTCGCGCTCGCGCGCGTTTGAGGGAGGAACCCGAGATGGCCGACTTCACCGCCACCGTCTACCAGAACGAGTTCCTGCCGGACGGCGGGACCGACGTACACGCCATCGTCACCGTGACCTGCGCCGGGGCCGGTGCGGCCGGGCAGTCCGGGAGCGGCGACGCGGGCGAGATCATCATCGTCGACACCTCCGGCTCGATGGGCCGCGACGGCGTCCAGGCCGCCGCGTACGCCGCGCAGACCGCGCTCGACCAGATCCTCGACGGGGTGTGGTTCGCGGTGATCTCCGGCAACGACCGCGCGCAGCTGGCGTTCCCGCCGTCCGCGGAGCCGGTGATGGTCAGGATGGACCCGTACACCCGGCAGGCCGCCAAGGACGCCGTGTCCCGGTTCTACGCCGACGGCGGGACCGCGATGGGGACCTGGCTGCGGCTGGCGTCGCGGGTGTTCGCGACCGTGCCCTCGCTGTCGCAGAAGCACGCGATCCTGCTCACCGACGGCGAGAACCAGCACGAGACGCCGGAGGCGCTGACCCAGGCGATCGAGTCGGTCACCGGGCAGTTCCAGTGCGACACCCGCGGCGTCGGCGTGGCGTGGCAGGTGGACGAGGTACGGCGGATCGCGCAGGCGCTGCTCGGTACCGTCGACATCATCCCGGCGCCGGACCAGCTGGCCGCCGAGTTCTCGAAGATCATCCAGAACGCGATGAGCCGCGGTGTCGCCCAGGCCGACCTGCGGGTCTGGGCGCCGCAGGGCGCCGAGGTGCTGTTCGTCCGGCAGGTCGCGCCGACGGTCGAGGACCTGACGTCGCGGCGTACGGCGGTCAACCCGCTGACCGGGTCGTACCCGACCGGGTCCTGGGGTGACGAGTCGCGGGACTACCACGTGGCGATCCGGCTGGCCGCGAAGGCGGTCGGGCAGGAGCAACTCGCGGCGCGGGTCCAGCTGGTGCTGGGCGACCAGACCGTCGCGCAGGGCCTGGTGAAAGCGCTGTGGTCGGCGGACGACGCGCTCACCACGCGGATCAGCCCGGAGGTCGCGCACTACACCGGCCAGACCGAGCTGGCGCAGGCGATCCAGGACGGGCTGTCGGCGAAGGCTGCCGGTGACACGGCGACCGCGACCACCAAGCTGGGGCGTGCGGTGCAGCTCGCCGCGCAGACGGGGAACGAGGAGGCGACCACCCGGTTGCGGAAGGTTGTCGACATCGACGACCAGGAAACGGGTACGGTGCGGCTCAAGCGCACCGTCGAGAAAGCCGACGAGATGGCCCTCGACACGGCCTCCACCAAGACGACCCGGGTACGCAAATGACCGTGAACTGTCCCAGCGGACACCCCAGCACCTCCACCGACTACTGCGACGTCTGCGGTCTCCCCATGACCGCACCGGAGGCCGCGGCAGCAACTCCTGCTGCTCCGGCGGCCCCTGCTGCGCCTGAAGCTCCAGCAGCGGCTCCGGCTGGTCAGAACTGTCCGAACTGTTCGGAGCCCGCGTCGGCGGACGCCCTGTTCTGTGAGAGCTGCGGTTACGACTTCACCACCGGGACGATGCCCCGGCCGGCCTCGTCCCTCGACCTACCGACCGGGCCGGCGCCCACGCCCCCTCCTGCTCCGGCAGCAACCGCCGAGTGGGTAGTAGAGCGCTGGGTCGACCCCGACTGGTACGCCGTGCAGCAAAGCGAGGACCCCTGCCCGTCCCCCGGCCTCCCTGCGGTCATCCCGCTCGTCGAGAAGAGCCTGCTGATCGGCCGCCCGTCCCGTAGCCGCGGTATCTCCCCCGAGGTCGACTGCGGCGACGACACCGGCGTGAGCCGCCGGCAGGCCCAGCTGACCACGGACGGCCAGCGCTGGTGGGTCGAGGACCTGCAGTCCTCCAACGGAACGTACGTCGCCTCCGCGGCCGGCCCGCTGCCGGAGACGCCGATCGTCCCCGGCCAGCGCCAGGAGCTGAACCCGGACGACCGCATCTACGTCGGCGCCTGGACCCGCCTCGTCGTCCGCAAGGCCACCCCGGAAGAGCTGGCCGGCCAGGCCTAGGTGGTGTCTGGTAATTCCGCGCCGTGCCGGGTGCCCCGCAGTAGGCGGGGAATTGCCAGACACCACCTAGCCGTCGGGCTGGACCCGCCGGGTCCAGCCCTTCGCCGGGTGGACGCACAGCCACTCGATCAGCGCCGTCCCGGCCACGATCGGGATCACCCACGCCCACGGCTGCTCGGGTAGCCCCACGATCGCGATCGCCGTCCACAGCGCGATCCACCCGCCGCCGTACCCGCGCAGCACCCCGCGATACCAGAGCCCGCCGGGCGCCTCGGCCGCGCGCTGGCCGAAGTACACGAACAGGTACGACGCGACCGTGATCGGCCAGAAGTACCAGAGCCGGCCCCAGTCGTACGGCACCATCACCAGCGCGGTCAGGCAGACCAGCGCGATCGCCCAGTGGTAGACCTCGCCGGCCCAGTTCAGCCCGCGGCGGCGCAACGTGAGCGCGACCGCCAACGGGCCGAACGGTACGGCGACGACACCCGCGAAGACATGCAGGATCAACGCGATGTCACGCATCGCGGCTCCCCAACCCTCCTGACATGTCAGGGAGCATAGGGATCTCCGCCCGGCACGTCTCTAGCTCGCGCCGATCAGTTCTCCGGGAACGACAGCACCCGGCGGACGGCGAACTTCCGGTACCCGAGGCGCTCGAAACTGTTCGCCATCGGCACGTTCCCGAAGTCCGTGTCGGCGCGGATCTGCTCGGCGCCGGTCTCCGCGAGCAGATGGGTGATCTCCGCGAGCAGGTCGTCGCTCAGCCCGCGCCCGCGGTGCTCCGGCACGACGCCCAGGTACCCGACGACCGGCCCGCCCGCGTTCGCCGACGGCATCGCGAATCCGACGAGCTCGTCGGCTCCGCTCGATTCCTTCCCCGCCCCACCGCCCCGGACGTACGCGACCCGCCACAGGTCCCGGTCGCCCGGCATCGACTTGTACATCGCGAGCTCTTCGCGGGCCGCTTGTTCGACGCCCAGCCGCGCGATCTCCCGGGCGGTCGCGGCGTCCAGGCTGCCCTCGCTGACCCGCATGAACACGTCGACGAACGCCTCGTCGCCGGCCGGCTCGAACCGCAGCCGGGTCGACCGTGGCGGCAGGCCGTACGCCGGCTTCCACTCGTACCGCAGCCGGTCGGTGACGCTGGTCATCCCGACCGCGGCCGCCGCTTCGGACCGCGGCTCGAGCGCCGCGACCACGTCCGGGTTGTCCTCCCAGTCGCTGTCCAGGAAGAAGTGGTACTCCGGCGGCTCCTGGCCGTCCGGGCGGGACGCGACCGCGTGCTTCAGCAAGTCGGTCCAGACAGGCACCGGGTCGCCGTCGCCGGCGTAGTACAGGCCGTCGATGCTGTACGGGTGCTGCTCGTCCGGGACGCCCCACCAGATCGCCAGCGCCCGGATCTCGCCGTTCTCCTCGGCGACCCAGGTCCAGTCGTGCCGGTAGTAGCCGGCGGCAACGTACTCGCGGTACCGCTCGGTGGTGACGGTGTTCACGGACTTCTGCTCGATCAGAGCAAGGATGGTGTCGAGGTCGGACTCGACGGTGGTGCGGATGTTCACAAAACCTCCAGCAGGAGGCGCGCTCCGCTCAGTGCGAGCTGTGTGAGCGGTCGGGACGCGCCGGGAAACAGATCAGTGTGTTCATCGGTCGCTCCTTTCCGCATCGGGGACTCACTCGCCGGGCCAGACTCTAGAGGCCCGGCGAGGTCATAGTCCACCTGTTATTCACAGCTGGGATGTACCGGCGTCGCCGCGGCGGGGAAAGAACCGGGCATGAGAACCCTCATCGCTGCCGTGACCCTGGCATCCACCGCTGTCCTCGGGTCCACGGCGTACGCCGCCCCAACCGCCCCCTCCACGATCAACACCTGCGCACTCAGCTCGTTGCCGTCGCAGGCCGGCGACACCCTCAAGCTGATCCACTCCGGCGGGCCGTTCCCGTACAAGCAGGACGGCACCGTCTTCTCGAACCGGGAGGGCATCCTCCCGTCCGAGTCGTCCGGCTACTACCACGAGTACACCGTGATCACACCTGGCTCCCCCGACCGCGGCGCCCGCCGGCTGATCGGCGGCGGCGCGAAGACCACCCCGGTGCACGTCTACTACACGAGCGACCACTACTCCTCGTTCTGCGAGGTCGACGAGAACAGCTGACGGTAATGTGGTCGGCACGTTGAGTGATCTGGAGGATTGTTCACGATGCCGACTCTCAGAGGGTGTCTTGGAGCTCTGCGCCGTAGCGAGCAGGTGCTCGGCGGAGTGCCTCGGCGTGCTGGAGGGAAGGGTTCGATGCGGAGCATCGTGCCCTTTCCTCCAGTGCGGCGAGGTGCCCGCCGAGTGCCGCGCAGTAGGCGCAGAGCTCCAAGACACCCTCTCGGTCCCGTGGCCGCCGGCCTGCTGCTGACCGCCGCGCTGCTCGCCTTCGGCCGGCCCGCGTCCGGGCTGGCCGAAGCGACCGGCGACCCGCTCACCCTGACCCACGGCCTGTACGTCGACCCGGCCTCGGACGCGGCGGCGTACGCCCGCCGGCACCCCGAGGACACCGCGCTCGCGTCGAAGATCGCCGGTCAGCCGTCGGCTCGCTGGATCGGCGCGTGGAGCGGAGACGTGCGGGCGGACGTCACGACGTACACGACGGCCGCCGCGAAGGCGGACAAGCTGCCGGTGCTGGTCACGGACAACCTGCCGGGCCGGCAGTGCGGGATCGGCGGCGGGGCCGCGTCGGACACGGCGTACCGGACCTGGATCTCGGCGGTGTCGGACGGGATCGGGACCCGGCCCGCGGTCGTGGTGCTGGAGCCGGACGCGCTCGCCCGGCTCGACTGCTACCCGAGGTCGGAGTGGAATGCGCGGATCGCGCTGCTGAAGTACGCCGTCGGCGTGCTGGCGGCGAAGAACCCGAACACCTGGACGTACCTGGACGCCGGGAACGTGACGTCGGGTGACGCGAAGGAGATCGCCCGCCGGCTGCGGCTCGCGGACGTCGGGAAGATCCGCGGGTTCGCGCTGAACACCGCGAACTACTTCACCACCGAGCAGTCGATCACCCGCGGCACCGAGATCCTGGCAGCTCTCGGCGGCGGCGCCCACTACGTCGTCGACACCAGCCGCAACGGCAACGGCTCCGACGGCAGCTCCTGCAACCCGCCCGCCCGCAAACTGGGCACGCCCCCTGGCCCGGGGGCAGCCCCGGTAGACCTCCAGCTCTGGCTCCGCACCCCCGGCCAGTCCGACGGCCCCTGCGGCCTAACCCCCACCCTCCCCACCCGAACCTTCTCCCCCCTCCTAGCCCACCACCTACTCACCGGCACCTAACCACCAGGTACTACCCGCCCCACCGCCCCACCGCCCAACCCGCCGTCGGCGTGGGAGGGGATATCCCCTCCCGTTGTGGGTTCTCCCCTGGTATTAGAGGGGAGAACCCACACGTCCAGGGGATATCCCCTCGTGTGGCGAGGTATGCGGGAACGCAGAAGGTCCCGGGCCTCGGCCCGGGACCTCTGGGTACTGCGTGTACTGCGTGTGCTGCCGGACTACTGGATCAGAAGTCCATGCCGCCCATGTCGGGCGCGCCGCCCGGAGCGGCCGCGGCCTTCTCCGGCTTGTCGGCGATGACGGCCTCGGTGGTGAGGAACAGAGCCGCGATGGACGCCGCGTTCTGCAGCGCCGAGCGCGTCACCTTGGCCGGGTCGATGATGCCGGTCTTGATCAGGTCCACGTACTCACCGGTCGCGGCGTTCAGACCGTGACCCGGCTCGAGGTTGCGGACCTTCTCCACCACGACGCCACCCTCGAGGCCGGCGTTCACGGCGATCTGCTTCAGCGGCGCCTCGACGGCCTGGCGCACGATCTGCGCACCGGTCGCCTCGTCACCCTCGAGCTCCAGCTTCTCGAACGCCGCAACCGACGCCTGCAGCAGCGCGACGCCACCACCGGCGACGATGCCCTCCTCGACGGCCGCCTTCGCGTTCCGAACGGCGTCCTCGATGCGGTGCTTGCGCTCCTTCAGCTCGACCTCGGTGGCCGCGCCGACCTTGATGACCGCAACACCGCCGGCCAGCTTGGCCAGACGCTCCTGCAGCTTCTCGCGGTCGTAGTCGGAGTCCGACTTCTCGATCTCGGCGCGGATCTGGTTCACCCGGCCGGTGATCTGGTCGGCGTCGCCCGAGCCCTCGACGATGGTCGTCTCGTCCTTGGTGACGACGATCTTGCGGGCCTGGCCGAGCAGCTCCAGGTCGACGGTGTCCAGCTTCAGGCCGACCTCCTCGGAGATGACCTCACCGCCGGTCAGCACCGCGATGTCGACCAGCATGGCCTTGCGGCGGTCACCGAAGCCCGGCGCCTTGACGGCGACGGCCTTGAAGGTGCCCTTGATCTTGTTCACGACCAGGGTCGCCAGGGCCTCGCCCTCGACGTCCTCGGCGATGATCGCCAGCGGCTTGCCGGTCTGCATGACCTTCTCCAGCACCGGGACCAGGTCCTTGATGCTGCCGATCTTGCTGTTCACGACCAGGATGTACGGGTCGTCGAGGACGGCCTCCATCCGGTCGGTGTCGGTCACGAAGTACGGCGAGATGTAGCCCTTGTCGAAGCGCATACCCTCGGTGAGCTCGAGCTCGAGGCCGAAGGTGTTGCTCTCCTCGACGGTGATGACGCCTTCCTTGCCGACCTTGTCCATCGCCTCGGCGATGATCTGGCCGACCTGGGTGTCGGCGGCGGAGATCGAGGCCGTGGAGGCGATCTGCTCCCGGGTCTCGACGTCCTTGGCCAGCGACAGCAGCTGCTCGCTGACCGCCTCGGTGGCCTTCTCGATGCCCTTCTTCAGGCCCATCGGGTTGGCGCCGGCGGCGACGTTGCGCAGCCCCTCACGGACGAGGGCCTGGGCCAGCACGGTGGCGGTCGTCGTACCGTCACCCGCGACGTCGTCGGTCTTCTTGGCAACTTCCTTGACGAGCTCGGCCCCGATCTTCTCGTACGGGTCCTCGAGCTCGATCTCCTTGGCGATGGAGACGCCGTCGTTGGTGATCGTGGGTGCGCCCCACTTCTTCTCCAGCACGACGTTGCGGCCCTTCGGGCCGAGCGTCACCTTGACGGCATCGGCGAGGGTGTTCATCCCCCGCTCGAGACCGCGGCGCGCCTCTTCATCGAAAGCAATCAGCTTGGGCATTCTCCGCGAGTCCTCCCGCGTCGAGTCTTTGTGGTTCAGCCGGCTCCGATGCCCGCGACGGACGGCACCAAGACCCGCGACGCTCATGTCCCGTCGCGACCAGGCACCTCATCGAGGCCGTCTTCTTGCACACCCGGCCGGGCACGAGCACTTATCACTCTCGCCCTTGGAGTGCTAACCAAGTATTAGCACTCGCCCCAAACGAGTGCAAGCCGACCGTCAACTGCCGAGCTGCGCGACCAGGTACTTCGGAGCGCTCAGCCGCCATGCCTCCGTGATCAGTTCACCGATCTCCTCGGCATCGGCCGGCCCGAGCTCGACGAGCACCCAGGTATCGCCCCAGGACGCCGTGAACACCGCCGGGTCCTCGGCCACCAGCGCCTCCTGCTCCTCCCGCGCCACCTTGAGGTGCATCCGGGTCTGGTCCTCGGACAGGTACGCGAAGCTCTTGTTCCGCACCTTGAACACCGGCTGCCCCGCCCACCCCTCCTGCTCCTCGGCCCCCGGCAACCCCGCCATCACCTTCACCACCGCCGCCGCATCCATACCCCCAGACGCTAGGCGCCCGCACCGACAGTTCTTTACTTCGCAACAGACACCACGACCGTCGTTCCCATCGGCAGCATCGTGCCCGCCGCGGGTGACACCCCGAGCAGCGTGCCGGACGGATAGCTCGGCGACTTCACCTGCTTGATCTGGAACTTCAGCCCAACGGCGATGAGCCGCGGCAGGTAGCCGTCCACGAGCGGCCCCGTCGGCGGGCCGGTCACCGACCACGGGCTCGGTACGCCGGCCTGGTCCGGCACGATCCGGATCCGGGCGAGCAACCGGTCGACGACGTCCGCGCTGGTCGAGGACTCCGCGCGGAACCAGACCCCCAGAGACGGGACACCCACCGCACCCGTGCACACGCTGCTGCCGATCGCGCTGTCGAGACAGCTCGTCCGCTGGCGCTCAGCCTGCACACCGTCGATGACGAGCTTCTCGTCGGCTTGGAAGCCCACAATGGGTGCGTCACTCACCTGGACGCTGTCCACGTCGTGCGGCCGGCCGACAAGGCATTCGCGCGTCATGCTCGGGTCGTCGACCTGCACGGTGTTCTCCAGCGGCGTACCGCACGCGCTCCGGTTCCGCGGCCAATCGGCTGGTACGGCGATGGCTACGTGTCCGAGACCCACCAGACGGGTCGGGGGCGCGGCGGCCGGTGGGGTGTGTGGAGGCGCGGTGAGGAGCGTGGCCGTGCTGATGACGGTGCCGGCGACTGCGAAGGTGGCTCCCATGAGGGTCGCCGTGCGGCGTCGTCTGCGTTTGACGCCGGCGTGCAGGGCTTCCAGTGGGGGTGGGCCTACGGGCGTTTTGGTGGCTGTGCGTTCCAGGAGGTCGGTCAGGTTGGTCATTGGGGTGCTCGCAGTTCTGCCAGGTGGGGGTCCTGGGACAGGGCCTTCACGGCGCGGGAGAGGCGGCTTTTGACGGTGCCGGCGGCTACTCCGAGGACGGCGGCCATTTGTTGTTCGCTCAGGTGCGCGTAGTAGCGCAGTACGACGGCCGTGCGCTGGTCACCGGGCAGGGCGTCCAGTGCGCGCATTACGGCGTCGGTGTCGTCGACGTTTGTGGTCTGGTCGGCGCCTGTGCTCTCGGGGAGCGTTTCTGACGGCAGTTCGCCGTGCCAGCGGCGTCTGCGGGAGGAGCGGAAGCAGTTGACCAGTACGCGGTGTACGTACGCGTCCCGGTCCTCGGCGACGCGTACCCGGTTCCACTTGAGCAGGCAGCGCTCCAGCGCGGACTGCACGAGGTCTTCGGCCTCGGACGGCGTACAGCCGAGGAGGACCGCCGACCGGACCAGCGTCGGCCAGCGGGCGGTGACGTACTCGGTGAACTCGTCCATTCCCCCTCCTCACCCTTAGAGACAGGCTGGCGGACGGGCGGGGTTCCACGAAAGTCGTCGGGGTCGGGTCAGGGGCCGGTCGGTACCGATCCTGATGTGCGCGGAGGTGCCCGGGCGGGAGAGTAGAGCCATGACGAACTCCAACGCACCGTTCCAGAACCTCTCCGGCAAGGTCCTCCGGCGTTCCGCCAACCAGCGGATGCTGTCCGGTGTCTCCGGCGGCATCGCCGAGTACCTGAACATCGACGTGACCCTGGTCCGTCTCGGCTGGGTCGGCCTGACGCTGATCACCGGTGGCGCCGCCATGATCGGTTACGCGGTCGCCTGGATCGTGATCCCCGAGTCCGACGGCAAGGCCGTCTGGCAGAACGTCCAGCAGTCGGTGAACCAGAACCACCAGGACACCACCGAGCAGGACATCGCCTCCCGCATCTACGACGACACCAACAACAAGCCGCCGGCGGCGTGAGGACGACTGCGCCGCTGGCGGGCGCAGCACCTCGGGCGGAGTGATCGCGGGCAGCGGTCACTCCGCTGCTACACGTTCAGCGCCGGTTTACGCAGTACGGCGACCGCCTGGTCCGGGTGGTCCGAGAACACGCCCTGGAGTCCCAACGCGGCGAAACGCGTCAGTTCGGTCGGGAAGTCGGTAGCCGTCGGCAGGAAGCGCCGCTCGGCACGGAACGTCCAGACCTGGACGGCCAGGCCGGCGCGATGCGCGTGGTCCACCAGCCGGGTCGGCTCCCCGAGGCAGCCGTCCGCGGTCCGCGGTACGACGAGGTCCTTGTGCGGCGCCAGTACCTGCGCGTACGTCGCCACCTCGCGCAGCCCGCGCGGTTCGATCAGGTCGGCGTACGTCCGGCCGTCGCCCGTCCGCAGGAAGTCGTTCGGCGCGCTCTCCGCGTCGATCAGCTGCACCAGCGGGACCTGGGCCATCACCGAGAGCCTGCGCAGGCTCGTCGGCTCGAACGACTGCACCATGATCTCCTCGGGCCGCAGCCGGAGCGCCAGGATGCGTTCGGTGAGCAGTTCCTCCAGCGGCAGGCCGAGCCGCCGGAAGTACGCCGGGTGCTTGATCTCGGGGATCACCCCGATCGGCCGCCCGAGCCGCGCCGACTCCCGGCGGGCCAGCCCGACCACGTCGTCGAACGTGGGGATCTCTTCGAGCCCGTCGTACGCCGTGTTGTTCGCCCGGAGCGCGGGCATCCGCTCACGGGCCCGCAGCGCGCGCAGCTCGGCGTACGTGAAGTCCTCGACGAACCACCCGGTGACGGCGGTGCCGTCCACGATCTTGGTGATCTTCCGGTCCGCGAAGACCGGGTGTTCCGCGACATCGGTGGTCCCGGAGATCTCGTTCTCGTGCCGGCAGACCAGCACGCCGTCGAGCGTGGCCACCAGGTCCGGTTCCAGGTAGTCGGCGCCCTGTGCCGCGGCCAGCCGGTAGGCCGCCGGCGTGTGTTCCGGGCGGTAGCCACTCGCTCCCCGATGCGCGATCACCAACATGGATCAAGGACAGGGGCCCGACATTGCCCGACGGGAACCCGTTGCCCAACGCAAGGTGAAGGTCTACCGACTGTCACCACGCAACAGCCGGCCGGCCAGCAGGTACTGCGCGGCACAGTAGGTCCCCATCACCAGATAGTCGCGCACGGTGAAGTCATGTCCTGCCAAACCCACCCCGATGAGCCCGTCCGAGATCAGGAACAGTGCACCGCCCACACCGGAGCGCCAGCCGTTCCAGCCGCTCGTAACAGCCGTAGCCGTCACCAACAGCGAGTAGACCGCCACGGGGATCCGGTTGTCGCCAAGACCGGGCCATAGCAGTGCCAACGCCCCCAACCAGACCACCCCGTACGCCGCTACGACCAAGAGCGACCGTCTACGCGCACGGCGGGCGAACAGCACGACGTAACAGACGTGTGCCACGCCGAACGCCAGCATGCCCGGCAGGAGCTGATCCACCTGCAACAGGAAGTCCCCAGCGAAGGACGCGACAAGAGCGACCAGCAGCGTCACAGGGCCGCCGTTCACCCGCGCCCACACCGCCAGGGCCGGCATCAGCAGCACCTTGGTGATCAGCTGCGACCACGTCTCCCCCACGGCGATCGTGACCAGATGCACCACCGTCAGCACGCCGTACCCGGCCAGCCAGCCGCGTCCCCTCGTCATGTCCACGATGGTGCCGGTTCAGGGGGTCCACAACTGCGATTAATTCGCATGCAAAGTGTCGGAGCCGAGACCTAGCCTGAACGGGCCATGAAACAGCTTCCTCTCGCCGATCCCGGCACGCCGAACCACCGCTCGCCGGCCCGCTACCTGTGGTGGGTCGCCCGCGGTCAGTCCCGCACGCTCGCCGGCGGGATGACCTTCGGGATCCTGTGGATGGCCGCGCAGGCGTTCATCCCGGCGATCCTCGGCCGGGCCATCGACGAGGGCATCGCGGCGCAGGACGGCGAGCGGCTGCTGCGCTGGACCGCGCTGCTGTTCGCGGTCGGCGTCGTGCAGGCGACGGCCGGCATCATGCGGCACCGGTTCGCGGTCACGAACTGGCTGACCGCGGCGTACCGGACGGTCCAGGTGGTGACCCGTAAGTCGGCCGACCTCGGCGCCACGCTGCCGAAGCAGCTGGCCACCGGCGAGGTGGTCAGCATCGGCGCCGGCGACCTGTCCTACATCGGGAACCTGATGGAGATCTCGGCCCGGTTCGCGGGCGCGATCGTGGCGTTCTTCGTGGTCGCGGTGATCCTGCTGTCCTCGTCGACCGTGCTCGGCCTGGTGGTGCTGATCGGCGTCCCGGTGATGCTGTTCGCGCTCGGCCCGATGCTGCGGCCGCTGCACAAGCGGCAGTCCGCCCAGCGCGAGGCGGTCGGCGAGCTGAACTCGCTGGGTTCCGACATCGTCGCCGGGCTGCGGGTGCTGCGCGGCATCGGCGGAGAGGAGTCGTTCTCCCGGCGGTACCGGACCGAGTCGCAGCAGGTCCGCAAGGCCGGTGTCCGGGTGGCCGGGATCCAGTCGGTGCTGGACGCGGCGCAGGTGCTGCTGCCCGGCATCTTCGTGGTGCTGGTCGTCGGCCTCGGCGCGCATTTCGCACTGCACGGCCGGCTCAGCGCCGGATCATTGGTCGCGTTCTACGGGTATGCGACGTTCCTCGTGCTGCCGCTGCGGACGGCGACCGAGTTCGCGAACCAGCTGATGCGAGGGCTGGTGGCCGCGGGCCGGGTGAACCGGGTGCTGAAGCTTGAGCCGGACATCGTCGAGCCGGACACCCCGGTGCCGCTGCCCGCCCACGGCGACCTGGTCGACCCGGTCTCCGGCGTCCGCGCCCGCGACGGGTTGCTGACCGCGATCGTCTCCGCCGAGCCGGACAGCTACGGCCCGCTCGCCGACCGCCTCGGGCGGTACGACGACACCAGCGAGGTGCGGTACGGCGGTGTCACGCTGGCCAGCGCCACCCGGGCGGACGTCCGCGAGCGGATCCTGGTGAGCGACACCGGGTCCCAGCTGTTCACCGGCGTACTGCGGACCGAGCTCGACCCGGCGGGCCGGCGTACCGACGACGAGCTGCTGGCCGCGATGCGTACGGCGTCCGCGGAGGACGTGCTGGTGGCGTTGCCGGACGGGCTCGACTCCGAGGTGGAGGAGAAGGGCCGCTCGTTCTCCGGCGGCCAGCGTCAACGGCTGGTGCTGGTCCGGGCGTTACTCGCCGATCCGTCGGTGCTGGTCCTGGTCGAGCCGACGTCCGCGGTCGACGCGCACACCGAGGCGCGGATCGCCGACCGGCTCCGCGACCACCGGGCCGGCCGGAGCACCGTCGTGCTGACCGCGAGCCCGCTGCTGCTGGACCGTGTCGACGAGGTGATCTTCGTCGCCGCCGGCCGTGTCGTTGCCACCGGCAAGCACCGCGAGCTGCTCGCGTCCACCCCGCAGTACCGCCGGACCGTCACCCGGCAGACCGAAGCAGAGGAGGTCGTCGGATGAGGCAGATCCTGCCCGTCGCCGGGTCGGCGGAGATCCGGCAGCACGCCCGACGGCTCGCCCGCCGGCATCCGCGGACGTTGCTGGCCGCGTTGCTGCTGCACGCGCTCGCGGCGGTCTCCGGGCTGGCGGCGCCGCGGCTGATCGGCAACCTGGTCCAGGACGTCCAGCACGGCACGACCGCGGCCAAGGTGAATCTGGTGATCGTCGTGATCGCCGGATTCATCGTGGCGCAGTCGCTGCTCACCCGGTGGGCGCGGTACAAGTCGTTCGCGCTCGGCGAGCAGGTGCTGGCCGAGCTGCGCGAGGAGTTCGTCGACAACGCGCTGGCGCTGCCGATCGGTACGGTCGAGCGGGCCGGCACCGGCGACCTGCTGTCGCGGACCTCGCGGGACGTCGACACGCTGTCGCGGACGGTGCGGTTCGCCGTACCGGAGACGATCATCGCGTTCGTCACCGTGCTGTTCACGGCGGTCGCGACGATGCTGGTCGGCGTGTGGGTGCTGGTGCCGTTGGTCGCGATGGTGCCGCTGCTGTGGCTGAGCACCAAGTGGTACCTGCGGCGGGCGAAGGACGGGTACCTGCGCGAGAACGCGGCGTACGCGCAGATGACCAGCTCGCTCGCGGAGACCGTCGAGGGCGCGCGCACGGTCGAGGCGCTGCGGCGGTACGACGATCGCGTGCGGCGCGGGGACGAGGACATCCGCGGGTCGTACAACGCTGAGCGGTACACGTTGTTCCTGCGGACCGTGTATTTCCCGGCGGCCGAGCTGGGGTATCTGGTGCCTGTGGTCGGGACCCTGCTGTTCGGCGGGTGGCTACATCTCAACGGGCATGTCTCGCTGGGCGCGGTGACAGCCGCGGTGCTGTACGTGAACCAGCTGATCGATCCGGTGGACCGGTTGCTGTCCTGGCTGGACGAGCTGCAGTCCGGCGGGGCGGCGTTCGCGAGACTGCTCGGGATCAGCGACGTACCCGACGACCGGACGCCGTCGGGGCAGCAGCCGGCCGGTGAGTTGGTCGAGGCTCGGGACGTGCGGTTCTCGTACGTCGACGGGCGGGACGTGTTGCATGGTGTGGATCTGACGATCCAGCCCGGCGAGCGGATCGCGATGGTCGGGCCGTCCGGGGCCGGCAAGTCGACGCTGGGACGGCTGGTCGCGGGCATCCATCCGCCGCGGACCGGATCCGTCACCGTCGGCGGGGTCGGGATGACGGATCTGCCACTCGACGAACTGCGCAAGCAGGTCGCGTTGGTGACGCAGGAGCATCATGTGTTCGTGGGGACGTTGCGGGACAACCTGTCGATGGCGCGTCCTTCGGCGAGCGATGCGGAACTGCTGGATGCACTCGGCGCGGTCGATGCGCGGGAGTGGGCGGAGGGGCTGCCTGATGGGTTGGACACGCGGGTCGGGTCTGGTCAGCTGTCGTTGACGCCCGCGCAGGCGCAGCAGCTGGCTCTTGCTCGGTTGGTGCTGGCTGACCCGCATACGTTGGTCCTCGACGAGGCGACCTCGCTGATCGATCCGCGGGCGGCTCGTCACATGGAGCGTTCGCTGGCCGCTGTGTTGGAGGGCCGGACGGTGATCGCGATCGCCCATCGGTTGTACACGGCTCACGACGCTGATCGGGTGGCGGTAGTAGAAGACGGCAAGATCACCGAACTGGGCAGCCACGACGAACTGGTAGCCCACCAAGGTTCGTACGCCGCCCTCTGGAACTCCTGGCACGGCTAGCCGCGCAAGCACCTGAACCACCCGCGCGGCCTCCACCACAAACCCGCCCCGAGCGAAGCGAGGGGGCGGGTGTTCGTACGGCGGGTGTTCGTACGGCGGGTGTTCGTACGGCGGGTGTTCGTACGGCGGGTGTTCGTACGGCGGGTGTTCGTACGGCGGGTGTTCGTACGGCGGGTGTTCGTACGGCGGGTGTTCGTACGGCGGGTGTTCGTACGGCGGGTGTTCGTACGGCGGGTGTTCGTACGGCGGGTGTTCGTACGGCGGGTGTTCGTACGGCGGGCACTCGTACGGCGGGTGCATGCCTCGGGGAGCGGGTTGGACTACAGGTCGTGGCCGGCGCCGCTCCTCGCCCCCGCCCCCGGGTGGAGCGAAGGGGGCGGGGTGGTTGTCAGCGTTTGCGTAGTTGGAGGACTGCTGAGTCGACGTGGGGTGTTGGGGTGAAGGCCTTGCGGGGAAGGCGTAAGCCGATCGACGGATCGTAGTACCGGAACCATCGGTTCGCCCCAGGTGCATCGCCGCGCACCCACCGGTTCGCCACCTGCCGCTGCAACACCACATCAGCCGACACCAACCGAGACCCCTGCGCCAGCAACCGTTTCAACAGCAAGGTGGAGATGTTGTACGGCGGACTAGCCACCACCCGGAACTGACGCGACGGCAATCTCAAATCCCCCGCGTCAGCCCGGACAACAGTCACCGGCGCATCCGCAAACCGCCGCCGCAACCGCTCGGCACGCCCCGGATGAAGTTCCACCGCGACCACTCGAGCCCCGGCCCGCACCAGCGGCGCCGTCAGCGCACCAAGACCGGCGCCGACATCAAGGACAAGCTCGCCAGGAACGATCCCGGCCTCGTCCACGACCCGCTGAGCCCAGCGGTTATCGAGCGGATGCCATCCCCAGGCACCCCGCGCCTGCCCGGAGGCGGGCACGACGGACCATCACGAAGTACGTAATCATGCCGCCGACCCTAAACGCAGATTCCCCAGCACTCAAAGCATTTTCGAGCCGGCCGCGCCTTGCCCCCGAGCCAGCTCTGGCCGTACGTCGAGCACCCGCACCGGCAGGTCGTCCGTCATCATCAACAACGACGGGTACTCCGCCGCCGTCCGCCAACCATTCCCGTCCCACGTGAACATGAACCGTGTCAGCACACCTCCGCCTTCCGCTCCTCCGGTTCCCGATGCGCCGCGGCCAGATTCCCGTGCCCGTACGCGATCCACTTCCCGTCGATCGCCTGCATCGGCTGGACCACATGCGCGTGATGCCCGATCACCAAGGCAATGTTGCTATCGGCAAGCACTTCCGGATCGACCTCGCGCTGCTGATCGCCGCGTGCCCGCCACGCAACCGCTCGTCGCCGCCCCGGTGACTCCGGCGAGCAGTCCTCCGAGTACTGCGCGTCGTCGTGGCGGTTGGTCGGGACGGATACCTGATTGGTTCCGACCCCGTGTGGTAGTAAGTGGAACCATGGTCGAGCTGAGGACACCTGCGGAGATCGAGCAGATGCGCGCGGCCGGGCAGGTGGTCGCGAACGCGTTGCAGATCGTGAAGAAGCACGCCGCGGTCGGCGTCTCCCTGCTCGAGCTCGACGAGGTCGCGCGGGACGTCCTGCGGTCGGCCGGGGCGGTGTCGTTGTTCGACGGGTACCAGCCCGGGTTCGCGACGACGCCGTTCAGCGGGGTGATCTGCGCATCGGTGAACGACGCCGTACTGCATGGTCTGCCCAACGATCTGCGGCTGCAGGACGGCGACCTGCTGAATGTGGACTGCGGCGCGTCGGTGGACGGCTGGTGCGCGGACTCGGCGATCAGCTTCTGCGTCGGTACGCCGCGCGCCGCGGACCTGGAGCTGATCGCGACCACCGAGGAGGCGCTGGCCGCCGGGATCGCGGCCGCCGTCCCGGGCCACCGGATCGGCGACATCGGCGCCGCGATCGGCCGGGTCGGCAAGCGCGCCGGCGTCGGCACGAACCTGGACTTCGGCGGCCACGGCATCGGCCGCCGGATGCATCAGGACCCGCACATCCCGAACGACGGCCGCCCCGGCCGCGGCCTCAAACTCCATGCCGGTCACGTCTTCGCGATCGAGCCGTGGTTCTGGTCCGGGGCCGGATCCGGCTACCGGATCGACCCCGACGGCTGGACTCTCCGCTCCGCGGACCACACCCGCGGCGCGCACGCCGAACACACCGTGGCCATCACCCCCGAAGGCCCTCGCGTCCTCACCTTGCCGTGATCGCGCGAGCCCGCTGCGACCGATCGGCCGGGACGAAAGATCATTCAAATAATGACTAGGATAGTCGCCATTATCATCTATAGTGGCTACCAGAGTCGTCATTGAATGAGGAGAGTCGCATGGTCCGATCGGCTGTACCAGCGCGGACGCGGCTCGCGGCCGAGCGGATCGGTGCGCACGTGACCGCCTGGCGCAAGTTGCAGGGCCTCACCGCCGCCCAGGTCGCGGACCGGGCAGGTATCTCTCGGGACACTCTGCGCAAACTGGAGCACGGGGAGACCACCGTCGGCCTCGACGTCTTCCTCAACGTCGCACGGGTGCTGGGAACGCTGGATCGCGTCGTCGAGGCACTCGACCCGTACGAGACCGATCTTGGTCGCGCCCGCGCGGATCACGCACTGCCGAAGCGGGTCCGCCGATGAGCGAGCCCGCCCTGGTCTCCGTCGATCTCGACGGAGACACCGTCGAGGTGGGGACGGCGTACTTCAGCCGGCGTCGGAACATCCTGTCGATGACCTTCCGGTACGACGAGACCTACCTGGCTCGAGCCGGCGCCTATGCCATCGACCCAGCGATGCCACTGACCCAGGGAAATCACACCATCGCCGGGATGCCAGGCGCCTTGACCGACTGCTCTCCGGACCGCTGGGGGAAGAACCTGATCGGCAAGCAAGTGCGGCTTCGGGCGCTCCGAGAGGGCAGAACGAACCCGTCCGTGAGCGACGTGGACTATCTATTAGGGGTCAGCGACCTGACCCGCCAGGGAGCCCTCAGATTCCGTACCTCGCCGGCCGGCCCGTACCTTGATCCTGATCTCACGGTTCCCAAGCTGGTAGAGCTTCCCAGGCTGTTGCAGGCGTCCGATGCAGTGGCTCGAGACCCTGACGACCTGTCAGCGGTGAAGGACCTGCTGGACGCGGGCTCCGGCTCGCTGGGCGGCGCCCGGCCGAAAGCGTCTGTTCGCGACAGAGACCGACTGCTGATCGCCAAGTTCCCGCATCATGGCGACGAATGGGACGTTATCGGCTGGGAGAAGACAGCCCTCGATCTGGCTCAGCGTTCGGGTATCGCGGTTCCCGCCCGACGGCTCGTCAGCGTCGGCGGCCGACCGGTTCTCGTCCTCGAGCGCTTCGATCGGGACCGTGTGGGGCGGGTCGGATACATGAGTGCGATGACGATGGTGCAGGGCAAGGACGGCACGTCGAGCGACTACCTCGAGATTGCCGAGACTCTGACGGAGTACGGCTCGCGTGTCAGCGGCGATCTGCGGCAGCTCTGGCGGCGGGTAGCGTTCTCGATCGCGATTCACAATACCGACGACCATCTGCGTAATCACGGCTTCCTTCGGGACGGCCACTCCGGATGGCGGCTGTCCCCGGCCTTCGACGTCAACCCGAATCCGGATACCAGCAGTCAACGGGTGACGGGCATCGGCGGCGCATACCACCGCGACGACGAGTTGACCGGCCTCATATCGTACGCCGACACGTTCCGGATCGGCACCGACGAAGCCCGTCGGATCCTCCAGGAGATTCTGGACGGAACCGCTGCTTGGAAGGATGTTGCTCGTGGCAACGGTATCTCCGAAGGTGAGCTGCCGCGATTCGAGAACGCATTTAACGGCATGCGCGAGCCAATGGAGAGGCTGGTGGGTTGAGCCCACACTCAACACCATGACGCGTCGATATCCGGTCAGAACAAGGGGTCTTGGGGCGGGGCCAGTCGGTGCATGCCGCGGATCGGCTCGGAGCGATGGGACGAGCGGCCGCCGAAGCCGTGTTTCGACAGCAGCGGACGGACCTTGGTGTCGAAGGCGCGGCGGTAGCTCGGGGCCGCGTAAGCGCCGTGGGCGTAGAGCGACTCGTACCGGGTCACCAATGAGGGATGGTCGTCCGCGAGCCACTTCATGAACCACTCCTTCACTCCGGGACGCAGATGCAGCAATAACGGTGTGACGCCGGTGGCCCCGGCGCTCGACAGTGAGGTCAGGAGCTCGTCGAGCTGATCGGTGGAGTCGGTCAGCCAGGGCAGGACGGGCGCGACCATCACCCCGCACGGCAGGCCCGCCGCGCGGATCGCGCGGATGAAGTCGAGGCGGCCGCGGACCGACGGTACGCCGGGCTCGAGGCGGCGGCGGAGCATCTCGTCACCCAGCGCCAGCGAGACCGCGATACCGACCGGGACGTCCTTGGCGGCCTCGGTGAGCAGCGGGAGATCGCGGCGCAGCAGCGTGCCCTTGGTGAGGACGGACAGCGGCGTCCCGGAGGAGGCGAGCGCGTCGATGATGCCGGGCATCAGCCGGTAGCGGCCCTCGGCGCGCTGGTACGGATCAGTGTTGGTGCCCAGGGCAACTGGTTCGCGGGACCAGGACGGGCGGGCGAGCTCGCGGCGCAGGACCTCGGCGACGTTGGTCTTCACCACGATCTGCCGGTCGAAGTCCTGGCCGGTGTCGAGCTCCAGGTACGCATGGGTCGGGCGGGCGAAGCAGTACCGGCAGGCGTGGCTGCAGCCGCGGTAGGGATTGACGGTCCAGTTGAACGGCAGCGCGGAGCCGGGCACCGAGTTCAGCGCGGAGCGGGCGAGCACCTCGTGGAACGTGATCCCCTGGAACTCCGGCGTGGTCACCGACCGCACGAGCCCCGCGATCGCACCGAGGCCCGGCAGCGTGCCGGGCGTCTCGGCATCGATGCGTTGGCCCGCCCATCTCATGCGCTATAGTCGAACACATGTTCGATGTCAGAGTCAATCCGCCGCCGCGCGCGCAGCCTCCTCGACCCGCCCGCGATAGGCCGCCCACCAGGCCGCGTCCTGCTCCGGCAGGTTCGAGTTCCCGGGGCTCATCCCGGCCGCCCCGTCGAGCTGCTCCCGCAGGATGTCCGCGTGGCCCGCGTGCCGGTTCGTCTCGGCGATCACGTGCACCAGGATCGCGTGCAAGGTCGTCTCCGGCTTCCGCCACCACGGCACCCGCCCCGGCGCGTCCAGGGCGAGCGCCTCGATGGTGGCGTCGGCATGCGCCCACACCCGCCGGTAGAGGCCGATGATGTCCTCGCGCGTCTCGTCCGCGGTGGCCCACGAGTCGACGTTCGGCTCCGCGTCGTCGTCCCACCAGGACAGCTTCTCGGGGAAGGGCCGGTCGAACGTCTGCCCGAAGTACCAGGCCTCGACGATCGACAGGTGCTTGATCAGCCCGAGCAGGTTCGTCCCGGTCGGCGTCAGCGGCCGGCGCGCGTCGTACTCGCCGAGTCCGTCCAGCTTCCAGACCATCGCCTCGCGGGCCTTGCGGAGGTATTCGTGCATGAGATCTTTCACGCCGCGATCATGCCAGTCAGATCGTGCCCGGTCAGCGGAAGGCGTCCGCGTTCGCTACGGCCCATTCCGCGTACGTCGTGCCCACGCGGCCGGTGATGTCGGCGACGGCCGACTCGGGCTTCATCGCCCACTCGGACATCATCCGGAAGCCGTCCAGCAGCCACTGCGCGGTCTCGAGCCCGATCGCCGGCGCCAGCGCGTCCAAGTACTCGGAAGGGGTCTGTTCCTCGAAGCGCACCTCCCGGCCGATCGCCGCCGCGAGGTGCGCGACCTGCTCCGGCGGGGTGATCGCCTCGGGCCCGCTCATCGTGATCTTCTGCCCGTCGTACTCCGTGGACAGCAGCACGATCCGCGCGACCGCCGCGATGTCGGCGAGGTCGATCGGCGTCTGCACAGCATTCCCGTACGGCGCCCGCACGACACCCTCGGCCTTGATCGACGGCGCCCAGCCGAGCGTGTTGTTCATGAACTGCCCCGGCCGCAGAAACGTCCAGGTGAACCCACCGCCCTCGACCGCCCGCTCCAACCGGTAGTAGTGCCAGTCCGCCGGATCCCCCTGCGCCTCGTACTCCGCCGGCTCCCCCGACAGTACGACGACCCGTCGTACGCCGGCGCCCCGTGCGCACCGGACGAAGTCGTCGACGTACGCCGGAAGCGGCGCCAGGTACACCGTGTCGACGCCCGCGAGCGCCGCCGGCAAGGTCGAAGGCCTCCCGAGATACCCGCGCGCAACCTCCACGCCCTCGGGCAACGCCGCGCGGGCCGGGTTCGCGGTCAGCGCCCGCACCGGCGCACCCGCCGCGACCAGTTCGTCGACCAGCAACCGTCCCACGCTCCCGGTCGCGCCCGTCACCAAGATCGTCATGCCTGTCTCCCCTCGAACGACAATTCTCGTAGGGTATACGAGAATTCCGGCAAGCGCCTATCGTAGGCCGGGTGAGTGAGCGGCGAAGTGGTGAGGGCCAGCCGGACCGGACGCTGGCGTTGCTGTGGCGCAACCACCGTCAGCTGCCCCCGGAGCCGCAGCGCAAGCGCGGCGCCGGACGCCGGCCGTCGCTGACGGTGGACGACGTCGTCCGGGCCGGCATCCGGCTCGCCGACGAGCAAGGTCTGCCCGCCGCCTCGATGGGCGGGCTCGCGAAGGAGCTCGGCGTCGGCACGATGACGCTCTACACGTACGTCCCGTCCAAGGAGGAGCTGCTCGACCTGATGGTCGACCAGGTGCTCGGCGAACGCCAACTACCCGGCCCCGGCGAACCGCGGCCGGCGGACTGGCGCGAGCAGGTCGAGGTCTACTCCGTGCAGACCCGCGAGATGTTCCAGCGCCACCTCTGGTTGTCGCAGGTCTCCACCATCCGCCCGCCGGTCGGCCCGGGCATGCTCGCGGGCCGGGAGTACCTGCTGTCCGTACTCCTCGACCTCGGCCTCACCCCGACCGAGACGAACACGGCCGCGCTCGCGATCACGACGTACGTCGACTCCGCCGCGAGCCTGGAGGCGGAGAGCCTGCTCGTCGAGCGGACGACCGGCCAGACCAACAACGCCTGGTGGTCCGAGCGCAACGACCTCTGGGAGACGTACTTCGACGTCGACCGGCATCCGGCGATGACGACCATTTGGCACGCCAACGGTTACCAGTCGACCGCCGACGACGCCTACCGCTACGGCCTCGACCGCCTGCTCGACGGCATCAGGCCGTCACCGCGCACCTGACAACACGTTGGCGCCGACCGGGTTGAGCGTGTGGCGCACCGAGCTGCCGACGCGGTGCGTGGTGACCAGCCCGGTGTCGTGCAGTACCCGGGCGTGCTCGCTCGCGGACGCCGCCGAAATCCCCGCCCGTGCCGCCAGTTCGGTGGTCGAGCAGGCGCCGTCCGAGATCACCGTGAGCACCTTGGCGCGGGTCTTCCCGAGCAGGTCGGCGACCGCGCCGTCGCGGTCCGGGCGCCGTACGACGACCTGCTGGCGGGCCGGGTCGTGCCGGACCGGATACACCAGCACGGGCGGCAGCGCCGGGTCGAGCAGCATCATCGGGTACTTCCAGCAGAAGAACGACGGCACCAGCCGGAGCCCGCGACCGTTCAGGTACAGGTCCCGATCGACGTGCCGCATCGCGACCGACAGCACCGGCGCTGACCAGCTCAGCGAGTGGTGCAGCTGCGGGATCAGCGACTCGAACCCGTCGTTCGCCACCGTGTCGTTGTGCCGGGCGACAGCGGGCTCGATCGCGGTGGCTATCAGCGGCATCTGCGGCGCGATCTTGGTCCGGTAGAACGACCGCATCCCGTGCACCAGCCGGCTCATCACGGTCGTGTCCCCGTCGGCCAGCCGCCGGGTCCAGCCCGGCAGCCGCACGCTGTCCGACAACCGGTTCAGCTCCGAGGTCAGCTGCTCCGGCGGCGTCGCCGCGACCGCTGCCAGCCCCGGCTCGACCCCCGCCCCCGCCGCGCGCGGCGTCAGGAAGTCCGGTGAGTACCCGACCGGCGGCGCGAGCGCGAGCAACTCCTGCTCCAGCGCGCTCAACCGCGCCCGGGCCCGCACCCGCCAGGGACCGAAGGTCTCCGGTTCGTCGTCGAGCTGCAGGGCATGCAGCCCCAGCAGCACCTCCCACAGCGGATCCGGCTGCTGCGCGATCGTCGTCCTGGCCAGATCCGCACACTCGAAATGAATGCGAAACACCACGAGCCCTCCCCCGAGGAAACCGCTCGCCGTCAATTGCGAGCGACTCCTGTGACGGTAACAGCCGTCGGGGTCACTCGCTGTGATACATCACTCCCACTCGATGGTGCCCGGCGGCTTGCTGGTGACGTCCAGCGTGACCCGGTTGATCTCGTCGACCTCGTTGGTGATCCGGGTCGAGATGCGTTCGATCACGTCGTACGGCAGCCGGGCCCAGTCGGCGGTCATCGCGTCCTCGCTGGTCACGGGGCGCAGGACGACGGGGTGACCGTACGTCCGGCCGTCGCCCTGGACGCCGACCGAGCGGACGTCGGCGAGCAGCACCACCGGGAACTGCCAGATGTCGCGGTCCAGCCCGGCCGCGGTCAGCTCGGTGCGCGCGATCAGGTCCGCCGCGCGCAGGATGTCGAGCCGCTCGCGGGTGACCTCGCCGATGATCCGGATGCCGAGCCCGGGGCCCGGGAACGGGTGCCGGTAGACCATCGTCTCCGGCAGGCCGAGCGCCAGCCCGAGCTCGCGGACCTCGTCCTTGAACAGCGTCCGCAGCGGCTCGATCAGGCTGAACTGCAGGTCGTCCGGCAGCCCGCCGACGTTGTGGTGGGACTTGATGTTCGCCGCGCCCGCGCCGCCGCCGGACTCGACCACGTCCGGGTACAGCGTGCCCTGGACCAGGAACTCGATGTGCCGCTCGGCGTCCACCTTCCGCGCGGTCGCCTCGAAGACCCGGATGAACTCGCGGCCGATGATCTTCCGCTTCTGCTCCGGATCCGTGACCCCGGCCAGCGCACCCAGGAACTGGTCCTCGGCGTCGATCGCCTCCAGCCGGATCCCGATCGCGGCGGCGAAGTCCTTCTCGATCTGCTCGGACTCACCGGCCCGCTGCAGGCCGTGATCGACGTACACACAGGTCAGCTGGTCGCCGATCGCCTTGTGCACCAGGGCCGCCGCGACCGCGGAGTCGACGCCGCCGGACAGCGCGCACAGCACCTGCTTGTCGCCGACCTGTTCGCGGATCAGCGCGACCTGCTCGTCGACGACGTTCGTGGTGGTCCAGTCACCGACGCAGCCGGCGATCTCGTACAGGAAGTGCTCCAGCACGGTCTGCCCGGCCTGCGAGTGCAGCACCTCCGGGTGCCACTGCACGCCGGCGAGTTTGCGGTCCAGGTCCTCGAACGCCGCGACCGGCGCCCCTTCGGACCCGGCGAGTACGGCGAACCCGGCCGGCGGCGCGTGCACCGCGTCACCGTGCGACATCCACACGTTCAGGTCCGCCGGGACGCCCGCGAGCAGCGTGCCCGCGGCGCTCACGGTGACCGGCGTACGGCCGAACTCGCGCAGCCCGGTCCGCCGGACGTCGCCGCCGAGCGTCTGCGCCATCGCCTGGAACCCGTAGCAGATCCCGAACGCCGGGACCCCGGCCTCGAACAGCCCCGACTCGACCCGCGGCGCGCCCTCGGCGTACACCGACTGCGGCCCGCCGGACAGGATGATCGCCTTCGGCTGCTTGGCCAGCATCTCCTCGACCGGCATCGAGTGCGGCACGATCTCGGAGTACACCTTCGCCTCACGCACCCGCCGCGCGATCAGCTGCGCGTACTGCGCTCCGAAGTCAACAACCAGGACCAACTCATGCTCTGCCACGGGCAAAGCGTATCGGTGCAGGTCAGGAAGGCTGTAATGCAGTCACCCGGAGGCGCTTCGGCGCCCGGAACGAGAGCAGGTCGATCATCGGCGGCTCCTCGGTCAACCGCACACCGGTCAACAGGTCCCGCACACATTCCAACGCGACACGGGTCTCGAGGCGGGCCAGGCCGGCGCCGAGGCAGCGGTGCACGCCGAGACCGAAGGCGAGATCGGCGGGGCCTCCGGTGAGGGTCAGCAGCATCGGCGCATCGGCCGGGAGTTGGACGTCGCCCAGCGTGGTCGGCGTCGCGGTGATCCGGCGCCACGTCGGGACCGACGAGTCGGTGCGGAGGATGTGCTCGACGGTCTCGGCCGGGTCGATCCGCCGGCCGATCGCGTACCGGAAGGCGGTGGAGATGAGCTGGGTGGTGGTCTCCTGCCCGGCGATCAGCAGGAAGTACGCCGCCGCGCAGACCTCCTCGTCGGTGAGGCCGAGGCCGGCGAGGACCCCGAACAGATCGGTTTCCCCGGCGGCGGCCGTCCGCTCGCGCAGCCACGCGTAGAACTCGGCGGCGGTGTGGGCGAGCTCCAGCTGGCGGTCCTCGTCGGGGGTGCCCCAGAAGAGTTCGAGGGAGTCCAGGCTCCAGGCCTTGAGCGCCGGTACGTCGACGTTCGTCAGGCCGAGGAGCTGCAGGACGACCAGCGCGGGCGGCTCGGCGGCGATCGCCTGGACGAGGTCGACCTCTTCCCCGGCAGCCAGCCGGGCTCGGGCGGAGGCGACGCGGGAGGCGTTGAGCTCGCGGGCGAGTGGTTCGATCGCGGCGACGCGGGCCGGGCTGAAGAAGCGGGCGACGGCCGCGCGGATCGGGCGGTGCGAGTCGCCGGCGTTGTTCGCGAGCGTCGGCGGGAGTGCGAAACCGACGGCGGACAGGACGCGGAGCGCCTTCACCGACAGCGGTTTGTGCGCGAGTACGGCGTTGTCCGGCCGGTACACCTGTGGATCCAGCAGCACCTCGCGCGCCTGCTCCGGATCGTCGACCACCCAGTACCCGAGCCGCTCGTCGTACCGCGCCGGGCAACCACTCACTCGAACCAGCTCGGGGCGGTACTGCGGAAGTCCTCGCGGCTCCAGGTGCCGACGCCGGCCGGAATGCGGCCGATGACGGGAACGCCGGACGTCGCGGGCAGGTCGTCCAGGTTGCAGCGTTCGGCGAGGTCCGGATCGGCCGGCCAGGAACCGATCACCAGGCCTTCGACCGGGAGCTCACGGGTCCGCAGCGCCTCGACGGTCAGCGCCGTGTGGTTCAGCGTGCCGAGCCCGGCGCGGGTCACCACCACAAACCGGAACGGCGACGTCAGGTGTTCCGCGAGATCCGCGAGGTTGTTGCCGTCGGCATCGAGTCCGACGAGCAGCCCGCCGGCGCCCTCGACCAGCACGGTGTCGTACTCGCGGGCCAGGTCGTCCACGGACGCGGCGTACTCCTCGACCGACGGCAGCGCGATCCCGGCCCGCCGGGCCGCCGTGGTCGGGGCCAGCGGCTCGGGCAGCCGGACGCCCTCGTGCAGCGCGGTCACGCCGCTGAGCCGGCCGACCTCCGCGAGGTCGCCGGGCTCCGCGGGCGCGACCCCGGTCTGGGCCGGCTTCACGACCGCGACCGACTCGCCCGCACACACCGCGAGCGCGGCCGTGACAATCGTCTTGCCGATGTCGGTGTCGGTACCGGTGACGAAGGTGATCATGAGACTTTCCTGATCGCGTCGACGATCACGGCACAGGCGCGATCGAGATCCGTTGCTGACAGTCCGGCGTGCGCGGTGAGCCGCAGCCGGGAGATCCCGTCCGGGACCGACGGCGGCCGGAAACTTCCGACCCGTACGCCGTTGTCCAGACACAACTCGGCCGCCCGCACGGTCTCCCGCGGCCCGGGCATCGGCACCGAGACCACCGCACCCCGCGACGGCGGCACTCCCCCGGCCGCCGCGAGCCGGGCCGCGGCGGCATGTACGGCGGCGGGACGATCCGGCTCCGCCTGCAACACCTGCAACGCGGCCAGGGCCGCAGCGCACGCGGACGGCGTCAGCCCGGTGTCGTAGATGAACGGACGCGCCCGGTTGATCAGGTGCTCCCGCAGTACCGACGGCCCGAGTACGACGCCGCCCTGCGACGCCAGCGACTTGGACAGCGTCATCGTGACGACGACATGGTCGAGCCCGGCGAGACCGGCCGCGTGGACGGAGCCGTGCCCGCCGCCGCTGACGCCCAGCCCGTGCGCCTCGTCGACCAGCAGTACGGCGTTGTGCGCGAGCGCGGCCGCGGCGAGTTCGGGCAGCGGGGCCTCGTCGCTGAGCACGCTGAACACCGACTCGGTGAGCACCAGCGCATGCGGCTCGTTGCGCTCGGCAAGTACTTTCTCGACGGCGTCGACGTCGTTGTGCGGGACGACCTCGACCCGCGACCGGGCGAGCCGGCAGGCGTCCACCAGCGAGGCATGCACATGTTCGTCGGACACCAGCAGCGTGCCCGGTCCGCCGAGCGCGGTGACGATACCGAGGTTCGCCAGGTACCCGGAGGAGAAGGCGAGCGCGGACTCCTGCCCGGCGTACGCCGCCAGCGCGGACTCGAGCTGCTCGTGGAGCTCCGTCGTACCGGTGACGAGCCGGGAGGCGGTCGACCCGGTCCCCCAGGTCCCGACCGCCGCAGCCGCCGCGGCAACAACCCGCGGATCCCGAGCCAGCCCGAGGTAGTCGTTCCCGGCCAGGTCAACCAGATCCTCACCCGCCGCCCGCGCCCGCAACCGCCGCGTCAACCCACGCGCCTCCAACGCAGCCGCCTTCGGCCCCAGCCACTCCTCCAGCATCACAGCCACCCCTCGCGGAGTGCTGCCCCGTCACTGAACAGGAACTGGGGGCCGCGCACCTGCAATAACGTGTGTACGGTCCCCGCCACGCGGGTCCCCACCCCGATCATCAGCCGACCTCCTCGACGGCGCCCGTGATCGCGGCGGCGATCGTGGCGATCTCGTCGTCGGTGCAGACGTACGGCGGCATCGTGTAGACGAGGTCGCGGAACGGGCGCACCCAGACGCCGCGCCGCAACGCCGCCTCGGTCATCCGCGGGAGATCGACCGGACCACCGAGCTGGACGACGCCGACCGCGCCGATCACGCGGACGTCCTTCACCGCCGGCAGCTCCCGCGCCTGGTTCAGGCCCGACTCCAGACCGGCCGAGATCTGCGCGACCCTGGCCGCCCAGTCCTGCGAGAACAGCAGCTCGAGCGACGCGAGCGCGACCGCGCACGCGAGCGGGTTCGCCATGAAGGTCGGGCCGTGCATGAGGGCACCACCCGGTCCGTTCGAGACCGTGTGCGCGACATCCGACGTACACAACATCGCCGCCAGCGTCAGGTACCCGCCGGTCAGCGCCTTGCCGACGCACAGGATGTCCGGGTCGACGCCGGCGTGCTCGGACGCGAACAGCGTCCCGGTCCGCCCGAAGCCGGTCGCGATCTCGTCGAAGATCAGCAGGAACCCGTGGCGGTCGGCGAGTTCCCGCAGTACGCGCAGACAGGCGGGGCTGTACGGATACATCCCGCCGGCGCCTTGCAGGACCGGCTCGACGACGATCGCCGCGATCTCGTCCGAGTGGGCCTCTGCGAGCGCGGCCATCGCGTCCGCCCAGGCCTGCAGCTCAGGATCCTCGGCAGTGCGCTCGAACCCGGCCGGAGGTTGCGGGCCGAAGACCTGCTCCTGCAGCGCGCCGGTGAACAGCGAGTGCATGCCGTTGACCGGGTCGCAGACGCTCATCGGCGCGAACGTGTCACCGTGGTACCCGCCGCGGACCGTCAGCATCCGGGTCCGCCCCGTGTTGCCGCGGGCAACCTGGTACTGCAGCGCGAGCTTGATCGCCACCTCGACCGAAACCGAACCCGAGTCGCAGAAGAACACGTGCCGCAACGGCTCCGGCGTGATCTCCACCAACCGCTCCGCCAGCCGGATCGCCGGTTCGTGGGTCAGCCCACCGAACATCACATGACTGAACTCGTCCACCTGCCGCTTCAAGGCCGCATCCAGCACCGGATTCCGGTACCCGTGGATCATGCACCACCACGACGCCATCGCATCGATCGCCTCGACGCTGCCGCCCGCCCCGTCGTCCAGCCGCAACCGAACCCCGGACGCACCCCGCACCATCCGCACCGGCGACGGCTCACTCAGCGACGAATACGGATGCCAGAGCAACTCCGCATCCCGTTGTTGCCAACCACCGAGCGACTGTGACACCGTCCGCCTTCCGTCCTGAGGCCCACCACGGTAATCGGTGGTCGCGGCCCCTGGCGGCACGGGTGGTCAGGATGTGGGCGACATCTCCTACGGCAGAGTGCCGGCCGTCGCGATGTGTAACGTTACCGCGTCGGGATGCAGCCGCGGACGCGCCATCGCGGTCACCGCCTTGCCGCCCTCGACCGACTCGTCCCGGATCCACTGCACCGGCGCCGCCAGCCCGATCCGCGCGACCTGCGACGCGGTCTCCAGGAAGTACCGCGACTCGACGACCGTCCACGGGCGGGCCCGCTCGTATGTGATCGCCTCGGCCGTCTTCGCCGGTCGCTCCCAGGCACCGCCGCCGGCCCGCTGGTTGCCGTACAGCAGGTGCCCGTCGGGACGCAGTACAGCGACCCGGTCGGCCCAGGTACCCGCGTCGATCAGGTCGGCGGCGCGCAGTACTCCCGCGTAGCCGGCGTCGTGGAGACCCGGCGCGATCAGACGGGCGAAGCCGTACGCCTCCAGGCCGCGCAGGTGCCGCTCGAGGACACCCAGACGGCTGAAGACCTCGGTCACCGCGAGGAGCGCGATCTCGACCTGGTACCCGGCCGCCTTGAACCGCTGCGCCGACTCCACGAACGCGTCCACGTCGGCGAACTCGGTCTCGACGACCACGTCGTACTGGTGCTCGATCACGTACGTCTCGGCCAGCTCGTACCAGCGCAGGCCGTCGGCCTCGACGTCTTCGCGCGGCTTCGGCGGCGTATCCGCGATCGGCTGGTAGAAGTGCGGGTGGTACGGCTCGAACGCGCCCGGGCTGAGCACCAACGGACGGCTCCGGCGGCGCAGGATCCCGGCCACCAGCGCCGTGATCGACGCCTTGCCGTCCCCCGGCTGCCCGCCGACGAACGCCACCACCGGCTGCTGCTGCGCGGTCCCGGCCAGCTGGTCCGGGACGATCCGCTCGCGGAAGATCCGCTCGCTCTCGGCCGCGTCCAGCACCTCCCGGTCAGCCGCCGCCGACTCGGTCCCCCACGGACTCGTCACGACTGCTCCAGCGTCCCGTCGTCGTCTTCTTCTTCGTCCTCGTCGTCCTCGTCGAGGTCGTCGTCCTCGTCGCCGGACTCGTCATCGTCGTCTTCGTCGTCGTCGACGCTCAGCAGGTCGTCGGCATCCTTGCGGATCCGCTTGATCGCGCGGGCGTCCTGCGGAGTGAGGTCCTGCCCACGCGCGGCCCAGTCCTGCTGCTCGGCGCGACGGTCCGCGGCGACGTCCGGATCGGCGTCGAGCTCCGCCTCGGTGACCTCGCGGGCGTAGAACCCGATCGCCTGCCGGACACCTTCCTGCGCGACCTCGTACGCCATCGCCTCGGGCACCGACCAGCTCGCCTTATCGAGCTGCGGCAGCACGTTCAGGGCGGCGACGTTAACCACGAACGAACGATATCCGACACGCCAGGTCACAGCCTCAGCGGCTGCACCAGCAGACGAACAGGAGATGAACCCCAGCCCTGGTTAGCCTTCCGATGCCTTGAACCAACGGGGAACCGATCGGCACCAGACAGCGTCTGCTTGAGGGACATCAGCGATGGGAGCAACCAGATGACTTTCGGCAACAAGGCCGACCAGGGTCGCTCCTGATCTGCCCCGCTCGACCACCCGAATCAAACTCCGCCGCGGCGTCGCGGCGTCCAAGAAAAGGACCGGATATGGCCTTCGGCAGGAACCGGAACCAGGGCAACAACTCGTCCCAGGGCAACAACAACACCCCCAAGAGCAAGAAGGGGGAAGAGCAGGAGCACGACAACAATCAGCGCGGAAGCACCAAGGGCAAGCACCAGAGAGGTGCTGCCCGGAAGCTGGCCGACCAGGGGCGGTCCACCAACCCCAACACCCGGCGCGGACGCGAGAACGCCGCCGCGAAGAAGGAAGACCAGAAGAAGAAGGGCCGCGGCGGCCGCTGATGGCGACCGGGCCGGCTACCGGCCCGGACCCATTTCGTCGATCGAGAGGAGAACGACAGTGTCATTCGGGCAGAGTGGGAGCAAGGCCCCCGTCACGAAGAGTGCAGGAGCGTCGGGGCAGCAGAGCCCGAACCCCAACACTCGCGAGGGGCGCGCGGCGAGGGCTCAAAAGCGGGAGAAGAAGGACCACGGTCGCTGAACTGCGGGGCCCGCACGACCCGGCGTGAACCCACGCGGGTCGGCGGTGTGGTCAGCGCCGGCGGGAGCCGCGCGGCTTGTCCGGCCCGCCGGAGCGTTTGCCGCGCGACGTACCCGCCCCACCGGACCGCCTACCGCGCGGGTCGTCCGCTCCACCCGAGCGCTTGCCGGGTGCGTCATCCGGGACGCCGGAGCCCGCGGCTTGTTCCGGACGGCGTACTCCGCGCTTGCCGCCGCCCGCGTTCCGGTCGGGGTTCCGCTGCCGGCCGGACCCGCGGTTCGAAGATCCGCTCGTACGCCGGCCGGCAGGGCTCCCGGCCCCCCGGCCAGAAGAGGCGTCGGCCTGGCGGGAGGGTTCGGGGGCTTCCAGGGTCTTCTTGACCTGGGTGAAGGCCTCGGCGGCGTTACGGATGGGGCGGACGCCGGTGAGTTTGGGGATGGCGGCGCGTTGGCGGCGGGTGTGGGTCTGGATGCGGTCGACGACGCGGGTGCGGACCTCGGCGCGGTCGGACTCGTCCAGGTTTGCGATGGACTTGCCGCGGTCCAGGGCGACGTCGAACCATTCGGTGTACCCGTGCGTGTGGACGACCTGGTTCGGGGACTTCTGGCCGAGGCGGCGGTACTGCGCGAGGACGTCGTACCGCTCCTCCAGGCCGAGCACCTCGTCGCGCAGGCCGCGGTCGACCTGGTGGTCGTACGTCGCGGCGACGCGGGCGTCGATGTCCGTGGGTGAGCGGTCGATGGCGAACACCACCTGCCGGGTGGCCGGGGCGACGGCGCGTTCGGGGTCGTTGCCCATGGCACGGGCCAGGGCGTTCACGATCGCGTCGTAGTTGTTCTCGTGGATCTTCCGGGCGGACTGCGGGTCGAGGCGGGACAGGACGGCGTACGCGTCCTCGGCCATGCTGCGGGGGAAGTCGCGGCGGATCGCGTTCCGGGCCTCGGCGACCGCGTCCACCTCCCAACCCTCGAGCAGCGAGCGGACGTACACGCTGGTCCCGCCGACGATCACCGGGACGCCGCCGGAGGTCCAGCAGTCCTCCATGTGCCGGCGCGCCTCGGCGACGAACGTCTCCAGCTCGAGCTTCCGCACCGGCTCCGTGACGTCGATCATCGTGTGCGGGATGCCGCGCATCTCCTCGGGCGTGGTCTTGCTGGTGCCGATGTCCATGTACCGGTACACCTGCCGCGAGTCCGCCGACACCACCATCGGCGACATCCCGAGCTCGTTCCGGATCCGCAGACACAGGTCGACCGACACCGCGGTCTTCCCCGCCGACGTCGGCCCGTACAGAGCGACCAGCAGGCGCGGCGCGGCATCGGGCATACCCCCAACCCTAGCCGGACGGGGCCGTGAGGACGCCGTGGACCGAGCAGCGGGCGGTCCAGCCCATCGGGTCGACCTGGACGATCATGCGGCGGCGGCATTCGGTGCAGTAGCGCGGGGGCTCCAGGGCGAGGGCCTGCACGCAGGTCTCGTGGCGGCCTTCCTCGCCGCAGCGGGCGCAGTAGGTCATAGCGACTTCTGGAGTTCCTTGACCGGCATCTTCAGCTCGGCGAGGAGGTCGAGGTCGGCGGTGGCGGGGCGGCCGAGGGTGGTGAGGTAGTTGCCGACGATGACCGCGTTGATGCCGCCGAGCAGGCCGTCGCGGGTGCCGAGGTCGCCGAGGGTCAGCTCGCGGCCGCCGGCGTACCGCAGGACGGTGCGGGGCATCGCCAGGCGGAACGCGGCGATCGTGCGGAGCGCGTCCTTGCCGTCCATCACCTCGAGGTCGCCGAACGGGGTGCCAGGGCGCGGGTTGAGGAAGTTCAGCGGGACCTCGTGCGGGTCGAGCTCGGCGAGCTGGGCGGCGAGCTCGGCGCGCTGTTCGAGGGTCTCGCCCATCCCGACCAGGCCGCCGCAGCACAGCTCCATGCCGGAGTCGCGCACCATCAGGCAGGTCTCCCAGCGCTCCTCGAACGAGTGCGTGGTGACGACGTCGCCGAAGTACGACCGGGCCGACTCGAGGTTGTGGTTGTAGCGGTGCACGCCCCACGACTTCAGCTCGTCGACCTGGGCCTGGGTGAGCATGCCGAGCGAGCAGGCGATGTTGATGTCGACCTCGGCGTTGATCGCGTCGATGCCGGCCTTGACCTGGGACATCAGCCGATCGTCGGGCCCGCGGACGGCGGCCACGATGCAGAACTCGGTGGCGCCGGTCTTCGCGGTCTCCTTCGCGGCCTCGACCAGTTCGGGGATGTTCAGCCAGACCGCGCGCACCGGCGAGGTGAACTGGCCGGACTGCGAGCAGAAGTGGCAGTCCTCGGGGCAGCCACCGGTCTTCAGCGAGATGATCCCCTCGACCTCGACCTCCTCGCCGCACCACTTCACCCGGACGTCGTGCGCGAGCGCGAGCAGCTCCGGCAGCTCCTCGTCAGGCGTCCGCAGCACCTCGGCCAATTGCTCCTGGCGCAGCCCGGCCCCCTGCTCCAGTACCTGCCTACGTGCCACGTCCAGGATCTCGCTCATGCCTCCGCCTCGCTTCGCTCGGCTCCGGCCTGACCGAGAAGCTCGACTCTGCTTCTTGTTCGCTCGCTCCGCTCGCTCACGTGTTCTCCTGCCTCATCAGAACGGTCGGGCTCACAGTAAGCGAGAGCGGTCCGCCGGTACTGCGGCGGGCGTCACGTGGAACACCCGGCACCGAAGTGCCTCAGCGACCACTCTCCGCACTTCCCGGAAAAGTTTCTGGTTTTTTCTCCGGAACCTCGTAACCCCCCGTAGATGGGCTCGTTGATGTGTGCAGAGGCGGTTACCGCAAGGAAGACCGCCACCCGATTACCAAGAGCGACTGAAGCTGATCATTACAGTCAGCACGCAGAGTGGTCACAAGGCCTGGAGCTCGCGGAAATCGGAGGTAAGGTAATAACCAAGAGCTCGGGTCGCCAGCTGTGGTTGGTGACCCGATCCCAAAGCGCCGGGCGCCTCACCCCGGCTTGAGTGGGTCCCTCGGGAAACGATTTGGGCGGAAACGTTCCCGAGGGACCTGCTCCCTTTTCCGGACCTTTTCTCAAAAGGCTCAGTCGAAAGCCTCAGCAACTTACTGCTGAGGCTTTTTCATTTGCCTCGAACAACAGCTCTTTGTTACGGCTCCGTCACAGCCTGCTTCGGAAAGATCGGCAGCCGCAGCGCCCCCGGTGCATCGTCCGGTACGACGGGACGCCCGGGCTTCACCGGCTGGATCCGCCGGTACTGCGCGCCGACCGCCGGCCGCGGGTCGTCGGCGCCCTTGTTCGGCCAGAACGACAGCGCCCGCTCGGCCTGGGCGGTGATCGTCAGCGACGGGTTGACGCCGAGGTTCGCGGAGATCGTCGAGCCGTCGACGATGTGCAGGCCGTCGTACCCGTAGACGCGGTGGTACGGGTCGACGACGCCGGTCGCGGCCGAGTCGCCGATCGCGCAGCCGCCGATGAAGTGCGCGGTCATCGGTACGTTGAACGGTTCGCCGATGGTGCCGCCGGGGGTCCCGTTCATCAGCCGCGCCATCCGCCGGACGACCTCGTTCGCGACCGGGATCCAGGACGGGTTCGGCGCGCCGTGGCCCTGCTTGGAGGTGAGCTTCCAGCGGCCGAGCTTGTCGCGCTTGCCGTACGTCGTGATCGAGTTGTCCGCGGTCTGCATCACCAGCGCGATCACGGTCCGCTCGGACCAGTGCTTGAGGTCGTACAGCCGGCGGATGTTCTTGCGCTGCACACCGAGCTCGCGCAGCCAGGTCCGCCAGCGCGGCTTGTCGCCGTCGCCGTCGGTCAGCACGGTCTGCAGCAGCGACATCGCGTTGCTGCCCCGGCCGTACCGGACCGGCTCGATGTGCGTGATGTCGTCGGGGTGGAACGACGAGGTGATCGCGACCCCGCGGGTGTAGTCGACGTCGGTCTCCCGGGAGATTGCCCCGAGCAACGACTCGGAGTTGGTCCGGGTGAGTACGCCGAGCCGGTCCGACAGCCGCGGCAGCTTGCCCTCGTCGCGGAGCCGGTGCAGCAGCTTCGCGGTCCCGAGCGCCGACGCGGCGAACACGACCTGCTGGGCGGTGAAACGCCGGGTCGCCTTGCGGTGCGACGTACGGCAGGTGTCGATCGCGTACCCGCCATCCGGCAGCGGCTCGACGGACGTGACCGTGGTCAGCGAGTAGACCTCGGCGCCGGCCTTCTCGGCCAGGTACAGGTAGTTCTTCGTCAGCGTGTTCTTCGCGTTGTGCCGGCAGCCGGTCATGCACTCGCCGCAGTCGATGCAGCCGGTACGGCGCGGTCCGGCGCCGCCGAAGTACGGGTCGTCGACCTCGACACCGGGCTCGCCGAAGAACACGCCGACCGGCGTCGGGTGGAACGTCTCCCCCACCCCCATGTCGTCCGCGACCTGCTTCATCACCTTGTCCGCGGGCGTGAACCCCGGGTACGTCGTGACGCCGAGCATCCGCTTCGCCTGGTCGTAGTACGGCGCGAGCTCGGCCTTCCAGTCGGTGATGTGCGACCAGGCGCGGTCGGTGTAGAACGCGGGCAGCGGTTCGTACAACGTGTTCGCGTACACCAGGCTGCCGCCGCCGACGCCCGCGCCGGACAGGATGATCACGTCCCGCAGCGCGCTGATCCGCTGGATGCCGTACATCCTCAACTTCGGAGCGAAGAGAAACCGCTTGGTGTCCCACGAGTTCTTCGCGTACGACGCGTCGTCGAACCGGGCGCCCGCTTCCAGGACCGCGACCCGGTAGCCCTTCTCGGTCAGCCGCAGCGCCGACACCGAGCCGCCGAAGCCGGACCCGATGACGACGACGTCGTAGTCGAAGGTCATGGGCGGCCGATCTTCTTCAGCACCCGCAGCGCGCCGGTCATCAGCTCGGCGAACTTCTCGTCGGAGATGCCGTGCGACGCGGCGATCGGGATCAGCCGCTGGGTGGCGATCGCCTGCGGTTCGACGTACCGGCGGATGCCCTCGACGCCCTGGCGGCGCCCGAGGCCGGACGAGCGCATGCCGCCCATCGGGGTGTCGATCGAGCCGAAGGTCGCGCCGTACCCCTCGTTGACGTTCACGGTGCCGGCCATCAGCTGCGCCGCGACCGCGCGACCGCGGCGGCCGTCGCGGGTCCAGACGCTCGCGTTCAGGCCGTACTCGCCCTCGTTCGCGCGCTGGATCGCCTCGGCCTCGTCGGAGAACCGGTAGATCGAGACGACCGGACCGAAGGTCTCGTTGTCGAAGCACTCCATCGCGGGCGTGACACCGGACAGTACGGTCGGCTCGTAGAACAGTTCGCCGATGTCCGGGCGGGGCTTGCCGCCGGCCAGGACGGTCGCGCCCTTCTCACGCGCGTCCTCCACGTGCCGGGTGACCGTCTCGAGCTGGGCCTTCGAGATCAGCGAGCCCATGTCGACGTCCCAGCCGGTGCCGGCCGAGAGCTTGAGCTTCTTCACCCGGTCCACGAACGCGGTCACGAACGCGTCGTACACCTGGTCGGCGACGTACAGGCGTTCCATCGAGACGCAGAGCTGGCCGGCGTTCGCGAAGCACGCGCGGACGGCGCCCTCGGCGGCGCGGTTGATGTCGGCGTCCCGCAGTACCAGCATCGGGTTCTTGCCGCCGAGCTCGAGGCTGCAGCCGATCAGCCGCTCGCCGCACTGCTGCGCGACCAGCCGGCCGGTCTTCGTCGAGCCGGTGAAGCAGATGTAGTCGGCGTTCTGGATCAGCGCGCCGCCGACGGTCGGGCCGTCGCCGTTCACCGCGAGCCAGGCCTCGCGCGGCAGCCCGGCCTCGTACAGCAGCTCGATGCCGCGCAGTGCGGTCAGCGGGGTCTGGCTGTCCGGCTTGTGGACGATCGTGTTGCCGGCCAGGATCGCCGGCAGCGCGTCCGAGATCGCCATCGTCAGCGGGTAGTTCCACGGAGAGATGACGCCGACGACGCCCTTCGGGACGAAGCGTTCCTCGGCGCGGGTGAGCACCGGGAAGATCCCGAGCTTGCGCTGCGGCTCGAGCAGCTCGAACGCCTTGCGGCCGTAGTACCGCGCGGTCAGCGCGACGTGCGCGAGCTCCTCGAACGCCTGCTTCCGCGCCTTGCCGGACTCGCGGATGATCAGGTCGACCAGCTCGTGCCGGTGGTCGAGGACCAGGTCGTGGTACCGGAGCAGGATCGCGGCGCGTTCGGCCAGCGGCACCCGGCGCCAGCTCTGCTGGGTCTTCCGCGCGGCCCGGACCGCGGCGACCACGTCGTCCGCACTCGAGATCGGCAGGTCCGCGATCGGCTGCCCGGTGGCCGGCGCGTACGACGTCCGGGTGCCCGCGGTCGCCCGCAACAGCCCCGACAACCGCCGGATCACCGACTGATCGGTGGCGTACGACGCGGTCGGATCGAGCTCCGGATCCGCAGGAATCGACGTCTGCTCGCTCATAACTCAAGGCTACCTGCCGGTAACGGCGGCTGTCAGTATCAGAGGATGGTTAAGCTGAGCGGCTGAAACCTGCGAAGGGGTGGAACGTCAAGATGGTGGACAGCGGGGGGCTCTGGACGCCTCCTGAGGACGAGCTCAGTGAGGCGCTGCAGACAGCCCAGGTGCTGATCGAGGAAGGCCGGGCCGACGAGGCCGGGCCCTACCAGCAGCGGGTCATCGAGCTGGCCAGGGAACGAGCCGAGGCACGCCCGAACCACTACGAGGCCAAGCATCTGATGGCCGCGACGCAGTACGAGCTGGCGGGATCGCTGAACGCGTCCGGCCGGCACGAGGAGGCGCTGACCGCGCTGCACGAGGCGCAGCTCGGCTACACCGAGCTCCAGGACGCCGGCGTGCTGGACGCGACCTGCTTCCTCGCCGACGTCCGCGCCCGGCGCGCGATGACGCAGGCGCACCGCGGGTACGGCGCCACCGCCGTACTGGAGATGGACGGCGCCGTGATCGCGTACGGCCAGCTGGTCGGCGGCGAGGACGGGCTGAAGCACCAGCCGGACTTCGCCCGCGTCCTCGCGATGAACTCGCTGATCCTCCGCCGGTACGGCGACCCCGCGCTCGCGGTCGCCTCCGCCGATGCGGCGACGCAGCTGTTCCTGCAGCTCGCGGACCAGATCAACGAGAGCCCGCAGTCGCTGTCGTACGCCCGCTACCTGTGTACGGCGACAGCGGTGTCGGCCGACGTGCACGCCGCCGAGGGCCGGATGGACCTCGCGCTCGAGGCCGACGAGATCGGGTTGACCACGGCCGACTCGCTCGCCGACTCGGACTCGGTCACGGACATGCGCACGCTGGTCGCGGCCCTGGTCCGGAAGGGCAAGCACCTCGGCAGCGTCGGCCGCCTGGAGGGCGAGGCCTGCCTGCGGACGGCGTACGACACCGACCCGGACACGGCGACCCGAGTGGTCGAGGAGCTCGACCGTGGGCTGCCGTTGACGCTGGTCGCCGCGCTGGAGAACGCCGAGCTGAAACTCGGGCCGTTCGAGCAGTACTACCGGCTGGTGGCGCTGAGCGAGCCCGCGCCCGGGATGACGCTGGCGACCGTGTCGGGCCGGACGGACCCGGAGTCGGCGGCGGTCCGCGCGACCGAGCTCGCCGAACTGGTGCGGCCGCTGCTGTCCCAGGACGGCGACGCGGCGCTGACGCTCGGGCTGGAGGCGCACTACCTGTTCGCGATCTCGTCGGAGCGGGAGTCGCACAAGATGCGGTTCCAGACCGCGACGTACGTGCCGATCTGGGCGCAGCTGCTGCTGAACATCTCCGAGGCGTTCTTCCAGGCCGGCCGGATCGAGATCGCGCTCGACCTCGGCGGCTGGTGCGCGGAGGTCGCGACCGCGCTGATCCCGTACGCCGACAACAGCGAGACGATGAAGGACCTGGCCGGCGCCTGCTACCGGCACCACGGCGACCTGCTCGCCGCGACCGGTGACGTGACGGCCTCGCACCACGCCCACGAGGCCGCGGAGCAGCTGCAACTCGGTCGCTGACGCGCCGAAAGCTTGACGCGCCGTTCTCCCCCGGCGGACGCTGACGCTGGGGGTACGGACATGGATGTCGTGGAGTTGCACAACCGCGTGGTCACGAACTTCGCGGAGCTGGTCTCGGCGGTGGCGGCCGATCAGTGGCCCGCCCCGACGCCGTGCACGGACTGGGACGTCCGGGCGCTGGTGAACCACGTCGTCGGCGAGGAGCGCTGGACAGCGCCGCTGATGGCGGGCCGGACGATCGCCGAGGTCGGGGACAGCCTCGACGGCGACCTGCTCGGGGCGGAGATGGCGGCGACCTGGTCGATCGGCAAGGTGCACCTGTCGTACGGCGACGAGGACCCGCACGAGTACCTGCGCCAGCTGGCGGCGGACCACCTGATCCACGGGTGGGACCTAGCCGTCGCGATCGGCGTACCGCCGCGGATGGACGTGCAGGTCGTCGACGAGGTCGCGAGCTGGTTCGCCCAGCGCGAGGAGCTGTACCGGTCGGCCGGGATGATCGGCGAGCACCTCGACGGGTTCAGCGACCCGGCCGAGTCGCTGCTCGCCGCGTCCGGACGGGATCCGCGGTGGACGCCGGAGCTTCCGGTGGTGGAGCGGTTCGGGGATGCGTTCGCGGCCGGCGATCTGGACACGGTGATGTCGTACGTCACCGACGACATCGTGTTCGAGTCGACGGCTCCGCCGGACGGCGGGCGGTTCGAGGGCGCGGAGGCGGTCCGGGCGGAATGGGCGCGGCTGTTCGCGGAGACGCCCAGCCCGCGGTTCGAGGTCGAGGAGACCGTGGTGCTGGGCGGACGGGCGCTGGTCCGGTGGCGGTACTCGTGGGACGAGCCTTCCGGCGGGCGCGGGCACGTCCGCGGTGTCGACGTCTTCAGGCTCCGGAACGGGAAGATCGCCGAGAACCTGTCGTACGTGAAGGGCTAGTCGGTGGTGTCGGTGCTCTCGGTGCTCTCGGTGCGGAGCGCGCCGACGAACAGGCCGGCTTCGGCTTCGGTCATGCCGGTCTCCGAGACGACCAGGGCGGTCGCCTGGTGGAGTTCGCCCGCGGCCTTCAAGGCGCGGGTCCGTTCGGCCAGGTTGGTGTTCGGGCGGCGGACGACCGGAGTCCCGGTGGTCGGCGGCACGTAGCGGCCGTCCCGGATCTCGTCCACCAGCTCCTTCGCGTGCACGAGCCCGAGGCCGGTGCGCTCGCGGACCAGCTTGACCGCGTTCACCACTTTCTTCGTCGTGATCAGGAACCGCACCTGGTCGACATCGTCGGGGGACAGTCGCGCGCGCCCTACGGCAAGGGCAACGTTGTCCGTGTCCTGGCTGCTTCGTCGGCTGAACCATCCCATGCGGCAATCCTTCCAGAAGCCGGCAAACCGCGAGCACCATCAGCAAGTCGCCCAGCATCTGGGCACCGGTCAGCTCCCGACCCCGCCGGCTGGAACATCCTCGTAGTCCGCGACATACGCGTTCGCGAGGTCGAACGAGCCCAGCAGCCGGAGCGCAGCGTCGCTCACCACCAGCTCGGTGCCGTCGTCGAGGGCGAAATCGTCCTGCCCTGCTCTGCCGGCCGGGATGAGGCGGAACCAGTCGCGCGGCACTTCGCGACGAGATGCGAGCGCGTACTGCTCGCCCAGCGATGCTCTGGCCGGCTCGAGCTCGTAACCGGTGAGATCGGAGGCCCGCAAAGCAGCGGCAAGGCGCTCCGTCACCAGCCAGAACGGGACCGTGGTGACGAGGTCGTCGCCCAGCCAACCGTCGAAGACAAGATGCAACGGCCCCGAGTCCGCGACCCGCTGATTCCGGTCGCGGCTGCATTCAGGCGCCAGACCACCCGGCACCTCGGCATCGACGTAGTGGTACACGATCTCTCCTCATCGAGTGGCGAGCTGATCGTCCAGGCTCAGCTTCCGGCGAGTACCCGCAGGACCTCCGGCCAGGCCAGCTCGCCCAGCTCTCGGTCCGCCGCATCCGTCCCGCCGCGCGCCATCCGCTGCCCGGCGGTCTTCGGCTCCTCCCCCGGCAGCACCGCGCGATGCCCAGCCGCCCCGACCGTCACGACCGACGTCGGGCGATCACCACGCCGCCGCACGATCTCCTCCGCGAACTCGACCGCCGGCCACACCTGGTCGTCACCACCCGCGACCAGCAACACCTCACCCCGGATCCGCTCCACCGGGATCCGCATCGCGTCGGTCGCCGCCCGCAGGCTCTCCCAGTACAGCCCGGTAAAGCTCGGCGGGTCGGTGTCGGGCTGCCACCGCCGGTCGTACGGAACGAACGGCAGCGCCTCACCACGCCACGTCCACCCGGACCGCTGGCTGCCGTCCTCCAGGTTCCTGCCCCACACGTACGCGCTCGGGGCGAACGCGATCACCGAATCCACCCGCGCATCCAGCGCACCGAGCAGCAGCGCCGCCTCCGCACCCCACGAGCTGCCCATCACGACCACCCGGTCGTGGTCCGCCAGTTCGTCCAGCGGGAACGACTCCAACGGCACCTCGTACGTCACCGGCCACGTCGGCGCGAGTACGTCGTACCCCGCGTCCTCGAGCAGCCCTGCACGCCCGAGGTCCGGCGCACCGCTCGAACCGTGCAGGAGCAGCACGCCGGTGCTGGTCACCCGACGACGACCTCGACCCGCTGGAACTCCTTGAGCTCCGTGTAGCCCGTCGTGGCCATCGCGCGTTTGAGGGCGCCGACCAGGTTCATCGTGCCGTCCGGGACCCAGGACGGGCCGAACAGGATCTGCTCCATCGTGCCGGTGACGCCGACCTCGACGCGCTCGCCGCGCGGCAGGTCCTGATGCCACGCCTCGGCGCCCCAGTGGTACCCGCCACCGGGGGCGTCACTCGCGCGGGCCAGCGGCGAACCGACCATCACCGCGTCCGCGCCGCAGGCGATCGCCTTCGCCACGTCACCGGAACGACCGACCGAACCGTCCGCGATGACGTGCACGTACCGCCCGCCGGACTCGTCCATGTAGTCGCGCCGCGCCGCCGCCACGTCGGCCACCGCCGACGCCATCGGCACCGCGACACCGAGCACCTTCCGCGTCGTGTGCGCCGCGCCACCGCCGAAACCGACCAGCACACCGGCCGCGCCGGTCCGCATCAGGTGCAGTGCCGCCTGGTGTGTCGCGCAGCCACCGACGATCACCGGGACGTCGAGATCGTAGATGAACTGCTTCAGGTTCAGCGGCTCGGCCTGGCCGGACACGTGCTCGGCGGACACCGTCGTACCGCGGATGACGAACAGGTCGACGCCCGCGTCCACGACGTGCTTCGCGAACTGCTTGGTGCGCTGCGGCGACAGCGCCCCGGCCACGGTCACGCCGGAGGCGCGGATCTCCTGCACCCGCTGCGAGATCAGCTCAGGCTTGATCGGCGCCGCGTAGATCTCCTGCAGCCGGTGCGTCGCCTGCTGCGCGTCCAGCTCGGTGATCTCGGCGAGCAGGCCCGACGGGTCCTCGTACCGCGTCCACAACCCCTCGAGGTTGAGCACGCCGAGCCCGCCGGCCTTCCCGATCGCGATCGCCGTCTGCGGCGACATCACCGAGTCCATCGGCGCCGCCAGGATCGGCAGCTCGAACCGGTACGCATCGATCTGCCAGGCGACCGAGACCTCCTCGGGATCCCGCGTCCGCCGCGACGGCACGATCGCGATGTCGTCGAACGCGTACGCCTGCCGACCACGCTTGGCGCGGCCGATCTCGATCTCGGTCATGGGGCCAGCCTACCGATTGCCACTCACCGGCCGAGAAGCTGGTCCACCCAGGACTTGAGGCCCGGACACTCGCCGATGACCGCCGCCAACCCCGCGTCGCGGATCACCTCGATACCGTCCGTGACCTTGTCGTAGTCGGGCCAGCACCGCAGAACCCGTTTGGACGGAGCAGTCTGAGGCGAATCGTTCAGCAACTCGATGTCACCTGCGACAGCCTGCGCCTCGGCCCGCAGCTTGCTCGCCGCTGCGCGGTCGCCCAGCGCGGCTCCTGATGCAAGCACCGAAGCAATCACCCAGGTCTCAAATTCGTGCAATACGACGTGCGGGACGAATCGAGGGTCAGCGATCGCCTTTCGCATCTCCTCGACGCGAACCTCGACACATCGCCGAGGTTGGTGTGGCCGATCGCAACAGGCGGCGCCCGGTCCGTTCCGTGGGTACGCATAGAAATCAACCAGGATGGACACACACCGGTAGTGGGTCGCAGCCAGCAGCTTACGAAGGTCGTTCTCGTAGTGCTTCCAGACCATTCCACCGCCTTTGAAGGTGGTGCCGTCGGCGAGCCGGGCGGTCTTGACGATCACCGGAGTCACATAAGCGCCGAAGGGCAGCAGGTAAGGCGCCAGGAGCTCGTGGACGAAAGCCGCTTCTGTTTGGCCTTCGACGAGAATCGCGATCTGACGAAATTCCATCAGCTGCGGACCGCGCTGGGTGAATCGTCCGGCCGCGGCCGCCCACCTAGCAGGTTCTTCTCCCAGAGCTCACCCAGGGAGTACTCCGAGAGCCAATGCGCGAGCTCATCCGGATCGGGCCTTTGAATCCTGGTTCCGGTCGACGACCGCTCCACGATCGCCACCTCGGCGACACTGAACTGCTCCAGCAGAGTGACCGATTGGGTCGCGGCCACCACGCGACGATCCGTGGCCGCCCGCCGCAGGAGCGCCGCGAGCTGGTGGATCGCGAACGGGTGCAATCCGAGTTCGGGCTCGTCCAGCACGATCGTCCCGGGCGCGTTGTCCTGGAGAAGCAGAACGGCCAGACACACGAAACGCAGCGTTCCGTCGCTGAGATTGTCCGCCGAGAACACCGAGTCCAGTCCTCGTTCCCGCCAGCGAAGCCGGATCGCACTCGCTTCCGGCGTAAGGACGAAGTCGTCGAAGTACGGTGCGACCGTACGCACCGCCCGGACGATGCGCCGATAGCGTGGCGGGTCGTCGGACTGGAGCCGCAGCAGAACGGCGGCGATGTTGTGCGCGTCGGGCGCAAGGGTCAGATTGTCGGCCGAGTCGACCCGCCGCTTCGGCGGCGCGTCGGCGCTGGTGTCATCGAAGTGAAACACGCGGCACCCGGCGACGACCCGAAGTACGTAGGACGCCTTCGCGTCGTCCGCAGCCTCTGCGCGCAGACGGCTCTCCAGCGCTGCGGGCAGCGAACTCTCGTGCGCCCGCTCGTACCTGGACCGGTCGTGGAACATCGTGGTCTCGCGGACCAAGGCTGCGTCATCAGGCGCGGGCTCGATCAGCACCTTGTAGCCGTTGGAGGTATCGCCCTGCCAGTCACCCCAGACCTCGAGCTCGATCGCCTCCGGAGTCAATGCCGGATCCGTGGGCCGATGAAGGATCGCTGCGAATCCGCCTGTCCGGATGAGGTGTTCGTTGAGCTGGCGGTCGATCACCCTGCCCAGCATCTCGAACGCATCCACGACATTGCTCTTACCAGCACCGTTCGGTCCCACGAGCAGCGTCACGGGGCTGGAAAGGTCCAGTTGCGCATGACCTATCGAGGTGAGGCCGGCTACCTCGATCCGCCGCAGCGGCACCTCAGCGGTCACGCAAACCTCCATCAGTTGTGCACTTGTTGCAGCAAGTGCACAACCACCTTGTCATATGACAAGCGAGAAACCCTTGTCATAGACAAGGGTTTCTGCCGGCTGAGCCTCGACGGGTCAGCGGCCCGAGTAGTTCGGGGCCTCGACCGTCATCTGGATGTCGTGCGGGTGGGACTCCTGCAGGCCGGCCGAGGTGATCCGGACGAAGCGGCCCTTCTCCTGCAGCTCTTCGACGGTGCGGGCGCCGGTGTACCACATCGACTGGCGGAGGCCGCCGACCAACTGGTGCGCGACCGCGGACAGCGGGCCGCGGTACGGCACCTGGCCCTCGACGCCCTCGGCGATCAGCTTCTCGTCGGTGCTGCCGTCGTGCTGGAAGTAGCGGTCCTTCGAGTAGGACTTGCGGAGGCCGCCGGACGACGACATCGCGCCGAGCGAGCCCATCCCGCGGTACGCCTTGAACTGCTTGCCGTTGATGAACACCAGATCGCCCGGCGACTCCTCGCAACCGGCCAGCAGCGAGCCCAGCATGACCGTGTCCGCACCCGCGACGAGCGCCTTCGCGATGTCGCCGGAATACTGCAGGCCGCCGTCGCCGATCACCGGGACACCGGCCGGCTTGCAGGCCAGCGACGCCTCGTAGATCGCGGTCACCTGCGGTACGCCGACACCGGAGACGACCCGCGTCGTACAGATCGAGCCCGGGCCGACGCCGACCTTCACACCGTCCGCGCCCGCGTCCACCAGCGCCTGCGCGCCCACCCGGGTGCCGACGTTGCCGCCGACGACGTCCACGCCGCGGGTCGCCGGGTCGGCCTTGAGCTTGCGGATGATCTCGATCTGCGCCTTCGAGTGCCCGTGCGCGGTGTCCACCACCAGCACGTCGACACCGGCCTCGACCAGCGTCATGGCGCGCTTGTACGCCTCGCCGAAGAAGCCGATCGCGGCGCCGACCATCAGCCGGCCGGTGGCGTCCTTGGTGGACAGCGGGAACTTGTCGCGCTTGACGAAGTCCTTCAGCGTGATCAGGCCGGTGAGCTTGCCGGCCTCGTCGACCAGCGGCAGCTTCTCCACCTTGTGCTTGCTGAGCAGCGCCATCGCGTCGTCGGCGGCGATCCCCTGCCGGCCGGTGATCAGCGGCTGCTTGGTCATCACCTCGCGGACCGGCCGGGACAGGTCGGTCTCGAAGCGCATGTCGCGGTTGGTGACGATGCCGACCAGGACACCCGCGTCGTCCACCACCGGGACGCCGGAGATCCGGTACTGCGCGCAGAGCGCGTCGGCCTCGCCGATGCTCGCCTCCGGGCCGATCGTGATCGGCTGCGCGATCATCCCGGACTCCGAGCGCTTGACCAGGTCGACCTGCTGCGCCTGGTCCTCGATCGAGAGGTTGCGGTGCAGGACGCCGAGGCCGCCCTGCCGGGCCATGGCGATCGCCATCCGGGCCTCGGTGACGGTGTCCATCGCGCTGGACACCAGCGGGATGTTCACCCAGACGTTGCGGCTCACCCGGGACCGGGTGACCGCCTCGGACGGGATGACGTCGGACTCGTTCGGCTGCAGCAGGACGTCGTCGAAGGTGAGGCCGAGGACGGCGAACTTGTCGGGAACTCCAGCGGGGGTGATGTCCATGGGGAAAACGTGCACCTTTGTACGGCGAGAACGGAACCCCATCCTATCCGCGCCGCAACCCGGCCCCGAATCCGCCGTCCACAGGCCTCCGCCCGCCACGATCACGTGACGGGCGGGGTGTGACCGGTGCTACTTCTTCTCGGTCGGTCCGTTGACGATGCCGAGGATCTGCAGCAGGCTCGCGTCGTCGGTCGACCCGTGCGTCCGGGCGATCGCGGCGTGCTTACCCTCCGGGTAGTGGCCGGTGGAGTGCTTGCCCTTGGCGTAGGCCTTCTTGACCGAGCCGGTGCTGACCTTTCCGCTGGAGTGCTTCGCGGACTTGGTGGTCGCCGACTTCGCCTTCGCCTTGGTGGTCGCGGGCTTCGCGGCCGCCTCCGACTTGGCGGCGGCGTCGGACTGGCCGAAGTACTGCTGGGCGCTGTCCAGGGTGGGCGGCAGGCCGGTCGGGGTCGGCAGTACGTCGACCGGGACCGCGCCGAGGGCACTGTCGAGCAGGTTGTCGATCGCACTCGGGATCGCCGTCGCGACGTCACCCGGCGTAACCGCCCCGGTGCCCGTCGAACCAGTACCTGTCGAGCCGGTCCCGGTGCCACCGGTGCTCGTGCCGCCGGTGCTCGTGTCGCCGGGCGGGGGTGTGGTGGCGCCGGTGCCGCCGCTCGTCCCGGTCCCGTCGGTGGTCCCGGTGCCGTCCGTCGTGCCGGTGCCGGCGCCGGTCTCGCCGTTCGCGGGCTGGGTCGGCGCGGTGGTCGGGTCGGTGGAACCGGTGTCGGTCGAACCGTTCCCGCCGGTGCCGGTGTCCACGCTCGCCGGGGGCGTCGTGGTGGTGTCCGTCGGGGTCGGCGTCGGCGTACCGGTGGTGTCGGTCGGCGTCGACGGCGGATCCGTCGGCTCCCCGGTCGGCTTGTCCGTCGGCGTACCGGTCGGCTCGCCGGTCGGCGTGTCCGTCTTGGTGTCCGACGGCGTCGTGGTCTTGGTCCCGGACGGCTCCGGCGTGGTCTTGATGCCGTTGTTGTCGGTGACCACGTCCTGCGGCTTCTGCGCGTCCGGCGGCAGCGGGACGATCAGCGGCTTCTCGGTCAGCGGCAGCGGCGGCATCGTGATGTTGTCCCGCGCCTGCGGTGAGTCGTCGGTCGGGTCGCCGGACCCGTTCGCGCCGGCGTGATCCGCCTTGACCCTGGCCTGGAAGTCCTTGCCGACCTTCACGATCTTCTGCCGGTCCACCACCGGCAGCCCGTTCAGGTCCTGCTTCGGGAAGCTGGTCTGCGGGCGGACCGCGTCGACCATCTTCTCGATGACCTTCTCGTACGGCGACAACGGGTCGCCGGTGACCGCCGCGGCCACCCCGGACACCGACAGCGCGGCGACCGCGGCGACCCCGAACGCCAGGCCCCGGGTCGCCACCTTGCGGGCGAACGGGTCGGTGATCGGATTCAGCGCGGCGCAACGCGCCAGGAAGGACTCCGGATCGTCGATGGTTTCCACCGGGAGTTCGTCCTCGACCTCCACGGCCAGCCGTAGTTCGGCCAGCAGCGCGACGGCCGGGTCGTTCTCGCCCGCGGTGCGGGCGGACTCCCCTCCGGCAGCGAGCAGATCGAGCAGCGCGTCATCGGCCTCGATCGCGTCCAGGTCGAACCGGTCAGCCATGATGCCCCTCCCCTGCTCTTCCTCGTTCCAGCTGTGCTTCATGCCCCACATACCCCCTGAGCGTGTTCAACGCTCGATGCTGTGCGACCCTCACCGCCCCCGGTGTCATCCCCAGTGCCCGGCCGGTCTCCTCGGCTGACATCCCCGCAACGACGCGCAGGCGGAGGATCTCGCGCAGCTTCTCCGGCAGCTTGTCCAGCAGGCCCATGATGTGCTGGACCTCGGACTGCCGAACCGCACGCTCCTCAGGCGTCGGTGACTCGTCCGCGCCGTCCGGCAGGTCCGGCGTCGAAACGTCGGCGACCGCGAACGCACGCTGGGCATCGGCGACCTTGCGGGCCGCGATGCCGTAGACGAAAGCCTCGAAAGGCCTCCCCTCGTCGCGGTACCGGCCGAGCGCGCCGAACACCGCGACACAAACCTCTTGAGCGACGTCGTCGACCATGTCGGCGCCGCCCGGATAGGTCCACAGACGGGACCGTACGTAACGGTGCGCCACAGCGCGCACCCTGGTGAGCAGGTCATTGAGAGCTGTACGGTCCCCGTCGCCGGCCAGCGCGGCAAGATCCCTGAGCTCGACCCGGTCGTGGGTGTCAGGCACTTTGACCTCTGTCACCCCTCGCCCCCTCGTGATTTCCAGACCGGTCAGCCTGAAAGATGGTACGGCCCTCGTCTGCGGTTGCCTAGTGTCAAGTCAAGGTCAAGCCCTTGTTTTGATCACAATCTGTCACTACTGGCCGGTTACCTACTTCACCACGGGCTGTGTCGCGGTAATGCGGGTGCTGACCGCGTACGCGGTCACGACGTCGCCCGGCCGGAGCCCCGGGACACCGCCCGGACCGGGCAGTACGACGTCCCGGCCGCCGAGGAACGCGCCGCTGGTCCCGGAGACGATGATCTCGTTGCGGAGCCCCGGGCCGACGTACCCGATCGCCCGGCCGTGACGGCCGTCCAGCGTGACCACGTCGTCCAGCAACTGGACCCCGGGGATCTTGGCGGCCGCCCGGTACAACGCGGCCCGCAGGTCCGCCGGGACCAGCCCGGACTCGAGCGCCGTGCTCAGGTGCAGGAACGCCCGGAAGTCCGGCGGCGACGGGTGACCGAATCCGGTGGTGTCCTTGCGGAGCGCGGCGAGCAGCACCTCCGGGTCGCGCGGCTGCGCGGCGAGGAAGGCCGGCGTGGGCGTGGTCCAGCTGGCCTGGCACTGCGTGCTGGACGGGTTCGAGCGCCTGATCGGATCGCTGCAGCTCGCGTAGCCGGTGGTGGTCCGGCCGGGGGTGGCGAACAGTTCGGGTGCCAGCTTCCGGGCGGCGTTCCGGGCGGCCGCGCTCGGGAACTCGACCCGGACGAGCTTCGTGCCCTGCAGGACGTACCGCGACGCCGGCGTGGCCGGGATCCACTTGTTGCTGCGGCTGAAGATCGTCGCCCGGAGGTCCGGGTTCTTGGTGAAGGTGTCGATCATCGACGACTGCACGGTGATCTGCCGGAAGTGCCCGGGCGGGATCGGGGCGTCCGGGTTCGCGCCGATCGCGGCCGCGGCGTCGTTCAGGAAGGTCCCGGCGTCGGCGGTCGCACCAGGCGGTACGGCGTGGTCGCGGGTCACCACGTCCGCGATCAGGAACCCGCCGGCCAGGGTCACGGTCAGCGCACCGGCCACCAGCAGCCGGGGCCGTACGGCGTACGGCCGTCGCGCATCGTGAACAGCGGGTGCGGGTGCGGTGAGCAGGCGGCGGGCGCGGGCCAGGACGATCGGGTCCGGATCCGGTACGTCGGCGCGGACGCGCTTCAGCAGGTCGATCTCGGTCATGACGGGTTCTCCTCGAAGTCGGGGCCGAGCGCGGAGCGGAGGGCTCGACGGGCTCGGTGCAAGCGGGAACGGACGGTGCCGACCGGCAGGTCCAGCGCCTGCGCGATCTCGGTGTAGGACAGGTCTTCCCAGGCGTAGAGCAGCAGGACGTCCCGCTCGGCCGGCCGCAACCGGGCGAGTACGCCGGTGAGCAGCCGGGAGGCGGAGGCGGCATCCACCCGCGCCGCGACCTCGGCGTCGAGCAGGTCCAGGTCGCGGTCGCCACCGGCACGCGCGTACGCCCGGTACTGCCGGACCTCGTCGCGTCGCCGGCGCCGGACCAGATTGGTCGCGATGCCGTACAGCCACGGCAGCGCGCCGTCGGCGGAGTACTTGTGCCGGCTCTCGAACGCGATCAGGAAGGTCTGACCGAGCAGGTCGTCGGCCTCGGTCCGGCCGAGCCGTCGCGCGACGTAGCGGTGGATGGTGACGGCGTACCGGTCGAACAGCCGCGCGAACTCCTCGGGCTCGTCGGCCCGGACGAGGTCGTCGTCGGCGGGTGGATCAGGTGGCGGGTGGGTGGTCGCTCGGGTCGGTTGCATACCTTCTTCTGCCCGATCCCCGCGATCCGGTTCCCGGTCTCAGGCCCGCGGCGCGCTGAACCGGATCAACTCGGTGGCGTGATCGCCGCCCCAGTCGATCGGCGTACGGCCGGTCTCGAGCCAGCCGGCGCGGCGGTACAGCCGTTCGGCGGCGCCGCGGTTGTCCACCACCTCGAGCGACAGCTCCCGCCCGAACTCGGCCGCCGTGGTCACGCAGTGGCCGAGCAGTTGCCGGCCGAGGCCTCGCCCGGTCGCGGCCGGGTCCACGAACAGCCGCTCCACCTCGGCCCGTTCCCCCACCCCGGTGAGTACGACGTGCCCGGCAACCCGCCCCTCGTCGACGGCCACCCAGCAGCCCAGCGCGGTCTCCGGCGTCAACCACGCCGCCGGGTCGGCGGGCCAGTTGATCGGGTACCCGGCCTGCTCGTGCACCGCTCGCAGCAACTCGACACACACCACGAGGTCCTCGTCGCACCGCTCCCGAATCAGCATCCACCCATCCCACCAGATCCCCCGGCCACCCGCCGAAAGCGGGGACGCGCGACAGGCCCCACAGGCGGCCAAACCCGGCCGGCGGAAAACAGCGCACCGCCCGGCAGCGGACGCTGCCGGGCGGTGCTTGTGTGCTGTGCTGTCGAACTACCAGACCTGAGGATCAGTGGCCGTGACCGTGGCCGTGACCGGCCGCGGGGGCTTCCTCTTCCTCGGGCTTGTCGACCACCAGGGTCTCGGTGGTCAGCAGGAGCGCGGCGATCGAGCCGGCGTTGGCGAGCGCGGACCGGGTCACCTTGACCGGGTCCAGCACGCCGCTGCCGAGCAGGTCGCCGTACTCACCGGTGGCCGCGTTGAAGCCGAAGCCCGGCTCCAGCTCGGACACCTTGGCGACCACAACGTAGCCCTCGTTGCCGCCGTTCTCGGCGATCCAGCGCAGCGGCTCCACGACCGCCTTGCGGACGATCTTGACGCCGGTGGCCTCGTCGCCGTCGAGCTCGAGGTCCTTGTCCAGCACGGAGGCCGCGTGCACCAGGGCGGAGCCGCCGCCGGCGACGATGCCCTCCTCGATGGCGGCCCGGGTCGCGGACACCGCGTCCTCGATCCGGTGCTTCTTCTCCTTCAGCTCGACCTCGGTGGCCGCGCCGACCTTGATCACGCAGACGCCGCCGGCCAGCTTGGCCAGCCGCTCCTGCAGCTTCTCGCGGTCCCAGTCGGAGTCGGTGCGCTCGATCTCGGACTTGATCTGGCTGACCCGGCCCTCGATGTCCTCGGCCTTGCCGGTGCCCTCGACGACGGTCGTGTTGTCCTTCGAGACCACGATCCGGCGCGCCGAACCGAGCACCTCGAGGCCGACCTGGTCGAGCTTCAGCCCGACCTCGGGGGCGACGACCTGCGCGCCGGTGAGCGCGGCCAGGTCCTCCAGCATCGCCTTGCGGCGGTCACCGAAGCCCGGCGCCTTGACGGCGACCGAGGTGAAGTTGCCGCGGATCTTGTTGACCACCAGGGTCGACAGGGCCTCGGCCTCGACGTCCTCGGCGATGATCAGCAGCGTCTTGCCGGACTGCACGACCTTCTCCAGCAGCGGCAGCAGATCCGCGATCGCGGAGATCTTGCCCTGGTGGATCAGGATGTACGGGTCCTCCAGCACCGCTTCGCCGGCCTCGGCGTCGGTGATGAAGTACGGCGAGATGTAGCCCTTGTCGAACTGCATGCCCTCGGTGAACTCGAGCTCGGTCCCGAAGGTGTTCGACTCCTCGACGGTGATCACACCGTCCTTGCCGACCTTGTCGAACGCGTCGGCGATCAGCGCACCGATCTCGGCGTCGCGCGCGGAGATGGTCGCGACGTGGGCCATGTCGCCCTTGTCGTCGACCGGCTTCGCGGTGTCCACCAGCTTGGCCGACACGGCCTCGACGGCCGCCTCGATACCGCGCTTCAGACCCATCGGGTTGGCGCCCGCGGCGACCGCCCGGAGGCCCTCGTGCACCAGCGCCTGCGCCAGCACCGTCGCGGTGGTGGTGCCGTCACCGGCGATGTCGTTGGTCTTGGTGGCAACCTCCTTGGTGAGCTGCGCACCAAGGTTCTCGAACGGGTCGTCCAGCTCGACCTCACGGGCGACGGTGACACCGTCGTTGGTGATGGTCGGGGCGCCCCACTTCTTGTCCAGGACGACGTAGCGGCCCTTCGGCCCCAGCGTCACCTTGACCGTGTTCGCGAGCTTGTCGACGCCGCGCTCCAGCGCGCGCCGGGCATTCTCGTCGAACTCGAGGATCTTCGGCATGAAGAAAACCAGTCCTTTTCTGAAATGTCCGTACGGCGGTTCCCGCTGCCCTGACCCACTCCGCCCCGGTACCAGAGGTAGCCGGGGCGGTGTCAGTCAGGAACAGCGGGCGGTCGTCACTTGCTGACGACTGCGAGGATGTCGCGGGCGCCCAGGATCAGGTAGTCCTGGCCGTCGTACTTGACCTCGGTGCCGCCGTACTTGGAGTAGATGACCTTGTCGCCGACGGCGACGTCCAGCGGGACGCGGTTGCCGTTGTCGTCGATCCGGCCCGGGCCGACGGCGAGGATCTCGCCCTCCTGCGGCTTCTCCTTGGCGGTGTCCGGGATCACCAGGCCGGACTTCGTGGTCTGCTCGGCTTCGAGCGGCGCGACGAGGACGCGGTCCTCGAGCGGCTTGATCGTGACCGACACTTGCTGACCTCCACGGTCGAATTCGCTTGTCTGTGACATGTGGTCGCGCTCCCCTGCCGTCGCGGGGGTCAGAGGCCGGACCGCTGGCACCCTCCCACGGAGAGTGCCAACACCGAATCTAGGCCGCGATTAGCACTCGGTCAACTCGAGTGCCAAACGAATCTCAGCCTGAGACGTACTGGCCCCGGTGACCGCCCGGCGACACAATGTGGTCATGCGGCTACCCAAGCTGTCCGGCAAGACCCTCGCCTTGCTGGCAGCGGTCGGCGCCGTCGCGGTCGGAGGCGTCGCGGCCAACGTCTCCAAGCACCGTTCACCCGCCGCATCGGATACGCCGACCGCCCAGCCGACTCCCCACGATGCACCCGTGGCCGAACCGCAGGTTCCACAGTGCAGGTCCGCACGACTCGTACCGGTCAACCGCAGCTGGGGCATCCCGATGCCGTCCCTCGTGAACAGCCCCAGCACCGAATGCAACTTGAGGTACGGCGACAACCCGTACCGCGGCTCCGACCACACAGGTGATCCCGAGACCGCCATCCTGGTCCTCCAGCGCAACCTGAACTTCTGTTACGGCACCAAGCTCGCCGTCGACGGCATCTACGGCAACAAAACCCGAGCCGCGGTCAAAACCGTCCAAAGCAAGCACCGTCTGACAGCGGACGGCGTCTACGGCCCGAAGACGCGTTCCGCGATGAACTGGCGCCTGTACTCGATGGCAACCCGCAGCTGGAGCAGGAGCTGTTCCAGCCCCCTCTAGAGTTGCCGGGGTGACTGTCACCGCGTTGCTCGACGGACCGGGCGCTGAGGTACTGGCTGCCGCGTGCGACGCATTCCGCCCCGGCAGCGAGCTGCAACTGGTGGAAAAGCTCAGACGCCGGTACGACGCCCCACTGGTCACGGCTGCAGTCACCCAAGCAGCCCTGCGCCACCGCGCCGTCGCCAAGTTCGGCCAGGACGCGGAGCGCATGTACTTCACCCCCGACGGCCTCGAACAGGCAACCCGTACGACGGTCAGCACCCACCGCGCGGCCCGGGTGGCGGCGGCACGGATCGACACGATGGTCGACCTCGGCTGCGGCATCGGCGGCGACCTGATCGCCACGGCCCGGGCGGGAGTACAGGTCACGGGCGTGGAGCGTGATCCGGAGACGGCGGCGGTCGCCCGCGCGAACCTGGCCGCATTCGGCCTGCCCGGCGAGGTCCTGGTCGGCGACGCGGAGACGACGGACCTCACGCCGTACGCGATGGTGTTCGCGGATCCGGCGCGGCGGGCCGACGGGCGGCGGGTGTTCGACCACAACGCGTACTCGCCGCCGTGGTCGTTCGTCACCGGTTTGCTGCAGCGGACCGCCTGCGTGAAGGTCGCGCCCGGCCTCCCGCACGACGCGATCCCGGACGGCGTCGCGGCCGAGTGGATCAGCGACCGCGGCGAGGTGAAGGAGGCGGCGCTCTGGTCCGGCGACCTGTCCGACGGTACGCCGCGCCGCGCGACCCTCCTCCCGGAAGGCACGACCGTCGCGGCCGCCCCCGAGGCCGACATCGGCCCGGTCGGGCGGTATCTCTACGAACCCGACGGCGCCGTCGTCCGCGCCGGCCTGGTCACCGCGGTCGCCGCCGCCGTCGACGGCCGACTGCTGGATCCGCGGATCGCCTACGTGACGGCCCCGCAGTACGTCGCAACTCCGCTGGCGTCGGCGTACGAGGTACTGGAAGAGCTGCCCTACAAGGAGAAGGCGCTCCGCGCGTGGGTCCGCGGCCAGGGCATCGGCACGCTGGAGATCAAGAAGCGCGGCGTCGACCTGGACCCCGCCCAGCTCCGCAAGAAACTCGCCCCGAAGGGCTCTGCCACGGCCACGCTCATCATCACCCGGATCGGCCGCGACGCCGTCGCCTACTCCTGCCGGCGGGTGCCGACCTAGGACTTGCGCTCGGTGGACATTCGAACATATGATCGATCTCGCGTGCGGGTCTCCGGGCGACTTGCCGACGGACGAGGTGCTGCGTCCGTTGCCGCGCTCCCCGGAGACCCGCCACTAATCCGTCACCGTGCGTTCACCTGCATTGGCCACGCTGAGAACCAGAACCGGTCGACCGCCGGCCGTTCGCCTGGGGAGCAGGCGGTGCGCATCACCCCCCAGGCTTTTGCCTCAGTTCGGCCGGTTGACGGTCACCGTGCGGACGGGCTGAGCACCTCCGTTCCCGCGGATCGTCAGGGTCAGCTGCGACACACCGTCCGGCCAGGCGACGTCGACCGGGATCGTGGTCCGGCCGCGCCGGGCCAGCAGGCCGGAGTCGTCGCCGATCGACGCCCATCGCGGCTGCGGCGCGATCGGGTCGGACGTCGCGACCGTCACCAGGCTCGTGCTGACCAGGAACGGCGTGACCAGGTTGCCCTGCGCGTCGAGGTCCACCGACGTCCCGGGCAAGCCACCCACGGAGTACTCCGGAACTGTCAGCGAGGACTGCTCCGCACAGGTCGCCGGATCGATCTGCCGGTACACCGACTCGTTGTGGCCGAGTCCGTCGCCGAAGTCGACCGTGTTCGACCACAGCGACTGCGACACCGGGTTGTACCCGAGCCCGGAGGCCTGCCGCGGGTACATGCAGTTCCCGAGCAGCTCGCCCGGATCCGCGTACCCGAACCCGGCCAGCGTCCGGAGCTGCGCCTGGAACCCGCCGCGCTGGCTCTGCGCCGAGGTGAAGAACCGGTCCTGGTCCACGTCGTACGCGAGCCCGACCAGCTGCAGATCCGGGCGGTACCCGGTCGGCACCAGCGACACCTGATCCGGCTGGTTCGGGTTGACGCAGGCGATGTCGGTGCTGACCCGGTAAAGGGTCATACACAGCAGTGACCGGCCTGGGACCCAGGCGAGGTCGGTCGCCACCGTCAGCGCGTCACCCGCTCCGACAGCGTTGGCGATCGGCGCCATCGGAATCTCCGCGCCGGTCGGGTCGCCGCCGGCCGTGACCTGGACGATCCGCTGCCCGATCAGGTCGGTGGCCCAGTACAGACCGTCGACCTCCTCGACCGCCGTCGTCGCGCGACCGAAGTCGATCTTCGAGACCTCGGTCCCCGGCGCCGCCCCGGCGGTCCCCGGGACCGACAGCCGCGCCCGCCAGTTGAGCGGTCCGTCGCCGTCGTTGCGCAGCGACACCTCCACCGGTTTGCCGGACCGCGGCGTGACCGTGGCCGGCGCGTTGATCACGCCGCTGGTCAACGCCGTGCGGAGCGCGACCTCCTGCCGATCCGTTGTCAGCTTCACAGCCTGCGCCGGTACGGCGTCGTACCCGGGCCTTGCCAGCACCGACAGCTTGTACTGCCGCCCGGTCATCAGCTGGAACCGGTACTTGCCCTGCGCGTCCGTCACGACCCGTTGGGCGAGCCAACCGTTCTGGTCGTGCAGGTCGACGTTCGCCCCCTGCACCGGCTTGCCCGCCTTGTCCACCACTGTCCCGTTGACGAAACCGTTCGCCGGCAGGCTGAAGTGGATCTGCCGGTCGCTGGTCAGCACCGGCTCCTTGTTCGAGTAGGTGAACTCGGTGCGGTCCGCCGCCCGCCCGTCCGGGCTGTGGTCGCTCAGCGACACGATCGTCTGCCCGCCGGCCTGCGCCGGGTCGCCCGGATCGATCCCGCGGTACGCGAACACGATGTCGCCGCGCTCGTGCACCGTGACCTCGTAGCTGAAGTGCACGTCCTCGCCGACCACCGCGTAGTCCCGGAACTCCATCGTGAACGTCCGGTTCGGCGCCGTCCCGCTGGTCCGGGTGAACAGCCGGGCCTGCCCGTCGTCGAACGCGGCGCCGAGCCGCGGGGTCAGCCCGAAGTTCACCGTGTCGTAGCCGTACTCGGCGTACGGGTAGTTGTCCCCGTTGTACGGCGTGGTCCAGAACCCGACCTGCGCGATCCCGCCCGGCGCCATGTAGGCGGTGTCGTACGTCTTCCCGAAGTACGTGAACCGGAACGGCAGCTTGACCGGCGTCGAGTCGTAGACGTGCGGCTTGGTGACCGGCTGGTCGCCCTCGATCCAGTTCACCGGTTCGAGGCCACAGCTGTACCCGTAGCTGCCGCCCCACCAGCCGTCCGGGACCTGCGGCTGGTCCGACCGCCGGACGAGCTCGATCGCGGGGACCGTGGTGTTCCCGGTCACCTGGATCGTCCGGTATGTCGGCGTCGCGCACCGCCCGCCGTCGTCGACCTTGACCGTGTAGCTCCGCGGCCCGGGCACACCCTTCAGCGTGAACTGCCCGTTCGCATCCGCGGTCGCGGTGTACTTCGTCCCGACGATCGTGGCCGTCCCGGCGAGCGGCCGCCCGGTCTGCTGGTCCGCGATCGTGCCGGTCACCGTGAACCCTTCGGTGTCGGCCAGCTGTACGTCGGTGGTCGTCGTCTGCCCGGCCGTCACCGTGATCGACGCCGTCCCGGCCTGGTACCCGAACGCGCTCACGGTCGCGGTGTAGCTGCCGACCGGGACGCTCGCGACCGCATAGTTGCCGTCGGCATCGGTACGGGTGGACCGCTGACCGGCTGTCCCGGACAGCGACACCGCCGCGCCGGACACCGGCGTACCGGTGCTGCTGGTCACCTTGCCGGCGACCGATCCGGCGGCACCCGCGTCGACCGCCTCGACCAGGGCCAAGGCGTCCAGACGGCCCTCGCCGTACACGTTGTTGTCGGCCGCCGTGCCTCCGCAGGTGGTGTCGTCGGCGTCCTGCGCGGTCTGGTCGAGCAGCTCCCGGATCCGCGCGACGTTGCCGATCAGTTCCGGGTGCGCGGACAGCAGCAGGGCGACGGCTCCGGCCACATGCGGCGCGGCCATCGACGTACCACTCATCACCGCGTAGCGGCCGTTCAGGTAGCTCGAACGGACCAGGTCGCCCGGGGCAGAGATGTTCGGCTTGACCTCACCGTCCTGGCCGGGGCCGCGACTGGAGAAGCTCGCGATCGTGCCGTTCTCACTGTAGGCGCCGACCGCGTAGTTCAGGGTCCGGCTGCCCGGGCTGCCGGCGGTGTTGCAGCCGGGCCCGTTGTTGCCGTTGCTCCAGACACCGAAGATGCCCGAGTCCGCCCACGCCTGCTGGATGTCCTCGAGGAACGGCTCGGTGGTCGGATCGGTGGAACCCCAGGAGTTGTTGACGATGTTCGGCCGCTTCGACGGGTCCGGCGCGCTGCCGTCCTGCTTGGTCGGCGCGAGCATCCACTGCGACGCCTGCAGCAGGGTCTCGTCCGACGCGCAGCAGCCGTTGGCCTCGATCCAGCGGGCGCCCGGCGCCACACCGGTCTGGTTCGGGCCGCCGTCGTCGCCGACCATCGTGCCCATCGTGTGCGTGCCGTGGCCCTGGTGGTCGGTCGGGTACTGCGAGGCACCCGAGGTGTCGAGCCAGTTGTAGTCGTTGCTGAACGAACCGTCCGCGTTCGTGCCGCGGTACTGCTCGACCAGCGCCGGGTGGCTCAGCTCGGTCCCGGTGTCGATGCTCGCCACCACGATGCCGTCGCCGCGGGCGCCGTACTTCTGCCAGACCTGGTCGGCCTTGATGTTCCGGACGCCCCACTCGGGCCCGGTCGCCGCCGCGGCGGCCTTGGTCCGCACGGGCTCGGCCTGCTGGTACGAGACCGGCGCGAAGATGCTCTGCACCTGCGGCGCCACGCTCAGCGTCTGCGCCAGCATGTAGTCGCCGTTGTGCACGCGGATCGCGTTCGAGACCCAGTACGACGCGTAGTCCACGTGGGCCTTGTCGAGGATCGCCCGGGCCGCGGCCTGCGCGTCCTTGGACGCCTTGGTCAGCCGGTCGACGACGTACGCGCCGCGTTGGTTCCAGTCCGCGATCCCGGTCGCGGCCGAGGTGTCCGCGGCGGTGCCGAACTTGATCCAGAAGTCCTGCCGTCCGGAGCTGTCGGTGGCGAACTTCTGCTGCAGCGGCTTGGCGATCTTGTCCCGGTGGTCGGCCGGCGGACCGGCGTCCGGCCGGGCGTTCGCCGGTGCGCCGAGCAGTGCGGTGGTCAGGGTGAGCGTGAGGAGGAAGAGCAGGAACGCACGACTTCGACGGAACTGCGAGGAGACAAACATGGGCGGGGGCTCCCTGTGCGGTTGGGCGGGATCAGAGCGGCTCGTAGTCGTCGGTGCCGTCCGGCACCTCGGGCTCGGCCGGCTCCTCGGAGGCATCGGCCGCGGACAGGTCGGACCCCTGATCGGCCCGCGGCTTCTGTGGTTCACACATGCAGGCAGTCAACTCCGGCGACGCGTCCCGTGGGCGTCCCGACCGCACTAATGTCGACCGGGCACCGCACCAATCTGGAGTTACAGCCCGCCGTCCCGGACCACTGCCGCGATCTCGTGGCGGGAGGTCAGCCCGAGCTTGCGCAGTGCCGACGAGAGCTGCGAAGAAACCGTGTGCGGCGAGCGGAACAGTGCCTCGGCGACCTCGCGGTTCGACAGACCGTCGGCGACCAGGCGGACGACCTCGAGCTCGCGCGGCGACAGCTGGTCGCCGTACCCCTTCCGGCCGCCCCACCACGGGCGGCTGCGTTTGACGCCGTGCTCGGTCAGCACCTGGAGGACCCGCGTCGCGTCGGCCCGCGCACCCAACGCGGCGAGTCCGTCGAACGTGCTGGTCAGGAGGGCGACCGCAGCCTTGGTCCGGCCGGCGGCGAGATCGCATCGGGCGGCCTGTTCGTGGGCGAGCAGAGCGGCGTACGGACGGGGCAGCTGTTCCCAGGCGCGCGCCGCGGCACGGAACGTCGTACGGGCGCGGTCGAGGTCGCCGGAGGCCGCCGCGACCAGCGCCGTACAGGTGGTGACGGCGGCCGGCAGGCTGAGCGCGCCGCGGGCCGGAAGGCCACGCTCGAAGGCGGTGGTCAGGTCGGCGGCGTCGTCGAGACGCCCGGCGGCGGCCAGGGCGGCGACCCGGACCGGTACCAGTTCGGTCGCCCACAACCAGGACTGTTTGGCGTGGATGATCTCCATCGCACGGTCGGTGCGCTCGATCGCCTCGCCGGCCCGGCCGTCGGCGAGCGGGCCGATCGCGGCCAGCGCGGAGACCTCCGCGGTCAGCGAGGTCGGCGCGAACTTCCAGATCTCCCGGGTCGCGTCGTCCAGTCCGGTCAGTTCGTGACCGGCCGCGTGGCCGAGCCACAACGCGACCAGCTCGGCCTCGACGCGGGTGTTCGCCGGGATGTCCTCGTTGCCCGCCAGCGCCGCGGCCCGCTCGGCCAGCCCGTCCCACGCGCCGGTGTGCCAGTCGAGCCGGACGTGGTTCAGCTGGATCAGGTCGGTCATCCGGACGTACCCGCGGCCGGCGGCCAGCTCGGTCGCGCGGTCCAGCATCGCGCGCGCCTCGGCGTACCGTCCCCAGAGCAGCGCCACGTCGCTCAGGTTGATGTTGCCGCGGGCAAGGTCGTCGCGCTGCCGCGGATCGGTCACCTCGGCCGGGAACCGGTCGAGCTGGTCCCATCCGGCCGGTTCGCCGAGCCCGAGCAGGCCGACCGTGTGATCGACCAGGAACCGGGTGCCCTCGGCCGGATCGTCCAGGTTCGCGAGTTCGCTGGCCCGGTGCAGCCAGCCGAGGTGCCGCGACGCCGGCCACGCCGTGCCATGCGGTACGCCGAGCATCAGCATCGCCCGCATCGACGTGGTCCGGTCACCGGCCAGATCCGGTACGGCGATCTCCAGCTCGTGCCGCGATCCGGCGAAGTCCCCGGAGTTGCTCAACGCCCGCGCCAACTGGAACCGCAGCATCCCGGCCGCAGCACCGCAGCCGGCCCCGAGGGCCTCCCGCAGCCTCGCGATCAAGGCGTCGTACCGCTGCTCGCCGACGACGGCGCTGTACGTGATCTTCGCCGCGATCCGCGCCAGGCCGGCGCCGTCGAGCCCGGCTCCGAGCGCGAGGTCGAACAGGTACCCGACGGACGTGGTCTCGTCGCCGGCCGCCAGCGCCGCGTCGGCCGCCTCCTCGGCGTACCGGCGCCAGCGCGGCAGTTCACCCGCCGCCTTGAAGTGCTCGGCCAACTGCGCGGCCCGGCCTCGTGGCTCCAGCAACTCCCCAGCCGACCGGTGCGCGAGCCGCCGTTCGTGCGCCGGGATCTCGTCGTACACGGCCTGCCGGACAAGCGCATGCCGGAACGCGACACCGGACCCACGTTCCTCCAGCAGCTGTACGGCGAGGCCGTCGGACACACCGTCGGACACCGGCCGCGGCGCGAGCCCGGTGATCGCGACCAGGCCGTCCACGTCGACCGGCTCGCCGACGACCGCCACGGCCCGCAGTACCGTCTGCGCCGGCCGGTCGAGATGCGCGAGCCGTTCGAGGACGCCGTCGCGGATCCGGGCCGGGACGGTGATCTGGTCGAGGTGCCGCCGTACCCAGGCACCGTCGCGGTGGGTCAGGTCGGCGCGGGCGTGCAGCAACCGGACGGTCTCCTCCAGCGCCAGCGGTACGCCGTCGGTCCGGGTCTGCAGGAAGTCCGCGAACGCTGCGGAGACGGGCGGCTCGGCGAGCATCGACGACACCATCGTCGCGGTCTCGTCGACCGACAACCCGTCCAGGCGGACCTTGACCGCGCCGGGTACCACCCGCAGCCGCGGTACGTCGGGAGTCCGGCACGTGATCACCATGGACAACGCCGACGCCGGACGGGTCTGCAGGTAGAGCAGCAGGTCGACGGTCGCCGGATCGGCCCACTGCGCGTCCTCGACGACCAGCAGCGAGATCCCGAGCGCGTCGATCAGCTCGCCGAGCGCGCGGAACAACCGGTGCCGCGCGGCCGCCGGATCGTCGAGCGGCTCCGGGCTCGGCGGCAGATGCCCGATCCATTCCGGGAACACCGAGCGCAACGCCCCTGTCAACGGACTCAACGACAGCAGCCGTACGTCGTCGACGGCGGCCCGGAGCGCGTCCACGACCGCGGCCAACGTGAACGGCTGACTGTACGGCGGGCAACTGACCGGCAGCGTCGTACCGCCGACGTCCCGCAGGACCTCCTGGACCAGCCGGGTCTTGCCGATCCCGGCGTCACCCTCGACCAGAACCACGACCGGGGCGCGCCCGAGGGCGTCCCGGAGCGTCGTCAGCTCACGGTCCCGGCCGACGAATCGCGGCGCCAGAATGCCGGTGCCCACGGCACACCACCTCCCGCACGGAGTCGGCGCAGCCTAACAAGCAGCGCGTGCGGGCGCCTGTCCTAGCGCGTGGCTGCCCGGAACCGCTCCTTCACCGGTAGGCGGAAGCGGGTCGTCGCGATCTCGGCTACCGCCGGCAGCACGTGGTTCCCGGCTGCGGGCAGGTGTTCGTCGGAGCCGGTAGCTTTGCCGCGGACGAAGTCGGCGACGATCCGGTTCCAGTCCTTCGGGCGCTTCAGCATCGCGTGGCCTTCGCCGGCCAGCGTGTACGTCGTGACCTCGACGCCGGTCGCCCGCAGCCGCGCCGCGTACGACGCGGTGCCGGCCGGGTCGGTCATCGTGTCGTCGGTGCCGTGGGCGAACGTGACGGGTGGACGGAGCTGGACGAGTGGCTCGTCGGGTGGGAGCCACGGGGCGAGGGCGAGGACGCCGGCCACCCGGGGATGGTCGCCGACGGCAACGACCGCGCGGCCGCCCATCGAGTGGCCGATCAGCAGGACCCGGTCGACCGGCAGCTCGTCGAGGACGGCGCGCAGGTCGGTGGCCGGGTCGCCGTGGTCGTTCCAGCCGCGGAAGCGGTAGCGGGCGAAGCCGATCGCGGCGTCCGGCGCGGCCTTCCGTGCGGCCGCGGCGAACGGCCACATCCGGAGCAGCGCCGGGCGCCACAGGTGCGGGTCGGCGTACGAGTGCTCCTCGCCACCGTGTGCCAGGAGCACCAGCTCGGTCGCCTCCGTGGGGTGCCGGACCAGGTCGGCACCCGGATGTCTCACGGCCTGGTGTACACCTCGGTCGGCACCCGGACGGGTCACGGCTGTGCGTACAGCTCGGCCGGGTCCTTGCGGATCGCCATCATCCGGCCGGGCGGCGTCTCGGTGAAGCCGTACGAGCGGTAGAGCTCGTGCGCGTCGGCGGTCGCCAGCAGGACCTGCCGCAGCCCCTTCAGGTCCGGGTGCTCCAGCAGCGTCGACACGACGAACCGGCCGAGCCCGTGGCCGCGGTGCGACTCCAGCACGAACACGTCGGCCAGCCACGCGAACGTGGCCCGGTCCGTCACCATCCGCGCGTACCCGACCATCGCGCCGGTCGCGTCGTACACGCCGAGGTTCAGCGAACCCGCGATCGCCCGCTCCACCACGTCCCGCGGGACGCCGGTCGCCCAGTACGACGTACTCAGGAAACCCTGGACGACCGCGGGGTCGATGCGTTCGGCGTCGTCGTCGGCTTCGAAGCCGTCCGGCCCGGTCCACTTCATCGGTTCAGTACCTCCGTGATCGGCATCGAGGAGTCGGCGGGAAGGTCCAGCGGCGACGGCGTCCGCCCGGCCCGGACCAGTTCCGAGCCGAGGGCGGCGACCATCGCGCCGTTGTCCGTGCACAGGCCCGGGCGCGGCACCCGGACGGTGATCCCGGCCGCGGCCGCGCGTTCTTCGGCCATCGCCCGGAGCCGCGAGTTCGCCGCGACGCCGCCGCCGATCAGCAGGTGCTCGAACCCGCGGTCCTTGCAGGCGTCGATCGCCTTCCGGGTCAGTACGTCGCAGACCGCCTCCTGGAAGGCCGCCGCGACGTCGTTCACCGGGACGTTCTCGCCGTCGCGGCGCTTAGCCTCGACCCAGCGCGCGACCGCGGTCTTCAGCCCGGAGAACGAGAAGTCGAACCGGTGCCGTTCGAGGTCACGCTGCGAGGTCAGCCCGCGCGGAAACGTTACGTACAGCCGGTCCCCGTCACGCGCCGCCTTGTCGATCCACGGGCCGCCAGGGAACGGCAGCCCGAGCACCCGCGCGACCTTGTCGAACGCCTCGCCGGCCGCGTCGTCGATCGTGCTGCCCATCGGGACGACGCCGTCGGTGATGTCCTCGACCGCCAGCAGTGACGAGTGGCCGCCGGACACCAGCATCGCGACACAGCCCTTCGGCAGGTCGCCGTGCTCCAGGGTGTCGACCGCTACGTGCGCGGCGAGGTGGTTCACGCCGTAGATCGGCTTGTCCAGCGAGAGCGCGAGGCCTTTCGCGGCGGCGACGCCGACCAGCAGCGCACCGGCCAGACCCGGGCCGCTGGTGACGGCGACCGCGTCCACGTCGGCCGGCTTGATCCCGGCGGTCTCGCACGCGCGCCGGATCGTCGGCACCATCGCCTCGAGGTGCGCACGGCTGGCCACCTCGGGTACGACGCCGCCGAACCGGGCGTGCTCCTCGACACTCGACGCGACCGCGTCCGCGAGCAACGTCTGCCCGCGCACGATCCCGACCCCGGTCTCGTCGCACGACGTCTCGATCCCCAAGATCAAGGGCTCTTCGCTCATGATTCCTCCCGCCACCGCATGATCACCGCGTCCTCGCCACCCGCGTAGTACCCACGCCGCCGGCTGATCTCCACGAACCCGAACCCGGCGTACAACCCGATCGCCGATTCGTTGCCCGCAGCAACCTCCAGCAGGACCGTCCGGCCCGCGCACCGTTCCAGCGCGATCGTCAGCAGCTGCCCGCCGACGCCCGTCCGCCGCTGATCCGGCGCCACCGCGATCCGCAGCACCTCGACCACGTCCTCGGCCACCGGCGGCAGCAGCAGTACGACGTACCCGACGATCGCGCCGTCGTCCGCGACCAGCACCACCCGGTCCTCGGTCAGCCGGTCGAACTCGTCCGCCCACGCCACCTCGCTCCAGGAGCTCGTCCCGAAGCAGACCGCGTCCAGCGCCACCAGCGCCGGCACGTCCGCGGCGACGGCCGCCCGGATCGCAGGTCTCACAGCACGCTCTTCGGCCCGTTGGACATCGTCACGTCGGGCCGCCGCAGGTACAGCGGCTCCGGCGCCACGACCTCCAGCGTCCGCGTCGCCACCCCGGTGGCCAGGACCTCGGCCGACGGGTACTCCACGACGTCCTCGACCGGTACGCCGAGCACCTCGCCGTACAGCACTGCGCCGCGCCCGATCACCGGCAACCCGGCCAGCACATGCGCGACCTCGGCCGGCTTGTCCACCGCGGGGCCTTCCAACCGCCGACGGCTCCCGTCCGCGGCCGGCCCGTCGTACAGCGCCCAGTAGATCTCCTTGCGCCGCGCGTCCGTGGCGACCGCGACCGGCAACGTCAACGACGACTGGCGCGCGAGAACGTCCAGGCTGCACACCCCCGCAACCTCGATCCCGAGGACTTCGCCCATCGTCCGCGCGGTCACCAGCCCGACCCGCAACCCGGTGAACGGCCCAGGCCCGACACCCACCGCGATCCCGCTCAGGTCGCGCGGCGTCACACCCGCACTCTCCAACGCCGCGGCGATCGCCGGCGCCAGCAATTCCCCATGCCGCAACGCGTCCACCGTCGTCGACGACGCGACAATCTCCCCGTCCGGCGTCGCCAACGCGACGGTCACGGCCGCACTCGAGGTGTCGAAGGCAAGCAACATGTCAGTCAGTGTCCCGTCACTCGTACACCGGATGCCGCCCAGCGCGGGCCTACCGGCGTGATCCGGAGTGCGCGGGTTTCGTCGGTGTCGTCGTCGCCGCGGGTCACCACGATGTCGAGCCGGTCGGCCGCCAGTCCTTCGGCGAGCCCGTGGCCCCACTCGACCACGGTGACCGCGTCCTCCAGGCTCGTGTCCAGGTCGAGGTCGTCAAGCTCGGCGAACCCGCCGACCCGGTACGCGTCGACGTGCACCAGCGCCGGACCGTCCGCCAGCGACGGATGCACCCGCGAGATCACGAACGTCGGCGAGGTGATCGCGCCCCGCACCTTCAGCCCCACGCCGAGCCCCTGGGTGAACGTGGTCTTCCCGGCCCCGAGATCACCCGACAGCACGAGGACGTCGCCCGCGCGCAGCTGCCCCGCCAGCTCCTCGCCGATCGCCTGCATGTCGTCCGCGGTCGGCACCGTCAGCTCGAGCGGCATCGCCTTCGCGTAGATCAGGTTGTGCGCCTGCCGATCGACGACGGAGTACCCACGACGCCGCCAGAACTCCACCGTGTCCGGCAGCTCCACGCGCGCGATCAGGTTCACCCGGCTCAGACCCCGCCGGACGGCGACCTCCTCGGCGCAGCCGACCATCGCGGACGCGACCCCGCGGGACTGGTTGCGCGGATCGACCGAGACACGGCGCAGGTTCAGGATGTCGCCGGCCTGCTCGAACAGCATCGCGCCCGCCGGGACGCCGTCGGTCAGCACCAGCAGCCCGCCGTGCTGCTCGATCGCCGCGGTCACCGTCGCGACGTTCTCGGACAGCTGGGTCGACGGCGGGTCCAGCACCCGGCGCGCGGCGAACGCGTGGTGGATCACCGCGACGATCGCCTCGGCGTGCTCGGGGGTCGCGTCCACGACGCGCAGATCGGTCATCTCGGGCTCATCTCGCAGTGTTCAGGAGGGTGCCAGGGACTGTTCGGCTCGCTCGATCATCCCAAGCAGCGCCGCGGTGAACTCACGGTGGTGCTCGATCAGCCCGAGGTGCCCGCAGTTCTGCACCTCGACCAGCTCGGCGCCGGGCACCCGGCGGACGATCTCCTCGGCGTGCGAGAACGGCGTCAGCTGGTCCTTGTCGCCGCCGATCACCACGCACTCGACCTTCTGCAGCGGCTCCAGGGCGTCGTACTTGTCGTGCAGCGCGAAGATCGGGTAGAAGTCCGCGATCACCTCGATCGGCGTCGCCGCGATCATCTCGTTCGCGAACTCGGTGAACGCCGGCGGCACCTCGGAGCCGAACGCGTACTTGCGGGTCAGCAGGTAGATCAGGTCCGACCCGGCCTTCCGGCTGCGCTCGACGATCTCCGGGATCCGGGCCAGCGCGGCCACGGTCGGGTTCGCCAGCGACCGCGCGAGCATGCCGGCCTTGCCCGGGAACACGATCGGCACCTGGTCCAGCCGGCCCGCGCTGGTCGAGCACAGCCCGACGCCGATCACCCGGTCCCCGAACAGCTCCGGGTGCTGCTCGGCGAGCGCCATGATCGTCATGCCGCCCATCGAGTGCCCGATCAGGATCACCGGCCCGGTCGGCGCGAACCGCTCGACGATCCCGAACAGGTCCTTGCCGAGCTGGTCGATGCTGACGCCTTCCTTCGGCGACCGCCCGGACCGGCCGTGCGAGCGCTGGTCGTAGAACACCATCGTGCCGATCCCGGCCATGTCGCGGCGCTCGAAGTGCCAGAGGTCCAGGTTCAGCCCGTAGCCGTGGATGAAGATGACCGTCAGGTCCTCCGGCGGCAGCGGCAGCTTGCGGCCGAGTTTCCGCTTCGGCGGCGGGGCCGGGCGGCGGGAGCGCTTCAGCTCGTCGACCTCGACGTACAGCTCGACGCCGTCGTCGGCGGTGAAGACGTACGGCGTCCCGCGCTGGGTGCCGAACGGCTCCGCCTCCAGCTGCTTGCGCTGACCCGACCGCCGGCCGATCACCTGACGCTCGACCGCGACCCCGGCCGCGGCACCTGCGGCCAGCACTCCGACCGCGGCCCCGATCAGACCGGCAGTCCGTCCTGCTTTGGACATGCCGACCTACCTTTCGACTGGGGCGGTGGGGCGGGGAAGGTGTTGAGCACTGTCGACGTACCTGCGCGGGATCCGGGCGCCCAGGCGGGTGACGATCTCGTAGTTGATGGTCCCGGCCGCGTCGGCCCAGTCGTCCGCGGTCGGCTCGCCCGACGTACCGGGGCCGAAGAGCACGACGTCGTCACCGGCCGCGGCCTGGTCGTCCTCGAGGTTCACCACGCACTGGTCCATGCAGATCCGGCCGACGATCGCGCGACGGTGGCCACCGACCTGCACGGGTCCGCCGTTCGAGGCGTGCCGTGGCAGCCCGTCGCCGTACCCGAGTGGGACGAGGCCGAGTGTCGACGGCCGCGGCGCGGTCCAGGTCAGCCCGTACGAGACCCCCGCGCCGGCCGGCACCCGCTTCACCATCGCGAGCCGCGCCCGCAACGTCATCGCCGGCCGCAGCCCGAGCTCCGCCGACGGCAGCGCATGCCCGAACGGCGAGAGCCCGTACGTCGCGACGCCTGGCCGGACCAGGTCGAAGTGCGTCTCGGGCAGCGCGAGCGTGGCGCCCGAGTTCGCCAGGTGCTTGAACTCGGCGTCGATCCCGAACGACTCCGCCACCTCGATCGCCTCGGTGAACGTGGCCAGCTGCGTCTCGTTGACCGCGCTCTTCGGCTCGTCCGAGGACGCCAGGTGCGACCAGATGCCCTTGATCTCGATCCGCCCGGCCGCCTGCTCGCGGACCGCGGCGCGGATCAGCGCCGGCCACTCCTCCGGCACGGCGCCGCCGCGCGACATCCCGGTGTCGATCTTCAGATGCACCCGCGCCGGCCGGTCCTGCACCGCGGCCGCCAGCTCGTCGATCTCCCACGGCGCCCCCGCGGACAGATCGATCCCGGCCGTGACCGCGTCGGCCAGCGGCTCGCCCGGCGTGGTCAGCCAGCAGAAGATCGGCCCGGTGTCACCGGCCGCCCGCAGCCCGAGCGCCTCCTCGAGCACCGCGGCGCCGATCCAGTCCGCCCCCGCCTCCCGCGCGGCCCGCGCCACCGGCACCATCCCGTGCCCGTAGCCGTCGGCCTTCACCACGGCCATCAACTGCGCGCCCGGCGCCCGCTCACGCAGCGTACGCACGTTGTGGCGGATCGCCGCCAGATCGACGACCGCCTCAGCGCGGACCGGGTGTGACTGAACAGTAGACATGGTCGGACCAGGGTATGCCGCCCAGTCCCACGCCGTCGCGAGCAGGTGCGGCGAGGCGCCGTGCCGAGTGCCGCGCAGTAGGCGTGAGACTGGGCGGCATACCCTCGTCTCAGGCTCCGTCGATGAGGGCGGGCAGGGCGGTCATGCTGTGGAAAACCGTGTCCGCATCGACAAGTTTCGCGGGGTCGGTCATGCCGGCGTACCCGAAGACCTTCATACCGGCGGCGACCGCGGCGGCGACGCCGAGCGGGCTGTCCTCGACCACCAGACAGTCGGCCGGCTTCACGTCCATCGTCGCGGCCGCGTGCAGGAACAGGTCCGGCGCGGGCTTGCCGTGCGCGACGTCCTCGGCGCTGAAGATCCGCCCCTCGAACCGGCTCAGGAAGCCGACCGCGGTGAGCGCCGTACGGATGCGTCGATGGGTGCCGGACGACGCCAGGCAGTACGTGATGCCGCGCGCGTCCAGGTGGTCGAGGACCGCCTCCACACCCGGCACCGCCTGCAGGTGCGCGAATCCCTCGAACAGCCGCTGGTGGTACCGGTCCTCGAGATCCGCCGGCAACGGCCGCCCGAGCTGCGCCTCGGTCTTCTGCCGCATCGACGCCATCGACCCGCCCATGAAGTCCCGCACCGTCTCCTCGAACGTGTACGGCAACCCGGCCTCGGTCAGCAACTCGGAAAGAATCGTGTTCGCCAGCCGCTCCGAATCCACCAGCACACCGTCGTTGTCGAAAATCACCAGTCCGGTCACACCGGAACCCTAAGCGGCCCCACTCCGCACTGCCGCACGCGAGGGGATATCCCCTCGCGTTGCCGGTTGTCCGATGGTGTGAGAGGGGAGAACCAGCAACGGCAGGGGATATCCCCTCGGGTGATCGGGGGCGGGGTCAGCTGTGCTGGATGGCGAAGTCGGTGAAGGTGAAGCGTTGGGTGGTGCCGGCGGTGGAGACGATCTCGACGCCGTAGTCGACCTGCCAGGTGGTGGGTTTCGGGGCCCAGCCGCGGCGGGTCAGGTCCTTGAAGAACTCGCCGAGCGGCATCGTCCCGGACTTCTGCGTCACCTGCGACACGTACGCCGTGTACCCGTCCTGGTGCCACACGTCGTACGTGAACCCGCCGATGCCGACCGTCCCGACCTTGTCGCCGCCGGGGGTCTGCCCCTTGTTCTCGGTCCAGATCATCAGCTCGTTGTTCAGCCCGTCCCCGATCCACACGTCGAACGCGACGTCGTACACACACTTCGCGCAGTCCGCCGGCGTCGTCGCGCCGAACCTCGCCGACTTGATCGTGGACAGCGGTACGTCGTCGTAGTCCTTGTGCACGTTCGGGTACGCCTGTACGCCGTTGTCGCCCGGCTTCGGCTGCGTGACGTCCTCGTACCAGGTGTCGTAGTTGCAGACCGACATCGTGTACACACCGTCGTGGTTGTTCCACATGTTGTTGTGTACGTAGTACGGCCCGAAGTCCTGGCCGGCGCCCTGGTTGTCGCGCGCCGTGGTGACGAACGACGGATGCGGACAGCTGCTGCTCGGCCCGGTCGCGGCGGTCGCGGTCTCGACCGGCGAGTGCCGGTTCGCCCGGACGATCGGCACCGCGACGAGTACGCCGACCACCAGTACGGCGACCCCGGCGAGCAGCAGACGACGACGTGGAACTCGGACAGCCATGGCTTCCCCCCAAGAACTTTCCCCGAAGAAACCATGCCTCGAACTGCAACGCGAACGCCAGCACCGGCGTCCTGCAGGTGTGAACAAACGGATGATCGCGCTCGCCGCGACCGGCCTGCTCGCGCTGACCGCCTGCGGCAACGACGCCACGCCCACGCCCGGCTCCGGCCTGAGCGGCCGGACGTTCCTGTCCACATCCGTGCTCGAGAACGGCAAGCCCCGGACCCCGGCCACCAAGGTCCGGCTGCAGTTCACCACCGACGGCCGCCTGTCGTGGGACGCCGGCTGCAACTCCTCCGAGACCTCGGTGACGACGGCCGACAACCACCTGGTCCTCGGCAGCCAGATCACGTCGACGGCGATGGGCTGCCTCGGCCCCGCGGCCGGCGCCGACCAGTGGATCGGCGGTGTCCTCACCGCGAAGCCGACCTGGAAGCTCGACGGCGACAAGCTCGTCGTCAGCACGGCCAGTACGACGATCTCGCTCGTCGACAAGCAGACCGCCGAGCCCGCCGCCGCGCTGGACGGCACGAAGTGGCAGCTGTCCACGATCGTCTCCGGCCAGACCGCGTCTCATCCGGCCGGGTCCGAAAAGGCATGGCTGACGCTGAACGGCGATCGCGTCACCGGCTCGACCGGGTGCAACGAGTTCCAGGGCGTGGTCGCGAACGCCACCGGCAAGCTGACCTTCGGCGAGCTGGCCACCACCCGCCGGGCCTGCAAGGGCGACGCCGCGAAGCTGGAATCCCTACTGCTGAACGGTTTGAAGGGCGACCTGGCCTACACGATCGACGGCTCCGTTCTCAGCCTGCGGTCGCCGGGCGGCGGGCTGGACTTCACGGCGCTACGCTGACGTGAGTGAGTGAGGATCGCCACTGGACAGGTCTGGTCATTCGGCCGGACGACTGGTTGGACAAGGACCTGCTGGCCGCGATCGCGCTGGCGACCGGCAGCACCTTCGAGCGGATCGGGGAGTCCGAGCTCGGCATCGTGTTCGCGGCCGGCTCCGAGCAGATCGTCGAGGTCGAGTGCGCCGGTGCCAAGGCGCTCTTCCTGCGGACGACGAGCCGTGCGCGCAGCGCCGCGATCATCGAGAGCATCGGCCGGCACACGCTGACCTGGACCGAGTCGGTACTGCGCAACCAGCTGGACCTGGAGTCCGACCCGTACCTGCTGGTTCCGTTGCTGATGGCAACCGGCGGCGGCGAACCGGAGCCGGGCACCGCGGACCTGCTGCGCCGGGCCGTGGAGCACCCGGACGCAGCGGTCCGCGAGGCAGCCGGTTACGCGATCCGGATGTCGAAGGCCTGGACCTCGTTCTTCGTCGTCTCGTAGGAGACCAGCAGGTGCCCGCGGTCCTTCAGTTGCTGCCGTTGGGCCGCGGTCAACGGGATCGTCCAGTGCTGGATCCCGCGGACCACCTGCTGGGTCGCCTGTTTCACCAGGTGGCCGCTCATGTCCGGTGACCACGGCGGTGTCGCCCCGTCGGTGATCGCGCACGGCGTGAACCCGTAGTCCGGCGCGGGATCCGACGTACACGAGGTCGTCCAGACGGGGATCGCCCCGAGTTCGCCGGAGGTCAGGAACGCCCGGGCGGTGCCGGTGCCCTTCGACGACGTGACGAGTTGTACGGCGTTCCCGTTCAGGCCGGCGTACTGGATCAACAGGTCGTCGGTCGGGACCCGTCCGGAGATCGGTACGCCGTTGCGCGCGGACTGCGCGATCGTCTGCGGCGAGAGGGCTCCATTCAGGTTCGGGTTCGACACGTCCGGCGGAGCAGGCGTGGTCGGACGGCCCGCGGGCGGCGTGTACCCAGGCAGCGTGGCGATCCCCCAGCGGTACGGGTCGGACTGCACCGACCCGAGCGCCGACCAGCCGAGCCGGGTACTCATGTCGATATGCCGCAGCGTCGTCGTCCCAGGCGCCGAGGTGTCGTCATTGTCGTACGGCGTGATGTTCAGCCCAAGATGCGACGGATCGACGGCCGCGGGCAGATCCGCCATCGGGATCTTCACCTCGAGGTCGTACCCACCACCGGCGTACCCGTGCGGCACCGTCGTCTCGTTACTGCCCACCCACTTCGCCGTCGACGCGACCTGCACACCCGGCGCGTTACCGGTATCCAGGGCACCACTCGAATACCCCTGATGGTTATCCGCATCGCGCTCCCAGCACGGCCCGCCACTCTGACTGAACGGGAAAATACCGAGCTTGAACGTGTTCGCAGTGTCCTTCAGGCTCTGCGACGCCGTACCGCGCGGGTCCAGCAGGATCTCCACCGAGTCCGCCTGCCAGTGCCCGACACATTCGGCCGGCGTCACGGCGTACGACTGGTAGTCGTCGCGGATGTGAATGAAGAAGTACAACGCGTCGTCGGACCAGCTCACCTTCGCCGTACTGCCTTCCCCTGTTGCCGAAACGCCGCAGTCGTCGACGCCCGTACAGGTGCCGGCGCCCTGCCAGATCCGCCCGAGATCGAGCGTCGGACCGGTGTACTCACCAGGCGAGGCCACACCGTCCACGGTCGGCGTCGTGTCGGCCTTGGAGATCGTCGTGGTCGGCACCAGCGACAGCGTCAGCACCTCGTTGCCGATGCCTGCCGGCGCGCTGTATGTCGTTGTGATCGGAATCGACACGTTCTGCGTCTGCGGCAACGTCGTGTCGGTGTTGGTCACCTTGAAGGTCACCGTCGTCTCGGCGCCCGCAGCCAGGTTGCTGTACGGCTTCGAGGTCGCGTCGGCGGTGAAGTTCGCCGGCAGGGCGAGGCTGACCGCACCACTCTGCGGCTCGTTCGACCAGTTGTGGACGACGACCGGTAGGTCGATGGTCTTGCCGATCCCCATCGACTGGATCGCCGGCGACCGCCCGAGCCGTGTCGCCTGCGGCGCGGTGTTCGCGAGCCAGTCGTCGTACTCCTTCCAGTTCCCCCAGCGCTGGAACCGGCCCTCGGTCGGCGACACGATCCGCACGAGGTTGTCCGTGTAGCCAGTCTTGCCGTCGGTGCTGTAGAGCGCGGAAACCTTCGCGTTCTGGTTGACCGGAGCAGTCGTGCTCGGGGTGACGGTGAAGGTCACCGTCGTCTCGCGCGTCCCGCTGACCCGGCCGACCGACTGCGGCGCGCTGACCGTCCAGCCGTCGGGCACCGTGAGCGCGACCTTCCCGGGCTTCAGCGCACCCGCGCCGGACCTGAGGTGCAGCGTCGCCTGAAACGGTTCACCGGCGACGTTGTAGAACCGGGAGAACGTCAGGTACTCCAACGTCCCGAGCGGCAGCCCACCCGGATCAGGTTCGGTCGCCCCGAACAGGAGCGCGTCGTCCCGCCCCGCCGCCGGACTGCTGTTCGGCTGGAACGGCACGAACGACTCGGTCATGCCGAACCGCGGACAGGCCGCTGTCGAGACACCCTTGTACATCACCCGGCTCTGCGTCGGGTACGCCGCACGCCCCTCGTCGGACACCTGCTGCCAGATCTTCGACGTACCAGCGAGCTGCCCCTGCGAGTTCCCGGCCGGCCACTTGTACGGCGAGTTGTACCCCGTCCACACACCCGCCACGGTGTCCAGACCGGACGGGGTGAACCCGGTCGTACAGTTCGCGGACGTCGCCGTACCGCCGGTGCCCGCCGTACTGCCGCCGGAGAACACCTTCTTCACCTGCCACGTACTCAGCGCATGCGGACCCTTCAACTGCTCCGGGAACATGTTCGGATCGGCCGCCGCGAGCACGCCCTCCCAGATCAGCCGCCCCGCCTGCTGATGATTGCCATGCCCGGCCGCCAACGTCGGCGTGAAACCGATATACACCTCCGGCTGGGTCTCCCGGATCACCCGCGTGACTCTCCTGAGCGTCTCCTGCTCGTCCCAGAAGTACTGCGTCAACGGCGCACTCTGGTTGTAGAAGAAGTCGACCCGGTCCAGATTGAAGATGTCGATCGTCCCGGACCGGTAGTGCGCAACCCGGTCCTCGTTCTCCCGGCGAAGCCCCAGATCCGGCCCGAGCTCGGTACCGGCCGCGTTCCCGCCACCCTCACCCCGGGTCACCATGATCACACCGCACTTGACGCCATACTGCTGATGCCAGACACCGCACGGCCCAATGAAACTCGTGTCGTCATCGGGATGGGCCCACTCGCCCATCACGTCGATCTTCGTCTTCGCGTCGGCGACGTACTGCTTCGTCTGCTGTGCGTGCGCGGGCACCGGCAGCAGCGCCAGCATTCCAAGAACCAACAACCCCACGATTCGCTTCACGAGCACACTCCAAAGGCGGCGGAGGCACAGGCAACGTTCCAGTCCTACGTCCGCCTCAGTGCGGCCGCAACAGCAGACCGCGTGGCTTGCGCGGATCAGCCGAGGAGTAGTCGAGTGGCCTCGGGGAGTGCACGCGCGATCGACATCGCGGTGATCGGACCCGCCGACGCGGCGAGCGTGCCGGCGGCAGCATGCAGGTACGCCGCGGTGGCCGCGGCCTCGAACTCCGGCAGGCCGCCCGCAAGCATCGCGCCGCAGATACCGGCCAGCACGTCACCGGACCCGGCCGTCGCGAGCCACGGACTCGCGATCGGGTTGACGAACACGCTGCCGTCGGGCGCGGCGACGATCGTGGTGGCACCCTTCAGCAGGACGACGAGCTGCCGCTCCGCAGCCACCTTCCGCGCGAAGTACAGCCGGCGCGCCTCGATCTCCTCCCGCGGTACGCCGATCAACTCCGACAACTCGCCCGCGTGCGGCGTGATCACCACCCGCCCCGCCCGATCGTGATCGAGCGCCGCGATCGCGCCCGCGTCGACGATCACCGGCACGTCCTGCTGCTCGGTGATCCGCCGGAACCGCTCCAGGTCGACGTCATCGGTCGCCGTACCCGAGCCGACGGCCCACGCCTGCACCCGCCCCTCGCCGACGACAACCTCCGGATGGACCGCGAGGACCGCCTGCGCGACCGGGTCCGGACCGACGTACCGAACCATCCCGACCGGCCCCGCCAGCGCCCCGGAGGTGGCGATCACCGCGGCCCCCGGGTACTGCGTCGAGCCGACCATCAGACCGAGCACGCCCCGCGAATACTTGTCGGACTCACCGTGCGGGACCGGATACAGCGCCCGGACATCCGCAGCCTGAAGCGACCGAACGGCGGCCGGTGGCACGTCGAGCCCGATGTCAACAAGATGCACCGCACCGCACGCCGAAGCAGCCGGGTCAACCAGGTGGCACACCTTGTGCGTACCAAACGTGACCGTCAGCGCAGCCCGCACATGCGCCCCAGGCGTCTCCCCACTGTCAACATCCACCCCCGACGGCGTATCCACCGCGACGATCGGCACCCCCGACTCATCAGCGACCCGCACCATCGCCAACGCCCCCTCCCGAAGCCCTGGCCGCCCCCCGATCCCCACAATCCCGTCCAGCACAACATCAGCCGCCGCGACCACACCCTCAGCCCCGCCGACCGCACCTCCGGCGAGGACTTGGCCCCCGGCCGACTCGAGGGCGGCCACTCCGCCCTCATGCGCCTTGGACGACAGCAGCACAGCAGCCACCTGCGCCCCGCGCCGCGCCAGCCGAGCACCGGCGTACAGCGCATCCCCGCCGTTGTCCCCAGAACCGATCAGCAACACCACACGCGCGCCGTACGTCCCACCCAAAAAGTTGCCAACAGCAACCGCAAGCCCGGCCGCCGCGCGCTGCATCAAGCTCCCCTCAGGAAGCCGCGCCATCAACTCCGCCTCGGCCGCCCGAACCTGCTCGACGGTGTGCGCCTCGCGCATGCTCAACCCTCCACGACGACGGATCAGCCTTCCAGGACCACAACCGCCGAGGCGATCCCCGCATCGTGACTCAGCGACAGATGCAAACTCCGCACCCCGAGCTTCGCAGCCTGCGCCGCAACCGTCCCACTGATCTCCAGCCACGGCCGCCCGGTCTCGTCGGTCTGCACCTCAGCATCGTGCCAATGCATCCCCGCCGGCGCCCCCAACGCCTTCGCCAACGCCTCCTTAGCCGCAAACCGAGCCGCCAACGAAGCCGCCGGCTTAACCGCCTCCAACTCCGTGAACACCCGATCCCGCAACCCCGGCGTCCGCTCCAACGTCCGCATAAACCGATCCACGTCGACCACATCAATCCCCACGCCGACGATCATCCCCACACCCTAGCCGCCCCCTCCCCACCAACCCCCGCCCCACCCACCACCCGCCCCACCCCACCCCGCCGTACCCCACACCGCACCTCCCACCCCCACGCTGGCTCCCGCCCGCACTGGGTCCCGCCCCGCACTGGGTCCCGCCCCGCACTGGGTCCCGCCCCGCACTGAGTCCCGCCCCGCCTGGGCCTCGCCCCGCGCCGCACCTCCCACCCGCGCCGCACCTCCCACCCCGCACTGCACCTCCACCCGCACTGCACCTCCGACCCCGCACTGGGGCCTGCCCCGCGCAGCAACTCCCACCCGCGCTACACCTCCCCGCCCCCGGGCCGCACCTCCCACCCGCGCCGCACCTCCCACCCGCGCCGCACCTCCCACCCGCGCCGCACCTCCCACCTGTACTGCACCTCCCACCCCGCACTGGGATCCCGCCCCGCCGCCGCTGGGTACGGCCTCCGCACCCCGCTCACCGCAACAGCTCCGCGGCACCGCACCTACCCCAGCCGCCCCACCCGCACCTCACCCCCGCCGGCCCACCCCCGCCGCGTACGTCCTCGCGCACTCGCACACGGGGGGATATCCGCTGGCATTGCCGCTTCTCCCCCCGAACACCAGGGGAGAACCAGCCACACGAGGAGATATCCCCTCGCGTGGGGACGGCTAGTCGGGACCTCGGGCGGTGGGCGCATGTCCACCGCCTCCGGGTCCCGCGCCCCGCAGCCACACCTCCTCCGCGACGTCCTCCGGCCGCGCACACGAGGGGATATCCGCTGGCGTTGCGGGTTCTCCCCTCGCGTAACCAGGGGAGAACCGTCTACAAGAGCGGATATCCCCCTCGTACGGTCAAGTCCTATGAGGTGGTGTACGACGTTTGGTCCTTCGTCGTTGGCTGGTTAGGCGCTGATCGCGCCGGTGGTGGCGTTCTCCTCGGTGTTGGTGATGAGGGTGAGCCGGCTGCGGTGGAGTGAGTCGAGGCCGAGGTAGCGGCGTCCGTCGGCCCATTCGTCGTGTTGTTCGGCCAGGACGGCGCCGACGAGGCGGATGATCGAGGGCCGGTCGGGGAAGATGCCGACGACGTCGGTGCGGCGGCGGATTTCGCGGTTGAGGCGTTCGTTGGGGTTGTTCGACCAGATCTGCCGCCACACGTCCTTGGGGAACGTCGTGAACGCGAGGATCTCGTCCCGGGCCGCGTCGAGGTGCGCATGTACGTCGGGCAGGGTCTGCTCGACCTGGTCGAGGAGTTTGTCGTACTGCGTGTGCACGGCTGCGGCGTCGATCTGGTCGAACACCGAGTCATTGAGGGTGCAGCATCGCCTTCACCCCGCCCCAGGCGTGTTTGGGACAGGTGGCCATCAGGTTGGCGGTGTAGTGGGTGCGGCAGCGTTGCCAGGACGCGCCGGGCAGGTTGGCGCCGATCGCGTCGACCAGCCCGGCGTGCGCGTCGGAGGTCACTAACGCGACGCCGTTCAGGCCGCGGGCGACGAGGTCTTTGAAGAAGCTGTTCCAGCCGGCTCCGGACTCGGCCGTGGAGGTGGCGACGCCGAGGATCTCGCGGAACCCGTCGACGTTCACGCCGGTGGCGACCATGACCGCGATCTTGATCACCCGCCCACCCTCGCGGACCTTCATCGTCAACGCGTCAGCGGCCAGGAACGTGTACGGGCCCTCGTCCAGCGGCCGTTCCCGGAAATCCCGGACCAGCTCGTCGAGATCCCGGGCCATCACCGACACCTGCGACCGCGAGAGCCCGGTGACGCCCAGCGACTGCACCAGCCGGTCCATCCGCCGCGTCGACACCCCGAGCAGATAACACGTCACCACCACACTGGTCAGCGCCGCCTCGGCGCGCCGGCGCCGCTCCAGCAGCCAGTCCGGGAAGTACGAACCCTCACGCAGCTTCGGGACCGCGACATCCAACGTCCCGACCCGGGTGTCGAGCTCGCGGTGGCGATATCCGTTGCGCGAGTTCACCCTGCCCGGGTCACGAACCCCGTAGGAGGCGCCGCACACGCTGTCGGCATCCGCGGACAGCAACGTGTTGATGAACCCTTCCATCAACTCACGCAACAGATCCGGACTGGCCTGCTCGAGATGCTCGTGCAAGAACTCGGCAGGGTCGATACTTGGCCCAGCGGTCATCGGTTTCCTTCTTCGAGTCGGTTGTGAGAGATCACTCGAAGGATCACCCGATGACCGCGTTCACGTTCCCGCGACCCACCGGGATCTCGCCGTACACCACTCTGCTGGACGCAACTCCTCGTACTCGGAGGCCCGCCAGCGCTCCGCGACCGCGCGGTACGAACCGCTAGCGCAAGCCACGGATGGTGGGCCCACCTCCTGCCCGCACCCCGGACCCACCCGCTCCCGCCCGCCCCACCACTCCTCCGCTGCAGGTCCTCCCGCCCGTGCCGCTCGGCCCTGCCCGGCCCTGGCCGGCCCGCTCGGCCCTGCCCGGCCCCGCCGTACGTCCTCCCGCCCGCGCCCCGGGCCCGCCCCGCCACGCCCGCGTAGTCCTCTCGCCCGTACGCCCGGGGCCTCCCGGGGCCTGCCCGCCGCCACACCCGGCGTACGTCGTCTCGCCCGCACCCCGGGGCCCACCGGCCGCCACAGCCGGCGTATGTCCGCTCGCCCGCGCGCCCTCGGGGCTACTGGCCACCACACCCGGCCGACGTCGTCTCGCCTGCACGCCCCGGGGCCTGCCCGCTGCCACCCCCGGCATCTCGCCTGCACACCCCCGAGCCCGCTGCCACACCCGGCGTATGGCGTCTCTCCTGCGGATGTGGGTCCGCCTGGCCACCTCGGCTGCGTGGGTCGGCTCGTTCGCGTGTGCGAGGGGATATCCCTTGGTGTTGCTGGTTCTTGTCTCACATGGGAGGGAGAACCAGCCGCTTGAGGGGAGGTCCGTTCGTGTGGGAGCGGTCAGTGGGGGCCTTGGGTGGTGGATTGGCGGACTTTCATGGTGACGGCCAGGTCGAGGCGGAGGGCGGCTGGGGTTTTGCCTCGGGAGAGGTCCAGGACTACGCGGGCGGCGAGTTCGGCCATTTGGTGGAGGGGCTGGTGGACGGTGGTGAGTGCCGGGGTGACCCACTGGGCGACCGGGAGGTCGTCGTAGCCGACGACCGACAGGTCGCGGGGGATGTCGAGGCCCAGTTCGCGGGCGGCCTGGTAGACGCCGAGGGCTTGCATGTCGCTGCCGGCGAAGATTGCGGTTGGCGGGTCCGGGAGTTGGAGCAGGGCGAGCGCCTCGCGGTAGCCGCCGCCGACTTCGAAGTCGCCCCAGCGGATCAGTTCCGGCGCGATCTCCACCCCGGTCGAGCGCAGTGCGTCGGTGTAGCCGTCGACCCGTTGCCGGGAGCAGAGTGTGTCGATCGGCCCGCCGATCATCGCGATCCGCTGGTGCCCGAGGGTCCGGAGATGTGTGGTCGCCATCCGGCCGCCGTTCCAGTTCGCGGAACCGATGGACGGTACGTCGTCCCCGACGTCGCCGACCGGGTCGACGACCACGAACGGGATCCGCCGGGTCTCCAGCTGCGCCCGCTGGTCGGCGTCCAGGTCCGAGAACACCATGATCACGCCGACCGGCCGCCGGTTCAGCACCGACTCGATCCACTCCTGCCGCGGGCGCAGCGCGCCGCCGCACTCGGACAGGACGAGCTCGACGCCTTCGGACCGGGCGACCTCCTCGACGCCGCGGATCAGCTCCATCGCCCATTCGCCACCGAGCTGGTTGAACACCAGGTCGATCATCGGCCCGGCCGCCGTACTCGCGCTCCGCCGCCGGTACCCGTGCTCCTGGATCAGGCTCTCGATCCGCGCCCGGGTGGCCGCGGCCACGTCCGACCGGCCGTTCAGCACCTTGGACACGGTCGGCACCGAAACCCCGGCCTGTTCCGCAATTTTCGCAATCGTAGGCCGCTCGTTCACCACACCTCCCGGTCCGAAACTTTCGGCCAGCCTAGCGTGCCGGGAACGGGCTCAACGGTGAATCGTCCGGCCATGGGTGTCCGGTACGCCGCTGAGCCGGTAGAAGTACGTGTTCACCTGATCGCGCCACTCCCGCGCGTTGGCCAACTGCGCCTCGAAGCGGGTGGTGATGTTCTCCCGTACGGCGGGTTCGAAGCGCTCGGCGATCACCCGCCAGCGCGAGACCATCGCCTCGACCTCGGCGTACCCCTGGAAGCGCGTGTCGTAGATGTGCTGCAGCACCGTGCTCCCGCTCTGCAGCACGTGGTCGTACGGCACGTGGTGGAAGAACAGCAGCAGCTCGTCCGGACACGTGTACACGTCCTCGTACACACTCGCGAGCGGCTCCGGGTACTGCGCGGTGAACCCCGACCCGGTCTTCACCGTCCGATCCGCCCCGACGCCGTACCGGTCCGCGTAGTGGTACGTCCCGCGCCCGGAGTACTCGTACCCGTTCACGTTCGGCCCGTAGTGCGTCTCGGGCGTGACCATGTACCCGACCCCGAGCGGCGCGGTGTACTGCTCGTACGTCCGCCACGAGCCGGCCATGATCGTGACCAGCTCGCTCCGGGTCCTGTCGTCCATCGCGAACGTCGCGGCAGCCCACTCGTGCAGCAGGCTGACCGGATCGGCCGCCGGGTCCCACGCCAGCCGCCCGAACGCGTAGAGGTTGCTCTGCGCAAGCTTGTGCCCGGTCCAGTTCGGGTCGTCGCCGACGTTGGAGACGGCAACGATCGCACCGATGCGGTCGGCAACGGTCTGGGCGCCGCCGCCGGTGGTGTCGAACTGCAGGATCTCCCGCCACCACGGCCCGAGGTAGCAGAGGTCCCGCTGCTGTCCGGAAAACTCCTGCGTGACCTGGAACTCGATTCCGAACACGGTTTCCTGAATTTCCCCGAGCAGCGGCGCCACCGGTTCCCGGACCTGGAACTCCAGCGGCCCGTGCCGCACCTGCAGCACCACGTTCTCCTCGAACCGCCCGTCCAGCGGCACGAACTCGTCGTACGCCGCCCGAGCCGGGTCGGCCTGCCGATCCCGCCAGTCCCGCGCGGAACCCGCGCCGGAAACCCGCCAGAAAACGGTTCCGCCGTACGGCGCCACCGCCCGCGCGAGCAGGTTCGCCGCCTCGACGTCGTGTCCCGACCGCACCACCAGCCCGCCCAGGTCCGGGACCACGTCGTACGCCCGGGAGATCGCCGTCGACCACCACCGGGCCACCCGCTCGTCGTGCGGGTCGTCGACGAAGCCGATCGCCAGGCTGACCGCGATCCCGTACTCCCGGAACACGCCGGCCAGCCGCGCCACGTCCGGCAGTTCCGCGTTTCCGAGCGCGACCGCGTTGATCCCGATCGAGGCGAGCAGCCGCGCGTACGAGCGCACCCGGCCGAGGTCCGGCACCACCGCGCCGTCGCGGAAGAAGATCGAGCCGCCCGAGTAGCCGCGGTGGATCGTCCCGGACAGCTCGTCCCAGTGGTCCAGCATCCGGATCGGGATCGCGGGCCGTTCGACGACGGTGAAGTCGCCGCCCATCCACTCGAAGTACCGCAGCAGGTAGAAGTACCCGTACAGCAGCCCGTGCCCGCCCTCGGCCGCGACCACCAGGTCGTTGCCTCGTCGCACCACCACGAAGCCCTCGACGCCGAGACCGTGCTCCGGCAGCGCCGCCTCGACTTCCTGCCACAGGGCGGTCTCCCGCACCCGGTTCATCGTGCAGATCGCCGCCTGCACCTCGGTCCGGAACCGCCGGGTCTGCCGCAGTTCGGCCCGGATCGTCTGTGCGAGCACCCCGGAGGCGTGCACCGTCACCTCGGGAAGCCGCTGGGTCGCCAGCCAGGCCAGATCGCTCATCGCGGCTGATGCTTACATATCAGCCGGTCACGAAACGGTGACCGAAAGTTTCGAGACCGTACCGTAGCTGAGACACTGTGCCGGAGCTGAGACCAAGGCCACGCCCGCCCGATGTGGGTGCATCCGGCCCCGATGGGAACAATGGGCCACATGCTGCAGCCGTCACGGGAGGTGACTCCCTATACCGAGCTCGACCGGGCCACCTGGGCCCAGTTGGCCGAAACCACGATCTCCCCGCTGACGGCCGACGAGGTGGAACGGCTCCGCGGCCTCGGCGACGAGATCGACATGGACGAGGTCCGCGAGGTCTACCTGCCACTGTCCCGGATCCTGTCGCTGTACGTCCGGCACGCCCGGGCGCTGCACTCCGACACCGAGAGCTTCCTCGGCAAACCGGTCGCCACCCGGACCCCGTTCGTGATCGGGATCGGCGGATCCGTTGCCGTCGGCAAGTCCACCACCGCCCGGCTGCTCCGCGAACTGCTGGCCCGCTGGCCCGAGCACCCGCGGGTCGCGCTGGTCACCACGGACGGCTTCCTGTGGCCGAACGCCGAACTCGAGCGCCGCAACCTGATGCAGCGCAAGGGGTTCCCGGAGTCGTACGACCGCAAGGGGCTGCTGCGCTTCGTGGTCGAGGTGAAGTCCGGGATGGACACCGTCGAGGCGCCGGTCTACTCGCACCTGCACTACGACCGGATGCCCGGCGTCCGGACGACGGTCGAGCAGCCCGACATCCTGCTGCTCGAGGGCCTGAACGTCCTGCAGCCGGCGCCCCGGCACGCGGACGGCAAGAGCGGGCTCGCGGTCAGCGACTTCTTCGACTTCTCGGTGTACGTCGACGCGGCCGCGGACGACATCCGGTCCTGGTACGTCGCACGTTTTCTGAAACTGTGGGAAACAGCGTTCCGAAACCCCGAGTCGTACTTCGTCCGGTACGGCGAGCTGAGCCGCGACGAGGCGGTCAAGAAGGCCGAATCGCTCTGGGACGGCATCAACGGCCCGAACCTCCGGGAGAACATCCTGCCCACCCGCCCGCGCGCGACCCTGGTGCTGCGCAAAGGCCCCGACCACGCGGTCCGCTGGGTCAGGCTCCGCAAGCTCTGACGGCCGGTACGACGGCCACCGCGACAACGCCCGCGGTCAGCGCGAACGCCATCGGATACCCGACCCCGGAAACAACGATTCCGAAAACGATGGCGCCCGTTCCCCAGCCCCCGTCGTACGCGAGGTTCCACAGCGCGCTGACCTGCCCGTAGCGGGTGCGGTCGACGCGGTTGTACATCAGCGTCAGTGTGAGGTTCTGCGCGGCGCCGAAGCCGATTCCGAAAGCGGTTGATCCCAGCAGGATCGCCACCGGGCTGGGCAGGAACACCAGCGATCCAGCACCACAAGCAGCGAGTACGAGCGCCGGGGCGAGCAGCTTCGCCGGGCCGATGCGATCGGCGTACCGCCCCGCCACCCACCGGGCGAACGGTGCCGCGATCGCCTGCAGCAGAAGGGCTGTCGCCACCATCGACTGTTTGCCGGCAGCAACCGCCAGCGGCAGGAACGTCACGCTGATCCCCGCCGCGACCGTGACCGCCGCGAACACCAGCGACGGCGTCAGCAGCCCACTCCCCCGTACGCCGCCCAGTACCCGGACGTGCTGCTCCTCCGCGCCGACCTTCGCCGGCAGACCGGCCAACGCGACCAGCCCGGCGAGCGAGGCCACCGCCGCGAGGACGAAGAGCGCGGCGAACCCGATCACATGGGTCAGGTACACGCCGAGCGGCAGCCCGATCACCGCGGGAATGCCGACCGCCACGCCGTACACCCCGAGCGCCTCGCCGCGGCGGGCCGACGGCGTCAGGTCCGCGACCAGCGCGACCGCGCCGACGACCAGGATCGCGAGCCCGGCCCCACGGACCACGCACACCGCGAGCACGACCGGCAGCGACGCGGTCGCGAGCAGCACGAGCGCCGGCGCGCCGAGCAGGACCAGCCCGAGCCCGAGGACGATTCGGTACCCCCAGCGCGCGAGCATTCGCGGGACGAGCAGCTCGACGGCAACCGCGGAGAACATCATCGCGGCGGTGGACAGCCCGGCGCCGATCCCGCCGGCACCGTTGGCCGCGAGGTAGAGCGGTACGACGGAGGTCAGCAGGTACATGCTGAGGCCCGAGCCGAACACCATCGCCAGCAGCTTGGCGAACGACGTGTCGACGAGGCGGGCGCTGGGGAGCTCACAAACGGCGGTCATGAGTCGAAGCTAAGGCGGAACCGGTACGCGCTACAGGTCCAGTCGCGGCCCGCCACAAAGGACCAGTTCCGCAGGCTATTTGTCGACAAGTTATCTTCGTCCGATGGCGAGTCAGGTCCACCTCCGACTGGCCCGCGGCGGCACCACCCCTCGGCCGACAGCGCACGCACTGCTCCTCGAGCTGGCGAGCACGCTGGTCGACGACCCGGTCCTCACCCACGACGCCACCGGCCGGCCGCATGTACCCAATCTGGCGGTGAGCATCAGTTACAGCCACCAACTCGTCGCCGTCGCCGCGTCCTACGACGGCCCGCTCGGCATCGACCTCGAAGAGGTCCGCCCGCGCGAGTTCGACCCGATCGCCAACCATTGGTTTGCCCCACAAGAGCTGGAGTGGATGGAGGATCAGCCGGACCGGTTGCGCGCCTTCCTGCAGCTTTGGACCGCCAAGGAAGCAGTAGGAAAAGCCTTGGGAACAGGTTTGGAAGACGGTGGCCTGCGGCGTCCGACACCCCCCGGTTTGACAGTCCTCCATCTCCCGGAGGCCGAGCCCGCGATCCTCGCGGTCGCACTTCCCTCGACGGGCGCCGTCGCGCGGTGCGTCACCGACTCTTGACCCACCGTGCGCGCGTGGGTAACTTTCGCGTCTCGGGGGAGTATGAGTAATTGACTTACTTTGGCGTTCGCCCCTGCCCGCCCGGACTGAGTTGGTGACACCGATGAAACTGACCCGCCGCCAAACCCTCGGACTCGCCGCCGCTGCCGTCGCCGGTACGACGGTCGCCGCAACCCCCGCCGCCACCCGCACTGCCATGGCCGCGCCCGCGCACCCCGATCGCTGGGTCCGCGCGACGCTGCGCCGGATGACCCTCGAACAGAAGGTCGGCCAGCTGTTCGTCTGCTACGCCTACGGCCCGACGGCCGCCACCGCCGACGCCCGCAACACCAGCCTGTACGGCGTCGCGACACCGGCCGAGGTGGTCGCGAAATACCACCTCGGCGGCGTCATCTACTTCACCTGGACCGACTCGGTCCGCGACCCCGCGCAGATCGCCGGCCTGTCGAACGGACTGCAGGCCGCAGCGCTCGCGAACACCGGCGTACCGCTGCAGATCGGCACCGACCAGGAGTACGGCTCGGTGGTCCGGGTCGGGCCGCCGGTCACCCAGTTCCCCGGCGGGATGGCGCTCGGCGCGACCCGCTCCCCCGCCTTCGCGCGGTCCGCCGGCGCGATCGCCGGCCGTGAGCTGAAGGCGCTCGGCATCACCACGGACTTCGCCCCGGACGCGGACGTCAACGTGAACCCGCTGAACCCGGTGATCGGCGTCCGCTCGGTCTCCTCCGACCCCGCCCTGGTCGCGCAGCTGGTCAGCGCCCAGGTCAAGGGGTACCAGCGCGACGGCGGGATCGTCTCGACCGCGAAGCACTTCCCCGGTCACGGCGACACCGACACCGACAGCCACGTCGGCATCCCGGAGATCCACCACACCCGCGAGGAGTGGAACCGGATCGACATGCCGCCGTTCCAGGCCGCGATCCGGACCGGGATCCAGTCGATCATGACCGCGCACATCGTGGTCAAGGCGCTCGACCCGTCCGGTGACCCGGCGACGCTGAGCCGGCCGATCCTGACCGGGATCCTCCGCGGGCAGCTGGGCTTCGACGGCGTCGTGATCACCGACTCGCTCGGCATGCAGGGTGTCCGGGACAAGTACGGCGACGCCGAGATCCCGTTGCGCGCGATCGAGGCCGGTGTCGACCAGCTGCTGATGCCGGTCAACCCCGAGCTCGCGTACAACTCGGTGCTGAACGCCGTCCGCGGCGGCCGGATCAGCGAGGCGCGGATCGACGAAAGCGTCACCCGCATTCTGAAACTGAAGCACGAGACCGGCCTGGTCGAGCGCCCGTACGTCGACCTGAACCGGATCGCGAAGATCGTCGGTACGCCGGTCAACTACGCGGAGGCCCAGCGGATCGCGGACCGCAGTACGACGCTGCTCCGCAACGACGCCGACCTGCTGCCGCTGTCCCCCGCACCGCGCAAGATCCTCGTCACCGGGTACGCCCCGGCCGCGCTGGCGACCGCACTGCAGACCCGGGGTGCGACGACCGTGGTGAAGGACACCGGCACCACGCCGACCGACGCCAAGATCACCGACGCGCTGGCCGCCGCCGGCACCGCCGACCTGACCGTTGTGCTGACCAACAAAGCCTGGGACACCGAGGTCACCGACAAGCTGGCCAAGCAGCAGAAGCTCGTCAACGGCCTGCTCGCCACCGGCCGCCCGGTGGTCGTCGTCCCGGTCCGCGACCCGTACGACGTCGCGTACTTCGACGCACCGCAGACCGCGCTCGTCACGTACGGCAGCACCGTGGTGTCGATGGAGGCCCTCGCCAAGGTGCTGTACGGCGAGATCGCGCCGGCCGGCAAGCTCCCGGTGGAAATTCCGACGCATTCGGAAACTCCGGAAACACTGTTTCCTTTCGGCCACGGGCTGACCTTCGACCCGCGGGACACCCGGCTAACCGTTGCCTCGTACAACATTCATGCGGGGGCCGGCGAGGACAACGTCTTCGACCTGGAGCGGACCGCGCAGGCGTTGAAGGCGCTGGACGCGGACATCATCGGGTTGCAGGAGGTCGACGTCCACTGGGACAAGCGCAGCGACTGGCTGGACACGATCGCGGAGCTGGCCGCCAAGCTCGGGATGTACCCGGCGTTCGCACCGATCTACGACTTCGACCCGCCGGCCGCGGGACAGCCGCGGCGGCAGTACGGCGTCGGCGTACTCTCGCGTTTCCCCTTGCTGAACGTGCAGAACCACCCGATCACTCGGCTCTCCACGCAGGACCCGAATCCGGTACCGGCTCCGGCACCCGGGTTCCTCGAGGTGGAGGTCGCGGTGCGGGGGCGCCGGGTGCACGTGTACTGCACGCACCTGGACTACCGCGGCGACCCGACGGTCCGGCGCCTGCAGGTGGCGGACACGCTGCAGATCCTCGCCCAGGACCCGTCGACCGACCTGCAGATTCTCGTGGGCGACTTCAACGCGGAGGCGACCGCGCCCGAGCTGGGCGGGTTGTGGACCCGGTTGACCGATTCGTGGACCGCCGCGGCCAAGACCACCGGTGGCCCGTCCACCTATCCGGCGGTCGCGGCCGACAAGCGGATCGACTTCGTGACCGTCGGCGCGGGCTTCACCGTCCGGCGCGCCGCAGTACCCGCCGAGGTTCCGCTGGCCGAAGCTGCCAGTGACCACCGGCCGATGATTGCCGACCTCTCGTTCCGTTCCTGAGGAGACCGACATGAAGCGACGCAGTTTGCTGGCCGGCGCCGGTGCGCTGGCCGCCGCCCCGCTGATCGACGTACCGGCCGCGCAGGCGGTCTCGAACCGGAAGGTGCAGTCCGGCGCCGAGGTGCTGGCGCGCGACGGCTGGCGAGCACTCACGGGCCAGAAGGTCGGCGTGATCAGCAACCCGACCGGGATCCTGCCGGACCTGCAGCACATCGTCGACACGATGCACGCCTCCGGCGCGGTCGACGTGGTCGCGGTGTTCGGTCCCGAACACGGTTTCCGCGGTACCGCCCAGGCCGGTGGTTCGGAGGGCGACCACGTCGACCCGCGGACCGGGATCATGGTGTACGACGCGTACGGCGCGAACGCGGACAAGCTCGCCACGCTCTACGCGAAGTCCGGCGTGGAGACCGTGGTGTTCGACATCCAGGACGTCGGCGCCCGTTTCTACACCTACATCTGGACGATGTTCGAGGCGATGCTGGCCGCCGTCCGGACCGGTGCGCGGTTCGTCGTGCTGGACCGCCCGAACCCGGTCGGCGGGTACGCGCGCGGCCCGATGCTGAAGCCCGGGTACACCTCCGGCGTCGGGAAGAAGGAGATCATCCAGCAGCACGGTATGACGGTCGGCGAGCTGGCCCGGATGTTCGACGCCGAGTACCTCCCGCTGGAGCCGAACGGCGGACGGCTGAAGCAGCTCACCGTCATCGAGGCGAAGAACTGGAAACGCGACCAGTTGTCCGCCGACACCGACCTGACCTGGGTGATGCCGAGCCCGAACATGCCGACCCCGGACACCGCCCTGCTCTACCCGGGCCTGTGCCTGTTCGAGGCGACCAACATGTCCGAGGGCCGCGGCACCACCCGCCCGTTCGAGCTGATCGGCGCGCCGTACGTCGACTACCGCTGGGCGCAGGCGCTGCAGACCAAGGACATCCCGGGCGTGGCGTTCCGCGAGGCGTACTTCACGCCGTCGATCAGCAAGAACGCGAACGTGCTCTGCGGCGGGGTCCAGGTCCAGATCACCGACCCGCACCGGGTGGAGGCGATCACCGCGGCGACGCACATGATCGTCGAGGCCCGTAAGCTCTACCCCGACTTCAGCTGGCGGGCGGAGACCCCACCCGGCCGGTGGATCGACCTGCTGACCGGATCCGATCGGTTCCGAACCATGCTTTCGGCGGATGCGTCCGCCGAGGAGATCGTGGCAGCCTGGAAGTCCGAGACCGACGCCTGGACCGCCCGGCGCGCGAAGTACCTGCTCTACAAGGGAGCCCACCGATGAAGCGGTGGGCCGCAATGACGACGATCTCTGCGGTGATACTCACGATGGCCACCCCTGCAGTTGCCAGCAGCAACAACTCCGGCCGGTTCGACCGGCCGTACGACGGCTACGCGCCGAAGTCCACGCTGCTCCGCGACGAGACCCCGGCCAAGGCCGGCCTGGACCCGGCGCCGATCGACGCCGCCCTCGCCCAGGTCGCCGGCTGGACCAAGCCGAGCGGTACGACGAAACCGTTGTACGCCGGGGCGGTCACGCTGCTCGGCCACGACGGGAAGATCGTCACCCGGACCGCGACCGGTCTGGCGCTGAAGTACGCCGACGGCGCCGGCACCGAGCTGCCCGCGGACCAGCAGATCCCGATGCGTCCGGACACGATCTTCGACATGGCGTCGGTGTCCAAGCTGTTCACGTCGATCGTGGTGATGCAGCTGGTCGAGAAGGGCAAGGTGGACCTCGACGCGCCGATCGCGACGTACGTCCCGGAATTCGCGGAAAACGGTAAGGAAAACGTTTCCGTGAAGCAGGCGCTCACGCACACCAGCGGATTCCCGGCGTGGCTGCCGTTGTGGAGCTCGCAGCCCGACCCCGCATCGAGGCTGCACATGGCGCTGACCGCCAAGCTGCAGAACGCGCCCGGATCCACCTACCTCTACAGCGATCTGAACCTGATAGCGCTCGGCGAGGTCGCGCACCGGGTCACCGGCAAGACCCTCGACAAGCTGGTCGCGGACGGGATCACCAAGCCGCTGCAGATGCGCGACACCGGCTACAACCCGGACCCGAAGAAGAAGCCGCGGATCGCCGCCACGGAGTACCAGTCCTCGCCGCCGCGCGGGATGGTGTGGGGCGAGGTGCACGACGAGAACGCGTGGTCGCTCGGCGGCGTCGCCGGCCACGCGGGCGTCTTCAGTACTGCGGACGACATGGCAGTACTGGCGCAAACGTTCCTCAACGGCGGCAGCTACCGCGGTGCCCGAATCCTTAAAGAATCCTCAGTTACCGCGATGATCACGAACTTCAACCAGGCGTTCCCGGGCAACGACCACGGGCTCGGGTTCGAACTCGACCAGCGTTGGTACATGGGCGGCCTGTCCGGCCCGCGCACGGCCGGCCACACCGGCTACACCGGGACGTCGATCGTGATCGACTTCGACTCCCGCTCGTTCGCGATCCTGCTCACGAACCGCGTGCACCCGAGCCGCGACTGGGGCAGCAACAACCCGGCCCGGCGTGCCGTCGCGCAAGGCCTGGCGCTCGCGCTCGGCGTCGGACCGCGGCACGGCAAGGACGCCTGGTTCTCAGGGACGACGGACAACGCGACGACCACGCTGGCCACCACGGTCGACGTACCGGCAGGCGGCGCGAAGCTCGCGTTCGACCTGTTCGTGGACACCGAGGACTCGGATCTGCTGTATCTGGAGACGTCCGCGGACGGGACGACCTGGACCAAGGCTCCGTTCAGCGTCAGGGATCGCGGCTCGGTGATCGACACCGACGGCTCGATCAGCGGCTCCGGCGACCGGCATTGGCATCAGGTGACCGCGGAGCTCGGCACCGGCAAGCAGACCATTCGCTGGCGCTACACCAGCGACCCGCTGTACCAGGGCCGCGGCGTGTACGTCGACGGTGTGAAAATCACGAGCGGGAGTGGTCAACTTCTCGACGGTGAACGAACGCCTGAATCATTTACCGCAACAGGTTGGAGACTTTCGCGTCGGTGACCCCATCTCGTGCATGGGCGCCGTACCGTGGCTGTCATGAATTCAACAACCTCTCCAGAACCCACGGGGCCGCTGCTGGTCCGGGTCCGCGCGGTGATGCCCGCGCTGGCGCCGGCCGAGCAGCGGGTGGCGAACGCGGTCCTTGCGGACCCGGGCGGAGTGGCGGCGATGACGATCTCCGAACTGGCCGAGGTGGCCTCCACCTCGGAGACCACGGTCATCCGGTTCTGCAAACAGATCGGCGTCCCCGGCTATCCGCAGCTCCGCCTGCAGCTGGCGGCCCAGTCGGCGCAGGAGAGTGTCCGTCCCGAGGTCGGCGGGGACATCGAGCCCGGCGACTCGCTGGCGGACGTGGTCAGCAAGGTCTCGTTCGCGGACGAGCGCGCCGTGCGGGAGACCGCGCAGCAGGTCGACGTGGACGCGCTCGGCAAGGTCGTCGACGCGGTGGCGAAGGCGCCGCGGGTCGATCTGTACGGCTTCGGCGCGAGTGCCTTCGTGGCGATGGACCTGCAGCAGAAGCTGCACCGGATCCGGCGGGTCGCGTTCGCCTGGAACGACGTACACGTGGCGCTGCCGAGCGCGGCGCTGCTCGGCGACGGCGACGTGGCGATCGGGATCTCGCACACCGGGACCACCGTCGAGGTGGTCGAGGCGCTCGAGGAGGCGGCCAAGCACGGCGCCACCACGGTCGCGGTGACGAACTTCCCGCGGTCCCCGCTGGCCAAGACGGCCGACCTGGTCCTCACCACGGCCGCCCGCGAGACGACGTACCGCTCGGGTGCGATGTCGAGCCGGATCGCGCAGCTGACGGTGATCGACTGCCTGTTCATCGGGGTCGCCCAGCAGGTGCTGCCGGACGCCCGGAAGGCGCTCGAGGAGACCGCCACGTCGGTCCGCGGGCACCGGCTCAAAGGTTCCGAGTGACGTCAACCATTTCCGTCAACGATGAACGGAATTGAAAATCCTTCAGTAGAAAACTAACATCGATCCCGTGACCTCACCGACCGAGCAGCGCAACCCCAGGACGCTGGCCATCGACGCGGTGGGCACGTCCGAGATCCTCCAGATGGTCAACAACGAGGACGCCCTGGTAGCCCGGGCCGTCGGCGCTGTGATCCCGGAGCTGACCAAGGCCGTGGACGCCGCGGTCGAGGCGATCCGCGGCGGCGGCCGAGTGCACTACTTCGGCGCCGGTACGTCGGGACGCCTGGCGGTCCTGGACGCGGCCGAACTGCTGCCCACGTTCCACGTGCCGGACGGCCTCGTCGTCGCGCACCACGCCGGCGGCATGCCGGCGCTGCTCCGCGCGGTCGAGAACGTCGAGGATTCCGAGGAGGGCGGCGCCACCGACGCGGCCGCCGTCACCGGGCAGGACCTGGTCGTCGGCCTCGCCGCGTCCGGGAGTACGCCGTACGTCGCCGGCGCGCTGAAGGCCGCCCGCGCCGCCGGGGCGACCACCGTCCTGGTGACCTCGAACCCGGACGCCCCGCTGGCCCCGCTGGCCGACATCGTGGTCGCCGCGGACACCGGCCCCGAGGTGATCGCGGGCTCCACCCGGCTGAAGGCCGGAACCGCTCAGAAAATGATTCTGAACGCGTTTTCCACCACGCTGATGATCAAGCTCGGCCGCACCTGGTCGAACCTGATGGTCGACCTGGTCGCGACCAACAAGAAGCTCCGCGGCCGGATGCTGCGGATCCTCGGCGAGGCCACCGGCGCCGACGAGGCCGCCTGTGAGACCGCCCTGGCCGCGGCCGACGGCGAGCTCAAGCCGGCCCTTGTGCACCTGCTCACCGGCGCCCCGATCCCGGCCGCCAAGGCCGCCCTGGAATCCGCCCAAGGCCGAGTAGCCACCGCCCTGGCCGAGCTGGCCTGACGGGTCGTTCCCTCAGTCGGCGGGTCGCACGGGCGGGTGGAGGACGAGCGTGGCGACCACGCCGGCCATGAAGACGGCGGTCAGGGCGAAGGGGATGGGGATCAGCGGATCCAGCAGCACCAGCACCGCGCCCAGCGGTACGACGACGTTGACCACCCGGTCGGCGTTGTCGCGGATCGCGATCCACCAGATGCCGAGCACGAAGATCGCGATCGGGATCGTCACCGTGTAGGACGCGGCGACCTCGCTCAGCTCGGTGTGGTGGGTGATGCTGTCGATCTCCACCTCGATGCCCGCCGAGAACGCACCGGCTGCGGCGAACACGAAGTAGTGCACGTACCCGTACCGCAGCGACCGCGCGAACGAGCTGATCGCGGTGTGGTGCGGCGGCCAGAAGTAGATCCACCACATCGCGGCCGTGACCACCAGCGTCAGCACCGACAGCGCGATCAGCGGGCCGAGCGACTCGTGGTCGTGCAGTGCCTCGATGATCGCGTTCGCGGAGGCGAGCAGGCTCTCGCCGAGCAGGATCAGCGTGAACAGGCCGTACCGCTCGGTGATGTGGTGCGGATGCCACGGCGTCATCCCGCGCCGCTCGGCGATCACCGGGACGGAGATCTCCGCGATCGCGAACAGCATCCAGGCAAAGAGCTGCACCGAATCTGGGAGCAGCAGCATCACCAGCCAGAGCACCTGCACGATCGCGATGCCGCCGGCGTAGTACAGCGTCGCGCGGCGGGCCGCGCCGGCCGAGTGCGAGGCGCGCAGCCACTGGGCGATCATCGCGACCCGCATCACGACGTACGCAAGGACCACGATCCGGAAATCGTGTTCGGTGAAGACCCGTTCGATGCCGGCCGCAAGGACCAGGACGCCGCTCATCTGGACGATCGTGAGCAACCGGTACAGCCAGTCGTCGGTGGCGAACGAGGTGGCGAACCAGGTGAAGTTCATCCAGGCCCACCAGATCCCGAAGAACACGATCACGAACGACAGCAGGCCGTCGCCGACGTGCCCTTCGGACAACGAGTGGTGCAGCTGGGACGCCGCGACGCTGACCGCGACCACGAACACCAGGTCGAAGAACAGCTCCAGCGACGAGGCGACCCGGCCCGGCTCGTGCGGATCCCGCGGCCGCATCGGAACCAGCCGGGCGCGAGTCATCTCGGGCGTCATGGCCCATAGGCTAGACGGAGATGTCCACCGATGGTCGGAGCTTGGCGGCGGCGGCCAGGGCGTCGTGGGCCGGACTGTCCAGGAATCCCTTGATCTCGGCGGGATCCGCGGGAGTGTCCAGGTGCGGCAGCGCGATCTGCTCGTACGCCGCCTGGAAGCGCGGGCCCCAGCGCCGGGTGCCGAGCCGGGCGGTGCGGGAGCAGTTGTCGACCATGTACGCGACGTCGCGGGCGTGCATGTACGGCAGCAGCGAGTCGACCGCCTCGATCACCGACTCGTTCACGATCTCCGACCAGGCGTGCCCGCGGGCGGCGAACTCGTCCACCTGCGCCATCATCGTGGCCACGAACAACCCGGCCGTGACCGGATCGATCGCGGTGGCCGCCGTACCCCGGCGGGCGTGGACCTCGGCGCTGTACGACCACATCGGGCTGCCGCCGATCTCGGTCATCGGCCGGTCCGCGAGCCGTTGCTCAGCGAGGATCACGCTGCGCAGTTCGGTGCCGTCGGCAACCTCGTCGTAGATCTCCGCGACCAGGTCCCGGGTCGGCCGGTACGCCGCGCAGTACGCCCGGTCGAACAGCTCCCCGTCCCCGGACGCCGCCCGCACGGCCGCGATCCCGTCGTCCGAGATGGTCCGCGCGATCGGCCCGGTGATCGCCTCGGTGGACCGCTCGTACGCCGTGACCGGGTCCGCGCCGCCGATCCGGAAGTACCGGTACAGCGCCTCGACCAGGCCGTGCACCGCGCCGAGCAGGATCGCCCGCTCGCCGACGATGTCCGAGTGATACTCGGCGGAAAGCGTTGTCGCGAACGTGTACGGCGACCCGAGCGCGACCGACCACGCCAGCGCCCGGTCGGTGGCGTGGCCGTCCGGGTCCGCGTGGACGGCGATGCTGGCGTTGATCCCGGCGCCGTTGACGGTCGCGCCCTGCTGGTACAGGCGGCGTACCGAATCGCCCATGCCCTTCGGGCAGACCGCGATCACCGGGTGCCCATCCGGGAACGCGCTGCCGATCTCGCGCAGGTGGCCGAGCAGGAAACCGTGGGACAGGCCAATGGTCGCGCCGGGCTTCAGGACCGCGAAGATCTGCTCGTGGTGCGCGGCCAGCGCGGCGTCGGCGATCAGCAGGATCACCAGATCGGCCCCGGCCGCCACCTTCAGCCAGTCCCCCAGCGTCCCGTCCGCCTCGCTGAACCCGTTCGCGCGGGCGTCTTCCGCTGACCGCGACCCCGGCCGCAGCCCGACCGCGACGCTGATCCCGGTCCCGGCGAGCGAGTCCCGCAGGTTCAGCGCCTGCGCCCGGCCCTGCGGTCCCCAGCCGAGCACCCCGATGCGCTCCACCCCGTGCAAGGCCTCCGGCAGCAACGGGAACAGGTCCCGCCCACCCCGCACGATCGCCTCGGTCCCACCCGGCACGTCCATCGCTTCGACCCGAAACACCGAACTCTCCATGCCCTCCAGTCAACGATCCGCCGGCCCGTTGCAGCAAGCGCAACCTTCGCATCGCGCCGTTGCAGGATGTGGAACACTCGATCCCGGTAGGAGAGGAGGTCGGCAGGTGGAACAGCGGGAGCTGGAGTTGTTTCTGCATCTGGGGCGGTCGCTCAACTACGGGCGGACCAGCCTGGAGTGTCACGTCAGCGCGGCGACGTTGACGCGGACGATCCAGCGGCTGGAGGCGCGGGTCGGGGCGCGGTTGCTGGATCGGGGGCCGCGGGGTGTGGTGCTGACCGCGGAGGGGCGGCGGTTCACGGCGTACGCGGAGCAGGCGCTGGAGCTCTGGGCCGGCTATCGCGACGCCGCCGAGGAGGATCTGACCGGGGAGCTACGGATCTTCGCGACCGTGACCGCCTGCCAGACCCTGCTACCAGACCTGCTTCGCCCTCTGCGTGCGCAGCATCCACAGATCCAGCTGAACCTCCGCACCGGTGACGCGGCCGCCGCGCTCGCCCGGCTCGACGAGGGCGAGGTCGACGCCGCCGTGGCCGGCATCCCGAAGCGCCTCCCGCAGACCCTGGTCACCCGCACAGTAGCCGTCACCGACCTGGTCCTGGTCCGCGCCGCCGGCAGTCCGCCCGACGGACCGTACGTGGTCCCCGCCCGCGGCCTGGTACGGGAAAACGCGTTTCGCTGGTTTCGGAAAACGGGGGTCAAGCCAACGATCGCGGCGGAAGCCGACGGCCACGAAGCGCTCCTCGCGCTGGTGGCGCTGGGCTGCGGCGTCGGCGTCGTACCGCGGCTGGTCCTCGAGTCGTCGGCCGTCCGCGATCAGCTCGAGGAGCTGCCGGCCGACCTCGCCCCGCTCACGATCGGGCTTTGCGCGCGCCGCGCCGACCTGCACCGGCCTTTGGTCGCGGCGCTCTGGGCGCTGCGACCGTAGCGCCCGGCGACAGCTTCGCGGCCACGAGCTGCGGCGGCAGCGGATCGGCGCCCTCGAGCTGCCGGATCAACGCCTCGGTCCCGAGCTGCCCGAGCTCCGGGCCCGGCGTCCGCATCATCGTCAGCTCCGGGTCGGTCATCGCCGCGGTCTCCGGCACCATCAGCAACGACAGCACCGACACGTCCCCCGGTACGTCGTACCCGGCGCGCTTCAGCCCCGACACCACCCCGAGCGCGGCGTACTCGTTCAGCACCAGCACCGCCGTCGTCTCCGGGTACTCCGCGAGCAGCCGCTCGACCGCGGCCTTCCCCGCCGAGGTCGTGTCCGAGCAGGGCAGCACCACGACCGGCAGGCCGTACGCCGCCGCGACCCTCCGGTACGCCGCGTCGATCCGCACCCACGGCCCGTACTCGTGGAACCGCGGGTCGTCCAGATCACCCGAGATCAGGGCGAGCTGCCGATGCCCGTGGTCGTACAGGTGCCGGACCGCGTCCTCGACCGTCGTGTCGAAATCGATGTCCACGTGCGACAACCCGGCCGGCTCGGTCGTCCGCCCGATCAGCGCGAACGGCGTCGCGGCCTTCCGCAGTACGTCGATCCGCGGGTCGTCGAGCTGCACCTCCATCAGTACGACGCCGTCCACCAGGCCCTGCCCGAGCAGCTCCCGGAGCTCGACGCCGTCGTTGCCGACCGGCCACAGCACCAGGTGGTAGTCCTCCTTGCGGGCCGCCTCGGCCGCGCTGGTGAAGAACTCCGCGGTGGACATCCCGAACTTGTGCTCGAGCGCCGGGTACGCCATCGCGATGATGTGTGTCCGCCGCGAGGCCAGCGCGCGGGCGACCATGTTCCGGCGGTAGCCGAGGTCGAGCATCGCCTGCTCGATCCGGGCCCGGGTGGCGGCGGTCACCGGCTTGGTGTCGTTCAGCAGGAACGAGACGGTCGCGATCGAGACACCGGCCCGCTGAGCGACGTCCTTCATCGTGACCATCGATCGACCCCCTCTGAGCCCTTGACAGCGATGTGACGTAGGGAACATAGTCCTTCAACACCTCAGTTAAGCGGTTTACCGCCCAATCCACAAGCAAATCACTCCGCCCCTCGTCCATCGGTTAAACGCTTTGAAGGAGTCCGATGTCATGATCAGCAAGCGGATCGCCGCCGCGCTGGCGGGTGCGACGACGGTGTCGCTCCTGCTGGGCGCCTGCGGCAACAACGGCGGCGGCCAGTCGGCCAGCTCCGGCGACAGCGTCAAGAGCCTCACGATCCTGGACTACTACAACAACGACCCGGACAAATCCCTTGTACAGAAGGGACTCGACAGCTGCGCGTCGCAGCTCGGCATCACGATCCAGCGGGAGACGGTGCCTGGTGACACCTTGATCCAGAAGGTGCTGCAGCAGGCGTCGTCGAAGACACTGCCGGACGTGCTGATGCTCGACAACCCCGACGTCCAGCAGATCGCCGCGACCGGTGCGCTGGCGCCGCTGAACGACATGGGCCTGAACGCGGACGGCGTCATCAAGGGCATGGTCGACGCGACGTCGTACCAGGGCAAGCTCTACGGGCTGGCGCCGGTGACCAACACGATCGCCCTGTTCTACAACAAGGACATCCTGGCGCAGGCCGGTGTCCAGCCGCCGAAGACCTGGGACGAGCTGAAGGCCGCGGCCAAGAAACTCACCAAGCCCGGCCGGTACGGGATGGCGTTCAACGCGAACGCGACGTACGAAGGGTCCTGGCAGTTCCTGCCGGCGATGTGGACCAACGGCGGCGACGAGACCGACCTGACGAGCCCGCAGGTGGCCGAAGCCCTGCAGCTGTGGGTGGATCTGGTGAAGGACGGGTCGGCATCGAAGAGCGTCATCAACTGGACGCAGGGCGATGTGAAGGACCAGTTCGTGGCCGGGAAGGCCGCGATGATGCTCAACGGCCCCTGGCAGATCCCGGCGCTGCAGAAGTCGCCGAACGTGAAGTGGGACGTCGTCACGTTCCCGTTGAACAAGCCGGACCAGACGCCGGTCGCGCCGCTCGGCGGTGAGGCCTGGACGGTCCCGCTGAACAAGGACCAGGCCAAGCAGCAGAAGGCCGCGGACTTCGTGAAGTGCCTGAACTCGGACGAGAACGAGCTGGCCTGGGCCAAGGCCCGGTTCACGATTCCGACCAAGACGGCGCTGCTGGACGAGTACGCCAAGCAGGTGCCGTCGATGAAGGCCTTCGCCGAGCAGGTGAAGACCGCCCGTTCGCGGACCGGCAAGCTCGGTGACAAGTGGCCGGACGCCGCCAAGGTCATCTACCAGGCGATCCAGCTGGCGCTGACCGGCAAGGCCACCGCGCAGGACGCGTTCAAGCAGGCCTCCGGCGGCTGATCGGCGGGATGACAAGATGGCGACGCTCACACGTACGACGGAAACCAGCACGGCCGGCCGCGCGCGGGTGCGCGGCCGGCACCAGCGGGGCGAGAGCCTGACCAAGGTCTTGTTCGTGTTGCCGGCCGCGGTCGCGATGCTCGCGCTGTTCGGCTACCCGGTGGTGAAGAACCTGCTGATGAGCCTGCAGGACTATGGGCTGAAGACGTTCTTCACCGGCGTCGCGCCCTGGGTCGGGCTGCAGAACTACCGCACGGTCGTGACCGACAAGCTGTTCTCCGACGCGATGCTGAACACCGCGCTGTTCACGATCGGCTCGATCGCGTTCCAGTTCGTGATCGGGCTCGGACTGGCGCTGTTTTTCCGAAACCGTTTTCCGCTCAGCGGCCTGCTCCGGTCGCTGTTGCTGCTGCCCTGGCTGCTGCCGTTGATCGTGTCCAGCGCGACCTGGCGCTCGATCCTCGAACAGGACAGCGGCATCTTGAACCGCACGCTGATGGGCCTGCACCTGATCGGTGATCCGGTGCCGTGGCTGAACTCGCCGTCGGTCGCACTGATCGCGGTGATCGGTGTGAACATCTGGATCGGGATCCCGTTCAACGTGACGCTGCTGTACTCCGGTCTCGCGGAGATCCCCGACGAGCTCTACGAGGCCGGGCAGCTGGACGGCGCGACCGGGTGGCGCGCGTTCCGGTACATCACCTGGCCGAACCTGCGCTCGGTGGCGAGCGTGCTGTTGATGCTCGGCGTCGTCTACACGATCAAGGTCCTGGACATCATCCTCGGCCTCACCGGCGGCGGCCCGGCGAACGCGACCCAGACGCTGGCCACCCAGTCCTACGAGAAGTCGTTCGTGGACTTCCGGTTCGGGCAGGGCGCGGCGTTGTCCAACATCCTGATCGCGATCTCTTTCGTGTTCGCGATCTTCTACCTGCGCGGCACCCGTCGCGCGGTCGACGAGTAGGAGGGCACGATGCGACGTACGGCGTACACCGTCATCGGGGTGCTGATCCTGTGCTTGATGCTGTTCCCGGTCTACTGGATGCTGAACGCCTCGCTGCAGCCGTCCGGAAACACGTTGACCGCGGGTTTCCTGCCGTTGCATCCGACGTTTTCCGGATACAAGCGAGCCCTCGACGAGCAGGGCGGGAACCTCGTCACCAGCATGATCATCGCGGCCGGAACGGTCGTCCTGAGTCTCGCGATCGCGACACCGTGTGCGTACGCGCTGTCCCAGTTCCGGTCCCGCTGGGTGTCGATCGGGCTGCTCGCGATCCTGATCTCGCAGATGATCCCCGGCATCGTGATCGCGAACGCGCTCTACACCGCGTACGAACGGATCGGGCTGCTGAACTCGATCCCGGGACTGATCATCGCGAACTGCGCCAGCGGGATCCCGTTCGCGATCCTGATCCTGCGGTCGTTCATGCTCTCGCTGCCGCCGTCGCTGGTGGAGGCCGCGCGGGTGGACGGGGCCGGCCTGTTCCGGGCGTTCGTGGCGATCGTGCTGCCGATCAGCCGGAACTCGCTGATCACCGCCGGACTGTTCAGTTTCCTGTTTTCCTGGAGCGATTTCCTGTTCGCGCTGACGCTGACCACCAAGGGCGGCGTGCGGCCGGTGACGCTCGGGATCTACCAGTACCTCGGCACCCAGGTGCAGAACTGGAACGCGGTGATGGCGACCGCGGTGCTCTCGGCGATCCCGGCCGTCGTGCTGCTGATCGCCGCACAGAAGTACATCGCCGCCGGTGCGATCGGCGGCGCCGTCAAATGACCATTGGGGATACCAACACATGAACGTACTTGTCTGGGGCGAGAACCGGCACGAGCAGGTCGAGCCGCACGTCCGGGAGATCTATCCCGACGGCATGCACTCGACGATCGCGGCCGGCATCGCCGAGAACCTGCCCGACGTGAAGGTCTCCACTACGACCCTCGACGAACCCGAGCACGGCCTCACCGAAGCGGTGCTGGCACAGACCGACGTCCTGGTCTGGTGGGGGCACGCCGCCCACGGCGAGGTCGACGACGCGGTGGTGGAGCGCGTCTACCGGCACGTGCTGTCCGGGATGGGCCTGGTGGTCCTGCACTCCGGCCACTGGTCGAAGATCTTCGGCAAGCTGATGGGCACCACCTGCACGCTCCGCTGGCGCAGCGAGCGGGACCGCGAACTGGTCTGGACGGTCAACCCCACGCACCCGATCGCCCAGGGCGTCCCGCACCCGATCGAGATCGAGCAGCAGGAGATGTACGGCGAGTACTTCGACATCCCGGTGCCGGACGAGCTGATCTTCGTGTCCTCGTTCTCCGGCGGCGAGGTGTTCCGCTCCGGCTGCACGTTCCGCCGCGGGCACGGCAAGATCTTCTACTTCTCCCCCGGCGACCAGGACTACCCGGTGTACCACCACAAGGACGTCCGTAAGGTGATCGCGAACGGTGTCGCCTGGGCCCGCACGGACCTGCCGAAGCGGGAACTGCCGACGCTGCTGCGCTACGAGACCGAAGATTTCTTCAACGGACACGGGTACACCGGACCCATCGAGGAGCCTGCCGATGCCTGAACCCCTACGCCTGCTGCAGGTCGGAGCCGGCGGGATGGGCCGCGCCTGGCTGCGCACCATCGCCGCCAACCCCGACGTGACGCTCGTCGGCCTGATCGACCTGGACGTCACCGTCGCCCGCGCGGCCGCCGACGAACACGGTTTCCCGGACCTGCCGGTCGCGACCTCGATCGACGAGCTGGGTGTCGAGTTCGAGGCCCTCATCGACGTGACCGTTCCGGCAGCACACCCGAAAGTCAGCGTCGAGGCACTCCTGCGCGGAGTCCCCGTACTCTGCGAGAAACCGCTGGCGGAAACAGTTCGCGAATGCCTGCAGATGGCCGCCGCGAGTGAGGTCAGCGGCAAGCTGCTGATGGTCTCGCAGTCCCGCCGCTACTTCCGCGCCGTCAACGCCTTCCAGGAGCAGCTCGCCGAGCTCGGCCCGATCGGGACCCTGACCTGCGAGTTCTACAAGGCCCCGCACTTCAGCGGCTTCCGCGAACGGATGGCCGAACCGCTGCTCGTCGACATGGCGATCCACCAGTTCGACCTGTCCCGCAAGCTGATCGGCTCGGAGCCGGTGTCGGTGTACTGCGACTCGTACAACCCGTCCTGGAGCTGGTTCGACGGCAACGCGGCCGCGTCCGCGATCTTCACGTACGCCGACGGCACCCGCTTCACGTTCGCCGGCAGCTGGTGCGCCCCCGGCCTCGAGACGTCCTGGAACGGCCTCTGGCGCGCCAGCACCCCCGGCGGTACGGCGACCTGGGACGGCGACAACGCCCCCGTCGCAGGCCCCGACGTACCCGCACCGCTGGGCGAGGAGCCCGAGGAGATCGCCGGCTCCCTCGCGGAGTTCGTCGACGCCGTCCGGACGTCGACCACCCCGCAGTCCGAGGTGCACTCGAACGTGGTCAGCCTCGCGATGGTCGAGGCCGCCGTACGCTCGGCGAACACCGGCGTACCCGTCCGCATCAACGACATCATCACCGAGGCCTACACCGAAGCCCTCTCGACCACCCAGAACCCCGACCTCCTGGCCGCCCTCAAGTCCTGGACGAACCCGCTAGCGGCGGTCGGCCTGGACTGATCTCGCGGTCGAACGGTCCAGGCGGATCGTCGGCTTGGGGACCTGGTAGGTCGTCGGGGGCGCGCCCTGGATGACGTTCAGGATCGCCTCGCCGACGATCGTGCCCAGGCCGTGCACGTCGACGGTGACGACGCTGAGCGGTGGCGTGGCGAGCCGCGCCACTGCGGTGTCGTCCCAGGCGATCACCGAGAGCTGGTCGGGGACCGCGACGCCCAGCTCCTTCGCCGCGGCCAGGCCGCCGATCGCCATCAGGTCGTTGTCGTAGACAACCGCCGTCGGGACCCGACTGCCGGTGAGCAGGTGCTGCATCGCGTCCCGCCCGGAGTCCTCCGAGTAGTCCCCCTCGATCACCCGCCCGCGCACGTCCCGCTCCGCGCACGTCGCCATGAACGCGTCGTCACGCGCCTGGCAGTGCAGCATGTCCCGCGGCCCGCTCACCCGGGCGATGTCGGCGTGCCCGAGATCCGCCAACGCCCGGACCGCGGCCCGAGCGCCCTCGGCGTTGTCGACCAGGACGTTCGTGATCGGCGCCTTCAGCTCCGGCCCGCCGAGCAGCACCGCCGGTACGCCGAGCCGCTGCAGCTCGTCGAGCCGCGGATCGGTGGCCCGCAGGTCGACCATCACGATGCCGTCGACGTGCCGGTTCGGCACCCAGCGCCGCCAGATCCCGATCTCCTCGGTAATGTCCGCGGCGAACTCGATCAGCAGACTGCAGCCGCGCCCCGCGAAGACCTCTTCGATCCCCTGGACCACGTCGGCCATGAACGGCTCCATCCCGAGCAACCGCCCGGGACGCGCCAGGACCAGCCCCGCGATCCGCTCGCGCTCCTGCATACACTGCCCTCCAAGGCCGTCGAAGCCACTATATTCACAGACCTAACAAACTCGACAGATTGCGGTTGTCCCCATGCAGCAGGTCAGCGACGCGTCGCGATCACCGGGCTACGACCCGGCGCCGACGAACAGCCGTGCCCTCATTGTGGACAGCATCCGCTCCGCCGGCACGCTCAGCCGGGTGGAACTCACCCAGATCACCGGCCTCACCGCCCCGTCGGTCACCACGCTGGTCCGGCGGCTGATCGACGACGGACTGGTCGACGAGGCCGGCCGCGGCACGTCCACCGGCGGCAAGCCTCGCACGCTGCTCCGGATCCGGGCCGCGGCGCGGTACGTCGTCGGCGTCCACCTGAGCCCCGACAGCCTGACGTACGTGCTGGTCGACTACGCCGGCGGGGTACTCGCGCGCTGGCGCCGGTCCGGGCCGGGCGACGCGAGCGACCCGGACCAGGTGGTCGAGCGGATCGCCGCCGAGACCGCCGAGCTGATCGAGCGCGCCGGCGTCGACCCGGCGCTGATCCTCGGTGCCGGGTTCGTCTGCCCCGGCCCGCTGATCCGCAACCTCGGCGTCACCTCGGCCCCGCCGAGCATGGCGAACTGGGTCGGCTTCCCGATCCACGAGCGCCTCGAGGAACGCCTCGGTCTGCCGGCGCTGCTCGAGAACGACGCCACCGCGGCCGCCGCGGGCACTCGGCTGACGACCAGCCATGACGTGTCGGTGATGGCCGGGCTGTTCATGAGCGAGGGCATCGGCTCCGGCCTGCGGCTGAACGGCCACGTCTACCAGGGCGCGCACGGCAACGCCGGCGAGGTCGGCCACATCTGCGTGCAGATCGGCGGACCGCAGTGCTGGTGCGGGAGTACCGGTTGTCTCGAGGCGATCGCCGGTCCCGCCACAGTGGTCGCGAAGGCCCGGGCCGCGGGCCTCGACCTCGGGTCGCAGCGCCGTACCGGAGTCGCGGCGTTCGCGGCCATCGCCCGGCTGGCGCTGACCGGGGACTCGCGGGCCGAGGCGATCCTGAAGGACTCGGCGTCCTGGCTGGCGCTCGGCGCGCAGGCGATCACCAACATGTACGACGTCCAGCTGCTGGTGCTGACCGGTCCGGCGTTCGCCGTGGCCGGCACGATCTACCTGCCGATCATCCAGGAGCGGATCATGAGCTCCGCGTTCGGCCGGGCCGTGAACACCGAGGTGGTGCTGGACGAGCGCGGGCACGACGCGGCCGCGATCGGCGCCGCGCTGATGATGCTCCGCTCGGAGCGCGCGATCTCCGCGCAGTAATCCACCCAGCAAACCCTTTCCCGGCACTCCAGGTGTCGAAATCGTTACCGCACTGACCTCTTGCGCCTTCTTTGTTAGGCGAACTAAGTTACGGCCAGCTTCCCTGGCGGGTGCCGGGTGACGCGTTCGAAGACCGCGTTGGAAAGGAATCGATCAATGCTCCGGAACCCGACGAACCGAGTCCGCGGCCGGCGCCTGGTGAGCGCCGCTGCCGCCGCGACCGTCACCGCCCTGCTGCTCGCCGCCTGCAACGGCGCCGCGACCGGCACCCAGGGCGCCGCCAAGGACGCCACAATCACCGTTGCCGCCGGCGACATCACCACCGAGAACTTCAACCCGTTCAGCAGTACGGCGCTGCAGCCGACGCTCGGCGTCATCTACGAGCCGCTGTACTGGTACAACTTCGCGAAGCAGTCCGAGCCGACGCCCGTCCTCGCGTCCGGCTTCTCCTGGAACGCCGCCGGTACCGAGCTGACGATCAAGACCCGCCACGACGTGAAGTGGAACGACGGCCAGCCGTTCACCGCGAAGGATGTCGCTTTCACGTTCAACCTGGTCGCCAAGACGCCCGCGCTGAACCCGTCCGGGCTCGCCGCCACCGCGAAGGCGACCTCCGACGACACCGCCGTACTGACGTTCAGGTCCAAGTCGCTGATGCAGGAGCCGGCCGTGCTCGCCAACCAGGCGATCGTGCCCGAGCACATCTGGAAGGACATCAAGGACCCGACGACGAATCTGAACAAGGACCCGGTCGGCACCGGCCCGTTCAAGGTGAAGTCCTACACGCCGCAGAGCTTCGTCCTCACCAAGAACGACCAGTACTGGGAAGCGGGCAAGCCGACGATCAAGGAGGTCCGGTACCTCCCGGTCACGTCCGCGGACGCCGCCAGCGCCGCACTCGTCGCGGGCAAGGTCGACTGGGCCAGCGCGTACCTGCCGGGCATCGACAACATCATGAAGTCCGGCAAGAACCTGACGTACGTGAACACGCCCGTGATGACGACCGTCATCGTGACCTGCTCGAACGCCGCCCTCGGCTGCACAGGTCCGCAGACCGATCCCGCCGTCCGCAAGGCGATCTCGCTGGCGATGAACCGTGAGCAGCTCGCGAAACTCGCCGGCGGCGGGGTCGCGGGCGTCGGCTCGCCGACCATGCTGCTGCCCGGCCGCGACGACCAGTGGATCGCGGACGCCGGCACGGCGAAGCTCCCGCAGAACGCCGACACCGACGCCGCGAACAAGGCCCTCGACGCGGCCGGGTGGACGAAGGGCAGTGACGGCGTACGGGCCAAGAACGGCCAGCGGCTGTCGCTGACCGTGCAGACCGTCACCGGGTGGAGCGACTACATCCTGATCAACGACACCCTCAAGCAGCAGCTGGCCGCGATCGGCGTCGAGCTCAAGCCGAGCCAGGTGTCGTGGAACGAGTGGAACGCCGCCCAGACCAACGGCAAGTTCCAGCTGTCGCTGGACTCGGTCGGCCTCGGCGCGTCCACGAACCCGTACTTCACCTACGACAGCAAGCTCGCCACCACGAACACCGCGCCGGTGGGCAAGAGCGCCTCGGCCGGCAACCAGTCCCGGTTCTCGAACCCCGCCGTCGACGCCGCTCTCACAGCCGCCGCCGGTACGACGGACCAGGCCGCGCAGAAGGCGGAGTACGCGAAGATCCAGGGCATCATCGCCGACCAGCTGCCGTACATCCCGGTCTACGTGAACTCGATGCTGACCGAGTTCAACACCTCCCGCGCGACCGGCTGGCCGACCAAGGACAACCTGTACGTACTGCCCGCGGCGTGGAAGGCGTGGGACGCCGGCATCGTCCTCAAGACGATCAAGCCCGCCAGCTGATGCGCTACCTGCTCCGCAAACTCGCCTTCTACGTGGTCGCGCTCTGGGCGGCGCTGACGCTGAACTTCCTGATTCCCCGGCTGATGCCGGGGAACCCGGTCGACCTGATGCTGTCGAAGCTCGCGACCAAGGGCCCGGTCACGCCGACCACACGGGCCGCGATCCAGGCACTGCTCGGGACGGACACCAGCTCCTCGCTCTGGACGCAGTACTGGCGGTATCTGCACCATCTGCTCACCGGTGACCTCGGGACGTCGATCGCGTACTTCCCGGCGCCGGTCTCGCAGGTGATCGGGCAGACGCTGCCGTGGACCGTCGGGCTGATCGGGATCGCGACCGTGATCTCGTTCGCGGTCGGGATCCTGCTCGGCCGGGCGGCCGGCTGGAAACGCGGGTCCTGGATCGACAACCTGATCCCGTTCACCACCATGCTGCAGTCGGTGCCGTACTTCTGGCTCGCCCTGCTGCTGCTCTTCCTGCTCGCCAGCACCTGGCCGGTCTTCCCGCTCAGCGGCGGGTACGACGTGTACTCCGTGACGCCCGGCTGGAGCCTGCCGTTCCTGCAGTCGGTGCTGTACCACGGCGCGCTGCCCGCGCTGACGATCGTGATCTCGTCGATCGGCGGCTGGATGCTCGGGATGCGGAACATGATGGTCTCGACGCTGTCCGAGGACTTCGTCGTGACCGCGGAGGCGAAAGGCCTGACACCGCGCCGGATCCGCTCCCGGTACGTGGCCAGGAACGCGATTCTGCCATCGGTTTCCGGCTTCGCGATCTCGCTCGGCTTCGTGGTCGCCGGGTCGATCGTCACCGAGGCGGTGTTCGGGTACCCGGGCATCGGATCCGCACTGTTGCTTGCCGTCGGCAACAACGACTACGCGCTCATGCAGGGCGTCTTCCTGATCATCACGCTCGCCGTCCTCGGCGCGAACCTGCTCGTCGACCTCCTGTACGGCGTCATCGACCCCCGCACGCGTGCGCGGTCCTGAGGAAGGGCTCCCATGACTGTCACCACCGAAGGGGCCGTCGCGGTCGCGACCCCGTCCCGGCGCCGGCTGCCACCGATGACCCTCAAGCTCGCGGTCGGGCTGGGCATCGCCGGCCTGATCGTGCTGTTCGGCGTCCTCGGCCCGTTCCTGGTCGGCGATCCGTCCAAGGTCCGCGACGTCGGGCTGGCCGGTCCGGGCAACGGATTCCTGCTCGGCACCACGCAGAGCGGGCAGGACGTGTTCGCGCAGCTCGCGTACGCCACCCGCGGATCGCTGACCATCGGCGTCGTGGTCGGAGCGCTCACGTTGCTGCTGTCGTCGTTCTTCGGCGTCGTCGGCGCGTTCGTCGGCGGCTGGGCGGACGAGGCGTTCTCGCTGTTCACCAACATCATGCTGGTCATCCCGGGGCTGCCGCTGGTGATCGTGATCTCCAGCTACGTACCGAACAAGTCGATCTGGCTGGTGGCCGCCGTACTCGCCATCACCAGCTGGGCCGGGTCTGCCCGGGTCCTGCGCGGGTTCACACTCAGCGTGCGGAGCCGCGATTACGTGCTCGCGGCAAGGATCGGCGGCGAGAAACGTTGGCGGATCCTACTCGTCGAGATCCTGCCGAACCTGATCCCGCTGCTCGCCTCGCAGGTGGTGTTCGCGGTGATCTTCGCGATCCTCGGCGAGGCCGGGCTGTCGTTCCTCGGGCTCGGCGCGTCCGGATCGTTCACCTGGGGAACGATGCTGTTCTACGCCCAGAACGGGCTGGCGCTGCGGCTCGGCGCCTGGTGGTGGTTCGCGCCGCCGGGGCTGGCGATCGCGCTGTTCGGCGCGGCGCTGTCGCTGATCAACTTCTCGATCGACGAGATCATCAACCCGAAACTGCGCTCGCAGACGCGTGCCGAACGCAACAAATGGAGCGTGCAGGCATGAGTGTCCTGAGCATCGAGAACCTGAGCATCGACTACCTGGCCGAGACGACGGTGCACGCCGTCCGGGACGTGTCGCTGACGTTGGAGCGCGGCGAGATCCTCGGCCTCGCGGGCGAAAGCGGTTGCGGAAAGTCGACCCTGGCGTACGCGATCACCCGGCTGCTGAAGCCGCCGGCGCGGATCACCGGCGGGCGGGTGCTGTTCTCGTCCCGGGAGGGGTACGACATCGACCTGTCGTCGCTGACCGGCGACGACCTGCGGGCCTTCCGCTGGGACAAGATCGCGATGGTCTTCCAGGGCGCGATGAACTCGCTCAACCCGGTACTGCGAATTTCCGAACAACTGGAAGACGTTTTCCTCACGCACCGGCCGGAGGTCGGCAAGCCGGAACGCCGGCTGCGCTGCGCGGAACTCCTCGAACGGGTCGGCGTCGACCGCGACCGGTTGCGCGCGTACCCGCACGAGCTGTCCGGCGGGATGCGGCAACGCGTGATGATCGCGATGGCGCTCGCGCTCGAACCACAGATCCTGATCATGGACGAGCCGACCACCGCGCTGGACGTCGTCGTACAGCGCGAGATCCTCCGCGAGATCACCCGGCTGCGGTCCGAGCTCGGGTTCGCGGTCGTGTTCATCACCCACGACCTGCCGCTGCTGCTGGAGATCAGCGACCGGATCGCGGTGATGCGGGACGGCGTGATCGTCGAGCTCGACGACGCGCTGACGCTGTACACGAAGCCGCAGCACCCGTACACGAAGCAACTGCTGTCGTCGTTCCCCAGCCTGACCGGTGAACGCGGCGCCTTTGTCCGCACCGGTGTCGAGGAGGCACTATGAGCGCACTCGAGATGCGCGACGTGGTGAAGGAGTACCGCCTGCGCAACGGCCTGCGGACCACCCGGCTGCGGGCGGTCGACCAGGTCAGCTTCGACTTGCAGCCCGGCCGGACGATCGCGCTCGTCGGCCAGTCCGGCTCCGGAAAGTCCACGATCGCGAAGCTCCTGCTGCAGCTGGAGCGCCCGACATCCGGCGAGATCCTCGTCGACGGCAAGCCGATGCGCTACCGGGGCGCCGCCGCGGCGACGTACCGCAAAGCCGTCCAGATGGTGTTCCAGGACCCGTTCGCGTCCCTGAACCCGTACCACTCGATCGGCCACCACCTCGCCCGCCCCGTCCAGCTCCACCACCCCGGCTTCACCCGAGACCAGGTCACCGACCGCGTCCTCGAACTCCTCCGCCGCGTCCGCCTCGACGAGGACTTCGTCCACCGCAAACCCCACGAACTCTCCGGCGGCCAACGCCAACGCGTAGCCATCGCCCGAGCCCTCGCCCCCGAACCAGCCATCCTGGTCGCCGACGAGCCGGTCTCGATGCTGGACGTCTCGATCCGCCTGGGCGTCCTGAACCTCCTCGCCACCCTCCAACGCGAGGAAAACCTAGGCGTCCTCTACATCACCCACGACCTGGCCACCGCCCGCCACTTCAGCGACGAAATCATGGTCCTCTACCAAGGCCAAGTAGTAGAACAAGGCCCCGCCGACGACGTCATCCTCAACCCCCAACACGAGTACACCCGACTACTCGCCGAAGCAGCCCCAGCCCCCGAACGCCGCCTGGCCGAACTGAAGCCGTAGAACGCGAAATGCGCCGGAGAGAAAGATCTCTCCGGCGCCTTTCACGGTTTCAGAGCTTCAAGGAGCTGGCTACGACGTCCGCCAGGGTGTGAGCTATTTCGTCTGCTGTGTCGGAGGACTCGGCTTCGACCATGACTCGGACGAGGGGCTCGGTGCCGGAGGGGCGGAGGAGGACTCGGCCGGAGTCGCCCAGGCGGGTGGTGGCCTCGGTGACGGCGGACTGGACGGCCGGGTCGGTGCCGGCGCGGGTCTTGTCGACGTTCTTGACGTTGACGAGGACCTGCGGGAGGCGGGTCATCGCGCCGGCCAGGTCGGCGAGGCTCTTGCCGGTCTGGGCCACCCGGGCGAGGAGGTTGACCGCCGTGAGGGTGCCGTCGCCGGTGGTGGCGTGGTCGGAGAGGATCACGTGGCCGGACTGTTCGCCGCCCAGCTTGTGGCCGCCGGCCTTCATCGCCTCCAGGACGTAGCGGTCGCCGACCTTGGTCTGCTCGACCGCGATCTGCTCCCGGACCATCGCCTGGACGAAGCCGAGGTTGCTCATCACGGTCGCGACCACGGTGTCGTTCGACAGCCGGCCGCTGTCCCGCATCGCGAGCGCCAGGACCGCGAGGATCTGGTCGCCGTCGACGAGTTCGCCGTTCGCGTCCACCGCCAGGCAGCGGTCCGCGTCGCCGTCGAGCGCGATGCCGACGTCGGCGCGGTGCCCGACGACCTCACGCTGCAGGCCCTCGATGTGCGTGGACCCGCAGTTCAGGTTGATGTTCAGGCCGTCCGGCGCGGCGGCGACCGTGATCACCTCGGCGCCGAGCCGGCGCAGCGCCTCCGGAGCGGTCTCCGAGGCGGCACCGTTCGCGCAGTCGATGACGACCTTCAGCCCGTCGAACCGGTTCGGCGCCGAGCGGACCAGGTGCGAGACGTAGGTCTCGAAGCCCTGCCCGTCGTCGGTCACGCGACCGACGGCCGCGCCGGTCGGGCGCTGCCATTCCTCGCCCATCCGGGCCTCGATGGCGTCCTCGATCACATCGTCGAGCTTGATCCCGCCACGGGCCAGGAACTTGATGCCGTTGTCCGGCATCGGGTTGTGGCTGGCGGACAGCATCACGCCGAGGTCGGCGCCGGTCGAGCCGGTCAGGTATGCGACGGCCGGGGTCGGCAGTACGCCGAGCCGGACGACGTCGACGCCGGCGCTGGCCAGACCGGCCACCACGGCGGCTTCCAGGAACTCACCACTGGCACGCGGATCCCGCCCTACAACGGCGCGTGGCCGGTGCCCTTCGAAGGCACCGGCCTCGCCGAGTACGTGAGCTGCCGCGACCGAGAGGTCGAGCGCCAGCTCCGCGGTCAGGTCCACGTTCGCCAGGCCACGGACTCCGTCCGTGCCGAACAAACGCCCCATCAGGTGATCAGCGCTTGCTGTACTGAGGCGCCTTACGGGCCTTCTTGAGACCGGCCTTCTTGCGCTCCTTGATCCGCGCGTCGCGGGTGAGCAGGCCGGCCTTCTTCAGACCCGGGCGGTTCGCCTCGAGGTCCGCGGCGTTCAGGCAGCGGGCCACGCCGAGCTGCAGCGCACCGGCCTGGCCGGTGATGCCGCCGCCGTTGATCCGGGCGATCACGTCGTACGAGCCCTCGAGGCCCGCGACGACGAACGGCTCGTTCACGTGCTGCTGGTGCACCTTGTTCGGGAAGTAGACGTCAAGGTCCTTGCCGTTGATCTTCCACTTGCCGGTGCCCGGGACGATCCGCACGCGGGCGACGGCCTCCTTGCGGCGACCAGTGGCGCCCGCCGGGTTGATGACCGCGACCCGACCCGTCTCGGCGCGCTGCTCCGGAGCCGGGTTGGTCTCGGAGGTGTAGGCGACCGGGCCCTCGGTGTCGATGGGGACCTCGGTGTCGAGCTCTTCGGTCTCGGTGGTGATGTCGCTCACGCTGTGAATCCTCGTTTACCTGGTTCGTCGATCGCTTACTGGGCGATCTGGGTGATCTCGAACGGCTTCGGCTGCTGGGCCGTGTGCGGGTGCTCCGGACCGGCGTACACCTTCAGCTTGGTGAGCAGCTTCCGGCTCAGGCGGTTCTTCGGCAGCATGCCCCAGACGGCCTTCTCCACGGCCTTGCGCGGGTCCTTGTCGAGGATCTCGCCGATCGGCGTGGCGGTCAGACCACCCGGGTGACCCGAGTGGCGGTAGGCCAGCTTGTCGGTCCGCTTGGTGCCGGACAGGGCCACCTTGGAGGCGTTGACGACGACGACGAAGTCGCCACCGTCCACGTGCGGGGCGAACGTCGGCTTGTGCTTGCCGCGCAGCAGGGTTGCGATCTGGACGGCGAGCCGACCGAGCGTGACGTCGGTGGCGTCGATCACGTGCCACTCACGAGTGACGTCAGCAGGCTTCGGGCTGTACGTGCGCACGGTCGTTGACCTTCGTTTCTCAGAGATTGATTGGAACTTGGACGTCGGCGAGCGGTCGGCCGACAAGACAAGCGCCTGTACTGGACCTGATACGCACAACAGCAGCCCAGAATACCGGCGACGGCGGGCGCGGGTCAAAGTGAGCAGACCCGCCGAACCGACCCCGGCTTGGAACGAGCTGAGGACCGCACTAGTTTAGCGGTGAAGATTGCAGTCCAGACCCGCGTCCCGCCGGCTGATCTACCCTCATTCATCCAGGCGATGACGCCAGCTTCCGAAGAGGGCATCGTGACCGAACAGTCGCTCACCGTCCGGGACAACCGGACCGGCAAGGACTTCGACCTTGCCATCACCGATGGCACCATCCGTGCCGCAGATCTCAAGCAGATCAGTGCAACCGACGGCGATGGTGGCCTGGCCACCTACGACCCGGGCTTCGTCAACACCGCCTCGACCCGGTCGTCCGTCACCTTCATCGACGGCGACAAGGGCATCCTCGAGTACCGCGGGTACCCGATCGAGCAGCTCGCCGAGCAGTCGAACTACCTCGAGGTCGCGTACCTGCTGGTGAACGGCTCGCTGCCGAACAAGGCGGAGTACGAGGCCTGGGCGCACGACGTGACGTATCACACGTTCGTGCACGAGAACCTGAAGACCTTCATGCAGGGCTTCCGGTACGACGCGCACCCGATGGGCATGCTGCTCGCCTCGGTGGGCGCGCTGTCCACGTTCTACCCGGAGTCCCGGGAGATCTTCAACGAGGAGTCGCGGGCGCTGCAGATCCGCCGGCTGATCGCGAAGATGCCGACGCTCGGCGCCTTCGCGTTCCGGCACGCCCAGGGCAAGCCGTACGTCTACCCCGACAACGAGCTCAGCTACGCGGCGAACTTCCTGTCGATGCTGTTCAAGATGAGCGAGCCGAAGTACGCCGCCGACGACCGCCTGGTGCGCGCGCTGGAGATCCTCTTCATCCTGCACGCCGACCACGAGCAGAACGCCTCCACCAACGCGGTCCGGGCGATCGGCTCCACCCAGGTCGACCCGTACAGCGCGGTCACCGGCGGCATCGCGGCCCTGTACGGCCCGCTGCACGGCGGCGCCAACGAGGCCGTCCTGAAGATGCTCCGCCGGATCGGCACCGTCGACAACGTGCCGGCGTTCATCGAGGGCGTCAAGAACGGCGAAGAGCGCCTGATGGGCTTCGGCCACCGGGTCTACAAGAACTACGACCCGCGCGCCAAGATCATCAAGAAGGCCGCCGACGACGTCTTCGAGGTCACCGGCATCAACCCGCTGCTGAAGATCGCCGTCGAGCTCGAGAAGATCGCGCTGGAGGACGAGTACTTCGTCTCCCGCAAGCTCTACCCGAACGTCGACTTCTACTCGGGCCTGATCTACGAGGCCCTGCAGTTCCCGCCGGAGATGTTCACCGTCCTGTTCGCGATCCCGCGGACGTCCGGCTGGCTGGCCCAGTGGCTGGAAATGCTCGGCGACAGCGACCAGAAGATCGCCCGCCCGAAGCAGATCTACACCGGAGCGCGAGGCGTCCAGTACGTCCCGATGGGCGATCGCTGACCCCGTCCCACCCCAGCCGCCGCGAACCGACCAGGTTCGCGGCGGCTGTCTTTTTAGGGAACCCGCGCGCGTACGCCGACACCTAACGATCGCAAGGACAATCGTGAGGGGAGTACGGCGTGGGCGGCGTACGAGCTGTGCCTGTCGTCTCGGACCGGGAACTGTGGGACCGGGCCGCGGACGGCGACTCGGAGGCGTTCGCGCAGCTGTACGACCGGCACGCCCGGGCGATCTACAACTTCCTGCGCCGCCGGACCGGTTCCTGGAGTGACGCCGAGGACCTGACGTCCGCGGTCTTCCTGCAGGCGTGGCGGCGCCGGGCCGACGTCGTACTCGACCGCGACTCGGCCCTGCCCTGGCTGTTGCGGACGGCCGACTACACCGTCCGCAACGAATGGCGGGCCAAGCTCCGCTACCGCCGGGCGCTGGCCGCCGCGCATCTCGTCCACCGCGAGGTCGACGACCCCGCGGACGACATCGCGCAACGCCTCGACGACGACCGCCGGATCCGGGCCGTCCACACATCGCTGAAACGCCTGCCCCGGCAGGAACGCGAGATCGTCGAGCTGTGCATCTGGGCGGGCCTCGACCAGGCAGCCGCGGCGATCGCGCTCGACGTACCGATCGGAACCGTGAAGTCGCGGCTGTCCCGGGCCCGCAAACACCTGCGCGAACTCGATCTGGAGACCCAGGCATGAACATCCTGATGCCGGACGGCGACCTCCGCCCGTCGGCCCGAGAACGCCAGCGCGACGAACTCCTCGCGATCGTGGAGTCGGGTACGCCGTCACGGAACCGCTGGCTGGTCCCGCTGGCCGCGGTTGCTGCCGTTGTGTCGGTCGTGACCCTCGGATTCTTCCTGCGGGACCACCACGAGCAGGTTGCGTCGGCGCCGGCGGTCGAACCGCTGAGCGCGGCGGAAAAGGCGCATCTCGGTCAACGCTGCCTGGTCAAGTACAACCTCGCCACATCCACCGGCCATGCGGTACTCGACGGCTTCCGGTTCGTGAACCCGCCCGACGACGCGTACGTCCGGACCTGGATCGTCGGGTACGGCGCCGGGCTGTGGGTGAACTGCGGCTTCGACCAGGCCGGAGCCCTCGTTTCGGGGACAGCGGCGACCCCGCAGCTCGGCCTGTTCGACGAGGTACAGTCCGGCGGCCCCGGCAGCGGCACCTATGTGAAGCCGATCGCCCGCATCACCGTCACACCCTCCGGCGGCGCCCCGGTCGAGGCGGTGTTGCGCAACGGCTTCTACTACGCCCCCGTGAGGTCGGTGCCGGCCGTCAAGACGCCGGCCGCTGACAGCCCCCGCCCGTACGTTGTCCGCGGGTACGACGCGACCGGGAAACTCGTCTACACAAGCCCCGGGACCGAGGGTGCCCGGCGGGCCGGCCAGGCAGCCTGCCGCTCGGAACCAACGGGCCACAAGTACGCCCGGGTCGGCACGGAAACCCCCCTCCCAGCCCCAAAGGACTGCCGCCCGAACCTGCCTTGGACCTGGCTCCCCAACTGAACCACCGCGGAGCAAGCTCCAATAGTCTGTCGCCTGTTCACGTCGCACGCCCCGCCCGAGGCGCCGACGCCATGCATTCGGTCGAACCAACTCCCGGCACCAACCAGCCCGCGACGTCAACCACCTCCATGCGGATCCACCACCCGCGCACCACGCCGAAGGCGGGAACAAGCAGCCGCCGCGCAGCGGTGTCCTTTGGATTGGAGATGGCCCCGGGCGGGCTTCTTGCCTCGGTCCGGGGCCATCTGGCGCCTCTGGGACTAGGACGTGGGGTGGGTGGTTGCCGGTTCCTTCAGGTGGGTGACGAGTTCGTCGACCTGGCCGCGGGCGCGGATCATCGCCAGGTGGTGGATGTAGTCGCGGGACTCGACGATCAGCCCGTCGCGGACGCGGAGTACGAAGATCGCCGGTACCCGGAACGGCTCACCGGTGGCAACGATCGTCCCGGCGTACTCGAACTCGGCGACGATCACCTCCGGGTCGGTGGTGTGGTGGACGCGGATGTTGTCGGGCTGGAAGCGGACGACCTCGGTGACCCGCGGGCCGACGCCGCCGAAGTGTTCGCGGAGGGCGTCGCGGCTGAGCAGCGGGGGGTCGCCGTACGGGTTCATCGGGTGCCGGACGTCGGTCCGTTCGGCGTACAGCCCGGGCAGTACGGCGAAGTCGCGGTCGGCGACGCCATGGACGAGCTTCAGGAAGACCTCTTCGGGTGTCATCGGAATCCTCACAGACGTTAAACGGAGTGATGACTATCGAATATATGGAGTCCCAACTTCGTTTACAACCGGATAAGGACTCCCGGCGTCTTCTAGGCTGAGGGGCGACGGAGGGGAGCTGGGGTGCGGGCAGACGCGCGAGACAACCGGGCCAGGATCATGACGGCGGCGGACGACGTTTTCGGACGGTCGCCGGGGGCGTCGACGGACGATGTGGCGAAGCTGGCCGGGGTCGGGATCGCGACGGTGTTCCGGCACTTCGCGACCAAGACCGAGCTGCTCGAGGCGGTCCTGACGCTGCGCCTGGAGCGGATCCGGGACCGGGCTCTGGAGCTGACCGGCAGCGCCGATCCGGGCGCGGCGTTCTACGAGTTCTTCACCCAGGTGGTGGCGGAGTCGGCGTCCAAGCTGGCGATCGCGGAGGCGCTGACCGCGTCCGGCGCGGCGGCCGGCGAGCAGGCGCGGGAGGCCGGGCGCAGCATGCGGGAGGCGTTCGACGGGCTGCTCGTCGCGGCCCAGAAGGCGGGTGCGGTCCGCCCGGACGCGCAGTTCCCCGAGGTGTACGCGTTGCTGATCGGCTCGTCCCGCGGCGCGACCGCGTCCGCGCTGGACGCGGAGACCCGGGACCGGATGCTCGCGCTCGTGTACGACGGCCTGAAGCCGCGTCTGTGAGACGCCGCTGGCGATCCTGGTCACGCCCGCGACGCATCATCGTCGCTGCCGTACTGGCGGTCGTCGTACTGGCAATCGCGCCGCTCGGGACGTACGCGATCTCACTGCGTGTGCAGTACGCCGGCGACCCGTCCGCGGGCGCCCGCACCCGGAACGAGGACGCGCTCTGGCTCGGCCACGCCTGGGTCGACGGCCGGAAGACCAGCGCCGACGTGACCGCGCTGGCCGAACGCCTGAAGGGCACCGGCATCCACGACCTGTACGTCCACACCGGCCCGCTCGAGCACGACGGATCGTTGCCGCTGGCAAAGTTATCGCCGCGGGCGCGGTGGTTCGTCGACGCGATCCACGCCGCCGCGCCGGGCGTCCGCGTCCAGGCCTGGCTCGGCGACGTCGTACAACCGGGGAAGAAGCCGGGGATGAATCTCGACGACCCGACGGTTCGGCAACGCGTCGTCGCGTCGGCGAAAGCTGTTCTGCAGCAGGGTTTCCAGGGCATCCACTACGACTTCGAGCCGATCCCCTCGGGGTCGAAGGGGTACCTCGCCGTCCTCGACGAGACGCGCGCGCTCGGTACGACGCTGTCGGTCGCGGCGGCGCAGATCGACCCGCTCTGGTACCTGCACGCGATCCCGATCGAGAAGTGGTGGTCGCAGGACTACTTCCGCCAGGTCGCCGAACGCGTCAACCAGATCGCCGTGATGACGTACGACACCGCCATGCCGCTCGAGTCCCTGTACGGCGGCTACGTCGCCAAACAGACCCAGCTGGCCCTGGAGGTCACTCCCCCGACCACAGACCTGCTGATCGGACTCCCGGCGTACTGGGAGAACAACGCCGCCCACTGGGGTCACGCAGAGACCGTCACCGCCGCCGTCCGCGGCGCCCGCCTCGGCCTGGGCGACTCCCCCCGCAAGAACTTCGGCCTGGCCCTGTACGTCGACTTCGCCGCCACCGACGACCAGTGGGCCGCCTACCGCGACGGCTGGTGCCTGCAGCCCTAGAACGTGCCGGCCAGGCCCAGGCTGACCGCACAGAGCGCCGCGAGCCAGACGACCGGGAACAGCCAGCGGCAGTACCAGCTCGGAACAACAGTGCGGATCCAACGGGCCGCGAGAACGCCTGTCAACGCTAGCGGGCGCGGTCCACGCGGCCCTCGTCCCAGACGGGCTCGTCGGGTTCGTAGACGGAGCCGTCGGCGCCGAAGACGAGGTAGCGGTCGAAGCCGCGGGCGAACCAGCGGTCGTGGGTTACGGCGAGGACTGTGCCGTCGAAGGAGTCCAGGCCTTCCTCCAACGCCTCGGCTGACTCGACGTCCAGGTTGTCGGTGGGCTCGTCGAGCAGGAGAAGCGTTGCGCCGGACAGTTCGAGCAGCAGGATCTGGAAACGGGCCTGCTGGCCGCCGGACAGGCTGTCGAAGGTCTGCTCGGCCGCATGGGCCAGCTCGTACCTGTCCAGCTTCCGTGAAGCCAGTTCGCGCCCCATGCCGTCGCGGTGGTCGTCGCCGCGGTGCAGGATCTCCAGCAGCGTCTTACCGACCAGCTCCGGGTGCTCATGCGTCTGCGCGAACCAGCCGGGCCGTACGCGAGCCCCTAGCTTCGCGTTACCCGTGTGCGCCACGGGGGCGATCTGTACGTCGCCGATGGGCTGGTGCTCCACATCCGGGTCAGAACCGCCCGTCGCGAGCAGCCGGAGGAAGTGCGACTTCCCGGAGCCGTTGGAGCCCAGCACGGCCACACGCTCGCCGTACCAGATCTCGACGTCGAAAGGCTTCATCAGACCGGTCAGCTCGAGCTCTGTGCACACGACGGCCCGCTTACCGGTACGGCCGCCGGTGAGGCGCATGCTGACCTTCTGCTCGCGCGGCAACGCCTGCGGCGGGCCGGCCTCCTCGAACTTGCGCAGCCGCGTCTGCGAGGCGCGGTACCGCGATGCCATGTCGGAGTTGTACGCCGCCTTTTGCTTGTACATCAGCATCTGTGCGCGCAGCTTGGCGTGTTCCTCGTCCCAACGCTTCCGCAGCTCCTCGAAACGTTCGAACCGGTGCTGCCGAGCCTCGTGGTACGTCGAGAAGCCCCCGCCGTGCGTCCACGCGTTGTTACCGGCCGCACCGAGCTCTACCGTCACGATCCGGGTGGCCGTGTTGGCCAGCAGCTCACGGTCGTGGCTGATGTACAGAACGGTCTTGTCCGACGTACGCAGCTGCTCCTCGAGCCAACGCTTCCCCGGTACGTCGAGGTAGTTGTCCGGCTCGTCCAGCAGCAGTACCTGCTCCGGCCCGCGCAGCAACGCCTCCAGTACCAGGCGTTTCTGCTCGCCGCCGGACAGCGTCTTCACCTCACGCCAGCGGCAACGGTCGAACGGGATACCCAACGCTGCCGTAGTACAGACATCCCAGAGGACCTCGGCGTCGTACCCACCGACCTCACCCCAGTCCGCCACCGCCTGCGCGTACTTGAGCTGCGTCTTCTCGTCGTCGGCCTCCATCATCGCCAGCTCGGCCTTCTCCAGCTTCGCCGCCGCCTCCCGGATCGCGTCCGGCGCGACCCCCAGCAACAGGTCCCGCACCGTCGACTCGTCCCGCACCGACCCGACGAACTGCCGCATCACCCCGAGCCCACCGGACCGCGAGATGCTGCCACTGTGCGGTTTCAGGTCCCCCGCGATGATCCGCGTCAGCGTCGTCTTCCCGGACCCGTTCGCCCCCACCAGCGCGACCTTCGCCCCGTCCCCGACCCGAAACGTGATGTCGTCGAGCAACACCCGCCCGTCCGGCAACTCGTACCCGATCCCGGCGACATCCACATGGCCCATCCCCCCAGTCTGTCAACAGTCCCCGGACCGGGCGAACCGTTATTGTCGGCGCGTGCCGCACCAGCAGAGAGGTCCCGAGATCCTGCCCGGCACGCGCGAGTACGACTGGCTCGCGAGCGTCGTGGCAGCCGTCGAACGCCGTACCGGCCGGCCCTCGTCCTGGAACCGTCAGCTGTACGAGGAGCTCGGCCAGGTCAGCGGCTCCGGCCAGATCGGCGGCCACATGACGATCAGCCGGAAGAACGTCCTCGAACCGGTGCTGCGCGCGTACGACGCGAACCGGCCGACGGACCTCGAGACCACCGGCGGCGCGCGGATCGGCGTACTGGTGGTCGTGCACGAGACCGACCATCACCAGCACGAGCCCGGCGACGAGAACGCGCCGGACGCGGTTCGCTACTCCTCAGCGGCCGGCCAGGCGCTGACCGAGGGACTCGCGGACAGCAACCGGGACCGGATCGTCGACCTGGTCATCCAGGACATCGGGATGGACAAAGCCGTCCCCAGGATCCACGACATGACGGCGACGCTGGGGTACGCCGGGTATCAGACGGCCGTCGAGGGGGTGCTCGACGGACTGCACACGGTCAGCGGACGACCGCGGGAGGAGGTCCTGGCCGCAGTCGACGGGACGCCGTTCGCGCAGCGGTACAACGCGATGGCCGACGTACTGATCGACTCGCGGCTGAACGGGGTGATGCCGCCGCAGCACCGCTCTCAGATCCGCCTCCGGCTGACGCGGCCGTTGCAGGAGGAACTCGGGGCGATCACGGAGCACTACACCGCGATGCAGGAGACCCCACGGGAGCTCGCCGAGCGCGGCCGGGAGGCTGGTAGCCGGGCGATCGAGCGGGTGGAGGCGGAGCTGAGGACGGTCGAGGAGCATTACCACGAGGCCGGGGAGCAGCCGTCCCGGCTCCCGATGACGGCGCGGGAGCGGGCGCAGGTGCAGGAGATCGAGACGTACTACGGCCGCCCACCGCTCGAACTGGAGCCGGACCGGCTACGCCAGTTCCTCAACTCCACCGCACGGCCGTCTGCGGTGCGCGTCGCGGCCGATAGCGCAGCTATGTCGGCGGGCGCAGAGCTTTCAGCAGCGGGTCGGAGGCCATCAGCCGAAGCAGCTACCGGCGGCAACACGGCAGGCGTAGCCGGCGGCCCGCCCGCAGGCAGTGCAGCCGCAGGCGGTACCAGCGCAGGCAGTGCAGGCGCAGGTGGTGCGAGCGCGGGCGCCGGTTCAGGTGCTGGAGGCGCGGCGGCAGGCGGAGGTGCGGCTGGCCGAGCTGCCGCGGAAATGGGTACGGGTTCAGGGGCGATGGCAGCTGCGAGGGCAGCCGCTGCAGGAGCTGCGGCCGCACGCGCGAGTTCGCTGGCCGGGGACGGGGCGGCGGCTGGCGGGTCGGCAACGGGTGGTGCGAGCGCAGGCGGCGCGGCGGCCGGCGAAGGCGGCGCGGCGCCAGCAGTAGGTGGTGCGAGTACGGGCGGGGCGGCTGGCGGAGGTCGTGCCGGACCAGCAGCAAGTGGTACGAGAGCAGGCGGTGCGGCGGCTGGTGGAGGTCGTGCCGGGCAGGCCGCCGGCGGTGCGAGTGGAGGCGGCGCGGCGCCAGTAGTAGGTGGTGCTAATGCGGGCGGGGCGGCAGCTGGCGAGTCGGCAACTGGCGGGGGTGGTGCGGTGTCTGGTGCGGCTGTGGGTGCTGGTTCGGATCAGGTTGATGCCGCGACGGGAGCCGTACGAGCTGCTGCCGCGGGGGATGGTCGCCGGGGCGCGGCGGGTGCGCGGGAGGGGTGGCGTGGTGATTCGGGGGTTGGGGTGGTGGATGGGGGTTCGGCGGCCCTGGGGAGTCCTTATGATCTAGGCGGACCTGAGGTGAGGATAGGTGCGGATGGACGGGCAGGAACCGGACGAGCCCCAGGGGCGGGCGAAGCCGCCTACCGAGGAAGAGGTGGCCCGGCTCCGGCGGTTTGTCGGGACGGCGACCGACGCCGGGAGTCCCGGCGTGTACAAGAGCACCGGTGAGCGGCCCGATAACGTACGCCCGCTGGCCGCCCGTCGCGAACGCCCTACCCGCGAGGTCGACTGACGGGCGCGTCTACCAGTCCTTCAGGGCGTTCAGGTAGGTGCTGCCGGTGGGGCGGACTGTGCCGAGCATGAAGAGTTTGAGCGGGGCGGCGTACAGGCCGTAGGTGCGGGTTCCGGTGAAGAAGCCGGGTGACGTGCAGCCGTCGTACTGCACCCAGATCTCGCGTACGCCGTCTGCGGTGTCGAAGCGCAACACGATCTCCTCGGCCGGTTTTGTGGCCTGTGGGGCGCACTTGAGGGCCGGGAGTGCCGGGTTGCGCTCCGGGAGCGGCTTGATCGCGTTGACGACCTGCTGGGCCACGGACGCGTCAAACGACTGCTGGCCGAGGACCGAACCGTCGGTCAGGCTGTAACGGCACGCTTTCAGGCCTGTCACCGGCGTGCTGAGGTCGAGACCCGTACCTGCGTTCGGGCCGATTGCAGGCCTGCTAGGGCAGACGCTTTCGGCGCGCGGGCCGACGATCCCGTTGTTGTTCTTCGCCGTACCGGCCGCAGGCGCCGGGCCGCCGTCGCTGTTGCTGGAAGCGACCTGGGAGTCGTTTCCAGCGACTCCCCACACGCCCCCGGCGACAGCAGCAACCAGTACGGCGCCAGCGGCGGCAGACCACGCCTGCCGACGCCTGTGCACCCGGCGGCGAGCCTCACGCGCCAGGCCGCTCTTCTGCAGGCCGGGCAGGTCAGAATGGTCCTGGAACGCCGACGTGATCTTGGGGCCGAGCTCCTGCTCAGGGTCGTGCTCAGGCATCCTCGGCTCCTTCCGTGCGCTCTTGGTGGCTCAGGGTGGTCTTCAAAGCAGCCAGGGCTCGGTGTACGTGCGACCGTGCCGTCGCTTCCGCGCAGTGCAGCAGCTGGGCAATCTCGGCGTACGACAGCTCCTCGTAGAACCGCAGTACGACGGCAGCGCGCTGTTTGTCCGGCAAGGTCGCGCACAGGTCCCAGATGGCGTCTGCCTCGGCACGTTGCGCCGTACCGTCCGGTACTGCGCGGGCCGTGCGCACCGGGTCGTCGACCGGCGCCTCCCGCCGCCGGAACCGCCGCCACCAGGAGATGTGCGCGTTCACGACCATCCGCTTCACGTACGCCTCGGGGTCGTCCGCGCGGCTCACCCGCCCCCAGCGGGCGCAGGCGGTTGTCAGTGCGTCCTGTACGGCGTCCTCGGCCAGGTTGGCGTCTCCGGTCAGCACATAGGCGAACCGCAGCAAGGCGTCGGCCTTCTCGGTGACCCACGCCTCGAAGTCGACGGGTTCCACCCGCACCTCCGCTGCCGCCAAGGCTGCCTCCATGTCCTCAGGACGGTGATGGACCCGCGTTCGTTGCACGCAGGACCCGGAAACCCTTGGCGCTGGCGACACGGGTGCAGGGATAGCCCTGCTCGGTCATCCAGCGCTGCAGGGAGTCGCCGCCCAGGTTCTTACCGACGACGAACCATCCCACGCCTCCGGGGGCGAGGCGGCCGAGCCAGCGCAGCAGCATCGCGTGCAGCTCGGTCTTGCCGATGTGGATCGCGGGGTTGGACCAGATCTGGTCGAACCGCACGTCCTCGGGTACGTCGTCCGGCAACGCGACCCGCACCCGGTCCCCGACGCCGGCAGCCTTCGCGTTCAACTGCGCGAGCTCGAGCGCGCGGTTGTTCACGTCGACGGCCCACACGGTCGCGTCCGGCGCCTCCACTGCCAACGCGCAAGCGATCGGCCCGTACCCGCACCCGAGGTCCAGGAACGTCCCCGTCCCGGCCGGCGGCTCCGCCGAGCGCAACAGGACCGACGTACCGATGTCCAAGCGGTCCCGGGAGAACACCCCGGTCGCCGTCGTGAACACGTACGGCTTGTCCCAGACCCGGGCCTCGACGGTACGCCGTACGTCCGCGGACGCGGGCTCCGCCGAAAAGAAGTGGTCACCCACGCTGATGTACCTCTCCTCGTACCTGCCGCGCCTGCAACGCCCGCGCAGCCAGCTCGTCGTCTGCCGGGTACCGCACTTCCTCCAACGTCAGCCCGTGCGCCGGCAGCACCGACACGGCCGAGTCCCGCACCTTCCCGGCCAATACTGCGGCCGGCCACGCCACGTCCCGCCGTCCGTCCCCCACCGGCAGCATGGACCCGACCAACGCACGCACCATCGAGTGGCAGAACGCATCCGCGATCACAGTGCCCTCCAACAGGCCAGGACCGGTCCGCCGCCACGAGAACTCCAGCAGCGCCCGTACGGTGCTCGCACCCTCCCGCTTCTTGCAGAACGCGGCAAAGTCGTGCTCCCCGAGCAGCCGAGTCGCCGCGGCGTTCATTCGGTCCACGTCCATCGGCCGGCCCACCCGCAGTACATGACCTCGGGTCAGCGGATCCCAGCCGGCCGGCTCGTCACACAGCCGGTACACGTACCGGCGGGCCAGGGCCGAGAACCGGGCGTCAAAGCCCTCAGGAGCCGCCGTCACGGCCGTGACAGCCACATCCGCGGGCAGTACGCCGTTCAGCCCTCTCAACAGCCGTACCGGGTCCACAGCGTCGTCCACGTCCACGTGGGTGACCTGCCCGCGCGCGTGGACGCCCGTGTCCGTCCGCCCGGCACACGTGACCGTCAACGGCTCCGGCAGCCGCAGTACGACGCGCAGCGCCTCCTCGAGCGAGCCCTGCACGGTCCGGAGACCTTCCTGACGGGCCCACCCGTGAAAGGCCGCTCCGTCGTACCGAAGATCAATCCGCCAGCGCACACGCCAATCTAACGCAACGAGGCCCCCGCACCGTCCGGTGCGGGGGCCTCGCCAGCAGACTTACAGCAGACTTACTTGTCGTCGGCGTCCGAACCGCCGGCCTTGGCGAAACCAGCCGCCTCGGCGTCCTCGGCGGTCTTGAACCAGACCTCGGCGACGGTCTTGTCGTACCACGGCGACTCGGTCGTGTGGTACTTCATCGAGTCCTCGTTGCCCTTGACCGTGTAGCCCTCCGGCGCGGAGCCGTCGGTGTTCGGGGCGGCGGAGTTCTCGTACTTGCCGGCGACGACGTCCTGGACCTTGGTCTCCTCGACCTTGTCCTCGGCCTTGTCGGCAGCCGGCGCCTCGGTCTTCTTGGCCGGGGCCTTCTTGGCGGCGGTCTTCTTCGCCTTCGGCGAGTCCGACAGCGCCTCGACCAGCTCGATCTTCACCATCGGCGCGTTGTCGCCCTTGCGCGGGCCGAGCTTGGTGATCCGGGTGTAGCCGCCCGGACGGTCGGCGTACCGCTCGCCGATCTCGGTGAAGAGCACGTGCACGACGCTCTTGTCCTTGATCCGCTTCATCACCTGGCGGCGCGAGTTCAGGTCACCGCGCTTGGCCTTGGTGATCATCTGCTCGGCCAGCGGCTGCAGGCGCTTGGCCTTGGCCGCGGTGGTGGTGATCGCGCCGTGCTCGAACAGCGACGTCGCGAGGTTGCTGAGGATCAGCTTCTCGTGCGCCGGGCTGCCGCCCAGGCGGGCACCCTTGGTGGGGGTAGGCATCTCATTACTCCAGGAATCTCAGGCCCGGGGGCCTCATCAAGAGGCCCCGACGGGCCTTCGGTCAGCTCAGTACTGCTCGGTCTCGGCGAAGCTCTCGTCCTCGTCGTCCGCCTCGTTGCCGTAGGCACCGGACGCGGCGCGGAGGTCGAACCCGGGCGGGGAGTCCTTCAGCGACAGGCCCATCTCGGCCAGCTTCAGCTTGACCTCGTCGATGGACTTGGAGCCGAAGTTCCGGATGTCCAGCAGGTCCTGCTCACTGCGCGAGATCAGCTCACCCACGGTGTGGATGCCCTCGCGCTTCAGGCAGTTGTACGACCGGACGGTCAGCTGCAGGTCCTCGACCGGCAGCGCCAGGTCGGCGGCCATCTGCTCGTCCACCGGCGACGGGCCGATGTCGATGCCCTCGGCCTCGACGTTCAGCTCGCGGGCCAGCCCGAACAGCTCGACCAGCGTCTTACCGGCCGACGCGACGGCGTCGCGGGGCAGCATCGACGGCTTGGTCTCGACGTCGACCACCAGGCGGTCGAAGTCGGTGCGCTGCTCGACACGGGTGGCCTCGACCTTGTAGGTGACCTTGAGGACCGGCGAGTAGATCGAGTCGACCGGCATCCGGCCGATCTCGGCGTCCGCGGACTTGTTCTGGACGGCGGACACGTAACCGCGGCCCCGCTCGACGACCAGCTCCATCTCGAGCCGGCCCTTCTCGTTCAGGGTGGCGATCTTCAGGTCCGGGTTGTGCACCTCGACACCGGCCGGCGGCGCGATGTCCGCGGCGGTCACGTCACCGGGGCCCTGCTTGCGCAGGTACATGGTGACCGGCTCGTCGTGCTCGGAGGAGACGACCAGGTCCTTCAGGTTCAGGATCAGCTGGGTGGCGTCTTCCTTGACCCCGGCAACGGTCGAGAACTCGTGCAGGACACCGTCGATCTTGATGCTGGTGACGGCGGCGCCGGGGATCGAGGACAGCAGGGTCCGGCGGATCGAGTTCCCGAGGGTGTAGCCGAAGCCCGGCTCCAGCGGCTCGATGACGAACCGCGAGCGGTACTCGCCGACGACCTCTTCGGTCAGGGTGGGGCGTTGTGCGATCAGCACTTCTGGTTCCTTCTTTCGTCGCGACGACCACTATTTGAGGTCGCGAGTGGTGAAGAACGCACCGGACCGGCCGGCGGTCCGAGGACCACCGGCCGGCAACGGGTCAGTTCTTCGAGTAGAGCTCGACGATCAGGTGCTCGGCGACCTGGGTGTCGATCTGCTGCCGGGTGGGCAGCTGGTGGACGAGGATCCGCAGACGCTCCGGCATCACCTCGAGCCAGGCCGGGACGACGCGCTCGCTGTGCGTCTCCCGGGCGATGATGAACGGCGTCGTCTCGGCCGACTTCGCCTTGACATCGATGATGTCGTGGGCGGAGACGCGGTACGACGGGATGTTCACCTTGACGCCGTTCACGGTGAAGTGACCGTGCACGACGAGCTGACGGGCCTGGCGGCGGGTACGGGCGAGACCGGAGCGGTACACCACGTTGTCCAGCCGGGACTCCAGGATCTGCAGCAGGTTGTCACCGGTCTTACCGGAGCGCCGCGAGGCCTCCTCGTAGTACCGGCGGAACTGCTTCTCGAGAACGCCGTACGAGTAACGCGCCTTCTGCTTCTCGCGCAGCTGGAGCAGGTACTCGCTCTCCTTCGGGCGGCCGCGGCCGTGCATACCCGGCGGGTACGGACGACGCTCGAACGCCTTGTCGCCACCGACGAGGTCGACCCCGAGACGGCGCGACTTCTTGGTCATAGGTCCGGTGTAACGGGCCATGGTTCGCTACCTTCCTCTCTCTGGGTCAGACCCGGCGCCGCTTGGGCGGCCGGCAGCCGTTGTGGGCGACAGGGGTGACGTCCTGGATGGTGCCGACCTCGAGGCCGACCGCACCCAGCGAACGGATCGCGGTCTCACGGCCGGAGCCGGGACCCTTCACGAACACGTCGATCTTGCGCATGCCGTGCTCCATCGCCCGGCGCCCGGCGGCCTCGGCGGCCATCTGCGCGGCGAACGGGGTCGACTTGCGCGAACCCTTGAAGCCGACGGTGCCCGCGGAGGCCCACGAGATGACCGCGCCGGTCGGGTCGGTGATCGTCACGATCGTGTTGTTGAACGTGCTCTTGATGTGCGCGTGGCCGGCGGCCACGTTCTTCTTCTCCTTGCGGCGCACCTTCTTCGCGCCGGCCGCGGTGCGGCTCTTGGGAGGCATAGGTCAGTTGCTCCTGGGGTTGACGGTCATCCGGGTCACTTCTTCTTCTTGCCGGCGATCGCCTTACGACGACCCTTGCGGCTACGGGCGTTGGTCCGCGTGCGCTGACCGCGCACCGGAAGCCCGCTGCGGTGCCGGCGACCCTGGTACGACCCGATCTCGATCTTGCGGCGGATGTCCGCGGTCACCTCGCGACGGAGGTCACCTTCGATCTTGTAGTTGCCTTCGATCCAGTCCCGGAGCTTGACCAGCTCGTCGTCGCCCAGCTCGTGGACGCGCTTGTCCGGGGAGACCCCGGTGTTCTTCAGCGTTTCCTGGGCGCGCGTACGGCCCACACCGAAGATGTACGTGAGAGCGACCTCGATGCGCTTGTCGCGCGGCAGGTCGACTCCTACGAGGCGTGCCATGTGGCGGTGTTCCTTTCGTCGGCAGAGGTGTGGTGGCGCGCTGCGTCCCTGCCCGCCTCGGTGAGATTCACCGGCAGGGCCCTGGCCTCTGTTCCAGGGGCAACGTCCAGAACGGATCCTGGACGAGCATGCGCGCTGTGGTGCGAAAGTGCCGTGTTACTGCGTGAAAGGCTTGTCAGCCCTGCCGCTGCTTGTGCCGCGGGTTCTCGCAGATCACCATGACCCGGCCGTGCCGGCGGATCACCTTGCACTTGTCGCAGATCTTCTTGACGCTCGGGTTGACCTTCATCGAGCTACTTTCTTCGACAGGTGTTGGTGGTGTTACTTGTACCGATAGACGATCCGACCCCTGGTGAGGTCGTACGGCGACAGCTCCACGACGACCCGGTCCTCGGGGAGGATCCGGATGTAGTGCTGCCTCATCTTGCCGCTGATGTGCGCGAGCACCTTGTGCCCGTTGGACAGCTCAACACGGAACATCGCGTTCGGCAGGGCCTCGACGATGGTGCCCTCGAGTTCGATTACTCCCTCTTTTTTGGGCATGTCCTCGCACTTCTGTAGACGTGACTGGCTATGGCTACAAAGAGCCAAGGAAAAAGTGTACGCCACGCGCTGCAATGATCCCAATTGACCCCTCAGCGGGTAGTCTCCAGCACCGCCATGTGCTCGGCGCCCCAGTCGTCGAGCGGCATCAGTGCCACGTTCAGTGACACTCCGAGCTCGGTGAGTGAGTACTCGACCTTCGGCGGCACCTGGTGGAAGACCTCGCGGTGCACGATGTCCCGCGCCTCCAGCTCGCGCAACTGCTGAATCAGCATCTTCTCGGTGACCCCGGAGATCTCCCGGCGCAGCTCGCCGAACCGCATCGGCCCGTGGTGCAGCGCCCACAGGATCCGCGGTTTCCACTTCCCGCCGATGACGTCGGCCGCCGCGTCCAGGCCACAGGTGTACGGGCGCATACTTACCTTTCCGTCAGTACCTGACTATTTAGTGGGTACTTGTCCATCGTAAACCGCCACCGCCAGGGTGGACCGTATGAAGACACCTGTCACCGTCCTGGGGCTCGGCGCGATGGGAACCGCCCTCGCCCGCGCCTTCCTGGCCGCCGGCCACCCGACCACCGTCTGGAACCGCACCCCCGGCCGCTCCCCCGAACTCGACCAGCTCGGCGCCGCCCGCGCGACCACCGCGGCGGAGGCGATCGCGGCGAGCCCGCTGGTCGTCGTCTGCCTGCTCGTCGACGACACCGTTCGCAGCACGCTCGACGGCGTCGACCTCACCGGTCGCACGATCGTCAACCTCACCAACAGCACCCCGGAACAGGCCCGGGCCACCGCGGAGCGCTGCACCGCCGCGGGTGCGTCGTACGTCGACGGCGGCATCATGGGGGTGCCCGCGATGATCGGCTCGCCCGGGGCGTTCGTGTTCTACAGCGGCGTACCCGAGGCTTTCGAGCAGTACCGCGCGGAGCTTTCCGTGCTCGCGCGTCCGGCGTACGTCGGTGCGGACCCGGGGCTGGCTGCGCTGTACGACATCGCGTTGCTGAGTGCGATGTACGGGATGTTCGGCGGCGCGCAGCATGCGCTCGCGCTGATCACCAGCGCCGGTGTCCCCGCGGGGCCATTCGCGGAGCAGTTCCTGGGGCCTTGGCTGACGGCGATGCTGGGCAGCATTCCGCGGATGGCCGAGGGCGGGTCGGGCGGGTCGAATCTCGCGATGCAGTCGGCTGCTTACGAGAACCTGGTCTCGACAGCGGAGAAGCAGGGGGTTGATCCGCGGCTGCTCGCGCCGATGGGTGAGTTGCTGGGCGAGGCCGTTGCTGCCGGGCATGGGGACGACGGGTTGTCCGCAGTGATCGGGCTGCTCAGGACCGCGTAGCCGCCCACTGTTCGCCGGCGCGCCAGATCTGCTCGGGCATCAGGTCGAGCAGATCGCACGCCGCATCCAGTTGCGCGAGGGCGGTACCGGAGTCGCGGTACGCCGGCAGGATCGCGACGAACCGCCGCCCCTCGCAGCTGAACCCGAACTCCGGGGCGTCCACCAGCGCCTCGACCGCCCGCGGATGCAGCACCGCCAGCGCCTGGTCCTCCCGCCCGTTGAACAGGCGGTACTGCGTGGACGAACCGTCGACGCTGATCGGCAACGGCAGCAGGCTCGCCGCCGCGACCGGGGCCAGCCGCGCCGGCAGTACCTGCAACGGCGGGAGCGGTCGATCCACCTGCAGATCAAGGAAGTCGAAGCCGAGCTCGCGCCGCCGTACCTTGTGCCGGAACTGTCCCGTCCAGAACTCCCGGCCGCGATGCCGGCCCGACGTCACGTCCGAGACCTCCGCGTGCGGGTCCACGTCGAACGGTGGGAACGTCCAACGATCCAGCAGCTCGTCCCCGGACGCGCTGACCCGCCAGCCGAGCTGCGCGGCGACCTCCGCCCAGGCGCGCCGCCGGCGGTTCTCCCCGATCCGCAGACCGAGCGTCAGCCCGACCAGCACCAGGAACCAGACCAGCACGAACCACCCGACCCAGCGCGGCTCCAGCAGCAGCCCGACGACCGCCAGCGGTACGGCGACCACGAACCAGATCACATAGACAACCGCGGCCCCCTGATGCAGCTGCCAAGCCCAGACCGGCCGCAGCCGGGGACCCGTGCCGCGGCGATCAGAGCGTGCCGTCAACGGCGCCTGCCGAGCCCGCCGAGGGCGATGATCGCCCACGGGATCAGCAGCCAGACCGGCCAGAAGTGCGGCCAGTGGCCGCCGTTGCCGAGCCCGATCACGAACCAGATCACGACGTTGATCAGCACGACGCCGGTGAAGCCGCCGATCGCGTTCCCGCGGCGGTGCGGGTGGTCCTCGCGCTTACGCTCCGGGAAGCTGCCCGGCTCCGGCGCCGGCTTGCTGTCCTTGACCACCTCGGGCGTCTGGTACGTCCGCACCGGCGGCAGGTCGCGCACCAGCGGCTCGAGCTCGCCGTACGTCTGCACCGTGTACAACTGGTCGAGCCGCGACGAGAACTCCGGCTGGTCCAGCCGCCCGTCCGCGAACGCATCCCGCAACCGCCCGGCGATCTTGTCGCGGTCGGCTTCGGTGAATCGCTGGTACGGCTGGTACTGAGGCATGCCCCAAGTGTGCCTCAGCCCCGGTCCCCCGCGCGTCCCCCAACGGGTGGACCCCTCAGTCAGCCAGCGGGCCGAAGCTGATGCCGAGTTCCGCGAGCTTGGACTCGCCGCCGTCGAGGGCGGTCAGGACCCAAGGGCCTTGCGGAGTGAGAGTGAACGTGTGCTCGGTGTGTGCGGCGGCCTGGCTGTCGTCGGTCACGACGGTCCAGTCGTCCTCGAGCGTGTGGTTGTCCTGCTTGCCGAGGGTGAGCATCGGCTCGACGGCGAGTGCCATCCCCTCGACCAGCTTCGGGCCGCGGCCGGGCCGGCCGAAGTTCGGCACGTTCGGCGGCTGGTGCATCGCCGAACCGATCCCGTGCCCGACGAAATCCTCGACGATCCCGTACGACGAGTTCGCGCGAACGTGCGCCTCGACCGCCGCCGAGATGTCCGACAGCCGCCCGCCGAGCCGCGCGGCCGCGAACCCGCGCCACATCGACTCCTCGCAGACCCGGGCCAGCTCCAGGAGGTCCTCGGTGACCTCGCCGACCGGCACCGTGATCGCCGCGTCGCCGTGCCAGCCGTCGACGATCGCGCCACAGTCGATCGAGATCAGGTCGCCGTCGGCGAGCACCCGGTCCCCCGGGATGCCGTGCACGATCTCGTCGTTCACCGACGCGCAGATCGACCCGGTGAACCCGTGGTACCCCTTGAACGACGGCGTCGCGCCGGAGGACCGGATGTTGTCCTCGGCGATCGCGTCCAGCTCGCCGGTGGTGATCCCGGCGCGTACTTCCCCGCGGAGCAGCTCCAGCGTGCGGCCGACCACCAGGCCGGCTTTGCGCATCGCCAGAATCTGCTCGCGGGTCTTGATCTCGATACCGCGGTCCCTGAACATCACGTGCTTGCCGTTACTCCGTGACCGACTTGAGCGCCGCCAGGACGCGTTCGCTGACCTCGTCGATCTCGCCGACGCCGTCCACCTCGACCAGGACGCCGCGCTCGCCGTACACCGCGAGCAGCGGCTTGGTCTCGGCGGCGTACACGTCCTGCCGGTGCCGGATGACCTCTTCGGAGTCGTCGGAGCGGCCCTCGGACTCGGCCCGCTTGAGCATCCGGCCGACCAGCACGTCGGTGTCCGCGACCAGCGCGACCACGGCGTCCAGCTTGTGGCCGTGGTCGGCGATGATCTCGTCCAGCGTGCCGACCTGGGCCAACGTCCGCGGGTAGCCGTCGAGCAGGAAGCCCTCGCCGGCGTCGGCCTCGGACAGCCGGTCCCGGACCATCGCGTTCGTGACCTCGTCCGGGACGTAGTCGCCCGCGTCCATGTACCGCTTCGCCTCGACACCCAGCGGCGTCTCGGCCTTCACGTTCGCACGGAAGATGTCGCCGGTGGACACGGCCGGGATATTCAGGCGATCGGCAAGCACCTTTGCCTGCGTACCCTTGCCCGCCCCGGGCGGACCCATCAGCAACATTCTCATCAGCGCAGGAACCCTTCGTAGTTTCGCTGCTGCAGCTGAGACTCGATCTGCTTCACCGTGTCGAGTCCGACGCCGACCATGATCAGGATCGACGTACCACCGAACGGGAAGTTCTGGCTCGCGTTCAGCAGGACGAGAGCCACCAGCGGGATCATCGAGATCGCCGCGAGGTAGATCGCGCCCGGCAGCGTGATGCGGTCCAACACGTACTTCAGGTATTCCTCGGTCGGCCGCCCCGCCCGGATGCCCGGGATGAAGCCGCCGTACTTCTTCATGTTGTCCGCGACTTCCTTCGGGTTGAAGGTGATCGAGACGTAGAAGTACGTGAAGAAGATGATCAGGGCGACATACGTCACCATGTAGATCGGGTGGTCGCCCTTGACCAAGTTGCCCTGGATCCAGTTGGACCAGCTCTTGCCCTGCTGGAACTGACTGACCAGGACGGGGAGATACAGCAGGCTGGAGGCGAAGATGACCGGGATGACGCCGGCCTGGTTCACCTTCAGCGGAATGTAGGTCGACGTACCGCCGAACATCTTCCGGCCGACCATCCGCTTGGCGTACTGCACCGGGATCCGGCGCTGCGCCTGCTCGATGAAGATGACCGCGGCCATGATGACCAGACCGATCGCGATCACCACGACGAAGGTGGTGACGCCCTTCTGCTTGCGGATGCTCCACAGCTGGGTGGGGAACGTGGCGACGATCTGGGTGAAGATCAGGATCGACATACCGTTACCGACACCACGGTCGGTGATCAGCTCACCCAGCCACATGATCACGCCGGTACCGGCGGTCATGGTCAGCACCATGACGGTGATCGTGAACCAGTCGTCCTTGTAGAGCAGCGGCTCGGTGCAGCCCTGGAACAGCCGGCCGGGGGTCCGGGCCAGCGCCACGAACGCGGTCGACTGCAGGATCGCCAGCCCCACGGTCAGGAACCGGGTGTACTGCGTGATCTTGGCCTGCCCCGCCTGGCCTTCCTTCTTCAGCGACTCCAGCCGCGGGATCACCACGGTGAGCAGCTGCAGGATGATGCTGGCGGTGATGTACGGCATGATGCCGAGCGCGAAGATCGCGAGCTGCAGCAGTGCCCCACCGGAGAACAGGTTGATCAGGTTGTACAGGTTGGCGTTCTGGCCGCCCTGGGAGATCTTGATACAAGTGTGCAGCGACTGAACGTTCACCCCCGGAGCCGGCACCACGGAGCCGATCCGGAAGATCACGACGATGAAGAGCACGAACAAGATCTTCCGGCGCAGGTCCGGCGTCTTGAACGCGTTGGCGAAGGCGCTTAACACCTTGTCCTCCCACAAGTTTCCCTGGCCGCGGGCACGGCAGGGGCCTAGCTAAGCCTCTGGGCAAGAGACGAGCCAGGGCCCGTCCGACCGGCGCAGGATATCAAGCACCGGTCGTTACGAGCCCTGGACCTCGTGTCACACCTCGGTCGTGGTTCCCCCGGCCGCCTGGATCTTGTCCGTGGCGGACTTCGAGAACTTGTGCGCCGAGACCTGCAGTGCCACGGTCAGTTCGCCGTCACCCAGCACCTTCACCGGCTGACCACGACGGACCGCGCCCTTGGCGACCAGTTCGGCAACGCCGACCTCGCCACCCTCGGGGAACAGTTGTCCGAGCTTGTCCAGGTTAACGACCTGGAACTCCACTCGGTTCCTGCTCTTGAAGCCCTTCAGCTTCGGGAGCCGCATGTGCAGCGGCATCTGGCCACCCTCGAACCACTCGGGGATGTTGTTACGCGCCTTGCTGCCCTTGGTACCGCGGCCGGCGGTCTTGCCCTTGCTGCCCTCACCACGACCCACGCGGGTCTTGGCGGTCTTGGCACCGGGCGCCGGACGCAGGTGGTGAACCTTGAGCGCCATGTCAGTCGACCTCCTCGACGGTGATGAGGTGGCGAACCGCACGAACCATGCCCCGGACCTCGGGCTTGTCCTCGTGGACCGCGCTGTCGCCGATCCGCTTGACGCCCAGGGTGCGCAACGTGTCGCGCTGGTTCTGCTTGCCACCGATGCCCGAACGGACCTGGGTCACCTTCAGGCGTGCCATCAGGAAGCCACCTCCGCCCGCGCCTTCAGCAGCGCTGCCGGAGCGACGTCCTCGACCGGCAGGCCACGGCGCGCGGCCACGGCCTCCGGGGTCTCCAGGCTGCGCAGCGCCTCAACGGTGGCGTGCACCACGTTGATGGAGTTGGACGAGCCCAGCGACTTGCTGAGGATGTCGTGGATCCCGGCGCACTCCAGTACGGCGCGCGCCGAGCCGCCCGCGATCACACCGGTACCGGGAGCGGCCGGACGCAGCATGACAACGCCTGCGGCCTTCTCGCCCTGGACCGGGTGCGGGATGGTGCCCTGGATCCGCGGCACCTTGAAGAACGCCTTCTTGGCCTCCTCGACACCCTTGGCGATCGCCGCGGGCACCTCCTTGGCCTTGCCGTAACCCACACCGACGGTGCCTTCACCGTCACCGACGACCACAAGGGCGGTGAAGCTGAAGCGCCGACCACCCTTCACGACCTTGGCGACCCGGTTGATGGCTACCACGCGCTCGATGTAGGCGGTCTTGTCCGCCTGCTGACCACGACCCCCGTCGCGGCCACGGCGCTCACCACCGGCGCCGCCTCCGCGACGCTGCTGGCCTCCGCTCATTTCGAACTACCTTCCTTTGTGTACGCCATGTCAGAACCCGAGCCCGCCCTCGCGGGCGGCGTCGGCCAGGGCCGCGATCCGGCCGTGGTACTTGTTCCCGGCCCGGTCGAAGACGACCGAGTCGATGCCGGCCGCCTTGGCCCGGTCGGCGATCAGGCCGCCGACGGTCTTGGCCTTGTCGGTCTTGTTGTCCGCCGCGCCGCGCAGGTCGGCCTCCATGGTGGAGGCGGACACCAGCGTCGTACCGGCCACGTCGTCGATCACCTGAACGAACAGGTGCCGCGCCGACTTGGTGACCACCAGGCGCGGCCGGTCGGCCGTGCCGTTGATCTTCTTCCGGACCCGAATCTGGCGCCGCACACGCGAGGCCGTCTTCTTGGCGGAGTGCTTGTTGTGCCGCAGTCCGATCGCCATGGTTACTTACCAGCCTTTCCGACCTTGCGGCGCACCTGCTCGCCCGCGTACCGCACACCCTTGCCCTTGTACGGCTCGGGCTTGCGGAGCTTGCGGATGTTGGCGGCGACCTCGCCGACCGACTGCTTGTCGATACCGATCACCGAGAACCGGGTCGGCGCCTCGACGTTGAACGTGATGCCTTCCGGCGCGTCCACCGTGATGGTGTGGCTGTAGCCGAGCGAGAACTCCAGCTGGGTCGGGCCCTTGGCGATCACCCGGTAACCGACACCGACGATCTCGAGCTTCTTCTCGTAGCCCTCCGTCACCCCGGTGACCAGGTTGGCGATCAGGGTGCGGGACAGCCCGTGCAGTTCCTTGCTCTTGCGCAGGTCGTCGGGACGCGTGACGGCGATCGAGCCGCCCTCTTCCCGGTTGACCGCGATCGGCTCAGCGACGACGTGCGACAGCTGACCCTTCGGACCCTTCACAGTGACCGTCTGGCCGTCGATCGTGACGTCGACGCCGGACGGGACCGTGACCGGGAGCTTACCGATGCGAGACATTTCAGTGGTCCTCCTTCCGGTACTTCGTCACCAGACGTAGGCGAGGACTTCCCCGCCGACGCCCTTGTTCTTGGCCTGACGGTCGGTCAGCAGTCCCTGGGACGTCGAGATGATCGCGACGCCCAGGCCACCGAGGACCTTGGGCAGGTTGGTCGACTTCGCGTAGACCCGGAGGCCCGGCTTCGAGATCCGGCGAACACCCGCGATGGAGCGCTCCCGGCTCGGGCCGAACTTCAGGTCCACGGTCAAGGTCTTGCCGACAGCGCCCTCCTTGGGCTCCTCGACCTTGTAGGAGGCGATGTAGCCCTCCTGCTGAAGGATGTCGGCGATGCCCTGCTTGATCTTGCTGTACGGCATCGTGGTCGACTCGTGGTACGCCTGGTTGGCGTTCCGCAGACGCGTCAACATGTCTGCGATCGGGTCGGTCATCGTCATGGCCTGGGGCCTCTTTCCCGCCGTGGTTTCGCCGTTCGGCGACCTACGGTGACTAGATGGTGGTGAATGGGGAGAAGTTCGGGGGTGGAGACGGTCACCAGCTGGACTTGGTGACACCGGGCAGCTCGCCCCGGTGCGCCATTTCCCGCAGGCAGATCCGGCAGAGGCCGAACTTGCGGAAGACCGCCTTCGGCCGGCCGCAGCGCTGGCAGCGCGTGTAGCCACGCACCGCGAACTTCGGCTTCCGGGCCTGCTTGACCTTGAGTGCTGTCTTCGCCACGTCAGTTCTCCTTGAACGGGAAGCCGAGCGCCCGCAGCAGGGCCCGACCCTCGTCGTCGTTCTTCGCGGTGGTCACCACGGTGATGTCCATGCCCCGGACCCGGTCGATCCGGTCCTGGTTGATCTCGTGGAACATCACCTGCTCGGTCAGACCGAAGGTGTAGTTCCCGGTGCCGTCGAACTGCTTGGCGGACAGACCGCGGAAGTCGCGGATCCGGGGCAGCGCGAGCGCCAGCAGCCGGTCCAGGAACTCCCACATCCGGTCGCCGCGCAGCGTCACGTGGGCGCCGATCGGCATCCCCTCACGCAGCTTGAACTGCGCGATCGACTTGCGGGCCTTGGTGACCTGCGCCTTCTGACCGGTGATCGCGGCCAGGTCCTTCACCGCGCCCTCGATCAGCTTCGCGTCCCGCGCCGCCTCGCCGACGCCCATGTTCACCACGATCTTGGTGAGCCCGGGCACCTGCATGACGTTGGCGTACTGGAACTCGTCCTGCAGCTTGCCGACGATCTCCTCGCGGTACTTCGTCTTCAGCCGCGGCTGGGTCTTGCTCTCGCTTACTGCGGTGGTCATCAGATCTCCTCGCCGGTCTTGCGGGCGATCCGGACGCTCCGGTAACCGGTGTACGTCGAACCGTCCGGACGGCGCTTCTGCACCTCGACGCGGTTGTAGCCGACGCGGGTGGTCACCTTCTGCTTCTTGCCGTCCTTCTCGACCTCGACCAGAAGCGCCACGTTCGAGACGTGGATCGGGGCTTCCTGGGTGACGATGCCACCGGTGGTGCCGCCGCGCTGGGCCTGCTGCACCTTGGTGTGCTTCTTCACCCGGTTGACGCCCTCGACGATGACCTTCTCGTCGTTCGGGAAGACCTGGATGATCTTGCCCTCGAGGCCCTTCGAGCGACCCGAGATCACGCGGACCTGGTCACCCTTCTTCACGTGCAGCTTCTTCTGCTGAGCCATCTCAGAGCACCTCCGGTGCGAGCGAGATGATCTTCATGAAGCGCTTCTCACGCAGTTCCCGGCCGACCGGGCCGAAGATACGGGTACCGCGCGGCTCGCCGTCGGCCTTCAGGATCACCGCGGCGTTCTCGTCGAAGCGGATGTAGGAGCCGTCCGGACGCCGGCGCTCCTTCACGGTCCGCACGACGACCGCCTTGACGACGTCACCCTTCTTCACACCACCGCCGGGGATCGCGTCCTTGACGGTGGCGACGATCGTGTCACCGACACCGGCGTAGCGCCGACCGGAGCCACCGAGAACGCGGATGCAAAGGATCTCCTTCGCGCCCGTGTTGTCGGCGACCTTCAGTCGCGACTCCTGCTGGATCATCTGTTGATCTCCTGGTTGTCTCGCTGGTTCTCAGCTTCGCCGAGCCTTGCGGAACGAATAAATTTCGGTTGGTTGCCAGCCGCGGACGGCTGGGAACTACTTGGCCTTCTCGAGGATCTCGACGACGCGCCAGCGCTTGGTCGCCGACAGCGGCCGGGTCTCCATCAGGAGGACGCGGTCGCCGATGCCGGCGGCGTTCTGCTCGTCGTGCGCCTTGAGCTTGCTGGTGCGCCGGATGACCTTGCCGTACAGGTGGTGCTTCACCCGGTCCTCGACCTCAACCACGACGGTCTTGTCCATCTTGTCGCTCAGCACCAGACCCTCACGGGTCTTCCGGCGGCCTCGCGCCTCGGCGGTCGTGCTCACGGTCTCGTCCTTCACGTTCTCGGTCATGCGTTGGCCTTCTCACTGTCGTCCGCAGTGTCCTCAGCCGCGGCCTCCTCGGCCGGGGCGTCGACCTCTTCGGTGATGCCGAGCGCACGCTCGGACAGCACCGTGTAGATGCGGGCGATGTCCTTGCGGACGGCGCGCAGCCGGCCGTGGGACTCCAGCTGGCCCGTGGCAGCCTGGAACCGGAGGTTGAACAGCTCCTCCTTGGCTTCACCGAGCTTGCTCATCAGCTCGTCCCGGCCGAGGTTCCGCAGCTCAGCGGCGGTCAGGGTAGCCATCAGTTCTCACCTGCCTCTCGGGAGATGAAGCGGCACTTCATCGGCAACTTGTGGATTGCCCGGCGCATCGCCTCACGGGCGATGTCCTCCGGAACACCGGACAGCTCGAACAGCACGCGACCGGCCTTCACGTTGGCGATCCACCACTCCGGCGAACCCTTACCGGAACCCATCCGGGTCTCGGCCGGCTTCTTGGTCAGCGGGCGGTCCGGGTAGATGTTGATCCACACCTTGCCGCCACGCTTGATGTGCCGGGTCATCGCGATACGCGCGGCCTCGATCTGCCGGTTGGTGACGTAGTGGTTCTCCAGCGCCTGGATGCCGAACTCACCGAACGCCAGCGTCGTACCGCCCTTGGCGGCGCCGGAGCGCCCCGGGTGATGCTGCTTGCGGTGCTTGACCTTGCGAGGGATGAGCATGGTTCAGCTCTCCGTTCCGGTCGTCTCGGCGGCCTTGTCGGCCACCGGCGCGTTCGCCTCGGCAGCCGGAGCCGCGTTGTCGTTGCGCTGGTCCCGACGGTTGTCGCCGCCGCGGCCGCCACGGTCGCCACGACCACCACGGTCGCCACCACGGCCACCGCGGTCGTCCCGGCGGGCCGGCCGACGCTGCTGGGTGGCGGCACGGGCCGCGGCCTGAGCCTCGCGCTCGGCCCGGGAGCCGGCCACGTCACCCTTGTAGATCCAGACCTTCACGCCGATCCGGCCGAAGGTCGTCCGGGCCTCGTAGAAGCCGTAGTCGATGTCGGCCCGCAGCGTGTGCAGCGGGACGCGGCCCTCGCGGTAGAACTCCGACCGCGACATTTCCGCGCCGCCGAGCCGGCCGGAGCACTGGATCCGGATGCCCAGGGCGCCGCCACGCATGGTGGTCTGCATCGCCTTGCGCATCGCGCGGCGGAACGCCACGCGGCCGGACAGCTGCTCGGCCACGCCCTGCGCGACCAGCTGGGCGTCGACCTCGGAGTTCTTGACCTCGAGGATGTTCAGCTGCACCTGCTTGCCGGTGAGCTCCTCCAGCGAACCGCGGATGCGGTCCGCCTCGGCGCCACGGCGGCCGATCACGATGCCCGGACGGGCGGTGTGGATGTCGACCCGGACCCGGTCACGGGTGCGCTCGATCTCCACGCGGGAGATGCCGGCGCGCTCCATGCCCTTGCTCAGCAGGCGACGGATCTTGACGTCCTCGCCCACGTAGTCCTTGTACAGCTTGTCGGCGTACCAACGGCTCTTGTGGTCGGTGCTGATGCCGAGACGGAACCCGTGCGGGTTTACCTTCTGTCCCACGTCAGGACTCCTTCTTCTCAGCGGTGGCCTTCTTGGCGGCCTTCTTCGCGGGCGCCTTCTTGGCCGGCTTGTCGGCGGCCTCGTCGGCGGGCTTCGCGTCGGCGGCCTTCTTGGTGGCCTTCTTCGCCGGAGCCTTCTTGGCCGTCTCCGCGGTGTCCGCGGTCTTCTTGGCGGCGGTCTTCTTGGCCGGCGCCTTCTCGACGGGCTCGTCGGTCTCCCGCGGGCCGACGACCACGGTGATGTGGCTCGTCCGCTTGTCGATCCGGGTCGCCCGGCCCTGTGCACGCGGGCGGTGACGCTTCAGCGTCGGACCCTCGTCCACGTAGGCCTTGACCACGATCAGGTCGGCCCGGCTCAGGTGTTCGGTGCCCTCGGCGTTCGCCGCGGCGCTGTCGACGACCTTGTACACGGTCGCGGCAGCGGCCTGCGGGGCGAACTTCAGAGTGGCGAGTGCGTCGTCGACGCCCAGACCGCGCACCAGGTCGACCACGCGGCGCGCCTTCATCGGCGTCACGCGGACGAAGCGCGCGACCGCGAAGGCCCCGGGCTGCTCGCCCAGCAGGCTCTCGCGACGGGCGCTGATCGCCCTACGCTCTTGAACGCTCATGATGTTCGAATCTCTCCGTAGATTGCTTTCGCTTCGTCACTGTCCCTGGCGGGTCAGCGACGCCGTGACTTCCGGTCGTCCTTCTCGTGACCCTTGAACGTCCGGGTCGGCGCGAACTCGCCGAGCTTGTGCCCGACCATCGAGTCCGTGACGAACACCGGCACGTGCTTGCGGCCGTCGTGCACCGCAATCGTGTGGCCGATCATGTCCGGCACGATCATCGATCGGCGGGACCAGGTCTTGATGACGTTCTTGGTGCCCTTCTCGTTCTGCACCTCCACCTTCTTGGCCAGGTGGTGGTCGACGAACGGGCCCTTCTTGAGGCTGCGTGGCATTTGGCCGGCTCCCTATCAGCGCTTCTTGCCGGCCTTGCGGCGCCGGACGATCATGCGGTCGCTTTCCTTGCGGGTGCGGGTCCGGCCTTCCGGCTGACCCCACGGGGACACCGGGTGGCGACCACCCGAGGTCTTACCCTCACCACCACCGTGCGGGTGGTCGACCGGGTTCATCGCGACACCGCGGACGGTCGGGCGCTTGCCCTTCCAGCGCATCCGGCCCGCCTTGCCCCAGTTGATGTTCGACTGCTCGCCGTTGCCGACCTCACCGAGGGTGGCGCGGCAGCGCACGTCGACCATCCGGACCTCGCCGGACGGCATCCGCAGGGTGGCCATCCGGCCTTCCTTCGCGACCAGCTGGATGCTGGAACCGGCGGAGCGGGCCATCTTGGCGCCGCCACCGGGCCGCAGCTCGACCGCGTGGATCGTCGAACCGACCGGGATGTTGCGCAGCGGCAGGTTGTTGCCCACCTTGATGTCGGCGGCCGGGCCGTTCTCGACGATCGTGCCCTGCTGCAGGTTGGACGGGGCGAGGATGTAGCGCTTCTCGCCGTCCACGTAGTGCAGCAACGCGATCCGCGCGGTGCGGTTCGGGTCGTACTCGATGTGCGCGACCTTGGCCGGCACGCCGTCCTTGTCGTAGCGCTTGAAGTCGATCAGCCGGTACGCCCGCTTGTGACCGCCACCGTGGTGCCGGGTGGTGATCTTGCCGGAGCTGTTCCGGCCGCCCTTCTTCGGCAGCGGACGCAGCAGCGACTTCTCGGGGGTCGAACGGGTGAGCTCGACGAAGTCGGCCACGCTCGAGCCACGGCGGCCCGGCGTCGTCGGCTTGTACTTGCGGATTCCCATTACGACTGGCCTCCGAAGATATCGATGCGGTCGTCGCCCTTGAGGGTCACGATCGCCCGCTTGGTGTCCGGGCGCTTACCGAAGCCGGACCGGGTCCGGCGCCGCTTGCCCTTGCGGTTCAGGGTGTTGACGTCGCTGACCTTGACCTTGAACACCTTCTCGACCGCGAGCTTGATCTCGGTCTTGTTGGCGTCCGGCGCGACCTCGAACGTGTACTTCTGCTCGTCCAGCAGGCCGTAGCTCTTCTCGCTCACGACCGGCCGGAGCAGCACGTCGCGGGGATCCTTGTTGACTCCGTGGCTCATGCTTCTACCTCCTCGGCCTCAGTCGACGTGGCGACGGCCTTGACGGACTTGCCCTTGGGCGCGCCGGCGACGAACGAGTCGAGCGCGCTCTTGGTGAACACGACCGCGTCGCTGCACAGCACGTCGTACGCGTTCAGCTGGTCGGCCGCGATCAGGTGCACGTGCTGCACGTTGCGCAGGCTCAGCCAGGTCAGCTCGTCGGCGCGGTCGACCACGACCAGCGCCTTGCCCGGGTCGGTGACCTCGGCGAGCACCTTCAGCGCCGACTTGGTGGAGGGCTTGTCGCCGTCCACGAAGCTCTCGACGACGAACACGCGGCCGTCACGGGCCCGGTCCGACAGCGAGCCGCGGAGCGCGGCGGCGATCATCTTCTTCGGCGTCCGCTGGCTGTAGTCCCGCGGCACCGGGCCGTGGACGACGCCACCGCCGGTGAACTGCGGCGCGCGAGTCGAACCCTGGCGGGCGCGACCGGTGCCCTTCTGGCGGTACGGCTTGGCGCCACCGCCGGACACCTCGCCCCGGGTCTTCGCCTTGTGCGTGCCCTGGCGGGCCGCGGCCAGCTGGGCCACCACGACCTGGTGGATCAGCGGCACGTTGACCTGGACGTCGAACAGCTCGGCCGGAAGCTCGGCGGAGCCCTTCTTGCTGACCTTGTCGCCCTTCACGACGACGACGTCGACGGTGCTCACTTGGCAGCTCCCTTCGCGGCGTTGCGGATCAGCACCAGGCCGCCCTTGGGGCCGGGTACGGCGCCCTTGAGCAGGATCAGGCCGCGCTCGGTGTCGATCGCGTGCACGCTGACGTTCTGGGTGGTGACCTGCTCGTGGCCCATCCGGCCCGCCATCCGGAGGCCCTTGAAGACCCGACCCGGGGTGGCGCAGCCGCCGATGGAACCCGGCGAGCGGTGCTTCTTGTGCACACCGTGGGTGGCGCGCAGGCCGTGGAAGCCGTGCCGCTTCATCACACCGGCGAAGCCCTTGCCCTTGCTGGTGGCGGAGACGTCGACACGCTCACCGGCCGCGAAGGCCTCGGCGTTGATCTCCTGGCCCAGCGTGTACTCGCTGGCGTCGGCGGTGCGCAGCTCCAGCAGGTGGCGCCGCGGCGTCACGCCGGCCTTGTCGAAGTGACCGCGCATCGGCTTGGTCACCTTGCGGGGGTCGATGTCGCCGAAAGCGATCTGGACGCCGTCGTAGCCGTCACGGTCCGACGTACGGACGCCGGTGACGACACACGGGCCCGCCTGGACGACGGTGACGGGGACGACTCGGTTGTTCTCGTCCCAGGTCTGGGTCATGCCGAGCTTGGTGCCCAGCAGACCGCGCGTGTTCTTCACGTTGCTCATAGGTCTTTCCGCGTCCCTCAGAGCTTGATCTCGATGTCGACACCGGCCGGCAGGTCGAGACGCATCAGCGAGTCGACGGTCTTCGGCGTGGGGTCGATGATGTCGATGAGCCGCTTGTGGGTGCGCATCTCGAAGTGCTCGCGGCTGTCCTTGTACTTGTGCGGCGAGCGGATGACGCAGAACACGTTCTTTTCCGTCGGCAACGGCACCGGGCCAGCAACCTTCGCACCAGTACGCGTCACCGTGTCGACAATCTTGCGTGCCGAGCTGTCGATGACCTCGTGGTCGTAGGCCTTCAGCCGGATGCGGATCTTCTGTCCCGCCATCGCTTCGCTTCGTCCTTCTCTATCGTCTTCCGTTGCGTTGCTCCGACCCCCGCGGTCGGGTGTGTCGCGTGCGCGGAGCGCGCGTGACTCACCGCTTCGTCGACCCTGGTTGGGAATCGGGGCCCGGTCTCGGACCGGAACCTCGGCATGGTCTCCGGTCCGGCGCACCAGCCAGATCAAGAAGATCTGGGACGCGCCCCGGCGGCCTCGCCTGAGCAACCTGAATATTGTGCCAGAGATCGGCGCCGGAACGCCAATCGAGTGGCTTCACGCCTGATCCGGTACCACCTGAGCGCCGGATCGGGCGCAAAGCAGAGGTCCGCGGGGGCTCAGTTTCGAGCCCTCGCGGACCTCATGAGATCACTTGATGATCTTGGTGACCCGGCCGGCGCCGACGGTGCGGCCACCTTCACGGATCGCGAACTTCAGACCGTCCTCCATGGCGATCGGCTGGATCAGCTCGACCGTCATGTCGGTGTTGTCGCCCGGCATGACCATCTCGGTGCCCTCGGGCAGCGTGACGACACCGGTGACATCGGTGGTGCGGAAGTAGAACTGCGGGCGGTAGTTCTGGAAGAACGGCGTGTGACGGCCGCCCTCCTCCTTCGACAGGATGTAGACCGACGCCTCGAAGTTCGTGTGCGGGGTCGTGGTGCCCGGCTTGATCACGACCATGCCGCGCTCCACCTCCTCGCGCTTGGTGCCACGAAGCAGCAGACCGACGTTCTCACCGGCCTGGCCCTCGTCGAGGAGCTTGCGGAACATCTCGATACCGGTGACCGTGGTGGTCTGCTTGGTCTCGTGGATGCCGACGATGTCGACGGTCTCGTTGACCTTGATCACACCGCGCTCGATCCGGCCGGTGACGACCGTACCGCGACCCGTGATGGTGAAGACGTCCTCCACCGGCATCAGGAACGGCTTGTCGATCTCGCGCTCCGGCTGCGGGATGTAGGAGTCGACCGCGTTCATCAGCTCGAGGATCGACTCGCCCCACTTGGCGTCGCCGGTCAGGGCCGGGTGCGCCGCAACGCGGACGATCGGGGCGTTGTCGCCGTCGAACTCCTGCTCCGAGAGCAGCTCGCGGACCTCGAGCTCGACGAGCTCCAGGATCTCCTCGTCGTCGACCATGTCGCACTTGTTCAGGGCGACGACCATCGCCGGCACGCCGACCTGACGGGCAAGCAGCACGTGCTCACGCGTCTGCGGCATCGGGCCGTCGGTGGCGGCGACGACCAGGATCGCGCCGTCCATCTGAGCCGCACCGGTGATCATGTTCTTGATGTAGTCCGCGTGACCCGGGCAGTCGACGTGGGCGTAGTGCCGGGCCTCGGTCTGGTACTCGACGTGCGCGATCGAGATGGTGATACCGCGCTGGCGCTCTTCCGGCGCCTTGTCGATCTGATCGAAGGCCGAAGCCTCGTTCAGGTCCGGGTACTTGTCGTGCAGCACCTTGGTGATCGCCGCGGTAAGAGTGGTCTTACCGTGGTCGATGTGACCGATGGTGCCGATGTTGACGTGCGGCTTAGTCCGCTCGAACTTCGCCTTCGCCACTGGGGCCCTCCTAGATAAATGTTGACTACGCCGTACGCCGACGCGCTTTGGGTGTGGTGGCCAGGAACGAGTGTGTTACTCGCCCCGGGCCTTCTTGATGATCTCTTCCGCCACGTTCTTCGGAACCTCGGCGTAGGAATCGAACTGCATCGAGTAGGACGCGCGGCCCTGGGTCTTCGACCGCAGGTCACCGACATACCCGAACATCTCCGACAGCGGCACCAGGGCCTTGACGACCCGGCTGCCACCGGGGCCTTCGTCCATCGACTGGATCTGGCCACGGCGTGAGTTGAGGTCGCCGATCACTTCACCCATGTAGTCCTCAGGGGTGGTGACCTCGACCGCGAACATCGGCTCCAGGATGACCGGATCCGCCCGCCGGGCGGCGTCCTTGAAGGCCATCGAACCGGCGATCTTGAAGGCGAGCTCGGACGAGTCGACGTCGTGGTACGCGCCGTCCTGCAGCGTCACCTTGACGTCCACCATCGGGTAGCCGGCCAGTACGCCGAACTCCATCGCCTCCTGGGCGCCCTCGTCCACCGACGGGATGTACTCCCGGGGGATGCGGCCACCGGTGACGGCGTTGACGAACTCGTAGCCACCCTCGCCGCCGGCCTCGACCGACGTCGGCTCGATGTCGATGATCACACGCGCGAACTGACCCGAACCACCGGTCTGCTTCTTGTGCGTGTAGTCGATCTTCTCGACCTTCTTCTTGATGGTCTCGCGGTAGGCGACCTGCGGCTTGCCGACGTTCGCCTCGACGCGGAACTCGCGCTTCATCCGGTCGACCAGCACCTCGAGGTGCAGCTCGCCCATCCCGGCGATGATCGTCTGGCCGGTGTCCTCGTCGGTCCGGACCTGGAAGGTCGGGTCCTCCTCGGCGAGCCGCTGGATCGCGACGCCCAGCTTCTCCTGGTCGGCCTTCGACTTCGGCTCGATGGCGACCGAGATCACCGGGGCCGGGAACTGCATCGACTCGAGCACGACGGGCTTGGCCGCGTCGCACAGGGTCTCACCGGTGGTGGTGTCCTTCAGGCCCATCACCGCGACGATGTGGCCGGCGCCGATCGACGCGATCTCCTCACGCTTGTTCGCGTGCATCCGGTAGATCTTGCCGATCCGCTCCTTGCGGCCCTTCGTCGGGTTCAGCACCTGGGTGCCGGTCTCGAGCTTGCCCGAGTACACCCGGATGAAGGTCAGCTTGCCCAGGTGCGGGTCCGCCGCGATCTTGAACGCCAGCGCCGAGAACGGCTCGTCGTCGGACGGCTTGCGCAGCACGACCTGCTCGGAGTCCTTGACGTCGTGGCCCTCGATGGCCGGGACGTCGATCGGGCTCGGCAGGTACGCGTTGATCGCGTCGAGCAGCGGCTGGACGCCCTTGTTCTTGAACGCCGTGCCGGTCAGCACCGGGGTGAGCTTGCTGGCCAGGGTCGCGCGACGGATGCCCGCCACGAGCTGCTCCTGGGTCGGCTCCTCGCCCTCGAGGTACTGCTCCATGATCTCGTCGTCGGCCTCGGCCAGCGTCTCGATCAGCTTGTCGCGCCACTCGGCGGCGATCTCGGTGTGCGACGCCGGGATCTCCTCGACGGTGTAGTCCTCACCCATCGTGGTCTCGCCGCGCCAGGTCAGCGCGCGCATCCCGATCAGGTCGACGACGCCGATGAAGTCGGCCTCGGACCCGATCGGCAGCTGCAGCACCAGCGGCACCGCGGCGAGCCGGTCGACGATCATGTCGACGCAGCGCATGAACTCGGCACCGGTCCGGTCCAGCTTGTTCACGAAGCAGATCCGGGGCACGCCGTACCGGTCGGCCTGACGCCAGACGGTCTCGGACTGCGGCTCGACGCCGGCCACACCGTCGAACACCGCGACCGCGCCGTCCAGCACGCGCAGCGAACGCTCCACCTCGACGGTGAAGTCGACGTGGCCGGGGGTGTCGATGATGTTGATGGTGTGGTCTTTCCAGGTGCAGGTCGTCGCGGCCGACGTGATCGTGATGCCGCGCTCCTGCTCCTGCTCCATCCAGTCCATCGTGGCGGCGCCGTCGTGGACCTCACCGATCTTGTAGGTAATACCGGTGTAGAAGAGGATCCGCTCGGTCGTCGTCGTCTTGCCGGCGTCGATGTGGGCCATGATCCCGATGTTGCGGACCTTGGCCAGGTCGGTGGTGATTTGTACGGCCACCTCGGTGGTCTGCCTCTCGATTCTGTACTGCGTCAAAGGGTGAGTGCTGGGGTCCGGATCGGACCCCGGATCACCAGCGGTAGTGGGCGAAAGCCTTGTTGGCTTCGGCCATCTTGTGCGTGTCCTCGCGGCGCTTCACGGACGCTCCGAGACCGTTGGACGCATCCAGGATCTCGTTCATCAGCCGCTCGGACATGGTCTTCTCGCGACGGGCGCGGGAGTACGTGGTCAGCCAGCGCAGCGCCAGGGTGGTGGAACGACCGGGCTTGACCTCGATCGGCACCTGGTAGGTGGCACCACCGACGCGGCGGCTCTTGACCTCGATGCTCGGCTTCACGTTGTCCAGCGCACGCTTCAGCGTGATCACCGGGTCGGTGCCGGTCTTGGTCCGGGTGCCCTCGAGCGCGTCGTAGACGATCCGCTGAGCGATCTGCTTCTTGCCGTCGACCAGGATCTTCGAGATCAACTGGGTGACGAGCGGCGAACTGTAGACCGGGTCGATGATGACCGGGCGCTTCGGGGCGGGGCCCTTGCGCGGCATTAGCTCTTCTCCTTCTTCGCGCCGTAGAGGCTGCGAGCCTGCTTCCGGTTCTTCACACCCTGGGTGTCGAGCGAACCGCGGATGATCTTGTACCGGACACCCGGCAGGTCCTTCACACGACCGCCACGGACGAGCACGATCGAGTGCTCCTGGAGGTTGTGGCCGACGCCGGGGATGTACGCGGTGACCTCGATGCCGCTGGTCAGGCGGACACGTGCAACCTTACGAAGGGCCGAGTTCGGCTTCTTCGGCGTGGTCGTGTAGACGCGCGTGCACACACCACGACGCTGAGGGGAACCCTTCAGGGCCGGCGTCTTGTTCTTGGACACCTTGTCCTGGCGGCCCTTGCGGACCAGCTGCTGAATGGTGGGCACCGCGTAGCTCTTTCTGTCGTCCGGCTGGGTTTGTTGCTGTTACCTGACCCCCGCGGTCGGGTGTGTCGCGTGCGCACGAGCAGACCGAAGCCGTAATCTTCCAGACTGTCGGCAGGAGTCCCGTGCCACGCGGCCCGACCCGTTGGACGAGGGGCACGCATGACGGCCCAGGAAAGACCCCGGGCACGATCGTTAAGACTAGCGGGTGCCTCAAGTACGGTCAAAATGAGTAACCGACCGCGGCTGAGGACCATCCGCTCATCAAGTGTACAGGGGCGCTGGAACAGCTCGCGGCAAGCGCTTCCAGCGGCCCTGTCGCGGCGTTGTCAGACCCGGAACTCGACGTCGGTGATGAGGCCGTCGACGACCCGGTAGAGGGCCAGCCGGGCGGTGGATCCGTCGTCCTCGTAGCAGTTCACGTGTTCGACCACCCACTCCCCCAGCATGATCTTCTGGACCACCTCGGTCTTGCAGCGGCCGGCGTCGAAGCGCGGCCGGTAGTACTCGCGGAGGAACCGGCGGCCCTTCAGCTCGGAGCCGTCGGCCAGCCGGATCCGGGCGGTCGGCGAGTACATCGCGAGGAACGCCTCGAGGTCGTGGGCGGCGTACGCCGCGTGCTCGCGGCCGATCGCCCGCGCCGCCGGGGTGTCCGTGGGGGCCGTGGTGACCGCGGCGACGAGGTCCACGAGCGGCGTCTGCGCGACCGCTGCGGGCTCGGGAGCGGCCGCTGCCTTCGGTGCCTGCTGTACGGCGGGTTCAGCAGGCGCCGGCGCCTCCTTGACGGCGACGCTCGCCTTGGCCGCGGCCGGGGTCCGGCGGCGGGGTGTGGCGGCCTTCTTACGGGCCGGCGGTGGTGGGACGAGGAGCTTGCCGTCGTCCCCGGGCTGCTCGCCGAGGTGGGCGATCGCCCAGTCGAGAGCCTTGGTCACGGCGGCGCGTGATTCTTCGGTGTGGTCGAGCATGTCGAACCCGTGGTGCCCTTTCGGTACGTCGATGATGTCCAGCGCGGCGCCACCCGCGGAGACGAACTCCGCTACCGGACCGGCGAGCTCCTCACGCTCGAGTCCAGCTCGTGTCAGCAGTACCGGCAGGTCCTTGTGTTTGCCGATGACTTCAGCAGCAGTTACCAGATCGTCGACACCGGGCGGGGTGGCGAGCAACGGGTAGGTCAGGGATACGAAGCGCAGCCAGTCGGGGCGGCTGTCCAGCCACTCCCCGGCCAGCAGGCCGGCGCCCGAGAAGAACCACAGGCCGACCCGATCGGGGTCGACGCGTGGATCGGAGCGCAGTACGGCGACCGCGGCCTCCACCTCGTCCGCGGCCTCGACCAGGCGGTCGAGTCCGTGGATCAGGCTGTGGTCGACGACTGCGGCCACCAGGCCTCGCCTGGCGGCAGCGGTCGCGTAGCCCTTGTAGACCGGCCAGTCCCGAGGCATCACCTCGAGGCCGTCCGGCCCTGGTCCCCCGTGCACGAAAAGAATTGCGCCGCCTCGGGCGGTACCGGGCGGGCGGTACAGGTCGATCTCCCCCAGGCGATCGACGCGTACGTCGGAACCTTCCAGAACCCCCAGGACGAAAGGCCGCAGGTAGGCCGGCAGATCCGTCATGCACCAATCTTGGCGCATCCCGGTCACACTTTCAGCCGCCACCCCGAGTGTCTTTTCCGGCACCCGCCGTACCGGCTGGTACAAGCCGCGAGGGCGGCACCTCCCGGGATGGGAAGTGCCGCCCTCGGCGGGGTGATTTCGGCTCAGTTCTGGTACGAACCGAGGTCGAAGTCGTCGAGCGGGACCGACTGACCGCTGGACGGGCCGAAGTCGTAGTCGTACGACTCGTAGCCGACCATCGAGTACATCGCGGCCTTCGCCTCCTCGGTGGGCTCCACCCGGATGTTGCGGTAACGGTCCATGCCGGTACCCGCCGGGATCAGCTTTCCGATGATGACGTTCTCCTTCAGACCGACCAGGGAGTCGGACTTGCCGTGGATCGCGGCCTCGGTCAGGACCCGGGTCGTCTCCTGGAAAGAGGCGGCCGACAGCCACGACTCGGTGGCCAGCGAGGCCTTGGTGATACCCATCAGCACCGGACGACCGGAGGCCGGCGTACCGCCCTCTGCCACGACGCGGCGGTTCTCCGCCTCGAACATGATCCGGTCCGCGAGCTCGCCCGGCAGCAGGTTCGCCTCGCCCGACTCGATCACCGTGACCCGGCGCAGCATCTGCCGGACGATGATCTCGATGTGCTTGTCGTGGATGGCCACACCCTGCGACCGGTACACCTCCTGGACCTCGTCCACCAGGTGCTCCTGCGCCTTGCGGACACCCAGGATCCGCAGAACCTCCTGCGGGTCCGGCGTACCCTGCGTCAGCTGCTGGCCGACCTCGACGTGCTGACCCTCTTCGATCAGCAGGCGGCCACGCTTCGACACCGGGTAGGCGACCTCCTCGGAACCGTCGTCCGGGGTGAGCACCAGCTTCCGGGTCTTGTCGGTGTCCTCGATCGAGATCCGGCCGGCGGCCTCCGAGATCGGCGCCTTGCCCTTGGGCTGGCGGGCCTCGAAGAGCTCGACCACACGCGGCAGACCGTGGGTGATGTCATCACCCGCGACACCACCGGTGTGGAAGGTCCGCATCGTCAGCTGCGTGCCCGGCTCACCGATGGACTGGGCCGCGATGATGCCGACCGCCTCGCCGATGTCGACCGGCTTGCCGGTCGCCAGCGAACGCCCGTAACACTTCGCGCAGGTACCGGTCTTGGCGTCACAAGTGAGCACCGACCGGACCTTGACCTCCTCGATCCCGGCCGCGACCAGCTTCGCGATCGACACGTCGCCCAGGTCGGAGCCGCCGGCCAGGACGAGCTTGCCGTCCGGGTCGAAGGCGTCGGTGGCCAGGGTCCGCGCGTACGCGCTGGTCTCCACGTTCTCGGCGTGCACGACCTTGCCGGACGGGTCCTTCTCGCCGATCTTCTTCGGCAGGCCCCGCTCGGTGCCGCAGTCCTCCTCGCGGATGATCACGTCCTGCGAGACGTCCACCAGACGACGGGTCAGGTACCCCGAGTCGGCGGTCCGCAGCGCGGTGTCGGCAAGACCCTTCCGGGCACCGTGGGTGGCGATGAAGTACTCGACCACCGACAGGCCCTCACGGAAGTTGGACTTGATCGGCCGGGCGATGATCTCGCCCTTCGGGTTGGCCACCAGACCACGCATACCGGAGATCTGCCGGATCTGCATCATGTTGCCTCGGGCACCGGAGTGCACCATCATCCAGATCGGGTTGTCCTTGGCGAAGTTCTCCTCCATCGCCTTGCCGACCTCGGCGTTGGCGCCGGTCCAGATCTCGATCAGCTCCTGACGCCGCTCGGACGAGGTGATCAGACCGCGCTCGAACTGCTTCTGGACCTTCTCGGCCTGGGACTCGTACCGGGCCATGATCTCGGGCTTGCTCGGCGGCGTGCTGAAGTCGTCGATCGACACCGTGACACCGGACCGGGTGGACCAGTAGTAGCCCAGGTCCTTCAGCGCGTCCAGCGCGTGCGCGACCTCGACCTTGGTGTACCGCTCGGCCAGGTCGTTGACGATCCCGCCGAGCTGCTTCTTGCCCACCTCGGTGTCGACGAACGGGTAGTCCGCCGGCAGCGCCTCGTTGAACAGCGCCCGGCCCAGCGTGGTCTCCAGGCTGAAGCCCTCGGCCAGCTCGACCGCGTCCGCCGGAGCGGCCGAACCGCTGAGCCGGAGCGTGATCTTCGCCTGCAGCGACAGCTCGCCGTGGTCGAAGGCCATGATCGCCTCGGCCACCGAGCCGAACGCCCGGCCCTCGCCCTTCACGCCGTCCTTCAGCATGGTCAGGAAGTAGATGCCGATGATCATGTCCTGCGTCGGCATCGTGACCGGACGGCCGTCGGCCGGCTTCAGGATGTTGTTCGTCGACAGCATCAGGATCCGGGCCTCGGCCTGCGCCTCGGCCGACAGCGGCAGGTGCACCGCCATCTGGTCGCCGTCGAAGTCCGCGTTGAACGCGGAGCAGACGAGCGGGTGGATCTGGATCGCCTTGCCCTCGATCAGCTGCGGCTCGAACGCCTGGATGCCGAGCCGGTGCAGGGTTGGTGCACGGTTCAGCAGGACCGGGTGCTCGGTGATGACCTCTTCCAGCACGTCCCAAACCTGGGCGCGCTGACGCTCGACCATCCGCTTGGCGGACTTGATGTTCTGCGCGTGGTTGAGGTCGACCAGTCGCTTCATCACGAACGGCTTGAACAGCTCCAGCGCCATCGCCTTCGGCAGACCGCACTGGTGCAGCTTCAGTTGCGGGCCGACCACGATGACCGAACGGCCGGAGTAGTCGACGCGCTTGCCCAGCAGGTTCTGACGGAAACGACCCTGCTTGCCCTTGAGCATGTCGGACAGCGACTTCAGCGGCCGGTTGCCCGGGCCGGTGACCGGACGGCCGCGGCGGCCGTTGTCGAACAGCGCGTCGACGGCCTCCTGCAGCATCCGCTTCTCGTTGTTGACGATGATCTCCGGCGCGCCCAGGTCGAGCAGCCGCTTGAGCCGGTTGTTCCGGTTGATCACCCGGCGGTACAGGTCGTTCAGGTCCGAGGTGGCGAACCGGCCACCGTCGAGCTGGACCATCGGGCGCAGATCCGGCGGGATGACCGGGACGCAGTCCAGGACCATGCCCATCGGGCTGTTGTTGGTGGCCAGGAACGCGGTGACGACCTTGAGCCGCTTCAGGGCGCGGGTCTTGCGCTGGCCCTTACCGGTCTTGATCGTCTCGCGCAGGTTGTCCGCCTCGGCCTTCAGGTCGAAGGTCTCCAGCCGGCGCTGGATCGCGGCGGCACCCATGGCGCCCTCGAAGTACTTGCCGAACCGCTCCTTCATGGCGCGGTAGAGGATCTCGTCGCCCTCCAGGTCCTGGACCTTCAGGTTCTTGAACCGGGTCCAGACCTCGTCGAGGCGGTCGATCTCGCGCTGCGCACGGTCGCGCAGCTGCTTGACCTCACGCTCGGCGCCTTCCTTCACCTTACGGCGGACGTCGGCCTTGGCGCCCTCGGCCTCGAGCTGCGCCAGGTCCTCCTCGAGCTTCTTCATCCGCGTCTCGATGTCGTTGTCACGACGGTTCTCGAGCTGCTTGCGCTCGACGTCGACACGGCCCTCGAGCGACGACAGGTCGCGGTGCCGCGCCTCGTCGTCGACGTCGGTGATCATGTACGCCGCGAAGTAGATGACCTTCTCCAGGTCCTTCGGGGCGAGGTCGAGCAGGTAGCCGAGCCGCGACGGGACACCCTTGAAGTACCAGATGTGGGTGACCGGCGCGGCCAGCTCGATGTGGCCCATCCGCTCGCGGCGCACCTTGGAGCGGGTGACCTCGACGCCACACCGCTCGCAGATGATGCCCTTGAAGCGAACGCGCTTGTACTTACCGCAGTAGCACTCCCAGTCCCGGGTGGGACCGAAGATCTTCTCGCAGAACAGACCGTCACGCTCGGGCTTGAGGGTCCGGTAGTTGATCGTCTCCGGCTTCTTGACCTCGCCGTGAGACCACTGGCGGATCTCGTCCGCGGTGGCCAGGCCGATCCGAAGCTCGTCGAAGAAGTTCACGTCGAGCACGATGTGTTATCTCCCGTTGCTAAAAGTGGTCTGAGTGGGTTGGTTGTTGATGTCAAGCGGCAACCCGCTCAGACCTCCTCGACACTGTTCGGCTCGCGCCGGGACAGGTCGATGCCCAGTTCCTCCGCCGCCCGGAAGACGTCCTCCTCGCTGTCGCGCATCTCGACCCGGCTTCCGTCGGACGAGAGCACCTCGACATTGAGGCAGAGGGACTGCATTTCCTTGACCAGAACCTTGAACGACTCCGGGATACCCGGCTCCGGGATGTTCTCGCCCTTGACGATCGCCTCGTACACCTTGACCCGCCCGACGACGTCGTCGGACTTGATGGTCAGCAGTTCCTGCAACGCGAAGGCGGCACCGTAGGCCTCCAGGGCCCACACCTCCATCTCGCCGAACCGCTGGCCACCGAACTGGGCCTTACCGCCCAGCGGCTGCTGGGTGATCATCGAGTACGGACCGGTCGAACGGGCGTGGATCTTGTCGTCGACCAGGTGGTGCAGCTTCAGCATGTACATGTAGCCGACGCCGATCGGGTCCGGGAACGGCTCACCCGAACGACCGTCGAACAGCCGCGCCTTGCCCTGCCCGTTGACCATCCGGACGCCGTCGCGGTTCGGCAGCGTCGAGGACAGCAGGCCGGTGACCTCTTCCTCGGTGGCGCCGTCGAAGACCGGGGTGGCGACGTTCGTCATCGGCTCGGCCGAGCCGGCGCCGAGCTTGATCAGCCGCTGCGCCCACTCCTCCTCGTTCTCCGGGTCGACCTCCCAGCCGCGGGAGGCGATCCAGCCGAGGTGCGTCTCCAGCACCTGGCCGACGTTCATCCGGCCGGGCACGCCCAGCGGGTTCAGGATCACGTCGACATGGGTGCCGTCCTCGAGGAACGGCATGTCCTCGACCGGCAGGATCTTCGAGATGACGCCCTTGTTGCCGTGCCGGCCGGCCAGCTTGTCGCCGACCGAGATCTTCCGCTTCTGGGCGACGTACACCCGGACCAGCTGGTTGACGCCCGGCGGCAGCTCGTCGCCGTTGTCGCGGTCGAAGACGCGGACACCGATGACGGTGCCCTCCTCGCCGTGCGGCACCTTCAGCGACGTGTCGCGGACCTCGCGCGCCTTCTCACCGAAGATCGCGCGCAGCAGCCGCTCCTCCGGGGTCAGCTCGGTCTCGCCCTTCGGGGTGACCTTGCCGACCAGGATGTCACCGGTGGTGACCTCGGCGCCGATCCGGATGATGCCGCGCTCGTCCAGGTCGGACAGCATCTCGTCGGAGACGTTCGGGATGTCCCGGGTGATCTCCTCCGGGCCCAGCTTGGTGTCGCGGGCGTCGACCTCGTGCTCCTCGATGTGGATCGAGGTCAGCAGGTCCTGCTGCACGACGCGCTGGCTGAGGATGATCGCGTCCTCGTAGTTGTAGCCCTCCCACGTCATGAACGCGACCAGCATGTTCCGGCCGAGGGCCATCTCGCCCTCGTCGGTGCACGGACCGTCGGCCAGCGGCGTCCCGATCTCGACCCGCTGCCCGGCGTCCACCAGCGGGCGCTGGTTGATGCAGGTGCCCTGGTTCGAGCGGCGGAACTTCGCCATCCGGTAGGTCTGGTACGTGCCGTCGTCGGCCGCGATCTCGATCAGGTCGGCCGAGACCTCCTTGACCACACCGGGCTTGTCGGACACGACCACGTCGCCGGCGTCGACCGCACCGCGGAACTCCATGCCGGTACCGACCAGCGGGGCGTCCGAGGTGATCAGCGGCACCGCCTGGCGCTGCATGTTCGAACCCATCAGCGCGCGGTTCGCGTCGTCGTGCTCGAGGAACGGGATCAGCGCGGTCGCCACCGACACCATCTGGCGCGGCGAGACGTCCATGTAGTCGACGTCGTCGACCGGGACGAGCTCGACCTCACCGTGACGGCGGCGGACCAGCACGCGCTCCTCGGCGAACCGGTTGTCGTCGGTCAGCGCGGCGTTCGCCTGCGCGATGACGAACCGGTCCTCCTCGTCGGCGGTCAGGTAGTCCACCTGGTCGGTGACGGCACCGTCGGCGACCTTGCGGTACGGCGTCTCGACGAAGCCGAACGCGTTCACCCGGCCGTACGACGCGAGCGAGCCGATCAGGCCGATGTTCGGGCCTTCCGGGGTCTCGATCGGGCACATCCGGCCATAGTGCGACGGGTGTACGTCGCGGACCTCGAAGCCGGCCCGCTCACGGCTCAGACCACCCGGGCCGAGCGCGTTCAGCCGGCGCTTGTGGGTGAGACCCGCGACCGGGTTGGTCTGGTCCATGAACTGCGACAGCTGCGAGGTGCCGAAGAACTCCTTCAGCGCCGCGACCACCGGGCGGATGTTGATCAGGGTCTGCGGCGTGATCGCCTCGACGTCCTGGGTCGTCATCCGCTCCCGGACCACGCGCTCCATCCGGGCCAGGCCGGTGCGCAGCTGGTTCTGGATCAGCTCGCCGACGGTGCGCAGCCGGCGGTTGCCGAAGTGGTCGATGTCGTCCTCTTCGACCACGATCTCGCCGCGCGGGGCCGGCAGCTCGGTCTTGCCCTCGTGCAGCGCGACCAGGTACTTGATCGTGGCGACGATGTCGTCGACGGTCAGCACCGCCTGGTCGTGCGCCTCGTCCCGGCCGAGCTTCTTGTTGATCTTGTAGCGGCCGACCTTGGCCAGGTCGTAGCGCTTGCCGTTGAAGTAGTAGTTCTCCAGCAGCGCCTGCGCGGCCTCGCGGGTCGGCGGCTCACCCGGACGCAGCTTGCGGTAGATGTCCAGCAGCGCGTCGTCCTGCCCGGAGGTGTGGTCCTTCTCCAGGGTGAGGCGGATCGACTCGTAGTCGCCGAACTCCTCGAGGATCTGCGCGTCGGTCCAGCCGAGCGCCTTCAGCAGCACGGTGACGTTCTGCTTGCGCTTCCGGTCGAGGCGGACGCCGACCATGTCGCGCTTGTCCACCTCGAACTCCAGCCACGCGCCGCGCGACGGGATGATCTTGGCGGTGAAGATGTCCTTGTCGGACGTCTTGTCCGGGGTGCGCTCGAAGTACACACCGGGCGAGCGGACGAGCTGGGAAACGACGACACGCTCGGTGCCGTTGATCACGAACGTGCCCTTGCGGGTCATCAGCGGGAAGTCGCCCATGAACACGGTCTGGCTCTTGATCTCGCCGGTCTCGTTGTTCATGAACTCGGCGGTGACGAACAGCGGAGCGGAGTACGTGACGTCCCGTTCCTTGCACTCGTCGACCGTGTTCTTCGGCGGCTCGAAGCGGTGGTCGCGGAACGACAGCGACATGGTGCCGCTGAAGTCCTCGATCGGGGAGATCTCCTCGAAAATCTCTTCCAGGCCGCTGGGGCCGGACAGGTCCGACCGCCCCTCGGCCTCGGCGGCGGCCACTCGGGCCTGCCACGTTTCGTTACCGACCAGCCAGTCGAAACTGTCCACCTGCAGCGCAAGCAGATCCGGAACCTGGAGCGGTTCGGAGATCTTCGCGAAGGAGATGCGGCGGGGGCCGGTGACGTTGGAAATGCTGTCGGACTGGGGGTTGCGCGAGGCGACCAAGGGGCGTCCTTCCACGGGCTCGCAAAAAATCACTTCGGTGCTGGGAGCGCACGCCAAGCCGCCCCAGTCAAGTCACGACTCGAACGAGGGCGAGGGAAAAGGCAGCGCAAAGCAATAGGTTACATGCTCCAGGCAAGCCTGTCCAATGGGGTCCAACAGTTTGCCGTCGGACCACCCTCTCCGTCAAGGACCGACCCGGGGTCTCCAGCCGGTAGATCACCTGCGAGCCACCCGGCGTCCTCTTGGTGCGGAGTTAGGTAGAGGTTACAGTCCGGCGATCTCCTGGACCAGCCATCGGTCCCCGTTTCGGACCATCGTGAACCGGGTCCGGTTCAGGTCCACGCGGGGACTACCCTTCGTGATCGTGCTGGTCGTCGTCTGGTTCACGAAGATGATCAGCGTGACCCGGTCGGCGTCCCCGTCGCGGACCGCGACCTCGCGGACGTCGGCCTTCACCGTGGCCTTGGTCTTGGTGGCGAGCTCGCCGGCGACCTTCGCGGTCTCGTCGAACTTCGCGGCGAAGTCGGGCGTCATCGTCGCCCGCGCGGCGGCAAAACTCTGGTCCAGGTGCTGGTAGTCGTAGCTGAGCGCGGTCTCGGCCGCCTTCCGGCCGGCCGCGGCAGCCTGGTCCCGGGCGTCCTCGGCCTGCTGCCCGTGCCAGGCCTTGATGCCGAGCACGGCGGCAACCGCCAGGGTCAGTACGACGACCACGCCGAGGGCTGCGGTCAGGACGTTTCCCAAACCACGCGGACGGTCACTCTCCGTAGATACCTTGGGAGTGACAGGCTCCGGAACTGCTTCTTCTTCAGGCTCTCCTGTGACCGGGGTCACATCATCTTGTCCGTCGTTCTGGACCTCAGGCTGAACCGTGTCCGGCTTCGCGGGGCGGCGTTGGCCGGCGATCCGGGGCCGGTTGCGCGGCGTCGGCATCAGCCCACCACCTGCAGGTCGGCGGTCAGCCAGCGGTCCTTCTCCTTGACCATGTCCAGCTTGATCCGGTAGCGGCGTTCGGTCCCGGTGGTCGAGGCGGTGTTCGTCACCACCGCGTTCACGATCACCAGCACCTGCGCGGAGTCCTTGTCGCTGGACACCACCCCCGCCTCCTTCACGTCCCCCTTCGAGGTCGCCTTGTTCGACACGACGTCGGTCTTCACCGCGTCGATCCCGGCCTGGAACTCCTGCTTGAACTGCCCGGTGGAGTCGTCGATGACGCGCTTCGAGTCCGCGTCCCAGGTCTGGTAGTTGTACGTCGTGAAGTCCAGCGCGAGCTGCCGCGCCGCCTTCATCGCGCCGGTCCGCTGCGCGTCGGCGGCGCGCTGCTTGCTCAGCGCCACCACCGACAGGGTCACCCCGACGAGTGCCACGATCAGCAGCACGCTCAGCGCCCAGGCCAGCAGCAGCCGGCCGTTCCTTGCGATCACTTGCCGGTCACCGGTCCGAGGATGAGTGCCTTCCAGGAGTCCTTGCCGAGCAGCTCCTGCTGTCCACCGGTCGAGCCGAGTACGACGTCCGGCATCCCGCCGGTACCGCCCGCCTGACCGGTCGCCGGGTCGTAGCCGACGCCGTACCCGGTCCGGTTCAGGTACCGCGAGGACGGGGCCGGCTTGTTCTGCGAGCCGCGGACGTTGATCCCGGTCGACGGGTTCGCCTTACAGGCGGCCTTGGTGTTCGCCGGTGTGTTCGTGACGAGCTGCGGGACCCGCTTGTCGGTGCCGCCGTACCCGGTCGTGCAGGCGTGCGGGCTGAGTCCGACGACCAGGCCGAAGTGCGCGTCGTAGTGCCCGGTGCCCGGGTCCTTGGCCGGTACGACGTACCCGCCCATCGCCACCGCCGGGTACACCACCATCAGCTGCTCGACGGCATCCAGCCGGACCGCGGTCAGTTCGCTCACCGTCAGCAGGTTACCGAGCAGCACCGCGACGTCCGCACTGTTGTCCCGGATCAGCCCGGTGATCTGGGTGGAGGCGAGCGAGCCCTGGTCGATCACGGTCCGCAGATTGGTGTCCGAGCTGACCAGGGTGTCGGACAGCAGCGCGAGGTTCTTCGCCCAGGTCTTGATCGCGTCACCGCTGGCGACCTGGGTGGCCAGCACCGTGTCGCCGTCGTTGATCAACTTGATGGTCTGCAGCACGTTCGCGTCCGCGTCGTCGATCAGCTTGCCGGAGCTGTCGATGATCTTCTGCAGGTCGGTGCCCTTGCCCTTCAGCGCGGCACCGAGCTCCCGCACTGTGGTCTTCAGGCTCTCCTTGTCGACCGAGTTCACCAGCTGGTCGAGGTTCAGCAGCAGCTCGGTGGTGTCGATCGGGATCGCGGTGTCCTGGCGGGCGATCTTCGAGTTGTCCTGCAGGTACGGCGCTCCGTCGCGGCGCGGCTGCAGGTCGACGTACTGCTCGCCGATCGCGGACCGGTCCGCGACCACCGCGAGCAGGTCGTTCGGGATCTTGAACTTCTTGTCGATCTCGAGGTTCACGTCGACGCCGTCGGGCAGCAGCTTGAGGTCGCCGACCCGCCCGACCGGCTGGCCGCGGTACGTCACCTCGGCGCCGGAGAAGATCCCGCCGGACTCGGCGAAGCTCGCGCTGACCGTGTAGTTCTTGTTCACCACCAGCTGGTCGACCTGCGCGTACCGGGCGCCGACGAACGCGACGCCGACGACGGTGATCAGCAGGAACACCATCAACTGGATCCGGACCGCTCTGGTGATCATGAGACCGCTCCCGGCATCAGGGCCCGGGCCAGGTCGGGATCGAACCCGGACCGCTTGAGCTGTGGCGTGCAGATCGGCTGCCCGAGCAGCGTGATGCAGGTCGTCGCCGTGCCGGTCGGCACCGGCAGGTTCGGGCCGGTCGGGGCCGCGCTGGTCGGCAGGTGGATCGGGAGGCTGATCCGGCCGGTCGGGATGATGCCCGTCGGGCCGATCGTCGGGATCTGGATCCCGATCAGGTTCTTCAGCGCCTTCTGGGTGTCCACGTCCACGGTGATGCCGAGGTTCGTGAAGTCGCCCTTCGCGGCGTTCGCGGCCTGGTCGGGGAACGGGTACGTGAACAGCAGCTCCAGCGACTTCGGCAGGTTCGCGCCCGCCTCGGCCAGCTTGGTCAGGATCGGGAACAGCGACTTGAGGTTCGCCACCAGGTCCTGCTGCGCGGAGGTGATCACCCGGGTCGCCGTGTTCCCGAGCGTGGCCAGCGCCTGCAGCGTCTTCACCAGGGCGGCGCGCTGCTGATCCAGGACCTTGATCGAGTTCGGCAGCGAGTCGATCGCGGTCGCGAGCGTCGCCTTCTGCGCGTTGAGCTTCTTGGCCAGCGCGTCCACCGACTTGATCGCGGTGATGATCCGATTCTTGTTCTGGTCCAGGGTCCCGACGAAGATGTTCAGCTGCGTCAGCACGCTGCGGATGGCCGGCTCGTTCCCGGTCAGGGCCTTGTTCAGCTCCTGGGTGATGATCTGCAGCTGCGCCACGCCGCCGCCGTTCAGCAGCAGCGACAGCGCCGAGAGGACTTCCTCGACCTCGACGTTGCTGGTCGTCCGGGACAGCGGGATCAGCTCGCCGTTCTCGAGCTTGCCGTGCGGCTGCTCGGATCCGGTCGGCCGGGACAGCGACACGAACTTCTCACCGAGCAGGCTGGTCTGCCGGATCGTGGCGTGCGTGTTGTCCGGCAGGTCGAGGCTCTTCGGCAGCTTGATCCGGACCTTCGCGACGTACCCGTCCAGCCAGACCTTCTCGACCGTGCCGACCGTGACGTCGTCGACCTTCACCGTCGACTTCGGGACCAGGTCCAGGACGTCCGCGAACTCGACGGTGACCGTGTATGACGGCCCCTTGATCTTCGCGCCGCCCGGCAGCGGCAGCGAGTACACCGAGAAGTCGCAGCCGGTGAGCAGCATCGCGAGCGCGGCGATCCCGGCCACGACGGACGTCCGGCGTGTCATTTGACCAGCCCCCCGAGGGTCGGGTCGACCGGGTCCGGGCGGTTCAGCGGGGCCTGCGGCGCGGGCGCCCACGGCGTACCGGCCGGGCCGCCGCTGGCCGGGGCACCGCCGGCCAGCCCGGTGATCTTCGTGAGCTTGTTGAGCGCGTCCAGCACCGGCTTCAGCGCCGAGCAGGACGACATCCCCTGCCCCGCCTGGATCAGGATCGAGCAGATGAACGTCGCCGGGTCGTCGAGCTGGCCGGGGTTGATGCGCTGGTCCAGCGTGCCGAACTGCGGGTTGTAGATCCGGGCCAGGTTGCCGAGGCCGAGCGGCGCGGTGTCCAGCACCTCGGCGATCGCGGCCTTCTCCTTCACCAGGATCTGCGACAGCTGGGTCGCGCTGGAGACCGTCGTCTTCACCAGGCCGCGGTTCTCCTTCACGAACGACGCGACCTCGCCGAGCGCGGTCGCCAGCAGCGCCAGCGCCGTCCCCAGATCCTTGCGCTCACCGGCCAGCGTGGTCGTGGTCTGCGCGAAGTTCGTGTTGAACTGCTTCACGAGCGCGTCGTTCGCCGCCAGCGCCGACACGAACGTCTGCAGCTGCCGGATCGTGTTGAACAGCGCCGACGAGTTCCCCGACAGCGTGCTGGTCAGCTTCGACACGTCTGTGATGGTCTGGTTGATCTTCGCGCCCTGGCCGTTCAGGTTCTTCGCCGAGACGTCCAGCAGCCGGGCCAGCGCGCCCTGGTCGTTCGCGCCCTTCGGGCCGAGCGCCACCGACAGGTCGTTCAGGCTCTGGTAGATCTGGTCCAGCTCCAGCGGTACGGCGGTCCGGTCGAGCGGGATCTCGGCGCCGTCGGCCATCTCGGCGCCCTTGGAGTACGCCGGTGTGAGCTGCAGGTACCGGTCCGCGACGATCGACGGCGACGCGATCACCGCCTTCGCGGACGCGGGCACCTTGTTCTTCGCGTCCCACCAGAACTTCACCCGGACCGAGCGGCCGGCCGGCGTGATGCTCTCCACCTCGCCGACCTTGATGCCGAGGATCCGGACGTCGGAGCCCGGGTAGATCGAGACCGCGCGCGGGAAGTACGCCGTCGCGGTCACCCGCTTCGGCTTCGGCCAGAGCGTGATCGCGCTGACCGCGATGATCACCAGGACCACCGCCACCGCGATCAGCCGGGACAGCCCGTTCACCCGCATCAGCCGCCACCTCCCAGGATCGGGGGCAGCCCGGTGGGCAGCACCTTCGGCAACGGGATCTCCGGCACCGGCGCGAGGTTCTGCAGGTACGTGTCGAACCACGGCCCGGTACCGAGCGTGTTCGTGAAGACCCGGACGAACGGCGCGAGGCCCTTCAGGCTGGCGTCCAGCGAGTTCTGGTTCTGCAGCAGCACCGCGAGTACCGCGTTCACCTTCTGCAGGGTCGGCGCCAGGTCCTTGCGGTTCTCCCGGACCAGCGCGGTGATCTGCGCGGACAGCGCCTGGGTCGAGACCAGCAGCTGGTGGATCAGCGCCCGCCGGGCCTGCACCGCCTGGAAGACCTTGTTGCCGTCCTTCATCAGCTTGATCAGCTGCTGGTTGCGGTCGGCAAGGACCTTGGTGACCACGTTCGAGTGCTGCAGCAGCAGCTTCAGCTGGGCGTCGCGCTTGGCCACGTTCTCGGACAGCCTGGACAGGCCGGTCAGCGAGGCCTGCACCTCTTCGGGCGTGTTCTGGAACGTCGCCGACAGCGTGTCCAGGGCCTTGGCCAGCTGCGCGGTGTTGATCCGGTCGGTGGTGTTCGCGAGGTCGGTGAACGCGTCGACCACGTCGTACGCCGAGACCGTCCGGTCCAGCGGGATCTCCGAGCCGGGCTTCAGCTGCCCCGCGCCGGACGGGTCGAGCTTCAGGTACTTCTGGCCGAGCAGCGTCTTGATCTTCATCTCGGCGCTGGTGTGGTCGCCGAGCTTGACGCCCTTGTCGACGACGAAGTCGACCCGCACGTGGGTGCCCTCGAGGACGACGTCGCGGACCTTGCCGACCCGGACACCGGCCACCCGGATCTCGTCGTTCGCCTTCAGCCCGCCGGCCTCGGAGAACTGCGCGGAGTACTTCGTGCCGCCGCCGATCAGCGGCAGGTCCTGGGCCTTGAACGCGGCCAGCATGATCAGCCCGATCACAGTCAGCCCGATCACGCCGATCGTCACCTGGTTCTGTTCCCGGAAGGGCTTCACAGAGTGACCCCCCTCGGCTGTTGGTGCGCGGCTCCGGTGTCCAGGTGGGCGCATCGCAAGGCGGAGGAGGTACTCGATGCGGGTTTCATCGTGTGCCGACGACAACGCAGCGAGGTGCCCGCCTGGGCGCCGGAGATGCGTGCCGAACAGTCGAGGGGGGTCACTTGGAGCACCTCGCCGAGTTGTTGTCGTAGGCCACCGGGATCCGGGTGCCGATCGGCAGCGTGACGTTGCCGTCGAAGTTGCACAGGTAGAAGTTGAACCAGGAGCCGTACGACGCGGTCCGGGTCATCGTGTTCAGCTTCTGCGGCATGAACTGCAGCGTCTTCACCCAGATCGACTGGGTGTCGTCGAGCGTGCTCGCGACCGTACGGAGCTTGTCCAGGTCGGCCTTGATCGGCACCCGGGTCTGCTGCAGCAGGCCGGCCGTCTTGGTGTTCAGCGAGTTGATCGAGGTCAGCGAGCTCAGGATCGGGTTGATGTCCTGGCTGAGGCCGGTGATGAACTGCTGCAGGTTGACCAGCAGCTGGGAGAAGTTCTGCTGCCGCTGCGAGACGATCTGCAGCGTCGAGGTCAGGTTCGTGATCAGGTCGCCGATCACCTGGTCGGCGTTCGCCAGCGTGGTGGTCAGCGACGCGGTCTTGGCCAGCAGCGACTCGATCGTGCCGCCCTCCCCCTGCAGCACCTTGATCACCTCGAACGCGAACTGGTTGACGTCCTTCGGGGTGAGCGCGGTGAACAGCGGCTTGAACCCGTTGAACAGCACCGACAGGTCCAGCGCCGGCGTCGTCCGCTCCTTCGGGATGATGCCGTCCTTCTTCAGCCGCGGACCACCTCCGACGCCGTCGGTGAGCGCGATGTACCGGTTGCCGACCAGGTTCCGGTACCGCAGCGTCGCGTGCGTCGAGGCGTCCAGCACCTGGTCGGAGTCGACGCTGAACGACACCATCGCGAGTTTGTCCTGGTAGAGCTGGATCTTGTCGACCTGCCCGACCTTGACGCCCGCGATCCGGATGTCGTCGCCCTGGTTCAGCCCGACCGCGTCGGTGAACACCGCGCGGTACTTCGTGGTCGAGTTGAAGCTGATGTTCCCGATCGTCACCGCGAGCAGCGCGGTCGCGATCGTGGTCACCACCACGAAGATCCCGAGCCGCACGGTGTCGAACGTGGTCTTCTTGTCGAAGAAGGTCACCTTAGGTTCACCTGCCCGCCGCGGAGGAGGGGGCCGACGATCAGCGTGGTCAGGTCCGGTACGTCGTTCGCGGGCACGCCCATCGCGGGCCCGACGACCGAGTCGATCACCGACTGCTCGGCCGGCGTACCGACGCCCTGGGTGTCCATCGCGGCACCGGGCATCGCGCTGTTCAGCTTCAGGTTCACCGGGAAGCGCTGGTTCTTGTTGTGGTCGCCGATCACGCCGTCGTCACCGGTCACGTACGGCGCCGGGTTCTGCTGCGTGTACGGGCCCGGCTTCTCGCCGGGGACGCTGTAGTTCCGGCCGACGCAGGTCGGGCCGCGGTGGTCGGCGTACACCGGCTTCTCGTTCGGCTCGTACGGCGTCGGCTGGTTGGTGATCAGCTCGAGGTTGATGTTCAGCCGGCCGTCGCGGAACGTGTCGTTCAGGATCGGGGCGGTGTCGGCCATCACCTGCAGGAAGCACGGCACCTCGGGCGCGTACTTCTCCAGCAGGTCGAGCACCGGGCGGCTGACCTGGCCGAGCCGGATCACCCGGTCCTCGTTCGCCTTCAGGAACGCGTCGCCGGTGGTGGACAACTGCTGGACGTCCACGAAGAACGACTGCAACTGCTTCTGCTTCTCGACCACCGTGTTGCCGGTGATGGTCAGGTTGCGGAGCGCGCGGACCAGGTCGGGCGTCGCGTCGCCGTAGATGTCCGAGACCTGGGTGAGCTTGGCGAGGGCGTCCATCAGCTTCGGGACGCTCGGGTTCAGCTTCTTCAGGTACGCGTCCAGCTGGGTCAGCGTGCCGGCGATCTCGGTACCGCGGCCCTCGAGCGCGGTGGCCAGCGTGTTCAGCGTGGCGTTCAGGTCGGCCGGGTCGACCGCCTGGAGCAACGGCAGCGCGTCGTTCAGCACCTTCTCGATCTCGATGCCGACCGCGGTCTTGTCCCGCTGGATGACGTCGCCGGCCTTGATGTGCGCGCCTTCGGGGCCGTTCGGCGGCACGAGCGCGACGTACTTCTCGCCGAACAGCGTCTTCGGCAGGATCCGGGCGCTGACCGCGGCCGAGATCTCGTCCACCTGGTCCGGCTTCAGCGCCAGATCGACGGTCGCCTCGTCGCCGTTCGTGGAGACCTTGCGGACCTCGCCGACGATGATCCCGCGGAGCTTCACATCCGCGTGCTCGTTCAGCTGCAGGCCGATGTGGCTGGTCTTCAGCTCGACGTTCACGGTCTTGGTGAAGACCTTCGCGTAGAACGCGTACGTCAGCCAGAGCAGGAAGACCAGGACGCCGATGAACAGGACGCCCAGCACCTTGTGCGAAATGAGTCGGGTCATCCGGCCAGCCTCACCGTGGTCGTCGTACCCCAGATGGCCATCGAGAGCAGCAGGTCGACGACGTTGATCACCACGATCGACGTACGCACGGCCCGGCCGACGGCGACGCCGACGCCCGCGGGGCCGCCGGTCGCGTGGTACCCGTGGTAGCAGTGCACGAGGATCACCAGCACCGAGAACACCAGCACCTTGCCGAACGACCAGAGCACGTCCCCGGGTGGCAGGAACAGGTGGAAGTAGTGGTCGTACGTGCCGGTGCTCTGCCCGTAGAACGTCGTCACGGTCAGCCGGGTCGCGAAGTACGACGCGAGCAGACCGACGACGTACAGCGGGATCACGGCCACGAGGCCGGCGATGATCCGGGTGGTGACCAGGAACGGCAGCGACGGGATCGCCATCACCTCGAGGGCGTCGATCTCCTCGCTGATCCGCATCGCGCCGAGCTGCGCGGTGAACCCGCAGCCGACGGTCGCGGCGAGCGCGATCCCGGCGATCAGCGGGCCGATCTCGCGGGTGTTGATGTACGCCGACACGAAGCCGGCGAACGCCGACGTGCCGATCTGGTTCAGCGCCGAGTACCCCTGCAGGCCGACCTCGGTACCGGTGAAGAACGCCAGGAACGTGATCACGCCGACGGTGCCGCCGATCACCGCGAGCGCCCCGGTGCCGAGCGTCACCTCGGCCAGCAGCCGCAGGATCTCCTTGCGGTACCGGGTGATCGACTTGCCGGACCAGGCCAGTGCCTTGATGTAGAAGGCGAGCTGCTCACCGAGATGGTCCAGCCCGCTCAGCGGCTTCTTGATCAGGGTGTCCACCAGGGCCGACACGTCAGGCCCCCTTCGGCGGAATGAGCTGGAAGTAGATCGCGGTCATCGAGAAGTTCGCGACGAACAGCAGCATGAACGTGATCACGACGGACTGGTTCACCGCGTCGCCGACGCCCTTCGGCCCGCCGCCCGCGTTGACTCCCTTGTACGCCGCCACGATCGCGGCGATCGCCCCGAACACGAGCGCCTTCGCCTGGCCCTGCCACAGGTCGGGGAGCTGCGCGAGCGCGGTGAAGCTGGCGATGTAACTGCCCGGCGTGCCGTCCTGGAGGACGACGTTGAAGACGTAGCCGCCCATCACGCCGACCACACTGACGAAACCGTTCAGGAAGAACGCGACCAGCATCGTGGCCAGCAGCCGGGGTACGACGAGGCGCTGGATCGGGTCGATGCCCAGCACCATCATCGCGTCCAGCTCCTCGCGGATCTTCCGCGAACCGAGGTCCGCGCAGATCGCGGAGCCACCCGCGCCGGCGATCAGCAGGGCGGTCGCGATCGGCGACGCCTCCCGGACCACCGCGAGGACCGCGGCCGAACCGGTGAACGCCTGCGCGCCGAACTGCTTGATCAGCCCGCCGACCTGCAGCGCGATCACCGCACCGAACGGGATCGCGACCAGCGCGGTCGGGATGATCGTCACGCTCGCCACGAACCAGGCCTGCTGGAGGAACTCCTTCAGCTGGAAGGGCCGCCGGAACATGGCCCGGAACGTGTCGAGGGCGAAGGCGAACAGCGACCCCGCATGTTTCAGCGGGGCGGTGGCGGATACGGTCACCGCGCCCCCACCGTCGCAGTCGCGAACGAACCCGGAGGCGGGGTGACACCGTTCTCGCGGCACCACTCACCCGGCGGACGCTGGGTCGGGCGGAGCATGCCGCTGCTGGGCAGCTGCTGGATCGGGATCGGCGGCAGCGGCGGCAGCTCCTGGCCGGCCTCGGCCGCCAGTTCCTCGGCGTCCTTCTCCTCGGACATCCCGATCGGGCCGACCATCTGCGCGTTCAGGAACTGCCGGACGACCGGCTCCTCGCTGGACAGCAGCATCTCCCGGGGCCCGAACATCGCCAGGTGCCGGTGGTACAGCATGCCGATGTTGTCCGGGACGGTCCGCGCGGTGTTCACGTCGTGGGTGACGATCAGGAACGTCGGGCTGAACGCCTCGTTCAGGTCGATCATCACCTGGTTCAGGAACGACGTACGGACCGGGTCGAGGCCGGAGTCCGGCTCGTCGACCAGCAGGATCTGCGGGTCCAGGACCAGCGCCCGGGCCAGGCCGGCTCTTTTACGCATACCGCCGGAGATCTCGCCGGGCAGCTTCTTCTCCGCGCCGACCAGGCCGACCATCTCCATCTTCTCCATCACGATGGAGCGGATGTCGGACTCGGACTTCTTGGTGTGCTCGCGGAGCGGGAACGCGACGTTGTCGTAGAGGTTCATCGAGCCGAACATCGCGCCGTCCTGGAACAGCACCCCGAACAGCCGGCGCACGTCGTACAGCTCGCGCTCGCTGCAGGTCGCGATGTCGGTGCCCTCGATGTAGACGTGGCCCTTGTCGGGCTTCAGCAGACCGATCAGCGTCTTCAGGAACACGGACTTGCCGGTACCGGAAGGACCGAGCATCACGCAGATCTCACCGGCCGGCAGGGTCAGGGACACGTCGCCCCAGATCAGCTGGCTGCCGAAGGACTTGGTGAGACCCTCGACGCGGACTTCTACGCCCACCGGCCCTCCTCACACGGGATGTCTGCTGCTCCCCAACGACGGGGCAGTGGCCTAGGTTACGCACGAGTACGGTTTTGCGTAACCCCTGGAAGTCAAGCGATTGCGATAGTAGCCATCCGGAAATGCAGGAAGGGCGGCCCCCCTTGAGGGACCGCCCTTCTCAATACATTCGTTACGTCCCGGAACGGAACGTAAGCGAGGTCACTTCAGCGTGACGGTGGCGCCGGCGCCCTCGAGGGCCTCCTTGGCCTTCTCCGCGGCAGCCTTGTCGACCTTCTCCAGAACCGGCTTCGGCGCCGACTCGACGAGGTCCTTGGCCTCCTTCAGGCCGAGGCTCGTGAGACCGCGCACCTCCTTGATGACCTGGATCTTCTTGTCGCCGGCCGACTCGAGGACGACGTCGAACTCGTCCTGCTCCGCGGCCTCTTCGGCGGCAGCCGGGGCGCCCGGGGCACCGACGGCGGCAACGGCGACCGGGGCGGCGGCGGTGACGCCGAACTCCTCCTCGAACGCCTTAACGAACTCCGACAGCTCCAGCAGGGTCAGTTCCTTGAACTGGCCGAGGAGCTCTTCGGTGCTGAGCTTCGCCATGATGGCGGTCCTTCCTGACAAAATGTTGCTTGGTGATCACTGATGGGGTGTTGCGGTGAAGATGCCTCAGCTGTCCGCTGCGGCGGTCTCCTCGGTGCTCGCCTCGGCAGGTGCCTCGACCGTGTCCTGGACCTCGTCCTGGACCGCTGCCGGAGCAGCGTCGGCCGGTAGCTTGTCCTGCAGCGCCGCGAACAGGCGCGCGGCCTGCGACAGCGGAGCAGCGAACAGCGACACCGCGTTCTGCGGAGCCGCCTTCATCGCACCTGCGAGCTTCGCGAGGAGGACCTCACGCGACTCCAGGTCAGCGAGCTTGCTGATCTCGTCAGAGCCGAGTGCCTTACCGTCCAGCACTCCACCCTTGATGACGAGAAGGGGGTTCGCCTTGGCGAAGTCCCGCAGACCCTTGGCCGCAACCACCGGGTCGCCCTTGATGAAGGCGATTGCCGAGGGGCCTTCGAGCAGGCTGTCGAACGAGTCGACGCCGGCGTCCTTGGCCGCGATCTTGGTCAGCGTGTTCTTCACCACGGCGTAGTTCACGTCGTCACCGAGCGTAACTCGAAGCTGCTTGAGCTGCGCGACGGTGAGACCGCGGTACTCGGTCAGCACGGCGCCGTTGGAACTACGGAACTCGTCCGTCAGCTCCGCGACAGCGGCTGCCTTGTCCGGCCTCGCCATGGGGGTCTCCTTCTATCGGCTTCCACGCCTCGGACCCCTGAAAAGAAGAAACACCCCTGCGCAGGCGCAAGGGTGTGAAACATACTGTGTCACTGTCCAAGTCACCTGCGCGGGCCGCCCACCTGAGTGGGACCTTCAGCTACCTAGGGCAGCAACCAGCGGTCTTCGGCAGTAGACAGTGTGACTCTACAGTTGGCACTAAAGCAAATCGGGCTTAGCGGGATAGTAACGACCTACGTCGGGTGCGGTGGGATCCAGCGGTGCATCGCGGTCGCCGCGGCCCATCCCGTGCCCGCCATGATCACGATCGCCGGCCCCAGCCCCAGCAACGCCGTAGCCCCCGCCAGCAGCAACGGCCCCGCGCCGTTCCCGGTATCGGCGAACAACCGGAACGCCCCCAGGAACTGCGCCCGCCCCACCGGCGGCGACGCATCCGCGCCGAGCGTCATGATCACCCCCGCTCCCAACCCGTTCCCGATCCCCATCAGCAACGCGACCGCGGTCAGCGTCGCCGTCGTATGCGTCAACGGCAGCAGCAGATGCGCCAGCCCCAGTACGAGCATCGACGGTACGGCGACCCACTTCCGCCCGAGCCGGTCCATCACCGAGCCCGCCGGATAGAACAGCAGCATGTCCACCGCCCCGGACAGCCCGAAGATCACACTGGTCGTCTGCGCATCCAGCCCAATGTGCAATGCCCACAACGGAATCACGACCTGGCGCGACGCCCGTACGGCGCCCACCAGCAACGCCCCGACGCCAAGGGTCCGCAGTACCGGGAAGTGGTCGCGGATGACCGCCCAGGTGGACTGGGCAGCGACCGGACCACGCCCGCGCCGGTGCTCCACGTCCGGCAGGCTCAACAGCACGCCACACGCAAGTACTGCGGCTACCAGGTGCACCCAGTACGCACCGTCCGTACCGAGGAACTTCATCGCGCCCGCGCCGAGGAACGGGCCGATGAAGGAGCCGATCCGCTGTACGCCGCCCAACGTGGACAACGCCCGCGCCCGGAGCTCGATCGGGACCGCTTCGCTCAGATACGCCTGCCTGGCAAGGCCCCAGACCGCACCGGCGAGCCCAGTGCAGCCAATTGCGACAGCCAGGCCCCACACGTTCGGAACGACCAAACAAGCGGCCAGGGCGAACGCCACGAACACGGTGGCGCCCAACATCGCCTTGCGCTCACCAATGCGGTTCGTCAGCGCACCAGCAGGGATGTCACCGATCACCTGGCCCAGCCCGGCAGCCGCTACGACCAGCCCGGCGACAGCAACGGAGGCGCCGAGGTGCGTGGCCGACAGTGCGACCACCGGCGCAATAGCGCCCTGCCCGATCCCGTACAGCAGGGCGGGCAGATAGACGGCCGGTGCGATCTTCCAGAGGGTCCGGGCCTGTGACATCACCGGCCGCCGGCCAGCGCCGTACTGCGATCCCGGGCGGCCGGGGTGGCCCCCAGCAACTCCGACACCGACCAGGCACCCGCGGCGACCCTCATCCCGAACTCCTCCATCCGCTCCACCGGCATCCGCATCTCGGGGCCGGACACACTCAGACAGCCAGTGACGGCACCGGAGTAGCCGAACACCGGCGCAGCAACGCTGCAGATCCCCTCGGTCCGCTCGGTGCGCGACATCGCGTACCCGCGCCGGCGGATGTCCGCGAACTGCTCCGCGAGTACGCCGGGATCCGTGATGGTGGCCGGCTGCACCTGCTCCAGCGGGCCCTTCAGCACGTCCTGCTGCCGCTCGACCGGCAGGAACGCCAGCAACGCCTTCCCCGGCGCACCCAGCGGCAACGCGACCGGCAGACCGAACTCCGTGTAGGTACGGCGCAGTTGGTGGAAGCTCTCGACCTGGTCGAGCACGACACGCTGCCCTGACGGCAACAGCTCGTGCACGGCCGCGGTCTCCCCTGTGTCATCGCGGAGTGCACGGAGCACCGGCAGCGCGGCGTCCCGTAGCCCGGCCGGAATCCCACCGCTGTGCGCCAGCTGCACGACCAACGGCCCGATCGCGTACCGCTTGTGCGCGGTCTGGCGGACCAGCCCGTTCTCCTGCATCGCCAGCAGCAGCCGATGCACGGTGCTCGTCGACAGCCCGGTCGCCCGGGCCAGATCGCTGATGCCGAGATCCGGCGTCCGTGCGTCGAAGCACCGCAGGATCGCCACAGCCCGGTCGATCGACTGGACCGACCCGCGCGCTTCCTGCATGCCGAAACCATATCCCGCCATACGGGAACGCTCCAGGCAGTCCAAAGCCCGGACCACTCCGGGCCCGGGCTTCGGAGGAAACGGCTCAGCTCAGGACGGCGAGCGCGTCGATCTCGACGAGCATGTCCGGCAGCGGCAGCCCGGTGAACACCGTGGTCCGCGACGGCAGTACGCCGCTCGGCGTCCGGGTCGACACGAACTCGGCGTACGCCTCGTTCATCGCGCCGAAGTCCTCGCGCTGGGTGAGGTAGACGCGCAGCATCACCACGTCGTCGATGCTCGCGCCGCCGGCCTTCAGGATCGCCTCGATGTTCTGCAGTACCCGGGTGGTCTGGCCCTTCACGTCACCGGCGAACACGAAGTCGCCGCTGGCCGGGTCGACCGAGCCCTGGCCGGACACCTGCAGGATGTTGCCCTTGCGGACGCCCTGCGAGAACACCGGCATCGGCGGCGGCGCGTCGGTGGTGGAGACTGCGCTCTTGTCGGACATCAGGTCTGACACCTCTCAGTTGTAGTCGGCACTGATCGCCTGTGCGGTGGCGAGCAGCTCGGGGAGCAGCTCGAGCACCTGTTCATAGTTCAGCAGTACGTCGGGTACGGACAACGACACGGCCCCGACGACGCGCCCGGTCGCGTCCTTGAGCGGTGCACCGATGCAGTTGATGAACGACTCGTGTTCCGCCCGGTCCTGCGCCCAGCCGCGCTCCTTGGTGACCACCAGCTCCTCCCGCAACCGGTCGGCGTCGGTGATCGTGTTGGGCGTGTAGGCCTTGTAGTCGAGCGTGGCCAGCACGGCCTCCCACTGACGCTTCGGCTGCGCGGCCAGTAATACCTTGCCGACCGCCGTGCAGTGCAGCGCCGCCGGCACGCCGACCTGCGAGTACATGCGGACCGAGCGCACGCTGTCCAGCTTGTCGACGTAGATGACCTCGCCGTTCTCCCACGCTGCCAGGTGGACCGTCTGCCCGGTCTTCTGGTTCAGCTCGAGCAGATGCGGCGCAGCCACTTGCCGTACGACGTGCTGCTCGCGCGCGACGTCCGCGAGAGCGAACAGCCGCGAGCCCAGGCGGTACCTGTGCGCGGCGTCCCGTCGTACGAACCTGTCGGCCTCCATGGTGCGTAACAGCCGCAGCACGGTGGTCTTGTGCACGCCGAGCTCACCGGCGAGCTGGTCCAGCGACCGCTCGCCCTCGCCGAGGCTGGTGAGGATCTGCAGCGCTCTGGCCAGGCTCTGGCTCATACCGCACCGATCTTCGTCGCTGCCCACACCGCGTCGGTTGCGTTGAGCAGTCTCTCCCGCTCAGCGACGGCAGGAGGCGGTGCGTGGTCCTCAGGCTTGATCAGCACAGCAGCCGCGTTCAAATGCCCCAGCCGCAACCGCTGTACAGCAGACAGGCCCTGCAAGGTCCCGGCCAAGAAGCCAGCCGCAAACGCATCGCCCGCGCCAACAGTCTCCACAACCTCTACAGACAGTGCTGGGACCTCAGTACGACCAGCGGGCTCCAGGACGATCGCGGCGTTCGAATCGTCCTTCACAACCAGCGTCTTGGCGCCAAGACGCTCGTACAGCTCATCCGGATCCCCAGTGCCGGCAAAGACCTCAGCCTCGTCGGCCCCGATCAGGACGATGTCAGCAGCTCGCAGCAACCGCCACAACGGCTCTGGGTCCCGCTCCCGCCACAACACCGGCCGCCAGTTCAGGTCGACGCTCAGCAGGAACTCGCGCGGCTCGGTGGCCAACCGCTCGAGCATGTCCGAGCTGCTGGCAGAGATCGCCGCGGTAATACCCGTCGTGTGCACGAGCTTCGCCTGCGCCAGCCGCTCACGCACCTCCGGACGGTCCAAGAAGGCGGGTGCGAGCGCAGCAGCCGCCGAACCGGTCCGGTAGTAGTGCATCCGGGACCGTCCGCCGTCCGACTCCTTCACGTAGAGCGCCGTCGGCCGGACCGGGTCGAGCTCCACTCCCCCGACGTCGACGCCGCGCGCCTGCAGGTCCCGCAGTACGTGCTGACCGAAGCCGTCGTCGCCGAGCCGCGAGATCCAGCCGGTCGGGACACCGAGCGCGGTCAGTCCGCCGGCCACGTTGCACTCCGCGCCGCCGACCGACCGCCGGAACACCTCGACGTCCGCGAGCGGGCCGGAACCGCCCGCCAGCATGATCATCGCCTCACCCAGGCAGATCGCGGCTGTCTCGGGCATCGGCACTCCTTGCGGGAGAAGTGATGGGATGGGGGTGCGTTGACGCGACTTTGGGCGCGATGCTACAACCGACGAGTCAGAATACGCAATGAGCGTTGCATATTCTGCAATCCCAACTCCAGGGGGTCTGATGCCTGCTTACGATGCCGACGCCGTCGCCGCTCTCGCCGATCAGCAGGTGAGCTGGCGGGACAAGGCGCTGCCACCGGGCTTCTGGGGCCGGACCGTCCGCGAGATCCTCGCGGACCGGCCCCGGCTGTCCGAGCTGCCGACGCCGCTGATGACGCTCTCGGCACCCGGTCTGCGGCACAACGTCGACACCCTCGCCACCTGGTGCACGCGGCACGGCGTCGAGCTCGCGCCGCACGGCAAGACCACGATGGCGCCCGCGCTGTGGGCGATGCAGCTCGACGCAGGCTCCTGGGCGATCACGCTCGCGAACGCGTTCCAGCTCGGCGTCGCCCGCGCGTACGGCGTCCAGCGGGTGCTGATCGCGAACGCGGTGATCTCCCCACTGCAGTTGCGCTGGATCGCCGACGAGCTCGCGGCCGACCCGTCGTTCGAGGTGTCGGTGTGGGCGGACTCGGTCCGCACCGTCGAGATCATGGAGGAGGCGCGGGCGGCGTACGTCGGCCCGGACGCGCGCCCGCTGGACGTGATGGTCGAGGTCGGCGGCATCGGCGGCCGGACCGGGGCCCGCGACGCCGAGACCGCGCTGGCGGTCGGCCAGGCGATCGCGGACGCGTCGACGCTGCGGCTGGCCGGGGTCGCCGGGTACGAGGGCGCGATCGGGCACGGCGTCGACGAGGCCAACCTCGAGGAGGTCCGCGGGTACCTGCGCGACCTGGCGGCGGTCCACCACCGGCTGCGCCCGCTGTACGACGCCGACGTCGTACCGGTGGTCAGCGCCGGGGGCAGCCAGTACTTCGAGCAGGTCGCGAAGGTCCTCGCCGCCGAGGCGGGCGAAGGTGCGCGAGTGGTACTGCGGTCCGGCGCCTACATCTCCCACGACGACGGCCTGTACCGCCGGGTGTCGCCGCTCGGGGAGCACCCGCGGACCGACGGCGAGCAACTCGTGGCCGCAATGCACGGGTGGATCCGGATCACCTCGCAGCCCGAGCCCGGGCTGGCGATCTTCGACGCGGGCCGCCGCGACTTCCCGTTCGACCAGGACTGGCCGGAGCCGCAGCTGATCCGCCCGCGGACGGCGGACGGGCCCGTACTGCCGGCGACGGGCATGACGGTCACGAACCTCAACGACCAGCACGGGTTCCTGCACTTCGGGGACGTCCCGGTGGTCGTCGGCGACGAACTGCGAGTCGGCCTGTCGCATCCGTGCACGGCCTTCGACAAGTGGGGGCTGATCCCGGTCGTCGACGACGCCGACGGCGCGGACCCTGTCGTCGTCGACCTGGTCCGGACGTTCTTCTGAGATGCTGAACATCACGGGCGCGCTGGTCGTCGACGGCTCCGGCGCGCCGGGGTATCACACGGACGTCGCCGTCGACGCCGGCCGGATCGTGGCCATCGGCACCGACCTGCCGGCCGCGCACCGGACGATCGACGCCGACGGGCTGGTGCTGTCGCCCGGGTTCATCGACATGCACTCGCACTCGGACCTGCAGATCCTGGTGAACCCCGAGCACACCGCGAAGGTCAGCCAGGGCGTCACGCTGGAGATCCTCGGCCAGGACGGGCTGTCCTTCGCGCCGATCGACGACCCGACGCGGGCCGTCGTCCGCCGCCAGATCGCCGGCTGGAACGGCGAGCCGGACGACTTCGACTTCTCCTGGTCGACGGTCGCCGGGTACCTGGACCGGCTCGATGAGGGCATCGCCTGCAACGCGGCGTACCTGGTCCCGCAGGGCACGTTGCGGATGATGGTCGTTGGTACGTCCAACCGTCCCGCAACGGAGGTCGAGCTGGAGCGGATGAAGCAGCTACTGGCCGACGGGCTGCGCGAGGGCGCGGTCGGGATGAGCAGCGGGCTCACGTACACGCCGGGCATGTTCGCGACCACGGACGAGCTGGTCGAGCTGTGCTCGGTCGTCGCGTCGTACGGCGGGTACTACGCGCCGCACCAGCGCTCGTACGGCAAGGGCGCGCTCGAGGCGTACGCCGAGATGGTCGACGTGGCCCGCCGTTCCGGCTGCGCGCTGCACCTGACCCATGCGGTGATGAACTTCGGCCCGAACGCCGGCCGCGGCGCCGACCTGGTCGCGATGATCGACGACGCGCTGGCCTCCGGCGTCGACGTCACCACCGACACCTACCCGTACTTGCCCGGAGCAACCACCCTGTCAGCGGTCCTGCCGAGCTGGACCGCGGAGGGCGGGCCGGACGCGCAGCTCGCCCGGCTCCGGGACCCGGCGGCGCGAGAGCGGATCACGTACGAACTCGAGCAGGTCGGCACCGACGGCTGCCACGGCTGCGTCGTCGAGTGGGACACGATCGAGATCGGCGGCGTCCGCAATCAAGCGCTGTCGGAAACGGTAGGAAACACGATTTCCACACTTTCCGCGCGATCCGGGAAGCCCGCGGCGGACGTCTTCTACGAGATCCTGCTCGCCGACGACCTCGCGACGTCGATCCTGCAGCACGTCGGCCACGAGGAGAACGTCCGGACGATCATGCGGCACCGGTCGCACACCGGCGGCTCGGACGGGATCCTGGTCGGCGGCAAGCCGCATCCGCGCTCGTGGGGCACGTTCCCGCGCTACCTCGCCCGGTACGTCCGCGAACTCGGCGTCCTCGACCTCACCGACTGCATCCACCACCTCACCGGCCGCCCGGCCCGGCGGCTGCGGCTTACCGACCGCGGGCTGATCCGGACCGGGTACGCCGCCGACCTGGTGCTGTTCGACCCGGACACGGTCCGCGACGCCGCCACCTTCCCCGAACCCCGTCAACCGGCCGAAGGGATCCCGTACGTGCTGGTCAACGGGGTCCCGGTCGTCGACGACCACCACCGCACCGAGGCCCGCCCCGGTCGCGCCGTACGCCGAACCTCCTGAGAGGAAACCCTTGTGAACACCCTGGACCTGCTCCGCGCCGACCGGGTGCTGACCGTCGTCCGCGCCCCGGAGATCTCCGACGCCCGCGACCTCTGCGCCGCACTGGTGGCCGGCGGCATCCACGTCGTCGAGCTCACGTACACCACGCCGGACCTCCCCCGGCACCTGGAGCGGGCCGCCGCCACGGCTGCCGAGACCGGCGCGGTCGTCGGTGCGGGGACCGTGCAGACCGCCGGCCAGGCCACGCAGGCGATCGACGCGGGCGCGCAGTTCCTGGTCACCCCGGGGCAAGGCCCGGAGGCCGCCGCGATCGCCGAGGCCGCGCGGGCCGCCGGCGTACCGGTGGTGCTCGGCGCGTTCACCCCGTCGGAGGTGATGACCGCGCTGGCGCTGGGGTCGGCCGCGGTGAAGATCTTCCCGGCGCACCAGCTCGGCCCGAAGTACTTCAAGGACCTGAACGGCCCGTTCCCCGGCGTACCGCTGATCCCGTCCGGCGGCGTCAACGCCGGCAACGCGAAGGACTTCCTGGCCGCCGGGGCGTTCGCCGTCAGCGCCGGGACGGACGTCGTCGCGCCCGCGGAAGTGGCCGCCGGCAACTGGCAGTCGATCACCGAGAAGGCGAAGGCGTTCTGCGCGGCTATTGCACCGTGATGCTCCCGTAGCTGCTGCGCAGGAACAGGTGGTGCGCGGCGGACGCGTCGTTCGGCACGCTCAGATTCGTCGACCCCTGCGCGGCGACCGCGTCGATCGCGTACGACGTCGTCCGCGGCAGCTGCACCGTGATCGACCCGTCGCTCGAGGTCGCGGACACCCGGTCCGGCGGGGCCTCGAAGACCATCGAGATCGATCCGCGCTGCGCGTCCACCGCCACCTGCGGGCTGCGCATCCGCGCCAGGTCGACGGACCCGTCGCTCGCGTGCACCGTCAACGGGGCCGACAGCCCGACCAGGTTGATCGAGGTGCCCTCGACCTTCGCCTGAACGGGTGCCTCGGCCGGCACCTCCACGGTGACGTCGATGTTGCAGTGCGTGTCCTGGCACATCGCCCGGACCAGTAACTGGCGTCCCTGCGTGGTCACCTGGAGGTCCGGCTTCGTCACGGTGTACGACCCGTCGAGCGTGACGTGCACCTTGCCGTCGTTACTGGCCAGCACCTGCGTCGAGATGTCGGAGAAGATCTGCACCCCGTCCGCCCCGGGCGCGAACTCCCCCGAGTAGCTGTACGGCAGCTTGCCGCGGATCGCCGCCACGGTGCCCGCCCCGCCGGCCAGCAGCACCACCAGCAACGGCAGCACCCCGACCAGCAGCATGGTCCGCTGTGCTCTCGTCACGACGTCCCCAGGTATCGCAGGACCGCCAGCACCCGGCGGTGCTCGCCGTCGGTCGGGGACAGCTGCAGCTTCAGGAAGATGTTGCTGATGTGCTTCTCGACCGCCCCTTCGCCGACGACCAGCGCCTGCGCGATCCCGGCGTTCGACTTGCCCTCGGCCATCGCCCGGAGAACGTCCTGTTCCCGCGGGCTCAGCACGGCCAGCGGATCCGACTTCCGGGACCGCACCAGCAGCTGCGAGATCACCTCCGGGTCCAGTGCCGCACCGCCGTCCGCGACCCGGCGCAGCCCGTCGATGAACTGGTCGACGTCGGCCACCCGGTCCTTCAGCAGGTACCCGACGCCGCCCGGGTTCGCGCCGATCAACTCGCTCGCGTACCGCTCCTCGACGTACTGCGAGAGCACCAGCACGCCGACCTCCGGGTACTGGTCGCGGAGCACCAGCGCCGCCCGGAGCCCCTCGTCGGTGAACGTCGGCGGCATCCGGACGTCGACCACGCAGACGTCCGGCCGGTGCTGCTCGACCGCGGTCAGCAGCGTGTTGCCGTCGCCGACCGCTGCGACCACCTCGCAGTCCTGCTCCACGAGCAGTCGCACGATGCCCTCGCGCAGCAGCACCGAGTCCTCGGCGATCACGACCCGCATCCGTTCGGCCTCCTCAGCCACAGGGCACCTCCGCGATCAGCGTCGTGCCGCCACCCGGTGGACTGTCCACCGTCAGCCGTCCGTCCACACCGGCCACCCGGTCGGCCAGCCCCCGCAACCCGCTGCCGCCCGCCGGATCGGCGCCGCCGCGGCCGTTGTCCCGCACCTCGACCCGCAGTACGTCGTCGTTCCGGACCACCTGCACGTCCGCCTCCGCGGCGTCGGCGTGCTTGGCGACGTTCGCGAGCGCCTCGGTCACCACGAAGTACGCGATCGACTCGATCGTCAGCTGCGGCCTCGGCCGGACGTCGACGCGCAGCCGGACCGGCACCGGCGACCGCGCCGCGACCGCCGACAGCGCCGCGTCCAGGCCGCGGTCGGTCAGCACCGGGGGATGCAGCCCGCGGGTCAGGTCCCGGATCTCGGCGATCGCCTGCATGGCCTCCGAGTGCGCCTCCTGGATCAGCGCCCGGACGTCCGGTTCCCGGTCGCCGAGCCGGTTCTTCGCCCGGCCGAGCGTCATCGCCAGCGAGACCAGCCGCTGCTGGGCGCCGTCGTGCAGGTCGCGCTCCATCCGGCGCCGCTCGGCCTCGACCGAGTCGACCACCTGCTGCCGGCTCTGCACCAGCTGATGGACGCGCTCGGCCAGTACGCCGGTCTCAGACGGCCCGAGCAACTCCTTCACCAGCCACCCGTCGAACCACGAGGCGGCCCGGATGACCACGGGCGAGACGAAATACAGGAACAGCGCCGCGAGCACGGCGACCACCGTGGCCTGGGTCGTCGAGTCGACGATGAACGGCCCGAGTTGGGCCTGGCCGGCCGCGAACCGCGAGTAGTACACCGGCAGCGCGATCAGCACCGGCGGAACCGACCACATGGCCGGCACCAGGAACAGCCACGCGCACGCCGCCCAGAACAGGATGAAGTAGTAGAGGAACTGCCGCCACAGCCCCGGATCCCGGACCGCCAGCACCGCGTCCTCGAGCGCCGACCCGGCCCGCTGCGGCGGCACCAGCGCGGGCACTTCCTGGCCGCGGGTCACCCGCGCGCGGGCCCGTTCCCAGCCGGCGATGGCGTAGACCGACCGGTTCGCCCACCGCGACAGCGGGATCCCGATCGGTGCCAGCAGGAAGCCCACGAGGACCAGGAGGGTCGCGGCGAGCACGAGCAGGCCGGACGTCAGCACGACCACCGCGTCGCCGATCAGATGGATCGTTGCCAACCACAAGTACGGCGATCGCCAGAGTCCCCACGGGGTCCGGGGAACCGGACTCACCGCAGCCGTCATCCGGATCACCTCCCCGTGTCATCGCCTGCTCGCGGTCACAACTTACGTGGTCGGTGCCGCCGGACGGCATCAGGACAACCCACGGAACCCGTCGGGGGTTATCCCCACCCCCGTTCGTGGGCTGACCGGACTGTGCCGGACAGCCCTTCCCGGAAGGCTTGAGGACATGACGACGACAGCGATCAGCCCCACTGAGATCGGGCAAGCCATGGACGGGAAGCTCGGTGACGCGATCGACGACCGCGTGGCCGACGCGCTGGACGAGTACATCGCCGAAGGCCGGCTGGACGGCCGGATCCGGGCCCGCCGCTCCCCCGGCGGCCTGGCCGCGATGGTAGCCGCCGGGGTCGCGGCGGTACTGCTGCCGTGGTGCTTGATCCTCGCGGCGACGCTGCCGAGCACGTACCAGGCCGGTCACTGGAAGCTGACCTGGATCGGTCTGGACTGCGCCACCGCGATCGCCGCCGGCCTCACGGCGTACCTGCTCCACAAGGGCAACAGGCACGCCACTCTGACCGCGATGGCCGCCGGAACGCTGCTGATCGCCGACGCCTGGTTCGACGTGAGTACGGCGGCGGCCGGGTTCGACCGGACGCTCTCGCTGACCGAGGCGGTACTGCTCGAGGTACCGCTCGCGATCTGCGCGTTCCTGGTGGCGGCCCGCGAGCTCAAGCGCTGATCAGCTCCAGCACCGGGCCCTGGTGCAAGGCGCGGTAGACCTTGTCCCGCAGGACGTTCGCCTCCGCGTCGGTGAGGGTCCGGTCCACCGGCCGCAGGACCAGTCTGACCAGCACGTTCCGTTGACCAGGCGTCATCTGGAGACGCTCCCGGGCACTCGTCGGCAAGTCGTCGTACGACGTTTCGCCCAGCACCTCCAGCGACTCCGCGGCATCGGCATCCAGGCCCAGCGCGGCCCGGACCTTGTCGCCGAGTACCTCGTCCGATACGTCCGCGGCCGCGTCCACCACCACGGACAGGTCGCGGCGGACCGGCGGCATCGACGAGACCGGCCTGTACGGCGTCAGGTCCAGCATCTGCCCCGCCACCCGAGGATCGGTGGACCGGAGCAGCCGGATGTCGCGGATCCCCTTGCGCAGCATCATCAGCCGGTCGAGACCCGGGCCCATCGCCAGCCCGGTCCAGCTCTCGTCCAGCCCGGCCATCCGCAGTACGTGCGGCGCCGCGACACCGCACTCGCCGATCTCGATCCACTGGTCGTCCAGCAGGACGTCGATCTGCCGGCCGTGGATCGTGTACGGGTGCACCGCCGGCACGGTGCGGTACGTCTGCCCCGGCAGGACGGTGTCGACCAGGCGGGCGATCATGTCCTCCAGCTCGGGTTCGCCGAGCGTGACGTTCCGGCTGACCCGCCACAGGTCGAGCTGGTGCGGCGTACCCGTGTGTTGCCAGTCGACGGAGTCCCGCCGGTAGCAGATGCCCGCGCAGATCATCAGTACGTCGGACGCCTCCGAGCCCGCGAGTTCGCGAAGCGCCGGCGGGATCATCGCGGACGTGTGGCTCCGCAGTACCTCGTTCTCCGAGACGTAGCGCGTGTACCGGGCCTCCCGGGTGACGGCGCCGGTGGCGTAGCCGAGGTTGTCGTAGTTGTCCGCGAGCGGGACGACCGGATGGTCGCGGCGGGTCCAGATCTCGGTGTACGGCCAAGCCGTGCCGAGCGCCGTACGGATCGCCTCGACGACGAGCTGGACGGCGTGCGGGCCCTGGGCCGGATCGCTGAGGTCGCGGAGCGCGAGGGCAGCGTGCAGTTCTTCAACGGTGAGGACAGACATGAGCTTTCTCCACAGGTGACGGTCTCGACGGGGGGTCCACCCCGGTCGGCCGCGGTCACCTCAGGAGAGAGCGCAGCAGCAGCTCACCCCGTCGGCACCGTCGTGCCGGCCGGGGCGCAGAAATCGCCGCCCGTACTGCGTCATGCGGTCAAGTCTACAGGGCCGCCCGGAAATGCACTCCCCGCCGGCGGCGCCCGGGTGCGACCATGGGCCGCATGCGCTGGATCGACACTCTGGAGAGCGCGGCCGCCGAGAAGCTGCCCGAGGCCGTGCACCGCTACTACCGGCAGGGCTCCGCGGCCGGCGTCAGCGTCGGCGAGGCCACCGCCGCCTGGTCGGCCTACCGCTTCCGGCCCCGCGTCCTGAACGACGTCTCGCACCTCGACCTCGGCACCACGGTGCTCGGTACGCCGGTCGACGCCCCGGTCCTGGTGGCACCGTCGACGATGCAGCGGATGGCCGACCCGGACGGCGAACTCGCGATGGCGCGCGGCGTCACCGCGGCCCGGTCCGTGCTCGGCGTCTCCAGCAACGCGGGCTCGACGTTCGCCGAGCTCGGCGCCACCGGCGTCCCGTGGTGGCTGCAGATCTACGTCGTCCGGAACCGCGACATCACCCGGCGGATGCTCGACGCGGCCGTCGCCGCCGGCGCGCGGGCCGTCGTACTGACCGTCGACACCCCGGTCGTCGGCCGCAAGGAGGACGACGGCGAAACCGTCTGGGACCTGGTGAAACCCGGCCAGCTGCTCGCCAACCTGCCCGCCGGCGACTGGACCGACGACGACCTTGCCAAGGCCGACGACCTGAACCCGGACGTGATCGGCTGGCTCGCCGAACGCACCGGCCTACCGGTGGTGGTGAAGGGCGTCCTGCGCGGCGACGACGCCAAGCGCTGCGCGGACGCGGGCGCTGCCGGCGTGATCGTGTCGAACCACGGCGGCCGTCAGCTCGACGGCTCGATCCCGACCGCGCAGGCGCTCCCCGAGGTCGCCGAAGCCGTTGCCGGCAGCAACGTCGAGCTGTACGTCGACGGCGGTATCCGGCGCGGCGAGCACATCCTCACCGCGCTCACCCTCGGCGCCCGCGCCGTGTTCGTCGGCCGCCCCGCCCTCTGGGCGCTGACCGTCGACTCCGCGCCCGGCGTGACCCGCCTCCTGACGGATCTGGCCGAAGAGCTCGCCCACAGCCTCCGGCTGAGCGGCCACGCCTCCCCCCGCTCGCTCACCCCCGACCTCATCACCGGCATCACCAACCCCTGAGCAGGCCCTGCCCCATGAAGTGGAGGGTTGCCCCCTCGAATTTCCAACGGGGCAACCCTCCATTTGAGGGGGCAACCCCCTTCCGGCAAGCAGCAAGCCCCCGGGAGGTGGTCCCGGGGGCTTGGTGGTGGTGAAGGGTGAGGGGTCAGGCGTCGACCTGGTCCTCGGCGAGGTTGCGGGTGAGGTTGGGGTCAACCTGGACACCCGGACCCATCGTGGTCGAGAAGACCGTCTTCTTGATGTAGCGGCCCTTGGAGCTGGCCGGCTTCAGCCGGAGGATCTCCTCGAGCGCGGCGCTGTAGTTCTCCACCAGCTGGGCCTCGTCGAAGGAAGCCTTGCCGATGATGAAGTGCAGGTTCGCGTGCCGGTCGACCCGGAACTCGATCTTGCCGCCCTTGATGTCCGACACGGCCTTGGTCACGTCAGGGGTGACGGTGCCGGTCTTCGGGTTCGGCATCAGACCACGCGGGCCGAGTACGCGACCGAGGCGGCCGACCTTGCCCATCAGATCCGGGGTGGCGACGACGGCGTCGAAGTCCAGCCAGCCGTCGGTCACCTTCTTGATCATGTCGTCGTCACCGACGAAGTCGGCGCCGGCGGCCTTCGCCTGCTCGGCCTTCTCACCGGTGGCGAAGACGAGGACCCGTGCCGTCTTGCCGGTACCGTGCGGAAGGTTGACGGTGCCACGCACCATCTGGTCGGCCTTGCGGGGGTCGACCCCGAGACGCATCGCCACGTCCACGGTGGAGTTGAACTTCTTGCTACCGGCCGCGTCCTTCGCCAGCCGGATCGCTTCCAGCGGCGTGTACAGGTGATCGAAGTCGATCTTCTCCGCGGCGGCGCGGTAAGCCTTGCTGCGCTGTGCCATTACTGCTGTTCCTCTCTGGGGTGTGGTCTCCGGGCGGCACTTCGCCCTGCCACGACTACTTCTGGATTAGGTGCGATCAGCCGTCGACGACGACGCCCATGGAGCGCGCCGTACCCTCGATGATCTTCATCGCCGCGTCGATGTCACGGGCGTTCAGATCCGGCATCTTCGTGGTGGCGATCTCGCGCACCTGGTCCTTGCTGATCTTGCCGACCTTGTCCCGCTGCGGGACGGCCGAGCCCTTCTGCAGACCGGCGGCCTTCTTGATCATCTCCGGCGCCGGCGGCGTCTTGGTGACGAACGTGAAGGAACGGTCTTCGTAGATCGTGATCTCGACCGGTACGACGTTTCCACGCATGGACTCCGTCTGGGCGTTGTACGCCTTGCAGAACTCCATGATGTTGACGCCGTGCGGACCGAGCGCGGTACCGACCGGCGGGGCCGGCGTCGCAGCACCGGCCTGGAGCTGCACCTTGACCAGGGCAGCGATCTTCTTCTTGGGAGGCATTCTGTCGGGTCCTTAGACTTTCTGGATCTGGTTGAAGCTGAGTTCCACCGGGGTCTCCCGGCCGAAGATCTCAACCAGGGCCTTGATCCGCTGGGCCTCGGCGTTGATCTCCGTGACTGTGGCGTGCAGGGTCGCGAACGGCCCGTCGACCACCATGACCGAGTCCCCGACACCGAAGTCGGCGACCTCGACCTTCTTCTTGGCCGCGGTCTTGGCAGGTGCGGCACCGGCTTCGGCTGCCGCCGCCTCGGCCGCCGCCACGACGGCCGGAGCGAGCATCTTCTCCACCTCTTCGAGGCTGAGCGGGACCGGCTTCTGGCTGTTCCCGACGAAGCCGGTCACCGACGGCGTGTGCCGCACGGTCGACCAGGACTCGTCGGTCAGATCCATCCGGACCAGCACGTAGCCCGGCAGCACCGTGCGCTTCACCATCCGGCGCTGCCCGTTCTTGATCTCGGCGACCTCCTCGGTCGGCACGATGATCTCGAAGATGTAGTCCTCCATGTTCAGGGAGTTGATCCGGTTCTCCAGGTTGCCCTTGACCCGGTTCTCCATCCCTGAGTACGTGTGCACGACGTACCAGTCGCCGAACTGCGACCGCAGCCGGGAGCGCAGCTCCTCGAGCGGGTCGCCCGGCTCCTCGGGCTCCGCCTCCGCGACGGTCTCGTCGTCCGTCTCGTCGTCGCCGTCGGTCGCGTCGTCGTCCTCGTCCGTGGCGCCGGCGCTGGAGAAGACCACCTCGTCCGGCGCGGCGGCCGGCTCGGCGGTGGTCAGCGGCGCGGTCTCCGCGGTCTCCTCGGCGAGCTCCTCCTCGGCGTCGTCGACGTCCGCGGCGGTCACCACCTCGGTGACCTCGGACTCGTCGGCCGCCGGGACCACCACGACCGGCTCGTCGTCGGACGTGTCCGCGTCCGGCTTCGGCGTCTCGGCCTCGTCGTCGGCGGAGTACTCGTCGTCGTCGGTCTCGTCGTCGTCCTCGTTGCCGCTCTCGTCCTCGTCGTCGAGGTCCGCGAACGGGTCGTCGTCATCGTCGTCGTCACCGAACAGGTCGTCGTCGGTGGCGTTCTCGTCGAAGTCGAGATCGAGGTCGTCGTCGGAGTCGGATACGTCGAACTCGTCCTCGTAGTCGAGGACCTCGTCGTCGCGCTCGGACACGTCGTACTCCGTCATCTGTGCATCGGGGGTCTTGTCTGTTTCAGTCCGGGCCGGGCGCCCGGGACCTACAGTTGGTCGTGGCCGGCGTTCCTCAGCCGAAGACCTTGAACATCGCCCAGCCGAAGGCGAGGTCGAGGACCGAGACGATCGCGATGACGAACACCACGAAGGTCAGGACGACCACGAAGTAGGTGGACAGCTGCTTGCGAGTGGGCCAGACCACCTTGCGGAGCTCGGCGACCACCTGCCGGTAGAAGCGCAGCAGGCCCCTGCCCTGCTTGCCCTCCGCGGGCTTGCCGGCGCCGGACGGTGCCGGGGTGCGCGTCTCCGTCACGACCTACCTCTTTCGCTAGCGGCGGCCTGACCGGCCCTGCGCCGGTCAGGATTTGCAGGGCACGAGGGACTTGAACCCCCAACCTTCGGTTTTGGAGACCGATGCTCTGCCAGTTGAGCTAGTGCCCTCTGCAATCCATCCGGACGCCGCGTGGGACCTGATCTCGGGCATGCCGGATCAGGGCCATCAACGCCCGGACTAGAGAAGTGTACGGGGTCTGAGCCACGTGGTCGAACTCAGCCTCCGCACGGGTCCCATTGCCGGACGCCGCACCGCGGTCAGAACCATACAGCCTCCAGCAGGTCCCAACGGACAGCACCCCCGGCGCGTTCCCTCGGGCGTCACCCAGTGATACGCCCCGGGCCGTCGCGGCGCCGGGGTGCCAGGATGGGCGTATGGGTTCCAGGATCTCGGCGCGGATCGGCGCCATCAGTGAATCGGCGACGCTGGCGGTGGACAGCAAGGCGAAGGCGCTCAAGGCCGCGGGCCGGCCGGTGATCGGGTTCGGCGCCGGCGAACCGGACTTCCCGACGCCGGACTACATCGTCGAGGCCGCGGTCGCGGCGGCCCGGGACCCGAAGAACCACCGGTACAGCCCGGCCGGCGGCCTGCCCGAGCTGAAGCAGGCGATCGCGGACAAGACCCGCCGCGACTCCGGGTACGAGATCGAGCCGTCGCAGGTGCTGGTCACCAACGGCGGCAAGCACGCCGTCTACAACGCGTTCGCGACGCTGCTCGACCCGGGCGACGAGGTGCTGCTCCCGGCGCCGTACTGGACGACGTACCCGGAGGCGATCCGGCTGGCCGGCGGCGTACCGGTCGAGGTGCTGGCCGACGAGTCGCAGAACTACTGCGTCACGGTCGAGCAGCTCGAGGCGGCCCGGACCCCGCGGACCAAGGTGCTGCTGTTCTGCTCGCCGTCGAACCCGACCGGCGCCGTCGACAGCCCGGAGGCGATCGCGGCGATCGGCCGCTGGGCGCTCGAGCACGACCTGTGGGTGGTCACCGACGAGATCTACGAGCACCTGACGTACGGCGACGTACGGGCGACGTCGATCCCGGTCGCGGTGCCGGAGCTCGCGGACAAGACCGTCGTACTGAACGGGGTCGCGAAGACGTACGCGATGACCGGCTGGCGGGTCGGCTGGATGATCGGGCCGAAGGACGTCATCAAGGCCGCGACCAACCTGCAGTCGCACCAGACCTCGAACGTCTGCAACGTCGCCCAGCGGGCCGCGCTCGCCGCGGTGTCCGGCGATCTCAGCGCGGTCGACGAGATGAAGGTCGCGTTCGACCGGCGGCGCCGGACCATGGTCCGGATGCTCAACGAGATCCCCGGCGTCGAGTGCCCGGAGCCGACCGGCGCGTTCTACGCGTACCCGTCGGTGAAGGGCGTCCTCGGCAAGCCGATCGCGGGCCGTACGCCGTCGACCTCGGCGGAGCTCGCCGACGTGATCCTCGACGAGGTCGAGGTGGCCGTCGTACCGGGCGAGGCGTTCGGCGCACCGGGGTACCTGCGCCTGTCCTACGCCCTCGGCGACGACGACCTGACCGAAGGCCTCACCCGGATCGCCAAGCTGCTGAGCTGAGATGAACCTCCGAGACTCACCAACCCCGCGGCTCTTGGTGAGTGTCGGCGGTCCGATTTCTCTCTCGGCGCTGTGCGTCGGTAACCTTCTGTGATGACGCAGCGGGATCTGCGGGTGCTGCCCAAGACGCACCTGCATCTGCACTTCTCCGGCTCGATGCGGCATCTGACGCTGGTCGAGCTGGCCGACAAGCACGGCGTCCGGCTGCCGGACGCGCTGCGCACCGACTGGCCGCCGGAGCTGTCCGCGGCCGACGAGCGCGGCTGGTTCCGGTTCCAGCGGCTGTACGACATCGCGCGCTCGGTGCTGCGGACCGAGGACGACGTCCGCCGGCTGGTGCGCGAAGCGGCCGAGGACGACCGCGCCGACGGCTCGCGCTGGCTGGAGATCCAGGTCGATCCGTCCGGCTACGCGAACCGCTTCCACGGCATCACCGAGTTCACCGACCTGGTCCTGGACGCCGCCCGCGACGCGGCCGCCACCACCGGGATCGACGTCCAGGTGATCATCGCCGCGAACCGCACCCGGCACCCCCTCGACGCCCGCACCCTGGCCCGCCTCGCCACCCAGTACGTCGGCCGCGGCGTGGTCGGCTTCGGCCTGTCGAACGACGAACGTCGCGGCACCACCTCCGAGTTCGCGCCCGCCTTCCGGATCGCCCGCAACGCCGGCCTGCTCGCCGCCCCGCACGGCGGCGAGCTGTGCGGCCCCGCCACCGTCCGCACCTGCCTGGACGAACTGGGCGCCGGCCGCATCGGCCACGGCGTCCGCTCCGTCGAGGACCCCGACCTCCTCAAACGCGTGGTCGACGCCGGCATCGCCCTCGAGGTCTGCCCCGCCTCCAACGTCTCCCTCGGCGTCTACCGCCGCCCCGAAGATGTCCCCCTCCGCACCCTCTACGAAGCCGGCGCCCGCATCGCCCTCGGCGCCGACGACCCCCTCCTGTTCGGCTCCCGCCTGGCCGAACAGTACGAAACCGCCCGCACCGTCCACGCCTTCACCGACCCCGAACTCGCCGACCTGGCCCGCGCCTCCGTCCTCGCCTCCACCGCCCCACCCGAAACCCAAAAGTCCCTCCTCACCGAAATCGACGAATGGCTAGGAGCCCCCGCGGCAGTACCCGCGTGAGGTCCGGATGAGTGCGGGGGAAGTTCCGGTTGAGGGCATTGTCGGGGCGGCGGTGCGGGAATAACTTTGCGTACATGACGCCGACGAAGATTCTGCTGCCAGAGGACGAGCTGCCGACGCGTTGGTACAACGTGCTTCACGACCTGCCGACGCCTCCGCCGCCGGTGCTGCACCCGGGGACGGGGCAGCCGATCGGGCCCGACGACCTCACGCCGTTGTTCCCGATGGACCTGATCCTGCAAGAGGTCTCCCAGGAGCAGTACGTCGACATTCCCGGCGAAGTGCTCGACGTCTACCGGCTCTGGCGGCCCAGCCCGCTGTACCGGGCGCATCGGCTGGAGAAGGCGCTCGACACCCCGGCGCACATCTACTACAAGTACGAGGGCGTCTCCCCGGCCGGATCGCACAAGCCGAACACGGCCGTCCCGCAGGCGTACTACAACGCCAAGGCCGGCGTCCGGAAGCTCACCACCGAGACCGGCGCGGGGCAATGGGGTACGGCGCTCGCGTTCGCCTGCGCGCAGTTCGGGCTGGACTGCGAGGTCTGGCAGGTCCGCGCGTCGTACGACCAGAAGCCTTACCGGCGGACGATGATGCAGGTCTTCGGCGCGACCGTGCACCCGAGCCCGTCTGAGCTGACCGACGCCGGCCGGAAGATCCTCGCGGCCGACCCGGAGTCGACCGGTTCGCTCGGGATCGCGATCAGCGAGGCGGTCGAGGCCGCGGTCCAGGACCCGGAGGTGCACTACGCGCTCGGCTCGGTGCTGAACCACGTCCTCCTGCACCAGACCGTGATCGGCGAGGAGGCGCTGATCCAGCTCGCGATGGTCGGCGAGACCCCGGACCTGATCGTCGGCTGCACCGGCGGCGGGTCGAACTTCGGCGGCCTGGCGTTCCCGTTCCTGCGGGAGAAGTGGGCCGGCCGGATGTCCCCGGTGGTGCGCGCGGTCGAGCCGGCCGCCTGCCCGTCGCTGACCCAGGGCACCTACGCGTACGACTTCGGCGACACCATCGGGATGACGCCGCTGATGAAGATGCACACGCTCGGCCACGACTTCGTCCCGGACCCGATCCACGCCGGCGGCCTGCGGTACCACGGCATGAGTCCGCTGATCAGCCACCTGTACGAGACCGGTGAGCTCGAGGCGGTCGCCAAACCCCAGTCCGAGTGCTTCGCCGCCGGCGTCCAGTTCGCCCGGACCGAAGGAATCGTCCCGGCCCCCGAGCCGACCCACGCGCTGGCCGCCGCCATCGAGGAAGCCCTGCTCTGCAAGGAATCCGGCGAGGAGAAGGTCATCCTCACCGCCCTGTGCGGCCACGGCCACCTCGACCTGGCCGCGTACGACGCTTACCTGTCCAACACCATCGTCGACCGCACCTGGGAGGACGCCGACATCCAGTCCGCCGTCGCCGCAGCCCTCACCCGCCTACCGGCCCTGAGCTAACCGGACCACGCCCCGCGCTTCCACCATGGCTTGGGCTGCCTGGCCACCGCCTCCAGCCAGCCCTCCGGGATCGCCCATCCACGTCCACGCAACGCCCCGAAGTACTCCCCCTTCAAACTCTCCGGCAACCAGTACGTCGCCCGCTCACGCCCGCTGACCTCGAAGTACGTCGTACGCTGCCGGAGGCTCCACACCGTCGCCTGATTCGAGCTGTACGCAAGCCGGACGAAGTCCCACCGCGCCTGCTCGTCCTCCATGTCGTACCCGCGCTCCACCCCGCGCGCCTTCCCCACGGTCTCCTGCTCGAGCTCGTCGATCAGCTTCTGCGCCAGCACCCGGTCATCAGTCATCTCCTCCGGCAACCGCAACCCCACCGGATCCAGCACCACCGCACCCAACCGCTCCCGCGCCACCTCCAGGAACACCTCGAGCAGGGCGAACCCTTCCTCCACCCGCCCGAACCGCGCCAGCTCGGCGTGCAACGTAGTAACGGCTTCCTCGGCCACCCGCCAACTCTATCCAGCACCCACGACCCGAAGGGCTTCCCCTGGATGCCCCGGGATGCCCCGTCGTGAACACGCTCAGCAAGCGTCATCCCGGCCGACCGAGCCCACTGAACCACCCAACTCCGACACCGACCCCCGTCCACAGCCCTCGAAAACCCCTTTTCCACCAGGGATTCGGGGCATCTCAGGGCATGCCGGGGCAGATCATCCACAACGCCCGTTTTCCCCGTCGCAGAGGGTGTTCGGCGCCTTACAGTTACCGCCATGCCAGAGCCCAACGACTTGTTGCGGGCAGCGCGCGAGCGCGTCCCGTCACTCCGCGCGCCGGGCGAACACATGTCCCGCGGCGAGCTCGCCGACGCCATCTGCACCTGGCTGTGGGAGACGACCGACGTCCGGTACGAGCTCGACGGCCACTACATCGCCAAGCTCGAACGGGGCGCCGTGCGCTGGCCCGGTGCGGCGTACCGTTCCGGCCTGCGGCATCTCCTGCGTGTTGCCTCCGACAACGAACTCGGGTTCTTCCCGCCTGCCGGCGCCACGACGTTCGACCCGGAGCAGACGCCGCCGTCGATGCTCGGCCACGACGACGAGGTGCTGAACGCCGGTGACGAGTCGATCACCTTGCTGTCGTACGCCGAGGAGTCGAACGTCGGCGAGCTCACCGTCGAGCAACTCCAGGCCGACATCGAGCGGATCGCCCAGTCGTACCTGCGGACCCCGACCCGGCACCTGTTCGGCAAGAGCCGCGCGATCCGCGACCGCGCGTTCACGCTACTGGCCGGCAACCAGTCGCCGCGCCAGTCCCGGGACCTGTACTCGGCGGCCGGCTGGGCGATCACGCTGCTCGCCTGGATGTCGGTCGACCTCGGCCGTCCCGACGTCGCCGAGAGCCACACCCGGACCGCGTGGGCGTGCGCGGAGGCGGCCGATCACGACGTACTGCGGGGCTGGATCCGTGCGACCCAGCACACCGCCGCCTTCTGGCAGGACGATTTCGCCCGGGCCGCGGAGTACGCGCAGGACGGCCTGCGTTACGCGGCCGGTACGGCGCGGCTGTTCCTCGCCAGCGCAGCCTCGGTCGATCTCGCGCGTGCGGACCGTCCGGACAAGGCCCTCGAACTCCTCAACATCGCCCAGACGCTGAACGTGCGTCCGGCAGAGTCCGAGCCCGGCGGCGTGCTGTTGTGTACGCCGGAACGCGCCGAGGGATTCTGGGCGGACACCTACCTCGCGTTCGGAGACGCGCAGCACACCGCGAACCACGCCGACCACAGCGTCGCCCAGTTCGAGACGGCGCCGTACGCGCTGCGCAATCTCGGCTCCGAACGGATGGCCCGTCTGCAACAGGCGAAGGCCCGCCTGCTCCTCGGCGAGCTCGACGGCGCGCTCGAAGCGGCCGAGCCGGTCCTGCAGTTACCACCGGAGTACCGGGTCCGCCCGCTGCTCCAACGCATCGCCGAGGTCGGAGTCCTCACAGCGCCGTACGCCCGCAGCCCGAAGGGCCGGCTGTTGCGCGATCGCATCGTCGAGTTCACCCAGCTCCCGGGGCTGCCCGGTCGTCCGACCACTGCTCGTGCGAGAGGGAACCAGAGATGATGGATGACGTACGGGATCACTGGAACTCCCATCCGAACTGGCGTCCCGGCCGATCGTTCTACACCTGGCACGTCATCTTCCCCGGCGACGCGGCGCTGCTCGACCTGCACGCCGCGTACCAGCCGCCGCTCCGATCTCTCACCGGAATCTCGCTGGTCCCGGCAGAGCTTCTGCACCTGACGATGCAAGGTATCGGTTTCGCCGATCGTGTCCCGGAGTCCGACCTCGAGCTGATCGTCGTGGCCACCCGCCGCCGGCTCGACCACGTGCAGCCCTTCGAGATCTTGATCGAGCCTCCGATCGTCGATGCCGAAAGCCTGCAACTTCCGGTCACGCCGGTGAATCGGATGCGCCGGCTCCAGGCTCACCTTCGGTCCGCGATCAGCGACGTCTGGGGAACCGACTCGGTCCCACACCTGCCTGAGCTCCAGCCGCACATCTCGTTGGGCTACTGGAACAAGACGGCTCCTGCCGGTCCTATCCGCCGGTACCTGGACTCGGTCGACGGCGAGCTCGCCCGGACGCAACTGACCGACATCAGCCTGCTCGAACTGCGCCAAGAAGATCAGCGGTATGTCTGGACCGTTCGAGCCACTGTGCCGCTCGGCCTCAGAGCCCGATCGGCCGGCGACCCGGGAGCGCGGTGATGACCCCTTCTTCCCGCACTCCCCTGTCCGGGGACAGCGCAGTCCTGGTGATTCGCGCCCTCCTCGACTTCCGCAGCCTGTGGACAACCCACGACCTCGTCACCACCGCCGGCGTCGACGCCGCCACGATCCGCGCACTCATCGCCCATCTGGAACAGGAAGAACTGGTAGAACGCCACACCCAGGGCGTCGTCTCCGTTCCCAACTGGCTGACCCTCCTGCACCGCTGGAACAAGGACTTCCGCTTCAGCGACTGTGCCCTGACCTCCTGGCGAACCAAGCCAGGAGCACCGCCGCTCCTCGACCGCATCGCCGACAGTCCCGTCCGCCACGCCCTGACCGGAACTCGCGCGGCGCAGCATTGGGCACCGGAAACCCCCAACGGCCCAACCGTGATCTACACCCCGAACGCCGAGGCAGCCGCCAACACCTGGGAGCTGATCCCGGCGACAAGACGGACCATCGTCCTTGCCGAGCCGCCCTCCGACGTCGTCTACACCCGCACCCGCAAGACCACCACCGGCCTCCGCCTGGCCGCACCGAGCCAGGTGCTCTCGGACCTCCTGACCGGTGCGGCCAGATCACCCAAGGTCGCCGAGGCTCTCACCCACTGGATGCTGGACCACGAGCTCGACTGGCGGTACTAGTACGCCCGGATCGAGACCACGTGGGCGCGGGGGGCGCCGTTGGTTTTGTGGGCTGTCAGGCGGAGGTGGGTGGCTTGGGTGGGGGTCGGGAGGTGGTGGTGTTGGGTGCGGTGGTGGTTGTCGGTGACCTGGGCGATCGGTTCCCAGGGGGTGTCTGCGTTGCGGACTTCCAGCGTGTAGTCGGCGAGGAGGGTGGGGAGGGACTCGAAGGGGGTGCGGTGGTGGTGGAGGTTGATGAGATCTTCCTGGACGTCGGCGTCGAGGACGACCACGAGCTCGGAGAGGGTTACGGGGCTTGGCCAGGTGAGTTCCAGCCAGGGGTTGGGGTCCCAGGCGAGGTCTTCGGAGGACCAGAGGTTGGGACCGCCGTACGGGCGGGCGTAGCCGCCGAGGACCTTTTCGGGGGCGTACGCCGTGGTTTCGCCGAGGCGGAGGCACAGGCCGGTGCGCGGGAGGATGTGTTTCCAGGCGCGGAACTGTTCGGTCCATTCCTCGTCGGGCGCGGGGTCGCGGTGGGCGAAGTGCACGGTGCCGGGGAGGGCGGTCTCGGCGGTGTGGACGGCGACGTCCGGCGTTTTCCGAAGTACCAGGAAAGCGTTTGACGGCTGGGACGGTCGCCAGCTCAGCGGGATCCGGATCCAGCGTTTCTCGCCGGCCGGGAGGTCGACGGTGCAGGTGTCGACGAGTTCGGCGGGCAGGTAGTTCTGCGGCTTTCCGGGGTCGTGGAGTTCGACGGTGAGGGTGCCGCCGTGCGAGTCGACGAGCAGGTCGAAACCGTCGAGCGCCGGGTCGACCGGGAGGACCATGCCGAGGTCGGTGGTGAGCGGCACGGTGCCGGACGAGACCTCGTGGGCGGGACGGGTCAGCGTCGACGACGCGGTGACGGAGGCCGTGAGCGCGAGGTTCGCGGGGTCGTCGTCGCGGACGCCGAGGACCGAGGAATCGGCGCGGGTCAAGGCGTTCCGCATCAGGCCGAAGTTGTCGTGGGCAAGCTCGCGCGGCGTCAGGCCGTTGCGGAGGGCAACTGCCGCGCCGATGCCGGCGGCCTCGCCGATCACCGCGCAGGTCGCCATCACCCGGGTGGTCCCGAACGCGACGTGGCTCGCGCTGATGTTCCGTCCGGCCATCCACAGGTTCCGCACGTTCCGCGAGTACAGCGATCGCAGCGGGATGTGGTACGCGCCGTCCGAGAACCAGTGCTTCGAGCCGCGCTCGGACGCGTACACACCGCCGGGCGGATGCAGGTCGATCGACCAGCCGCCGAACGCCACCCGGTCGTCGAACTCGCGCTGTTCGAGGACGTCGTGCTGGGTCAGCACGTGATCGCCCAGGAAACGCCGGTACTCACGTTTTCCGGGAACCGATCCGATCCATTCCAGGGTCAGGTTGTCGGCGTCGAAGTTGCCGCTGTTCTTGATGTAGTCCCAGATCCCGTAGACGACGGCCTGCAGCTCGTCCCGGATCGCCTCGTTGTCGTCGACGACGTCCAGCTCGCCGCCCCACTCGATCCACCAGAACGCGCAACCGTTCATGTCGGTCCGGATCACCCGGCGGTCCGGGATCGCGGTCTCGGTGACGTCCCGCGCGAACGTCGGCGGCACGAAACGGACCGGTTCCCCGGCGTCCTTGCTGTAGAAGAGGATCGTGCTGCCGAGTGTGTTCGAGTCCGGTACGTCGGGCGCCCAGGACTCGTCGTACTGCGACCGCGGCTCCCGCCCGGTGCGGTACTCCGCCCCGGCCAGTACCCCGACCAGCCCGTCTCCGGAGCAGTCCACGAACACCGGGCTGACGAACCGGATCTCCTTCTCGGACCCCAGCTGCCAGCCGGTCACCGAGCGGATCTCGTCGCCGTCGGCCTCGACGGACCGCACGTCGGTGTTCAGGTACAGCGTGATCCGCGGTTCCGCGCGGACCGCCTCCAGCAGCACGAGGTCCCAGTAATAAGGGTTTCCGAGCGGATTCCGGAACTGGTTCTCGACGAACAGCTCACCCATGATGCCGGTCTCCCGCGCGAAGCTCTGGACGCCGTGCGCGGTCGCGCCGCACACCCACACCCGTACCTCGCTGGACGAGTTGCCACCGAGCACCGGCCGGTTCTGCACCAGTGCCACGGTGCTGCCCTGCCGCGCGGCGCCGATCGCCGCACAGATCCCGGCGAGCCCGCCACCGACGACGGTCAGATCGGACTGGACCTCGAGCTGCTGCATGCACGAACCTTTCAGAGATCTGGCTGTACGACGGGCTGCCCCGGCCCGTTCGGATGATGTGCGGTCAGGTGGTCGGGCACCCGCTGTGCGACGAGGACGAACAACAACCCGGCCGTGAGGACGTCGCTGGCGCGGCCGGCGAAGAACTCGGTCCAGTTCGCGCCGTTCGGCGTACCGGTGTCGAGCGTGATGTCGGCGACCCGGCTGATCGGCGCGTCCGGCATCCCGCTGATCGCGACCGCGAGCGCGCCCTCCTCGCGGGCCCGGGAGAGGTACTCGAGGGTGGTCGCGTCGGTACCGGACCGGGTCACGGTCAGCGCGACATCGCCCGCGCCGAGCAGGCCGGCGCCGATCTGCGACGACTGCGGGCCGTCGAAGAACCACACCGGGATGCCGATCCGGAGCAGCCGGATGTACAGCTCGCGGGCCGGGATCGCGTCACCCCACTCGCCGTAGATGTGGGTACGCCGGGCGCCCGCGATCGCGTCCGCGACCCGGGTGGCGGCGGTCAGGTCGATCGCGGCCAGCGCGTTCCGGAGCGCGTTCGCCTGGGTGGACGCGAGGACGTTGAGCACCTGCTCGGGCGGGTCGGCCGGGCCGATCGCGAGCCCGATGTCGCTGGTCCATCCCGCTTCCATGCCGCGCCCGACCTCCATCGCGAGTGCGGCCCGGAGCGCCGGGTACCCGCCGTACCCGAGGTGGGTGGACAGCCGGGTGACGGTCGCGGCCGAGGTCTGCGCGGCCTCGGCGAGCTTGGTGATCGAGCCGCGCGCGACGTCGTCCGGGCTCGCCAGGATGTGCTCGGCGACCCGCTGCATCGCCCCGTTCAGCTCGGGCAGGGCCCGCTTGACCAGCTGCAACGGACTCGGACTACCGGCTCTCTCCATGTCTGCCATCCCGTAATCGTCACGTATAGACGAACTGGGCACTCGCCACACCGTCGGTGTCGCTGACCACCCGCACCCAGTGCGCGCTGAAACCCGGCGGGAAAACGTGTGTCCGAATGTTTCCGGGCTCGACCGTCAGCGTTTCCACCGCGCCGAACCGGCCGTGTCCGTGGAAGTCGATCTCGATCGTGAACGTCATCGCGGTGTCGGAGAAGTTCTCCAGGTGCACGCACTTCCCGTCGAAGCCGGTCATCAGGTACGGATCGGACGGAACACCGGCGGAAACCGTTGTCTCCCACCACGGCCCGCCCCAGCCGGCCGGCTTGCCGAAGTTCCACAGGTCGTCGGTCTTCCCGAACCACAACCCGGACTGCGGTTCCGCGGTCGTCGGGTTCAGCCCGTGGCTCGGCGACGCGTTGTCCGCACCCGCGACCAGCATCCCGCGCCACGAGCAGAAGTCGCCGAGCACCCACAGGTGGGTGGAGATCGGCCGCACGCCCCAGATCCGCCCGCCGTACGCCCACGGGGACAGCTCGTAGAACATGCCGTGGTGGTCCATCAGCAGTCGTTCGTGTTCGACCTCGCGGATCCGCGGCCACTCGGTCTGCCACTTGTGGTCGAAGCAGTGCGACGCTTTCGGCAGCCGGTACCGCGTCCATTGCTGGTCGGCCTCGGTGAACACCTCGAGGATCGCCGACGCCCGGTCCCACCCGGTCGCGAAGATCGTCCCGCCGAACTCGTGCCGCCCGCCGATCGCGGTGTACGGGTCCTCCCGCAGGATCTTCCAGGAGGTGCCGTCGTACTCCGCGAGCCGTCCGCGGGACCGTTCGCCGGCCCATTCGGGCTCGGAGTACTCGTTCGAGCAGACCACGAGCCGGCCGAACGACGTGTAGCAGTCCTTGTAGTGGACCTTCATCTCGCCGTCGGTGCCGAGCTCGTCGTTCAGGTCGAACAGCTGCGTGCACTCGTACGTCGTGACATCGAGCTCGAACAGCTCACCCTCCATCGCGAGGACGTACACGTGGGTGTCCGGCTTCGTCAGGTGCCGCGACGTACCGCAGACCCGGAGCGGCTGCAGTTCGGGGATCGTGACGATCTTGTGGTCGGGGGTGATCACGTGCGGCCCGAGCACCAGTCGCGAGGTCGGGAAGTGCACGAACCGGTTCGTGTACGTCCCGTCCACGCCAAGGGTTTCCGAAACTGTTTCCATCGAGAGGTCGGCGTCGATCCGGCGCAGGCTCACCCCGCCGCCGGAGGACGCCTTGTGCGAGTTGTAGTTCTGGACGTAGAGCTTCCCGTTCCACGGCATCAGCGAGCCGACGCCGAGTTCGCTGCGCGGCGGGCCGAAGTCACCGACCTGCGCGAGATGCGGAAAAACTCCGGAAACACTGGTTGTCATTTGATTCCTGTATGAGTCATCGCGGCGATGAAGCGCCGCTGGAGCAGGATGAACACGAGCAGCACGGGCACGATCGAGATCACCGAGGCGGCCATCGTCAGGCCCGGCGCGATCTGCCCCTGCTCGTCGACGAAGTTGGTCAGGCTGAGCGGCAGCGTGTACCGGTCCGGGTTGCTGATCAGCACCAGCGGCGTCTCGTAGTCATTCCAGGACCAGACGAACGCGAGGATGCCGAGGGCACTCATCACCGGTGTTGCCAACGGCAAGTAGATCCGGCTGAACACCCGCCACTCGTTCGCACCGTCCATCCGGGCCGCCTCGGCGAACTCGGACGGCTGGCTGACGAAGAACTGCCGCATCAGGAAGGTACCGAGCACGGTGAACATCCCGGGCAGGATCAGCGCCCACAACGTGTCGTACAGCCCGAGCCTCTGGAAGTAGATGAACCGCGGCACCAGCAGCAGCTGCGCCGGGATGATCGCCGTCGCCAGGTACAGCAGGAACAACTTGTCCCGCCCGCGGAACGACATCCGCGCGAACGCGTACCCGGCCATCGTCGCGGTGACCAGCTCCCCGGCGACCCGCAGTACGGCGACGAACACCGACCGGCCGAACGCGGGCAGTACCGAGGTCGCACCGCTCAGCACGGTGGTGAAGTTGTCCCACTGGAACGGATGCGGGATCCACTGCATCGGGATCTTGTACGCGTCCACGTCCGCCTTCAGCGCGGTCGAGATCATCCACGCGAACGGCGCCAGGAAAGCGATGGCGAGAATCCACAGCGGGATCCCCCAGAGCCACTTCGACTTAGTCATTCAGAGCCTTCCCTCGCTGCGCCCGCCAGGTGAACAGCGTCAGCACGAGTACGCCGACGAACGTCACCAGGCCGATCGCCGACGCGTAGCCGAACCGGTAGAACTGGAAGCCGGTCTGGTACATGTAGTACGAGATCGTGGTGGTCGCGTCGCCCGGGCCGCCGGCCGTGATCAGCGCGATCAGGCCGAACCCCTGGGACGCCCCGATGATCAGCGTGACCAGCAGGAAGACCGTTGTCGGAAGCAACGACGGCCAGGTGATCACGCGGAACTTCGCCCACGCGGACGCGCCGTCGATGTCGGCCGCTTCGTACAGCTGCCGCGGCGCGTCCTGCAGCGCCGACAGGTAGATCAGCGAGCAGTACCCGACGCCGCCCCAGATCGCCATCACGATCAGCGCCGGCAGCGCCCAGTGCGAGGACGCGAACCAGCCCGGCCGGATCCCGAACACGTCCAGGACCTGGTTGACCAGGCCGGATTTCGGGTTCATCAGCATCAGCCAGGTCATGCCGACCGCGACCACGTTCACGATGTACGGCAGGAAGAAGATCGCCCGCAGTACGGCGCGCCCCGGGAGCGGCCGGTTCAGCGCGATCCCGAGTCCGAGGCCGAGGATCACCGTCAGCGGGACGGACACCACGACGTACACCAGGGTCAGGCCGATCGCATGCCAGAACCCGGGGTCGCGGGCGATCGCAACGAAGTTGTCGATGCCGTTGAAGGTGATGCCGCCGAGACCGGACACCAGGTTCCAGTCGGTGAACGCGAGGACGACGACGCTGATCAGCGGGATGAGCGTGAAGGCGACCACGCCGAGCAGGTTCGGCGCCACGAACAGGAAGCCGATCCAGCCGGACGGACGAATCCCGCGACCTTGTTCAGAAAGCGTTTTCGTGCGGGCTGTGGCCAGCGTGGCGGTGGCCATCAGGGCCTCCTCTCGTTCCGGGCGATCGCGGCGTCGGCGAGCCGGCGTACCTCCCGGATCGCGGTGCCCGGGTCCTTCTCACCGATCCAGCACAGGTCGCGCTGCTGCTTGACCGCGTGGGTGATCTCCGGGAACCCGGTCAGCCGGGTGTCGGTCGCGAGCTTCGGGTCCGAGGTCAGCACGACCCGGCGGAAGGAATCGAGGTCGAAATACTTTTCCGGCTCTTTCCCGAGCATTCCGGACACGATCTGGTCGTCGGTGACGTTGCCGAGCGCGGGCATCTTGCCGCCCTTGAGCATCGGCGTCGCGCCCTCGGTCAGCCAGAACTTCACGAACGCCCAGGCCGCCTCGAACTTCGGCGACTTCGGGTTGATCATGATGAAGTTGCTGTACGAACCGCCGTTCCAGTCCTGGCCGTCCACCGTCGGCGACGGCGCGAACGCGACCTTGAAGTCGTGCGGGTACTTCTTCGCGTCGTACAGGTACCGCAGGTTGAACGGCGCGGTCGACCAGAGGTGGAACTCCTCGCCGAGGAACGCGTTCTGCTGGTACGCGTCGAGGTGCCGGGACAGTACCTCGGTCCACGGGAACGCCGTACCGTCGGCGATCATCTCGCGGCCGAGCCGGAAGCCCTGCTCGAAGTGCGGGTCACCGAAGTTCGAGCGGTCACCGTCGTACCAGTAGTTCGGGCCGAGCGCGATCCGGGCGACGTCGGGGATCGTGTAGACGCCGACGGTCTTGTCCGTGGTCAGCTTGCGGGCGGTCGCGCGGAACTCGTCGATCGTCCACGCGTGCGGCAGCTCGACGCCCGCCTGCTGCCGGAGCTTCTCGTTGAACAGCACGAAGAACGGCTCCCGCGCGGTGGCGAGCGCCTTCACCTTGCCGTTGTCGATGTACGACCGCGGTTTCTCGGTGTCCAGGAACACCTGGAGCTCCGGGTCCGCCGTGACCCGGTCGGTCAGGTCCGCCGCCAGCCCGGACCCGGCCCGCAGCGCCATCGCGCCCTGCGAGTAGGTGAAGTAGACGTCGATGTCGACCCCGCCCTGGAGCGCGGTGTCGAGCTTCAGGTTGCCGCGGTCGTCGTTGACGAACCGCGTGTACTCCACCTTGTACTGCGGAAACTTCTGCTGGAACGCCTTCACCACATCGCCCGGCCCCGACGCCGCCGGGACCCCGCCCCACACCTGCAGAGCCCCGGATCGGCCGCCGTCACCCCCGGAACACCCAGGAACCACAGCGGCCGCCAGCCCGGCACCCACCCCGGCCAGCACCTCACGCCGAGAAAATCTTTTGCGCCTCACAACTCACCTCCACCCAGATTGCGCAAAAGATTAGCGACTACCTCGATCGCTGACCAGCCCTGACGCAAATCTTTTTCAGGATCCTAACGACAGGAGGTAGTACGGCCTAAGGGGCCTTCGGCGGGCAATAGCGACCCCTCAGCCGACTACCTCCTGTCGTTAACCGCCTTGCGGATGGTCTCGACCACCCACGCCGGATCCCCGATAACCTGCTGATAGGTGAACCGCAGCACCAGCCACCCCGCCGCAACCAGGTCGTCGTACCGCCGGCAGTCGGCGGCGAACTTGGCCGCCGATCCGTGGAACTCGTACCCCTCGGCCTCCAGCGCGATCCGGGCCGTCCGATGACCGAGATCCACGCGGACCAGGACGCCGCCGGCGGACACCACCACCTGCGGCTCGAAGCCGTCGAGGCCGGCGTCGATCAGCAGGCTCCGCATCACCGACTCCAGAAAGCTCTCCGCCCCGGTGCTGGATTCGGCCGCGACACGCACCGCGTTCGGGCGCCCCGGGCCACGCATCGCCTTCGCGCCGCTTCGAGCTCGTCCTTCGTCAGCCCGCACTTGACCAACGCGGCGTCCGCGACCGCAAGCGCCTCCCCGAACGGGAGGATCCGGGAGCAGTCGAGCACGGTCCGGAGCGGGCAGGTCAGTCGGGCAGCTCGCTCAGCCGGAGTCACTGCCGCCCAGTGCAGTTCGGCCGGCCTGCCCGGTCGCGGTCTACGGTGCGCGGGGACCGTGACGTGCGGCTTCTCCGGCCGCACGATCAGTGGCAGTCCCCAGGCCGCCGCGGCGCTGGTGTAGGAGACAACGCCGTCGTAGGCGACCGCTGCGAGTCGCTCCGGCCCGAGAGTCGGCAGCCCGTAGACACCTCGGCGGAGCCGCTCGACCTGGCCCTGCAGTACGGCCGCCTTGAGGGCTCCGGGCGAAACCACCCTCAGCAGCTCGGCGGACGTCACGACGCCGCCGAGCCGGGCCAGGATTTCCGCGACATCGGGCATCCACCGATCTTGCGGGATCCGCGAGATTCGTGCCGAAAACTATCCACAGGCCGCTAACGACAGGAGGTAGTCCGCTCGGCGATGCTCTCGCACGCTCAGACGATCACCGATGACGGCCAGGTCGTCGCTACCTCCTGTCGTTAGAGCGAGCAGTTCACCAGGACCGGTTCGTTGACCAGGGTGATGTTGAAGGACTGCTGGACCTGGGCGCGCACGTGCATCGCCAGGGTGAGGAGCTCCTTGGCGGTCGCTTGGCCGCGGTTGGTCAGGGCGAGCGTGTGCTTGCCGGAGACCGCCGCGTTGCCGATGGTGAAGCCCTTCGACACGCCGGCGTGCTCGATCAGCCAGGCGGCGCTGGTCTTCACGCGGCCATCGGGCTGCGGCCACTGCGGCGCTCCGGCAGGGACCTCGGCGGGCGTGTCCAGGATCGGGTTCGTGAAGAACGAACCCGCGCTCCACGTGTCGTGGTCGGCCGGGTCCAGCACCATGCCCTTGCTCCGGCGCAGACCGAGCACGGCCTCACGGACCTCGGTCATCGGCGCCCGCGACCCGGGCTCCACGTCCAGCACCCGCGCGAGTTCGGCGTACCCGACCGGCGCCGACAGGTCACCCAGCTTCAACTGGAACGCGACCTCGAGTACGACGTACCGCGAGGGATCCGCCTTGAACCGGGAGTTCCGGTACGCGAACCCGCAGTCCGCCGCGAAGATCGTCCGGACCTTGCCGTCGACCCGGTCCCAGACCCGCACCGACGCGACCGTCTCGGCGACCTCGTGCCCGTACGCGCCGACGTTCTGCACCGGCGTCGACCCGGCCAGCCCGGGGATCCCGGACATCGACTCGAGCCCGCTCCACTCCTCCGCGATCGCCCGCTGCACGACGCCGTCCCAGTCCTCACCGGCCGCGACGTGCACCATCGCGCCGGAGCAGGCGTCCGCGTCGACCCGGATACCGGTCGTCGCGACCTTCACCACGGTCCCGCGGAACCCGTCGTCGCCGATCACCACGTTGCTGCCGCCGGACAGCAGCAGCACCGGCTCCCCCGCCGCGTCCGCGTCCCGGACCGCGGCGACCAGGTCCTCTTCGGTGCTGACCTCGACGAACTTGTCGGCCGACCCGCCGATCCGCAGCGTGGTGTAGTCGGCCAGCGACACGTGTGTGTTCACCGGACCCGCACGACCGCTCTGGCGCGCCCGAGCACCTTCTCCTCGCCGGCAAGCGCGGTGATGTCGATCTCCGCGAGTCCGTCGGCGACCTTGTCCACCTTCGCGGAGAACGTCACCGTCGCGCCCTTGTCGTCGTCCGGTACGACGACCGGCTTCGTGAACCGTACGCCGTACTCGACCAGGTCCGCCGGGTCCGCCAGCCAGTCCGTGACCACCCGCGCCGCGGACGCCATCGTCAGCATCCCGTGCGCGATCACGCCCGGCAGGCCGAGCGCGGCGGCCATCCGGTCGTTCCAGTGGATCGGGTTGAAGTCCCCGCTGGCACCGGCGTACCGGACCAGGTCCTCGCGCCGCAGCGTGACGGTCAGCGACGGCAGCTCAGTACCGACCTCGATCATGCATCCGCCCGGTTGTGAGAAAGAGTCGACGTCGACGTGCCGATCGGCTCGCCGTCGACGGTGGTCAGCGCGGTCTCGTACATGATCACCTCGACGGGCCCCGCCTTGCGGACGGTGGTGATGGTGGCGGTCGCGGCGATCTCGTCGCCGGCCTTGATCGGGCGGGTGTAGCTGAACTTCTGCGCGCCGTGCACGATCCGGTCCAGCCGCAGCCCGAGCTCCTCGTCGGCCAGCAACTGTTCGAGCGCCCGGCTCCCGATCACGAACCCGAACGTCGGCGGCGCGATCGCGTCATCACCTCGGTACGCCGGGTTACCGTCACCGATCGCGTCGGCGAACTCCCGGATCTTCTCCCGGCCGACCTGGTAGGACTCGGCGGCCGCGTACGTCCGGCCGACCATCGTGGCGTCGATCGTCATATCCGCAAACCTTACTGGCAGACTATGGCGCGGGCTTCCGCCGCCCACGATTCCGGACGGAAGGTTGATCGTGACGGCTGTGGCGGCGCTGGCGAAGTACGCGCCTCGGTACCGGGTGGAGATCGGCGAGCCGGCAGGCTCCGAGTGGCTGCGCGTGGACCGGATCCTGGAACCCGGCAGCCCCGAGCTGACCGAACTCCTCAAACGCGACGACGAGGCCAGCAGCCACCGTACGGCGCACGCGAACGCGCTCAGCCTGATGTCGTTCTACGCCGGCCGGGCACCCGCGACCGCGCTCCTGCTCTGGGCTCTCGAGGGCCACGTCCTCGACGTCCGCCCGCACAACCTCTGGGTCCGCCCCCACGACGGCCACGGAATCGCCTCCGTCGCGATCGGCTCGGCGGACTTCCTCCCCGGCGGCCTGGAGACGCTGTACGACGTCGTACTGCGCCAGCACCTACTCCCACTCTCGGAGGAACTGCACCGACGGACGCGGGCCGGGCTGCGCCAGGTGTACGGCGGGGTCGCCGCCGGCTGCGCGATGGGCTTCTGCGCAGCGACCCGGGAGGAGGTGACCGTCGATCCCGGGTATCTCCTCGAGCGCTGGCAAACCTTCGCGGCCAAGGCCCCCGGCGGCCTGTCCCGCCTAGGCGACGTCGAAGAAGCCGCCGGCAAACTCGTCTACCTCCGCAACACCTGCTGCCTCTACTACACCAGCCAAGCCGCCAACGGCACCCTCTGCGGCTCCTGCTGCCTAACCCCCAAACCCGAACGCCGAACCGCCTACGAATCCGGCCGCCCCATCCTCACCGTCTAACCACCCCGACCAACTCAGAGAACCGAGCACCAGCAGCCCCCAGGCGCCCACGAAGCAGCTAGACCCGACCCCAGCCGGTCTCGCGGTGTTCCCACCCCTCAGCTTTCCCGAGCACAGCACAAAGCCGCTCCGGTGGGCCGGAGCGGCTTTGTGGGAGAGCTGAGATCAGCGGGTCTCGCGGTGGTCCGTGTGGTCGTTGCAGCGGGCGCAGTACTTCTTCAGCTCAAGACGATCCGGGTCGTTGCGCCGGTTCTTCTTGGTGATGTAGTTGCGCTCCTTGCACACCGTGCACGCCAGCGTGATCTTCGGGCGGATGTCGGTCGACTTGGCCACTGCTGCCTCTTCATGTCATGAGTACGCGACTTAGGTGATCGTACTCTCGAGATACTGCGTCGGTAGCGGGGGCGGGAGTCGAACCCGCGACACCACGATTATGAGCCGTGTGCTCTAACCACCTGAGCTACCCCGCCGGGTGAGTGCAGCGATCCCATCCGAAGATGGGACGCCGTTCTCCGAGCCCCTTTACGGAATCGAACCGTAGACCTTCTCCTTACCATGGAGACGCTCTGCCGACTGAGCTAAAGGGGCGGGCCGAGGAGAGAGATTACACGGTCCCCCGGCCCGATGTGAAATCGGGTCAGGAGCGCCAAGCAAGCCCCTCAGTCCGTCCCGGAAAGCATACCGGGTCCGCAGCAGTGCTCCTGACCATTTTCCGGATCCGATGTCGAGAACCCGGAACCCGCTTCGTCATCAGGGCAGGACCTACGAAAGGAACACGTCATGTCCGAGACAGCCATGCCCCCGGTCGTGTCCGCCGCGGAGTGGGAGCGCGCCCGGGCCGAACTGCTGACCGCCGAGAAGGCGGCCACCCGCGCCGAGGACCGCCTGGCGGCCCAGCGCCGGCGGCTGCCGATGGTCGAGTTCGGCGAGTACACCTTCGCCGGACCGGACGGCCCGGTCACGCTCCGGGAGCTCTTCGGCGACCACCGGCAGCTCGCGCTCTACCAGTTCATGAACGCCGGCCCGGACCACTTCTGCCCCGGCTGCACGTACTTCACCAAGAACGTCACCAACCTCTCCGGCCTGGCAGGCAACGGGATCGCGTGGGCGACGGTGTCCGACATGCCGCTCGACCAGATGGCCGGGTACTGGAAGCAGATGGACTGGGAGCACATCCCGTTCGCGTCCTCGGCGGGTACGTCGTTCGCCGCGGACTGCGGCGCGGGCGGCGGCTTCCTGCTGAACATGTTTTTCCGCGACGGCGAAAGCGTGTTCCGGACGTACTCGACCGGCCAGCGCGGCGTCGACCGGCTGCTGTTCAGCACGCTCGTCAGCGATCTCGCTCCGTACGGCCGCCAGGAGGACTGGGAGGACTCCCCCGAGGGCTGGCCGCAGGAGCCGACGTACGGCTAACTCCAGACCCGGCTGGGGTACGCAGAGCGCAGTACCGGCAGCACCTCCGTGACGAAGGTCTCAACGGACTCCCGGTTCTCGTGCGCCGGGAGTCCGGGGACCTCCAAGGAAATTCCGGAAAGCTCGTGTCGGAAACTTTCCTGGTACTTTCCGAACTTGTCGATCACCTGTTCCGGCGACCCGACGAGCACCGAGCCACCGTCGAGGAACTCCTCCAGCGTCCGGAACGGCAACTGGTTGTGCTTGGCCCCCGGCGAGTCCATGAACGCCTCGAAGATCGGCCGGTACCCGTCGACGGCCTGCTGCGAGGTCTTCTTCACGTACAGCCCGTTGAACCCGGCGCCGACCACCGCGTCCGCCGGGTCCCGCCCGTACGCCTCCCAGCGTTCCCGGTAGTGCCGGATCAGCCCGGCGTACTTCGCCAGCGGATGGAAACCGTTGGCGGAAAACAGCGGATCGCCCCAGCGGGCGGCCAGTTCGGTCGACTCGGTGGACGACGCCGACCCGTGCCACAACGGGATACCGTCCGCCCGGTACGGCCGCGGCTGCGTGGTCGCGTCCGTCAGTGCCGGCCGATACTGCCCCGACCACGTGACGCCGGTCTCCCGCAGCAACCGGCGGAGCAGCTCGTACTTCTCCCGGTTCCGGTCCCACTGCCCGTCGAGCGCGTACCCGAACAGCGCGTTCTGGTCCGGGTCGTTGCCCTTGCCGATGATGATGTCGAGCCGCCCTCCGGACAGCTGGTCCAGCGTCGCGTAGTCCTCCGCGACCCGCACCGGGTCCAGCAACGACAGCACGGTCACCGTGGTCAGGAGCCGGATCCGCGACGTGACGGCGGCGATGTAGGACAGTACGACCGGCGGCGACGAGGAGATGAACCGCTGCGCGTGCCGCTCCCCCACGCCGTACCCGTCGAAACCTAGTTCCTCGGCCCACTGCGCCTGCCGGACCACGTGCTGGAACCGCTCGGCCGGTGACAGCTGCGCGCCACTGATCGGGTCCGGCGAGTTGTCGATCAGTGTGTAGGTACAGAACTTCATCGGGCCTTCTTCTCGCCGGCGGTCACCGGAAGCGCGAGCCGGTTGCCCGGCACCGGCGCCGGGCAGGTCCCGTACGCCGTGAACGCGAACGGCAGGTTGATCGTCCGGTTGAAGTCGATCCGCACCGACCCGTCCGCCTGCACCGGCCCGGTCGTGACGAACCGCCACGGCGCGGTCTCCTCGCCGTTCGTCTTGTCGTGGAACGACACGTTCAACCGGTCACCACCTGCCGACGTCGCGACCAGCTCGTACGCCGTACTTCCCAGCGCGACGTGCACCGTGCCGACGGCGGTGATGTGCTGCCTCAGGTCGTCGCGCGCGGTCGACACCTCCACCCGCTGCGCCTTCGAGTACGGGCTGAAGTACCCGGTGACGACCCACCGGTCGTCCGGCGCGTACGCCGGAACGCCGGTGAAGTCCTGCCGGGTCGTGGCGCGCGGGTCCCGCTGGCGGATCGCGTACCGGCCGCCGCGGAGTACGAGCTCCGCCAGCCGGTCGCCGTACTGCAGCCAGCTCAGGGAACCGGCTTCGGAAACAGTTGCGGAAACTGTTCCTTCGACCGGTTCGCCGCCCAGCGTCAGCTCACCGGCGGCCGTCACGTGGGCACGCTCGTCGGCCCACCAGAGCCCCGGCAGTCCTTCGATCGCGGTCGGCGTCGGCGGCAGCCAGTCGAACGCGACGATCGACAGCCAGCCGTAGTCGGTGTCCAGGTCACGTTCGCGGGCGGCGTGCCAGGTCAGCCAGTCCTGCTCGAGGTCGGAAACCGCTGTCATGACGCTTTCCTTTGTTCGCGGTGGGCGACCTCGGACCGGACCAGCGGGATCACGTGCCGGCCGAAGTCGATCGCGTCGTCGTAGATGTCGTAGCCGCGCGCGGAGAAGATCCGGATCCCGAGGTCGTAGTAGTCGAGCAACGCGGCAGCAACGGTTTCCGGCGTTCCGACCAGCGCCGTGGAGTTTCCGCCGCCACCGGTCAGCCCGGTCGGTGCGGTCCAGAGCGCCCGGTCGTGCCGGTCGCCCTCCGCGACCGCCTTCAGCAGCCGCTGGGATCCGGCGTTCTCCGGCGTCTTCGAGCGCAGCCTGGTACTCGCCGGAACGCCGCCGGCCTGCACCTCCTTGATCCGGCCGACAACGTTTTCCGCCTTTTCCCAGGCGAGTTCCTCGGTCGGCGCGATGATCGGCCGGAACGCGATCTGGATCGTCGGCCGGTCCGCCCGGCCGGCTTCCGCGGCGGCCGCGTCGATCGTGGCAAGCTGTTCGCGCGTCCCGGCCAGCGGCTCGCCCCAGAGCGCGAAGATGTCCGCCTCGGCCGCCCCGACGGCGTACGCCGCAGCGGACGAACCGCCGAAGGAGATCCGTGGCCGCGGCTGCTGCAGCGGCTTGATGTCGGCCAGGAAATGCTCGAACCGGTAGTGCTTTCCGTCGAAGTCGAACCGTTCGTCCGAGGTCCAGGCCTGCTTGAGGATCTGGATGAACTCGCGGGTCCGCCCGTACCGGTCGTCCTTCGCCAGGTAGTCGCCCTCGGCGGCCTGGTCCGCGGTCGACCCGCCGGTGATCACGTGCACCTCGAACCGGCCGTTGCTGATGTGGTCCAGGGTGGAAAACGTTTTCGCGGTCAGTGTCGGGTACGCGACGTTCGGCCGGTGCGCGACGACCAGGTTGATCCGCTCGGTGCGACCGGCGACGTACGCCGCGACCTGCGCCGGGTCGGGCGAACCGGAGTGGTACGCGAACAGGATCCGGTCCCATCCGTTGTCCTCGTGGGCGCGCGCGAGCTTCGAGGTGTACTCCAGGTCCAGCGGGCCGCCGGTCCGCGGCGTGACCTCGCTGGCCGGGTTGGTGCCGGCAATCCCCAGGAACTCAACTGGCATGACGTTCTTCCTTCCGTACGGTAGGTGCGAGAAGTCGGAGCAGGTCCCGCGCAACGGCGTCGTTCTGCCGGAAGCCGGGACCGTTGAAGTGCGGGCGGGAGAACCCGGACGATCCGGCCGAGCCGGACACCGAGGGACCGAGCAGGAACAGCGCCGGGTTCACCGAACCGTCGGCGCGGATCGCCCGGGACCGCGAGTCGGCTTTGAGCTGGCCGCCGCCGAGGCTGGTGCCGTCGGCCGCGAACAGTTCGTCTGCGGCCAGCGCACCGGCGTCGAGCAGTCCGCGGAGCAGCGGATCCGCGGCAGCGAGTACGTCGGGCCGCGGCAGCCGAGCCTCGACGAACGCACGTGCCCGGATCTCGCCCGCAACACCCGTGCTCCGGGCAACGAACTCGTCGTTGTCGATAGCAACGTCCAGATCAGGCCCAGCGAACCGGACGATCCCGGCCCGGTGCAACGCCAGCAGTTCCTCCAGCCGACGCGGCGGCGGCCCACTGGCCACGAACGAGAAGAAACCGTGCCATTCGCTCTCCACCTTCCGCACCCGGTCCTCGTCCGACAGCTGCCCGTCGGTGATCGCCCGCGACAACACGCTGTACACACTGAGCAAGGCGTTGAACACCGCGAGATCAGCCGAGTACGACGGATCGGCCCGCCGCAACAAATCGTCCTCGATCAGCTCGACGACGAACTGCTCGAACCGCCCCCGCTCCCCGAACACAAGTCCATCCAATGGCCGATCAATCCACCCCCGAACAAACCAGTCCCGCGAATCAGGCACCATCCGCCCTACAACCCCCGCAAAACCCTCATGCGCCACCCCCACCTCCGCACCACGCACGCGGGGCAGCCAAGCGTCCAGAGCGTCGGCGAACTCCTCCCACGGACCTCGGGTTCGCTCCGGGTGCGCGCTGAAGAGCTGCTTGTAGTGCGCGTACGCCAGCTCCTTCTCGATCAACGGCAGCACGTCGCGATCGAAGTCGAGCGGCCCGTCGCCCAGCGCTTCCTTCGTCAGGTAGTGCGTGGGAACGGGCTTCGTCCCAGCGACGGTATAGCCGAGCTTCGCGTGGTACGGAACACCCCGACGCGACCCCACGTACAGAATCGGCTCCTCGCCGGACGGTCGGTACGTGAGCAGCCCCTCACACTCGTCGTACCAACCGCCCCTCCCTTCGGTGAGCAACACCATCAGGTCAACGAACGCCTGCCCGAACCCACGCACGATCACCGGTGCCCCCGGCAACAACCCACCCAGATCGACGTCCGCCGTATACCCCGGCGGAACGTAGGCCAGCCCCACCTCCGCAGCCTGCTCCGCCCACGCCGACTCCGATGCCGTCGGCAACCGATCCAGATAGCCGAGGGCAAGCACCACCGCATCGGTCGCGATCTCCGTACCGGACTCGAGGATCACCCGCTGGTCCGCGGTGAGCGCAACGGCCCGCTCCCGGTGCGTAGTGACCGTCGCCGGAAGATCGCGGACGACGCGCTCCCACACCCACGCCAGGTACTCCGCCTGCACCAGCCGCGGCGGGAAGTCCATCGGCCCGGGCGGCTCCAGCCCGGCCTGCTCGAGGATCACCGCGCCAGCGCCGGCGACCCAGCTCGCCAGGTCCGGCCCGGGCACGATCGGCCCTTCGCAGTCCACCGAATCGTCGGTGAAGATCGTGACGTCGGACGTCATCGAGTTCATCCACAGCAGCCGGGACTGCTCGCGCCGCCAGATCCGCCCGCCACCCACCGGGTACGGATCGACGACGTGGATGTGGACGTCGCGACCCCCGAGCAACTCCTCGGCACCTGCCGCGAACCGTTCCAGCAACCCCACCGTCCGCGGCCCGCCGCCCACGAACACCACCGTCGCCGGCGGAAACTTCCACGGACGCATTTCCGAAACGGTCATCGCGACAACCCGAGATGCTCGCGCAACGTCGTCCCCGTGTACTCCGAGCGGAACACGCCGTACTCCCGGAGCAGCGGCACCACCCGGTCTACGAAGTCGTCCAGCCCGCCCGGCGTCAGATGCGGAACAAGTACGAAACCGTCGGCCGCATTTTCCTGGACGTGCCGGTTGACCGCCTCCGCGACCGTCGTGGGCGAGCCGACGAACGTCTGCCGGTTCTGCTGATTGATGACCGTCTGCCGCAGCGACCACCCGTGCGCCTCGGCCTGCGCGCGCCACTCCGCGACGATCGGGAACGGGTCGTTGTACCCGACCCGGCCCTGCGTCACCGCCGACCCGACGACCGGGTCCTCGGCCGGCAGCGGACCGTCCGGGTCGTACGCCGACAGGTCCCGGCCCCACAGCAATTCCGCGAGCACCAGCGCGGTCGGCCCGGAAACCTGCTGTTCCCGGATGTACGCCGCTTTCTCGATCGCCTCGGCGTCCGTGTCCGCGACCACCACCGTCACGGCCGGCATGATCTTCAGCGACTCGTCGCTCCGGCCGTACTTCGCCAGCCGGGCCTTCACGTCCTTGTAGAAGGTCTGCCCGGCCGCGAACGTCCCGTGCCGGCTGAAGATCACGTCCGCGCTCGCCGCGGCGAACTCCCGTCCTTCGTCGCTGTCACCGGCCTGGATGATCACCGGCCGGCCTTGCGGCGACGGCGGCAGCCCGAACCGTCCGCGGATGTCGAAATGCGGGCCGCTGTCCGCGAAGGCCCCAGCGCCTTCGCGGGCGAAGCTGCCCGACGTCTGGTTGAGGATCAGGTCGTCGGTGGTCCAGGAGTCCCACAGTTTCCTGACGATTCGCAAGGATTCCTGGGCGCGGGTGTAGCGGTCGGACTTGTCGAGGTAGCCGCCGCGGCGGAAGTTCTCGCCGGTGAAGGCGTCCCAGGAGGTGACGACATTCCAGGCGGCGCGTCCGCCGGAGACGTGGTCGAGGGTGGCCAGCCGTTTTGCGAGTTCGTACGGCTCGTTGAATGTCGAGTTCACCGTTGCGGCGAGGCCGAGGTGAGTGGTGACGGCGGCCAGTGCGCTGAGCACGGTGAGGGATTCCGGGCGGCCGACGACGTCGAGGTCGTGGATCCTTCCCTTCACCTCGCGGAGGCGGAGTCCTTCGGCGAGGAAGAAGAAGTCAAAGGTTCCGTTTTCCGCGGTTTCCGCCAGTTTCCGAAACGAGGCGAAGTCGATCTGCGAGCCGGACGCGGGGTCCGACCAGACGGTCGTGTTGTTGACGCCGGGGAAGTGCGCGGCCAGATGGATCTGCTTGGTCATCGCGCACTCCCCGAAAACGTGTTCCGAGGCCGCCCCAGCCCGAGTCGCCCACGCAAACTCCCACCACGCCGAGCAGCCCCAACCAGGCCAAGCTCCCGCAACCGAGGCAACAGCTCATCCGCAATCACCGGCACGTCCAGCTCCAACGACCCCGGCCGAAGATGCACACCGTCCACACCCAGCGCATGCCACCCCCCAATCGCATCCACCAACCCCTCCACCCCGTCACGAGCCCGAGCCTCCACCTCCACCAACACCACCGGCCCACCCACCCCGGCTTGCCCCAGAAACTGCCCGCCGTCACCTGCACGCCCCACCACCCGCGCACCGTCGTCCGCCGTAACAGCCACAGCCCGTCCAGCCCCATCCCCAACAACCCCGACCGACCGACTCCCCACCCCACCCCCGAGCCCGCGCGGCTCGCGGGTCTCCCGGATTGATCGGAGCTGGGTTGTGAGGTCGTCCGAGTTCGGTAGCAGGACGACGTCCGCGTCGCGGGCGGCCTCCAGAGCCTCGGAGGTGTTCACGCGGATTGCGGTCACCGGGTGCCCTTGCGGAGGACGCGGAACGATCGACGGACCTTTCACGGAAAACGTTGGCGCGGTGAAGTTCGCGTAGTGCAGCTTCTCGCGGTCGACGTACCGGCCGCTCGCGGCGTCGCGGATGATCGCGTCGTCCTCCCACGAGTCCCACAGCCGCCGGCTGACGTCGACGACGTACCGCGCCTCCCGCCACGTCTCCGCGACCGCGACCGGTTCCCGGCGCCCGACAACCGCCGCCGCCTCAGCAGACGTGGATACGTCCGCGACCCACCCGGCCCGACCACCCGAGATGTGGTCCAGCGTCGCCACCGACGCCTGCACATGGAACGGCTCCGTATGCGTGACAGTGATCGTCGGCAACAACCCGATCCGCTCCGTCGCCGGCGCCACCCGCGCCGCCAGGCCGAGCGCGTCCAACCGCACACTCACCCGATCCGGTACGTCGGCAAGCGCCTCCAACGCATCGGCGAACGTGACCAGATCGACCCCGGCCGCCTCCGCCCGCTGCGCTGCCCGTACCGCGAGCGCACCGGTGAGGATCGCCCGCGGATCCACCTCCGTGCCGCGCCACGCCGCCGGATCCGCGCCCGCGCCGTCGATCTCGAGCCCGATGATCATGACGCCACCTTCAACGCGACCGGGATTTCCTTCACGAACGCCAGCGGCCCGATCGACTCCGGGTCCGCGGCGGTGTCGAACTGCGGCTCGAACCCGGCCGCGACGTACAACCCCGCCGCCTCCGGCTGCCGCGGTCCGGTCGTCAGGTACAACCGCCGATACCCGAGATCCGCCGCCGCCGTCTCTAATTCCACGAGCACCCGCCGCCCGAGCCCCTGCCTTCGGTGCAGCTGCGACGTCCACATCCGCTTCACCTCGGCGGTCTCGTCGTCGTATCGCCGGATCGCCCCGCCGGCCACCGTTTTCCCGCCGTGTCGCAAGAGCACGAACGCCCCGCCCTGCTCGGGGTGGAAGTCCGACGGCGGTACTTCGGTCAACTGGGTGTTCTCGTTGGTACGCCCGTACCGCGTGCTGTACTCCACGACGAGATCCGCCAGCAACGGCGCCGCCTCCGGGTCGTCCGGCCGTACCCGGACCGCCTCGACCGCGCCCACCTGCAGCGGCGCACCTTCCACGACCGGCTTCCCGGAAACCGTTGCGAGAAACGCTTCCGTCACCTGATACAGCGGCACCGACGCCGCCGGATCGAGCAGCAGCCCACCGCCGTCGTACAAGTGGATGTGCGACGACAGCACGAACCACCCCTGCCCGATCGCCCCCGCGCCGAGACTGGTGAGCACCGGCCGGAGCGCGTAGTCGATCACCAGCACATGCGCCGGCGTACCGCCCGTTGCCAACGGCAACACCGTCTTGCCCTTCAGCGCATACTGCGGCAACAGATCGAGAAACACCTTCAGCAGACCGGAGTACGCCGCCTTGTACACCGGCGTCGTGACCACGACCGCATCCGCCGCCTCGAGTACCGCAGCCGCAGCGGCGATCGCCGGGTCATCGGCCTGCCCCCGCAGCAACGGCTCGGCCGGCAGGTCGCGCAACACGATCGGGGTCACGGTGTGGCCGCGGCTGATCAAGCGTTTTCCGACATGGTCGAGCACCGCGTCGGTCCGGGAGGACAACGACGGGCTGCTGGAGATCGTTGCAATGGTCGCCATGAAGTTCTCCTATTTCTTCGGCAGGCCGGGCGGGTTGATCAGCGACTTCGGGACGGCCTCGGCCTGCAGGCCCCACTTGGCCAGCACCTTGGCGTAGCTGCCGTCGGCGATCGCCGCGTTCAACGCGTCGGACAGCGGTTTCACGAGGCCGTCGTCCTTCTTCGTCGCGACCGCGACCAGGCCCTGCACCGGGTAGCTGGACGAGACGGTGCCGACGATCTCGGTCTGCTGCTGGGTGGCCACGTGGTACGACGCGTTCGGGTTCGGACCGAGGTACAGGTCGATCCGGCCCGACTGCAGCGCGAGGTAGGTGTCCGCGGACTGCTGGTAGTACTTGATCGTCGCGGGTTTCCGGCCGGCCGCGACGTTCTGCTTGTTCCAGTCGACGAGGATCGCCTCCTGGAGCGTTCCGGAGCCGACGGCAACGGTCTTGCCCGCGATGTCGGCCGGTCCGCTGATCTTCAGCCCGGAGCCCTTCTTGGCCTCGAACGCGTGCAGCCCGAGCCGGTACGACGCGAAGTCGTACTTCTCCTTGCGCAGTTCGGACACCCCGATGTTCGAGATCCCGACCTGGTACTTCCCGGAGTCCAGCCCGAGGAACAGGTTCTCCCAGCTGGTCGTCTCGATGTCGGGTTGCAGCCCGAGCACGCTCGCGACCAGGTAGGCGATGTCGATCTCGACACCGATCGGTGTCCTGTTGTCGTCGGCGGTGAACCCGAGCGGCGGCTGCCCACCGCCGGCCGACCCGTTGCCGACCACCAGCTTGCCGGATTCCCGTACCGCCGCCGGAAGCTCCGCGGCGATCGAGTCGACCTTCGCCGACGTGATGTGGGTCTGCTTCGCGGACGTGTCGAACGCGACCTCGGACGCCTTCGACGACGTACCGGTCTGCGGATCCGCGCAGGCGCCCAGCAGCAGGACCGCCGCGGAAACCGCTACGGAAACCGGAATCAAACGTTTTCTCATCAGTTTCCTCAGCTCGTCAGGGGGAGGCCGGGCGGGTTGATCTCGGACTTGGCGACCGCTTCGCTGGAGACGTTCCAGCGGGCCAGCACCTTGGCGTAGCTGCCGTCCGCGATGACCGCGTTCAGCGCCGCCTGGTACGCCTTCACCAGCCCGTCGTCCTTCTTGGTGGTGGCCGCGATCAGCCCCTGCAGCGTCGGCCCGGCGCCGGAGAACTTCCCGATCGTCTCGGTCTCGCCGGACGTCTTGACGTGGTACGCGATCGACGGGTTCGGCCCGAAGTACGCGTCGATCCGTCCCGAGCTCAGCGCCAGGTACGTGTCGGTGTTCTTCTGGAAGTACTTGATCGTTGCTGCAGGCAACCCGGCCTTGACGTTCGCCTCGTTCCAGTCGACCAGGATCTTCTCCTGGTTCGTGCCGGAACCGACCGCAATCGTCTTCCCCGCGATGTCCTTGCCGGTCCGAACCCGCCAGCTGCCGCCCTTCTTCGCCTCGAACGCGATGTCGTCCTTCCGGTACGTCGCGAAGTCGTACTTCTGCTTGCGCTTCTCGGTCACCGTGATGTTCGAGAACCCGACGTCGTACTTCGCCGAGTCGAGCCCGACGAACAGGTTTTCCCAGCTCGTCACCTCGATCTTCGGCGTCAGCCCGAGCGCGCCGGCCACCAGGTACGCGATGTCGATCTCGAGCCCGATCGGGGTCTTGTTGTCGTCGGCATAGAAACCGAGCGGAACACTGCCGCTGCCGAACCCGGCACCGACGATCAACGTGCCGCGGTCGCGGACCTTCGCCGGCAGCAACGCGGCAGCAGCCTCGTTCTTCGTGGTGGTCACGCGATTCTGTGTGGCGGAGGTGTTCACGCCGGTGCCCGAGGACGCCGCGGTCGCCTGCGGTTCGGCGCCGCAGCCGGCCAGCAGCGCGAGCGGCAGTAAGAGAACAGGCAGGAAACCAGGAAGGAAAACGCGTTTCATGAGTCAGAGCACCTTCGAGATGAACGCACGGGTGCGTTCGTGGACAGGGTTGTCGAGCACCTCGCGCGGCGGGCCGGACTCGACGATCCGGCCCTCGTCGATGAAGACCACCGTGTCGGCGATCTCCCGGGCGAAGCCGATCTCGTGGGTGACGACGACCATCGTGGCGCCGTCCCGGGCGAGTTCCTTGATCACGTCGAGGACCTCGCCGACGAGTTCCGGGTCGAGCGCGCTGGTCGGCTCGTCGAACAGCAGCACCTTGGGTTTGAGCGCCAGCGCCCGCGCGATCGCGACCCGCTGTTGCTGACCGCCGGACAGCTGCCGCGGGTACACGTCGGCCTTGTCGCCGACGCCGACCCGTTCCAGCAGTTCCCGCGCGTACGCCTCGACCTCGCTGCGCTTGCGCCGCTGCGCCGACACCGGCGCCTCGACCACGTTCTGCAGCACGGTCAGATGCGCGAACAGGTTGAACGTCTGGAACACGAACCCGACCTGCGACCGCTGCCGGAGGATCTCCCGCTCGCGCAGCTCGTGCAGCTTGTCGCCGCGCCGCCGGTACCCGATCAGCTCACCGTCGATCCGGATCAGACCGCGATCCACCTTCTCCAGATGGTTGATCGACCGCAGCAGCGTCGACTTCCCGGACCCCGACGGCCCGAGGATCACGGTCACGTCACCGGCCGGTACTTCGAGGTCGATACCTTTCAGTACTTCGAGGTCGCCGAAGCTCTTGTGTACTCCGCGGACGTCGATCATCGCGACGTCCCGCGGGCGAACCGGCGTTCCACGTAGTACTGCACGATCGACAGCAACGTGGTCAGCACGATGTACCAGACCGTCGCGACCATCAGCAGCGGTACGACGCGGCTGTTCCGGCCGTAGATCACCTGCACCTGGTAGAAGAGCTCCGGGATCGCCATCACCGAGACGATCGAGGTGCCCTTGAACAGGCTGATCACCTCGTTCGCGCCGTTCGGCAGGATCGAGCGCATCGCCTGCGGCAGCACGATCCGGAAGAACTGCCGCAGTTTCGGAATACCGAGCGCGGCCGCGGCCTCGGTCTGCCCGGCGTCGACCGAGATGATCCCGCCCCGGATGATCTCCGCGGCGTACGCCGCCTGATGCAGCGCGAGCCCGAGTACGGCGGCCCCGAGCGGGCCGAACAGGTTGTTGGTACTGAAGTGCACGAACTCCGGCCCGAACGGGATGCCCAGGCTGAGTTCCTTGTACAGATAGGCGATGTTGAACCAGAACAGCAGCTGCACGATCAACGGGATCGAGCGGAACGCCCAGATGTAGCCCCAGGCAACCAATTGCAGGAACGGGCTGCTGGACAACCGCATCGAGGCGAGTACGGCGCCGAGCACGAACCCGAGCACGGTTCCGTAAACGGTCAGCTGAACCGTCACCCAGAGCGCCGAGAAGACCGTCCGGGTCGCGAAGAACTGGAAGAACGTCGGCCAGTCCCAGCCGGGGTTGGTGGCCAGCCCGTGCACGAACATCGCGAGCAGGACCAGGACGACGCCGACGCCGACCCAGCGCCACGGGTGCCGGCGGGCGACCACGGGCAGGTCGGTGTCGAGCGGAAGAACTGCCGCCGGCGGCCCGGTCGTACCGGACGCAGACGTGACTGAAGTGGTGGACACGATGGCTCCCTGGCGGTGGGCAGGCTTCGCGGACCCTTCGACGGCGAAGGGCAGGAAAGGAGAAGGGGTGCGGGCGCGGGTCAGCGCAGACAGAGGGCGCTGGAGACCCGGAGCAGATCGATGTGGAGGCGGTAGTACGGCGGCTTGCGCGTCATGCCCGTCCCCTCTCGTCGCTCGTGTCATTTCAGTATGGGACGAGGTTGAAAGAATAGTAAGTGGGTCGACAAAGCTCTCAATATATGGACGCCTTATACCGGTCCGGAGGACCTGCTCCGCGCCAAAGTTCGAGTGATCCCGATCACGCCTCCGGCGCCTTTCTTGCCTGCCGCGGGCACGCCTGAGCATCCACCAGGCGGCAGGAACCCCTCACGGAGCGTGTGCGATTTCGTTCAACTTTTCGTCATCTGTGTTTGGGCGGCCTGAGATCCCGTCGTTATGGTCGTTGAGCCGTCGAACCCCCTCATCGACGGATTCCCCTCCCCTGGAAGGCTTCTCGTGCCCACTCACCAAGACGCGCCGAACGCAGATCGGCAGACGTCCAGTCGCCCGGCTGCCCCGCGCCGGGTGGCCAAGCACCGGTTCTCCCGTCGCGGTTTCACTCGCCGTAACAACCTGATCGGTCTGACCGCCGCCCTCGCGGCCGCCGCCGGCACCACCTCCGTCGCCCTCGCGTCGACCGCCACCGGCCCCACCAAGGCGAACGACGCCCCCGCGCTCAGCCCGGTCCAGGCCGAGGCGTTGACCGCGGCCCGGATCGACCGTCGCGACCTCGGCTCCCGGGACCTCTCCCGGATCGACCTGTCGCTGGCCACCGTGCAGAAGGCCGCCGTCGCGAACGCGAACAAGCAGCACACCGAACAACTGGCCGCGGCAGCAACGCTGACGCAGCGCCGGGCGCTGGCGCTTGCCGCCGCGAAGGCAGCCGCGGCGAAGAAGGCCGCGGAGACCGCGAAGGCTCTGGCCGCAGCGAAGGCGGAAGCGGTCGCCAAGGCCGCGGCGATTGCCAAGCAGGCGGCCGTCGCGAAGCAGGCCGAGGTGGCCAAGCAGGCCGCGATCGCGGCCGCGGCGCCGAAGATCGTGCTGCCGACCACCGGCTACCACTTGACCGCCCGCTTCAACCAGGCCGGCGGCCGCTGGGCGCACAACCACACCGGCCTCGACTTCGCGGCCCCGATGGGTACGCCGGTCCGTTCGGTGATGGCCGGCGAGGTCATCCAGGCCGACTGGGCAGGCGCGTACGGCCGCCAGGTGAAGGTCCGGCACGCCGACGGCACGGTCACGTCGTACGGCCACATGTCCGAGTTCGACGTCTCGGTCGGCGACTCCGTCCAGGCCGGCTCGATGGTCGGCCGGATCGGCATGACCGGCAACACCACCGGCCCGCACGTCCACTTCGAGGTCCTCCCCGGCGGCGGCTCGCCGATCGACCCCGAACCCTGGCTCCGCGACCACGGCCTGAACCCGTAGCCGCTACCGTTCCCCCACCACTTCGAAGAGGGGGAACTCTTGAAGCTCCGAACCATCACACCGGCCGTCGCACTCGCGGCGGCCGGTCTGTTCGTCACCCAACCCGCCCAGGCCGCGCCGGCCGCGGCAACCTGCTCACTCGTCGTCCCGTCGCGGCTGGCGATCCGCGCGCCGAACAACAACTTCGTCGCCAAGCTGGGCTCGAACTGCCCGGCGACGATCAACACCGCCGTCTGGAAGAGCAGCCCCGCGGCCACCATGTACCCCGAGGGACGGCTCCAGTTCCTGAACCACGCTCGTGAGGTCAGCTTCACCATCACCGGTGAGGCGCCGCCGCTCGGCACGGTCAGTTGGAAGCCCGCCGGCGGCGCGACCGACTTCAACGGGGTCAAGGTCGCCGACCTGACCGCCGCCAGGTCGGTCTCGAAGTGCGCCTCGGCGGTCGCGCTGACCGGTGGCCGCAAGGGCAGTCGCACGGCGCTGCTCACCACGGTCTCGTACTGGCGCCCGAACAGCAGCCGCTACGTCCGCTGGGCCAACAAGCAGGTGCTGATCCAGTACCAGGACATCGGTACGACGACCTGGAAGGGGCTGTCGTATGTGACCACGAACAGCGTCGGCCAGGTGACCTACAACTACTACCCGAACCGCACCCGCCGGTACCGCGTCTACGTGCCGGGGACGAGCAGCATCTGGAACATCTTCTCGCCAGTGATCAGCCGTTAGAGGAACTTCGCCATGTCGAGGGCGTCCACCAGGGCGCCCTCGATGACGAACTCGGCGGTGTGGGTGCCTTCGACGACGTAGCCATGGCGTTCGTAGAGCTGCCGGGCCGGAGCGTTGACGCCGTGGACGTGCAGGGTGATCTTGCGGGAACCGCGGCTGCGGGCTTCCTCGGTGGCGGCGGTCATCAGCGCGTTGCCCACGCCGAGCCGCCGGGCGTCGGGTGCTACCGCGATCCCGTTGATCGCCAGTACGCCGGAACCTTCCGGAAACGGGTATTTCTCCTGCAGCCGGACGTAGCCGACGACCGCGCCGTCGTACACCGCGACCAGGTGCGCCTCCGGCCCGCTCCGGGTGAAGAACGTTTCCTGCAGAGTTTCCGCGTACGACGGGAACCCGGACGACGCGTCCCACGCGACCTGTTCGATCGCGAGTAGCGCCGCGTCGTCTTCCTCGACAGCCTGCCGTACCGTCACCTGGTGGTCGTCTGCGCTCACCCGACCATCCTCACCCCTGAACCGGGCCAACTGCCTGCCGGGTCAGCCGTCGAGCGTTGCCGCGGGGAGGACAACGGTTGCGGTGAGGCCGCCGTCCGGGTTCGGCGTGAGTTCCAGCCGGCCGTGGTGCGCCTCGACGATCCGGTCGACGAGCGCGAGCCCGAGCCCGTGCCCGGCGCCGTACCGGCGTTTGGCGAACGGCTCCACGAAGGTCCGCACCTGGTCGGCGGGCAGTACGTCGCCGTTGTTGCGGATCTCCAGCCGGCCCGGGAAAACGTGTGCGGAAACTGTTCCGCCGCCGTGCCGGATCGCGTTCTGCACGAGGTTGGTGACCATCTGGTGCAGCAGTACTTCATTGCCTTCGACCACTGATTCGGCGACGTCGGCGGCCAGCGTGACACCGCCGTCCGCGGCCTCGGCCGACAGCGCCGGCCAGGCGGATCTGAGGACGGCGGCCAGGTCGACCGGGTCGGTCTCGATCTCCCGGTTGTTCAGCGCGGTCAGGCTGAGCAGCGTCTCGACGATGTCGATGCCGCGCTGGTTGGTTTCGGCCAGCCGTTTCACGAGCTCCGGTACGTCCTGGTGCTCCGGATCGGCCTGCGCCACTTCGAGCATCGTCTTCATCACCGCATGCGGCGTCCGCAGTTCGTGCGAGGCGTTCGACGCGAACCGCCGGTACTGCTCGAACGACGCCTGCAGCCGGTCCAGCATCTCGTCGAATGTGTCCGACAGGTCGGTGAACTCGTCCCGGATCCCGGTCAGCCCGACCCGGTGATCGAGCGACCCGCTCGCTGCCCGGCGGGCCGCGGCCGTGATCTCCTGCAGTGGCCGGAGCATCCGCCCGGCGAGCAGCCAGCCGCCGGCGAGGCCGACGATCGCCAGGAACCCGAGCGACCAGGCGGACAGCTTGACCACCAGGTCGAGGATCTCGCCGCGGGTCGGCGGCGGACCGGCCTGCAGGTCGCGCGGGTTGGCAGCGGTCAACGGGTAGTTCGGGACGATCCGGAAGACCAGCCAGATGATGCACGAGACGACGGCGCCGGACACCACGAGCAACCCGGCGTAGCTCAGCGTCAGCCGCAGCCGGACGGTCAGTCGCGGCCGCCAGGTCAGCAGCCGTTCGCCGCTCACTTCTCGCCGACCCGGTAGCCGACGCCGGGCACGGTGTGGATCACCCACGGGTCGCCGAGCCGTTTCCGGAGCACGGAAATCGTGATCCGAACGGCGTTGCTGAACGGATCCGCGTTCTCGTCCCAGGCCTTCTCCAGCAGGGTTTCCGCACTGATCACGCCGCCGCGCGCGGACATCAGCAGCTCCAGGACGGCGAACTGTTTCCGGGTGAGTTTCACGTACCGCCCGAAGCGGTGCACCTCCCGGCGGAACGGGTCCAGGCGGACCCCGGCGTACTCGATGACCGTCGGCGTCGCGAGTACCGGCCGACGGACCAGGGCACGCAGCCGGACGACGAGTTCCCGCAGCTCGAACGGTTTCGTCAGGTAGTCGTCGGCGCCGAGCTCGAACCCGGTGATCTTGGCGTCCAGGTCGCCGGCCGCGGTCAGCATCAGCACCCGGCATCCGATGCCCTGCGCAACGATCTCGCGGCAGACCTGGTCGCCGCTGACGCCGGGCAGGTCCCGGTCCAGGACCACCACGTCGTAGTCGTTCACGGTCAGCGCCGCCAGCGCGGCGTTCCCGTCGAAGGTCAGGTCGGCAGCGATCGCCTCCAGCCGCAGGCCGGCCTGGATCGCCTCGGCGAGATAGACCTCGTCCTCCACGACCAGCACCCGCATGCCTCCATTGAACCAGGTCGTGGATATCGAAAACGTATCGGAAACACCAGACGTTCTGGCAACATCCGCCCGGATGAACTGATGCCATGCTCACCGATCGAATGAGGCGCGAACGCCGGCTGAGTGCGCTGGCCGGCTTCGCGATCGTTGCCGCAGTCATCGTTCTGACGGTCGCCGCGTGTACGGCGGTTTCCGCACAGGACGGAACTCGTTCCGGAAACGGGAAATCCACCGGTTCCGTCTCGACACACAAGGGCCCGCCGAACGCGGAGGACGGCGTACTGCCCGACCACACGTCGGCGTACGACACCGATCTGCCCGGGATCGCGAAGCTGGATCCCGCGCTCCGCAAGGCGGTCCAGGAGGCCGAGACCGCAATGAAGGCGGACGGCATCCGGATGCAGGTGACCACCGGCTGGCGCAGCAAGAAGTACCAGGAAGAGCTGCTGGAGAAGGCGATCCGCAAATACGGCAGCAAGAAGAAGGCGCTGGAGTACGTCGCCGATCCGGATGAGTCGCATCACGTGACCGGCCACGCCGTCGACATCGGCCCGACCGCCGCCGACGACTGGCTGAACCGCAAGGGCAACCGCTACGGCCTCTGCCAGACCCTCTCCAACGAGATCTGGCACTTCGAACTCGTCACCAAGCCCGGCGATTCCTGCCCGCCGATGACCGATCCGACGAAGTAGTCAGCGAGGCTCTTCCGGCGGGTCCGGCAGCTCGGACAACGGCCGCTGCGACCAGGCGACGTCGTGCCAGGAATCGTGTTTCCAGCCGATGTTCCGGTAGACGCCGATCGGCTCGAAGCCGAGGGCCTTGTGCAGCGCCTCGCTTCCGGGGTTGGGCAGGGTCACGCCCGCGATGGCGGTCCGGTAGCCGCGGGCGGTGAGCCGGTCGAACAGGGCGTCGTAGAGCCTGCGGCCGGCGCCGGTGCGGTGATGCGTGGGGCTGACGTAGACGCTGACCTCACAGGACCAGCGGTACGCCGGGCGCGGCTTCATCGGACCGCCGTACGCGTAGCCGACGACCTGTCCGTCGTCCTCCAGCACCAGCCAAGCGTGGGTGGCAGCGGCCTTCGCGATCCGCTCGGCCATCTCGGAAACCGTTGGCGGAACAAGCTCGAACGTGATCGAGGTGTCGGTGACATAGGGCGCGTAGATCGCCGCGCAGGCTGCGGCGTCCACGGCCGAAGCGTCTCTGACCTGAACCATGACACGATAGTAGCCACATCTGCCGCTATAGTGGCAACGTGATTGACGATCTGTCTCGTTCTCTGGCCGCGACCGTGCAGCAGGCACGGGTCGCGCAGGACCTGTCCGTGAACGCGTTGGCGGACCGGTCCGGGGTGTCCCGCGCGATGATCGGGAAGATCGAGCGCGGCGAGGCGCAGCCGACCGCCGTACTGCTCGGAAAGCTGTCCGGCGCGCTCGGGATGACGCTGTCCGAACTTGTCGCCCGCGCCGAGAACACGGACGAACTGCTGCGCCGGGCCGCCGATCAACCGGTCTGGACGGACCCGGCCACCGGATACCGCCGGCGCGCGGTGTCCCCGGTGACCGACGGCCCGCTGGAGCTCGTCGAGGTGGAACTGCCACCCGGCGCGTCGGTCTCGTACCCGGCCGACGCCTACATCTTCAAGTACCAGCAACTCTGGATCCTGGACGGAAACCTACGTTTCCACGAGGGATCGCAGGTCCACGAGCTGCAGGCCGGCGACTGCCTGCAGCTCGGCGCACCGCTGCCGACGACCTTCCACAATCCGGGTACGACGGCCTGCCGCTACCTGGTCGCGCTGGTCAAGGGCCGCGGCTGAAACCACCGCTCGAGCGCGTCCCGCAGCCCGTCCCGCTCGGCGTCGCCGTCCTGCTCGGCAGCCCACGCGACGTACCCGTCCGGCCTGATCAGCAACGCCAGCGATCGCTCGCCCGGCGCAGCATGCACTTCGACCTGCTCGGGAACACGTGTTCCGGAAAACGTTCCGGCCGCTGTCAGATCGACGAGCAACGGACGCCCCGACCGCATCAACTCGGCCAGCGGTACGTCGCCCACCTGCAGGTCGGGAGCCCAGCGCCCGACCAGCGGATGTGCGCCGGCGCCGTACCGGATGTCCGCGCCGGACATCAGGTCCGCGATCCGTTGCACGTTGCCCGCATCGGTCAGGAACTCGCCGAAGAGTTTCCGCAACGCGGTCACCTCATTGCCCGGGGCAATCAGTGCGGACTGCGCCTGGGTCTGCATCACCACCCGCTCACCGACCGGCCGGCGCTCGGACTCGTAGCTGTCCAGCAGACCCCGCGGCGCCCAGCCCTGCACCTCGGCGGCGAGCTTCCACCCGAGGTTCACCGCGTCCTGCAGGCCGAGATTCAGCCCGGGCCCGCCCATCGCGGAATGTACGTGCGCGGCGTCCCCGAGCAGCAGCACGTGTCCGGAACGGAAGCTCGACGCCAGTCGGCTGTTTCCGCCGACCACCCGCCGGAGCTGCCGGACGCCGTCGCCGGTTGGTACCGCCAACGGCAGATGCACGCCCAGCACCCGATCCACGCTCGCCTGCAGTTCCTCGAACGTCATCTCCCCGTTCGGCGGCGCGTCCCACTCCCCCGTGCTGATCCCCGGCAGCCGTCCCGGAAACGGCGCCCAGACGAACAGCCCGCGCTCCGTCCGCTGATGCAGGAACGGCGGGATCACGCCGTACCCGGGAATGTTCAGCATCCCGCCCTCGACCCACTCCGGCGGCACCGCGGCGCTCCCGGTCCGCGACACCATCGAGTCGTTCGTCACGCCCGGAAAGTCGATTCCGGCCAGTTTCCTGGTCTGGCTGTGCGCACCGTCCGCGCCGATCAGGTACCGAGTCCGGAGCTGGTACTCGCCGTCCGGCCCGGACAGCGACACCGTGACACCGTCCGCATCCTGGGTGAACCCGAGCAGTTCGTGACCGCGCCGGATCTCCGCGCCGACTTCGAGCGCGCGCTCCTGCAGGACTTCCTCGATCCGTACCTGCGGCACTTGAAGCAGGTAGACCGGGTTCTCCTCCAGCATCTCCAGGTGCAGCGGCATCGCGCCGAACACGAACCCGGGAGCCGGCCGCGGGCCTCCCGGCGTACTGCTCATGCGTTCGTAGAGTCCGCGGCGGTCGAGCATCCGGACGACCTGCCCGACCAGGCCGTTCGCTCGCGGGACCGTACTGCGTGCCGGCAGCCTCTCCAGCACGATCGGCCGGACGCCGGCCAATCCCAGTTCGCTCGCCAGCATCAGGCCGTTCGGTCCGGCTCCGGCGATCACCACATCCGTATCCATGAGACCCCTCCATTCGGGCATGACTGACCACCCCGGCGGCTCGCCAGGGTCAAGTAGTTGGTTCGGTTATTCGGGGACGGGCAGGCCGGCTTCGATCTGGTCGAGCGCCGATGCCAACAGGTCGGCGATCGAGCGCGGCGGATCGGCCCGCAGCCACTCCGCCATCACGACCGCCCGGGCGGCGCCGATCACCTCGGCGACGAGTCGCGGGTAGAGCCCGGTGGTCCCGGTACGATCGGCGACCGCGGCCGCGAGATCCTCGCCGACCTGGGCGTACGCCCGCATGATCGCGCCCTGCAGCGCGGGCTCGGTCATCATCAACCGGATCCCGGCGAGCCATTTCTCGTCCGGCGGCCGCTGCCCGCCGTGACCCTCCTGACCGAGCGCGAAGTGCTTCTCGATCGCAGCCCGGACCGCCGCCCACAACGGCTCGTCGGCAGGACGCGCCCGCAGCTCCTCGGCGATCCGCCGGCTGCGGTCGACCTCGCGGGCGGCGATCGCGTCCGCCTTGCTGTCGAAGTAGTTCCGGAAGGTTCGCAGCGAGACGCCGGCCTCGGCGGCGATGTCCTCGATCCGGACGTTGCCATACCCACGCTCGACCGCGAGCCGGACCGCCGCCCAGCTCAGCGCGATCCGCGTCTCCTGCTTCTTCCGCTCCCGCAACCCGTCGGCCATGTCTTCGACCGTAGCAGAATTTGCCTAAAGAGCAAAGATGCCTTTTAGGCAATTTTCTCGAAGGTGGGCAGGCCGGGCGGCCGCCCGTGGTTGGGTTAGGACATGACGGTGTCCCCGCTGGTCTGGGTGCTGACGCTGCTGGCGATCGCCGGCCTGCTGCTGTTCGACTACTTCTTCCACGTCCGGTCCGCGCACGTGCCGACGCTGCGCGAGGCGGCCGTCTGGTCTGCGTTGTACGTCGGGATCGCGGTGCTGTTCGGGCTCGGGACACTGGTGATCGGCGGCAGCGGGATGGGCTCGGAGTACTTCGCCGGGTACATCACCGAGAAAGCGTTGTCCGTCGACAACCTTTTCGTTTTCCTGATCATCATGACCGGCTTCCGGGTGCCCCGGGAGAACCAGCAGAAGGTGCTGCTGGTCGGGATCGTGGTCAGTCTGATCGCCCGGTCCGCCTTCATCTTCGTCGGTTCGGCCTTGCTGCACACGTTTTCCTGGGTTTTCTACCTGTTCGGGCTCGCGCTGCTGCTGACCGCCGGAAACATGCTGAAGCCCGAGACCGAGGAGTCCCACCAGGCGCAGAACATCGTCGTCCGGCTGGCCCGCCGGCTGTTCCGGACCACCGACGAGTACGACGACGACCGGCTCACCACCCGCGTCGACGGGCGCCGGATGCTGACGCCGATGCTGCTGGTCATGGTCGCGATCGGCGCCACCGACCTGATGTTCGCGCTGGACTCCATCCCGGCGATCTTCGGCCTGACCCAGAACGTGTACGTCGTCTTCACCGCGACCGCATTCAGCCTGCTCGGGCTACGGCAACTGTTCTTCCTGCTGGACGGACTGCTCGACCGGCTGATCTACCTGTCGTTCGGACTGGCCGCGATCCTGGTGTTCATCGGCGCGAAGCTGATCCTGCACGCACTGCACGAGAACAACCTCCCGTTCATCAACGACGGCGAACACATCGAGGTCGGCGAGATCAGCACCGGCCTCTCGCTGGCCGTCATCCTGGTGGTGCTGCTGGTCACGATCTTCGCATCGCTGTTCAGCACCCGCGGGCGGACCCAGACGGCGATGGCCCACATCCGCCGGGACGCCACGGCGTACCTCGATCCCGAGTACACCGACGACCCGGCGGAGCGGGAGCGGGTGTTCCAGCGGTTGCTGCGGGCCCGCGACCACATCACCGACCTCGGCCCGAAGGCCAAGCAGCAGGTGCGGAACGAGGACGACCTGATGGACCTGTGCCGGCAGGTCGGCGAGGCGCACGCCGCCGCCCACGCCGACCATGTGATCCGGCCCAGCCTGTGAGAACTAGCCCTTGACGGCTCCCGATGCGAGACCGGAAACGTAGAACCGCTGCAGGCCGACGTACAGCACCACACACGGGATCATCGCGATCACCGCTCCGGCAACCAGCGAGCCGAAGTTGATCTCGCCGTAGGCGCCTGCCTGCACGTTCACGAGCGCGACCGGCAACGTGTACAGCTTGTCCTTGGTCAGGAACGTCAAGGCCCCGAGGAACTCCGTCCACGCCGCGAGGAACGCGTACAGCGCGACCGTCGCGGCGCCCGGCGTGATCAACGGACGGAGTACGGAACCGAGCATTCGGAACGTTCCGCAACCGTCGACGTGCGCGGAGTCCTCGAGCTCGGCCGGCACCGAGGAAAACGAGTTCCGCATCACGAAGACGCCGAACGGCAGGTTCACCGTGGTGTAGAAGAGCACCAGCCCGAGCAGGCTGTCCGTCAGCCGCAGGACGTTCATCTCCAGGTACAGCGGCGTCAGGATCGCCTGGAACGGGATCATCATCGACACCACCACCAGCGCGAACAGCACCGGCCCGCCGCGGAACCGGAACCGCGCGAACCCGTACCCGGCGAAGGTGGCGAGCAGCGTCGTCAGTACGGCGGTGCTCAGGGCAACGATCAGACTGTTGCCGACCGCCCGAACCAGGTTCCCGGGCCCTTCGATCAGGGTCCGGAAATTGTCCCAGGTGAGATGGAAGAACGTCCTCGCGTCCGGCGCCGCGACGATCACGTCGTTCGGCTGCACCGAGCGGAAAAGGGCCCACAGCAACGGTACGGCGAAGACCAGGAACGCACCGCCGCCGCCGATCACGTAGAACGTGTTCTTGAGTCGCATCGTCAGTCCTTCTCCCGGAGCAGGCGGAACTGGGCCGCGGTGACCAGGCCGACCACGATCACCAGCACGATCGACAGCGCGGTCGCGGCGCCGAGCTGTAGCTGGACGAACGCGCGGTTGTAGATGTACTGCACGACGGTCGTGGTGTCCGTACCCGGACCGCCGCGGGTGAGGATGTAGAACTGCGAGAAGGCGAGCAGCGAGCCGATCACCGAGATGATCACCGCCATCGCGATCGTCCGGCGCAGGATCGGGATCGTGATCTCGCGTTCCTGTTTCCACCAGCCGGCCCCGTCCAGCTCGGCGGCCTCGTAGAACTCGCGCGGGATCGCCTGCATCCCGGCCATCAGCAGCATCATCGTCAGCCCGCTGACCGCCCAGATGACCAGGACGCAGATCAGCCCGGTGGCGAGCGGCCCGTCCACCAGCCAGGCCGTCGTGCCGTCGGTGATGCCGAGGTCCTTGAGGACGATGTTGATGATGCCGCTGTCCGGCTGCGCCTCCAGGACGGCGACGAAGCTGAGCGTGGACAGGCCGACGACGAACGGCAAGAAGAAGACGGTCCGCAGCAGCGTCGACCCGCGGCGTTTCCGGCGGACCAGGACCGCGAGCGCGTAGCCGAGCACCAGGATCGGCCCGGTCACGATGACCGTATAGAGCAGCGTGTAGAGGACGGATTTCGCGAAAGCGCTGTCCGAAACGATCGCGGTGTAGTTCTTGAGCCCGCTGAACCTCACCGTCCCGATCAGCGGCCAGTTGGTCAGCGAGATCACCAACGCGAAGCCCAGCGGCACCAGGACGAAGACCGCGACGAAGAGGACCGCGGGCGTGACCAGCAACAAGCCGGTCCGGGACGGATGAGTGAGCGAACCGCGGCCGATCCGGCGCGGCGGCGCGGGCCGGGAACTTGTGACACCTGCGTTCCGCACTCCGACGCCGGTGCTCATGCCTGCCCCTGACGGAGGATGCGGTCGTAGTTCTGTTGTGCTTCCTTCATGGCGGCCTCCAGCTCGCCGTCGAACACGGCGCGACGGAACATCTGCAACCACGGCCCGTCCGGCTGGTTGTAGAGGAGGTTGTAGGAAAGCGTTGTCGGCGCGTACCCCTGCTCGATGTGCTCGAGCGGCAGCGTCGCCAGCGGATACTTCCTGGCGAACTCGTCGGTCCGCGCGTCCGAACGGACCGGCGTGTAGCCACCGGCCGGCAGGTCGATCTGCTGCGGCAGGTCCAGCGCGAACCGGACGAACTCCCACGCGCCGGACGCGTTCTTGGCACCGCGCGGGATACACATGTTGTCGCCGCCGTCGAAGAACGCGGACCCGCCGTCGGGACCGCACAGCAGCCGCGGCGTCACCTTCTGGTGGAACGCCGGATCGGATCCGGACACGACCACGCTGTAGTTGGACGGGAGGATCCCGACCTTGCCGGCCCGGAAGTCGCTGCCCCAGCGGGACGCGTCGTCGGAGAAGTTCGCCCGCGGCACCAGGCCGTCGACCCACAGCTGGTGGTGCAGCTCGAGCATCTGCCGGACCACGTCGTTCCCGACGATGTGCCCGGACTGGCTGCCGACCGTGCCCTGGATCAGATCGGTCTTCGCGGCCCAGACCATCGGCTGGACGACGAACCCGAGGGCACCCGGGCTGTTCGCCGGGAAACTCCAGGCATAGATGTCGTCACCCAGTTTCCGGATTTTCCTGGCCGCTTCCAGCAGGTTTCCGAACGACGTGACGGCCTGGTCCGGGTCGACGTCCGCCCGGTCGCACAGCTCGGTGTTGAACCAGAACATCGAGTTGTCCGCCAGGTACGGCACGCCGTACACGCGCTCGTCCTTGGTCGCGAGCCGCAGGTGGCCCGGGCTGAGCTTGTCCCGGAAAGCGAGTTCGGAAAGTGGTTCCGTAAGGTCGGTGAACGCGTCGCGGTAGATGAACAGCATCGAGTTGATGTCGTCGATGTCGACCAGGTCCGGCACGCTCCGGCCGCGGATCGCGGTCGCCAGCTTGGTCACGTACTGCGCGTCCAGGACCGGCGTCAGCTCGACGGTGAGCCGGTGCTGGGACGCGTTGAACTTCTTCACCAGGTCGGTCAGACCGCTCTGCGTCGCCGCCCGGCACCAGACCTGCACGGTGCCGGTCGAGTCCTGCCCGAAACCCGCCGCCTGGACGTCGGGTTCGGGCAGCACCGAGCTGCAGCTGGACGCGAAGCCGGCCGTGGTCGCTGCGGCCCCGAGGCCGAGGAACTTCCGCCGGGTGAACACCGCTACACCCGCGGCAGCCAGACGCGCATGGCACCGATCTCCCGGTTCGCCCACGCATAGTACGGAACCGCCACCACGTCGACCTGCTCGCCGACCGAGTCGCCTGCATCAGGGACGAACGACCACCCCGGCCGATGCCCTGTTCCTGCACGTCCCTGGGCTCTCAGCACGGTCACCCCGTCCAGCAGCTCCGCGGCCTCGGGAACAACAGGTGCCTCAGGCAACAGGTGCAGGTCGTCGACGTTCGCGGCGTTGTCCTCCTGCTCGACGGCGTACACGAGTGGCCCGCGTTCCAGTGCGACACAGCCACGGACGGCGTCGACCCGCGGATCCGCGCCGACCACGCGCGGCGTCAGCGGGAGGACCAGCTCGATCTCCGCCCCCTCCGCCCGAGCGTATCCGCCCGCGTCCACCGGCTGCCCGTTGACCGTCGCACCCTCCGCCCAACCGGGAATGCGCAGTTCAACCGCCGCAGACTTCGGGCTGGTGATGCGGACGGCGCCGTCCCACGGGTAGTTGGTCTCGACCGTCAGCTCCACGTCGCCGGACTTGATCACGCCGGCGGCGTACTGGTGGATCTGGATCGCGTCGTCGGTGCTGGTCGCGAGGTACCCGTCCAGGCTGGACAGGGTGCGCATGATGTTCGGCGGGCAGCAGGCGCAGTCGAACCAGCCGCGCCGCCCGTGCGCCGGACTGCGTCCGTTGTCCGGGTACGCCGCCCCGCGCAGCTGCAGCGGGTTCACGTAGAAGTATTCGGTTCCGGAAAGCGATACCCCGGCCAGGAAACCGTTGTACAACATCCGTTCGATCGCGTCGGCGTACGTCGCCTCGCCGGTGGCGAGCAGCATCCGCCAGGCCCACTGGATGCCGCCGATCGCGGCGCAGGTTTCGGCGTACGCGCGATCCGTCGGCAGCTCGTACTCGTCGCCGAACGCCTCGCCGTCCCAGCGCGCGCCGAGCCCGCCGGTGACGTACGTCTTGGTCGACCACATGTGCTCGAACTGCACCTTCAGCGCGTCGAGCAGCTCGGCGTCACCGGTTTCCAGCGCGACGTCCGCGGCGCCCGCGGCCAGGTACACCGCCCGTACCGAGTGCCCCTCGACCGTGGTCGCCTCGCGGACCGCGACCCGGTCGGAGAAGTACGCCGACGAGTGCCCGTGCCGCTCGATGATCCCGTGACCGCGGGCGTCGACGAACCACTGCGCGAGCTCCAGGTACGTCGCCGTACCGGTTTCTCGATAAAGCTCGACAAGCGCCATCTCGATCACCGGATGGCCGTCGACGTCGACCGTCTTGCCGTCGCCGAACGTCGCGTACAGGTGGTCGGCGAGCTTGGTAGCCACGTCGAGCAGCTCGCGCTCGCCGGTACAACGGACCGTTGCGACGGCGGCCTGGATCAGGTGGCCGGCGCAGTAGTGCTCGTGGCTCCAGACGAGTTGCTGGTAGCGGCCCTCGTCGCCGTACCGCAGCTGGACGACCGAGTCGAGGTAGCCGTCGTCGCGCTGAGCGGCCGCGACCACCACGGTCAGATCGCGGATCCGCTGCAGCAGCTCGTCGTCGGGGTTGCGCCCGTACTCCCAGGCGGCGGCCTCGAGCCACTTGTACACGTCGGAATCGGCGAACACCGGGCCGATCGCCTCGCCGTCACCGATGCCGGCCGCGAGCCGGAGGTTGTGCAGGTTGCCGGCCTTCTCCAGCTGGTCCTGGCCGCTGGGGATCGCGTCGGCGCCGTTCCGCGCCTGCCGCGGCGCCCAGAAGCCGCCGGTGATGCTGACCTGGCCGAGTCCGAGGGGGTGCCTGCGGCCCTTGCTGGTGGCGGCCGGGCTGCGAGAGGTCATAGCGCGCTTCTCCTGAGTTTAGGAAAATTCGGAACACGTTTTCCTGCACGAACGTAAGCACCGGCGGCCGCCAGGTCAACCCTTACCTGTGGATAACTTTCCGGCCGTCCGCGATGCTTGGGGTACTGTGCCGGAAACTTTGGAAAGGAGTTGCGGAATGGCGTCACGGGGCACCCCACGACCCGGGGTCAAGGACGTGGCCAAACTGGCCGACGTCTCGACGAGCACTGTCTCGAAGGCGCTCAAGGGGACCTATCCACTGCGGGACGAGACGGTCCAGCGGATCCGGAAGGCGGCCGACAAGCTGGGCTTCGTTCCGGACAGCCGAGGCCGTGCGCTCGCCTCCGGGCGCAGCTTCACGGTCGGGCTGATCACCACCGACAGCTCGGGCCGGTTCAGCATACCGATCATGCTCGGCGCCGAGGACGCTCTCAGCGCCGGTGAGATGGCGCTGGTGCTGTGCGACACCCGCGACGACCAGCTCCGCGAGCAGCACTACCTGAAGTCGCTGATCTCCCGGGGCGTGGACGGCATCATCGTCACCGGCCGCCGGGTCGAGCCGCGGGAGCCGATCGACGTCCCGATGCCGGTGGTGTATGCGTTCAGCCCGTCCACCGATCCGTCGGACACGTCCGTGGTCGTCGACGACCGAGCCGGCGCCGCGTCCACCGTCCGGCACCTGCACACCCTCGGCCGCCGTCAGATCGCCCACGTCACCGGCCCCCAGTCGCATCTCAGCGCCCGGATCCGCGCCGCCGCCACCGAGGAAACCGCGAGTACGACGTTTTCCGGCCGGCCGCTGTTCGGCGAGTGGAGCGAACGCTGGGGTCGGCAGGCCGTCGACTCGCTGCTCCGCGAGCATCCGGAGGTCGACGCGATCACCTGCGGCAGCGACCAGATCGCCCGCGGCGTCTGCGACCGTCTCCGCGAACTCGGCCGTTCCGTCCCCGCCGACATCGCCGTCACCGGCTACGACAACTGGTCGGTGATGAGCCAGGCCAGCCGACCGCCCCTCACCACCGTCGACATGCAACTCGAAGAACTGGGCCGCCGCACCGCCACCCTCCTCCTCGACGCCATCGCCGGCACTCCCCACCCCGGTCCCCTGCACCTCCCCACCCGCCTGATCACCCGCGAGTCCACCCTCGGCACCTGACCCACTCGCCGGCCGTCCAGTCTTCGGATGGTCATCCGCTCGTTCGCCGCTCGTTGCCGAAGAGCGTCTAGATTGGTCCAGGTGCTGCGCAAGCTCGTGATCGGCGTGGCGGTGATTGCCACGGTGGTGGCAATGGTGGGCACCGCGCGCCTTGTTCTTCCGTGGACCGATCCCACCCGGGGCGTGCAGAAGCAGTTGGCGTTCCTGCGCGCGGAGATCGAACACGGCGCAGACCGGAACGCCCAGAAACAGTTTCCGGAAGGGTATTTCTTCCTGAACGCGTTGTACGGCCTGACCTGGCTGCAGGTCGGCCTCGACGATCCGGCCCACGCCGGCGACGCAGGCGTGCAGGTGCGCTGGGCGCTCGACCGGCTCGACTCCCCCGACGGGACCGCGCCGTTCGACCGTTCGCTCCAGCCGCGGTACGGCGTCTTCTACGCCGGCTGGACGAACTGGCTGCGCGGCGGACTGATCGCGCTCGGGCAGTCGGACGCGGAGGACCGATCCCGGTTCACCAGTGACTCGGTCGCGATCGCCACCGCTTTCCGAACCGCGGAAACACCGTTTCTGCGGGCATATCCGGGGCAGGCCTGGCCGGTCGACTCCGTGGTCGCGATCGCGTCGCTCCGGCTGTACGACGCCGTGGTCGCGCCGCGGTTCGGGCAGGTCGCGCGGAACTGGGTTACCGCCGTGAAGACCAAGCTCGATCCGGCGACCGGGCTGCTGCCGCATCAGGTGGTGCCGCAGGTGTCCGGCGCGCGCGGCTCGTCGCAGGCGATGATCCAGCGGTTTCTGGTCGACATCGATCCGACGTTCGCGCGGTCGCAGTACGAGCTGTTCCGGGACAAGTTCGTCACGGGACTGGGCGTTCGCGAGTATCCGGAGGGGACCGCCGGGAGCGGCGACGTGGACTCCGGGCCGCTGGTGTTCGGGATGAGTCTTTCCGCCACCGTTGTCGGGATGGGCGCGGCGCGGGTACACCACGATTCGGTGGCGGAGCGGCTGTCGCGGACGGGCGAGTTGGTCGGACTGCCATTCAGCGGGCTGAAAACGAAGCGGTACCTGTTCGGCGCAGTGCCGATCGGGGACGCGTTCCTGGCCTGGTCGACGTCCGCGCGGCCGATGGTCGCCACCGACCAGCCGGCGATCGACAGTTCGTCCGGCTGGTGGCGGCTGCCTTGGTTGTTGGCGCTCTGGCTACCTGCGCTGCTCCTGTGGGGTGCGCTCCGCCTCAGGCATCGCGGCCGAAGACGGAAGCGAGCGCACTGAGCTTGCGCGGCAGGTCGTACTCCGCTCCGCCCTCGTGCCCGTTGTACGTGAACACCTCGAGCTGCGCGGGACCGCCGTACCGGTGGTACGCCGCGAAGACCGTCGACGGCGGACACACGTTGTCCATCAGGGCCACCGACAACCAGGCAGGGCACGTCGCCCGGGCGGCGAAGTTCACGGCATCGAAGTAGGAAAGTGTTCCGAACACGGTTTCCGCCTCGAAGCGGTGGCCCTTGAGCCAGCGCGCGATCTCGGCGTACGGCCCGTTGTCGGTGATCTGCGACGCCCGCCGGAAGTGGGACAGGAACGGTACGTCGGCGATCGCCGCGGACAGGTCGTCGCGCAGACCGGCGACCGCGAGCGCGAGGCCACCGCCCTGGCTGCCGCCGAGCACCGCGACCCGGTCACCGTCGACGTCGGGGCTGCTCCGGACCGCGTCGACAGCACGGACCGCATCGGTGATCAGCCGCCGGTAGTAGTGCTTCGCCGGGTCCTCGATGCCGCGCGTCAGGAAACCGGGCGCCGACGACCCGTGCCCGTCCGGCGCGATGTCCGAAGTTTCCGAAATCGTCTTCCCGCCACCGCCCTGGCCGCGGTTGTCCATCACGAGATGCGCGTACCCGGCCGCGCTCCAGGTCAGCCACTCGTACGGGATCCCCCGCCCGCCGTTGTAGCCGATGTACTGCACGACCGCGGGCAGCGGACCAGTCCGATGACGCGGCAACAGCAGCCACGCCTTCACCGGCTGACCACCCCAGCCGCTGAACGTCACGTCCTGGACCTCGACGGTCGCCAGCCGCGCGTCGTACCGCGTGAACCGGGCGTCGATGGGGTGACCGGCCGCGTCGTCGAGCGTCTGCTTCCAGAACGCGTCGAAGTCCGTGGGCTCCTCCGGCTCCGGGTGGTACTCGCGCAACCGGTCCAGCGGCATGTCGACCAGCATTCTTCGTCCTTTCCTTGAAGGTTCTTCGCGGTTCAGTGGAAGCTGACGGCCGCGGTGTTTCCGTGGCGGTCGGTGGTGTCGACGACGATCCGCCAACCGGGTCCGCGGCGGGTCGCGGTCACGCCGTCGCCGGTGACGGGCTGGGTCAGGCCCGGTTTGTCGAGGTCGACGGTGACGGAGGTCCGGGTCTGCGTCGGGTCGGAGATCGCGACAGTGTTGCCCGCGACCACGACCGAGGCCGGACCGTCGGCGGTGAGTTCGGCGGCGGTGCCGGCCGACCAGAAGTTGGCAGCCAGGACGTTGTGCAGGCGGATAGCGTGCGCGGTGCCGTCGGCCCGCAGCCGTTGTACCGGAAGCTTTCCGGAAAACGTCTTCGTCTCCGCGAGCGTCGCCGTCGGAAGTTGTATGTAGTAGTAGCCCTGCCCGGCCGGCGCCGTACCGTGGGCGAACCAGACGGTCTGGTACGGCTGGGTGATCACGTCGTCGGTGCCGTACTTGAGGTTGATCTCGCGCCAGGTGGCGGTCCGGTTCTCGCGCAGCGTCTGCACCGGCGTGCGGTCCGGGAAGACGTAGCCGCCCGTGCCCTCGAGGTGGCACCAGCCCGGCGCGGCGGTGAAGGGCTCGTTCCCGGTACGCAGCTTGCGGTTCTCGACGATCGTCTCGACCTCGCCGTCGCCACTGATGTCCGAGCCCACGCAGACCATCACGTCGTCGATCAGGAACCAGCTCTTCAACGCCCGCAGATTCGTCCCGTACCCGCGCAGATCCATGCCGTAGGCACCGATCGTTTTCCCGGGCACCGCCGTACCGCCGACCCAATCGGCCTCGCTGGTACTGCGGAAACCGTACGAGTCGGCGAGTCGCCGGGTGTCCGCCGTTGTCCCCGGCAACCGGTACGGGTCGACGGTCGGCCAGTAGTCGCCGGAGTAGTGGCCGAGGTCGTCGTCGTACAGCAGCACCATCCCGTCGGACAGGTGCCAGCCGTGCAGGTTCTCGTTCTGGATCGACTCGTAGTTGTAGATCCGAGACGAGTACGCGCTGAGCCCGATCGTGAACGCCGGGCGGTGGTGCGCGGCCTTGTCCATCCGCGGGTACTGCTGATGCAGGACCAGTGGGCCGCGAGCGGTCGTGCCCGACGCGAGGATGCCGCGGGCCGCGACCAGGGACGCCGGGTCGGTCACTTTCAGAAAGTTTCGGAAAACGTCTTCGGTGATCCACTGTTTGACGAGCGCGGTCAGCTGCGCGGCGCGTTCGGCCGGCGCGGCCGGGATCAGGCGCAGCGTGCCTTCGATGATCGTCTGGGTGGCCGCGTGGTTCTGCTTGCTGGGACGGGCGATCTCGCGGCCACAGACCGACGCCATCATGTCGCCGCGAACCATCAGCGGGTCGAACGCGTCATTGATCCAGCCGTAGATGTTCTCCAGGTCAGGGTCGGTGACTGCCCAGTCGGTACCTCCGAGCAGATAGAGCAGCGAGGAAAGCGTGCCGAGGAGTTCCTTTCCGTAGCCACCGTTGTACGGGTGCTTGTAGTGCTGCAGGAACGAGCCGTCGCTGTAGAAGCCTTCGCCGGTGCCGTCGACCCGGCCGGGCGCATCATTGAACGCGAGCACGCTGTTAGCGCCGTTGCCCTCGACGTCGCTGATCGCGTCCCGGACGCGGATGAGCGCTGCGGTGTCGCCGTCGATCACCGCGCGGGTCGCTACCACGGTTGCGATCCAGACGCGGTTCGCGCCGGTCGCGATCTGCCGGTCGGCACGCCACAGGTTGGGGTCGGGAGTGTAGTAGTCGATCGCCTGCGTGTACGTCGTACGGACGTCGGCCGAGAGCACGTCGTACAGCAGCACCAGCGTGTCGGCGAACGCGGAGGCGCCACCGATTTCCCAGTCGTAGTCGTTGTCGTACCGCGGGAGGGCCGGGCTGTAACGGTTGGCGTGCATCCACTCCAAGGCGCCGCGGATGTCGTCGGCGACGGAGGCGATTCCCTGGTACGCGGAGCCGTTGGTTGCCCAGGCGACTGCGATCTGCTTGATACGGCGGAAATTGGATGCGACGTGGTTGGAAAGCGTTGTACTTGCGAGATCGGGCCAGAGGGTGGTGCGAGTCGCGGAACGGTCGAGGGTGGCTAGCGCGGACTGCGCCAGGCGATCGACCCGGGCGATCGCGACGGCGAGGTCCGGGTCGGTGGGGTCGACTGTCGGGCCGCCGGTCAGCAGGGTCTGCCAGCGTTGACGGAGTTCGTCGGTGCCGGCGTTGGCGAAGCTGGGCGTCGGTAGGGCGAGGAGCGCTGCACCGCCGAGCGCACCACCAAGAACGGTGCGCCGACGAAGAGTCAGATCTGACATAAGAGTCCTCTCGGAAGAACAGAACCGGTCCGTTGTCGCGCGGGCGCCCACCCGCTCCGCGCACCATCGCCCCACCCACTCCACACACGACCCACACCTGCCCCCGCGCACGCACCCGCTCCGCGCACGCACTCGCCGGCAGATGAACCCCACCCTCTCCACGCGGGACCCGCACCCGCCCACGGGCACACACCCGCTCCGCGCACGCACCCGCGGGCGGATGCACCCTACGCACTCCACGTGGCTCCCCCCACCCGCTCCACGCATGCACCCGCGCCACGTACACATCCCACGGGATGCACACACCACCCCACCCGCTCCGACCCGTTGGCCGTGGGTGGTTGGTGGGCGGCGGAGTGGGTCGGCGAGTGGGTCGGTGAGCGGGGCGGTGGGCGGGGCGGTGGGCGGGGCGGTTGGCAGGCGGAGTTGGTGGGGGCAAGGTGCCGGGGGTGGGTGGGCGAGCGGTCGAGTGGGTGGGAGGTGGAGGTAGTGGGTGAGCGGGGCTGGGGCGAGTGGGGTTGGTGAGGAGCGGGGGCGTAGGTGGGTGGCAGGCGGGGTCGGTGGGTGAGCGAGTGGAGTTGGGTGACGGGCGGGCACGTAGGTGGGTGGCCGGCGAAGTCGATGGGTGAGCGAGTGGAGTTGGGTGTGGGACGGGTGGTGCTGGTGGAATGGCGGGTTGGTCGGGCGGCGGATTGGTGGGGCGGTGGGGTGGTGGGAGGTTTGTTGGTTGGAGGGGTGGGGTGGTGGGCGGGTGTTTGCTGTGGGGGAATCAGAGGGATTGGGCTATTGCCGTGGCGCCGGGTGGGTTGGGGTGGAGGCCGTCGCCGCTGTTGTAGGCGGGGTTGAGTTGGGTGGGGTCGGATGGGTCGCGGAGGGTGGTGTCTACGTCCAGTAGGCGGTCGAAGAGGTGGCCTTCGCGGAGTGCTGTGTTGACGGTGGTGCGGACTTGGTCGAGTTCGGGGATGTAGCGGGTCCAGCCTTTGAAGGGGGCGATCGTCGCGCCGACCACCACGAGATCGTGGTCGTGGGCGCGGCGTACCAGCTGTTCGTAGGCCCGCAGGATCAGCCGTGGATCGGTCTGGCTGGGAGGTTGCTGGATGTCGTTGATGCCGAGGAAAACGACCAGCGTCTGGAGGTTCGGGAGGCTTAGCACATCTCGGTCGAACCGTGACTGACCGCTCGGGCCGAACCGTGGATCGTCAAGCAGAACACGGTTTCCGCTGATTCCGAGATTGGCGACCGCCGGGCGGCGGCGGAAGCGGGCGGCGTACTGGTCGGGCCAGCGGAGGTTTGCGTTGTCGGGAGTGCCGACGCCTTCGGTGATCGAGTCGCCGAGTACTGCGATCGACGGACGGCCGTTGGCCTGTACGTCGACGCCGTTGAGCAGGAAGACGGAGTTGGTCGGGCGGGCGCGGATGTAGCCGGTCGCGTGGACGTTCCGGTGGAAGCTCAGCGGGCCGGTGGGTCCTGGCAGGTACGTGCTGACGACGAGGTCTCCGCCGTCGGGTACGGCGAGCGGTACCGGATCGCTGACCACGGTCGCGCCGGTGGCGAGCAGTACCTCACGCTCGCCGGCGAACAGGACCGGGTGTTCCTTCGGGTGTTGGCCGACGGCAACAGTCACGGGACCGATGACGATCGGCGCTACGCCGAACGGGTTGGCGAATCGCAACCGCAGCCCTGAGCCGTTGGCGCCTGGCGCTGTTCCGGCGGAGAGATGGACGGTGTTGCGGAGGGTCGTCTTGGTGAAGCCCGTGCTCGCGTCCGGGTCGGTGGGCGTCGGCGCGGTCTGAGCGGTCGCCCAGCTCGTCACCCACTGCGCCCGCCCCGCCGACCCCGCCGAGGCGGACGCGGTTGGCGGGTTGGTGAGGGGTGCGCTGAGGAGGGTGGCGGCTGTGGCCGTCAGGAGGGTGCGGCGGGAGGGGGTCGGCATCAGCAGGGAGCTGTCGGGTTGTAGTCGGCGGCGTACGTTCCGACCGAGTTTCCGGCGGTGTTTCCGGACATGGTGTTGCCGCAGACCTGGCCTTGGGGTGTGCGCATGAACTTGATGCCGCCGGCCGCGCTGTTCGTGATGGTATTGCCGTAGATATTGTTGGCGGTGCCATCGGTTTCGGTGTCGCCGCCGAGGCGGATACCGGCGCCGGTGTTGTCGTGGATGGTGTTGTTGCGGAACGTGTTTCCGCTGCCGCGGGCGTCGAGGCCGCCGGAGCTCGGGTCCTTCTGCTGGCTGCAGTCGTTGTTCTCGACAACGTTGGCCGTGGAGTTCTCCTTCACGTCCACGCACTCGTTGCCGTACGTCGCGATCGTGTTGTCGTGGATGCGGTTGTTCCGGCTGCGGTCGGGCTGATCGTCCGGCGCGCCGTTCTTGCCCTGCTGTTCCGGCGCGGTGCCGAGGTAGATGCCCTCACCGTTCTTGCCGCCGTCGTCGAACTTGAAGTCCCACACTCCGCACGGCCCGATGGTGTTGTCGTGGACGTCGGCGTTCGTGACGAGGTACCGCAGCCGGAGGCATTCACTGCCGGCGTTCTTCAACCGCATGTTCCGGATCGTCAGGGTGCCGACGCCGTCGCCGGGCGAGGTGCTCATCACGTACACGAGCTTGTCCCGGTAGCCGTCGATGCTCGACGAAGAACCGTGCAGCCCGTCGACCGTGAACCCGTCCAGCGTCACGCCGTCGTGCTGGACCTGGACGATCCGCGAGTTCCCAGCGCCCTTGACGACCGCGGTGGACGGCCCGGTGATCGTGACGCCGGAGCGGACCGTGACGACGTCCTGCAGATAGGTGCCTGAGGCAAGATGTACGGTCGCGCCGCGCGGGGCGGTGTCAAGCGCTTTCTGAATCGTGGCGAACGGGTTTCCTGCCGACGTACCGGCATTGGTGTCGCTGCCGGACGGGGCGACGTAGTAGTCGGTTGCGGCGTGGGCCGGTACTGCGGGCAGCGCAAGGGCGAGGCCGAGGAACAGGATCGGGACGGCTCTGGACATGGTGGTCCTCCTGATAGGGCGGTTGGAAGTGCCTATGCGCGGTCGGCGACGAGCAAGCCGACCAGAACCGGAACGGTGGTGCCGAGCAGCAGGGGACCCGCTGGGACGACCAGCGAGAAAACGGGTGCGGAAACTGCCGCGCCGAGGAGCGCCGTGCCGCGCGGGACGGACGTGAACGCGAGCCGGAACGCGGTACGACGCCACTCCGCGACGGAACCGGACGGTTTCCGGGCGGCGGCGACGGCGAGCGCGAGGTGGTAGGTGATCGCGGCGGCGAGCAGACCCAGGTGGATCATGAACAGGGTGACGGCGAGAACGCCGGAGCGGCCGGAGAGGAACGTCAGGTTGCTGACGGCAACTACCACGGCAACGGCGGCCAGGATCGAATGCGGAAGCAGTGGGCGCCAGTACGTGCGGCAACCGACGAAGACGCCGGTGAAGCAGCGCGCGTCACCGTCTGTCCGCCAGCGCTCCAACGCGAATCCGACCGCCGCCAACGCCGGCAGCCAGGTGACGACGCCCAACGCCAGGACAACGAACGCAGCACCCGCCGTGGCCGGAGCAGATACCCACCCCAGCCACTGCAGTCCCCGTCGTCCTAATCGCACCCCCATCCCGTCCCCGGCGGATCTTGCCGAGACGGCGGCTGGAGCGGTCATCGTCCAGGCTCCGCGGGGACGGTGATGCGGCGTGTGGGGGTCTGAATGACGGCTCGCGCCGCACTGGTTGAGGCGGGCTGGCTGAGACGGCCTTCGGCGTCGGGTAGGAACACGGTTTCGTCTGCGAAGGCGATGGCGTTTCCGTGAGTGATCGAGATCGGCCGCGCTGTGGGTAGGACGGGGTGGAGGGCGGAGGTCGGCTCGATGGTGGTGAGGAGGGTGGCGGTTCGGGTGTGACGGGCGGTCGCTCGGAGGGTGTGCATGGTGCGGGTCAGGCGGAGGCTCGGGGTGCTGGAGGTCGGGTTGGCTTCCACCTCAGTGACCGCCGGCTCCACCTCGAGCGGCGTGTGCAGTAGGACCCACGCCTGCGCCGAGCCGGAGCGGAGCGCGATCTGGTCGCCGTACTCGATCGGCCAGTCCGCGTGCAACAACAGCGTCCAGTCGCGCGGGGTGTCCGCGGCGCAGTGGTCGAGCAGGACGATCCGGCCGGCCGGTGTGAAGACGAGGGTGCGGTCGAGGCGGGTGATGCCCAGCTCAGGCGGGTACATGGCGGCGATCCGCGCCGTCGCGTGCGCCATCCCGTCGACCGCGAGTACGTCGACCATTTCCGCCTGACGCTCGTACGGGATCCCCTTGTAGACGTGGTACCGGTCTTCGTCGGCGAAGCCCTGGCCGTCGACCAGGATGAGGTTGTGGTCTCCGGCGCGCTTGCGGTTGCTGTATCCCTCGTCGACCGCCAGGAACGCACCGCGTGACGTCAGTACGAACGAACCGGCGTCCGGATGATGATGCCCAGCGCTCAGCGTGTCCCAGCCGCGCTCGCGGTCCAGCTTGTGCGACGTCTCCCATGCCTGGTGCCCGCCGCCCGGCGCTGCCTTGAACGACACCATAGTTGCCTCGTCGTCCCATCCGGTGCGGGCAGTGACCAGACCGAGGTCCGGGAAGTACGCGGACAGCGGAGCGGTCTGAGCGGGATCGACCGGCGGCAGCGAGTCGTCGTACCAGAGCATTTCCTGGTACGCCTCCGGCATCACGCCGGGCTTCACGCCGCTCGCGTACGCCTCCCGCCAGAAGAAACGTTCGGAAACCGTGTTCGCGAGCCATTGCGCCTCGCCGATCCGGTACGCCGCCGCGAGTTTCCGGTACAGCGCGACGCTGTGCCCGCTCCGCCGGTCGTGGCAGTCACCGTGGTCGATGTTCTCCTCGAACCCCGGCGCGCACTGCTGAAGCCGGTAGGAAAACGTGTTCTCGAGGAACGGGCAGCGTTTCCACCAGTCGAGTCCCTCCTGGTCCTGGAGCAGATCGAGGTACGTCGCCAGCCACGGCACGCCGTACCGCCAGTAGACGACGCCCTCCATGTCGGACCCGTCCGCAGGGAGCAGGTCGATCACGGTCGCGAAGTTCGACCGGGCGCGGTCGGTCCACTCGGTACGATCGAGCGCGTACCCGGCCGCGGCCAGCCCCGTGTAGCAGATCCAGTTGTGGTTCTGCCAGTACGACGAACTCCACCACGAGCCCTCGGACTCGACGGCGAACTCGTACAGCCGGCTCCCCTGCAACTCGAGCTTGGCCCGCAGCTCCGCCGCGAGCTCGAAGTCGTCGCCGAGCCACGTCGACGCGAGCGACAACCCGTGCAGCAACCAGCCCGCGTCGAGGTCGTGGTCCGGCATGTGTGCCTTGCCCCAGTGCGGGAACCCGATCGCGGCCGAGATCCAGCGGGCGGCTTCGGCGCGGTATCCCTCGTTTCCGGTCAGCCGGAAAGCGAGTGCGAGATTTGCCGCGGCCGGGCCGAAGTAGGTGATGCTCGCGGACGGATGCTCGGTCGGCGGGGTCTGCGTGCGGTACCAGTCGCACTGCTCGCGGAGCCGGCGCCATTGGGCGGCGTAGCGCCCGTCCAGGCCGGTCCGGAGCTCGTCGATGCGGGCGTCATACATCGGTGATCCTCTCGGCGAGGTCGTCGTCGATCGGGGTGGTCGAGTACACGGAGCAGAACGTCGCCGACGTACCGGTGACCGTCCAGTCGATCCAGGTCCGGGACCGTTGCGGGTCGTCCGCCGGACCCGGACCGGGCCGGGTCACCGGTACGCCGTCACCGCGGTGGTACCCGTACAGCGTCTCGTCGCCGGTCCACGTGGTGCGGGTCGCCTGCGGGCCGACCGCGACGGTCAGGTCGACGTCGGGGCGGAACTGGAGGACGATCTCGCGCTCGCGGTCGGCCGTCACCCGGACGACGTCTAGCAGATAGTTGTCAGCGGCAATCAGCTGGCGGGTGGCGTGGACGCCGTCGTACCAGCCGGAAACCGTTGCGGAAATCGAGTTTCCTTCGCGGGAAACGGTGCCGGTCGCCTCGGCGGGTTCGAGGCCGTCGATGCGGATCGTGGGATGCGAGACGACAGACTTGTAGTGAGTACGCCATTGCGCATGCCCGTACGGAACCTGGCCGGGGTCCGGCTGCCAGGGGGTGGTGGCGCCGTACAGGTAGAGCGCGAGCTTGTCGTGGTGGCCGTGCGAGCCCCCGTGCGGACCGTGGTCGAGGATCGCGTGGATGCCGGCGGTACGGACCACGGCGTACGTCGAGTCGGGTCCGCGGACCGGAAGCGAACCACCGCGGGGTGCACCGCTGAACCAGCCGTCGGCCCTGTCCTCCAAGCCGTCATAGTCAGACCCGACCTCCGCGCGGGCGTACTCCGCGACGGTGGTCAGATCGACGGCGGAGGTGAACTGCCGGGCGAGCGCGGCGATCTCCAACCATTCGAGAGCCAGCGGGAGCCGGCTGTACGGCCCATCGTGCAGGGCAGGCAGAACGCCGCCCGGAGTGGCGATGCCGGCGAGGGCAGCCAGCATCATCTCCAACTGGTCCGGCACGGCGGCCGGGTCGTACCCCCGCAGGCTCAGCAGGTAAGCCCGCAGGACGAACCCGTGGTAATACGTGCTGCCTTCCCACTCCCAGCCGTCGTCACCGGTCGACACGGCCAGGTGCGCGAATTGGCCGCGCTCGCCGGTCAGCCATTCCTCGGCACCGTCCCACGCGGTGCCACGAACGGCAGCCGCCGCCTGGCTCGCGGTCGTACCGAGAGCGTTGAACCAGGCGGTGTAGTTCGACAAGAACTTGTCCTGGGCAACCATCGCGTCCCGCGCCCGCCGCGCCCCGGCCACCATGTCGTCGAGCATCCCCAGCGTCTCGCCCAACTCCGGCGCGCCGCCGGTCCTCGCTGCGAGGTTCTGGATCGCGTGCGCGATCGGCACGCCCCACACCGCATCCGTCAACGCCTGATGGAACAGCCGCCCGCGCTGCATCCAGTCCTGCGCCTGCTCGTGCTCACCTTCCTTGGTCAGCTCGAGGTACAGCCGCGCGTACGACGCGAGCAGGTCCGTGCCACCCCCGTCGTACGACAGCAACCGGATCCGCCGCGCCCAGAAGTGATGCGCGAGCACCGTCCACGCGCCGCGCACCGCGGGAGTGTCGACCCGGCACCCGTAGGAACACGGAACACCGCTCGCCGGAAAGTTTCCGGTTTCGAAGCCGACGTGCAACAGTTCGACACCGTGCGCCGGGCACACGTACTCGTGCCACCAGCCGCCGCGTTCGGTCGGGGGATTCATCGGGGCCACGTGCCACCGTCGATGTCAATGGTGATCCCGGTCAGGTACCCGGTCGCGGGAAGCGCCAGGAAGCGCACCGCGTTCGCGACGTCCTCGACCTGCCCAGCGCGGCCGATCGGCGTACCGGCGACCATGTTCGCCTGCGCCTCCGTGGTGGAAAACGTTTGATGAAACGCGGTTTCCGCGATGTACCCGGGCGCGACCGAGTTGACAGTGATGCCGCGCGGACCGAGCTCCTTCGCGAGTCCCTTGGTGAACCCGCGGATCCCGGCCTTGGCTGCCGCGTACACCACCGACCCGGGCCCGCCGCCGTTGTGCGCGGCGAGCGACGCCATCGTGATGATCCGCGGGTTCGCCGACTGCGCGAGGTGCGGGATCGCGGCCCGCGTGGTCCGGAACGTGGCGCCGAGGTTCACGTCCACCACCTGCTGGTAGTGCTCGTCGGTCATCTCCTCGACCTTGACCCGGCCGATCAGGTGGCCGGCGTTGCAGACCAGCACGTCGAGCCCGCCGAGGAACCCGACGGCCTCGTCGAGCAGCCGGTCGACCTCCGTCGTCGAGGTCACGTCGGCACCGACCGAAATCGCTTTCCGGCCGAGTTTCTCGATGTCGGAAACCGTCTGCGCGGCGGCGTCCGCGGACTTCCCGTAGTGCACGACGACGTCCGCCCCGGCCGCCGCCAGGCCGAGTGCGATCCCGCGGCCGATACCGTGCCCGGCGCCGGTGACCAGCGCGCGTGTGCCCTGCAGTTCCATAGAACGTTCTCCTAAGGTGATTGTCATTTGATGCCCGCGTTCGCGAACCCTTGGACGAAGTAGCGCTGCCCGATCAGGAACAGCACGACCATCGGTACTGTGGCCAGCGTGGTCCCGGCCATCAGGAACGCCCACTGGGTGTCGTTCTCGGTACGGAACACGGACAGCCCGACCTGGATCACCCGCAGGCTGTCGCTCTTGGTCACCAGCAGTGGCCAGAGGAAGTTGTTCCACGACCCCTCGAAGGTGAGCAGCGCGACCGTGATGAACGCCGGCTTCACCAGCGGGGTCATGATCCGGGCGTAGATCCCGAACTCGCCGAGGCCGTCCAGCCGGGCGGCCTCCTCCAGCTCGACCGGCAGGTCCAGGTAGAACTGCCGGAACAGGAACACCGAGAACGGACTGACCGCGCCCGGGATGATCAGCGCCGACCAGCTGTCCAGCCACCCGGTGCCGCCCTGGCCCAGGATGTCGTTCCCACCGAACAGCGGCATGAACCGCACGATCAGGAACTCCGGCAGGATCTTCGTGTACGTCGGAATCATCAGCGCCCCGACGAACCCGAGGAAGATCAGCGAACTGCCCCGGAACCGCAGCCGCGCCAGCGCGTACCCGGCCATCGACGCGATCACCACGTTCAGCAGCGTATGGCTTGCCGCGATCACGAAGCTGTTTCGCGCGTACGTCGCGAACGGCGCGGCCCGCAACGCGTCCGCATAGTTGCCGAAGGCCCAGTGCGTCGGCAGCAGCCGGGGCGGTACGGCGGCGATGTCGCCGGGCGTCTTCACCGACGTCAGCAGCATCCAGACGAACGGCACGATCATCACCAGGGAGATCGCGATCAGTGTCAGGTACAGCGCGATGCGGCCGGCGCGGGCCCGGCCGGCTGTGTCAACGGGTGGCACGGTCACCTCCGGTGATCCGCCGGTTCATCAGGGTCAGGAACAGCAGCAGCGCGAACAGCACCAGGCTCTGCGCGCACGCGTACCCCATCCGGAACTCCCGGAACGCGGACTTGTAGATCTCGTACGTCATCATCGTGGTGCTGTTCGCCGGGCCGCCGTCGGTCAGGATGTACACCTGGTCGAAGGACTGGAACGCCCCGATCACCGAGGTCACGAACACGAAGAACGTTGCCGGTCGCAACAACGGCACGGTGAGGCTGAAGAACTGCCGGACCTTCGACGCGCCGTCCACCGACGCTGCCTCGTACAGGTCGACCGGCAGGCTCTGCAGGGCGGCCAGGTAGATCAGCATCTTCAGCCCGATGCCCTGCCAGATCCCGACCACGATCACCGCGGGCATCGCCCAGCCGGTCGAAGACAGCCAGGCCGGTCCGTCCAGTCCGAGGAACGACAGGACGGCATTCGCGAGGCCGCTGCGCGGGTCGTAGATCCACAGCCAGACCAGCGCCACCGCGATCGTTGCGGTGACCTGCGGGATGAAGATCGCGGTTCGGAAGATCGCTCGCCCGGCCAGCTTGGTGTTCAGCATCAGCGCGATCAGCAGCGCGATTCCCATCGCGACCGGGACCGTGAAGAACGTGTAGATGCTGGTGTTCAGTACGGCCCTGCGGAAAACGTTGTCGGAAACCAGGTCGCGGAAGTTCTGCAGACCGGTGAACCGCGGCGGTGTGAGGACGTCGTACGACGTGAAGCTCAGCACCACCGCGGCGACCAGTGGGATGCCGATCCAGATCAGCGCGTGGACCAGGGCGGGAGCGACCATCAGAAGGCCCGCCCGGCGCCGGGCCCGGGCGAGGCCCCCGCGCGGTGCGGCTGGGCCTGCCGGTGGGGCACCGATGCGGCCTGCCCTACCCGCGGACCAGCCGCGGAATCCACGCCGTCGCCCGGCGGCGGTGGCGGTGGTCGCGCCGGCGCCGGTGGTCACGGCCCCGGCGGCGGTCGCGGCGACGGTCGCGGCGACGGTCGCGGCGACGGTTCCGGCAGCGGTTCCGGCAGCAGCGGGCACGGCAGCGGCGGTCCCGACCGTGGCAGCGGCTGCGGCTCCGGCTCCGGCTCCGGCTCCGGCTGCAGCGGTCCCGGCAGCGGCAGCGGCAGCGGCAGCGGCAGCGGCAGCGGCAGCGGCAGCGGGCACGATGGGTCGGATCACAGTCGGGAGATCGCTTCCTTGCTCAGGTTCGCGAGGTCGTCGATCGCTTCCTTCGCGGACTTCTTGCCGACCACCGCGGTCTCCAGCGTGGTCTTGATCTTCTCCCGGATCTCCATCCAGGCGGCGGTCCCGCCCTCGGACCGGGCCTTGCTCATGTTGTCCAGGGCAAGCTTGACGAAACCGTTTTCCTGCACGTAGTCCGACGTCCGCAGGTTCTGGACGCCCGGCACCGAGCCGCGCTGCTGGGCGGTCGGCAGGATCGATTCCGGCGAACCCATGAACTCGACCAGCGCCTGCGCCGCGGCTGCGTGCTTGGTCGAGGCCGAGCGCGACACCATCGTCCCGCCCTGCAACATCGCGGGGACCTTGTTGGCCAGGATGAAGGCGCCGACCTTGTCGTCCTTCAGCAGCTCGGGCGTCTGCTGCTGCAGCTGCACCCAGAGCGAGTTGTTCGCCATCATCATCGCGGCCCGCCCCTGCTGCAGCGTGCTCGGCTGACCGGCAGACGACTTGAACGAGTAGTCGGCGGACTTGTCCTTGATCACGTCCAGGAACAGCTGCAACGCCTCGACGCCGCGGTCGTCGTCGAACTTGACCTGCTGGCCGCTGTCGTCGAACAGGTTGCCGTCGTTGGCGAAGAGGAACGTCTCCCAGCACTGCCGGAGATCGATCGAGAACGGGTCGAACCCGACCCGTGTCAGCTTGCCGGAGCCGTCCGCGCGGGCGAGTTCCTTCGCCACCGCCCGCAGTTCGTCCCAGTCCTTCGGCGGCGCCTTGATGCCGGCCTCGGCGAACATGTCCTTGCGGTACGTGACGATCCGGGTGTCGAGCACCATCGGCAGCGCGTACAGCTTGCCGTCGAACCGCGACGGCTCCAGCACACGGTCCTCGTAGTCGTACCGCTTGGCCAGGTCGTCCGGCAGCGGCGCGAGCACCTTCTTGTGCGCGAACGGCGGGATCCAGCCGACGCCGAGCATCACGACGTCCGGCATCAGGCCGCCGGCCAGGCTCGTGGTGAGCTTCTCGTTCAGCGCGCTGTAGTTCGTGTAGTCGACCTTGACGGTGACCTTCGGGTTCTTCTGCTGGAACGCCGGCAGCAGCTTGCCCTCGAGCAGCTGCTTGCCGGAACTGCCCTCGAACAGCGGGGTGAGCAGCGTGATCTCACCTTCGACGGGTCCGTCGGCGGCCGCCTGGCTGTTACCGCCGGAGGACGCGGAGCACCCGGTGGCGGCGGCGACCGCGCCGAGCCCCAGGGCTGTCAGGACTGATCTGCGGGTGTACTCCATGGCGCGCCTTTCGTGGTGCTGCGGAAGGGGGTTGGTGCAACGATCTACCAGCCGGAGCGGCGCAGTTATGCGAGGCTGGTGCAACGATGCACCGCATGCTAGAAACGGATTTCGTACGGCGTCAAGAGGTCGGCACCGATGAACCGTCTCTGGACTTTCGGCGGATCCTGATGCATCGTTGCACCGAGATACGGCAACACCACGGGGTGACAGAATGCGCGGGTGGGCGGTGAATTGAGAACTGGTGAGGTGACGATCCAGCAGGTCGCGACCGAGGCGGGCGTCTCGCCGAGCACGGTGTCGAACCTGCTCAACGGGCGCGGCCACCGGATGCTCCCGGAGACGCGGCAGCGGATCGAGCGCGCGATCGACAAGCTCGGCTACCGGCCGAACCGGGCGGCCCGGCAACTGCGGACCGGCCGGACCACCACGATCGGACTGGTGGTGCCTTCGGTCGGCAACCCGTTCTGGGGTGCGCTCGCCCGGCACCTGGAGTCCGCCGCGCTGGCTGAGGGGTACCACGTCCTGCTCTGCAATTCCGAGCGTGATCCCCGCCGCGAACGCGACTACATCGACGAGCTGTGGGCCGACGGCGTCCACGGAGTCGTCCTGTGTTCGTCGCTGCCGTCGCTCGAACACGTGATGCCGCTGGTGGAACGCGGGCTGCAACTCGTGGCCTTCGACCGTACGTCGCAGGCGGGCGACCCAGCGTCGCTCGTGAGCATCAGCGTCGACAACGCGATCGGCAGCCAGCTCGCGACCCAGCACCTGACCGAGCTCGGGCACCGCCGGCTGGCCTTCGTGTCCGGCGCGCTCGCCAGCGTCAACCGCAAGGAGCGGTACCGCGGGTTCACGGCCGCGCTCGAGCAGGCCGGCCTCGATCCGGCGACCTCCGTCCGTGCACCGGTCAAGGGCGACGCGGACGACTTCGGCGACGTCGAGGCGTCCGAGCTCGGGCGTTCGGCGGCGGCGGAACTGCTCGCGCTGGAGGAGCCGCCGACCGGGATCGTCGCGATCAACGACATGTGCGCGCTCGGCGTCTGCCGCGGCCTGCGTGACGGCGGGCTCGAGGTCGGCAAGGACGTGTCGGTGGTCGGGTTCGACGACATCGTGCTCGCGGACCTGTACGCGCCGACGCTCACCACGGTCCGGCAGCCGATGAAGGAGATGGCCGCCGCCGCTTTCGCCCAGCTCAAGGCCCGACTGGAGAACTCCGGCCCGACGCAGGGTCAGTCGCTGCTGTTCCGCCCGGAGCTGATCGTCCGCGAATCCACAGCCGCGCCCGCGTAAAGTACAGCCGTGCAACGGATCTCGACGCGGAACGCCAGGTTCCAGGTATGGCAGGCGTCCCTGACCAACCGGACCAAGCGGCAGCGCTCGGGCGAGTTCCTGGTCCAGGGCGTACGCCCGATTTCGGTTGCTGTCGACAACGGCTGGCCGGTCCGGACGGTCATCCACGACGCGTCCCGCCCCTTGTCCCGCTGGGCATCCGAGCTGCTCCAACGGTTGCCGAACGTCGAACGGGTCGCGATGGCGCCCGAGCTGCTCGCCGAGCTCGGCGAGAAGGACGACCCGGAGCTGATCGCCGTACTCGGACTGCCGCCTGACGATCTGGCGAGGATCCCGGTCGGCCCGGACTTCCTCGGTGTCGTGTTCGACCGGCCGACCGGTCCCGGGAACATCGGGTCGATCATCCGGTCCGCCGACGCGTTCGGCGCCGACGGCGTGATCGTGACCGGCCACGCGGCCGACGTGTACGACCCGAAGGCGGTCCGCGCGACGACGGGTTCGCTGTTCGCGGTCCCTGCCGTCCGCGCGCCCTCACACCGCGAGGTGCTCGACTGGGTACGCCGGTCGCCGGTCGTGGTCGTCGGCACCGACGAGCACGGCACGACCGACGTCTACGACTTCGACTTCACCCAGCCGGTGCTGCTGCTGATCGGCAACGAGACGGCCGGCCTCAGTACGGCGTGGCGCGAGGCAGCCGACCACCTGGTCCGGATCCCGATCACGGGCTCCGCCAGCTCGCTCAACGCCGCCAACGCCGCGACCGCGGTGCTGTACGAGATCTCCCGGCAGCGGTCACGCCGTACACAGTAGTTCGCCGTGCAGGATCGAGATCCAGCCGTCAGGGTCGGCCGTCCAGGTCTGCCAGGCCTCGGAGATCCCGGTCAGTGTCTCCTCGGGTACGCCGGCCGCGCGGGCCTGGTCGGCGAGCGCTGACTTCAGGATCCGGTCGGTCCACATCCCGCCCCAGAAGGCACGGTCCTCCGGGTTGGTGAACGCCCAGGTGGACGTGGTCGCCTCGACCTCTTCGAACCCGGCGGCGTGCGCCCAGGCGAGCAGCCGACGCCCGGCGTCCGGCTCGCCCTTGTTGGCGCGCGCCATCCGCTGATACAGGTCCATCCACTCGTCGAGCTCCGGCAGCGCCGGATACCAGACGAAGGCGTGGTAGTCGGAGTCGCGGACCGCGACGATCCCGCCCGGCTTGCACACACGGCGCATCTCGCGCAGTGCCTGCACCGGATCGGCGACGTGCTGCAGCACCTGGTGCGCGTGCACCACGTCGTACGTGTCGTCGGGCAGGTCGAGTGCGTGCACGTCGCCGACCACGAACTCCACGTCGACGTCGACGTTCTCGAACGCCTTCCGGGTGAGGTCCAGCGCCTCGGCGTTCGCCTCGAGCGCGGTGGTCCGGCCGGGCTCGACCAGGCGGGCCAGGTCGGCGGTGATGGTGCCGGGCCCGGCGCCGACGTCGAGCAGCGACATCCCGGGACGCAGGTGCGGCAGCAGGTATCCGGCGGAGTTCTCCGCGGTCCGCCAACGGTGTGAGCGCAGTACCGACTCGTGATGGCCGTGGGTGTACACGTTGTTCATCTGAGGCTCCTTTGCCTTCGCCAACAGTGTCACGCTAGCGCAGAGTCTTGCTAAATGAGACATATTGTCTCGCTATATGGTCAGCATTGATGACCGAATATGGCCGGACGAACCGCCGCGCGCAGGCGAACCTGGAGGAAACCACCGAGGAGGACAGAGATGCTGGCGAAGGTGTTTCCGATCAGGCTGAAGGACGGCAACCAGGCCGCCGCCGAGGCGATCGTGCAGGAATTCGGGCCGCGCGGCCCGGAGACGGAGGAGGGGACGCTGTCGTTCCGGGTGTACCGGGACCCGGCGACGCCCGACTATTTGTTGTTCGTCGAGCACTTCGCGGACCAGGCGGCGTACGACGCGCACACCGGGTCGGCGGCGTACCGGGAGTTGATCGCCGGACGGTTCGCGGAGCTGATCGTGGAGTTCGTCGAGATCGATCACGAACTGCTGGTGAGCCTGTGAACGCGCGCCGGCTGCGGGAACTGCACGCCCAGCCGCCGCTCGTACTGCCGAACGCCTGGGACGCGGGCTCGGCGCGGGCTATCGCGGCGGCCGGCGCGCAGGCGATCGCGACGACGAGTGCCGGGGTCGCCTGGGCGTACGGCGTGGACGACGCCGGCGGGCTCGACCTGGCAACGGCGGTCGCGACGGTACGGGCGATCTGCGCCGCGGTTGACGTACCGGTGACGGCGGACGTCGAGGCCGGGTACGGCGATGTCGTGCGGGCGGTGCGGGAAGTCGTCGAGGCGGGCGCCGCCGGGATCAACCTGGAGGACAGTACGGCGCGCGTCCTCGACGACCCGCTGGTTCACGCCGAGCGGATCCGCGCGGCGCGCGCGGTCGACGACGAACTGGTCATCAACGCGCGGGTCGACACGTATCTGTACGGCGACCGCACCGGGACGATCGAGCGCGCGAAGGTCTACGCCGACGCGGGCGCGGACGTGCTGTTCGTACCGGGCGTGGTCGACCTGCCGACCATCGCCGACCTCGTCAAGGCCTCACCACTCCCCCTGAACGTGATGGTCGGCCCGGGCGCGCCGTCCGTCCGCGAACTCGCGGAGGTCGGCGTGGTCCGGATCAGCGTCGGGCCGACGATCACCGGCGCGGCGTACGCCTTGGCGACAGCGGCCGCGACAGAACTGCTCACTCAGGGCAGCTACGAAACGCTCACCATCCACTGATGGATGGCGGCCGCCGAGCCGTCCCCGAGGCGGAGCGCGATCTCCTGGGCGGCGGCCGGGCTCGTCACGGTCTCCAACGACCGGACGAGCTCCGGCCCCGGCTCGAGCCTGATGTTGCCGTCAGCAACCTCTGTCGCGAGCGGGGCGACCAGCTCCGCGGACGTCAGCGCCTCGGGGGCCGGGAAGGCATGCGTCAGTTCGTGGGTGAGGCCCGGGACCGGTACGCCGTGCACCTCGACGAGCTTCCGGAGCGCGTCGGTGACGTCCGCGGGCGGCAATCGATCCCGGAGGACCGCCTGGACCGCGATCTCGAACGGCGCCCAAGCGCCAGGAACGCGCAGCCCCGGGCGTACGTCGATCGCCGGGTCGGGCGGGGCGGCGTCGACGCCGACCAGCCGCGCAGCGCGGTCGACGACATGGATGACGCCCTCCCAGAACGGGAGATGCGCGCGCAGCAGCAGGTGATCCTCGCCGCCCGCGCCCAGCTCGAGCATCCCGGGCTCGCCGTCGATCGAGATCACCCGCCGGTACACCCCGTCCGCCACCGACTCGACCCCGGGAACCGCCCGCTCGGCGAGGAACGCGCACATCCCGTCCCAGTCGTACGGCGGCGTGAACGGCATCCGCAGTACCAGACCCCCATCCGCGGCCAGCCGATCGCTGCGGCGGCGACGGGCGCGGAGCTCGCGCGGCGACGCCCGGAACGTTTCCCGCACCGCCCGGTTGAACTGCCGCAGGCTGCCGAAGCCGGACGCGAACGCGATCTCGGCGATCCCGAGGTCGGTGTCGTCCAGCAGCCGGCGCGCGAAATGCGTCCGTCGCGAGCGCGCGAACTGGTCCGGCGTCGCACCGAGATGCTCGTGGAACAACCGCCGCAGCTGCCGCACCGACAACCCCAACCGCGCACCGAGCGCCGACTCGCCGGACTCGTCCATCAGCCCGGAGATGATCAGCTGCACCGCCCGGCAGACCAGCTCGGGCGCCGCGTCCGGCACCGTCCCGGCGACCCGGTACGGACGGCAGCGCAGGCAGGCGCGATACCCGGCGGCCTCAGCCGCAGCGGGCAGCTCAAAGGTGCTCACGTTCTCCGCGAGCGGCTGCGCGCCACAGCCCGGCCGGCAGTAGATGCCGGTCGTCCGGACCGCCGAATAGGTCGTCACCGGAACCACGCTAGGCACCCGCACCGACAGTTCCTGACACGCGCTTTACACCGGGTAACCGCGGTCGCGACTAAGGTACGGCGAGTGCATTCGAAACCGATGCTGATCGTGGTCAGTGGTCCGCCCGGGACGGGGAAAACGACGCTGGCGCACCGGATCGCCGGCGCGATCGGCTGCCCGGCGATCTGCCGGGACGAGATCAAGGAAGGGATGGCGCACGCCACCCCCGGGTTCGTCCCCGGCCCCGGCGACCCGCTGACGATGCGGACCCTGTCGACCTTCTTCGACGTGATCGGCCTGCTGGTCGGCCGCGGAACGACGGTGGTCGCGGAGGCGGCGTTCCAGGACCGGCTGTGGAATCCCGGGCTGAGCCCGCTGCTCGGCCGCGCCGACATCCGGATCGTGCACTGCACGACCAGCGCCGAGGTCGCCCTCGAACGGATCACCGCGCGGACCGCCTCCGATCCGCGGCGGTCGGCGCACGAGGACGCCAAGATCAGCCCGGACGCGCGGATCCGGACCCACAACGCCTTCCAGTCGGTGGATCTGCCGGTTCCGTCGATCACAGTGGACACCAGCGTCGAGCCGTCGCTGGACCGGATCGTGGCGTTCCTGTCGCGCTGACGGGCGGCCGTGGTGGACTAGCCGCATGGGAATCCTGGAGGGGTTGACGACGGCGCACGTCGCGGACGCGTGCGTCCGGGCGGGAGTGCCGGTGCGGACGGTGTCGGTGACGGCCGTCGCCGGATCGCGGATCGCGGGGCGGGTGCTGCCGGCGCAGCATGTGGGCAGCGTGGACGTGTTCCTGGAGGCGTTCGAGTCCGCGACCGAGGGCGACGTACTCGTGGTGGACAACGGCGGGCGCCGGGACGAGGCATGCGTCGGCGACCTCGTCGCGCTGGAGGCCGCGGCGGCCGGCGTCGCGGGGATCGTGATCTGGGGGCTGCACCGCGACACGGTCGACATCACCGCGATCGGGTTGCCGGTGTTCAGCCTCGGCGCGCTGCCGACCGGACCGCTGCGGCTCGACCCGCAGCCGGCCGACGCGTTGTCGACGGCGACGATCGGCGAGTGGACGGTGACCCGCGACGACGTCGTACTCGCGGACCAGGACGGGGCGATCTTCGTACCCGCGGATCGTCTCGAGGAACTGCAGACGCTGGCCGAGTCGATCCGCGACACCGAGCACCGCCAGGCGACCGAGATCCGCGCCGGGCGATCGCTGCGGACACAGGTCAGTTTCGCGGAGTACCTGACGAAGCGTGCTGCCGATCCGTCGCTGACGTTCCGCCAGCACCTCCGCGCGGTCCGCGGGGCGATCGAGGAGTGACCCGCCGCCGTACGTCGTTGGTCCTGGCGGTCGTCGGCGTACTGCTGGTTCTCAGTTGTTGGATGGACCACCACGACGGGCGGGCGCTCGACGTAGGCGACGACGGCGGCAGCATGGAGGTCGGTACGCCGGTTGCCGGGCGTGCCGACCTCTACGTCTACGCGATGGACGTGAGCGCCCGCGAGCCCGTCGACCTGGTCACGATCGCGCCGCGGGTGCTGGATCCGGGGCTCGAGTTCGTCGACGCCCGGTGTATGCGCGGGACTCGTTCGCCGGGTCGGTGCCGCTCAACTGGATCGGCGGGCCGGGGCCGGATCCGGCGACGCTTCCGTCGGTTCCGGTCGCCGGGTACCGGGTGGCCGGCGGTCCGCGGGACCGGGTGATTCTGATCCGGCTGCGGGTGACCGGCCTCGCCCGACCGTTGCGGGCCACGGATCTGCGGTTCACCTACCGGAACGGGTTCCGGGCGCACACCCAGACCATGCACGTGTCCTACGTGGTCACTGGCGGCTGATCTCCGCGCGGATCGCGGGGACGACCTCCTTCGACCAGCGGTCGAGCTGCACGTCGTACGGATCGGTGCCGCGAGGGAACAGCGTGAAGCCGGTCGCGTTGTGGCTGAGGACGGCGTCGGTCAGCTCCTCGACCCACTGCGCGGGCGAACCGCCGATCCAGCGTCCCTCGGCGTCGCGGGTCCGCCGCAGCGGGGTCGCAGTGATGGTGCCGGGGAAGTTGTAGATGGTGCCGACGTCGGACGGCTTCCGGCCGGCCGCCAAGGCCGCCTCGTCGATGATCGGGCGGGACCAGCGGTACCGATCGCTGAGCCAGTCGGCGGCGTGGCCGGGAATCCAGCCGTCGGCCTGCCGGCCCGTCGCGGCGAGCGACTTCGGCCCGTTCGAGCCGGTCCAGATCGGCGGTGCCGGTACGGCGGCCGGGCGGAGCGCGCCGATCGGGTAGTGCTTCGTCGGCACCGGCGTACCGCCGTCGGACAGGCCGTGGATGAGCTGCATCGCCTCCTCGAACGCCTCGACGGCCTGCGCCGGCCGGAGTTCGGGAACGCCCATCGTGGTGATCCGATCCCACGCGCCGCCGGCGCCGAGCCCCAGGATGAAGCGTCCACCGGACAGCGCGGCCAGCGAGGTCGCCGTACGGGCGAGCACCGGGGCGGGACGTAGCGGCAGGTTGGTGACGTTGACGAACGCCGACAGCCGCTCGGTACGCCCGAGCAGGAAGGCGATCGCGGCGTACCCGTCGAGCATGTCGGGGACGTACGGGTGATCGGCGAGGCTGACGTGGTCGAGACCGTCCGCGTCCGCCTGCTGCGCGAGCCGCACGATCGCGTCGACGTCCCGCACCGAGTCGGGCGATCCGTAGCCGAACCGCACGTTCATAGCCACTCCTCAGATAGTTTGCTGTTCGAACTAGTTGTAGCACGGATACCTCGAATCACAAACTATCCGCCCAGCGGACTATCATGGGAGACATGGCGACGACGACGGCTGCGCAGGACACGGATCTGGCAGGTGCGCTGGTGCAGACGATGCACCTGCTGCAGGACCTGCACGCGGAGACCAGCCGGCCGCTCGGCCTGACCTCGCAACAGGCCCGCCTGCTGTGCGTACTGATCGCCGGCTCGCAGGGCATGACCGACCTCAGCCGGATCCTCAGCATCGAACGCTCGAGCCTCACCAGCATGGTCGACCGCCTCGAACGCCGCAGCCTGGTCGCCCGTACGCCGATCCCCGGCGACCGCCGCGCCTTCCGCATCGAGCTCACGCCGGACGGCCTGCAGCTCGCCCACGAGGTCCACGACGCGGTGGTCGACCGCATCAACGCGCTCACGTCCAAGCTGCCCGCGGCGACCCGCAGCACCGTCACCACCGCCCTGCAGTCCATCCTGGGATGACCTACCGGTACGTCGACCGCGCGGGCGCCCGGATCGCCTACCGGGTGAGCGGCGCCGGGCCGGCGCTCGTACTGATCAAGAACAACCGCCGGCCGCCGGACTACGCGATCACCGGCTTCCTGTCGGACCGGTTCCGGGTCTTCCAGGTGCATCCGGTCGGCTTCGGCGCGAGCGACCGGCCGGGTACCTACGAGTTCGGCTCGATCGGGGACCAGGTGCTCACCGTCCTCGACCATGAAGGGGTCGAGAGGTTCGGTGTCTGGGGGTTCTCACAGACGGCCTGTATGGCGGCGATGGTCGCACGATCCACGGATCGCGCGGGCGCGTTGGCGATGGGCGGAGTTGTGCCGATCGGAATGCTGACAGACGCGGAGATGCGCCGACTGGAACGGGAGCCGCGCCTACCGCGGGCTGCGTTGGAGTTCTGGCGGGCATACCGCTCGTACGACTGGCACCACGAGCTCCGGTGCTATCCAGGGCATCGAGTGGCGTACATGGGAACGGCCGATCCAGCCTTCCGCCGCTTCCGCCGGCAGCGGGCTGTACTGGAGGGGATCGGCGTCAGATACCTGGAGTTCGAGGGACTGAACCACAGCAACTGCGGTCTTGGTGACGGGACCGCCGCTGGGCTCGGCGTTGCCGCGCGGGTGTCTGGGGAAATGTTAAGGGCCACCCCGAGGGGTGGCCCTTAACAGTGTGAATGTCCGGCGGCGTCCTACTCTCCCACGACCTCCCGGTCGCAGTACCATCGGCGCTGAAGGGCTTAACTTCCAGGTTCGGAATGGAGACTGGGTGTTTCCCCGACGCTATGGCCACCGAAACTCTATGAGAACACTATCAACCAACACAAGCCACACATGACCGGGGTTGACCGTATCCTGGGAACCGTACAGTGAACGCGAACATCGTTACAGCGCAAATTTCAGAGCTTGTAGTCTGTAGTGAGTGACAAGCCCTCGGCCTATTAGTACCAGTCAGCTCCACACCTTACGGCGCTTCCACCTCTGGCCTATCAACCCAGTGGTCTACTGGGGGCCTTACCCGGTTAACCCGGTGGGAGACCTCATCTTGAAGCGTGCTTCCCGCTTAGATGCTTTCAGCGGTTATCACTCCCGAACGTAGCCAACCAGCCGTGCTCCTGGCGGAACAACTGGCACACCAGAGGTTCGTCCACCCCGGTCCTCTCGTACTAGGGGCAGCCCTTCTCAAGTCTCCTGCGCGCGCAGCGGATAGGGACCGAACTGTCTCACGACGTTCTAAACCCAGCTCGCGTGCCGCTTTAATGGGCGAACAGCCCAACCCTTGGGACCTACTCCAGCCCCAGGATGCGACGAGCCGACATCGAGGTGCCAAACCATCCCGTCGATATGGACTCTTGGGGAAGATCAGCCTGTTATCCCCGGGGTACCTTTTATCCGTTGAGCGACGGTGCTCCCACATGCCACCGCCGGATCACTAGTTCCGACTTTCGTCCCTGCTCGACATGTCTGTCTCACAGTCAAGCTCCCTTGTGCACTTACACTCAACACCTGATTGCCAACCAGGCTGAGGGAACCTTTGAGCGCCTCCGTTACCTTTTAGGAGGCGACCGCCCCAGTCAAACTACCCACCAGGCACTGTCCCTGATCCGGATAACGGACCAAAGTTAGACAGCCAGAACAATCAGAGTGGTATTTCAACGATGACTCCACCCGAACTGGCGTCCGAGCTTCACAGTCTCCCACCTATCCTACACAAATTGTACCGACCACCAATACCAAGTTGTAGTAAAGGTCCCGGGGTCTTTCCGTCCTGCTGCGCGTAACGAGCATCTTTACTCGTAATGCAATTTCGCCGAGTCCATGGTTGAGACAGCGCCCAAGTCGTTACGCCATTCGTGCAGGTCGGAACTTACCCGACAAGGAATTTCGCTACCTTAGGATGGTTATAGTTACCACCGCCGTTTACTGGCGCTTAAGTTCAAAGCTTCGCCGGCCAAAACCAGCTAACCTGTCCCCTTAACGTTCCAGCACCGGGCAGGCGTCAGTCCGTATACATCGAATTACTTCTTCGCACGGACCTGTGTTTTTAGTAAACAGTCGCTTGGGCCTGGTCTCTGCGACCATCACCGCTACCACCAGCAAATGGTGTCACGGATCCGGTCCCCCTTCTCCCGAAGTTACGGGGGCATTTTGCCGAGTTCCTTAACCATGGTTCACTCGATCGCCTTGGTATTCTCTACCTGATCACCTGTGTCGGTTTGGGGTACGGGCGGCTCTAACACTCACTGCGAAGTTTTTCTCGGCAGCATGGGATCATCCACTTCCCCTAAACGGGTCCGCCTCGGCTCTCAGGCTATATGAGACACGGATTTGCCTATGCCTCGCCCTACCACCTTGCCCGCGGATCAGCTTGCGCCTACCATCGCCGCGGTTGGACTACCCTCCTGCGTCACTCCTCAATGCACCTACTACCACCTCGGGTCACCGAATCCACCGATCCGTCCGAAGACATCACAGCTTCAAAGGCTTAGCATCAGCAGGTTCGGTCGGGTCGTGTTAATGCCGGTACGGGAATATCAACCCGTTGTCCATCGACTACGCCTGTCGGCCTCGCCTTAGGTCCCGACTTACCCAGGGCAGATTAGCTTGACCCTGGAACCCTTGATCATCCGGCGGACGGGTTTCTCACCCGTCATTCGCTACTCATGCCTGCATTCTCACTCGTGCAGCATCCACAACTCCATCACTAGGCTGCTTCACACGCTGCACGACGCTCCCCTACCCACCCACACACCTGGACGTCTCCAAAGAGACGCCGAGTACATATGTGAGTGCCACAGCTTCGGCGGATTGCTTGAGCCCCGCTACATTGTCGGCGCGGAATCACTTGACCAGTGAGCTATTACGCACTCTTTCAAGGGTGGCTGCTTCTAAGCCAACCTCCTGGTTGTCTGGGCAACTCCACATCCTTTTCCACTTAGCAATCGCTTAGGGGCCTTAGCTGGTGATCTGGGCTGTTTCCCTCTCGACTACGGAGCTTATCCCCCGCAGTCTCACTGCCGCGCTCTCACTTACCGGCATTCGGAGTTTGGCTGATTTCGGTAAGCCGGTAAGCCCCCTAGACCATCCAGTGCTCTACCTCCGGTAAGAAACACACGACGCTGCACCTATATGCATTTCGGGGAGAACCAGCTATCACGGAGTTTGATTGGCCTTTCACCCCTATCCACAGGTCATCCCCCAGGTTTTCAACCCTGGTGGGTTCGGTCCTCCACGCGGTCTTACCCGCGCTTCAACCTGCCCATGGATAGATCACTCCGCTTCGGGTCTAGAGCATGCGACTAAAACGCCCTATTCAGACTCGCTTTCGCTACGGCTACCCCACACGGGTTAACCTCGCCACACACCACTAACTCGCAGGCTCATTCTTCAAAAGGCACGCCGTCACACCCGAAAGTGCTCCGACGGATTGTAGGCAACCGGTTTCAGGTACTATTTCACTCCCCTCCCGGGGTACTTTTCATCTTTCCCTCACGGTACTAGTCCGCTATCGGTCACCAAGAAGTATTTAGGCTTAGCGGGTGGTCCCGCCAGATTCACACGGAATTTCAAGAGTTCCGTGCTACTTGGGAAAACACTCGAGAGTCACTGTCTTACGCCTACAGGGCTATAACCCACTACGGCTCAACATTCCAGAAGATTCGACTTCAACAGCGATTTATAACTCTCCGACACCACGGCATTAGTGTCTGAATGCTCCCACAACCCCACATGCGCAACGCACGCCGGCTATCACACGCACACGGTTTAGCCTCATCCGCTTTCGCTCGCCACTACTCACGGAATCACTATTGTTTTCTCTTCCTACGGGTACTGAGATGTTTCACTTCCCCGCGTTCCCTCCAGAACCCTATGTGTTCAGGCACTGGTAACTGGCTTTAGAATGCCAGCTGGGTTTCCCCATTCGGACACCCCCGGATCACAGCTCGGTTGCCAACTCCCCGGGGCTTATCGCAGGCTCCAACGTCCTTCATCGGCTCTTGGTACCAAGACATCCACCGATTGCCCTTAGTAGCTTGTCACAAAACTAAAAGCAAAAATTACGCTACAAAGAGATGCTCGCGTTCACTATACAGTTCTCAAAATACGGGCAGGAACACCAACCCCGAACCACCACCTATCGAGTCAGCATCTCCAACCAGGGAAACAACACACCCAGAAGAAAACACCCACACCAACGGTTTGGTGAGAGCCGGCCCCAGCCACCACATCCAACCAGTCACCCAGTTGAACCGTGACCCAGAAGAAACAGTCCAGACCCCCAGGGCAAAACCCTGCGAACCAGGCCCGATCCCTCAGGACCCAACAGCGCGCCTCGACCCATCACCCATCCACCGTCCGCGTTCCACGCCCCGAAGAGCAGTACTAACATATTGCAGAAAAGATCCTGGCCTAATGGTCAATGTTCCACATTCCGAAGCACCATCACCCTCAGAACACTCGCCTGAGAAAGTGATGACATGGACACTCACAAAGCGGAGTGCCAAGTGCTCCTTAGAAAGGAGGTGATCCAGCCGCACCTTCCGGTACGGCTACCTTGTTACGACTTCGTCCTAATCGCCAGCCCCACCTTCGACGGCTCCCTCCACAAGGGTTAGGCCACCGGCTTCGGGTGTTGCCGACTTTCATGACGTGACGGGCGGTGTGTACAAGGCCCGGGAACGTATTCACCGCAGCGTTGCTGATCTGCGATTACTAGCGACTCCGACTTCATGGGGTCGAGTTGCAGACCCCAATCCGAACTGAGACCGGCTTTTTGGGATTCGCTCCACCTTACAGTTTCGCAGCCCTTTGTACCGGCCATTGTAGCATGCGTGAAGCCCTGGACATAAGGGGCATGATGACTTGACGTCATCCCCACCTTCCTCCGAGTTGACCCCGGCAGTCTCCTATGAGTCCCCACCACCCCGAAGGACGTGCTGGCAACATAGGACGAGGGTTGCGCTCGTTGCGGGACTTAACCCAACATCTCACGACACGAGCTGACGACAGCCATGCACCACCTGTATAGGACCCTTACGGACCCCCCATCTCTGGAGGATTTCCCTATATGTCAAACCCAGGTAAGGTTCTTCGCGTTGCATCGAATTAATCCGCATGCTCCGCCGCTTGTGCGGGCCCCCGTCAATTCCTTTGAGTTTTAGCCTTGCGGCCGTACTCCCCAGGCGGGGCGCTTAATGCGTTAGCTGCGGCACGGAGGACGTGGAATGTCCCCCACACCTAGCGCCCAACGTTTACGGCGTGGACTACCAGGGTATCTAATCCTGTTCGCTACCCACGCTTTCGCTCCTCAGCGTCAGGTAAGGCCCAGAGAGCCGCCTTCGCCACCGGTGTTCTTCCTGATATCTGCGCATTCCACCGCTACACCAGGAGTTCCGCTCTCCCCTGCCTACCTCTAGTCTGCCCGTATCGGAAGCAGGCTCGGGGTTAAGCCCCGAGTTTTCACTCCCGACGTGACGAACCGCCTACGAGCCCTTTACGCCCAATAATTCCGGACAACGCTCGGACCCTACGTATTACCGCGGCTGCTGGCACGTAGTTGGCCGGTCCTTCTTCTGCAGGTACCGTCACTCTCGCTTCGTCCCTGCTGAAAGAGGTTTACAACCCGAAGGCCGTCATCCCTCACGCGGCGTTGCTGCGTCAGACTTTCGTCCATTGCGCAATATTCCCCACTGCTGCCTCCCGTAGGAGTCTGGGCCGTGTCTCAGTCCCAGTGTGGCCGGTCGCCCTCTCAGGCCGGCTACCCGTCGACGCCTTGGTAGGCCATTACCCCACCAACAAGCTGATAGGCCGCGAGCCCATCCCCAACCGCCAGAACTTTCAACCAACCACCATGAGACGGTCAGTATTATCCGGTATTAGACCCCGTTTCCGAGGCTTATCCCAAAGTTGAGGGTAGGTTGCTCACGTGTTACTCACCCGTTCGCCGCTCGTGTACCCCCGAAGAGGCCTTACCGCTCGACTTGCATGTGTTAAGCACGCCGCCAGCGTTCGTCCTGAGCCAGGATCAAACTCTCCGTTGAAAAATATGACAACCAGCTCAAAGAGCTGAGAGTCGACAACATCGATTGATCCTTTGAATCAGAAACAAAACCATTACTGGCTTGTCATCCGTTATATTTCAAAGGAATCCGCCACAGACATTGAATGCCTGTAGACGGGGTTAATGCATCTTTCGGCATTGACTTTCGGCACGCTGTTGAGTTCTCAAGAATCGGGCGCACACCGCGCTTCTTACTTTCGTTCGAAGCTCCGGGGCAACTCGACTTACTTTACTGTTTCGCTTCCAGCCGGTCAAATCGGCCTTTTTCGATCCAGTCTCCCTGCGTGACTCAGTGTCCGAAACCCGCCGAGGCGTGTTTCGGCTTCCGAGACCTTCAGGGAGTTTGTTGGCGGGCCGGCCGCTTTCGCGTCCTGCGCTTCCGTCCAACAAGAAGAACATTACTGACTTTCGTGGTGCGGATGCAAATCGGGGTCCTGGACCGTAGTCCGAGGCTCCCGGCACCCGTCCTCGCCGCCGGTCTCCCGACGTCGAGGGAAGCAGTGCTCGTCCCTCTGGTCACTCCACTCACTCGGGCAACGCCAGGCGTCTCCACGAGCGACACTTCCATCATGCCGCACCCGCACAAGTGGTTTTCGCGCCGGGTGGGACGACGACGTGGGAGCCGGCGAACCAGCTCCCACCTCGTCACGTACAGCACCGTCCAGCAGACGCCTCTCGGCGAGTGGCCGCTCGGAGCGGCTTAGGTTGAGGCCCGGGGTCATGAACCGGACGGCATGAGGTGTAACCGCACTCCCCCAGGAGCTATTCCCGGACGCACCCGTACTCGGCGCCGCCCTGCAGGAACACCAGTCCCCGGTCACGGACCTCGAACTGCGCGTCGACACCCGGCCGCGGCGTACCGATCGGCCGACAAGGCGCGGAACTGCAGCGGCGCCTGTCCGGGGAACGTGATGCCAAGCCCCCTGTCCCACGGGCGCACCGTGAGCCGTACTCCGCTAGGCAGCCGATAGGCGCCCGTGAGCTCGTCCAGCAGCTCAGCCGTCGGCAGATCGGGCTCCTCGAGCTCAGCCGGGTACCCAGCCCATCCACGCGCGGCCGCGATCGCCGCGAACGTACGCAGGACGACCCACATGCCCGAGTCACCGTTGGTCATCACCACAGCACCCTGTCGCGCGTCGCGGTACGCCAGGAGGTGGCAACAGAACCCCGCATTCCCGCCACTGTGCCCGTAGCGCGTTCCGGACTCGTCAAGGAAGAACCCGAGCCCCAGGTGGTTCAGGCCGCCGATCCGCTCGGTTGCCTCGATCTGCGGAGTCAGCATCTCCCTGGCGATCCCAGGCGGCAGCAGTGCGCCTTCTGCACCGGCGTACGCGCGTTGCACCCCGATGGCGAACTTCGCGAGGTCCGTCGGCGTCGTCCACAGTCCGGCGGCGGCAAGCTGCGGGTATACGTCCCACTTGCCGTCCAACGGTCGCCCTGGGTCGTCGTGCCCGCTGGCCGCACTCCCATGCAGCGCCAGCGGCAGCGGTTGCGCGTAGTCGCTGTTGGACATCCCGAGCGGCTGCAGGACGAGCTCTTGCATCAGCTCGCGGAAGGGCGTCCCCGTGACGTCTTCGAGGAGCTGCTGGAGCACCGTCGTCCCACCACCGGAGTACCGGAACTGTGTGCCCGGTACGAGATCTACGCGTACGCCGATGTTCGTGGCCGGCCGCGTACCGTCCAGGATCTGCACCGTTGCCGGCAGCTTCACGTCGCGCCGGTACCCGGGGAAGCCGGAAACGGTCAGCCCGGTCGGGGGCACCTGCCAGGACTTCAGCTTGCGGTTCACGTCCTCGTCGAGGTCGAGCAGCCCGCGGTCGACGAGCCTGAGCATCGCCAGTACGGCGACCGGTTTGCTGATCGACGCCGCCTGGAACAGCGTCGCCGGCGTCACCGCACGTGCGCTACCCGCCTCGGCCACACCCGCCGTACCGATCTCGGCCACCGCGCCGCCGTCGAACACGACCCAGCTCGCACCGGGTACGAGGTCGGCCTCGATCCAGTCCCGCAGCGTCGTCATCGCGCCTCCCGAAGCAGCCTGTCAGAGTTCGCGGAACTCGTAGTACGGCTTGATGTGTTCGTTGACGTAGGCCCCGATGCTCGACGCCGCCATCAGCGCCGCGTATGTCGGTTGCGGCACGTCGAGGTACTGGTAGACGTAGCCGTTCACGTACTCGAGCTCCAGCGTGCCGTCGGACCATCCGATCGATCGGACGCTCGACGAATTCACCGGGCGTCGCCTCATCCGACGGCTCCTTCCGCGGTCGCGTCAGCCTTCAGTCTGCCGGGTCGCCGGGGCCGATGGGGTCGGGCGGCGCGTCCGACGGCGCGCCGCCCGAGCGGGATCAGCCGCGCCGCGGACGCTGCAGCGTGAACGACTCGAACTCGCGCAGGTCGCCGCCGGGCCCGAGCACGTCGTAGTACTTGACCTGCATCGTCGTGGCGCCGCCGGGGTGGCCGGGGTCCACGGTGAAGGCGGCGAAGCCGTACGGGTGGGCGGCGTTGCGGCTCGCCGACCACGGGGCGGGCTCCGTGACGTACACCGGCGGACGCTTGCCGGTGGTCGGGTCGGGGGCGCCGACGGACGTGATCACCCGGCACTTCGGCGGGTTGAACAGCACGCCGTTGGAGCCGACCGACGTACCGCCGCCGCCGATCACCATGTGCACGGTGCCCTTCGACGTGTCGACGAGATCGGTACGGGTCGCGGTCGGGATCGGGGTCAGCGTCGGGTTCGGCTGCTGGCCGCGGATCGGGTGCGAACGCTCGTAGTGATGCTCGTGCCCGCACACCACCAGGTCGACGCCGTACCGGTCGAACAGCGGCACCCATTCCTGGCGGATGCCGAGGTCCGCACCGTTTGCCTGGTCGGCGCTGCTCACCACGACCTGGTGCATGCAGACCACGATCCAGTCGATGTCCCGGTTCGCGCTGGTCGCCTTGAGCTCCTTCTCCAGCCAGGCCTTCTGCGCACCGCCGGAATATCCGCGAACATAGCTGTTTCCGCCGTCCTGGTAGCAGACGTCGTCGTTCGCCAGGCTGATCACGCGGACCGAGCCGACAGTGAACGCATACCAGAGACCGCGCGTCACGTCCGTCTGCCCGGGCTGCCGAGGCAGCGCGAAGTACGTCTGGTACGCCTCGTATCCGATCGGGCCGTTGCCGAGCTCGTTCTCGTGGTTGCCGGCCGACGGCATCCACGGGCGGTTGCGGGCGCTGCGGGAGTTGTTCTCCCAGAAGTCGTTCCAGGTCCGGACCCGGTCGTCGGCCAGGTTCGCGTAGCAGAGGTCCCCGTTGAACAGGTGGAACAGCGGGCGGACCCGCTCCACCCCGGCCGTCACGTCACCGGCGGCCGGCGAGCCGAGGTTGTCGTTGACGTACGGCGGGTTCGGGATCGTGACGCCGGCCGGCGGCACGTACCGCTTGCCCAGCGTCGGCGTGCCCTGGTCCCCGAAGCTCGTGAACGTGAACGCCGCCCGGCCCTTCGGCGCCGTTCGGAAATTTCCGAAAACGGTTTCTGCGCCGTCGTGAACGGCGGCGTAGACGTACTCGCCGGCCGGGCGTAGCCGACTGATCCGGGCGTGCTGGACGTACACGACCTGCCCGGACTTGGCGTCGGTGTAACTCGTACCGGTCGCGGTCACGGTCCGCTCGAACTCGCCGTCCGGCGTACCGAGCAGGACCCGCGCGCGGCGGACCGGCTGGCGGGTGTGCCAGGAGACGACGACCTCGGTCGCCGCGTCCGGGCCGAACTGCAGGTGCAGCCCGCCGACCCGAGGAGTGGTGACCGGGTCGGCGGCCGGCTGTACCGCGGCCTGTGGGATCTGCGCGGCCGGAGCGGCCTGGGCGGTGTCGGTCGAGGTCAGCAGCGACCCGGCGGTGACGACGGTTGCAGACGCGAGGAACCCGCGCCGTGAGAAGTGCGACTCGAACAGCTCTTCGTCATCGATCACCACCCCACGCTGGGCGCCGGAGGTGACGCCCAAACCAACTCGCTACCGCCTGCCGCCGAACTCCCAGGGATGTACTTCGGCATCCGCCGCCTCGATCAACGCCCGCGCGGCGTCCTCCGACGGCGCCTCCAGCAGCCCGGCCCGCCCGACGTGGACGTCACCGTCGAGCAGGTCGCCGTACACGATCAGGTGGTCCGACGTGATCGTCCGCGCCGCATCCTCGGTGCGGACGAGGTACCGGTTGTAGCCGTCGACCGCGGTCGTGAACTCCCACATCGTGCGGCCGGTGCGGTTCTCGAAGCGGTACACCTCGACCGTCTCGAACGCGCCGCCGAGATAGTACGGCTCGTCGTACACGAAGGTCTGCAGCGCCGCCGCGGACGGCAGGTCGACGATGTGCAGGCTGCCGGTCGAGGCCTCCCGGTCCGCGGTCAGGGTCGGGCCGCGGGCGATCAGCTCCGCGGCGTACCCGTCCATGAAGGCCCAGTGGTCCTCGGTCAGCGCAGCCTTGACACCGGCTCCGGCCCGATCGCGGCCGTAGACGAAGTACTGCGTCACGACAGGTGCAGGCGCAGGATCGTGTCGTAGTCGACCATCTCGACGCCGACGAACGGCATCACGGTTTCGTGCGACGGGACGATCAGCAACAGCCGCGGATCGGTCACGTCGACGTCGTACTTCGACTTCACCTGCGCCCGGTTGTCCGCGGCCTTGAGGTACTCGGCGTACTTCGCCAGCTCGACAGCGCTTTCCTGCACGGGTTTCCGGAACACGCGCCGCCGCTTCTTACCGTTGGTCGTGTCAACGACCGGGAGCTCGAGCCGCCCGACGACGTGGCTGCCGTCCGCGCGCTCCAGGATGAAGTCCGGGTGCAGGTCGCCGAGCGCGGGCTCACGGATCAGCTTGGTCGCGCCGAACACCGACAGCAGGATCTCCTCGTGCTTTCCGAGGAACTCGTCAACGGTGCTGTCCTGCAGACCGTGCGCGAGGTACGTGCTCTCGAAGGCATCGGCCTTCAGTACGGCGGGGTCGACCGGGAGGCTGAGGGTGCCGATCGGGTCGAGGTGCGGGCGCGCGTTCGAGTACGTCTGCAGGAAATCGAGGTACTTGCCGGCCGGCTCCGAGCGGTGGATCGCGATCGCGAAGTTCACCCAGTGCGCCCGCAGCGAGTCGCCCGCGGTGTGCACGAGCAGCGTCCGGTCGAACGTCGAGTAGTTGCCCGGCTCGAACCGCAGCAGCTCGTCCCCGGGACCGGCGTACACCTCGCCGAGCACGTTCGCCGCGGTCGGGAACCGCTCGTCCAGCGCCTGCCGCCCGGCCGTGGTCGCGATCGTCGCGTCCTTGAACAGGTTCTCCCCCGGCAGCGACATCACCGCGTCGCCGTCACCGACGCCGAAGTACTCCTCGACGCTGCCCAGCTTCTGCCGCCGGACCTCGAGCGTCCGGTACTCCCGGCTCAGCCCGACCAGCTCGAGGATGTTCCAGTCCGGCGTCTCGGTCAGCACCATCATCCGCGGGAACAGCATCGGCCCCGGCAGCTCCGTCCGGTGGCTGACCGGCAGATGCCCGGCAACCCCCTTCAGGTGCTCCCCCCAGAACTGGCCGTTCACCTTCACGAATTCGGTGGGTTTCATCGCTCTCCTCGCTCAGACACGCTCAGTTACTCCGGCCCAGCTTTCAACTCCCGCCCGAACCGAGCCTATTCCCCATCGTTCCGGGCCGGCGTTTCCGCCGGCCCGGAACAAGGTTTCCGTCCTAGCGACCGACCGTGATGGCGGCCGAGGCGGTGACCGGGGCGAGCGAGGCGTCGCCGGTGTAGGCGCGCATCGAGTCGTTCGTCACCGAGACCGTCACGGTGCCGGGGCGGATCGCGGTCAGCGTGCGGGTCGCCGGGTCCAGTACGGCGATCTTGCCGGTGCGCCGGGCCTGGTCGAGCGTGCCGCCGATCGCGAGGTTCCGCGAGCCGGTCCAGTGCACCGACATCGGGTAGCGCAGCGGCACCACGCGGGTACCGGGGCCGACGCCTTCGGGCTGCACGATGCTGCCGTTCAGCTGCACAGCCTTACCGGCGGACAGCGTTTTCGGAAAGTCCAGCTTGATGGTTTCCGCGAACGCCCGGACGTCGGCCTCGAGCCACTGCTGGCCGGCGGTACGGCGGGCGTCGACGGACCAGTCGACCCAGCCGGTGAACCCGCCGCGGTCCGGGGTGCCGTACGGGTCCTTGCCGGACGACGGGAGCACCGTGTACGGGACGCCCTCGACCCGGTGCACGTTGGCGACCTGTGCGTGCGAGCCGACCATCGCGGCACCCTTGTCGGTGCTGTTGCGGAAGTTCGTCAGCATCTTCTCGATCAGCGCGACCTCGTCCCGGTCGCCGAGCTGGCTCGACTTCGTCTCCTCCGGGTCGTCGACCGGGTGATGCGCGAACACCATCACGTTGTGGATCGAGCGGTCCTTCGCGGCGCCGTCGAGGGCCTGCTCGAGCATCGGCAACTGGTCCCACGCGGACGTACGCAGCGTGCCGAGTGCGCTCGCCAGCAGGACGAAGCGCGTTCCCTTGTGGTCGAACGTCCGGTACGGCTGCCCGAACTCGTTGGTGAAGTTCGTCAGATCCGACTGGGTGTTGTTCAGGCCGTACGACTCGTGGTTGCCCGGCACGTAGTAGCACGGGACCGTGTCGCCCTTCGGCGTACTGTTCGGCGCCGGCTCCTTGCCGACCGGGATCAGGTCGCAGCCCGCGTCGGTCAGCACCTTGCGCGCGAGCGACAGGTCCTGCGGAAGACCGCGGTCGGTGATATCGCCGTTCAGTACGACCAGGTCGGGCCGCGTTTTCCGGATCCGGGCGAGCGCCGCGGTGGCGACCTGCGACAGCGCCGGGTTGTCGGCGGTGAACTGGACGTCGGACAGCGTCGCGAACTTGAACGTGCCCGTGTTCAGCGTGCCGTCGGCGGACACGAGCGGGTCGGCGACCAGGTCCGGCTGCTTCGGCAGGTCGATCGACGTCGGTACGTCGGCCTCGAACCGGTCTAGGACGAACGTGCCGGCCTTCTGCTGCGCGACCGCGGTGTTGATGCCCTGGTACGACGAGATCGACACCGGGTACACCGTGTTCGCGGGCAGCGTCCAGGTGACGTTCTGGTAGTCCGGGGACGCCTTCAGGCCGGTCCCGTACAGGCCGAGCGCCTTGCCGTTGCCGTCGTACAGGCCGACGTAGTCGAGACCGCTCGGTACATCGATGCTCGACTTGATCCGGAGCCGGAGCCGCAGCGGCTGGCCGGGTACCTGGATCCGGTTCGCGGCGCCGTTCGCCGAGATCCCGACGTTCCGCATCGCAGGGAAGTCGATGCGCAGACCGTCCGGGTCGGCCGAGCGGGTGGTGGCCGCCGTGCTGTTGTTGTTCCAGCGCGCGAGGACGTCGTCGTCGAAGTCGTACACGACCTTGGTCTCGACGCCGACCGTGATCGGCAGCTTCACCTCGCGGCCCGCGGCCGAGATCGTGAGGATCGTGCCGGCGTTGGTCAGCGGCGTGATCTTCAGCTTTCCGTCCGCCGCCTGGACGTCGACGACGGCGCGGTCGTAGTCGAGCTTCAGGTCCCGCGGGTCGATCGGGGCGGTGTAGCCCTGGCCGTCGCGGCCGGTGATGCCGACGGTGACGGCGTTCGCGGGCGTCGCGTCGGGAATCGAGAGGCGTTCGGTCGAGGGCTCGAGGCTCTGCAGCGGGCCGAGTACATCCACGCGCTGCGTGCCCAGAAACTTTCCGGAAAATGCGGAAACCGTGATCTTTCCATGGCCCGGCGCGGTCACCGTGCCGTCCTTCACGTTGCCGCCCTTGGCCTTCCACACAAGGTTGCGCACGGCAACCGGTGTCAGGTGGTCGTCGACAGCCTTGGCGGTGAGCGTGCGGTGCATCCTCGGGAAGACCTTCACGCCACCGTCCGCAGCCGCCTGGCCGGCGGCCGGCTTCACGAGTACCTGGTGCACCTTGCCGTCGCCCTTGCCGACGAAGACACCGACGCCGTTCGGGTCGTTGCGCTCCTGACCGTCCGACGGGTTGTTCCGTACCGTCGTACCGTCCTCGCCGAGACCGCGCGCGACCATCGTCGTCGAGCCGCCGCCGTCGAGGTTCACGGCGGTCTGGATCCCGCGGTCGGCCAGGTCCTGCGCCTCCCGGTCGATGCCGACGCCGCCCTTGCCGGTACCACCCGGGCCGTCCCAGGTCGCCAGTACCAGGGTCCGGCCGCCGTCCTTGAACCCGAGCGCGGTCCGCGGCGCGATCGACTTGTCGAGGCCCGGCACCGCCTTGCCGTCCTTGACGATCGTCCCGCCCTGACCGAGCGCGAACTTCATCGACTTCGCGACGTCGTTCGCGAGTGCGTAGTGCAGCGTGACGGCGTCACCCGGCTGGAGAGCGCGGATCGCCGTCGCTGAAACATCCCGTCCGACCAGGTAGAAAGCGTTTTCGGGAATTTCCCCCGCGCCCGCGCCGGTGGCGTTCACCGAGACGACCTTGCCGTCCTGGACCAGCACCTCGGCGACATCGGCGTTCGCGAAACCGCGGGCACGGCTGTACGTGCCCCAGATCGGGGTGTACGCGACCAGCCCGTTCGCCGGGACGCCGCCGCCGTTCGCCGCGTTGATCGTCAGCACCTTGTGGTCAGTACCGGAGAACGTCGCGGTCGAATCCACCGCGAGGTCGACGAGCTGCGCGATCCCGTCCTTGCTCACGCCGACGTGCTGGCGTCCCGACGCGTCGGCCGACTTCAGCAGCTGGCCGTTCTGCACCTCACCGCCCAGCGCGGCGTTGCTGTTCCCGATGTCGAAGAACTCCCCGTTGACCCCCGCCACCGCACCGGCCTTGTTGGCCGCCGCGCTGAGCGGACCGCCCGACGCGACCGGCCCGGAGGTCAGCAGGTCGGTACTCACCGCCTTGTCCGCCAGGTTGATGGTCAGGTACTGCGCGTCGACCCAGCCGCGCTGGTCGACGCTCTTCACATGGTTGAGCGAGATCCCAGGCCCGACCGTCTCGGTCGTATCCACCAGGGCGAGCCCCGCCACCGGATGATCATCGGCGTACCCCACTGCCGGCAACGACCACACAACCCCCGCGGCCGCCACCACCGCTATCCCCGCCGTCAAGCGATGAGCCTTCATCGTCGACCCGTACTTTCTGCACGATCCCAGACCGGTCACCCAACCCAGCCACACCGCACCCAGAGGCGGCGCAACCACCGACCGTTCCCCGAGCCGACAACATCCCGGTAAACCGCTGACGACCTGCCACCATCAACCCGTAGACGTCTTACCGCCCAGGCAACGCGGAGTACTCGCGTGATCTGCACCCAGCAATCACCCGACGTGGTCGAGCAGCCAAGCCCCCGCGACCCGTTGTACGAGGGCCACGGTGGTGGGTGGTGCGCGGTGGTGGGTGGTGCGCGGTGGTGGGTGGTGCGCGGCGGGTAGACGGCGTGCGCCGGTGAGCGGCGCGGAAGGTGAGCGGCGCACGGCGGGTGGGCGGCGCGGTGAGCGGCGCGGTGAGCGGCGCGGTGAGCGGCGCGGTGAGCGGCGCGGTGAGCGGCGCGGTGAGCGGCGCGGTGAGCGGCGCGGTGAGCGGCGCGGTGAGCGGCGCGGTGAGCGGCGCGGTGGGTGGTCGGGTCGGGTCGGGTCAGTTGTCGGGGTCGGTGTGGTTCGGGCGGAATCTGTTGGCGAGTTGGCCTGGGTCGGTCTCCCACCAGGGGCGCATCAGTTCGGGTTCCTGCTCGCCGGCGGCGGCGCGTTCGGCGACCATTCGATCGAGGCGGCGGTCCACCGCGGCGGCTTCGGCTCGGTCCGCGCGGATCCAGGCGAGCAGCTGGCCGGCGAGGAACGGCAGGCCGACCATCTCGGCCAAGGTGAGCATCAACCCGCCGCCGAACCGCTGGTCCTGGTGCGGCGTCGGGCCCCACCCGTGGCGGACGGACAGGTAGTACGTCGCGGCGAGCGTGCCGGGGCTTGTCATGATCAAGATCCCGGGCAACGCGTCCAGCAGCCCGTCGAGGAATCCGATCGCCACCCGCACCGGCGGCGTACACCACGCCGGCAGCGACTCCCCGCCGAGCATCGGCCAGAAGAACAGGCAGCCCGCGACGATTAGCTGGAGCCGGAGTAGCTGGTGGAGTACGCCGTTCTGGAGGACGGCTTCGTAGTACGGCGTGAAGTAGACGAGCGGCAGCAGGGCCGCGCCGAGCAACGTGCTGACCGCGGGGAACGTGAGCACCCGCACCAGCCGGCCCGCGCTGGCCGAGGGGAAGTTCCGCGCGATCAGCTGCACCGGGCCGCCGAACGCGAGCAGGACCGGGGTCAGCGCGAGGAGGAGGACGTTTTGGACGGCGTACGGCCAGAAGAGCACGCGGTCGTAGGTCCCGAGGAAGGACATGGTCAGTACGACGACGCTCCCCAGGCCCGCGCCGAAGAACACCAAGGTGCGCCACCACGCCCACGCCTCGCCCATCCGGCGTACCCGCCGAACCCCCGCGAGGTACGCCGCGCCCACGACCAGTACCCCGACGAGCACCGGCACATCAAGCGTCCAAGCCCCCAGTGCATTCCCCACCGTCAACGGAGCCACCAAGCCTTCAGCACGCACACCTTCAAGCTAGCCACCACCCCCGCTCCCCATCCCACCACCCCACCAATCTCAGCCACCCCTCAGCCACCACCACCAAACCGACGGCCCCCGACCACACCCTCCACACACAAGCGGCAAGCGAACCAGCCGCCCCGAACACAGCTGGCGAGCTAACCGACAGACCCGAGCACGACTGATGAGCTAACCGACAGACCCCAAGCACCGCTGGCGAGCTACCGCCGCACCCCGAGCACAGGTGGTGAGTGAACCGGCAGGCCCGAGCACGGCTGGTGAGTGAACCGACAGGCCCGGCACAGCTGGTGCGTTGACCGGCAGGCCCGGGCACAGGTGGTGAGTGAACCGGCCGACCCGAGCACAGGTGGTGAGTTAACCGGCGGGCCCAACCCCAGCCGCCGAGCGAAGCGAAGGCGCAGGGGGTGCGGGTGGCGGAGCCCCCGCTCGCGGCGAGCGCAGCGAAGCCGCACAAATGACGAAGGCGACGTGGTCAGCGAAGCGAAACGCTTCGCGACACACGTCGCCCATCGCCTTCGTGGCGGGTGCAGGGTTCGAACCTGCGTAGGCATACGCCGACAGATTTACAGTCTGCTCCCTTTGGCCGCTCGGGCAACCCGCCGGGGTGCTGCCGGTTCGTGAACCGGCGTGGGAGACGATACAACAGACAGTGCCCCTGACAGCAAATCGGAAAGGTAGTGGTCATGGCTTCGGAGTCCTCCTTCGACATCGTGAACAAGGTGGATCACCAGGAGGTGGACAACGCCGTCAACCAGGCGGCGAAGGAGATCAGCCAGCGGTTCGACTTCAAGAACGTGGATGCCGGGATCAAGTGGTCCGGGGAGTCGATCGACATGCAGGCGAACACCGAGGAGCGGGTGAGTGCTGTTCTGGACGTGTTCAAGGACAAGCTGGTGAAGCGGCAGATCTCGCTCAAGGGGCTGGAGGCCGAGGAGCCGAAGCTGTCCGGGAAGATCTACAAGATCAATGCGACGATCGACGCGGGCATCACCCAGGAGAACGCGAAGAAGATCTCGAAGCTGATCCGCGACGAGGGCCCGAAGGGTGTGAAGGCGCAGATCCAGGGCGACGAGCTGCGGGTGTCGAGCAAGAGCCGCGACGACCTGCAGGCGGTCCAGGCGTTGATCAAGGGGCAGGACTACGACTTCGCCGTTCAGTTCGTGAACTACCGCTGACGTCCTCGACGTAGTTCGCCATGTGATCGCTCAGTCGCTACCCGTTGCCATGACGAGTAGCGACTGATATCACTGTCCGCAAGGGCGCTAGGGGGCGGTGTGGGGGATTTCAACGCGGCGTGGATGGTACGCGCCGGACGGAACGGTGAGCGCGAGGACGCGGCGATCGCAGAGAGCCTCGCCATCGCGGGCTGGATGGAACTCGGTGATCTGTCGGAAGTGAAGACACGGCCCGAGCTTCGCTCGGTCGTGCAGCAGACGTACCCCGACCGCGGGAACGCCGTGATCGGAAACTGGACCGGCCAGCTGTGGCGGTTCATGTCTCGCATCCAGATCGGCGATCTGGTCGTCGTTCCGCTGAAGAGCCGTGATCAGCTGGCCATCGGCACCGTCTCCGGTGGCTACGAGTTCCGGGCTGCGGCAGCGCCCGGCTTCCGTCACGTCCGGCCGGTAAAGTGGCTGCGTACCGACGTGCCGAAGTCGGCGGTCGAGCGAGATCTGCAGAGCTCGATGGGGTCATTGCTGACCGTGTTCGGGCTCAAGCGGTACGACGCCGTACGACGGATCGCGCATCTGGCAGAATTCGGGACGGATCCTGGACGCGACCAGGGCGACACGACCGCGGATGCTCCGACGAGCAGGGACGAGCTCCTCGACCGGGCAGCCATCGGAGAGTCCGATCCACCCGCGCTGACGATCCGTGAGCTGCTGAGCCTGTGGCAGGCCGGGCGGCGTACCTCGGGCGTCGTCGCGATGATCGAAGCCGATCTCTCCGATCGCGGACTGACAACCGATCCGCCGTTCACCGAGGGTTGGATCGAGAACGTCGTCCGGCTGGTCCCGATCCAGACGGAGCCGGAGCCGGACGATTCGTCCGGCTCGGTGACCGGCAACGTCGAGCACCAACCTCCTACGGCCGACGACCTGCCGCCGGTATCCCTGCGGATCGGGGACCTGGAGGCGGCGAACCAGGCAGTCGTCAGCGTCACCACCGCGGAGACGTTGGCGGCGGCAACCACCTTGATGCTCACTCACGATTACTCGCAGCTCGCCGTTCGCGATCCGGCTGGCGCGGTGCGGGCGGTGAGTTGGGAGTCAATCGCCAAGGCAAGGTTGGCGAAGCCGAACATCACGCTCGCCGACGCGACGGTCATCCCACGGATCGTCGATCACGATGCCGACCTCCTGACCCAGGTCGACGAGATCTATCGCGCCGGGTACGTCCTCGTCCGTGGCACGGACGGCGTGAAGATCACTGGGATCGTCACCACCGCGGACCTGACGCTGCAGTTCGCGTCCATGGCCCGTCCGGTCGCGCTGATCGAGGAAATCGAGCGCCGACTGCGCCGGCGTGTCGACGAGTCGTTCTCCCTGGACGAGCTGAGGGCACACTCGAAGCAACCGAAGAAGGTCCATTCAGCCGCAGATCTCACACTCGGTACCTATAAGTACCTGCTGGCTGCTGATGAGGATTTCGACAAGCTCAACTGGCCGCTTTCCCGATGCCTGTTCCTCGAATCGCTGGAGAAGGTTCGGAACATTCGCAACGATCTGATGCACTTCTCCACCGATCCGCTGAAGACCGCTGACCTCAAGGCCATCGAGGGTCTGATCAACGTACTCCGGACGGTCGACCCACGCGTCTGACCGTAATCGGCTCGCTCGTGGGGCGGTTGCCCGGCATGCTGGCGGGCGTGGGTGAGACGTTGATGCGGAAGTGGTTGCTGGCCGACTTCGGGCTTGAAGTGGTGGATCTCACACCGGTGGCGTACGGCGCGGACGTCGCGGCGCAGGTGTGGATGGCGGGTACGGCGACCAACACGTACGCGGTGAAGTGGAGCGGGGCCGGGACGAACACGGGGCACCAGGTCGCGGCGTTCCTCGCCGACAGCGGGCTGCCCGGGGTACCGGAGCTGATCCGGACGTCCGAGGGCGGGTTGTGGAGCGTGCACGCGAAGAAGCGGCTGACGGTGACGCCGTGGATCGACGGCCCGCGGGCGGCGGAGATCGGGCTGACGGACGAGCAGTGGTCGGAGTACGGCGTACTGCTCCGCCGCGTGCACGACGCGGAACCGCCGCCGCGGCTGCGGGACGCGCTGCCGAAGCACAGCCACATCGACGCGCGGATGCCCGCGGTGGTGGACGATGTACGCCGGCGGCTGGAAACGCCGGAGGGGGACGTCGCGGAGGAGCTCGCCGCGGTGTGGACGCAGTACGACGACGTCATCGCCGACCTGCTCACGAACCGGCCGCCTGCCCCCGCCGGGCCGCGGGTGGTGTGCCACGGCGATCCGCACATCGGCAACGTCCTCGTCGGCGACGGCCTGCACCTGATCGACTGGGACGACGTGATCCTCGCACCCCGCGAACAGGACCTGATGTTCATGCTCGGCGGCATGGGCGACGTCGGCCCGACCACCCCCGCCCAGCAGGAAGCGTTCCTGCACGGCTACGGCCCCCACACCCTCGACGAGGAAGCCGTCCACTACTACCGCCATGTCCGCGCCTACGAAGACGTCATCAGCTGGTCCCACCAGTCCCTCACCGGCCCCGACGAGCCCTACGCCCTCCAGGTCACCAAAGGCATCCTCACCACCGGCCTAGCCGCCCTGGCGGTGCAGTAGATGCTTACGGTCGAGCAGATCCAGCAACACTTCATCGAGGGGCTGAACGGTGCGGTGCGCCGACCGGGGATGTACGGCGGTGAGCTCGGGCTGAACTACAAGTTCGACGAGGTCATCTATGTCACGGAGACCAGCGACAGCCGGGCCTGGCAGGAGGCATTCGAAGCTGCTGGGGCCTGGTCGTCGATCGGTGTGGCCGGTGTGGTGCGGCGGCTGATGCCGGGCGACGGGGCGGAGGCGATCGCGTCGGCGTACGCGGACTACGCCCACCAGCAAGGCTGGCTGACGATCGACCGGACGCTCGAGGAGCGCGAGTACGGCGCACTGCGTGGCCGGCTCGGTCAGTACTGCGCGACGGATCACGTGGAGGCGGACGTGCTCGACCTGTTCGGGGAGCCGTCGGTGCGGATCGGTGGGAGGAATCCGCGGTATCCGAGTGTCCTCGGCTACGTGGGAGCGGACGGGCCGATCGTCTGGTTCTACCTCTGGAACGGCACTGAGCAGGACACCTGGCCCGCGTACGAGGAGCCGGTCCTGCTGGCGGCTCGGTGCGGGCTGGCGCCGTTCGTGCAGTCTTTTGTTTTCACCCCTGCGGGTCAGGGGTGGCGGAGCCAGATGTTGGGTTCTCTGTAGAGGCCTGTGTTGGCTTCTACGTCTATTGCGAGGGTGGTTAGGCCGGCGGGGATGGTGTAGGTGCCGGTGGAGGGGAAGCGCATCTTTGTCCAGGATTCCCAGTCGGCGACGGAGCCGGTCATGGTTTGGGAGGCGGGGGCGGGGGCCAGGAGGGTGGCGCCCAGGCGGACGTGGGTGCGGAGCCAGGGGTCGAGGGGGAGGCCGTCGGGGCGGGTCCAGGTCATGAAGGTTTCGATGGGGGTGAGGGGGTAGCTCGACTTGAGGGTCGGGCGGACGGGGGCGATGACCTGGGGGAGGCCGTTGGCGACGGCGTGGTCGCGGACGGCGGTGATGACGCGGCCGGCGTGGCCTTGGCCTTGTTCGTCGGAGCGGACGGCGGCGGCCATCAGGACGAAGGTGTTCGGTACGACGCCTTGTTCGTACGACGTCACCGAGCGCGCGAGGGCGTCGGTGAAGCCGCCGGGCAGGTCGGCGACCGTGCCGTCCCAGGCGAGCGGTACGCCCCAGCAGCCGGCGATCAGCCGGTCGTCGGCGACGAAGTAGAACTCCCACTGCGGGAAGTACTGCACCCGCCGGTCGCGGTACTTCGGCACCTCGGCGTCGTGGAAGATGAACTCCGGCCAGTCCTCGGCGAACCGCTGTTCGGCCTCGGCGTCGTACTGCGGGGCGTCGCCGGCCGGGATCAACTGGTACATGTCGCGAACGCTAGACCCCGGGCGCGGCCCCGGCCACCGCATTACGGACGGCGCGCGGCGAGGCGCCGAGTTCGCGCCGGCAGGTCTTGTTGAAGGCCTGCAGGTCCGGGATGCCGACGGACGCCGCGATCGCCGGGATCGACAGCGTCGAGGACACGAGCAGGTGCCGGGCCCGCATCATCCGCCGCCGGCGGACGTACGCGATGACCGTGGAGCCGGTCTCGGCCTGGACGAGGCGGGTCAGGTGGTTGTGCGAGACGCCGGCGACCCGCGCCAGCTCCGGTACGGCGAGCGGCTGCGCGAGGTTCGCCTCGATGTGCGCGATCGCCGCGGCGACGGCCGGATGCCCGGACTCGACCGGCGCCGGTGCCAGCTCGGCGATCCGCCACAGCGCGGCCCAGACCTCCGCCGTCATCCGCGACGACCCGGACGGCGAGGACTCGATCGCCGACCGCAGCAGCCCGGACAGCAACGGCGCGGCCTCCCCCGCGTCCTGGACGACCGGGACGTACGACGGCTCGCCGACGGAAACCGGGCGGAAATGCGCGTACAGGTGTTCCGACCGGCCGCGGTAGTCGAACTGCACCTGCGTCCCGGCCGGCGTCAAGGAAACGTATCCGGGCGCGACAGAAAACGTGTTCCCGAGCAGCGTCAGCTCGGCCGAGTAGTTGTACAGGTGCAGCTGCCACAGGTCCGGCAACCGGAAGACGTCGCGCGGACCACGGGTTCCGTGGATTCCGGCGCCGACGTTCGCGACCTCCGGCGGTTGCGCCAGATGCAATGCGATCACGGGGAAAATTTACCACCAGTAGTGATCACAACCCACGCGAAGCAACGGCGCTCGATCGCAGAATGGAGGAGTAGTGACCACTACCGCGAACAGGGAGTCTCCATGCCCCACCCGCATCGCAAGCATCTGCTCACCTCGGTGCAGATGGCGCACTTCGTCGCCACCGGCGCCCTCCGGATGGACGCCGTCGTACCGGACGACATGAATCAGCAGGCGATCGAGGTCCTGAACAACGGCATTCCGGGTGTTCCGTACGGCACCCCGCTGTCGGAGGCGTTCGTGGACAGCGAGTTCGTCCAGCGGCTGGTGCAACTGCCGGAGGTGGCGGGCGCGATCCACAGCCTGGTCGGCCCGGAGCCGACCGTCGACCACCACGCGGTGCACATCCGCCGGGCGAACGAGGGCGAGGCCCAGAACCTGCACGGTGACGCGATCATCGACGTCCGCACCGACGCCTTCGACGTCCAGCTGATGTACTACCCGCAGGACGTCACGCTCGAAATGGGCGGCACACTCAGCGTCCCGGGCAGCCACCTGCGCCGGACGAACGAGTCCGACACCGGCCGGTACCAGAACCTGCTCGGCCAGACCCGGCTGGTCTGCCCGGCCGGCACCGTGCAGTTCCTGCACCACGGCATCTGGCACGGCGGCCGCAAGAACGACAGCAACCTCGACCGGTACATGTTCAAGATCCGCTTCAACCCGACGGTCCGTCAGGTGCGGCTCTGGAACACCGACGACCTGTACGACGACGCGGTCGCGGCCGAGCTCGAGCAGAACTTCCCGTGGTACGAGAACGCCACCGGCCGGCTGGAACGGTACAACCGGATCCTGATGTGGCGGGCGATCAGCGGCGACGACACGTACGACCCGAACTACTGGGTCACCCGTGTGACGAACCGCCCGCAGCGTGTGGTGGCCGACCGCGTCAACAACCCGCACGCCGCGAACAAGAAGGAGATGGCATGACCGCCACTGCAGAGAACCCGCAGCGCACCGGCCTTCGCCAGCAGGTGCTGGTGCTGTACCTGGCGTCGTCCGCGCTGGACTCACGGACGGTCGGCTGGTCGACGTACGACGGGACCGGCGAGACGCACCCGACAACAGGTGACAGCGACGTCCCGCCGTACGCAACCGGGCTCGACGCGCTCAAGGACGGCTGGCGGCTGTTCCAGGCGTCACAGCTGAACCCGCCGTACCCGGGTCACGAGTACGACGTGTCGTTCCTCAAGCACGAGTTCTTCTTCGAGAAGCTCGTCTAGACGGGCAGGATGCACACCGGCCGCGGCCAGCTGATCGGCTCTCCCTGAGCCGTCAGCCGGCCGTTGGCGATGCCGAACGTGGCGATCTGGTCGGACTGCTCGTTCGCGGCGTACAGCACCGTGCCGTCGTTGCTGAAGGCAAGGTGTCGCGGCCAGTTCCCGCCGGACGGGACGGTCTGCACCAGCTCGACGCTCAGCCCGTCGGAGGCGACCGCAAAGACCGCGACGGTGTTGTCGCCGCGGTTCGACCCGTACAGGAAACGGCCGTCGGCGGAGATCAGCAGCTCGGCCGGGTAGTTCTCGCCCGGCGAGTCGGCCGGCCGGGTCGAGGCGGTCTGCACGGTCTGCAGCTTGCCGTCGGCGTAGCTGCAGACGGTGAGCGTCGAGTCGAGCTCGTTGATCACGTACGCCGCGATCCCCATCGGGTGGAAGACCAGGTGCCGCGGGCCCGCGCCCGGGTGGACGTGCAGCCGGTCGACCTCTTCCAGCCGGCCGTCCGCGGTGAGCGTCGACGAGTAGACGGTGTCGGAGCCGAGGTCGACGTCGAAGACGTACGCGCCCTCGATGTCGAACGCGATCTGGTGCGCGTGCGGCCCTTCCTGGCGGTCCTTGTTCGGCCCGGATCCCTCGCGCTGCAGGATCTGCGTCGCCTCGCCGAGCGAACCGTCCGCGGCGATCGGGTGGATGGCGACCGATCCCGACGTGTAGTTGGCCGACAGCAGGTACCGCCCGGACGGGTCGATGTCGAGGTGGCACGGGCTCGCGCCGCCGGTCGGCTGCTGGTTGAGCAGCTCCAGCCCGCCGTCCGCGCCGATCGCGTACGCCGCGACCTGGCCGTCCTGCTCCTCGTTGGTGGCGTACAGGAAACGCCCGTCCGCGGACCTGACCAGGAACGACGGGTCCGCGATCGTCGCCGTCACGGCGAGCCCGTCCAGCGGGCCGAACGCGATCCCGTCCCCACCGCCGGCCTGACTGGTGTAGCTCCCGACATAGATCCGCTCAGAAGTCATGACGCCTACCCTGCCAGGTCAACGCCCGCCAGGCACTCCCCTGTCCAGCCCGTAGAGCGCGCTGCCCCAGCCGAGATCGGGGTACAGACGCTGCCAGCCCAACCGTCGGTACAGGCGTGGCGCCGGACCGTCGTCGGCATCCGTCCCGAGCAGCGCCCGCCGGTGCGGGAGGTCGCGCATCAGCTCGGTCATCAACGCGGCCCCGAGGCCGTGCCGTTGAGCGTCCGGATGGACGGCGAGTTCGACGACCTCGAAGTGTCCGCCGACCCACGCGTCCGCGAGCTCCGGCCCGACCGCCGCCACCACGCGATCCGGCCACCACTGCCCGCGCTCCCCGGTGTACCCGTACGCGAACCCGGCCAGCCGTTCGTTCTGCCGGGCCACGACCAGTTTGAAGGCGGCGCGGGAGGCGTGGGTCGGGAGCGTCTCGGTGGTGAACCGTTCGGTGTCCTCCTCCGGGCCGAAGGCCGCGGCGAACACCTGCCCGAGTTCGTCGGCGATGGCAAGAGCTGCAGTTCCGTCGAGGACGTCGATCACCTCGCCTAGCCTAAGGCGCATGGACACCGCCGCGTTTCTGCAACGGATCGGGATCGACGCGTACGACGGCCCGCCGCGGCTGGAGGCGTTGACGCAACTGCACGAGGCCTTCGTGGATCAGGTGCCGTACGAGACCGTGCAGTACCAGGTGACGCTCGGCGGCGCGTTCGAGCCGGAGGAGGTCGCGAAGCGGATCGTCGCGCGCGAGACCGGCGGGTACTGCTTCCAGCTGAACGGGACCTTCGCGCGGCTGCTGACCGAGCTCGGGTACCGCGTGCGGATGCACCGCGGCGGCGTCGAGACGGTCAACCGGCCGAGCGTCATCGACGGCAGCCACCTGGTGCTGACCGTGAGCGGGCTGGCCGAGGACCCGGAGCGGGTGTGGCTGGTGGACGCCGGTCTGGGTGACGGGCTCCGGCACCCGATGCCGCTGGAGCCGGGCGAGTCCACGCAGTACCCGTTCACGCTGCGGCTCCGCCCGTCCGACAAGACCGACGGCTGGCGCCTCGACCACGACCCGCGCGCGAACCTGATCGGCATGGACTTCGAGGCGGCGCCCGTCCCGCTGGAGGCCTTCGCGGCGAAGCACGCCGAGCTGTCCGCGGACCCGGAGTCCCGGTTCGTCAAGCTGGCGTCCGCGTTCCGCCGTACACCGGAATCGGTGGTCGTACTGCGGTCCATCGGCCTGAGCGAGACGTACGCCGACCGCGTCGACAACCGCCTGCTCGACGACCGCGCCGACTACTTCACGGCCCTCGCGGACGTGTTCCGGCTGCCGCTCCCGCACTACACCGCCGCCGACCGGGACGTCCTGTGGCGGCGGGTGTGGGCGCAGTACGAGGACTTCCTGGCGCGGGCTAACCCTTCGTGAACCGAACGATGACGGTGTCGCCTTCGGCGTACGTCAGCGTGGCGGTGTGGACCGGGCCGTCTTCGTCGTTCCAGCTGGCCGCGGCGATCCCGCCGGCTGCACCTCCGACACCGCCGCTACCGCTGCGGCTGGAGGACACGCCGGTCCGGCTCAGCGAGATGTAGCCGCGCGAGTCGGTGAGCTTGAGGGTGCCCTTCGCAACGGTCGCGGTGAACGTGTCGCCGCTGAGGTTGATCGCCGCCTTCGACCGGACCAGCACCTCGCAGGTGCCGTCGACGCAGGCTTTGTAGTTCTGCCCGTCCTTCGCGGCGGGAACTGCCGGAGAGGGCGGGGTCGGCGTCGCGACCGTGCTGCTCTGAACCACGGTCGGACTGGCACTCGGCTGTGATGGGCTCGGCTGTGCGGCCGGATGGTCCGCGCCACACCCGGCCGCGACGGCCAGCAGCGTCCATGTCATGAGTCCTCGGGCGAACATGCTCCGACCGTAATCACCGCAAGAGCCACCCCGCCGAGGCTGACCGGAACCTGTCACGTGACCAGCGCGAACAGGATGCTCGGGAGCACCGACAGGACCGCGGTCAGCGCCGCGCACAGGGTGAGCATGGTGACGGCCGGAGTCTCGATGTCGACCGAGAACGGATCGTCGGCGGGCAGCCGGAACAGCTCCGCGATCCACCGCAGGTACACGGCCAGGCCGATCATCACGTTGATCGCCATCACGATCGCCAGCCAGCCCAGGTGCGCGTCGATCACCGCCTGGAACGCCGCGAACTTCGTGAACAGCCCCGCGAACCCCGGCGGCAGCCCGGCGAGCACCACCAGGAAGAAGATCAGCGCGGCCGCGAGCCCCGGCTCCGAGCGGACCATGCCGCGGTAGTCGGTGAGCAGCCCGGCCGGGCGATGCCGTTGGACGACGGCCACGGCTCCGAACGCGCCGAGCGTCACCACAACGTACGCCGCCAGGTACCCGACGACGGCGCGCGCGTCGCCGACGGCCAGCGGGGCGAGCAGGAAGCCGACCTGGCCGATCGACGACCAGGCGAGCAGCCGGACCGCCTCGACCTGGCGGAGCGCCGCGAGGTTCCCGACGGTCATCGTCACAGCCGCGAGGATCGCCACCACGGTCCGCAGTTCGGAGCCGGCCGGCGCGATCCCGGACGTGACGACCACGAGCAGCCCGGCGACTCCGGCCGACTTCGACACCACGGCGAGGAACGTCGTGACCTCGACCGGCGCACCGACGTACGTGTCCGGCAGCCAGGCGTGGAACGGTACCGCCGCGATCTTGAACGCGAACCCGACGATCACGAACAGCCCGGCCGCGAACGCCACCCGGGACAGGTTCGGGTCGAGCCCGCTGAGCCGGTTCGCGATCGTGGTCAGGTACAGCGAGCCGGTCACGCCGTACAGGTAGGAGACGCCGAACAGCATCACCGCGGTCGACAGCACCGACACCAGGAACGCCTTCAGCGCACCCTCGGACCCGTGCCGGTCGCGCCGCAGCCCGACCATCGCGAACGTCGGCAGCGACACGACTTCGAGCGCGATCACCAGCGTCGCGAGGTCGCGCGCACCCGCGAGGACCGTCGCGCCGGTCAGCGCGCTCAGCAGCAGGAAGTGGTACTCGCCGATCGGCACGTCCTTGGCGAGCAGCCGGTACGTCGACAACCCGACGACGCCGAGCCCGCCGATCAGCAGCACCGCCCACAACCCGGCCGTCAACGGCTCGAACACCAGGCTGCACTCCGCCGGCCCCTCGACCGCCGGGCGGCAGAACGCCGGCTTGAAGTCGGTCCGTTGCGCCCACACGAACACGAGCCCGAACAGGATCACCGCGCTGGTCAGCACCGTGACGACGATGTGCCGCAACCCGGCCGGAGCACTCTTCCAGAAGCTGTCGACGAGCAGTACGGCGATCGCACCGATCGCCAGCACCAACGGTACGGCGACCGCCTGCCAGTCCGTCCACGTCAGCGTCATAGGACCATCCACTCGTTGAGCAGGGTGAACGGCCACAGCCCCAGCACGACGGTCAGTACGGCGAGCGGCGCGAACGTGGCGAACTCGATCCGGCTCAGGTCGACCGCGAACGGCGCCGCCGGATACTCGGCCGGATCGCCCTGGCAGAGGTTCCGGATCAGCCGGAGGAAGTAGGCAGCGGTCAGTACGGCGCCCAGCCCGGCGATCACCATCAGCACGACGAAGGTTGCCCGCGGCAAGGTGCCGGCCGGGTGGTACGCGCCGAGCAGGATCAGCATCTCGCCCCAGAACCCGGCCAGCCCGGGCAGCCCGAGCGACGCCAGGCACGCGTACGTGAGCAGCCCGCCGATCCGCGGCAGCCGGGCGTACAGCGCGCGGCCGATCGCCCGCAGGTCGCTCGTGTCGTGCCGGTCCTTGATCGCGCCGGCCAGGAAGAACAGCAGCCCGGTGATGATGCCGTGCGCGATGTTCGCGTACAGCGCGCCGCTCAGGCCTTCCGGCGACATCGTCGCGATACCGAGCCCGATGAAGCCCATGTGCCCGACGCTGGAGTACGCGATCAGCCGCTTCACGTCGGTCTGCGCCAGGCAGGCCAGCGATCCGGCGACGACCGCGACCACCGAGAACCCTGCCAGGTACGGCGCGATCGTGGCGGTCGCGCCGGGCAGGATCGGCAGCAGGATCCGGATCATGCCGTAGCTGCCGAGCTTCAGCAGTACTCCGGCCAGCAGCACCGAGCCGACCGTCGGCGCCTTCGCGTGGGCGTCCGGAAGCCAGATGTGCAATGGCCAGAGCGGCATCTTCACCGCGAGCCCGACCGCGATCAGGACCGCCGCCGCCAGCGGGATCCCGTGCCCGCCGCGCAGCGGATGCTCGCCGAGGAACGCCAGGTCGAACGTCCCGGTCTGCCGATGGATCAGCAGGAACCCGAGCAGCATCAACGCGGAGCCGAGCACGGTCATCAGGACGAACGTGTTCGCCGCCCGGCGGCGCCCGGGCCGGTCGTGATGGTCGCCCCAGATGTCGATGACCAGCCACATCGGGATCAGCACGATCTCGAAGAACACGAAGAACAGCACCAGGTCGGCGGCCGAGAAGGTGCCGATCACGCCGGTCTCGATCACCAGCAGCAGCGCGATCAGCGAGCGGACCCGGCCGATCTTCGGCGTGATCTTCAGCGAGTAGAGACTGCAGAGGAAGACCAGGAGGGCGGTGAGCGTGATGAGCGGCATCGAGACGCCGTCGATCGCGAGGTGGAACCGGACGTCGAGTTGCGGGATCCAGGAGACGTCGGTCTGGGCGTAGGGCAACAACTTCCCTGGCAAGTTCCGCGGCGGCGATTCATAGCCCACAAAGAATGACTCTGCTGTGCACGGGCAGTGGGGGCGGCGCATGTCCCACCACAGGAACACCGAGCCGACCAGCACGAGCCCCGACACCGCCGACCCGACGATCGCGGCGACCCGCTCCCCGAGCACCGCGGGCAGCCCCCACAGCACCCCGGCCGTCACCGCCGGAACCGCCACCAGCGCGATCAGCAACCACTGGCTCACGACCCGATCACCCCCGCCAGGATCGCGAGCGCGACCACCCCGACCACCGCCGCCGTCAGGTACGTCTGCACGTTCCCTGTCTGCAACTTCCGGAACCCGGCCGACGCCAGCACCCCGATCCGCCCGACCGCCCGGACGTACGCCCCGATCACGTCCTGGTCCCCGCCGACCGTCAACCGCGCCAGCCACCGCACCGGCACCACGACCACCCGCTGGTACGCCGGATCCACGCCGTACTCACGTTCCAGCAGCACCGGCCGCGGGTCCGCACCGCGCCGCCACAGCGAGTACGCCGGGAGCGCGCCGAGCACCGCGAGGACCGTCGTGACCAGCGCGATCGCCCAGTTCAGGTGGATACCGTCGGTGTAGCCGAGGCCGATCGCCCCGAGCGTCAGCAGGATCATCGGCGCCAGCATCAGCCACGACCCCTCGCGGAGCTTGCGCACGTCCGGCTCGTCGAGGTCCGCCATCGCGTCGTCGTCCTCGAACGCACCGATCGCGCCGACGACGGCCGGCGTACGGAAGAAGACCCACAACCACAGGCGCACGCAGTAGAACGCGGTCATCATCGCGGTCAGGCACACCGACACGAGCACGATCCAGCCCACGACCGACCCGTCCCGGGCGGTCTCCCAGGCCGCTTCGACCACGGAGTCCTTGGAGAAGAACCCGGCGAACCCAGGTACGCCGGCCAGCGCCGCGAGGCCGATCGTCATCGTCACGAACGTCACCGGCAGCCGCTTCCGCAGCGCACCGCGCCGGGAGTACTTCCGCAGTACGACGAACGCCGCGCTGCCGACCTGATGCAGCAGGACGCCGGCGCAGAGGAACAGCAGGCCCTTGAAGGCCGCATGGGTCAGAAGGTGGAACAGCGCCGCGTGCCGACCACCGTGGGTGCCGAGCGCGAGCCCGGAGAACATGATCGCCAACTGGCTGACCGTCGACCAGGCGAGCACCCGCTTCACCTCGACCGCCGCCATCGCGCAGGACGCCGCGAACAGCATCGTCACGCAGGCCACCACGGCCAGTACGGTCATCGTCGCCTGAGCCTCGACGAACAGGTCGAACAGCCGGGCGATCAGGAACACGCCCGCGGCAACCATCGTCGCGGCGTGGATCAGCGCACTGACCGGGCTCGGACCGGGCATCGCGTCCGGCAGCCAGGTCTGCAACGGGACCTGCGCCGACTTCCCGACCACGCCCACGAGCAGCAGCAACGTGCCGATCGTCAGCGTGTGCGGCTCGATCGGGCCGCTGCCGAGCTCGGAGATCCGGAACGTGTGGTAGCCGACGCCCAGCACGAAGATCCCGAACAGGAATCCGACGTCGGCGAACCGGGTCATCAGGAACGCCTTCATCGCCCCGGCACGGGCGTCCTGCCGCTCCCAGTAGTGGCCGATCAGCAGGTACGAGCAGGCACCCATCACCTCCCACCCGATCAGCAGCAGGAACAGGTTGTCCGACACGACCACGGTGACCATCGCCGCGGTGAACAGCGTGACGAGCGCCGTGTACGACGCGACGCGCTCGCGGACGTATCCGATCGAGTAGATCTGTACGCAGGCCGACACCACGCCGACGACCGCGAGCATCAACACGGTCAGCCCGTCGGTGCGGAACTCGTACGAGAACCAGAAGTCCGCGCCGATCCCCGTGCCGGGAGCCGTGGTGTGCTGAGGGGTTACGCCGTACAGCAGGGCCGAGGCGAGGACGACGAGGAGCGAGAAGCCGACGCCGACGACCCGCCACGCGGTGCCGATCACGACGCCTCCTCCTGCTCGACCAGGTCCCGGGCCGCGTCCGCGTCGACGTGGCCGTGCCCGCGGAACAGCAGCAGCACGATCGCCAGCCCGAGGCCGATCTCGGCCGCCGCCAGCGTGATCACGAACACCGCGAGCGTCTGCCCGGTCGCCTCGGTCACCCGCCAGGCGTCGAACGCGACCAGGTTCAGGTTCACCGCGTTCAGCATCAGCTCGAACGACATCAGCATCGTGATCACGTTCCGCCGGGCGAGCACGCCGTACACGCCGATGCAGAACAGGACCACCGCCAGCAGCAGCGGGAGGACCAACGGCATGTCAGTCCTCCTTCTTCCGCTGCGACAGGGCGATCGCGCCGATCAGGGCCGCGAGCAACAGCACGGACAGCACCTCGAACGGCAGCACCCAGTGCTTGAACACCTGGGTGCCGACCGCGGTCGGCGAGCCGTCGGGCACCGGCTTGACCTTCTGGTTGCCAAAGGCAAGGACCACGCCGGTGCCGAGGAGCAGTGCGAGGACACCGGCGACCACCGCCGCGAACGGGCTGCGGCCGGTGGTCAGCTCGGGCAGCGGATTCGTCGGAGCCTTGGTCAGCATCAGCGCGAACAGCACAAGTACGACGATCGCGCCGACGTACACCAGGATCTGGACCAGCGCCACGAACTCGGCCTGCAGCGCGCCGAAACAGCCGGCCACCGCGCCGAGCGCGAGCACCAGCCAGAGCGCGGCGTGCACGATCCGGCGAGACGTGACCACGAGCACGGCCGCGGCGACCGCCACCAGCCCGGCGACGGAGAACAGGACCGTTGTCACTCGGTGTCCCCAGTGCCCTGGGTGTCCAGGGCGTCCTCGGCGGTCGGGCCGGGGTCGATGGGTTGCGGGGCGGGGACGGTCCACATCCAGTCGCGGAGCCGGTCCTTCTCGTGGGTCAGGTTGCGGATGTCGGTCTCGGCGTACTCGAACTCCGGCGACCAGAACAGCGCGTCGAACGGGCAGGCCTCGATGCAGATCCCGCAGTACATGCAGAGGCTGAAGTCGATCGCGAACCGGTCCAGCACGTTCCGGCTGCGCTCGCGGGCCTGCTCACCGACCGACGGCGCGGTCTCGGTGTGCGAGTCGATGTAGATACACCAGCTCGGGCACTCCCGGGCGCACAGCATGCAGGAGGTGCAGTTCTCCTCCATCAGCGCGATTACGCCCCGGCTACGCGGCGGCAGCTCCGGCTGGACGTCCGGGTACTGCTCGGTCACGGACCGCCGGGCCAGCGTCCGCGCAGTGACCTTCAACCCCTCGACCAGCCCTTTACCAGGCAGCCCCACACTCCACCTCCCGTCGGTTAACAGGACACTAGCGTCCCATGACCCGATCCGCTGCCTGTAGCAGGAAGGCCCGTTCGGCCTGGTTGGTGGTGAGGGTGGCGGCGGTTTCGTACGCCGGCTGTGCTTCGGCCGTACGGCCCAGCCGGGTGAGGAGGTCGGCGCGGATCGCGTGGGAGAGGTAGTAGGTGTCGAGGGACAGCTCGTCGACCAGCGCGAGGGCCGCGGCAGGGCCGTCCACCTCGGCGACGACGACCGCGCGGTTGAGCGCCACGACCGGGGTCGGGTCCAGCGTCAGCAGGTGGTCGTAGAGCTGGAGGATCTGCGGCCAGTCGGTCGCGTCCGCAGTGGCGGCATCGGCGTGTACGGCGTTGATCGCCGCCTGCAGCTGGTACGGGCCGGGCTGGTTGCGGCGCAGACAGCGTCGTACCAGCTCGTGTCCTTCGGCGATCAGGTCGCGATCCCACGCCGTCCGGTCCTGGTCGCGGAGCCGGATCAGCGAGCCGTCGGCGGCGACCCGCGCCGGGCGGCGGGACTGCTGCAGGAGCATCAGCGCGAGCAGCCCGACGGCCTCGGGTTCGTCCGGCATCAGGTCCACGAGCAGCCGGCCGAGCCGGATCGCCTCGGCGGCGAGCTCGTCGCGGACCAGCGTCTCGCCGGACGAGGCGGCGTACCCCTCGTTGAAGATCAGGTACACGACCGCGAGGACGCCGCGGACGCGCTCGGGCAGGTCCGCCTCGTACGGGACGCGGTACGGGATACCCGCGACCTTGATCTTCGCCTTCGCGCGGACCAGCCGCTGCGCCATCGTCGGCTCCGGCACCAGGAACGCGCGGGCGATCTCCGTCGTACTGAGGCCGCCGAGCATCCGGAGCGTCAGCGCGACCCGGACGTTCAGTGCGAGAGCCGGATGGCAGCAGGTGAAGATCAGCCGCAGGCGGTCGTCGTGCACGGCGCCCTCCTCCACCGGCTCGGCCTCGGCGTGCAGCAGCGCCGCCTGGGCGTGTTTGTCCGCCCGCGCCGACTCCCGGCGCAGGCGGTCGATCGCACGGTTCCGCGCGGTCGTGATGATCCAGCCGGCCGGACTCGGCGGTACGCCGGACTCCGGCCACTTCTCCAGCGCCGCCGCGAACGCGTCCTGAACGGCGTCCTCGGCGATCTCCAGATCACCGAACACCCGGGTCAGCACGGCCACCGCGCGCCCGTGCTCGGCCCGGAAGATCGCTTCCAGCTCTGGGCTCACGACTGCGAAGGCCGAACCTCTACCGGGAGGCCGAGCACCTGGGTGAGCCGGCGTCCCCAGTGCAGGGCGGCGTCGAGATCCTCGACCCGGATCACGATGAAGCCGCCGAGATGTTCCTTGCCCTCGGTGAACGGGCCGTCCGTGACCAGCACCTCGTCGTCCTTCGCCCGCAGCACGGTCGCGGTCTCCGGCGGGTGCATGCCGGCGTCGAAGACCCAGACCCCGGCTTCCCTGAGGTCCTTGTTCAGGACGTCGAGGTCGCGCATGATCGGGTCGAGGATCTCCGGCGGGGGCGGCGGGCCGTCGGGCTGGTAGATGCTGAGTACGTACTGGTTCATGGTTCTCCTCCTTCTCGCCATCTACACGAACGGCCTCACCCCGGATCGACAGGCAGCACCACTGTAATTTCCAGGCCGCCGCCGGGGCGGGGTACGGCCGTCACCGTGCCGTCGTGCGCCTCGGCCACCGACCGGACGATCGACAGCCCGAGCCCGGCGCCCTTCCCGCCGACGAGCCGCTCGGCGCCGAGCCGGTAGAACGGCTTGAACAGACTCTCGATCTCGTACGGCGGAATCTCCGGGCCGGTGTTCGTTACAACAACTTGCACCTCATCGCCGACCCGCTTGCTGACCACGCGGACCCAGCGACCGGACGCCAGGCCCATCACATCTGCTGTTTCCGCGGTGTGCTCCGCCTGCGGGCTCGCGCGGTCGTCGATTGTGATGGCCTGGCGGTCCGTGTTGTGGCGGATACCGTTCTCGACCAGGTTGTGGACCAGCCGTTCGAGCAGCAGCGCGTCGCCCTTGGTCGGGGCGTCGCCGGGGCCGCGGATCACCTCGACATCCGCCGCGGCGGCCTCGCTCGCGAGTTGGCCCGCGACGTGGATGACGACGTCGCTCAGGTTGACCGGATAGGCCGCGGTCAGCTGCTTCTCCGAATCGGCGAGGATCAGCAGCCCTTCGATCAGCTGCTCGTGCCGCGCGTTGATCGTCAGCAGGCTCTCGCCCAGCTCCTTCACGTCAGCGGACGCCGTACGCCGGTGCATCGCGACCTCGACCAGCGCGCGGCCGAGCGTCAACGGCGTACGGAGTTCATGGGACGCGTTCGCGACGAACCGGCGCTGGCCGTCGAACGAATGGTCCAGCCGTTCGACCATCGTGTCGAACGCGTCCGCGAGGTTCTTCACCTCGTCTTCCGGGCCGCGCAGGCCGATCCGTTCGTGGAGCGCCGCTGGTGAGGCCGCGATCCGGCGGGCCGTGTCCGTGACCCGATGCAGCGGAGCTAGCACCCGACCCGCGACCAGCCAACCGAAGCCCGCCGCCAACGCGCCGACGACGACCAACGCGATGCTGCCCTGGGTCAGCATCGACTTGATCGCCGCCTGCCGTACTTGTTCGCGTTGCTGCTGCATGACGCGCTCGGCGTCCGAGCCGGTGAGGACGGCGCCGTCCTTGTTCATGACGTAGACGTCGTTGGACGGTGGTGGGGGCGGGGCGGTGGTGCGGCCGGGCGCCGGGCTCAGGTAGGTGCCCTTCATGACCACGCGGTACTGCTGGCCGAGGTTCGCGCTGAACAGGGCGTAGGTGACGCCGAGGAGCAGCACGCCGGCGACCAGGAACAGTCCGCCGTACAGCAGGGTCAGGCGACCGCGCAGCGTCAGGCGGCCGCGCAGGCGCAGGCGGCCGCGCAGGCGCAGGCTCAGGGGATGCGGTAGCCGACGCCGGTGACGGTCTCGACCAGTCCCGGCTCGCCGAGCTTCCGGCGGAGCTTCAGGATCGTCAGGCGTACCGCCCCCGTGAACGGGTCCACGTGCTCGTCCCATGCCTTCTCCAGCAGTTGTTCGGCCGACACGGTCGCGCCGTCGGCCCGCAGCAGCTCCGCGAGTACGGCGAACTCCTTCTTCGACAACGGCACGTACCGGCCGTCGCGGAACACCTCGTGCCGCGCCGGGTCCAGCGCGAGCCCGGCGCGTCGCAGTACGGGCGGATCGGCCGGGCGGCTGCGACGGCCGAGCGCGAGCACCCGGGCGGCGAGCTCGGCGAACGCGAACGGCTTGGTCAGGTAGTCGTCCGCGCCGAGCCCGAGGCCTTCGACCCGGTCCGTCACCGCGGCCGCCGCGGTCAGCATCAGCACCCGGGTGTCCGACCCGGACGCCACCAACTGCCGGCACACCTCGTCGCCGTGCACGACCGGGAGGTCGCGGTCCAGGACGAGTACGTCGTACCCGTTGACCGCGAGCCGCTCGAGCGCGGCACCGCCGTCACCGGCCACGTCGACGGCGTGCGAGTCGTCGCGCAACCACTCCGCGATCGCTGCCGCCAGCAACGGTTCGTCCTCGACCACCAGTACCCGCACGCACCCCATGGTGCCCGACCGCGCTGTTTCCCCGGTGTTTCCGTCGTCGGAAACGGTCCGGAAACGACGTTCCGACCAGGGTTTCCGGAAACGAGAGGAGCAACGATGCGCAACAGCATCCAGCGCAACGCCATCGGGCGCATTCCCGTCCTGGCTGTTTCCGTTCTGGCCGTTTCCGTTCTGGCGGCCGGTCTGATCCTGGCGGGTTGTGGAGCCGACAAGCCCGACGCCCGGGTCGCGTCCGGCGGGGAACCGCAGTCCACCGCGGCGAGTAGCGCGCCGGCCAGCCTCAGCAAGGACGACATGGCCGTCAAGTTCACCCAGTGCCTGCGGGAACACGGCCTGAACGTGCCGGACCCCGAGCCGGGCAAGGGCCCGATGCTGAAGTTCGACAAGAACTCCGGCGTCACCCAGGACCAGGTCCAGCAGGCGATGGAGGCCTGCCGGCAGTACGACCCGCAGGCGCAGAGCAGCGCCAACCCGCAGCAGCAGGAAAACGGCCGCAAGTACGCGGAATGCATGCGGGAAAACGGTGTCGAGAAGTTTCCGGACCCGAAGCCCGACCAGCGCGGGATCATGATCGGCCCGGGCGTCGCCGACGACCCGGACTTCAAGAAGGCCCAGGACGCCTGCCAGAGCATCCTGGCGGCCCGCTGATGCGGAAGGCGATCACCGCGGTCGTGGTGCTGGTCGCCGGTGGTGCCGCAAGCGTGTTCCTGGTGAACCGCGGCGACGCCGGCCAGACCACGAACCAGGCCGCGCAGCCGCTCCCGGTCAACACCGCCAAGGTCACCCGGCAGACCCTGAAGGACACCGAGACGCAGAACGGCACGCTCGGTTTCGGTACGACGTCCGCGGCGGTGAACCGGTTCGCCGGCACCGTCACCGCCGTACCGGACAGCGGGCAGGAGCTGCGGCGCGGGAACACCGTGTACAGCATCGACAACAAGCCGACCACATTGCTGTACGGCGCGCTGGCGGCGTATCGGAGGCTCGCGGTCGGGGCCGAGGGCAAGGACGTCCGGCAGCTCGAGGAGAACCTGCGGGCGATGGGGTACTCCGGTTTCACCGTCGACGACTCGTACACGGACGCGACGGCGACCGCGGTGGAGGCGTGGCAGGACGATCTCGGCCTGGACGAGACGGGTGTGGTCGAGCTGGGCAGCGTGCTGTTCGCGCCCGGGCACATCCGGGTGGACAGTGTGCCGGCGCAGGAAGGTTCGCCGCTCGGGCCGAACCAGCCGGTGCTCAACTACACCGGCACCACTCGAGCGGTCACCGTGCAGCTGGACGCCGCGGACCAGCGGCTCGCGGTCGTCGGCGCGGCGGTGGGCGTCGCGCTGCCGGACGGGGAAAACGTTGTCGGAAAGATTCAGAAAGTTTCCACGGTGGTGATTCCGGCAGGCAGCCCGGACAAGGACCCGGAGACCAAGGTCCAGGTGATCATTGGGATCGCCAACCAAAAGGCGGTGGCAGCGTGGACGTCCGCGGCGACCGACGTCACGTTCACCGCCTCGGAGCGGAAGAACGTGCTGACCGTCCCGGTCGCGGCGCTGGTCGCGCTCCGGGAAGGCGGTTTCGGCGTCGAGGTCACGGACGGGACGACGTCGCGGTACGTGCCGGTGAAGACCGGGTTGTTCGCGAGCGGCCAGGTCGAGATCAGCGGCACCGGGATCACCGCCGGTACCACGGTGGGGATGCCGAAATGATCGAGTTGCACGAGGTGACGAAGGAGTACGCGGGTGGGGTCCGGGCGCTCGCCGGGGTCAGCGTCCGGATCGAGCGCGGCGAGCTGGTCGCGATCGTCGGGCCGTCGGGTTCCGGGAAGTCGACGATGCTGAACGTCCTCGGAACGCTCGACCGGCCGACGTCCGGAACGGTCCGGATCGACCGGTACGACGTCGCGCGGCTGTCCGACGCCGGGTTGTCGGCGTTGCGGGCCAGCCGGATCGGGTTCGTGTTCCAGCAGTTCCACCTGGCCGCCGGCGTACGCGCGATCGACAACGTCGCGGACGGCCTGCTGTACTCCGGGCTGCGGCTGTCGGCCCGGCGCCGGCGAGCGGCGGCCGCGCTGGAGCGGGTCGGCCTCGGCCATCGGTTGCGGCACGAGCCGCACGAGCTGTCCGGCGGCGAACGCCAACGCGTCGCGGTCGCCCGGGCCGTCGCCGGCGAACCCGCCGTACTCCTCGCCGACGAACCCACCGGCGCCCTCGACTCCACGTCCGGCGCCGGCGTCATGCAACTCCTCCACGACCTCAACAGCGCCGGCACCACCGTCGTCGTCATCACCCACGACCGCGACATCGCCGCCTCCCTCCCCCGCCAACTCCACATGCACGACGGCCACCTGACCGAGAAGGCCCACCCATGACCAACAACCCCCTCAAAAAGCCACCACCACCCACCCCAGTCGGGAACACACCACCCGCGGCCGGCGGGGACAGGTCGCCCGCTTCGCCCAGCAGCACGCGGGCCAGCAGCAGGTCGCGGAGTGGGGAGTTGAGGCCTGCGAGTCTTCGGTTGGCGGATGTGGTGCGGGTGGGAGCGGTCGGGTTGCGGACCCGGCCTACCCGGGCGCTGCTGTCGGCGCTCGGGATTGCCATCGGGATCGCGGCGATGGTCGCCGTCGTGGGGATCTCCTCGTCGTCCCGCGCCGAGCTCGACGGACAACTAGATGCCCTGGGCACCAACCTGCTGACCGTGACACCAGGCACCAGACTGACCGGCGGACAAGCACAACTCCCCCTGACCGCAGAAGCGATGGTCGCCCGGATCGCCCCGGTTCGCGCCGAGTCCGCGATCGGCAAGGTCGACGACGCCTCCGTCTACCGGACCAACAAGATCCCGGCCGTGGAAACCAACGGCATCATCGCGTACGCCGCCCGCACCAACCTGCTCGCCACGATCGGCGCGACCGTCCGCAGCGGGAAATGGCTGGACAACGCTGTCGGAAACTTTCCGGCGACCGTTCTCGGCGCGACCGCCGCGGACCGGCTCGGGATCACCAAGGCCGGACCGGACACCCAGGTACTGATCGGCACCACCTGGTTCACCGTCGTCGGCATCCTCGACCCCGCCGCCCTCGCCCCGGAGCTCGACAGCGCCGCGCTGATGGGCTGGCCGGCCGCGAGCGGGAGACTCTCGTTCGACGGTCACCCGACCACGATCTACACGCGCTCAGCGGACGCCCAGGTAGCGGCCGTCCGATCGGTGCTCGGGGCAACAGCCAACCCGGAGGCCCCGAACGAGGTCGAGGTCTCCCGCCCGTCCGACGCGCTCGCCGCGAAACAGGCCGCCGGGCAGGCGTTCACCGGCCTGCTGCTCGGCCTCGGCGCCGTCGCACTGCTGGTCGGCGGTGTCGGCGTCGCGAACATCATGGTGATCTCGGTCCTCGAACGCCGCGCCGAGATCGGCCTCCGCCGGTCCCTCGGCGCGACCCGCGGTCAGATCCGTACCCAGTTCCTGACCGAGTCGTTGCTGCTCTCGGCAATGGGCGGCCTCGGCGGCGCGCTCCTGGGAGCAGCCGTCACAGCCGCGTACGCGTCGTACCAGAACTGGTTCACGGTGATCCCGGTTTGGGCGCTGGCCGGCGGGGTCGTCGCCACCCTGGTGATCGGCGCGCTCGCCAGCCTCTACCCGGCCGTCCGCGCCTCGCGCCTCTCCCCCACCGAGGCGCTGGCGACACCCTAGAACAGCCGAGGCGCTGGCGACGCCCTAGAACAGAACGACGCCGACGCCGGTGAGCGCCAGCTGCAGCAGCGCCACCGGCACCAGGCCCTGCCACGCGAGCTTCTGCAGCTGGTCGGCGCGCATCCGCGGGAACGACACCCGCACCCAGATCACCACGACCGACACCAGCGCCACCTTCAGGATCGTCCAGATCCACCCGATCGACTCCGGCCCCGGACCACTCCAGCCGCCGAGGAACAGCACCGTGGTGAGCGCCGCCAGTACGACGATCCCGGCGTACTCGGCGAGCAGGAACATCGCGAACCGGAGCCCGGTGTACTCCGTGTACGGCCCGAAGATCACCTCGGAGTCCGCGACCGGCATGTCGAACGGCGGCCGCTGCAACTCGGCCAGCCCCGCGATGAAGAACACGACCATGCCCGGGAGCTGCCACAGCAACCACCACGGGTTCCACGCGTGCGCGATCCCGGTCAGGCTCAGCGAACCGGCCGCGACCGCGACACTCGCCGCGGACAGTACGAACGGCAGCTCGTAGCTCATCAGCTGCGCCGCCACCCGGAGCCCGCCGAGCAGGCTGTACTTGTTCCCGCTGCCCCAGCCCGCCATCAGCGAGCCCAGTACGCCGATGCTCATCACCGCGAGTACGAAGAACAGCCCGGAGTCGAGGTCCGCGCCGACGATGCCGGGCGCCAGCGGGATCGCGGCGAGCGCGGCGAGGTACGGCAGAATCGCGACCACCGGCGCCCACTCGAACACCCGCTTGTCCGCGGCGGCCGGGACCACGCTCTCCTTCTGCACGAACTTCACGCCGTCCGCGACCAGCTGCGCCCAGCCGTGGAACCCGCCGGCATACATCGGGCCGAGCCGTGACTGCATGTGCGCCATCACCTTGTGCTCGGCCTGTCCGACCAGCAAGGGCGCCACCAGGAAGGCGACCAGCACGCCCACCACCCGCACCACGAACTCCAGCATGGGGGTCAGCCTAGTGCGTCCGGCTTGACCTCAACCAACGTTCAGGTCCAAGGCTTGGGGCATGAGAACAATCCTTGTCACCGGAGCCACCGGCCGGGTCGGCCGGCACGTCGTCGACGGGCTGCTGGCCGCGGGCGTCTCCGTCCGGGCCCTCGTCCGTACGCCGGAACGCGCCGCCCTCCCGCCCGCCGTCGAGCTGATCCAGGGCGATATCACCGACCCCACCGCGGTACGACGGGCCGCGGACGGCGCCGACGCGGCGTTTCTGCTCTGGCCGTCGTTCAGCGCCGACGGTGCCGCGGCCGTCGTCGACGTACTGCCGCGGCGTGTCGTGTACCTGTCCTCGCTGAACGCCGAATCCGGTGGCGTCTGGGGCGACGTCGAGCAACTGCTGCGGGACCGGGACTCGACGTACGTCCGCCCGAGCGGGTTCGCGGTCAACGCGCAGAACTGGGCGAACGACTTCCGCACCGCCGACGTCGTCCGCGTCGCCTCGCCCGAGGCTGCTCGGTCGATGATCCACGAGCGCGACATCGCCGCCGTCGCCGTCCTCGCACTGCTCGGCGACCAGCACATCGGCCGGACGTACGAGATCACCGGCCCCGAGGCGCTCACCCAGGCCGAGCAGATCCGTACCATCGCGAACACCGTCGGCAAGCCGATGCGCGTCGAGGCCCTCGACGACGCCGCCGCCCGGCAGGCGATGCTCGACCTCGGCGCCGACCCGATCCTCGCCGAGAGCTCGGTCGGCTACTGGGCCTCACTCGTCGACAACCCCGAACCGGTCACCACCACGGTCGCCGAACTCACCGGTCGCCCCGCGCTGACGTTCGCCACCTGGGCCGCGGACCACGTCGCCGAGTTCCGCGTACCGACCACGACCGAGGTCGCTCAGCAGTACACCGACGCCCTCTCCGCCGGTCGCCTCACCGAAGCCCTCGCCCTCACCGCCCCCGACATGATCCGCGTCGCACCCCTCGAAACCGACGGCAAGGAAATCGAACTCAAAGGCACCGACGCCATCCTCGCCCACGCCCGCGAACAAACCGCCGGCATCGAGTACGACGCCATCGACGTCCTCGGCCCCCTCGTCACCGACAACCACTTCGCCATCCGCTTCACCTTCCCCCACACCACCAAACTCTCCCTTTGCACAGTCGACTCCGGCCGCATAGTCCGCGAAGAAGTCTTCTACTACACCCCGGCACATACCTGACGAACGCGAACCGAGTCGTGGCAAATGGTTCGGCAGCCGCTCGCCGAGTCGTGGAATCTGGTCGTGAAATCCAGCCACTTCCCACGACTCGGCGACCTGAACTGTCGTCAGAGCGGGAGCTGAACCCAGCCGCCGACGTCTTGGCGGCCGGCGGCGAGGGCGGCGGTGCGGGCGGCGTGGTTGGCGGCGTGGATGGTGCCGATCAGGATGCGGGTGGGGTCCGGGAGGGACTGGGCGAGCAGGGCGCTCAGGTGCCGGCCGTAGCCGTGGCCGCGGTGGGCGGGGGCCAGGACGAGTTCGCGGACGACGTACGCGGGCAGGCCGAGGGCGTCGTCGGGCTTGATGATCGCGGCGGCGTACCCGGCCCAGTCGCCGTTCACGGTGACGTCGTACAGCAGGCCGTCGTCGGCGGATTCCTGCAGGTCGTCGAGGTCCTGGAGCGTCGCCTCGTCGGTGTGGTGCGGGTGTTCGGCGTCGACGGCGGCGTACGCGGCGCGGGCCTCGTCGTAGTGGTCGACGGTGGACGCCGGGCGGAGCGCGAGGCCGGGCGGTACGTCGTACGGCTGCAGCTCGCTGATCGGTGCGCCGAGGAACCGGCGGTCCGGGACGGTGCCGTCGACGCCGGCGTCGGCTCTCCAGAGGCGTACGTAGAGCGGTTGGTGGATGCCGTAGTACTCGGTCGCGGCGGCGGCGATCGCGGGGAGGTCGGGTGGTTCCGGGGTGCGGGTCATCGGGGTGGCGTCGACGAACGGTTTCGCGAGGTTCATGTTCTCGAAGCGCATGCTGAACATGACGCCGAGGTCGTTGCCGACAGCAACCCAGCGGTTGAGCATCGAGTCCGCCGGTTTGCCCGGCGCGAGCCGCTGCGCCCGCGCGGCGGCGATGTCCAGGTCCTCGGCCAGCAGAATGTCCAACGCCGCATGCTCCTCGGCAAGAATCGCCAGCCGCCGCGCGTCATCCACCCAACCCCGCGTGAGCGGATGCTGCCGCTCCAGAGTCCAACCAGCCAGCTCTTCAGCAGTAGGAATCACAGCTGAACAGCCTAGGCCCCGTCCGCACCCGAACCCTCCGGAGGAGCAGGTGCGGGCGCGTCCGGCGGAGATGGTGTGGTGTTCGCGGGTGGGGTGGGGGTTTGGCGGCGGGTTCGGCGTTCGCCGGGGGTGGCGGAGCGGCGGGGGCGGGCGGGGGTGGCGGCGGATTCGGCGGGGGCCAAGGGGTCGGGGGCGGCGGAGCCGGGTGGGCGGGGGCCCCAGGTTTCGGGGTCGGGGATGCCGGGGGGCAGGGTGCGGCGGCGGCTGGGGGCGCCGCTGGGGGCGTGGTCGGATTCGCCTGGTTCCTTGGCGCCGGGCCAGGGCTTGGCTACGCGGGACGCCAGGACGAACTCCTTGCGGAGAGGGTGGCCCTCGAACTCGTCGGGGAGCAGCAGAGTGGTCAGGTTCGGATGCCCTTCGAAGGCGATCCCGAACATCTCGTGCGTCTCCCGCTCGTGCCAGTTCGCGCCGGCGTACACGTCGGTCAGCGTCGGCAGTACGGCGTTGTCGCGCGGCACCAGGGTCCGCACCAGCACGTGTTCGACGTGCGCCCCGCCCCAGAAGTCCGCGAGATGCGACACCACCCGGAACCCGTCCCGGAGCTCGTCGGACGCGCTCAGGAAGTCGAAGAACGTGAACCCGACCGCGTCCCGCAGTACCTCGTGCGCCGCGACCCACGACTCCGGCGGTACGTCGACCGCGACCGGGCCGAAGCTGCTCGCGGACGTCGCGGCGATGCCGGCGCCGGTCAGCGCCTCGACTGCGTCCGACGTCACGGCTGCACCAGGCCCCGGGTCAGCGCGGCCGCCGACGGCTCGTCGTACCGGCTCGCGACAGTCTCGCCGGCGATCCGCTCCTGCAGTTTGAGGATGCCCTGCAGCAGCGCCTCCGGCCGCGGCGGGCAGCCGGGCACGTACACGTCCACGGGGATGATCTGGTCGACGCCCTTGGTGACGCAGTACGAGTCCCAGTACGGGCCGCCCGAGTTCGAGCAGGAGCCGAAGCTGATCACGTACTTCGGCTCCGGCATCTGGTCGTACAGCCGCTTGATCGCGGGCGCCATCTTGTCCGTGACCGTGCCGGACACCACCATCAGGTCGGCCTGCCGCGGACCGGGTGCGAACGGGATCACGCCGAGCCGGATGAAGTCGTGCCGGCCCATCGACGCGGCGATGAACTCGATCGCGCAGCAGGCGAGGCCGAAGTTGAACACCCACAGCGAGTACTTGCGGCCCCAGTTCAACAGGTACCGGACCGGCTCCGGCGCGAGCTTCGCCAGCGCACCCACGGCCGGCCGTACGGTCGGCATCCCCAGCTCGGTCTCGGCCATGAAGATCAGCCTATAACTCGTTGACCGTGGCGGACCCGCGTCCTACCGTCGTTTTGAACAGGACTGAACAGGTCCTTCGAAGGAGCCGGGATGACCGACCAGGTCGAGGTGCAGCAGACCCGCGCGCTCTCCGTCGAGAGCAACGGGCTGAACGTGATCGCGGACGCGGACCGCAAGGGCCGACCGAGCCAGCTGTTCTGGCCGTGGTTCGGGGCCAACGTATCGGTGCTGGGACTGAGCTACGGGGCGTTCGCGCTCGGGTTCGGGATCTCGTTCTGGCAGGCGGTGATCGCCGGGCTGATCGGGGTGGTGTTCTCGTTCCTGCTCTGCGGGCTGATCGCGCTGGCCGGAAAACGTGGGTCGGCGCCGACGATGGTGCTCAGCCGGGCCGCGTTCGGAATGCGAGGAAACAAGTTTCCTTCCTTGGTTTCCTGGTTGCTGACGGTCGGCTGGGAGACCGTGCTGACGATCCTCGCGACGCTGGCGACGGCGACCGTGTTCGAGCGGCTCGGCTGGGGCGGCGGCGCGCTGACGAAGGTGATCGCGCTGGTCGTGGTCGGTGTGCTCACGGTCGCGTGCGGCGTGCTCGGGTTCGACCTGATCATGCGGGCGCAGACGGTCATCACCGTCGTGACCGGCGTACTGACGGTCGTCTACATGGTGCTGGTCGCGGACCAGATCCACTGGAAAACGGTTTCGGAAATTCCGAACGGTTCCGCGCAGGCGGTGATCGGCGCGCTGGTGTTCCTGATGACCGGCTTCGGGCTCGGCTGGGTGAACGCGGCGGCGGACTACTCCCGGTACCTCCCGCGGCGCGCGTCGAGCCGGGGCGTGGTCGGCTGGACGACGTTCGGCGGCTCGGTCGCGCCCGTCGTACTGCTGGTGTTCGGGCTGCTGCTCGCCGGGTCGTCGAAGGACCTGAGTACGGCGATCAGCGCGGACCCGATCGGGGCGCTGGCAGCGACCTTGCCGACCTGGTTCCTGGTGCCGTTCGTGATCGTCGCCGTACTCGGGCTGGTCGGCGGGGCCGTCCTGGACATCTACTCGTCCGGGCTCGCGCTGCTGTCGCTCGGGCTGCCGGTGAAGCGGTACGTCGCGGCGTTCGTCGACGGCGTGGTGATGATCGCCGGCACGATCTACGTCGTCTTCTACGGCGGCAAGTTCCTCGGGCAGTTCCAGGGGTTCCTGATCACGCTCGGCGTACCGATCGCGGCCTGGTGCGGGATCATGCTCGCCGACATCGCCGCCCGCCGCCGCGACTACGCGGAGGACGACCTGTACCGGTCGAGCGGCCGGTACGGTGACATCCGATGGTTGCCGGTGGCGACGATGGTGGTTGCCACGGGCATCGGCTGGGGACTGGTCACGAACACGTACGCGTCCTGGCTCACCTGGCAGGGGTACCTGCTCGGGGCGTTCGGGCTCGGCGGCAAGCAGGGGGCCTGGGCGTTCGCGAACCTCGGCGTACTGGCGGCGCTGGTGATCGGGTTCGTCGCGCAGTGGTTCGGCGGGCGGGCCGCGGTCCGGCGTCAGGAGGCGTGAGACGTGCTGGCGCTGATCGATCTGCAGCGGATCTTCGCGGATCCGTCGTCGGGCTGGGCGGCACCGGACTTCCGGCGGGTGGTCGAGCCGGTGCGGGAGCTGATCGGGTTGTTCTCGCCGGACGTCGTGTTCACCCGGTTCGTCGCGCCGCAGAAGCCTGACGGAGCGTGGGTCGGGTACTACGAGGCGTTCCCGTTCGCGTTGCAGCCGGCCGATGCGGCGGACTACCAGTTGGTGGACGAGTTCAAGGGCGCTCCAACTCTGGACAAGACCACGTTCGGTGCCTGGGGCCCCGAACTGGCGGCGCGGGTCGACGGCCGGCTGGTACTCGCCGGAGTCGCGACCGACTGTTGCGTGATCAGTACGGCGCTGGCCGCGGTCGACGCCGGCGTACCCGTGCAGGTGGTGGAGGAGGCGTGCGCCGGGTCCACCGCGGAGAACCACGCGAAGGCGATCGACCTGATGCGGCTGTACGCGCCGATGCTGGAGATCGTCAGCGTGGAGCAGCTGCGATGATCCGGCTCAAGCACGAGCGGGTGGCGCGGGTGCTGGCGCGGGAGATCAAGTCCGGCGTCGTACGGCCGGGAGCGCAACTGCCCGGCGAGGTCGAGCTGGCGCGGCGGTTCGCCGTCAGCCGGAACACCGTCCGCGCCGCGCTCGCCGTACTCGCCGAGGACGACCTGATCACCACCCGGACCGGGAAGGGGTCGTACGTCCTGTTCGACGGACGGCCGCTGGACGGGCGGCTCGGGTGGACGCATGCGCTGTCCGAACAGGGTGTCGAGACGCGGATGCGGACGGTACGGATCGAGCTGGGCGAGGACCCGGCGCTGGCCGCGCGGCTCGGGCTCGGGTCGTCGACGTTCGTGGTGATCGAACGGGTCCGGCAGTTGACGGACGGTACGGCGATCTCGCTCGAACGTAGCCAGATACCCGCGCACGACAACCTGCGGGACCTGCCCGAACGCGGGCTCGACAACGGCTCGATCAGCGTCACGCTCAACCGTGCCGGCCTCTACCTCGACCACTGCGAACAACGCCTCCGCGGACGCCTCCTCACCTCCGTCGAAGCCGGTCACCTCGGACGACCCGCCGACACGTGGTTCCTGCACACCACGCGAACCAGCTGGACCGCCACGGACGAGTTCGCCGAACACGCCGACGAGCTGCTCGACCCCACCCACTACGAGCTCAACCTCACGTACAACAGCTGAAGCCACCGCCCAGCCGACGGCGGAAGGCCGACTCGAGTAGGCGCACGCACACGGCGCTTCGCGTGAGGCAGCGCGCATACCGCGCCGCGGGTGGAGCAGCACGCGCACCGCGCTAGGTGTGGGGCGGCACGCGCACCGCCCTGCGGGTAGCCGGCACGCCCACCGCCCTGCGTGTAGCCGGCACGCGCACCGCGCTGTGGGTGAGGCGGCGCGCGCACCACGCTGCGTGTAGCCGGCACGCACACCGCCCTGCGGGTAGCCGACACGCACACCGCCCTGCGGGTAGCCGACACGCACACCGCCCTGCGGGTAGCCGGCACGCACACCCCGTTGCGGGTAGCTGGTGTGCGCACCACGCTGCGTGTGGCTGGAGCCCGCCCACCGCCCTGCGCGTAGCTGACACGCACACCACCCTGCGCGTAGTTGGTGTGCGCACCGCGCTGTGGGTGGCTGGCGTGCGCACCGCGCTAGGTGTGGGGGGCGGCGTGCGCGGCCCGCTCCCCCGCTTCTGGCGCCGTGCCCGGGTGGGTTGGGTGTGTTGGGAGGGGTCTAAGGGTGTAGTTGCCGTGGGCATAGGGAGTTGTGCTGATGTGGGGGGTCTCCTCAGGGGCGGACTGTTTTGTCAGGAGCGAGAAGCAGTCGGAGGAGATCATGTTCGTTTACTCGACCGCCGCGGTTCAGGCGGAGATGAAGTATCGCCAGGAGCGGATCCGTCGCGACTTTCAGCGCAGCTCGTGGTTCCGTAAGCGGGTTCCGCAGCCGCCTCAGCCCTGTGCGCCTGAGCTGCGGGCCCGGCCTGCGATGTGACGGCGCGGTCGCCGCCACCTTAGGCCCCTTCCCCCGGCGCGGCCGGCTCCTCCAGAGCCGGCTGCGCCGCCGTCGTTTCCGGGGTCCGCCGCCGTCGTTTCCGGGGACCACCGCCGCCGTTCGCCCGGGACCACCACCGCCGTTCCCGCCGGACCACCGCCGCCGTTCGCCCGGGACCACCACCGCCGTTCCCGCCGGACCACCGCCGCCGTTCGCCCGGGACCGCCGCAGTCGTTCGCCCGGGACCACCACCGCCGTTCGCGCGGGTCCGCCGTCGGCGTTTGGAGGGGCCTAAGGCCCGGGATCGGCGCCTAGGTGTCGTCGGGCGGGGTGGATAGGGAGGAGTTCCGATGTGCGGGGTCACCTCAGGCGAGCAGATTGAGGGTGTCGGCAGGGAGCCGGCACAGAACAACGGAGGAACACATGTTCACCAACGCAAGCGTCAAGGCAGAGGTCGACTACCGCCGGGAGCGTCTCAGCCGCGACTTCCGGCAGCACCGGAGCACTTCCGGGAAGCGCAGCCGCCGGACCATCAGCCACTTGTTCGGCCGGAAAGCCTGAAGGGAGGGACACACCATGATCACAGTTCCACTGACCCCCGATGCGATGCGAGCGGAGGCGGCGTACCGCCTGGAGCGCGCCAAGCGTGACTACCGGGCCGCGAACCGCCGGGAGCGCACGGTGAAGGCCGCCGAGCCGGCACCGCGGCACGCCCTCCGACCCCGTCCGGTCGCATGACCGCCGGAACCGCCGTTCCTGATCGAGAAACACCGATCAGGAACGGCGTTTCTGTACCTGTTTCTGCGATCGGGAGAACCCACGGAACGGGATGCCGTCGATTTGTGTCGGCGCCAGGGGCGAAGATGGACGACGTGCCCTGGAATTCGACACCTCTCGTCGGCCGCTCGTCCGAGATGGCCGCCCTGCTCAGCGCCGTGGACGACGCGAAGACGCGTCGCGCCGGTGCCGTGCTGCTGTCCGGCGACGCGGGCGTCGGCAAGACCCGGATGCTGGACGAGGTCGCGACCGGTGCACACGAGCGCGGGTTCGGCGTACTCGTCGGGCACTGTACGGACTTCGGTGACGCCGGCCTGCCGTACCAGCCGTTCTCGGAGATCTTCGGGCGGCTGGCGGGCGACCGCCCGGACCTGGTCGAGGGCGTACTGACGAACTTCCCGGCGATCGGCCGGCTGCTCCCGGCGCACCGGTTGCTCGGCGCCCAGCCCGCGCCGCAGCAGGAGGGCCAGCTGGACCGGGCCGCGCTGTTCGACGCGGTGCTCGGCGCGTTCACCGCGCTGTCGACCAGCGAGCCGCTGCTGGTGATCATCGAGGACGCGCACTGGGCCGACGACTCGACCCGGGACCTGATCGGTTTCCTCATCACCCGGCTGACCTCGCAACGGCTCGCCCTGGTGGTGTCGTACCGCAGCGACGACCTGCACCGCCGGCACCCGCTGCGCCGCCCGATCGCCGAGTGGTCGCGCAATCCGCGGGTACGCCGGGTCAACCTGCTGCCGCTCGACGCCGACGAGGCCCGGACGCTGCTGCACTCGCTGCTCACCGATCCGCTGCCCGCCGAGGAGGAGCGCCGGATCCTGGAGCGCGCCGGCGGCAACGCGTTCTTTACCGAGGAACTGGCCGCCGCAGCGTCGATGGGCGACAACGACGGCGTACCGCCGGATCTCGCCGACCTGTTGCTGGTCCGGCTCGACCCGCTGTCCGACAACGCCCGCCAGGTGGCGCGGGTGATCGCGGTCGCGGGTCACCGGGTTCCGCACACGCTGCTCACCGCGGTCGCGAAGCTTCCGGACCGCGAGCTCGACGACGCCCTGCGCGAGCTGATCGACGCCCACATCATCGACGTACCGACCAGCGATCGGTACTACTTCCGGCACGCGCTGCTGGCCGAGGCCGTGTACGACGACCTGCTGCCGGGTGAGCGCGTCCGCGAGCACGCCGCGTACGTGCAGGCCCTGGAGAACCAGACCGTCGCGGGCACCGCCGCCGAGCTGGCCGGGCATGCCACCCGGTCGCACGACCTGGCGACCGCGTTCGAGGCGCGGGTCCGGGCGGGGCAGGAGGCGCTGTCGGTCGCCGCGCCGCAGGAGGCGTTGAAGCACTACGAGATGGCGCTCGAACTGTTCCCGAACGCGGCGCCGACCAGCACGATCGACAAGACCTGGCTGATCGTCGACACCGCGACCGCGGCCACCCTGTCGTCCCAGCACCTGCGCGGGCTCAAGCTGCTCCGCAAAGCGCTGGCCGAGCTGCCGGCCGACGCGCCGAAGCGGCAGCGCGCCGAGCTGCTGCTGCCGCTGGCCGACATCGCGCTGATCATCGACAAGGACCAGGAGTCGAACGAGGCCGTCTCGCAGGCGCTGAAGCTGGTCGGCGACGAACCGGCAAGCGTCTTCAAGGCCCAGGTCGCCTCTTTGTACGCACGGGTCTCGGACGCGCTCGGCCGCCCGATGGAGGCGGAGCGCTGGGCGCACAAGGCGCTCGAGATCGCCCGCGAGGCCGGGCAGGAGTCCGCGGCCAGCGACGCCGGGATCACGCTCGCCCAGCTGCGCCGCCGGGCCGGCGACCCGGAGACCGCGGCGAAGCAGCTCGAGGAGGCCGCGGTCCGGGCGCAGCTCACCGGCGATCCGGCCGCCGAGGTGCGGAGCCGGTTCCTGCTCGGGTCGACGCGGTACGAGCAGGGCGACCTGCTGAACGCGAAGTCGGCGTTGTCGTTCGCGACCAAGCGGGCCGGTGAGCTCGGGCGCCAGTGGGCGGCGTACGGGTTCGACGCGCGGCGGATGCTGGCGCTGACCCAGTTCATGCTCGGCGAGTGGGACGACGCGTCGGCGACCGCGCGGACCGACGCGATGACGCCGGCGGCGGCCGGGGCGGCGCTGCGGGCGGTGGAGTTCTCGGTCCGCGGCGGGCGCGGTGACACCGCGGTCGCGGAGGAGTTCGAGATGTCCCGCAAGTGGTGGGACCTGGACATCATGCTGCCGATCATCGGGCTGCAGCCGGCCGTGGACGCGTACCGCGCGCTCGACAAGCCGGCCGCGGCGGAGAAGCTGGTCGCGGACGTGACGACGTTGTGCGCGGACGTGTTCCAGACCGAGTGGTTCCTGGGGCGGATCCGGTTCGCGACGCTGGGGTTGCAGTTGTTGTGTCACCGGGCGGTCGGCGAGCCGTCGGCGGTGGCCGAGCTGGTCGAGCGGGGTGCGGAGCTGGTGTCGCTCGGCCAGGCGACCGCGGAGAAGGGGCTGCCGCCGGGGCGGTTGATGGGCGTGGAAGGGCTCGCCTGGCTGGCGCGGCTGGAGTCGGAGTGGGACCGGTTGCGGTGGCTGGCCGGGGTGGACGCGCCGACGCCGGAGGAGCATGTCGCGGCGTGGCAGCGGACGACGGACGCGTTCGGATACGGGTACGTGTTCGAGCAGGCGTGGTCACGGGTCCGGTTGTCGGACGCGCTGCGCGCTGCCGGGCGGGTCGCCGAGGCGAACGAGCAGTCCGCGGCAGCCGCCGAGGTCGGGCGGGAGCTGAGCGCGCGGCCGCTGCTGGAGGAGGCGGGCGGCGGCGACCCGACGCACGGCGCGAGTGCGCTGACGTCGCGGGAGACCGAAGTACTGCGGTTGCTCGCCGAAGGCCGGACGAACCGGCAGCTGGCGCGGGAGCTGTACATCAGCGAGAAGACCGTCAGCGTGCACGTCTCGAACATCCTCGCCAAGCTCGGCGTCCGCTCCCGGACGGAAGCGGCCGCGGTGGCACGGCGGGACGGTCTGCTCGAGGAAAGCTAACCGTGGCGGCGGTTCGCCTGGTCGTGGGTGATGTGGCGGGCGCGGGCGCGGGCCAACTCGTCGGCTGCGGGCTCTTCGACCTTGGGGCGTTCAGGTTCGGTGATGTCGTCGAAGACCTGGCGGGCGTGCCGCATTCGCGCTACGGCCAGCAACACCAGTCCGGCCGCAGCCAGGGTTATCACTAACCACAGTTGCCACGACATAGCCTCACCACCACGTATTCGCCCCGTTCCCCCGAGTAATCACCATAGCCCCGAACCCTGCGCTTGGCGACCAGCTGTACGCAATCCGTTGATCAGAACGCTTGAAACTCACGCTTGTTGCCCAGCGCAAGCACAAACGGTGAGCAGGCAACAGAAACTGCAACAACTCTCAGTTACTGCGCGGAGTCAACCGTCCGCCGCGGAACAGATACCCGGCGCGACCGTCCACCGGGCTCCGGAACGCCAGCACCTCGTGGACTCCGCGCTCCGGCTCGGCCGCGATCAGCCGGGTGTCGTCGAGCGCCACCAGCCGGGTTCGCCGCGACTCAGGCATCAGCGCCCGCGCCTCGTCGCTGACCGGCTCGTCGAGCACCCAGAACTCCCCGTCCTCGACGCTGACCGTCGACTGCGTGAGTACGCCGGTGTACCGGCCGGTGACCAGCGCCGCCGGGATCTCCACGGGCTCCTCGGGCGGCACCGGCCGCGCCGCCACCTCGATGCCCGCGGTCTCGCGGAGGATGTGCCCGACGAGTTCGTCGTACAGCGCGCCCGTGTCGCCGCCGTTCGTGAGCAGTACGACGCCGACCCCGTGCTCCGGTGCGAGCCGCAGGAACGCCGACTGGCCGATCGTGCCGCCGTCGTGCCCGTACAGCAGGCCGCCGTCGAAGATCATCCAGCCGAGACCCCACTGCTGCGGGAACCCGCCGATCGCCGGTACGTCGATCTGCGGCTCCCACAGCCGGTCGATCGCGGCCCGGTCGAGCAACGTCGCGTCCAGGTACGCCCGCCCGAACGCCAGCAGGTCGCCCGCGCTCATCGCCAGCAGCGACCCGGCCGGCGCCATCCCGTGCACCAGGCTCCACACCGGCGCCGCCTGCAGCGGGTCCCCCGGTTTCGGCGCGATGTGCCCGAGCGCGGCGCGGTACAGCAGCGCCTCGTCCGGGATCGTCGCGACGTGCCCGAGCTCGAGCGGTCCGGCGACGTACTCGCGGATCAGCTGGTGGTACGGCTTGTCGCGCAGGACCTCGGCGATCCGGCCGAGCACGACGAAGCCGGAGTTGTTGTACGAGAACCCGGCGCCGATCGGGACCTCCTGCGGCAGCTCGGGCAGTACGTCGTGGACGAACAGCTCGACCGCGTCGTCGCCGCGGGACGTCGGCGTGAACGCGTCACCGGAGAAGCCGCTCGAGTGCGTGAGGAGATGCCGCGCCGTCACGGTCGCGGAGGCGGTGTCGTCGGCGAGCAGGAAGTCGGGCAGGTACTCGCGGACCGGCTGGTCCAGGTCCAGCTTCCCGTCGGCGACCAGCTGCATGATCAGCGTGGTCGTCCAGAGCTTGGTGATCGACCCGACCTGGAACACCGAGTCGGTCGTCGCCTCGACACCGGTGTTCAGGTTCAGGATCCCGGCGGCCGCCGTACTCACCTCGCCCCCGGCCAGCACCGCGACCGACGCCGCCGGCACGCCGTGTTTGGTGATCAACGCGGCGAGATTCTCGTCCAGCCAGCTCTGCACGTCGTCTGCTCCTCAGGATTGGGCGGAGCCTCAGAATATGCTCGGGTGGGTGATTGTGCTCTCTGCTGAGGATGTCCGCCGGGCCGTGCCGATGGGTGCGGCCGTCGCCGCGGTGCGGGACGGGTTCCGGGAGTTGGCGGCCGGGAACTTCGTGCTGCCGCCGCGGCAGGTCTTCGGGGACGGCGCGGTGCTGGTGATGTCGGCGTACCACTCGCCGACCGGGACCGCGGTGGTGAAGAAGATCGGGATCGCGCTGGACCAGGTGCCGGCGATCCGGGCGACCGTGATCTGGACCGGCGACGGTGAACAGCTGGTCGCCGAGGGCAGCTCGATCACGACGCTGCGGACCGGTGCGGTGGTCGGCGTCGCCACCGATCTGCTCGCGCCGGCGGACGCGACCCGGCTGACGGTGATCGGTACCGGCGCGCAGGCCCCGGACCAGGTCCGCGCCGTGCTCGTGGTCCGCCCGATCGCGGACGTCACGATCGCCGGCCGCTCCGCGGAGCGCGCCGCCGTACTGGCTCAGGACCTCGCGCGGGAGTTCCCCGCGGTTCGGTTCACCGCGACGGCGGACGTCGACGCCGCGATCGCCGAGCCGCACGTGATCTGCTGCGCGACCTCCTCGAGTACGCCGCTCTTCACCGCCGACGCTCTCCCGGCGAACGTCCACGTGAACGCGATCGGCGCGTTCCGCCCGACCATGCGCGAGCTCCCCCGCGACCTCTTCACCGGCAGTACGGTCGTCGTCGACCAGCGCGAGGCAGCCCTCGATGAGTCCGGAGAGGTGATCGACGCCGTCGACTCCGGCGTACTGGCCGCGGACGACCTCGTCGAGCTCGGCCCGGCGCTCGCGACCCCGCCGACGAGGACCGGTCGTACGGTGTTCAAGTCAGTCGGGGTCGGCTGCCAGGACTGGGCGATCGCCGCCGCGCTGGCTCAGGTCCAGCGCAGCACGCCCTTGCGGTAGGCGTACAGCAGGCCGACCGCGACGAAGGCCAGGAAGACGAACATCTCGATCAGCGTGGCGAACCCGAGGGTGCTGAAGATGGTGGCCCACGGGAAGAGGTAGATCGCGTCGACCGCGAAGATCACGTACAGGTAGGCGAACAGGTAGTACCGGATGTGGACCTGCGCCCACCCCTCGCCGACCGGGTCGACGCCGGACTCGTACGTCTTGAGCTTGCCCTCGGTCGGATACGTGACGGTCAGCGCCTTGTTCAGCGCGAACGCGCCGATCAGCCCCACCAGGCCGAGCGCGACCACCGCGGCGACGACGCCATAGCTGTCCGACACGAGGAGGAGTCTAGTTCGTGCAGAGCAGCGAGGAGTCGATGGAGACGTACGGACCGTAGCCGGAGCGGATGTCCGAGACCTGGAGGCGGAGACGGGTGATGCCGGAGATGTCGTAGTTGAGCCAGGTCTCGGTCTCCTGCTGCATCCGGATCGAGGTGACCGCCGTCGTCCCGTTGTGCAGCGAGACCCGGACGAGCCCGTCGGTCAGGTTGCCGAGCCAGGTGCGCGAGTACCGGCAGCCGGTGGAGTCGACCTCGCCCCAGACGTACCCGCCCTGGTCGGCGAGCAGGTCGGCCTCGGACCGTCGCGGCCCTTCCTTCGGCGGTACGACGTTGAACTGCGGCTGCCCGGCCCCGCCGACCGCGGCCACGCCCTTCTTGAACAGCCCGCGCCACACGAAGTGCTTGAACGAGATCATCGGCGACAGCGCCGCGGCGTACGGCGCCTGCGCCCCGATCGCGATCCGGTAGGTCCGGATCGACCCGGGCTGCACCGTGGTGATCGTCACGCTGCTGCCGGTCGAGTAGCCGTGCGCGATCTCCTGCCAGCGCTTCTGCGACGGGATCCACTGGTGCAGCGGGATCCGCGTCCCGTTCGCGGGCGCCGGGGTCAGCGTGCCGACGACCGTGATCACGCCCTTGGTCGCGTCCGTCGTCCGGATGCTGGAGATGGTCGCGGTCCGCACCGGCGACGGGACCGCCGACGCGATCGGGACCACGCTGCCGAGCAAGAGCACCATCAGCAGTCCGGCCAGCAGTCGCCGCATCGCACAAACTCCCTGAAGTCGCAGTCAGTTGACGCCACCCTGCCGGTTCTCACTCCGGATCGCAACCGGGCGTTCGCGCAGCGTGAGAGCTCCCTTACCGGATCCGGACGGCTTCTAACACCCCGTCCCAGGCTGTGGACCACCGGGGCTTCCGCATGGTTCCGTTCTAAGGGCGAACTAATATTGGGGTTATCGCCCTGACGGGGGGATCGACGTGCCGCCCACGAGGCGTCAAGCCGACCCAAGCTTCGACTTGGAGATGAACAGAACAGTGACCATCGAGGTCAAGCAGCTCGACCGCGTGGTGATCCGGTTCGCCGGCGACTCCGGTGACGGGATGCAGCTCACGGGGGACCGGTTCACAGCGGAAACGGCGTCGTTCGGCAATGACCTGTCGACGTTGCCCAACTTCCCGGCGGAGATCCGCGCACCAGCCGGAACCCTGCCCGGGGTCAGCTCCTTCCAGTTGCATTTCGCCGATCACGACATCCTGACGCCGGGCGACGCGCCCGACGTCCTGATCGCGATGAACCCGGCCGCCCTGAAGGCGAACCTGAAGGACGTGCCGCGGGGCGCGACGCTGATCGTCGACACCGCCGACTTCACCGCGCGGAACCTGAAGCGGATCGGGTACGACGAGAACCCGCTGGAGACCGGTGAGCTCGACGGGTACCACGTCGTACCGCTGAACCTGACCGGCATGACGGTGGAGTCGGTCAAGGAGTTCGGTCTGACCCGCAAGGACGCGTCCCGGGCGAAGAACATGTACGCGCTCGGCCTGGTGTCCTGGCTGTTCCAGCGGCCGGTCGAGTCGACGATCACGTTCCTGCAGACGAAGTTCGCGGGCAAACCGGACATCCGGGACGCGAACATCGCCGCCTTCCGCGCGGGCTACAACTTCGGGGAGACCGCCGAGGAGTTCGCGGTCCGGTACGAGGTGAAGCCGGCCCAGATGGCGACCGGGACGTACCGGAACATCTCCGGCAACCTGGCGCTCGCGTACGGCCTGGTGGCGGGCGCGCAGCGCGCCGGTCTGCCGCTGGTGCTCGGGGCGTACCCGATCACCCCGGCGTCCGACGTACTGCACGAGCTGTCCAAGCTCAAGCGGTTCAACGTCACCACGATCCAGGCCGAGGACGAGATCGCCGGTGTCGGCGCGGCGCTCGGTGCGTCGTTCGGCGGGGCGCTCGGCGTGACCACGTCGTCCGGGCCGGGGATCAGCCTGAAGTCCGAGACGATCGGGCTCGGCGTGATGCTCGAGCTGCCGCTGGTGGTCTGCGACATCCAGCGCGCCGGTCCGTCCACCGGGATGCCGACCAAGACCGAGCAGGCCGACCTGCTGCAGGTGATGTTCGGCCGCAACGGCGAGGCGCCGCTGCCGGTGCTCGCGGCGCAGTCCCCCGCGGACTGCTTCGCGATCGCGATCGAGGCGGCCCGGATCGCGATCACCTACCGGACGCCGGTGATCGTGCTGTCCGACGGCTACCTGGCGAACGGGTCCGAGCCGTGGCAGATCCCGGTGATCGAGGACCTGCCGACGATCGACCCGAACTTCACCACCGCGCCGAACACCCCCGACGGCAAGTACCTCCCGTACCTGCGCGACCCGGAGACCCTGGCCCGCGCCTGGGCGATCCCGGGCACCGCGGGCCTGGACCACCGGATCGGTGGTCTGGAGAAGGAGGACAAGACCGGGAACATCTCGTACGACCCGGCCAACCACGACCTGATGATCCGGACCCGGCAGGCCAAGGTCGACGCGGTCGCGCGGACGATCCCGCCGGTCGAGGTCGACGACCCGGACGGTACGGCGAAGGTCCTGGTGCTCGGGTGGGGTTCGACGTACGGCCCGATCGGCGCCGGTGTCCGCCGGGTCCGGAAGGTCGGCGGCAAGGTCGCGCAGGCGCACCTGCGGCACCTGAACCCGTTCCCGCCGAACCTCGGCGAGGTGCTGGAGTCGTACGACAAGGTCCTGGTCCCGGAGATGAACCTGGGCCAGCTGGCGATGCTGCTGCGGTCGAAGTACCTGGTCGACGTGGTGTCGTACGCGCAGGTCCGCGGCATGCCGCTGGGCGCCGCGGAACTGGCCGAGGTGATCGGCAACCTGGTCGAGGAGACCGCCGGGATCGACGACGACGCGCGCGGTCTCGGGACCGCGGCGGCCGCCCTGAAACACGGAGAAGCACTGGCCGACCAGAACGGTCATCTCAAGGAGGGTGCACGATGAGCGCCGTAGAGCTCGGCATGCCGGGCCTGCCCGACGGCCTGCGGAACGTCCCGCCCGCGACCGAACCGCAGAACCGCAAGGAGTACGTGTCGGACCAGGAGGTCCGGTGGTGCCCCGGCTGCGGTGACTACGCCGTCCTCGCGGCCTTCCAGGGGTTCCTGCCCGACCTCGGGATCAAGCGCGAGAACGTCGCGATCGTCTCCGGTATCGGCTGCTCGTCGCGGTTCCCGTACTACCTGTCGACGTACGGCATGCACTCGATCCACGGCCGCGCGCCGGCGATCGCGACCGGGCTGGCGACCGCCCGTCCGGACCTGAGCGTGTGGGTGATCACCGGTGACGGCGACGCGTTGTCGATCGGCGGCAACCACCTGATCCACACGCTCCGGCGGAACGTGAACCTGAAGATCCTGCTGTTCAACAACCGGATCTACGGGCTGACCAAGGGCCAGTACTCGCCGACCTCGGAGCCCGGAAAGGTGACGAAGTCGACGCCGATGGGGTCGGTGGACAACCCGTTCAACCCGGTCTCGCTGGCGCTCGGCGCGGAGGCCACCTTCGTCGCACGGACCGTCGACTCCGACCGCAAGCACCTCACCTCGGTACTGCGCGCCGCGGCCGAGCACCGCGGTACGGCGTTCGTGGAGATCTACCAGAACTGCCCGATCTTCAACGACAACGCGTTCGAGGCGTTCAAGGACCCGGAGACCCGGGACGACGCGATCATCCCGCTTGTGCACGGCGAACCGATCCGCTTCGGCACCGACGGCCGCCTCGGCGTCGTCCGCGACGGCTTCGCCTCCCTCGCCGTCCGCGAGATCGCCTCGCTCCCGAACGGCGAGGCCGACCTGGTCGTCCACGACGCCCACGTCGACGACCCGGCGTACGCCTTCGCGCTGTCCCGCCTCACCGACGGCGGCGTCCTGCACCGCGCCCCGGTCGGCGTCTTCCGTTCGGTCGAACGCCCGGCGTACGACGACCTCGTCCGCCAGCAGATCGTCACCGCCCAGGAGTCCCAGGGCCCCGGCGACCTCCAGTCCCTGGTCACCGGCGCCGACACCTGGACGATCAACTAGCAGCCGTCAGCGCAGGCTAACTGGTAACCGGGTAGTGCACGAGTGCCGCGCACTACCCGGTTACATATGTATCAAGCTGACACGGATGACTTCACAAAAATGTGTGTACTCGAAGTACTTGCGAACACCGCGGCGAGCCGATAGGCTTCTATCAGCGCGGCACCGTGGGACCCTGCATCCCAGACGATCTCCCACGAACGCAAAAGCAATGCCCCGGGCGGCATGCCGAAGCAGAGGCGAACCCGGGGCTTACTCGTACACAGTAGCACACAGTGCTGCCATGACTTGGATGGAGGCACACTGATGTCTGCTGAACCTGACTGGATCCGCGAGGTGCTGTCCTCCGCCAGATTCGATCCCTACCTGATCAAGACCAGTGGCGACCTGACCGCTGCGATCAACCTGTACTGGTGGAACGTCCAAGCCTCGGCGGCTTTCTACACGCCGCTGCACTGCCTCGAAATGGCGCTCCGCAACGCCATGCATCACCAGTTGACCACAGCTTTCGGGCGCCCGGACTGGTGGCATGTCGCGCCTCTGAACGGTAACGGTGTTCGGCTGATCAACGACGCCAACCGCAAATTGGCCAGACGTGCGGTCGCTTGCACCGCCGACGACGTGGTTACCGAACTGACGTTTGGGTTCTGGGCTTCGCTCATCAGCAACGAGTACGACCGACCCCTGTGGGTTCCCTGCCTGTACAAGGCATTTCCCGCTTATCGCGGAACTCGGCGCGACTTGCATCGCCAGGTCCGGACAACGCTCCTGTTCCGCAACCGCATCATGCACCACGAACCGATCCATCATCGCCACCTGGAAGCCGACCATCAGACCATCCTCCGACTGCTGGGCTCCATTTCGCCGACCATGGTTCAGCAATTGAAGCCGCACGACCAGGTCGAGGCGATCCTGGGCGGCAGGCCGGATCCTGCGACGCCCGGCATCATTCGGAGGTGACCCATGAACGAGGTCACCAGCTGGCTGTCACTGACAGACATAGCGCGTCACACCGGGGTGCGGGTGAGCGCTGTCAGCAACTGGCGCAAGCGGCATGGTGACTTCCCGGCGTCTTCCATCGTTTCTGGCCAGGAGATGTTCGCGGCACCGCAGGTAGCTCAGTGGCTACGGACACGACGTATCCCCCAGAACCGGCTCGAAGCCAGTGAGACCCCTGGAACGACCTACAGTGATCGGTTCTTGCGAAACATCGATGACGCCGGCATGCGTGAGACTGTGGATTCAGGCGGTGACGCACAGCCTGTCGAACAGAGCTGGAGCACGCAGCTGTGGCGAGCATTTGACGGCTTGCGCGGCGAATTCAACCGAGCCGCTGCGCTCGAAGTTCTGCTAGGCCTCGCATATGTGAAGACACAGCGGACCGAACTGTGGCAGGACCTGACCGATCCTGACCGATGGCGCGAAGCCTGGCGTACGTTGCCCCAGGAGCCATTGCCTCTTCGGACGGTCACGGGCGAGGTGAGGGTATTTCGAGATCTCCCCGCCGACCCAGATCCGTCCGCGTTTGAGACGATCCGCCTCATCGACGCGGTCGACTTCGACGACAGCAGCGGCACAGTATCCACCGGCGCTCGAGTTGCGGACGCGATCCTCGCTGATCTCGAGCGCGGTATGGGCCGCGGAAGTGCGCAGTTCACACCGCCGGACGTTGCCCGGTCTCTGGTCGCGCTGCTTGACCTCACTCCTGAGGATCGGATCTACGACCCGTTCTGCGGTTCCGGCGAGCTCTTGTCCGCGGCCGTGGCCTATCTTGACGCACACCGGCACCCGGTCGAGGACTTGGACGTCTGTGGTCAAGCGTCCCACGACTGGTCCCTGCGAACCAGCGCGATGAATCTTGCCCTGCACGGCATCGATGCGGATCTGCGGAAGGGCAACGCGCTCGAGATCGACCGCTTTCCGGCCCTGCAATTCAGTAAGGTTCTCGCAAACCCGCCGTTCAACATGCGCAACGACGTACCGGCCAGCGGCCGCTGGCGGTTCGGGCAACCTCCAGCCCACAACGCCAACTTCGCATGGCTTCAGCACGTCATCTCCAAATTGACTCCGGACGGCCACGGAGCAGTCGTCATGCCAGGCAGCGCGGCATCGACGCTGTCGCACAATGAGGGACATATCCGAGCCGCGATGGTCAGTGCAGGTGTCGTGGAGTGTGTCATCGCGCTACCCGCCAGGCTCTTCAAATTCACCGGGATCCCGACGATGGTCTGGGTTCTGCGCGGAATCGAACATTCTGCGGTCCGCCAGGACATCCTGTTCGTGGACGCGCGTCAACTGGGCGAACCGGTCGACCGGAGCCGGCGCCATCTCACCGCCGACGATACTGAGCGGATTGTCTCCGAGTACCAGCGCTGGAAAATCGCTGCAAATAGTGAGGACTTCAAGAGTACTGCAGGCTTCTCCCGCTCGGTGAGCTACCGGGAGATCGAGGCAAACGACTTCGTCCTCGCCCCCAGTCGCTACCTGACACCAGCGGACGGGACATTAGATGAAGATCGGGTCTCGGCACAACTGGTCGCATTGCGGTCCAAGCTCCCGGCGCTGCGTACGGTCGCGAGTCGTCTCGAAACCGCGAGCGATACAGAATTGTCGAAACTCGTTGCCGACCATCATTCCGGGCACGAGGGCGAAATCGTTCGGCTCGGTACCATCTGCGACATTGTATCCGGTCCGGGCTCGATCGCACGAAGCGATCCGCAGCCGTCGTGGACGCCTCTCGTGCTCCCGCGGAATATCCGACGTGGTGCCATCGGGTCAGAGGATGTCGACTCAGTGCCTCCGCAAATGGCCGCGCGGCTGGCGCGGTATCGATTGCGCGCCGGAGACATCGTCAGCGCTCGCGCCGGCACGCTCGGACGATTCGGACTCGTGCACGAGGATCAGACCGGATGGCTACTCGGTCCTGGCTGCGTGATGCTCAGGCCAATGACGCGATCAAGCTCCGAATACCTGACCTACTACCTGAGCAGTCCCGCCGCTCAACGGTGGTTGATGGACCAAACAAGCGGCTCGGTAATTCGGCATGTCAACACGAAGACACTCGGAGGACTGCCAGTATGGCTGCCGTCTCCGCGTCTGCAGGACAGAATCGTCAAGACCTTGAAGGCTTTCGACAATGCGGCTGAGGCATATCGCGAGTTGTCTGAGGCCTCCCGGGAAATCCATGACCTCGCTGTTTCCGTACTGATCTCCCCGGGGACTACTGCCCCTGCTGCGAGCGGACGACCAACTGAGTGAGAGTTCCGCCTGCCGGGCGGTCCAGGTGGCGCGCCGCCAACCCTGCTCGGCGTGCGGCGAGTACGTCGAGCTCCAGGTTGTCGCCCACCATCAGTGTCTCGCCCGGATCCACCCCGAGCTCTTCACAAACACGTTGGTAGGCCAGCGGATCGGGTTTGCTGACCCCGAGTGATTCGGATGCGCACACCACGTCGACGTACTCGGCGAGCCCGATCGTGGCCAGCTTCGCGTTCTGTTGTGCGGTGTTCCCGTTGGTCAGCACGCCAACCCGCCATCCGTTGCCCCGGGCAACCTCCAACGCGGGTCGCGCGTCCGGGAACGCGATCCAGTTCCCGCGGTACTCGCGCAGATACCCCTCGAACACCTCGTCCAGCTCAGCGTCCGTCTCCGGAACCGCGCGCCCGAGCACCGGCAGGAACTCCCGCAACCGCCCCCGCCGCTGCCCCTGATGCGTGAGCTCCTGCCGCAGGTAAGCGTCGTACAACCGGTCCTCGATCGCGAACCACTCCGCGACGATCTCGTCCTTCGGCGCGATCCCCAAGCCCGCAACCCACGCCCGAAGCGCGCGCTCAGCCGACCCACTGTGATCGAACAACGTATTGTCCAGATCGAAAACGACGGCCTTCACAAGCCGACGACCCCGACGAGGTCGTCGAGGTCCAGAAAGTCCTTCGGGTTGCGGGTGTAGACGACCGCATCGTGGGTGGCTGCGGTGGCCGCGATGACGAGGTCGACCGCCCGCGCTCTCGGTTGCCGTCCGATCGCCGCAACCGTCGCCGCGAAGGACCCGTAAGTACGAGCGACCGCATCGGTCACCGGCAGCGCCTCGAAGGCCCGCTCGATGCCGGCAAGGCGGCGCAGCCGCGATGCGCGGACCTCGGCCGACTTGGCGACGAGCACGCCGAAATGCAGCTCCGCCAGGCTGATGGCACTGATCGCCAGCTCGCCATCGATCGGCTCGTCCAGCCCCTCGATGAGGACGCTGGTATCGAGCAGCGCCCTCATCCTCTCCGCTCCCAGGGGTCGATCAGGTTCTGGTCCACCAGTTCGCGATCGGCCACCCAGTCGTCGTCGGTGCGGCGCCGGAGGACGTCGGCGACTTCGTCGTACCGGCGCCAGTGGTCGCGCTCCGGCGGCCCGAGCACGGCGGCCGCGCGACCCGAAACGGTGATCAGCAGGTGTTCACCGGATTCGGCTCGGCGCACCAGTTCACTTGCATGCTGCCGCAACTCTCGCAGTCCCAGCGCGTCCATGCCTACTAGGGTAGCACCTGTGCTACATGCTGACGCGTACTACCGAGTCGCGGTTGAGTTCGCGGTGGTTGGCGTAGCCGGAGAGGGCGAGGGTCAGGTCGAGTTCGGCGAGGAAGCAGCGGAGGACGTGCTCGACGCCTGCCTGGCCCGCGAGGGCGAGGCCGTAGAGGAGGGGGCGGCCGAGGAGGACGGCCTTGGCGCCCAGGGCCAGGGCCTTGGCGGCGTCGGCGCCGGTGCGGACGCCGGAGTCGAACAGGATCGTGAGCTGTTCGCCGACCGCGTCCGCGATCGCGGGCAGTGCGTCCAGGGCAGCGACGGCGCCGTCGACCTGGCGGCCGCCGTGGTTCGAGACCACGATGCCGTCGACGCCGTGTTCGGCCGCGAGCTTCGCGTCCTCGACGTGTGTGATGCCCTTCAGGACGATCGGCCCGTCCCAGTTGTCGCGCAGGAACGACAGGTCGTCCCACGCCAGCCCGACGTTCGGGAACAGCTGCGCCCAGAGCATCACGGCCGCGCCCGCGTCCTCGGCGATCGGCTTGGCCAGCTTCGCCTGGAACGCAGGGTCGCTGAAGTAGTTCGCCAGCCCCTCCCCCTTCAGGAACGGCAGGAACCCGCGGTCCAGGTCGGCCGGCCGCCAGCCGATCGTCCCGGTGTCGAGCGTGACCACGAGTACGCCGTACCCGGCCGCCTTCGCGCGCCGCAGGAAGCTCAGGCAGACGTCGCGGTCGGTCGGGTAGTACAGCTGGAACCACTTGTTCGCGGCCTCGATCTGCTCGATCGCGTGGCTGGCCTGGGTCGAGTGCGTGTACGTCAGGCCGAGCGTGTCCGCGGCCCGGGCGGTCGCGAGCTCGCCGTCCGGGTGCGCGAGGGTCTGGACGCCGATCGGCGCAACCAGCACCGGCGCGGGCATCGGCGTACCGAGGATCGTGCAGGACAGGTCACGGTCCGTGCTGCCGCGGAGCATCCGGGGCGCGAGCCGCCAGCGGTCGAACGCGGCCTGGTTCGCGCGGGCGGTCGCGCCGCTGCCCGCGCTCGGCACGATGTACCCCATCGCCTCGACCGGCAATTTCCCGGCCGCCTGCGACTCCAGCCGGGCCAGATCCGTGGTGATCTCCGGCGTCGTCCCCTGCAACATCCCCTGCAGGTAGATCTGCAACTGGTAGTCCCCGAAGTTGGCCATGCCGGATGCTCCCACGCCCACCACGCCGGAACAACAGCACCACTCCGGCCAGCGCGACCAGCCCACACAGCCACGCGAACCAGTCGCCCCACGCGGTGTAGAGGGTCCGGTCGATGCCCGGCCGGAGCTCGCCGATCAGCGTCGCGGGGGCGTCCGCCGGGGCGGTCGTCTCGGCGACGATGCGGCCGTTCGCGTCGGTGAGGGTGAGACGCCCTTGGCTGCCGGCGCGGGCGATCGGGACGCCGTTCTCGATCCCGCGCAGGATCGCCATCCGGCTGTGCAGCCATCCGTCGTCGACGAAGTCGAGCGCGGGGACGAGCAGCAGGCCGGTGCCGAGCTTGCCGTACTGGCGGGCGAGCGCCGGGAAGTCCATGTCCTTGCAGATCATCAGCCCCCAGCCGTCGTACGTCGCGAGGTGGTCGCCCGGCGTGTACGGCTCGAGCCCGGGGATCAGGTGGTGCTTGTCGTACGACGTCGGCGTACTGCCGTCCGGGTGGAAGAGCAGCGCGCGGTTGTGGTCGCCGTCGGTGAGCCCGACGACCAGCTCGATGTTGTTGCCGGTGGCAAGCTCTTGGAAGACGGGCGGGACGTCGCCGGCCTGGACGTCGACGATCTTCTCCGGGAGCAGCACGATCTTCGCGCCGGCCCTTGCCGCGTTGACGATCAGCGGACGGTACCGGTCGAGGATCGCCGGACCACCGGCCTCCGGCCAGCGCGCGTCGTCGGCGCCTTCGGCGGACAGTACGGCGATCTTCACCGGCGTCGCCGCGGTGTGGTCGAGCCGTACGACGCCGTACAGGCAGGTGCCCGCGGCAACGACGACCAGGAGTCCGAGGAGGATCCACCGCCTGGCGGCGAACACCGCGGCCGGGAGGACGAGCAGGAAACTCAGGCCCCACGGGCCGGTCAGCGAAACGATCTGGTTGACGGGGGCAATTTCCACCTGCGTGTACGCCAGACTCGTGAACGCCCCGTGCGGCGAGATCGACGTGATCGCCCAGTCGAGCGCGGCCCACAACGCCGGCGCCGCGACCGCGGCCACGATCGGATGCCCGCGCACCACCAACGCCCTGAAGAACAAGACAGTCCCCGCGAACACCAACGCCAGCCCGACCAAGAACCCCAACGCCACCGGCGGCAGCTCGAGGTCGTGCAGCAGGTACCCGACCAGGTTGCTGAGCCCGAGCAACCACCCGCCGAAGGCAACCACCCCGGCGACCCACGCCCGAAGCATCGGCGCCACGAAGAACACCGGCACCGCTGCCCACCAGACAAGTGCCGGCACCACATGCAGCCCCGACCCCAGGAACAACATCACCCCGGTGGCGACCGCAGCCGCTCCCCCGGCACCCCATACCCGCCAACCCGTCAACGGCCGCCGAGCTTCAGTTGCGAAGTTCATCGATCATCCTTTCGCCCAGGCGCAGGCAGAGCGCGCGGAAAGCGTCGTCGGGCATGCCGACGCGGTCACCGTGATGGAGCTGGATCAGGCCGTGCAGCAGCGCGGCGAACATCAGGCTCGTCTCCCAGACGTCCTGCTCGCGGAACAAGCGCTGCTCGACCCCGGCCTCGACCGCATCCGCGACCAGGTTGAACGTCGGCGACCGCCGCGCCCGGAAATCCTCCGGAAACTGCCGCGCCTGGTCGCGCCGTTCGGTGAACATGTAGTCGTACAGCCGCGGCTGCTCGAGCGCGAAGTCGACGTGGTCGATCAGCATCTCCCGCAGCCGCTCGTCCGCCGCCTCCGGCCGGTCCGCCGCCTCCCAGCGCCGGACCAGCTCCGCGAACGCCGCGTCCGCGACCGCGTTCAGCAACGTCTCCCGGTCCGGGAAGTACTGGTAGATCGCCATCGGCGTGATCCCGACCGCGGCCGCCACCTTCCGCATCGTCACCCCGGCCGCGCCATGCTCGGTCAGCAGGTACGTCGCCGCCGCGGTGATCCCTTCCTTCGTCCTCATGAAAACAATTAGAACGCATTCCCTATACGCCGTATAGGCAATTCGACCCTGACTGAACCCTGAGACCGTGACATCCGTCAGGGACCGGCCCCGACCGGACGTCAGCCCCCGATCGGGACGGATCGCATCCGCGCCGGCACGCTCCCGCCGGGACAGTGATGAGCATGACGAACACGAAGGTGGTGGCCGCTCCCCGACGTAGCGGCGTGCAGCGCGGACTGCCGGCTCTCGGCCTGTTCTTCCTGTCCCCGATGGTCGCCGAGTTCCTGCTCGGGAACATCCCGATCACCGGGCTGTTCGCCCTGTTCGCCCTGGCCCCGCTGTACGGCGGCGGTGCGGTCCTGATCCGCGAGATCGCCCGCCGGCGCGGCTGGGGGTACCCGAGCATCCTGATCCTCGCGCTCGCGTACGGCGTGATCGAGGAGGGCATCACCACGCAGTCGCTGTTCAACCCGGACTACGCCGGCCTCCGGCTGCTCGACCCCGGGCACATCTCGTTCCTCGGCATGGGCGCCCCGTGGACGGTGATGGTGCTCGGCCTGCACACGTTGTGGAGCATCACGGTCCCGATCGTCGTGATGGAGTCGCTGTCCCGCCGCCCGCGCGAGCCGTGGCTCGGCAAGCTCGGCTTCAGCGTGTACGCCGTCCTGTTCGTCGTCGGCGTCGTCGCGACCACCGCGTTCGGCTACGCGAAGGACTCGTTCCGCGCGTCCGCCGGTCAGAACGTCGGCGTCGCGGTCGCAGTCGTCGTACTGATCGCCGTCGCGGCGTGGGTCGGCCGCCGTACGCCCCGGCGTACCACTGGCACCGTGCCGTCGGCGTGGATCGTCGGCGTCGCCGGGCTGGTGATCAGCAGTGGGTGGATGCTCGTGAACGACGAGATCAAGAACGGCTGGCTCTGCGCGGCGGTGTCGCTCGCGGTCGACGTCCTCGCGATCGTGTTGTTCGTCACCTGGTCGCGGCGGTCGGGCTGGACCCGGTTGCACACACTGGCCGCGGCCGGTGGCGCGATGCTGACGTACGCGTGGCACGCGTTCCCGGAGAAGCCGGTGTTCGGGGCCTCGATGACCGTCGACCTGATCGGCAACGGGGTCTTCGCCCTGCTCGCGGTGGTGCTGCTGATCTCTGCGACAATCAGGTGTGACAAGTTCGTACGCTCCTGACAGCCGTACTGCGCGGCACGTCACCCTGGCGTTGTTCGCGCTGGCGACCGGTGGTTTCGCGATCGGGACCACCGAGTTCGTCACGATGGGGCTGCTCCCGCAGATCGCGGCCGGCGTCCGGATCTCGATCCCGACCGCCGGCCATGTCGTGTCGGCGTACGCGCTCGGGGTCGTGGTCGGCGCTCCGGTGATCGCGGCACTCGGCGCGCGTACCGGAAGAAAACGCTTGCTACTGGGGCTGATGGCGGTTTTCGTGGTCGGCAACGTGTTGTCGGCCGTTGCCTCGAGCTACGAGTTCCTGATGGCCGCGCGGTTCCTGTCCGGGCTGCCGCACGGCGCGTTCTTCGGGATCGGCGCGGTGGTCGGCTCGTCGATGGTGGCGCCCGAGCGGCGGGCGCGGGCGGTGTCGATGACGATGGTGGGGCTGCCGGTCGCGAACATCGTCGGCGTCCCGGTGACGACGCTGCTCGGGCAGCGGTACGGGTGGCAGGTGCCGTTCCTCGCGGTCGGCGTACTCGGCCTGCTGACACTGGTCGCGGTCTGGTTCTGGATCCCGCCGCAGCCGGTCGGGAGCGACGTCAACGTCCGCAGCGAACTCAGTGCGCTGGCCCGGCCGCAGGTGTGGATGGCGCTGCTGGTCGGGATGGTCGGCTTCGGCGGGATGTTCGCGACGTACTCCTACATCACCCCGACGATGACATCACTGGCCGGTTTCTCCGAGCGGGCGGTGACGATCGTGCTCGCCGTGTACGGCGTCGGCATGACCGTCGGCACGGTCCTCGGCGGCCGGCTGGCGGACCGCTCGCTGATGGGCAGCGTGTACGGCGGCCTGGTCGCGGTGGCCGTCGTGCTCGGGACGTTCGGCTGGCTCGCGCAGACCCGGCCCGGCGCGCTGGTCGCGGTGTTCGCGATGGGCTGCTCCGCGAGCATCCTGGTGCCCGCGCTGCAGACCCGCCTGATGGACGTCGCCCACGAAGGACAGTCGCTGGCCGCCTCGCTGAACCACTCCACGCTGAACATCGCGAACGCGCTCGGCGCCTGGCTCGGCGGCGTCGTACTCGCCGCCGGCTACGGGTACGAATGGCCCAGCCGCCTCGGCGCGGGCCTCGCCGCGGCCGGCCTCGTCCTGGCCGTCGTCTCGGGCCTGATGGAACGCCGAGGGGCGGGCGACGCGACGGCGATCACGCCACCCGAGGCAATCAGCTAGGCCGGCAGAAAGTCTGTACAGAGAGCGCCGAGACGACGGGCAATGTTGGCCGGCGAGTCGGCGAGCTTGAATTTGGAGCCGTCCTTCGCCACGCCTCTGACCAGGTCATGAGAGAGAAATGTCAAGCACTCGGCAACAGCCTCTGCCGAGGGCCGTGGGGTCAGCTCCTTACGCAGGACATAGGTCAAGTTCCCCTGATCGATACACCCGCCCATCAATGGATCCTCATCGAGCGCCTCGGCGTGCAGGAGCTCGACCACCCGGCGCAAGAGCAGTCCGTTGTGCTCAGTGTTTACATGACAGACTTCAAGCTCGACTGAGTTGTCCGATGGATCGAATATCAGGCGTAGATCGCTCAGCGTCAGCGGATGCGCCGCCTGTCGCCTTAGTAACGTGATCAGATCCTCGACCGTCAGCAGGGCGAATCCGTTCCCCAGCGCCCAGTCCCGAACCCGATCCGAAAAATCAGGGCCGACGACGGCACCACAGTCGGCTCGATGTTTGCGCTGGTGCTCCTTCAGCGCGTCGAACTTGATCGCTTTATCCGTGATCATTCCGCTGGCGGACGCCTTGGCATCGATAATGCATCGGTAGCCGTCATCGCCGGGAAGCTCCGCCTCGACAACGACATCCGTAGCTCCGCGACCACCCAGATGTTCAGTCCTGAACCCAAGAAGACGAAAAGCACCTGCAACCGCGATCTCGAACTCCGCACTCGCGTCGCTGCAGGTTGAGAACCTCCGCAGCTCGGCGGCAATTCGTCCGAGCCGGTCATCAGCCACGGCCTCGATGACTGCGCTGTCCTCCGCTGCATCAGCACTACTCTGACCTGGGACTTCCAGATCTGTCACCGTCGCGAAGAGTCGACCGAGGGTCGTGGCGCGGTAGCGAGTCCAGTCCAGTCGCTCCACCAAACCAGCATCATGCATGAGATCCAGCCGCGTGCGAACCTCACCGTTATCCAGCTGCGTCAGGCTAAATTTCTCACGCACCATCTTCGCAATATCAGACACGGGCGTTGGCGTCTCGATCAGCGGCAGGATTTCTCCTAGGAATCGATACCGTGTCTGCGCGAACCGGACGAAGTCGAGTTCGTTGCCTGGCATCAACAATTCGGCAGCGGACGGATCAATGCCATACTTATTGAACGCAATCAGGTCAATCACGCACATATGCCGCAATGCATGCAGCGTCTGCGTGGCCGATGCGCGATTGACCCCGAGCTTTTCCTCGCAACGCAGCTGAAATTCACCAATGGTCACCCCATCGCCGATGAGCTGCACCAGCACACGAAGCGAGGAGAATATCGAGCGGGATTCTTCGCTCGCTTCACTGCTGCGGGCCTTACGGCCGCGTGCGATGTATCCGATCAGTGATTTACGCTCACCCAGCTCGGTCTGCGGCGACGAGCCGAGAATTGCTGCGAGCGCTTCGGATGGCGGCGGAAGTACAACGTCCCTCTGGTCAGCGCTCGGTTCATGGAGTTCTGCTGGTTCGATCAGCGCCACAGTCGCCAGGAACGCGCGGCCAGCTTCTGTTACCACATACTTGCTCCCGGCCCATCGCTCCAGAAGCCCCAGGTCCTCGAACCATCCGAGCCGACGGTAAAGCTGATCGGTGCTCGTCCAGTGGAGACCATACGCCCCGGCCAATCCCAGCAACTCGCTCGTGCTGTGCACGCCATCTAGGTGCGACAGCAAGTCACCGAAGAACTTCACGTTCCCGTGAAGGTGCTGCGCGAGCTTCTGGTCGTTCTGCTCAAGCAGCCATTCTGCCGCAACGGGAGCGACACGCCAGCCGCCTTTTGCGTCGCGCTCGGTCATTCGGCATGCCGCGAAGTGTCGACCGAGAACCTCATCGGCCGGTCTCTGCACAACCTGTCCTGATGCCATGGTGAACTTGAGCATCTCGTTCGCTGCCACCGGTAGCTGGCGGAGAATGCCGGTCAAGGTCTCCCGGCGAGCGTCCTTGCGGCCTGGCACAGCTCCGATCGTGTTGGATCGGTTGGCCCACGAGCGCGGCTCGTTGGTCGTTGTCGTCATCGTCATCGTCAATCCTCTTTCATGCTCGCGGCGATGCCGCGAGGGCTTCCATATGTCGAGTGGTGACCGTATAGAGCCCCACCGACAAGCTCCCGGTGCGGATCTCGGCCCTATTCCGCTGCCGCCAGCGGGCCAAGGGGCGAATCAGGTACTTGCCTGAGGGTTTCCTGACCGTGGACTTGGTTAGATCGGGGGTATGGCGACCTTGACGTTGGGCGCCGCCGACCTGGTCCGGCGGCGTGGGCTGCGGCGGATGCGCTCGGTGGCGCTGGCACTGCTCGTGCTGGCCGCGGCGATCTACGTGGCGACACTGCACCGGACCGGCGGCTGGGCGTACCTGAACGCGGCGTCCGAGGCGGCGATGGTGGGTGCGCTGGCGGACTGGTTCGCGGTCACCGCGCTGTTCCGGCATCCGCTCGGGCTGCCGATCCCGCACACGGCGATCGTGCCGACCCGCAAGGACAGCCTGGCGGAGAGCCTCGAGCAGTTCGTGACCGAGAACTTCCTGTCCGAGGAGGTCGTCGCGGAGAAGATGCAGTCGGCCGACATCAGCCGCCGGGTCGGCGAATGGCTTGCCGACGGCAACCATGCGGAGCGGATCGTTGCCGAGGGCGCGCGGACCGTCGGCGCGGCGCTGCCGAAACTCGGCGACGACGACGTGGCGGCGTTCGTCCGCGGGTCGTTGCTGCCGCGGTTCGTGAAGGAGCCGTTGAGCCCGATCGCCGGGCACTTCGTGCAGTCGGTGGTGGAGGACGGGGCGCATCACGCGCTGTTCGACCTGCTGATGGTGGAGGCGTACGACTGGCTGGCCGACAACCGCGACCTGCTCGCGGACGTCGTCGGGCCGCGGGCGCCGCGCTGGTCGCCGCAGTGGGTGGACCGGTTGGTGGTCGACCGGATCCACCGCGAGGCGCTGGCGTGGCTGGCCGACGTACGCGACAACCAGACGCACCCCGCGCGGCGGGCCGTCGACCGGCTGCTCGGGCAGCTCGCCGACGACCTGCAGCACGACCCGGAGACGATGGAACGCTTCGAGGCGTGGAAGGCGCGGATGCTCACGCACCCCGACATGGGCACCAGCCTGACCGCTGTCTGGGACGCGATGCGGACCGCGCTGATCGACTCGATCAACGACCCGAACAGCACGCTCCGCATCCGCGGCATCAAGGTCCTGCACGACCTCGGCGACCGCCTCCAGAACGACGAACTCCTCCGTACCAAGGTCGACACCCGCGCCGCCGAGGCCGTCGGGTACGTCGTCCGTACCTACGGCACCGAGATCGTCTCAGTCATCTCCGACACCATCGAACGCTGGGACGGCCGCGAAGCCGCCGCCCGCATCGAACTCCACGTAGGCCGCGACCTCCAGTTCATCCGCATCAACGGCACCGTCGTAGGAGCTCTAGTCGGCCTGGTCATCTACACCATCAGCCAACTGATCTAGATCCCGCAGTTGGGCGCGGACCAGGTGTTCGTCGTGCGGATGTCTACGTGTGTGTGGTCGTTGTGGTCGGGGTAGCCCGGGCCGAAGATGCCGCCGAAGCCGTGGTTGCGGGCTTCCTTTGCCATGGTGCAGAAGGAGTGGACTCCGGTGAGGTCCGCGGCGCGGCCGGTCAGGTGTTCGCTGTTGCTCGCGCCGCCGACCGCGCGGTTGCAGGGGATGCTGCGGAAGCCGCTGGAGATGTTGAGCGGCTGGTCCCCCAGCGCGTGCCGCAGCGCCTCGAGTTGCCACATCGTGCGCAGCGCGTTCGCCTTCGTCGCCGCCTCGGACAGCGTTCCACCGTCGAATCCGGAACCGCCGCACCCGTCGTCGAGTTCGGCGTACGTGAAGTGGATCGGCGTGCAGTCGTCGTCCTGCAGCGCGTAGATCTTGCCGTACGTCGCCGGCCCGGCGATCCCGTCCGACGTCAGCCCGTACGCCGACTGGAACCGCTGCACCGCGGCCTTCGTCGCCGGGCCGAACGAGCCGTCGATCGCGAGATGAGCGCCGTACCCGGGCCAGCCGGCGACGCGGATCTGGAGTTGCCGCACGTCTTCGCCGGATGCGCCCTGGCTGAGCGTTCGGCCCCACGTGTAGCAGCCGTCGGCGTGCGCGACCGTGGTGGCCACGACCTGTGAGGTGGTGAGCGTCGCCGCGAACAGCAGCAGTACCGCGAGCAGTCGCGGCAAGGGTCGGGTGATGGACATCGGAACAACCTCCGGGGCGGTGAAGGGAACCTGTCCCGCCACAGCATTCCGGGAGTTTCCGTCCGTTGGCCAGTGGTTGCCGAAACTTTCCGTCACCGGCTGTTCACCTTGGCGAACCCCCGGCCCTGGATGATGTTGGCACTGTCCACCGACGACCGGCTGTGGGGTTGACGATGAAGGGCTTCACGCGCCCGAACCTGCTGGACGCGTTCGCGCGGATCTGCGCCCTGGCCGACGGCCAGCACGGTCTGTTCGCGATCGCCCAGCTGCGCGGCGAGGTGACCGACCAGGTCCTCGCCCAGCTGCGGGACGCCGAGATCCTGGAGCCCGTCGTCGACGGCGTACTCCGGGTCCGCGCCGGCGCGACGCATCCGCACCAGACCCTCTACGCGACCTGGCTGCTCGCCGAGGCCGCGCCCGCCTGGGAGCGTTCGCTGACCACGCTCGTCGTGTCGCACCAGACGGCGGCCCGGCTGTACGGCGCCGGCACCGCGAGCGGCGACCTCATCGAGTTCTCCGGAAAATCCAGGAACACGCTTTCGGAAAACGTGAAAGTGCATCCGCGGTCGGTGCCGGAGGAGCAGTGCACCGTCGTCGAAGGCCTCCCGGTCACCGGCCCGGCCCGGACCCTCGCGGACCTCTCCGACGGGCAGGGTTTCGACCTGTCCGACCTCGGACGGCTGGCCCGGTCGTTCATCGGCCAGGGCTGGACGACGGCCGACCAGCTCGGCGCGGACCTGACCGAACAGTTCGCCGACCGCGATCCGTCGTACGACGGCCCGGCCTGGCTCGAGTCCGCGCTCGCCGCGGCGGCGAGGGGCTGACATGTACACCGGGCACCTCGACCTGCAGCGGTTCCGCGGTTCGTACCCCACCTGGTCCCGCCTGATGGCGCGGCTCGGGGAGGTCGGTACGCCGAGGTTCAGCGCCGACCGCGGGATGCGCCAGCTCGCCGGCGCCGACTTCCTCAGCCAGCTCGACCAGGGGGCCGACGCGTACGAGAAGACCGGCTCCGACGCACTCCCCGGGTACGCCGAGGCCTGGTCCGGTACGACGGGATCCGGCCTCGACCCGGTGTACGAGATGGCGCGAACGGCCAACGACCTCGACATCTACAACGGCGCGCTCGGCGACCTGACCGACGAGCAGTACCTGGACCGGATCCGCGCGGACATCCTCGCGGCCGCCCCGCAACGGCAGAATCCGGTCGACGGCGCGCCCGGGCTCGGCGGGCTGGTCCGGTACACGACCCGGAGCATCGAGATCGCCGGGAACGGGCATGCCGTCTTCACGATCGACGTACAGCCGGTCGACGACCGCCGCGGGCCGCTCGGCGTGCGCGCGGACGGGGACCTGTTCTCGATCGAGGTCGACGTCAAGATGCCGACGATGATCCAGCGCTCCGGCGAGTCCGAACGTGCCCGGCGGTCGATCGTCGGCCCGCAGCTCGACGGCCTGCGGCCGATCACGCCGCTGATGCGGCCGGTGGCGGACCTGGCCGCGGACAAGATGGCGGCGCTCGCGCTGCAGCCGGGGATCGGCGACGGCATCGCCGCGCCGCGGTCCAAGGACATCGCGGACCTGTACTACATCGCCCGGACCTGCCCGGTGGACGGCGACACGCTCCGCAAGGCGCTCGCGGAGAACTGGCACTGGAAGGAAGCCGGTGTCAGCGGTCCGCCGCAGCCGTACCGCTTCTACGGGCAGCAGCCGGCGCCCGCGCACGAGACCGAAATCCTGTGGGACCACGGTTTCCAGCAGTTGCGAAACCGGATTCCGCAGTTGCGGGAGTACCCAGAGTTCCAGGAGATGGTCGGCACCATCGGTACGTTCCTGGACGGCGCCGCGGATCCGTCCAGCGGGAAGTGGGACCCGGTCCGCGGGCAGTGGCAGCAGAACGTCCGCAGCGAGGTCGCATCGACGATGGACCACGCGCTCGCGCCGGTGCGTACGCCGGAACTCGCGGAGCGCCCGCAGCGGCCGATGGTGCCGATGCAGAAGCACCTGATCGTGTTCGACGTGGACCAGACGATCAGCAAGTACGACACGCTGCACACGCTCGCGGACCGGGCCGGCCGGCTGGCGGAGGTCGAGGCGGTCAAGCATCCCGACTACGAGACCTCGATCCGCGCGAAGGTCGCGCAGCTGCGCGGGGTCGACGCGGCGCTGGTCCGGGAGGTCGCGGACACGATCGTGCTGAACGAGGGCGTCGAGGAGCTGATCCGGGACCTGCAGGCGGCCGGCCACGAGGTCGCGATCGCCAGCGGCGGCTTCGACGCGATCGTCGGCCCGCTCGCCGAACGGCTCGGCGTCGAGCGGTTCGCGGCCGGGCATCTCGTGATCGAGGACGGCGTACTGACCGGCGAGGTCCGCGACCTGGTCGATGCCGACGGCAAGGTCGAGTTCACCGACCGGCTCGGCGCCGAACTCAACATCCCCCGCGAACGCCGCCTCGGCGTCGGCGACGGCCCCAACGACGTCCCGCTGCTCACCAACGTCGGCACCGGCGTCGCCTACGAGCCCGGCGCCGCGGCCGCCGGCGTCGCCCACACGGTCGTCCGCGGCGACATGAACCAGATCAAACGCATCCTCCACCTCCCGGCGCCCGACCGGCCCACCACCCCGGCGGTCCGCCCCACCCCAACCCGCTTCCCCGCCGCCCCGAACCCGGCCCGCCGCCCAGAATCCGCCCGCACCACCTGACCCAAGCCAACCCCAGATCGCGCCACCCCGCCTACGCCAAGCCCCAGCACCACCCGCCCCAAGCCCCACCGCTGGCCGGTCTGCACCACCTCCCCCGGCCGGCGGCGCCGCCGCAGCACCCGACCCCAGCCACTCCAACCCCGGCCGCAGCCGACGCCACCTGACCCAACCCGCCTCCGACAGCGGTCACACCATCTGCCCCTGGCCTGCTCCCGCCCTCGGCTGACCGCACCAGCTGACTCAGCCCTACCGCTGCTGGCATCCCGCACCACCTGATCCATGCCCGCACCAACTGGCTCAGCGTTCCGGCTTTGCCTCAACCAGCTGTTGGTTGGATGGGTGGGGCAACCATTTGGTGTGGTTGGGCGGTCCTGCTGGATGTGAGTACCGATACGGGGGTGGCTGCGGTGGCCGTCGAGGAGCGGGGAGTTGGGTTCGACTCGTTCGTGGCGGGTCGGTCGCAGGCGCTGGTGCGGACCGCGTACCTGCTGACCCGCGACCACGCGCTCGCCGAGGACCTTGTGCAGACCGCGCTGGCGAAGGCCTGGTTCCACTGGGCGAAGATCCGCGAGGACAACCCGGAGCCGTACGTCCGGCGGATCCTGGTCACCACCTACTCCTCCTGGTGGCGCCGGCGCTGGAACGGTGAGATCCCGACCGCGGACCTCCCGGACGCCCCGGCGCCACCCGGCGAGGACGGCCTGGACCTCTGGGACGCCATCGGCCGGCTCCCGCGGCGGCAACGCGCGGTCGTCGTACTGCGCTTCTACGAAGACCTGACCGAGGCCGAGACCGCGCGGCTGATGGGCTGCAGCGTCGGCACCGTCAAGAGCCAGACCGCGAAAGCGCTGGCGAAACTCCGCCTCGACCCGGCGCTCGGCCACCGTCTGGGTACGCCGGCAGACCTGGAGACCCCGCGATGAACCTCCAAGACCTCCGCGACGAGCTGCACGCCCGCGCCGCCGACTCCGACCGCCGCCAGTCCGACCTGCTGCCCGGCGTCCACCGGAAGATCCGCCGTACCAAGCAGGGCCGGATCGTTGCCACCGCCGGTGCGGCCGCCGCCGCGATCGCGCTCGCGGTCACCGTCGTCCCCGGCGTCCTGGCGACCTCGCGGCCCGACCCCGCGCGGACGCCGTCGTACACGCAGAACGGCTTCACGTTGCCGGGTGTCAGCGACGGGCAGCCGCTGCTGAAGGGCTGGACCGGCACGACCGGCGAGAGCCACGTCGAGTTCAGCTGGACGCCGACGTCGAAGGCCGTCAAGTTCGTTGCCTACTGCAAGCAAGACGCGGAGGGGCGGGTGTGGGTCCGGGTGAACGGTTTCACCGTCAACACCAACTACTGCAGGGATCTCGGGCATCCGATCGTCAACAGCCTGGCCGCGGACACGATGCTGTGGGCGGACGCGCCGATCGGCAAGCCGGCCAAGGTCACGCTGGATCTGTACGGTTCGGACGGCAAGCCGTTGCAGGACGCGCGGCAACAGCTCGGCGTCGGCATCTACACTGACCCGTCGGGCGGTACGGGCGGCAAGGCGTCCGGACCGGCGAAGCCGGACGATTTCGCCCGCGACGGGCTGTGGTTCCGCCACCAGGTCGGTCCGCAGACCCGGCTCGGCGCGGTGATCGGCAACCGCGGCCAGGACACGGTCGCGACCAGCTTCGTCCCGAAGAGCCGTTCGGTGGTCGTGCAGGTGATCGGCACGCAGGAGGACTACGCGGTCCCCGGCCGCGCCACGGAGTACCGGGTGCAGGTGCGGCTCGGTGACGGGACCGTCGTGAACTGCTACCCGGGCTCCGGCGACCAGTCCCAGCAGGACAGCGCCGTGCACCTGCAGCTCACCGCTCCGCCCGGTCGCCCGGTCGCGGTGACCGCGCGGCTGGTGGACAAGGACGGCCGTACGGTCCCGATGTCACCGCGGGCACGGGTCGGGGTCGCGGTGTACGATGCCGGCCCGCAGATCACCCAGAACGGTGTCGACTTCGACAAGGTCATGGAGTCCGACGGTGTCACGTACCGGTTCGTCCGCTCGGTGGTGGTGCCGGCGACCGCGGGGCGGGTCCAGCTGACCACCCCGGTCGGTACGCCGTTCCTGTGGACGTTCGGCAGCGTCGGCGTCGGCCCCACGGTGTGGACCCGCTGGGACGGCCTCGCCGCGCACCAGGACGGCCCGCGGTCCGGCGCCTTCCGCTGGACGACCGAGGAGGCCCAGACCGAGCCGAAAACCGTCGCCTTCTACATCAACGCCGGCAAACCCACCGGCGGCAAGCTGGTCATCGGCCTGTACCAGCCCTAGACCCAGCTGTGCAGGTCGGCGGCGTCGCGGGTGAACTGTTCGGTCGAGTCGTCGGCGACGAACTCCAGGAGGGCGTTGATCTCTCGCGGCTCGGCCGTCAGCCGGTCCAGGACCGGGCGCCACAGGGACTCGCGGGCCGCGAGGGGCAGGCGGTTGTTGGACGGCCACCAGGAGAACACGTGCACCGTGCTCAGCCACGGCATCAGCGACTCCAGTTGCTGCAGGCACTCCGCGTCGTCCAGGTCGACCGGGGGTTGCCAGTACGTCGTGAGATTCGGTGCGCCGACGTCGAGCAGCAGCGTGATCGTCGAGTCGACCTCGTCGGTCAGCGTGTTGCGGTGGAACTCCATCGCGATCTCGATCCCGGCGCCGGCCGCCATGTCTGCGAGTTCGCCGAGGCCGCGGGTCACCGCCATCCGGTCGCCGACGCCGGCCTCCGCCGTACCGACGTTGCCGGCCCAGACCCGGATCCGGGGTGCGCCGAGCGCCTCGGCGGTGGCCACCGCGGACCGCATCTCCTCGCGGTCCACGCTGCCCGCCCGCAGGTAGGAGCCGTACGCCGCGACCTGCAGCCCGTGCACCTCGGTGAGGTTGCGGACCCGCTTCGCGTTCACCAGATTGCCGAGCGGGACATGGATGTCGCCGCCCCATTCGATCGCCGAGAGCCCGGACTCCGCCGCGAGCTCGACCACCTGGTCGACAGCCAACTGGCGGAACGTCACCGAGACCAGGCCGGTCCTCACACCCACGCGCGCCTCCTCGTCTGCACCCCTCTATCCAACCGCATCGGGCCAGCGTGTCTCACGTCATGAGCAAAGCAGTTGGATGCAACTGTCGCGCGGGCTTACCCTGAACGCCGTGCCCGAACAGCGAAAAGGCTTCACCTACGGATTCACCGCGTACCTGATCTGGGGCCTGTTCCCGCTGTACTGGAAGCTCCTCGACCACTCCGGCGCGATCGAACTGCTCGCCCACCGCATCCTCTGGTCGGTGGTCACGATCGTGATCCTGGTCGCCGTACTGCGGAAGTTCGCGCAGGTGAAGGCGCTCCTCGCCGAACCGCGCCGGCGCTGGCCCCTGATCGCGGCGGCGTTCCTGATCTCGGCGAACTGGGGCACGTACATCTGGGGCGTCGGCCACGGCCACGTCGTCGAGACCTCGCTCGGGTACTTCATCACCCCGCTGTTCACCGTCCTGCTCGGCGTCTTCGTGCTGAAGGAACGGCTCCGCCCGCTGCAGTGGACCGCGCTCGGGATCGCGTTCGTCGCGGTCGTCGGGCTGGCGATCGAGAACGGCCGCCCGCCGTGGGTGGCGATCATCCTGACCTTCTCGTTCGGGTTCTACGGCCTGGCGAAGAAGCAGGCCGGCGCCGGCGCGATCGAGGGCATGGCGATCGAATCCGGCACCGTCGCACCACTCGCGGCGATCGCGATCCTGGTCCTCGGCCTGCAGGGCGACAGTACGGTCACGCACCACGGCACGGCGTACCTCGTCCTGGTGCTGCTGACCGGCCCGATCACCGCCGTACCGCTGCTGCTCTTCGGCGCCGCGGCGACCCGCGTCTCGATGACCACGCTCGGCCTGCTGAACTACATCGCGCCGATCATGCAGTTCATCTGCGGCCTGGTGATCTTCCACGAGAAGATGACCACGATGCGCTGGGCCGGCTTCGGTCTGGTCTGGGTCGCGCTCGCGCTGTTCACCTTCGACAGCATGCACACCCGCCGCCGCACCCTCGCCCTCGAACGCGCCGCCCTCACCGCGTCCGCGGTCTAGAGTGTGAGCTTGATCCGGGTCGGCCCGGGCGGCGTGCTCATCGTCAACGACAGGCTCTTCGAGCCCTTCACGACCGACACCTTGTGCCCGAAGGTGACCGCCAGCGTCGCAGTACGCAGCGAGGCCGGCACCTGGAATCCGAAGCTTCCGAGCCCCTTCTTTCCGTCCGGGTCGATGTCGCTCAACCCCACCGACGTCATGAACGCGTCGCCGGCCGTCGGATAGACCCTGTCGCCGTTCGGCAGGACGAGCGCGATGTCGTGCCGCGCCATCGTCACGCGGCAGTCCGGGGCGTTGGTGGAGCAGACCGACATCGCCCGGAGCGACAGGTACACCCAGGCCTTCCCCTTGGCCGCCCAGGTACCCGTCGGGGAGAACGGGCTCATCGTCGCGTCGACGTTGGTCAGCGACGTACGCACACCGAGCAGCGGCGCCTTGCCGTCCCAGTACTCGGGGTACTTCCCGTAGGACAGGTCCTTGTTCGGGTAGTACGGCGTCGACGCGTCGGCGATCCGCTGCCCGGTGCGCAGGTCGACCGACTGGGTCACGCCGGCCTGAGTCAGGTGCAGGAACGCGCGATGCCCCTTCGGCACACTCACGACGAGTGCCTCGCCGTCTTCGAGAGGCGTCTTGACCGGTCGCGCGTGACCGTCGACGACGACCGACTCGACCGGTTCCTGTTCGTGGACTGGGGCGCCACCGGCGGCCGTGCCGCCGTTCACCGTGGGCACGGTGAACGAGGTCGAGCCGCTGAACACGGTGACGACGAGCTCCTGGCCGTCGGCGGCCTTGACGGCTTGCGGCAGCCCGTCCGCCCGGGCCTGCTCCGCCGAGATCGCACTGACGACGCCGACGGCCCCGACCTCGTGCCGGAAGAACGGCCCCATGACGACGTTCTGCCGGCCCGAGACGTTGGTGGTCGCCAGGTCGGACGCCTCGCTCTTCAGTACGGCGACGTACCCGGCGGGAGCGACGAGCGGGCCGGTCGGGGTGGGGCTCGGGGACGGGGAGTCCGCGGACGAGGACGGGGACGAGGCCGGGGTGGCGGTGCCGCTGGTGGCGCACCCGGCCAGGACGGCCGCGAGCACTCCACCGAGGAGCGAGAGTCTGCAGGTCAACCGCATTCTGTTCCGATGCACCTGACCCATTCTTGGCGCCGACAGGGCCGCAACCAGGCCTGATACGACAGACCGTGCCCCTTCGGGCAGCGCCTCAGCGGGCGGCGCGGATGTCTGGTAGGAGGTTCTCCGCGAGGGTGATCAGCTGCTGGGCGTCCGGTTCGCCGGAGTCGGCGGAGCGGGTGAGTTCGAGTTGCAGGACGAGGTTGTCGATGCGTACCAGGACGGTGGCCTCCGCGGTCGACGAGTACGTGTCCGAGGACTGGACGCCGCCGTCGGCCACGTCGACCGGGGCGCTGCCGTCCGCATCGCTCACTTCGTTGATCCCGCGGGCGGCGCGGCGCTGGTCGGCGTAGCGGCGTACGGTGACCGAGAGCTCGTTGTCGTCGTCGTCGCGCGACCACGTGCAGTCGGTCGAGTCGCTGTACGTGCTCTTGTCGAGGTCCGGCGGGTCGGGCAGGATCGCGGCGACGTTCTGCTGCGACAGCGCGGTCGCCGTGCAGATGTCGGGGACGACCTTGAAGTCGTTGACGGCCTGCGCGGCGAAGACCGCGGCGCGGGCGGCGACGAAGCCCGGCACGATCAGCAGTACGACGACGGTCGCGATCGCACCGGCCCGTGGCGCCCGCGGCAGCTGGGTACGGCGGAGCGTCGGGAGGGCGGCCAGCGCCGTGAGCGCGAGCGCCCCGCCGAGGGCGACCAACGTGAACTGCAGGGCGATGCCGCGCAGGTGGAGGACGATGCTGAGCCCGACACAGGCCACCACGAACACGCAGCCGAGCACCGCCGCGATGATGCCGTTGCGGCGCCGGGTCTTCCGGAGCCGGGCCGGATCGTGCGCAGGCGCGACGCGATACAGCAGCGCGGTCGCAAGCCGGTGTGCGGTCCCGGAGAAGAACAGCGCGATCGCGCACAGGATCGCGGCCGGCAGCGGGCGGTCGACTTCCAGAACGACGGCGCCGCCCGCAGTCGTCTCACCGATGAGTACGGCGGTCGCGGTCAGCGCAGCCGGCGTACCGAGGAGGCGGTCGAGCCGGCCCGCGAACGGCCGGCCCACCAGCAGACCGAGGACGGTGGCAACCGCCATCACCCCACCGATCCAGTACGGCATCCCGCCCGGCAACGACGCGGCGAACAGTAGGAGCAGCGTGACGACGGTCCCGGTGAGCACGGCCGCCAGCCAGTTCGCCGCCGTCAGTGCCGGAGCCGGGGCCAGTGTTTCGGGCTGCAGGACCTTCGTGTCTGTGCTGATCTTCTGAGTGGGTGTCTCGAACGTCGGGTAACCGCCGGCGATCGCCAGCAGCTGTTCGCGGGCAGCCGCCGCGGTCAGGCGGTCGGCCGGGTTGCGTTGCAGCAGACCGTGGATGATCGGCGCGAGCGGCCCGGCGAGGCGCATCGGGGCGGGGTCGCGGGTGAGGACGGCGGCGATCATCGCGGGCAGGTCGTCGTGGTCGTACGCGTTCCGGCCCTCGACGGCGAAGTACAGCGTCGCGCCGAGCGCCCACAGATCCGCCGGCGCTCCGGGTTCACCACCGGACAGCCGTTCCGGTGCGACGTACCCGAGGGTGCCGGTGACGATCCCGGTCCCGGTCAGCGTCCGCGTCGCGCCGGCCACCGACGCGATGCCGAAGTCGGTCAGCATCCAGCGGTCGTCGCCGCCGAGCATCACGTTCTGCGGCTTCACGTCGCGATGCAGTACGCCGTTCGCATGCGCGGCGCTCAACGCCTCGAGCAACCGGACGCCGAGCTCGGCCGCCCGCCGCGGGCTGAGCGGGCCGTTCGCCTGCACCACCTGGTCGAGCGAACGCCCGGGCAGCAACTGCATCACGATCCACGGCCGGCCGCCCTCGTCGACGACGTCGTGGATCGTCACGATCGCCGGATGGTCGAGCCCGGCGGCGGCCCGCGCCTCGCGCAGCGCCCGCAGTCGCAGCTTGTCCTGCTCGGCAGCGTTCAGCCCGGCGGGGATCCGCAGTTCCTTGACCGCGACCTCGCGGTGCAGGACGGTGTCGAACGCCTTCCAGACCGTCCCCATGCCGCCGGCGCCGAGTGGCCGATCGCCGAGGACGTACCGGCCACCGGCCAAGCTGCGTTCGGTCATCGGACGACCTTAACCGCCGGAAGTTCCACTCGCCGTCGACCGTCCACCACTGTCCGTACTCCGGCCGGAAACGGCCAGACGTGAGGTGCGCCACGACGCGTCACACTCGCCGGCGCTTCGGTGTCGTAAGGGTATGAGGCGTCCTTGGAGCAACCTTCGAGCGCGAGTGTTTCCGGACCACTGGTCGTTGCTGTTCGGCCAGATCGCCTTCTACAGCTTCCTCATGCTCGTCGTCAGCGGCGTGGTGCTGACGGTGTACTACGAGCCTTCCGTGAGCCAGGTCGTGTACGACGGGACGTACGCCCCGCTGCGCGGCCTGCCGATGTCGCGAGCGCTGGACTCCACGCTCCACTTGTCGTTCGACGTCCGCGGCGGCCTGCTGGTGCGGCAGATCCACCACTGGTCGACGTTGCTGATGACGGCCGCGATCACGCTGCACCTGTTGCGGCTGTTCTTCACGTCCGGCTTCCGCCGCCCGCGCCGGCTGAACTGGCTGATCGTCTTCGGCCTGCTGGTCCTCACGCTGGGCGCGTCCCTGACCGGTACGTCGCTGCCGGACGACCTCGCGTCCGGTACGAGCCTCGCCGTACTGGACGGCGTACTGCAGGCGACGCCGTTCGTCGGATCGGCCTTGTCGTACGTGCTGTTCGGCGGCGAGTTCCCCGGTGACGTGATCTCGCGGTTCTACCCGTTGCACGTCGTCGTACTGCCTGTCCTGATCCTGCTGCTGTTCGGCGCGGGCGCGATCCTCGCGCTGAGGCAACAGCCTGCGCGCTTCGCCAACGGGCGAACGAAGACGGCGAAGGTCGGCGCGGTGCAGGGCGCGGGGCTGTTCGCGTTCGTCGCCGGGGTCGCGATCGTGATGGGCGCGACCGCGACGATCAACCCGGTCTGGCTGTACGGCCCGGCCGATCCCGCGGCGGTCTCGGCCGGCGTAGGACCTGCGTGGTACCTCGCGTTCCTGGACGGTTCGCTGCGACTCGCGCCGGGGTGGGAGGTCGTGGTGTGGGGCAAGACGATCACGCTCGCGGTGCTGCTGCCGGTCGCGGTGTGCACGCTGTTCCTCGGGCTCGTCGCGGGCTGGCCGTTCATCGAGGAGCGGCTGACCGGCGACCGCAAGGAGCATCACGGGCTCGAACGGCCGCGTGACAACCCGATCCGGACCGGCATCGGCGTCGCCGGGATGACGTTCTACGGCGTACTGTGGGCGGCCGCCGGCGCGGACACGATCGCCGTTCAGTTCCACCTGTCGATGAACCTGTTGCTGCACGCGTTCCAGGTGCTGCTCATCGTCGGCCCGCCCGCGGCCTTGTTCCTGACCCGCCGGATCTGCCTCGGACTGCAGCAGACCGACCTCGACGTCGCCGAACACGGCGCCGAGACCGGCCGGATCCTCCGACGGCCCGACGGTGGGTACGTCGAGGTCCACCTGCCGCCGCGCCCTAAAGCACTGACACCTCACTGAGCACCCCGCCGTGGATCCGGCCCGTGGTCGTCGACAACGGGCGAGCGCTCGCGGCGCTGCGGCTCGCGATGATCTCCGCGGCGATCGAGATCGCGGTCTCCTCGGGCGTCCGCGCGCCGAGGTCCAGCCCGGTCGGCGACGACAGCCGCGTGAGCTCGGCCTCGCTCACCCCGGCGGCCCGCAACCGCGCCCACCGGTCCTCGTGGGTACGCCGCGACCCCATCGCGCCGATGTATCCGGCGTCCGTCCGCAACGCCAGCTCCAGCAGCGGTACGTCGAACTTCGGGTCATGGGTCAGCACGCACAACGCCGTCCGGCTGTCGACCGTGTCCAGTACGCCGGCCAGGAACCGGTGCGGCCAGTCGACCACCACCTCGTCCGCCTCCGGGAACCGCGCCCGGGTCGCGAACACGGCCCGCGCGTCGCACACGGTCACGCGGTACCCGAGGAACTTCCCGACCCGCGCGACCGCCGCCGCGAAGTCGATCGCCCCGAACACGAACATCCGCGGCGGCGGCGCCAGCCCCTGCACGAACACCGCGACCTCGGCCCGGTCGCACTCGCCGCGCGCGCCGTACGCACGCATCCCGCTGGACCCGTTGCCGAGCATCCCCAACGCGTCGGCAACCACCGCAGCATCCAGCCCCGGATCACCGAGGCTGCCGGAGGTCGTCGTCGGACGGACGATCATCCGTCGGCCAACGCGCGGTGTGACGACCGTTGCCACCGCCACGGGCAGACCCGTCGCGACCGCCTCCGCGACCGCGTCGAACTCCGCGAACGACACCCGATCCACCGGCTCCACCAGTACGTCGAGCACCCCGCCGCAGGTCAGCCCGACCGCGAACACGTCGTCGTCGGAGATCCCGTACCGGCGGACCACCGGCACCCCGGTGCGGATGACCTCCTGCGCCACGGCGTACACGTCGCCCTCGACGCAGCCGCCCGACACACTGCCCACGACCGTGCCGTCCGCGGACACCGCCATCGTCGCCCCGGGCTGGCGCGGCGCCGACCGGAACGTGTCGATCACCGTCGCCAGCGCGAACCGTTCGCCGGACGGGGACCACGCGCGGACGGACGCGAGGACGTCACGCACCCATGTGCTCCGCTCCGGCCTTCACCGCTTCGCGGATCCGCGTGTACGTCCCGCAGCGGCAGATGTTGCGCAGCTCGTCCAGGTCCGCGTCGGTGATCTCGCGGCCCTCGGCGCGGGCCTGCTTCACCTTCGCGACCGCCGCCATGATCTGCCCGGGCTGGCAGTACCCGCACTGCGCCACGTCGTACTCCAGCCAGGCCTCCTGCATCGGGTGCAGGTCCTTGCCGACCGTGTCCGGCAGCCCCTCGATCGTGGTGATCTCGTCGGTCGGCGCGATGTCCTTCACCGGCACCGAGCACGGGTTGAACGCCTTGCCGTTGATGTGCGACGTGCAGGACTTGCAGACGTTCAGCGCGCAGCCGTACTTCGGTCCGGTGACCCCGAGCAGGTCGCGCAGCACCCACAGCAACCGCACGGAGTCCTCGGCGTCGACGCTGATCTGCTGGCCGTTGAGCTTGAAGGTGTGAGTTGGCATGGGTTCCTCAGAACGTGTGGTCGAGGCCGTCGGTCGGCGACTGCGGGGTGGACGGCTGGACCGGCAGCGGCTCGAACCCGAGCTTGCCGTGGTTGATCGGGAAGTACGTCGGCAGTGTGCCGGTCGCGCGGGCGTACGCGCAGGCGACCGCGGCGAAGGCCGGCGCCACCGACAGCTCGCCGGCACCGCTCGGGCTGTCGCTGGTGTTCGGCATGATCACCACCTGGACGTCGAGCGGCGAGTTCCACTCCCGGGTGTAGAAGTAGTTGTCCCAGCTGCCCTCGAGCGGGATGCCGTCCTTGATGTGCAGGCTGGACGTCAGCGCCAGCGCGATCGCATCCTGCAGGCCGCCGAACATCTGCGCCTCCAGGCCCTTCGGGTTGATGCAGAACCCGGGGTCGACGACGATCACCGCCTTCGTCACCCGCGGCCCGGTCACACCCTCGCCCGGCAGCGGCCGGTTCACCGTCTCCGGGCGGCAGTCGATCTCGACCAGCGTCGCGACCGCGGCCCGGTACTCAGAGTGCACGCCGACGCCCTGCGCCGTCCCCTTCGGCATCGTCTTGCCCCAGTTGCCGACCTCGGCCGCCTTGTTCAGTACCGCGAGCAGCCGCTGGTCCTTGAGGAAGTTGCGGCGGAACCGGACCGGGTCCTGCCCGAGCTTCGCGGCCAGCTGGTCGACCATCAGCTCCTCGGCGCAGACCACGTTCGGCGAGTAGATGTTGCGCATACTGCCGGTGTTGAACTTCAGCGGCACCTCGTTCAGCAGCTGCGTCGTGACACCGAAGTTGTACGGCGAGGACTGGGTGAGCTCGAAGATCGACTCCGCGAACGACAGGTTGCCCGCGATCGGCAGGTCAGCGGCGTACGCCGTGAGCATCTCGCCGAGGCCATGGCCGAAGTCCGTCTGCACGCTGGTGTGCCGCTGCTCGTAGCTGAGCACGTTCCCGGCCAGGTAGTTCACCCGGACCCGCGACGTACTCATCGGATGCGTGCGGCCCTGCCGGAAGTTGTCGGTCCGCGACCAGGACAGCTTCACCGGCTTGCCCATCTTCTGCGAGATCTCCGCCGCCTCGGCCGCGACGTCGTGGAACAGGTGCCGGCCGAACGAGCCGCCGCCCTGCACGACATGCACCTTCACCGCGTCGATCGGCAGCCCGAGCTGCTTCGCGATGTCCTCCTGGGCGACGATCGGCACCTTCAGGCTGGCCCAGATCTCGGCGCCGTCCGGGCGGACATCGGCGATCGCGCAGTCCGGCTCCAGCGGGCTGTTGCTCGCGAACGCGAACACGAACTCCGCGTCGATCGTCTGCGCCACCAACGGTGGCACCGCCATCGGCAGCTGCGCGGCCCGGAGCTTCCGCAGTACGGTCGCGTCGGACTCGTCGTCGACGGTGCCCGGGCCCCAGGTCGCGTCCACCTTCTGGATCGCGTCGATGCACTGCCCGAACGTGTCCGCGCGGACCGCCACACCGTGGGCGATACCAACGACATCGGTGACACCCGGCAGTGCCCGCAGCGCCTTCAGGTTGTTCACCCGGCGGAGCGTGCCGTTGATCGTCGGCGGCCGGGCCACCATCGTCGGCTTCGCGCCCGGGACGTGCATGTCCATCGCGAACTGCTTGCGGCCGGTGACGATGTCGTGCGCGTCGACCCGGTTGTGCGGCTTGCCGAGCACCTTGAAGTCGGCCTTGGACTTCAGCTGGGCGGTCACCTTGACGGTCTTCGTGACAGCGGCCGCTTTGGCGAGCGCGCCGTACGTCACCGTCAGACCGTTCGGCCCGGTCAGTACTCCGGCGGCCGCGGTCACCTTGTCGACCGCGACGTTCCACTGCAGCGCGGCCACTTCCAGCAGGCGCTGACGGGTGATCGCGGCCGCCGTACGGACCGGGACGAACATGCTGCGCATCGAGTTCGAGCCGCCGGTCAGCTGGTTCATCAGCAGCTCGGGACGGGCGTCGGCCAGGCTGATCTCGACCTTCTCGACCGGCAGGTCCAGCTCCTCGGCGACGATCATCGCGAACGCGGTCGTGATGCCCTGCCCGACCTCGGCCCGCGGCACCGCGAAGTGCGCCGTACCGTCGGCACGCATCTCGACCGTGATCAGCCCGGACGTCGGCGCGGCGGCCAGGTTCTGCAGGTCACCGAGATCGAACACGTCCGCCGGCTGCGGCAACGACGGTACGGCGGCGTCGGCCCGCCGCGGATCGGAATCGTTGACGAGCCAACTCACCCCGACCGCGAGCGTCGGCGCGGCGATCAGGTACCCGAGGACACGCCGACGCCCCAGCAGACCGCCGCCACCCGCCTCCTCGCTTGGTGCGTCCAACGATCGGCGGTGTTCGGCCATGGGGGACCTCCGTGCTCGAGCAATGCTGGGAACGCAGTCTGGCACCGGCGGGGAGGCTGCGGGATGGCCGCAATGCCCAGGTTTGCTGCGCCTTCACTGTGCACAACGCACAGACAGGCCGTTCGGTCACGCAGGGAAGAGCCGGAAAGCCTTCAACGCAAGGCCGAGCTCCAACTGGTAGCCGTCCTCGGTGATGTCACGCCCGGTGATCTGCTCGACCCGATGCAGGCGATTGAGCACCGTGTTCCGGTGACAGTGCGCAAGCTCCGCCGTCCGCCGGACCGAGCCTGCCGCCAGCACCCACTTGTCCAAGGTGTCCAGCAACAGTTCACGTTCCGGGGCGGACGTCGTTGTCAACGGCATCAGCCAGGACCGGATCAGCTGGTCGGCTAACTCCGGAGCGCTGAGCAGCAACGCCTCGGGAAGCCTTTCGGGTAAGGCCGCGACGCCGATCTGACCCGGCGTCAGGGTCCGCCGGGCGAGCATCGCCTGCCGGTACGCGACATCCACTTCCGCCAGACCTGCGACCACGCCGGACAATCCGGCAGGCGCATCTACGAGTCGGCGCAGCAACCGCAGTACCGCATCTGCGGATTCGGTGCCCAGGGCAAGCAACCCGACGACGGTCTGCGGGCGCACCTGCCACGCGGACGGCACCCGTACTCCGGCGAGCCGGCGCGCGAACGATGTCGTCGTACAGTCGTCGTCGACCAGGTTGTCGATCGCGACCACGACGTACGGGCCGTTCACCGGGATGTCGAGGACACTGGCCGCGTCCTGCACGAACGCGCGGTTCGCCCGGCCTTGCAGCAGGCCTTCCCAGAGGGTGGAGCGGCGTTGCTCGTCGGCGCGGACCAGGTACCGCTCGGTGGCGTGGTACGCGGTGGCGACCTGGGACGACGTACGGTCGACGACCTCCCAGACCTTCCCGGCCACGTCCAGCAGCACCTCCGACTCGGCCGTCCCCTGCGCGCGGGCCTCGTCGATCAACGCCTCCCACACCAGCCGCCCACCGAGCCGGAACGACTTCAGTACGTCGTCCAACGGCATCCGCTGCTCGGCCCGCCGCCGCCCCGTCGCCTGCGCCGCGTCGAACCGGTCGTCGCCACCGGCAATCATCTGCACGACCCGCGCCACATTGTCGTGACACGACCGCCACAGATCCTGCCGCGGCACCGAGCCCAACTCCAGGTACGCCGGATTCTGCGCGTAGATGGTCCCCACCAACTCGTCCGTCAACGCCGGCAACCGCCCCAGCACCCGCTGCGCCAGCAACCCCACCGCCGGCCCAGCCCGATCCAAAGCCTTACCCATAGTCGGCACAGCATCGCACACAGTCGCCGTACCGCCCAGACCTCGGCACTCCCTTGTCGAGTCGTGGACTCGAGCTGATTTCTGGCGCCTTTCCTCACGACTCGACGGAGGGGGGTTGGGGAGTATTTCTGGCCGATTCGGGGGTACAACACTCCCCAGGTCAGCCAGCCATCACTTTGGAACAGTTGTCTTACGCGGGTCAGACGGAGCGGGTGACCACCAGGTCGCAGAGGGCGTCGAGGGCGTCTCGGGCGGGGCCTTCGGGGAGGGTGGTGAGGAGTTTGCGGGCGTCGGCGGCTCGGCGGCGGACGTCGTCCTCGGCTTGGCGGAAGGACGGGTGCGCGCGGAGCAGGTCGAGGGTTTCCGCGAGGCGGGCGTCGTCGGACAGGTCCGAGTCGAGCAGCTCCAGCAGGCGAGCGTCGGTCGGGTTCGCCGGGTCGGCCTGGGCGCGGAAGATCAGCACCGGGAGGGTCGGGACGCCCTCGCGCAGGTCGGTGCCGGGGGTCTTGCCGGACTGGTCGGACTCCGAGGCGATGTCGAGGATGTCGTCGGCGAGCTGGAAGGCCATGCCGATCTCCTCGGCGAAGGTCTGCAGCGCCTCCTGGATCTCCACCGAGGCGCCGGCGAACCGGGCGCCGAACAGCACCGACGTCGCGAACAGCGAGCCGGTCTTGTCGGAGATCACCGACAGGTAGTGCTTGAGCGGGTCCTGGCCCTCGCCGACCCCGAGCGTCTCCCGGATCTGCCCCTCGACCAGCCGGCCGAAGGTCCGGGCCTGGATCCGGACCGCTTCCGGTCCGAGGTCCGCGACCAGGTCGGAGGCGCGGGCGAACAGCCAGTCGCCGGACAGGATCGCGATCGAGTTGTCCCAGCGGGCGTTCGCCGTCGCCGAACCGCGGCGCAGCGCCGCCTCGTCCATCACGTCGTCGTGGTGCAGGGTCGCGACGTGCGTCAGCTCGACGACCGCCGCGGCCTTCACCACCTCAGGGACCGACGGCTCCGGGCCGAACTCGGCCCCCATCAGCACCAGCAGCGGCCGGAACCGCTTGCCGCCGACGAACATGACGTTCTGGGCGGCGGCGGTGACGAACGGCGCTTCGGACTGGGTGGAGTCCCGCAGCACCTGCTCGACGGCCTCCAGCCCAGCGCGAACCCGGGACTCGAGGCCGGCATCGGCGAACTCGAGTCCCAGGCTCTCGGCCGGCAGCGGCTTCGGACTCAACGGATGAACTCACCAGCTCGGGCCGCCAGGTCGAGCACCGGTCCGGGAACCAGACCGAGCACCACCGTGGCGGCGAGACCCAGCGCCACCGCCGACGTGGTCTGCCAGCCCGGCAGCGCCACGTCCGGCGCGTCGGCCGGCAGGTCGGAGAAGAACATCAGCACGATCACGCGGATGTAGAAGAACGCCGCGACCAGGCTGGACAGTACGGCGACGACGACCAGCGGCCAGGCGCCACCGGTCCAGGCCGCGCTGAAGACCGCCCACTTGCCGGTGAAGCCCGCGGTCAGCGGGATGCCGGCGAAGGACAGCAGGAAGAACGCGAAGATCCCGGCCAGCAGCGGGGACTTCTTGCCCAGGCCGGCCCAGCGGGACAGATGCGTCGCCTCGCCGCCCGCGTCCCGGACCAGCGTGACGACCGCGAACGCGCCGATCGTCGGGAAGCCGTACGACACCAGGTAGAACAGCACCGCCTGGGTCGAGGTGATCCCGTTGTGGACGCCGTTGCCCGCCTGCGCGAGGCCGACGAACGCGGTCAGCAGGAAGCCCGCGTGCGCGATCGACGAGTACGCGAGCATCCGCTTCACGTCGGTCTGGGTGATCGCGACGATCGAACCGACCACCATGGTGAGGATCGCGATGATCCACATCATCGGCGCCCAGTCCCAGCGCGAACCGCCGAGCGCGACGTAGAAGACCCGCATCAGGCCGACGAACGCGGCGATCTTGGTGCAGGCCGCCATGAAGCCGGTGACCGGCGTCGGGGCACCCTGGTACACGTCCGGTGTCCAGGAGTGGAACGGTACGGCTCCGACCTTGAACAGCATGCCGACACCGAGCAGACCGGTACCGGCCAGCAGGATCGTGTCGCCGCCGGTCTGGGTGCCGAGCGCGTCGGCGATGCCGCCGAGCGACATGGTGCCGGCATACCCGTAGAGCAGCGCGATCCCGAACAGCAGGAACGCCGACGAGAACGCACCGAGCAGGAAGTACTTCATCGCGGCTTCCTGCGAGATCAGCCGGCGACGGCGCGCCAGCCCGCAGAGCAGGTACAGCGGCAGCGAGAAGACCTCGAGCGCGACGAACAGGATCAGCAGGTCGTTCGACGCCGCGAACAGCATCATGCCGCCGACCGCGAACAGCGTCAGCGGGAAGATCTCGGTGTGCTCGATGCGAGCCGCCGTACCCTCCCGCTCGGCGTCCGAGCCCGGCACCGCGGCCGCCTGGCCGGCGAACGCGGACAGACCGCCGTCGATCGAGCGCTCGGCGAACAGCAGCACGCTGATCAGCGTCAGCGCGAGCAGGATGATCCAGGTGAACAGCGCCGGCCCGTCGATCGCGATCGCGCCCTGGGCCGCGATCAGCTCCTTGCCGGCGTGCATCTCGAAGCCGGTCAGTACGCCGGCCGCGACCACGGCGACCACCGTGATCGCCAGCTGCACCAGGTGCCGCAACGGCCGCGGCGCGAACGCCTCGACCAGGACGCCGACGGCCGCCGCACCGAAGACGACGAACAGCGGAGCCAGTTCGCCGTACTCGATGCTGGGCTTGGTGAAGTCCGCCAGCGGCAGCAACATCGCGGTCACTTCTGTCCCTCCGTCACGGGGATCTGCGGTGCCTTGTCGGTCACGCCCACCCGCTGCATGGTCGAGTCGACCGCGGGCTTGATGATGTCGACGATCGGCTTCGGGAAGATGCCGAGGCCGATGATCAGGATCACGAGCGGTGCGATGGCCAGCACCTCACGCGGGTTCAGGTCCTTCAGCTTCTCGATGCCGTCCCGGACCGGGCCGGTCATCGTGCGTTGGTACATCAGCAGGATGTACAGCGCGGCCAGCACGATCCCGAGCACCGCGATCACCGCGATCACCTTGTGCCGGCTGAACGTCCCGGCCAGCACCATGAACTCGGAGATGAACGGCGACAGACCGGGCAGCGCCAGGCTGGACAGGCCGGCGAACAGGAACGTCCCGGCCAGTACCGGCGCGACCTTCTCGACCCCGCCGTAGTCGGCGATCCGAGCGGATCCGCGCCGGGAGATCAGGTACCCGGCGACCAGGAACAGCGCCGCCGTGGAGAGACCGTGGTTGAACATGTACAGCGTCGACCCGGTCAGGCCCTGCGACGTCAGCGCGAAGATGCCCATCACGATGAACCCGAAGTGCGAGATCGACGTGTACGCGATCAGCCGCTTGATGTCGGTCTGCCCGATCGCCAGCAGCGCACCGTACAGCACCGAGATCAGCGCCAGTACCAGCACCACCGGGGTGGCCCACTGGGACGCGTTCGGGAACAGGCCCAGGCAGAACCGGATCATCCCGAAGGTGCCGATCTTGTCCAGGATGCCGACCAGCAGCACCGACGTACCCGGCGTGGCCTCACCGGCCGCGTCCGGCAGCCAGGTGTGGAACGGCACCATCGGCGCCTTCACCGCGAACGCGAAGAAGAATCCGAGGAACAGCCAGCGCTCGGTGTTCTGGCTCATGTCCAGCTTGACCATGTCGGCCAGCAGGTACGACGGCTGCCCGTGCTTGGCCGAGACGACGTACAGACCGACGACCGAGGCCAGCATCAGCAGACCGCCGAGCAGCGAGTAGAGCAGGAACTTCACCGCGGCGTACGAACGCTGCGGCCCGCCGAAGCCGCCGATCAGGAAGTACATCGGGATCAGCGTGGCCTCGAACAGCACGTAGAAGAGGAACACGTCGGTCGCGGAGAAGACCCCGATCGACAGCGCCTCCAGGCCGAGGATCCAGGCGAAGAAGGACTTCTCCGACCAGCGGCCGTGCGACGCGTCGTTCCAGGACGCGATGATCACGATCGGCGAGAGCAGCGCGGTCAGCACCACCATCACGATGCCCAGACCGTCGAGGCCGAGCGCGTAGTGCGCGCCGAACGCCTTGATCCAGGTGTGTGTCTCGGCGTAGTCCGCGGCACCGTTGCGGTGGTACCCGATCGCGACGATCACGGTCAGTACCAGCGTCACGAGCGAGAACCCGAGCGCGACCTGCTTGGCCGTCAGCGCCTTCGCCTTCGGCACGAGCATCGTCGCGATGGCCCCGACGAACGGCAGGAGCAGTAACAGGGTCAGCCAACCGATGTTCACGACAACCTCACCGCGAGGAGGGCGACGACCACGAATGCGGCGCCGAAGACCATGCTGAGTGCGTACGAGCGGACGAAGCCCGTCTGGAACCGGCGGAGCCGGCCGGACAGTCCGCCGAACAGTGCGGCCAGCCCGTTCACGAGGCCGTCGACGCCCCGGTTGTCGAGCCAGACCAGCGTCCGGGTCAGGTACTGACCGGGCCGCATGAAGAGCGCCTCGTTGAGCGCGTCGCCGTACAGGTCACGCCGCGCGAGCGTGGTGACCGGCGAGCCGGCCGGGGCCTCGCGCGGGATGTCCCGGCGGTACATGACCACCGAGATCGCGATGCCGACGGCAACCACCGCGAGGGTGATGATCGTCATCACGACCGCGTTCAGCGGAGCGTGCTCCTCCTCGTGCCCGACCACCGGGGTCAGCCACTTCACGATCCAGTCGCCGACGAAGTACAGCGCACCGCCGCCCAGCGACAGCGCCGCCAGGATGATCAGCGGCCACGTCATCACCTTCGGCGACTCGTGCGGGTGCACGTCGTCGTCCCAGCGCTTCTTGCCGAAGAACGTCATCATCATCACCCGCGTCATGTAGAACGCGGTGATGCCGGCGCCGAGCAGCGCGCACAGACCGATCACGAGGTTGTGCGCGAACGCCGCCTCGATGATCTTGTCCTTGCTGAAGAAGCCGGCGAACGGCGGGATGCCGAGGATCGCCAGGTAGCCGAAGCCGAAGGTCACGAAGGTGACCTTCATCGCCGACCGCAGCGCGCCGTAGTGCCGCATGTTCACGTCGTCGTTCATGCCGTGCATGACCGAACCGGCGCCGAGGAACATGTTCGCCTTGAAGAAGCCGTGCGTGAGCAGGTGGAAGATCGCGAACACGTACCCCGCCGGGCCGAGGCCCGCGGCGAGCATCATGTAGCCGATCTGGCTCATCGTCGAACCGGCCAGCGCCTTCTTGATGTCGTCCTTGGCGCAACCGATGATCGCACCGGCGAGCGCGGTGACCGTACCGACGATCACCACCGCGGTGGCGGCCGCCTGGGACTGCTCGAAGATCGCGTGCGAGCGGACCACCAGGTAGACGCCCGCGGTGACCATGGTCGCCGCGTGGATCAGCGCCGACACCGGGGTCGGGCCTTCCATCGCGTCCAGCAGCCAGGACTGCAGCGGCACCTGCGCGGACTTCCCGCAGGCGGCCAGCAGCAGCATCAGGCCGAGCAGCGTGGCCCAGGTCTTCGACAGGTGCTCGGCACCGGCGTTCACCGAGGAGAAGGCCGACGAGCCGAACAGCGCCCACATGCTCATCACCGCGAGCGAGAGGCCGATGTCACCGACCCGGTTCACCACGAACGCCTTCTTCGCCGCGACCGCCGCCGAGTTCTTGTGCTGCCAGAAGCCGATCAGCAGGTACGACGCCAGGCCGACGCCTTCCCAGCCGACGAAGACCAGCAGGTAGTCGGCGGCCAGCACCAGCAGCAGCATCGAGGCGATGAACAGGTTCAGGTACCCGAAGAACCGGCGCCGCCGCTCGTCGTGCTCCATGTAGCCGATCGAGTAGATGTGGATCAGCGAACCCACACCGGTGATCAGCAGCACGAACAGGATCGAGAGCGGGTCGATCAGCAGCGTGAAGTCGACCTTGATGTGGCCGACCGAGAACCACTCGAACAGCCGGACCGTTGCGGACCGCTCGCCGTCGGCCTTGCCCTGCATCTGGAAGAACAGGACGACGCCGAAGGCGAAGGAGATCACCGGCGCCAGCGTGCCCAGCAGGTGACCCCATGCGTTGGTGGCCTTGCCACCGAGCAACAGGATCGCCGCGGACAGTGCCGGTACCGCGACCAGCAGCCACGTCAGCTCATGACTCATCGGTTGCTACCTCAGTACTTGAGCAGGTTGGCGTCGTCGACCGAGGCCGAACGACGGGTGCGGAAGATGGCCATGATGATGGCCAGCCCGATAACCACCTCGGCCGCGGCCACCACCATCACGAAGAAGGCGGCGATCTGACCGTCGAGGTTGCCGTGCTGGCGGGCGAAGCTGACGAACGCGAGGTTGGTCGCGTTCAGCATCAGCTCGACGCACATGAAGACGACGATCGCGTTCCGGCGGACCAGCACGCCCAGCGCGCCGATACTGAACAGGATCGCCGCGAGCACGATGTACGGCTCGGTAGTCACTTGTCGTCCTCCTCGACCGGGTACTCGCCGTCGTTCGTCAGCTCGCGGACCTCGTCGACGTCCGCGCGCTCCTCGGCTTCGGGGAACACGGTGCCACGTGCCTGGAGCACACGCGAAACCGAGGTCGGTGCGATCGACCCGTCCGGCAGCAGGGCCGGGGTGTCGACGGCGTTGTGCCGGGCCAGCACGCCGGGGGTCGGCAGCGGGCCGGGGTGGATGCCCTGCTCGGCGTACTTGCGGATCCGCTCCTCGGCGTGGTCGCGCTGCGTCTTCTTCTTGGTCAGCCGCTCGCGGTGCGCCAGCATCATGGCGCCCATCGCCGCGGTGATCAGCAGCGCCGAGGTGACCTCGAAGGCGAACACGTACTTGCCGAACAGCAGCTGCGCGATGCCCTTCGGGTTACCGTCCGGCTGCGCGTCGGCGAGGCCGGTCGGGTGCCCGTAGATCGCGTTGCCGACCGCGGCCACCAGCAGGATGCCGAAGCCCAGGAACGCGATCCCGGCCAGCAGCCGCTGACCGCGGATGGTCTCGACCAGCGAGTCGGACGCGTCGACACCGACCAGCATCAGCACGAACAGGAACAGCATCAGGATCGCGCCGGTGTAGACGATGATCTGTACGGCGAACAGGAACGGTGCGTCCTGCGCGGCGTACTGCACCGCGAGGCAGATCATCACGGTCGCCAGCAGCAGCGCCGAGTGCACCGCCTTGCGGACCAGCACCATGCCGATCGCGGCCAGGATCATGACCGGGGCCAGCAGCCAGAACGCGACCTGCGGGCCGGTGACGAGGCCGATCACTTCGCGTCACTCCCCTGTGCTTGATTTCCCTGAGCGTTCGACGCCGCGCCGGTGAGACCGAGGTAGTAGTCCTTCTCGGTCGTGCCGAGCTGCATCTCGTGCGGCGGCTCCTGCATGCCCGGGAGCAGCGGCGCCAGCAGGTCCTTCTTCTCGTAGATGAGGGACGCGCGGCTGGTGTCGGCCAGCTCGTACTCGTTGGTCATCGTGAGCGCCCGGGTCGGGCACGCCTCGATGCACAGCCCGCAGAGGATGCAGCGCAGGTAGTTGATCTGGTACACCCGGCCGTACCGCTCGCCCGGCGAGAACCGGTCGCCCTCGGTGTTCGAGGCGCCCTCGACGTAGATCGCGTCCGCGGGGCAGGCCCACGCGCACAGCTCACAGCCGATGCACTTCTCCAGCCCGTCCGGCCAGCGGTTCAGCTGGTGCCGGCCGTGGAACCGGGGGGCGGTCGGCTTCTTCTCGAACGGGTACTGCTCGGTGAACACCTTCCGGAACATCGTCCGGAAGGTGACGCCGAAACCGGCTACCGGGTCCCAGAGGGACTCTTTGACACTAGCCACGGCTGCCTTCCTTGCTGAAAGACTCTGTCTTGCTCTGGCTGGGAGTGGTGGCGGCCATCGGTGGGGGCACCGGGAAGCCGCCGGCGAAGGCGTCGAAGTCCTTGCCGTCGGCCACCTCCGCCTTCTCGGGCTTGGGCTTGGCCGGGACGAACATGCTGACGATCGCGATCACCAGCACGATCGCGGCCGCGACCAGCAGCGTGGTCCGGCTGAAGTTCGTCTCCCGGCCGACCGCACGCACGGTGGCGACGAGCAGGATCCAGACCAGCGAGACCGGGATCAGGATCTTCCAGCCGAGCTTCATGAACTGGTCGTAGCGCAGTCGCGGCAGCGTTCCGCGCAGCCAGATGTAGAAGAAGATGAAGCACATCAGCTTGCCCATGAACCACAGCACCGGCCAGTAGCCGGAGTTCGCGCCGTCCCACAGCGAGATCGGCCACGGTGCCCGCCAGCCGCCCAGGAACAGCGTCGTGGCCAGCGCCGACACGGTCGCCATGTTGATGTACTCGGCCAGGAAGAACATCGCGTACTTGATCGAGGAGTACTCGGTCAGGAAGCCCGCGACCAGCTCGCCCTCGGCCTCCGGGAGGTCGAACGGCGCCCGGTTCGTCTCGCCGACCATCGAGATCACGTAGATCACGAACGACGGGAAGAGCAGGAACCCGTACCACCCGGGCAGCGGGATCGACGCCCCGAACCAGTGCACGGTCTGGTGTCCCTGCGCGGCCACGATCTCCGAGGTGGACAGCGAGCCCGCGAACAGGAACACCGTGACCAGCGCCAGGCCCATCGCGACCTCGTACGAGATCATCTGGGCGCTGGAGCGCAGACCGCCGAGCAGCGAGTACGTCGAGTTCGACGACCAGCCGCCGAGCACGATGCCGTAGATGCCGATCGAGGCGACCGCCATCACATACAGCACCGAGACCGGCAGGTCGGTGAGCTGCAGCCGGGTGTAGGTGTCGGTCCAGGGGATCCGCACCGTCGGCCCGAACGGGATCACCGCGAAGGTGAGGAAGGCCGGGATGGCGACGATGGCCGGCGCCAGGATGAAGACCACCTTGTCGACGCCCTTGGGCATCAGGTCTTCCTTCAGCATCAGCTTGACGCCGTCGGCCAGCGACTGCAGCAGACCCGCGGGTCCGTGCACGTTCGGGCCGATCCGGTGCTGCATCCGTGCAACGACCCGGCGTTCCCACCAGATGTTGAACAGCGTCAGCACGACGAGGAAGACGAAGATGAAGAGGACCTTGATCAGGATGACCCACCACGGGTCGTGCCCGACCCCCGCGTCAGGTACCGCGAGCGGGATGTTCATGCGTTCCCTCCGGCGATCGTCACGATCGAGCCATGGTCAGCGTGCAATGAACGGCGGACGTGGGAGTCGGCCGAGTTCGTCGGCAGCCAGACCACGTTGTCGGTCATCGGGGTGATCACCACCGGCAGCCGGATGCTGCCGGCGTCGGTGCTCACCGCCAGCTCGTCCCCGTCGGCGACACCGATCCGGTGCGCGGTGGTGAGCGAGATCCGGGCGACCGGCGTCCGCGCGGTCGCGGTCAGGTGCTGCTCGCCGTCGCAGGCGCGGCTGTCGTCGATCAGCATCCGCCAGGTCGCGAGCCGGGTGGAGTCGAACGCACCGAGCGCCGGGCCGGGCTGGTACGCCGGCTCCTGGGCGCGCTCGCCGTCCCAGCGGCCGAGCTGGTCGAACTCCTGCTTCGCGCCCTCGGGGGTGCTGAAGCCGAGGTGCTGCCCCATCTCCTGGGCCAGCGCGGCCAGCGCCCGGGTGTCCGGCATCGCGGTCGGCACCTTCAAGACCACCGGGAACGGCCGCTCCCGGCCCTCCCAGTTCACGAAGGTGCCGGACTTCTCCACCGGCGGGACGACCGGGAACACCACGTCGGCGTACTCGGTGACCTGCGAGTTGCGGACCTCGAAGCTGACCACGAACGGCGCGGCCTCGAGCGCGGCGAGGGCCGCGGCCGGGTCCGGCAGGTCGTCGATCTCGACACCCGCGACGACCAGCGCCTGCAGCGAGCCTGCATTCGCGAGGATCGCGGTCAGGTCCTTGCCGTTCTCGGCGGGCAGGTGCTCGACGCCCCAGGCGGCCTGCATGTCGACCCGCGCCTGCGGATCGGCGACCAGCCGGCCACCGGGCAGCAGGCCCGGCAGGCAGCCGGCCTCGAGCGCGGCCCGGTCACCCGCACGCCGCGGGATCCAGGTCAGCTGCGCACCGGTGTCGAGCGCCAGCCGGAGCGCCGCCGAGTACCCACCGGGGGCGCTCGCCAGCCGCTCGCCGACGACGATGACCGAGTCCGCACCGAGCGCGGCCCGGGCAGCGGCCCCGGCCTCGCCGGCGTTGCCGAGATCCGCGAGTACGGCGGCCTCGGTGCCCGGCGACGCCGGTACGACGACGCCGTCCAGCTTCTCCACACCGCGGGACGCGTACGCCGCGAGCGTGAACACCTTGGTGCCGTGCGTCTTCACGCCCTTACGGACGCGCAGGAACACCGACGGCGCCTCCTCTTCCGGCTCGAACCCGGCGAACAGCACCGTGCCGGCCTTCTCCAGGTCCGCGAACGTCGTCCCGAGGCCGGTGCCGGCCACCGCGGCGGCCAGGAAGTCGGCCTCCTCCGCGGAGTGCGGGCGGGCCCGGAAGTCGATGTCGTTGGTGCCCAGCGCGACCCGGGCGAACTTCGAGTACGCGTAGGCGTCCTCGACCGTCAGCCGGCCCCCGGTCAGCACCGCCGCGTTGCCGCGCGCGTCCTTGAGCTTGGCCGCCGCGAACGACAGCGCCTCCGGCCAGGACGCCGGCCGCAGCGCGCCGTCCTCGCGGATCAGCGGGTGCGTCAGCCGGTCACCGGTGGTCGCGTACTGGAACGCGAACCGGTCCTTGTCGGAGATCCACTCCTCGTTGACCTGCGGGTCGTCGCCGGACAGCCGGCGCATCACCTTGCCGCGCCGGTAGTCGACCCGGATCGCCGCACCGGAGGAGTCGTGCTCGGCCACCGACGGCACCGACACCAGGTCGAACGGCCGGGAGCGGAAGCGGTACGCCGCACTCGTCAGCGCACCGACCGGGCAGATCTGGATGGTGTTGCCGGAGAAGTAGCTCTCGAAGGGCTCCTTCTCGTAGATCCCGACCTGCTGCAGCGCTCCGCGCTCGATCAGCGCGATGAACGGGTCACCGGCGATCTGCTCGGAGAACCGGGTGCAGCGCGCGCAGAGGATGCAGCGCTCGCGGTCCAGCAGCACCTCGGCCGAGATGTTGATCGGCTTCGGGTAGGTCCGCTTCACGCCGTGGCTGGTGTGGAACCGGGACTCGCCGGCGCCGTTGCTCATCGCCTGGTTCTGCAGCGGGCACTCGCCGCCCTTGTCGCAGACCGGGCAGTCGAGCGGGTGGTTGATGAGCAGGAACTCCATGTTCCCGTGCTGGGCCTTGTCGGCCACCGGCGAGCTCAACTGGGTACGGATCACCATGCCGTCGGCGACGGTCAGCGTGCAGGACGCCTGCGGCTTCGGCATTCCACGGCCGTTGCCGGCGTCGGTGACCTCGACCAGACACTGCCGGCAGGCGCCGACCGGGTCCAGCAGCGGGTGGTCGCAGAACCGCGGGATCTGGATGCCGATCTGCTCGGCGGCCCGGATCGCCAGGCTGTTCTTCGGAACCTTGACCTCGATGTCGTCGATGGTGACGGTGACCAGATCGGTCCGCTCCACCTCGGCACCGGCCGGTGGGTTCGCTTGGATCGTCATGCGCTAGCTCCAGCGGTCGCGAAGACAGTGCTTGCCATCGGGTCGAGCGGGCAGCCGCCGTGCTCGAAGTGCGCCAGGTACTCGTCCTTGAAGTGCTGGATCGAGCTGGTGATCGGGCTGGTCGCACCGTCACCGAGCGCGCAGAACGAACGGCCGAGGATGTTCTCGGACAGGTCGAGCAGGGTTTCCAGGTCCTCCTCGGACCCCTTGCCCGCCTCCAGCCGCTCGAGGATCTGCACCAGCCACCAGGTGCCCTCGCGGCACGGGGTGCACTTGCCGCAGGACTCGTGCTTGTAGAACTCGGTCCAGCGCAGTACGGCGCGCACCACGCAGGTGGTCTCGTCGAAGATCTGCAGCGCCTTGGTACCGAGCATCGAGCCGACCGCGCCGACGCCCTCGTAGTCCAGCGGTACGTCGAGGTGCTCCGCGGTCAGCAGCGGCGTCGACGAACCACCCGGCGTCCAGAACTTCAGCTGGTGGCCCTCGCGGACCCCGCCGGCCATGTCGAGCAGTTCGCGCAGCGTGATGCCGAGCGGCGCCTCGTACTGGCCGGGGCGGGTGACGTGCCCGGACAGCGAGTACAGCGTCATGCCCTTGGACTTCTCGGTGCCCATCGAACCGAACCAGTCCGCGCCGTTCTTGATGATCACGGGAACGGATGCGATCGACTCGACGTTGTTGATGACAGTGGGGCACCCGTACAGACCGGCGACGGCCGGGAAGGGAGGACGCAGCCGAGGTTGACCGCGACGTCCTTCCAGCGAGTCCAGCAGCGCCGTCTCCTCGCCGCAGATGTAGGCGCCGGCCCCGGCGTGCACGATGACGTCCAGGTCGTAGCCGCTGCCGAGGATGTTCTGGCCGATGTAGCCGGCGTCCTTGGCCTCCTGGACCGCCTGCTGCAGCCGGCGGATCACGTGCAGCACCTCACCGCGGACGTAGATGAACGCGGCCGAGGCACGGATCGCGTAGGACGCGATGATGACGCCCTCGACCAGCGTGTGCGGCGAGGCCATCATCAGCGGGATGTCCTTGCAGGTGCCCGGCTCGGACTCGTCCGCGTTCACCACCAGGTACTTCGGCTTCGGGTTGTCCTGCGGGATGAAGGACCACTTCATCCCGGTCGGGAAGCCCGCGCCGCCGCGGCCGCGCAGACCGGAGTCCTTGACCGTGGCGACGACATCGGCCGGCTGCATCGCGAGCGCCTTGCGGAGGGCGTCGTACCCGCCGGTGCGCTGGTACGACGCCAGCTGCCAGGCGTTGATCTGGTCCCAGTTGTCGGACAGGACCGGGGTCAGCGTGGTCATGGTCAGCCCTCCTTCGGGGTCTCGGAACCGTTCGGGGCCGACCAGTTGCGCTCGCGGGCCAGCCGGAGACCGGCCAGCGACGCCTTGCCGCCGGTCGGGCCCTCGTCGGCGCGGCCGTCCGGGTAGCCGGCCAGCACGCGCTCGGCCTCCCGCCAGGTGCAGATGGTGGCGCCGCGCGGCGACTTCACCTCGGCGCCGGCGCGCAGGTCGTCGACCAGCTGGGTGGCGGACTCCGGCGTCATGTCGTCGAAGAACTCCCAGTTGACCATCATCACCGGCGCGTAGTCGCAGGCCGCGTTGCACTCGAGGTGCTCGAGGGTGACCTTGCCGTCCTCGGTGGTCTCGTCGTTGCCGACGTCGAGGTGCTGCTTCAGCCGCTCGAAGATCAGGTCGCCGCCCATCACCGCGCACAGCGTGTTCGTGCAGACGCCGACGTGGTAGTCGCCGACCGGACGGCGCTTGTACATCGTGTAGAACGTCGCCACCGCGGACACCTCGGCGCCGGTCAGCCCGAGCACGTCGGCGCAGGCCTCGATGCCCTCCGGGGTGACCCGGCCCTCGACCGACTGCACCAGGTGCAGCATCGGCAGCAGCGCCGACCGGGCCTCGGGGTACCGGGCCGCGATCTCGCGCATCTCCGCGATCGTGGTCTCGGTGATCTTCGAGTCGCCGGTGCTGTAGGGCACCGTCTTGTCGGTTGACGTCGTGTGGTTCTCGGCCATTTAGCGGTCCACTCCACCCATCACCGGGTCAAGGCTGGCGACGGCGACGATCACGTCGGCGACCTGGCCGCCCTCGCACATGATCGGCATCGCCTGCAGGTTTGCGAAGGACGGGTCACGGAAGTGCACCCGGTACGGCTTGGTGCCGCCGTCGGAGACGACGTGCGCACCGAGCTCGCCACGCGGCGACTCGATCGCCACGTAGGCCTGGCCGGCCGGGACCCGGAAGCCCTCGGTGACCAGCTTGAAGTGATGGATCAGCGCTTCCATCGACTCGCCCATGATGTGCTTGATGTGGTCGAGCGAGTTGCCCATCCCGTCGGCGCCGACGGCCAGCTGGCTCGGCCAGCCGATCTTCTTGTCACCGATCATCACCGGCTGGCCTTCCATCTTCTCCAGCCGGTCGGCGCACTGCTCTACGATCTTCAGCGACTCCCACATCTCCTGCAGCCGCACCCGGAACCGCCCGTAGGAGTCCGAGGTGTCCCAGGTCGGGACGTCGAAGTCGTACGTCTCGTACCCGCAGTACGGCTGGGTCTTGCGCAGGTCCATCGCGTAGCCGGTGGAGCGGACCGTCGGGCCGGAGATGCCGAGCGCCATGCAGCCGGCCAGGTCCAGGTAGCCGACGTTGCCCAGCCGGGCCTTGAAGATCGGGTTCGCGTTGCAGAGCTCGGCGTACTCCGGCAGGTGCTTCTTCATCCAGCCGATGTACTCGCGGATCTTGTCCAGCGCGCCCGGGGGCAGGTCCTGGGCGACGCCGCCCGGCCGGATGAACGCGTGGTTCATCCGAAGGCCGGTGATCAGCTCGAACAGGTCCAGCGTCATCTCACGCTCGCGGAAGCCGATCGTCATCACGGTCAGCGCGCCGATCTCCATACCGCCGGTGGCGATACAGACCAGGTGGCTGCTGATCCGGTTGAGCTCCATCAGGAGCACCCGCATGACGTTCGCCTTCTCCGGGATCTGGTCCTCGATCCCGAGCAGCTTCTCGACCGCCAGGCAGTACGCCGCCTCGTTGTGGAACGGCGACAGGTAGTCCATCCGGGTGCAGAACGTGACGCCCTGCGTCCAGGAGCGGAACTCCATGTTCTTCTCGATGCCGGTGTGCAGGTAGCCGATGCCGCAGCGGGCCTCGGTCACGTTCTCACCGTCGAGCTCGAGGATCAGCCGCAGTACGCCGTGCGTGGACGGGTGCTGCGGGCCCATGTTGACGACGACGCGCTCTTCCGGCTCCTCGCCGAGACCGGAGACGACCGAGTCCCAGTCCTGGCCGGTGACGGTGAAGACCTTGCCCTCGGTGGTGTCGCGAGTAGTCGCGTACGGGTCTGTAGTGGTCATCAGTTGTACGACCTCCGCGTGTCGGGCGGTGGGATGACAGCGCCCTTGTACTCGACGTCGATACCGCCGAGCGGGTAGTCCTTGCGCTGCGGGTGACCCGGCCAGTCGTCGGGCATCTGGATCCGGGTCAGCGCCGGGTGCCCGTCGAAGACGATGCCGAAGAAGTCCCAGGTCTCCCGCTCGTGCCAGTCGTTGGCCGGGTAGACCGAGACGATCGACGGGATGTGCGCGTCGCCGTCGGGCGCCGACACCTCCAGCCGGATCCGGCGGTTGTGGGTGATCGAGAGGAAGTGGTAGACGGCGTGCAGCTCGCGGCCGGTCTCGTGCGGGTAGTGCACCCCGCTGACGCCGGAGCAGAACTCGAACCGCAGCGCCTCGTCGTCGCGCAGCTGCTGGCAGACCTCGACCAGGTGCTCGCGCTGGATGTGCAGCGTCAGCTCGCCGCGGTCGACGACGACCTTCTCGATCGCACCCGCGGTGGTCAGGCCCTCGAGCCGGTCCACAGCGCCGTCGAACCAGGAGCCGTACGGCCGCGGGGTCGCGCCAGGCAGCGCGACCTGACGCTTCAGGCCACCGAAGCCGGAGGTGTCACCGGTGCCGCGGACACCGAACATGCCCTCGCGCTGGTCGATCACCTCGGCCTGCGGCGTCTGCGCGTCGCTCGCCGCGCTGGTCGCCGGAAGGTTCTCGGGCTGAGAGTCGCTCACCTGAGCAGCCCCTTCATCTCAATGGTCGGCGCGGCGGTCAGGGCCGCGACCTCCTGCTCGGTCTGCAGCGCCTTCTTGTGCGCGCCGAGCTTCATGTGCTGGATCTGGTCGTGGATCTTCAGGAACGCGTCCAGCAGCATCTCCGGCCGCGGCGGGCAGCCCGGCAGGTACATGTCGACGGGTACGACGTGGTCCACGCCCTGCACGATCGCGTAGTTGTTGAACATGCCGCCCGAGGAGGCGCAGACGCCCATCGCCAGCACCCACTTCGGGCCGGGCATCTGGTCGTAGATCTGGCGCAGAACCGGCGCCATCTTCTGGCTCACCCGGCCGGCAACGATCATCAGGTCGGCCTGCCGCGGCGATGCCCGGAAGACCTCCATACCGAACCGCGCGGCGTCGTACCGCGGGGCGCCGGTGGTCATCATCTCGATGGCGCAGCAGGCCAGCCCGAAGGTTGCCGGCCACAACGAGGCCTTGCGCATGTAGCCGAGCAGTCCTTCGACCGTGCTCAGCAGGACGCCTGCCGGAAGCTGTTCCTCAAGACCCATGTCAGTCCCACTCCAGTCCGCCGCGACGCCACACGTAGGTGTAGGCGATGAAGACGGTGACGATGAAGATGACCATCTCGACCAGCCCGAAGAGCGCCATCTGGTCGAAGGCGACCGCCCACGGGTAGAGGAAGATGATCTCGATGTCGAACACGATGAACAGCATCGCGGTGATGTAGTACTTCACCGGGAAGCGGCCGCCGCCGACCGGCTGCGGGGTCGGTTCGATGCCGCACTCGTACGAGTCCAGCCTGGCCCGGTTGTACCGCTTCGGGCCGACCAGCGCACTCACGGTGATGCTGCCCGCCACGAAGAGCAGCGCGAGCACACCAAGAGCAAGAATCGGTGTGTAGGGGTGCATCGCTGCGTGCTCCCTCCTTCAGCCGGTGGTCTGTCTGTGTCTGTTCTTGTCTGTTGTTATCAGTACCGCTGTGGCTCAGCTCACTCGCCCCGCCGCTTCAGGCAGCGGGAGCCAGCTTGGTGAGCCCGTTGATGATCTTGTCCATCACGTCCCCGTCCCGCGGGTCGGTGAGGTTGGCAAGCAACTTCAAGGTGAACTTCATCAAGGTGGTGCGCGGCAGACCGTACTTGGTGCACAGCCGCATCACCTCCGGATTTCCGATCAGCTTCACGAAGATCCGGCCGAGCGTGTAGTAGCCGCCGTACTCCTGCTTCAGCGCCTTCGGGTACGCCGACAACGCGCGCTCCCGCTGGTTCGGCTGCCGGCGCAGCGCCTGGGCGGCGACCTCGGCGGCGAACGCCCCGGACTCCATCGCGTACGGGATGCCCTCGCCGTTGAACGGGTTGACCATGCCGCCGGCGTCGCCGAGCAGCATCAGGCCGCGGGTGTAGTGCGGTTGCCGGTTGAAGCCCATCGGCAGCGCCGCCCCGCGGATCGGGATGGTCTGGAACTCGTCGCGGAACTGCCACTCCTCCGGCGTGTTCTTCAGCCACGCCTTCAGCAGGTCGGCGTAGTCGACCTTGCCGAACGCTTCGGAGGTGTTCAGGATGCCGAGGCCGACGTTCACGGTGCCGTCGCCCATCCCGAAGATCCAGCCGTACCCCGGCAGCAGCACTTTGCCGCCCGGCTGCTTCGGGTCGTCGGCCCACAGCTCCAGCCAGGACTCGAGGTAGTCGTCGTCGGTCCGCGGGCTGGTGAAGTACGTCCGGACGGCGACACCCATCGGGCGGTCGTCGCGCTTGTGCAGGCCCATCGCGATGCTCAGCCGGGAGGAGTTGCCGTCGGCGGCCATCACCAGCGGCGCCCGGAACTCGACGTCGGCACCGGCCCGCCGGCCGTTGTCGTCGACCGGCTTCGCGGTGACGCCGACGATGTGGCCGCGGTCGTCCAGGATCGGGCCGCTGACGTTCGTCCGCTCACGCAGCCGCGCCCCGGCCTTCACGGCCTGCCGGGCGAGCATGTCGTCGAAGTCCATCCGGTTCCGGGTCAGGCCGTAGTTCGGGTGGCTGGCCAGATCCGGCCAGTCCAGCTGCAACTGGTGCCCGGCGCCCTGGATCCGGAGGCCGTAGTTGCGGATCCAGCCGGCGTCCTCGGAGATGTCGATCCCCATGTTGATCAGCTGCTTGGTGCCGCGTGGGGTCAGCCCGTCGCCGCACACCTTCTCCCGCGGGAACGCGGTCTTCTCCAGCAGCAGTACGTCGAGACCAGCGTTCGCCAGGTGGTACGCGGCTGCCGATCCGGCGGGTCCGGCACCGACGACGATCACATCGGCGGTCTCCGCCTGCTGCCCGCTCGGCACGCTCTGGCTCATCTCTCCGGCCTGGATGTTCTTGGGGGGCGTGTGCGCTCGTGAACGACTTCACGAGCACTCTTCACTCGACAGTCTAGGACTGCCTGACGTGGACACGAAACTCGCCCCAACCGCCTTGCGGGCAAGCCAATTTCGCTTAAATTCCGTTGCGTAATTAACTGGGCATCAACTGGGCTTGACCGCCCGGTGGATGGCGACCAGGCCGCCGGTCAGGTTGCGCCATTGCACCCTGGTCCAGCCGGCGTCCTCGATCGCCCGGGCCAGCGGCTCCTGCGGCAGCCAGGCGCGGGTCGACTCGGCCAGGTACTCGTACGCCTCGGGGTTCGTCGACACCACCTTCGCCACCGCCGGCACCGCCCGCATCATGTACTCCAGGTACACCACCCGGAACGGCTTCCAGGTCGGATGCGACTGCTCGAGTACGACGAGCCGCCCGCCCGGCCGGGTCACCCGGAGCATCTCGCGCAGCGCCAGCGGTACGTCGTTCACGTTCCGCAGCGCCCAGGAGATCGTCACCACGTCGAACGACTCGTCCGCGAACGGCAGCCGCAGCGCGTCACCGGCGATCAGGTCCAGCTCCGGGTGCCGGCGCTTGCCGACCGTGAGCATGCCGACCGAGAAGTCGCAGGACACCACCTCGGCCCCGGACTCCCGCAGGTTGATGCTGGACGCGCCGGTGCCGGCCGCCAGGTCGAGGATCTTCAGCCCCTTCCGGGGCGCGATCTCGGCCAGCGTCGCGGGCCGCCAGTACAGCTTCTCCAGCCCCATCGTCGCGACCGCGTTGGTCCGGTCGTACCCCTCGGCGACGTTGTCGAACATGGCCGCCACGTCGTGCGGTTGCTTGCTCAGGTCTGCGCGCGTCACCTGTCTAGTGTCCTGCACCGTCATCCGAGCGCCGGCTCCGGTGTCCAGGTGGGTGCATCGCAAGGCGGAGGGCGGGGCTCGATGCGGGTTTCATCGTGCCTCGCCCTCCAACGCAGCGAGGTGCCCGCCTGGGCGCCGGAGATGGTGCTCGGAGGGCGGTGCAGGACGCGAGGTTCATCACGCGAGGGGAGGGTGGAAAGACAGGAGGCATACTCTTGCATTTCGTGAGTGCATCTCCAGGTAGCCGTGCGGCCCTCGCGACCCGAGGCCCCGCACCGCAGTTGGTGGTTCGCAGTCAACCGGTGGACGGCGTGTCGGCGCACCTGCTCGACCATCTGCCGGACGACGGCGGACTCGCGTGGGTACGGCGGGGCGACGGCCACGTCGGCTGGGGCGTCGCCGCTCGGCTCGACGTTGCCGGGAGCAACCGCTTCGAGCAGGCCGCGCGCTGGTGGCAGGAGCTCGTCGGGGCCGCCGTGGTCCGCGACGAGCTCGGCGTACCGGGCTCCGGGCTGGTGTGCTTCGGCTCGTTCGGCTTCACCGACTCCGACCCGAGCGAGCTGGTGGTCCCCGAGGTGATCGTCGGCCGCCGGGCCGGTACCACCTGGGTGACGACGATCTCGCCGGCCAGTTCGCTGGCCGCGCCGCCGGAGCTGCGGATCCACGAGCCGTCCCCGGTGTACGACGTGACGTTCGCCGACGGTGCCCGGACCGGGACCGCCTGGTCGAGCATCGTCGCCGACGCGGTCCGCCGGATCACCGCGGGCGACCTGGACAAGGTGGTGCTGGCCCGGGACCTGATCGCGATCGCCGAGCAGCCGATCGACCTGCGGTGGCCGCTGCACCGGCTGGCCACGGCGTACCCGAACTGCTGGACGTTCTCCGTCGACGGCCTGATCGGCGCCACGCCCGAGCTGCTGGTCCGCCGGGAGAAGGGCCTGATCACCTCGCGGGTGCTGGCCGGCACGATCCGCCGGACCGGCGACGACGCGCACGACCTGGCCCTGGCCGCGTCGCTGGCGCGGTCCTCGAAGGACCTCGAGGAGCACGAGTTCGCGGTCCGCTCGGTCGCCGACGCGCTGGAGCCGCACTGCTCGTCGATGAACGTCCCGGAGACCCCGTTCGTGCTGCACCTGCCGAACGTGATGCACCTGGCCACCGACGTCGCCGGCGTCGCGAACAACGGCGCCTCCGCCCTCGGCCTGGCCGCCGCCCTGCACCCGTCCGCCGCGGTCTGCGGTACGCCGACCCCGGTCGCGCGGGACCTGATCGGCGAGATCGAGGGCATGCAGCGCGGCCGGTTCAGCGGCCCGGTCGGCTGGATGGACGCGGCCGGCGACGGCGAGTGGTGCATCGCCCTGCGCTGCGGCCAGGCCGACCCCGAGGACGCCCGCCGGGTCCGGCTGTTCGCCGGCGCCGGCATCGTCGCGGGCTCGAACCCGGACGCCGAACTGGCCGAGACGAACGCCAAGCTGGTACCGATGCGAGATGCCCTAGGAGACTTATGAAGCTCACGAAGTTCGCTCATGCCTGTGTTCGGCTGGAGAAGGACGGGAAGACGCTGCTGGTCGACCCGGGGTCGTTCAGCGAGGACGCCGCGTTCGAGAAGGCCGACGCGATCCTGGTCACGCACGAGCACCAGGACCATCTCGACGTCGACCGGGTCGCCGCGCTCGACGTACCGGTGTACACGAACGCCGGCGTCGCGGCGCAGCTGACCGCGCTGGGCGACCGGGTGCACGTGGTCGCCGACGGCCAGTCGTTCGACGCGGCCGGTTTCGCGGTCCGTGCGTACGGCAAGGACCACGCGGTGATCCTGCCCGAGTGGGGCGTGCCGTGCGAGAACGTCGGCTTCCTGATCGACGACGCGGTCTATCACCCGGGCGACTCGTTCACCCGGCCGGACCGCGCGGTGCACACGAACCTGGTGCCGATCTCCGGCCCGTGGTTCGCGCTGCCGCCGGCCGTCGACTACGCCCGGACGGTCTCGTCGAGCCAGCTGGTCGGCATCCACGACGGCCTGCTCAGCCCGATCGGCCTGAGCATGTTCTCCCGGTTCCTGAACTCCGACGAGCGCCCGTACCTCGGCCTCGCCCCGGGCGAGTCCACCGAGATCAGCTGAAGCCGTACCCCACGAAGTCGCGGACCGCGCGGTCAGCTTTCTGAGGGGTTAGCCACTGAGATGGTGGGTTGGCTACCTGCATGCAGGCGGTGAACCCACCGTTTCGGAGGCTGACCTCTCAAACGTACGGTGCGGGCGATCACGTGGTGAACTCCACGTCGACGAAGTCGGCCACCGGGTGGTACCCCGCCTGGTGGTAGATCTTGTTGGAGGTCGGGTTGGCGAGGTCGGTGTAGAGGCAGGCCTGGTTGCCCGCGGCAAGGATGGTGGCGCTGACGTGGCTGGTGAGGGCGCCGGCGTACCCGTGCCGGCGGTGCTCCGGCGGGGTGTAGACCGGGCCGACCCGGCAGACGCCGAACAGCGCCGAGTGGTGGCCGACCATGCTCACCGGTACGCCGTCGGCCTCCCAGATCGCCAGCGTGCCCAGCGCGAGTTTCCGCTCGGCCCACTCGTGGTTGTCGGGTGAGATCTCGTCGGTCGCTTCCAGGGCGAACCCGTCGCTCCAGGCGGCGACCACCTCGATGTCGTCGGACCGCATCGGGCGCGGATCGCCGTCCGCCGCGAGCGGGGTGAGCTCGATCAGTTTGTGCAGCCGGGTGCCCCGCGTCTCGGTCGCGGTGCCGCCGCGCAGCTGGCACCAGCGCTGCCCGAACCGGAGCGCCGCCGGCCGGTCGCCCGCGACCCCCTTCAGCTCCGGCAGTACGTCGGCGTACGCCTCGGCGATCGGGTCCGCGAGCTCCTCGGGGAGCGCGCCGACGTACACGCCGCGCCCGGGCGTCCGCATCGCGACGCCGACCACGTCCGGGGCGTGCACGGACACGTAGTACGACGGCTCGTCCTCGGCGCGGGCGGTGCCGTTCGCGCGCTCGTGGACGTTGCTCATGATGATCGTGTGCAGCACCGGATCCTGTTGCAGGAAAGGGAAAACCGTCCGCTCGAAGGCCTGCGGATCACTCGTCACCCGGACATCCATGCAGCGGAGCGTACGCCTTCGGGCGCGGTCCGGTCGCCCGGATTTACACTGCGAACATGTCCACCACGCGGTTGTTGCTGCTCGGCGTCGTCCGGATCTTCCAGCCGGCGTACGGATATCAGCTGCGCCGCGAACTGCTGACCTGGAACGTGCAGGCGTGGGCGAACATCAACCCCGGCTCGATCTACACCGGGCTACGGACGCTGGCCAAGCACGGGTATCTGCAGGAGATCGCGCAGGACGACGCGCACCGGCCCGGACGCACGTCGTACAAGCTGACGGCGGACGGCGAGACGGAGTACTTCGCGCTGCTCCGCGGGATGCTGTGGACGGTCGACGGGTTCCATCCGGACAAGATGCAGGCCACGATCAGCTTCATCTGGTCGCTGCGCCGCGACGAGGTGATCGCCGCGCTGGAGGCCCGGATCACCCAACTGGAGTCCGCGGTGAAGTCCGAGCCGTTCGCGGAACGCGCGATCCTCGAGGACCCGGCGACGCCGAACCACGTCGTCGAGATGTTCCGGATCACGACGGCCCGGGACAACGGCGAGCTGCTGTGGACGCGGGATTTCCTGGAGCGGATCCAGAACGGCGCGTACGCGTTCGCGGGCGAGCCGGCCGACTGGGCGCCGTACCCGGGCATGGTGACGCATTGGGGGGAGATCCCTGATCCACCCCCCAACTCCGCTATTCAAGATTGACTAGTCAAAGTTGATCACCCACACTGGCTCGCATGATGATCGAAGCGCGCGGGTTGGTGCGGACGTTCAAGACCAAGCGGGGGGCGGTGCAGGCCGTCCAAGGAGTCGACCTGGATGTGGCCGACGGGGAGATCGTCGGCTTTCTCGGGCCCAACGGGGCCGGCAAGACGACGACGATGCGGATGCTGGCGACGCTGATCAAGCCGACCAGCGGGACCGCGACAGTGGCCGGGTGCGACCTGGCGAAGGACCCGGTCGGGGTCCGGCGGGGGATCGGGTACGTCCCGCAGAGCGGCTCCACGCTGCCCGAGGCAGTGGCCGGCGACGAGGTCGTCGACCACGCCCGGCTGTACGGCGTGCCGAAGGCGAAGGCGGCCGCGGACGGGCAGCGGCTGTTCGAGGAGCTCGACCTGCCCGGGCTCTGGCGGCGGCAGTGCAAGACGCTGTCCGGCGGCCAGCGGCGCCGGCTGGACATCGTGATGGGGCTGATCCACGACCCGAAGCTGATCTTCCTGGACGAGCCGACCACCGGCCTCGACCCGCAGGCGCGGGCGAACCTGTGGGAGCACATCCGCGGGCTGCGCGACCGCGGCGCGACGATCTTCCTGACCACGCACTACCTGGACGAGGCGGACGCGCTCTGCGACCGGATCCTGGTCATCGACCACGGCAAGATCGTCGCGGCCGGTACGCCGGACAACCTCAAGCAGCAGGTCTCCGGTGACGCGGTCCGGCTGAGCATCGCCGACGTCGCGCAGGCGCCGGCGGTGATGAAGATCGTCCGCGAGCTCGACGGTGCGGTCGACGTCGAGACCGAGGACGACGTGGTCGGGTTCCGGATCCCGCGCGGCGGGTCCGTGCTGCCCGGGCTGCTCCGCTCGATCGATGCCCAGGGCATCGAGCTGCACGGGGTGGAGGTCCATCGCCCGACCCTGGACGACGTGTTCCTGACGATGACCGGCCGGTCGCTCCGCGACGAGGACAGCCAGCCCGTGCTGGAGAAGGAGACCGCAGCATGACCGTCCTCCGGGAGACCTGGATCGTGTTCCATCGGGCGATGCGGCTGTCGCTGCGGAACCCGATGTGGTCGATCCTGATGCTCAGCCAGCCGTTGATGTACCTGTTCCTGTTCGGCCCGCTGCTGAAGCCGATCACCGCGCAGATCAGCCAGGGCCAGGCGACGAACGCCTACCAGGTGTTCATTCCGGGCCTGATCGTGCAGCTCGGCATGTTCGGCGCGATGTTCGTCGGCTTCGGCCTGATCGCGGAGTACCGGGCCGGCGTGATCGAGGCGGACCGGGTCACCCCGGCGTCCCGGATCGCGCTGATGGCCGGCCGGGTACTGCGGGACGTCGTCGTCCTCGTCGCGCAGTCGATCCTGCTGCTGCTCGCCGCGCTGCCGCTCGGGTTGCGCGCGCCGTGGGGCGGCGTACTGCTGTCGCTGGTGATCGTCGCGCTGCTCGGCGCCACGTTCGCCTCGCTGTCGTACTCGGTCGCGCTGATCACCAAGAGCGAGGACGCCCTCGCCCCGCTGCTCAACGGGATCGCGATGCCACTTCTGCTGCTGTCCGGCATCCTCCTGCCGATGCAGATCGGCCCGAAGTGGCTCCAGCGGCTGTCCGACATCAGCCCGCTCAAGCACGTGGTCAACGGCGTCCGCGCCCTCTTCCGCGGCGACATCAGCAGCTCGGCCTCGTTGTGGGGCCTGTTCTGGGTCGTCCTGCTGACGATCATCGGACTAGCTGTCGGCGCAAGGACTTTCCGGAAGGAATCTGCCTAGCGTTCATCAGGCGGTCGCATGGCGGCGCTACGGTGCCGCCATGCGTTCGCCGATGGTCCGTGGGGTCGTCGGCTCTGTCATCGTCGCGCTCGCGAGTCTGGTGACGTCGGTGGTGCCCCAGTCCTCGTGGGTTGCGTCGTTTCCGCTGCGGGACTCCTTGGCCGGGCGGATGGTCGGATTGACGTTCATGGTGGCCGGGCTCGGGCTGATGGCCTGGGCCTGGTTGACTGCCGGACGACGGGTGATGGCCGGTGAACGGCTCCCCCTGCTCCGGATGACGGCGTACTGGAGTATTCCGTTGCTCCTGGCGCCGCCACTGTTCAGCCGCGACGCCTGGAGCTACGCGGCCCAGGGCGCGCTCGTGGCGGAGGGCTACAACCCGTACGACGTAGGACCCGCCGTACTCACCGGCCACATCGTCGAGGCCGTCGACCCGATGTGGATGCAGACCCCTGCACCGTACGGTCCCCTACCGCTCGCGTACGGCGGCCTGGTCGCCCACCTGACCATGAACCCGTACCTGCTGATGCTGGCGCACCGCCTGCTCGCCGTACTCGGCATAGTCCTCATCGCCTGGGCCATACCGCGCCTCGCGACCGCCTGCCGCGTCGACCCAGCCTTCGCGACCTGGCTGGTCGTCCTGAACCCCATGCTGATCACCCACGGCATCGGCGCCGCCCACAACGACATCCTGATGCTCGGGCTCTCCTGTAGCGCCTTCGCACTCGCCCTGACGGGCCGTTGGGGTACGGCGGCCGTCGTAGCCGGAGCCGCTGCCGCCGTAAAGCTCCCGGGCGGGCTGGTAGCGATCGCCATCGCCGCGGTCATGAGCCCGTTGGCCGGTCGGCTGCACCGTTTCGCGAGCCTGGTGATCGCCGGGTTCGTCTCAGTCGTCACGCTGGTCACGATCGGCGCCCTGACCGGTGTGGGCTCCGGCTGGCTCGGTGCGCTCGACGTACCGGGGCTGGTCCGTTCACCGTTCTCCATCGCCAACCTGATCGGCATGGCGGCGTCCGGCGTACTCGGCTGGCTGGGAGAGGACACTGCCGCCGCCCAGGCTCTCCAGATCGTGCGGCTGATCGGCATGCTCGCCGCTTTGAGCCTGATCGCGTGGCTGAGCCTCAGGTCGTCCATCCACTACGCAGCACGTGCTGTAGGGGTGGCCCTGCTCGCGGTTGTCGTCCTAGGACCCAGTGCGCACGACTGGTACTTCCTGTGGTGCCTGCCGTTCCTGGCGGTCGCCCGTCCCGGCCGGCGGCTGACCACGATCATCACCGCGGTCAGCCTGATCTTTACGATCGCGGCACCGCTCAACTCGTCGTTGCGCGGTGCGACCATCCCGATCCTCACCACAACCGCCTTGGTGATCGCGATCGCGCTGCCGCTGCTCAACCACCTCCGTACGCTCCAACCGGCGCAGAAGGTCCCTGTTACAGCTGCTTGAGCGCCTCGACCAGCGACCGGTTCAACGGCCGGTGGCCGTCGCGGGAGATCCGTACCTCGACCACGTCCAACCCGGCCACCGTCGGCGCGAGCGCGGCCCGCAGCTCGTCGGCCGTCTGCACGAGCGTGTACGGCGTACCGGTCGCGGCGCACAGTGCGGACAGGTCCACGTTGTGCGGTGTACCGAAGACGCGCTCGAAGTGCGTGGCGTGTGCCGGGTCGCCTTGCTCGAGGGTGGAGAAGATACCGCCGCCGTTGTCGTTGACGACCACGATCCGCAGGTCCGGGCGGGCCTCGTCGGGGCCGATGACCAGCCCGTTGGAGTCGTGCAGGAACGCGAGGTCGCCGATCAGCGCGTACGTCGGGCCCGCGTTCGCGAGCGCGGCGCCGACCGCGGTCGAGATCGTGCCGTCGATCCCGGCCAGGCCGCGGTTCGCGATCGTCCGGATCGGGACGACCGGGGCCAGGTCGAGGTCGCGGACCGGGTTCGAGGAGGCGACCACGAGCATGCCGTCGGCGCCGACGGCCTCGCCGACGAGCTGGGCGATCCGGGGTCCGCTGAGGCCGTCCGCGAGCAGCTTGTCGATCTCCGGCCGGGCCGCCTGGTCGGCGGCCTGCCAGCGCGCGAGCCAGTCGGTCGTGTCCGGCGCGGTGACCTCCAGCCCGGTCACCACCGACGCCGCCCGATGCGCCGGATCCGGCCACAGCCCGGTCGGCGACACCACGACCACCTGGACGTCCGGCCGCGCCAACAACTGCGAGATCGGCCGGGACAGCGTCGGATGCCCGAAGACCAGCACCCGCTCGATCTCGCCCGCCAATTCGCTTGCCTGCAGCAATAAGCGGTATGCGCTCACGACGGCCGGCCCGGTCCGTGCCCGGCTGGAAGGCTCAGCGAACAACGGCCACCGCCCCGCCTCTGCCGCCAGCCGCGCCGCCTGCGATGCCCCGTCACCGGCAACCACCACGGTCCTCGGCCCGGGAGACAACGCCGCTGGTTGCGCGGCCGCAGCATGCACAGCCGTCCACGGCCCGGTACCGCGACCTGTTAACGGCTCAGGCCAGTCAGGACCCTCGGTAGGTACCAAAGGCTCGCTGAGCGGGCAGTTGAGCTGCACCGGACCCGGGTCAGCGGACCTGGCACCGGTAGCGTCGGCCACCGCCCGCGCGACCTCGGACCGCCAGTACGCCACCTGGCCGACCTCACGCACCGGCGTACCCAGCTCGTGGAACAGCCGAACCGCAGTGCCGAACACCTTCAGCTGATCGGTCGTCTGGTTCGCCCCGCTCCCCCGTAGCGCCGGCGGCCGGTCGGCGCTCAGCACGATCAACGGGAGCCCGCTGTGCGACGCCTCGAGCACGGCAGGGTGCAGGTTCGCCACCGCAGTACCCGATGTGGTCACAACGGGCACCGGCAGCCCGGTGCCCCGGATGAGTCCGATGGCCAGGAAGCCCGCAGTACGTTCGTCGATGCGTACGTGCAGCCGCAGCCGCCCGTCACGGTCCGCGGCGGCCAGCGCCAGCGCCAGGGGCGCGCTGCGGGACCCTGGCGACACCACGGCTTCGCGGACACCGCAGCGGATCAGCTCATCGACCACCACAGTCGCGAACGCTGTGGACGGGTTCATCCGGCACTCCTTACTCGGGCCAGCCGCTCTTCCCACACCTTTGTCCGGTCTGCATCAGCCCGTGCGCCCTGTAGTAGCTGGGGATCCGGGACGACGCGTTTGACCGGCAGGAATCCGTTGACGGGCAGGAGCGGCTCAGCAACGACCTCTTGCGTGAACATGGAGACCGTGGCCAGACCACACGCGTACGGGAGCTCTGGAAGCGCAGCCGCGAGTGCCACGCCGGCCGCGATCCCTACTGACGTCTCAAGCGCCGACGAGACCACTACAGGCAGTCCGATCTGTTCTGCGATATCCAGGCACGCACGGACCCCACCGATCGGCTGCACCTTCAGTACGGCGATATCGGCCGCGTCGAGCTTCTTCACCCGCAACGGGTCCTCGGCCCGGCGGATGGACTCGTCAGCCGCGACAGGGACGTCCGTACGCCGCCTGACGTCGGCCAGCTCCTCAACAGTCGCGCAGGGCTGCTCGACGTACTCCAACTCGAACCGCTGCAGCTCCTTGAGGCTCTGTAGCGCCTGGTCGACCGTCCACAACCCGTTGGCGTCGACACGGACGTTCCCGTTGCCAATGGCGTCCCGTACCGCTTCCACGCGCTCCAGGTCGTCGGCGAGCGTCTGACCCGGTTCAGCCACCTTGACCTTCGCCGTACTGCATCCGGAGGCTCTGACGATGGCCGCGGCCATTTCCGGGCCCACTGCCGGAACGGTGCAGTTGACGGGCACCTGGTCGCGTACCGGTGCCGGCCAGCCGTCCTCGGCGGCTTCACGTGCTGCCCGGAGCCAGGAGACGCAGGTGGCGTCGTCGTAGTCCAGGAACGGGCTCCACTCCGCCCAGCCCGCAGGGCCTTCGTACAGCATGCCTTCGCGCACGGTAATACCGCGGAACTTGTTCTTCAGGCCGATCGAGTACGTGATCACCGCACGTCCTCCAGCAGCCGTTGCCGGTCGACCTTGCCCGACGCAAGCATCGGCAACGCCTCCAGCCGGACGACGTCTTGCGGTGCCCAGGTCCGCGGCAGCGTCTCGCTGACCCAGTCGCGGACCTCGTCGCGTGCGGGCTCGCCGACGACGAACGCGACCACCCTGGTCCCCCACTCGGCGTCGGGCGCTCCCAGCACGACCGCGTCCTTCACCCGGGGATGTTCGAGCAGCCGCGCCTGCACGGTCGTCAGGGTCACGTTCACGCCGCCGGAGATCACCACGTCGTCCACCCGGCCGACTACGCGTAGCCGTCCGTCCACCAGCTCGCCACGGTCCTGCGTACGGAACCAGCCGTCCCGCAGGACGTCGGCGGTGAGCTCCGGGCGCAGCCGGTACCCGGAGAACAGCGTGCTGCCCTTGATCAGGATCCGCCCGTCGTCGAGGTCGATCGATGTACCGTCCAGCGGCACCCCGGCGTACACGCACCCGCTGCCGGTCTCGGTCATCCCGTACGCCGGAATCGCGGTCACGCCGGCCTCCCGCGCGCGGGCCTTGAGCGGCTCGGGCGTCGACGCCCCGCCGATGATGATCGCGTCGAACGACCGCAGCGCGTCCAGGTCCGTGTCGAGGTACCGGGCCAGCTGCGTCGGGACCATCGCGGTGTACCGCCGGTCCCCGGTCAGGCGGCCGGCCGCGGCGCTGAAGTCGTCGCCGACCATGACCGGCGTCGTCCCGGCGACCAGCGAGCGGGTGAGGGTCTGCAGGCCGCCGACGAAGTACGGCTTCATCGGCAGCAGCCACTGCCCCGGGCCGCCGAGCCGGTCGTGGGTGGCGACCGCCGAGGCGATCAGCGCGTCCCGCGACAGCAGTACGCCCTTCGGCTCACCCGAGGACCCGGACGTGGTCAGCACCACAGCACAGCCGTCCTCGACCGGCTCGTCCGGCGCCGCCGCCTGATGCACCCGCGCGGCCCCGACCGCGTCCGCCGGCACCGGGGCGAACGGCGTACCGCTCCCGTCGAGTACGTCGCTCAGCGCCGCCAACACCGCATCCGGCGTACCGGGAATCAGCCGCAAGGTAGACATGTCACACCGAGCGTACGGCCCGCGCCCGGCTCCCAGCACGTTGGAGAGCTAGGACACACGTCCGGCCCGCCGCTCGCGGTTGGCCGTGTGGCTGACAGAATCGATGCTCATGGCTACCCCTGCCCAGTGGATCGAAGGTGCCCGCCCGCGCACCTTGCCCGCCGCGATCGCGCCCGTGCTCGTCGGAACCGGCGCGGCCGCCTACCAGGACGGCTTCGTCTGGTGGAAGGCACTACTGGCGCTCGGCGTCGCGCTGGCGCTGCAGATCGGCGTCAACTACGCCAACGACTACAGCGACGGCATCCGCGGTACTGACGAGAACCGGGTCGGCCCGCTGCGCCTGGTCGGCTCCAAGGTCGCCACCCCGCGCTCGGTGAAGACGGCCGCGTTCACCTGCTTCGGTGTCGGCGCCGCACTCGGCATCGTGCTCTGTGCGACCACCACGTGGTGGCTGCTGGTCGCCGGCGCCGCGTCGCTGCTCGGCGCCTGGTTCTACACCGGCGGCAAGAAGCCGTACGGCTACCGCGCGCTCGGCGAGGTCAGCGTCTTCCTGTTCTTCGGCCTGGTCGCCGTGCTCGGTACGACGTACGTCCAGGCCGAGTCCCTGCACTGGACCGCCGTCGCGGGCGCCGTCTCGGTCGGGTCGATCGCCTGCGCGCTGCTGGTCGCGAACAACCTCCGCGACATCCCGACCGACTCGGTGACCGGCAAGCGCACACTGGCCGTCGTCCTCGGTGCACCGAACTCCCGCCGGCTGTACGCCGCCCTGACCGCGCTCGCCTTCGTCCTGGCCTCCGTTTCGGCGATCGCGACACCCTGGGCGTTGCTGGCGTTCATCGCCGTACCGCTGGCGATCACGTCCACGCGGGTCGTCCTCAGCGACGCGGTCGGCCCGGCGCTGATCCCCGTGCTGAAGAACACCGGCCTGACCGAACTCCTCTACGCCATCGGCCTCGGCGCCGGACTGGCGCTCGGCGGATCGTGACGCTTCCGGCCGCTGTCGCGGAGCTGACCGATCGTTTTCTGGCGGAGGTCGACGGCCGGCTCCCGGGGCAGCTCACCGGGCTGTTCCTGCACGGGTCGATCTGCTGGGGCGAGTTCTTCCCCGGCAGCGATGTCGACTTCGTCGCGATGTGGAAGGAAATTCCAGAAAACGCTGTCCTACAGGAGATCCACGAGGCTGCGAAAGCCGAACTGACCTTCGACGGCTTCCACTGCACCGCGGCCGATCTGGCCGCCGATCCGTCGACGCTCGGGACCCGTCCGGTGTTCTTCCAGGGTGTGTTCGATCCCGCGGGCAGCATCGACCTCAACCTCGTCACCTGGCACGAACTGGCCGAGCGGCCGGTGGTCGTCCGCGGCGACGTACCGCCGGTGTTCACGAACCTCGACGAGCTGATCTCGTTCACCCGCACGAACCTCGACACGTACTGGCGACGCATCGGCGAGCGGATCGCGACCGCCGACCTCGCCACGGCCGGCCAGAACGACGCCGCCGTCGCCTGGGTCGCCCTCGGCGCGCCCCGGCTCCACCACCTGCTGACCACCCGCACGCTGACCTCGAAGAGCGGCGCCGGACGGTACATGATCGACTCCCTCGACCCGCGCTGGCACCAGCTCGCCCGCGAGGCCCTCGCGATCCGCGAGACCCCCGGCACGCCGACGACGTACGACAGCCCGGTCGCGCGGGCGGAGGACGTCCGGTCCCTCCTCACCTGGATCCTCGAGGACGGTACGGGTCGCTAGAGCAGCTGCTCGACGGTGTCCGCGAGTCTGGCTATGGGTTGCCGGGTGTCCAGTTCGAGGGTCGCTCCTTGGCGGAGAAGCGGCTCGACGGTGCGGACGTACTGCGTGATTTCGGCTTGTTCTGCTGGGCTTCGGCCGTACGGGTTGTTGGTCCGTCGGCGGACCCGCTCGAGGAGGGTCTCGAGCGGCGCGGTGAGCAGGACGACGTGGTGGAAGCGGTCGTAGAACATGCCCTGGTTCTCGACGGTGCCGGAGACGATCACCTCGTCGTACGCCAGGAGCTCGCGCATGCGTGGCTCGTCCCAGGTGCCGTCCGGACGGGTCCAGCCGTCGTAGTCGGTGTCGACGGTACGGCGGCCGCGGCGGCCGAGCTCGTCGAGCACCGTGGTCTTGCCGGCGCCGGACATCCCGGTGATCAGGATCCGGGTCACAGCACATCCCTCGCGGTCACCAGCAACTGTCGCATTCCCGGAGTTCGGGGCTACTCCGGTTCGGTCCAGTGGCCGGTGGTGGCGAAGGTTTCGAGGGTGGAGGCGTACGGGGTGATGTCGATGCCGGCGGTGCGGAGCCAGGTGTCGTCGTAGTAGGTGTTGCCGTAGCGTTCGCCGCTGTCGCAGAGGAGCGTGACGATGCTGCCGCGGGCGCCGGTACGACGCATTTCGGCGGCCAGCCGGAGGGAGCCCCAGAGGTTCGTGCCGGTGGAGCCGCCGACGAGGCGGCCGGTGACGCGGGAGCAGAAGCGCATGGCGGCGATCGAGGCGGCGTCGGGGACGGAGATCATCCGGTCGACGACGCCGAGCACGAAGGACGGTTCGACGCGGGGGCGGCCGATGCCTTCGATCCGGGACGGGCGGCCGGTGGAGAACTCGTGGTCGCCGGCCTCGAAGGCCGGGAAGAACGCGGAGTTCTCGGGGTCGACGACGGCGACCGCGGTTTCGTGGCGCTGGTAGCGGACGTAGCGGCCGATGGTGGCCGACGTACCGCCGGTGCCGGCGCCGACCACGATCCAGGTCGGGATCGGGTGCTGCTCGAGGGCGAGCTGGCCGAAGATCGACTCGGCGATGTTGTTGTTGCCGCGCCAGTCGGTCGCGCGCTCGGCGTACGTGAACTGGTCCATGTAGTGCCCGCCGGTCTCCTCGGCGAGGCGCTTGGCCTCGCCGTAGATCTGGCCGGAACGTTCGACGAAGTGGCAGCGGCCGCCGTAGAACTCGATCAGCCCGACCTTCTCGGGGCTGGTCGAGCGCGGCATCACGGCGACGAACGGGAGACCGAGCAGCCGGGCGAAGTACGCCTCGCTGACCGCGGTGGAGCCGCTGGAGGCCTCGATCACCGTGGTGCCCTCGTGGATCCAGCCGTTGCACAGCGCGTACAGGAACAGCGACCGGGCCAGGCGGTGCTTGAGCGAGCCGGTCGGGTGCACGGACTCGTCCTTGAGGTACAGGTCGACACCGGTACCTTCCGGCATCGGGAACACGTGCAGATGCGTGTCCGCGCTCCGGTTCGCGTCGGCGTCCACGATCCGGATCGCCTCGGACACCCAGGCACGGGCCTTCTCGTCGCGGCGATCGACCTCGCGGCACACCCCGTCAACCTCACTCATGCGGGCCAGGCTAGGACTTCCGGCCCGATTTGAGTATTCCTACGCTCGGTGACCGGGCCCGGCTCCGGGAGGATCGCAGGCATGATTCCGCTCGGGCCGGTCGAGTTCTCCCCCGCTGACGTCGCGCTGATTCTGGGCGTGGTGGCATTCGGGGCGGTGGCGCTCGCATTGCCGGCGACGCTCCTGCTCGGCTGGGTCGGCTACCGGCGGGGCGGGCGGCGGCCCGTCGGCAACGCGGTCTGGTACTGGTTCTGCGGGACGGGGCTGTCGGTCGGTACGACGCTCGCGGCGGCGACGTACGTCCGTTGGTGGGCGGTACCGGTCGGGTGGGTACCGAGCTTGCTGGTGGCGTGGGCGCTCAATCCCCGCAGGACCCCGAAAGCGAGCTACTGTCGGAACCCATGACGACCGGGCAGGGGGAACGATGACCGAGAACAGTGATCGGCCGACGCGGCAGCGGGTGACGTTGACCGACATCAGCTCGCGGGCGTGGGAGCACCCCGCGGACCGGGGCGCGCTGGTGGCGCTGCGGCAGCTGAAGGGGTTCGACTACGTACTGCGGAAGATGTCCGGGCTGATCAACGAGCGCGCCTTCCGGCTGCAGTACCTGGGCTCGGCGATCCGGGTCGACGAGCGGCAGTTCCCGACCGTGAACCGGCTGTACACCGAGGCGGCGAGCACCCTCGACGTGCGGGACCTGCCGGAGCTGTACGTCACGAACAGCCCGATCTGGAACGCGGTCACGATCGGCATGGACAAGCCGTTCATCGTGGTGAACAGCGCGCTGCTTCAGGGCATGGACGAGGAAGAGCTGCGATTCGTCCTCGGGCACGAGCTCGGGCACGCGCAGAGCGGTCACGCGCTGTACCAGTCGCTGCTGATGTGGCTGATGCGGCTGACCGGCGCGTTCAACTGGATGCCGATCGGCGCGCTCGGTCTGCGCGCGATCATCGCCGCGCTGCACGAGTGGTCCCGGAAGGCGGAGCTGTCCGGCGACCGGGCCGGTCTGCTCGCGACGCAGGACCCGGCGGTCGCGCTCCGGGTGCAGATGAAGCTCGCCAGCGGCGGCCAGCTGCAGGAGCTGGACACCACCGCGTTCCTTGCCCAGGGCACGGAGTACGAGAGCGCCGGCGACCTGCGCGACAGCGTGCTGAAGCTGCTGCTGCTCGAGGCGCAGTCGCACCCGCTGGCCGTGATCCGGGCGCACGAGCTGCGCCGCTGGGTGGACGAGGGCGAGTACATGACGATCGTCTCCGGCGACTACCCGAAGCGCCAGGGCGACGCCGACGCGTCGATCTCCCAGGAGGCGAAGAACGCGGCCAAGTCGTACTCCGAGGCGTTCAACCGCTCACAGGACCCGCTGGCGAAGCTGATCCGCGACCTCGGCGACGGCCTCGGCGGCGTCCGCGACTGGGTCTCCTCGAAGTTCCCGCCCCGAAACTGATTGGTGTCCGGCCCGGGCCGGTTGCATCCTGTACGACGTGATCGACGTACAAGCAATCGGCCCGGACGACTGGAAGACCTGGCGCGACCTCCGCCTGGCCGCGCTGCAGGAGGCCGCGTTCGCGTTCGGCTCGCGGTACGAGGACTGGGCCGACGCGCCCGAGGACCGCTGGCGGCAACGACTGTCCGAGCCCCGCGCCTACCAGGTGATCGCGAGCATCGACGGTACGCCGGCCGGAATGGCGGGCGCCTTCCTTGATGAGCACAGTCCTGACGGCGACACGGCCGAACTGGTGTCGATGTGGGTCGCCCCGCCCGGCCGCGGCAAGGGCGTCGGCAACGTCCTGATGCAGGCCGTCGAGGACTGGGCCCGTGGTACCGGCGCGACCACCCTGAAGCTGTCCGTTGTCCCGGGCAACGACCGGGCGCACAACCTCTACCTCCGCCACGGGTACGCCGACACCGACGAGCCCGGCGACGTGATGGCCGACGGCGTACGGCGTGAACTCGTGATGCGCAAACCCCTCTGACAACAGCCGAAGGGCCCTGCTTCCCCCCTCCCGGGAAGCAGGGCCCTTCGAGACTTCGTCAGCCCATGTGGACCGGGCTCTGCCCGTCGTTGGCCAGGTCCTTGTGCTTGATCGACAGACCGATCAGCGTGATCAGGCCCGCGCCGAGCGCCAGGAACGACGACCACAGGAACGCCCGGGTGAACCCGTGCGTGGTGGCCAGCGCCATGAACTGTCCCTTGAGCTGGTTCAGCTGCTCCGGCGACTGCCCCGCCTCGGCCGCCTTCTGCAGGCCCGGGGCCAGCTCGGTGAACTTGTCCTTGATCGCGTTCGTGGAGATCGTGCCGAGCAGCGCCAGGCCGACCGCACCACCGATCTGCTGCACGGTGTTCAGTACCGCGGAACCGACGCCGGAGTCCTCCGCCGCCACGCCGCTGACCGCGGTCAGCGTCAGCGGGACGAAGATCAGGCCCATCCCGAACGACAGCACCAGGATGTACGGCAGCAGGTGCGTCAGGTACGTCGAGTCCACCTGCAGCCGGCTGAACCCGAACATCCCGGCCGCGACGAACACGCCACCGGCACCGGCGATCCAGCGCGGGTCGATCCGCGCTACCAGCGCCGACGCGACCTGCGCCGCGACCACGATGCCGACGCTGAACGGCAGGAACGAGACACCGGTCTTGAGCGCGCTGTAACCCATGATCGACTGCACGAAGATGCCCAGGAAGTAGAACATCGAGAACATCGCCGCGCCGACGATCAGCATCACGAAGAAGCTCACGCCGCGGGTCTTGTTGGCCAGGATCCGGAACGGCATCAGCGCGTGCCGCGAGCGGGCCTCGATCGCCAGGAAGGCACCGATCAGGCCGAGACCGGCGAAGATGAAGATCAGCGTCCAGGTGTCGCCCCAGCCGTTCGTGGCCGCGTGCGTCAGGCCGTACACCAGCGAGGTGAGACCCGCCGTACCGGTGATCGCGCCCGGCAGGTCGAACTTGCCGGTCTGCCGCTCCGACTCACCGAGGAACCGGAAGGCCAGCACCGCGACCAGCAGGCCGATCGGGGTGTTGATGAAGAACGTCCAGCGCCAGGACGCCTCGGTCAGCGCGCCGCCGAGGATCAGCCCGACGGCCGCGCCGGCGCCGGACATCGCGGCGTACACGCCCATCGCGCGGTTGCGCTCCTTGCCGGCCGGGAAGGTCGTGGTGATCAGGGCCAGCGCGTTCGGCGAGGCCATGGCAGCGGCCACACCCTGCAGGATCCGGCTGGTCAGCAGGACGCCCTCGCTCTGCGCGATACCGCCGACGAACGAGGCCAGGCCGAACAGCACGACACCGACGACGAACACCTTGCGGCGGCCGAGGATGTCACCGATCCGGCCGCCGAGCAGCAGCAGACCGCCGAACGCCAGCGCGTACGCGTTCACCACCCACGGCAGCGAGGCGTCGCTGAAGCCGAGCGCGTCCTTGATGTGCGGCAGCGCGATGTTCACGATGGTGCCGTCCAGCACCACCATCAGCTGCGCCATGCAGATCAGCGCGAGCGCGATACCGAGATTGCGGTGGCCGTGCGCCGGGGCCTCGGCCACGGTGTCGACCGGCCGTCCTTCCGGCGGATCGGCGTTGATGGTTCCTTCGGACATAAGAAAGCTTTCCCCTCTTGGCAGACTGTCTTGGTCGCGAACCGGCCCCACACCGGTTCAGCTCGCCTGCGACCCCCGCGCCGCAGGCATGATCACGTTGTCGATCACTCGGAGGATCAGTTCGTCGGTCGGCTCGACGCCGAGGATGTAGGCGTGGTGGATGATCACCGCGGGCAGCGTCACCGAGAGCAGCTCGACGTCCACGTCCGGCGCGATCTCGCCGCGCGCGACGGCACGCTCGTACACCTTGCTTGTGAGCGCGTTCCGGGGGGCCAGGAAGCGCTCCCGGAAGGCCTTCTGCAGGTCGTCGTCGCGGTGCAGGGCGGTCAGCAGTCCGGCCACCACCGACATCGGCAACTCGTCGGTGAACCCGCCGTCGCCGCACGCCATCGAGATCAGGTCGCCGCGCAGGCTGCCGGTGTCGACGTCCTCCGGCATCGGGCAGCCCTTGGCGCGGCTGATCGCGTCCACGACCAGCTCGGCCTTGGTGGACCAGCGCCGGTACAGCGTCGCCTTGCTCGCCTTCGCCGCCGTCGCCACCGCGTCCATCGTCAACCGGTCGTAACCGAGCTCGGCCACCACCGCGACGGTCGCGTCGAGGATCTCCTCCTCACGCCCACCTTCGACCCGCGGCCGCTGCCGCACGCCTGCATCCATCGCCATCACCTTGAGTAGTCGTCAAAACACGGATGGAACGAAACGGTTTCGTTCCATCCACCACGTTACGACTCATGTGAAGGAATGCACAAACGATTTTGCCCGGAATTCATCAGTGGCATAGGTCACTGTCCGTACCAGTCGATCACTGGTACGACGGTTCTCCGCGGACCCGCCCCACAGACCCAGCCGCCCCACGCACCAGCCAGCCCGAGGACCAGCCGAGGCGCCATCCCTGGGCGGCCCGCACACGAGGGGATCTCCCCTCGTGTTGCGGCTTATCCGCTCTAACACCAGCAGAGAACCACCAACTCGAACGGATAACCCCTCGCGGAACAGCCGCCCGAGGCGCGTCCTGGTGTAGGCGGGGAGAGCTTCTAGTCGTCGTCCTCGGCGGAACGAGCCTGCTCGAGGCGAGTGCTGATCTTCGTGGCCCGGGTATCGATCTTCCCGGCCAGCCGGTCCCGGGCGGCGCGCAGCACGAAGATCGACAGGATCGACGAGATGATCAGCGCGATCAGCAGCAACGGGAAGATGGACAGCCAGGTGTTCAACGCGAACCAGAGCACCGCGAAGCAAACCGCAAACAAGGCAGCCCGCAGGCCGGTGTAAGTAGCAAATTCCTTCACGGCGATCCCTTCCCTCGCCTCACAGCATCACACACGCCTTCACCCCAGCTTGACGACCCCCGACCTGATTACGATCCGGAATCATACGAACACATTACGTGAAGGGTGACGATCATGCGTCTTGGCGTTGTTGTCAGCACTCTCGCACTGGCGATGGCTCCGGTCCCGGCCGTTGCGGCGGTGCCGGCCGGTGACCCGGTGTACGAGTTCGCGGTGGCTCACCCGCTTGATCTGGCCGGGCTTGATCGGGTTTCGCGGCAGTACACCGGGGCAGGGATCGAGGTGAGTCTGAACGGCGTTGCCCAAGCGCTTCCGGGGCCCGAGGCGCAGCGGGTTCTCGATCGGCGGTGGGCGGCGCGGAAGGCCGGGAAGAACCCGGCGGACAACCTCAGCGTCGGGTTCGTCTGGGTGGGCACTGTCGCGCGGGGGATCTGGGACTTCCGGGACGGGTTCGTCGGCGGCGTCAGGCCCGAGGACCTCTCGAGTGTGCAGTTGGCTCTCGGGTGTACGCGGATCAAGCAGACGATCACGCGCACCTACGACTACACCAACGAGCAGACGGCGAATGCGGCGTACCTGTATCACGGCGGTTTGGGGACCAACGCGCCGATCAGTGCCGTGAAGGACGCGACGTCCGGCCACAAGATGGTCACCGACCACGGGGTGACCGACGTGATCCTCACCCGGCCCAAGGGCTGCTCCAAGCACGGCCACGGAGCGCAGTACACCTACGAGCACAACCAGGGTCAGTCCGGCTTCAGCGCCTCGGCCGGCTGGGGATTCCTCAGTGTCAGCTACAGCGGCAGCGGGGTCCACTTCCAGAAGGGCACCGACCCCTCCTACAAGACCTTCTGATGCCTGGCATCGCGGCAACCCTCGCCCTGGTCGGCACGCTGTTGACGCCGTCGGCAACCGACTGGATCACCGACTGCCAGTACGGCACCTACCGCGACCGGGCGAGTAACCGCCTGAGCTCCGGACGGCTCGAGACCGGGCTGTGCAGCTACTCGACCACCGCGGTGGCGCAGGTGAACATCCGGTACCGCAAGGAACGCGGAGCCCCTGTCACGCTGCGCTTCGCCTGGGAGTTCGTGAACAAGCAGGGCACCGTCCTGACCGGAACCCGCCACGACCTGGGGAAGTTCCGGCAGACCGCCGGGCAGACCAAGTACTACTCCTGGAAGTACCCGTTCCCATAGCCCCGGATCACAGGCCGGAGTAGGCGTGGAAGCCGGAGAGCAGCAGGTTGACGCCGACGAAGTTGAACAGGAACACGACCCAGCCGGTGATCGCGACCAGCGCCGCGCGGCGGCCGCGCCAGCCGGCGGTCGCGCGGGCGTGCAGGTAGGCGGCGTACACCACCCAGGTCACCAGCGACCAGACCTCCTTGGGGTCCCAGCCCCAGGCGCGGCCCCAGGCGTAGTACGCCCAGATCGGGCCGGCGACCAGGACGCCGAACGTCCAGATCGGGAACGAGAACGCGTGCACCTTGTAGGCGATGGCGTCGATCGCCTCGGACGTGGGGACGCGGCGCAGCGCGGCCGGCATCGGCTTGCCGTCGACTGCCTTCGCCTCGGCCCGGGACTTGATCAGGTACAGCACCGAGGCCAGCCCGCCGAGGGTGAACCCGCCGCCGGCGATCGCGGCCGCCGACACGTGGATGACCAGCCAGTACGAGTGCAGAGCCGGCAGCAGGTCTCCGGCGGGGACGTAGAAGGCCAGTACGGCGATGCCGAGGGCCGCGGTGATGACGAACGTGACACCCAGGCCGAGCCACTGGAGCCGCTGCCGCTTGAGCAGCGCGAGGTAGACGATCGCGACCGCCAGCGACGCGGTGATCGAGAACTCGTACATGTTGCCCCACGGCACCCGGCCCGCGGCCAGACCGCGGGTCAGCACACCGCCCGCGTGCAGCACGAAGGCGAGCACGGTCAGCAGGACGCCGATCCGGCTGGCCTGCTCACCGCGCACCGACGACGGCTCGTCGTCCGCGGCAGCCTCGACGGTCGAGGAGTCGGTGGCGGCCGGGACCTCGGCGCCGTCCGCTGCGACCAGGACCTTCGACTCGGCGGTCTCGTCCTTCTTCACCACCCGCAGTCCGACGGCCCACTCCACGGCGTGCGCGAGCATGGCGAGCGCGTAGATGATCGTCGCCGTCGGGATCAGCAGATTCGACAGTTGCGCCAGGGTGGCCGAGTTCATACCTGCTCCTGCTTCCTCAGAGCCTTCACGATCGCGTCGATCTCGTCACCGAGCCCACGCTCCAGTCCCCGGTCGAGACCGGCGACCTCGACCACGGTACGCCCGTCCTGCTCCCGGACGCGCACCCAGGTACGCCGCGGGTGCACGAACAGCGAGCCCATCAGGCCGAGAATCGCCAGCAGGATGCCCGCCAGCGCCACGTTCGTCCCGGGTGTGTGGCTGACCTGCAGCTTCACCCACCGGCTGTAGCCGTCGAACGTGATCGACCCGGCCTTGTCGGGCAGCGCGGCGCTCTGACCGGGCGCCAGCTGGAACCGCCACTTGTCACCGTTCTGCGTGAACTGCGTCAGCTTCGACTTGTCCAGCTGGTAGACCGACTCCGGCTTCCCGGTCTCGGGCTGCGGGCGCCCGTAGTACCCGGTCATCACCAGCGCCGGGTTCAGGCTGTCGGGGAACATCGACACCGGGCCCTGCTGGCCGATCACGGCGGTCGGCAGGAAGTAGCCCTCGAAGCCGAGCGTCTTCGGCCGGGCGTCCGGGGCCTTGATGACGCCGAACGACGAGAAGTTCGCGTCCTGCGGCAGGAACGGTGCCGGTCCGGAGAACGCCACGTTGCCCTGGCCGTCGCGGACCGTGACCCGTGGCGCGTACCCGTGACCGAGCAGGAACACGGTCGAGCCGTCCACGTTCAACGGGTGGTTCACCTCGAGCAGGTACGACTTCTCCGGGGCATCCGGCGTCTCCTGGTACTGCAGCTGCGCCTTGAACGACCGCGCCGCGCCCTTCTGGGGCCCGTCCTGCTGGAACTTGACCTGGAAGTCCTTGACGGTCAGCGAGAACGGCGGCAGGTCGTCGTCGCCGCTGAAGGCGCGGCCCGGGGTGAAGTCGTCGTACTGCGCGACCGAGTTCGAGAAGCCGTTGCCGACGACAACCAGCACGGTGCCGTGGTAGCCGAACAGCGAGCCCCAGGCGACGCCGATCAGGGCGAGGATCAGCGAGAAGTGGAAGAGCAGGTTGCCGGCCTCGCGGAGGTAGCCGCGCTCGGCGCCGACGGCACCGTCGTACGCCTGGACGCGGAAGCGGCGGCGCTTCAGCTCCCGTGTCGCCACCTCGAGCACGTCACCGGGGGCGTCGACCTCGAAGCTCTGGTAGCCGGACAGCCGGTTCAGGTTCCGCGGCGGCTTCGGCGGGCGGGCGCGGAGCGCCTTGAAGTACACCGACAGCCGCGGTACGACGCAGCCGATCAGCGAGATGAACAGCAGCAGGTAGATCGCCGAGAACCACGCGGACTTGTAGACGTCGAAGAGCCCGAGCTTGTCGTAGAACGGGCCGAGCTTCGGGTGCGCGGCGAGGAAGTCCGAGACCTTGATCGGGTCGATCGGGGTCTGCGGGATCAGCGACCCGGGCACCGCGCCGAGCGCCAGCAGGAACAGCAGCACCAGCGCGGTCTTCATCGAGGTCAGCTGCCGCCACATCCAGCGCAGCCAGCCGACCAGGCCGAGGGCCGGCGGCGGCTCGTTGCCGGAGTTGCCCGTCGGTGCGGTGATGGAGTCCTTGACCTCGGTCATCTCAGACCGCCGATCCGAAGTTGGCGACCCACTGCCGAAGGTCCGCGGTCATCGAGTCCCACACTCCCGTCAGCAGCAGCAGTCCCACCGCGATCATCAGTACGCCGCCGATCCGGATCACCAGCAGCTGGTGCTTGCGGACCCACGCCACCGCGGCCAGCATCCGCCGGAACGCCAGCGCCGCCACGATGAACGGGATCCCGAGCCCGAGGCTGAACACCAGCGCGAGCGTGGCGCCGCGCCCGGTGCTGCCCTGGGTGGTGGCCAGCGTCATCACGGTCCCGAGCGTCGGCCCGATACACGGGGTCCACCCGAAACCGAACAGTACGCCGAGCAGCGGCGCGGCCGCGATCCCGACCGCCGGCACCCGGTGCACGCGGACGTCGCGCTGCAGGAAACCGAACCCGCCGAGGAACACCACCCCGAGCACGACGGTGAACGCGCCGAGTACCCGGGTGATCGCGGTCTGGTGGTCGATCAGCAGGTCACCGACCTTGCCGAACAGCACGCCGGTGAGGATGAACACGGCGGAGAACCCGGCCACGAACAGCGCCGTACCGGCCAGCATCCGGCCGCGCTTCCCGGAGCCGAGCTCGGCGGCGGACAGACCGGTGACGTACGACAGGTAGCCGGGCAGCAGCGGTACGACGCACGGCGAGAAGAACGAGATCGCTCCGGCCAGCACGGCGATCGGCAGCGCGACCAGCATCGAGCCCGTCATCGACGAGGCGAACCACTGTCCCATCAGCTCAACCGGCGTCCTTCACCATGCCGAGCAGGGTCTGCTTGGTGACCTCGCCGACAACCCGCCCCGCGACCTTGCCGTTCTTGTCGATCACCAGCGTGGTCGGGATCGCGGCCGGCGAGATCTGACCGCGGAACCGCAGCAGCGCCTTGCCGTTCGGGTCGTAGACGTTCGGGTACGGAACGCCGAACTCCTGCACGAACTTCTTCGCCGGCGCCGGGTCGAGGTCCCGCGTGTTCAGCCCGACGAACTGCACCGATGGGCCCAGCTCCTTCGCGGCCGCGACCAGGTCGGGCGCTTCCTTGCGGCAGGGCGGGCACCACGAGCCCCACACGTTCAGGACGACGACCTTGCCCTTCTGCTCCGACAGGGTCCAGGTCTTGCCGTCGAGCGTCTTCCCGGTCAGCTCCGGCGCGGCCTCACGCTTCGCGGCGGCGAACACCGACACGTTGCCGTTGCCGCTCACGAAGCCTGCCTGGCCCTGGCGGTTCTGCGCCGCCTGCTGACCCGACGAGCACGCGGTCACCGCCAGTAGCACAGCGGCGGTCAACAGTACGGCGCGTCGCATCAGGCCCCTCCGACGAACTTCTTCGGGTGTTTCACCGGGAGCAGGTCCTTCGCTGGTTCGGAGTAGCCGACCGAGACGATCTGGTCGCCGTGGAACGTGAACGACGTCAGGCTCGCGAGGCTGCACTGGCGTTTGCGTGGGTCGTGGAACATCCGGCGTCCCTCGATCGCGGAGCGGACGATCCAGATCGGCAGCTGGTGCGAGACGATCAGCGCCTCGTGGCCGGCGGCCTTCTGGCGGGCCGTCTCGACGGCGTCCCGCATCCGGCGGACGAGCTGCGGGTACGGCTCGCCCCAGGACGGCTTGAACGGGTTCCGCAGCAGCCACCAGGCGCTCGGGTTCTTCAGCGCGCCGTCGCCGACGCCGAACTTCTTGCCCTCGAACAGGTTCGCGGCCTCGATCACCCGCTCGTCGATGTCCGGGGTGATCCCGAACACCTTGGCGATCGGCTCGATCGTCTCCTGGGCCCGTTCCAGCGGCGAGCAGACCAGGTGCACGATGTCGCGGCCCTTCACGTGCTCCGCGACCCGCTCGGCCATCTGCCGGCCGAGCTCGGACAGGTGGTACCCGGGGATCCGGCCGTACAGCACACCGGTCGGGTTGTACACCTCGCCGTGCCGCATCAGGTGCACGACCGTGGTTTCGGTCACCGCTGTCCTCTCACTCTTGTACGGCGGCGGCCGCGCGGGCTGCCGGTGCCAGTGCGGACTCCAGCTCCGCCAGCGCGTCGTCGTCGATCGCCGCGCTCACGAACCAGGCCTCGAACGCGCTCGGCGGCAGGTAGACGCCGGCGTCCAGCATGGCATGGAAGAACGCCGTGAACCGGGGCAGCACCTGGGCGTTGGCTCCGGCGAAGTCCCGGATCTCGGCAGGTCCCTCCGAGGACTCCACGAAGAAGACGCTGAAGAGGTTCCCGGCCGCGGAGATGACGTGCGGCACACCTTCCTTGTCCAGCGCGGTCGACACCAGCCGCTGGATGGTGAGCGAGGTCTCGTCGAGCTTCGCGTACACCTCGTCGGTGGCCAGCCGGAGCGTGGTCAGGCCGGCGGTGGTGGCGACCGGGTTCCCGGACAGGGTTCCGGCCTGGTACACCGAACCCTCCGGCGCCAGGTGCGCCATCACGTCGGCGCGCCCGCCGAAGGCCGCGGCCGGGAAGCCGCCGCCCATCACCTTGCCGAACGTCATCAGGTCCGGCCGTACGCCGTCCACGCCGAACCAGCCGGACTTGGTGATCCGGAACCCGGTCATCACCTCGTCGGAGATGAACAGCGCGCCGTTCTCCTTGCACACCTGGGCGAGGAAGCCGTTGAAGTTGTCCCGCGGCGGGACGACGCCCATGTTGCCCGGCGACGCCTCGGTGATCACTGCCGCGATCTGGTCGCCGTACTCCGCGAACGCCGCCGTCACGGCCGCCTGGTCGTTGTACGGCAGCACGATCGTGTCGGCCGTGGTCGCCTCGGTGACGCCCGGCGTCCCCGGGATGCCCAGCGTCAGTACGCCGGAACCTGCCTGCGCGAGCAGTGCGTCCACGTGACCGTGGTAGCAGCCGGCGAACTTGACGATCTTGTTCCGCCCGGTGAACCCGCGGGCCAGCCGCAGCGCGGACATCGTGGCCTCGGTCCCGGACGACACCAGCCGGACCTTGTCCACCGGCGTCCGGGCGACGATCTCCTCGCCGAGCAGTACTTCGGTCTCGGTCGGCGTCCCGTACGACGTACCGCGGGCAACCGCGGTCTGGACGGCGGCGATCACCTCGGGGTGGGCGTGGCCGAGCAGCAGCGGGCCCCAGGAACTGACCAGGTCGAGGTACCGGTTGCCGTCGACGTCGGTCATGTGACATCCGTCACCGGAGGCCATGAAGCGCGGGACGCCGCCGACGGCGCGGAACGCCCGGACCGGAGAGTTGACCCCGCCCGGGGTGACAGTGGAGGCCCTGTCGAAGAGCTTGGCGGACTGTTCTGTGTGATCGGGCACGCCGGCCATTCTCCCCCCGCGGTCACGGGGGCCGATCACCAGGGCAGGGCAGATTTCCGGTCCCGATCGTTCCCAGGGGGTTCACAGGCGCTTTGTTACGCGCCAGTAACGCCCCGGTTTGGTGACGGGGAGTCACCTCGACCACCCAGGAGAACGGCGGGGTGGATGCCGAACTCGGTCGCGATGATGCCGATTTCCTCCAGCCGGAACGGGGTCTTACCCCGCAGTCGCTCGGAGACGCTGACCTGCTTGATGCCGAGGATCTCGGCCAGCTGGACCTGTGTTACGCGCCGGCGCGCCATGTGAGCGCGCACTTCCTCCGCAACCTGGTCGACCAGATCGGTCGACAGGTCGGGCAGAACCTTCAGGGTGCTCATACCGAAGATGCTAAGCGGCGTAGCGGGTCAATTACAAGCTGAGCCGATACACCATTCCGCGACACCCGTAGTTCTACTGTTTGACACAGTACTGGATCATCCGTTAGAACACTGTCATGACCAACACCCCCGCCGAACGGATCGGTGCGAACGTCCGGGCCGAGATGGCGCGGCACAACATCTCGCAGACCTCGCTCGCCTTGCAGCTGTCGCTCTCGCAGGCGTCGGTGTCGAGTCGCCTGCGCGGCGAGATCGCGTTCGACGTGAACGAGCTGCACCGCGTCGCCGGCTTCCTCGGCGTCCCCGTGGCCGTCCTGCTCGCCGAGCAGCCCGCCACCACCCCGTAGCCGGGTCGTCCTGTCCGCGTACGGATTTCCCTCCCCCTCGGTCCGTGCGCCCCTCACGGACAGGGCGACCCCACCCACCCCAACCAACCGGAGAACCAGACATGGCAGAGATCGATCCGAACCCCGCACCGACGTACGACCAGGCCGAGCAGGCTGCCGAGCAGTCCGCGCGGCAGTCGATGTACCCGAGGTATGTCCCCGCCGTACACACCGGCAACTACCAGGACCGCATGTACCGGCTCGGCCGGGCGATCGCGGACCCGATGATCAGCACCGAGCGGGCGGACGCGATCCTCTCGGCCGCCATCCGGATCCACAAGGCGTACACGCAGACCGCCGCGCACGACTCGCTGATCGAGGCATGGGCGGTGCGGCACCGATGACCTACCGCCCGTCGACACAGCAGCAGCTCTACCCCTCGACCACGGCCACCGTGCAGCGGCAGGCCCGGCCGTCGTACCGGTGGCCCGCCGCGATCGCGTCTGGCGCCATCGTCGCTATCGCGGCCGTCGCGTCGTACACGGTCCTCACCCTCGACGGCTCGGGTCGTCAGGTGGTCGACCACTCCCAGGTCCCCGCACCGACCGCCGTCCCCGCCCCGCCCACGACCTGCGAAGGAGTAACCCGATGAGCCTCAGGAAGATCATGCAGGTGTCGTGCGATTCGGCCGAGCTGCTGATGAGCAGGCTGTACGCCGATGAGGGCACCACCGACGACTACCGCGCCGTGCTGGCCGCCAGCCGCGAGGATCGGCACGCACTGACGCTGAGGTGCAGGTACGGCGCGGCCGAGGCGTTCAACGTCAAGGACGCACGCCAGAAGGCGGACGACGCGGGGTGGGTCCGGCACCGGGAGACGGTGCGGAAGTACTACGGGACCGACCAGACCGAGCGGCGGACGTTCGACCTGTGCCCGGTGTGCGCACCGAACGTCGTGGACCAGGCGACCGAGCTGGCGGAGGCCGCGCGATGAGCCTCTACCGCGCCTCGGTGGTCGTGGACGCCCTCAACCGACAGGGCAAGTTCGCCGCCCACCTCGACCCGACCACCAAGGGCGGATCCGGACAGATCGTGATCCGCCACGTCGACACCGGCAACGTGGCCGCCCGGCTCTACCTCCCGGCGTACGACGGCGACTTCTACGAGTGGTTCGCCGCGCCGTTCTACACCGCGCGGCGCCACCCCGGCACCGCGACCCTGGAGGAGCTGGTGCGTGCGCTCGCAACCGCCCTGCTGGACGAGGCGGTGAAGCGGCCATGACGATCACGACCCCGCGCCCGGCGTACGACGCGCTCCCGAAATGGTCCGCGGAACGCCAGCTGGCCGACATGCTCGGACAGCCGCACCTCGCGGTCGAGGTCGCCTCGCACCTCGGCCCGGCGCTGTCGGCCCGGCTCGCTGACCGCATCCGCACCGTGGTCGAAGGCATGGAAGCCGCGGTGGATCGGGCGGGTGCCGCGTTGGCCGGCGCCGCGTCGATCGCGTGGGAAGGACTCGACGGGCTGCCGCCGGAGTGCGGGACCCCGGAGGCGCCGACCTGTCTGCGGTGCGGTGGTGAGCTGCGCTGGCACGCCGGGATGGGCGTGTGGCAGGTCCGGTTGCCCGCAGACATGGGCTGGACGGATCAGTGCCCGCTGAGCTCGGACCGCTACCACCGGCACCCGGAGGAGGTGGCCCGTGGCTAGCCACCTGAAGCCGGTGGCCGGGGGTGCCGCTGCTACGGCATCCCCGGCCACCCAACCCCGCTACACCATGACCCAGGACGAGTACGACGAAATCCGGCTCGAGATCTGGTGCGAGCCGTGGAAAGACCCGCAGCTGTTCCCGGACCTGCTCGTGCACCTGGTCGCCGCGCTCGGCGCCCTCGCAATGCGGCCGGTTGAACAGCTCGAAGACCTCTGCGCGCCGCACCCGGTCGTGGACGACGACGCCGCCGCCGAGTGGGCAACCGACCTGCTCCGGGAGTGCTTCGGCCGCGCCCGGTCCGGCGTGCCGTTCGGTGAGCCGGAAACCGTGTGGGGCGACCTCGGCCCGACCAACCCGAAGGACGTGTGACCGTTGACCGAAGCAACAACACCGATCGAGGGCCAGCTGCTCACCTTCCCGGGCACGCCCGAACTCAACGCCGCGCTTGCCGCCGTACAGGCCGAGCTGCCCTCGGTGCACAAGGCCGAGACCGCCGACACCGGCAGCTACACCTACAGCTACGCCGATCTGGCGTCGGTGTCTGCTGCCGTGCTACCCCTGCTCGGCGCGCACGGTCTCGCGTTCACCGCCTGGCCGTCCGTCAACGACCAGGGGAAGTTCGTGCTGCGGTACGAGCTGCTGCACAAGTCGGGTGAGCAGAAGGCCGGCGAGTACCCGATCGGCGGCGGCAACGCACAGCAGATCGGGTCATCGATCACGTACGCCCGGCGGTACGCGCTGTGCGCCGTGACCGGAGTCGCGCCGGACGATGACGACGACGCAGCCGCGGCTGTGGGCGCCCGCGAGGTGCAGCAGACCGAGCAACACCAGGCCACAGACCGGGCACGGCACGCCGCCGTGGACGCTGTCCGTGGGGCCTGGTTCAACCAGTACGGCGAGTGGAACCTGACAGCAGCGTCGGACATGTTCAGTACGTGGTCGCGCGGGGGCGACCTGCGCACGGCGTCGGTCGACCAGCTGAAGAGCTTTGCCGGGTACCTGCACACGCTGCCGGTCGCCGAGGCGGGTAGCACGCCGGACCCGACGCCGCCGGCCACCGATCAGCCGCGGGAAGCGCAGTCGGCCCGGCCGATGACGCCCCGGCAGCGCGGGATGCTGTTCGCCCTGCTCGGCGACCTCGGCATCAACGACGCCAACGACCAGCGCGAGCACATCGGCCGCATCCTCGAACGGCCGATCGAGTCCCGCGGCGACCTCACCTCCGATGAGGCGAAGGCCGTGATTGACGCCCTGCAACAGGGTGTCCCGATAGCTGGTGACGGGGCTGCCCCGTCCGCAACAGATGCGGGCGCGGTACCTATGGCTGTGTCGCCCGCAGCCCCGTCACCTGGCAACGCCTGATGCCCCGGCGGAAGACGGTACGGCGGACCGGACCGCCGACCTGCAACGACTGCGGAGCACTGATCGTGTTCGTGCGCATGGTTGCCACGGACAAGCAACTCCCGGTCGACCCCATCCCGGTTGCTGACGGCAACGTGTGCGCCCGGCTGATCGGGAACCGGCTGCACGGCTACGTGATCACCGAGGACCGCCCACCCAACCCCGGCATGCAGCGGTACGCCGCGCACTTCGGGACGTGCACTGACCGGCAGGACCGGCGCAAACCGAAGCCGACACCTGCACCGCCCGCAACCCTGTTCGACCTACCCAAGGAGTAACGCGTGACCGACGCATCGAAGGCCGTGAAGCTGGCCGGGCGCCTGCCCGGCAGCACCGAACACAACGGCATGTCCGCTGTCGTACGCGACCTGCTGACCGAGCCGGAAACCACCCGGCTCGCCGTGATCGAGTACGACGTACCGAAGATCGTCACCGACGTGGAGACCGGCGACCGGGTGCCGACGCTGCGGGTGCTGCGGATCGAGCCCGCCGGCGGCGACAAGGAAGAGGGTTACCGGGCGCTGCGCGAGCTGATGCTGTCGGCCGCGGAGAACCGGTTGGGGCACACGCCGTTGCCGTTCGATGAGGTCGACGGTGTGGCCGTGCTCGAAGGCGAGAACGACTGATGGCCCGCAAGCTCGGCGTCGATGGTCAGGCGGTCGCGTACGCCGTGCTCGAAGGTCTGATGAACGAGCGCGGCACGTTGCCGATGTGGGAGTCGCAGGACAGCAACGGCATCGCGCATCACCTGTTGGAGGCGGCGGACGTGGAGTACCAGCCGCGGGCCCGAAAGCTCATCCTCACGTTCGACCTCAGCGAACCGGACGACCCGTGGGCCGGGGCGGGGAATGAGCCCGTCGCGTACACGCCGGTCCCGCAGCTGGACCACAGCGCAGCGGAGAACGCCGCCGCGGCAGCCGAAGCAGGAGAGGACGCACCGTGAGCAAGCTGCACCAGGTCAGCGAGCAGCAGCTGGCCGACGCGTTCACCGAGTGGGAGCGCCGGTACCGCGAGGAACCGGAGCGGTTCATGGCCGAGGCGCGGCGTCTGCTGAAGACGACCCCGGAGAGCTACGGGGAGGCGTGCGCGCCGTACCTGCTCGCGATCCTCGCCGAACAGGCCGGGGAGACCGAGACCGTGCCCGCCCCCAGCCCACAGGCGGAATGAGCTGGTGGCCGTCCCCGTAACGCATCGGGGGCGGGGACGGCCACCCTGATCAGGAGACCACGTTGACGCGTCTCACCAAGCCCATCGCCGTCTCCGTGCACGGCGACCCACGCACCAAAGGGTCGATGAAGTGCATAGGCAAGATCGGCAACCGCAAACACGTCCTGGTCGAGGACCAGGGAGCCGCCGTGAAGAAGTGGCGGCGCATCGTAGACCCCGCCGGGGACACTCTGCGCGAGTTGGCCGGCGGGGTCCTTGCATGCCCGCTCGGCGTCGAGCTGGTGTTCACCCTCGACCGCCCGGCGGGTGTGTCCGTGTGGGACAGGCCCTGGCCGCACGTCCGGGTCGGCGACGTCGACAAGCTGGCCCGCTGCATCCTCGACGCGCTGACGGTGCACCACGACCGCAAGACCAACACCATGCACGGCGTGCTGGCCGATGACGCGGTCGTTTGCGAGCTGCTGTGCAGGAAGGTGTACCCGGACACTCCCGACGCGCCAGATCGGCTCACACGGCCTGGCGTGGTGATCCGGCTGTACCCGATCACCGAGCCGCCGGCCGAGCTGCCGTACGAACACGTCCTCGACCAGGACGAGAGGACCGGCGCGTGAGCGGCCGCATCGTGGGCGAGGTCATGCACCACGCCCCCGAGGACCTGCCGCGCCTGGACTACCTCGTGCTGCTGTGCCTCGCCGAGGATGCCCACGACAAGGACCGCACAGCACGCAAGGAGTGCTCGGCCGAGATCATCGCCTACAAGGTCCGCCCCCCGTCGACACCAGCCAGCGTCCGGCAGGCCCTGAAGCGACTCAAGGACCGTGCCCTGATCCGGCCCGTACACGCCAAGCCAAGCCGCGGCCACCAACAGAACTGGACCGTTGCGAAGCTGTCCAGCTACCACCGGGAGGGCGCCCGGGTAATCCCGCTAAAGCGTGACTTCCAGGAGTCACGCAATCCAGGTGATCCGGACGACCCCGAAAGCGTGACCTCTGGAAGTCACACATAGACCCTGTGGATAAACCCCGAATGCGTAACTAAAAGCGTAACTAAACGCCCGAGAAAGCGTGACCTCTGGAAGTCACACCACCCGTAAAAGCCACCCGTAACAACCCGTATCTAGTACCCCAGCCATCTAGGTAAGTGCACTCGGAAGGACCCGAACGTGAGCACCGAATTGCAGACGCAAACCGACCCCCACAACCACCCCCCTCGTTGCTGCTGCCCGAACGAGATCAACCGCGTCGGCCGCTGGCACCAGGACGGCGAGGACGACGCCCACGAGCTCTTCCAGTGCGACGACGACTGTCGATGCCCGGCATGCCCCGTGCACGGCACCAAGCCGGACCCGATCGAGTGCCCGCAGTGCCGCCAGCCCGTAGGCCGGCCCCACACCGAGTTCTGCACCCTTGCCCCCGGCAACGTCTGGAACGGCATCCTGTGAGCCGCCGCTCGGTCTGGCGCCTGGCCATGACCAGCGGGGCCGAGACGCCCTGGTACGCCAGCTGCGGTGTCTGCCCGTGGATCGTTGCCGCCAACACCCAACGCGTAGCCTTCGGGTACGCCGAACGCCACCTCTGCCCACCGCGCTACGACCGGAGATCCCGATGACCGACGTACAGCTACCCGACCCCGACACCCTCACCTTCCGGCAGCTCTGGGCGATCAAAGCCGCCACCGGCATCAACCCCATCGAATGCGACGCATCCGAGCAGATCGCCGCCCTGTACTGGTACGCCCGCCAGGAAGCCGGCCGCCCGATCCCGTGGCCCGAGGTCCAGGACATGAACCCCAAGCGGCTCATCCCGCTCATGGACGACCTACGCGACCGGGTCGCCGCCGAACAAGCCGCGGCCGAAGCCATCCGCTCACAGCGCGCAGACGCCGCCGCCCTAGCCGAAGATCTCGCCGCGCTCGGTGAACCCGCACCCGTCGCAGCGGAGCCGACCACGGACCCCACATCGGCGGGGGCTACCTCACCAGCGACCTCACGCGCCTAGCCCTCGCCACCGGGATCAGCCCCGCCGAGCTCCGTGATTGCACCATCGCCGAACTCGCCTGGCTGACCCACCTCGTGACCAAGCGCACCCCACCCACCCATGACCAGCCCTGACCCGCAAGCCTTCCGCCGCACCCACCAGTGGCGCCGCCTCGCAGCATGGGTCATCCGCCGAGACCAGGGCGTGTGCTGGAGATGCGGAGGACCAGGCGCCACAGACGCCGGCCACGTCATCCCCGCCATCACACGCCCTGACCTGGTGTTCGACCCCACCAACGTACGGGCCGAGCACGCCACCCGAGCAGTGGCAGCGCAGTACGGGTACGACTGCCCAGGCAATCGCAACATCGGTGCACGCGAGCGCAGACCAAGCGGACGCAGGGCATGGTGATTGTCGCAATGAATGTCTCAACTCGCGGCCGCGGGGCGCAATCGCCAATCATCACGCTCGGTAGCCGTTTTGGCCTCGCCGCCCCGGCTGGCGCGCGTGCGACCGAGCCGGCCGGCGTCGACGCCGTACTGAAGTTCCCACCGGAGGAGGTGACCAGCGATGAACCGCGGTAGAGCCGTCGTCGTCGGCCTGGCCGTGGTCGGGTTCGTCGGTGGCCTGTCCGGGCTCGCGGTCACGGCCCGCGACCGGCAGCAGCAGGCCGACCAGACCGCGACCGCGCGTTCCGAGCTCGCGGACCTGGCCGAGGCGAACCGGCGCGCCTGCGAGCGGGACCCTGCCGCCGCAGCCCGGATGCTGGGCGCCGGCGTCTGCCAGCAGGCGAAGGAGATCACCGAGCGGCCCGTGAAGGGCGACAAGGGAGACCAGGGTGACACCGGTGCTCGTGGTCCTGTCGGCCCGCAGGGCGACCAGGGACCGCGCGGCCCGCAGGGCTCGCCTGGTCCGCAGGGGGCGGCCGGGAAACCTGGTGCTGCCGGGGCTACAGGCGCCCCAGGAGCGTCCGGGAAGCCCGGAGCTACAGGTGGGGCCGGGAAACCCGGTCAGGACGGCGTAGCGGGCGCGCAGGGACCGGCGGGTGAGGCCGGCCCAAAAGGCGACCAGGGACCTGCGGGACCAGCGGGCGAGGCGGGGCCGGCGGGGCCTGCCGGTCCGCAGGGGCAACCCGGCTCGCCTGGTCCGACCTGTCCAGCCGGTAGCCACACCGAAGAGATCACCGTGGTCACGACCGATCACCCCGAAGGCGTCCGAACTGTCGGCTGTGTCGAAGACGATCAGGCGTCCCCCACCCCCACCCCGACACCCGCTCTACTGAATCGGAGGCGCTGAAGTGGCCACCAGCCAGAACGGCTATCGAGCCAACGAACCCAGCCGCACACAGACTTACCCGATCCCCGGCACGGCCCGGAGGATCCGGCTCGTGAAGGGCGCCCCAGGCGAACTGCTCGTGCACTGGGCTGCCTGGTTCCACGCCCACGTCGAACGCATCGACGTCGGCGAGTACGACGATTGGGGGTACGCCGAACGCCCCATCCGCGGCTCTACGACGACGCTGTCCAACCATGCGTCGGGGACCGCGATCGACCTCAACGCCGTCGATCACCCGCTCGGCCGGCGCGGCACCTTCACCGCAGCCAAGACCGCGGCGATCCGGGCGCGGCTGAAGGCGTACGGCGGCTGCATCCGGTGGGGCGGGGACTACAAGAACCGCGCGGACGAGATGCATTTCGAGATCGTGCGGGACCCCGACGCGTGCGCCGCCGTGCTCCGCGCGCTCACCAGCACTCCGACCGGCACAACCGCTACGCGCCCGCCGGCAGCCAAGCCCCAACCAGAACAGGACGACGACATGCCCACCGAACAGCAGCTCCGCGAGATCGTGAAGGACGAAGTCGAGAAGTACTTCCACCGGTTCTTCAGCCCCGGCGGGACCGGGAAGGACATCCGCGACCAGCTCACCCGCATCGAGAGCGGGCTCAAGAAGTGACCCGCCCGGTGATGGCGCTCGCCGCCACGGTGGCCGGCGCGTCCGCGCTGACCGGTGTACTCGCCGCCACCCCCGAGGTGCCGCGCTGGCTGCTGGTCGCGCTCGCCGGAGTGACCGCGGTCGGTACGGCGGTCGGCGGGATCGTGACCCAGACCCAGACCGCGCCGTGGAAGGAGGTCGCCGCCCGGAAGCTCCAGGACGGGACCGTGGTCGCCGGCCCCGCATCCTCGGTCACGACCGGGGCGACAGTCGACGTGACGAAGGGAGAAGACGAGCCGTGGTGATGGAACCGAGCTTCGACGTGGGGCCGGTCGACCCCGCGCCGGTCGAGTACGACGTACCACGGTCCGAGGACCGCAAGCAGTGCCCCGGGCACGAGTCGATCGTCGGCGTCGTGACGCACCCGGTGTACCCGGACGACTGCCTCCGGGACGGGTTCGACACCGACCCGGCCGACGAACCGTACGACCCGACACTCAGGCGGTAGGCTCGGCGGCGACTGCTGATTGACCCCAGCAACGACGACACCCCCCAGACGATGTCTTGGGGGGTGTCGCCTTTTCCGCGGTCCCGGCGGCGAGTAGCCGGAGCTACCCCCACTGGGCATTCAGCCTCGCGGCCGTCCGCATCAGGGGGGCCGGGCCGCGAACCTAGCCCGGGAAGTACCCGTACCGCCGGTTCGGGTCCTTCGTCTCGGGCGCCGGCGCCTGGCCGGACTTGGCATTGTCGGTCGCGCAGATGTGCGGCCCGTCGTGGCCGGCAGGTTCACCGCAGATGTGGCCCGACTTCCCGTCGTGCCACGCCGCACGGCACTGCTTCACGATCCCGTGTTGCTCGCGCACCTTGTCGACCTCGGCGATCTCGGCCAGCTCATCGGCCGGCTGGATCGAGGCGTCATCGTGCGGGGGCTGGTCTCCGGTAACCATGTTGCGGAGCATACCGGTCACTCGGTGCCGAAGTGATCACAGGAGGCGATCGCGTAGGCGCCCGTGGCCGTAGCTGTCTTGACCTGCACACCATCGAGCACGATCGAACAAACCACCGTCCCCGACGTACCCGAGTTCTGCGCGGACACCTGGTACGCGTTCATCGGCCCGGACTTCACGGTGAGCTGCTTCGACCACGGCAACCGCTGGTCGCTCGCCTGCTCCATGCTGGTCGACCCGTCGATGGTGTACGTCAACGACGCAGCCTTGGCTGTGCCGGCCACCTTGTAGACGACCACGTGCCCGTCCTTCGGCTTGGCCGGCGCGGTCGTCGTCGCGGCTGCGGTCGGCTTGCCCGCGGCCGTCTTGCTCGGCGAGGACCCCGCGCCCGGCGTACCGGTGTTCTGCGGCGGCGCGATCAACGCGACCACGACCAGGAGCACGACCACCCCGCCGATGATCAGCAGCACGTTCCGCACCGTGTGCTTCTTCTTCGGCGGCGGGGGCGGCTGCCAGCCGGGCGGCGGCATCTGCGGGTTGCGGTACGGCTCGTGCGGGTCCTGCGGGCCTTGCTGGTACTGCGACATGGTGGGTTCCTCCCCCGTCAGGTGTTGGATTGCGGGTCGTCGGACGGCTTGAGCTCCGGCCATCCGCGTTCGGTGCGGCGGACCGGCGCCGGGTCACCCGGCGGGTACACGACCCGCCGGATCTCCAGCAGCGTCGACTCGCAGCTGTGCATGAACGTTCGGCCCTCGAAGATCTCCCGGACCTGCGCGACCTGCGCGGCCGGATCGGGTGTAGATAGGGTGGTGGTCACGATCAGGACCTCTCTCCGGTGGTTCTGGTCGAGGCCCCGGCCGGTGTGGGAGCACCAGGCCGGGGCCGACTGCTGTCAGACCGTCAGTCGACGGATCGTCTCTTGCATGCTGAGGTCTGCGACCTCGGTGTAGATCTGGGACGAAGCCAGGTTCGCGTGCCGCAGCAGCTGCTGAGTCACCCGCGAGTCCTTCCCGACCCGTTGCGCGTGGGTGCCGTACCAGTGCCGGAGCTGGTGGGCGGTGACCTCGAACCCGCACCGCCGGAACGCCTCACCGATGGTCTTCGTCACGGTCGGGGACCACACGTGCCCGTCGTCGCGGCCGGGGAACCAGAACCCCTGCTCGGGGAACCCATTGCGCAGCTGCTCGACCGCCGGGTGGACCGGGATCGCGGCCGCCTTGTCCCCCTTGCCGGTCACGTAGTACCAGCCGTCCCGGAACTCCTCGCCCCGCACCTTGGCGATCTCGTGGACACGCAGCCCCAGGAACGTCGCGAGCGTGACGTACGCGCGGGCCCGGCGAGGCTGTGTCGTCAGCACAGCGCGGATCGCGTCGGACGGCGCCGGCCTCGCAGTAGTGCGCGGTGTCTTCGGGACCGGTACGCCGTCCATCGGGTTGTCGATTCGGTAGCCACGGGCAACCAACCACGCGAACCAGGCGCGGGCACTGGTCGAGTAGGTGCAACGCGTCCAAGCCGCGGTGCAGGACGCTAGCCACCGGACCGCCTGCATGGTGGCGATCGACACCGGGTCAGCCGTCCCGGCGTGGGCGCAGAGAAGCCGCACACTCGTTGTCCGCGTGCGGATCGTGTTCTCGGAGGCGCCACCGGCGCGGAGCCAATCGCTCCACTCTTCGAGCCGTTCGTGCATGGGTCGCTCCTCCCGTGATCGGCGGCACTCACGCTGCCACCGGAGCTTCCCGGACGGACCCCGTGTCCGGTATGGACCGGTGAGCCTGCCCCAAAAAGTGAACGTTTTCAACACTTGCAGTAGCCATCCGAACCGGATATGCGCCAGTATGGGTACCCGGTGACCGCACGTACATGGTCTGGGTCCGGCGCGTAACCCACGCAACGGGGCGGACGTTAGACCTAACACGACGGCAACCGACAAGACGCAAAGACTGTCCGCAGCGTGGGGCCGGACCGGTCGTTGAGTCACGGAGGGGATTCATCGATGGCGAAGGGCAAGCGCCGCGCCACGGGTAGCGGGTGGCGTCAGGTGGCGCCGCTGATCCCGGTAGCGCTGTTCGCGAGCGCGTTCACCGTCAGTGCCACGGACAATCCGGTGATCGCCACCGCGTCACTGGAGAGCGGCCTGTCCGGGAACAACCCGGTCGTCGTGCCGAAGCTGCCGATCGCTGAGCCGGCGAACGTGCCGGTGCCGGGCACCGTCGGGCCCGGGGTCGACCCCGGCGAGCAGCCGACCCAGGTGGTCTCCGGGCTGTCCAGCAACGGCATCCCGAACACCGCGCTGAAGGCCTACTCGCGGGCCCAGCAGGTGCTGGCGCAGGCGGATCCGGGCTGTCACCTGCCGTGGACGCTGGTGGCCGCGATCGGCCGCGTCGAGTCCAACCACGGCCGCTTCGGCGGCAACTCGCTGAACTCGAAGGGCGTCGCCGTGCCGGGCATCTTCGGACCGCGGCTGGACGGTTCGGCCGGGACGGCGAAGATCGCCGACACCGACGCGGGGGCGTTCGACGGCGACGGCGCGTTCGACCGCGCGGTCGGCCCGATGCAGTTCATCCCCAGCACCTGGCGAGCTGTGGGAGTGGACGGCGACGGCGACGGCGTGCGGAACCCGCAGGACATCAACGACGCGGCGATGTCGACCGCGGTGTACCTGTGCTCCGGAAAGACCGACCTGTCCAAGGCGAGCGACCTGAACGCCGCGCTGCTGCGCTACAACCACTCCCAGCAGTACGCCGACCTGGTGACCAGCATCGCCAAGGCGTACGCGGGTGGCAGCTGGATCGCGGTCGGCGACGGGACCACCGGCAACGACGACCTGAAGGCCGGCGACCAGATCGGCGACCAGACGATCAACCCGCCGACGGACAAGGACCTGCCGAAGGCGATCGACATCCCGACGCCACCGCCGGTCACGCCGACCCCGGTCATCACCGACGAGCGCGGCGGCACCCGTCCGACCGCGACGCCGACCCCACGGCCGACGACCGAGAAGCCGACGGACAAGCCCACGGCCACGCCGCCGCCGGTGATCCCGACCCCGACGAAGCCGACCGCCCGGCCGACGACGCCGACCACGACCACCCCGCCGCCGCCCGGCGTCGCAACGCTGAAGACGGCCGCCGGCCTGATCGTCGGTACCGTCGGCAGCACCTTGCACGAGCTGCAGACGGCCACCACGTACTGCCAGACCCAGATGGCGAAGGTGACGATCACCAAGCCGACGCAGGAGCAGCTGCAGAAGTGCGTGACCGCCTACCAGACGGGCGGTACGAAGGCCGTCGACCAGGTGATCCGCAACCTGCTGTCGCTGCTCGGCCTGCTGGGCGTCCTGGGTGGAGGCGTCCTCGGGAGCTGATCCTCCCAACCAACCCCATGACCGGCGCGCCAGCCCCCACCCCTCCCTTGGCGCGCCCCTGGCGACGCCACGGAGCAATCCCCCCGGCTCCGTGGCGTCGCCCTTTTTAACGTTCAGTTCCAGGCGCGGTCGATCGTCTGGGTGATGCTGTTGCCGATCAGGTCGGCGGCGGTTACCCGGATACTCGGGTAGGAACCGGCCGGAACACGTGTTCGGAAAGTTCCGAAACCGAGCAGCGGGAGTTTCTGCCAGGTCTTCCCGTCGAAGGAAATCTCTGCGCTGGTTCGGAAAACGCCGATTCCGCGCACCCCGGGCTGGTACCGCGGCGTCAGCTCGAGCCACCCGTCGGTGTGCTTGTAGTCGACCTGGACCAGCGGCAGGACGGCGGTGCTCTTCGACGGCGCCGACAGGAAATGCCATCGGGTGTGCGTCGACGTGGACGTCTTCGCCCAGCTGTTCGGCCCGCGCTGCAGGTCGAGCGTCAGGTCGTACCAGGCCGCCTTCGCCGGGACCGCGAACTGCGCGACCGACCAGTTCTTGCTGCCCAGCTGCACCCCGTTGCTGCTCAGCGTCATGCTCGTCACGTCACCGCGATCCGCCCAGCCGAACACGCTCCGGTCCCCGCTGACGTACTGCGGAATCGCGATCCGCAACGCGTTCTCGAACCGCGCCGGCGGCCACCCCTGCGCCACGTCACCCGGCGCATCGGACAACCCCGGTACGGCGGGACGCGTCAGCGGCTGCCACCACCCGCGCGTGACCTGCTCGCCCGGCTTGTACGACCGCGGGATCGTCGACTCGAAGCCGGTCTCGTTCCACTCACCCGCCGACGTCTGCTCGTCCCACGTCACGCCCTTCACGTCCGTGACGAGGTAGTCGGTCCGCTTGACCGCGGCCGCCACCGAACGCGACGCGGTCAGCCCCGTCGCGATCCCGGGCAGATGCGCGACCCGCTTGTCGCTGTGCAGCCAGAACGCGTCGTTCTGCTGGAAGTCCGTCGTCACGACGGCCGGGTTCATCTTCGCGACGTCGTACGTGAGGCCGCCCTTGACGACCGACGGGCCGAGCGCGACGTCGTACCGGTAGGTGCTGTCGCGGACGCCGCTCAGCTGCAGCGACACCGGGCCGTTGGAGAGGGCGTCGAGCAGTTGCTTTCCCTGCACGGACTGCAGGATGTAGACGGGGATGCCCTGCTCGGTCGCGGTGCTCCACCAGCCGGGCGCCGCGTTGTACAGGAACACCACCTTGGCGCCGGCCGCCTTCGCCGCCTGCACCTGCGCGACGGTCGCGGAGTAGCCGCCCCACCGGACCAGCGCGATGCCGTCCTTGCTGGCGGCAAGCTCCGCGGGGGTGCCGTCGCCGCCGTTCGACAGCGGCAGGCTGCCGTTGCCGACGTACACGCTCCGCGACGAGCCGGGGCCCGGGGTCGGGAGTTTGCCGGTGCCGGGCAGGTCGACGGTCAGCTGCGGCTGCGCCAGGTCCCAGCGCTGCACGACCTGGAAGGTGCCATCGGCAACCTTCCCGAAGTCCTGCACGTACACGCCGTTCGCGATCTTGCCGTTGAACGACCAACCGGAGACTGCGTCCCGGTCGCCGACCTTGCGGTGCCAGGCCAGACCGATGCTCTGCGCGTCGGCCGGGCGCGGGGTCTTGATCGTCACCTTGTGCGCGGTCCGGGCGTCGAACGTGAACGTCCGGTCGCCGTCGATCCACGCGTCCGGGTCGCCGAGCAGTGTCAGCGAGTTCGCCCAGTTGGCCTCGTCGCCGCCGACCGCGTACGCCATCACGCTGTAGCGCCCGGTCGGTACCGAGAGCGTGCGGCTGCCGGTCTGGTCGAACGCGATCGAGGTGACGTCGCCGGTGTCCTGGTTCCACAGCTGCACGCCGCTCGCGCCGGCCTTCGTGGTGGCGGGCTGCCCGTCGCGGCCGATCGCCTTCACGGTCACCTGGTTCAGCCGCCCACCGGCCGCGAACCCGAGCCCGGTCCGGTACGCCGCTCCCCCGGCCTTCGCGGTCAGTACGCCGGCGTAGTTGCCGGCTCGCGTCTTCGCCAGATCGAGCGTGACGGTTGCAGCCGCCGTACCGCCGGCCGGGATCGTCAGCCGGGCCGGGCTGACCGTGAGCCCTGCCGGTACGCCGGCCGCGGACTGCGCGCCGACCGACAACGTCAGCGTCACCGGCCGGTTCGAGTTGTTGCGGTAAGCAACGGACCGCTCGACCGGCGCGGGGGCGGCCGCACCGGTCCAGGACAGGTCGCCGAAGAACAGCGTCGCGGCGTCCGGCAGCACCTTCGGGTCGAGCGCGTTCGGGATGTCGATCCGGCCGAGCCCCTGCTGGTCGGTCCGCGCGCCCGCGGACGGTACGGCGGTGGACGCGAGCGCGGCCTTCAACTGCGGGCCGGTCCAGTCCGGGTGCCGTTCCGCGAGGATGGCGGCGGCACCGGCGACGTGCGGGGTGGCCATCGACGTACCGCTCATCGCGGTGTAGTACTGGCCGAGCACGTGGCCCTGCTCGGTCCCGGCCGCGCGGGCGGCCGCGATCTCGACGCCCGGGGCGGTGACCTCGGGCTTCAGTGCGCCGTCGCCGAGGCGCGGGCCGCGGCTGGAGAAGTTCGCGAGCTTGTCGTTCTGGTCGACGGCGCCGACGGTCAGCGCCTCGGACGCAGCGCCGGGCGAGCCGACGGTCTGCTCGGCGCCGGAGTTGCCGGCCGCGATCACGAACAGCGCGCCGCTGGACCTGGCCAGCCGGTCGACCGCCTCGCTCATCGGGTCGGTGCCGTCGGACGGCAGCCCGCCGAGGCTCATGCTGATCACCTTCGCGCCCTGCTGGACGGCCCACTCCATGCCGGCGATCGCCTCGGAGTCGGTACCGCTGCCGCCGTTGTCGAGCACCTTGCCGATCAGCAGCTCCGCGCCGGGCGCAACGCCCTTCCGCTTGCCGTCGGACGCCGTACCGAGGCCGGCCACGATCGATGCGGTGTGCGTGCCGTGACCGTGTCCGTCCTGGACGGCCTGGTCCGGGACGAAGCTCTCGGACGCGACGACCTGCTTGGCGAGGTCGGGGTGCCCGGCGTCGTACCCGGTGTCGAGGACGGCGACCTTCACGCCGTGGCCGTCGTACCCCTGCTTCCAGGCGGTCGGCGCACCGATCTGCGGCATCGACTGCTCGTCGGTGGCGTGCGTCCGGCCGTCGAGCCAGATCTTGCTGACCTCGCTCGACTTGAACGTTGCCGGACCGCTGACGCCGTTCCAGAACGTCTTCGCGTCGGACTTCTGCACGGAGACCGCGGTGCTCCCGACGCTGGGGAGGGTACGGCGGACCGTGGCGGTCATGCTCCAGACGGCCGGGGCGGCGCCGGTGACGAGCAGCGGAAGCGTGGAGCTGCTCGCGTCGTCGTACCCCTGGGCGGCCAGCTCCGTCAGGTTGAACAGGCGCTTGTCGAGGCGGCCCGCGGAGAACAGCGGGTACGCCTCGGCCGGGATCAGCGTGACCTCGCCGTCGAACGTGCCGAAGTAGTACGGCTCGTCGCCGAGCAGCCGGGCCGAGACCTGGCCGGCCGAGTTCGTGCTCAGTTCGGCGACGTCGCCGGTGACGAGCGTGATGCGCTTGCTGGTCGCACCGGGCGTCGCCTGGACGCCCGGTGCGGTGCCGGCGGGTGGTCCTGCCTGCGCGGCGGTCGGCAGTAACAGGGAACCGACGACCGTCGCGGCGAGCAGACCCGTAGCGGCCCGGGACAATCGGGAAAACACAGGCGGACACCTCCCGATGCCCCGACCCACGCGAGGCCATCGCCAGAACCCTCACAGTCCCCCGAACCCCCAGTCCACCACTCCCACTGACCTACATCCGCCATGACCGGATCTGGTCACTTTGAGAACCCACCAACCACAAATCTCGCGCCGAAATGGTTGGTGGGTTCTCAAAGTCAGGCGAAGCGCTTGGCGATGCGCTCGGCGCGCTCCAGCAGGTCGAGGTCGTAGGCTACGCCGGGGACGTAGAAGATGACGTAGTCGGCGCCGGCCTCCAGGACCGCCTCGACCTTGTCCGCGATCTCGTCCTCGGTTGCGATCAGGTTGTCCCGGTCGAACTTCTCCCGGTCCATCGGCCCGAGTGCCTTCGCGGTCGCCTTCTGCGGGTCGTCGCCCTTGTCGATCGGGAAGATGTTGAAGTTCGTCGACTTGATGATCTCGTCGTAGTCCCGGCCGACCTTCTGGCAGTGGCCGCGGAGGATGTCCGCCTTCTCCTTGAACAGCTCCGGCTTGCCGCCGCCGATGTTCGCGGCGTCGGCGTACTGCGCGACCAGCTTCAGCGTCACCTTCGGGCCGCCGCCGCCGATCCAGAAGCTCGGGTGCGGCTTGCGGACGCCCTTCGGCTCGTTGATCGGCGCGTCGATCGAGTAGTACTTGCCGTTGTAGACCGGCTTGTCCTCGGTCCACATCTTGTAGATGATCTCGGTGGCCTCGCGGAACGCCGCCATCCGCTGCGGGATGTCGGTCCACTCGTAGCCGTACGCCTTCCACTCGTGCTCGTACCAGCCCGCGCCGATCCCGGCGTACAGCCGGCCGTGGCTGGCGACGTCGACGGTGGAGGCGATCTTCGCGTACAGCGCCGGGTTCCGGTACCCGTTGCAGCCGACCATCTGGCCGATGTTCACCCGCTTGGTGTCGCGGGCCAGCGCGGCGGTCGCGCTCCAGCACTCGAACGTGGTGTTGTCACTCGGCTCCGGCACCGTGTGGAAGTGGTCGAACAGCCAGATCGAGTCCCAGGACTGCTCGTCGGCCCGCTTCGCGACCGCGGTCATCGCCTCCCACTGCTCGATCGGATCCGCAATGCCCGCCAGATCCATCTTCCAGCCCTGCGGTACGAAAACCCCGAAACGTGTAGTCATGCCGCCATCCTTTCGGGGGATGGCGGCATCGGTCCATGAATACGAGTGCTGAATTCGTTCTCAATCGGACCACTACGACTTCTTAATTCGCGTCCAGTACTCCGGCTCCCGAGCCCGGCTCGCTCCGGTGCACGGCCTTGGCCGCGAGCAGGGCGTTCAGGGCCACCGGGGCGAGGCGACCGCCGAACTGCTGCCGGGTCAGCGCGGCCACACCTGCGGCGGTCGGCGCGGACGCCGACGTACCGAAGAAGCGGCAGGCGCCCTCGGTCGTGGTCGGGCAGGTGCCGGAGCCGAAGCCACCCGCGCCGCTGACGGACTCACCGTCGCCGGCCAGCCAGTTCGGTGCCGGGAAGCTCAGCGCGCCGCCGCCCGGGATGCCCTTGCACGGACCGGGCTTGCCGCCGGGGCACCGGGTCGTGGTCACCAGCTGCACGGGACCGGCGGCGCTGTACGGCTCCACCGGCGAGGTCTTCGGGTCGGTCGACACGCTCGCGTTCACGGCGCCCGCGCTGGTGGCGAAGATCGTGTAGTTCGAGTCCGGGTTCAGCGAACCGGCCGCGTCGGTCGGGTCGAGGGTCTGGACACCGGCCGCCAGCGCGCGCCAGCGGAGGTCCAGGATCGGCGCCTTGCGGGCGGTCGACGTACCGGCCACGTTCACGACCAGCTTCACCGGCTGCGCCGCGCCGGTCGTGTTGAAGTAGTCGAACTGCTCGATCGTGTCGCCGACGCCGTTGGCCTGCACGTTCGTGCTGGAGGCGAGGCACTTGGTGCCGGTGGCGTCCATCAGGTACAGGTTCAGGTCGGTGAACCCGCCCTGGCCGGCGGTCGGGTAGATCGCCCGCGGCTCGCTCCACTGCAGCGTCGGCCGGATCCCGGCGCCGGGCAGCAGGTTCAGGTCGTACGTCGTGTCGTTGCCGCGCAGCTTCACCACGTTGTCGGGGTTCTTCGAGCAGCCGGTGTACGGTCCGGTGACGCCGTCGGGGCCTTTGCCGGTGCCGACAGCGGTCACCCGCGGGGCGTGCCGGTTGCCGAGGTTGCCGGACGACGAGCTGACCCAGATGCCGTGCTTGGCGAGGGCCTCGGCCGTTGCGGCGCCGAGGCCCTGCTGGAACACCGGCTCGTCGTCGAGCGCGATGTCCTCCGCGATCATCGTGACGCCGGCGTTGGCCAGTACGTGGAACGCCTGGAAGTAGTCGGCGTTCGTGTCCAGCGTGCTCGCGAACGCCAGCTTCGCGTCCGGCGCCATGTCGTGAATGATCTCCATCATCGCGGTGCCCTCGTCGTCGTCGTACGACGCACTCCGCAGCACCTGCGTGTCCGGAGGCAGCTCGCCCGCCGCGATCGCCTCCGCGACGTGGTCGGCATCGCCGGAGATCACGCCGACCTTCTGGCCTCGGCCGGTCAGCCCGCGCGCCTGGGCCTTGTCCGCCTGGTGCAGCTGGACGCCCTCGGCGGTGACCGGGCCGACGTCGACCGCGGGCCGCAGCGCCGGGCGCAGCGCGCTGACCCAGCCGAGCGCGGCGACCGCGTCGAGCTTGTCGTACGGGACGGTGGCCGAGACCAGGCCGGTGGTCGGCAGGTCGATGCTGCTCTTGAAATCGGCGGCGTTCTTCTCGACGGTGGCGCCGAGCGCGGTCAGCTGGTCCTGCTGGGCGGCGGTGATCGGAGCGGCGGCGTACACCTGGACGCCGATCCGGCCGTTGCTCTCGACACCCATCGCCCGGGCCGCCACGCCTGCCTGCTTCGCGGCGGCGGCCTTGGCGGCGTCCCGGAGCATCGACGGCACCTTCGCGGCGGCGTTCGGGTCGGCTGCCGGGCCCTGCGGTGCGGCGGTCGCCGGGGCAACCATCGCCAGCGGAACCATCAGCATGATGCTGCTCAACACATAGCGGAGCTTCATTCGGTGAGTCCTCTCCCCCTCCTGAGCGGTCGCGACCCACAGTCATCTACCCACCAACCAGCTGTCCAGACCTGGCGTCTACCGATCCGAGGAGGCTTCATCATCGAGACCACGAAGTTCGACCAACTGTTCACGTCCGCGGCGCCGCTGATCGCCGCCGGCACCCACCACCGCGAGCCCGTCCCCCGCGAGGGCGGCCGCTGGCCGTTGTCGGTCGTCCTCCGGCCCGCCGAGGCACGGGTGCTGGACGCCCTCACCCAGGAGGCAGCCGCGCTCGCCGGTCCCCACCACTGGCAGACCGGCCAGCTGGGCTCGGCCCACCTGACCGTACGAGCGCTGGAGCCCCGCCGCGAAAACATCCCCACCGACGACCCGGCCGCCACCCGCTACCGGTCCGCCCTCACCCGCGCCGGCACCCACCTCGCCGACGCCGGTGCACAGCACGCCCCCACCGAAGGGGCAGCGACGTTCCGGATTACCGGTCTCACCCTCACTCCGGGGACCGTGATGGCGTGCGCCGAGCCCGTCGGCCCGGCCGCCGGCACCTTCAGCGACCGGCTGACCACCGAACTCGGGGCAGATGCCTGGTACGAGACCGAGCGCCGCGACATCTGGTACCTCAACCTGCTGCACTTCACCGGCGACATCACCCGCCCGGCCGCCCTGATCGACTGGGTCGCGGCCCGGCGCGCGACCCCCTACGGAACGGTCGCTGTTCACACCCCGGAGTTGGTGCGCGCCGAGCTCACGACCGGACCGCGGCCGCACATGCGGTTGATCAGCTGGTGATCTTCGCGGCCGCCTGGCGGGCGAGCCTGTCGAAGTTGGGCGCCGGTACGCCGGGGCCCATCTCGCGGAAGGCGAGCACCGACACGGTCCGGCCCTTGAGCGTGACCGCGTACGGGAAGCCGCCGGCCTCGCTGCCCGGGTCGTTCGGCTTCGGGTAGTCGTACCAACGGATCACCTGGGTGAGGTCCCCGGAGGCGCCCTTCACGACCCGGTTCTCGGTGATCTTCCGCGCGTGCGTCGGCGCCGGCTTGCTGTACGTGCAGGTCTTCAGCGTCGCGATCACCGAGTTGTAGGCCGCCCGCGCGCTCGCGGCGTTCGCGTACCGGCTCACGTACTGCGCGCCGTACGCGTCCATCTCGTCGGTGAACCCACGCGCCATCCGGGCCGCCACGTGCTTGCCCTCGGTCGAGGCCGGGCCGCAGTACGTCGACGGCAGGACTCCCCTGTCCACCTGCCGGCTCCAGTCGCGGCGGGCGTCGGCCTGCTTCACCTGTCCGACGGTCAGCAGTTGCGAACGGCTCAGCGCCGTCGCACTCGTGGTGGCCGCGCCGGCCCCCTGCGTCGCCAGCAGGCTGAGCCCCACGGCCAGTGTCGCGGTCGCCGCACCGGTCGCGACCACCCCGCGACGGATGCCCCGAGCAACCTTCATGGTTCGTCCCCCTCGTTCGATCGGTTGTCCCTGGTAGACGACCGCTCCGGAGGAAAAGTTGGTTCCGGTCTAGACGGACGCGCGGGACCGCAGCCGGCGGAGCATCCGCGGATCCTCGAACCCGACCGACCGCGCCGCGGACTCGACGGTGCTGCCGTGGCCGATCAGGTGCTCGGCCCGTTCCACCCGGAGCAGCTGCTGGTAGCGCAGCGGCGTGAGGCCGGTCGCGGTGGTGAAGATCCGGGTCAGCGTGCGTTCGCTGACGCCGACGTCGCCGGCCAGTTCGGCGAGCGGGAGCTTGTCGGCGTACCGGGCGTCGATGACGTCCTGGACGCGGTGCGCGAGGTCGTTGAGGTGGTCACGGTGCCGGAGCATCGCGGACTCCTGCAGTTCGTCGCCGTTCCGCCGGGCGTAGACGACCATCTCCCGCGCCACCCGGGCGGCCGCCTCGGCGCCGCGGCCGACCGCGACCAGGTGCAGAGCGAGGTCGATCCCGCTGGCGATGCCGGCGGAGGTGATCACCCGGTCGTCCTCGACGTACAGCACGTCCCGGACGATGGTCGCCCGCGGATATCGGGCGGCCAGCTCGTCGGTGAGGTCGTGGTGGGTGGTGAACCGCCGCCCGTCGAGCAGTCCGGCCCAGCCGAGCGCGTCGGCGCCGGAGCAGACGCTCGCGACCGTCCCGCCGGCCGCGTGGTGCGCCCGCAGCCGGCGCCGGAACTCCAGCCCGATCGGCGGCTCCGGTGACAACCGCGGCGACCGCCACCCCGGTACGACGATCAGGTCGCCGGGCTCCAGCTCCGGCCACTCCGACTGCGTGCGCAACGGCACGCCCTGCGCGGTCGCGACCTCGTCGGACTCGGCCACGTACGACACGTCGTAGCCGTACCCGAAGTCGTTCGCGGTCGTGAACACCTGCGCCGGGCCGGCCAGATCCAGCAAGTGGAGCCGCGGCACCAGTACGAAGACCACGCGGGTGGGGCGCATTCGGTCAGGATGCCACGGGTATGGCGGTCAGCTCGTCGAGGGTCCGGATCGTCGCGAACCGGCCGGCCAGTGCGTACTCCGTGCGCTCGGTGACCTGGTCCGCCGACAGCGTCCGCGGGTCGGCGAGGATCTCCTCGACCGACGCCTGCTCGCGGATCGACCAGTGCGCGAGCGCCATCGTCGCGGTCGCCTCGGTGACGAACACGACGTCGTACCCGAGGTCCGACCCGACCCGGGCGGTGGTCTCACAGCACTGCTCGGTGCGAATCCCGCAGACAACGATTTCGGAAACACTTTCCTGGGTGAGAAGTTGCTGCAGATTCGTTGTGGTGAAGGCGTTGTGCGACGTTTTCCGGATCACCGGCTCGGCCGGCAGCGGTTCGAGTCCGTCGAGCAGCCGGACGTGTCCCTCGGCCGGGTCGAACGCGCCACCGGTCCCGGGTTCGGTGTGCAGCACCCACACCACCAGCTCGTCCCGGTCGCGGGCAGCACGGACCAGGCGCTGGACCCGGTCGGCGATGTCGGGGTGGTTCACCAGCTGCCAGTTCGGGCGGACCCGGAACGATTCCTGGACGTCGATCACGATCAGTGCGGTTCGGCTCATGACCCCATCGTGCGCGTGCACCGGCGTACCGCTGAAGGCTCGATCGGGGCGGATAGCGGAACGATCCGGTCACCGCTGAGAGATCGGACGAATTCGAACCGTTACGAACTGTTCCACACACCGGTACAGCGCGCTTATCGTGCCCAGGTCAGGTTCTACAACGATTGAGGGGATTGCGATGCCCGATCACCTGCCCCGCCGCCAGGTCCTGCGGACCGCCGGCGCCCTGGGCCTCGGTGCCGCCGCCGCGGGCGCTCTCAGCAGCACCGCGGAAGCGGCCACCCGAACCGCCACCCAAGCCAGTACCGGCACTGGTACGCCGGATAAGTTGGCGGCCATGGGCGCACACCACGGCAAGCTCGAGATCCGCAAGGACCCGTTCGGTACCACCCCCGACGGCCAAGGGGTGGACGTCTACACGTTCACCAACGGCCGGGTGACGATCTCGATGCTGACCTGGGGCGCGACCCTGCAGCGGATCGAGACCCCGGACCGCCGCGGCCGGACCGAGAACATCAGCCTCGGCTTCGACAACCTGCCGGACTACGCGAAGCTCAGCCCGTACTTCGGCGCCACCATCGGCCGGTACGGCAACCGGATCGCCAAGGGCAAGTTCACGCTCGACGGGACGGCGTACCAGATCCCGGTCAACAACGGCGAGAACGCGTTGCACGGCGGCACGATCGGCTTCGACAAGAAGGTCTGGACGGCGAAGGTCGTCCAGGACGACTCGTCGGTCGGCGTCGCATTCACCTACGTCAGCCCGGACGGCGAGATGGGCTTCCCCGGTGAGCTCACCAACACCGTCACGTACACGCTCGACACCCGCGACAGCCTGCGGATCGACTACCACGCGACGGTCGCCGGCAAGCCGACGATCGTGAACCTCACCAACCACTGCTACTTCAACCTGCTCGGCGAGGGCAACGGCACGATCTACGACCACGTGCTCGAGCTGAACGCGCCGAAGTACACGCCGGTGGACGTGAACCTGATCCCGACCGGCGAGCTCGCCCCGGTCGCCGGTACGCCGTTCGACTTCAGCCGGCCGACCGCGATCGGCGCCCGGCTCCGCGGCGACCACGAGCAGCTGGTGTTCGGGCGCGGGTACGACCACAACTTCGTGCTCGGCGGCGAGCCGGACAAGAACGGCCTCCGGCTCGCCGGACGCTTCTGGGAGCCGGAGCACGGCCGCACCATCGAGGTCCACACCGACCAGCCCGGCGTGCAGTTCTACAGCGGCAACTTCCTCGACGGCACGTTCCTCGGCATCGGGAAGAAGGCCTACCGCCAGGGCGACGCGTTCGCCTTCGAGACCCAGCACTTCCCGGACTCGCCGAACCACCCCAACTTCCCGTCCACCGTCCTCCGCCCCGGCGAGACGTACAAGTCGACCACCGTCTACTCCTTCGGCACCAAGTAGCCGATCGCGAACCGCCGTACCTCCAGCAGGTACGGCGGTTCAGGCCGTCTTCACGCTGCCGCCGTCGATCAGGTAGTCCGCGCCGACGATGCTCGCGGTCACCGGCGAGCACAGCTGCACGACGAGGGCGGCCACCTCGGCCGGCTCGATCAGCCGGCCGGTGAGCATGCCCGTCTGCTGCGGCAGCGCGGCGAGCAGGGCGTCGTGCGGTACGCCGAGCGTCCGCGCGAGCTGGCCGCCGTACCTGGCCGGATCCGTCAACAACGCGGTCCGCACCGGGCCGGGTGACACCGTGTTCACCCGCACGCCTTGCGGGCCGAACTCCTCGGCGAGGGCCTTCCCGAGCGCGGTCAGCGCAGCCTTCGCGGTCGTGTACGGCGCCGGGCCGTTCGCCGGCACCCGGGCGCTGTTCGACGACACGTTGACGATCGCGCCGGAACGCCGGAGCAGACTCGGCAGCGCGGCCCGGGTCGTCCGTACGGTCGCGAAGTAGTTCACCTCGAACAGCTGCCGCCACGCCTCGTCGTCGAGGTTCAGGAACCCGGCCGCCAGCTCCCCGTCACCACCGCCGACGTTGTTCACCAGCAGGTCCAGCTCCCCCACCTCGGCGAGCGCCGCCGCCACCGCCCGCTCCGGCCCGTCCGCAGCGGCGAGATCCGCCGGTACGACGAACGCGCCGGTGTCACGCAACTCCGGCGTGGCCGTCCGCGCGACCGCGACCACCCGCGCGCCCTCCGCCAGCAACTGCTCCACGACCGCGAGCCCGATCCCCCGGCTGGCCCCGGTGACGAGCGCCGTCTTGTCCTTCAACTGCAGATCCATGGCAACCCCTCTTGCATCTTGACTGACGCCTTAAAGCTACTACTTGCAACAGATATGTCGCAAGTAGCTCGCAAGAGAGGACAAGCGGGTAGTCTCTGACCCATGACCGCCCGACCCCTGCGCAGCGACGCCGAGCGGACCGTGCGGACCATCCTCGAGTCCGCCGAGCGGGTCCTGAACCGGAACCCGTCCGCCTCGATGGAGGAGATCGCCACCGCGGCCGGCGTCGCCCGGACGACCGTGCACCGGCGGTTCGCCACCCGCGAGGCGCTGGTCACCACGATGAAGACCTGGGCGTCCCGCCAGCTCGCGAGCGCTGTTGACGAGGCCCGCTTCGACACCGCGCCGCCGCTGGTCGCGCTCTACCAGGCGACCGCCAACGCCCTCGAGGTCAAGCTGTCCTGGGGCTTCTCGATGAACAGCGCGCTGGCCGCGAGCTCCGAGAGCGACGAGATCATGGCCGGCGTCGTTGCCTCCTGCGACCGCCTCTTCGCCCGCCTGCAGGAGGCAGGCGTACTGCGCGACGACGTCGACCTGATCTGGGTCCGCCGCGTGTACTACGCCCTCCTCCACGAGGTCGCCCAGAACGGCGACGCCGACCAGACCGGCATCGACACCCTCGCCACCCAGGTCGTCGACACCCTCCTGCACGGCGCGGGCACCCCGACCGCACAGCTGTAACCCGCCGACGCGCCGACAGCGCAGGCAAGGGTTACCTAAGTTTGCCTAGGGTCGAACCATGGATCCGGTCTTGCAGATTCCGTTCGAGGACGCGTTTCGGTTCGATCCGTCGCCGACGTTCGAGGAGCTCCGCGAAGGGCGGCCGGTCGCCCGGGTGCGGACGCTGGCCGGCGCCGAGGTCTGGCTGGTGACGCGGTACGACGACGTGAAGCTCGTGCTGGGCGACCCGAGGTTCTCGCGGGCCGCGGTGGTGAAGCAGGGCGCGCCGCGGGTGGCGCTCGCCAAGCCGATGCCGAACAGCCTGACCACCACCGACCCACCGGAGCACACCCGCCTCCGACGGTTGGTCGTACCAACGTTCGCGCATCGGAAGATCGAGCGCACCCGGCCGTGGGTCGCGGAGCTGTCCGCCCAGCTCGCCGACGACGTCGCGCGGGCCGGCGACGGCGCGGACATCCGGCAGCTGGTCGCGCTGCCGTTGCCGATCCAGGTGATCTGCCAGCTGCTCGGCGTACCGTATGCGGACCGGGCGCAGTTCCGGGAGTGGACCGAGCTCGGCTACAGCATGAAGATGGCCGAGAAGGACCTGGTCGAGGACGCGATGACCAACCTGACCGCGTACATCGAGGACCTGGTCACGCGGAAGCTCGCGGACACCGACGCGCCGCCCGAGGACCTGCTCGACGAGCTGGTGCGAGCGCGCGAAGAAGGCGACCGGCTCAGCCAGGAGGAATTGATTGCCTTCGGCGTGAACCTGCTCGTCGCGGGCCACGAGACGTCGGCGAACCAGATCTCCAGCTGTGTCGCGACATTGCTGCGCTGGCCGCAGAACTGGGCGCGTCTCGTCGAGGAGCCGGACCTGGTCCCGTCGGCGATCGAGGAGTTGCTGCGGTTCAACAGGTTCAGCGAGGTCGGTCAGCTTCGGGTGGCGCTCGAGGACATCGAGCTGCACGGCGTACAGATCAAGGCCGGCGAAGGCGTCATGGCCGCGCTGAATTCGGCGAACCGGGACCCGCGCGCGTACGACGCCCCGGACGACCTTCGGATCGACCGGAAGGACAACAAGCACCTGTCCTTCGGGTACGGGCCGCACTTCTGTCTCGGCGCCCAACTGGCGCGGATCGAGCTGCAGGAATCCCTGCTGGCGTTGGCACGCCGCTTCCCGCGGATGCGTCTCGCGAAGCCGGCCGAAGAGCTCGAATGGCGCCGCGTCCTCGTCAGCGGTCTCGCGGAACTGCCGGTGAACCTCAACCTCTGAGGTCCACCGGCAGCACCCGCGACTAGTTCTGCGACGCGAACAGAACGCCGTGCTCGGTCTCGTACTGCTCGATGAACCGGGACGCCATCGGCTCGCTGCAGTTGACCGCGGTCGCGAGGTTCTTCGCGGTCCGCTCGTGACCCTCCGGCCAGTCGGCCAGCATGTTCCACGCGCGGGTGCGCTTCTTCTCGAGATCGGTCGGCTCGGCCGCTTCCTCCTCGGCCGGCTCGGCCTTCGGAGCACTGATCAGCGCCGGCGGTTGCGGGTCGGCCGGGCCGGCGAACGGCGACGGCGGCTTCGGCTTCTCCACCAGCGGTTCCGCCTTCGGCTGCGGGGCGAACGGCTTCAGGCTGCTGCTCGCCGTACCGTTCACGACGTGCTGCGGCTCGCTCTCGTCCTCGACCACGACGGCCTCGGACACGTTCCCGCTGTCGGTGTCGGGCTGGTCGACGATCGCCATCAGCTCACCGGTCCAGGCGTCGTCGTCGCGCAGCCCCACGCCGGTGCCGTCGGCGCGGCGCGGCTGCCCGCCCTCGAGCACCCACACCGCCGCCGGTACGGCGGGCCGCTCGTCGGACTGCTCCGGCGGCGGCGAGATCGCCTTGGTCAGCTTGTTCGTGATGACCTCGTAGTTGATCCGCTCCTCGAGCATCCCGGCCAGCCGGTCCGGGTCGTACGTCGTCTCGGCGATCTTCGCCAGCCGCTCGTCCTGGTGCTCGGACCGGATGTACTCCGCGACCGTCCCGGCGATCGCCTCGCGGCGGCTCCGGTTCCGGATCTGGTGGTGCGCCGCGCGCAGGCTTTCGTAGAGCGTGTAGCCGTGCTCGATCGCCAGCGAACGGGCCAGCCAGGTGACCCGCGGCTCGCGGGCCCACTGGACGAGGCCGTACACCGGGCCGGTGTCGCGCATCTGCCCGGCACGACGCAGTGCGTCGCGGCGCCGGGCCGAGCTGTGGATCAGCCAGAGCACGTATGCGAACGCGGACAGGCCGCCGAAGCCGAAGGCCAGGAACCGCTCCTCCGGGCGCCAGTGCCCGACTACGTTGAACACGACCGCGACCAGTGCGGCGAAGAACGACATCGCGCGGTACGCGTAGGCCTGCTCGCCCTTGCGCCGGCGCAGGTCGGCGAGCGCCGCGGTGGCGACACCGCCGAGCTCGAGCACCGCGACCGCGGGCGTGACGAGGATGATCTTGAGCAACGTCGAGAAACCGTCGCTCGGCCAGGGGATATGGGTCACGCCGGCCCAGACTTGGCCGACCAGCGCCGCGGCTGCCGCGGTCGCGTAGAAAGCGTAGGCGACTTTGTCCGCACCGGTGAGGGGTACGTTGACCAGTTCGCCAGTACTGGTTGTGCTGGTGTTCTCCTGCAAGACGTGCTCTCCTGACCGGTTTGGGCTCTCCGGCAGTTCGTCGGGTGGGTGGGTGCGGCGGCCCCCATAGCGCGCTGCAAGAGGCTACCGGTTTCCGGCCCCGAACGGGGAGGCGAAATCCGGAAACGTCTCGAACGTCCCCGGTCTTGCCCCACTTCTAACCTCACAATTCAAACGACTGGATTCCCAGGAAGGTCACAGGAAATGTGAAGCGGGCGTCCAACGGCGGCACGGATGCTGGGTTTATGAGGGTTGCGGCACGGTCCCTGAGCGTCCGGGTCGCGGCGGCGATGGTGGCGCTGGTCGCGGTGGTGAGTATCGCGATCGGCGGACTGACGACCGCCGCGATCAGCTCGTACCTGACCCGGCAACTCGACGGGAAAGTCGCGGCCGCGCAGGGCCGGGCGATCGGCGCGCTGCACAACGGCGGCCCGCCACCGGACTCGCCGCACGGCCAGGACGCCGGCACCGTCACCGTCTACGTCCAGGCGTCCGAGGCGGTCGGCACCGTGATCACCTCCGACGGCCAGCTCACCCAATTGTCCGATCAGGCGGTCAAGGTCCTCGACCAGTCGGCCACCGGCCAGAGCAGTACGGTCGACCTTCCGGACCTCGGCACGTACCGCGTGCGCGCCTCCACCGTCGGCGCGATCACCGTCATCGCCGGCCTGCCCACAAAGGACATCCAGAACACCGTCAACAGCCTGATCGGGTGGGAGGTGCTCTTCGGCGGCGTCGGCGTTCTCGCCGCAGGCGGCGTCGCGATCTTCGTCGTACGACGGCAACTCCGGCCGCTGCGCCGGGTCGCGCAGACCGCCCGCGAGGTCGCCGCGCTGCCGTTGGACACCGGCGAGATCGGCGTCACCGCGCGGGTGCCGGACCAGCTCACCGACGAACGGACCGAGGTCGGCTCGGTCGCGGTCGCGCTGAACACGTTGCTCGGCCACATGGAGGACGCGCTCGACGCCCGGCACCGCAGCGAGCAGCAGGTCCGGCAGTTCGTCGCGGACGCGTCGCACGAGCTCCGGACGCCGCTCACCACGATCCACGGGTACGCCCAACTCAGCCTGCGTCAGCAGGACCCCGAGCTGTTCACGCACGCGATGGGCAAGGTGATGGTCGAGACCACGCGGATGGCGTCGCTGGTCGAGGACCTGCTGCTGCTCGCCCGACTGGACGCCGGCCGGCCGCTCGACCGCCGCCCGGTCGACCTGTCCCGGCTGGCCCGGGACTCGGTCGCCGACGCCGAGATCGTTGCCCCGAGCCACCATTGGGAGCTCGCGCTGCCGGGCGACCCGACGGTCGTCGTCGGCGACGAGCAACGCCTGCACCAGGTCGTCACCAACCTACTCACGAACGCCCGCCGGCACACTCCCGCCGGTACGACGGTCACCGTGGCCGTGCGGCGCCTCGACCACACCGCCGTACTCACCGTCCACGACGACGGCCCCGGCATTCCCGCCGACCTGCTCCCGAACGTCTTCCAGCGCTTCACCCGCGCCGACACCGCCCGCACCCGCGCCACCGGCGGCAGCGGACTCGGCCTCTCACTCGCCGAGTCCATCGCCCACGCCCACGCCGGCACCCTGACCCTCACCTCCAAGCCCGGCAGCACGACGTTCAGCCTCGCCTTGCCGGTGTGATGGCGGACCGCCACGCCATCACAATCGCCTGCCGGCGACGCCGGCAGGCGGGGAAGGCCTCTCACCTACGAATTGTGATGGCCTGGCGGTCGGGTCCACGGCGCGCCCACCTCGGAGAACAGCGCCAGCTCGTCGGAGGCGCGGTCGATCCAGGTCTCCACGTCGCGCAGGATCGGGCGGCGGTCCAGGCCTTCGCCGTCCCAGTCGATCAGGTCGGGGCGGATCTCGATCGGGTCCGCGGCCGTCCGGACCGCCTCGACGACGCGGGTGAAGCCGCCGGTCGCGTGCAGCGGGACGTACAGCGGCACGGTCGGGTCGGCTCGATGGGCGAGCAGGTTCTCGAGGAGGTCCGCGCGGCCGTACAACGTGTCGTCGATCAGGTCGGACTGGTACGTGAGCACCGCGCGGCCCTTCGAGCCGTGGACGATCACCGACGCCTCGAGGTGTTCGGTGGCGCAGAGCGTGACCGCGATCAGGATCGGCGTACCCCGGCTGGTCGTGATCCGGACCGAGGAGGTGTCGTCGGACTCGATCGGGTTCGCCCGGTACAGCTCGGTCTCGATCGAAGCGATGTCGTCGACGCCGGTCGACCCGTCCAGCAGCAGCGCGGCCGCGGTCGCGTGCGCGAGCGGGTTCGTGACCGCGCCGTCGACCACGTCGATGCCGTCCAGCCGGCGCCGGCCGGACCAGCGGGCCCGCTGGAAGTAGCGGGCCGTACGGACCCACTTCCCGGTCGCGCTAATCCCGCGGAGCTCGCCGAACTCGCCGTCCGCGATCCTCTGGGCGAGCGTGAGGGTGGCCTCCGAGGCCTGCGCCTGGAACCCGACCTGCAGCGCCCGCCCGGTCTCCTCGACCACCGCGGCCAGCTGCCCGAATTCGGCCAGCGACGCCGTCGGCGGCTTCTCCAGCAGTACGTCGGCGCCTGCGCGCATCGCCAGCTCCGCCAGCGGGACGTGCGTCTGGATCGGCGTACAGATCACCACCACGTCGACCTCGGTGGCGGCCAGCAGCTCGTCCAGGCCGGCGTACACCTGGACGCCGTCCGGGAGGTCGCCGCCGCCGCGCGGATCGGCGACCGCGACCAGTTCGGCCCCGGGCAGCCGGGTGACGTTACGGACATGGGAGGCTCCGTGGCCGTGGATTCCCACCACGGCCACGCGGGCCACCGTCATCGACAATCAGTTGCGGTCAGCAACACTATTTGAGCCCACCCTTGACCTCGTCCAGGAATGCCTTCGCGGCCGCATCCGGCGCCTGCCGCCCGAACAGTACCTCGGTCGTGTACCGCTGGATGATCTTCTCCACCTGACCGCCGCCGACCGGCGGCGCCGGGGACGGCTCACCGAGGTCCGCCTTGATGTCCTGGATGAACTTCGCGGTGGCCGCGTCGGCCGGCTGCAGCTTCGGCGTCACCTCGGCGCGGATGTCGGTGTTCGGCGGCACGCCCCGCTCGGCCAGCAGCACGTTCCCGGCCGCCGGGCTGTTCGCCAGGTAGTTGACGAACTCCGCGGCCTCCTTCTGGTGCTTCGACCGCGACGAGATCGACCAGAACATCGAGCCCTTGTAGTACGAGCCGTTGTCGGCGGACTTGCCGTCGACGCTGGGGATCCGCAGCAGCTTCAGCTGCTGGCCGGTCGCCTTGCTGAACGCCACCAGCTGGTTGCTCCAGATGAAGCTCATCGCGAGCTTCCCGGTCGCGAACGCGGACTGGTCGAGGGACGCGTTCATGTCCTGCGAGACGGCCTCCGCGGACGGGATCGCCTTGTCGTCGCGGAGCTTCAGGATGTACTTGAAGAAGTCGGTGGTCTGCTCCGGCGAGGCGCCGAGCTTGCCGTCCTTGGTCCACAGCGACTCGCCGTGCTGCCGGGCCCACAGGTTCAGGCCGGCCTCGTTCTGGCCGAGCGTGCCGGTGCCGGTGATCTTGCCGCCGGTCTTGGTGGTGATCTCCGCGGCGGTCTTGGCGAAGTCGTCCCAGGTCCAGGTGGTGTCGTCCGGGAGCGGTACGCCGGCGGTCTTGAACGCGGCCGGGTTGACGACCACCGCGAACGAGTTGATGCCGGCGTTCAGCCCGTACAGCCCGCCGTCGAACTCGCCGGCGCCGAGCGTGTCCGGCTCGAACTTGCCGGTGTCCAGGCCCTGCGCCTTCTTCAGGTCGAGCAGCGCGCCGCGGTCGGCGTACTCGCGCAGGTACTTCTCGTCCATCTGGATGATGTCCGGCGCGTCGTTCGCCGCGACCGTGGTGGCGAGCTTGTCCCAGTAGCCGGACCAGTCGCCGAACTCGCCCTTGATCGTGACGTTCGGATGGTCCTTCTGGTACGCGTCGATCACCTGCTGGGTGAGCTTGGTCCGGGTGTCCGATCCCCACCAGGTGAATCGGAGCGTGACCTTGCCGCCGTCCGCGGACGACGAACCGCCGCCGGAGTCGCCGCCGCACGCGCTCGCGGCCAGCAACGTGGTGGCCAGCGCCAGGGCCGTCAGGGCCCGGGGGATGTGCCTCATGGGATGCACCTTTCAGGGGTTACTTGATGCCGGTGGTCGCGATGCCCTTGATCAGGAACCGCTGGCCGAGCAGGAAGGCGAGGAAGACCGGCACCAGCGACACCACGGACATCGCGAACATCGATCCCCAGGACGAGCTGGAGGTCGAGTCGACGAACGACCGGAGTGCGATCGGCACGGTGTACATGTGCGGGTCGGTCAGGTAGATCAGCTGGCTGAAGAAGTCGTTCCAGGTCCAGATGAACGTGAAGATCGTCGTGGTCGCCAACGCCGGCACCATCAGCGGCAGGATGATCCGGAGGAAGATCGACGCCTTGCCGCAGCCGTCGATCCGGGCCGCCTCGTCCAGCTCGCGCGGGATGCCGCGGATGAACTGCACCATCAGGAAGACGAAGAACGCGTCGGTGGCGAGCAGCTTCGGCACGATCAGCGGCAGCACCGTGTTGATCCAGCCCAGCTTCGAGAACAGGATGTACTGCGGCACGATCACCACGTGGATCGGCAGCATGATGCTGAGCAGCATGATCCCGAACCAGAGCTTCTTCGCGGTGAACTCCAGCCGGGCGAACGCGTACGCCGCCATCGAGCAGGACACCAGGTTGCCGAGGATCGAGCCGAGGACCACCAGCGCGGAGTTCAGCAGGTACCGGGTAAACGGCTCGGTCAGCGCGTGCCAGCCGACCCGGTAGTTCTCGATCCGCAGGTCCTTCACCAGGATCCCCGGGTCGCGGAAGATCTCGTTGCCGGGCCGCAGCGAGCTGACCACCATCCAGATCACCGGGTAGAGCATCACCAGCGCCGAGCCGGCCAGCAGGACGTGGATCACCAGCGGCCGGATCCGGGCCCAGGTGAGCGCCGAGCCCCGGCGGGTGGCGACGGTACGGGACAGCGTCTCAGTCGTCATAGAACACCCAGTACTTCGAGGCGAAGAAGTTCGCGGCGGTGAAGACCCCGATGATCACGAGCAGGAACCACGCCATCGCGGAGGCGTAGCCCATGTCGAAGTTCCCGAAGCCCCGGTCGTAGAGGTACAGCGTGAAGAACATCGTCGAGTCCGACGGCCCGCCGCTGCCCCCGGAGACGACGAACGCCTGGGTGAACGACTGGAATGCGTGGATGATCTGCAGCACCAGGTTGAAGAACACGATCGGCGTCAGCAGTGGCAGCGTGATGCTGAAGAACCGGCGCAGGGTGCCGGCGCCGTCCACCGCGGCCGCCTCGTAGTACATCGACGGGATCTGTCTGAGTCCGGCAAGGAAGATCACCATCGGGGAGCCGAACGTCCAGACGTTCAGCACGACCAGCGTGCCGAGCGCCGTACTCGGGTCGGAAATCCAGCCTTTTCCGTGGATTCCGACGACGTCCAGGAGCTGGTTCAGCAGGCCGGTGGTGCCGAACACCTGCCGCCAGAGGATCGCGATCGCGACGCTGGAGCCGAGCAGTGACGGCAGGTAGAAGATGGATCGATAAAACGCCATTCCCCGGACACCCCGGTCCAGGACCACGGCGAGCAGCAGCGCAATCGTCAGTTGCAGCGGGACCGAGACGAACACGTAGGTGAACGTCACCTTCAGCGAGTTGTGCAGCCGCTGGTCGGACAGCATCCGGGTGAAGTTCTCCAGGCCGATCCACTTCGGCGCCTGGATCAGGTTGTAGTCCGTGAAGGACAGGTACAGCGAGGCCAGCATCGGCCCGATCGTGATCAGGAACAGCCCCAGCAACCAGGGCGCGAGGAAGAGGTAGCCGGCCAGGTTGTCCTTCTTCTGACCTGCGGTTTTCTTCCCCCGGAGGCTGCCGAGCTCACCCAGCGCACTCATCGTTCTCGTGACCTCCGGAGCAGCGGAAAATGGGCGGAAAGCGTTTGCTTTGGCCGGTGAAACTAGTACGAGAAACCGGTTTATGCAAGGGTTCGCAAGCCCGCCGAGGTGTCCGGATGCGGTCGTCTGCGGGGCTTGACTGTGATGAGGTGACAGCTGTGGACGACGACTTCCTGACGCTGCTGACGACGGCCAACGAGGCGCAGATCCCGCTGGCGCTCGCGAACCACCGGGACCCGGGCGACAGCGTCCGCGCGATCGCCCGGAACGCGCGCCGGCTGGTCTCCGGGTACGTGTGCAGCCGGTCGGCGTACCACCGGGACGCGGCGCTGCTCGGGCCGATCGGGTGGCTCGTCGAGCAGCTCGCTGTGCGGCAGCATGCGGACGGGCTGTACGACCTCGGCAATCTGCACTCGCCGCCGGACACCGCTTTCGTGATCCAGGACGTCTGCCTGCTGTACGCCCTGCTCGACGCGGACGCGCCGATCAGGAAAACGTTGTCGGAAATCGTTCGGAAAGCCGCTCCGGCGCTGGCCGCGGGCGGGGTACACACGCCGAACCACCGGTGGGAGGTGTCCGCGGCGCTGGCCCGGGCGAACCGCCTGTTCCCGGACCCGCGGTACGTCGCGCGGATCGAGGACTGGCTGGCCGAGGGCGTCGACGCGACGCGGGACGGCATCTACAGCGAGCGGAGTTCGACGTACGCGTCAGAGGTGACGAATCCGAGCCTGCTGACGATCGCCCGGCTGTGCGACAAGCCGGAGCTGGTCGAGTACGTACGCCGGAACCTCGAGATGACGCTGTATCTGCTCGAGCCGAACGGCGAGGTCGACACGACCGCCTCCCGGCGCCAGGACCAGAAGGGCGTCCGCGAGGTCTGGTGGTATCTGACCCAGTTCCGCGAACTCGCGCTGCACACCGGGGACGGCCGGTTCACGACCGTCGCCAAGAGCATCGAGGAGCGCGGGACAGGCGAGCTCGGCGACTTCCTGGCGGAGGTGCTGGAGCAGCCTTCGCTGGCCGCCGACCTCCCTTCAGCCGCGCCGGCGCCTGTCGACTTCATCCAGCACTACCCATCACAAGCGTCGGCTCGGGTACGGCGGGGCACCCGGACCGCGACGATCTTCGGCGGCACGGACTTCCACGACGTCCCTGTGATCGCCTCGGGGCTGTCCACGAACCCGACGTTCTTCAGGTTCCGCCAGGGCGCGGCGATCCTGGACTCGGTGCGGTTGTCGCCGCAGTTCTTCGGGACCGGGCACTTCCGCGCGGACGGGCTGCATCGCACCGGGCCTTCGACGTTCAAGCTGCAGCAGGAGGTACTGGCGCCGTACCACCTGCCGTTGCCGCCGGAGCGGCGGACGAGCGGGCGGTACGAGCTGACGCCGGACGGGCGGTTCTACTCGTCGATGGACTTCGAGCACCGGCCGCGGGACTACCGGTCGCTGCGGACCGGCGTCCGGGTCGACGAGGTGGCGGACGGGTTCGACCTCACGTTCGGCTTCGACGGGGACGAGACGGCGTACGCGATCGAGCTGTGTTTCCGGCCTGGAGGAACGCTTTCCGGAGTTTCCGAACTGGATGCTGATGGCAACTACCAGCTGGTGGCCGGGACCGGCAGCTACACGGTCGGCGAGGACCGGATCGAGTTCGGGCCGGGGAACGGGCCCGCCCGGGTCGCGATGGACCCGGGCGAGCAGTACACCTATCTGGGCGGCAACCTCACTCCGCACGGGCTGCGGGTGTACCTGACCGGCCGGACCTCGGACAGCCAGGTGCTGAGGCTCCGCGTTTAGGAAACCGTTCGTACAACGGTTTCCAGCGTGCCGTCGTGCGGGATGCGGAGCATGTGGATCCGGCGGCGGGCGTCGCGGAGATATGTCCGCGTCGACGTGCTGATGGTCGCCGGACGGCGGCTCGACCAGGTGATCGTGATCGTGGCCTTGCCGCGGCGGATCACCAGGCCGTCTGCCGTCGCGGTCCGGGTCTGGTTGTAGGGAACGGCGGTTCCGTCCGAGAAAACCACCTCGTCGCCGGGCTGCAGCACCAGCGGGATCTGCTCGGTGGCGGCACTCGTCGCCGTGACGCGGCGGCTGACGGAGTGCGGACCGACCAGCAGCTCGGTCGCCACCGCGCCGTCAGGCGTGTGGTAGCGGACCAGGTCCTTCGACAGGTAAGTCGCGACAAGGTTGCTCTCGGCATCAGCCTTGCCGCCGAGGACGGTGCCCCAGCACCCGGTGGCGGTCTGCTGCGCGTGGATCACGGTGCCCGCCACCGGATGCCAGAGGAACCCGGTGCCGGCCTTCACGCCGCTCCCCTGCCGGTTCCCGAAGAAGGCGCCGAGGTACAGCCCGGGACGGCGTACGTAGAGATAGTCCTGGTTGCCGTAGTCGTCGTGCCGCCGCTCGGTGAAGTTGTCGCTGCGCAGGTACGGCAGCCGGGCGATCGCGGCCCGCTTCGCGGCGCGGGACGGCATCGTCTCGCCGTACGGCGCGTGCGCGATGATCCGCGGCGAGGTGTCCTGTTTGGCGAGCGCGGGCACCGGCGCCGGGTCCGCGGCCCACGCCTGCCGGGACGCGGTCTGGTCCTCGTGGGAGGTGAAGAACGCCCCGAGATCCGGCGCGACCGGGACGAAGTGCGAGCCGAGGATCGTACGGTCCGGGTCCGGGATCACGTCGTCGTAGGAGGCCGCCGTGGTCCGGTCGGAGACCGCGTAGTACGTCAGCCAGCCCGAGCCGTCGGGCTCCCGGAGCAGGTTGTACCCGAACCAGTCCGCGAACCGGCGCGCCATCGTCGCGAGCTGCGGGTTCTTGGTGAGCAGGTACAGCTCGGCCAGCTCCGGGAGCATCACCTCGAAGTTGTAGTTGATGTCCATTCCCCGCGGGTCGTAGAAGAACCCGGCCGGGCTCTGCGCCCACTTCGCGAGGAAGCGGATCCGGTCCTGCAGCTTGAGCGACCGGTCGTGATCGGGCAGCAGCTTCAGCGTCAGCGCCGATCCGGCCACGCCCGCGGTCGCCTGGTTTGTGTACTCGAACGGGTCGTCCCAGACCACGGCGTTCCCGGGGTCGAGGTACCAGTCGACTCCCTTGCGCAGGGCAACTTCCAGCTGGGCCCGCCGGCTCGGCAGGACGTTCGCCTGCCGCAGGTTCGCCAGGGTTTTCGCCAGGTAACCGATTCCGAAACCGCTGGACGCCTTTCCTTGCTCGCCCGCGTGGTACTCCGGCCAGGACCCGTCCGGGTTCTGCAACCCGATGTAGTGCTGCAGCGCCGCGTCGAGCCGGCCGAGCAGCGCGTTGTCGCGGTAGTACGGGTTCCAGGCGCGCTTGTTCGCGTGGAACCAGCTCAGCGTGAAAACGTGTTCCTGGACGCGCGAGTTGTACGGCTGGGCGGGCGTCCGCCACCAGCCGCCACCCATGAACCCGTACGGGTCGGTGTCGACGATGTCGTTCACCATCGGCGCCAGGATCACCAGGTACGGCGCGAACCGTTGCTCCCCCGGCGCGAACAGCCGGCGGTCCGGCGCCCCGGGCGGCAGCGCGGCCAGTGGCGGGAGTCCTGCGGCGCGGGCGGGTAGCGACATCGACGTCATCGTAGAGGCGGCAACAGCACCGAGCAGGACGGTGCGGCGTTTCAGAGACATAGCGGATCTCCTCGCTGCGATCGGACTGCGGCGAGTTTTCTGCGCGGCGCGGCGGCTGGTCAAGACCTCGGGCAGTGATAATTCGGATTACCAGTGGAATCGACCTCTTGACGGGCGTCGACGGACTGTTCTACGGTTCCCGGCAATCCGTATTACCGCGAAGGATCGGCGATGGCAGACAAGGCAACCCGGCTCACCCAGCGCGACATCGCCCGGCTGGCGAAGGTCAGCCAGACGACGGTGTCGCTGGTGCTGAACAACCGCAGCGACGCCACCGCGCGGATCCCGGCCGAGACCCGCGACCGAGTGCTCAAGGTGATCCGCGAGACCGGGTATCAGGCCGATCCGCTGGCCCGCCGGATGACCCAGCAGCGCAACCAGATCCTCGGCGTGTTCACCTACGAATCCGTGTTCCCGAGCGCGAGCGGCGACTTCTACCACCCGTTCATGGCCGGCATCGAGGACTGCGCCGAGCAGCTCGGCTGGGACCTGCTCCTGTTCACCAGCGCGCCGGTCGCCGACGGGCGGCGGCGGATCTTCCACGAGAACAACCGGCTCCGGATCGCGGACGGCTGCCTGCTGCTCGGCCGGGAGATCCCGAGCGCGGAGCTGGCCCGGCTGATCGCCGAGGAGTACCCGTTCGTCTCGGTGGGCCGCCGCGACGACGCCGGCGGCCCGGTGCCGTACGTCGGCGCCGACTACGCCACCGCCACCCGGACCGTCGTCGAGCAGGCCCGCGCCCTCGGCCACCGGCGAATCGCGTACGCGGGACTCGGCAGCGGCGCGGAGTCCTCGGCCGACCGGATGCGCGGCTTCCGGGACGCGGCCGGCGCCCGCGCACCGCACGTGCCGACCACCGACCGGTCGCCCGGCGAGGTCCTCGACGACCTGCTCGACCGCAAGATCACCGCCGCCTTCGTCGAGGAGCGCGCGGACGCCATCGCGCTGTACGCCGCGGCCGCCGAGCGCGGCGTCGACGTACCGGGCGACCTGTCGGTGGTCACGCTCGGCGACGCCACCCGGCCGGCGGCCAGCGACCTGGACTTCTCCGGTTTCCACGTCCCGCGGCGGGCGATGGGGCTGCGCGCGGTCGACCTGCTGGAGGCCATCCTCAGCGGGACCGCCACCGAACGGCAACTGCTCCTGCCCTGCGACCTGACCGACGGAATCACCCTCACGCCCAGCAAAGGTGCCTAGATGCAGACAGATGTTCTCGTGGTCGGTGGCGGGCTCGGCGGCGTCGCCGCCGCTCTGGCCGCGCTCCGGACCGGCCGCTCGGTGATCCTGACCGAGGAGTTCGACTGGCTGGGCGGTCAGCTGACCAGCCAGGCCGTCCCCCCGGACGAGCACTCCTGGGTCGAGCAGTTCGGCATCACCGCGTCGTACCGCGCACTCCGGGACGGGATCCGCGACTACTACCGCCGGCACTACCCGCTGACCGTCGCGTCCCGGGCAGCGACCCAGCTCAACCCGGGCGCCGGGTACGTGTCGAAGCTCTGCCATGAGCCACGCGTCGCGGTCGCCGTACTCGACGAGATGCTCGCGCCGTACCGCGCCAGCCGCCGGCTCCAGGTCCTCCAGCCGTACCGGCCGGTGGCTGCCGAGACAGACGGCGACCGGGTCACCGCGGTCACCGTGCAGCACCGGGACTCCGGGGAGCGGCTGACGCTGACGGCGCCGTACATCCTGGATGCGACCGAGACCGGCGAGCTGCTGCCGCTGACCGGGACGGAGTACGTGACCGGGTTCGAGGCGCAGGGCGACACCGGGGAGCCGAGCGCGCCGGCCGAGGCGCAGCCGCTCAACATGCAGGCGGTGTCGTACTGCTTCGCCGTCGACCACGTGGACGGCGACCAGGTCGGCGACAAGCCGGCCAACTACGCCTTCTGGCGGAACTACCAACCGGACTTCTGGGGCGACCGGCTGCTGTCCTGGACGGCGCCGAACCCGCGCACGCTGGAGAGCTCCGTCCGGTCCTTCACCCCGAACCCGGACGACGACCCGCTCGCGGTGGTGGCCGACCAGCGGCGCAGCGGCGGCGACACGAACCTGTGGACGTTCCGCCGGATCGCCGCCCGCCGGCACTTCGTCCCGGGCGCGTACGAGAGCGACATCTGCCTGGTGAACTGGCCGATGATCGACTACTTCGAGGGCCCGGTCATCGACGTACCGGATGCCGCGAAGCATCTCGCGGCGGCCAAGGAATTGTCCCAGGCGGTCTTCTACTGGCTGCAGACCGAGGCGCCGCGGCCGGACGGCGGCACCGGGTTCTCCGGGCTGCGGCTGCGCGGCGACCTGGTCGGATCGGCGGACGGGCTCGCGCAGGCGCCGTACATCCGGGAGTCGCGGCGGATCAAGGCGGCGTACACGATCGTCGAGCAGGACCTGTCGGTCGCGGTCCGCGGGGAGCGCGGAGCGGTGGCGTACGACGACAGCGTCGGGATCGGGATGTACCGGATCGACCTGCATCCGTCGACCGGCGGCGACAACTACATCGACGTGGCGAGCAGCCCGTTCCGGATCCCGCTCGGGGCGCTGGTCCCGCAACGGGTCGAGAACCTGCTGCCCGCGAGCAAGAACCTCGGCACCACCCACATCACCAACGGCTGCTACCGGCTGCACCCGGTCGAGTGGAACATCGGCGAGGCCGCGGGCCTGCTCGCCGGCTTCTGCCTGGACCGCGGTGTCGGTCCGCACGCGGTCCACGCCACCCCTGCCCTGCTCGGCGAGTTCCAGGACCTACTGGTTGCCCAGGGCATCGAACTCGCCTGGCCGGACGTCTCCGGCTACTGATGAGAGGTCCCCTGATGAAGAGACTGACAGCGGCACTGTCCGCCGCGGCACTGCTGGTCGCGGCCGGATGTGGAGGCGGCTCCGGCTCCGGAGCAAGCGCCAGTGGGCCGATCGACCTGCGGATGACGATCTGGAGCGCGAACGCCAAGCATCTGGCGCTGTTCAACCAGATCGCCGCCGACTACAAGAAGGATCACCCGGAGGTCGGCAAGATCACCTTCGAGTCGATCCCGTTCGACAGCTACACGACCACGCTTACCACCCAGATCGGCGGCGGCAACGTCCCGGACCTGGCCTGGATCTTCGAGACCAACGCACCGGACTTCGTCAGCTCCGGCGCGCTGGAGCCGATCGACAAGGACGCCGACCTGGTCCCGAGCACGACGGCCAACTGGGAGAAGGACGGCAAGCTGTACGCGTACCCGCTGTCCACCTCGCCGCTGGGGGTGTTCGTGAACACCGACCTGGTGAAGGCGGCGGGGAGGCCGGCGCCGGCGCAGCAGATCGCGTCCGGGACCTGGACATGGGACGAGGCCGCCAAGACCGCGGCCGCCGCACAGGCGAAGACCGGCAAGGGTGGTCTGGTGGTCGGCGACTTCGACTACAAGGGCTGGGACACGCTGAACGCGATCTGGTCCGGCTGGGGCGCGCGGCCGTGGAGCGAGGACGGCAAGAGCTGCCAGTTCGACCAGCCGCAGATGGTGGACGCGATGACGTTCGTCCACAGGATGATCTTCACCGACAAGGGCATGCCCGGGCCGGGTGTCACGAAGGACTTCTTCGCGGGTGACTCGTCGATGGTGGTCACCCAGATCAGCCGGGCGGCGCTGCTCGAGAAGGCCAAGTTCCATTGGGATCTCGTGCCGCTGCCGAAGGGGCCGGCCGGGGAGTACTCCGTCGTCGGGCAGGCCGGGATCGGCGTGTTCAAGCGCGGCAAGCACGCGGACGCGGCGAAGCAGTTCCTCGCGTACTTCAGCAACGCGCAGAACTCGGCGAAGCTCGCGGAGTACTTCCCGCCGCCGCGGAAGTCCGAGCTGAACGCGGCCACGCTGGCCAAGGCGAACCCGCTGCTGAAGCCGGCCCAGCTCGACAGTGTCGTGGTCAAGGGCATCGAGAACGGCAAGATCAAGCCCAGTCACACCGGGTACGCCGAGCTCCAGCAAACGGTCCGCGCCGCCCTCGACCCGCTGTGGAAGCCGGATGCGGACGTGAAGAGCGTCCTGTCCGGGGTCTGCTCGAAGATCAACCCCCTGCTGGCGAAATGACCCTGCTGATCGAGAAGCCCGCGCGGTCGGAGGCACCGGCCGCGCGGGCGCCGTACTGGACGATGCGGCGGCGGGACACGCTGGCCGGCTGGCTGATGGTCGCGCCGCAGCTGGCCGGCATCGTCGCGTTCGTGCTGGTGCCGCTCGGGCTCGTGGTCTGGTACAGCGTGCACGAGTGGAACGTGCTGGGCGGGACGTTCGAGTTCGTCGGCGGCGAGAACTACACGGCGCTCGCGGACGACCAGCAGCTCGGATCGGTGCTGCGGGCAACGGGTCTGTTCTCGGTCGGGCTCGTCGTACTGAACCTCAGCCTCGCGTTGTTCCTCGCCGTACTGCTGAACCAGAAGCTCCGCGGGACGGTCGTGCTCCGGACGCTGTTCTTCTCGCCGGTCGTGGTGACGCTCGTCGCGTGGACGATCGTGTGGGGTTTCCTGCTCCAGGACAACGGTGGCGTCAACGCTTTCCTGCACGTGTTCGGCATCAACGGGCCGAACTGGCTGCGCTCCGGCGGTACGGCGATGCTGTCGGTGATCGTCGTCCAGCTGTTCAAGAACGTCGGATTGAACATGGTGCTGTTCCTCGCGGCGCTGCAAGGCGTGCCGGCGGAGCTGTACGAGGCAGCCCGGATCGACGGGGCGTCGGCGTGGGCGCGGTTCCGGCGGGTGACCGTACCGTTGATCAGCCCAACGATCCTGCTGACGATGATCCTGACGATCGTCGGATCGCTGCAGGTGTTCGCGCAGATCGCCGTACTGACGCAGGGCGGTCCGGGGACGTCGACGACCGTCCTTGTCTATTACCTGTACCAGCAGGCGTTCCAGTTCCACCACTTCGGGTACGGGGCGACGCTGTCGCTGGTGCTGTTCCTGATCGTGCTGGTGCTGACGGTGATCCAGTGGCAGATGCGCAAGAGGTGGGTGTTCCATGAAGCTTAAGCTGCTGATCTACGGCGTACTGCTGGTGTGTTGTGTGCCGTTCGTGTTCCCGATCTGGTGGATGGCGACGACGTCCCTCAAGCCGGTGTCGGAGATCTTCGCGTTCCCGCCGTCGCTGCTGCCCGGGTCGCCGACGCTGGACGCGTACAAGCAGGTGTTCGAGCTGCAGCCCTTCGGACGCCAGTACCTGAACAGCCTGTACATCGCGCTGCTTGTCACGATCGGGACGCTGGCGGTGTCGTCACTCGCCGGCTACGCGTTCGCCCGGGTGAAGTTCCGCGGCTCCGGGGTCGTCTTCCTGATCGTCCTTACCGGCCTGCTGATCCCGAACGAAGTCACGATCATCCCGCTGTACAAGATGTTCGACGCCTTCGGCCTGGTCGACACCCACTGGCCGCTGATCCTGATCCCGATGCTCGGCGCCCCCAGCGTGCTGGCGACATTCATCATGCGCCAGTTCTTCATCACGCTACCCACCGAACTCGAAGAAGCCGGCCGCGTCGACGGCCTCGGCCGCTTCGGCCTCTTCTACCGCATCTGCCTACCGTTGGCCAGACCAGCAATCGGCGCGGTAGCCATCTTCACCTTCCTGCACAGCTGGAACCTCTACCTGGAGCCGATCGTCTTCCTCTCCTCCAAACAGAAGTTCACCATCCCCCAAGCCCTCACCCAGTACGTCGACGCCTACGGCGGCCCCATGTGGAACACCCAACTAGCCGCCGCCACCCTCTCCGCCCTCCCCGTCCTCATCATCTTCATCCTCGCCCAACGCCAATTCGTCGAAGGCCTGGCCCAAACAGGCCTCAAGGGCTAGGGCCGCCGCCGCACACACCGCACACCGCACACCGCAGAGTCTTGCGCCCACCAATCCCCGACCGTTTGAGGGGTTCACCTCTCAAACGGTCGGTTGGCACCGTGCATGCCGGTGCCGAACCGGCCATTTCAGAGGTGAACCCCTCGGCTTGGGGTTCTCCCCCAGCTTGGGGGTTCTCCCCCAGCTTGGGGTTCTCCCCTCACCTCGAGGGCTCTCCCCTCGGCTTGGGGGGTTCTCCCCTCGGCTTGGGGGTTCTCCCCTCGGCTTGGGGGTTCTCCCCTCGGCTTGGGGGTTCTCCCCTCGTACATCAGGGGAGAACCACCAACACCAGGGGATATCCGGCTCTCAACTGGCGGACCGTCTCATCGGGGTGCAAGGCGACCTCAGCGGCGCAGATTGTGCTGCGTCAGGTGTGGCTGAGGTCCGGGTGCTGCGGTGATGCCGGGTGCACAAGGACAGGAGATGCCGGCGCCCGGGCAGTGCACCTGAGCGTGACCGGCCCCGCGCGTACACCGTCTCGCCGGTGCACTACCTGTCGATCTGTACCCACCCGCCACAACCAGCCCCGCCCATGCCACCCCACCTCTGCCACACCCCACCGTTGCCACCCCAGCTCAGCCACCAGCCCAGCACCACCGCCGAGCTCCGCCCGCCGCGGACTGGGCCGCCCCGCGTCGGCTGCCCCTGAGCGATCTGATGGGTAGGCGTCTCAGATGCGGGGTTTGCGCCCGGTATACCTGGCGCAAACCCCGCATCTCAGACGCCCACCCACCAGCCTCGCCCATCCGGCAGCAGAACGGCTTCGCCGCGGCCTCCCTCGCCGCGGCCGGGCAGAGCTGGCTCTCCTTGCCGGAGAACATCCCCTGTGGTCTGGGAAGGGCCCACCCACCGGCCGCACCCATCCGGCAGCCGAGCCCGGCCGGGGGCGGTGCGTGGGTCAGCGGCGGGCGAGGTGCTCGGCTACCTCGGTGGCCCAGTAGGTGAGGACGGTGTCGGCGCCGGCTCGGCGGATCGAGGTGAGGGTTTCGAGGATGGCGGCGTCGCGGTCGATCCAGCCGTTGGCGGCGGCGGCTTCGACCATGGCGTACTCGCCGGAGATGTTGTACGCCGCGACCGGGACGTTCACGTGGTCGCGGACCTGGCGGATGATGTCGAGGTAGGCGAGCGCGGGCTTCACCATCACGATGTCGGCGCCTTCGGCGATGTCGAGGTCGACCTCGCGGATCGCGTCGCGGGAGTTGGCGTTGTCCTGCTGGTACGTCTTGCGGTCGCCGGTCAGGGACGAGTCGACGGCCTCGCGGAACGGGCCGAAGAACGCCGACGCGTACTTCACGGCGTACGCGAGGATCACCGTGTCGAGGAAGCCGGCCTTGTCCAGCGCGGAGCGGACCACGCCGACCTGGCCGTCCATCATCCCGGACGGGCCGACGACGTGCGCGCCGGCGGTGGCCTGCGCGACGCCCATCTCGGCGTAGATCTCGAGCGTCGCGTCGTTGTCCACGCGGCCCTCGGCGTCGAGTACGCCGCAGTGCCCGTGGGACGTGAACTCGTCCAGGCAGAGGTCCGACATCACCAGCAGCGAGTCCCCGACCTCGGACACCGCGTCCGCGATCGCCACGTTCAGGATGCCCTCGGGATCCAGCGCGCCGGAGCCGACCGGGTCCTTCGACGTCGGCACGCCGAACAGCATCACGCCGCCGAGCCCGAGCTGAGCGGCCTCCGCGACCGCCTTCCGGGCGGTGTCCCGGGTGTGCTGGACGACGCCCGGCATCGAACCGATCGGGATCGGCTCCCGCGCGCCTTCCCGGACGAACATCGGCAGGATCAACTGCCGCGGCTCGATGCTGGTCTCCGCGACCAGTCGACGCACTGCCGCCGACGACCGGAGCCGGCGCGGCCTCACTTCCGGGAATCCAGGCATGTCAGCTCTTTCGACGCGAGCCCGAGCGGCGCTCGGACGGACGGGTGACCGGCTCACCGGCCTCTACCATCGTGTCACGGCGGTCCGAACCGAACCGGGCGAGGGCGTCGGCCAGCTCCTCGACCGACGGCGTCTCGGCCATCGCGTCGACCCGCAGGCCGTGCTCCTCGGCGGTCTTCAGCGTCGCCGGACCGATCACCGCGATCACCGTGGACGCGTGCGGCTTGCCCGCGATCCCGACCAGGTTCCGGACCGTGGACGACGAGGTGAACACCACCGCGTCGAACTTGCCGGACTTGATCGCCTCGCGGGTCGGCGCGGGCGGCGGGGCGGCCCGGACGGTCCGGTACGCCGTCACGTCGTCGACCTCCCAGCCGAGATCGGTCAGGCCCGCGACCAGGGTCTCGGTGGCGATGTCGGCGCGCGGCAGGAAGACCCGGTTGATCGGGTCCAGCAGCTCGTCGTACGGCGGCCAGTCCTCGACCAGCCCGGCCGCGGACTGCTCGCCGGACGGCACCAGGTCCGGACGGATGCCCCAGGCACCGATCGCCTCGGCGGTCTTGTCGCCGACCGCGGCGATCTTCAGCCCGGAGAACGCCCGCGCGTCCAGCCCGTACTCGTCGAACTTCTCCCGGACCGCCTTCACCGCGTTGACCGAGGTGAACGCGACCCACTCGTAGCGGCCCTCGACCAGCCCGCGGATCGCCTTGTCCATCTGCTGCGGATTCCGCGGCGGCTCGACGGAGATCGTCGGGACCTCCTCCGGCATCGCGCCGTAGCGACGCAGCCGGTCCATCAACGGCCCGGCCTGGTCCTTGGTGCGCGGCACCAGGATCCGCCAGCCGAACAGCGGCTTGGTCTCGAACCAGGACAGCGCCTCGCGCTGCTCGACGACCGCGCCGACCACGATCACGGCCTCGCCGGCGACCTTCGAGGTCCGCAGGTCGGTGACGATCGTCTCGAGGGTGCCGACCACGCTGGTCTGCGAGGTCGTCGTACCGCCGACCGTGGCGGCGACCGGGGTGGCGGCGTCGAATCCGCCGTCGACCAGGGCCGCGACGGTCTCCTTCAACGTCTCCACGGCGTTCAGCAGGACCAGTGTCTGCTTCGGCTGCAGGCGGGTCAGGTCGAGCTTGTTCTCGGCGAGGTCGACGACGGTGACCTCGCGGTCGCCCTTCATCGTCAGCGGGATCCCGGCGTACGTCGGGACCGCGCTCAGCTCGCTGACACCCGGCACCACGTTGAACGCGATACCCGCCTTCTTGCAGGCGGCGGCCTCCTCGGCACCGCTGGAGAACGCGAACGGGTCGCCGCTCAGCAGCCGCACCACGTTCGCCGCGGTCTTCGCGGTCTTCACCACCAGCCGTGCCCGGGCGGCCACCCGAAGCGCCCGGCTGCCCTCGGCGCCGGAGCCGTCGATCACCTCGACGCCGGCCTTGCAGTAGCCCAGGAACGGGTCGTGTTCGGGGCCTTCGACAACGACCGCGTCGGCGTTGGCGAGCACGTCCCGGCCGGCCAGCGTCAGCAGCGCCGGGTCACCAGGACCGACCCCGACGAACGTGACATGGCCGAGCGGTTTGGTCTGCTTGACGGTACTGGTCGCGGCCTTCTGCGGTGCCGCGGTGGCGGCTGTCTTCGCGCTCACGTCTGCCTTCGCCCTCGTCGTTTTCGTGCTCGTGCTGTGGGCCGTCTTCTGGGCCTTCTTGTGGGCTGTGCTCGTGCCCTGTGCCGGTGTCATGTTCGCTCCAGCAACTCGTTCGCCAGCGCCCTGCCGAGCGCCACCGGGTCGTCCACCGGCCCGTTCGCCGAGAGCCGCCGTACGCCGTCCTCCTGGCCGAGTGCCCCGCGCAGCCAGAGCTCCGGGCCGTCCTCGCCCTCGACCACCTCGGCGAGCGCCCCGACCGGAGCCGTGCACCCCGCCTCCAGCGTGGAGAGCAACTGCCGCTCGGCGGTCACCGCAGCCCGGGTGGCCGGGTCCTCCAGCGGAGCCAGCACCGCGAGTACGTCGGTATCGTCCGCGCGGCACTCGACCGCCAGCGCGCCCTGTCCGGGCGACGGCAGCATCTGGATCGGGTCCAGCGTCTCGGTCACCTCGTCGAGACGCCCCAGCCGGGCCAGCCCGGCCCGCGCCAGCACCACCGCGTCGACCTTGCCGTCGACGACCAGGCCGATCCGGGTGTCCACGTTGCCGCGGATCCCGGTGCACTCGATGCCCAGGCCGAGCGCCTCGATCTGCGCCGACCGGCGCGGCGCACCGGTACCGATCACCGAGCCGCGCGGCAGCTCGCCGAGCGTCAGCCCGTCGCGGGCGACGAGGACGTCGCGCGGGTCCTCGCGCACCGGCATCGCGCCGATCACCAGGCCGTCGACCGGCGCGGTCGGGAGGTCCTTCAGCGAGTGCACGGCGATGTCGATCTCGCCGGCCAGCAGCGCGTCCCGGAGCGCGCTGACATAGATGCCGGTGCCGCCGATCTGCTCGACCGGGGACACCTTGTCCGCGTCGCCGGTGGTGGAGATCGGGATCACGTCGACCTCGTGGCCGAGGTTCCGCAGCGCGTCCGCGACCAGCGTCGCCTGCGCGGTCGCCAGTTTGGAGCGGCGAGTGCCGAGCCGGATCATGCCTGCTCACCGCCCTTCGCGGTGGTGACCGCGTCGACGGTCGCCGGGTCGAGGGCGAACAGTTGCCGCAGCGCGTCGGCGTACGTCGGGCCGCCCGGATCGCCGCCGAGTTCCTTCACCCGGACGGTCGGGTTGTGCAGCACCTTGTCGACGACCCGGTGGATGGTCCGCTCGACCTCGTGCCGTTCGTGCTCGTCGAGGTCCGGCAGCCGGCGTTCCAGCCGGGCCAGTTCCTGGTCGACCAGCGAGCTGGCCATCGCCCGCAGCGCGACCACGGTCGGCGCCACGGAGGCGGCCCGCCGGGTGGCCTCGAACGCACCGGTCTCCTCGCCGACGATCCGCCGTACCTCGTCGATGTCGGCCTCGCTGCCGCCCGCCGTACCGACCAGGTCGGCGAGCGTGATCAGCGTGACGCCCGGGATCCGGGCCGCCTCCGGCGCGACGTCCCGCGGCAGTGCCACGTCGAGGACGCCGAGCGGCCGGTCGCCGGCCGCGTTCCGGATCATCTCCTCGGTGATCACCACGCCGCGGGCGCCGGTGCAGGACACCAGCAGGTCGGCGTCCTTCAGCGCTTCGGGCACGTCCGCGAGCCGGACCGGCGTACCGCCGATCCGATCGGTCAGCGCGACCGCCCGGTCGTAGTTGCGGTTGGCAACGGCCACGCTCCGGGCGCCGCCATTCATCAGCGTCTGCGCGGCCAGCGACGCCATCGAGCCGGCGCCCACGATCAGCGCCCGGCGGCCCTCGAAACCGCCGACCGCGTCCAGCCCGGCCGACACCACGGACCGGCCGGCCGAGTCGATGCCGGTCTCGGTCCGGGCCCGCTTGCCGACCCGCAACGCGTGCTGGAGCAGCGCGTTCAGGTCGGTGCCGATGGTCTCGTTGTCCTGGCCGGCCCGCAGCGTCTCCTTGAGCTGGCCGAGAATCTGGCTCTCGCCGACGATCATCGAGTCCAGCCCGACCGCGACCTGGAACAGGTGCGCGACCGCGCCCTCCTCGAAGTGCACGTACAGGTGCTCGGCGAGATCCAGCAGCGGTACGCCGGTGACGTCGGACAGGATCGCGGTGACCTCGTCCATCCCGGCGTGGAACCGGTCGACGGTCGCGTACACCTCGGTGCGGTTGCAGGTGGCAACGACCGCGGACTCCGCGACGGCGGCCGAGTTCCGGACCGCGAGGCCGAGCTTGGTCGCGGCCTCCGCATCCAGGGCGACCCGCTCCAGTACGTCGATGGCAGCGGAACGGTGACTGATGCCGACCACCAGGTAACTCATGCCCCGACACCTCCCCCGACACTCGGGAGATCGGTCAGACCGTTCAGCGCTGGTAGCTCGGGCACCTGGGGGAGCGCCGCCTCTCCGGACTTTCGTTGTTCGTGGTACGCCAGGATCTGCAACTCGATCGAGAGGTCCACCTTGCGGATGTCGACGCCGTCGGGCACGGACAGCACCACGGGCGCGAAGTTCAGGATGCTGGTGACGCCGGCGGCGACCAGCCGGTCGCACACCTCCTGCGCCGGGCCGGCCGGGGTGGTGATGACGCCGATCGAGACCCGGTCGGCCTTCACGATGTCCTCGAGCTGGGCGAAGTCGCGGACCTCCATGTCGCCGATCCGCTCGCCGACCAGGTTCGGGTCGGCGTCCAGCAGCGCGACGATCCGGAAGCCGCGGGTACCGAAGCCGGAGTAGTTCGCGAGCGCGTGGCCCAGGTTTCCGATCCCGACGATGACGACCGCCCAGTCCTGGGTGACGCCGATCTCGCGGGCGATCTGGTAGCGCAGGTACTCGACGTCGTACCCGACGCCGCGGGTGCCGTACGAGCCCAGGTAGGACAGGTCCTTGCGGAGCTTGGCCGAGTTCACGCCCGCGGCGGTGGCCAGGTCCTCGCTCGACGCGGTGGCGATGCCGTTGTCCGAGAGCGCGGTCAGGGCCCGCAGGTAGACCGGCAAGCGCGCGACAGTCGCCTCGGGGATGCCGCGTTCGGTTCTCGTCGGCGGGCCGGGGCGACGGCTGCTGGCACGCGTCACAATTCTCCTGGGAGCGGTTGGTTCACCGCGGTCTGACGGCCGGCGGCTCTCTTACTCTAGGAGCTTGTGAACGTGAGAACAAAATCGGCGGAGGTGACCCCTACCTCATCAGCGCCTTTCGCAGTCGAGCGGGGTCCACGCGCCAGAAGTCGTGCTGCTTGCCGTCCACGAACGTGACCGGGATCTGTTCGCCGTACTGCCTGAACAACCGGTCGTCCTGGGTGATGTCGACCTCGGTCCACTCCACGCCCGCCTCGGCGCAGACCGCCCGGATCACTTCCCGGGCGTCGTCGCACAGATGACAGCCCGGCTTCCCGTACATCGTGACCCTGCTCATCGATCCCGCAACCGTCCCTTCGCGACCTTGCCGGTGACCGAATGCGGCAGGTGGTCCACCACCTCGATCTCGACCGGGCACTTGAACCGGGCCAGCCGGGCCGCGGCGTACTCCCCGACCGTTGCGACGTCGACCGATGCGTCCGGCAACGGCACCACGAACGCCTTCACCGCCTCGCCGGTGTCCTCGGACGGTACGCCGATCACCGCGGCCTCACGGACGCCCGGGGCACCGACCAGAACGTCCTCGACCTCGCTCGGGAACACGTTGAACCCGGACACGATGATCAGCTCGCGCAGCCGGTCGACCAGGAACAGGTCGCCGTCGGCGTCCAGGAACCCGACGTCACCGGTGCGGTACCAGCCGTCCGCGTCCGGGCCGTCGACACCGTCCGGCCAGTACCCGGAGAAGAGGTTGCCGCCGCGGATCAGGATCTCGCCCGGGTCGTCGCCCTCGACGTCCTCGCCCTGCTCGTCGGCGATCCGGAGCTCGACGTTCGGCAGCGGACGGCCGACCGAGCCCGGCTTCGGGGCGCCCTCGCCGAGCGTCGTGGTGACGCCCGGGGACGCTTCGGTCAGCCCGTAGCCCTGGTGTACGTGCAGGCCGCTCGCCTGTTCGAACCGGTCCGCGAGCCCGCGGTCGAGCGTGGACGCGCCGGTCAGGACGACCTTTACCGGCTTCAGCGCGGCCCGCAGGTCCGGGCGGGACAGCAGCGCGTGCAGGGCCGGCGGGGCGAGCGGCAGCCGGGTCACGCCGTACCGTCCGATCAGCTCGAGGGTCTGCTCGGGGTCGAACCGGCGTTCGACGATCAGTGCTGCGCCGGTCGCGACCGCCCAGCCGAGCACCGCGTTCAGGCCGAACGCGTGGAACATCGGCAGCACCCCGAGCACCACGTCCTCGGGGCCCATCCGGTCCTCGCCGAGCTGGGTGAGGTTCTGCACATTCGCCGAAAGTGCCCGATGGGTGAGCATCGCGGCGCGCGGATCGCCACTGGTTCCGGAGGTGTACAGCAGCACCGCGAGGGTCTCCGGGTCGATCGCCGGAAGTAACGGAGCGTCACCCTGGAGCTCATCCGGAGCCACCGTCCGGACGCCCTCGACGCGGTCCGCTAGCACCGCGTCGACGATCGCCAGGCGCGCACCGGAGTGCTCCGCGACGGTCGCCAGCTCGGGCTTCGTGAGCCCGGTGTTGAGCGGTACGGCGACCAGTCCGGCACGGAGAACGCCCAGGTAGGACGTGACGAACTCGATGCTGTTGGCAACCAGGAGCAGCACCCGGTACCCCGGCACCAGGCCGGCCGCGGCGAGGCCCTGCGCGGTCCGGTCGACGGCCTGGTCGAGCTCGCTCCAGGTCAGCCGCCGATCCCCGTCGACGAGCGCGGGACGCCCGCCGTGACGTTGCGCTGTGTCACGAAGGATGTCCGCGAAATTCACGTTCACCAGGCGAGTCTGTCACGCCCGGGATTCGGGCCGAGAGCAACCAGCTTGCCCAGAACGGTTGCAGCAGAGCGTGACCACCGATATACAGGTGACTTCGCGGCCGAGCTTCTGTCGAACCTCACACTGCAGAAACCCGTCCGCGCGGGGATCCTCATGCGCGATGTACCAACTCCCCGACAGCAGGCTGCTCCGTTTTGCACCGGACGCAGTCCGCTGGCGCATTCGTGACCATCGGACCGGACGGAAGGCGGCACGCCCCAGCCTGTTGACAGCACGTGCTCATGCGGTAACGCTCTGTGCTGATTCAGTTACTGAGGCCATTCGCGGATGTGTCGAACGACGTGTCAGTCGAACGGGGAGACAACTTGACCACGCCGGAACCAAGCCCGGACGGGATGCGACGTGCAGAGCTCGTCGATCGCGCCCAGGCCGGGGACGTCGGTGCCTTCGGTGAGCTGTACGACGAGTACTCGCTCACCGTCTATCGCTACATCTACGCCCGGGTGTCGTCATCGGCACTCGCCGAGGACCTGACCAGCGAGACGTTCGTCCGGGCGCTCCGTGCCCTGGACTCCTTCCGCTGGCAGGGCCGGGACTTCGGAGCCTGGCTGGTGACGATCGCCCGGAACCTGATCACCGACCACTACAAGTCCGGCCGGGTCCGGCTGGAAGTGGTCACCGACGAGATCGAGACCCACGACCGGCAGACCGAAGGCCCGGAGATCGACGTCCTGGCCGCGGCCACGGCGGAGGTCCTCCGGGACGCGGTCGCCGGCCTGCCCGACGAGCAACGCGACTGCCTGACGATGAGGTTCTTCGCCGGATTGTCGATCGCCGAGACGGCCAAGGCGCTGGAGAAATCCGAGGGCGCCGTCAAGCAACTCCAACTGAGAGCCGTACGGCACTTGGCGAAGGTTATCCCCAAGGACTTGAGATGAGGCGGATGACAACGAACGTCTTTCGTAACCAGTCAGGGAGTTACCTCGTTTGCCTGGTGAGGACCTGTCGGTGACCCCGACTGGCCATTGAGGAGAACGAGAACTCATGAGTGACCTACACAGGGCTCGAGCGCGCGCGGAGGCATTCGCGCACGCCGTCGATCACGGGCCCCGTCACTCCGCGCGACTGGGCGACGATCCAGAGTTGCTGGAAGCTGTGGAACTGGTCGGACGGCTGAGGACCGCCGGCGCAGTTGCACCGCGACCCGAGTTCAGTGCCGAACTGCGGCACCGCCTGATGGAGCAGGCGGCGGCGCGAGCGGCGACCACTGCGACTCAACTGACGGTGCACACGGCACCAGACGACTCGGACGACCCGCCGGGTAGCGAGGACGTTGGCGCGTCCGTGACAGATATCCGCCGCCGCCAGGGCCGGAAGATCCGGTTGGTGGCCTCGACAGCCGCGCTGGTGCTGCTGGGAGGTGGCATCGGATCTGCCGCTGCCGCCCAGCAGGCGATGCCCGGCGACACGTTGTACGGGATGAAGCGCAGTATCGAGAACGTGGCGACCAACGTGGGTGTCGGCGACGACTCCCGCGGCCGGCGCGACCTCGAGCATGCGATGACCCGGCTGTCCGAAGTCCGCGAGCTGACCGGCAACGGCGGTTCGGTGGACACCATCAACGCGACCCTCGACGACTTCTCGGCACAGGCCCGCAAGGGCGTGTCCCGGCTGCTCGCGTCGTACCAGCAGAACAGCGACGCGAGTTCCATCGGTGCGATCACGTCCTTCCTCACCAGCGCCCGCCAGGCCTTGGTGGGAGTGACGCCGACGCTGCCGCCGGAATCGCTGAAGTCCGGTGTCGAGGCGCTCGCCACGATCGAGCAGTTGACGCAACTCACCACGGCCGCGTGCCCGAAGTGCGATGCGCCGAAGCCGGCCGCCGGAGCCCCCAGCACCGGCAGCACCACGACCAACCATCCGAACCGCACCACCCCCGGCGTGAACGAGCCGAGCGACCCGGTCAAGGCCTCGTCGTCGACCAGCCCGAAGGCTTCCTCGACGATCCCGACCCCGGTGAACTCGACCTCACAGCAACCAGGCACCACGCCGACCAAGGTGCCGAACACGACGATCGTCGAGGAGTCCACCGCTCCGCCGCCGACCGTCCTGAAGACTCCACCCAAACCGTCGTCGTCAAACTCGCCGATTGCGACCCCCACGGTGCTGCCTTCAACCCTCCCCCCAGCCACACCGTCGTGGCCCTGGCCATTCCCAACAACACCGCTGATCAACCTGCCAGGTCTAATCCAGACCCTCCTTCCACCCTGGAAGTAACAGGCCCCTCAGCCCCCCAGCCCCCGGCTCCCAAGCCGGGGGCTGCGTCGTTCCCCCGCCGCCCCGCCCCAGAACCCCCGGCGGCGCACGAGCGGATATCCCTTGCTGTTGTGGGTTCTCCCCTGGTGTAAGAGCAGAGAACCCACAACACGAGCGGATATCCCCTCGCGCGCGGAGGCGCGGCGTCGGCCGGGGTCTGCGGCGGTCACAGGACCACGCGGGTTCGCGCGGCCCGGGGCGGGGGCGCGGACGCGCGTGGCGCGGGAGCGCGGAAGCGCGGCGCGGGAACGCGGGAGCGGGAGCGGACGCGCGTGGCGCGGGAGTGGGGAAGCGCTGGGCGCGGCGCGGGGGCCGGGGGCGGGAGCAGGTGGCGCGGGGGGCCGAGCGCCGGGGAGTGGGGGGTTAGAAGAAGACGCTGCGGCGTTGCATTAGGAGGGTGTAGAGGGTTTGTTGGATGGTTTCGCGGACCTGGTCGGTGACGTTGAAGACCAGCATGGGGTCGTCGGCGGCGCCTTCGGGGAAGTCGTCGGTGCGGATGGGTTCGCCGAACTCGATCAGCCACTTGGACGGTAGCGGGATCAGGCCGAGGGGACCGAGCAGGGGGAAGAACGGGGTGACCGGGATGTACGGGACGCCGAGCAGTCGGGCCAGGGAGGCGATGTTGCCGACGAGCGGGTAGATCTCCTCGGCGCCGACGATCGAGCACGGCACGATCGGTACGCCGGTGCGCATCGCGGCGCTGACGAACCCGCCGCGGCCGAACCGCTGCAGCTTGTACCGCTCGGCGAACGGCTTGCCGAGACCCTTGAAACCTTCCGGCCAGACACCGACCAGGTTGCCCTGGCGGAGCAGCCGTTCGGCGTCGTCGTTGTTCGCGAGCGTGGCGCCGCCCTTGCGGGACAGTTCGCCGACGAACGGCGTCTGGAACACCAGGTCCGCCGCCAGCGTCCGCAGCGGCCGGCCGGTGTGGTCCGCGACCACGACCTGGCTGACCAGCCCGTCGAGCGGCATCGTGCCGGAGTGGTTCGCGACGATCAGCGCGCTGCCGTCGGCCGGGATGTTCTCGATCCCCCGGACCTCGACCCGGAACCAGTTCTCCACCATCGGCCGCAGCATCGGCAGCAGTACCTGGTCGGTCAGGTCCGCGTCGTACCCGAACTCGTCGAGCTCGTACTCCCCCGTCAGCCGCCGCCGCAGGAACGCCAGCCACTCAGCGACCCGCCGCTCCCCGTCCGCCCCGAACATCTCCCGCACCCCACGCTCGAGCCGCCCGAAGTCGAGCCCGCCGAGCCCCAGCCCGGACCCGTCCGGCCTGCCGAGCCCCAGCCCGGATCCGTCCGGTCCGTCGACATCCGGCACGTCCCCGGGAACCGCATCTCCGGCGCGGCTTCCCGTGCCACCGACAGCTTCCAGCCGCGGACCGCCGGCATCCGCCCCAGGTCGGGCCGCCGCCCCGCGCCCGGTCATCGCTCCGCGCTCGGCCGCTGCCGCACGTCCCCCGGCTGACCGGCGGCTGCTCACCGCACCTCGCCCGGCGGCACCCGCTGCGCCCGCGGCCGCCGCACTTCGCCCGGTGCTGCCCGCGGCTCCGCTCGTGGCCGCCGCACTTCGCCCGGTGCTGCCCGCGGCTCCGCTCGTGGCCGCCGCACTTCGCCCGGTGCTGCCCGCGGCTCCGCTCGTGGCCGCCGCACTTCGCTCGGTGCTGCCCGCGGCTCCTCCGGTGGCCGATCCGCGCTCGGGTGCCGCCGTATGTCCGCCGGCCGACCTGCGGCTGCTCGCCGCACCTCGCCCGGTGCTGCCCGCGGCGCCCGCGGCTCCTCCGGTGGACGTCGTTTCGCGGGGTGTTGTCGTCGCGTCGTCGGAGGACGGCGCTGCGGCCGCCGGGCGGTCGGCGCGGCGGGTGGTCTTCTTCGGGCGGGGGTTGTCGCCGGCGAGGGCTCGGGCGGCGGCTGATGGGGTGGTGCGGCGGTTGCCGCGGCCGGGGCGGCCGCCGGTGCCGATCGGGATGATGTCCGCGTCAGCCACGGGGCACCCCCCGCCCGGCGTACGGCAGGCCGGTGGCATGGGTCGTCGCGCCCGTGCCGATCGGGATGATGTCGGCGTCAGCCACGGAGGGCTCCGAGGCCGGCGTGGAGTAGGGCGGTGGCGTGGGTCATCGCGCCGGTGCCGAGGGAGCGGCGGAAGTCGTCGAAGGCCTCGGCGGTCGTGTACTGCGGTTCGAACCCGAAGTCCGTGCGCATCCGCGTCGTGTCGACGCCCCGCCCGTACGTCAGGAACGTGATCTGGTCCGGCGAGAAGTCCGCGAGCCGCGCGCGCCGGACGACCGCCGCCGTACTCGATGCGGTGAACGACGGCAGCCGCAGCGTCGGGCGGCCGAGCCGGCGGATCGCCTGGGAGAGCGACAGTACGCCGTCGCCGGCCAGGTTGAACGTGCCCGCGAGGTGGTGCACGGTGGCATGGCGGATCGCCTCGACGCCGTCGTCCTCGTGCAGGAACTGCAGGCGCGCGTCGTACCCGAACACCGTCGGTACGACGGGGAGCCCGAAGTACCGGGTGATCGGGGAGTCGGTCTTCGGGCCGATCCAGTTCGCCATCCGGAGCGTGCTGACGCAGACGTCGGGGCGGCGCCGGGCGAAACCCCGCACGTACCCCTCGACCTCGACCGCGTCCTTGCTCAGCCCGTGATGGTGGATCGCCCGCGGCGCCATCTCCTCGGTGAACATCGCCGGATCCCGCGGACCCGCGCCGTACACCGTGGTCGACGACTTCACCACCAGCTTCGCCACGCCGGGCGCCTTCTGGCACGCGGCGAGCAGCTGCATGGTGCCGATGACGTTGATCTCCTTCATCGACGACCGGCCGCCGGCGCTGCCGGGGGTGGCCACGACGCCGGTGTGGACGACCGTGTCCACATCCTCCGCGGCGATCACCTTGGCGATCACCGGGTTACGGATGTCGGCCCGGACGAACCGGACCCGACCGAGCTCCGCGCGCGGCGGGACCACGTCGACACCGATCACGGTGCCGATCGACGGGTCCTCGGCCAGTCTCCGGGCACAGCGAGCACCGGCGTCCCTCGAGACGCCGGTCACCATCACTACCTGTGCCACGAGCTACCCCCAGCCGGACCGGGCGCGGCAGAACTGCCTACTTGCCGAGCTTGCGGCGCTGCACCCGCGTCTTCTTCAGCAGCTTGCGGTGCTTCTTCTTCGCCATACGCTTACGGCGCTTCTTGATAACGGAACCCACGTCTGACCATCCAAACTCAAAGAGAACGTCGGCAAAGCTTACCCGTAGGTCGCTTCCCCGACCTAAAGCAGGCTCCTCTACTAGACTGGCACCCTACCTGGGGAGGCCGGATGCGGGCACGGTACGACGGTCTGGCGGAGTGGTACGACGAGCGTTTCGTGGACGGCGGCGAGACCCATCAACCGGGTCTGCTGGAGCTGCTCGGCCCCGGTTCGGGCCCGTGCCTGGACATCGGCTGCGGCACCGGGCGGAACTTCGAGAGCATCCGCGCGAGCGGCCGCAGCGTCGTCGGCCTGGACTTCTCGATTGACCAGCTCGGGCGTGCCCGGATGCGGACGGACGGCCCCCTGCTGCACGGCGACGCCGCGGTGCTGCCGTTCGCGGACGCGTCGTTCGACACCGCGATCACGGTGTGGATCTCCACCGACGTCGACGACTTCGGCGCCGTACTGCGGGAGGCCGCGCGGGTGCTGCGTCCCGGGGGCGTGCTGGTCGCGTACGGCGTGCATCCGTGCTTCAACGGGCCGCACGTCGTGTACGAGGACGACGGGCGGCGGACCGTGTACCAGACGTACCGGCAGACCGGCTGGCACACCGACAAGCCGTGGTGGGCGGCGGAGGGGATTCGGCGGCGGATCGGGATGTCGCATCTCACCCTCGCCGACTACCTGAACGCGATCGTCGCGAGCGGGCTGATCGCCGAGCGGTTCGAGGAACCCGCGGGGCACGACATCCCGCACGCGCTGGCGTTCCGCGCCCGCGCGGCCTGAGGTTGTCGGTGCCGGCTGATGTACTGCGTCCATGGTGACGCTGGATGCTTGGGGTGAGCAGGACTTCGGGCTGCTCGAGCGGTGCAACACGCCGGAGATGACGGCGTACATCGGCGGCCCGGAGACGCCCGGCAAGCTGCGGGACCGGCACCGGAGGTACACCGAGAACGCGTTCGCCGGGCAGATGTTCGTGATCGTCACCGACGAGGGCGATCGTGCCGGATCGATCGGCTACTGGGAGCACGCCGAGGGCGACGAGACCGTCTGGGAGACGGGCTGGGCGATCCTGCCCGAGTTCCAGGGCCGGGGGCTGGCCACGGCCGCGGTGCACGAGGTGGCACGGGTGGCGGCCGCGGCCCGGTCGCATCGGACGCTGCACGCGTATCCCGGAGTGGCCAACCAGGCGTCGAACGCGCTGTGCCGGAGGGCCGGGTTCACGTTTCTCGGCGAGCGCGACCTCGAGTACCCGAAGGAGCACTGGATGCGCTGCAACGACTGGAGCCTCGAGCTCTAGGCGGCTTTCCGGGAGCCGGCCGGGGCGACCGGCTCGGTGAGGATCGCCAGATGCGGGGTGGCGGTGTGCTTGCTGGTGCTCGCGTAGGCGGCAGGGGTGAAGGCGACGGCGGCCAGGCCCAGGGTCGCGATGGTGCCTACGGCAACGGTTCTGACGATACGGATCGGCATCGGGAGCCTCCTTCAGGTTGGTGTTTCCATCCTGGTGGGGCGGACTGCGACGGCCCTGGAAGCTTCCTGGGAGCCGGCTGGGAGTGCGAGGTAGCGTGGGGATCATGGCCTACGTCGTGTTCCTCGCGGGTGTCGCGGTGGTGCTCGCCGGGCTGACCTGGTTCGCGTCCTGGGCGAAGCGCCGGGGACGCGGGTCCGGGGTGGCGGGCGCGCTGGCGGCGTACGAGGAGGCCTACCGGACGACCGCTCATCAGTCGCACCACGAGTTGCGGCAGCAGGCCGGCCGCAAGTCGGAGACCGGCTCGCCGGACGACCTCTAGCCGGGGCGACCGCGCTCTAGGTCAGGTAGCCGGCGATCGGGCCCAGGGTGATCAGCCCGCTGCCCGCCGCGTGTTCGCCGGCCGCGGGCGCGAGCGCTTCCTGCGCCGCCGCCAGCAGCTCACCGTCACCGGCCTGCCGCGCCGCATGTGCCGCCAACGCCCAGTGCACCTCGAGCAGAAGTCCCGGTGGTGGATCCGCCCCTCCATGGATCCAAGGAGTGTGGGGGCCGTAGTCGGCGGGTGGGACGGGTTTGTGGTGGCGGATGGCATGGGTGGCCAGGGCGAGTGGGAGTAGGCCTTCGGTCAGGCCGGGCATGCCGGCGTCGGGGAGGAGAACGGCGGCGGCCCGGTACGACTCCGGGGTGTCGGTACGGAGGGCGGCGTACCAGCGGGTGAAGACCGTGACGAGCGGGAGTTCGTGGCGGCCGGCCAGAGCGTCCGCGGCTGCCGCGTGGGTGTCGGCGGCTGTGTGATCGGCCCGGGCGCACGCCGACTGCAGACGGATCAGATGCCCGAGAACCTCATAAGTAAAGAGGTTGTGGCGCTGCGACAACGTCACAAGCTCCGCACCGATCGCATCGCGGTCCGCCGCGAGACCCGCGCGGTAGCAGGTCTGCATGAAGACGCCGTTCAACGTGAACGCCAGCAACGCAGGATCATCCAGCCCCCGCGCAAGCTGCTCGGCCTCCCGCGCAGCCTCGCGCGGACGGATGTCCCGGGACCCGCGCGACTCCAACGCGATCGTCGCCAGCAGCCGCGCGCGGATGCTCGGATGGTCCTGCGTCGGCAGCACCCGTTCGGCCGCGGCCACGATCGCCGCCGCCTGCGCCTCGTCGTCGGATCGCGTCCAGATCGCCGGTACGTCGTACGCCCCGATGATCCGCGCCGTGACGTCCGGATCCCCCAACTCCTCCGCCGCCCGTACCGCCGCGAGCCGATGCCGGCGCGCGGCCTCGAGACCTCCGCCGCCGGTCACCGCGAGATTCCGGAGCAGCCCGACGGTCGACTCGATCCGCGCACGACGGCCTCCGACGGCCCGGTCGTACGCCGCCGTGGTCTCGGCCCACACGTTGCCGGCCGGGGCGAGATGCGTTGCCTGGTTGAGGATGTCGCGCTCGAGCCGTACCAACGCCGGCCCGGGATCCACCCCGAGCTGCCCGGCCAACGTCTCGCGCGCACGACGCAGTACGGCGAGCGCATCCCCCTGCCGATCGCTGCGGTACAACGCAAGAGCGAGCAACCGCCAAGCGTCTTCCCGCCACGGATGCTCGGTCACATGCGCGTCCAGATCCGGCACCGCCGCGGCCGCCTGCCCCGACTCCAGCCGCGTCTCCCCCACTCGCTCCACGGCCCGCAGCCGCAGCTCGGTCAACCGGCTCCGCTCCGCCAACGCCCACGGCTCCTCCGCGAACTCGGCGTACGCCGGCCCGCGCCACCACCCCAACGCCTCCTGCAACTCGGAAAGCGTCGGGGAAACCGCCTGGACAACGCTTTCGAACCGCCGCGCATCGACGTTCTCGGTGCGCAGCGCGTACCCCGGCCCGTCGGTCACGAGCAGCCGCGCCGGAGCCCGCGGCGTCCGATCCGGTTCGATCGCCCGCCGCAGCGCCGCGACGAATGTCCGCAGCGCGCTCAACGCCCCCTCCGGCGGATCCGCCCACAGGTCGTCCACCAGCACCCTCGCCGGTACGACGCGCCCGCGCGCGACGAGCAGCCGCGCCAGCACCGCCCGGTGCCGTGGCCCCTTCAGATCGACCTGTTGCCGATCCCAGGCCACCACCGGCCCGAGTACGCCGAACTCCACCCGGCCACGGTAACGCTCATCCACTGCTCATCGGTCCGCGCGACGCTGGGGCCATGAAGATCGAGGGATTCGAGTACGCCCGGGTGCGCGGGACCGACGAGGTCGAGCTGAACGTCGCCGTCGGCGGATCAGGTACGCCGGTCGTGTTGCTGCACGGCTTCCCGCAGACGCACGTGATGTGGCGGCACGTCGCGCGGGACCTAGCCGCGGACCACACCGTCATCTGTCCGGACCTCCGCGGGTACGGCGCCAGCGACAAGCCGGCGGACGGGTACTCGAAGCGGGAGATGGCCGCGGACGTGGTCGCGGTCGTCGCGGCGCTCGGGCATCCGCGGTTCGCGCTGGCCGGGCACGACCGGGGTGCGTTGGTGGCGTTCCGGGCGGGGCTCGACCATCCGGACGCAGTCACGCACCTGTTGAGCCTCGACGTACTGCCGACGCTCGACATGTGGGACGTGATGCACGGGGCGAGCGCGGCGGTCGGGTTCCACCTGTACCTGATGGCGCAGCCACCCGGCCTGCCGGAGCGGATGATCGCGGGGTCGGCGGACGAGTTCTTCGGGTACTTCCTGGACGTCTGGGCGAACGATCCGCAGGCGATCCCGGCCGACGTCCGGGCGGCGTACCTGGAGGCGTCGCGGAACGCCGTACCGTCGATCGTCGCCGACTACCGGGCCTCGGCGACCGTGGACGTCGCGCAGGACACCGAGGATCTTGCCGCGGGCAACAAGCTGCGGATGCCGGTGACCGTGCTCCAGCAGGACTGGGGCGCCGCGCTCGGCTTCGACGCAGCCGGCCGCTGGAAGACCTGGGCCACCGACCTCCAGCACCGGACGACGACCGCGGGCCACTTCATGGCCGAGGAGTCACCCGCCGAGATCGCCGGCGCCGTCCGCGCGCTCCTCGAACGGTAGGACATGACGAAGGGGCCGGATCCGTGGATCCGGCCCCTTCGGTGTGTTGTTATCCGGCCTGGAAGAAGGCGCCCTTGAGGTAGTCGTGCACGGCATCCTCGGAGACCCGGAACGAACGACCCACCCGCACCGCGGGCAGCTCACCGGAGTGCACCAGTCGGTACACGGTCATCTTGGACACGCGCATGGCCGTGGCGACCTCCGCCACGGTCAGGAACTTCACCTCGGCGAGCGGCTGCTCACCACCGGACTTCTTTGATGCCATTGCGCACCGCACTTCCAGCACGGATCGTGCGCCGGCTTCCCCTCCGGCACCTCCGTCCGTGCATAGAACGAGCGTAGTGGCTGTTGGTACGAATGGGAAAGAGGGGGACTCCTGTGACTCAATAGGAAGGATCCAGCCCGAGAAGAGGGAAGCTCGCTTCGCGTGTCGCGTTGATCGCGCGATCCAGCCAGGTATCGGGGTTGTAACCGGACGACCAGTCGACGTACGCCGGATCCCGCCCGTCGGTCATCCGCAGCGGCGCGACCCGCCCGAACCGGAGCTGGACCTCCTCGCGCCACGCCTCCGGCACCGCCGTCGCCGGGTCGATCGGGTTCCCGGCGACGATCGCCAGCAGATGCGTCCACGCCCGCGGCACCACGTCGATGATCGCGTACCCGCCACCGCCGGTAGCGATCCACTTCCCGTCGGTCAGCTGATGCGCGAGGTCGTGCAGCGCGAGGTACGCCGCCCGCTGCCCGTCGACGGTCTTCGTCAGGTGCGCCAGCGGGTCCTCGACGTGCGAGTCGCACCCGTGCTGGGTGACGAGCACTTGCGGGCGGAACGCCTTCACCACGTCCGGTACGACGGCGTGGAACGCGCGCAACCAGCCCGCGTCGCCGGTGCCGGGCGGCAGCGCGACGTTGACCGCCGTACCGTCCGCGTCCGGGCCACCGGTCTCGCCGGCACTCCCGGTGCCTGGGAAGAGCGTGGTGGGCGACTCGTGCAGGCTGACCGTCAGGACGCGCGGGTCGTTGTAGAAGACGGTCTGTACGCCGTCCCCGTGGTGCACGTCGACATCGACGTACGCGACCCGCTCCGCGCCGTGGTCGAGCAGCCAGCGAATCGCGATCGCCGGGTCGTTGTACACGCAGAATCCGCTGGCCTGGTTGGGCATCGCGTGGTGCAGGCCGCCGGCAATGTTCGCGGCGTGCAGTACGTCGCCCTCCCAGACCGCACGGGCCGCCTCCACGGAGGCGCCGGCGATCCGCGCGGACACCTCGTGCATATGCGGGAAGCAGTACGTGTCCGACGTACCGAGTCCGTGCTCCGGGTCGGCGTCGTCGGGGTGCTCGCCGGCCCGCTTCACCGCGGCGACGTACTCCGCGGTGTGCACGGTCTCGAGCAACGCGTCGTCCGCGACCCGCGCGGGCACGATCTTGAGCTGATCGAGGACGCCGAGCTCCCGGGCGAGCTTGATCGTCAGCTCCACCCGGATCGGACTCATCGGGTGCCCACGGCCGAAGTCGTACGCCGTCAACCCGTCGTCGAACACCAGCAACGCCTCACCACTCATGCTCCTGACCTTAACGGTCAGGCATTCGGAAGTGGTCTGCCGAAGCGGGAGCTGAGCCAGTAGGCGCCGCGGCGGGCGTGGAAGACGGTCATCAGCAGGGCTCCGGCGAGGCCGGCCGGGAGGGCCGCCCACGGGTGGGCGGAGAGGTGGGACAGGGACAGCAGGACGGCGGCGGCGACCAGTGAGATCAGGCCGCCGACGGCGTTGTTGGTGGCCGAGTTCCCGGTCAGGTTCGGGAACTCACGGCCGGTGATGCCGGCCACGAAATGCGGGGCGCCGTTGAGCGCCACCAGTCCGGCCAGGAAGGCCAGCACGATCGTCTGAGTCATCGTCATCCACTTTCAGTCTACGGGCGTTGACTCAAACCCTAACACCATCGGTCAACATGCGTAGACTGAGCGGATGACGACCAGGGCGGAGCAGCGCCGGCTGACCGAGAGCCGGATCCTCACCGCGGCGCGCGAGCTGTTCGGCGAGCACGGGTTCGACCGGACCACCGTCCGGATGGTCGCCGCCCAGGCCGGCAGCGACCCCGGGCTCGTGATGCGGTACTTCGGCTCGAAGGCGCAACTGTTCGCGCAGGCCGCGGCGATCCCCGCAGACGGCGCGATCGAGGGCACACCGGACGAGATCGCGACCCAGCTCGGCGCGGCCCTGACCGAAAAGCTGACCGAGGAACCGGCCGCCGCCCTCGCCGCACTCCGCGCGATGTTCAGCCACCCGGAAGCGGCCACCGAGGTCCGCGCCGCGATGACCGCGCAACAACGCCAGATCGCCGCGCAGCTCCCCGGTGACGACGCCCTGGTCCGGTCCGGCGTGATCGGAGCGCTGACGCTCGGACTCGTGGTCTCCCGGCATCTGGTCAAGCTCGACGGCCTCGACGTACCGCCCGAGCGGCTGATGGCGATCGCCGGCCCGCTGATCGACGAACTCGTGACGGGTTCCAGGCCGGTCGAATAGATTGCCGCGCCACGCCCGGGTGCCGATGATCGGGGCCACCCGCCCCGAAGGAGACGCCCATGCGTGGGATCGTTCGTGCTCTGCCCGCCCTTGCCAGCCTCGGTGCCCTGGTCTTCACTCTCGGCCCGGCACCGGCCGCCGACCAACCCGCAGTACCGATCGACCGAGCGGCACCGACCAGGATCATGCCCTTGGGCGATTCCAACACCGCGGGCGGCGATGCCGTCGGCGCGGCGTACCGGGCCGACCTCTGGCAGCTGTTGCGCGCCGACAATCGGCCGGTGGACTTCGTCGGATCGGTGACCAGCGGCCCGGCCGGTGTCCTCGGCGACCGCGACCACGAAGGCCACGGCGGCTGGACGATCGGCCAGATCCAGGACAACGTCACCGGCTGGCTGACCACCTACCGGCCGGACGTGATCACGCTCCAGATCGGTACCAACGACATGTACGACGACGCCTCCGCGGGCGCCGCGCCCGGCAAACTGGCCACGCTCGTCGGCACGATCACCACGACCCTGCCGGACGTCCAGCTGTTCGTCGCCAACCTCCCGCAGCTCGCGGACCCGAACCACTACGCCCGGGTCGCGGCGTTCAACGCCATGATCCCCGGCATCGTCGCGGCGGCCGGCTCGCACGTGCACTATGTCGACGCGAACTCCGGGCTCTTCCAGCCGTACGACTTCGTCGACATGTGGCATCCGAACTACGGCGCCGCATCGAAGGCCGCGATTCGCTGGTACGGCGCGCTGACCGGCGTACCGATCACCCGGTTCGAGGCCGAGCAGACCGCGAACGCGACCGTCACGAACGCGAGGAAGGTGTCGATCGCGTCGGCCTCCGGTGGGGCGAAGATCGGCTACATCGACTACCCGGACAGCTCGGTGACGTTCCGGTTCCAGGTCGGCAGCGCCGGGACGTACCGGATCCGCGCCCGCGGCGCGAACGGGATGGGGACGGTCTGCAGCCACCGGGTGTCCGCGAACGGCGGGGCTCCGGCGACCGTCAGCTACCCGTCGTACAGCTGGGACCTGCTCGGGGAGTCGGCGGTCGACCTGCCGCTGAACGCGGGCTGGAACACGCTGAAGTTCACCAAGGGCGACTGCTACACCGAGCTCGACGCGATCGACGTTAGCCCGGTGCCCACCGCCTGACCGACCGAACGGGCGGCGCGACACCCCTCCCTGGCCGCGCCGACCCGTCAGTGGTCCAACAGTCGATTCATCGGCAGCGGACTGCAAAGCGTTACAGGTTTTGCACTTCTGTGCAGAGAAACCGGAGAATCTGCACCAGTTCCGGCATGAGGCGACTGCGGACAGTGAGATCCGGACTTGCGAGTAGGTATCCGAGGGGACCAAGGTTCTTCCGTGAGGCAAATGAAACCCAACCGTCGGCAGATCTTCACGGTGGGCGCAGCCGCGGCCGCCGCGTCGGTCGCCGCCTCGGCCCAGACCGCATCCGCCGCCGATCCGGCCCCCGCGTTCGCCGCCGCCACGTCGTCGAGCGGGCCGTACGGCTCCGGCGTCGCGGGATCGTGGACCAACAGCACGCGGGCGATCTCCACCGCCGCGCAGTTCGAGAAGACCCGGGCCGCCAACGGCGTGTTCATGTTCGGCGACAGCATCTCGGTGCAGGACGGCAAGGCGCTCGCGATCCGGCTGCTGAACCGCAACGGCACCCAGCTCGCCGTCAACAACTGGTCGAGCCGGCCGAGCTCGGGCGCGGTCGACGCGCTGCAGGCCGCGGCGTCGGCGTACGGGCTGCCGCGCCGGGTACTGCTGGCCGCCGGCTCGAACGACATCTTCGACCCGCCGAAGTTCCGGGCCCAGGTCGACCGTGCGGTGAGCATCGTCGGCCAGAACCGGACGCTGTACTGGGTCGACCTCCAGGTCGTCCGCAAGGCGGTGAGCGCGCCGGTCCAGCTCGCCGACCAGCGGAACAGCTCCTGGCTGAACATGCAGCTGTACGACGCCCAGGAGAAGTACCCGAACCTGCGGATCATCCGCTGGGCCGAATGGCTCTGGGTGAAGCCGTACCGGCTGGCGAACTACCTGCGCGACGGCGTGCACCCGTCCGTGCCGCTCGGCCAGGACGCCCGTAACGAGCTGATCGTCCAGTCGCTGCTAAGCTGAAAGCGTGAACACGAACTTGCAGCTGTGGTGGGCCGCCTAGGGCGGTCCATCCCAGCGCGTGTTCGCACGCAGCCACCACGGCCGCCTCACCGAGGCGGCCTTTTTCATGCCCTCTTTCGGTGAGGCTCAGAAACCGAAGGAGAAAGATCATGACATCGCTTTCCGGCATCACCCCGTCCGGCCGGCTGACGCTCGGCAACCACTTCGGCGCACTTCGCCGGTTCACCGACCCGGACGGTTTCTACTTCGTCGCGAACCTGCACGCGATGACGACCAAGCACGATCCCCGAAGACTCGCCACGCTCACCCGCGAGTTCGCGACGCTGATGCTCGCGGCCGGTGTCCCGGAGGGCACGGTGTTCGTGCAGTCCGACGTACCCACGCATGCGCAGCTCGCGTACCTGCTCGAGTGCACGTCGTACGTCGGTGAGCTCTCCCGGATGATCCAGTACAAGGAGAAGGGCAAGGGCCGGCCGATGACCCGGGCCTCGCTGTTCACGTACCCGTGCCTGATGGCCGCGGACATCCTGCTGTACGGCGCGGAACGGGTCCCGGTCGGCGGCGACCAGGACCAGCACGTCGAGCTGGCCCGGGACGTCGCGATCCGGTTCAACCGCGAGTACGGCGAGACGTTCGTCGTGCCGCAGCTGAACAAGGCGGCGCTGGCGACGCGGGTGAAGGACCTGCAGAACCCGACCGCGAAGATGAGCAAGTCCGACGCCGACGACGCGGTCGGCACGATCCGGCTGCTGGACCCGCCGGACGTGATCCGCCGGCAGATCATGCGCGCCGTCACCGATTCCGAAAACGTTGTCCGGCACGACGAGCAGAACAAGCCCGGGATCACCAACCTGCTGGAGATCCTCGCCGCCTGCACGGCCGGCGACCCGGTCGAACTGGCCGCGGCGTACACGTCGTACGGCGCGCTGAAGCAGGACGTCGCGGACGCCGTCCTGGCGGTCATCGAGCCGCTGCAGAAGGAGTACGCGCGGCTGGCGACGGACCCTGGCGCGATCGACCACCTGCTGGCGCAGGGCCGGGACCGGGCGCTCGAGGCGAGCACGCCACGGCTCCAGGCTGCGACCCGGGCGATGGGTTTGGCAGGATCGACCCCATGAAGATCCGCGCCGCTTCCTTCAACATCCGCAACTCGTCCGCACCCGACGGCGACAACGCCTGGCCGGTCCGGCGGAAGGCGACGGTGGCGGCGATCGAACAGCTGGACGCCGACGTGGTCGGGCTGCAGGAAGTGCTGCCCGACCAGCTCGAGTACCTGCGCTGGCGGTTCCCGAAGTACGAGATCGTCGGCGCCGGCCGGGACGACGGGATGAGCGCCGGCGAGCACTCCACGGTGCTGGTCCGGCCCGGCGACTGGCGGATCGAGCGGTCCGAGACCCGTTGGCTGTCGGACGATCCCGGGACGCCCGGCTCGATCGGCTGGGACGCCGACCTGACCCGGATCGCCACGCTCGTGTGGCTCCGGCACCGCAACGGTACGACGGTCGGCGTCGTCAACACGCACTACGACCACGCGGGCGAGGTCGCGCAGCTGCAGTCGTCCCGGTTGATCGCCCGCTGGATCAGCGGATCGCTGCCGTGGATCGTGATGGGCGACCTGAACGCGACGCCGGACGCGCCGCCGTTGAAGGCGCTGGTCGCCTCCGGCCTGGCGCTCGCGGTGCCGGCGTCGGCGGGCGGCAGCTGGCACAACTTCACCGGCGCCGTCGACGACGACCGCATCGACCACATTCTCGTCACGCCCGAGTGGACGGTGACCGACGCGACCGTCTCGCACGCCCGTCCCGACGGCCGCGTCCCGAGCGATCACTGGCCGGTTGTCGCGACCCTCGAGCTCGGCTGAACGCCTTCAGTACAAGGGATTCAGAGGACGATGTGCCAACGGAGCAGGAACGCTCCGATCGACAGGACCACGTAGAGCAGGACCAGCGCGCTGCCGATGCCCGGGCGTGGGCGGTGCCGGCGGACCTGGGTGGTGAGCGAGCGGTCGCGGAGGACCTCCATGACCGCGGCGACCTCGGCCGTGCGGTCCGCGGGGATGCCGTTGATCTCGTGCTCGTCGGGACCGCGGGTCAGTACGACGCTGTCCTCGCCGAGCTCGATCTTGCCGACATCCTGCCAGGAGAGGCTGCGGATCAGCATGCTGGTGCGCGCCTTGAGGCCGCCCGGGTACAGCACCACCCGGTACAGCACGACGCCGCCGGCGACGCGCACCACGGACGCGCCGATGATCGTCAGCAGACCGACCGCGAGCATGTCGCGGGCGCCCATCCACAACCACGAGTTCAACGCCGGCACAGCCACGAACGGCAGCACGAACAGGGCCCAGGCCCACCAGGGCGCCGGGTCCAGCGGCACACGCCACGGCAGCGGCGGAACCTGCTGCGCCTCCTGCACCTGCTGCGTTTGCGCAGGCGCGGTGGCCGGCTCGACCGAACCATTACCCATGGGCGGACTCATCCCTCGAACATGGCAGGAAACCTCGGCGGGGCCCACCTTAACGCCACCTGAGGGACAGGTGTTATTCGGCGGCGAGATCGCGCGAACGGTTCCGGGCCGCCTCGATCGCGGACAGGAACGCGGCGCGGACCTTGTGGTCCTCCAGCTCCCGCACCGCGGCCGCCGTCGTACCGCCAGGCGACGTCACGCGCTCCCGCAGTACGGTCGGATGCTCGCCGGTCTCCCGCAGCAGCTTCGCCGACCCGACCACGGTCTGTACGACGAGATCCGTGGCGGTGCTGCGCGGCAGCCCCATGTGGACGCCGGCCTCGATCATCGACTCGACCACGAAGAAGATGTACGCCGGCCCCGACCCGGAGATCGCGGTCACCGCGTCCTGCTGCTTCTCCGGCACCCGCACCACCCGGCCGGTCGCTGCGAGCAGGCTCTCCGCGAGCTCCAGGTGGCTCTCGTCGCAGTGCGAACCGCGGGAGATCGCGGCCATCCCCTCGTCAACCAGAGCAGGCGTGTTCGGCATCACCCGGACCACGGCGACGCCGTCGGGCAGCCGGGACTCGACGAACCCGGTGGTGATCCCGGCCGCGAGCGACACGATCGTCTGGGTCGGCTGCACCGCCGGGGAGATCTCCGCGAGCAGGTCCGGCATGTCCTGCGGCTTCACGACCAGGACCAGCGTGTCCGCACGCTTCGCGGCGTCCAGGTTCGACACCACGTCCACGCCGTACCGCTCCCGCAGCTCGGCGGCGCGCTCCGGGCGGCGCTCGGTGATCAGGAGGTCCTCCGGTCGCCGGCCGGCCCGAATCAGCCCGGACAGCAACGTCTCCCCCATCACGCCGGCCCCGAGGACGGCCACCTTTGCACTCATGGTCCAAAGGTTAGCCGTCCGGCGCGTGGCTACTTCTTGCTGATCAAGGAGCGGGCGAAGAACTGCAGGTTCGCGGGGCGCTCGGCGAGCCGGCGGACCAGGTAGCCGTACCAGTCCTCGCCGTACGGGATGTAGATCCGCATGGTGTGCCCGAGGCCGGCCAGCCGGAGCTGCTCCTCGGGGCGGATGCCGTACAGCATCTGGTACTCGAAGCTGCCCGGCTTGCGGCCGGCGCGGTCGGCCAGCGCGCCCGCGATCGAGATCAGCCGCGGGTCGTGCGAGGCGATCATCGGGTAGCCCTCGCCGTTCATCAGCACCTTCATCGCCCGCACGTACGCCTTGTCGACCTGGCGCTTCTCCTGGTACGCGACCGACTCCGGCTCCTTGTACGCGCCCTTGCACAGCCGCACCCGGGACCCGGAGTACGCGAGGTCGCGGCAGTCGCCCTCGGTCCGCCGCAGGTACGCCTGCAGGACCGCGCCGGTCTCCGGGAAGTCCTGGCGCAGTTCGCGGAGGATGCCCAGCGTGGAGTCGGTGGTGGTGTGGTCCTCCATGTCGAGGGTGACCGTCGTACCGGCGTTGCGGGCCGCGAGGCAGATGGTGCGGGCGTTCTCCAGCGCGATCTTCTCGCCGTCGCCGGGCAGCGCCTGGCCGACCGCGGACAGCTTCACCGAGACCTCGGCGTTCGCGGTCAGTCCGGCCGCGGCGAGCTTCTTCAGCAGGTCCAGGTACGCGTCGGCGGTCGCGGTCGCGGCGGCCAGGTCGGTGACGTCCTCACCGAGGTGGTCGAGGGTCACCCGCAGCCCGTTGCTGACCAGCTTCTCGGTGGCCAGCACGGCCTCCGGAGCGGTCTCACCGGCGACGAACCGGGCGACGATGCCGCTGGACACCGGCAGCGACGACACGGCCTTCTTGATCTGGGGGCTGCGGGACATGCCCAGCAGGACTCGCCGAAGCACTACGTGTTCCTCCTCATCAACCCACCCATTTGCCAGTGGTGAATGCAGGTTACGCGCCTGAACCTGGCTTTGCGGAATCGTCGGTCGCTGGTGTGGCAGGGGCCACACCACCGGGGTCATTGGTTCGATGGTCGCACCCCTGGCTGTTAGAGGATGCGGTCATGCCCATCTTCAAGCGTCGGCGCCGGAACGCCGTGGAGGCCGACCCGATCGGCGCGTTCTGGTCCTGGTGGACGACGACCGGCGCCGGCCAGGTGGCGGCCGCCGTCGCCCGCCGCGAGCCGACCGCGGCGAACGCCGACCTGACCGAGCGGATCGGCCGGATCCACCCGGACCTGGAGTGGGAGCTCGGCCCCGGGCTGCACGCCCAGCACGTGCTGATCGTGACCGCCGCCGGCAACCCCGCCCAGCGCGCGGTCGCCCGCCGCTGGCTGCGCGCGGCCCCGCCGTCGGACCAGGTCTGGGAGTACGCCGACCTGCGCCGCCCGGGTCCCGCGGTGACGATCCAGTTCGACGGACTGCCGCCGGTCGCGGTCGACGAGTCCGTGGTGTCGATCGAGCCGGACTCGGCGTCCGTCCACGTCGGCGTCCACCATCCGGCGTTCGCGGAACTGTCGGTGGACACGCAGCGGCGGGTGACGTTCCTGATCCTCGACCTGGTGCTCGGCGAGGAGATGGTGGAGACCTGGGTCGGCGCGATCGACACACTCGCCGACGCCCCGGTGAACGCCGTACCGGTCACCGAACTGCTGCCGGCGGTGGCCGGGTTCGCGGCGGAGCACACGCTGGACGACGGCAGCCCAGCGTGGAAGATGCTCGAGGGCACCCGGGACGGGCAGCGGGTGATCGCGACCGCGGAGTACCCGTTGCGCTCGATCCGGCGGCCGCACCTCGACACCCACGTGGCGGTGTCGATCCGGTACCCCGTCGTCCGTGAGGACGGCCTGCCCGAGTCCGAGATGCTCGACGAACTCCGCGCCTTCGAGGACCACCTCACCGACCGCCTCGGCGGCTCCGGCAACCTGCTCGCCCACGAAACCTCCGCCGGCGTCCGCATCCTGCACTACTACGTCGACGGCACCACCCCCGCCGACGCCCAACTCCAGGCCGCCACCACCGGCTGGCCCCACGGCCGAGTCACCCTCGTCGCCACCCCCGACCCCGGCTGGGAAGGCGTCGCGCACCTCGCCGGCTGACCTGAGGTACTGTCCTCCGGCTTGGCCGCCCTGCGACCGGCGGCCGATGAGCCAGGGCGACGTGTGCGTCGTGCACAGCAGCACCGGCACCTGCACCGAGTCGTACGACGACCTGAAGAACAAGCCGGGCGGGCGCGGCCGGGCCGTGCTGCTGATCCTGATCGGCGCCGCGATCACCGGCGGAGGGTCGTACGGTCTGTACCGGACCCGTCCGTAACCCTTCCGGGGTGCAACCTGGTCCGTAGGACTTTCCGTCTTGGGGTGGAGATGGAGAGTGGAGGCGCGGATGGCGGAACGGGACCGGGAGTTCGCCGAGTTCGTCGAGGAGACCTCGACGGCGTTGCGGCGGACGGCGTTTCTGGTGGTGGGCGACCGGCACCGGGCTGACGACATCGTCCAGGACGCGCTGTACAAGCTGTACCTGGCGTGGCCGAAGGTCCGGCGGGTCGGTAATCCGTTCGCGTACGCGCGCCGCGTCGTGGTCAACGCGGCGTACGACGGCGGCCGCCGGCCGTGGCGCCGGGAGGTGGCGATCGCCGACGTACCGGATCGCCCCGAGCCCGACGACTTCGCCGCCGGCCATGCGGACCGCGACGAAGTACTCGAAGCCCTGCGCTCACTGGGCCCGCGGCAACGCGCCTGCGTCGTCCTGCGGTACTACGAGGACCTCTCCGTCGAGCAGACCGCCGAAGTCCTCGGCTGCTCCGAAGGCACCGTGAAAAGCCAAGCCTCCCGCGGCCTCGAAACCCTCCGCCGAGCCATCAACCAGCGCCGAGCAACCCCGACGCTGTGAAGGAGAACGAGATGCACGACGTACAGGACGTCACCGCAGAACTCCGCCGGATCGCCGACGCCGAAGACCTCGCCCCGCTGGACACCGGGCTGCTGCTGGACCGCGGTCATCGCGGCCGGCGGCGCCGGAAGTTCCTCGGCGCCGGAGGCACGGTCGCCGTCGTGGCCGCCGTCGCGGTCACCGCCAGTCTCCTGCCCGGCCACTCGCGGACCGGTGGCAGCCCGGTCGCGAACAACCAGCAGGAGGCGTACTTCCAGCCGGTGCCCGGCATTCCGCAGGGGCAGGACGCGGTCGGCGTACCGGTGTCCAACGCCGAGGCGCTCCGGCGCTGCAAGCTCCGGCTGCCCACGCTGGAGGGCCCGTTGGTGAACGTGATCGGCGGCTACCGCACCGGGGACCGGGCCAACAGCGATCCCCTGACCAGCAAGCGAGTCCAGCTCTGTACGGTGCCCGGCGGGGACCGGCCGACAGCCGCTCTGCTGGCGAAGCTGCGCAAGGACCCGGTGCCGGCCGACCCGGCCACTCAGCTGCTGAACTGCTCGGCCCAGAGCTGGGTGGACGTCACCAACTGGCGCATCGTCGCCTCCGCACGCTCGAAGACCTGGCCGAGCGTCCTGCTGACCGCGGTCTCCCCGAACGGCCGCAAGGCCATCACCTGCGAGATCGAGAAGAACTCATTGAACGGCGGCATGGTGATGCGCGGTACGGCGTTCCTGGACCTCGACTCGTTCGTGCAGGGCAAGGACCCGATCCTCACACCCGCGAAGGGTTCGCGCCGCACGGACCTGTACACCGGCACCGACCTGAGCGGGCAGAAGTGCGGCACCAAGATGTGCTACGAGGTCCGCGCCTGGGGCCGGGTGGCCAGCACCGCGACCCGCATCCATCTGCAGATCGGCCCGTCAGCCTCCACCGACATCCCGGTCACCGACGGTTGGTTCGCCTACATCTGGCCAAGCCAACCCACCACCGCACCGGCCAGCGCCCTCCGGGTCACCGCGTTCGACAAGGACGGCAAGGTGGTCCGCACCCTCCCCTAACCACCAGACCGAGATACTGGTCAGGTCTATGAACAACGCCAGCGGTAAGCGGGCCCGGATCCGACAGCAGCCGCAGCCCGTGTCCTGGCCCCGCTGGCACTACCAACGCCGCGGGCAGATCCTCTCGAGGGGTTGGCGCCTGAGTTGCCGGGTTTGCGGCCGGTATGCGGGTAGGTAACCCGACATCTCAGACGCTAACCCCTCAAACGGCCGGCCCTGCGACGGCCGCCGCCGCCCGCCTGCACAGCGCCCACGGACGCTTCCGCTCGGCTGATGACTTCTGAACAACCCTCTGAGAATGGTGGTTGGGTTCGGCGTCATGTGCTCCAGGTCTCGGAGGGCCGACAGTCCTCCGCCGAGTCGTAGCAATCGGCCCGCACCGCCTGCGGCGAGTCGTGAGAAAGGTGCCAGAAACCAGCCACAATCCACGACTCGACGAACAGGTGCCGAGCCGTTCGCCACGACTCGGCAAAGAGCGGCATACCCTCCGGCTGACCGCCAGACCCGGCCACCACTCTCAATCTCGTCTTTTCTCTGCTCTTGTTCACTAAGCTCAGCCGGATCTTCTGAATAGCCCTCTAAATCTCTCTTCCTTCCCTTTGTTCTTTCCCTTTGTTTGCCTAGGCCGTTCGGCGGCGGAGGGTTGCGGCGCCTAGGGCGAGGGCGGCGAGGATGAAGGCGAGGACGACGAGGGTGTCGGTGCCGGTGGTTGTGGTGAAGCCGTTGCCTTTGGCAACTCCTAGGACGGCGTCCACGGCGTAGGAGAGCGGTAGTACGTCGCTCAGCGCGTGGAGCACCGACGGGAGTTGGTCGCGGGGGACGAACAGGCCGCAGAGCAGGATCTGCGGGATCATGATCGCCGGCATCATCTGCACCGCCTGGAACTCGGTGGCCGCGAAGGCGCTGGACAGCAGGCCGAGCGCGGCGCCGAGGACGCCGTCGAGGATCGCGACAACACCCAGCTGCCAGGCGGCGCCCTGGATGTCGAGACCCAGCAGGTACAGGGAGATCGAGACGAGGACGACCGCCTGGATCAGCGCGACCAGCGCGAACGCGAGGGCGTACCCGAGCAGGAAGTCGAGCTTCGCCATCGGCATCGTGAACAGCCGGGACAGCGTCCCGCCGGAGCGTTCCCGCAGGGTGGTCACGGCGGTGACGACGAACATCACGATCGACGGGAAGATCGCGAGCAGCGGGCCGCCGATCTGGTCGAAGACCACCTTGTCGTCGTGGAACATCCACCACATCAGCGTCACGAACACGGTCGGCAACGCGATCAGCAGCGCCACCGTCCGCGGGTCCCGGCGCAACTGGGTGATCACCCGGGCCGCGACGGCGAAGGTCACGCGCGGAGTCATCGGGCCGCCTCCTTCTCTTCGATCAAGGTCAGGAACGCCTGCTCGATGTCGGTCGTACCGGCAGCGGCGAGCAGCGCGTCGGGCGTCTCGTCGGCGAGCAGTTCGCCCTCGCGCATCAGCAGCAGCCGGTCGCACCGGGACGCCTCGTCCATCACGTGACTGGACACGAGCAGCGCGGCGCCGTCGTCGGCCAGCCGGTGGAACAGTTGCCAGAGGTCCCTACGCAGTACGGGATCCAGCCCGACCGTTGGTTCGTCCAACACCAGCAGTTCGGGACTGCCGAGCAGCGCCACCGCCAGCGACACCCGGGACCGCTGCCCACCGGACAGCCGATCCACGCGTACGCCGGCATGCGACACCAGGTCGACCGTCTCGATCGCCCGCGTCACGTCGGACGCCGGTACGCCGAGCACCGCGGCGAAGAAGCGCAGGTTCTCGGTGACGGTGAGGTCGCCGTACACGCTGGGCTCCTGGGTCACGTACCCGACCCGGCCGCGCAGTTTCGGCGCACCGGCCGGCAGCCCGAGCACCGTCACCTCGCCGGTGACCCGCGCCTGGAGTCCGACGATCGCCCGGATCAACGTCGTCTTGCCACAGCCGGACGGGCCGAGCAATCCCATGACGGTCCCGGCCCGGAGGTCGAAGCCGATCCCGTGCAGCACCTCGTGCTCGCCGCGGACCACGACCACGTCGCGGCAGCTCACCGAGTTTTTCATCATATGATGAATTTAACGCGCACCGAGCCGCCGGCGCAACGGTCGGTCAGATGACGGCGTACCCCGTGGCCGCGCTCAGCTCGTCCAGCGCCGGGTCGCCGTACCGCTGCCGGAGCTCGCCGAACCGCCGGACCTTGGCCGCCCCGAACCGCCCGACCTCGGCTGCATACGTATTCCCCGACAGAAAGACGGGCGGCGTCCGCTTGCTGTGGAACTTGTCCGCGTACAGCACCAGCTCCTCCTCCGGCGTCCGCGGCAGGTAGTCCGCGACCGGGATCGGCAGCCCCTGCCGGACCACGTCGTCCCGGGTGATCCCGACCCCGGTATGACACGAGCAGAACCGGCAGATCTCCAGCGGGAACCCGAGCGACGCGAGCAACTCGTGCCCGAGTACGCCGTGCCGGACGTACGCCGACGACTCCAGCCGGTACACCCCGACGTCGTGCAGCAGCGCCCCCGCCCGGACCAGGTCGGTGTCGACATCCAGCCCGGCGAAGAACTGCGACGCCACCGAACACACCAACCGGCAGTGCTCCCACACCACCTCGAACGCCTCCCGGCTCGGGGCGTACGCACGGTGCAGCGCGCGGATCTCCGCGTCGCCAGGGATCTCCATCAGCCGGTCAGATGCTGCTGAAGGACGGGCGCCAACCGGTCGATCAGCGTCTCGACGTCGACCGACGCGACCGGCTCGAGGCCGACCAGGTACCGGACGACGGCGGTCCCGACCAGCTGCGTCGCGACCAGCCCGACCCGCAGCCTGGCGTCCGGTACGGCGAGCATCGCGGAGACCGGTTCGATGATCATCTGGGTGATGCCCTCGCGCATCATCCGGGCCGCCTCGTCGCTGCTGAGCACGCTCCGGAACAGCGCCTTCATCCGCTGCTGCCCGTCCGGCGACTCCCAGACCCCGAGGAACGCGGTCGCGATCCGGCGGCCGATCTCGTCGTCGGGCCCGTCGACGATCCGGGCCGCGATCTGCCGCGGGTCGACCGGCAGTGCCAGCGCCTCGATGAACAGCTCGCCCTTGCTGTCGAAGTAGTGGTGCACGAGCGCCGCGTCCACCCCGGCCCGGCGGGCGACCGAGCGCATCGAGGTGGCCGCGAACCCCTTGTCCGCAAAGGCTTCGCGGGCGGCGTCGAGGATCTCCCCCCGGGTGTCGGGTCCCCCTGGTCGGCGTCCCGGCGTACGGCCGCCGGCTGTCACGGAGTGAGCTCCGAGATCTCACCGTCCGGGGTGACCGCGAACGGCGTCCGCCGGGTCTTCACGAAGTGCCGGCGGGTGAACTCCAGGGACTCGACCAGGTCGACCTCGCGCTCGGAGCGGCTGGTCGCGCGGCGGGTGTTGATCTCGATGATGATGTGCCCGGCGAAGTCCTGCTTGGCCAGCTCGGTGAGCAGGTCGGCGGCGCGCTGTGTGCCGCGGCCCGGGACCAGGTGCTCGTCCTTCGCGGAGCCGGTGCCGTCGGTCAGGTGGACGTGCGTGAGGCTCTTGCCCATCGTCGCGGCCAGCTCGACGCAGTCCTGCTCCGCGGTCGACGCGTGCGACAGGTCTAGCGTGGTGTGCGCGTACGTCTGCTCGGTCGGGTCCCAGCTCGGCGCGTACGCCTGCAGGTCGCGGCCGGGCGCGCGCCACGGGTACATGTTCTCCACCGCCAGCGTCACGCCGGTCTGCTCCTCGAGCCGGGCGATCCCCTCGACGAACCCGCGCGCGTAGTCCCGCTGCCAGCGGAACGGCGGGTGTACGACGACCACGTCCGCGCCGAGCTCCTTGGCGGCCTCGGCGCTGCGCTCGAGCTTGCTCCACGGGTCGGTCCCCCAGACCCGCTGCATGATCAGCAGCGTCGGCGCGTGGATCGCCAGCACCGGCAGCTGGTGGTAGTCGATCAGCCGCTGGATCGCGTCGATCTGGGTGCTCAGCGGGTCGATCCCGATCATCACCTCGACCCCGTCGTACCCGAGCCGGGCGGCCAGCTCGAAGCCGCTGGCGGTCGACTCGGGGTAGACGGAGGCGGTGGACAGGCCGATCTTCGCGGTCGTACGGGGGCTCATCGGGTCACCGGGGTTGCAGCTGGTCGAGCCGGGACAGGATGACGCCCTCGCGCAGCGCCCACGGGCACACCTCCAGCGCGGGCAGGTCGAACAGGTCCATCACGGCGTCGGCGACCAGCGCACCGGCGGTCAGCTGGGTCGCGCGGCCGGCCGAGACGCCGGGCAGCGCGGCCCGCTCGGCGGCGGTCATCGTGGTCAGCTTCGGGATCCACTCGTCGAGGTCGTCCCGGTTCAGCGTGCGCGGTACGTACGGCCCGTCGGCGGACGGCGCCGCCCCCGCGATCCGGGCCAGCGAGCGGAACGTCTTGCTGGTCGCCACGGCGCGCTGCGGCTTCCCGGCCCGCAGTACCGGACCGGCGACCGCGGCCAGCTCCATCCGGATCCGGCGGCGCAGCGCGCGGACCTCATCCTTGTCCGGCGGGTCCGCGGTCAGGCCCTCGCGGGTCAGCCGGCCGGCGCCGAGCTGGACGGACGCCGCAACGGTCGGCTGCTCGTCCGACCCGGCGGCGATCTCCAGCGAGCCGCCGCCGATGTCGAAGACCGCCAGACGTCCCGAGGACCAGCCGAACCACCGGCGGACCGCGAGGAACGTCAGCCGGGCCTCGTCTTCGCCGCTGAGCACCTCCAGGTCCACGCCGGTCTCGGTGCGGACGCGATCCAGCACCTTCTCGCCGTTCGGCGCCTCGCGGAGCGCGGAGGTGGCGAACGCCAGCACCGACTCGCAGCCCTTGTCCTCGGCCAGCTGGACCGCTTCCTTGGTGAACTCGATCAGCCCGTCGACGCCGGAGCCGTCGATCTTGCCGTCGGTGTCGAGGTGCTCGGCCAGCCGCAGCTCGGTCTTGTGCGAGTACGCCGGCAGCGGCGCGGCACCACGATGTGCGTCCACCACGAGCAGATGGACGGTGTTTGATCCCACGTCGAGTACGCCGAGCCGCATACCCTCACGCTACTGGACAACCGGAGTACCGGAGTGTTCACGGTTGCGCGTAGGCTTTCCAGGTGCCTGAGGTTTCTCTCGACTTCCCCCGCGCCTGGGTCGAGTTCGTCGACCCCGACGACTCCGACCAGGTCTTCCGTTGCGACGTGACCTGGCTGACGTCCAACTGGTCCTGCATCTTCGGAGGCGGCTGCCAGGGGATCTACAAGGGCCGTCCCAACGACGGCTGCTGCACGCTCGGTGCGCACTTCTCCGACGCGGACGACGAGAAGCGGGTGAAGAAGTACGTCAAGGAGCTCGGCAAGGACGACTGGCAGTTCCGCAAGGAGGGCCGCGCCAACGGCTGGGTGGAGACCGACGACGAGGGCGACCGCAAGACCCGGGTCTGGGACGGTGCCTGCATCTTCCTGAACCGGCCGGGCTTCGCCGGCGGCGCGGGCTGCGCGCTGCACGGGCTGGCGCTGAAGCGCGGCGTGCACTTCGTCGAGACCAAGCCGGACGTGTGCTGGCAGCTGCCGATCCGGCGGACGTTCCGCGAGGTCGAGCGGCCGGACGGGACGACGTACACCGAGGTCGGGATCGGGGAGTACGACCGGCGCGGCTGGGGTCCCGGCGGGCACGACCTGGACTGGTACTGCACCGGGAACACCGAGGCGCACATCGGCGTCGAGCCGGTGTTCGAGTCCAGCAAGGTCGAGCTGCAGACGCTGATGGGCCACAAGGCGTACGACGTACTCGCCGAGCTGTGCCGGCAGCACCTCGAGGCGGCCCGTCCGCTGCTACCCCATCCCGCGTCGAAGTAGCCGCGACACACCCTGCCCGGCGGTTTGTCGGTGCGGGACGCAACAATGACTGACATGCGTCTGGATCATCTGTCGTACGCGTGCGGGCCGGATGGTTGTGCGGCCACGATCGAGCGGCTCTCGGAGTTGCTCGGGGCCGAGTTCGTGGACGGCGGGGTGCACCCGCGGTTCGGGACCGTCAACCACATCCTCCCGCTGGAGAACGACCGGTACATCGAGGTGGTCGACGTGCTCGACCACCCGGCGTCGGACAAGGCGCCGTTCGGTCAGGCGGTCCGGGCCCGCAAGGAGCTCGGCGGTGGCTGGCTCGGCTGGGTCGTCGAGGTCACCGATATGGCCGCGATGGAGCAGCGGCTCGGCCGGCAGGCCGTGCCCGGCAACCGGCACCGGCCCGACGGGGTGAATCTGACCTGGCGGCAGATCGGCGTCAAGGGCCTGATCGCGGACCCGCAGCTGCCGTTCTTCATCCACTGGGACGACCTCGGCCAGCACCCGTCGATCGGCGGCAAGGACGTGAAGCTGACCGGTCTGGAGATCGCCGGCGACCCGACCCGCGTCACCGACTGGATCGGCCACCCGGCCGACCACCTGCTCGACGACCTCGACGTCGGCTGGGTCGGGCCGAACGGTCAGCCCGGCCTGGTCGCCGCCGTGTTCCAGACGCCGAACGGGATTGTCCGGATCTAGTGGATGTTCTCCAGCTCCACCAATGACGTCTCCAGGTGGGTGAGCATGCGCTGGAGGTGCGGGACGGTGCGGCGGCAGCCGAGCAGCCCGAAGTGCAGCTGATGGTCGTAGCTGGTGACGCTGATGTTCAGGGCCTGGCCGTTCATCACGATGCTCGCCGGGTACAGGCCGAGCAGCCGGGAGCCGTTCCAGTACAGCGGGCTCTGCGTCGGGCCGGGGACGTTCGAGATGACGATGTTGTACGGCGGCGCCGTACGCCCCGCGACGCCCGGGAGGACCGCGCCCGGGCCGGCGACCGCGAAGCCCAGCGCGCCGACGATCAGGTTCTGCAGCGGGGTGAGGCCGGACAGCACGCTCTTCGCCTGCGCGGTCGACGCCATGATCCGGCGGATCCGCTGCTCCGGGTCGGCGACGTCGGTGGCGAGGTCGGCGATCAGCGTGCCGAGCGAGTTGCCGCCGCCGGGGCCGATGTCCGCGGTCCGGATGTTCACCGGCACCATCGCGGTCAGCGCCTTCTCCGGGAGCGCGTTCAGGTCGAGCAGATAGTTGCGCAGAGCACCTGAACACATCGCGAGCAGTACGTCGTTCAGCGTCGCGCCGGTGATCGCCCGCACCTTCTCCAACCGCTCCAACGCCCACGACTGCGCCGCAAACCGCCGCGCCCCGGTCACCCCCTGGTTGAGCACCGTCCGCGGCGCCTGAAACGGCATCGTCGAGTGCAGCAGACCCTGGAGCCCAGCCACCGGCAACCCCGCCAGCTCCGCCAGCAACCGCCCGGCGCCGGTGGCGGCGTGCGCCGTCGAGCCGATCGCGCGGCCGGGAATGCGGCCGACGGCCGCGAACAGCTCCGCGGGAGTGGGCACGCCGGCAGCACCAGCGCCCGCGCCGCCGGGGCCCCGCCCTGCACGCGGGTACGCCGGGTCGGCACCGGCCCCCGGCGGGAACGGGTCGCCGCGCGGCGGCATCCCTCCACCTCCACCGCCCGGCAGGGCGTAGGTGGCCGGCATGTTCGTCCGCGTCGGGTCTGTGGTGAGGGTTTGCTGCATCAGGCGGAGGGCTGTCACGCCGTCGATCAGCGAGTGGTGGATCTTGCTGTAGACGGCGAACCGGCGGCCCTCGACGCCTTCGATCAGGTGCATTTCCCAGAGCGGGCGGTGCCGGTCGAGGAGGGTGCCGTGCAGGCGGCTGGTGAGTTCGAACAGTTCGCGGTACCTCCCCGGGCGGGGCAGCGCGGACAGCCGGACGTGGTACTCGAGGTCGATCTCGTCGTCCTGTTCCCAGGACCAGTACCCGAGGTCGACCAGCCGGTTCCGCACCCGCCGGGCGAACAGCGGGTTCACCTCGGGCGCCGCCAGCAGATCGTGGTACAGCCGCGACACGAAATCCCGCGAGCTCTCCGGGAACACGTGGTCCCGCCCGGCGCCTTCCGGCAGCTCGAACAGCATCAGGCCGCCGACATGCATCGGCTGCTCCCGCGACTCCCCACCGAGGAACATCGCGTCCAGGGGTCCTACCGCGGTCATGCGCGCCTCCGCTCCCGCCCGGCCTCCTGACAGTTCATCCTTGGCCAGGCACCGCCGGCACGTCTACCCCACCTAACAGCGCTAACGGAGATTTGTTATCCCCTCAGCTATCTCCTCGCGTGAGTCCGCCCACCAGATGCAGGGTTTGCGGCCGAGATCGCGGGCGCAAACCCTGCATCTCGGACGTCAACCCACGAGCGGCGGGCTCAGGAGAGCGGGCGGTAGTTCACGCCGAGCTTCTCGATCCGGCCGAGATGCGGCCGCAGGCGGTCCAGGAACTCGTCGTACGACGTCCTCGGCGATCCCCACGCGCGCTCGGCGAAGGCCGACAACCGGGGCAGCAGCATGTACCCGACCTGCTCCGGCCCCTCCATGTACTCGGTCCAGATCTGGCACTGCGTGCCGACGATCAGCGCCTGCTCGTCGGCAGTCAGCGACGCCGGGACGACCTCGAAGTCGTACACCTTCCGCAGCGGGATGTCGCCGCCGATCGCCAGCGGCTCGGTCGCCGGGTCGCCCTGGTAGTAGTCGAAGTACACAGACTCGCACGGCGCCATCACGACCTGGTGCCCGGCCTTGGCCGCGACCTCGCCGCGCTGCGCGCTCCGCCACGCCATGATGACCGCGTCCTTCGGGCAGTCGGTCTCGACCATCTCGTCCCAGCCGACCAGCCGCCGGCCTCGCTCGGCGAGTACCTCGGCGACCTGCGCGGTGAACCACCCCTGCAGCTGCCCCGGCTCGTCCAGCCCGAGCTCGGCCTGCCGCTGCTGCGCGACCTCGGACTCCGCCCACTGCACGGACGGGCACTCGTCGCCGCCGAGGTGCACGTACTCGGACGGGAAGATGTCGAGCACCTCCCGCAGCACGGTCTTCACGAACTCGACGGTCGCGTCATTGACGTTCAGCACGTCCTCGCTGATGCCCCAGTACGGCCGCACGCTCAGCTGCCGGTCGGGGTGGTTCCCGAGCTCCGGGTACGCCGTGATCGCCGCCTGCATGTGCCCCGGCAGGTCGATCTCCGGGACGACCGTGATGCCGCGGTCGGCGGCGTACGCGACGATCTCGCGGAGCTCGTCCTTGGTGTAGAACCCGCCGTGCCGGACACCGTCGTACTCGAACTCGGTCTGCCCGGGCGTCATCTTCCCGACCATCGTGTGCTCGCGCCACGCGCCGACCTCGGTCAGCTTCGGGTAGGCCTCGATCTCGACCCGCCAGCCCTGGTCGTCGGTGAGGTGGAAGTGCAGCACGTTCATCCGGTGCAGCGCGAGCACGTCGACGATCTTGAGGACGAACTCCTTCGGCAGGAAGTGCCGGGCGACGTCCAGCATCATCCCGCGCCAACCGAACCGCGGCGCGTCCGCGATCTGCGCGAGCGGTACGGCGACCTTGCCGTCATCGGCCGGTTCAGCCGCCTCGACGAGCTGGGCGTACGTCGTCTCCGCATGCCGCAGCGCGTCCTCGGAACCGGCCGTCAGCCGCGCACCGTCCGCGCTGACGTCGATCCGGTACTCGGTCGCGCCGAGGTTCTCGACGACGTCGCGGACGGCGTCGGCGATCGGGTCGGCGGTGATCCACCGGCCGTCGCCGACGGTGAGTTCGCGCGGGGCAGGGACGATCGCGATGTCAGGCACCCGGTCACCGTAAACGCCTTCCCTGTCAGGTTCATGAGAGGGTTTGCCCGTGACAAGCGAGCGGCAGCGGACGACTCTCCGGGTTCTGGTGGCCAGCAACGCGCTCGGCGGCGTCGCCACCGCCAGCGGCTTCGCCGTCGCCGGACTGCTCGCCGAAAACGTCTCGGGCTCCACCTCGCTGGCAGGGCTCGTGGCCACCTCCAGCACCCTGGGCGCGGCGGTCCTCGCGGTCCCCCTGGCCGGGCTGGCCCGTTACCGCGGTCGGCGCGTCTCGCTGACGATCGGCTACGCGATCGCGTTCGTCGGCGCCGTACTGACGATCTTCGCCGCGCAGATCGGCTCGCTGGCGCTCCTGCTCGCGGCCGGCTGCCTCTTCGGCAGCGGCTCGGCCTCGAACCTCCAGTCGCGGTACGCCGCCACCGACAACGCCGAGCCCAGCAAGATCGCCCGTTCGCTCGGGCTGGTCGTCTGGGCCACCACGATCGGCGTGATCGTCGGCCCGAACCTGACCGGCGTCGGCGGCGCGATCGGCACGAAGCTGGGTGTCCTCGCGCTGGCCGGGCCGTACGTGTTCTCCGTGGTCGCCTTTGGGCTCGGTGCGGTCACCATCTGGCTCGGTATGCGCAGCCAGGTCCGCCCGGAGAAGGTGGAGCGCCAGCCGCTGGCCCAGACGTTCCAGCAGGTCGTCCGCATCCCGCACGCGCGACTGGGGCTGCTGGCGATCGCTACGGCGCACGCGGTGATGGTCGGCGTGATGTCGATGACCTCGGTACACCTACGGCACCACGGTGCTTCGTTGACGATCGTTGGCTTCGTCATCAGCGGCCATGTGGCCGGTATGTACGCCTTCTCCCCGTTGACCGGTTGGCTGGCGGACAGGCTCGGTCGGATCCCCACCATCGGCATAGGCCTCGGCATCCTGGCTGTCGCGATGACACTGGCCGCCGTGGCTCCGGACGACGCGCATGTGCTCACGGGGCTCGCCCTGTTCACGCTGGGGCTCGGCTGGTCCACCTGTCTGGTCGCCGGGTCGACGTTGCTGTCGCGGTCGGTGCCGGCTGACATCCGTACGTCGGCGCAGGGCCTGTCCGACCTGACGATGGGTGTCCTGGCTTCCCTTTCGGGCATAGCTTCCGGCCCGGTGCTCGCCCACCTCGGCTTCCACTGGCTTGCCGTGTTCTGCGGCATCCTGCTCGTCCCGGCGGCCCTACTGGCTGCCACGACCAGACAGACGCTGGCTAGGGTCTGACGCTGTGAGCATCGCGGAAGGCGGGATCCCGAGCCCGAACATCTGGCAGCACCCGAAGGTGTACGAGATCGAGAACCGGGCGGTCGACCCGAACGGCGTGATCGAGCCGGCGATGCGCGCGATCCGGGACTGGACGGGCGGGACGGTGCTCGACATCGGCTGCGGGACCGGGTTCTACCTGCCGCAGTTCGCGCGGACCGCCGCGCGGGTGATCGGCGTCGAACCGCACGGCGGCCTCGCGGACGCGGCCCGGCGGCGTACCAGGGCGTTGCCGAACGTCGAAGTACGGCAGGGCTCGGCGCAGCGGCTGCCGGTGCCGGACGCGTCGGTGGACGTGATGCACGCGCGCTGGGCGTACTTCTTCGGGCCCGGGTGCGAGCCCGGGCTGGCCGAGCTGGACCGGGTGATGCGGCGCGGCGGGACGGCGTTCGTGATCGACAACGACGGCAGCCGGTCGACGTTCGGGCAGTGGTTCAGTACGTCGTACCCGATGATCAAGGCGCCGGCGGTGGAGCGGTTCTGGGCCGACCACGGCTGGCAGCGAACCCGGCTGGACATGGGCTGGCGGTTCGAGAGCCGGGCCGACCTGGAGGCGGTGGTGAAGATCGAGTTCACCCCGAAGGACGCGAAGCGGATCCTCACGTCGCACACCGGCGTCGAGGTCGACTACGCGATCAATCTGTGGAGCCGCAATTACTGACGACACTCTGTGGTCTGCAGAGGGACCTCCGGTACTCATAGGGTTGACGCACCAACTCTTGGGAGGCGCCGGGCACAGATGGACGGACTGCTGCTCGAACGCGTACCGGGGTTGCCGGAGCGGCTCCGCATCGACGTAGGTGAGCAGCGTGCGGTGGTGGTGCCCCATGCGGCCGACCGTCGCAGGCTGGCCGACCTCCTGACCGGGCTGGACGAGCCGCCGCCGAACGCGATCGTTCTGGCCGGCGGCGCGGTCCGGCTGGTGCCGGCCGAGGGTGGACTGCTCCCCCACCTCACCGTGCTCGGCAACGTCGTACACGGCCACCTCACGACGCACTCGATCACCAAACAGGCGGCCCGCGAGCAGAGCCTGGTCCAGGCGATCGGCTGCGGGCTCGAGGACGTACTGGATCGCTACCCGCACGAGATCACGCCAGGGCGTCGCCGGCTGACCGGTGTGGCCCGTGCACTCGGCGCTTACCCGCGGGTGATCGTGCTGGAGGACGCGAACGGCCTACCGACCTGGGGCTCGCTGCTGTCGATCCGGCCGAACCCTGACCTCGCCTCGGTCGCCCTGCTGCTCATCACGACCAGCACGACCCGTACTACCGGATTCGACGATGCCGAGTAGCCGCAGGACGTTCCTCGGCGCAACGGCAGGCACGTTGTTGCTGGCAGGATGCTCGAGCGACGTACTAGGGCTGCGCCATGCAGTGCGGGTGGCCGTCAGCTGGAGTGGTGAGGAGCTGCGCGCGTTCCACAAGGTCCTGGACGGCCTAGGCGCGCTGAGCTACCCGGTTGAAGTGGTTCCACTCGGCGACGACATCTCGACCGCTTTCGATTACCCCGCAGCCAGGAAGCCGGACGTGGTGATGCTGCCGCAGCCGGGGCTCGTCCGCGAGCACTGGCGCGAGCTGGCGCCGATGCCCGACGACCTGGCCCCGCTCGGCCAGGCCAGGCTCTGGCGGGACCTCCTGATACAACAGGGCGCGACGTACGGCGTTCCGTTCAAGACGGCGCACAAGTCGGCGGTCTGGTACCGCCCGTCGGTGTTCCGGCAGGTCGGCGTACAGCCACCGCAGGATTGGACGGCCTGGCTCGCGCTGAACCGGACGCTGACGCAAGCAGGCGTCACACCGTTGGCCCTCGGCGCAGGCGACGGCTGGGTGCTCACGGACTTCCTGGAGAACATCCTGCTGGGCATAGCGCCTTCGGTGTACGTCGGGCTTGCTACGGCGGCGCATCCACGTCCGTCGGAGCAGCCGCAGTTCGGGGCTGCGCTACGGCTGCTGGGCACCATGTGGTCGGCGCCCGGTGCGCTGGCGGGTGGGGTGAAGGAGTCGCTGGTCCAGCAGTTCCCGGATGCGCTGGTGGAGGTGTTCGGGCATCGACGGGCCGCGATGGTGCTGGCGTCCGACTTCGCCGAGCCCGTAGTGCGCTCGTTTGCCGCGGATCCGGACGACATCGAGCTGTTCACGTTCCCGCCGATGTCGGCCGGGGCTGCGGCGCCGGTGGTCGTCGGCGGCGACGTGATGGTGCTGACGGCCCCTATGTCGGACGACGCGCGCGACCTGGTACGACGGTTGGCCGCACCGGGCGCGGTGGACCCGTGGATCGCGGAGGGCGGCTTCCTGGTCGACCGGCGCACCACGGGGTACTCCCCCGAGCTCACCCGGCTCGCGGAGCAGCTCACCAGGCCGGGTCAGCAGCTGCAGTTCGACCTGTCCGACCTGCTCGGTCCGCTGGGCGGCATCAACGGCCTTTGGCGGGTGCTGACCGACTTCCTGATCGCGGTCGGCGGCCGGGGCGCGGACGCCGTACCGGACGCGGTCGACGCGGCGATGGGCGCGATGCGGAAGGTGGAGACGAGCTGATGGGTCTGCAGACGAACGGTCTGTCGCTCGAGGTCGTCGGCCGGGAGATCACCGGCCGGCCGGTGCAGGGCAAACCACGTCGCCCGGCCGGACCGTACCTGCTCGGGCTGCCCGCACTGCTGCTCAGCTGCGTACTGCTGGTGCCGATCGGCGTTACCGTCGTCAAGGCGTTCGTCACGCACAAGCACTTCGGGTTCGGGAACTTCGCGGTGATCGGTGACCCGGGCGCGTTGCATGCCGTCGGCAACAGCCTGCTGTGGGTGCTGATCGCGTTCGGGACCGTCGGTGTCGGGTTTTCCCTTGCTTTGCTGAGTTATCGGCTGCCTGCGGTCACCACACTGCTGCAGCCGGCCCTGGTGATCCCGTTCGCGGTCTCCGTGCTGGTGTCAGGGGCGACCTTCCGGATGATCTTCGACCCAACGCCGGAGCGTGGGACGATCACGGCGATCACTACCCGCCTGTTCGGCTCCAGTCCGGTCTGGTTGGGGCCTGGGCTGTTCTGGATCGTGCTGATGTCTGCCTTCGGCTGGACGTGGCTCGGGTACGTCGTGTCGCTGTTCCGCGCCGGTTTGGACGCCATACCCGACGACGTGTCCCGGACACTCGCGGCTGAAGGCGTCCGCGGCTGGAAACGTCTGCGAGCGTTGGAGATCCCGCTACTGCGACCTATTACCGGTGTGGTCACGTTGACGTTGGTGATTGCGGCAGTACGTGTCTTCGACCTGGTGCTGATCGTCGTACCAGGGTCTATGCAGCAGTCCGCCGACGTACTGGGGCTGAACTGGTGGCGGGCGTCCACGTCCAACGTCGACTCGGGTCGTACGGCGGCGTTGGGTGTCGTGCTGTTCGCGATCGTCGCGGCTGTCGGGCTGATCGGCGTACGCGGGCTGCGGCGACGACGCTGGGCGATGCCGATCGCCGTCGTACCGCAGGAGCCGACGTTGCGCGGGCCCCGGCCGCGACCGGCGGTACGGCGGCTCGGCTGGTTCATCGGGTCGGCCGTGGCGCTCGTGTGGGTGCTGCCGGCGGTCGTACTCGTCGCCACCGCACTGCACTCGCCGCGGGAGGCAGGACTGCGTGGCTGGTGGTCGCCGTCGGGCCTTGGGTTCTCGTCGTTCGCGGCCGCCGCCAACGTGGGGTTGTTCCGGGCGTTGCTGTCCACGCTGGTCATTGCCACGGCCGCGACCGCAGTACTGCTGGTCATTGCGGTGCCTACGGCGTACCTGGTCGCGTGGGGCGGCCTACCGCCGCGGCTGGGCCGGCTGGCGATGGCCGTGTTCGTCGTACTCGCGGTGACGCCGGTGCAGATGTACGCCGCTCCGTTGCGCGACGCGATCGACGCGGCCGGGCTGGCGGGGTCACGCGTCGCGTTGGCGCTCGTTCACGCGGCGGCCGGTCTGCCGTTCGCCGTACTGCTGTTGAGGTCCGCCATCGCGTCGGCGCCGCCTGCAGTGGTGTCGGAGGCGCTACAGGGCCCGGTGCGACAAAGCGCAGTACTTGCGACGGTGCAGCGGACGTATCGGCCCGCACTGATCGCTGTTGCGGTGCTGGAGTTCGCCCTGGTGTGGAACGACTTCATCGTCGGGTTCCTGATCAGTGGGCCAGGTACGACGCCGCTCTCGTTGGTGTTGTGGGGCGAAGCGCGGCAGTTCTCCACCTCGAGCGGACCGGTCGCGGCCGCGGCGGTTGTCGCGTCCGTCGTACCCGTGGTGCTGTTGCTGTCGTTCTGGCGCACGGTGGTGCGTGGGCTGACCACAGGGAGCCGGCCGTGAGCGAGCAGGAGCCTGAAGAGCCGTCGCGCGCCCAAGAGGTGTCGCTGACCATCGGTGCCGTCGCATCCGCGTTACTGACCGACCTGACGTCGCAGCTGCTCAGCCAGAGCTTCGGCCAACGCGGCATCTTCCAGTGGGTCGGGTACTCCGTGACGGCCCTGCTGGTGGTCGCCATCGTGGTCCGGCTCCGCGCCCGGGCCAAACGGGCGCGTAAGCGCCGCCAGCTCGGCGTGAGCGAGCTACACGTTGCAGCCGAGGAAGCGGAGCAGTGGATGGTCGCGCTCGGCTCCAACGCGGGCGGTATGGCAGCGGCCGAGTGGTTCACGCTGAACGAGGACCGGCTCTGGCAGCTGCTCGCGGCCGAGAACCCGCACGAGGACGCGATCGACGACTTCGCCCGCATCTGCGACGCACTCGAGGCCTGGTACGTACGCCGCCCGCACCCGGAGGCGCTGCTCCAGCTCAGCGAGCTCCTGAGCGCGGCAGCCGAAGCAGCCGGCCGCCGGAGCCTGTCCGAACTCGCAGCAGCCCGCGCGGCAACGGCGTACCGGATGCTGGGTGATCTGGACATGGCCAACGCCCGGCTGAGCGTCTCGGACAACATCGGCGCCAACGGCCGTACGGCGTTCGCCCTGAAGATGCGGCGCCAGGTCGAGCGCGCCCTGGTCAACCTGGCCGCGGCTGATCGCGCACCGGCCGGCAACGACCGGGACGAGGCCGTACTGAACGCACGGGACCGTCTGGACGAGGCACGCCTCCGCCGCCCCGGCCCGGACCTGGCTGCCGACGTAGCGATCTCCATCAACCTGGCTGTCGTCCATCTGTACCAACACGACAGCGAGGGCGCCCTGGAGCATCTACGCCCCGCACACGCCCACGCCACCGCGGCAGGCGACGTCAGCGGCGAGGCTCACGCGCTGGAACTCATCGGCGTCGCCGCCTGGATGCAACGCAACCGCCACGAGGCCGTGGGCCGCTGGGAGCACGCCGCCCACCTGTACGCCGAGATCGACGAACCCGAAGGCCAGGCCCGCTGCCTGCAGCACCTGGGCTCCGCCGAAGTCGTCGCCGGCAACCTGGAGGCCGCACTCCTGCTGCTCGAACAGAGCCAGCAGCTCCGCACGTCGGACGGCGAACTCCTCACCAACTACCTCGACGCCGCCCGCCGTACGTCGGAGCTCCCGGTCGTCGACGACGACCCGCCGCACCGCAAGGCCGGCACCTGGCTGAGACGTGCCTTCAAGCGTTTTGTCGGTGGCCTGAAATAGGTTGGTCCGCATGGCGAAGGCGGCGACACAGGCGAAGGGCAAGCCGGCGTACGCGTGCTCGGAGTGCGGATGGACCTCGGCGCGCTGGATCGGGCGGTGCGGCGAGTGCCAGGCCTGGGGCACGGTCGCCGAGGTGGGTGCGCCGAAGGCCGCCCGGATCACCGCCGGGCCGGTGTCGTCGCCGGCGATGCCGATCGCCAAGGTGTCCGCGATCGAGGCCGAGTCCCGGCCGACCGGGATCGGCGAGCTGGACCGGGTGCTCGGCGGCGGCGTCGTGCCGGGCGCGGTGATCCTGCTGGCCGGCGAGCCCGGGGTCGGGAAGTCCACGCTGCTGCTCGAGGTGGCGGCGCAGTCCGCCCGCGGCGGCGAGCGGACGCTGTACGTGTCCGGTGAGGAGTCGGCCGCCCAGGTCCGGCTGCGGGCCGGGCGGACCGACGCGCTCGTCGACGAGCTGTACCTCGCGGCCGAGACCGACCTCGGCGCGGTCGTCGGCCAGGTCGACGCCGTCGAGCCGTCGTTCCTGGTGATCGACTCCGTGCAGACCATGGCGCACCCGGAGGTCGACGGCGCGCCGGGCGGCGTCACCCAGGTCCGCGAGGTGACCGGCGCGCTGGTCCGGCTCGCGAAGGAGCGGCACATCGCGGTCGTGCTGGTCGGCCACGTCACCAAGGACGGCGCGATCGCCGGGCCGCGGATGCTCGAGCACCTGGTCGACGTCGTGCTCGCGTTCGACGGCGACCGGCACTCCGGGTTCCGGATGGTACGCGCGACCAAGAACCGGTTCGGCCCCTCCGACGAGGTCGGCTGCTTCGACATGGTCGACACCGGGATCGTCGAGGTCACCGACCCGACCGGCCTGTTCGTCTCCGAGCACGCCGAGCCGGTCGCGGGGACCTGCGTGACCGTGATGATGGAGGGCCGCCGGCCGCTGCTGGCCGAGGTCCAGGCGCTCGTCGGCCCGTCCGCCGCCCCACAACCACGCCGTACGACGTCCGGCCTGGAGTCGTCGCGGGTCGCGATGGTGCTCGCCGTGCTCGGCAACCGGGCGGGGCTGAAGCTGACCGACCAGGAGGTGTACGTCGCGACCGTCGGCGGGGTGAAGATCACCGAGCCGGTCGCGGACCTGTCGGTGGCGATCGCGGTCGCGTCCTCGGTGATGGACAAACCGATCCACCCGGGCCTGATCGCCATCGGCGAGGTCGGCCTGGCCGGCGAGGTGCGGCGGGTCGGTGGCCTGGAGAAACGGCTCGCGGAGGCGGCCCGGCTCGGGTTCACCAAGGCGATCATCCCGGCCGACATCCCGAACCGCAGCCGCGAGGCGAAGCCGATGGACATCCAGAAGAAGTACGGCCTGCGTACCTTCGCCGCCCCCGACCTCCGCTCCGCCCTGAGCGCCGCCGGGTTGGCCTAGCAACCTTGTGTTCCCCGCCACAGGTGTGAGACAGGGGATCAACAGCACCCGGTCCGGGAACGTACTCTGGGGTCGCCCCCACGCCCGACCGACCCGCAGGAGCAGGTAGATGACCGGATCCAGAGTTGTCGCGCTCGGCCACTACCAGCCCGAGCGGGTGCTCACCAACGACGAGCTCGCCACCATGGTCGAGACCAACGACGAATGGATCCAGAGCCGGGTCGGGATCCGCGAGCGCCGGATCGCCGCGCCGGACGAGGCATGCGACGAGATGGCCTGGCGGGCCGCCGACAAGGCGATCGCGAACGCCGGCCTGGACGTCACCGAGATCGACTACGTGATCGTCGCCACCTGCACCGCGATCGACCGGTCGCCGAACATCGCGGCCCGGGTCGCCGCCCGGCTCGGCCTCGGCAACCCGGCCGCCATCGACCTGAACACCGCCTGCTCCGGATTCGCCTACGCGATGGCCACCGCCGACCAGGCGATCCGCGCCGGCGCGGCGTCCAAGGCGGTTGTGATCGGTGTCGAGAAGCTCAGCGACTGGACGGACTGGACCGACCGCACGACCTGCGTGCTGATCGGCGACGGCGCCGGCGCTGCCGTCCTGGTCGCCGACGACTCCGACGAGGCTGCCGGGGTCGGCCCGGTGGTCTGGGGTTCGGTGCCGGAGATGTCCGACGCGGTCCGGATCGAGGGCCGCGAAGGCCCGTTCCAGCAGGAGGGTCTGAGCGTCTTCCGCTGGGCCACCACGCAGCTGCCGCAGATCGCCCAGCAGGTCTGCGAGAAGGCCGGCCTGAAGCCCGAGGAGCTCGGCGGCGTCGTCCTGCACCAGGCCAACCTGCGGATCATCGAGCCGCTCGCCAAGCGCCTCGGCGCGGTCAATGCAGTGGTCGCCAAGGACGTCGTGGAGTCCGGCAACACCTCGGCGGCGAGTATCCCGATCGCGCTCTCGAAGCTGGTCGAGAAGCGCGAGATCCCGTCCGGCGCGCCGGTGTTGCTGTTCGGATTCGGCGGCGGCCTGTCGTACGCCGGCCAGGTCATCCGCTGCCCCTGACGCCGCAGAGGTCCTCCCGCGGTAGGCGGGAACGGAGTACTGCACGGTCCGGATGCACGAGCGGGTGCACGCGCATCGGCCCGTTGAGGCCGGACCGCGGCTGCGGTCGTCGGCGAGGCGGCGGATATCCGCACAACAGGCTGCGCGGAACCGCATAGACTCAGGTTCCGTGGCGGCGAACACGGACAAGAACAGCACCGGCGCCCGGCTGCGCGCGACGCTCGCGGCGGTGGCTCCCGGTACCGAACTGCGCGAAGGCCTGGAACGAATTCTGCGGGGCCGGACCGGCGCCCTGATCGTGCTCGGTCACGACAAGGCCGTGGACGCGATCTCCACCGGCGGCTTCGAGATCGACGTCGAGTTCACCGCGACCGGACTGCGGGAGCTCAGCAAGATGGACGGCGCGATCGTCCTGGACCGGGACGCCACCCGGCTGATCCGGGCCGCCGTGCACCTGATGCCGGACCCGGCGATCGTGACCCAGGAGACCGGCACCCGGCACCGCACCGCCGACCGCGTGCACCGGCAGACCGGGTTCCCGGTCATCTCGGTGTCGCAGTCGATGCACATCATCGCGCTGTACGTCGACAACCAGCGCTACGTGCTGGAGGACTCCGGCGCGATCCTGTCCCGGGCGAACCAGGCGCTGGCCACCCTCGAGCGCTACAAGCTCCGGCTGGACGAGGTGTCCGGCACGCTGTCCGCGCTGGAGATCGAGGACCTGGTCACGGTCCGCGACGTGGCCGCGGTCGCGCAGCGGCTGGAGATGGTCCGCCGGATCGCCACCGAGATCGACGGGTACGTCGTCGAGCTCGGCACCGACGGCCGGCTGCTCACGCTGCAGCTCAACGAGCTCGTCGCGGGCGTCGCCGGCGAACGTGAACTGGTCGTCCGCGACTACCTGCCGCCGGCCACCGGACGGCGCGCCAAGACCGCGGACGACGTACTGCTCGAGCTCGACGCGGTCAGCGCCACCGACCTGCTGGACATCGGCCAGGTCGCCCGCGCGCTGCAGATCGGCGGCGCCGAGCAGCTGGACGCGGCGGTCACCCCGCGCGGGTACCGGCTGCTGGCCAAGGTGCCGCGGCTGCCCGGTGCCGTGATCGACCGGCTGATCGACCACTTCGGCCACCTGCAGAAGTTGCTCGCGGCAAGCATCGACGACCTGCAGACGGTCGAGGGCGTCGGCGAGAACCGGGCCCGGACAGTCCGCGAGGGCCTGTCCCGGCTGGCCGAGTCCAGCATCCTGGAGCGCTACGTCTAGGGCGTGTCACCAGACACGCCCTAATCACTGATCGTCACTCGACGCCTCCGGTTCGTGAAAGAACCGGAGGCGTCTTGCATTTCTGTCCGGCCAGGCGAATACTCCACATGGAACATTCCGTTGGGAGGATCATGGCTGAGCTGACACCGCTGGCGATGTCGGTACTCGCGCTGCTGAACGAGCGGCCGATGCACGCGTACGAGATGTACCAACTGCTGCTCAGCCGTCACAACAACCGGATCGTCAAGGTCCGGCCGGGCTCGCTCTACCACACGGTCGAGCGGCTGGCCGGGCAGAAGTACGTCCGCGCGATCGGCACCGAACGGGCCGGCAACCGCCCCGAGCGCACGACGTACGAGATCACCCCGGACGGGAACGACGCGCTCACCCACCGGGTGGAGAGCGGCCTCGAGAGCTTCGTCTACGAGTACCCGCTGTTCCCGGTGGTGCTGAGCGAGGCGCACAACCTCGAGGCCGACGACGCCGTACTGCGGCTCCGCCGGCGGATCGAGGACCTGGACCGCTGGCTGGCCGACGTCGCCGAGGCGGTCGGCCTCGCGCAGAGCTCCGGCGTCCCCGAGCGGTACTGGATGGCCGCGGACTACGTCCGGGGCCAGGTCGTGGCCGAGCGCCGCTGGATCGCGACCACCATCGAACGGATCGAGAGCAAGGACTTGGAATGGCTATCCCGCAAGACACAGTGAGGCCGGAGGTCCGGCCGTGGCCGGCGTTGTGGGCGCTCGTCCTCGGTTTCTTCATGATCCTGGTCGACTCGACCATCGTCTCGGTCGCCACCCCGGCGATCCTCGAGGACCTCGGGTCCGACGTCGGCACGGTGGTCTGGGTGACCAGCGCCTACCTGCTCGCGTACGCCGTACCGCTGCTGATCACCGGCCGGCTCGGCGACCGGATCGGGCCGAAGAAGCTGTACCTGACCGGGCTCGCGGTGTTCACGCTGGCGTCGGTGTGGTGCGGGCTGACGAACACGATCGAGCTACTGATCGTGGCCCGGGTGTTCCAGGGCCTCGGCGCGTCGATGATGACGCCGCAGACGATGGCCGTGATCACCCGGATCTTCCCGCCGAACCAGCGCGGCCGGGCGATGAGCCTGTGGGGCGCGACCGCCGGCGTCGCGACGCTGGTCGGCCCGATCCTCGGCGGTGTGCTGGTCGACGGGCTCGGCTGGCAGTGGATCTTCTTCATCAACGCGCCGGTCGGCGTGGTCGGGTTCTTCCTGGCGATCCGGCTGGTGCCGGACCTGCCGACGCACCGGCACAAGTTCGACCTGGTCGGGGTGGTGCTGAGCGCGGCCGGGTTGTTCCTGCTGGTGTTCGGGATCCAGGAGGGGCAGAAGTACAACTGGGGCACGATCACCGGCCCGATCTCGGTGTGGGGGCTGATCATCGCGGGCGTCGTCGTACTCGCGGGCTTCGTGTTCTGGCAGTCCCGGAACAAGGGCGAACCGCTGCTGCCGCTCGGGTTGTTCAAGGACCGGAACTTCTCGCTGGCGAACGTCGCGATCACCACCGTCGGGTTCGCGATCACCGCGATGGCGTTCCCGCTGATGCTCTGGGCGCAGGCGGTCCGCGGGCTGTCCCCGACCAAGTCGGCGCTGCTGCTGGTCCCGATGGCGGTCATCTCCGGCGCCCTGGCGCCGTTCGTCGGCCGGCTGGTGGACCGGACGCCGCCGCGGTTCATCGCCGGGTTCGGGCTGGCGTGCTGCGCCGCGTCGATGTTCTGGATGAGCCAGGTGATCGAGCCCGACGTACCGATCTGGCACCTGCTGCTGCCGATCGCGCTGCTCGGCGTCGCGAACGGGTTCATGTGGGCACCGATCGGTACGACGGCCACCCGGAACCTCCCGATGCACCAGGCGGGCGCGGGCGCCGGCGTCTACAACACGACGCGGCAGGTCGGCGCGGTCCTGGGCAGCGCGAGCATCGCCGTACTGATGGAGTCCCGGCTGGCGCACAACCTGCCCGGGATGGGCGGCGGCGCCGGGGCCGAGGGGTTCTCGAGCGGGCGGCTGCCGGCGATCGTCCGGCAGGGGTTCAGCGACTCGATGGCGCAGTCGTTGGTGCTGCCCGCGCTGGTGCTGCTGATCGGGCTGGTCGCGGCGTTGCTGTTCAGCGCTCCGAGCCACCTGCAGAAGCAGCCGGCCGCCGCCACGGCACCGGCCGAGGCGGCGTGATCAGACGACCAGGAAGGCCTGGGCGCCGGACTCGCGGCCGGCGTATTCGGCCTTGACGACATAGGTTCCAGGCTTGGCCACCGGTTGACCCGGAAGACAGCCAGGCCTGGACCGGTGTCCGTCCCAGGGCACCGTGACCGCGGACTGCTTGCCCTTGGCAACCACGAGGGTGGCGTTCTGGATCACCTTCTCGCACTGCGTGGTGCTCCAGATCAGGTCCTTGCCGGACGTCACCGTGACGGTCAGGTTGTCGGTGGTCGCCTTGCAGCCGTCGCCGGTCGGGGTCAGCTGGACGACGAAGTTCAGCACCGAGCCGGAGACGATCTTGCGGTTCGCCGGCAGCGCGGCGACGGTCAGGTCCGGGCCCTTGCACGGCAGGTCCGTGGGCGGCGTGGTCTTCGTCGGCGTAGGCGTCGGGGTTTTGGTCGGTGCCTTGGTGGGCTTCGTGGCCGCGGTCGGCGTCGTACTGGGGGCCGAGGCCGGTGGCGCGGTCGTCGGGTTCGGCTGCGGGTCCGAGGCGGCCGCGTTCTGGGCGTCGCCACCGCCGCCGAACAGGTTCGAGATCACGATGATCAGCACCACAACGACCGCGAGCACGAGTCCCCGCCGGAACCAGTACACGCTTGCGGGCAGGTGCCCGACCGGACGGAGCAGACTGCTCATGAAGCGCACTCTAATATCGGCACTGTGCTGGACCACTCAGGCTCGCCGTTAGCCCTTCACGACCCGGTATTGCGCTGGTACGACGCCAACAAGCGCGTACTGCCCTGGCGGGAGCCGGGCGCGGGGGCCTGGGCGGTGATGGTCAGCGAGTTCATGCTGCAGCAGACACCGGTCAACCGGGTGCTCCCGGCGTACCACCGTTGGCTGGAGAGGTGGCCGACGCCGGCTGACCTGGCCGCAGAGGCGCCAGGTGAGGCTGTGCGGGCCTGGGACCGGCTCGGGTACCCCCGGCGCGCCCTCCGCCTGCACGCGGCCGCACAGGCGATCGTGGAGCGTCACGACGGCCAGGTCCCCGACGACCACGCCGCCCTGCTCGCGCTCCCCGGCGTCGGCACGTACACAGCTGCCGCGATCGCGTCGTTCGCCTTCGGCCAACGGCACGCGGTCGTCGACACCAACGTCCGCCGCGTCCTCGCCCGCTCCCTCACCGGCGTGGCCCAACCCACCGTCTCCCCCACCGCGGCCGACCAGCGCCTGGCCGCGAGCGCCCTCCCCGCAGACGAGCCCACCGCAGCCCGCTGGGCCGTCGCCTCGATGGAACTCGGCGCCCTGATCTGCACCGCCCGCACCCCGAACTGCGCAGCCTGCCCGATCCGCCCCGACTGCGCCTGGGTCCTGGCCGGCAGCCCGCCGTACGACGGCCCACCCCGCCGCGGCCAGACCTACGAAGGCACCGACCGCCAAGCCCGCGGCCGCCTCCTGGCCGCCCTCCGCGCCGCCACCACCCCCGTCCCCAAATCCACCCTCGACACCACCTGGCCCCACGCCCCCCAACGCGAACGAGCCCTCGACACCCTCATCTCCGACGGCCTCGTAGAACCCCTCCCCAACGCCCACTACCGCCTCCCCGGATAAACCAAGAAGCCGGCTCGAAGGATCGAGCCGGCTTCTCACGGGGTTGGTGGTTCAGTTCTTCTTGCTGCCGGTGGTGGCGTCTGCCTCGTCGTCGGCGAGCAGGTCGAGGGGCATCGCGGGCTGGCCGGACAGCGTCGCCAGCATCTGGCGGACGTTGGTCAGCTGGGCGTTGATGCTGTCCCGGCGCTGCGTCGCGGCCGCGAGCTCGCGCTCGGACTCGGCGCGGATCCGCTCGGACTTGTCCTTCGCGGCGGCGACGATCTCCTGGGCCTGGCGGTTCGCGTCGGCCAGCTGCTGCTGGGACAGCCGCTCGGCCTCCGACCGGGACCTGTCGGCCTCCCGCTGCACCTGAGCAGCGCGGTCGGTGACGGCGGCCAGCTGCTGCTCGGCCAGCGCGGTACGGGCAGCGAACTCCTGCTCGACCTTGCCCCGGCGCTCGGCCAGGGTGGTCTCGAAGGCGGCCGCGGCCTGCGCGGACTTGGCCCGCTCCTGCTCGTACAGCGCCTGGGCCTCGCTGCGCCGCGCGGTGGCGTCGCGCTCGGCCTCGTCACGCATGTCGTCGGCCTGGGTCCGGGCCTCTTCGAGGATCCGGGCGGCCTCGGCGTCGACCTCGCTCTTCCAGTCCAGGGAGTACTGCTCGGCCTCCTTGCGGACCTTCTTCGCGTGCGCCTCGCCGTCGGCGACGATCGCCTCCGCGTCGGTGCGGGCGCGGGTCACCAGGTCACGGGCCTCGTCGTCGGCCAGCGACAGGATCTTCGCCACCCGCTCACCGAACTCGGTGAACGTCGGCGCGCGGTCCTTGGAGTCCTCCTGGGCGGAGATAACAGCCGCCTCCGCAGCGTCCGTGCGGGACTGCAGCTCCTGAACGTGACGCTGCAGCTGCTCGGACTGCTGCTGCAACGCGGTCAGGGAGGTGGTCAGCTCACGGATGTGCTGGTCCACCTGGGCAGGCTCGTAGCCACGCAGAACGGTACGGAACGGGGTTGGGCTTTCACTGCTCATGTTTTTCCGATGCTCACTTCGATGGTGGGTGGATCACACATTGTCACTGACGAGGATCTGACTGTCACGTCCTCATCCTGATTCCCCCGTGGAACCCTCACTGGAGGACATTCCACCACCTGGGCGGAACCCCGGTACAGCGAGTGCCTCGATCACACCCGAAAGCTGGGTGAGCTCCTTGGTGATCTCATCACGGCGCTGGTTCAGTGCCGCGACCCTCGCCTCGGCGTCGGCGAGAAGTTTTCGGGCCTGCGCGCGCAGGTCGTCGGAGTGCTCGCGGGCCTGGGCCTCGATCTGCTGGGCCTCGGCGCGGGACTTCCGGATCACCTCGTGCGACTGGCGCTGCGCCTCGGACAGGTCGTTCGCGGCGCGTTCTCGCAGTACCTGCGTGCTCGCCTCGGCCTCGGCCTCGCGGCGGTTCGCCCGCTCGATGATCTCCCGGGCGTCCTCGGCGGCGGTGGTCTTCAACCGGTCCGCGCGGGCCTGCGCCTGGGCGGTCACCTTCGCGGCCTGCTTCTCGGCGTCCGCGACCATCGCCTCGGCGCGCTCGCCGGCCGAGTACAGCGTGGTCTCGGCGAGCTGGATCAGCTCGGCGTTCTCCTTGGCGATCGCATCCTGGGTCTGCTTCAGCCGGCTCGTCGAACGGCCGACCACCCGGCGCAGGTGCGCGCGCTTGTGCTTCAGCAGCTCGGCCGCGTCGGCGGCGGCCTGGTCGCGGATCGCCTGCGCCTCGGTCTCCGCGGCGGCGATCAGGCCGTCGACGGTCTGCTTGCTCCACAGTGTCTGCTTCTCGGCCTCGGCCAGCGCCGCCTCGGCGGTCTGGTTCGCCTCGTCGACGATCCGCTGCGCCTCACCGGCCGCGGCCCGGCGGTCCGCCTCGATCGAGTCGACGACCAGCTTGGCCTGCGCGCGGGCATCCGCCATCAGCCGCTCGTTGCCGGCCTCGGTCTCGGCCTTCCGCTCGGCGATCTCGGCGACCGCCTCGGCCCGGAGCTTGTCGATCTCCAGCTTGATCGCGGCCAGCTTCGCGCGTTCGGTCTCCTCGAGCTCGGCGGTACGGCGCTCCAACTCGGTCCGGTTCTCGCCGCGCAGACGCTCGATCTCGGCATGCGCGTCGGCGATCTCGACCCGGGACTTCTCCCGCGCGGTCTCGACCTCGCGCTCGACCGCGGACCGCAGCTCACTCGCCTCGGACTCGGCACGCGCGATCAGATCGGCCTCGTTGCGTACGGCGGCCTGCGAGACCAGCGCGGCCTGTTCGCCCGCGTCCGCGACCAGTTGCTGCGCTTCCCGGCCGGCCCGGTCGACGGCAGTCTGCGCTGACTCGCGCGCCATCCGCGCGTCCTCGAGCAGCTCGTCGGCCTCGTCCTTGACCCGCTCGGCCTCGGCCTCGGCCTCCGCGACCCGGCGGTCCGCCGCGGCCTGCGACTCGGCCCGGAGCTTCTCGGCTGCCGCCTCGCTCGCGGCCGTCAGCGCGGCGGCCTCGGCCTCGCTCTTCTCCTTCAGCGCCCGGGCGGCGGCTTCGCTGTCCGCCTTGATCGCCGCGGCCGACGCTTCGCTTTCGGCGATCAGCGCCTCGGCCGAGGCCTTGCTCTCGGCGGTCAGCGTCGCGGCCGCGGCCTCACTGTCTGCCTTCAGCGCGGCGGCGGCCCCTTCGCTTTCGGCCTTCAGTGCGGCGGCAGCTTCTTCGCTCTCGGTCCGCAGCCGCTCGGCGGCGGCCTCCGCGTCGGCGGTCACCCGCTTGGCGATCGCTGCCGCCTCGGAACGGACGCGCTCGGCTTCGGCGGTCGACTCGGTGCTGAGCAGGTCGGCCGCGGCGGTCGCATCCCGGCGTACCCGCTCGGCCTCGGCGGTGGATTCGGCGCGCAGTTGCTCGGCGGCCTCGGCGGCTTCGGAGCGGACGCGCTCGGCTTCGGCGGTCGACTCGGAGGTGAGGAGGTCGGCCGCGACGGTAGCGTCCCGGCGTACCCGCTCGGCTTCCGCGGTGGATTCGGCGCGGAGACGGGCGGCGGCTTCGTTGGCCTCTGAGCGGACCCTAGCGGCGTCGGCCTCGGACTCCGTGCGGAGTTGCTCCGCGGCCCGCTCGGCGTCGTTCAGGACCCGCTGGGCGGCGGTCATGGCGTCGGACCGGAGCTTCTTCGCGGCGGCGTCGGCCTCGGCCTTCAGGCGCTCGTTCGCGGACCGGATCCGGCCGGCTTCGTCGCGGGCCAGGTCGTTCTCACGCTCGGCCTGCTCGCGGAGGGTGTCGGCGATCCGCTGGGCCCGTTCGAGCACCCCGCCCGCCTGCCGCACGCCAAAGGAACCGGTGTCGGCGACCGGTTCCTGGGTCAGCGGCAGACGCGGAGCGTCCATGCGACGAGATGATTCCATCACCGGCCCCCTTTCCGACAGTCCGGGTCCGAACAGCGTGCTCACAGGGTTACAACGCGGTAGACAGGCGGTAGGTAACTGCTTCATCAGCAGTCGCGCGATCTTCCCATCGATACCGAGCCGAGCGCGAGTCGTCGATGCATCGGAATGATCACGCTCCGCAGGACGATACGACCAATCAGTAGCCCCCGCGCAAATCACGCGTGTCTTTCCGGTACGCCGCGGCGCTGGAGAGTACTGACCAGTCGTAAAGACCCAGATCCGGCCTGTACCACTCAACCCAACTGCCCCGCGCTACTGCACGCCATGAGCCTCGTAGGCGCCGATGTCCACCCCCGCACCGTGTGGCCGTCGTACGCCGTCGTGGTCGTTCGCCGGGGCACCGGTCGAGCTTCCCGCGTCGATCGCCCGCGGGTCCGGCCGCAGGTGGAAGTCCCCCGCCCCACGATCGACGAACCCGGGATCCGCCGTCAGGTTGTGGTCGGCCGCGAACGGTCCGCCGAGCCCGGTCGCGTTCCCGGCGAAGATCGTGTTGCGGACGACATTGCCCGCGCCGGACACCTCCGTCGCCCCGACGATCGCCGGCTTCGGGTTGTCGGCGAGCGTGTTGTTGACGATGCTGATCCCGGCGATCGTCCCGGAGCTCTCCTTCCAGAACGAGATCCCGCCACCGGCGTTGCCGTACGAGACGTTGTTGTAGATCCGGATGTCCCGTGCCGTCCGGGACGTCGAGTAGTCCTCGACCGCGACGGCGATCCCGGCCTTGGTCGACTCCTTCGCGCCGTACACCGTGTTCGCATACACGAGCACGCCGGCGGACGAGTCGACGTAGATGTTCGGCCCGCGGTTGTCGTGCACCGAGTTGCCGTGGATCGCGCCGTGCGCGTTGTCGTCGTACTTGGCGTCGATGCCCTCTTCGCCGTTGTCGTGCACGTGGTTGTTGTAGACGTCGAACCGGGTCGTGCCCTCCCCCATCGTGATCGCCTCGTGCGAGGCGCTGGTCCCCTTGTCGTTGTTGTCGTGTACGTCGCACCCGTCGACCGTGATGTCGCTGCCGCCGAGGATCACCAGGCCGCCGTTCGACGACGACGCGACCTCGCAGTGCAGGAACGTGATGTGCGACGTCTTCGACCCGTACACACCGTGCGTCGGCGAGTTCCTGATGCGGATGCCCTCGAACCGCAGCCACGACCGTCCGTCGAGGTCCAGCAGCCCGTCGCCGGCCTTCAGCTGCTTCTTCCCGTCCAGTACGACGCCCGCTCCGGGCGCGGCGCGGTACACGATCTCCTTCCCGGCCGCACCGCTCCGAGGCGTCAGCGCCTCCTGGTACGTCCCGGCCGCGATGAGGATCGTGTCGCCGGGCCGGGAGGCGTCCGCGGCCGCCTGGACAGTGTGGAACTGCGCCCCCGACTTCGCCACCGTCAGCGTCCGTCCCGCGGCGGTGTCAGCGCGGGCCGTCTGGCCGATGGGTACTACGAGTGCCACCGCTGTCGCGAGGCCGATCAGCTTGTTCATCGAGGATCCTTTCCGCTGACGTCAGCCTTCGTCAGCGTGCTGGAATCTCGATGACACCTCGATGACAAACGACCAGGGCCCCACGCCGAAGCGTGAGGCCCTGGTGCGTCTTAGCGATTCAGCCGATCAGGAGTCCTGAACGCCGGTGCTGCCGCCGCCGGTGGTCAGGTCGGTGAGCTCCAGGTCGGAGGTCGACGACTTCTGGTTCCCGGTGAAGGTGAAGTACTCGGTCAGGCCGTCCTCGTTGACCGTGCCCTCCGGGGCCGCGTCGACCAGGACGATCTGGCCGGGGCGCAGTTCCCCGAACAGGATCTTCTCGGCCAGCACGTCCTCGACGTCGCGCTGCAGGGCGCGGCGCAGCGGACGGGCGCCCAGGACCGGGTCGAAGCCGCGCTTCGCGACGAGTTCCTTCGCCGCCGGCGTGAGCTCGATGCCCATGTCCTTGTCCTTCAGGCGCTGCTCGATCTGGGCCACCATCAGGTCCACGATCTGGACGATGTCCTCCATCGTGTGCTGGTGGAAGACCACGATCTCGTCGACGCGGTTCAGGAACTCCGGACGGAAGTGCTGCTTGAGCTCCTCCGTGACCTTGGCCTTCATCTTCTCGTACGACGAGGTGGTGTCGTTCGCCTGCGAGAAGCCCAGGGAGACCGCCTTCGCGATGTCCTTGGTGCCGAGGTTCGTGGTCATGATGATCACAGTGTTCTTGAAGTCGACCACGCGGCCCTGGGCGTCGGTCAGACGGCCTTCGTCCAGGATCTGCAGCAGCGAGTTGAAGATGTCCGGGTGGGCCTTCTCGACCTCGTCGAACAGCACCACGCTGAACGGCTTGCGGCGGACCTTCTCGGTCAGCTGGCCGCCCTCTTCGTAGCCGACGTACCCAGGAGGCGAGCCGAACAGCCGGGAGGCCGTGTGCTTCTCCGAGTACTCCGACATGTCGAGGCTGATCAGCGCGTTCTCGTCGCCGAACAGGAACTCGGTGAGCGCCTTGGACAGCTCGGTCTTACCGACACCGGACGGGCCGGCGAAGATGAACGAGCCGCTCGGGCGCCGCGGGTCCTTCAGGCCGGCGCGGGTCCGCCGGATCGAGCGGGACAGCGCCTTGACCGCGTCCTTCTGGCCGATGTACCGCTTGGCCAGCTCCTTCTCCATGTCCAGCAGCCGCGAGGACTCCTCCTCGGTCAGCTTGAAGACCGGGATGCCGGTCGCGGTGCTGAGCACCTCGGCGATCAGCTCCTCGTCGACCTCGGCGACGACGTCCATGTCGCCGGCCTTCCACTGCTTCTCACGCTCGGACTTGGCGTTGATCAGCTTCTTCTCGTCGTCCCGCAGCCGGGCGGCGCGCTCGAAGTCCTGCGCGTCGATCGCCGACTCCTTCTCCCGGCGGACGGTCGCGATCTTCTCGTCGAACTCGCGCAGGTCCGGCGGAGCGGTCATCCGGCGGATCCGGAGCCGGGCGCCGGCCTCGTCGATCAGGTCGATCGCCTTGTCCGGCAGGAACCGGTCCGAGATGTACCGGTCGGCCATCTGCGCGGCGTTCACCAGCGCGGCGTCGGTGATCGTCACCCGGTGGTGCGCCTCGTACCGGTCGCGGAGGCCCTTGAGGATCTCGATCGTGTGCGCGATCGACGGCTCGGCCACCTGGATCGGCTGGAACCGGCGCTCCAGCGCGGCGTCCTTCTCGACGTACTTGCGGTACTCGTCGAGGGTGGTGGCGCCGATCGTCTGCAGCTCGCCGCGGGCCAGCATCGGCTTCAGGATGCTCGCCGCGTCGATCGCGCCCTCGGCCGCGCCGGCCCCGACGAGGGTGTGGATCTCGTCGATGAACAGCACGATGTCGCCGCGGGTGCGGATCTCCTTCAGCACCTTCTTGAGGCGCTCCTCGAAGTCACCGCGGTAGCGCGAACCGGCCACCAGGGCGCCCAGGTCGAGGGAGTAGATCTGCTTGTCCTTCAGCGTCTCCGGGACGTCACCACGGACGATCTGCTGGGCCAGACCTTCCACGATGGCGGTCTTGCCGACGCCCGGCTCACCGATCAGGACAGGGTTGTTCTTGGTACGGCGGGACAGCACCTGCATGACCCGCTCGATCTCGGTCTCCCGGCCGATCACCGGGTCGAGCTTCGCCTCGCGGGCCGACTGGGTGTAGTTCCGGCCGAACTGGTCGAGCACCAGGGAGCTGCTCGGGGCGTCGCCCTGGCTCCCGGTCGGCGCGGTGGTCTCCTTGCCCTGGTACCCGCTGAGCAGCTGGATGACCTGCTGCCGGACCTTGTTCAGGTCCGCTCCGAGCTTGACCAGGACCTGCGCGGCGACACCCTCACCCTCGCGGATGAGGCCGAGCAGGATGTGCTCGGTGCCGATGTAGTTGTGGCCCAGTTGCAGGGCCTCACGCAGGGAGAGCTCCAGCACCTTCTTGGCGCGGGGGGTGAACGGGATGTGCCCGCTCGGTGCCTGCTGCCCCTGGCCGATGATCTCCTCGACCTGGGAGCGAACGGCCTCGAGCGAGATACCCAGGCTCTCGAGAGCCTTGGCGGCGACCCCTTCACCCTCGTGGATCAGGCCGAGCAGGATGTGCTCGGTCCCGATGTAGTTGTGGCTGAGCATCCTGGCCTCTTCCTGAGCCAGGACGACTACCCGACGGGCGCGGTCCGTAAATCGTTCAAACATCGCCAAAGCGCTCCTTGCCTCAGAGGAGTCGGACGTGCCGTGTAGGCCGACCCCCGTACATGCATGCTAGTCCCCGGCACCGACAGGCTCGCTCTCGGCGAACATCCGATCACGCTTCCGGCGGCTGCCCAGGTGGCATCACAAGGGGACAACCGACCGGATCTCCCGCGTGTTCCCGCGTGACCGGCTCCGGACGCCTTGTTCGCCACCAGCGAATTCCGCGAACTACCTGCCCGGTCAGTCACCGGATCCGACACGCCGTGTCCCACTCTGTGAAACAACCGGAATGCGGACGGTCCCGCCACCCTCCATTGGGTGCCGGGACCGGCGACAGCTGAAAACCCACACCACTCCCGCCGAGCGGAGCGAGGCGGGGCAGTTACTTGGCTTCTACTTGGCTTCGTTGTACGCCGCGCGCACCTCGGCCGAGATCCGGCCGCGCTCGCTGACGTCGTAGCCGTTCTCCTTCGCCCAGGCGCGGATGTCCGCGGAGTCCGACGCCGAACGCCCGCCACGCCCGCGGGACCGGCCCGCCGCACCCCGGCGGCCGGCCACCCGGCGGCCGTTGCCCACGTACGCGGCCAGGGCGTCACGCAGTTTTGCGGCGTTCTTCTTGGACAGGTCGATCTCGTACGTCGTTCCGTCCAGCCCGAAAGTGACGGTCTCGTCGGCCTTACCGCCGTCGAGATCGTCCTCGAGAACCACCTGCACCCTTTGCGCCATCGATGACAACCTTTCCGCGCCGAATTGTTAGCACCTGATTTGTACCGCACAAACCCGGCCCGTGTCATTCATCAACACTGCGCAGTCTTCGTGACCAAGAGTATTCACGAGTTCTGAAACCGGCTGGACCGGAATCAATTCGACCCTGAATTTGCTGATCGGAGCCGTTGTGCTATGCAACTACCGGAATCACTCCGGGCGGAGCAACGGGAAGAGAATCGTCTCCCGGATACCGGTCCCGGTGAGCAGCATCACCAACCGGTCGAGACCCATCCCCATGCCGCCGGCCGGCGGCATACCGAATTCCATTGCGCGGAGGAAGTCCTCGTCGAGTTCCATCGCCTCGGGGTCGCCGGCGGCGGCCTGGATCGACTGCGCCACCAGGCGATCGCGCTGGATCACCGGGTCGTTCAGCTCCGAGTACGCGACCCCGAGCTCGACGCCGTTGACGAACAGGTCCCAGGCCTCGACCAGCCCCGGAATTTCCCGGTGCGGCTTCGCCAGCGGCCGCGCCGACTCCGGATAGTCGCGGACAAAGGTGGGGTGGATCAGTGTGTGCTCACAGAGCTTCTCGAACAAGTCGACGGCGATCTCGCCGGCATTCCGGCCGGGCTGCAGCTCGACGTCGTGCTGCTCGGCCAGCTTCAGCAGCGTGGCCAGGTCGGTGCTCACGTCCACGCTCTCACCGACCGCCTCGGACAGCAGCCCGAAAAGCGTCGCATGCCGGAACGGCTGCTCGAAGTCGATGGTCTGCCCGTCGCGCCCGGTGACCGAGGTCCGCCCGATCGCGCGGCCGGAGTTCCGGATCAGCTCCTGGATGAGCTCGGCCATCGTGTCGTAATCGCCGTACGCCTGATACGCCTCGATCATCGAGAATTCCGCCGAGTGGGTGGAGTCCAGGCCCTCGTTACGGAACGTCCGGCCGATCTCGTAGACCCGGTCGACGCCGCCGATCATCGCCCGCTTGAGATCCAGCTCGAGCGCGATCCGGAGCTTCATCTCCTGGTCGAACGCGTTCAGGTGGGTCGAGAACGGGCGCGCCGCGGCCCCGCCGTTGGTCAGCTGCAGCACCGGCGTCTCGACCTCGACGAAGCCGTGGTCGTCGTACGTCGCGCGCAGCGCCTTGAGGACGGCGGCCTTCGCGCGGACCATGTCGCGCGCCTCCGGGCGGACGATCAGGTCGACGTACCGCATCCGGACGCGGGCCTCTTCGCTGAGCGGACGGTGCTCGTTCGGCAGCGGGCGGAGCGTCTTCGCGGCCATCTGCCACGCGGTGGCCTGCACGGACAGCTCGCCGCGCCGGCTGGTGATCACCTCGCCCTGGACCGACAGCAGGTCGCCGATGTCGACGAGCTGCTTGAACCGGGCCAGCTCGTCCTCGCCGAGGTCGGCCAGCGACAGCATCACCTGGAGCTCGGTCCCGTCGCCCTCGCGGAGCCGGACGAAGCAGAGCTTGCCGGTGTTGCGCAGGAAGATCACCCGGCCGGTCACCGAGACCTGCTCGCCGGTCCGGGTGTCGGCCGGCAGCTCCTGGACGTCGTACTTCGCCCGCAGGTCCTTCAGCAGGTGCGTCCGCGGCACCGAGATCGGGTACGGCGGCACTCCTTCCGCCAGCAGGCGGTCACGCTTCTCCCGGCGAACCCGCATCTGCTCGGGCAGGTCGTCCTGCCCGCTGTCGGGGTTCACCGGGTCCACGTGTGTATCAGTCATGCCTTAAGGCTAGTGACTGACCGCCTCCAGCTCCGAATCCTTTGTTCGGACCACGAGTACGCCGGCCACCGCCGCGGCGACCGCGCAGGCGATACCGCAGGTCACGAACGTCCCGCGCGGGCCGATCAGCAGGCCCGCCGTGCCGCCGAGCAGCAGCGCGAGGATGCTGAACGTCCGGACCGTGCCGTTCAGGGCGGCGATCACCCGCCCCCGCACCGTCTCCGCCGACCGGGTGACGACGAGGGCGCTGGTCGCGGCGTTCAGCATCCCGCTGCCGACACCGATCGTGGTCGCGCCGATCATCAGCGTGACGATATTGCCGGCCAGGCCCGTCAGCACACACGCCCCACCGATGGCCGCCATGCCCGCGACGACAGCCCGGGACCGCCCTTGGTCGGTGTGCAGCCGGCCGGTGTACGACGAGCCGGCGATGGCACCGAGGCCGGTCGCCGCACCGGCGGCGCCGTACAGGGCGGGCCCCAGGCCGAGTTCACGCGTGACCAGGTAGACCTCCACCACGTTGACCGCCTCGCCGACCACGACGAACAGCCAGAGGGCCGGGACCAGGATCCGGAGGATGTTGTCGCCGAAGATCGCGCGCAGCCCGGCCGTCACGCCGCCCTTTTCACCGCCGCCGCCCGGCTCGGGGCGGCGCCGGGTCCGGACCAGCTGCGCGATGAAGACCAGTACCAGGAAGGTGGACGCGTCGACCAGGAGCGCGCCGCGGCTCCCGGCCCAGCCGACCAGGACGCCACCCGCGGCCGACCCGGCCAGGGTCGCGACGCCGATCAGCGCCTGGCTCGCCCCGGTGGTCCGGCCGACCAGCTCCTCGCCGACGATCCGCGGGATCAGCGCACCCCACGCGGGACCGGCGACCGCCTGGCCGACCTGCAGTACGCACACCAGCGCGAGCGTGTGGACCAGGTCGTGCACGAACGCCAGCCCGACGCCCGCCACCACCTGCAGCAACCCCGACCAGACCAGCACGGTGCGCGAGTCGTACCCGTCCACGATCCGCCCCGCGAACGGGATCATCACGACCGTCGGTACGGCGAACGCGAGCAGCAGCGCGGTGACGGCGGCCGGGCCGTGGCCGTCGGAGACCCGCAGCATCAGCGCGATCATCGCGATCGAGTCGCCCGCGTAGGACAGCGCCCGGGCCGGCAGCACGAGCCGGATGTCGCGGTACGACCAGATCGAGGTCTGAAGTGTTTGCTTCATAGTTGTGAAGTAAACACTTCAGACTTGACGCCGTCAAGCGGTTCGCTACGCTGACCTGGTGGGTACCAAGAAACGGCTCGTGATCACCGACCCGCGGGCGATCCGCGCGCTCGCGCACCCGGCCCGGCAGCGGGTCATCGACGAGCTGTTCAACGGCAAGGTGCTGACCGCGACCGAGTGCGCGGAGCTGGCCGGGCTGACCCCGTCGGCGATGAGCTACCACCTCCGCGCGCTGGAGAAGTGGGGCATCATCCAGCGCGCCGACGAGTCCGCCGACGGCCGCGAACGCCCCTGGAAGGCACCCGCCCGGAGCCTCGTCATCTCCTCGCAGTCGACCGGCGCCGGCCGGGCGGCCGGCCAGGCGATGGTCCGGAGTACGGCGGACGCCGTCATCAACATGTTCGCGGAGATCGACGCGGACGACCCGTGGGACGACGTCAGCTCGCTGAGCCGATCCCGGTTGTGGCTGAACCACGACGAGGCGAAGGAACTCGGCAAAGAGCTGGCCGAGGTCATCAGCCGATTCGAGAAGAAGCGGTCGTCGCGGGGCCCGGCACCGGGGTCCCGGCAGGTCAGCACGCTGATCGCCGTAGTGCCCAGCCCGGAGCAGAGCTGAACCGTTAGCTGCCTGGTTGCGTATCTCGGAGTACCTTCGAAGTAGAGGTACTTCGCATGCAGTCGTGGATTCTTTGGTCGATTGTCGCCGCCGTCCTCGGCACGGCCGAGTTGATGACAGCGACCTTCGACCTGCTCCTGCTGGCCGTCGCGGCGGTGTCCGCGGCCGGTGTGGCCGCGCTCGGGCTCGGGATCGGGTTCCAGGTGGTCGCGTTCGCGGTCACCGCGGGCGCCATGATCACGCTGGTCCGGCCGGTCGCCCGCCGGCACCTGACCGGGCACCCGGGACTGCGGAGCGGGGTCGCGGCGCTCGTCGGCCGGGAGGCCGTCGTACTGGCGGCCTGTGACCGCGACACCGGCCGGGTCCGGATCGGCGGCGAGGAATGGAGCGCCCGTTCGTACGACCCGGACCTGCACATACCGGCCGGGACCCGGGTCGACGTCTTCGCGATCGAGGGGGCCACCGCCCTCGTGCATCCTCAGGAGGAACCATGGCCGCACTGATCATCGGCATCGTCGTCGCATTTCTCGCCGTCGTCCTGGTACTGCGGACGGTCCGGATCGTCCCGCAGGCCCGGGCCAGCAACGTCGAGCGGCTCGGCCGCTACCTGCGCACGCTGGAACCCGGCCTGAACGTGGTGATCCCGTTCGTCGACCGGCCCCGGCAGCTGATCGACCTGCGCGAGCAGGTGGTGTCGTTCGAGCCGCGCTCGGTGATCACCGAGGACAACCTGGTCGTCGACATCGACACCGTGCTGTACTTCCAGGTCACCGACCCGCGCGCGGCGGCGTACGAGATCGCCAACTACATCCAGGCGATCGAGCAGCTGACCGTGACCACGCTCCGGAACGTGATCGGCTCGCTGGACCTGGAGAAGGTGCTGACCTCGCGCGAGCACATCAACTCGACGCTGCGCGGCGTCCTCGACGAGGCCTCCGGCAAGTGGGGCATCCGGGTGAACCGGGTCGAGCTGAAGGGCATCGAGCCGCCGATCTCGATCAAGGAGTCGATGGAGAAGCAGATGCGGGCCGAGCGGGAGAAGCGGGCCACGATCCTGTCCGCCGAGGGGCAGCGGCAGTCGAAGATCCTGACCGCGGAGGGCGAACGGCAGGCGGCGATCCTGCGTGCCGAGGGCCAGGCGAAGGCGATCGACACGGTGTTCGAGGCGATCCACCGCAACGACCCGGACCCGAAGCTGCTCGCGTACCAGTACCTGCAGATGCTGCCCGAGCTGGCGAAGGGCCCCGGCAACACGTTCTGGGTGATCCCGTCCGAGGTCACCACGGCGCTGCAGAACGTCACCAAGGCGTTCACCGGCGAGACGCCCAAGATTCCCGCGGAGATGCCCGCCGAAGTACCGTCCGAGAACGGTCACAACCCTGAAATCACCCCCAGATAGTTGCCCCCGCACCTAATCGGTTGTCCGCCGATGTCACTATGGGTACATGGGGGAACCTCTGCTGCTCGCTCAGGCCATCGCCATCCCGACCGGTGTCGCCGTGCTGGCGTACCTGGTGGTCGGACTCGTCATCGGTGTGGAGAGCATGGGGGTGCCGCTGCCCGGTGAGACGACGCTGATCGCGGCCGCGCTGCTCGCCTCCCAGCACCACCTGAAGATCGAGTACGTGATCCTGGCGGCCGCGCTCGGCGCGATCGTCGGCGACTCGATCGGGTACTTCATCGGCCGGAAGGCGGGCCGCGGGCTGTTCGAGCGGCTCGGCCGCCGGTTCCACCACTTCTCCGAGGAACGGATCGTCAAGGCCGAGAAGTACTTCCACAAGTACGGCGTCTGGACGGTGTTCTTCGGCCGGTTCGTCGCGCTGCTGCGGATCTTCGCGGGCCCGATGGCCGGCATGCTGCGGATGCACTACCCGCGGTTCCTGGCCGCGAACGCGGCCGGCGGGATCGCCTGGGCGACCACGATCGGCGTGGTCGCGTACAAGATCGGCGACAACGCCGACAAGATCTTCGGCCGGGTCTCGGTCGGCGCGCTGATCGCGATCGCGGTGGTCGCGGTCGGCCTGTACGTCGTACACAAGGTCCGCAAGCGCCGCCGCGAGCAGGCGGCCGCGGGCTCGGCCGCCGCGGTCGAGTCAGCGGATGTGTAGCTGCAGCCCGGGCGTGGTGATCCCGTCCATCGGCCGCCCGAACATCATCCCGCCGGGGACCACGAACCGGTAGACGAAGTCGCCCGGCTGCGCGGCCTTGAAGGCCAGCGCGGCCTTTCCGCCGCGCATCGGCAGCGCCTTCGCGTCCATCCACCGGCGGGTCTGCCGGTTCCAGGCCTGCAGCATCACGGTCGTGTTCATGGCCGGCTGCACCCCCAGCGAGACGGTGACCATCGAGCCGTGCGGCTTGGCCGTGTCGCCGCCGGCGAACCCCGCGGACGCGATCCGCACCACGGTCTTGGTGTACCCGGGCCGGCTGGTCGACGTACCGGTGAACGAGCTGCCCTTCGGCGTGACCGGCACGGTGATCTTGTACGGACGGCTCCCGGATGTCGGTACGGCGATGTCGTAGTACCCGCCCGCGGTCGTCGCGCCGCGCGCCGCCGGGGTCCACCGGGCGCCGGGCGTGACCTGCGTCAGCACCACGACCGGTACGCCGGCCGGAGTCGCGCGGCGGGTGATGCACGGCGCGTCGAGGTCGCACGCGACCTGGTGCAGGATGACCCGGCCGCGGGCCCGGATCGGGACGCCGTACTGCGCCTTCGGCGGGACGACGCCGCTGATCGTGCTGGTCAGCCCGACGACGTCGCCGCCGGCCCGGGCGCCCCACTCGTTCTGGGCGCGGAGCTGGAACAGGTACGGCGGCTTGATGCTCTTGATCAGCTGCTGGTTCGCCGTGATCGCCGGGCCGATCGCCTTCAGCGTCTGCCCCGGGCGGCCGATCATCGGCACGTACTTCTGGGTCTTCTTGCCCTGCACGTCCAGCGGGTCGTTCGGGGTGAAGTCCTGCGGCGCGACCGGAACCGACCAGCGGATCAGCACGCCGCGGCCCTGCTGCGCGACCGTGGCCGCGCTCGGGCGTACCGGCCCGTCGGTGTCGAACACCGGCGACTTGGACGGCTTGCTGGTCACACCGCCCTGCGACGTACCGGTCGCGACAACGATCTTGTAGTTGCCGTCCGGCGGGAACTCCGCGGTCGGGATCTCCCAGCGGTTCGGGTCGCCGGCCGGGATGTACTTCACGTACGACGGGCTCTCGCTGAGCACGCCCTCGATCGTGATCCGGTTCGGCTGGCCGGTGTCCTTCCAGGTCACCAGGACCGCCGGACGGCCGTTCGGCGCCCAGGCCACCGCGACGTCGGTCGGCGCCGGGTCCGAGGCACAGGCGGTCAGGCAGGACGCCCCCACCAGTACCGCCAGCGCTACGGCGAGGGTGCGTCTCCCGATCCCACGCCGTCGCGAGGAGGTGCCCGGTGCCCCGCAGTAGGCGTGGGATCGGGAGACGTGCCCTAGTACTCGCCGCACTCCCACCACCTCCGCCTCACGACCGACCGGGTGAACCTTACCCAGTCAACGGTGTCCACCCTCCACGGCCGTTGCCGGATCGGTATGCCGCCCCTACCGTGAGAGAAGCCACAGAGGGGGGAAACCACGATGGCTTTCATCAGCACACCCGAGGATCCCGCGTTCTTCGACGCGAACCGGGCAACGGCCGGGCACGTGCCCAACTTCGTCCAAACCTTCGCTGCGCGACCTGCCGTGTACGAAGCGTGGAAACAGCTGAACGGCGCGATCAAGCAGTCGATGGACCTGCGCCGCTACGAGCTCGCCACGCTCGCGGCAGCGACCGCGTTGAGGTCCAGCTACTGCAGCCTCGCGCACGGGGAGGTGCTGGCCGACAAGTTCTACACCGCAGACGAGGTCGCGGCCCTGGCCGCCGAACCGCCGGAGGACCCGGTCGATCGTGCGGTGATGGAGTTCGCCCGCCAGGTCGCGCTCGGCGCGGACACCGTCACCCAGGCCGACGTCGACCGGCTGAAGGCGGTCGGCCTGACCGACACCGACGTCCTCGACATCGCACTCGCCGCAGCCGCCCGCGCCTTCTTCTCCAAAACCCTGGACGCCACCGGCACCCAACCGGACTCGATCTTCAACGGCCTCCCGGACGTACTGCGGTCCGCACTGACGGTCGGCCGCCCGATCTACTCCGGCTGATTCCGGGGTGCGCCGCCCAGGTGGTAGTTCGTGGTGACGCCGGCGTACATCAGGTGGGTGACCAGGCCCTGGGCGGCGTGCGGGACGTTGTGGCAGTGGTCCATCAAGATGCCGGGGTTGTCGGCGACGAAGGCGACCACGTACGTCTCCTTGTCCTCGACGTTCAGCGAGTCCGTCCACCACGGGCTGCCGGTCGCGCGTACGCCGTTGCGGCTCAGTACGACGACGTGGTGGCCGTGCAGGTGCATCGGATGGACCTGGGCCGATGTCGTACCGGAACACCCGGTCCGCCGGGCCGTCCCCGATCACCAGCGTCGTCGGCCCGTTGTCGGTGTTGACGACACGGACACGGGCCGTCGGACCCGGCGCGGGCACGCGACGTTCGCCGTACTCGCCGTTGACCGTGCGGATCTTGTCGTACATGTGCACGGCCGCGATCACGTCCGATGAGGTTGGTTGCACCAGCAGTACGCCGTACAAGCCCTTCAGTACTTGGTCATGTGGGACCTGGTGCGAGTGGTACCAGTACGTGCCGGCATCCTTCGCGACGAAGCGGTAGACGTACGACTGGCCAGTTTTGTTGCCAACGGCATCTAGACGGTCGAGGACTCGGAGGCGGCCCGGCTCTGCAGCCGGGACGCGCGCCGCGAGGCCATCCCGGCGACGGCGAGCAGCGCGAACGCGTTCAGCCCGTGCAGTACGCCGACCACCGGCGCGCTGAACGACAGGAACGCGAGCAGGATCTGCAGCACCACCAGGCCGACGACGTACAACGCCCACTTGATGCCGCCGTCGACCTTCGCGAAGAACGAGACGATCAGCAGCAGCAACGCGACGATCGGGATGATCATGGTCCCGAAGATGCCGTGCAGCGACAGTCCGGTGGTCGCGGCGGAGTTCTTGTCGAACACCGCGCCCCCGTCGAGATCCTTGTCCACGGTGAAGAATCCCCAGGCGATGAACATCGCCTGCAGCACCACACCGATCGCGACGAGACCGGCCAGCGCCCGGTAAGCAGCTTTCATGGTTCCCCCCAATGCAGCTGCCTACATAGTGATCCCGATCACCTCAAGGGCACAAGAGCTTTCAGCCGGAATTGCGGGTGAAGGCCTGATACAGACCGCGCAGGGGCAGTAGCGGTTCGTTGCGGGTAACGATGTGCAGCTGGCCGTCGAAGAGCGGGGCGAGGGCGCCGGTGAGGACGACGGGGGTGTCGCCGGCAAGCGACTGTTCGGTCCGGATCCGGGCGACGAGGCCGTCGACGAGCGCCGCGAAACCGTGGATCGCCCCGGATTGCAGGGCTTCCACGGTGTTCTTCGCGACCACCGAGCGTGGCCGGACGAGTTCCACCCGGCGCAGCTGGGCGGCCGCGCGGCCGAGTGCGTCGGTCGCGGTTTCGATGCCTGGGGCAATCACTCCGCCGACGAACGCGCCGGCCGGGTTCACCACGTCGATCGTGATCGCGGTACCGACGTCGACGACCAGGCAGGGTGCGCCGTACAACGTGAGCGCGGCGAGGGCGTTCGCGATCCGGTCGGTGCCGACCTCACGCGGGTTGTCGACCAGCACCGGCAGCCCGGTCTTCACGCCGGGCTCGACGACCACACTCGGTACGTCGTGGTAGTACCGCGCGACAACATCCCGGAGCTCGTGCAGGACATGCGGTACGGCGGAACACACCGCGATCCCGCTGACCGGAGCCTCACCGGTCAGCAGCCCCTGCAACAGCACGGCCCACTCGTCCGCGGTGCGCCGGTCGTCGGTCCCGACCCACCAGTGCCGCTTGACCGCACCCTCGAACACCAGGCCCACCAGGGTCCTGGTGTTCTCGACGGCGACGGTCAGGACGCGTCCTAGCAGCATCAGGCCTCGCGGAGGTCCAGGCCGATGTCGAGGACCGGGGCGGAGTGGGTGAGGGCGCCGACGGCGAGGAAGTCCACGCCGGTCTCGGCGACCTCACGCGCCTTGTCCAGGGTCAGGCCGCCGGACGCTTCCAGGCGGGCCCGGCCGGCGACCTTCTCGACCGCCTCGCGGAGCATCGGGACGTCCATGTTGTCCAGCAGGATCAGCTCCGCGCCGGACTCGACCGCGATCAGCGCGTCCTCGACCGAGTCCACCTCGACCTCGATCGAGATGTCCGGGAAGGCCTTGCGGACCAGCCGGAACGCCTCCGCGACGCCGCCGGCCGCGACCACGTGGTTGTCCTTGATCAGCGCGGCGTCGGACAGCCCCATCCGGTGGTTCCGGCCGCCGCCACAGCGGACGGCGTACTTCTCCAGCGACCGCAGCAGCGGCATCGTCTTGCGGGTGTCGCGGACGACCGTGCCGGTGCCCGCGACCGCGTCCACCCAGCGCCGGGTCAGCGTGGCGACACCGCTCAGGTGACAGAGCAGGTTCAGCGTGGTGCGCTCCGCGGTGAGCAGCTGCCGGGTCTTGCCGCGGGCAGTCAGCAGTACGTCGCCGGCCTGCACGGCGGCGCCGTCGCGGACGGCGTACTCGATCTCGAGCTCGTCCGGCGCCGCGACCTGCCGGAGCACCAGCTCGGCGATCTCCAGCCCGGCGACCACTCCGGAGTCCCGGGCGACCAGCTCGGCGATCGACACCTGGTCCGGGTCCACCGTCGCGGTCGTCGTCACGTCGACGCCCCCGGCCAGGTCCTCCTCGATGGTGGCCCGCACGAGGTCCCCGACCCACTGCCGGTCGACTGTCTCATCCATGCCGGTGATTCTCCTCGGTTTGGCGCGGAACGAACGTGGTCTGCGGCACAGCGTGGGTGTCGAAGGTGACGTCCAGGCTGCCGGACCACAGCAGATCATCGCGGTCCGGGTGGTCCTCGCGCCAGTGCGCGCCGCGGGACTCCTCGCGGGCGGTGGCCGCGGCGATCAGGGCGGACGCGACCGTCACCAGGTTCGTCGCCTCCCAGCCCGGGGTGCCCGGCTCGGCGGCGGGCTGCTCGGTCAGCTTGCCGATCGTCGCCCCCGCCTCCGCCAGCCCGGCCGCGCTCCGGATCACCCCGGCGCCGACCGTCATCGCCCGCTGCAGCTCGGGTACGGCGTCCGCGTCCACGAGCCCCGGCGTACGGCGGTCCTCGACCGGCTCGCGCTGCGCCGGCAGGCCGTCCGCGAGGTGTGCGGCGATCCGGCGGGCGAACACCAGGCCCTCGAGCAGCGAGTTGGACGCGAGCCGGTTCGCGCCGTGGACGCCGGTACAGGCAACCTCGCCGCAGGCGTACAGCCCGGGCACCGAGGTCTGCCCGTTCAGGTCGGTCCAGACGCCGCCGGACGAGTAGTGGCAGGCCGGAGCGACCGGGATCAGCTCCCGGACCGGGTCGATACCGTGCGAGCGGCAGGACGCCAGGATGGTCGGGAACCGGACCCGCCACTTCTCGTCGCCGAAGTGCCGGGCGTCCAGGTACACATGGTCCTTGCCGGTGGCAAGCATCTGGCGCATGATCGCCTTCGCCACGATGTCCCGCGGTGCCAGGTCGGCGAGCTCGTGCTGGCCCTGCATGAACCGCTTCCCGGTGTGGTCGACGAGGAACGCGCCCTCGCCGCGGACCGCCTCGGACACCAACGGCTGCTGGCCTTTCGCGCCCTTGCCCAGCCACAGCACGGTCGGGTGGAACTGGATGAACTCCAGGTCCCGCACCTTCGCACCGGCGCGCAGCGCGAGCGCCATCCCGTCGCCGGTCGAGACGCTCGGGTTGGTCGTTGCCGCGTACAACTGTCCGAGCCCGCCGGAGGCCAGGATCACGGCCCGGGCCCGGATCGCGCCGACGCCGTCCAACTGGCCCTCGCCCATCACATGCAGCGTGACGCCGGCGATCGCGCCGTCGGCGGCGGTCAGCAGGTCCAGCACCAGGGCATGCTCGATGATCCGGATGTCCGGGGCGCGCTTGACCGCGGCGACCAGCGCGCGCTCGATCTCGGCGCCGGTCGCGTCGCCGCCGGCGTGCGCGATCCGGTTCCGGTGGTGGCCGCCCTCGCGGCCGAGCGAGATCTCGCCGTCGGCCAGGGTGTCGAAGCGGGCCCCCAGTTCGATCAGGTCGCGGACCGCGTCCGGGCCTTCGGTGACCAGCACCCGGACGGCCTCGGCGTCGCTCAGCCCGGCGCCCGCGACGAGCGTGTCCTGCAGGTGCTCCTCGGGAGAGTCCTCGGGGTCGAGGGCGGCGGCGATCCCGCCCTGGGCCCACTGGGTGGAGCCGGACGCGACGACGTCCTTGGTCACCACCAGCACAGAGCCCAGCTCACGGGCCTTGAGAGCGGCGGTCAGCCCGGCGACACCGGAGCCGATCACCACCACGTCGACGGAATCGGTCCAGCCGGCTTCCGGCGCGGCCAGCCGTTGCGGGACTGCGGGTGCGGTCACGGGGCCTCCCGTCCTGGACTGAGGAGCGGAGGGAGCGTAGCGACCGGAGCGACGAGGGAAGGGCGGGAGCACCAGCCCCGCGACCCGCCGCGCCGGAGGCGTGGCATCAGCACAGTCATTCAGGGACCGTATCAACCGATTTCATCTGAGGGTGATGGAAATGTTGTCAATGAGACGCGTCAGACCCACCCGGGCGGCGATCAGCATCCGGGCCTCGCCGGGGCCGATCACCGGGCCGAGGTCGGGGGCGCGGAGCGCGAGGTAGTCGATCTTCACCGACGGCACCGCTTCCAGCTCGGCCTGGGCGGCGGCGAGGACGGCGTCCGGGCCGTTCATGCCGGCCTTCGCGCCGGCGCTCAGCGCCCGATGCAGCACCAGCGCCTCGTCACGCTGGGTCTCGCTCAGGTAGCGGTTGCGTGAGGACAGCGCGAGCCCGTCCGGCTCCCGGACCGTCGGCACCGGCACGATGTCGACGTCCATGTCCAGGTCGCACACCATCTCGCGGATCAGCGTCAGCTGCTGGTAGTCCTTCTCGCCGAACAGCGCGAGGTCCGGCGCGGTCAGGTGCAGCAGCTTCGACACGACCGTGAGTACGCCGGAGAAGTGGCCCGGGCGGAACACCCCTTCGAGCTCGTCCGCGAGCGGTCCCGGGTGCACGGTGACCGACGGCTCGTTCGGGTACAGCTCGTCGCGGGACGGGTTGAACACCAGGTCGACGCCGGCGTTCTTCGCGATCGCCAGGTCGCTGGCCAGCGTCCGCGGGTACCGGTCGAAGTCCTCGGTCGGCCCGAACTGCAACGGGTTCACGAAGATCGTCAGGACGACGCTGCCGTCCGGCCCGACGCGTTCCCGGGCCTCGGTCAGCAGCGCGGCGTGGCCGTCGTGCAGGGCGCCCATGGTCATCACGACCGCCCGTGGCCGGATCGCGGTCGCTGCCCGCAGTTCGGCCTTGGTCTGGGTGAGTCTCATCGCGGTGCCTCCCCTGTCCGGTTCAGTACGTCGCCGAGTCGGGCGACCTGTTCTGCGTCCAGCCAGTCGGCCAGCTCCACGGTGGCCCGGGCCAGCTCGGCGTACGTGCCGCGCGTGCTGCCCCGCAGTACGGCCAGGTGTGCTGCCACCGTGTCGACGTCGCCGCGGGCGATCGGCCCGGTGAGCGCATGATGACCGGATCGGAGCGTGTTGTCGAGAGTTGCGGTCAGCAACGGCCGGAGCGTCGCGGCGGGGTCGGCCACGCCCGCTTCGCGCAGTACGGCGACCGCTTGGCAGACCAGAGTGGTCAGGTGGTTCGCACCGTGCACCAGGCCGGCGTGGTACGCCGTACGCCGGTCGTCGGCGACCCACTGCACCTGCGCGCCCAGGGCCTTCACCAGGCGCTCCACGAGTTCCCGGGCCGCGTCGGGCGCGGTCGCCGTGAACATGACCCCGTCCAACGCCACCGGGCCGCCGGGGAACGTCATGGCCGGGTGCAGCGCCACGGGTGTCGCGGCCAGCCCGGCCAGCGGTGCCAGCCCGTGTGCGCCGGACAGATGCACGACGTACTGCGCAGCGGTCAACGGCAGCGTCTGCGCGACGTCCTGGATCCTGTCGTCCGGTACGGCGACCAGTACGACGTCGGCGCGCGCGGTGACCTCGTCGGCGGTCAGCACCGGTACAGCAGGCAGAAGCCGGGCGGCGCGTTCCAGCGACGCGTCCGACCGCGCGGTTACTCCGACCAGGGGATGTCCGGCTGCCGCCAAGGCTGCTCCCAGGGCGGTCCCGGCCCGGCCGGCTCCGATCAAGCCGATCCGTTCCATCACTCACTCTCTTCTCGTTCCAGTCCCACGGCGGGGTACCAGACGATCTACTTGTCAGCGTAGGCGATGGGAGGATGGCACGGTGACCGAAGCCTGGGCAGCGCGGACGGAATTGACGGCGATCCTGATCACAGTGCCGGAGTTGGCGGCGTACACGGACCGTTGGCGGGCGGTGTCCCGCTCCTCGGCACGGCCTCAGGTCCCGTTGACCGAGCTGATCCCGCCACACATCACCGTGCTGGTCCCGTGGGTCGCAGAGCCGACGGACGACGACGTAGCCCGGCTACAGGCGGCTGTGTCCACGATTAAGCCGTTCCAGTTGAGCTTTCCGGTTGCGGGCCAGTTTCCGAACGGTACGGCGTGGTTGAAGCCGGAGCCGTTCGACCAGGTGCGTGCGCTGCTCCTGACCGTTTTCGAGGCCTTCCCGGAGTGCCCGCCGTACGGCGGCGACTTTCCGGACCCGCAGCCGCACCTGACCATCTCCTCGTCCGCCCAGGGCGGCCCTGCCGTCGTAGCCGAGGCCAACGCCGCACTGGCCGCCACACCAGCCCCGACTGTCCAGCTGACCGAGCTAGGCCTGTGGCGGGAGAACACGGACGGCGTATGGCACCAGTTCGACGCCGTACGGCTTACTTCCTGACCTGGAACCCCATCGACGTCGTCGCCGGCGCAGTGCGCCACTCCACCGGTACGTCGGCAGCCGTCAGCCCGCGGACCTGATCGACCGACGGGTCCCGGAGCGCGTTGATCCGGACCGCCTGCTGCGCGACGACCGCGTCGAACAGGTTGCGCACGTCCCGCCCGTTGCCGAAGTCCTCGGCGTTCCGTGCCTGCCGCAGCAGCACACCGACCCGCTCCAGGACGCCTTCGCCGGGCACATACCCGGCCTTGGTACTCAGATACATGAAGATCTGTTCCAGCTCCGGATCGGTGTAGTCCGGGAACTCCACCGTCGTCGGCACCCGCGAGCGCAACCCGGGGTTGATCGTGAACAACCGCTCCATCGGCTCGGTGTACCCGGCCAGCACCACGACCAGGTCGTCGCGATGCTCCTCCATCAGCTTGATCAACGTCGCGATCGCCTCGCGCCCGTAGTCGTTCAGGTCCGCGAACGCGTACGCCTCGTCGATGAACAGCACGCCCCCGAGCGCCATGTCCACCAGCCGCTGCACCTTCGGCCCGGTCTGGCCGTACGCCTCTCCGACCATCTCGTTCGCCGTCGTCTCGACCAGGTGGCCGATGCCGAGCAGGCCGAGGTCCCGGTAGCTCTGCGCGACCAGCCGCGCCACGGTGGTCTTCCCGGTGCCCGGGTTGCCGATGAACATCAGGTGCCGGGACCGCTCCGGCGGCGGCATCCCTGCCTGTGCTCGCAGAAGGTCGGCCTTGGCCTCCGCGGCCAGCCGCTGCACGGTGGCCTTCACGTCGGTCAGCCCGGTCATCGCGGCCAGCTCGGCCTGCGGGTCCTTGTGGCTCGGCAGGTCCCGCAGGCTCTCCTGGTTCAGGTTGCGGACGTCGTCCTGCTCGATGGTCCGGACCTCTTCGAGGCTCGGCGACTCGATCGCGGCCAGCCGGACCGCCTGCAGCGTCGCGATCCGCTCGATCATGGTGCGAATCGTCCGCGCGTTGCCGAACCCGGGCGCGCGCGGCACCTTCTGCAACGCGGTCAGCACCAGCCCGGCCACGCCCTCGCCCAGCACGAACCCGGCCTGCCCGACGTCGTGCAGGAAGATCCTGTGCAGCTCGGTGTCGGTGTAGTCCGGGAAGTTCACGAACGTCCGGATCCGCGACTTCACGCCCGGGTTGCTCTCCAGCAGGCGGTACATCTCGGCCGGGTACCCGGCCATCACCACGACCAGGTTGTCGCGGTGCTTCTCCATCAGCTGGATCAGCGTCGCGATCGCCTCCCGGCCGAAGTCCCGCCCGGAGTCGTTGTACAGCGAGTACGCCTCGTCGATGAACAGCACCCCGCCGAGCGCCTTCTCGACCACCTCGGTCACCTTCGGCGCGGTCTGGCCGATGTACGACGCGACCAGGTCGGCGCGGCCCACCTCGACCAGGTGCCCGGACGAGAGCATGCCGAGGTCGCGGTACACCTCGGCGAGGATCCGGGCGACCGTGGTCTTGCCGGTGCCCGGGTTGCCGCTGAAGACCAGGTGCCCCATCGGCTTGGGCAGCCGCAGGCCGGCGTCGATCCGGAGCTTGGCGACCTCGGCCTCCGCGACCAGTTCGTGCACCCGGGTCTTCACCGGCCCGAGCCCGATCATCCCGTTCAGGTCCGCGATCGGGTCGCCGCCGACCGGCGGGTCCGCTTTCTGCGTGTCCGGTGCGCCGTCCACGTCGGTCACGACGACCTCGGCCGGCCGGAGCGCGTTCAGGTCCCGCAGCCGGGTGACGAAGCCGGTCGTCATGTGCAGGTCCTTCGGCGGGTCCGGCTGGCTCGGCAGCCCGTTCAGGCTGGAGCCGACCAGGTACATCGCGGCCAGGTACTCCCGCGCCTGGTACGGCGCGCCCGCCTCGACGGCCCGGCCCATCCGGTCCAGCTGCCGGCGCCGCCAGTCGGCCGGCGTCGGCACGTCCGCCTTCTTGTCGAGCGCCTTCTGTACGTCGGCTGCTCCGGACGGGCCGAGTCCGGTGAAGGACAGACCGGCCGGCGTACTCGTCCGCCCGATCTGCCGGAGTACGGCGGCCAGCTCGACCGCGAACGGCTGCTCGGTCTCGGGCGTGGCCGCGGCGACCTTCTCGTACGCCGCCTGCAGCCGGTTCACGGCGTGCACCATGAGGTCGAGCGGGTTACCGGACAGGTTCGGGAAGGCCCGGCGCAGCTCGGGGGCGTCGTACCGCTCGCCCCAGCGCTTCACCAGCGTGGACCGGAGCTCCGTGGTGTGCAGCGCGAGGAACTCCGGATCGGCCAGTACGTCGTCGAGCATCGTGGCCATCGCGGTTCGCCGGGTCTCCAGGCCCGGGATGCCCGCCAACAGGTCGAGCATCTCCCGGCAGGCCCGCACGTACGGCTCCTGCAGCTCCGCGCCGAGCTTGTTCCGCAGCGGGAACGGGATGATGAACTCGCTCGGCCCGGTCAGCCAGCCGCCCAGGTCGGTCTCGACCTGCTGCGGCTCGGACCGCCAGTCCGAGATCACCAGGTAGGCGAGGTTGCGGGCGCCGCCGACCACGATGCCCAGCGGCGGCAGGATGCTTCGGACCAGGAAGTAGAAGTTGCTGATCAGCCGCGGCGTGCCGTCCTGGTAGCCGGCCCGGCCCTGGGTGGGGTCGTCGTTCGGCACCCGGCCGGCGATCTCCTCGAGCTTCGTCCGGGTGCCGGCCAGCCACTCCGGCGTGACCCTGAACGGCCGATCCGTGCCGACGAGGTCGAAGACCGGCTCACCGGCGAACATGACACCGAGCTCTTCTGGGAGGATCGCCACGGTGTCGATCCTAGGTTCGGTCTGGTCCACATGACCTCGCGCTTCGCAGCGGCCTGGCAACAGGCGCTCTACGGTCCCGACGGGTTCTACCGCCGGGAGCGTCCGGCTGCCCACTTCCGTACGTCGGTGCACGCGTCGCCGCTGTTCGGCCGGGCCCTGGCCGGGCTGGCTCGGCGGCTCGACCTCGACGCGGTCGTGGATATCGGCGCAGGCTCCGGCGAACTCGGCGAGGTACTGCGGACCGAAGGGCTGACTGTGGTCGACGTCGAACTCGACGACGCGCTGCCCGACCAGCTGTCCGGTCTGGTGGTCGCGAACGAGTGGCTCGACAACGTCCCGTGCGAGGTCGTGGAGTGGGACGACGACGGTGTCCCTCGGTACCTGCTCGCCGACCTCAGCCCGGGACCTGTTGTAGAGGGCAACGATCTGCGGTGGCTGGAGCGCTGGTGGTCCGGGCAGCCCGGCGATCGGGCCGAGGTCGGGCTGGCGCGTGACGAGGCGTGGGCCGGCGTGGTCGATCGGCTGACGCCGGGCAGTGTCGCGGTCGCGATCGACTACGGGCACGTGCAGGCGGGCAGGCCGGCGTACGGGACCTTGACCGGCTTCCGTGGTGGGCGGGAGTGCGATCCGGTCCCCGACGGCAGCTGTGACATCACCGCGCACGTGGCGCTCGACTCGTTGGGCGGAAACCGGGTGAGTCAGCGCGAGGCCCTGCGCGCATTGGGCGTCAGCGGGACCCGCCCGAGCCTGAAGCTCGCTCAGACGGACCCGCTGCGCTATCTGTCCGAGTTGTCGTCAGCCGGCGAAGCGGCCGAGCTGCTGGACCCGTCCGGGCTCGGCGGGTTCGGCTGGGTCTGGACAGCGGCAGGAACAGACGCCGTACGACGCGCAGCGCGCGCCCTGTCCGCCTGAGCCTCCACCAGCGCGGCAGCATCCGCCTGGTCCTGGTGCAACGCGACAGCGTCCGTAGGGCCGAGCGGCGTGTCCACATGTACGTCGGCCAGTCCCAGCCGCCGCTGGATCGGCCCCTGCTCCAACCGCACCGACTGCGTCTTGTGGTGCAGCACGATCGACGTACGGCGGCTCACCCAGCCGCGGGTGGTGACCATGACGTTCTCGTCCACGCCGTACGCCAGGTACCGCCAGCCGATCGGCCGCAGCCACTTGGCGCGCGACGGTGCCGGGTGCATCCGGATACTGCTCAGGTCGAACCCGGGAAGGATCCGGGCCAGCACGTACGCCGTCTCGGCACGGTCACCGACCGGCAGGAGCTGCGCACCCTCCATGTGGTCGTCGGCGTCGTCCTGCTTGCCTGCGACGCCTGCAATGTCCAGCTCGACCCGCGACCAGCGCAGCGCCCGCCAGATCAACGGCTCGGTGATCAGCAGACCCTGCACGCGACCAGGCGGAATCGTCTGCCGCTGGACGTCGAACAGCCCGCGCTTGGTCCGCAGGCCGTGGCTGGACGCGGACAGCGTGAACCCGTGGTTCCCCACGACCTGCTTCCAGATCGGCTGCACCACACCGAGCAGCAGCGGGATACCGGCGACCAGACCGACGTGGAAGTTCAGCACCATGGTCGCGACGATCAGCCAGATCAGGGCGCCGGCGCTACCGACCACGGTGGACGACAGCAGCGTCGCACCGAGCAGGCGGCCGGTCCGCACGGTCAGCAGCGGCGGGGCGACCGACTCCGTCTCCTGCTCGGCCTCCTGCTGCTCAGCAGCGGCCTTGCCCTTCGCCCGGACCAGCAGCGTCGTCCGCAGGTCCTGCGCCTGGCCGTACTGGAAGTAGCTCAGCTTGCCGTCACTCTTGCCGCCGCCGGCCACGTCCATCCGCAGCTCGGCCATCCCGAACAGCCGGGCCACGAACGGCTGCGCCACGTCGATCGCCTGGATCCGGTCGAACCGGATGATCCGCGTCCGCCGGAACAGGAACCCGCTGTCCACCCGGATCGCGTCGTCGGTCAGCTGCCACTTGGTGAACCACCAGGACAGCGCGCCGAGCAGGATCCCGCCGACGAGTACGGCAGCCAGGCCGATTCCGGCGTACGTCAGGTTCTGTCGCAGGCCCTCGTTGTTGACCAGCGCGACGGCCGCGACCACGAAGTACCCCCAGCCCTTGACGAAGGGGGTCAGCGGATGGAGCCGTTGCCCGACGGTCTCCACAGCCTGCTGGGTCACAGGCCCCACGCCTGCGACTGGCCGAGGGCGGACAACCGGTCACGCAGCCGCGCGGCCTCGTCCGGGTGCAGCCCGGGGATCTTCGCGTCGGTGGCCGGTGTCGCCGTGTGCAGCTCGACGGTGGCCATCCCGTAGGCCCGCTCCAGCGGCCCGGCGGTGACGTCCACGAACTGCATCCGGCCGTACGGTACGACGACCAGCTCGCGGAACATGATCCCGTGGCTGACCAGCAGCTCGTCCTCGCGCTCGGCGTACTTCCAGGACTTCTGGTTGCGCCCGATCAGGATCCAGGACCAGCCGAACAGCACCGCGATCAGGACCGCCGCGAGTACGCCGTACAGCCAGCCGACGGTCAGCCCGAGCGCGAGCAGCGCGGCGATCGCGACCAGGCCGGACATGATCGCGGCGTTCAGCCGGCGCAGCGCGGCCAGCTTCGGTGAGACCCGCGTCCAGCTGACATCGGAGGGTGCGAAGAGGTCATCCACGGGTAAAGCCTGTCACGATAGTGGTCATGAGCACGGAAAGAGTCGTCGGAATGGGAGCTGGTGCCGCGGGATTCGAGCGCGGCGGGGCCGGCGCGGGCTCCGAGCTGGCGACCACCGACATGGTGCTCAACATCGGTCCGCAGCACCCGGCGACGCACGGCGTGTTGCGACTGCGGCTGACCCTGGACGGCGAACGGATCGTCGGCTGCGAGCCGATCATCGGCTACATGCACCGCGGCGCCGAGAAGCTGTTCGAGGTCCGCGACTACCGGCAGATCATCGTGCTGGCGAACCGGCACGACTGGCTGTCCGCGTTCGCCAACGAGCTCGGCGTGGTGCTCGCCGTCGAACGGATGATGAACCTCGAGGTCCCGGAGCGCGCCGTCTGGCTGCGCACCCTGCTGGCCGAGCTGAACCGGATCCTGAACCACCTGATGTTCCTCGGCTCGTACCCGCTCGAGCTCGGCGCGATCACGCCGGTGTTCTACGCGTTCCGCGAGCGCGAGACCATCCAGGCGGTGATGGAGGAGCTGTCCGGCGGCCGGATGCACTACATGTTCAACCGGGTCGGCGGACTCAAGGAAGACCTCCCGTACGGCTGGCTCGGCCGCGGCTCGGCCGCCGCGACCGCGGTCCGCAAACGGCTCCCCGACATCGAGGAGATCGTCCTCGGCAACGAGATCTTCCGCGCCCGGACGGTCGGCGTCGGCAAGCTCGCGCCCGAACTGGTCGCGCAATACGGCGTGTCCGGCCCGATCGCCCGTGCCTCCGGGGTGAACGCCGACCTGCGCCGCGACGAGCCCTACCTCGCGTACGGCGAACTCCAGGACGTGCTGCGGGTCGTCACGCGTCCGGAGGGCGACTGCTTCGCACGGTTCGCCGTACTGCTGGAACAGGTGAAGGTGTCGCTCGACCTCGTCGACGCCTGCCTCGACAAGCTCCGCACGCTCCCGGCCGGGCCGGTGAACGTCCGGCTGCCGAAGATCCTCAAGGTCCCCGAGGGGCAGACGTACGCGTGGACCGAGAGCCCGCTCGGCATCAACGGGTACTACCTGGTCTCCCGCGGCGACAAGACCCCGTGGCGGCTGAAGCTCCGCTCGGCGAGCTTCAACAACATCTCCGCGCTACCGGCGCTGCTCCCCGGCACGATGATCCCGGACATGATCGCGATCCTCGGCAGCATGTTCTTCGTCGTCGGCGACATCGACAAGTAGCCCAGCTGGGAGACAAAAGTCCCTGGGGCGAACTTTTGTTTCCCAGCTGCAGTCATCGGACGGGGCAGGATGGGCTGCAAGGATGTGCGGTGAGGGATGGGGCCTTGCGCCGCATGACCCGCAGGACCTGTACGGCAGCCGCACACGGACGGCTCGTCACATCGAGCCAGCCGTACCGCAACGTCGTCTCCGACCTCAGCGCAGCGCGGTTGTCGCGATCGAGATCCCGCCAGCGCTGTCGCGGCGCGAAGTGAAACCGGCCGTCCAACTCCACCACCAACTCGTACGGAACATAGGCCACATCGGTGTATTCGCCCTCTACTGCGCGCTGCCGTTGCCCCCGCGGCAAGCCGTGGGCGCGCTCGACGTCACGCAGGTATCGAAGCTCGAGCAGCGAATGCGTCCCCTGGGCGACGTCGGCGAGAATCTGCTGCAAAGCGGCACGATGCCGAAGCCGGGAGCGGCCCGCGAGGGCGGCCACGATCTCGCCGGGAGCCACTCTGCCGCTTTGGCAGGCCTCCGCGACGACAGCCGCCGCCGTGTCCAAGGATCGGGAGATGCCGATGATCTGCAGCACTGCCTCGGCGGGCCGGCTTCGTGGTGGGATCCCCTCGGCCAGACGGTCCTCCCAGTGCGAGTCCCGAGTGATCACGAGATTCGGGCGAGCGCGAACTCGCCGATGCCAGGGGACGGTCACATATACCGGGCGGCGGGCGTCGGGCTTGATCAGGCCGAACTGCTCCGCGGCCGTGTAGTGGCTCCACGACGCCTCCGGTCCGGCATAGAGGAGGGCCGCAACGAGCTGTTCGTGGTAACCGATCGGGCCGGTGTGTGTCAGATAGACACCGGGGTGGACGGTCTGCCAACGACGACCGTGCACACGGCTGCGAACTCGGCGGCGCACCTCGGCCTCGGAACTGCCGGCCGCCAGCAGTTGGGCGCGCGACACAACGCGGCTTTGAACATGCACGAGGACGTCGAGGCCCTCGTCCGCCAGTTGCCGCCGCCACCACCAATCCATCCACCCCACTATGAGTCAAACCGACGCCCGCCGCCGCGGCCCTGTGGACAACCGCTCGCTGGGAAACAAATGTCCAAATGCGCGACAAATGTTTCCCAGCAACTCAGCTCAGGAGTTGCTGTAGGGGGGCGCGGAGGGGGTGGGAGACGGCGAGGACGCCGCGGGAGTCGGGGGTGTGGTCGGTACCGTCCAGGTCCAGGACCGTCACGCCCGCCTCGCGGCAGATCGCGACGCCGGCCATCGTGTCCCACGGCTTGTTCGAGAACATGATCAGCGCGTCGAAGTATCCGTGCGCGGTCCAGGTCAGCGCGGTCGCGGCCGTCCCGATCATCCGCAGCCGCTGCACGCGCGGGTAGAGCCGCTGGGTCAGCGCGATCCGGTCCGCGTTCACCTGCTCGGCGTTCGGCCCGACCGCATAGTCGCCCACGGCAACCAACGCCTCGGACAGGTCGGCGCACTCACTGCCCCGGATCGGCGTCCCGTTGCAGGTCGCGCCGAGCCCCTCGGCGGCGACGTACGTCGTGTTCAGCGCCGGGTGGTCGATCACGCCCGCGACCGCCCGGCCCTCGTGGATCAGGCCCAGCGAGATCGCCCACAGCGGTACGCCGTGGATGAAGTTGACCGTCCCGTCGACCGGGTCCAGCACCCAGCGGGTCCCGTCGGTGGCGCCGCCCTCCTCCTCGCCGAGCACGCCGAGGTCAGGCGTCTCGCGTTCGAGGAAGGCCCGGACCTCCCGTTCGACGGCGAAGTCGACCTCGGAGGCCATGTCCCGGTCGCCCTTGGAGGTCAGCACCCCGGGAGCCATCGACTCGGTGACGGCCCGGCCGCGGGCGACGGCGGCTTGGGCAACCTTCAGCAGTTCGGCGAGATCCACACGCCCGAACCTACAGGGTGATCAGAGGGCGTCTGAGGACTCGGCGCCGTAGCGAGGAGGTGCTCGGTGCGGCATCTCGCCGCGCGGGGGCGAAGGTCTCGATGCGGAGCATCGTGGCCTTTGCACCCGTGCGGCGAGATGCCGTGCCGAGTGCCCCGCAGTAGGCGCCGGGTCCTCAGACGCCCTCTCAGGAGGCGGCGAGGCCCCGGAGCTTGAGGTCGACGACGGTCGGGGCGTCGGACTGCGAGTGCTTGTCGCCGGCCGCGACGACCGTGGCGACCTCCTGGTCGATCTTGTCCAGGCGCTCGTCGATCTTGTCCAGGCGGCGCTGCATCAGGTCGACGAACTCCGCGTTCTCGACCACCCGCGCGCTGGTGATCCGCGAGTACTCCTGCGCGACCTGGGCGCGCTCGTCGGAATGGGCCAGCCGCTCCACCAGCAACTGGTGCCGGAACAGCACGGCGCCTGCGATGGCGACCAGCGCGGCGCCCACCGCAGCGGCCCGGAGAATCCAGGCATTCTGCGAGAAGAGCGCAATACTCACACCCAGACAGACAACGATCAGCGATGCGTTGGCAACGGTGAGAACTGTGGTCCTGGTTCGACGGCGGCTACCCCTTGACCCCATGGGTCGCCATGTTAGGGGGTCTCGTCGGGGTCCTCGGGAATACGACACGCCCGTTCGAGCAACAATCCGGCCGTGACGACCAGCACTGAGATCACCGCCGCCGCTCCGGCCATGATCACTCTGTTACGAGGCCCCGAAGAGCCCATCGCCTGAACGAAGCTTAACGCGAACCCTGCGTAAACACCGGTGCACAACGCGCCGACAAAAGCGCTCGCCTTCCCGATCATCAACAGGAACACCGCGCGCGAGGGTTCCATCCGTTCCCGGCGTACCTGGATCCGCTGGTGGGTGTTGCGGGCGGCCACGAACAGCAACGCGGCCAGGAAGGACCAGGCGACCAGCGTCAGCCAGGACACCGACGGCGCCACCCCGCCGCCGGACTGGACGACCTTCACCAGCGTGACGCCGATCGCGAGGCCGAGGACGGCGATCGCGACCAGCAGCCGGCGCGACGTCGGCCGCACCGAGCCCTCGGGCGGTTCCTGCTGAGGCGCCCGGCCGGGCTCGGTACCGCCGGACACCACTACTGCAGCTCGATGTCGAGCTTGGTCACACCGTCGGTCCCGACCTTGGCGAGCAGGTCCGCGACCGGGCCGTGGCCCGGCAGCACGGCGTCCCGCTCGATGTCGAGCCAGGGCGCCAGCACGAACGCGCGCTCGTGCGCCCGCGGATGCGGGATGGTCAGCTCCTCGGTCTCGATCGTCTTCTTGCCGTAGACGATCAGGTCGATGTCGAGGGTGCGCGGCGCGCCCGGCACGCTGCGCTCCCGGCCGAACGCCTCCTCGACCGCGTGCGCGCGCTCCAGCAGCAGGTCGACGCCGAGCGTGGTGTCGGCCAGCAGCACGATGTTCAGGTACGGCCCGGACTCGTCGGGGCCGCCGACCGGCTGGGTCTCGTACACCGGCGATACCTCGACCACGACGACGTCCGGGGTGTCCCGCAGCGCGTCGACCGCGCCCTGCAGGTTCGCCTCCCGGTCGCCGAGATTGCTTCCGAGCGACAGGATCAACTGGCGGATCGGCTTGAGGCCTCCGCTCAGGGTGTCCGCGTCGATGACGTGGGGGCTAGGGGTCTCAGTCACGAGTATTCTCCGGCTCTGCGCTGCACGGTCAGGACAACGTCGTCGAACGGCACCGTGATCGGCGCCGAGGGTTTGTGGATGGTCACGGCCGTTGCTGTCACGCGCTCGTCGGCGAGACAGATGGCGGCGATGCGCTGGGCGAGGGTCTCGATCAGGTCCACGGGATCGGTCTCGATCGCCTTGTGCACCTGCTCGGCCAGCACCCCGTAGTTCACGGTGTCGGCCAGGTCGTCGGAGGCGGCGGCAGGCCGGGTGTCCAGCTCCAGCCGGACGTCCACGACGAACTCCTGCCCGTCGGCCCGCTCGTGCTCGAACACCCCGTGGCGCCCGAACCCGCGGATGCCCCGGATCTCGATCACATCAGGAGGATTGTTGGGACCGCTCATTCCGCCTCCTCCTGTCGGCCCCCAGACGACAGTACCGGGGAGGCATGGTGGATCCACAACCGCCAACCGGCGGAAGTTCTGCGGAAGACGTTGGTCGCGAGTGCCTTTCCGCCCGCGAAGCCCTCCTCCGGCGCACCCTCACCGGACGACAGGACATTCTCCGTACACGTGACGTACGCCACGTCTTCATCCACCCGTACCTGCACGTCGGTGAGGAAGAACTGGATGTACGGCGTGTTCGCGAAGATCATCGCCCAGGCCCGCATCAGCTCGGGGTACCCGGAGATCGCCGCGTTGCCCGGATGGATGCAGACCGGGTCCGGTTCCGGCAGCCAGACCGCCGCCATCAGATCCAGATCGCCGGCCTCGAACGCGTTGTAGAACGCGGTGTTCGCGTTCAGTACTACGTCCTCGACGGTTGCCCCACGTGCAGCATCGCCCCCTGTGCCCTGCCGTGGTGCATCCGTCATACCGTTCCCCATTTCTTCGCCACCCGGACCGCGTCCACGTTCGGTGCCACCGCGTGCGCCCGGACACACCAGGCACCGGCGGCAGCGGCCAGGGCGGATACGGCCACGCTCGCGTCGTCTCGTCGTACGGCCGGTCTGGGTTCACCGGTCTGCTCGTCGGCGAGCAGCCTACCGAGGAACGTCTTCCGGGACGCACCGATCAGCAACGGTCTTTCCAGTACCGCGAATTCCCGCAACCGGCGAAGAATCTCCCAGTTGTGGTCCGCGGTCTTCGCGAACCCGAGCCCGGGGTCGAGCGCGACCCGGCTCAGGTCGATGCCGGCCGCACGCAGCACCTCGAGGCGCTCGGCCAGCTCGGCGATCACCTCCGCGACCACGTCGCCGTACTCCGCCTTGTTCTGCATGTCGAGGGAGTGCCCGCGCCAATGCATGCACAGGTACGGCGCCCCACGCTCGGCGATCAACGGCAGCATGTCCGGATCGGCCAGCCCGCCGGACACGTCGTTGATCATCGTCGCGCCGGCGTCCAGCACCAGCTCCGCGACCGGGGCCCGCATGGTGTCGACCGAGATGATCGCGCCCTCCGCGGCGAGCGCCTCGACCACCGGGATCACCCGGCGGATCTCCTCGTCCTGCGACGGCCGGACAGCCCGCGGGCGGGTCGACTCACCGCCGACGTCGAGCAGGTCCGCACCCTCGGCCAGCAACTCCCGGCCGTGCTTGATCGCGGCGGCCGGCTCGAACCACTCGCCGCCGTCGGAGAACGAGTCCGGCGTCACGTTCACGACGCCCATCACCAGGCACCGGTCCAGCACCGGCAACCCGTCGACGTGACCCCACGGCTCAGTTCTCACCCACACACCGTAGTAGCCCGCGCCCCCAAGGCCTACAGAGAGGTCAGTTGGCGAGGACCAGGCGCGACTTCGTCGACTGCAGGACCACGCCGATCGGCTGTGCGTACGACTCGTTCGTCTGGCCGTACTTCTCCAGGCACTGGCCGTCGATCAGTGCCGCTCCGCTGGTGATGCCCTGGGCGTAGTTGCCGGTCATGTTGGCGCCGCCGGAGTCGCCCGCCTCGACGCACGCGGTGTGCTGGAACAGCCCACGGACCACGCGGTTGTTGCCGTAGTTGACGGTCACGTTCCGCGCGACGATCCGCCCGCAGGTCCAGCCGGTGCTCTTCCCGGACTTGCACAGCGTCGACCCGACGGTGGCGTCCGCGATCCCCTTGACCGCGACGTTGCCGTTGCCCCAGCCCTCGACGTACCCCTGCTGGTCCCAGCCGTCGATCACGCCGACCGAGCCGAAGTCGCTGCCCGGGAACGTCGACGTGTAGGTGTCGCCGAGGACGTACCCGTTGCGGGAGAACGACGGCTTGCCGGAGGTGCAGTGGCCGGCGGTCAGGAAGATCCGGGTGCCCTGGCGGGTCTTCGCGTTGAAGCCCAGCGAGCAGACGTACCCCGTGTTCTTGTCGACCTGGACACCGCCGCGCAGGCTGAAGTCGTCCGCGGTGGTCCGGACCGTCCCGGAGACCCGGCGGACCGTGACCTGCTCGCCGTTCGCCTCGGCGCGGGACAGGAACCGCTGGGTGATCGAGTCGTGCGCGTTCCGCGGGACGGACACGACGACAGTCCCGGTGATCGGGTCGACGTACCACGACCGCACCTTGCCGGCGCTGGACGTGGTGGCGACGTGGTTCAGCTCGTCCTGGACGGCGTTCAGCTGGCGGGCCGTGTACTTGACCAGCCGCGGGATCGCGCCGATCTGCCGGACCAGCTCGGCGGTCGACAGGTTCGAGACCGCGACGATCAGCTCGCCGGCCTCGTCGTAGTAGCTGCCCACGACACCCGAGTCCGAGCCGAGCTCCGACTCCAGGGTCTCCGCGACCAGCGGATCGATGGTGATGCCCGCGGGTTTCGCGGTCCCTGCGGTCTGGTGCCCGGTCTTGCTCCGCGTGTCCGCGGTGGCCCAGTTCGCCGCCGCCAGCCCGGTTGCCGTCAGGACGACGACTCCGGCGAGTGCGGCGCCGACCCGGAAACGCCCCGACATCCTGTCCTCCTCACACCGGCACCTGGTCCCCGTTGGCCAAGCACCACTACGGAAAGTAAACGCTCAGCGACAGAATGTCCATAGTCTCGCACTCTCAAACTTCAACGAGGCCAGGGGTTCGGGAGCTACGGGTGGGGCGGGTCTTCCGGCCCCACGCCGTCGCGAGCAGGTGCCCGCCGAGGGCCGCGCAGTAGGCGTGAGGCCGGAAGACCCGCCCTTCAGCCAACGATCAGGCTCATCGCCTCGGCGCGGGTGCTGGGGTTGCGGAGTTGGCCGCGGACGGCGGAGGTGATGGTTTTGGCGCCCGGTTTCCGGACGCCGCGCATGGTCATGCACAGGTGCTCGCACTCGATCACCACGATCACGCCGCGCGGCTCGAGGATCTCCACCAGCGACTCGGCAATCTGCGTGGTCAGCCGCTCCTGGACCTGCGGGCGCTTCGCGTACACGTCCACCAGCCGGGCGAGCTTCGACAGCCCGGTGACCCGCCCGTCCCGGCTCGGGATGTACCCGACGTGCGCGACGCCCGTGAACGGCACCAGGTGGTGCTCGCACAGGCTCCACACCTCGATGTCCTTCACCAGCACCATCTCGTCGTGCTCGAGCGCGAACGTGGTGGTCAGCACGTCCTCGGCGCCCTGCCCGAGCCCGGCGGTGATCTCGGCGTACGACCGGGCCACCCGGGCCGGCGTGTCCCGCAACCCCTCACGGTCCGGGTCCTCGCCGATCGCGATCAACAGCTCGCGGACCGCCCGCTCCGCCCGCGCATGGTCGAACTTCGGTGACGTCACCCGTGGAACGCTACCTGGCGGACACACGAAAACGCCGCCACCCGATCGGGTGGCGGCGTTCACGAACGCGGTTACTGGTGGTTCGGCGGGGTCGGGCCGCTGCCGTAGTCCGGCGGCCGGATCGCCTCGTCCGGGCCGACCGAGCCGCCCGGCAGTACGTCGGACAGCGAGCCCTCGTGCCCGTTCTGCCCGTTCTGCTCCGCGGGGGTCGGCATCACCGGCGGCTGGTCGGACGGGATCCGGGTCGACGAGCCGGTCCAGGCCGGACGCCGCTCGCGCTTGATCACCGGCTCGAACACCCGGGCGATCTGGTGCTTGTCCAGCGTCTCCTTCTCCAGCAGCTCCTCGACCAGGTGGTCCAGGACGGCCCGGTTCTCGACCAGGATGTCGAAGGCCTCCTGGTGCGCGTTCAGGATCAGCTTGCCGACCTCCTCGTCGACCGCGGCCGCGATCTCCTCGGAGTAGTTCCGCTGGCTGCCGATGTCGCGGCCCAGGAACGGCTCGCTGCTGTCCTGGCCGAACTTGATCGCGCCCAGCCGCTCGGTCATCCCGTACTGCGTGACCATCGCGCGGGCCAGCGCCGTCGCCTTCTCGATGTCGTTGGACGCACCCGTGGTCGGGTCGTGGAAGACCATCTCCTCGGCCGCCCGGCCACCCAGCATGTACGCGAGCTTGTCGAGCATCTCCGACCGGGTGGTGGAGTACTTGTCCTCGTCCGGCATCACCATCGTGTAGCCGAGCGCGCGGCCACGCGGCAGGATCGTCACCTTCTGCACCGGGTCGGAATGCGGCAGCGCCGCGGCGACCAGCGCGTGCCCGCCCTCGTGGTACGCGGTGAGCACCTTCTCCTTGTCCGACATCAGCCGGGTCCGGCGCTGCGGGCCGGCGATCACGCGGTCGATGGCCTCGTCCAGGGCGCGGTTGTCGATCAGCTGCGCGTTCGACCGGGCGGTCAGCAGGGCCGCCTCGTTCAGCACGTTGGCCAGGTCGGCACCGGTCATACCGGGCGTCCGGCGGGCAACGGCGGTGAGGTCGACGTCCTGCGCCATCGGCTTGCCGCGGGCGTGCACCTTGAGGATCTTCTGCCGGCCGGGCAGGTCCGGCGCGTCGACGGCGATCTGCCGGTCGAAACGGCCGGGCCGCAGCAGCGCCGGGTCCAGTACGTCGGGCCGGTTGGTGGCCGCGATCAGGATCACACCGCCGCGGACGTCGAAGCCGTCCATCTCGACCAGCAGCTGGTTCAGGGTCTGCTCGCGCTCGTCGTGGCCGCCGCCGAGACCCGCACCACGGTGCCGGCCGACGGCGTCGATCTCGTCGATGAACACGATCGCCGGGGCGTTCGTCTTGGCCTGCTCGAACAGGTCCCGGACCCGGGAGGCACCGACACCGACGAACATCTCGACGAAGTCCGAGCCGGAGATCGAGTAGAACGGCACCCCGGCCTCGCCGGCCACCGCACGGGCCAGCAGCGTCTTACCGGTACCGGGCTGGCCGTAGAGCAGCACGCCCTTCGGGATCTTGGCGCCGACCGCCTGGAACTTGCCCGGCTCCTGCAGGAACTCCTTGATCTCCTGCAGCTCCTCGATCGCCTCGTCGACACCGGCGACGTCGGCGAACGTGGTCTTCGGGGTGTCCTTGGTGACCAGCTTGGCCTTGGACTTGGCGAAGCTCATCACCCGGGAGCCGCCGCCCTGCATCGAGTTCATCAGGAAGATGAACACGACCGCGATCAGCAGGAACGGGATCAGCGTGGAGAACACCTGGCCGATGAAGCTCGGCTTCGGGTTCTGCACGTCGTACTTCTCGATCTTGCCGTCCTGGTACAGGCTCTGGATATCGCTGCCCAGGCTCTGGCCCTGGCCGTCGACATAGTGCGCCTGGATCTTGCTGCCGTCGGTCTTCTCGACCTGGATCTGTTCGTCCGGGTTGTTCAGCGTCACCGTTTTGATCGTCTTGTCGCTCGACGACTTGGCCTGCTGGATCAGCTGGACGACCTGGCCGGTGGACTCGGTCTTGTACCCGGACGAGCCGGTCAGGAGCTGCCCGATCACCAGTACGCCCAGGAAGGCGACGACGATCCAGAACAGGGGTCCGCGGAAGATGCGCTTCACGTCCATGATCGGGGCCGAGGCCCCGTCCCTCCTAGCTCGGCAGGCCCGGGAATGCGGGCTTGTGACGGTAACACCAGTCCAAGTGTCTCGTGTCGCACAAGACAACACACCACGAGGGTCACGAAAGGACGGGTGCGACCCGTTGTACAGGCTGCCGCCAAGTGTGCCCGCCAGTGGCGCTCAGGAGTAGACGTGCGGTGCCAGTGTCGCCACGCAGCGCAGGTTCCGGTACTTCTCCGCGTAGTCGAGCCCGTATCCGACAACGAACTCGTCCGGCAGGTCGAATCCGACGTACTTGACCGGGACGGACATCTTCGCGGCCGCGTCCGGCTTCCGGAACGCGGTGCAGATCTCCACCGAGGCCGGACCGCGGGACTGCAGGTTGCTGACCAGCCAGGTGAGCGTCAGGCCGGTGTCGATGATGTCCTCGACGATCAGCACGTGCCGGCCGCTGATGTCGGTGTCCAGGTCCTTCAGGATCCGGACCACCCCGGACGACTTGGTCCCGGAGCCGTACGACGAGATCGCCATCCAGTCCATCTCGACGTGCCGGGTGAACGACCGGGCCAGGTCGGCCATCACCATCACGGCGCCCTTGAGGACGCCGACGATGAGGAGGTCCTTGCCCTCGTAGTCCTGCTCGATCCGCCCGGCGAGTTCCCGGAGCTTCGCGAGGATCTGGTCCTCGGTGTAATGGATCGTGCTCAGGTCCTTCTCGATGTCCGCAGCATCCACGCGGCTCAGCCTGTCACATCGGGGCCCAATGCGATGAATCCGCCCCGGCGGACGGCCCGGACGCCTTGTGGTAGATCGATCCAGCGCTGCCCGCGCCAGTCGGTGGCCAGCGCGTCGACGGCCGCCACGTGCCCCGCGGTGAGATCCGTGGCCCGGCAGCCGGCCTCCAGCGCGGCCTGCCGCAATACGCGCGTACGGACCGCGGCGGGCTCGTCCAGCAGTACGCCGACGTCGCACTGCACCTGGCCCTCGTCCCGGCTGAGCGCGGTCTCGGCTGCGTCCGCGGCGAGCTGGTCGAGCGCGTCGGCGTCCGCCCGCAGCAGCCCCGCCGTACGGGCCAGGGCCTCGACCACACCGGGCCCCAGCGCCTCCTCCAGCACCGGCAGCACCTCGTGCCGCACCCGGACCCGCGTGTACTGCGGGTCGTCGTTGTGCGGGTCGTGCCACGGCCGCAGCCCCGACGCGATACACGCCGCCGCCGTAGTGGCCCGCGGCACCTCCAGGAACGGCCGCCGCAGCAACCCGACAGCCGGAGCCATCCCGGCCAACGACCGCGCCCCGGATCCGCGCCCCAACCCGAGCAGCACGGTCTCCGCCTGATCGTCACGGGTGTGCGCCAGCAGTACGACGTCCGCGGCCAGCTCGTCGGCCACCTCACGCAGGGCGTCGTACCGCGCCGCCCGAGCCGCACCCTCCGGCCCACCGTCCGAGCCGACCGTGACGGCCCGCACCCGCACCGGGTCCAGCCCGAGCCCCCGGCACTGCTCGGCAGCCGTCTCCGCCACCTGCGCCGAGTCGGCCTGCAGCCCGTGGTCCACTATCACCGCCCCGGCCCGCAGCCCGAGCTTCGGCGCCTCGAACGCGGTCGCGGCCGCCAGCGCCAGCGAGTCCGTACCGCCCGAGCAGGCGACCAGGACCGTCGTACCCTTCGGCAGCTCGCCGAGCGTCGTCCGGACGGCCTCCCGGGTCCGGGCGACAGCCGGGTGGAGCTTGCCGCGGCGGTGCTCCACGAGCTCCTCGACCCCGTCGCCCACGGCCGGCCTCAGCCGTGCAGCCGGGCGACCCAGGCGTCCGGGTTCGCGATCTCGTTCTTGGTCGGCAGCGTGTTCGGCCCGGTCCAGACCCGGTTGAAGCCCTCCATGCCGACCCGGTCGACGACCCGCCGGACGAACGCCGCGCCGTCCTTGTACTGCCGCAGCTTCGCGTCCAGCCCGAGCAGCCTCTTCAGCAACTGGTCGACCGGGTTCCCGCCGGCCCGCCGGGACGTGAACTTGGCCCGGATCTTGTCGACGGTCGGGATCACCGACGGCCCGACCCCGTCCATCACGAAGTCCGCGTGGCCCTCCAGCAGCGACATCACCGCGGTCAGCCGGTCCAGCACCGCACGCTGCTCCGGCGACTGCATCAGGTCGACCAGGCTGAGCTCGGCCTCGCCACGCAGCGACCGCCCGAGCCGCTGCACGGCCTCCCGGAACATCACCGCGTACGCCGAAGCGTCCAGCTCGGCCTGGTCCAGGAACAGCGCGATCTCCGACCGCAGGTGGTCCCGCAGCCAGGGCACCGCCGTGAACTGCACCCGGTGCGTCTCCTCGTGCAGACACACCCACAACCGGAAGTCCCGCGGTACGACGTCCAGCTCGGACTCCACGTGGACGACGTTCGGGGCCACCAGCAGCAGCCGCCCGGTCACACCGGGACGGTCCGGGTCCGGCACCGCCGGGTAGAACGGGTCGAACTGGCCGAGCACCCGCGACGACAGGAACGCCAGCAGCGCGCCGGCCTCGATCCCGGTCACCCGGGAGCCGACCGCGGACGCCAACGCGGCCCGGTCCGCCTTCTCGCGCAGCTTGTCCGCCAGCGGCTGCAGCACGGTCCGGAAGCCGTCCGCGTTCGCCTGCACCCAGCCGGGCCGGTCAACGATCACCACGGGCGCGGTCGCCGACGTCGCCTGCAACCCGGTGAATTCCCGGACGTGGCCCTCGGACTCGGCAGCGAACTGCCGCAGGTCGGCGACCACCTTGTCCGCCTCGGCGCGGCTGACGGCCGGGCCGGGGCGCACCAGCTTCCGCGCCACGCCGGTCGCCAGCTGCCAGTCGACCATCTCGGTCGTGGTCCCGCCTTCAGCCGTACTCATATAACGACCCTAGTGGTATGTCCCAACAATCAGCAGCCGCAGTTGGCGAGCGCTGAGGTGGCGCGGTCGAGCGCAGCGCGCGCGTCGAGCGTCTTCGGCACCGGGACGCTGTCACTGGCGATCGCGAACACCAAGAGCGTGCCTGTGCGGTCACGGGCGTACCCAGCGAGGCTGTGGACGCTGGTGAGCGTCCCGGTCTTCGCATGGACCAGCCCGAGGCCCGTGCTCGTGCCGGCAGTCGTGAACCGCTCCCGGAGGCTCCCGTCGAACCCAGCGATCGGCAGGCCGGTCAGGAGGTGCCGCAGCTCCGGGTGGTTCTTCGATGCCGCTACACGCACCGCACCAGCCAGCAGGTCCAGTGGGACCTTGTTGGCGCGCGTGAGCCCGCTGCCGTCGTAGATGGTCGCCTTGGAGACGTCCAGGCCCAGCTTGGTCAGTGCGGCGCGCACACCCTTCACACCGCCGATATAGGAGCCGCCGTTGCCGGTAGCGATGCCTACGTGCCGCAGGAGCGTCTCGGCGCCGTCGTTGTCGCTGTGCAGGTTGATGTACTCAACGATCTGCCCGAGCGTCGGCGACTTCACCTGGGCCAGCAGCGGCGCACTGGACGGCGCGTCGACCGGCTTGGCCGTGGCAGCCACCTTGATGCCGTACTGCTGCAGGAGCTTCTGGAACGACTGGGCAGCGGCCAGCGACGGTGAGGCCGAGCGTTTCGCCATCCCGGGAGCGATACGGCCCTCGTTGACCCACAGGGCCGACGTCGGAGCGGCAATGCCCTCGGGGACGTAGTTCGCCTCCCAGTGCGTGTTCACGGCCGGGCCGGAGAACAGCGTGGCGTCGTACCCGAGGGTGACGGACGCAACCCCCTGCGCCTTGAGCGCCTTCGCCGTACTGGCGGCGAGCGTCTGGAGCGTGGCCCGCGCCGGGAAGCCGTCGCTCGCGGACGGCTTCGCCGCGAGCAGTGGGTCGCCGCCGCCGACCAGGGCGATCGACCCCTTGCCCAGGCTCACCACGTTGGTCGCGAACGTGTGGTCCGGGCCGAGCGTCTCCAGCGCCGACACCGTGGTCAGCAGCTTGAGCGTGGAGGCCGGCGTGTACGGCGTACCGGCGCCGACCGAGAACACCGGCTTGCCACGCGAGGCGTCGTACACGTAGATGCCGTGGTGCGGGCCGAGCGACGGGTCCTTCAGGATCGCGGCCAGCGCGGCCCCGACACCCGCCGCGGTCGGAGCGGGGCCCTCGGTGGTGGCCGGTGCCAGCACGGGCGGCGCCTGCTGGTCCTGCCGGACCGCTTCGGGTACGGCGCGTGCGCTGCTCGTGCAGAGGGCGGCACAGAGCGCCGTACTGACGAGCGTGACGAATGCCGCACGGGCAGGTCGGGCCACCGGGCTGCTCCTGTCATTCGGTCGGTCGGAACCGTGACAGTATCTGCCGTATGGAGTTCGACGTCTTCATCGAGATCCCCAAGGGCACCCGCAACAAGTACGAGCTGGACCACAAGACGAACCGCCTGCGCCTGGACCGCACCCTGTTCACGGCGACGCAGTACCCGTCCGACTACGGGTTCATCGAGGACACCCTCGGTCAGGACGGCGACCCGCTGGACGCGCTCGTACTGCTGCCGGAGCCGACGTTCCCCGGCTGCCTGATCCGCGCCCGGGCGATCGGCATGTTCCGGATGACCGACGAGAAGGGCCCGGACGACAAGGTCGTCTGCGTCCCGGCCGGCGACCCGCGCCAGGAGCACCTGCGCGACATCCACCACCTGCCGGAGTTCGACCGGCTGGAGATCCAGCACTTCTTCGAGGTCTACAAGGACCTCGAGCCGGGCAAGTCCGTCGAGGGCGCCACCTGGGTCGGCCGCTCGGCCGCCGAGGAGGAGATCACCGCCTCCTTCAACCGCCTGAAGACCGAAGGCCACTAATCGCCTGAGACGCGGCGGAGCAGGCTCAGCAGAGTCTTGCGCTCCGCCGCGGTCAGCGGCTGCAGCAGGTCGGCCTCCGCGCCGAAGATCAGCTGATCCATGTCCTGCAGGTGCTTCTCCCCGGCCGGCGTGATCGCCACGATCTTCCGGCGCCGGTCCGCCGCGTCGACGCGGCGGGCCAGCATTTCCAGCTGCTCCAGCTCGTCGAGCAGCGTGACCAGGTCACTGCGGTCCATCCCGATCCGGTCCGCGAGCGTCGCCTGCACGGACTCGCCGTCGTCGGCCAGGCTCGCCAGCACGTGGTAGTGCAGCGTCCGGACGCCCCCGTCGGTCATGTGCTGCCGGACCAGCCGCTGGGCGTGCTGGCTCGCCCGCCCGAGCGCGAACAGCACCTGGTCGGACAGCCGATGGTTCGGCGACTTCTTCACCTCACCAACTCTATTGGCAACGCCTCTCCTTGGAGTTATCGTGGGATTCTCCTATTATTTCTAGCACCCACTATATGGAGAGCCCACGATGCGTGCAGTGCGTTACCACCGCCACGGCGGTCCCGACGTCCTCCAGCTCGACGAGGTCGCCGTTCCCGAGCCCGGCCCCGGCCAGGTCCTGATCGAGGCGGAGGCGATCGGCGCGAACGCGATCGACACCGTCCTGCGCCGCGGCGGTACGCCGTGGGACCGGCCGCTGCCCGGCACCCTGACCGGTGAGGTGATCGGCCGGATCACCGCCGTCGGCCCCGACGTACCGCCCGGTGTCGCGGTCGGGCAGCGGGTCGGCTCGCTGGCCGAGGACGCGTTCGCCGACCAGGTCCTCGCCGACGCCGCGTTCCTGGCGCCGATCCCGGACGGGGCCGACGCCGCCGAAGCGACCATGATGCCGATGACCGGGCCGCTCGCGTTCCGGCTGCTCGAGACCGCGCAGCTGCCGCCCGGCGGCACGGTCGTGATCCACTCCGCGGCCGGCACCATCGGCCACCTCGCCGTCCAGCTCGCCCGCTCGTACGACCCGAAGACAATCATCGGCACGGCGTCCGCCCCGCACCGCCTCGACTTCATCCGCTCGCTCGGCGCGCAGGCCGTCGACCTGACCGACCCGGAGTGGCCGGCCAAGGTCCGCGAACTCGCCCCCGACGGCGTCGACGCCGTACTCGACGCGGTCGGCGGGAAGGTGTTCGAGCAGGGCCTCGAGCTGCTCCGGCCGCTCGGCACGATGCTGACGTACGGCGCGATCACGACCGAGCTGCCGACCGTACCCGCCGGGGCCCTGTTCGGATTCAAGACCGTCACCGGGGTCTCGATCATGGGCTGGCGGACCGCCCGCCCGGACGCCGCCCGCGCCGACATCGCCGAGGTCACCCGCCGCTGGCAGTCCGGCGAACTCCGCCCGCTCGTGCACGCCACCCACCCGCTCGCCGACGTCGCCAAGATCCACGGAACCCTCGACGCCCGGAGCGCAGTGGGCCGGCTGGTCGCGACGCCCTGAAATAATCCCCGGGTGGAGCTTCGGCAGATGCGGTACTTCGTCGGCGTCGCCGAGGAACTGCACTTCGGCAAGGCCGCCGAGCGGCTGTACATCTCCACCCCGACGCTCAGCCAGCAGATCAAACAACTCGAACGCGAGGTCGGCACCACGCTGCTGATCCGGCACAGCCGTGGTGTCGAGCTCACGCCCGCCGGACAGGTCTTCCTCACCCGCGCCCGCGAGACGTTGCAGGCGGCCGGCCTGGCACTGAAGGACACCCGCCGGGCCGCCGGCCTCGACGAACCGGTCCTCCGGCTCGGCCTGCTGAACGGCATCCCCGGCTGGCTGCCGGCCGCCCTCGAACAGCTCGCCACCGAACGGTTCCCGACCAGCACCGTCACCCTCGAGGCCGGCACCACCACCGACCAGCTCCGGATGCTCGGCAGCGGCGAGATCGACCTCGGCCTGGTCCGCACCCCGCTCACGTTGCCCGCGGCAATCACCTCCGAACAGCTGGCGACCGAGGAACTCGGCGTACTGCTGACCGCGACCCACCCGCTCGCCACCCGCCCGGAGCTGGACCTCGACGACCTCGCCGGCCTCGAACTGATCTGGATCCCACGGGCCGCCGCACCCGAGTTCCACGACGACGCGCTACGGCGACTCGGTCCCGGCGTACGGCTCAGCGACATCAGCATGAGCCACTCCCAGCTCCGCTCGGCCCTGCTCGTCCGCCGAGACGCCATCAGCCTCGGCTCCCGCCGAGCCGCAACCGCCGAGGTGGTCTGGCGACCGCTCACCGGCCGCCCACTGGTCGCGCAATACGCCGCCGTCTGGCGCACCGACTCGACCAACCCGGTGCTACAGGCAATGACCGTTAGCCCCGGACTAACGGTCGTTAGCCAACAAGTCGTGGCGGACTGACAATTTCTGCGGTTGGCTCTGAATGTCAACCACAGAAGGAGAATCAGTGCCGGAACACGTTGTCATCGTCGGCGGAAACTCAGGAATCGGCCGCGCACTCGCCGCCGAACTAGTTGCCCAAGGCAGCGAAGTCACCGTCGCCGGGCGATCCCCCGGCAAACTCGCCGCGGTCCGCCGGGAACTCGGCGTACACACCGTCACGATCGACCTCGGAAGCGAGCCCGACATCGAGCGACTGTTCGCCACCACCGGGCCGATCGACCACCTGGTCACCACCGCCGCCGACGTAGCCGGTGCCTACCAACCGATCCGCACCTACGACCTACCCGCCGCCCGAGGCGCCATCGCCTCCAAGCTCACCGGCCCCCTACTCCTGGCCAAACACGGCGCCTCCGTCCTGCGACCCGGAGGCTCAATCCTCTACACCTCCGGCATCGCCGCCTACCGCCCAGGCCCCCGAGGCTCCCTACTAGCCGCCCTCAACGGCTCCCTAGCCTCCTTGGCAGCAGCCCTAGCCGTCGAGCTGGCCCCACTCCGCGTCAACGTCATCTCCCCCGGCTGGGTAGACACCCCCATCTGGCAAGACGTAGCCGGCCCCGATGCCCCCCAAACCCTGGCCACCATGGCCACCCGCCTCCCCGCAGGCCGCATAGGCCGCCCCGAAGACATAGCCGCCGCCATGCTCCCCCTACTCCGCAACCCCTACATCACAGGAACAGTCCTCCACATAGACGGCGGCCACCACCTGATCTAACCCCAACGCATCCCCAGAAGGTTCGACCCACGCCTACGAACACCCGCGCGAGCGAGGCACCCACACACGCGAACCACGCCGGCTCACGAGCCAACCCACACCGACGAACCAGCCCCAAGCGCGGGGCATCCCGCCCTCGCCCCCGCCCCCGAGCGGAGCGAGGGGGCGGAGGTCCGCAGATGTTGCCGGAGACAACTAACAGGCTACGGGCGACCGAAGAAGTTCGGGGGGATCCAGTAGTAGACGCTGTCGATCTGGACCGGCTTGCCCGTCCGCGGAGCGTGGATCATCATCCCGTTGCCGAGGTACATCGCGACGTGGTGGATGGTCGCTGGGTCGTTCGGGTTCTGGGCCCAGAAGATCAGGTCGCCGGGGCGCAGGTCGTCTTCCTGGATGTGCTGGATCTGCTCGTACTGCGCCGCGCTGTAGTGCGGGAGTTGTACGCCGGCGTTCTCCCACGCGCCCATCGTCAACCCGGAGCAGTCCCACCGGTTCGGGCCGGTCGCGCCCCACAGGTACATGTCCCCGAGCTGCCGCATCGCGAACTTGATCGCGGCCGACGCGCCGTGCCCGGACGAACTGCCACCGCTGTTCCCGCCGCCGTTGTTCCCACCGCCGCCGCTGTTGTTGCCGTCGTTCGACGGCTTGTGGTGCTTCGGCTTCCTGCCGGGATGCTGCTTGGCTTCCTTCTCCTCGCGGGCCTGTTCGGCAGCCTCGCGCTTGCGTTCGGCTTCCGCAGCGCGGCGCTCGGCGGCCTCCCGGGCGGCGATCCGGCGCTTCAGCTCGGCGGCCTTGCGTGCGGCTTCCTCGGCGGCCTTGATCCGGGCGAGTTCTTCCAGCCCGTGCTGCCGCTGGGCGGCGACCTTGACCGAGATGTTCTGCAGGACAGCCAGCTGGGAGATCGAGTTCTTCCGCTGGACGCCGATCGCGGTGACCGCGGCGGACTGCGCCGCCTCCGCGGCCTCGGCCGCCTTCTTCGCCGCGGCGGCTTCGTCGGCGGCCTTCTTGACCTTCACGACCGCCTGGTCGGCCTGCACCTTGAACAGGTTGGTCATCACCTGCGTCGCCGAGAACCGCAGGTACGAGCCCTGCATCGCGGCCGACACCGAGTGCGCTGCACCGGCGGAGTCGAGCAGCTGCTGCGGCCCGTCCGCGGTGAACAGCGGCGCGAGCTTCGCGACGTCGCCACCACCTTGGTACGACGCGGCGGCGAACCGGCCGATCTGCTGCCGCTGGGTGGCGAGCGTCTTCTCGGCCTCGGCGGCCCGGGCCGCGGCGGCGGCCGCCGCGGTCTTGGCCTGCTGGAGCCGGTAGACGGCCCCGTTGTACGCCTCGTCCGCGATCCCGGACTGGACGCCGAGTTGCTCGAGCCGCGTGTTCGCGGCGGCGAGCTCGCGCTCGATCTTCGCGACCTGGGCGGCCTTCGAGGCGGCGGCCTGCTTGGCCCGCGCGACCGCGGCCTTGGACGGGATCACCGGCGGCTTCGGCTTGGCAGCCTCGGCCGGGAGCGTGGGCACGGCCATGGAGCCGGCCAAGCAGATCGCGAGCACCCCGGAGAGCAGCAACTTCCCTGCCCGTCCGGTCTTCCCAGCACTCGCGACCCGTTCGCCGGACGTGGCCCTTGGGGGCGTCCGCATCGGGATCGTTCCTTCCGCCGGTCACGAACCCCTTCCCCAGGGTTCGTGAACTTTTGGTCCTCCTGGACCACATACGTGACACTAGTTGCCTGTAGCCCCATTGGGAACAGCTTTCACACAAGTAACTTTGTTTCACCCGTGTGTCGACTTGACAAACTACAAGCTTGTAATTCCGCGAACTCCCAGGTGGGCGCACGAAAACGCCCCTCCGGCCGGAACCGGAGGGGCGTTTCGCGAGGACTGGATTCAGCTGAGGACGAACGACGCGACCACCGGCAGGTGATCCGACGCCGGCGTCACCGGTACGGCGGCGCGCACCGGGCGCAGGCCTGCCCCGTGCAGCTGGAAGTCGATCCGTTTCGTCGGGTTGTCCGCCTCGATCGTGTACCCGGGGCCGTCGCCGACCTCGGCCCAGGTGTCGTCGTACACGGCGGTCAGGGTCTTGATCTCGGGGGTGGTCGGGATCGCGTTCAGGTCGCCGACGAGCAGGGTCGGGGTCTTCGAACCGCTGAGCAGCTGGACGACTTTCTGCGCCTGCTCGAGCCGTTCGGCGTTGTTGTTGCTGGTCAGATGGGTGTTCGCGAAGCGCAGTTTGGCGCCGCGCACTGTGATGTTTGCCACCGCAAGTCCGCGCTGTTCACCGGTCGGGTAGAGCGGCAGGAGGGTGTTCTTGAAGTCCTGGATCGGGTACTTCGACAGGATCGCGGTGCCGTACTGGCGACGCGGCTCGCCCGGGTTCGCCGGCGGGAGGTCGAGGTTGGCGGCGTACGCGTAGTGCATCTTCAGCCGCTGCGCGAACCACGCCGGCTGGTCGACCCAGTCGCTCCGCGCATCCCAGTGCCGATCGACCTCCTGCAGCCCGATCACGTCGGCCTTGGACTGCTCGATCAGTACGGCGATCCGCTCCAGGTCGAGCACACCGTCGATCCCCGCACCGTGATGGATGTTGTACGTCATCACCGTCAAAGCCCGCCCCGGCCGCCCCACCGCAGGCTGAGCCGCAGCCACAGTAGGCACCACCATCAGAAACCCCACAAGAACGGTCAGCAATTTACGCATACCCAATCGTCCCGGAAACCCCCCAACCTCCGCCCCACCACCGAGTGTCGCCCACCTGAACACCCAAAGACACCCATCCCACCCGCGCTCAGCGCGCGGGCGTTTGGTGCACGCGGGTCGTGGGCGCGAACTCGGCGGGCGCTAGTAAAGGTCGCGGGTGGGTGTGGTGAGCGGGCGGTGGGGTGGGTCGTGAGGAGTGCGGGGTTCTTGTTCTGGGTCTACTGACTCGGGAGACCATTGGCTGAGGGCGAAACCTCCGTGTCGGGTGGGAGCTGCCTGACGGCCTTCCACTCGGCCCACGGAGGTCTGTGTCTCAGGCAAATACCTGGCTGACTCCAGCCGGGAGACTGGCACTGGTTCAGCGCATCGCTTCGGGTCGCGCGGCGGCCCATGTGGCCGCGGAGATGGGGTGTCGCGCACGTGCGCGTGGCGGTGCTGGCGCCGCTACCACGATTAGGGAGATACGGGGCTGGTGGACCGGCCGTCGCGGACGCGGTCGTGTCCACACCGCACCCCGGCCTGCACCGAGACGCGGATCCGGATCTGGAGGCACCTGTCCCGGCGTGGACCGGTTGACCTGGCCCGCCGGGCCGGCGTGCCGGCCTCGGCCCGGTCAATGGCGCGGTCACCCGGGCGTCTCGACGTACGGCGAACGGCAAAGCCGAACGCCCCCTGTCTGCCGATTGGGCCTACACCCGCCCCTACAACACCAACGAGCAACGCAACACCGCCTTGCCGGCCTGGCTCAACCACTGCAACCTGGAACGACCGCACGCCGGCATCGGAGGCTTACGCCCCAACGACCGAATCACCAACCCTCCGAGTCAGTACATCTAGACGATGTCGAGGCGATTCGGCTTCAGGTCGGGATGGCTGGACTTCAGCAGCTGGAGGGCCTCCTCGAGCACATCCTCATCACGGACGGGGAGCGGGGTGTCCTCCCAGGCGTCGTCCCGTGCCCTAAGGTCTGCGAGATCACCGTGAATATGCACACCGCTGTGTCGCAGCGCGTCGATCCGGCGGGACGTCTCACCTTCGATCCATCCACGCGTCGACTCCGGCAAACGTATCTCTCTGCTGCGGTTCGCGGACCGTAGCAGAGGAAGCAAGGAGCCGTTGAGCAGCCGTCTTTGAGCCCGCACGTCCTGCGAGGGTGAAGCTGCCAGGTTGAGGCGCCGGAAGAGCTCGGCCTGGACCCGGTCCAGAGACCTGTTCGTCGCTGCACCGTCGGTGTGCCAGGCCGTCGTCTCGATACCCAGCGCCTCCGCGAACCGGCCCAGAAGCAAGGTTCGTTCGGCACCTCGCGGCGGGACCGTGACCACGTGGATGCGCGTGGGCGGCACATGGGCGAGCCACCGGTGCACGATCAAGGAAGCGTCCGTCCATGGCGACCCGGCCTCGCGCTCCGCTACCAGGAAGTCGTCCAAGCTGGTGTCGGGGTAGACCATCTTGATCATCTCTTGCCACAGCGAGGCCAGGATCGAGGCCAGGCTCCTGGCCATCACAACGACGTGCAGCCGGGCGGGAGCGAGGGAGTGCACGATCTTTGCGATGTGCTCCTCGGTCGACCAGCCCAGCACCTCGTGCGAGATCAGCGAAGGGCAATCGTGAGCGGCTACCCGTTCACACACCTGCGCCCAGACTCCGGCCGCCTCCGGCATCTCGAAGTGGATGAACTCGTAGTTCTGCACGTCGGTCGTGGCCAGCCACATCTCGTTGGGGTGCTCACCGGGATGGTGGTAGCCCTGCCGAGCGAGATCATCGCGATTGCGCCACAGTAAATCTTGTAGATAGGTCGACCCCGTCTTCGTCGGCCCGACATGCAGGTACACATCCTTCATGGCCGCGAAAATACTGAACTACAGGACGTGGCGGCCCTGTTGATCAACAGGGTTGACAGCCTTCCGCGCGGCTGTCGTGCGGATGCAGGAGTGGATGAGTGTTCTCCTTGAGGGCCTGCGTGAACGATGACTCCGCCTGGGCGCTCGACGGCCACGATCATGGACTTCGGTGGGCTCACCTGCCGCTGACCGGAGCCTGCGGGGCGGTAGCCGCGTTCACGGCCTGGGATGGCTCGCCGAGGAAGCCGGCGAAGCGCCGTTCGGGGTCCCGGTCGTCGCGCACTTGCCGGTAGCGCTCCCACGCGGCATCCGACATGACCCGAGCGCCTGGGGTGGAGAGGTCGCTGTCGCCGAGGTAGCACCCGGCCGACGACGAGGCCAGGTCGGCCATCGTCCGCACCAGCCAGTCCCGGCAGCGGCTGTCCTCGGAAGGCGCGTCCGTGATGGCGTAGGCGGCGAAGTAGAGGTCTGTGTCCACCGAGAAGGCCATGTCCGGTCGCTCCCGGCGCGCCGCGGGGCACAGGTCGCCAAGGACCGTGAACGTCTGTGTCGTGGGCAGCGAGCCGTAGGTCGGTGCGAGCGCCCGGCACCAGTCATCGGCCGGATCGGTGAGGAACGCGTTGTCGACGTGGTAGCGGTGCCCCTCAGGGTTGGCGCCGTCCTGGGCGGCGAGAAGGTCGGCGAACGACACCGCGGAGGTCGTTTCGTGCGACAGAGCCCGCCCCCGGACCGGGGAGGTCTCGAGCGCGCCGAGCGCGCCCGCGCCCCCGTCGAAGGACAGCGCGTCGACAACGACAACCTGACCGAGGCGGGGAACCGTGCACCCGACCAATGCCAGCTCCACCTCGTCGGGGACCGCGTGGCGGCACTCGGCGTACCAGGACAGAACCTCTGGTGCTGCGTCGACCGGATAGGCCCAGGTCGCGTGCGTCAGGTGCCGGAAGCGAGGCCGCGTCCGCAGCCGGAAGGAGGTGACGACGCCGGTGAAGCCGGAGCCGGAACCTCGCGCCATCCAGAAGAGGTCGGCGTTCTCCTCCTCCGAGCAGTGCACGAGCTCGCCCGAAGCGGTGACCACGTCGAGCGACTCCACGTGTTCGACGGCCCAGCCCCAGCCGCGCGTGTTCCAGCCCAGTCCGCCCTGCAGGAGGAAGCCGGCAAGGCCCACCGCAGGTGCGTGTCCGACGGGGAAGAACCGGTTGTGGCGCGCGAGGAACGGGTCGAGGTCGTGCCCGCCGCGGGCGCCGGCGCCCACCGTGGCGATGGCCGTGACGGGGTCGTAGGCCAGGTCGCGAAGGTTGGAGACGTCGATGAGGAGGGTCCGCTCGCGCAACGACGATGCGGTCCAGTTGTGCCCACCGGCTCGCACAGCGACCTGCAGCCCCTCCTGAGCCGCCAGTCTGACGCCGGCGACGACGTCGGGAACGCTGCCAGCCCGCAGCACGGCTCGCGGCCGTCGCGAGGGGATCCGTTGGTTGAACAGGCCCGCCACCGATGCCTTCTCGAAGCCGGGGTCACCGACGCGCCACAGCCTTCCGTCCCACGGACTCACCGGGCATACGGTAGATGGCGCGAGCGGCGCGCGCCCCTGACACCGGTCAGGCATTTCGTGGAAGGCCACGCCCCAGGTCGCTGACACGCCGCGGACGTGGGACGCCTGCGGTCGCGCGGATATCGATGACCTGTCCCGAGGCTTTGCAGCTTGATGCAAAGCATCGCGAGTGTCGCGACGCCGAGCCGCTGACGCTGTTACGTTTTTGGCGAATCAGCCGAGCCGGGGCTTGGGGTCTCGGTAGATGTTGAGTTTGCGACGAATCGGGCCGAACCACCGCCCAGGGGGAGCCACCCATGGAGAAATCTCTGCCTACCAGTGCACGCACGGCGGCGCCACCGCCGGTCGTCTCCGTGTCGGACTGCGGCAGCGCCATCAGGACGCGGGCGCTTCCGGCGACGAGAGCGGCGGCAAGCAGTGCGGAGCCGACCGTCCGACCAATCGCGACAATCACATGGGTGCACAGACCGGCCGGCGTCGGCGACGACAGCCCGACCCGACGCCGCGTCGACCTGTGCGAGGGTGAGTCCGTCGACTTCGGACGCGACCTCTCCTCGGGAAGATGCAAGCCCGGCGCCTTGCCCCGCGTCGGCTCCTTGGAGGTCGAAGACGACCGACTGATCATCTCGAACTTCACCACCAGCACAACGTTCGTGATCGAGAACCTCGAAGGCGGCAGCGAGCTGGTCAAGGCCCGCCCGCGGCATATGGGAGTGCCGGTCCCATTCGAGATGTCTCGCATCCTCATTCCGGCTGGGATGGACGTCTTCGAGCTCAAGGCGTTTGGTCCGGAGCCGCCGATGCTGGACGTCGAGCGCGCAACCGACGACGGCAGCGGCCCGCTACCGCGCCTGGACAAGTCCAGCAAGTACTTCGCAGTGCTCGTCGCGCTGTGCGAGCCACGGCTGCGCGGCAACTCCATGGCGGCCGTCCCGTCGGTGCAGGAGGTCGTGGCGCGACTGCGGGGCACCGATCTGTTCAGCCTGGCCAGCCGCAGCAGCATCAACTACCACATCGACTACCTGGTGGAGCAGAAGATCCCAGTCACCCGTTGGGCGAAGTACGACGACGATGGTCGGAGGCACTCCAAACGGGAGGCGCTCGTCGCATTCGCCCTGCGCTTCGACTTGGTGTCCGATGAGCACCTCGACCTGCTCCCCCAGTTGCCTCGATCTGCCTGAGACCGGGTCAGCCGGCCTCCTTGACGATGCCGGCGAGGATGTCGGCCGCGTCGCGCACGTCTGCCGGCCCGACGCCGCGATGCGTCACCGCGCGGATACGGCCATGGCCGAATTCGCCGATGGCCAGGCCACGCTCACGGGCCAAGCCGACGACGGCATTCTCGTCGAGGTCGCCGGCGGTCACTCGGAACAGCACGATATTGGTCACGACCGAGCTCGCGTCGATGTCGATCCCGTCGACCTCGGCCAGCCGCTGGGCGAGGCACGCGGCCAGGGCATGGTCCTCGGCAAGCCTGTCGACCATCGAGGTCAGGGCCACGATGCCGGCGGCAGCGACCACGCCGGCCTGGCGCATGCCGCCGCCGAGCATCTTGCGCAGCCGACGCGCCCGGGCGATAACCTCGCGGTCCCCCGCGAGGATCGACCCGATCGGCGCGGAGAGCGCCTTGGACAGGCAGAACTGGAGAGAGTCGGCGACGCGGGCGATCTCCGCCGCAGGGACCCCGCTGGCGACCTCTGCGTGAAAAATCCGGGCTCCGTCCATATGCACCGGAACCCCTCTCTCGTTCGCCAGGCGCCGTACGTCGTCCAGGTAGCCGGGGGCCAGCACCCGCCCGCCCATGCGGTTGTGCGTGTTCTCAAGGCAGATCAGGCCGGGGAGAGCGAACTGCGAGTCGTCGAGGTCGGGTGGCCAGCCCGCTTCGAGGTCGGCGAGTTCGAGCGTTCCTTCCGGCTGGGTATGGATGGGCTCATAGACAATCCCGCCACATACGCTCGCCCCGCCCGCCTCGTAGAGGTAGATGTCGCTCTCGTCCCCGACGATTGCTTTACCGCCCCGCGGGACGTGCGCCATCATCGCGGTCAGGTTGGCCATCGTGCCGCTGGGCATCAGGCAGGCGTCGGTCTTGCCGACCCGCTCGGCCGCAAGCTCCTCGAGTCGCTTGACGGTCGGGTCCTCGGAGTAGACGTCGTCGCCAAGGTCGGCCAGGGTCATGGCGGTGAACATCTCGGGGGTGGGCAGCGTAAAGGTGTCGCTCCGCATCTCGATCAAGTCAGTGGGTCCTCACTCGGTCGTCGCTCAGCCGGACAGTGATGCCGGCCAGTGCCAGGTCGAGGGTGCGGTCGACTTGCTCGACCGACTCCCCGGTGGCGATCACGTGGCCCAACCGGTCGTAGGCGTCGACGGCGGCGCGGATGCGGTCCCCGGGTCGGCAGCTCGTGTGCACCGCCGCGACACCCTCCTGGCTCCGTGCCTCCTCGAGGCCGTCGATCGTGGAGACCTCGCCGTCGCTGGTGCTGGTGATGAACGCGATGCCGGTCGTCCTGGTGGGGAGGTCCCCGATGGCTATCGGCAGGTCAGCCGCCGCCCTCAGTTGCTGGTCGAGCAGGTCGGCGCCGCCGGCGAGCCTGATCAGCTCGGGGATCATGCCTCCGGCCGGGCGGGCGTTGATCTCGATGACGGTGGGGCCGGCTTCAGCCAGCCGTAGCTCGGTGTGGCACACCCCGTGGCCGATCCCGGTCGCCGCGAGTGCCTCGGTCACGACCTGCCTGACCTCAAGCGCAGTGATCTCGTCGAGCGCGGCGGGGAACGCATGGCGCAGCTCCACGAAGACCGGACGACGTGATAGGCCCTTCCTCGTGATGCCGACGACGTGGCAACGGCCGTCGACGAAGACCGTCTCGACGCTGAGCTCCGCGCCTTCCACGAACTGCTCGACGAGCACCCCGCAGGGCTGCGGCTGCATCCGCACGTTGTGCATGAGGCCTAGGAGGAGGGTGACCTGCTCGCTGGCCTGCTCTACGGTCTCGCACAACAGGACGCCGGTCGACGCCGAGTCGGCGACGGGCTTGACCACGCACGGCAGTCCGGTACGCGCCACGGCGGCGGCGACGTCTCCAGCGGTGCCGACACGGACCGACACGGGCTGGGGAAGACTCGCGGCAGTGAGCGATTTCCTCGTCTCGGACTTGTCTCGGCAGCGGCGTACGGCCTCGGGTGGGTTGCCCGGCAGACCGAGCTCCGCCGCGAGCACGGCCGCGGCCTCGAGGTAGAACTCGCTGGTCGTGGTGACCCCGGCCACTTCCTGTGGGTCGAATGCCTCATGCACGGCTTCCGACAGCGCAGCCTGGTCGTTGGTGTCGCACCGCACGATCTCGCAGTCGGTCTCCGCGACGCCCCGATAGCGTGTCGCGGAGCTGGTCAGCAGCACCGGGGTTAGGCCCAGCTCGCGGACGCGCTGCATCGCGAGTATCCCGGTACCGGTGGTGTTGGACTCGACGAACAGCACCCGCCGTCGGGGTGGCGAGGCTACCGTGGCCCACGACCACTGGGCCACCTCCGTGCCATAAGCGACCTGCTCCGGCTCGGGACGGATCGGGAGGGACCGCAGATCAACCCGGTCCCAGTAGTCGTCGGAGTAAATGGTGTCGACGTAGCGGTCGCCACGGTCGGGGAAGATGCCGACCGCTGTGGCGCCCTCCGGAAGCGTCAGCGCCACGTGCCGGAGCACCTGGTATACCGACCCCGAAGAGTTGCCGGCGAACAGGCACTCGTCCCGGGCGAGCTCACGGGTGGCGGTGAACGCCTCGTGGTCGTTGAGCCAGTGCACCTCGTCGATCTCTGCAAGGCTCAGGTTGCCCGGCATCAAGCTGTTGCCCAGACCGCTCTGTCTCCGGCCGGGGTGGTCGGGCTGCTCGAACAGGACGCTGCCCACGGCGTCCACGCCGATGACACGCACGGGATCGGTGATGCCCGCTGCTCGTTGTGCACGTCGCAGGGCGCGCGCCGTGCCGCACAGGGAGCCACCGCTCCCGACCGCGCCGACGAGCACTTCGACGCGGCCGAGGTCGGCGAGCAGTTCGTCGGCCAGCGCGCTGTATGCGAGCGGGTTCTGCGGGTTGTAGTACTGGCGTGGGCAGAACGCATCGTCGTGCTCAGCCATCAGCTCGGCAAGGCGGGCCAGCCGCGCACTCTGCCAGCCGTGGGATGTCATTGCGTCGACGACGTGCACGGAGCAGCCGAGCGAACGGAGCTTGGCCAGGGTGATCTCGTCGATCCGCGGGTCGGTCACAATGTGGACTGGGTGGCCGAGCAACGTGCCGACCAGCGCGAGCCCGAGCGCCATCGTGCCTGAGGAGCTCTCGAGGATCGGCGCACCGACGTGCAGCAGACCGTTGGCGCGTGCCTCGAAGACTACGCGCTTGGCGACCCTGTCCTTCATGGCGAAGACATTCTGCATCTCCAGCTTGGCGTAGACCGCCGCGGTCGACGGACCAGTGCGCAGGCGAACCACGGGGGTGCGGCCGATCGCATCGACGAGGTCGTCGTACTTCACAGTTCTGCTCCAATGTTGGCGGAGTCGAAGTCCAGGGTCTGGCACACCAGCAGCTTCTGGCCGTGGCCCAGATACCGGCAACGCGTGATCGCCTCGGCCAGCCGAGCGCGGTAGTCAGGGAGGTGCTGGGGGAGCAGCAGCCCAATGGCTGAGCCGCTGTGCGCGGCGACGACGCCCACCCCGCCGACCTCCGCACTGAGGGCGGTCATCGCGTGGAGCGACCGCTTGGGGCACAGCCGCTGGTTGAGGTATGCGCTGCGCGTGGCGATGCGACCGATGGTGAGAGTGTCCGCAGCGAGCACGGCCGGGCCGAGGTCGGTGAGTAGGGCGGCGTACTCCTTGCGGTCGCGGTCGGTGAAGTGCTTGGAAATCGCGTTGAACGCGACCGTGTCGACGGGCGTGCCCTCGTCGATGCCGACGATGGTCATGGGCGGCAGCACGCCGAGGCTGCGCCGGTGCACGACGTCGCGGTGGTCGAAGGCGACCACGCCGGGATACATCACGCCGTCGGTCGGTTCGATCGGTCTCAGCAGGTCCTCGACGAGCGCGGGCGGCATGTCGACGCCGATGGCCCTCGCGACGGCTCGGGCAGTCGCCACCAAGTCGGCTGAGGAACTCGCCAGGCCGCGACCCTCAGGAAGGGTCCCGCTGAGCTGCAGCGACCCACCACCGCCCGCACCATGCCGGGCGAGCACCGCCTCGGCGACCCGCTGGGCCTTGGTCTTCGTCGTAGGCGAGGTCTCGATGCCCTCGCGGGCGCCTTCGTACTCGAACTTGGCTGTGGACCAGCGGGCGATCGGGAGCGTAACCAGGAAGTCGGGACCCTCGGGCAACGCACCCTGCAGCAGCTCACCAAAGGTGCCGAAGACCGAGCTGACTCCCGAGCCACGGGCCCGCCCGGCCGGCCGGGGTCGCTTGGATCGGAGCAGCTGACGGGTCATGCGCGGCGCCCTGCCAGCGCGTCGAGCGCCGCGTCCGTCCTGGCCACGGCCGCGTCCACCGCCGACGTTCGCACAGCCCACTCGCGCTCCAGGGCAACCCGGCGCTCATGCTGGCTGTCCAGCAAAGCCCGTACTGCGTCGGGACCCGTCCCACCGGCCGACGCTTTGCTCGCCAGCTGACCGTCGACGTCGAGGGATGCGTCGAGGAACGACCCAGCGTCCTCAAGCGGGTAGCCGGCCGCATAACAGACGTCGCTCAGCAGCCGGGCGTCATGGCGGCCCCCGTTCTGCTCGAGGACGGCGACGATGTAGCGCCCTGCGACAACCTGGGCTGTCCGCCACGGGACACCAGCCCGCAGGGTGAGCTGGTTGGCGAGGCTGAACCCGCCGAAGTGGTCCCGCTCGCACCATGCACGCATCGTGTCCACGCGCCATTGGAGGCGGTCCACGACGAGGGCGGTCCCGTCCACGACGGCTCGCGCATCGGCGAAGGCGGCGCTCGCATGCCGCCCCGCCTCCTTCGACGCCTCGACACTGTTGCTATACGCCGTGTTGCGCTGGCCAGTGGCGAGGTCGACGTAGAACGCCACGAGGTGCGCCGTCCCGCCGCGCAGCCGCTCAAGGATCGGGTAGTTCTTCTTCTGGGGCATGGATGCCGATATGCCGGCCAGGTCGTGAGGCAGCTCGACGAGGCCGTACGCACTGGAGAGCCAGGCCATGAGGTCCGTGTGGAAACGGCTGAGACCCACACCCGCGGTGGACAGGTCGGCAGCGACGTCCAGTAGCCACGATCTCGAGGCCACCGCGGCCAACGCATGTGGGGCGGGGGCGGTGCAGCCGACCGCCTCGGCCAGTAGGTGCCGGTCCCACGCCAAGTCCTGGCCGGCCATCGGTCCGGCCCCGAGCGGCGAGAGGTTGATGCGGTCGTAGGTCGAGAGCATGCGCGACGATGTCGCCAGCGCGTGCTCGGCCAGGGCGGAGAGCCAGAATCCCGGACTCACCACCTGCGCGGCCTGGAGGTGGGTGTAGCCGGGCATCGGGGAGGTGACGTCCTCGCCCGCACGCCTGAGTGCCGCCTGCGCCAGCCGGCCGAAGCCTGCGGCCACCGTCGTCACCTGGTCGCGTACATGCATCAGCTGTGCGCACGCCTGCAGGTCGTTGCGACTGCGGTCCACGTGCCACGCCGGTACGGGGCCGGCGCCGGCAAGGACCTCGGCCTCCATCGCCAGAGCGATGTCGGTGAGCGAGTCGTCGGCCCGGGCGGCGACGCTCTCCTGCGTCAACCCGCGCAGGCCTGCTGTCAGGCTGATCACTTCCCCCGAGGACAACACCCCCATACGGTGGTACTCGGCCAGCAGGGCCTTCTCAATGAGGATGTACCACGGCAGCAGATGCTCCAGCTCGTGGCTGAGCTGGGGCTCGAGGAACGTACGTCGCACGAAGTCGCCAGGCGTGGCGGTCAGGCGCCCGGATACGCTCATGGAGCCATGCCCTCTCCGAGAGGTGTGAGCAAGTCCCGGACGAGCGCGGCGGCGTCGGCCGCCCGGGCGCGCACGAAATAGCGGTCCATTTCCTTCAACGGAATGAACCGCGCCAGGGGGAAGAGTCCGGTGAGCTCGGCTCCCACCTCACGCTCACCGGGGGCTCGGGGCACGGCGACAACAGTGGTGGGCGTGTTGACCGGCTGGCGCCCGGCATCGCCGTAGTAGGTCTCGGCCTGGTCCACATCGTGGCGGAACGCGCGCTCGATGATCTCGACGTGGATCGACCGGGCGCGGTCGACGTCGGTGAGCGCACCGGCCTCGCGCATCCATTTGCCGATGTCGGCAGTGCTGTCAGCCGGGTCCCCGGCACCGGCCGCGATGACGATATGTCGGAGAGCGGCACCGGCGGTTTGCAGGCAGGCTGCGGTAGCGTGCGCCAAGGCACTTCCTGCGCCGTGCCCCCAGAGGATGACTGGCTCGGCCACTCGGTCGAGGATCTCCTCGCTCAGCCGACGGGCCAGTTCGTCGATGTCGCACAGTTGCTCGTCAGGACGCGCGATGTCGTGGCCCGGCAGCTCGGCGGCCCAGACCGACAGGTCGTCCCGGGCGACCGCGTGTGCGAGTGCATCGAAGTTGAGGGCGTTGCCGGCCTCGTAGGGCAGGCATACAAGAGCAGCGGAGGCAGCGTCGGGTCGGGCGAGGGGCTGGAGAAGGGAGCCGCCGTCTTGCGGCTGCTGCACCGCCGCCGCGAGGTCGGCCAGCACGGGGTGCTTCATCAGGTCCACTAGCGACACGAGCCCAGCCAACTGGACCACCAGCCGGATGCTGGCGAGGGACCCTCCTCCGCGCTCGAAGAAATTGTCGTTGCGGTCGATCTCGTCGAGTGGAACACCGAGCACCTCAGCCCAGGCCGTCGCGATGCGGCGCTCGAGGAGGTTCTGCGGGGGCGTGACGCTGGTGCCCGTCGCGCACCCGGTTTCCAGGTCCGCCAACGCGCGCTTGTTCACCTTGCCGTTGTCGGTCAGCGGCAGCTCGGGCATCCACCGCAACGTACGCGGGACCAGGTGCTGTGGCACGAGCTCGGCGAGTAACTCGGAAACGTCCCCCAGCGGCGACGCCGCAGTGTAGAAGCCGGCCAGGCGCTTGCTCGAGCCGTCCGGCATGACGATCACGCACGCCGTACGGACGCCGGGGACGCGCAGCAGTTGCGCTTCGACCTCGCCGACCTCCACACGCATGCCGCTGATCTTCACCTGCTCGTCGCGACGGCCGATGAACCGCAGTCGCCCGTCGGCCAGCCAGTGCCCGTAGTCGCCGCTGCGGTAGCGGCGTAGTCCGGCGCGCACGGGGTCGTCTTCGAAGGCCTCGGCCGTCCGGACGGGGTCGTTGACGTACCCGCGTCCGACGCACACGCCGGAGAAGGTGATTTCTCCGACGCTGTCGTCGTTGACCGGCAGCCCGTCGGGACCGACCACGTCGACCAGGACGTTGGCGATCGGCACGCCGACGCTGACCAGATCGTCACCGGCGACCCCGGTGATCACCTCGTGCGTTGTATCGTCGGAGGCCTCGGTTGCGCCGTAGGCGTTGACCACGGGGATCGCGGGGCAGTGGGCGAACCAACGGCGCAAGACGGCGGCGGTGACCGCCTCGCCGGTGACGCCGAGCATCCGCAGGGTGCCCGGCACCTGGTCGCCCGCCTCTAGCCTGGTGACCACCACATCGAGGTAGCTCGGCACGACCTGCAGCACCGCGACCTTCTCCTCCGACAGCAGCCTCAGCAATGCCGGCACGTCAAGGACGGCCTTGGGGTCGACGATCAGGGTCGACCCGCCGGCGAGCAGCGGCGCGAAGGCCTGCCAGAGCGAGATGTCGAAGCTCTGCGAGGCCGTCTGAGCGACCACCGAGCCCGGACCCAGGTCGAAGGTCTCGATCTTGGCCAGCAGGTGATTGAGCATGCCTGCGTGTTCGCAGGCAGCGCCCTTGGGCTCGCCTGTGGAGCCGGAAGTGAAGTAGATGTACGCCAGATCGGACTCCGAGACAGTGACCGCCGGCCGTGGTGAAGCCCCCGCGTCCGGCGCCACGGGCAGGACACTGACCCCCACCTCGCGGAAGGTCTGCGGTGGGACGTCGTCCGCCAGCAGGGCGTGGGTCGATGACGAGCGTCGGAGAAGCTCGGCGATCCTTTCGTCCGGGTAGGCGGGCTCAATCGGCAAGTACACGCCGCCGGCCTTGAAGATGCCGATGATGGCGGCGAGCCACTCTAGCGTCCGCTCGCTACACACAGCGACAACACCCTCGGGCCGCAGGCCTGCCGAGTGCAGCGCGCCCGCGACACGGTCAGCGGCCGCGTCGAGGCCGGCGTAGGTCCACCGCTCGTGGCGGTGCACCGCGGCCGTTGCGTCCGGCGTCCTCCGCGCCCACTCCTCGAACAGCTCGTGCGCGCGGAGGCCAGGCAACGGTCTTTGCGGACCGACTCCCCGCGTCTGCGAGCTCTGTGCTGCCTCGAGCTGCTCCGTCACGACGTTCTCCTCTAGTTTGGCGACTCAGAACCAGGCCAGGAACCGGGTGAGCTCCTCGCGCAGATCTGCCGGACCCGGGCGCTCAACCTTGACCGCGACCTTGTCCTCGGTCTCCACCGCGGATCGGCGGTAGACGTTGGTGAACTCGGTGACGGCCGGCCGCTGGAGAACCAGCGATGCCGCCGCACCGCCGCCGGAGCGGGAGATGTTGTGCAGCACCTCGTGGTTGATGCGATACACCGTGCCGGCGGGGAGCACAGCCTCGAAGACCTTGAGCAGCCGGGCCGTGCCGTGCGGCTCCAAGCTGTAGGACTCGTCGGCACCCACCGGGAGGTACTTCAGGTGATGGTGCTCCTCGCCGGCGTCATCGACCCGGAACTCCCGCGCGCAGTACTCGCCGGCCAGCAGCGCGGTCGTGAAGTCCCAGCGGTGGGAGTGGACGTCCTCGGTAATCTCGTCGGTCACATCAGGCTGCGGGTGCCACACGTGAAGGCGCAGCTTCCACGGGTTCGTGTCGCCGGCCATCAGCACGAGCTTCAGGAAGTTGTTGGCGTGGTAGTAGGACCGGGCTGCGATCTCGGCCAACTGGTGCTCGTCGGCAATGATCTGCCCGAGCATGCTCCTCAGCTCGGTCGGTGCGGCTAGGCCGCGGAGGACCGAGAGGGTCGCCCCGAAGCCGGCTGTGTCGGACTTGTCCACGACCACGTCGAGCTGGTCTTTGATTTCCCGCAGGCTGGCACCGGTTCTGATCTGCGCCATTTCTCTACTCCTCGTACGTCTGTGGTGCTTGTTCGCTGGATGTGGGGCGCCGTACCACGTCGGACGAGCCGGTGCGTCCCTGGCACCCGAGGGTCATGTCGGTGTCGGGGGCGCGGCGCGGCGGTCCGCGATAGCGACCAGGAGCTCGGGCGAACCGACGAGCGGCGGACGGCCCTGCGCGCTCAGCAGGTTGTCCGCGACGAGGACGTCGCCCTCCTGCCAGGTCACCTCACGGCGTACGGCTGTGTAGCCCGCCTGGATAGTCGTCAGCTCACCGGTCGAGAGGGGCTGGCCGTCCCCGAAGGTGGTCTCCATCGGCAGGTCCTGCCCGAAGGCGCGCCTCATGACCTCCCGCTCGGTGGGGTCCAGGCTGCCGGTGTTCAAGAAGGCGAGATCGTTGAACCAGCATGACTCGCCGGTGCCCGGATGATCGACGAAAGCCGAGCGGTGCCGTGTAGTGCGCAGTGCGCCATCGGGCAGCCATGTCGCATCGATCTCCTCGCGGGCGAGCACCTGCTCGAGCTCCTCGCGCGTCATTACGCCGAACGCGTCCTGCCATGACATCCCGAACCCCTCGTGGAACGTCCGGGCCACCGTCCAGCCGAAGGCGCGGAGCCTCTCGACGAGCTCGTCGGGTAGCACCTCGGGCAGGCGCCGTACATCGCTGACGTAGTGCTGTGACCCGGAGCGCGGCAGTCGGGCGCATGCAGTGAGCACCAGCGCAGGGTGCGCCAGGCTGCAGGATCCTTCCTGCGACGGGCACAACTCGCGATCCCTGGGCCAGCTGAACGGCGTCATGATCCCGCCCGCGCGGTCCTCGCGGGGGGCGAAGTGCTCGGTGGCGCGGTGGGGCACGTGGCCCAGCGCGTCCCGCGTCGCCGCGAGGTCCTTCGGGCTACCGATCTGCAGCCCGCGTACGACGACCGCGCCCTGCCGTCCTACGCGGTCCAGGACCATCGGCGCCTCGGTTGTCAGCCAGCCCATCGGGTCACCGGCCGGGGCCTCCAGAAGAGTGAGTTCGATACCGGTTCGCGACGCACCGCCAGCCCCGGGCAGCGCGGGTGCGCTCCCGCTCATTCAGTCAACTCTCTTCCCTCAGCGGACCGGTTGGGCCGCAGCGGCGCCCTGTCCGATCGCCACCCTGACTGCATCGATGATCTGGTCGGTCTCCTCGGTGCTGATGGTGAGCGGCGGCGCGATCCGGATGACTCCACGTTCGTGGCGCGCCATCACGCCCTCGGCCGCCATCGTCACGGCGATCGCCTCGCCGGCATCCACACTGGACGCCTCGAGCGCCACGACCAGCCCGAGCCCGCGTACGCCAGTCACCAGCGACGACCCGGTGAACCGGCCGAGTCCCTCAAGCAGGCGGCGCCCCTGGGCGGCTGAGTTCTCGACAAGGCCCTCCTCGGACATCACGTCCAGCACGGTGTTGGCGACCGCGGCGGCGACCGCGTGGCCGCCCGTTGTGTGTCCATAGCGCAGGCCCTGGACGAGCGGCTCCGAGAGGAATGACTGCTTGATTCGGGAGGTCACCGTCACCGCGGCCAGCGGTAGGTAGCCCCCGCTGATTCCCTTGCTCATCGTGACGAGGTCGGGCGCGATGCCCTCGTGCTCGAAGCCGAACATGCGCCCCGTCCGCCCGAAGCCACAGAAGACCTCGTCGAGGATGAGAAGCGCCCCGTACTCATCGCACAGGCTGCGGAGCCGGGACAAGAAGCCGGACGGGAGCACGACGCATCCGCCGAGGCCGAGCAGCGGCTCGACCATCACTGCAGCGGCAGGCGGCCCGGACCGCAAGGCCTGCTCGAAGCCGGCGACCAGCGCATCGGCTGCCTCCTGCGTCTGCATAGAGCTCGCGGGTGCCGGCAGCGGCACCCGGTCGATCGGGAATGGCTCGGTCCACTCACTGACTGTGAACGGCAGGCCGGAGAGCTTCTGGGACAGGAAGGTCGAGCCGTGGTAGCCGGCCTCGAAGGTGATCACGCGGTTCCGGCTCTTGCCGAGATTGCGCCAGTACTGCAGCGCGATCCGTACGGCGGCCTCGGTCGCCTCGGAGCCGCTGTTGAGCAGGAGCGTCTCGTTGAGCTCGCCCGGAAGGATGTCCGCGAGGCGCGACGCAAGCGTCTCGGCCGGGTCGTGGCTGGTCACCATGGGGTCGTAGTGCACGAGCTGGCCCATTTGCCGCGTCGCCGCGTCGATGAGCTTCGGGTGTGCGTGCCCGCAAGAGGCGTTGAGCACCCCGGAGATGGCGTCGACGTACCACTTGCCGTCCTCGTCGCGGACGCGGTTGCCGTGTGCCTCGACGATCCGCAGTGAGTGCGCCTGCTGCGTGATGGGCGTCCAGGGACGCCAGAGAACGCTGGCCCGGGTGGTATCCGACATCGCATTCACTCTCCATGCTCGAGCTGGGCAGAGACCGTGGCCGGCTTCGCGGCATGACAGGTTTGGACTGGCCGGTGGCGTGGTCGGCAGTGCGATGCACAGGAGGCCGACAGCATCCCGATCACCACCTCCTGTCGACGCCCACGATGCCCGAGCAGTGAGGGTCTGCAGTCCTATCAGGTAGCAGGACGCAGCCCCCAGGAGGTGATGTCTGATCGGTGCTGGGTACCTCGCGCGCTCTTTAGGGCGACCCTCGCCCCGGATGCACCCGAACCGATCCGACGCGGGGTGGTCGGTGCGCGTCCGAGCCTTTCGGAACAACAGGACCGAGGATCAGCATGCTCAAGATCAGTCTCGTCAACATGCCGTTCGCCGACTGGGACCGACCGTCGTTCGCGCTCAGTCAGCTCGCCGCGCTGACCCGGCGGGAGTTCGGCGACCAGATCGACGTGTCGGTCCACTCCCTCAACCTTGACGTCGCCCGCTACCTGGGCGCCGAGACCTACGAGGAGATCACGGGGAACGTCCAGCACCTCCTCACCGGTCTCGGCGAGTGGATGTTCCGAGGCATGGCCTTCCCCGACGCCGAGGACAATCAGGGCTCCTACTTCGACCGCTACTACACCGGGCCCCAGAGGAGCGAGTTCAGGGCGCGTCTGCTGGACCTCCGGGCCGGGCTCCCGGAACTCCTCGACCAGCTGTGCGACCAGTACGCGCTCGCCGACTCCGACATCATCGGGTTCACCTCGATGTTCGCCCAGACCAACGCGTCCCTGGCGATGGCCCGCGTCGTGAAGGACCGGAACCCGGACGCGGTGGCGGTGATCGGCGGTGCCAACTGCGAGGCTCCGATGGGCTCGGTCTTGGCGCGCAACGTTCCCGAGATCGACGCGATCTTCTCCGGACCGGCTCTACACACCTTCCCCGAGTTTGTCCGGCTCCACCTCGAAGGAAGACTCGATGCTGTCGACGGCATCAAAGGTGTGGTCACGTCGTCGAACGTCGGTGACCCTGTCACGGTCGCCGCTGTCGGCAAGGATCGCGACATCGACGACTTCTTCGAGCCCGACTACTCCGGCTATCTCGACGCCTTCGACCGGGTGCGCGGCGAGCTGAGCGCAGACCCCGACGCGAAGCCGGAACTGATGTTCGAGACCTCGCGGGGCTGCTGGTGGGGCCAGCGCTCGCACTGCACCTTCTGCGGGCTCAACGGACTCGGCATGGGCTACCGCGCGATGTCGCCCGACGTGGCGCTGCGCCAGTTCGCCTGGCTGTTCGGCCTGAGCGACCGGGCGAGGGGTTTCTCGTGCACCGACAACATCCTGCCCAAGAACTTCCCGCGCGACGTGTTCGCGAAGCTGCCCGAGCGGCCGGACGGCCCCCCGGTGTTCTACGAGGTCAAGCTTCCCCTGAGCGCCAAGGACATGGCCGCCATGTCACGCGTCGGGGTGACCCGGGTGCAGCCCGGCATCGAGTCCATCTGCACCGAGACTCTCAAGCTCATGGGCAAGGGCACGACGGCGTTCTTGAACATCCAGTTCCTGAAGAACTGCGTGCGCAACGGGATCACCCCCGAGTGGAATCTGCTGATGGGCTTCCCGGGTGAGAGTGAGGAGGTCTACCGCAAGTACGTCGCGGACATCCCAAAGCTGACGCACCTGCCTCCGCCGCAGGCCGCCTTCCTCGTCCGGTTCGACCGCTACAGTCCCTACTTCACCGATCCCGACAAGTACGGTCTGGACCTCGTCCCGATGGACTTCTACGAGAAGGCGTTTCCGCTCCCCCCCGACGATCTGCGGGAGCTGGCGTACTTCTTCCGTGACCGCGGAGCCGGCGCCTACCAGGACTCGTCGCTCGCCTATGTTGGAGTAGTCAACAAGCTCGTCGAGCACTGGCTCGTCAGGCGGGCGGCGACCGACGGAGGGGTAAGGCCGGTACTTGAGCTGCGCGTCGGTGGCGAGGGGAACCGCTGGATCCTCGACACGCGTTCGGGGTCCGCCCGGAAGCTTCCCGTGGACGAGACCATGCTCGGGCTGCTGGAGCGGCTGGCGTCCCCCGTCACCGAGGAGTCGTTGATGCGCGGAGGGCTCGAGCGAGGTCGTCAGGCACGGCTCGCGCTGCTGCGTGAGCACGGCATGCTGTTCGAGGAGGACAGCCGGATCATCAGCCTCGTGGTCCTCGATGTGCCGGAGGAGGAGACCGACGAGGACAACCGGGTGCTGCTCCAGCTGGCGTCCCCAAGTGCAGCGCTGCCGTGACCGCTGCGCGGTGAGCCTCACCATCAGGGCCATCCGCTGATGGTTCGGGTTGGTCCTTGGCGCAGCGGAGGTTGGCAATCCCGCCGTCGTAGCCGATGTTGATCGTGGTCGCGCCCGCGTCGTGTGCGGCCGCTAACTGGGCGTGCATGGTTGCGGCCGGGATGTCGCTGTCGTGTTCAGCCTTCATGAGGCGCCCAGTGGACTAGTCGCCGAAACACGTCGCCAATGGCGAAGCCGCGCAGTGACCCCTCGACATCTAGGCCCACGCACCCCAGTCCGCCCTCGGCGCGCCTCTCAAGGGCCCTGGTCAGCCCGCGCCGCTCGGCTTCGAGCGTCGCGGACTCCTCGCGCCCGGCGGCCCAGGCGTCTTACATGCGCCAGACCCGGATCGCGGTCTCCGCTGAGACCAGGTTGAGGGGCGCTGCCTCGACCGAGGTGTGGTCCGCCTTGAGGGCCGACAGGCATCGCCGCCGGCGGCGGAAGCGACGTCCGCTGAGGCGCAGCTGCTCGTCGAGATCGTAGACGTAGTCGTCGAAGTCCCGGTTCGGGATGGGAGTGAGCGCTGTCGGGTGCCGCAGAGGCTCGACGTGCGCCCCCGTAGCGGCGCCGGCGCGGAACGACGCGATGTTGAGTGTGGCGAGATTTTCAAGGTCTGCACGAACGCCACGTCCCCACGGCAGCGAGGCCCAGCTTCTGCGCAGAGGAGAGGGATACGTCATCACGAGGAATCCTCCGAAACGCACGGGCACGAAATCACCGGTCCCATCCCGGTACCAGGCGCAGTTCGGGTTCCAGTCGTACGAGAGTTCGTGACGCGTCCAAACGGCGACCAGCAAGGCCTGCGCAATTGCGCCCGGGCCAACAGGACGCCCCTCGGGGAACCGCTCAGAATCTCCTCGGTGACCCCTGTGGACGCATCCTCATAACTCACGGGTCGTCTAGCGCAACTGGGTGGTGGCGAAGGCATACTGCGACGAGGATTCGGCGGGCATCAAGCAGGTCAGACATACCGGCTGGAATGAGTGCGGACGTCCATCTAAGCGGCCTCCACGACCTCATGCCCAGCGCGCGGGATGCGACACATGCCAACAGGCACCGCAAGTGGCCACGCCCTCGATGACCCATGAGGCTGCGAGGGTCGGCACCGATGCGGCGAGCGCCCCCAGGCAGCCGCTTGGTCGATAACGGTCCTGGTTGGTGATTCTGTGGAATGTGACAGCGACCTGGATCGACGCCTGGCGACTGGGGCGCCGAGCACTCCGCCGTCGGCGGCTGTGTTCAGGCCAAGCTCATCCGAAACCACCCGTACCAACCCGCGCTCCATCAATGACACGAGCAGCGGATGCGCCCCTGTGTCTCCGGCCGGCGGGCATAGGTGACCACATCCAATGGAGACGCGTCTCCCAGGTCCGTCCGTAATCGCAGAGGAACTCCCGCCTATCTCTGTCGGAGAGCCGCTTCCACCCCCGCGATATCTGGCCGCGTCCAATCTACGGCGGCCAGCCAGTCGACACGCGCGGTTCCGTCTCAACCACGCGGTGCAGGAACGTCGTCCGTACCGTGGCCAGGCCCCAAGTTTCGGCAAGGCCGCAAGGAGCTGGGCCGGAGGCATCTTCGGTGAGCGGTGCGCTGCCGGACGCGAAAGCAGGCAAGCTGCGGTCGAGGGATCTGGGGCGAGGCGCACTGTCAATCATGGTCAGTCCACGACGGCCAGGAGGACTTAGGTGTCAACCCCTTGGCTACCGAACTGAGGTGATCTGCCAGAGGCAACGTGCTAGCGCGACCAGTCGACGAAATGTTCCGGCCGGTCCGGTAACGCGCTCATCCCGGCTGCCGGGATATACAACAGGCGTCGTCCGTCAGACGTTGAGTATGCGGCGACCCCACGCCCAGCTCCGGATCGACGAGCACCACCGTCAAGCCTGGCCGGAATCAAGAAGCTTGACCGTGGTCAGAGTCTCAGTCCCCGCGCAGACAAGCGCCGAATCCTATCGATCATCAGACGGACCTACTGAATGTGACCGTCGCAGATCATGCCTGCGGCCAGCGTCCATCCTTCGTGAGCATCGATCAGCAGAAAGGATCCGGTAATGTTGTTGTTGAAGTACGGGTCGGCGGCGAGTGGTGCTGCGATTTTGAGCTGCAGCTTGCCGATGTCATTGAGCCTGAGCCCAGTGGCGTCGATGACCGCGAGCGTGTCGAGATCGAGCGCACCGTCGATTCTGGTGACGATCGCCTGGGCTGTTGTGGTGGTGTGCTTGATGAGCATCCGGGCGCCCACCGCCAGTGGTCGCTCCGACAGCCAGCACACGGTGGCGGACAGCTCCCTGCGAATGCCAGGGGAGGAGTCAGCCGCGACGATGACCGAGCCGCGCGCGACGTCGACGTTGTCGGCGAGCCGGATGGTGACCGCGTCGCCGGCGACCGCGGCGGGCTGTTCGGCGACGGCGGACGTGGTGGCGGAGACGACCGGATAATCGATGCCGGAGACTGTCGTACGGTGTCCGCCCGGCAGCACGATCACCTGGTCTCCGACCGAGATGGTGCCGGAGGCGACGGTTCCGGCATAGCCGCGGTAGTCGCAGTACTCGTCGTCGGCCTGGGGACGGATCACGTACTGGACCGGGAAGCGCAGCGGGCGGCCGGAACTGTCAGATCGGCCGGACGCGTTCTCCAGGATCTCGAGCAGGGTCGGCCCGTCGTACCAGGTTGTCTGCTCTGACTGCTGGACGACGTTGTCGCCGACGAGCGCGGAGACCGGGATAGCCTTGAGGTCGGCGATTCCGAGCCGGTCGGCGTGCTGCCCGACCTCCTTCGTGATCCTGGCGTAGACGGCTTCGTCGTAGTTGACCAGGTCGATCTTGTTGACCGCGACGACGACGTGCGGAACCTCGAGTTGCCTGGCGACGGCGAGATGCCGGCGAGTCTGTTCCAGTATGCCGTGCCGCGCGTCGACGAGGATGATCATCACATCCGCGGTCGAAGCGCCAGTGACGGTGTTGCGCGTGTACTGCACGTGTCCGGGGCAGTCGGCCAGGATGAACGAGCGCTTCTCGGTGGCGAAGTACCGGTACGCGACGTCAATGGTGATGCCTTGCTCGCGTTCGGCGCGCAGGCCATCGGTGAGCAGCGCGAAGTCGAAGTCGCCGCCGCGGGCTTCGGAGACGGCTTTCACGTGCGCGATCTGGTCGGCGAGGATCGCCTTGCAGTCGTGCATCAGCCGGCCAACCAACGTGGACTTGCCGTCATCGACCGAACCTGCCGTCGCGAGCCGGAGCAGCTGCCGCTGAATCGGGGGGCTCATCAGAAGTACCCCTCTCGTTTGCGGTCTTCCATGGCGGCCTCGCTCGCCCGGTCGTCGGCGCGGGTCGCGCCCCGTTCGGTGATCGTACTGGCCGCGACCTCGACGACAACCTGGGCCGGAGTGGCCGCGGTGGAGGCGACGGCGCCAGTGCAGGACATGTCACCGACGGTGCGATAACGAACGGTGCGCTGAGCAACAGTCTCGCCGTCACGCGGCTGCGAGTAGGGGCCGACGGCAAGCAACATGCCGTCCCGCTCGAAGACGTCTCGCTCGTGGGCGTAGTAGATCGTCGGCAACGGGATCTGCTCGCGCTCGATGTACTTCCACACGTCCAGCTCGGTCCAGTTCGACAGCGGGAACACCCGCACGTGCTCTCCCGGCCGGTGCCGGCCGTTGTACAGCGACCAAAGCTCCGGGCGCTGGTTGCGTGGATCCCACTGGCCGAACTCGTCGCGCAGGCTGAAGATCCGCTCCTTCGCCCGCGCCCGCTCCTCGTCGCGCCGGCCGCCGCCGAACACCGCGTCGAAGCGGTGCGCGTTGATGGCGTCGAGCAGCGGAACGGTCTGTAGCTGGTTGCGGGTCCCGTCAGAGCGCTCAGGCAGCCGGCCGTCGGCGATGTACTCCTCGACGCTGGCGACCTCGAGGGGCAGTCCCAGGTGGGCCACGGCGTTGTCGCGGTAATCCAGGACCTCCGGGAAGTTGTGCCCGGTGTCCACATGCAGCAAAGTGAACGGCACTCTGGCCGGCGCGAATGCCTTGCGGGCCAGGTGCAGCATCACGATCGAGTCCTTCCCACCGGAGAAAAGGATCACCGGCCGTTCAAACTCTGCCGCAACCTCACGGAAGACAAAGATGGACTCGCTCTCCAAGGCCCAGGGAATGCCTCGAATCATCGATACACCTTCAATCCAATCGTCGGCAATCAAATACTGCGTCCTGCTTGTGTATCGGCTGAACAACCGATGCGTGTTCCGGGCCGGCGTGGGTCTGTGGGTTTGACGACCCGGACGCGCCCTTCGATATGGCGCAGTACCCGATCAATCAGGGTGGCGCGAGGACCTGTCGGACCTCAAGGCGCTCAAGACGACGCTCTACGACCAGATCGATCCAGCCCGGCACCGCGAGGCACTCCGGGCCCGCTGAGCCGGTGACGCTCACGACCAGCGCCCTGAACCCGCGACAGGTGCGGTTGGCCGTCGGGGGTCGCGCAGACCACCCTCGCGCCGCGCGGGAGGAGCGGACGTACGGCCTGCCAAACGAGCCTGACCAGGTCGGGACACTTGTCGCGGACCTCCTCCGTCAGGTAGCTCAGCTTCATCGGCCCGTGACCGCTCGTTGCGGGCGGCTCCGCCCGGAGACGGTCCGTCCGAGGTCATCACCCAGACTCAGCTCCCGCCGGTCGGGTCTCCGGGACCCGCAGCCGCTCGTCGGCCCACAGCCGCTCGAGCTGGGCCAGCCTTGAGTCGGACCCCTGCGTTAGCGTGCCGAGGTCGTCGAGGAGGAGCGCGAGCCCGGCGTCGACGGTGTCGCCCGGTCCCGGCATCGCCCCCCAGGTATCGTCCGGCAGCATCTCCTGTCGCTGCAGAGCCGCGGCGTCCCGCATGAGGTTGGCGGCGACATACCACTCCCCAAAACGACCCGTGATGCTCAGACCGAAGGTCTCCGGGTCGGCCGTGCCGGCACGACACCGCGCCCATGCCTCACCGGCGACGAGGAACTTGTCGCGCGGCACGTCGAGGTGGTCGAAGTCGATCTCGAACATACTCCGCTGCATCGCGTCGAGCTGCGCGTCGACCAGCACCCAGCGCCGCTCCTCGGCATCCCAGTACTCGCCGACCCAGTGGTCCTCAAACCGGCCCTCGTTGAAGTAGCCAGCGAAGCCGCACCGCGCTCGGGCAGGTGTCCCGTGGACGCGCAGGGCGGCGACGAGAAGCACCACGAAGTGCCAGCAGTTGCCGGCGATCCGGCTCGTCGGTGCGCGCGGCTGGTCGAGCGGCCGCCCGTCCCGTGCAGTGACGAAGTCCAGCATCCGTTCGACCGAGCGGTGGCGCGTGGTGCCGAGGTCCTCGTCGGTCAGCAGGACGCCGTACGCCGGTGCGATGTGCTCGTGCACCACGAGGGCGTGGTTGATCGCCGTGAGGCGGTCCACGTCGTGCGGGAACGCCTCGACCTGCGGTCGGTGGCGGCCCACGTCCGTGGTGCCGCCCGGTTTGGCATAGAAGGAGAGCGCCGGTGGTAGGACGCTGGCAACCTCCACGCGTGCAGTCATCGGACGGTGCGCTCTCGGTCGAGGTGTGCCGCGAGCTGCTCGACGCTCGAGTGGTCGAGGAGGTCGGTCGCGCGCACAGGCATCCCGGCATCGCGCAGCATGCTGGCGACCTGCAAGGCGAGCAGGGAGGACCCACCCAGGAGATAGAAGTCGGCCGTCGGCGAGGTTACGGGGACGCGGAGCACCTGGCCCAGCACGTCTGCGACCACCTGCTCGGTCGGCGTCAGGCTCCGACCGAGGACCGCCTGGCCGGCGCGCACCTGCTCAAGGTGCTGGAGCAGGCGGGCCCGGTCGATCTTGCCGCTGGCGGTGAACGGCATGCTGCCGACCGGCAGGACGATGTGCGGGACCATGTACGCAGGCAGCTTCTCTGTCAGCTCGGCGCGGACCGCCGCAGGCCCATCGAGGTCGCCCACGACGAAGCAGACGAGCTGGGTCGGCGGTTCCCCGATGGTCATGACCGCGGCGTCGCGCACGTCCCTGCACGCCTTCGCCGCCATCTCGACCTCTTCAAGCTCGAGGCGGTATCCCGAGATCTTGACCTGCCGGTCCGCCCGGCCACGGAACTCCAGTACCGGAGTGCCGTCGATGTCGCGCACCAGCCGGGCCAGGTCACCGGTCCGATAGAGGCGCTCCGTCGTGTCGCCGAAGACACAGTGATCGAGCCATACCTTCCGGGTGGCCTCCTCCGAGCAGTAGCCCTGCGCCAGCCCCGCGCCGGCGATGTAGAGCTCGCCCTGCTCACCGACCGCGCACACGCCGCCTGCGTCATCGAGCACGTAGAGGCGGTAGTTCGGCAGCGGCTTCCCGATGGGAACCTTGCCGTCCGTCCGCTCGGGAGGTACGACGATGCAGGTCGCGTTCACGGTGGCCTCGGTCGGGCCGTAGACGTTGTTGAGCAGGCCGGGCGACCGGACGACGTCGTACCACTGTCGCGTGCTCTGGTATGTGAAGCTCTCACCCCCGACCAGGGTCCACCGCAGGTGCGGGAGGTCGCGCAGGCCGGGGTTGGATACGGCCGCGTCGAGCAGGTGGAACCAATGGGAGGTGACCATGTCGAGGTGCGTGATCTCTTCGTCGCGCAGCCAAACCAGCAGCTCGTGGGAGTCGAGGAGCGCCGCCTCAGGCATGACCACCAGGCAGGCGCCGGCGGTCCACGCGGGAAAGATCTGCTGCACCGACGGATCGAACGTCAGCGGGGCGTTCTGCGCCACGCGGTCACCGGCGACGGTCCCATGCAGGTCGTGGAACCACCGCACGAGGTTGAGCAGGCTGGACTCCGCGACACGCACGCCCTTGGGACGCCCCGTCGTGCCTGAGGTGTAGATGACGTAGGCGGTGGGGTCCTCCGGAGCTCCCACTCCCTCCACGAGCGCCGGTACGGGCCGGTCTGCGGCCGGGGCCCCGGACCAGTCCTGCCATCCGTCCACGGCGCCGCCCGCGTCTAGCACGGCGCATGTTGGCACCAGGCCGGTCAGCGGCTGCACCTTCGGTGCACTCAAGACGTCGGAGAGGACGGTGAGGGCCTCGCAGTCCTCCAGCATAAGCCGGAGCCTCTCTGTGGGGTCGTCGGGGTTCAGCGGGACGTATGCGGCGCCCACCGAGATCACGGCGAGCAGCGCCGGGTAGGGCACCACCGTCCGGGTGGCGACCACGGCCACCGTGTCTCCCGGCCCCACCCCCGAGCCTCGGAGGTGAGTCGCCAGCGCCTCGGCCCGGTCGTGGAGCTCGCCGTAGGTGAGAACCTGGCCGTCGGCCGACACGGCGGGACGGTCGCGATGGTCCCGTGCGGCCCGCGCCAGCCATGGCAGCAGCCTCGACGGGTGGCCGCCCGAGTTCCCCGGCGCCTGGTTGAACTCGATCCAAGCCGCGCGCTCGACCTCGTCGAGGTCGGCGTCTCCCGGACGTGCGAACGGGCACGGCTGCGAGAGCATGGCCTCGTCGCCGTCGCCCTTCGTCTTCACCGGCGGCTCCGCTGCCGGACGACGCGCGCGAGAATCGCCAGCCCCGCGGCGACGTCGGGCCCGGGAGCGCCGAAGCCCAGCCGGACCCGGTCCGGATAATCGAAGCAGTCACCGGGGACAGTGAGAACGCCGTGCTCGTCAGCGAGGACCTCACACAACGGCCTGGTGTCCTCGACCCCGAGAACCTGCGGGAAGAACGTCACGCCGCCGGCGGGGGCGACCGCAGCCACGATGTCGCGATGGGCCGCAAGCCAGTCCACGACGCTGGCACGGTTGGCCCGGGCCTCCGCGAGTCGCGGCCCGAGCACGGCGTCGGCGTTCTCGACCACCCGCGCCGCGATCTCCTCCAGCAGCGGCGAGGTATTCAAGGTGACGTAGTCGCGCATTTGTACGAGCTTGGGGGTCAGGGCGGACGGAGCGAAGCACCATCCCACCCTCAGCCCCGGCAGGCCGTACGCCTTGGAGAAGGTGCCGAAGGAGACGCAGCGCTCGATGGTGCGCGAGGGATCGGGTAAGGGCTCGGCATCGTGGACCAGTTCGGCGAAGGCGGCGTCCCAGAGCAGGTAGGCGTCGCTGCTGCCGACGATCGCGAGGAGCTCGTCGTACTCAGAAGCGGTGAGAGTGATCCCGCTGGGATTATGCGGGAAGTTGAGTATGACCGCGCGCGTGCGCGGGCCGACCAGCGAACGGAGCGCGTCGAGGTCGGGCCGGCCGCCCATCAGGTCGAGCTCCCACCTGACCAGCCTGGCACCTGCCGACGCAGCGAGGGCGTTGAGCGCGTGGTAGCTCGCCGTCGTGACGACGACCTCGTCGCCGGCGCCGACGAGGGCGGACACTGCCAGGAGGATGGCCTCCGTGGAGCCGTTGCACACCAGCGGCTCGTGGCCCGGACCTGGCTCGAACCTCTTACTCAGCGCCGTGCGCAGCCTGTCCTGCCCGGACGACGGGGAGTCGCGGAAGGCCAACTCGTCGAGCTCCTCGGCGGTCGTGCCTGTCAGCTCCCGGACCTCGCCAAGGTTGTACGGGTGGACCCCGCTGCTGCTGATGTCCACCCGTGCGTCGAAGTAGCGCACGCGGAACCAGTCCTCGAGCGCGGCCGCGGGGACCCGGCTGAGCACGGTCACCGGTCGGTGCCCGTACGCGCGCACAGAACTTCGAGTTGCCGGGCCACGGCCCCCTCCTCCTGTTCGTCCAGCTCATTAAGCGCTGGAACTGGATCTCCTGTGATCCTGATGATTAAGTCGGCGCCCTTCATAGGGCGACGAGTTCCTCAGGGTATGACCGCGTGCCACGGGGTCGGACACTGACAGATGAAAGGGTCCGCCGCGCACCCGTCCGGCGCCGTCCGACAGCCGTGCGACCCTGACAAATGCCAGCCGCAGGGTGGGTCCAACCCGCCTACGATCGCGGCGTCACGACACCTGGCAGGACAACGATGGTCGTCACCCGCTTCCATGCCCGCCTGCTCCGCACCAGTTCGAGCTCGCCGAGGCATCCGTCGGCTCGGCCCCGAGCTCACTGACCACAACCGGAAACCAATGCGAGGAGTAGTATGTATCGGATGACGTTGAACGGCTCGGAGATCGACGCCATTCATCGGCTGGTCGGTGAGATCACCGACAAGTACACCACCATCGAGGACCGCGAGCTGCTGCTCAATGCATCCGTCCTCGCGCACGAACTCCCGCGGCGCGTACGCGGCTTCCTCAACGACTTCCGACTCGCCGAGCCCAGCGGCGTTGCAGTGATCTCAGGACTCCCCATCGACCAGGGGCGCATCGGCAGCACGCCGGCCCACTGGCGGGATCGCGACGCAGTCTCCTCCGCCCTGCCCGAGGAGGTCTTCTTCTTCCTGTGCGGAACGCTGCTCGGCGACGTATTCGGCTGGTCGACCCAGCAGGACGGGTACCTCGTGCACGACGTGCTCCCGATCAAGAGCGACGAGGACGACCAGCTCGGCTCGGGCAGCAAGCAGCTGCTCTGGTGGCACACCGAGGACGCCTTTCATCCGTTCCGCGGCGACTACGTCGGACTCATGTGCTTGCGCAACCCCGACAATGTCGAGACCACCATCGCGATGGCGGACTCGATCCCGTGGGACGAGGTCGACGTCGATCACCTATTCCAGCCGCTCTTCCACATCCGGCCGGACGAGTCGCACCTACCGAAGAACCAGCCCAACCGCGATGTCTCCCCTGAGACCAGGGAACTCCTCGACGCCGCCTACGCTCGGATCAGCGAGATGAACACCCGGGCCGAGAAGCGCCCGATCCTCTCGGGGGCTGCCCGGTCTCCCTACATGTGTCTCGACCCCTATTTCATGGATGTCGACCAGCTCGAGGAACCGGCCCGGGGTGCGATCCAGGGACTGATCGAGGCCATCGATCGGATACTGGAGCCAGTCGTGCTCAAGCCCGGCGACCTCTGCTTCGTTGACAACCACAAGGCTGTGCACGGCCGCAACCCGTTCACCGCCCGCTACGACGGCAACGACCGCTGGCTCAAGCGGATCTGTGTCACCCGCAACCTTCGCAACTCGCGCGAGGCGCGGCTGTCGAGCTCGGACCGAGTCATCTTCTGATCCCCGACCCGAAAGGGATACAGCCTTCCCGTGGACGATCCGACCACGCCCGTCCTGGGCCACGAGACCGAGCAGCAGCCCCGGGGACTCCTGTTCCGGAACCGCGATTACACCGGGTGGTGGATCGGGGCGACGCTCTCGGAGTTCGGCACCGCCTTGGCGGTCGTCGCCTATCCGCTGCTCGTCCTGGCAGTGACCGGCTCCGCTACCGGTGCCGGCGCCGTAGAGGCGGCGACCAGCATCGGCTACGTGGTGACGCTGCTGGTCGGCGGGGCGCTCGCGGATCAGTTCTCGCGCCGGACCCTGATGCTCCTCAGTCCGTCGATCCAGGCGGTGGCGGTCTGCACCGTCACGATCGCTGTGCTCAGTGACCACGTGAGCATCCCGCACGTCGTGCTGGTCGGGTTCCTGCAGGGCCTCGCGGGCGGTCTTTCGGGTGGTGCGGAGTATGCCACGCTACGCCGCGTGGTCCACGAGGACCAGATCCCCACCGCCTTCTCGCTGATGCAGGCCCGGAGAATGGTCATCCAGTTGGTCGGGCCGGCTATCGGCGGCGTGCTCTACGGCGTGGCACGGTTCCTGCCGTTCCTGGTCGACGCGATCTCCTTCGTGATCAACATCGTCGGCGTGCTGATGATCCGCCGGCCGCTAGGTCCCGACCTCGACGAGAACGGACCACGCGAGCCGGTGCTGAAGAGCATCGGCGGAGGCATCCGCTTCATCATGTCCAACGCCTACCTGCGGTTCGTCACGGTCTGGGCCGCCCTGATCAACGCCAGCGCAGCGGGCCTGCTGATCCTCGTCATCGTCCTGGTGCACGCCCGTGGCGGCAGCCCGGCGCTGGTCGGCGCTGTCAACGCCATCGGAGCGATCGGCGGCCTCGTCGGCGCACTCGTCGCTGCCAGGATCGTCCACGCGATCCCCGGTCGGCTGCTGGTCATCGTCGCCTCGTGGCTGATGGCGCTCGCGGTCGCCGGGATCGCGGTGGTCACGACCGCTTGGGCCGTCGGCGTCCTGATGGCGCTCCTGATGTTCGTCGTCGCACCGCTCAACGTGCTCTTCTCGTCCTATCAGGCGCGGATCATCCCTGACCGGCTGATAGGCCGGGCCTCGAGCGCCATCGAGTTCGGCGCGTCGTCGATCCGGTGGGTCGGCGCGCTCGCCGCCGGGCTCCTGGCCTCGGCCGTCGGCCCGGCAGTGGCTACCGGCACCTTCGCCGGCCTCCTGGCCCTCATAGCCATGAGCACCTTCGTTGCGCGCGGGCTCCGCGTGCTCGACACGCCACTCGACCAGGTCGTGGCCGACTGATACGTAGGGCCGCTTGTCATGGGGCACGGTGACACGCCCGTCCCGGTTGAGGGGAGGGCGCCCCGTGCTTCGTCGGGCTTCCAATCCTGGTAAGCGAGTCGTTGTGAGGCGCGGTCAGACTGCTGCCGCGAGACTGGTGCTTTCGGCAGGACCGGAACCGCGTGTCCAGCAACGAGCGTCACGAACCTTGGACGCGCTGCTCATAGTCGGGTAACCGTCGCTCCGAGGTCTGCCATCAGGCCCGGGTTGGTCGACGATGCAGGTCGTGGGTTGCTGCTTCTCAAGTACGGCCAGAGACGAGTCGGCGAGCTCGCGGGCGATCGCGCCGATGGCGATGGTCGTCTTCTTGTTGCGGTCGTGATCGCTCCCTGCGACCGAGACCCCGCTCGACGAAAGCTCCGAGGACTCCAGGCCGACGAGCGAGCCGAGCCTTTCCCGGAAAGCCGGCGCCAGTCACCGACCTCGACGGCCGGCCTGAAGCGGGTTAAGGTACCGATCCCACGCAGGCAACCTAGCCGGTGGACCACCCGGGGTGACGCCAGCGGGCTTCTGGACGGTTCGATGGTGCCAGGACCTCGCATGGACGCCCGCCGCCGGCAGATCTCGGTGGTCCGGCCTGATAAGCCACCGCCACTTGGGTCTGGCAAGCCCGCGACTAGGACGTGAGGTAGTTGTAGGACGGGGCCACCTTCGCTTGAAACAGCAAGCGCGTGACGCCGTCGATCGGCCGCAGCAACCGATGAGGCGTCCACGTCGGGTGCAACAGCCGTACGCCCGCAAGCCGGGGCCTCCCACAATTGTCGATAGGCCGAGCAGGCAGCCCCTTCTCGGCAGCTCACAAATCTGGTGGGTGAGGCCCAGCCCGCAACCGCTCAGCAGTCCTGCGCGGTCACTCGGTGGTGTCCAGCATCGCCCAGCCTGCCTCATCCGGCATAGCCGCGGGGCTCAGGTCACCAGGAGACGTAGAGGGTGGCCGGCCCGGAGTCGGCGAAGCCGTGGGACCACGGCACGTCCTGGACCGTGGTCTCCAGCCGGAGGTTCGGCACCTCGCGCGCGAGCACATTGAGGGCCGTGACCAGCTCCATCCGCGCGAGGGCGGCTCCCAGGCAGTGGTGCGGGCCCCGGCCGAACGTCAGATGCGCGACGCCGCGCCCTGGGACATAGCGGTGCGGGTCGGGGAACTTTTTGGGGTCCCGGTTGGCCGCCTCCAGGCGGGCGAGCACCATGTCGCCGGCGACGAGCTGCTCGCCCTCGAGCGTGAGGTCCCGCTGCACCCAGCGAGGCAGCGCCTCGCCCGTCAGTCCGGCGAGCAGCCGGAGCACTTCGTCGACGTCGGGATCGGTCTCGCTGGTGCGCCCCTCTACGATGCCCTGCATGACGGCCACCGAGATCGCGTTGCGCGGGCTGAGGTAGCCGCCCTCCAGCAGTGCCATGATCAGCGTGGTGAGCTCCTCGTCGCTGAGGCGCCCGTCGTCGGTGTCACGGACGGCGATCAGGTCGGTGAGCACATCGTCGCCTGGGCTCTTGCGCTTGGCGGCCACCAGCTCCGTGACGTAAGCCTTGAGGGTCGCCACCCCCTGGCGCATGCGCTCGCCGTTGGGCACGCTACCGATCAGCAGTGCCTCCTCGACCCACCCACGCAGGGCTGCTCGCTCCTCCATCGGCACGCCGAGAGACTCGCCGAGCACGTTGATCGCCAGAGGAGCAGAGAAGGCCTCGACCAGGTCGATGGGCTGCGTCGCGTCCACCTTCTGCGCGGTCATCCGGGCAACGTAGCTGCGGCCTATCTCCTCGACGTACGGGCGCACCGCCTCGACCCTGCGAGCGGTGAGCCCACGGGTCACGAGCCGACGCACGCGGGCGTGCCCGTCGGCGGCACCCTCTGCCCCGGCCGCCGGTGGAGCCCCGACGAAACGACGGTCGGAAAGCACAGTAGCCACCGCGTCATACGACGTGACGAGCCAGGCGTTGTCGAACCTGGGCACGGGGACGCGCGCCACGGGCGCCTTCTCCCGCATCTCCTCGTAGATGGATGGCGGCTCAAGGGGCCCGGGCCGTTCGAAGAGCGGGAACATGTCTTCCTCTCAGTCCCGTTGGACGCAGTGGGACGCTCCTCGAGCATCTGCGGCCCCCGCGCCAGCCGGTACTGGCAGATGTCAGCAGCTCAAGAGATTCCGCGAGTGGGTGCGGTGGGTTAGCGATGTGACGCGGACACCGTGTTCCGTTTGATGTGACTCGCGCAGAATCAGCATCTGAAGGCGGAGTGCACAGCGGCCGCCGTACAAGCATGGGCAGTCGAGCCATCATGGGGCGAGTCCGAGGTCGCCCTGCCCCCGGCACATCGACCTGCATCCGTTGGGCTGTCACAACCCCCGAATCTCGGAGCGGTCGTTTCGACAAGCTCGTCGCGAAGGTCGTCTTCGGCGGGTTTATGACAAGCACGCAGACTCTGATGCTCCGCAACCACCGTCAGGACCCGACGCAAACAGTAGGTCAGTGGCGAGTTCGCCGGAAAATCACCGGTTACGCCGGCAAAGGAGTGGGCCCGCTCAAATACACCACTGCCCATGAGGTGTCACAACGACAGACGAACCCGGCCGAGGACTCGTCCCCGGTGTCCATCGGCTGACCCTCTGGACCGGCAACCTCGCCACAGCCCATGGGCTGTGGCGAGTTCAGCTGACAAGGCCTCGACGTGGACAATCCCGGCCGGAGGAGTTTCGTCGTGAGCGGCCTCGCCAACGACGGCACCCGCGGCTACCTCACCGGCACCTTCATTCACACCCAGGCCGGCTCTTCTCACATCCCACAGCCAATGGAGGCTGCGCTTGCCTCTGGACAGTCTGGGGTACGGCGCGAAGGCAACAACCGGGGACCGCTCCCGAACCGCGGTCGCCGCCGGACAAAACGGTCGGGCGGCAACGAAGATCCTGCCGGCTGGACCCGGGTACGAGGAGATCCTCCTAGGTCAGGCCAGGCCTCGGGATGACAGCATCGCCATCAACTGGTCGACCGTCTCGTAGATCTCGAACGCCTCCGTCCGCAGGCACAGCTCAGGAGACTCCGGTGGTTCATACGGGTCATCCACACCAGTCAGTCCCGTCAGTTGTCCTGAACGTTGCAACGCGTACAGACCTTTGACGTCGCGGCGGGAGCAGATTTCCACAGGTGCGGCAATGTGGACCTCAAGAAAGCGGACGCCGGCAAGCTCGTGCTGCTCGCGGACCGCGAGCCGCGATTCGGCGTAGGGTGCGATGACGGGAACGAGCACCTTGACTCCGTGGCGGGCCAGCAACTCCGCAGTCCAACCGATCTGCCGAACGTTCAAGTCGCGGTCGGCCCGAGTGAACCCCCGGGCGCCGAACCTCGAGCGGATCTCGTCTCCGTCCAGGATCTCGACCCGATGGCCGTCACCTTCCAGCCGCTTCGCCGCGTGCCTGGCAATTGTGCTCTTGCCCGAGCTGGGCAATCCTGTCAGCCAGATCGTCGCGCCCGCATCCGTCCCGTTCGCCCGGCTGTCCGTCATGATTCACCGAGGGACACACTGCAGCGATCAGTCACAGCCCACTCCATCCTGAACTTGCGCTTCAACCTGGCCGAGCACCGTTCGAATGCGAGTTGCTAGAGCCGATGACTATAGCAAACCCGCCCCGCCAACCGCCTGAATTTCCGGAACTATGCGCAGGAATACAGCCTCGCCATGAGAATTAATTGCCTAAGGCAAGCTTTGCCGACCATGCCGACACTTCCACTGCGGCTCCCGACGGCGAACTGGTCGAACTGGTCGAACGCTGCGAACAGTTTCCTACGCCCGCTGGCCCGGTGGTGCGAACCAAACTCCGCACCTTCCGCACCGGTCACCCTACCCAGTCCGGCGCCGACTCGTTGATCGCCGCGCTCGGCCTCAACGCCCTTTGACTGGAGGGAAACACAAGCCATCCACCACGGAGCCGAGGGTGACCACTCGTGAGCAGCCTGACCACCGACCGGATTCGTGACCACCTCATCAACTCGAACGTACCCATCTCACCGAGCTCGTCGAACAGGCCGAGAACGCGCAGATGGGTTACTCGACTTCGTCGAACTCCTCTCGAAGAAGAGCTCGGCCTGCGTAAGGCCCGCCAGTTCCGCAGCACGCTCAAGCTGCCCGGGCTGCCCCATCACATGAGCCTCAACGACTTCGAACTGCTTTCCAGCCTGTGTGGACGCCCGCAATGTCTGCGACCTGGCCACTTTCGAGTTCGTCCGTGCCAAGTCCAACGTCGTCCTGCTAGCGCCACCCGGAGTCGGCAAGACCATTCTCGCCGTCGCCCTCGCGATCGGGGTCTGTCCAGGCCGGATTCTCGATCTACTTCACCACCCTGGCCAACCTCCGCCGGCTTCGCGCGGCCGAGGCCTCCTGCCGGTCCAACCGGCAAGTTGCCGCCTAGAGGTCGGACATCTCCCCGCTCAACCGAGCGGAGGCCACCATGGTGTTCCAGCCCGTCTCCCTCCGCTACTAACACGGCTCGATGATCATCACCGGCATTAAGTCCTTCACCGAATGGCGGCATGCTCGGCGACCAAGTCCTCGCCACCGCCATCCTCGAGCGGCTCCTGCACCGCTGCGACGTCCTCAACCTCGACGGCCCCGCTACCGACTCAAGGACCCGTCTCACACTCGTCACCTGAGGCGAATTCATTCCATGATCACCACGCCGACAGACCGACAGGTCAGGCCGTACACCAACCGGCACAGGAGGGTTGTACGTCGACGCTCGAGTCGCTCGACCCGGTCGGCGCGGACCAGGAGCCTGCAGGCCCCGAAGCTGGACGGCGTCACAGCCACCCCTGAACCGCTCCTCGCCGCGAGTCCCGCCCGGCGAACCTGTCCTCAGGGAGACCGCGACCAGCCGGTCCGAAGCCTACTGCCGACGGCCAATCAGCCGGATCGGCGCCGTAGCGGCAGAGAAAGGCGTACACCCAGCGCTCGAGACCAAAGCCGACACAACCGGTGCGAATCGGTCCTGAATCGTCAAGCTGAATGTCGAAAGCCTTGCCGAACAGCGCGTCGTGGAAGTTGAACGAGGCGCAGGCGATGTCCCGGCCGTCCCCCACATCGAGCCGGACTTCGTATTTGAGTTCCAGCATCCGCTGCGAGGAGATTCGCGCGCTGCTGTCGACACCGCCGAAGAATGGGTCGTTGGCGACCTCGCAATGGCCGGCCAAACCCAACTCCTCGGTGAAGGCGAGAATCTCGGCGAGATAGCATTCCCGGGCATCCAGGACCTCGTGTCGGGTCCCGAGGAACACCACCTCCCGGATGGTGAAGTCCCAGAGCCGCTCCAGGGTGGTGGCGTAACCAGCCTCATATCGAAACGACTTCCCCCGGCAGGTGACTACCTTCAAGCCGTCCGGCTCCAGGGTACGGCCGCGGTACTGGTGGAAGGTGTGATAGCACATCGTCGGCGGCAGACAGTAATCGATGTTCCGGCAGTGTTCCAGAACAGCGGCATCGATAGGGCCATCGGCCAGCCGATCAGTGAACTCCCGGTAGGTGTCTAGATCATTGTGCAGCCGAGTGACCAGCATCAGGTGTTGCGGGAAGGAGCCCGGGTAACCTGCTCGCTCCAACGCTCGCGTGCTGATGAGCGTCGGGTAGCGGTACTCGGTGACGTCAAAGGCCGCGTCCAGCATTCCGCGGAACCGGTGATCGAACCAGTTGAGCAGGCTCAGCAGCGGCTCGCCGATGGCTACCTGGCCCTCACCTTGTTCGCTGACAATGTCCCGCTCCAGCAACTGTTGGTACACGCCGGAATCCGCGGTCCGCGAGTGCGGGGACTCCCAGATCCGCTTACTCGGGGCTTCCGTCTGCTGGCGGATCTCTCGGTCCACAACGGTGTCCACCTTCGCGGACAGTCGGTCCATGTCAGGGGTCCCCATTGTGGTGAGGGTGAGACTGTGCACCTGCCCATCCCTGCAATGGAGCTCGAAACCGACGATCTCCGGGGAGAGGAACAGCAGCCGCCGCTCCAACTCCTGCGCCAGGTCCTCTGGTAGCGGGTTGCGCAGTTCCAGCCTCGTGCTCGCTTGCTGAGTCATGCGGCGCTGGCCTTATTCTCGACCAGCCGGGACCGAGCGTCCACAACGTCCGCGACAGGACGCCCGGAATCAACCATCAAAGCACTCGCCTCGGCCCAGTACTTCGGAGTGAGCTTCCGCCGACTCAACATCCCAAACCTCCTACTCCCAGTGAGCCCGATTGTCCACTTCCAGTGGAAGCGTAAGAACATGCTGGTCTGCGCGGCCGTGACGTGGTCACCGGCGCGGGGCTTCGGCCTCACTGATGAACCGCACGTGGTGCTCGTCGCGCTCGTCGAAGGCCGGAGCGACAGTGAGCACGAGCTCCATGCTGCCGAAGTAGTGGACCCTGCTCCGGGGGAGCACGGTGACCAGGTCGGAAGGTCCGACCTGGTGCGGCTGGTCATCGACATAGAACGTGCCGCTGCCCCTGACTACATAGTAGAGGTACGTACTGCGGGTGTTGTAGAACTCCTGGAAATGCCCCCGCTGCACCTCGATCCTCGCCACGGTAGCCGACGGGTTGGCCGGGGCGTAGATGGTCAGGTCGATCCCGTGCTTGTTGATCTGCACGGCCTCCTTCGCCGTGCATCGCCACGGCGCCGGGCGGGGGTCGCCTGTCACGGGGAAGCCGTCTCGGTCGCCTCGCTCCTCGCGGCCATCTCCCTCTCAAGCTCCCGCGGAGAGCCGAACTCGAACACCAGGCGCGCCGGCGGCCGCCACCCCGCGAGTTCCTCGTAGCGGCTGATCAGTTGCGGGATGAGGAGGGAGTAGCCGCCCGACTGAAAGAAGTCACTGTCCTCGGTGAGGTCGCCGAGTTCGAGCACGTCCTTGAAGACCCGGAGCCAGAGCGACTCGTCGGGCGACGCATCCTCCGACGCGGGGGTGGGTGACATGGACATGCTCGGCTCCTTCGACGCTCGACTTCCCCGAGGATGCGCGAGCGGTTTTCGACGCGGTACTGGCACCTGTCAGCCATCAGGGCCTCGGTGCGACCGGGGCAGGCAGACTTCGGCCGGATCGAGGTAGAGGTAGGCGCCTCCTGCCTTGAGCACCTCAAGCAGTGCGACGAAGGGGATTGAGCTCATCCATCACCACGACGACGGCCTGGCCACCGTTGACGCCTGCTTCGCTGTGCGAGCGCGTCGGAGGCAATGTCCAGCTCGTGATACGTCATCGCGGCGCCGACGCAGCTCAGCGCCACACCGTCGGGGGCCTCGCCGTCCTGGGCGGACACCCGTCCGCGGATCAGCACGGAGCTGTCAGCGCCCCTCCTGCAGGCGCTCGCGCCGCAGGTCCGTCCACCTTGCCTCGAGCGTCTCATGGCAGTGCTCCCGGCTCCCCTCGACACGTCGGTCCGCCTGTGGGGCGGGTCACGCTTGCCGGCCAGGGAGTGCTGGTCCTGGCCGTTGCGGAGGGCGAGGAACAGATGTCTCGGAGCTCGAATGCGTTCACTGTGGCGGCGCATCCTTCGTGTCGGGACCCGGCAAGCGCCCACGGCACCAGCATGGTTCGCGGTCCGTCGTGGACCGTTCTGCCGGATATCAGGTCGGCCTTGGCCGACTGAGCCCCGATCGGGTCATTCCGACAGCACCTCGTTGAGCCAGTGGAGCCAGCGCGCTCCCAGCTCGTCGGTGTCAAACCCCGGCACCGACTCGTCCACGATCAGCCAGGGCTGCAGCTCGCCCTCGCGGGCCGACGCGGCGGCCTGGAAGGTGGCGGTCACCGGGATCTCGGCGTAGGCCGGTGACATCTGCACCGCCGCGGTCCCGGCGATGTCCACCGTGTCCAGCCACCCACCGGAGAAGCTGAGGTAGGCCGACACCGCACCGGTAAAGTCGGCGTTGAGCCCCATCAACCGCGTGACGGGCACGTCGATGTGGTCGAGCTCATCGAACCAGGCATCCCGGAAGGCGGTCGCGTCGCGCGAGCCCATGCGCGCCCCGGTGATGTCCAGCGAGACCGCGGTGTTCATGAAGCACCCGACCAGATCGGCCACGCGCGAGTCGCGCCCACCCCATGGGTAACCGAGGACGGACGCCCCCAAACCGGGCAGGACGTCTTGGATGGTCCGGTGCAGGGAGAAGAGGAGGTAGGGGAACAACGAGCCCCGGAACCCCTGCGGCACCGTGACCTTCTGGAGAGCCACCGTCGGCACGGTCGTGGCCGTTCCCTGCCGCACGCGCGGGAGCGCTCCGCCTGCCGACGCGAGCCGGTCCCCCCAGAACACGACCGAGGCGCCGTCTGCGGCCGCGCTCTCAAATGCGAACCGGTCGTGGACCGCTTCCTCGAAGCGCTCGCGCTCGCCCGGGTTGGAGGCGCGAGGGGCGGCGAGCTGACGCATCACCAGCAGCAACGACTGTTGGTCGACAAGGGCATGGTCCAGCACGAGGGCCAATCGTTCGCCCGTGGGCGAACGGATCAGCCGAGCCCCGATCGGGGCACCGCCCCGATCGCTCTCGAACCCTGCGACCAGGTGCACGACGTCGCGGTCCGCGGCTCCCTCCGACTCAGCCCAGATCTCGGCGAAGTCGCACCAGCCCGGCACCCACTCCTGGCCGGCCTCGCCCCGCGAGAACCGCGGGCGGTAGCAGAGCGCGGGGTTCGTGGCAGCCACCGCCGCGAGCACCTCCTCGACGTCGCGGGCCACCAGGCTCCCCGGCAACGCCGAGAACTGCATGCATACGCTGCCCCTCCTGCCCGTGCGTTCTCCCTCCATCAGGAATGCGAACTGGGCGCTCAACATGGGAAGCCTCGACGACATGGGTACCTCCAACCGGTTGCAAGACTGGCCGTCGTCCCCGACCCCAGTCCTGTCAGGGTGCCAGGATGCGGGGCCCGGCCGACCCGCAGCCCTGACCGATGTCAGTACGGGGCCCGTCGGGCGGGCCGTAGCGTCGACGACCAGCGTGACTCGACGAGTCCGCGCTCCGATGTCTGACGGTGAAACGAGGAGCTCCCGCGCATGGACCGACCGAGCGACGTGCAGCCCGATCAGATCGCCGACCTAACGGAGATCTGGCGACAGGCCCTGGACAAGCCGGGCCTCGACGAGGATTCCGACGTCTTCGAGAACGGCGGCACGTCGCTGCACGTCCTCCAGGTCGCCGGCCAGATCTACCAGCAGCTCGGCACCAGCGTGAGCCTGCGCGACGTCTTCACCCACACCACGCCACGCAGCCTGGCCACGCTCCTGTACGGCACTTCGGGAGCGTCCACGGTAAGCACGGATGGATCCTCGTCCTGAGCCCGCACGACGCCCGCGCGGCGGGAGCCGCGCAGTGAGCATCGATCGTGCTGTCTACCGCGGCCCGACATCACTTGCCGAGGAGGCGCGGCTGCGGGGTGCCTTCTCGCACTGGCACAACCTTCTCTACGAGATCTGGTGGCTGACCGGTCCGCTCGACGTCGATGCCGTCCGCGACGCCTGGCGGCGGGTGTGCCTGCGCCACGACGCGATGCGTCGCACGTACGCCTCGCCCGTCGAGGCGCTCACGCACCGTGATCCTCTTGCCGAGGTCGAACTCCACACCGCCGACACCGACGAGACGGCGGCGGCGATCTTGCGCCGCAGCCTGGCGACCCCCTTCGACCTGGCCGGCGACCGCTTCGCGCGCATTGTCCTCGTCCAGCAGGACGACCAGCGGCACCTACTGGGGATCGCTGTAGACCACATCATCAGCGACGAGATGTCCTGGCGCTATCTCCTGCGGGACTTCAACGTCCAGTACCGCCAGGCGCTCGAAGGCACCGTGGCCGATACGACGGAGAGCGCGACCTACCGAGACTTCGCACTAACGATGCGTGACGAGTTCGCCGGCGCATGGGGTCGCGACCGTCGGGAGTTCTGGACTCGCTACATCGGCGAGTTCGGGTCCATCCCGCCGGGCTTCTCGCTCCGCGGTGAGTCCGATGCCGAGCCGGACATGACGACGCTCGAACTCGACCTTCCGCCCGACGCCCGGGCGAGGGTCCGTGCAGCCGCGAGTCAGGCACGCGCCACCCCATTCGCCGTGATCGCCGCGGCCGCGATGAGCGGCATGCAGGAGGTGTCGAGCGACGATACCGTTGGCCTCGCCTTCCGCCACCACGGACGATTCAGGCCCGCCAGCTACCAGACGCTCGGCCTCTTCACGCTTGGCGTTCCCGTCCACCTGAGGGACACCTCGAGGTCCCACCTCGACACCGTGCGCGACGTCCTCCAGCGCAGCGTGCAGACCTCCGACCACATTTTGCCGCTCGGCATCGCCGGCGACGCCTGGTCGACGCCCTTCGCGTCCCCTCGAGCAGCCGGGATGTTGCTCGGCGTGACCGAGGAAGACTCCGCCGAGCCCAACCTGCGGCTGCCCGGGATCTCGGCCGAGTCGGTCGAGATGGTGTTCGACGGCGCATCCAGCGCGAAGGACACGCTCGTGTTCGCCTGGGCTCTTAACGAGTCGGCGCCGCACGTAGCAGCCACCTACGACCGGAACCTCTTCCCCGGCGACTCCGTCGACCGGCTGGTCCGGCTCGCCGCGGCGCGTGCGGTGGCCGGGCTCGACGAGGCCTGAGCCCGCCCGGGCTCAGTGCATGGCGCGCATCATCCCAACTCGTCGAGGCAGGGTGCCCGTGCTGGATACCGAGCAGCTCCTCGCGCAGGCGTCGCGCCGGGCCGGCTAGCTAGCCGTCGCCGATCCGTGCAGTCGAGCCAGGCGAAGTTCTCAGCGGTCATCCCCGACTCGCGGTCCTCGCACCACGCTTCGATGGCCTGCTCCTCCTGGCTGCCCACCCGAGCGAGAGCGCCATCAGCAGCGAGTCGCGGGAACTCTGAGCACGAGGGTACCGGTGAGAGCGAACGCGACGACGGTCGACAGCGAGCCCGCCTCGTCCCAAAGCGCAGCGAGGATCCGCTCTCGCTCCGAGCTCAGGGCTGGATGGGGTTCTGCCTCACCCGGAAGCCGAGGATGGTTGGTGCTCCTTGTGCTGGAACGACGTGTCAACGAGCACCCGAGCGATGCGGCACTCCCGGTACTGATGGGTGTCAGTACCTCGGGGTGCGGGGGCGTGCGAAGTTTGCTGTGCTGCCCGGGAGGGAGGAACCATGCCAGAAGCCGCAGGATCCGGCCAAGTGGTCGACTGCCTCGTTGACACCTATCGCTCCGTCCTCGAAGTCGAGGAGGTCGACGCCGACTCTGACTTCTTCGACCTCGGCGGTCACTCGGTCCTGGCCGGCCGCGTCGTCGCCCAGGTGCGCGACCAGTTGGACATCCCGATCTCGCTGCGCGACATCTTTACTGCGCGCACACCGCGAGGTATCTCTGAGGCCGTGAGCGGCCGCGCGCCGCTCACGCACTGACCGTGCCGAGCAGCCGTGAGCTGACACAGCTCGAGCACGGAGAGCAACGGCCCTACCCGCGCGACGACACGCTGCCCGCGCAGGTTGCCGCATGGGCCCGCCGTACCCCGCACGCTCGCGCCGTGGTCGCCTCACGTGACGCCCTGACCTACGGCCAGTTGGTCGACCGAGCGACTCACCTCGGCCACGGCCTGCGCGCCTGTGGTGTAGCTCCGGGCGACGTCGTCGCGGTACAGGAGGGGCGCACGATCGAGCGGATCGTGGCCTACCTCGCGATCCTCATGGCCGGTGCCGGCTACCTTCCACTCGACGACCTCAATCCGCCTGAACGCAACGCCTTCTTTGTGGCCGACAGCGACGCCACCGCGGTCCTGGTCGCCGGCGACCAGGACCCGGGGCCGGGCGTGCCGGTCATCGACGCCGGCGCGGCCGAGCGTATCGGCGACGCCGCCGGTGCGCCTCCGGTGTTCCCCGGCTCCGCGTCCGATACGGCGTACGTGATGTACACCTCGGGGTCCACCGGCCGGCCCAAGGGCATCGCCATCACGCACCGCGCGATCAGCCGCCTCGTCGTCAACACCGACTACGTGCGCCTCGGGCCAGACGACGTTGTGGCCCACGGGTCCAACGCCAGCTTCGATGCCTCCACCTTCGAGATCTGGGGCGCTCTGCTCAATGGCGCCACGCTCGTCGGCCTCGACACCGACGACATGCTGGTCCACCAGCAGCTGACGCACTTCCTGGGCGAGCACTCGGTCTCGGTGCTCTTCCTCACGCCCGCGGTGTTCCACGCCCACGCCTACGAGGCACCAGCCGCCCTCAACGGGATCGGCACTGTGCTCGTCGGTGGCGACGTGCTGGACCCCGGAGCGGTCGGGGCCGTCCTCGGCGCCGGTGGCCCGCGGGTGCTGAACATGTACGGCCCGACGGAGGCGACGACCTTCAGCACAGGCCTCGACGTCCAGCCCCGGCACCTCACCACGGGCCGGCTCTCCATCGGGCGGCCTGTGGCCAACACCCAGGTCGCGATCCTGCAGGATAGACACCGCGTCCCACGGGGAGAGGTTGGCGAGCTGCACATCGGTGGCGACGGCCTGGCACGGGGATACGTCAGGAGGGACGAGCTGACAGCGGAGCGTTTTGTCCCCGACCCCCTCGACGCACGGCGGATGCTCTACCGCACCGGGGACCTCGCTCGGTGGGGCGACGACGGGACGGTCGACTTCCTGGGCCGGATGGACGACCAGGTGAAGCTCCGCGGCTTCCGCGTTGAGCTCGGCGAGGTTGAGGCTGCGCTGCGCGCGCACCCGAGCGTCGCCGACGCGTGCGTCGTCGTCAAGGGCACCGGGGCGCACCAGCGACTTGTCGGCTATGTCGCAACGCGACGCATCGGAGCGGCCGACTACCAGGAGTTCCTCGCGCGGTCGCTGCCACCGTTCATGCTGCCCTCGCAGGTTGTGGAGCTGGGCTCGTTGCCCCGGACCAGGAATGGCAAGATCGACCGCACCAGCCTCACCGGCGACCAGCACGGGCTCGGTGGCACCACAGGCTCACCGCGGAGCAGTGAAGAGGCGATCCTGTGAACCACCGTCTCGTCCCGGACGTCCCCTTGTCCTTCGGCCAGGCGCGCATCTGGCTGCTGACCCAGATCACCGGGCCCGATGCCCAGTACAACGTCCCGCTCGTCGTGCGGTTCCCCGGCCCGGTCGACGCCTCGGCCATGCACGCAGCCCTGCGCGACATCGTCACACGCCACGAGATCCTGCGGACCAGCTACGCGGACGTCGGCGGACGCGCCCAGCTGGCGGTCTGGGAGCCCGCGACTCTGCCTGGCCTGCTCACCGTCGAGACCGGCCCTGAGGCACGGCGGGACGATCGGGTGCGCGAGGTCTCGCAGCACGACTTCGAGCTCGCTGACCAGCTCCCGCTCCACGCGTGGCTGCTCTCCAGCGAAGATAGCTCCGGTGCCGTGCTGGTCGTTGTGATCCACCACATCGCTGTGGACGAGGCCTCCCTGCCACCCCTCCTCGACGACCTGGGCGCGGCCTATGTCGCGCGCCGGTCCGGGAGCGCGCCCTCGTGGCAGCCCCTCGGCCTCCACTACCGCGACTACGCCGCCCGTCAGCGTGAGCTCCTCGGCGACGTCCGCGACCCAGGCAGCCTGGCCGCACGCCAACTGAACCACTGGGTCGGACGTCTCGCTGGGCTGCCCGAGGAGACACCGTTGCCGATGGATCGGCCGCGTCCGGCCGTCCCGGACACACGTGGCGCGACCGTGGCACTGCTGGTACCCGACGAGACTCGCGAGTGCATCATGGAGCTCGCCCGAACCGAACGGGTTGCGCCCTTCACCCTCCTCAAGGCGGCGCTCGTCGCGTTCCTGGCGCAGCGCGGCGCCGGTGACGACCTCACGGTCGCAGGCTTCGTCACCGGACGGTTTGACGGCGACCTCGACGGTGTGGTCGGCTTCTTCGTCAACACCTTGGTTTTCCGGATCGACGCCTCAGGCACACCGTCGTTCCGCGAGCTGGTGAGTCGCACGCACAAGGTCGACATCGATGCATACTCCTACCAGGACCTCCCGTTCGAGGAGGTGGTCCGGGCGCTCAACCCATCCCGGTCATCGCACCGGCACCCGCTCGCGCAGGTGGCGATGTCCTACCTGACGACCAACACCTACGAACTACCGGGCACCGACGCGCGGGTGGAGGTCGGCCAGAACCTGCGGGTCAAGTTCGACCTGCAGGTCAACATCTTCGACGCCAAAGGCAGCGGCCGCGCCGAACGGTCCGCGGAGATGTTCATCGAGTGGGGCTACGCCGTAGCGCTGTTCGACGAGGAGACCATCGCGGGGATGGCCCACGACTTCCTCGACCTCCTTGGCCTCCTGCTTCACGATCCCGACCGGCAGGTCGGTTACGACGATTCGGTCGCTCGGGCGGTGCGATGACCTCTGCGCGCACCCACGTCGATGTCAGCATCAATCCGCGTGGCATCCATCGCACCGTCGAGGAGGCGGAGAGTTTGGTCGAGTGGGGTGCCGCGCGGGTCAGCGTCTGGGACTCCCCTAGCCGCTACGCCGACTGCTGGACCACCCTGGGCGCGCTCTCTCAGCGCGTGACCACCTGCCCCGTCGGGGTCGGGGTAACAAACCCCGTCACGCGGCACCCGCTCGTCACCGCATCGGCCGTCGCGAGCCTCCACCATGCAAGCCCCAGTGGGAGCTTCCTGGGTGTGGGCACCGGGGACAGCGGAGTGGTCAACCTGGGCCGTCAGCGTGCCACCCTCGGCACGCTCGAGGAGTACATGGGCTGCGTGCGCGCGCTGCTCCACCACGGCCGCGCGGCGTGGCGAGGTCAGGAGCTAGTGATGGAGCGGTCGGGAACCAGCAGTCCCCCGATCTACCTGGCCGCGCACGGGCCGCGCTCGCTCGCCCTCGCGGCGCGGATCGCCGACGGTGCCATCGTCGGGATCGGCTTCGACCGCGCCTCGGTCGAGCTGGCTCACCGCATCGTCGCGGAGGCGGCGCCGTCACGCGCCGCCGCCGGCCTGCCTCAGCTCGAGCTCTGGTGGAACGCCGGTGGGATTGTGGTTGACGACGACGAGGAACGCGCCGTCGTACGCGCGGGATGGCTGGTTGCCTGGGCCGCCCACCACCTCGTCAACGGTAAGGCAGGACTGTCCTCCATCCCCGACGAGCTGCGCGCCGGAGTGGCGGAGCTCGCCGGGGCCTACGACGTCGGCAATCACGGCATGCAGTCAGCCACCAGGAAGCGCTGGTACCTCGATGCCGCGCGGATGTCCGGCGCCTGGGACTACCTCGGCGACCGCTTCCTCGTGGCAGGTACGCCGGACCGGGTGCGGTCCCGGCTCGAGCAGCTGCGGTCGCTCGGCGTGGACCGCGTGTCCATCGGGACGGAGGCCTCGGGGCTCGAAGGGGTCCGAGACCTGCTGCGCCTCCTGGACGGCTGAATCCCAGGGGCCTGCGTCCTGGTCAAGGCGCTACCCGACAGCTGCAGACGTGCCTCAGACTGCATGACGGGGCCGAACACTTCGAGGGTGTGGGCGACGAAGTGGCCGTCCGGGCCGCGTGCCACGATGCGGGCCGCAGGATCGGTGAAGCAGCACGACGTTCGCGGTGGCGCGTGCGGCCTGGATGTCCACCACAACGAAGCCCTGGTCAGCACCTCGCGGAACTCGACGCGGACGATGCCGGAGAGGGGCATGGCCGTGACCACGACCTCCGTCGGCGTGACGTCCTCTGCCGTCACCGCCGGTCGATCATGTGCCAACGCACACGACGCGGACACCGCGCGCGGTCCGGCGCGGGCACGGGCCATCGCCAGGCGGCGGCCATGCCGATGCGACCTCCCACCAGGGAAACAGCCGTCCCGCGACGGCCCCGTCCGGTCGACGCACCCTCACCGGTGTCAGGACCGAGTCAGGCGCTGCGCCCGTAGCATGACGGTGCCACGAGCACCCCAGAGCCGACCCAGCGAGAGCAGATGCCGTGCCTCGAGCCATCCACGTCTGTGCCCAGCGCAATCGGTCGGCCCCAGCGGCTCCGCTCCCCGACCTGTTCCGCCGAGTGGGCCGGGCGCACCGGAGACCCGCCGGGTGTCGGGCCACTGATCGGACCCTGACCTACAACGAGTTCGACCGGCCAGCCCCGCGCGTGGTGAGCGACGGTATTCGCCCGGACCAGGTAGGCCAGCTGGTGGAGCCGTCCGCCAACCTGCTGAACCTCGTCATCGGGGTGCTCAAGGCGGGCTCTGCGCACGTCTACCCCGCGCCCCGGCCGCGGTGCTCAGCACACGACGTCGACGTCGCGGGCAGCGACCTCGCCTACGTTATCCACACCTCCAGGTCGACGGGTGGCCCCAACCTGTGCATCGTCAACAACGACTGCGTGCTTGCCTTCCTGACCAGGTTTGACCTCGATCACCCCGACCGGGTAGCCCTGTTCGTCTTGGACGCCTTCGTGTGGGAGCTGTCAGCCGCACTCCCCACAGGTGCGGCGGCGCTCGTCAGCCCCGAGCGGGCCGCCCGGCACTTGCCCGACTTCTTCAGCCTAATTCTCAAGGAGTCGGTGACCATCAACTCCCAGGTCCCAACCTCCTTCCGGGCACTGGTGGACGCCCACGACGCTGCGGGCCGTCCAGAGCTGGCGCTGCGCTACCTCGTGCTCGGTGGGGAGCCGGCACAGATCATCGACAAGTTCCTGTCAAAACATCAGGAGTCTGGACCCACCGTCGTCAAGGTCTACGGTCCCATCGACGCAACCTGCATCACCTCACGGGGGCTGACGCCCGAGAACCTCGACAGCGAGGCACGCTCCCCCATCGGCCATCCGCTGCCGCACCTGCGGGTCAGGGTGCGCCGCGTGCGGATTGAGCCGGGCGAGGTCGAGGCCGCACTGCGAGCCTCCGCACTCGTGGTCGACGCAGCCGCGATGATCGTGCAGACGTGGTTGGCGCCTGGCTTCTCGTCGCCTGCGTGGTGCCGGCCGAGCCCGTCCCGGTCGGCGCATCCCGCGAGATGGGTGACCTCCTGCGCTCGCACATGTTTGGGGCGCGCCTCAGTTCCTCGTGCGACCGCTTCCACTTCCATCCCGCCCTCCCGATGACGGGCACGCTCAAGCTGGACCGCCGGGCACTGCAGGATCTCGCGCGGGCCGGCCGCGCCGCCGCGACGGCGCGAGCATGACGTCACACCAGCTGAAGGTGGCCACCTGGAACATTGGCGGCGGCGTCATCGGCGCCTCGCACCAGCGCGGCGCCGTGCCGAACCTGGACCACCACGTCGGTGTGCTGACCACGCAGAGCCCCGACGTGGTGTGCCTGCAGGAGGCGCACGAGTACGACGACTGCACCGGCCAGACGGAGGATCTGGCCGAGCGCGCGGGCTACGCCCACTGGGCGGCCTACGCACTGAGCGACTCCCATCTGGTCGACGGCGCACGGTTGGCGCTCGGCATGCTGTCGCACTATCCATTGAGTGGCCTCTCGTTCCGGGCGTTGCCCGCTCCGAAACTGAGGGCGATCAGTCCAGCCGGGGAGCAGTGGGCCCTGCACGACAAGGGCTATCTCATCGGCAGGATCGGGTTCCCCGACGGCGGCGAGGTCCATTTCGCCAACGGTCACTTCTTCCCGCTTCGTCGCTTCGGAAGGAGCCCTGCCGACCCGCAGTTCGCGCCGTCGTGGCGAGCGTTCACCGATGACCTGCTCGAGCTCGACGCAGCCGGACCAGTGGTGGTCGGGGTCGACCTCAACCACTCCCCCGTCGACGAGGTGCTGGGTGAGGCGATGCTGCCCGGTCGCTTCACGAGCGCGCTGGATGCACACACACCGACGACCCCGCGCGGGGCGAAGCGCGACTACCTGCTCTGTGGTCACCAGACCCGGCTGATTTCCGCTGGAACGGTTTCGACGCAATCGGACCACTTCTACTGTCACGCAAGTGTGCTTGTTTGACTCCGCCCGCCCCCCGGTGCGCCGAGCGCGCGCCGCCGAGCCTCACCGGGGCACATAACGAAGATCTCAGAGATAGAGCGCCGCTGGATCGCAAATTCCTACAGCGAGTTCGACCGACTTGCATTGAGACTGCCGAGGATTCCTACGGCTCCTCCACAACTTCGGCTCGTTCTCCGACGCGACTGTAGCGCGCCACAGGAAAGACACCCGGCAGCGCGGCCGGCATCCCGTCGGTCGGCTGCACCTGCCACAACTTCCCGCCGTCCGTCGTCGCCGCGATCCGGAACTTTCCGTCCACCGGGTCGCCCATGCCGGCCTGTTTGGCTTCTCTACTGTGCCCATCGGATTTGAAGACGATGCAGTCGTAGAACTCCTTCGGATCCGTGTTCCGGAACGTTGCCGACGACGTTGTTCCGTCGTCTGTGCGGTAGACCCGGGCGTCCTCACCCTCGCCGATGGTCAGCGCCACCGCGTACTGAGCTGCGGCACCGGTCGGGGTCAGCTCCCACCGGTACGACGTTAGCCATCAACAACAGACCTCCTGCCGCGAGAGCGGCCACACGCAGGATTCTCATGCGCGGAAATCTAACCCGTCAGCACCTGACTGCCCAGGACACTCAGCAACTGCAGTTTCTCGGCGCTTTCGCTACCGGGCTCGGCGGTGAAGACGATCAGCGTCTGCTGCTGGTCGCGGTTGTCGATGAGTTCGCAGTACAGCTCGAGGTCGCCCACCGACGGATGCCGGAAGCGCTTGGTCTTGCTGTGCGCGACCACCACCTCGTGCGCCTCCCAGACCGCCTGGAACTCCGGGCTGAGCTTCTGCAACGCCCGGACGATCGACGCCGCGTACGACTTCGGCCCGTCGATGGTCGCGACCGTCCGCAGGTTCGAGACGAGGATCTTGCTGTGCGTCGACACCTCCGGATCGGCGTACAGCGCGCGGGTCTCCGGATGCGCGAACCAGCGGTACGCCTCGCTGCGCTCCATGCCCTGGAAGTTCGTCAGCTCCCCGGCGAACGCGACGTGCGTCGGCGTCTGCGCGACCACCTCGCCGCAGCGGTTCAGCAGCATCGCGGGGGTGTCGTGCAGCCGGTCCAGGATCCGCAGCATGCCGGGGTCGACGTGGCACGCCCGCGTCGTGCGCGGCGGCGTACCGTGGCCGGCCAGCAGGAACAGGTGGTCGCGCTCCTCGAGCGTCAGCCGCAGCGCCCGCGCGATCGCGCCGAGCATCTCCACCGACGGCTGCGGACCCCGCCCACCCTCGAGCCGGCTGTAGTAGTCGGCCGACATCGACGCCAGCGCGGCGACCTCCTCGCGGCGCAGACCCGGCGTACGGCGGCGCCGCCCGCGCGGCATGCCCACGTCCTCGGGCTGCAGGGCCTCGCGGCGCTTGCGCAGGAAGTCGGACAGCTCGGAGTACTCCATGGCTCCAGTCTCCACGGCAACGCCGCGTTATCCACTGCTTGCCGAGCAGAGGCTGAGCTCAGCCTGGTTGCCGACGGCATCCAGTCACAGGCTGGAGCCATGAAAACGACCGGAAACACGATTTTCCTGACCGGCGGTACGTCGGGTATCGGCCTCGAGCTCGCCCGCCGTTTCCGCGACCTCGGCAACACCGTGATCATCAGCGGCCGCCGCAAGGACCTGCTCGAGAAGATCGCCGCCGAGGACCACATCGACGGTGTCGAGCTCGACGTCGCCGACCCGGCGTCGATCGCGGCGGCGTACGAGACCGTCACCACGAAGTACCCGGACCTGAACGTGCTGATCACGATGGCCGGCATCATGCAGCCCGAGGACCTCCGCAACCACGACCTGGCGCTGTCCGAGCAGATCGTCACGATCAACCTGCTCGGCACGATCCGCACCGTCACCGCCTTCACGCCGCACTTGCTGAAGCAGCAGGACGGCGTGATCCTGACGGTCTCCTCGGGACTGGCGTTCGTCCCGCTGGTGATGACCCCGACGTACTCCGCGACGAAGGCGGCCGTGCACAGCTACACGCAGAGCCTCCGCCACCAGCTCGACCTGCAGGTGATCGAACTGGTCCCGCCGGCGGTGCAGACCACGATGCTCAACCAGGAGAACGACCCGCACGCCATGCCGCTGGCCGAGTACGCCGACGAGACGATGCAACTGCTCCGGGACAACCCCGACGCCGAGGAGATCCTGGTCAACCGGGTCCTCTTCCTCCGCAACGCCGAGAAGGAGAACCGCTACGAGCAGGTCGTCGGCGTGCTGAACTCAGTCGCCTAACGCGTGCTCGATCCGCTGCACCTTGGCGGTCAGCTGTCCCGTGTACCCGGGCCGGATGTCCGCCTTCAGCACCAGGCTGACCCGCGGCGACACGGCGGCGACCGCGTCCACAGCCTGCTTCACCACCGCCATCACCTCGTCCCAGTCGCCCTCGATGTTCGTGAACATCGCGTTGGTCTCGTTGGGAAGACCGGAGGCGCGAACCACGCGGATGGCCTCGGCCACCGCCTCGCTCACGCCCCCGGTCTCGTCACCTGCTGCTGGGCTGATGCTGAATGCGACGATCATGCATCCAGGATGTCAGGCTCCTCCTCCTGGGCGCGGCGTTCGGCGCCCGAGGTGGTGAGGAGGGCCTTCTCCTTGATGAAGACGACCGCGATCAGGGCCAGGACCGCGAACGGCACGGACATCATGAACAGTTGCGCGGTCGCGTCGCCGTACGCGTTCTCGACGACGACCCGGACCTGCTCCGGGAGGTCCTTGATGTTCGGTACGGCGCTGCCGCCGCCGGACGAGGCGCCGCCCGGGTTCAGCGTCTGCGTGACCTTGTTCGCCAGGATCGCGCCGAGGACGCTGACGCCGATGGTGCCTCCCATGCTCCGGAAGAAGCTGACCGCGGAGGTCGCCGCGCCGAGCTCCCGGGCCGGTACGTCGTTCTGCGCCGCGAGCACCAGGTTCTGCATCACGAGACCGATGCCGACGCCGAGCACCAGCATGAACGCCCACAGCATGTACTTCGACGTGTGCGCGTCGATCGTGCCGAACAGCCCGAGCCCGATCGGCAGCAGCACGCTGCCGACGACCAGGTAGATCTTCCAGCGGCCGTACTTCGTGATCAGCGCACCGGCGATCGTCGACGCGGTCATCATGCCGAGGATCATCGGCAGGCTCATCAGCCCGGCCTTGGTCGGCGAGTACCCCTGCGCGATCTGGAAGTACTGCGCGAGGAACACCGAACCGGCGAACATCGCGACGCCGACCAGCGCGCTGGCGATGATGGCCAGGGTCACCGTGCGGTTGCGGAACAGGTCCATCGGGATGATCGGCTCCGGGTGCCGGCGCTCGACCAGGACCGCGGCCAGCAGTACGACCAGCGCGGCCCCGACCAGCGCGAAGCTCCAGCCGGACACCCAGTCGAACTTGTTGCCGGCGAACGACGACCAGACCAGCAGCGTGCTGACGCCGCCCATGATCAGCACCGCGCCCCACCAGTCGATCTTCACGTCGCGGCGGACCGTCGGCAGGTTCAGCGTGCGCTGCAGCAGGATCATCGCGGCGATCACGAACGGTACGCCGATCAGGAAGCAGGCCCGCCAGCCGAGCGGCGAGTCGACCAGGAAGCCGCCGAGCAGCGGACCGCCGACGGTCGCGGACGCGAAGATCGCGCCGAACACACCGGAGTACCGGCCGAGCTCGCGCGGCGGGATGATCGCGGCCATCACGATCTGCACCAACGCGGTCAGACCACCACCGCCGAGGCCCTGGAGGACCCGGCTGCCGAGCAGCACCTCGATGTTCGGCGCGAAGCCGGCGACCAGCGAGCCGACGACGAAGAAGCTCAGCGACAGCTGGATCAGCAGCTTGTTGTTGTAGAGGTCGGCGAGCTTGCCCCACAGCGGCACGGTGGCCGTCATCGTGAGCAGCTCGAGCGTGACGACCCAGGTGTACGACGACTGGCTGGCGCCGAGGTCGTGGATGATGCGCGGCAGCGCGGTGGAAACCACGGTGCCGGCCAGGATCGCCACGAACAGGCCCATCATCAGGCCGGACATGGCCTGGATCGTCTGCCGGGGCGTGAGTGTGGCGGTTGCCGTACTGACCTCACCCACAGGTTCCGGGGTGGGTGACGAGGTCGTCGTCATGAGGTGCCTTTCTGGTAGTCCGGCCCGAAGGCATCGTCGATGCCCTGGGCAAGTAGTTGGAACGCTTCGTCGAGCAGTTCGGCGACCGGGCGGTCCGGAGCGGTCTTGTGCAGCTCCATCACCACCCGGCAGGCGGCGCCCGCGGTGCTGACGATCAGCGCGGGCCGGATCGCGCCGGCCGGATCGCCCATCCGTTCACCGAGGGCGGCGGTCAGCTGCCGCTCGTCGTCGATGCTCGACAGCATCAGCAGGTACAGCAGGCTCGGGGAGCTCATGATCAGTTCGCCGCGCCGGGTCAGTTCGCCGTCGCTCTCCAGCTCCCGCAGTACGTCGTGGATGACGTACCACATGGTGGTCAGCGGCGACTCGTCCGGCGGTGCGGTCCGCATCCGTTCGAGGGCCCGGACGAGGTGCTCCGGATTCCGCCCGAGGATCGCGTCCTCCTTGTGCGGGAAGTAGTTGAAGAAGGTCCGCACCGACACGTCGGCGGCCTCGGCGATCTCCTCGACCGTGACATGCTCGGGCCCCTTCTCCAACGCCAGCCGCAACGCGGCGTCGGCCAGCGCCGCCCGCGTCTGCAACTTCTTGCGTTCCCGCAAACCGCCCTCTGTCCCCACCTGACCAGGCTAGGCAGAATCTTGCAGTCACTGCAAACAATTAATCGCGCAACTTTGCAGCCACTGCAGCGCGACACGCGCATCCTCACGTCAGCGTGATCGGTCAGCTACCGTCCGTCAGGTGAAATCCGAGACCGCTCCGTCCGCAATGACTCGCCGCCGGTTCGCCGGCCTGACCGCCCTCACCGCCGCAGCCGCCACCGGGCTGACCCGGATCGGCCCCGCGTCCGCGACGCCGTACACCCCCGCCCTGGTCGTCGGGACCGGGTACGGCGCCGCCGTCACCGCGCTGCGGCTCGGCGAGGCCGGGATCGCGACCACGATGATCGAGATGGGACAGCAGTGGAACGCGCCCGGCCCGGACGGAAAGGTGTTCTGCTCGACGCTGACCCCGGACCGCCGGTCGATGTGGTTCCACCGCCGGACCGCTGCCCCGCTGGACACGTTCCTCTGGCTGGACGTGGTGAACCGCGACCTGGGCGCGCCGTACGCCGGGGTCCTGGACCGGATCGACTACCCGAACATGGACGTGTACGTCGGCCGCGGGGTCGGCGGCGGGTCGCTGGTGAACGGCGGCATGGCCCCGACACCGCAGCGCGCGTACTTCGAGAAGGTGCTGCCGCAGGTCGACGCCGACGCGATGTACGGGCGGTACTTCCCGCTCGCCCGCAAGATGCTCGGCGTGAACACGATCGACCCGCAGTACCTGGAGAAGACGCCGGTCTACAAGTACGCGCGGGTGTCGCGGAAGCTCGCACACCAGGCCGGCTTCCGGACCGCCGTCGTACCGAACGTGTACGACTTCGACTACCTCGAGCAGGAGGAGCGGAACGCCGTACCGCGGTCCGCGCTGGCCGGTGAGGTCATCTACGGGAACAACCACGGCAAGCAGTCGCTCGACAAGACCTACCTCGCCGACGCGCTCGGCACCGGGGAGGTGACGATCCGGACGCTGACCCGGGTGACCACGATCCACCGTCAGGGCGCCGGCTACCTGGTCGGCCTCGAACAGATCGATGCCTCAGGCAAGGTTCTGAAGCGCGGCGAACTGGCCTGCCGTTACCTGTTCCTCGGCGCCGGCAGTGTCGGCACCACCGAGCTGTTGCTACGAGCAAGGGAGACCGGAACACTTCCGGAATTGCCGGAGGCAATCGGAACGGGTTGGGGTGGCAACGGCAACGTGATGACGGCGCGCGCCAACCAGATCTGGGACCCGACCGGACCGCTGCAGTCGACGATCCCGACGCTTGCGATCGACAACTGGGACGACCCGGTGAATCCGGCGTTCGCCGAGATCGCGCCGCTCCCGGTCGGCATCGAGACCTGGGCGAGCCTCTACCTCGCGATCACGGTCAATCCCGAACGCGGGCACTTCACCTACAACCACGGCACCGACCGCGCCGACCTGCACTGGTCCGCCGGCCAGAGCACGCCGTCGATCCGTTCGGCCAAGGCGCTCTTCGACCGGGTCAACCGCGCGGCCGGTACGACGTACCGCTACGACCTGTTCTCCGGCAATCGGGCGTTCGCCGCGGACTTCTGCTACCACCCGCTGGGCGGCTGCCTGCTCGGCGCGGTCACCGACCCGTACGGCCGAGTCGTTGGTCACCCCAACCTGTATGTCACCGACGGCTCGCTGATCCCGGGATCGCTCGGCGTCAACCCGTTCGTCACGATCACGGCGCTTGCCGAACGCAACATCGCGCGGGTGCTCGCGACGGACGTCAAAGCCTAGGAATCACGCTCCCTCAGCTCACACCTGAGAAGAAGAGAGGTTTGACAAGGAGAGGAAGAGGCCCGAATGAACCTAAAAGGAAGAGGGGAGGGAAAGAAGAGAGATTGAGAGTGGTGGTTGGATTCGGCGTCATGGGCTCCAGGTCTCGGACGGCCACCAGTCCTCCGCCGAGTCGTGGCAAACGGCCCGCACCCCCTGCGGCGAGTCGTGAGAAAAGGCGCCAGAAACCAGCCACAATCCACGACTCGACGAACAGGTGCCGAGCCGTTCGCCACGACTCGGCGAAGAGCGGCATACCTCCGGCTGACCACCAGACCCAGCCACCACTCTCAATCTCGTCTTTTCTCTGCTCTTGTTCATTAATCTCTTTCCCGAAAGCTCAGCCGGATCTTCTGAATAGCCCTCTTTGCTCTTTCCCTTTAGAGTGGTGGCCGGCTTCGGCGACCGGCCGAAGGTTTGCCACACGGCGGCACGGTTCGAGTTCGACCACACACACGACATACACCCCTCCATGACCTCGTTCCCGGCGACACCGTCGTCATGGCGGTCACCGGGATCGGCCGAATGACCAACCCCGTCGTGGAAGTGGCACCCGCTCGGAACCGTGCGGCAAGTCCCGCACATCCCTGACCAGCAACGAACTCCACGCGGCGACTGCGTACACGATCGCGGCGGCGAGCGTCACCGGGCGGGCCCCGAACCGATCGGCGAGCGGTCCGGCCGCCAGCGTCCCGACCGGGATCGCGACGAACGACAGCAGGTCGTCGATCGACGCGAGCCGGGACAGTACGCCGCGATCGATGTGCTCCTGCAGCGACGTGTCCCAGCTGATCCCCGAGATCGAGAAGCCGATCCCGGCGGCGAAGGCGGCCGTGAGGATCCAGATCGGCGGGGCACCGACCCCGAGTGCCACCAGCGGGAGCGCACCGAGCGCGCTCATCAGTTGTCCCGCGCGCAGCAGATGCCGGAGGACGAGGCGGTACATGACGGCGCTCATCAGCAGCAGGCCGATGCCGCGGGCGCTGAGCGTGAAGCCCCACAGCTTCTCCCCGGTGAGCGGCGGTCCGAGTACCTGCCAAACGCCGGTCTGCGCGAGGTTCATCACCGCGGACGACAGCGTGACCGCCCACACCCACCGGATACCGCGGAACTCCTGCCAACCTCGTCGTACGTCGCTCAGCACCGGCGCCGACCGTGGCTCGATCGGCGTCGCGATCCGCAGTCGACTGAGCAGGATCGCGGCCAGCAGGTAGCTCACCGCGTCGACCGCGATGGTCGGACCGCCGCCCACAGTCGCGACCAGCACGCCGGCCACTGCAGGTCCGACGATCTTGGTGGCGTTGCGGATCGAGCTCAGCAAGGAGTTCGCCTGCCGGAGCTGCTCTCGCGGCACCAGATCGGGGACCATCCCACGTAACGCCGGCGACGTGAACGCGTCCAGCACCCCGTTCACCGCACCGAGCAGACTGATCAGCAGCAGGTGATAGTGATGCGTGACCAGCAGTACGGCGACCGCGCCCTGCGCGACGGCCCCGCCCGCATGCGCGGCCACGAGCACCGTACGGCGCGGAATCCGATCCGCGACCGCACCGCCGATCAGGACGAAGCACAGCATCGGCACCATCCGCGCGGTCAGCACGATGCCGAGCTGCGACGGATCGCCGGACGCATCCAGCACCGCGAACGCGAGCGCCACCGGCGCCATCGAGCTGCCCAGCAGCGAAACCAGCCGACCGGCGGTGAACGAACGGAACGCCGGACGACGCAGCGGCGAGGACACTGCGCAAGAATGCGGACTGATCCCGGGCACCGCGAGCGTTTCGCGAGGAGGCGAAAGTTGACCCTGCTCAGACTGAGCCCGCTGGCCCTGTCGCGGTCGCGGTTCGCGTTGTCGCCGCTCGCGGAGACGGTCGGCGTGACGATCGGCCTCGGCCGGGGGCGGGCCGGACCGTGGCGGTCCGCCCGGCGCACGTCGTACGGCCCCGCGCGGGACCCGTTCCTGCGCGGCTTCGCCCACCTGCTCGGCCATACGAAGTGGCTGCCGGACGTCGTCGTACTGCCACCGGCCGGCGGCATGGGTACGACGCTCGCGTCCGAGCTCGAACCCGTCCGCGCGATGACCGACGCGGAGATCCGGGCCGGCTGCGAGGTGTCGGTCGAACACAGCTGGGTCGACCAGGACCTGCGCTGGCTCGACGGATCCGGCCTCGGGGACAGGATCGCGGCGACATTGGACGCCGTGTGGACGCGACACGTGGCGCCGGACTGGTCGCGTCGGCGTACCGCTCTCGAACGCGAGGTGATGTATCGCGCCGGTCTGCTCGCGGCGTACGGCTGGCCGACGGCGTTGGAGGGGATGAGCCGGCGGAGCCGTTGGGTCGGTGCCGACAGCATCCAGTTCAGCCAGCGGCCCGGCGAGGATCGGCTGATCGGCGACGAGGGCCTGCAGTTCGTCCCGGTGACGATGCCGAGCGGAACATGGTTGTGCGAGAGCAAGGACGGGTACGCGCTGGTCTACCCGGCCGGGCGCGCCGCCGTCGAAGCCCCGGCCGACGGGCGGGTGGCGCTCGAACGGCTGATCGGCCGCGGGCGTACCGAACTGCTCGACCGGCTCTCCCGTCCCGGGACTGCGAGCGAACTCGCCGCCGAACTCGGGCTGTCCCTCGGCACCGTCGGCCGGCATCTGCGGATCCTCCGCGACGCCGGCCTGATCGTCGGGCTCCGCGACGGCCACAAGGTCGTCTATCGCCGGACAGTGCGCGGAGCCGACCTGACCAGATATAATCCATAGGCAGCCTCCGGCACGGTTTTCGTGTGCGGAGGCTTTTTGTATGACCCTTCTCTACAAGGCCGCCGGCCAGATCCGCGGGGAGCACATCCTCCCCCTCAACCAGCTCCGCGTGCAGTACCCGGACCTCTACGAACGCGAGTCCGCCAAGTACGCGGCCCGCCCGGAGCTGATGGCGACGCCCGTGTACCCGCTCGGGTGCGCCTGGTCCGACGTCGTGTTCCTGTCACCGGTGCACCCCGCACCGATCTTCGAAGCGATGCACGAATCCGGCCGGATCGGACCGGTGGTGGTCGACTACTGGACCCTCGACGCCGACCTCCTGGACCCCGCCGACACCTGCATCCTGCTGAAACGCCACGACCCCGAACACAAACCCCAGCCCCCCGAGGACTTCATCCCGTACTCCGCCGCCGCGGCCGCCGGCCTTTCCACCGCCTCCGACCGCGCCCTGCGCCGCCTCCGCACCCTGAACGCCACCGAGCCGCTCTACCCCTGGGCCGACATCCCGCACATCCTGCACCGCGGCAGCATCCCCGTCGCCCTGTTCCGTACGGCAACCGGCGAACCCGTAACCAGTTGATCAACCTCGCCGTACCGGTCCACGCTCGAACCACCACCACCGAGGAGGCACCGTGCGCAGCGCGATCCTGAACGTCACCTTCGGCAGCACCGATCCCCAACACCTGGCCGCCTTCTGGAGCCAGGCCACCCGCCACCCCGCCAGCTTCCACGACATGCCCGGCAACCCGTTCTGGACCGTCGGCGGCGAAGGCGGCGTCAACCTGGTCTTCGTCCACGCCCCCGGCCCCAAAACCACCAAGAACCGCCTCCACCTGGACCTCATCCCCCAGGACGGCACCCAAGCCGCCGAACTGGCTCGCCTCCAGTCCCTAGGCGCCACCATCCAGGACGACCGCCGCACCAAAACCCCCGGCGGCTGGGTCATCCTCACCGACCCAGAAAACAACGAGTTCTGCCTGGAGGCCGACTGAGGTGTGACACGGGTCGCCGTGCTCGGGGTAGAGATACATAGTAAAGCTATGTATATTTGTGGGTGTGATTGCAACTGACCTGACTCGGCTCGGTGAGCAGATGGTGGTGACGTCGACGCGGTTGTCGCGGTTGGCCACTCGGAACGTGAACACGCTGCCGCATGCCGCGATGCGGGTGCTGGGGCGGCTCGACGAGCTCGGGGAGGCTCGGATCAGTGAGTTGGCGAAGGCGGATCGTACGTCGCAGCCGACCATGTCCAACCTGGTGCAGCGGCTCGAGGAGCAGGGGTCGGTGGTTCGTACGCCGGACCCGGCCGACTCCCGGGCCAGCCTGATCAGCCTCACCGACGCGGGGCTCGCCGAGCTGCGCAGCGCCCGCCGGCAGGCGGGTGAGGCGCTGGCGGGTCATCTGCGTCAGTTGCCCGCTGACGACCTTGCCACCTTGGAGGCCGCCGTCGCCGTCATGCACAGACTTCTCACCCTTGAACCGTTGGAGGACACACCCCGGTGAGTAACTCGTCGTTCCTGAAGCAGCCCAAATCCGTCTGGGCGGTCGCGTTCGCGTGCGTGATCGCTTTCATGGGCATCGGCTTGGTGGACCCGATCCTCAAGCCGATCGCCGAGCAGCTGCACGCGAGCCCGTCCCAGGTCTCGCTGCTGTTCACCAGCTACATGGCGGTCATCGGGGTGGCGATGCTGATCACCGGCGCGGTCTCCAGCCGGATCGGCGCCAAGCGCACCCTGCTGATCGGTCTGGCCATCATCGTCGTGTTCAGCGCGCTCGCCGGCCTGTCGAACTCGATCGGCATGATCGTCGCCTTCCGGGCCGGCTGGGGTCTCGGGAACGCGTTGTTCATCGCGACCGCCCTCGCCACCATCGTGAACTCCGCGTCCGGCTCGGTCGCCCAGGCGATCATCCTGTACGAGGCCGCCCTCGGTGTCGGCATCGCGGCCGGCCCGCTGGTCGGCGGCGAGCTCGGCACGATCTCCTGGCGCGGCCCGTTCTTCGGCGTCGCCGTGCTGATGACGATCGCGCTCGCCGCCACCGCGTTCCTGCTGCCCGCCTCGCCCCCGCAAGCCCGTCGTACGTCGGTCATCGAGCCGTTGAAGGCGCTGCGGCACCGGTCGCTGGCCACCGTCGCGGTCACCGCACTGCTCTACAACTTCGGGTTCTTCACGCTGCTCGCGTTCACGCCGTTCCCGCTGGCGATGTCGGCGCGGGAGATCGGGCTGATCTTCTTCGGCTGGGGCATCTGCCTCGCGTTCACCTCGGTGTTCGTGGCGCCGCGGCTGCAGGCCAAGTTCGGCACGCTGCCGGTGGCGATGACCGTGTTGTTCCTGTTCGCGGTGGACCTCGCGGTGATGGGTGTGTACGCGCACCACAAGCCGGTGCTCGCCATCGGCGTGATCGTCGCGGGCCTGTTCCTCGGCATCAACAACACGCTGATCACCGAGGCCGTGATGGGCGCGGCTCCGGTCGAGCGCGGTACGGCGTCCGCGGCGTACTCCTTCGTCCGGTTCTCCGGCGGCGCGGTCGCTCCGTGGCTGGCCGGGAAGCTCGGCGAGGAGTTCAACATCCAGCTGCCGTTCTACGTCGGCGCCTTCGCGGTGCTGCTCGCGGTCGGCGTCCTGGCTACCGGCTGGAAGCCGCTGTCGCACCTGCGGGTGCCGGCCAACCACTCCGAGACCGAGGCCGAGGCGCTCACCGTCGCCGACGCCTGATTGGTCTACCCAACCCGCCGGAGAACGATTTCTCCGGCGGGTTTTCGCGTCTAGGCTCGGTCTGTATGTGGCCAACTCTGCGCTCGTACACCGGACGTCAACTCCGCCGGATCGCCCTGCCGCTCGGCGGCATCGGGACCGGCACGGTCAGCCTCGGCGGCCGCGGCAACCTCCGCGACTGGGAGATCGTGAACCGGCCCGCGAAGGGCTTCCATCCCGGTACGGCGTTCTTCGCGCTCCGTACCGCGGCACCGGACGGCACCGTCACCGCCCGCGCGGTCGAGGGGCCGCTGGACCTCAGCGAGTACGAAGGCGCGCACGGGAGCGGCGCGCAGAACCACGGGCTGCCGAGGTTCCGGGAGGCGACCTTCGCGACCGCGTATCCGTTCGGCCGGCTCTCGTTGCGGGATGCCGACGTACCGGTGGACGTCGACCTGGAGGCGTTCAACCCGTTCGTGCCGACCGACGTGGCGGCGAGCTCGTGGCCGGTCGCGGTGCTGCGGTTCGTGGTCACGAATCGTTCGGACCAGGACCTGACTGTCTCGCTGGCCGGCTCGGTGCAGAACTTCGTCGGCCGGGACGGGACGTACGACGTTGCTTCCGGCAACTACAACACGACGGCGTCCGGCGTCGTCGAGGGAGTACTGCTGCGGAGCCGCGGGGTGCCGGCGGACGCGGAGCAGTACGGCTCGATCGCGCTCGGCGTACTCGACGGCGCCGACGTCTCCCTCCGTACCGGGTGGGCGGACCGGACCTGGGGTGACAGCCTGCTCGACTTCTGGGACGACTTCACCGCGGACGGCCGGCTCGACGAACGCTCCAGCGAGTCGGAGACACCAGTCGCCTCGGTCGCGGACCGGCGGACCGTCGCGGCGGGGGCGACCGAGCGGTTCACGTTCCTGCTCGGCTGGCACTTCCCGAACCGGCGCGGCTGGGAGAACCCGGACTTCGTCGGCAACCACTACACGACGCTGTCCGCGGACGCGTGGGATGCGCTGGAGCGGTTCGCGCCGCAGCTCGACGAGTTGGAGCGCCGTACGGTCGGCTTCGTCAGCGCGTTCCTGGCGAGCGATCTGCCCGACGAGGTGAAGGAAGCGGCGCTGTTCAACCTCAGCACGCTGCGGACGCAAACCGTTTTCCGAACGCCGGACGGGCGTTTCTTCGGCTGGGAAGGGTGTTCGGACCACGAGGGCAGTTGCTTCGGCAGTTGCACGCACGTGTGGAACTACGAGCAGGCGACGCCGTTCCTGTTCGGGGAAATCGCGCGGTCGTTGCGGGAGGTCGAGTTCGCGCACGGGACCGACGAGAACGGGCTGATGAGCTTCCGGGTCGGGCTGCCGCTGGCGACGAAGGCGCGTGACTGGAACGTGGCGGCCGCGGACGGGCAGCTCGGATGCCTGGTGAAGCTGTACCGGGACTGGCGGCTGAGCGGCGACGACGAGATGCTCCGGTCGCTGTGGCCGGCGGCGCGGCGGGCGCTCGAGTTCTGCTGGATCCCGGGCGGCTGGGACGCGGACCGCGACGGCGTGATGGAGGGCTGCCAGCACAACACGATGGACGTCGAGTACTACGGGCCGAACCCGCAGATGCAGTCGTGGTACCTGGCGGCGTTGCGGGCGTGCGAGGAATTGGCGACGTACCTCGGGGAAACCGACTTCGCGGGGCAGTGCCGGAAGCTGTTCGAGAGCGGCCGGGCGTGGATGGACGCGGAGCTGTTCAACGGCGAGTACTACCGGCACGAGATCCGGCCGCCGGCGTCCGCGGACGACATCGCGCCCGGGCTGCGGGAGCGCGCCGGTGCGCCGGACCCGACGCATCCCGTTCTGCAACTCGGCGACGGGTGCCTCGTCGACCAGCTGGTCGGACAGCACCTGGCCCGGATCACGCAGCTCGGGACGCTGCTCGACGAGGATCACGTCGCGACCACATTGCGCAGCATCGTCAAGCACAACGGGCTCTCCGGGTTCACCGGGCACTTCAACCACATGCGCAGTTACGTCCTCGGCGCCGACGAGTCCGCCGTCCTGATGTGCAGCTACCCACGCGGAAACCGCCCGGAAAGGCCGTTTCCTTATTTCACCGAGGTGATGACCGGCTTCGAGCACATCCTGGCCGTTGGCCTGATCTCCGAGGGGCTGGTCGAGGAGGGCCTGAAGGTGATCGCCGACATCCGGCAGCGGTACGACGGCGAACGCCGCAACCCGTACGACGAGGCCGAATGCGGCCACCATTACGCCCGCGCGATGGCGTCCTGGGGCGCCGTCGTCCAGCTCACCGGCTTCGACTACGACGCCCGTACCGGAGCCCTACGCTTCGCACCACGTCTCGCTGGGATGGAAAACGTGTTCTGGTCGACCGGAAACGCTTTCGGCACCTTCAACACCACCACCCGCGAACTCACCACCCTCGAAGGCACCGCGGAGATCACGTCGGTCACCGTCGGCTGACCATACCAAACGGTATGGTATGGTCCGTGTCATGGTGAGCCGGACCGAGTGGTTGGACGCTGGGCTGGACCTGCTGGCGGCCGAAGGCGCGCCGGCGGTGACGATCGAGCGGCTGACCGGCACGTTGGGCGTCACGAAGGGCTCGTACTACCACCACTTCACAGGGGCCGCCGGCTACAAGGCGGCCCTCTTGGAGTACTTCGAGCTGCGGTACACGACCCGGTTGATCGACGCGGTCGAAGGGTCCGACGACGCGGGCGCGAAGCTGCAGCACCTGCTGCGGCTCGTGCTGTCGGATCCGGACAGTGCCGCGCTGGAGATCGCCGTTCGGGCGTGGGCGTTGCAGGATCCCGACGTACGGGCCGCGCAGGAGCGGGTGGACGAGGCGCGGACGGCGTACCTGAAGAAGCTGTGCCGCGGGCTCCGGACGGACGTGGATCCGGACCGGTTCGCGCAGTTGCTGTACCTGATCCTTATCGGCGCCGAGCAGGTCGTGCCGCCGATCGACCAGCGGGACGTGCGGGAGATCTACGACCTCGTCCTGCGCCTCATCGACTAGTGGAGGGACGATGACCACCACGCTGCACGAGCTCGACGACCTGGTGCCGGTTGTGGACGAGATCGACGTGAAGACGGCGCGCGGCGACGTCACGCTGCGGGAGTTCGTCGCGGGCGCGCTGAGCTACAGCCCCTTGTGGGTCAAGGGATTGTTCGCCGCCCGGATGGCCGTCGCGGCCGCGCTCCGGCTGGAGACGGCCGGCGTACCCGATTCGCGCCGGCTGCGGCCGGAAACGGTGAGTTTCACGCCGGGCGAGAAGAACGCGTTCTTCACCGTACTGCGCGGCGAGGAGGACCATTACGTGCTGCTCGAGGTGACCGACAACCACCTGATCGGGTACCTCGCGATCTTCACCGACAACGAGCGGCCGGCGACGTTCAAGGTCGTCACGCTGGTGAAGTTCCTGCGGCCGGCCGGCCGGTTCTACTACAACCTGATCCGGCCGTTCCACCACGTCATCGTCCTCGGGATGTGCCGGGCCGGCGAGACGTCGCACGCGAAGCGGTGAGGGCCGCGGTGCCGCCGACCACGACCAGCGCCGCGCCGAAGATCAGCCCGAGCAGCCGCCACGGAATCGCCAACGCAGCAAGGCCGTAAGGCCCGGCCGCGATCCCGGCGAGCGCGGCCGCCGCGACCACGGAACCGAGCAGTACGCCGACCACGACAACGGTTTCCGACTCGACAACCGCGACCGTGACGACCTGCGCGCGGGTCAGCCCGGCCAGCCGCGACAGCCTGAACTCCTGCCGCCGGTCGGCCGTCGACATCACGACCGCGTTGACGACCGCGACCGCCGTGAAGATGCCTGCCAGCCCCATCAATGCGGCGAACAGGTCGGCGTTGCTCCGCTGCTGCGCCTCGCCGCGCGCAGCCGCCCACTTCTTCACGGGCTCCCCGTCGAGCATCCCGCCGGGCGCAAGCTTCACCAGCGTCTCCGTCCGCCCACCCGTTGGCAGCAACGCCCGCGGAACAAAGAAGTTCTCGCTGACGTCCAGCGTTTCCGGCATGATCGCGACCACCCGGACTGTCGTCCGTTTGTTGCCCAGCGCAACTTTGAGCGTCGACCCGAGTCTGTACCCCTCGACCGCCATCCCCGGACCGATCGCGATCGTGTTCCCGGTCAGCCGGTCCAGCGACCCCTTCCGCGGCCGCAGCCGGTGCGTCGCCTGGTACGCCACCGGATCGATCCCGATCGCCTCCGAGTACACCGTTTTCCGGCCGCGCGTGACGACGATCGGTACGGCGGTCTGCACCGACGCGGCCGCGATCCCTGGACCGGCCGCGACCGGGTGGTCGACCACCACGTCGGCCGTGATCAGGCGTTGCTGCTCGACACCGACCGCCTTCGCCAGCGACGCGAACGTGCCCCACATCCCGACCACCAGGCCGACCAGCACGATCAACGGCGCCGCGGTCGCCGCGCTCCGGCGTACCGCATGAAGGACACCGGCCCGCGCGAGGTCGGCGATCAGGTTGCCGCGGACAACAACCGCGGGGAGCCGGCCGACCAGCGGTACGACGACCGGGCTGAGCTGGCTCAGCGCGACGGATCCGCTGATCATCACGACCAGCCCGATCATCAACCCGGCGACCAGATCCCGCGCCGCCTGCGCCACGATCACCAGCAGTACCGTGGAGGCTGCGGCCGACAGACCCCAGAACCAGCGCCAGCCCGTCATCACCCGCAGCGTGGACCGCCCCTCGACGACGGCTTCGAGCGGCCGGATCCGCGACGCCCGCCAGGCGGCCGCGAGGACGCCGGCCAGCGCCGTACAGATGCCGACGACCATCGCCGCCCACATCGAGCCCTGATCCCACGGAGCGTGGAACCACGACGGCAGCATCCCCAGTTCGACCAGCAACCACGACTGCGCCCAGGTCGCCAGCGCACCGACCGGTACGCCGAGCACGCTGCCCGCCGCGCCGAGCAGGGCCGCCTCGACCACCACCATCACGCACAGGTAGCCGCGCTGCGCCCCGACCAGCCGGAGCAGCCCGAACTCGCGCCGCCGCTGCACGGTCATGAACCCGAACGTCGTACTCACGATGAAAACGCTCAGGAAGACGGCGAGCATGACCGACATTCCGAGCAGCGTCGCGGCGCCGACGTACCCCTCGCGCACCTGCGCCCGCTGGTACGCCGACAGTCCGGGCGGGAGGACGGGGTGATCGGTGGCCGCGAGCATCTGGAGGTCCGACTGCACCAGGCCGACCCCGAGCGCCACGGCTACCACCGCACCGGCGAACAGCTGCCACCTGGTGCGCAGCGCTCCGACAGACAACCTCAACATCCATCCAGCCAACCGCCCGCAGCCCTGCCCGACGCTGGCCCACACACCCGATCACCGGTAGCCCCAGCGCTACCTCAGCACCCCGAGCAGTGCGGCGAGGTCTTCCCGGTCCACCTCGCGCGCGCCGATCAGCGCCTGCATCAGCAAGCCGTCCAGCGCCGCGACCAACAGGCGGGCCTTCTCCGGGTCGGCGGTGAACGTCCGCGCGATCTCGGTCAACGGTTCCAGCCACGCCCGCGCGGACTCCCGCAGCTCGGGCCGCCGCGCCGCATACAGATACAGCTCGTACAGCGCCAGCGTCCGGCCGCGCCGGCGGACGACGCTGTGCTCGATCAGGCGGGCCAGCTCGTCGGCCGGGCGGGCACCCAGCTCGCTCCCCCGCCCGTCGAGTTCGACAGCGAGGTCGTCCGCGGCCGACTGCAGCGCCGCGACCAGCAGCGCGTCCAGGGTCGGGAAGTGGTAGGTGATCGAGGCGAGCGACACATCCGCCTCGGCGGCCACCGCGCGATGGCTCACACCTGCGACTCCGTCGCGTTCTATCACGGCCAGCGTCGCGGCCAGCAGCTCGCTCCGGCGCTGCTCACCGCGCCTGCGGCGGCCGTCGACACCCTGCCTGACCTGCACGAACAGCAAACTATCAGGACGTTCGTACGGATTGATTTTGGTCTCCGGAATCGCGGGATCAACCGTTTTCCGCGACTTATTCTCGGATTCCGTGGCGACTGAACTGACGACTGCGATGCGGCGCGCCCTGAAGCGTGCGGATGACGGCAAGACCCTCGACCCGGCGGAGGTGGAGGTGCTGCTCGGCGCGAGCGGCGACGCGCTCACCGCGCTGATGGCTACCGCGGCCCGGGTCCGCGACCAGGGACTGGCCGATGCCGGCCGGCCGGGCGTGATCACGTACTCGAAGAAGGTCTTCGTCCCGCTGACGCGGCTGTGCCGGGACCGCTGCCACTACTGCACGTTCGCCACCACGCCGGGCCGGGTGCACGCGCCGTACCTGTCGCCGGACGAGGTGCTGGAGATCGCACGGCAGGGTGCGGCGATGGGCTGCAAGGAGGCCCTGTTCACACTCGGGGACGCGCCGGAGCAGCGCTGGGACGCCGCCCGGTCGTGGCTGGAGGAGGCCGGGTACGACAGCACGCTGGACTACGTCCGCGCGATGGCGATCCGGGTGCTCGAGGAGACCGGGCTGCTGCCGCACCTGAACCCGGGCGTGATGTCGTGGCAGGACCTGCAGCGGTTGAAACCGGTCGCGCCGAGCATGGGGATGATGCTCGAGACCACGTCGCGGCGGCTGTTCGAGGAGAAGGGCCAGCCGCACTTCGGGTCGCCGGACAAGGACCCGGCGGTACGGCTGCGGGTACTGGAGGACGCCGGGCGGTCGAACGTGCCGTTCACCAGCGGGCTGCTGATCGGGATCGGGGAAACGCTTTCGGAACGTTCCGAATCGATTTTCGCGCTCCGGAAGGTCGCCCGGCAGTACAACGGTCTGCAGGAGCTCATCATCCAGGGGTTCCGGGTGAAGCCGGACACCGCGATGCGCAACGACGCCGACGTACCGCTGGACGAGTGGCTGGCCGCGATCGCCGCGACGCGGATCGTGCTCGGGCCGCGGGTCCGGGTGCAGGCGCCGCCGAACCTGGTGGATCTGGCCGAGTGCCGGATGTTGCTGGACGCCGGGGTGGACGACTTCGGCGGGGTGTCGCCGCTGACGCCCGATCATGTGAACCCGGAGCGGCCGTGGCCGCAGATCGACGACCTGGCGAAGGTGACCGCCGAGGCCGGGTTCGTGTTGCGGGAGCGGCTGACGGCGCATCCGGAGTACCTGCGCGAGCCGTGGCTCGACCCGCGGCTGATCTCGCACGTCGAGGCGCTCGTGGACCCCGCGACCGGGTTGGCCAACGAGGCCGCGATGCCGAAGGGCCTGCCCTGGCAGGAGCCGGACGGCGGTTGGGACAGCGCCGGCCGCACCGACCTGCACACCGCCATCGACACCGAAGGCCGCCGTACCGAGACCCGCTCCGACTTCAACGCGGCGTACGGCGACTGGGACACGCTCCGCGAGGACGTCGCCGGCCGGGCGGCTCCGGAACGTCTCGAAGGTGACGTCAAGGAGGCACTGGCCGCGGCCGAACGCGACCCCGCCGGACTGTCCGACGAGCAGGCGCTGACATTGATGACGGCGACCGGTCCCGCGCTCGACGAACTGGCCCGGATCGCCGATGAGTTGCGTAAGGCAACGGTCGGCGACGACGTGACCTACGTGGTGAACCGGAACATCAACTTCACCAACGTCTGCTACACCGGCTGCCGGTTCTGCGCGTTCGCGCAGCGGCGGACCGACGCCGACGCGTACTCGCTCTCGATGGACGAGGTCGGGCAGCGGGCCGAGGAAGCCTGGGTGATCGGCGCCACCGAGGTCTGCATGCAGGGCGGCATCCACCCGGACCTCCCGGGCACGGCGTACGCCGACCTGGTCCGCGCGGTGAAGGACCGGGTCCCGGACATGCACGTGCACGCGTACTCGCCGATGGAGATCATCAACGGCTCGGTGCGGACCGGGCTGTCGATCGAGGAGTTCCTGATCTCGGTGAAGGAAGCCGGGCTGGACAGCGTCCCGGGCACCGCGGCCGAGATCCTCGACGACGACGTCCGCTGGATCCTGACCAAGGGAAAGTTGCCGACGGCAAGCTGGATCGAGGTGATCAGCACCGCGCACAAGGTCGGCCTGCCGTCCAGTTCGACGATGATGTACGGCCACGTGGACGCGCCGCACCACTGGGTCCAGCACCTGCGCACGATCGCCGCGGTGCAGGACGAGACCGGCGGCTTCACCGAGTTCGTGCTGCTGCCGTTCATCCACCAGAACTCGCCGATCTACCTGGCCGGCATCGCCCGCCCGGGCCCGACGTACGACGAGAACCGGGCGGTGCACGCGATGGCGCGGATCATGCTGCACGGCCGGATCGACAACATCCAGTGCTCCTGGGTGAAGCTCGGCGTCGACGGCTGCGTCGCGGTGCTGAACGGCGGCGTGAACGACATCGGCGGCACGCTGATGGAGGAGACCATCAGCCGGATGGCCGGCTCCAAGCACGGCAGCCGCAAGTCGATCGCCGAGCTGACCGCGATGGCGGACGCCGCCGGCCGCCCGGCGCGGCAGCGCACCACGACGTACGGCCAGCTCCCGGCCCGCCCGGCGACCGCGCTCGAGCTCGCCTGATCCCCGAAAATCTGACCAGTTGTCCAGAGCATTGTTGTTGCAGCAGGCAACATCTCTACGGAAAGTGAAGGAACTTTTACTGAGCGTTGCCTACTTCAAAGGCAATGCAAATGTTTGAACCGGATGATTCCCGGTAGCCGGGGCCGCATGACAGGTTTTGTCTTGTCGGCGACGGACGGGTCGCCGGCACTGGGTCCAGGTGGTTCCCGATGCACTCCCGTCCGCGACCGGACTGTACCTCCCCTGCCGGCCGCGGAATGGGTCTCGGGCCCGCCCTCCTTCGGGCCACTGCCCTCTCGGGGCAACAGCAGGACGCCGGCCGTGTCGGTGGGGTGTTGGTCGCCAGTGAGGTGGCGACCAACACCCGGCACGGCCGGCGTTTCTTTCTGGAGACCGTCCGCGGTACTGGTGCTGCTGGGGACCAGTACGGCGGGCGGTCTCTTGCTTGTACGGGTGCTAGTACGGGTAGGTGTCGTCGCGCCGGGTCGGGTCCAGGTCCCAGAGCGAGAACCGGACGATCTTGTGGGACTCCTCGCCGCCGCCCGGGACCAGGCCGAACGACTCGTACGCCTTCGAGCCCATGCCGTCCAGGTAGCAGAGCAGCTCGAACGCCGTCTGGGCGTCCTCGATGTCCTCGATCGCGTCGTCGGTGAGCGCGTCGTCCGGGGCCTCCTCGGCGCGGTCGCGCACATACCGCACGAAGGCGTCCGGGTCCGTGACGACGTAGTCGTAGCGCGCCTGGTAGCTGAGCCGGAGCCCGTTCTCCGGGAGCACCGGCTCCTCGAGCTCGTCCAGGTCGTCGAGCGCGCTGCCCCCGACGATCTCCCGGTAGTCGGCAGGGTCGTCGAAGTCGTCCGGGCCGAGCGGGAGGTCGTCCAGCTCGTCGGGGTCGTACGAGTCGATCCCGAGGAAGATGTCGCCCCAGCCGCGCTCGTGCACGGCGTCGGCCAGGGCCCGGGCCTGGACCCGGACGTTCTCGATCGCGGCAGTCGCCCGGAGGTCGTGGAGGTCCAGAGCATCGGCCTGCTCCAGCAGCACCCGGGCGAGTTCTCGGGCGGCCTCGGCGGCCGACGCGGGTTCGATCGACTCACTCATGCTGTGACGGTACAACGATGGGCACGTCGACCGCCGCGCCCGGTACGCCGAACGCGTCGACGAGGTCCACCGCCGCCGGGCGGACGACCGCGCAGAGCTCGTTGACCAGCGCCGTGATCGCCTTCGAACGCCCCGGGGACAGCCGGCCGTGTTCGAGGTACCAGGCACGCTCCGCCTCGATCGTGACCAGCGCGTGCAGGTCGTACAGATCCTGCAGCACCGGCCGGATCTCCTCCGGCGCATTCCGTACGGCGGTCTCGAACGCCTCCAGCACCACCCGGTCGACGTGCGCCCGCCCGGCCGCGATCACGTGGTCCTGGCACCGGTTGAACACGTCGAACGGGTCGTCCCCGGCGTCGATCCCGCCCTTCAGCCGCCGCGCCACCCCGGACAGCATGTGCTCCTCGCGGTACCGCAGCAGCCCGGAGTGGTATGCGTCGTCCCGCAGCCCGGCATCCGGGTCGCCGGCCTCGCTGCGGTTCGGTACGGCGTCGCGCAGCCGCTCGATCAACGGGCGCAGCGCCGCCTTCTCGACCGCGATCTCCACCGCCTGCGCCGCGACGAACCGCGCCGTACCCAACGGGTCCAGCTCGCCGAACGACCGCCGGTAGTCGGTGAGCAGGCCCTTCGCGACCAGTTGCAGGAGGACCGTGTTGTCGCCCTCGAAGGTGGTGAACACGTCCGTGTCGGCCTTCAACGTGGCCAGCCGGTTCTCCGCGAGGTAGCCCGCACCACCGCAGGCCTCGCGGCACATCTGGATCGTCTCGGTCGCGTGCCAGGTGCCGAGCGCCTTCGTCCCGGCAGCCTGCGCCTCCAGCGCCCGCCGATCGTGCTCGCCCCGGTCGTCGTCTCGCTCGGCAGCGAAGACCCGGGCGAACTCCTCGACCAGCTCGGCCTGGGCGAAGTGCAGCGCATACGTCCGGGCGAGCAGCGGCAGCAGCCGGCGCTGGTGCATCCGGTAGTCGAGCAGCACGGTCTCCTCGCTGCTCCCCGGCGCACCGAACTGCCGGCGCTGATCGCCGTACCGGATCGCGATCGTCAAGGCGACCTTGCTCGCGTTGATCGCCGCGCCGCCGACCGACACCCGGCCCTGCACGAGCGTCCCGAGCATCGTGAAGAACCGGCGGTCCGGGTTCTCGATCGGGCTGGTGTAGTTGCCGTCGGCATCGACCTGGGCATACCGGTCCAGCAGCGCCTCCCGCGGCACCCGGACCTGGTCGAAGACGATCCGCCCGTTGTCCACGCCGTTCAGCCCGAGCTTCGGGCCGCAGTCCGACAGCGTCACGCCCGGCAGCGCCGCGCCGTCGGCGTCCCGGATCGGCACCAGCAGGCAATGCACCCCATGACTCTCACCACCCACCATGAGCTGCGCGAACACGGCCGCCATCCGCCCGTGCCGGGCCGCGTTCCCGATGTAGTCCTTGCGCGCCGCCGCGGTCGGCGTGTGCACGACGAACTCTCCCGTCGCCTCGTCGTACGTCGCTGTCGTGCCCAGGGCCTGCACGTTGGACCCGTGGCCGGTCTCGGTCATCGCGAAGCAGCCGAGCAGCTGCCCGCTGATCGCGTCCGCCAGATACCGCTCGTGGTGCCGCTCGGTGCCCAGGTGCAGGATCGCGCCGGCGAACAGCCCGAACTGCACCCCGGCCTTGACCATCAGCGACAGGTCGCCGAAGGCCAGCGTCTCGAAGCCCGCGATGAAGCCACCGAGGTCCGCGGCCCCGCCATACTCCTTCGGGTACCCGCGCGCCGGGAGCCCGGCCGCCGCCGACTCCAGCAGCAGGTCGAGCACCGCGTCCCGGTACTCGTCGCGGGGCAGGTGCACTGCCAGGTCCTTCAGGTCGGCGTGCGCGGCCAGGGCAGCCCGCACGACGTCCCGCGCCGCCTTGTGCGGCCCGTCCAGATAGTCCCGCATCGCCGTTGTGCTCATGCCCATTAACTTACGAGGATTCGCCCGTACTTTCCGTCACCGATCCGTGACTGTGGAAAAGCTGGCATCAATCCGTAGGTGCGGAAGTATGCTGTCTACCGTGCCGAGTTTGCGGGTAAGTGAGGCGGCCGCGCTCCTGGGCGTCAGTGACGACACGGTGCGCCGCTGGATCGATCAGGGCCGGCTGCCGTCGCAGCAGGAGAACGGCCGGATGGCGATCGCCGGGCAAGCGCTCGCCACGTTCGCCCAGCAGCTGGCGGACTCGCCGGAGCCCGGGAACACCACCGCCGCCTCGGCGCGGAACCGGATGCGCGGCATCGTCACCCGGGTCCTCAAGGACGGCGTGATGGCGCAGGTCGAGATGCAGGCCGGGCCGTTCCGGGTGGTGTCGCTGATGAGCCGCGAGGCCGCCGACGAGCTCGGACTGGAGCCCGGCGTGGTCGCGGTCGCCTCGATCAAGTCCACCCATGTCGTCGTCGAGATCCCGGAGGCCTGATGTTCCGCCGTACCGCGTTCGCCGCCCTGGCAGCTGTCGCCGCCGTCGCCCTCGCCGCCTGCGGGAGCAACACCCCGGCGTCCTCCAGCTCGCCCTCGGCCTCCGGTACGCCGTCGCTGTCCGGCGAGATCAACGTGTTCGCGGCCGCCTCGCTGACCGGGACGTTCACCCAGCTCGGCAAGGACTTCGAGGCCGCGCATCCCGGCGTGAAGGTGAACTTCAACTTCGACGCCAGCTCCGCGCTCGCGCAGCAGATCGACAAGGGCGCGCCGGCCGACGTGTTCGCCTCCGCGGCGCCGAAGAACATGGACCAGGTCACGGACAAGAACACGCCGACCAACTTCGTGAAGAACACCCTCGAGATCGCCGTCCCGAAGGGCAACCCGGGCCACATCACCGGCCTCAAGGACTTCACCGACAAGAGCAAGAAGATCGCGCTGTGCGCCCCTGAGGTGCCGTGCGGCGCGGCCGCGCAGAAGGTGTTCAAGGCCGCCGGGCTGACCGCCCAGCCGGACACCCTGGAGAAGGACGTGAAGGCGGCGCTCACCAAGGTCAGCCTCGACGAGGTCGACGCGGCGCTGGTCTACAAGACCGACGTGCTGTCGGCGAAGGACAAGGTCGAGGGCATCGAGTTCCCGGAGGCGAGCAAGGCGGTCAACGAGTACCCGATCGCCACGCTGACCAAGGCGCCGAACCCCAACGGCGCCAAGGCGTTCGTCGACTACGTGCTGTCGGACAAGGGCAAGGCGGTCCTGACCGCCGCGGGCTTCGACGCACCGTGAGCCGCCGTGGCAGGAGCACGACCGGGCGGTTGCCCTTAGCGCTCCTGCTGCCTGCACTGCTCGGGTTGGCGTTCCTGCTCGTCCCGCTGATCGGCCTGCTCGCCCAGGCCCCATGGTCGACGCTCCCGGCACGCCTGTTCAGTGCTGACGTCTGGCAGGCGCTGAAGCTGTCGTTGATCTGCGCCACCTCTGCTACGGCGGTGTGCGTCGTGTTGGGCGTTCCACTGGCCTGGCTGCTCGCCAGGGGTGGGCTGCCGGGGCGCAGTGTCATCAGAGCCTTCGTCACAGTCCCCCTGGTCCTGCCACCGGTTGTGGGCGGCGTAGCTCTGCTGCTGGTGCTGGGGCGAAGCGGGCTGGTCGGCAAGTACCTCGACTCGTGGTTCGGCATCTCGTTGCCGTTCACCACAGCCGGTGTGGTCGTGGCAGAGGCGTTCGTGGCCATGCCGTTCCTGGTCATCTCTGTCGAAGGCGCCCTGCGCGCGGCGGATCCGCGGTACGAGGAAGCAGCCGCGACGCTCGGGGCCGGGCGCTGGACGACGTTCCGGCGCGTGACGTTGCCGTCGATCGCGCCGGGCGTGGTGGCGGGCATGGTGTTGTGCTGGGCGCGGGCGCTGGGCGAGTTCGGCGCCACCATCACGTTCGCGGGCAACTTCCCGGGGCGTACGACGACCATGCCGTTGGCCGTCTACCTGGCATTGGAGACCGACCCGGACATCGCCGTCGTACTCAGTCTGGTGCTCCTGCTCGTCTCTGTCGTCGTCCTGGCCTCGCTGCGCGAGCGCTGGATCAGTGGGCTGCGATGACTCTTCACGCCGACCTGCAGGTACGCCGTGGCGCCTTCAGCCTCGACCTGGACCTGGCTGTCGAACCAGGCGAGGTTGTCGCGCTACTCGGACCCAACGGCGCCGGAAAGACCACTGCGCTCCGTACCATCTCCGGCCTGATCGCCCTGGACGGCGGACGCATCACCCTGGACTCGGCGGTCTGGGACGAGCCGCCACGCACCTTCCGTACGCCGGACCGCCGGCCGATCGGCGTGGTGTTCCAGGACTACCTGCTCTTCAACCACCTGAGCAGCCTGGAGAACGTGGCGTTCGGGCTCCGTGCCCGCGGTATGGAGAAGCAGACTGCCCGTACCGAGGCCGCCCGCTGGCTGAACATCGTCGGCCTGTCGGAGTACGCACGCACCAAACCCCGGGCGCTGTCCGGCGGCCAGGCACAACGCGTCGCCCTGGCCCGGGCGTTGGCGACCGACCCGGAGCTACTGCTGCTGGACGAGCCCCTGGCCGCGCTGGACGCCAGTACGACGCTGCATGTCCGTGCTGAGCTCGGGCAGCACCTGTCACGGTTCGAAGGACACACACTGCTGGTCACGCACGACCCGTTGGACGCCATGGTCCTCGCAGACCGCCTGGTCATCATCGAGAACGGGCAGGTGGTCCAGGAAGGCAAGCCCACCGAGGTAGCCCACCGCCCGCGCACCGACTACGTAGCCCAATTGGTCGGCCTGAACCTCTACCAGGGCACGGCCTCAGGCACGACCGTCAAGCTGACAGACGGCGGCTCCATCACGCTCGCGGAGCCGACAACCGGCAAGGTCCACGTCGCCTTCCCGCCGACCGCGGTGAGCCTCTACCCGACCGCACCCGCCGGCAGCCCCCGCAACACCTGGCCGGCCGTTGTCACCGGCATCGAACAGCACGCCTACACGGTCCGGGTGCGGCTGAACGCCTCCCCCGCAGGTCCAGCAGACCTCCTCGCGGACATCACGCCGGCCGCGGTGGCCGACCTCCAACTGCAGCCAGGCCACGCCTTGCACGCGACTCTCAAGGCCACCGAGGTCCGCACTTACCCGGCTACGACACACGTCTGACGACGTTACGGGTTGTGATGGGTTCGGGACGGATTGACATGTTATTACGACCGGTTTCACGCTCAGTCGAGTCGCTGCCGTAACGAAGAGTGTTTACTTACTCACTCGTAGTATGTGCGTTCTTCACATCAGAGTGATGACATCGTGCACTACGCCGAGCGCTGAAAGACCTTCAGGATTTCTGGAGCACCAGAAAGGGGGGTCGGACAGTCATGCACGAGAGTTACGAGTTCTACTGCCTTGCGGATCGGCACTTCTACGAGACGCCGGCCAACCGGGGTGCCTCGCATCCGGACTTCGCGATCACGCAGCGGCCGGTCCCCGAGGGCTGGCAGCACGTGCCGGGCGAGCAGTGGATGCACTACGCACCCGACGGCCTGAAGCTGCCGGCGCAGGGCTGGAAGATCCACGTCTCCGCGCGTCTGCAGGACGTCGAGCGCACCCTGGCCGCGGTCTGGGAGTACTGCGTCCCGCGCGGCATCGCATTCAAGTTCCTGCGCAACGAGGCCGTCCTGGTGATGACGAACTCGAAGGCCGCTCCCCGCGGGTCGAGCGGCAAGCTGGTGACGATCTACCCGACCGACGACGCGCAGCTCGAGCTGATCCTCAAGGAGCTCGACGACGTACTGCGAGGCGTCGAAGGCCCTTACATCCTGAGCGATCTGCGCTACGCCGAAGGTCCGCTCTTCGTCCGGTACGGCGCCTTCGTCAGCCGCTACTGCCTCTCCGCGACCGGCGAGCGCGTGCTCGCGATCGAGGACGTGCACGGCAACCTCGTCCCGGACCACCGCGGCCCGACCTTCGTCACGCCGCCTTGGGTGCAGCTCCCGGACTTCCTGCAGCCGCACCTCGACGCCCGCAACGCGGTCACCACCAACGACCTCGCGTACACGATCGACGGCGTCATCCAGTTCTCGAACGGCGGCGGCGTGTACCTCGGCCACCACAACGAGACCGGCGCCCGCGTCGTCCTCAAGGAGGGCCGTCCGTACGCCGGGCTCGACCTGGCCGGCCGGGACGCCGTCGCGCGGATCGCCCACGAGCGCGACATCCTCGCGCAGCTCGACGGGCTCGGCGCGGTGCCGAAGACCCACGACTACCTGCAGCTCGGCGAGCACCACTTCCTCGTCCAGGAGCACATCGACTCGGTGTCGCTCCAGCGCGAGCTGGTCCGCCGGTATCCGCTGACCCACCCGGACGCGACCGCCACCCAGAAGGCCGAGTACGCCGACTGGGCAACCGCGATGGTCGCCAAGGTCGGCGAGGCCGTCGGGCAGCTGCACGAGCGCGGCGTGGTGTTCTGCGACCTGCACCCGGACAACCTGCTGCTCGACGTGAACGGCAAGCTCACGCTGATCGACTTCGAGGTCGCGACCCGGGCCGAGGACCAGGCCCGGTCGACACTCGCACATCCCGGGTACGCCGCGCCGCAGGACCGCCACGGCGTCGACGTGGACCGGTACGCACTGGCCTGTATCGCGCTCGGCGTTTATGCGCCGCAGGCAACCATTCTGCTGAATCTCCATCCCGGCAAGGCGTTCCAGCTCGCGGACATGATCGCGGAGACCTTCCCGGTGCCGCGCGCGACGCTCGACGAAGCGGTCCGGACGATCGTCGGCGCGAACACCGCCAACAACCTCGCGGACCTCGCGCTGCCCGGCAAGGCCGAGTGGACCGACGTCCGTACGGCTCTCACCACGGCGATCGCGGCGAGCGCGACACCCGAACGCACCGACCGGTTGTTCCCCGGCGACATCGCGCAGTTCCGCGACGCGGGCGGCATCGACCTGGCGACCGGTGCGGCCGGTGTGCTGTACGCGCTCGCGAAGACCGGCGCCGGCCGTTTCCCGGAGTACGACGGCTGGCTCCGGAAGCGGGCGTTCGAGACCGCGGCCGGGCCGGGGCTGTACGACGGGCTGCACGGCGTCGCGCACGTCCTCGACGAGCTCGGGCACCGGCAGGACGCGCTGGACCTGGTCGAGCGCACCCTCGCCGACGACTGGAGCACCCGCGAGCTCGGGCTGCACTCCGGCCTCGCCGGGATCGGGCTGAACCTGCTGCACTTCGACACCGAGCCGGCGCTCCGCGCGCAGGCGGTCCGGGTCCTCGACCTGGTGGCGGATCGGCTGGAGGCCGACGTACCGGAGATCAGCGGCGGGCAGTACGCGCGGGCCGGGCTGATGTACGGGTCGTCCGGGCCGGCGCTGCTGTTCCTCGACGCGTTCGAACGGCTCGGCGACACCGGGCTGCTCGACCTCGCGGAGATCGCGCTCCGGCACGACCTGAAGCGGACCGTTCTCACCGAGGACGGGATGCGCCAGGTCAACCAGGGCTGGCGGACGCTGCCGTACCTCGAAGAGGGCTCGGCCGGGATCGCGCTCGTCCTCGAGCGGTACCTGCGCCACCGCCCGTCCGACGAGCTCAGCGCGGTCCTCGCCGAGCTCAAGCGGGTCACCCACTGTTCGTACTACGTCCAGCCCGGCCTGTTCATGGGTCGTGCGGGCGTGCTCCTCACCGCCGCCGCGCTCGGTGATCAGGTCGACGACCTCGTACACGGGCTCGGCTGGCACGCGATGCCGTTCGCGGGCGGTCTCGCGTACCCGGGCAACCAGTTGCTCCGTCTCTCGATGGACCTGGCGACCGGATCGGCCGGCGTCCTGCTGGCCCTGGGCACGGCGTTCCATGACGCGCCGGTGTCCCTCCCGTTCCTCGGACCTCCCCAGTGGTCCGAGTCCACATCCCGACGAACTGCACCGAAGGAGGTGTAAACACATGGCACTTCTCGACCTTCAGGGCCTCGAGACCCCGGGTTACGGCCACCACGGCCACCACCACGGCGGCTCCACGCTGACCGTGCTGGGCTGCGCTTCGCAGACCCCGAGCAACCTGAGCCTGCTGCTCTGCCACTGATCCACGGCACCTGTTATGCCAGGTAGTAGAGGTCGCGCGGACAGGTGGTGCCGTCGCGAGCGTCGTCCCGCGGAGTGCTGGGCAAGGCGGAGGAGGGAGGCAGGACGGAGTCCTGTCGACCGACGACAACGCCGCCCAGTGCCCGCGGGGCGGCGCGTAGCAGGCGCCACCTGTTCGCGGGACCTCTGAGGCCCTGGGTGGGATTCCGCCCAGGGCCGACCTGTCGTGGGGTAGCTCCGGGGCGGTGCGCTCGTTGTGTTGGTGGGAGAGGGGTGAGTGAGGTGATCGATTCCGTGCAGTCCTATCCATGCGCCGAGCGTCTGACGCTCGTGGAGCAGGTGCACGGCACTACCGTCGCGGATCCGTACCGCTGGCTCGAGGACCCGTCCGCCGCCGAGGGGTGGCTGCGGGATCAGGACGAGCTGTGGCTGACGTACGCCGCGTCGCTGAGCACCAGGTTCGGCTGGAGGAACCGAGTCCGGGCGTTGTCCGCCGTCGGCAGCATGTCCACGCCGGTCCGGCGCGGCGGCCGCTGCTTCACGCTGCGCCGCGAGCCCGGGCGGCACGCCGTACTATTCGCGGACGAGTCGCCGCTGATCGACGTACGGCAGCTGGATCCGAGCGGTCTGACCACGCTCGACGGGTGGCAGCCGTCGCCGGACGGCAGCAAGGTCGCGTTCCAGTTGTCCCGCGGGGGCTCCGAGGAGTCGACGCTGTCCGTCCTGGACGTCGGCAGCGGTCAGCTGGTCGACGGCCCACTCGACGGCTGCCGGTACTCCCCCGTGGCCTGGCTGCCGGACAACCGCACCTTCTACTACGTCCGCTTCCGCCAGGTCCGGCGGCACACGCTGGGCGACCCCGACGACACCACGGTCCTCGCGGACGAGGCGACGTACGGGCTCGAGCTGAGCGCGGACGGCCGCTGGCTGACGATCTGTACGACGACCGACCTGTGGTTCCAGGATCTGACGGCCGACCCGGCGCCGCGGCACCTCCCGACCACGGAGACCACGATCATGTCCGTGGGTCCGGACGGCCGGTTGTACGTCGTGATGCCCGGCCGCGTCTGCGTCGGCGATCCGGCCGAACCGACGGTCTGGCACGACTACCTGCGGACCGACCGCCCGCTGACCGGGCTGGCGATCCTCGACGACGTCGTACTCGTCGCCACGGCCACCGAGCTCACCGTGTACGACCGGACGACGGGCGACCACCAGGGCATCGTCGACCTCCCCGGCAACGGGTCGGTCGGATCGCTCAGCGCCGACGGCAACCGAGCCTGGTACACGTACACCGACAGCGTCACGCCGCCGACGGTCCGCTGCTACGACCCGAGCACCGACCGCCCGACCGCAGCAAGCGCCCGTCAGACCGACCTGCACGTGATCGGCGGACCGGGCCCGACCATCCTCTACGGGTACGGCGGTTTCGGGCAGGAGCTGACGCCGACGTACTCCGCGTTCGCGCTGGCCTGGGTGCAGGCGGGCGGATCCTTGGTGACCGTGAACCTCCCGCCGGGCACGCCGCACGACAAGCAGCACGTGGTCGACGCGTTCGTCGCCGCGGCCGAGCGGCTGATCGCGGACGGCTGGACCATCGCGGACCAGCTCGCGATCTGCGGCGAGTCGAACGGCGGACTGCTGACCGCCGCCGCGCTCACGCAGCGCCCGGAGCTGTTCGCCGCCGTGGTCTGCTCGGCGCCGTTGACCGACATGGTCCGGTACGAGCTGTCCGGGCTCGGCGAGCGCTGGACCTCGGAGTACGGCTCGGTGCGGGACGCCGACGACTTCCGGAACCTGCTCGCGTACTCGCCGTACCACCGGGTCGTCGACGGGGTGAAGTACCCGGCCGTGCTGCTGACCGCGTTCGGCAACGACACGCGTGTCGACCCCTTGCACGCAAGGAAGTTGACCGCGGCGCTGCAGCACGCGACCGCCGGGCCCCGCCCGGTCCTGCTGCGCTTCGAACCCGACGCCGGCCACACCACCGGCGGCATCGGCCTGGCCGCCGACATCCTCGCGTTCCTCGCCGACCAGACAGGACTCGGCGCATGATCACTTTCAACGAGGTGGCCAAGCACGGGCGTGGCTGGCTCCCGCTGATCGGTCTGAACGCTTTGATCGGCAGTGGTGTGACCTTGGCGTTGCCGACGATTCTCGGGCGGTCGGTGGACTCGATCGTGGCCGGTGACGGGTACACCCGCTGGCTGATCGTCGCGGCCTCGGCGATCGGGCTCGGGATCGCGGCCAGCATCGTCGACGCGTTCGCGGGCGCCGCCTGCGTCGCGGAAACGACCGCCTGGCTGCGGAACCGGCTGGTCCGGCACGTCGTCCGCGGCGGTCCCGACGGGTCCCGCGACTTCGAGACCGGCGACCTGGTCACCCGGGTCTCGGCGAACGCGACCGACGCCGCCCAGGCCGGGCCGGCCGCGGTGACGGCGATCGCCGCGATCGCTCCCCCGCTCGGCAGCCTGGTCCTGCTCGCGGTCATCGACCCGTGGCTCGCGGCCGCGTTCTTCGGCGGCGTCCTGCTGGTGGTCCTGGTGCTCTGGACCTTCGCGAAACGCACCGCCGACGTCAGCCTGGCCTACCAGGAGACCCAGGGCCGGATCGCCGCCCTGCTGTCCGAATCGCTGACCGGCATCCGCACCATCCAGTCCGCCGGTACGACCGACCGCGAGGAGCGCCGCATCCTCGGTCTGCTCCCCGAACTGCACCGGCACGGCGTCGTCACCTGGCGGATCCTGGCCCGCTCCGGCGCCCAGGCTGCGGTCGTCGGCCCGCTCGTCCTGGTCGCCGTACTGGCCGTCGGTGGCCTGCAGCTGGTGGCCGGCAACGTCACGGCGGGCGAGCTGTTCGCGGCCTCGCAGTACGCCGTGCTCGGCGCCGGGCTGGGCAACCTGACCGGTGTCCTCGGCGAGCTGGCCCGCGCGAAGGCCGGCGTCCGGCGGTCCGCCGAGGTGATCGCGATCGCGCCGGTCGCGCACGGCACGCTGTCGTTGCCGCGCGGTTCCGGGCAGCTCACGTTCGACGGCGTCAGCGTGGTCGCGAACGGGAATGTCCTGCTGGACAACGTGAATCTCGACCTGCCGGGGGGCGTCACGGTAGCGGTCGTCGGCCCGAGCGGCGCCGGCAAGTCCGTCCTCGCGGCGGTCGCGGCGCGGCTGCGGGATCCGTCGACGGGGCAGGTGTCGCTGGACGGCGTACCACTGCAGGCCGTCAGTCGGCGAGTACTGCGGCACGCGGTCGGCTGCGCCTTCGAGCGTCCGCAGCTGGTCGGCCGGACCGTCGGCGAGGCGATCGACCCGCACGCGGTCAGCCCGATCCGGACCCTGGCCGCAGCCCGTGCGACGCACGCGCACGACTTCGTCAGCCGGCTGCCCGACGGGTACTTCACGTCGTTGCGCAAGGCCCCGATGTCCGGCGGCGAACGGCAACGCCTCGGCCTCGCCCGGGCCTGGCCGGCCCGCCGGCTGCTGGTCCTCGACGACGCGACGTCCAGCCTGGACACCGCGACCGAACGCCAGATCACCCGGACGCTCACCGACGACCGCCGGCACCGCACCCGCCTGATCGTCACCCACCGGCCGGCGACCGCGGCCCGTGCGGATCTGGTCCTCTGGCTCGACCACGGCCGCGTCCGCGCACTCGCCCCGCACGCCGACCTCTGGCAGAACACGTCGTACCGAGCCGTCTTCGCATGAAACGAGAGCTGTCGTACGGCGCTGCCGCGCTCCGGAAGAAGGCCACGCTCGGGTTGATCGGGTGGTCGATCCCGGAGATCCTGCCGACGGCGGTTTACGGGATCGCGGTGGCCCGAGCGACGGACAGCTTCCTCGGCGGGCACGCCTGGCAGGGGATCGCCTGGCTGGCCGGGCTGGTCGCGACCGCCGGGCTCGGCGCGGCCGGGGCGCGGCAGGTGTACGGGCGGCTCGGGGATCTGGTCGAACCGTTGCGGGACGACCTGGTACGCCGGGTTGTCGGTGGCGCGCTGCGGACCGGCGACGACGGTGCGGTGGCGCGGCTCAATCGGCAGGTCGAGATCGTCCGCGACACCTTCGCCGGGCTGGTCCTCGTACTGCGGAGCTTCGCGGTGACGTTGTTCGGCGTACTCACCGGGTTGCTGTCGCTCGCCCCGCTCGTCGCGGCGTTCGTCGTACCGCCGTTCCTGGTGGGGTTCGCGTTGTCGTTGGCCGTGCTCGGGATGGCCGCGGACCGGGTGCGGGCGTCGCTGGCCGCGGACGAGCAGCTCGCGTCAGCAGCCGGCATGGTCTTCGGCGGGGTGCGCGACATCACCGCGACGGGTGCCGAGGAGTACGCCGAATGGCTTGCAGAGCAGCCGATCCAGGCACACGCGACGGCCGAGCGGGCGTTGGCGAAGGTGTCGGCGTTGCGGACGTTGTGCTTCGCGGTGGGCGGCTGGCTGCCGTTGCTGATCCTGCTCGCGACCGGGCCGTGGCTGGTCGGGCGTGGCGTCAGTACGGGCACCTTGCTCGGCGGGCTCACCTACGTACTGATCGGATTGCAGCCGGCGTTGAACACGGTGATGAACGCCCTGGGCGACAGCGGCCTGCGGTACGTCATCACGCTCGGCCGGATCCTCGACACGTCGACGCCGACGGAACGCGCGCGGCCGGTCGACGAGGTCAGCGGGTACCAGGTCCGGCTGCGCGGGCTGACGTTCGCGTACGGGCCGAAGGCGGAGCCGGTGCTCGAGAAGCTCGAGCTGACGATCGCCGAGGGCGAGCACCTGGCCGTCGTCGGGCCGAGCGGAATCGGCAAGTCGACACTGGCCGCGCTGGTCTGCGGGATGCTCGCCCCGACGAGCGGCCGGCTGCTGCTCGGCGGTGCACCGCCGACCGAGATCAGTACCGGACAACTCGCGCGGACCCGGGTGCTGATCCCGCAGGAGGCGTACGTCTTCACCGGGACGGTCCGCGACAACCTGACGTACTTGTTGCCCGATGCAACAGATAGGCAGCTCGGGTACGCCGTCCAGGCGATCGGCGCCGGCCGGTTGGTCGAGCGGATCGGCGGGCTGGACGCCGAGGTGAAGCCGGGCGAGCTGTCCGCGGGCGAGAAGCAGTTGCTCGCACTGGTCCGTGCGTACCTGTCACCGGCGCCGCTGGTCGTCCTCGACGAGGCGACCTGCTTCCTGGACCCGGAAGCGGAACGGCAGGCCGAGGAGGCGTTCGCGAAACGTCCCGGCACGTTGATCGTGATCGCGCACCGGATCAGCTCCGCGCTGCGCGCCCGGCGCATCCTCGTCCTCGACGGCAACCAGGCCGCGCTCGGTACCCACGCCGCGTTGATGCGCACGTCCCGGATGTACCGCGACCTGCACGGCAGCTGGACTCCGGGGACTCAGATCCAGCCGGCCTCGTAAGCCTTCCGGATCGCCTCGATGCGGCTCCGAGACCCTGTTTTCGTGAGGATCCGGGACAAGTAGTTGCGGACCGTGCCGGTGCTCAGGCTGAGCGTCCGCGCCACTTCCTGCGCTGTCGCGCCTGTGGTGACCTGTCGCAGCACCTCGCACTCACGATCGGTCAACGGGTTGTCCCCAGCCTTCAAAGCCGCCACAGCCAGCCGTACGTCGACCACGGGCAGCCCCTTCGCCACATCGCGGACCGCCTGCACCAGCTGGTCTGTGGTGGCGTCCGTCGCGATCAGCCCGATCCGCGGGGCCTGCTTGACCAACGCGAGACTGGTCGCCGGGATTGCCTCGTGATCGATCAGCACCAGCACGCCGCGGCCGGCGAGTTTGCGGCAGAGCTCCTCGAACCGGATCCGCCCGGGCAGTTGTGGATCGAGCAGGAACACGTCCGGACGCCGGCCGGCGACCTGGAGCACGTCCTCGGAGCGGTCCACGTCCGCCACCACGTCCAGGTCGTTCTCCCTTGCCAGCACCGCGGCCAGTGCACCACGCACCAACGTGCCACGATGGCCGAGAGCCACTCGGATCACCGCTGCTTGCCCCCATCACATCCGTCGCCTCGGCCGCCACCGGTGCCGAAAACCGGATACCGGGCGGCGGTGCCCGTGCTTCGATCAACGAGTGAACGCCCCGGATGACACGCACCGGGCCGGATGCTGAGCGTGAAACCGTCCGGAATCTGACCCTGAAACCGGTCTCTGAACGGCATTCCGAACGCTGAAAACCGATCGGTTCCAGTCGTTGCCGCATCGGCGTGTCGGGACCGGAAACCGTTCAGTTGTTGGGGTTTCGGATCATCAGCAGAAGGAAAAAATTCGGGGCAGATTCGGATCTGGACTTGCGTTTCCGCCAGACCTCACCGAGGATGGCTCAGGTCGCGCCGTTACCGGGGCGTGACCATTCGGACGCTGTCCTGTTACCTGCAGTGAAACGGGTCCGATTGCCCCCACCCCTGCACGGGGGGCCTGGTGTGCTCCACCATGCCCAAGCTCACAAGGAGCAATTTCAGATGTCCAAGGCTCGACATGCGCGCGCCCGGCGAAGCTCTCGCCGGGTGGCCCGAACCATCTCCATCGCCGGTCTGGGAGCCGGCATCACCGCCGCGGGAGCGGCCTCGGCCTTCGCGGCCGACAACTACACGGTGAAGTCCGGCGACACGCTCTCGCAGATCGCCCAGGCCAACGGTGTCGACTGGCACCAGCTGGCTCGGATCAACCGCCTGCAGGACCCGAACCTGATCCTGATCGGCCAGACGCTGACCCTCGACGGCGTCAAGAGCTCGGCCAGCCAGGACCAGGCTCCGCGTCTCAGCCCGAAGGCTGAGACCCGCAAGTCGGACAGCAACGACGGTCAGCAGTCCCGGACCAAGCAGTCCGACAGCAACCGGACGAGCCGCTCCGCGGACCGTCCGCAGGCAAGCAACAGCGGCAGCAAGGCGAACCTCAGCGGCGCCTGGGCCAAGGTCGCGAACTGTGAGTCCAGCGGCAACCCGCGCGCTGTGAACTCCGGCGGCTACTACGGTCTGTTCCAGTTCGACCTGCAGACCTGGCGCAGCGTCGGCGGCTCCGGCAACCCGACGAACGCGTCGGCCGGCGAGCAGCTGATGCGGGCGAAGAAGCTCTACTCGCAGCGCGGCGCCTCCCCGTGGCCGGTCTGCGGCCGGTTCCTTCGCTGATCACCGCTGACCTGGTGATGCCGGGCGAGTGGTAGGTCGACCGTCCTCCCACCACTCCGCCCGGCACCCCGGGTGTCAGTCGCGAGCGACGACGAGCATCTCGTTCGCACCGGCCTGGAATTCGTAGGGGACCTTGCGAAGCTCGCAGGTCACACCCTCCAGGGAGGCCAGCAGCTCCGGCAGCCAGTCGATCGGTTCGCCGGCGCCTTGCATCACCAGCGGGAAGATCCGCACCTCGGCGTTGCTGACCCGGATCAGCTCCCGCAACGCAGCCGCATGCCAGTCCCGGTCGTACTTGTCGGCCCAGGTGAACAGCAGGTGCGAGCACAGCACGAGCTCGAACCGGCGGTCACCGAACGGCAGCTCGGGCAGCCCCGCGGCGACGTACCGCTCCGGCGCCGCCTCGACATCCTGCAGGAACCGGTCGGCGGCCTCGATCCGGTACTGGTCCTTTCGCTCCGGTGATCCGTACCAGTGCCAGACGAAACTGCCGTGGTGCTCGTCCACGATCCCCGAGGTGGCCGGCAGGCTCTTGCGGACGCTGTCGACGAGCTCGGCGTGATCCAGCTCGTACGCCGGATCGACGGCGATCGCGTCCACGCCACGGGCCGCGGCCTCGGCGGTGAAGCCGGCCCCGCCCGCGCAGCAGTCGAGCACGGACTCGGGGAGTTCCTTCAGGTCGAACATCGCTTCGTACTCCTCGTACGAGCGCGAGGTCACCAGCACGGGTCTACCTTTCGACGATTCTGTTCCGGTGCAAGCGGCCGTCGAGGGCGTTCGCCCCGGCGGCCAGAGCCAGGAACAGTACCGCCACCAGCAGACAGTTCAGGAGCACCCGTCCGTACCCGTACTGGTCGACGTCGACGAACGGGTACGGGTAGAAGTGCACGAACGCGCCGCGGACCAGGGTGAACACCAGCCAGAGCAGCGGGTACACGATCGACCACCCGACGATCCGCCAGTCGACCGTGCCGCGCGGACCGAACAGCAGCCACCCGAGGACGCCGGCCACCGGCGCCGCGGTGTGCAGCAGGAAGTTCGCGACCTCCGCCCACCCGTGCAGATCGCCCAGACCGGCGAGTACGGCGTGGTACACGATGCCGGTCACCGCGATGCACAGCACGCCGTTCAGCCGGAGCGTCCTGAAGAGCGTGGTCTCCGGGCGGTCCGGCTGCGCCGCCAGCGCCAGCGCCGTACCGCCGAGCAACAGGTTCGACTGGATCGTGAAGTACGCGAACACGTTGAAGACCCGCTCCGGGTTGTCCGGGAAGAACCCTTCGTGCCCGTTCGCGGTCACCAGGAGCTGGATGACGATCCCCAGCACGACGATCAGCCCGGTAAGCCCAGCCCAGATCCGCCCAACCGTTGTCATGCCGGAAATGTACGACGAGTGACCGCGTGGACCGGGGAGGTTACACCGGCTGCTTCTCTTCGGTTCTGTTGAAGGAGTAGCTGAACGACACGATCGCGTCGATCACCAGCACCAGGGTCCACGGCCCGGCGGGTCCGAGCAGCGCGTCGTACCCGCGTCCGGAGAGCAGGCCGAGGACGAGCATGATGCCGACGCCGACGACGTACGAGATCAGGTGCCGGAACCAGCCGGCGCGTTCGTGCCGGGCGCGCTCGGGTCCCTTCTTGGGCAGCTTCGCCGGGCGCGGCGCACCGGCCAGGAAGTGCGCGGCCCACTTGTCCGCCCACTTCAGCGTCTGGTGCCCGAAGCCGACGCTGACGCCGACGAAGATCGCGGCCAACGAGTGTTTGAACGACGGCGCCGCACCGCGGTGGATGTCGACGACACTCGCCACCAGCAGCACCACGTCGACCAGCGGCACGGCTGCGAGCAGCACCATCCCGGTGCGGCGCAGCCGGAGCAGGTACCGCGTCACCAGGCCGGCGGCCAGCAACACCCAGAAGCCGATCTCACACGCGGCGATCACAGCGAGCAGCACGGTGTTCCCCTCCCGAGATTGTTTCAATACGACTGTGTTGTAAAACGAGACTAACACAGCTGTGCTAAAAAGGACCTCATGCCGAAGATCGTCGACCACGCCGCCCGCCGCGAGGAGATCGCCGAGGCGCTCTGGCGGGTGGTCCGCCGGGACGGGATCCGGGCCGCGTCGGTGCGCACCATCGCCGCCGAGGCCGGCTGGTCCGCGGGCGCGGTGCGCTACTACTTCCCGGACCAGGACGGGCTGCTCAGCTTCGCGATGGACCTGGTGTCGCGCAGGGTCACCGAACGGATCGGCGCGATCGCCCCGAAGGGCGCCGTACCGGCGATCGTGCTGCGCTACCTCGACGAGGTGCTGCCGCTCGACGAGGAGCGCCGGGCGGAGTTCGACATCTGGCTCGCGTTCATGGCGCAGGCCCAGGCCGAGACCGGCGTCGGCACCCTGCACGCGCACACCGACAGCGTGCACAACGAACTCCGCGAGCTGTGCGCGAAACTGATCCGCGCGCTCGCCGACGAGGGGCTGTTGAGAGAGGGTCTCGACGTACGGCGCGAGACCGAGAGGTTGCACGCGCTGCTCGACGGACTCGCGTTGCACGCGGCCATCCAGCCCGAACGCACCACACCAACCCGTGTCCGTCAGTTGATGAGGCACCACGTCGAGTCACTACTCGCCTGATCCCCCTTTGTTTTCGACAAGAATCGCCGAGCATCGGGGTTGCGCCTCGGCCGCACGTGACACGATCGCCGCATGGAGTCCGAGGGGGTGATCGTCGTCAGCGGAATCATGGCGGCGGGGAAGTCGTCGGTGTCCCAGATGCTCGCCGAGAGGTTCCAGTACGGCGTGCATCTACGGGGGGACGTTTTCCGGCGGATGATCGTGAGTGGGCAGGCCTCGATGGCCGACGACGTGATCGCGGCGCAGCGCCAGTTGCAGCTGCGCTACCGGCTCGCCTGCCTGACCGCCGACGAGTACGCGCGCGCCGGATTCACCGTGGTCCTGCAGGACGTGGTGATCGGCGAGTTGCTGCGCGAGTTCCTGGACGGGATCCGGACCAGGCCGCGCTATCTCGTCGTACTGACACCGCGGCCGGAGGTGATCTCCAGCCGGCTCGGCGGTTCGCACCATCTGGTCGACGAGCTCGACTACGAACTGCATGCGTTCAGTCCGCGGCGCGGGCTGTGGCTGGACAACTCCGACCTGTCGGTCGGCGAGACCGTGGACGCGATCCTCGGCCGCCTCGACGAGGCCCGCTTCGACTCGTAGCGGCGACGGCTACCCGAGGGTAGTTTGAAGGGATGACCGTACGGCGGACGTCCTGCAACCTGTGCGAAGCGATCTGCGGTGTGCTGGTGACGGTCGAGGACGGCCGGGTGACCGACATCCGCGGCGACGCGTCGGACCCGCTGTCCCGCGGTCACATCTGCCCGAAGGCGGTCGCGCTCCGCGATCTCCAGGACGACCCTGACCGGTTGACCACGCCGGTACGCCGGACCGCCGACGGGTGGCAGCCGATCGGGTGGGACGCGGCGTACGAGCTGATCGCCGACCGGCTGACCGGGATCCAGCGGGAGCACGGCCGGAACGCGGTCGGCGTCTACCTTGGCAACCCGAACGTGCACAGCCTCGGCGCGCTCACCCACATGCCGACGATGGTCCGGCAACTGCGGACCCGGAACCGGTTCAGCGCAACGTCGATCGACCAGCTGCCGCAGATGCTGTCGTCGTACCTGCTGTACGGGCACCAGCTGATGGTCCCGGTGCCGGACATCGACCGGACGTCGTACCTGCTGGTCCTCGGCGCGAACCCGCTCGCGTCGAACGGCAGCATGATGACCGCGCCGGGTTTCGGAAAACGCCTGAAGGAACTGCGGAAACGCGGCGGAAAGGTGATCGTCGTCGACCCGCGCCGGACCGAGACGGCAGCGGTTTCCGACGAGCATCATTTCGTCCGTCCGGGAACGGACGCGGCTTTCCTGCTGGCCTTGATCCACGAGGTGATCTCGCAGGGTTTCGCACATCCTGCCGAGTACGTCGACGGGCTGGCGGACGTCGAGGCAGCCGTCGAGAAATGGACCGCGGATCGGGCGGCCGCGATCACGGGGATTCCGGCCGCGGTGATCCGGCGGGTGGCGACCGAGTTCGCGGCGGCGGAACGGGCCGCCTGTTACGGGCGGGTCGGGGTGTCGACGCAGCAGTTCGGGGCGATCTGCCAGTGGGCGATCCAGGTGCTCAACATCATCACCGGCAACCTCGACCGGCCCGGCGGCACGATGTTCCCGCGGCCGGCGGTGAACACGCTGCTCGGCATGGGCCGCGGGCATGTCGGGGTGTGGAAGAGCCGGGTCCGCGGGCTGCCCGAGTTCGGCGGTGAGCTGCCGGTGTCGACGATGGCGGAGGAGATCCTGACGCCCGGCGACGGGCAGATCCGGGCGCTGCTGACGGTGGCCGGCAACCCGGTGCTGTCGACGCCGGACGGGCGCCGGCTGGACGAGGCGCTGGAGTCGCTGGACTTCATGGTCGCGGTCGATCCGTACATCAACGAGACGACCCGGCACGCGGACGTGATCCTGCCGCCGGCGCCGCCGCTCGAGCGGGACCACTACGACATCGTGTTCCACCAGCTCGCGGTCCGGAACACGGCCCGCTGGAACGACGCCGTCCTCCCGAAACCCGCGACGTCCCGGCACGACTGGGAGATCTTCCGCGACCTCGGCCTGGCCCTGGTACGACGGACTCCGTGGAGCCGGCGGCGCGCCGAGGCGACGGCCCGACTCCGGGTCCCGCCACGCTGGATCGTCGATGCCGGACTGCGGATCGGCCCGTACCGGCTGTCGGTCGGGAAGCTCCGCCGATCGCCGGGCGGCATCGACCTCGGACCGTTGCAGCCGGCCTTGCCGCAGGCGCTGCACCGGTCGTCGAAGCGGATCGACCTCGCCCAGCGGATGATCCTCGACGACCTCCCGCGACTGGAGGCACTGCAGCCGCTGTCCGTCGGCGAGCTGCTACTGATCGGGCGCCGGCACCTGCGCACCAACAACTCGTGGATGCACAACTCCGCCCGGCTGGTGAAGGGCCGGCCGCGGCACCACCTACTGATGCACCCGCACGACCTGGCCGACCGCGACCTCGCCGACGGCCAGCTCGTCACGGTCACCTCGGCGGCCGGCGCGATCTCCGTGGAAGTTGCCGCCAGCAACGACATCATGCGCGGCGTGGTCAGCCTGCCGCACGGCTTCGGCCACAACCGCGACGGGTCCCGGCTGACGGTCGCGCGTCAGGTGGCCGGCGCGAGCATCAACGACATCACCGACACCGCGCTCACCGATCCGACGTCCGGCACGTCCGCGGTCAACGGCGTACCAGTCACCGTCACCCCCGCCGCCCCCTCCACCCCAGCACCGTTTGAGAGGTGAACCCCGCAAACGGACCCTTCACCAACCGCAGGCAGGCGGTGAACGGGCAACGCACGAGGTTCACCCCCAAACAGGCAACGGCGCACCGATCACCAGCACCCCCACCGCCCCCACCGCCCCCGCCGCAACACCCACCGCGCCAATCGCCTCCACCCCAGCGCCATTTGAGAGGTGAACCCCGCAAACGGACCCTTCACCAGCCACAGGCAGGCGGTGAACGGGCAACGCGCGAGGTTCACCCCCCAAACAGGCAACGGCGCACCGATCACCAGCACCCCCACCGCAACACCCACCCCGCCGACCCCCTCCACCCCAGCACCGTTTGAGAGGTGAACCCCGCAAACGGACCCTTCACCAACCGCAGGCAAGCAGTGAACGCGCAACGCGCGAGGTTCACCCCTCAAACGGCCGCGGGGCGGCTAGGTGGCGGCGGGGGCTTGGGGCGGGTGGGTGGGTGGGCTGAGCTCTGCCGGATGATCAGCAGTGGGGTTGAGTAGAGGTGCGCCTGCGGCGGGGCTCCGGTGAGTACGTCGAACAGCCGGCGGCTCACCTCGGCGCCGTACCCGACGACGTTGTGGCTGAGGGCGGTCAGCGTCGGATGCGTGATCCGGCAGAGCGTCGAGTCGTCCCAGGCGACCAGCGTGATGTCGTCCGGGACGCGCAGGTCGGCCGCTTGGACGACGGCCAGTCCGGCGACCGCCATCAGGTCGTTGTCGTAGACGATCGCGGTCGGCCGCCCGGCCAGTACCTCCCGGGTCGCGGCCGCACCTGCCGCCGCGGAGTAGTCGGTGTGCCGGGTGACGGCGGTCAGCCCGAGCCGCCGTACGGCGGTGTCGAAGGCCTGGTCGCGGATCCACACGTCGCCGAACTCGGGCGGTCCGGCGATCCGCGCGATCACCGTGTGCCCGAGCGACGCGACATGGTCGAGCGCCGCGGTCATCGCCGCCGTACTGTCCGTCCACACGCACGCCATCCCGTCGGCCAGCGCCGGATCCCCGACCAGGACGGCCGGCAGCCCGAGCTTCCGCAGGACCGGGATCCGGGGGTCGCCGACCCGCGGGTCGACCACGATCACGCCGTCGACCCGGCGTTCCGCGGCCCACTTCCGGTACGTCGCGAGCTCCGCGCCGAGCTCGGCCACCACCTGCAGGGCGAGCGCGTACGAGTGTTCCGCGAGGACCGACTCGACACCGCCGACGAAGCCCATGAAGTACGGCTCCTCGCTGAGCGTCTGCGGGGTCCGCGCGAGCACCAGCCCGAACGTCTCGCTGCGCGCCGCGGACAGCTGCCGGGCCGCGGTGTTCGGGACCCACTCCAGCTCGGCGGCGACCCGCAGTACCCGGGCCCGGGTGGCCGCCGAGACACCGGGCCGGTTGTTCAGGGCGTACGACACCGCCCCCTGCGAGACCCCGCACCGCCGGGCGATCTCCTTGATGGTCACTCGATGCACGACGTCCTCCTCACCGTGCGCCCGGACAAACCGGTCCGGACCTCCAGTGTCGCGCCGATCCAACCCTGTGTCATCACTTGACCACAGAAGGTAGTTGTTTGATCAAACCCCACACTCTTGGGAAACCCTCAGGTGACCGCCCAGTCGTTGGGCGGAGGGTGGTGTGGAACCGTCGCAGTGGGATACGGTTTCCTTCGTTACTTAACCGGTTCGGCTTAGCAGACGGCGCAAACCCCAAGGGCAGCGGGTGACGCGCCGCCGACAAGGAGAAACCATGGTCGCAAAGGACCACCTGTCCCTCCAGCTGTACACGGTCCGGGGCAAGCTCGAGGAAGACTTCGACGGCACCCTGGCCCGGATCGCGGAGATCGGCTACACCAAGGTCGAGCCCTTCGGTGTGACGGCCTTCGCCGACCGCCTGGCCGAGGCGCTGCCCAAGCACGGTCTCTCGGCCCCGACGACGCACGCCGGCCTGCTCCGCGAGGACAGCGCCCCGATCTACGCGGCCGCCGAGCGGCTCGGCATCACCACGGTGATCGACCCGCACACCGACGCCGCGCGCTGGCAGACTGCCGACGGCATCAAGGAGATCGCCGACGGGCTGAACAAGGCCGCCGCCGAGGCCGCCGACCACGGCATCACGGTCGGCTACCACAACCACCAGTTCGAGCTCGAGGCGAAGATCGGCGGCGCGCACGGCCTGGAGATCCTGGCCGACAACCTGGCCGAGAACGTGATCCTCGAGGTCGACACGTACTGGGCCGCGGTCGGCGGCGCCGACGTACCGGCGCTGCTGAAGAAGTTCGGCGAGCGGGTCACCGCGATCCACGTCAAGGACGGCGACGGGACGCTGAACAACAAGGCGCAGGTCGCGGTCGGCGACGGCACCATCGCGGTCCGGGATATCCTGGCCGCGGCGCCGCAGGCCCTGCGGGTCGTCGAGCTGGACGACTTCACCGGCGAGATCTTCGACGCGGTCGAGGGTTCGTACGCGTTCCTGACCGGAGAGGGTGCACCGGAATGACTTCTGTCGGCGTAGGCATCATCGGCGCCGGAGTGATCTCCGACGCGTACATCAAGAGCATGCAGAGCTTCCCGGACCTGAAGGTCGTCGCGATCGGCGACCTCCGCCCGGAAGCGGCCGAGTCGAAGGCCAAGGAGTACGGCATCGAGGCCCACGGCGGCCCCGAGGTGGTGCTGAACAACCCGGACGTCGAGATCGTGGTCAACCTGACCATCCCGGTCGCGCACGTCGAGGTCGCGCTCGCGGCCGTTGCCGCCGGCAAGCACGTGTGGAGCGAGAAGCCGTTCTCGCTCGACCAGGACAGCGGCCTGAAGCTGCTGGCGACGGCGAAGGACGCGGGGGTCCGGCTCGGCTGCGCGCCGGACACCATCCTCGGCCCGGGCCTGCAGGAGTCCCGCCGGATCATCGAGCGCGGTGACATCGGTACGCCGCTGACCGCGCTCACCCTGTTCCAGTCGCCCGGCCCGGAGTCCTGGCACCCGAACCCGGCGTTCCTGTTCCAGGAAGGCGCGGGCCCGCTCTGGGACATCGGTCCGTACTACCTGACCACGCTGGTGCAGCTGCTCGGTCCGGTGGCCGCGGTCGCGGGGATCGGCTCGAAGTCCAAGGAGAAGCGCACGATCGGCTCCGGTCCGCTGGCGGGGACCGACTTCGACGTGACCGTGCCGACGCACGTCAGCACGATCGCGAAGTTCGAGTCGGGGCAGTCGTCGCAGAGCATCTTCAGCTTCGACTCGCCGCTGCCGCGGGGCGGGTTCGTCGAGATCACCGGCTCCGACGCGACGCTCGCGGTCCCGGACCCGAACGGGTTCGACGGCGCGATCAAGATCCGCCGTCGCGACGGCGACGACTGGGAGACGATCGCGGAGACCAAGGCGGTCGCGCAGCGCGGTACCGGCGTCCTCGAGATGGCGCGCGCCATCCGGGCCGACCGGCCGCACCGGGCGACCGGGGCCCTGGCCTTCCACATCGTCGACGTGATGGCCTCGATCACCGACTCGATCGACACCGGCGCGTTCGTCGACGTGCAGAGCACCGTCGAGGTCGCGCCGATCCTGCCGGACGACTGGGACGTGACGGCGGCCACCCTGTGAGCATCGTTCTGGACCCCCGGCGGACCGTGGTGTTCGCCGGGGACTCGGTGACCGACTGCGGCCGCCGTACCGACCCTGACGGGCTCGGCGACGGCTATGTCCGCAGGTTGTACGACGACCTCGGCGAGCAGCGGCCGCCGATCGTCAATGTCGGCATCAGCGGCAACCGGGCGGTCGATCTGGCCGCCCGGTGGGCCGACGACGTGCTGGCCCACGACCCGGCACTGGTGTCGATCCTGATCGGGATCAACGACACCTGGCGCCGGTACGACGAGAACGACCCGACGACGCCGGAGTCCTTCGAGGCGTCGTACCGGTCGCTGCTCGACCCGCTGAACTGTCCGGTCGTGCTGATGGAGCCGTTCCTGCTGCCGGTGAAGGACGGGCAGGACGCGTGGCGCGAGGACCTGGACCCGAAGCTCGAGGTGGTCCGGAAGCTCGCCGTCGAGTACGGCGCGATCCTGGTGCCGACCGATGTCGAGCTGACCAAGCAGGCGGCGTCCGTCGGCGCCGCGACCCTCGCCGGCGACGGCGTGCACCCGTCCGCGATCGGACACCAGGCGCTCGCCGATCTCTGGCGCCAGTACGTTCTGAACTGACGTCGACCGCTCCCCATCGCCGATGGGGAGCGGTGCGTTCTTACTAAACCGGTTCATCCCCTGGAGCTCCACTGTGACAGCACTGAAGACCCTCGACCTGACCACCGCCGGCGGTGCCGCCTGGACCGTGCGCGCCGTCGAGGGTCCGGCCCCCGACGGACTGATCGGCCGCGCGCTGGCCGCCACCGTGCCCGGCGAGGTGCACACCGACCTGCTCGCGGCCGGCGAGATCCCGGATCCGTTCGACGGCGACAACGAGTCGAAGCTGCACTGGATCGGCCGGACCCGCTGGAGCTACACGACCAGCTTCACCTGGGTTGCTGATGGCAACGACCGGCAGGAGCTGGTGGCCGAGGGCCTGGACACGGTCGCGACCGTCACGCTGAACGGCCAGGAGCTCGGCCGGACCGCCAACCAGCACCGGTCGTACCGGTTCGACGTCACCGGCGCTCTGGTTGCCGGGGACAACGAGCTGGTGGTCGAGTTCGAGGGCCCGGTGACCGCGGCGGAGGCGGAGCGGGACAAGCGCGGCAGCTGGCCGCACACGAACCTGCACCCGTACAACGAACTTCGCAAGATGGCCTCGAACTTCGGCTGGGACTGGGGACCGGACGTCGCGACCGCCGGCATCTGGCGGCCGATCCGGATCGAGTCCTGGTCCGGCGTCCGGATCGCCGCGGTCCGCCCGCTCGCCGGAGTCGAGGGCACGGACGGCGTACTCAAGACCTTCGTCGAGCTGGACTGGGCGGACGGCGCGGCCGACGCGACCGTCACCGTCGAGGTCGGCGGCACCCAGCAGTCCGTGACGGTGACGCCCGGAACATCCTCGGCGGAAATCGAGAACACGGTTTCCGCAGTGGACGTCTGGTGGCCGCGCGGCCATGGCGAGCAGCCGCTGTACGACGTGACCGTGACGGTGAACGAGGACGACTGGCACGGCCGGGTCGGCTTCCGGAACATCACCGTGAACGTTGCCCCGGACAACGACGGTACGCCGCTCGTGATCTCGGTGAACGGCAAGCCGATCTACGTCCGCGGCGCGAACTGGATTCCGGACAACGCTTTCGTGACCCGGCTGGACGCGTCGACGTACCGCACCTCGGTCGAGGACGCGGTCGACGCCGGGATGAACCTGCTGCGCGTCTGGGGCGGCGGGATCTACGAGAGCGAGCAGTTCTACGACGTCTGCGACGAGCTCGGGATCCTGGTCTGGCAGGACTTCCTGTTCGCGTGCGCGGCGTACTCGGAGGACGAGCCGCTGTGGAGCGAGGTCGAGGCCGAGGCGCGGGAGGCCGTCACCCGGCTGAGCAGCCACGCCAGCCTCGCGGTCTGGAACGGCAACAACGAGAACATCTGGGGGTACGTCGAGTGGGGCTGGCGGGTCCCGCTGGCCGGTCGCGCGTGGGGCGCCGGGTACTACCTGGACCTGCTGCCGAAGATCGTCGCCGAGCTCGACCCGCGGACGCCGTACTCGGCCGGCAGCCCGTACTCGTTCGACCAGTTCATCCACCCGAACGACGACCGGCACGGGACGATGCACATCTGGGACGTCTGGAACCAGGTGGACTACACGACGTACCGCAAGTACAAGCCGCGCTTCGTTTCCGAATTCGGTTTCCAGGGGCCACCGGCGTGGTCGACGCTGACGTCGGTCGTGCACGACGTACCACTCGATCCCTACGGCGAGCAGATGCTCGTGCACCAGAAGGCGTTCGAGGGAAACCTCAAGCTGGAGCGCGGTCTGGGTGCGCACCTGCCGAAGTGGAAGAACATCGACGACTGGCACTGGACGACGCAGCTGAACCAGGCGCGTGCGGTTGCCTACGGCATCGAGCACTTCCGGTCGCTGTTCCCGTTGAACACCGGTGCGGTCGTCTGGCAGCTGAACGACAACTGGCCGGTCGTCTCGTGGGCCGCCGTCGACGGGCACGGGATCCGCAAGCCGTTGTGGTACGCGTTGAAGCGCGTGTACGCCAACCGCCTGCTCACCGTGCAGCCACGGGACAATGGCCTGGTCGTTGCCGTGCACAACGACACCGACGAGGCGTGGTCGACCGAGGTCACGGTCAGCCGACGGTCGACGAGCGGTGCGGAGGTGCTGGCCCAGGAGACGTTCGCGATCGAGGTCGCGGCGCGCTCGGCCGTCGTCAACGATCTCCCGGAGTCGGTCGCCGTTGCGGGCAGGCCTTCGGAGGAGTACCTCGAGGTGCGGACGGCCGACGGGGAGACGGCGTACGCGTACTTCGCCGAGGACACCGAGCTGCGGCTCGCCGCCGACGCCTACACGATCACGGTCACCCCGACCGCCGACGGGTACGACGTGACGGTGACCGCGACCGCGCTGACCAAGGACCTGGCGCTGTTCCCGGACCGGCTGGATGCGGCGGCCCGGGTGGACTCGTGCCTCGTCACGCTGTCCGCGGGCGAGAGCCACACGTTCCACGTCACCGGTGCGAGCGCGCCGGAGCAGGTCGGCGTACCGGTGCTGCGGTCGGCCAACGATCTGGTGAACTGATTTACGTCAAGACCTTGACTAAAGGTGCGGCGGGACCGTTACTGGTGGGTGAAACCCCTAGGTCCCGCCCCACCTCGGAGGTCTTGTCGCCATGCATCTTCTTGCCACTGCCCTGTTGAGCTTCAGCTCTCTCGTTGCCGCTCCGACTGCTTCTTTGCCGGCCTGCCAGCACTTCTACACCGGCCCGATCCCCGACCGCCCGGTCTCCGGCGGCCACGGCAACGGGACGACGGCACCGCCGTACGACGTCAGCGGCCGGTTGCCGGCGCCCGGGGGCATTGCGGGTGGTCTCGGCGCGGACGGGAAGGTCACGTTCACGTTCGACCGGGTCCCGGGCGCGAAGGCGTACCGGGCGTTCCGGAACGGGCAAGCGTTGCAGTGGATCAGCGACTGGGGTCAGCCGACGCTGCAGGTCACGGACGCGAGCCCGTGCGACGGCGCGCACTACCAGATCTACGCGATGTCCACCGAGGACACCTCTCCGTCGTCGATCGGCCAGCTCAGTACGTCGTACCGGCTGGACTCCTCGAACCACCTGGCGTCGTACCGGCTGCCTGCGGGTACGACTCTGACGTATCGCGTGTCGGCGTACAACGACGTCGCCCAGACGGCTCTTGGGTACAACGCGGGGACGGGGATCTGTGCGGTGGACGCCCGGAACATTCCGTGGGGTACGCGGCTGTACGTCCCCGGCTACGGGCACTGCTACGCGGCTGACATCGGTAGCTGGATCAAGGACGACATTGTCGACGTGTGGTTCCCGCCCGGCCCGGATGCGGACAATTGGGGCATCCAGCGACTCACGCTCACCGTAGAGTGAGCGTGTGAGCTGGGGGAAGCGTGTTGCCGTCGGAGCGTTGCTGCTGACTCTCGTCGCGTGCAGCGACTCCAAGCAGACGGCTGGAGTGGTGCCGGAGACACGTGCACCCGTCGAGCCGGTCCGTACGACGAAACCGCTGCGGCCCACGCTGGCACCGGTGCAGGTGAAGCCTGGTACGTCCAAGAACGCCCAGGTGATGCCTGTGCTCGACCACGGGCCGCGAGACAAGAAGCAGGTCGCGTTGACGTTCGACGCCGACCTCACGGCACTCATGCGGCGACGGCTGGTCTCCGGCACGGTCAAGTCGTACTACAACGCCGCCCTGATCCAGGAGCTGCGTGCACTGCACGTGCCGGCCACGCTGTTCCTGACTGGGATGTGGATGGAGCAGTACCCGGACATCACCAAGCAACTCGCCGCCGACCCGCTGTTCGAGCTGGGCACGCACACCTACGACCACCGCGGCTTCACCAACAAGTGCTATGGCCTCGGAACGGTGCCACCCGGCCAGATGCTCTCGGACGTACGCCGGGCCATCGTGGAGCTGGACCGTGTGGATCCACACGCGACCAGATGGTTCCGCTTCCCCGGCGACTGCTACGACGCGACCGCCCTGCACGAACTCGCGCCCGCCGGCGTCACTGCGGTCGGCGGGGACGTGCCGGGCGGAGACGGGTTCACCAAGTCGGCACAGCCGATCGTCAAACAGGTCCTCGACCACGTGCAGAACGGCTCGATCGTCGTCCTCCACATGCACGGCGGCGACAACGCCCCGTACACCGCCCATGCCGTCGGCCCCATCGTCCGCGAACTCCGCACCCGCGGCTACCAGTTCGTCACCGTCACCCAACTAGTCGAAAGGTAGCCACCCTGCGCGGTGGCGGCCGTTCGCAGGGCCGGTCATTTGAGGGGTTAGCGTCTGAGCTGTGGGGTTACCTACCCGCATGCCGACCGCAAACCCAGCGTTTCAGGCGTCAACCCCGCAAATGGTCGAGGTTGATGGCGACGTACTTGACCTCGAGGTACTCGTCGATGCCGACCGTGCCGCCTTCGCGGCCGAGGCCGGACTGCTTGACGCCGCCGAAGGGGGCGGCGGGGTTGGAGACGATGCCCTGGTTGAGGCCGATCATGCCGGCTTCGAGGCGTTCGGAGACGCGGAGGGCGCGGTTCAGGTCCTGCGTGAAGACGTAGGACACCAGGCCGAACTCGGTGTCGTTGGCCATCCGGACCGCTTCGTCCTCGGTCTCGAACGCGGTCAACGGTGCGACCGGGCCGAAGATCTCCTCCCGCTGCAGCCGGGCGGTCCCGGGGACGTCGGCCAGCACGGTCGGCTGGTAGAAGTACCCGTTGCCCGCGGCAACCGCTCCGCCGGTCAGCGTGCGGGCGCCCTGGGCGATCGCGTCCGCGACCAGATCGGCCACCTTGTCGCGCTGCTTCCCGTCGATCAGCGGGCCGACGTCGACGCCGGGTTCGGTCCCGCGGCCGACCTTCAGCGCGGCCATCCGTTCGGTCAGCTTCGCCGCGAACGCGTCCATCACCGACGAGTGCACGTAGATCCGGTTGGCCGCCGTACAGGCCTCGCCGCCGTTGCGCATCTTGGCGAGCATCGCGCCGTCGACCGCCTTGTCGAGGTCGGCGTCCTCGAACACCAGCAGCGGCGCGTTCCCGCCGAGCTCCATGCTGGTCCGCAACACCTGACCGGAGGCCTGTTCGAGCAACCTCCTACCGACCGGAGTCGAGCCGGTGAAGGACAGTTTGCGGGCCCGGCCGTCGCGGATCAGCGGCTCCATCACGCCGCCCGCGTCCTGTGTGGTGACGACGTTCAGCACCCCCGCCGGAAGGCCCGCCTCGGTCATCAGCTCGGCCAGTTTGAGCATCGAGAGCGGGGTCTGCGCCGCGGGCTTGATCACCATCGTGCAGCCGGCCGCGATCGCCGGCCCGATCTTGCGGGCACCCATCGCGGCCGGGAAATTCCACGGCGTGATCAGCAGGCACGGGCCGACCGGCTGCCGCATCACGAGGAAGCGGCTCGCGCCGTTCGGGGCGATCTGGTACCCGCCGTCGATCCGCACCGCCTCCTCCGCGAACCACCGGAAGAAGTCGGCCGCGTACGCGATCTCGCCCTTCGACTCGGCGACCGGCTTGCCCATCTCCAGCGTCATCAGCAACGCCAGGTCGTCGGCCTGCGCGGTCATCAGCTCATACGTCCGCCGCAGGATCTCGCCCCGTTCCCGCGGCGGCGTCGCGGCCCACTCCTCCTGGACGGCGACGGCCGCGTCCAGGGCGGCCTTGCCGTCCGCCGGACTCGCGTCCGCCACCTCGCAGAGCGTCGCACCGGTCGCCGGGTCCTCGACGGCAAAGGTCCTGGCGGCCGCGACCCACTTCCCACCGATGAACAATTCGGTCGGACACGCCTCGACGACTTCCTGCTCTCGTGCCATGAGCCTGCCTTTCGACTAGGGCGGGTCTGGTAATTCCCAGACTAGGCGGTGGCAGTCAGCGGAGAAGTGCGCCGCGGGACCGTCCGCGCGGGCCGGGGCAGGGCGGTCGCGACGGTGCGGAGGATCGCTGACCGGATCAGTCCGTCGAAGGCCAGTGGGACCAGCATGACCTCGTCCGCGGTGGTCTCGGCCACCAGCGTTCCCAGCCGGCCGGCGACGGTCGCACGGGAGCCGACGACATGGCCCGGATCGTCCAGCAAGCGCTCGGACAGCTCTCGCTCGTCTCTGGTGATTGGCGGCGCCAGCAACGCTGTCAGTTCAGCCGACGTAGCCTCCGTCCCGGCGGCAGCCAGCCGCGAACTGACCCGCACGTACTCGGCGAAGCGGCCCAACGCCTCCTCGTCGGTGTCCGCGGCAACCACACCGACCGTTACAGCCAGGTAGGGCTGCCCGTTGGAGGGCTCGAAGTGCTCCCGGTACGCCGTGACCGCAGCGGCTGTCACCCCCGGCGCCCGATGATGCGCCACGAACACGGGGAGCCCTCGCACAGCGGCAGCCACCGCAGCGTTGGGGTGGTCGGCCAGCACGAACACCGGTACCGGCAGGCCGGCCAGCGCCAGCCGTACGTCGCCCGCGTTCAGGAACCCGCGCAGCTCGTCCAGCCGCTCCGGGAACGACGTACCCGCCGTACCGCTCGAAAGACCGCGTTGCCCGGTGACGCCGAGGTCGATGCGGCTCGGGTACGCCGCAGCCAGCGCGGCGAACTGCTCCGCGACCACGAGCGGCTGGTGGTTGGCCAGTGGGAGTCCGCCGGCGCCCAGGCGGATCCGGTCGGTCCGTGCGGCGAGTATTGCCGCCAGCACGGCCGGTGCTGCGCCGCCGACACCTCGGACACCGTGTTGCTCGTCCAGCCAGAAGCGACGGTATCCGAGGTCGTCGGCAGTCAGTGCCACCTCCGCGGTCTCCCGGAGCGCGGCCGCAGCCGACTGACCGGGCAGCTGCGGTACGACGTCCAGCACAGAGTGAGCCGAGACAGGCAGTCCAGGAGCAAGGGGGGTGAGCACGCACCCACAGTGACAGTGCGGGTCCGGCTCGCACATGGGGAGTCGTCACCCAAAGTTGAGGGCTGCTCCGGGGGCTAAATATGGGTGCTGATCACCCATGCCCCGCCCCTGCCCGCGATGACAACCTGAGCGCGTGCTCGACCCCGCGACCACCCGGCCCACCAGGACCGATCGATGCAAGACCTGGTGGTCGGCAGGCCTGCGGCCACAAGAACAGGGCTACGCGCTGACCCAGTCGGCGCCGGCCTGGGCCGAGTACGTGGAACGCAGTACCTCTCTCCCACCGAGCGCGCCTGTCGCCGGTCGAGACCCTGCAGGGACCGGTGTCAACGGTGGCCACGCGTCAGGTGGGACGGCCGTTGCAACGGATGGGTCCGGCACGGACTGGCGGCAGGCGCTCATGCGTTGCCTGGAGCCACTGTTGGACTCCGCCCGGCAGGACCTGGCCGCGGCGGGGCACAGTGGCGTACTGGCCGAGGCGTTCCTGCAGCGTCTCGGCCTCCGGCTGGTGAAGCTCGCCGCGCGCACTCTGGTCCTGGAACTGGCCCGGGCCAGGGACCGCGGCGAGCTCGCCGGTGACACCCCGGCCGCCCGCTTCCTCGACTTCACCCACCGCTTGGTCGGTGGGAGCGAGCTGGCGGAGTTCCTGGCCGCGTACCCCGTCCTGGCCCGGGTTCTGGGCGAGTCCTGCCGACAGGGTGTCGAAGGTCACCTCGAACTGCTCGCGCGCCTCGCCGAGGACCGGAAGGCGCTCGTCACTGGGCTGCTCGACGGCCGGGACCCCGGCGCGCTGATCGCGATCGAGCCGGGCGGCGATGCCCACCAGGGCGGCCGTTGTACGGCGATTCTGACGTTCGCGAGCGGGCAGCGGCTCGTCTACAAGCCCCGGCCGCTCGCGTTGCACGAGCACTTCAACGCCTTTGTCGACTGGCTGAACGCCCGAACCGCGCTCGGCGTCCGTACGGTCCGGCTGCTCCCCCGCGACGGCTACGGCTGGCTCGAGTTCGTCGTACACGAGCCGTGCGAGGACCTGTCCGGCGTACGGCGGTTCTACCACCGCCAGGGTGCCCTGCTGGCGCTGCTGTACGTGCTGGACGGCACGGACATGCACTTCGAGAACTTGATTGCCGCCGGCGACCAACCGGTACTGGTGGACGTCGAGACGCTGTTCCACCCGACGCAGGTGGTGGCCACCGGCGATCCGGCGTACCGGGCGTTGCTCGAGTCGGTGTACCGCACCGCGCTGCTGCCACTGCTCGTAACGAATGAGAACGGTGTCACGGACATCTCCGGGCTCGGCGGTGACGCCGATGCGTCGGCCGCGCGGAGCGTGGTCGACTGGGCCGACGCCGGACTGGACTCGATGCATCTGGTACGCCGTCCTGACCGGACGGACCGTGCAGCCAACCGGCCCTTGCTCGACGGCAGGCTGATCGAGCCGCGCGTCCACGAGACCGCTGTGCTCACAGGGTTCCGGACCGCATACGAGGCGATCGTCCGGGACCGTGACGAGCTCCTCGGACCGGACGGGCTGCTGGCGCAGTGTGCTTCGGACCAGCTCCGGTTCGTACCGCGGCCTACCAGTCTCTACACGGGTCTGCTGGACGAGTCGACCCATCCCGACGTACTGCGGGACGCGGCCGGCCGGACGCAGCTCCTCGACCTGCTGTGGGACGCGGACGAGTCGCTGCAGGCGTTCGTACCGTACGAGCTGGCCGACCTGTGGGCGGGCGACGTACCGCTGTTCACCGCACGCCCGGACAGCCGGGACGTGTGGGCGTCGGACGGCACCCGGATCGCCGACGTACTGGCCGTCGACGGCCTCGCCGCGGTCCGGGCCAAGGTCGCGAACCTCGGCGACATCGACGAACACCGTCAGACCTGGCTGATCTCCGCGTCGCTCGCCACCCGTCCCGAGCCGGTCACGCACGCCGGCACGACCGTCCGGCCGCACGTAGGGACGGTCGAAGCCGACCCCGACCAGCTCCTGGCAGCGGCCGCGGACATCGCCGACGAGATCGTCGCGCAGGTCGTCAGCGAACGCGGCGGGGCCGCCAACTGGCTCGGTCTCGAACTGCTGGACGACCACCACTGGTCCGTCCGCCAGATGGGCGCCGGCCTGTCGAACGGCTACACCGGTACGGCGCTCTTCCTCGCGCAGGTCGGCGTACTGACCGGGGCTCAGAAGTACTGCGAGCTGGCGCGGGACGCCGTTCGGCCGATCCCCCAGTTGCTGCAGGCACTCGAAGGCGACCTCGAGTCCGCCAACCTGATCGGTCCGGGCTTCCACGGCCTCGGCGGTATCAGCTACGGGCTCCACCGGCTGTCGGAGCTGCTCGACGACAGCGACCTCAACGGCTGGCTGGCCACCTCCCTGGAGCTCAGCGAACAGCTCGTGCAGGACCCCAACGACTTCCCGTCGTACGCCGAAGGCGCGGCGGGCGGGCTGGCCGCGATGCAAGCAGTGCAAGGCTTTCCGGCCGCCGACCGGCTGGCCGAGCGCTACGCCGACCACCTGGTGACAACAGTCGAGAGCGGCCTCCATGGCCGAGTAGCAGCGGACCATGGCTTCGCTCGCGGCTTCCAGGGAATCGCGTGGGCGCTCGGCCGGTACGGCGTACCCGGCGACCGATACCTCGACGCTGCGCGAGTCGCAACCGATCTGGACCGCCGGAACGGTCCAGCCGGCCACGGGTGGTGCCGGGGCGATGCCGGCACCACTCTGGCCCGGGCTGCCGCCGGCGTCCCCGCGGACCTCGACGCCTACTTGAGGACCGCAACCGAACGTCCGGTGCTCGCCGACCTGAGTCTGTGCCACGGCGAGCTCGGCGCGGTGGAGTCACTGTTGTGGCTCGCCGCACGTGAGTACCCAGCCACAGAGGCGGCCCGACGACGTCGGGCCGGGCTGGTGCTCGCGGCAGTAGAGCAGTACGGACCGCACTGCGGAACACCCGACAACGTGCCGTCTCCAGGCCTGCTGACCGGCCTGGCAGGGATTGGCTACGGGCTGCTCCGTCTTGCGTACCCCGAGCGGGTTCCGTCCGTGCTGCTGCTCCAACCAACCGCCGGGTCGCGGCCTGGCACAGCACCGGGACCCACTGTGTGACAAGGGGTTACAGCATGACCGCCCAGCACCACGAAGTTGAGCAACACAACGTTCCACCCGCTCCGATCACGATGTCGAGGTGGCGTCGGGTCGGCGCCCGGGCGATGGCCCTCGTCGGACTCGTCGGCATGGCCGCCGCGGTGGCCACCGTCGTGACCGCGAACGGCTGGCCCTACGGGCAGACCTGATCCGGCGAAACGTTTGACCCAGTGGCCGGCCGCTCGTCCGAGCGGCCGGCCACTGGTCGACTGCCTGCACCGGTAACCATCAGTCGTTAAGGTTGGCAACCATGCAGACCCGTTCGCCTACCGTGGTCGGCAGGGACCCGGAGATCGAGAGCCTTCACCGCCTGCTGGCCGGTGCCCGCAGCGGGCGCGGTGGTGCGATCTTCCTGGTCGGCGAGCCCGGAATCGGCAAGAGCCGGCTGGCCGCGACCGCCACCACCCAGGCTCTTGACAGCGGCATGACGATGCTGCGCGGACGGGTCGGCGCGATCGGCACGATGGTTGCCTTCCGCCCGTTCACCGAAGCGCTGCTCTCGTTGATCCGGCGCGGCGAGATGCCCACCGCAGAAGGCCTCGGGCCGTACCGGCAGGTGCTCGGCCGACTCGTCCCGGACTGGGACGACGGCACCGCCCACGACACCGCTGCGTCACCGGTCGTACTCGGAGAGGCAGTACTGCGGCTCCTTGCGCTGGCTGGGCAGGATCGCGGCTGTCTGCTGGTGCTGGAGGACCTGCACGGCTCCGACCCGGAGACGCTGGCCGTGATCGAGTACCTCCTCGACAACCTCGAGGAGCAGCCGATCGCTCTCGTGGCGACGCTGCGGTCCGGAACCTGCCCGGCGTACGAACTCGCCCAGCTGTCGGCGCAACGCGGTGCCGCCGAGCTCGTCGAACTGCGGCCGCTGGTGCGGGACGAGGTCGCCGAACTCGCCGCCGGGTGCCTGGAGGTCCCGGTCGACGGCGTACCGGAGCAACTGGCGGACCAGCTGTGGAGCGACAGCGCCGGGATCCCTTTCATCGTTGAGGAACTGCTGCAGGAGGCGAACCGCAGCGGCCAGCTCGTGTCCGGGCCGGACGGCAGCGTGCAGGTGGTCGACGACCTGCACACGAGCGTGCCGCCCGCCGTCGTCCGCAGTATCAGCAGCCGTACGGCGCAGCTCGGGCCGCAGTCGCGGGACATCCTCGTGCTGGCCGCCGCGATCGGGCACCGGTTCCCGTTGAGCGTCGTCCGCGAGGCGACCGGGACTGACGAACGTTTGCTGCTGGCAACGCTTCGGGCCGGCGTCGCCGCGCAACTGGTCGGGCCGGACGAACCGGCGCCGGACTGGTACGCGTTCCGGCATCCGCTCACGGCCGAATCCCTGCTTGCGGGTCTGACCCCGACCGAGCGGTCCACCTTGGCCCGCCGCTGCGCGGACGCGGTCGAGGAACTGCACCCAGGGCTGCCAGGTGAGTGGTGCCCGATGGTCGCCGAACTCGCCGAGACCGGCGGCGACACGGTCCGTGCCGGCCGGCTGTTCGCGCTGGCCGGACGCCGCTCGTACGACGACGGCTCGACCGGGTCGGCGGCCAACCTGCTGGATCGCGCGAACACCCTGCTGACCGGCGATTCCGACATCGGCTACCGGGCCGAGGTCCTCGGCTCGCTGCTGCTCGCGCTGAGCGCGACCGGCGGCTTCGAGCGAATCGCCGCGCACGCCGCGACCGTCGACGAGCTGGCCGACCGCAATCTCGACAGCCGCCGGCTCGCCGCCTTGCACGTCCAGTTCGCGAACGCCGAGATGATGGCAGGGCGCTCGGCGGTCGCGCTCGACCATGTCGCGGCCGCCCGCTCGCTGCTCGGCGCCGATCCAGGAGACGCCGATCTCGCGCCGATCGACGGGGTCGCCGCCAACCTCGAGCTCGCGCGCCAGAGCCCCCGCCGGATCCAGGTCGCGACCGAGTTGGCCACCCGCGCGGCCGCGGCGGCCGAACGCGCGGCCCTGCCCGACGTGGCCTGCGATGCCCTGCAGCTGTTGGGCATTCTGGCCCGCGAGCACGATCTCGGCCTGTCGATCGACTACTTCCATCGGGCTCGGCAGATCGCCGAGAACCACGGGATGGTCGTCCAGCGGGTTGTCTCCCACTATTTCCAGGCCGGCACCATCTGCCTCGCCGACGGCGGCATCGTCGAACTCCAGCGGGCCCGCGAGCAGGCGCTCCGGATCGGCGCGATCCAGCTGATGTACGACGTGGACAGCATCCTTGGCCAGCAGGCGATCCTGCGGTCCGAGTACGCGCGGGCCGCCGAGATCATCGCCGACGGCGTGGAGGTCACCCGGCGACTGCGGATGGGTCGGCCGGCGACGTACTTCCTGGCCATGAAGGCGATCTTGGAAGCGCACCAGGGCCGCCGGTCCGCGATGGAAGCGGCGCTGGCCGAGGTGGCGCACTGGGGCGGCGAGCGGGCGTCGTACGAGCTGCCGTACTCCTATGGCCTGGCCCGGACATTCTGTGCCCTGCTCGAGGAGAACCGGGAGCTGGCCGAGTCCGAGTTGGCGCAGGCGCTTGCGTTCGACGCACAGAACCCGACCACGCTGCATCTGACCGGCAAGAATGGGCTCGCGTTGTTGCTCGGTGTGTTGTCGGGGCGGAACGGGTGGGAGCACTTCGAGGCGGTGACGGCGACCGCGGCGAGTGGGATGCGGTGGAACAAGCAGTTCGTCCAGTTCGCCCACGCCGCACTGCTCGGCCGGGACGGTCAGGTCGATGCGGCCGACGCGAAGATGCAGGAGGCGCTGGAGACCGCATCCCTGTTTCCGCTGGCGCAGCATCTCGGGTTGCGGATGGTGGCGGAGGTGGCGGCCGCGGACGGGTGGGGTGAGCCGGTCGCGTGGTTGCGGCTGGCGGAGGAGTACTTCCACAACGCGGGGATCACGGCGGTCGCGAGTGCGTGTCGCGGGTTGATGCGGCAGCTCGGCGCGACAGTGTCCCAGCGGCGGAGCGGGTCGGATCAGGTTCCGGCGTACCTGCGGCAACTGGGTGTGACGACGCGGGAGTACGAGGTGTGCCGGCTGCTGGTGGACCGGATCGGGAACAAGTCGATCGCGTCCCGGCTGCACATCTCGCCGCGTACGGTCGAGAAGCATGTGGCGAGTCTGATGACGAAGACCCAGCAGCCGGATCGGGAGGCGCTGAGCAGTTTCGCCCGGACCGTGCTGCAGGACTGACCGATCGGTGCCGATTCCGGGCAGGGGTGCGTGTACTGGAGCATCCGGCGGTCCCGGGGTGATAGTTGTCGACGCACGCACCGGCATCCGCCAGTCGGCGCGCAGAATGGACAGTATTTACGAACGCTCGCTCCGTATACTGTGCGGGTGGCAGGCAAGGGGTCGGACATGAGCAAGGGAACGGTCGGCGGCGGCGGTACGACGATGCTGCGGCGGATCAATGTCGCCTCGGTCCTGGACGCGGTCCGGCGGTCCGCGCCCGCACCGTTGCGCGTCGCCGAACTGGTCGAGCGCACCGGGCTGGCCCGGCCGACCGTCGCCCAGGCCGTCGACGAGCTGCTCGACGCCGGCTGGCTGCAGCAGCACGGGCCCGATTCCGCGGACCGGTCGCTCGGCCGCCCGGCGATCCGGGTATCGCTCCGCGGCCGCGCCGCGCCGGTGCTCGGGCTGGACGTCGGCCCGCACCGGGTCACCGTCGGTGTCTCCGACCTGGCCGGCCGCAAGCTCTCGCTGGTACGCCGCTCCGGGCCGGGCTGGTCCGCCCAGGAGCTGCTCGGCGTGATCGGCGAGGTCATCGACGAGGCCCTGGGCGAGGCGGAGGTGCCGCCCGAGGACATCGCCGCGGTGGTGGCTGCGAGCCCCGGCATCGTCGACGAGCACACCGGCCGGGTCCAGCTGGTCCCGAGTGTGCCGGGCTGGTCGGCGGTCGACCTGATCAAGCACCTGCGCGGTCTGCTCGACTGCCCGGTGATGCTGGACAACGACGCGAACCTGGCGGCCCTGGCAATCGCGGCCGCGCGCGGCGGCACCGGGACACTGCTCGCGGTCCAGTGGGGCGAACGGCTCGGTGCGGGCATCGTCATCGACGGCCGGCTGCACCGCGGGACCGGGGCCGCCGGTGAGATCGGCTTCATCGCCACCGACACCGACGACGTGATCAACCCGGAGGACAGCCGCGGGCCGCTGGAGCGGGCGGTCGGTTCGGAGGCGATCGCGGCGCTCGGGCGTCAGGCGGCGCTGGACAACCCGAAGTCCCGGCTTGCCGAGCTGGGCGGTGAGCAGCTGGACACCGCGGATGTTTTCGCGGCGGCGGCGGAGCGGGACCCGATCGCGCAGTCCGTCGTACAGCAGGTGGCGCGGACGTTCGCGCGGGCGTTGGCACCGTCCGTCCTCGTGCTGGACCCGACCGCGGTCGTGATCGGCGGCGGTGTCGCCCGGGCGGGCGCCGTACTGCTGGACGCCATCTCGGATCAGCTGCGGCTGCTGACGCTCAACCATCCGAAGCTGGAGCTGTCCGCGCTGGCCGAGGACGCGGTGGTCACGGGCGCGATGCGGATGGCGCTGGACGAGGTCTGGCAGCGCAAGCTCCCGACACCGGCGATGACCAGCACTACCTAGTGCCCCGTAAGCGATGTGGCTTGAACGATAGCGGTGTCCAGGTGCGTGCATCGGGGTGCTTGGTCAGTGGCCTCGATGCGGAGCATCGTGGGCGCTGACCAAGTGCCGCGAGGTGCGTGCCTGGGCGCCGGTAGCGTCAAGCCACATCGCTTACGGGGCACTCGGTCCGTCGACGAGCTTTACCCCGGGTACGCCGCACCAGCAGGTGTAGGTGAGTTCGTAGTGCACCTGTCCCGCCAGGTCGATCCGGCGGGACAGGCCCGTCACCATGCTCAACGGCAGCAGCATGCGCCGATCACAGGACGCACAGACGATGACGATCACCGCCTGCCCCAGCTGTAGGCGCGGCCGACGTACAGCCGGTGGATCCGTCGCCAGTGCGCCTGGACGTCGTCGACGAACCATCTCCACCGCAGATCCCACGGAATGCGATCACCCATAGTTCACATCCACTACAGAAAAGTACTGCCACGACTGTTTCAGTCGAGTCTAGCGCCGACGGACCGCGCTGGCGATGGCGTCCGGGCGGTCAAGGTGGACCAGATGTTCGGAGTCGGGCAGGACTTCCAGGGATGCACCGAGGGTGGCCGCGAGCTTCTCGTGACCGTCTAGCCAGCTTTTGGCGGTAAAACGGTTCATACCGCCGGTCGCCACCAGGAACGTGGTCGGCGGGAGGCCGTCGACCGGTGCGTCCACCAGCTTGGCCACCTCGGCGGCGAGCTCCCAGCTGGCGGACAGCTCGTCCCAGAAGATCAGCCACGAGTCCTGGCCGCCGTACCGCTCCTTCGCGGTTGCTTTGGACAACGGGTCGCGGTTGGCCGTACTGCCGAACCGGATGCTCAGCCGGCGGACCGTCGTCCCGACCGTCTGCGGTACGCCGACCTGCCCGAGGAACCGCACCACGGACCGGGTCGCCTGGTCACCGCGCTGTCCCGGGTAGAACGGCTGCCACCCGGTCTCAGACGGCAGGCTGCTGTCGACCAGGATCAGCCGCGACACCTCGGCCGGCCGCGTCAACGCCCAACGCAGTACGGCGAGCCCGCCGATCGAGTGCCCGATCAACCCGACCGGTGTCCTCGGCGGCACCCCGGCCGCGGCCCGCAGCGCGTCGACGTCCGAGGTGACCGGCGTACGCCACGGATCGATCACACGGAGGTCTTCAGCGGGCAGCAGCTCGACTACGTGCCCGAATTCCTCCGGGGCCACGGCCAAGCCCGGCACCACGATCCACGTCATGCTCATCGACACCAGCGTGCCTCAAGGCTGGTAACAAGCACCCCAGCAGCAGGCACACCAGGAGCACCGACATCCGCTGCAGGATGCCTGGCGCATCCAGGTCGTCACCACGCAGTACGTCGCTCCCCGTCTGCAGCCCGAGCCAGGCCTGCGTCACAGCAACACCAGCCGCGAGTACGGCGACCGCCCGGCACCAGGCACCGCCCCAGCCGGCTTTCCGGAGTGCGAGCACCGCATAGACGCCCATGGCGATGCTGCCGAGGCCCGCGACCGTCGATGTCACCTCGTGCAACACAAGGTCACCACCGGTCTGCCCGTTCGCCTCAGCCGCCTGACAGGCCGCACTGGCCGACGGCGCACAGTCCATCGGCGACAACGCGTCGAACAACGTCCCCAGGCCGAAGGCCGCCGTACTGACGAGCAGACCACTCAGCTCCCGCCGGCCGCGCACGGCGGGACGTGCCAACACCACCACGAGCAGCAGCAACGTGCCCGCGGCGAGATCCATCGTCCGGGCCAGGAAACTCGTTGACTGGTCCAATGCACCAAGCTCGCTCAGAAACGAGTGATGGACGTCCAGGGGGAAGCCTGCCGCCGCTTCCAGCAGCAGGCTGCAGTAGAGAACAGCAGAGACGAGCATCACGGTGCGGAGCAGGCGGTAGGGCACGTGGTCCATCCCAACACCGTTCCATGTCAACCAAAGTCTCGTCTGTGGCGTCAGCTGTACTGTTGAGGTAGTGCTAGGTCGACCAAAGTCTCAGCAAAGTAATGGGATGATCGGCTGGTGCGGTCGGAACAAGTGGCAGTAGTACCAGCGTGGAAGCATCGTGCGGCGGTCTGGGTGGGCCGCATCGTAGTGCTGGCCTCTGTCTGGTCGTTTGTTGCGATCCCGTTGCGTTTCGCGGCACCGAGAACGGTCAAGCACGTCGACATCGCGTTCGACTTCGTCGGCATACCGGCCGGGCACACGATCTTCTCCGCCGTCTATCTCGGGGTCGTCGGCAGTGCACTGCTGCGCGGCAAGCGGGCCGCGCTGCTCTGGGTGCTGTGGGTCTTCGAGGCCCTCTGGCTGCTCGCCCAGGTCGCCGGCATCGCCTTCACCAGCGTCCGGCTGGCGAACCCGACGGACGCCGAACTGCTCCGCGACTTCGGCCCGGCCAGCGTGCAGGACCTCGAGTGGGGCATCGTGCAGGCGGTCGTGGTGGCCGCCATCGTCGTGCTGCTGTGGACGATCCGCGGCGCGTTCCCGGCCCGGCTGGCTCCCGGTAGCCGCCGGCTGGCGATCGGTGCGCTCGTCTTCGGCATGCTGATCTCGATCGCGGTCAGCATCACGCTGACGCAGCTGTTCCCGCGGACGTTGAGCGGACAGCGGCAGAAGATCGGCTGGGCGGTCATCGCCGCCCTCGGCCAGTCCCGCAACAAGATGGGCGGCCACGAGGGACACGGCTGGATCGGCCTGACGGTGGGCGCGATCTCGGCCGCCTCGCTGGTGCTCGCGTTCTGGATCTTCCTCCGCTCCGTCCAGCGCGTCCGGTATCTGACCCAGCCCGAGGAGCTCGAAGTACGCCGGCTGCTCCTGCTGCACGGCGAGCGGGACTCCCTCGGATACTTCGCGACCCGCCGGGACAAGGCGGTCGTGTTCGCGCCGGGCAACGACGCCGCGATCGCGTACCGGGTGGTGAACGGCGTCAGCCTGGCCAGTGGCGACCCGCTCGGCGACCCGGTCGCCTGGCCGGCCGCGATCCAGCGCTGGCTCGCCGAGGCCCGGCGGTACGGCTGGTCCCCCGCGGTGCTGTCGGCCAGCGAGGAGGCGGCGCAGGCGTACGTCGACGCCGGCCTGCGCGCGTTGTCGATGGGTGACGAGGCGATCATCGACGTCGCGGACTTCACCCTGGACGGCCGGACGATGCGACCGGTCCGGCAGGCGGTCACCCGGGTCCAGCGCGCCGGGTACCACGCCGAGGTGATCCGGCACGGCGACCTGTCCCCGGAGGCGCTGGCGCAGTACGTGCATCTGACCGAGAAGTGGCGCGGGGCGCGGACCGAGCGCGGGTTCTCGATGGCGCTCGGGCGGCTCGGCGACCCGGCCGACGCGCGCTGCGTGATGGTGATCGCGCGGGACGACCACGGCGAGGTCCGCGGGCTGCTGTCGTTCGTGCCGTGGGGCGTGCGCGGGGTATCGCTGGACCTGATGCGCCGCGACCCGGAGTCCGCGAACGGCCTGATGGAGTTCATGGTCACGTCGCTGATCGACGCGAGCAGCGACCTCGGCATCCACCGGATCTCGCTGAACTTCGCGATGTTCCGGGAGATCTTCAGCGACGCCGAGCGGGTCGGCGCCGGTCCGGTCCTGCGGGCCACGAACGCGTTGCTGACCGCGGCGTCCCGGTTCTGGCAGCTGGAGAGCCTGTACCAGTCGAACGAGAAGTACCTGCCCCGCTGGTCGCCGCGGCTGATGTGTTACTCGCGCGGCGCCTCGCTCGCGCAGGTCGTGCTCGCCGCCGGTACCGCGGAAGGATTCCTGCCCGCGCCGCGGCCGTGGACCCGCGTCGACACCGTCGAGGCCGGTGAGCGGCACGCGATCATGGCGACCGACGGCAGGGCGTTCGCGACCGCCGTCCGCGAGCAAGAGGACGAGCTGCTGCGGCCCGTACTCCCGGCCCGCAAACTCACCGAGCAGGAGCAGATCCGGCGTACCAAGCTTGCCGAACTCGTTGCTGCAGGCATCGACCCGTACCCGGTCAGCGTGCCCCGGACCGAGACCCTGGAACGCGTCCGCGAGCTGTACCCGAACCTGCCGCCCGACCACCACACCGGCCACATCGTGTCCGTGACCGGCCGGGTGATGCGGATGCGCGACCACGGCGGGCTGTCGTTCGCGCAGCTGCAGGACGGGTTGACGCAGCTGCAGGTGATGCTGACCACCGAGTCGTGCGGCGAGGTACCGCTGGACCAGTGGCGACGGCTCGTCGACATCGGCGACCACGTCAGCGTGACCGGCGAGATCGTCACCAGCCGCCGCGGCGAGCTGTCGATCGCGGTCACCACCTGGACGATGGCCGCGAAGTGCCTGCACCCGTTGCCGGACAAGCGGAAGGGCTTCACCGATCCCGAAGCGCGGGTCCGGCTGCGGCACATCGACCTGGTGATGAACCCGGACTCGCTGCGGATGATGCAGCAGCGCAGCGCCGCGGTACGGGCCATGCGCAACGGTTTCGAGACCCGCGGGTTCATCGAGGTCGAGACGCCGATGCTGCAGGCGGTGCACGGCGGCGCGAACGCCCGGCCGTTCGTGACCCACATCAACGCGTACGACACCGACCTGTTCCTGCGGATCGCGCCGGAGCTGTTCCTGAAGCGGCTGAGCGTCGGCGGGATGGGCAAGATCTTCGAGCTGAACCGGAACTTCCGCAACGAGGGCGCGGACGCGACCCACAACCCGGAGTTCACCTCGGTCGAGGCCTACCAGCCGTACGCCGACTACGTGGTGATGCGGGAGCTGACCCGCGAGCTGCTGATCGAGGCGGCGACCGCGGTGTACGGCAAGCCTGTCGTCCGGCGTGACGGCGAGGAGATCGACATCTCCGGCGAGTGGCCGGTGGTCACCGTGCACGACGCGGTCGGCCAAGCCGCCGGTACGCCGATCGACCCGGACACGCCGGTGGAGCGGCTGCGCGAGCTGTGCGCGGAGCACGGCGTCCACACGACGTTCGAGATGACCGCGGGCGAGCTGGTGCTGGAGCTGTACGACGAGCTCGTCGAGCCGAACACGCTGCTGCCGACGTTCTACACGGACTTCCCGCTGGAGACGTCGCCGCTGACCCGGAACCACCGCTCCGAACCACGGCTGGCCGAGCGTTGGGACCTGGTCGCGTTCGGTGCCGAGATCGGCACGGCGTACTCCGAGCTGGTCGACCCGGTCGAGCAACGCCGCCGGCTGACCGAACAGTCGCTGAAGGCCGCCGCCGGCGACCCCGAGGCGATGTCGCTCGACGAGGACTTCCTGTCCGCACTCGAGTACGCGATGCCACCGACCGGCGGCCTCGGGATCGGAGTGGACCGCGTGATGATGATGCTGACGGGCCAGAACATCCGCAGCACGCTGGCCTTCCCGTTCGTCCGTCCGGCGGCTCGCGAGTAATGGATTAGGCTGGCGTTTCGGGTGGGGACCTGGGGGTGGGGATGAGGCGCTGGGTTGCGCTGTGTGTCGGGCTGGGTGTGTTGACGGCCTGTGGTGGGGATCCGGAGCGGCCGGACCCGGCGGTGTCGGCGTCGAACAGTGCCGTGCCGGCGCCGGTGTCGTCGGTTCCGTTGGGGGCGCCGCTGAGCCTGTCGGCGTACCAGGAGGAGCTGGGCCGGATCGACCAGGTGCTGGGCGGCTCGGCGCAGGCGCTGACCCGGGTCCGGACCGCCGAGGGGCTGGGTGAGGCGATCACGACGCTGGCGCAGTCGCTCAACACGATCGGGATCCGGCTGGCGGCGCTGACCGTGGCGTCCCGGTTGAGCGCCGTACACCAGCTGTTGCAGGAGCGGATCGGTGTCGCGGCGACGCGGCTGACCGGCTCGCTGGACCAAACCGAGGAGGATGCGCGCTGCGGCGGGGTCGCGTTCACCTCACAGCGAGTCCAGCGACAACTGCGGGCCGACCTGAGTACGGCGCTCGCCGAGCTGCGGCGGCTGAAGCTGAAGTTCGGTACGACGCTGCCCGACCCGGGCCCGGCGCCGAAGGAGCAGCGCCCGGCGAGCGGCGAGGTCCTGGTCCGCCGCGGCACGCAGGGATCCGGCCGGCTGAAGATCACCAACGGCACCGCCAAGGACGTCGCGATCTCGATCGTCAACGACGGCCGCCCGCCGGGCAGCCCGCAGCTCATGATCTACATCCGGGCCTCCCAGACCACCACCGTGAACCGGATCGGCGGCACCTACCACCTGTACTTCAAGAGCGGCGCCGACTGGGACGCACAGCGCCGCAAGTTCCGCTCGGACTGCTCGTTCAAGAAGTTCGCGCAGACCTTCACCCCCGACCAGGGCTGGCAGATCAACCTCCAACCCAGCCCAAACGGCAACGCCACCACAACCGAGGTCGAGGCGTACTAGAGGTCGTCCGGGAACAAGCGGAAGGAAGAATGCGGAGTCAATGGCCGCACAGCGCGGAAGTCGCGGCGATCGAGGGTGAGGACCACGTCGGTGCGATAGTCGGCGGCCAGCACAACGGTGACCGCGTCAGCGAGATCCAGGTCGAGATCGGCATAACGGTGAATGACTGTGAGAGCCGTCGCCAACGTCTCGGCGCCGATGTCCGGCACCTGAAAACGCATCCGTTGCACCTGCGTAGTCAGTAGTTCAAGAATTGTCGATCGCGCCGCCGCGCCGAGCCGTGCGCGCGCGATGATCCACCTCTGCCGGGACCAGCGGGGACAGGACCACCGTCCCGGCCTCCTGCAGAAGCTTCCGGCAACTGGGACCTTCCGGCGCGTTGCGATCGAAAGCCGCGATGATGCCGGACGTGTCGGCGACGAGGATCACTCGGTACGCCGGGCAACCACGCCGCGGATCTCGTCCTTGGTCACCGGTTCACCGGTTCCGTCGAAGGTCGGCCAGTCGAGCGGCTCGTCCCAGACCCGGTTCGCCATTGCAGCCAGGTGGATGCCTTCTCGAATGATCTCGGCCTCCGGGATTCCACGCCGCCGGGAAGCGTCCTTGATCAACGCCAGATCCTCCGGATCGGCATAGACGTTCGTGCGCTTCGTCGACATGTAGCAACCCTAAGACACGTACACATCACAACCCGAGCTTGTGCAGGAGGCGGCCGAGGAAGCCGCCGATCTTGCCGGGTGGGTTGGGGTCGTTCGGGGTGGTCGGCGGGGTGGTGGGGGATGTCGGGCTGGCGGTCGGGGTCGCCGTCGTCGGTGGTACCGGGGGAACTGTGGGTTCGGTCGGTGCGGTCGTGGTCGGGTCGGTCGGTGGGCGCTCGGTGACCGGCGGGTGCGTCGGGCCGGTGGACTCGACGATCTCCGGTGTCGGCGTCTCAGCGGAACCAGGCGTGACCGTACTTCCGGCCGTCCGCACCGTCGCCCCGGGCGGGGTGGTTGCGGTCGGCAACTGCGTCGGTACGACGGTAGGCGTCGCCGTCGGGGTGGCCGCGGGGGTCGACGGGGTCTGGTGCGGGACCGTGACCGTCTGCGTCGACTGGCCGGGCTGGAGACCGGCGACCGGGCTGGCCGGGTCCGGGCCGCCGCCGGGGAGCGGGAGGAACGACGCGCCGATCCGTGGGCCGCCGAGCAGCGCGATCACGAACAGGACGGCGTACGCGAGCAGCAGGACGCCGATGCCGGCGGCGACCTGACGGCGCCGCGGGTGCTGCCAGGGCGGGCGGCGGGTAGCCGTGGCAGGCATCGCGTTCACAAGTCCCGCAGGGTATCGGCTCAGCAGTCGTTTCAAACAATCCTTCGAAGAAATTCCACGCCAAAGCGAGACCTTCCGGGAATTCCGGTACCGATTACGCGACCGTAGCAATGCGGTGCGTCAGCGGGTCAGCTCCTGCAGGCCGATCACCGACAACAACCGGAGCTTCTCGGCGGCCTCGGTGTTCGGCGCCGCGGTGTAGACGACCATCCGCAGGTCGCTGCCCGGGACCGCGAGTACGTCGCAGTCGATCGCGAACGTGCCGACCTCCGGATGCCGGATCACCTTCTGCTCGGACCGGTGGAACCCGATCACCGGCTGGTCCCACAACACCGCGAACTCCGGGACCGCCCGCAGCTCCTCGATCAACGCGCGCAGATCCGGGTCGTGCGGGTACCGCGCGACCGACGCGCGCAGGTCGGTGACCATCGCGATCCGGAAGTCCCGCCGCTGCTCCGGTGTCTGCACGATCCGGTCGCCGGGCGCCAGGAAGTGCCGGTAGACGATGTTGCGCTGCCGGCCGTGCCACGGCGACGGATCGCCGGCCAGCGCGGCGAACATCGGGTTCCAGCTGATCACCGTCCAGGCCGCGTCGCACACGCACAGCGGTGCGCCGTCCAGCTGGTCCACGATCCGCTGCACGCCGGGCGGGATGTACGTCGAGATCCGCCCGGGCGACGGCTCCACCTCGCCGGCCAGCACGAACAGATGGTTGCGCTCGGCATCGGACAGCCGGAGCGCCCGGGCCAGCGCAGTCAGTACCTGGGGCGACGGCGAGTCCGAACGGCCCTGCTCGAGCCGTACGACGTAGTCGACCGAGAGCCCGGCGAGCAACGCCAGCTCCTCGCGGCGGAGGCCGGGCGCGCGCCGGTTCCCGCCGGCCGGCAGCCCGACGTCGGCCGGCGTCACCCGGTCCCGCCAGGCGTGCAACGTCTTCCCGAGCTCACCCATGGTGTCCAGTATCCCGCGCGCGATCCGGCCGAGCCTGGTACTGCTGGTCCCATGACCGCGGAGTTCCGGAACGTGCTCGGCACCGTGCCGTGGTGATCAGCACTCGATGACGTTCACCGCGAGGCCGCCGCGCGAGGTCTCCTTGTACTTGACCTTCATGTCCCGGCCGGTCTCGCGCATCGTCTTGATCACCTTGTCGAGCGTGACCACGTGGACGCCGTCGCCGTGCATGGCCATCCGGGCCGCGTTGATCGCCTTCACCGACGCCATCGCGTTCCGCTCGATGCACGGGATCTGCACCAGCCCGCCGACCGGGTCGCAGGTCAGCCCGAGGTTGTGCTCCATCGCGATCTCGGCGGCGTTCTCGACCTGTTGCGGCGTACCGCCGAGCACTTCGCAGAGACCGGCGGCGGCCATCGAGCAGGCGGAACCGACCTCGCCCTGGCAGCCGACCTCGGCGCCGGAGATCGACGCGTTCTCCTTGTAGAGCACGCCGATCGCACCGGCCGCGAGCAGGAACCGGACCGCGCCGTCGTCGGTTGCCCCGGGCACGAACCGCCGGTAGTAGTGCAGCACCGCGGGAATGATGCCGGCGGCACCGTTCGTCGGCGCGGTGACGATCCGGCCGCCGGACGCGTTCTGCTCGTTGACCGCGAGCGCGAACAGGTTCACCCAGTCCATCACCTTGAGCGGGTCGACCGACCACGGGTCCTGGCTGAGCTTCTTGTGCAGGGCGTGCGCGCGGCGCGGCACCTTCAGCCCGCCGGGCAGGATGCCCTCGGTCTCACAGCCCTCGCGGACGCAATCCTGCATCACCTGCCAGATCCGCAGCAGGCCGGCCCGGATCTCGTCCTCGGTCCGCCAGGCCAGCTCGTTCGCGAGCATCACCTCGCTGACCGGCAGCTGCGACTCGCGGCACCGGTCGAGCAGCTCGGCGCCGGTACTGAACGGGTACTTCAGCGCGGTGGTGTCCGGCACGATCCGGTCCCCCGCCGCGGCGTTCTCGTCGACCACGAAGCCGCCGCCGACCGAGTAGTACGTGCGTTCCCGCAGGACCGCGCCCTGGTCGTCGCGGGCCGCGAACATCATCCCGTTCGGGTGGTACGGGAGCGCCTTGCGGCGGTGCATCACCAGGTCGTGGTGCTCGTCGAACGCGATCTCCTGGACGCCCGCGAGCCGCAGCCGGCCGCGCTCGCGGATCGTCTCGACCCGGGCGTCGACGGAATGCGTCACGATCGTCTCGGGGTCCTCGCCCTCGAGCCCGAGGACGACGGCCTTGTTGCTGCCGTGCCCGTGGCCGGTGGCCCCGAGCGAGCCGAACAGCTGCGCCTCGACGCGTGCCGTCGCGGCCAGCAGGCCGTCCTCGGCGAGACCGAGTGCGAAGGTGCGGGCGGCGCGCATCGGCCCCACGGTGTGGGAGCTCGACGGGCCGATCCCGATACTGAACAGGTCGAAGACACTGATCGCCATCGTGTGGAGGTTCCTTCCGGTCGCCGTTGACCGTTTGGTGTCCTCCCCGCTCTGTCAGACGGAGGTCTTCCAGAGGTGCCTCGCCCGCGCGGTGAAGGTGCCTGAGAGATTCTTGGGGAGAGTTGCTCCTACGGCGCCCGGCTCGTGCCCGGGACTCTCCCGCACGGGTTCATGCGGCTGTTGAGTTGACTGACGTTGTGGACGGTACGGCGGTCTGCCGGGCGCCGTCAATCCGGCCCGTGCGGACCGCCCAGATCTCGAAGAACCAGGTGAACAGCGGCGGAACACTGGCCGCCAGCGCCGCGAGCGTGACCGGCCATGACCAGCGCAGCGGGCCGCGGACGGCGAGCACGGTGACGACGTACGCCACGAAGATGCCGCCGTGGATCGGGCCGAAGATCTTGACCCCGATCTCGTTGTCGGACAGCACGTATTTGAACAGCATTCCGATCAGCAACCCGGTCCACGAGATCGCTTCCGCGATCGCCACCGCCCGGAACCACTGTGCATGTTTGGTACTCATCACCGCCGACCCTAACAAGCCCCCCAAGCCCGGTTCGGGGTGTCGGCGGGGCTGCTCCCGGATGCCGTCAGCAAGCGATTGCCGAACGATCGTTCGCATGAAATTCATCCGACGCGTCCTGGTGGGCGCAGTAGTGGTCGGCGTGACGACCGCCGGGCTGACGACCGCCGCCTCCGCCGGTCCACGCCTGCAGTGGACCGACTGCCAGTCCGACGGAGCTCAGTGCGCGACCCTGCAACTACCTGTCGACTGGCGGAACCCGAACGGCCCGACCTTCGGCCTGGCGCTGGCCCGGAGGAAGGCGGCGGTGCCCAGCGAGCGGGTCGGGGTGTTGGTGTTCGGACCCGGCGGGCCGGGTGATTCCGGTGTCGATCGGATCAAGACCGGGATGTCGCGGTTCAGCAAGGACCTGCAGGACAGGTTCGACATCGTCAGCTTCGACCCACGCGGCGTCGCGCGCAGCAACCCGGTGACGTGCTCGGTCGACCTCCTCAACCAGCAGCCGTCACCGATCATCACCAGCGAGGCCGAGTTCCGTACGACGATCAGCTACAACCGCAGGCTCGCCGCGGACTGCCGCGCGCGGACCGGTCCGCTGTACGACCACCTCGACACCTGGCAGACGGTCCGCGACGTCGACGCGATCCGCCGGGCGCTAGGCGAGTCGACGATCTCGCTCCACGGCAGCTCGTACGGGACGCTGCTGGGAGCGCAGTACGCCGAGACCTACCCGCGGCGCGTGCGCGCGATGGTGCTGGAGAGCGTGAGCGATCACAGCTCGCCGACCACGCGGTCCTTCCTCGACGACCAGGCGTCGGCGGCACAGGACTCGTTCGACGAGTTCGTGAAGTGGTGTGACGCGACGACCACCTGCGTCCTGCACGGCCAGGACATCCACGCACTGTGGGCCTCGGAATTGGCGAAGTCACCGGATCCGTTCACGTTGAGCTTCGTCGTGTTCAAGCGGCTCTACGGCCCGGACTGGCCCGGGCTGGCTGCGCTGCTGAAGGCCGGCGGCACTCCCCCGAAGCAACCGCAGACAGGGCAGTACCCGCTGGCCGTCTTCTGCCAGGACTGGAGCCTGCCCGTCCGGGACTACCGCGAGTACGCCGCACACCTGCAGCGGCTGGCGCGCAACAACCAGGACCTGCGCTACCCGGGTCAGCTGATGGCTGTGTCGATCTGTCTCGGTGCACCGCAGGCCAACAACCCACAGCACGTGCTCGACGTACACGGGCTCAAGACACCGGTACTGCTCGCCAACGCGGTCCACGACCCGGCCACGGGCTATAGCTGGGCCCAGAACGTCCAACGGCAGCTCGGGCAGCACGGCGTACTGCTGACGTACCAGGGCTGGGGACATGGGAGCTACACGACCAGCCCGTGCATGCAGAGCGCAATCGACGGCTACCTGATCGACAAGAGGGTGCCGAGGCTCAGTTGTCCGGCAGTCAGGCCGACCTAGCTTCCAGTACCCGGCCCAGCTCGTCCCCGTGCCCCACCCGGTTCGCCAGCAGCCGGAGCTCGGAGCAGGCGGTTTCCAGCGCCTGCGCCTGGCTCCGGCAGTTGTCGACGTACCAGAACGGGTCGTCCGGCTGCGGATCGTCCGCGTCGTCGATGTCGGCGTACCAATGCCGGTTGCCACAGTTCAGTACGCGCACCCGTAGGTTCATGTCCCCCACCAACCCCCGTACGAGGCCGGCTCGGCCGGGCGCGTGGATCGCGGCCCCCCACTGCCACGCGCCGGGCCGAGTTCAGCCCTCCCCCGCCTAGTACATCGGCAGGGAGCGACGAACGTTACTGTTCGTGATCGGTAATCTTGATTACTTCCCGAGGTGCGAGCGGGTCCACTGCTCCAGCCCGTCGGTGGTGATCGGCAGGTCCTCGGTGAGGATCTCCAGCCGGTCCTCGTGCACCACCACGTTGTCCTCGATCCGGATCCCGATCCCGCGCAGCTCCGGCGGCACGGTCTCGTCGTTCGGGTGGAAGTACAGGCCCGGCTCGACCGCGAGCGCCATCCCGGCCTCGATGGTGCCGGCGAAGTACGCCTCGGGACGGGACGCGTCGCAGTCGTGCACGTCGAGGCCGATGTAGTGGCCGGTCCCGCAGACGATGTACCGGCGGTGCTGCTGGCCGTCCGGGCCGAGCAGTTCGTCGATCGACGCGTCCAGCAGACCCCAGTCGCGCAGCCCCTCGGCCAGCACCCGCAGCGCCTCGTACTGGAAGGCGCGGTACGGCGCCCCGACCTTGACGGCGTCCAGCGACGCGAGCTGCGCCTTGTACACCAGGTCGTGCACCTGCCGCTGCGCCGCGGTGTACTCGCCGGTGGCCGGGAAGGTCCGGGTCACGTCGGCGGTGTAGAGCGTCCGGGTCTCGACGCCGGCGTCCAGCAGGATCACGTCGCCCTCGTTCACCGGGCCGTCGTTGCGGACCCAGTGCAGTACCGGCGCGTGGTTGCCAGCAGCAACGATCGAGGCGTACCCGACGCCGTTGCCGGCGGTCCGCGCGCGCCGGTCGAAAGTGCCCTGCAGCCAGCGCTCGCCGCCGCCCCGGATCGCCTCCGGCAGCTCGCTCGCGACGTCGCCGAACGCCAGCACGCTCGCCGCGACCGCCTCGCGGAGCTGGTCCAGCTCCCAGTCGTCCTTGATCCGGCGCAGCTCGGCGATGCTCTGCCGCAGCGCGTTGCCGTCGGTCGGCGACGTCCGGACCAGGGCGTCCAGCATCGGCTCCACCCCAGGCACCGACAGCATGAACGGTACGGCGCCACGCACCGCCGCAGGCAACTCGTCGATCGGGCGGCAGGCGATCTGCAGCGCGTCCGACCAGTCCTTCAGGCCGGGCACCGGGCCGATCCACAGCTCGCCGTCGCGCGCGTTCGCGAAGAAATCCGCCTCCTCCGGGCCGGCGGTCTCGCGCAGGTACAGCGTCGCGTCGCCGTCACCGGAGATGACCAGGACGGCACCCTCGGCCTGGCAGCCGGTCAGCCAGACGAAGTCGCTGTCCGCGCGGAACTGGTAGTCGGTGTCGTTCGATCGGACCGGCGCGCGGCCCGCTGCGAGCGCGATCCGGCGGCCCGGCAGCGCCGCGGCGAGCTTCCGCCGGTGTTCCGCGGCCGCCTCGGCGAGCCCCTCCGGTACGGACACCGACCGGTCGACCGGTCCCCAGCCGCGGGAGATGAAGTCCCGGAATCCCTTGGCGTCGATCGGGCGGTAGGACTTCGGCGTCTCGTCGGACTCGGTCATGACCTGTGCTCCCCTTTGCTGCTGACGGTATGACTCATCAACTCAGGTCGCCGCGGGGGTTTGCAAGCCCTTATCCCGGAAGGCGGCCAGGATGCCCTGTTCGGAGTCGAGCAGGTACTCGTGCAGGTCCGCGGTGGCCTCGTCGTACTTGCGGGCCTCGAGCAGTTCGAGCAGGCCGCGGTTGCGCGCGATGTACGGCTCGTGCAGCTCGCGCGGGGCGGCGATCACGTGGAACAGCAGCCGCAGTTCGGCGAGCAGCCGGCCGGTCATCGCGTCCATCCGCGAGCTGTCGGCGAGCCCGATCAGGTGCTGGTGGAAGCGCATGTTCGCCGTACCGACGGCCGGCCAGCGGTCCGCGCGGGCGGCGGCCTCGGCCACCTCGACGTCGTCGTGCAGCGGCTCCAGCCGGCTTGCGGGCAGCTCCGGGTCGCGCGCGGACAGCCCGCGGACGACGTCCACCTCGAGCACCCGGCGCAGCCGGTACAGGTCGATCACGTCCTGCTCGTCCAGCTCCGGCACGAAGACTCCGCGGTGCAGCTTGTAGACCAGCAGCCCCTCGTGGGTGAGCAGCCGGAACGCCTCCCGGAGCGTATTCCGGCTGACCTCCAGGACCTCGGTCAGCTCGACCTCGGACAGCTGCGCGCCGGGCGGCAGCGCGCCCTCGGTGATACTACGGCGCAGGATGTCGGCAGCGCGCTCCGCCGAGCTGCTCCGGTCCAGCCGCGCGACGTCCGCGGCGACGGTCCGCAGCCAGGCCTGGCGGCCGGTCTCAGAGGGCATCTGAGGACTCTGCGTCGTAGCGAGGAGGTGCTCGGTGCGGTAGCTCGGCGTGCGGGGGCGAAGGTCTCGATGCGGAGCATCGTGGCCTTTGCACCCGTGCGCCGAGATGCCGTGCCGAGTGCCCCGCAGTAGGCGCAGAGTTCTCAGATGCCCTCTCTCTCATCTCTGCATCATCCCAGCTGGGGGGGAAAAGTGGAACAAGCCTCTTGCCGGATTGTTCAACAATCCCTACGCTCGGGCACATGGACCTCAACGCGGACCTGGGCGAGGGCTTCGGCTCCTGGTCGATGGGTGACGACTCGGCGCTGCTCGAGGTCGTGACCAGCGCGAACGTCGCCTGCGGCTTCCACGCCGGCGACCCGTCGATCATGCGCCGGGTGACCGCCGAGGCAGTCGAGCGCGGCGTCGCGATCGGCGCGCACGTCGGGTACGCAGACAAGGCCGGTTTCGGGCGGCGGCACGTCGACATCGACCCGGACATGCTGCGCGACGAGGTGCTGTACCAGCTCGGCGCGCTGGACGCCTTCGCACGGATCGCGGGCGGCCAGGTCCGCTATGTGAAGCCACACGGAGCGCTGTACAACACGATCGGCCACCACCTGGAGCAGGCGACCGCCGTGGTGACCGCCGTCGCCGAGTATGACCGGACGCTCCCGGTGCTCGGCCTGCCCGGATCCGCCTGGCTACGGCTGGCCGCCGAGGCCGGCCTGGGCGTCGTGCACGAGGCATTCGCGGACCGTGCGTACACGCCGGCCGGCACGCTGGTCCCACGTCGCGAGACCGGGTCGGTGCTGCACGACGCCGACGAGATCGCGGCCCGCTGTACGGCGATGGCGACCGGCCAGGCGATCCGCGACCACGCGGGGGGCACGTTCGTCGTCGAAGCGGCGTCGATCTGCGTCCACGGTGACACCCCGGGCGCCGTCGAGATCGCGCGGCGGGTGCGTGGCGCGCTGGAGGGAGCGGGCGTACCGTTGCGCCCGTTCACGGGCTGATGCGCATTCTGCCGTCGGGGCATCAGGCGCTGCTGGTGGAGCTCGACGATCTGGACGAGGTACTCGGGTACTACGCGGCACTGGCCGCGGATCCGCCGCCGGACGTGGTCGACATCGTCCCGGCCGCGCGGACGGTTCTCGTCACCACTCGCGGCGACCTCGGCTCGTTGTCACAGTTCCTACGGAAGCTGACACCGGCGCAGGACCGCCGGACGACCGGCGACCTGATCGAGATCCCGGTTGTCTACGACGGCGAGGACCTGGACGACGTCGCCGAGTTACTCGGCTGCGGTGCGGACGAGGTGGTCACGCGTCACACCGCCGGCGAGTGGACGGTCGCGTTCTCCGGGTTCGCGCCCGGGTTCGGCTACCTGACCTCGACCGACGCGTGGGACATCCCGCGCAGGACGTCGCCACGGACGAAGGTACCGGCCGGTGCCGTCGCGCTGGGCGGCGAGTTCAGCGGAGTCTACCCGCGCGAGTCGCCGGGCGGCTGGCAGCTGATCGGCCGTACGTCGGTGCGGATCTTCGACTCGGCGCGGGAACCCGCGGCACTGCTGTACCCCGGGCGCCGCGTCCGGTTCGTCGACGCAGGTCGTGGATGAGCAGCCTGACCGTTCTCGCAACGGGGCCGTTGGCAACAATCCAGGACAGCGGGCGGGCCGGCCAGGCCGCGCTCGGCGTCCCGGTCTCCGGCGCGTGTGACCGCGCGGCTTACGCCTTGGCGAACCGGCTGGTCGGCAACGTCGCCGGTGCGGCCGTCGTCGAGGTGACGTACGGCGGTCTCGCCGTCCACGCCGACGGCGATCTCGTCGTCGCGATCACCGGCGCCCCGTGCACCGGCGTACCTTTGAATGCTCCTGCTCTGCTCAGATCCGGAGAGATCCTGCGGCTGGGACCCCCGCCGAGCGGACTGCGCACGTACGTCGCGGTCCGCGGCGGCATCGACATCCCGGCCGTCCTCGGCTCCCGCTCCACCGACCTCCTGTCCGGACTCGGCCCCGCGCCCTTGATCACCGGGCAGACGCTGCGGGTCGGATCGTTGGCCGAGCCAATGCCGGGTGTCGACCACGCTCCGGTCGCCCATCCAGCCGCAGGACAGATCGTCGTCCGCGTGACGCCGGGACCGCGACGGGACTGGTTCACCGACGCCGGCTGGGTGTCGCTCGTCTCGCAGGTCTACGAGGTGAGCAGCAACAGCAACCGGGTCGGCGTACGGCTCGACGGCGAGCCACTCGAACGCGCCCGCTCCGGTGAACTCGCCAGCGAAGGCATGGCGCGGGGTGCGATCCAGATCCCGCCGTCCGGCACCCCGGTCATCTTCCTCGCCGACCACCCGGTCACCGGTGGCTACCCGGTCATCGCGTACGTCGCCGAGCGCGACCTCGACGCCTGCGCACAACTCCGCCCGGGCCAGTCCGTCCGCCTCGGCAACTGACCTTTCTTCCAGACGCCGCGCTCATCGGCTCCGTGTGCGCATCTCGTCCGCGAAGCTCTCCTGGGCCTTGCGCATCAGCGCTGCCTCGACCGGATCCGCGAACAGGCCAGGCAGTTCGGCCGGGTCGACATCCCGCACGTGTGTCTGCAGCCACCAGATGTTGCCGACCGGGTCCTTCACCCTTCCGCCACGGTCGCCGGTGATCCGCGAGGACATCAACTCGGTCACGACGGTCGCGCCGGCCTCGAGTGCGCGTTCGTACGTCCGCTCGACGTCGTCGACGTACACGCTCAAGAAGGCAGGCGTCACAGGCCACTCCGGTGCGGCGTCGAAGCTCATCAGCACGGACTCGCCGACGGTGATCTCGGCGTGTCCGACGGTGCCGTCCTCGTTCGTGAACCGGCCACTCGTCTGCACCTCGAACGTTCGCTCCACAAACTCCAGGAACCGATCCGCACCCTTCACCACTACGTACGGCGTGACTGTCGATTTACCACCCGGGATCTTCGTCATGCCCCAAGCTTCCCGGGGACAGCGGACAGCTCGTGTCCTACTCAGCGGGCCGTTCTGCGGTGGCCTGGAAGCGGCGTCGGTACTCCGTCGGCGTGGTGTTGAGGTGCCGTGCGAACGCTCGGCGCAGGGTCTCGTCGCTGCCGAGCCCGCTGAGGCGTGCCGCCGTGGTGATGCTGTGGCCGTCCAGCAGGAGGTGCTGAGCGCGGTCGAGGCGCACGCGTTCGACCCATCGGCCAGGGGTGGTGTCGAACTCGTTCCGGAACAGCCGTGTCAGGTGTCGCGGACTGATCGCGGCGGCCGCGGCCAGCGTCGACAGGTTGTGGTCCGCGGCCGGGTCGGCGACCACTGTGTCGGTGATGGCGCGCAACGAATCGCTTCGCGCCGGTGGTGTCGCCATCGCCGTCGAGAACTGGGTCTGTCCGCCCGGTCGCTGCATGAACACCACTAGCTCACGCGCCACGCGTCGCGCGGCCTCGGGCCCGTGATCGGCTTCGACCAAGGCGAGGGTGAGGTCGATGCCCGCACTGATGCCGGCCGAGGTCAGGTAGCGGCCGTCGACGACGTACAGCGCATCCGGCTCGACACGCACCTTCGGGTACTGCCGCGCCAGCGCCGCCGTATGCCGCCAATGCGTCGTCGCGCGCCGCCCGTCGAGCATCCCGAGCGCCGCCAGCACGAACGCCCCGCTGCACACCGATGCGACTCGCCCGGACCGCCCGGCGAGCGCCGCCGTCACCGCCAACACGTCCTCGGGAACACCGTCCACCAGCCGATCCGCCCCCGCGACCAGCACTGTGTCCAAGACTGCGAAGGCTTCTGCAACCGGGACAACTCCTGCCAGCGTCACCCCGGACGCAGCGGTCACCTGCCCGCCCGTCGCGGACACGAGCACGGTCTCGTAGCGGCCCGTTTGATGGAGCACCTCGAGCGGCCCGGTGACGTCGAGCAGCGTCACGCCGTCGTACACGACGAAAGCGACCCGGCGTGTCCGAATCTGTGGTTCATGTGGCGATACGGCCATGGCGCCAGCGTAACCCGCACCGCGAACCTGGGCCCATCGACTCCACCCCGAGAGGACCACCAATGGCCGAGGAAATCGCCGGCATCCGCATCCCCGACAGCACCCTCGCGCGCGAGGCGACCGAACTCGTCCGCGACGCAGCCTCCGCGCTGCTGTTCGACCACTCGCGCCGCGTGTTCCTGTTCGGCTCGCTCCGCGGCGAGGGGCTCGCGTACGACCCGGAGCTGCTGTACGTCGGCGCGATGTTCCACGACCTCGGCCTGACCGAGCGCTACCGCCGTACCGACCAGCGCTTCGAGATCGACGGCGCCGACGAGGCGCGGCGATTCCTCGACGCACACGGCATCACCGGCGATCCGGCCGACCGGGTGTGGACCGCGATCGCGCTGCACACCACACCCGAGATCCCGCTGCACCTGTCCCCCGAGGTCGCGCTCGTCACTCGCGGCGTCGAACTCGACGTCCTCGGCCTCGGGTACGACGCGATCACCGACGCGCAACGCGCCGCGATCACGGCCGCGCACCCCCGCCCCGACTTCAAGTCCCGGATCCTCGCGGCGTTCACCGAGGGCATCTGGGACCGACCGGCGACAACCTTCGGCAACGTCAAGAGCGACGTACTCGAGCACTTCGTACCCGGCTTCCGCCACACCGACTTCGTCGAAGCCATCAAGAACTCCGCCTGGCCCGAGTAGCCCCGCGTTGCTTGTCCGTGGGCCGAGGAGCCGCGAGGATGGGCGGTATGACTTCTGGAACGCCGGGTATCGACAGCACTGTCCCGCCGAGCGGTACCGGATGTGTCGAGTGCCTGGCTGTCGACGGCTGGTGGTTCCACCTCCGGCGCTGCGCACAGTGTGGCCACATCGGTTGCTGCGACTCCTCGCCCGCGCAGCACGCATCGGCCCACGCCGCCGAGACCGGCCACCCGATCGTCCGCAGCTTCGAGCCGGGCGAGGACTGGTTCTGGCACTACGGCGAATCCCAGTACTACGACGGCCCGGACCTCGCCCCACCCGCCTCCCGCCCCGAAACCCAACCGGTCCCCGGCGGCAACGTCCCCACCGACTGGCAATCCAAACTCCACCGCTGACCCCGCCCCGCGCGCAAACACCCCGCGCAGTACTCACCCCTCGTGCAGGGCGTTCCGGCTGACTGCAGGTAACTCTCGACTACAGAACGAAGCCTGTGGGGAACGGGTCGTCCGGGTCGAGCAGGTAGTTGGCGGTGCCGGTGATCCATGCGCGGCCGGTGACCGTGGGTACGACGCCGACGTACGGTCCGACCGTGGTTTCCTCCACGAGGCGGCCGGTGAAGCGGGTGCCGATGAAGGACTCGTTGACGAAGTCGGTGTCGAGGGCGAGTTCACCCCGCGCATGCAGCTGGGCCATTCGGGCGGACGTACCGGTGCCGCACGGCGAGCGGTCGAACCAGCCCGGATGGATCGCCATCGCATTCCGTGAGTCCGCCCCATCCGCACCAGGCGCGGTGAACTGCACGTGCTTGCACCCGTTGATCCCCGGATCGAGCGGATGCACCGGACGATCGCTCGCGTTGATCGCATCCATGATGTCCAGCCCGGCCTTCAAGATCCGGTCCTTCTCGGCCCGATCGAACGGGATCCCCAACTGCGCCAACGGCAGAATCGCGTAGTAGTTCCCGCCGTACGCCATGTCGTACGTGACCGCACCCAGCCCAGGTACGTCGACCGTCGCATCCAGCGCATGCGAGTACGACGGAACGTTCCGCAACGTCACGTGCTCCGCCCGACCGTTGCTCACGGCAACGTCAACGACAACCAGCCCGGCAGGCGTATCCAGCCGGACCTGCGTCACGGGCTCCGTGACGGCGACCATCCCGGACTCGACCAGCACGGTCGCGACCCCGATCGTCCCGTGGCCGCACATCGGCAGGCAGCCGGAGACCTCGATGTACAGCACGCCCCAGTCCGCGTCGGACCGCGTCGGCGGTTGCAGGATCGCCCCGCTCATCGCGGCATGCCCGCGCGGCTCGTTCATCAGGAACAACCGCAGGTCGTCCAGGTGCTTCACGAAGTACTCGCGGCGCTCCGCCATCGTCGCGCCCGGGACCACGCCGACGCCGCCGGTGACGACGCGGGTCGGCATGCCCTCGGTGTGCGAGTCGATCGCGCTGATCGTCCGGACGGACCTCATGCCGACCTCATCTCGGTGACTCCAGCGACTCCACTGCCTTCTTCATGTCCTGCTCCAGCTGCGCGACGTGCTCGGGCACGAGGGGTCCGCGCGGCGGCCGGCACGGTCCGCCGAACCGGCCGACGTAGTCCATGCCGTACTTGATCGCCTGCACGAACTCGGTCCGCGAGTCCCACCGGAACGCGGCGACCAGCGGCTCGTACAGCGCCCGCGCCTCCTCCAGCTTGCCCTGCGTGGCGAGCTCGAACAACTGCACCGATTCCTTCGGGAACACGTTCGGGAATCCGGCGAACCAGCCGGTCGCGCCCATCAGCAACGCCTCGAGCGTCAGGTCGTCGGCGCCTGCGATCACGGCCAGGTCCGGCGCCAGTTCGCGGATCTCCAGGATCCGCCGGACGTCGCCGGAGAACTCCTTCACCGCGACGACATTCTCGATCTGCGCGATCTCGGCCAGCAGGTCCGGCGTCAGGTCGACCTTGGTGTCGAGCGGGTTGTTGTAGACCATCACCGGCAGCCCGGCCTTCGCGACCTCGGTGAAGTGCGCGATCACCTCGCCGCGGTTCGCCCGGTACATCGTCGGCGGCAGACACAGCACGCCGTGCGCACCGTCCTCGGCAGCCTTCTCCGCCCAGGCGCGGGCCTGGTGCGACCCGACACCGTGCACGCCCACGACCACGATGCCGTCGTCGCCGACCGCCTCGATCGCGGTCCTGGCGACGGCGCGGCGCTCGTCGTCGGTGAGCGACGAGTACTCCCCGAGCGACCCGTTCGGCCCGACGCCACGGCAGCCGTTGTCCACCAGCCAGCGGCAGTGCTCGGCGTACTTGTCCAGATCCGGCCGCAACCCGGCCGGCGCCGACGCGTCCTCTACGTACGGGAGGGCGGTCGCGACGATCACGCCGTCCAGCTTCTCGGTCATTGTTCCTCCATCGTTTCTGCTGAGTCCGCGACCTCGGCCGCTGCTAGATCCCGCAGCCGCACCGGCACGGCGATCGGTCGTTTCATGCTCGGATCAGGTACGTCGCCCGGCACGGCGAGCAGCGCGGCGACGGTGCGCGAACACACCCGCCCCTGACACATCCCGAGGCCGGCGCGACTACTCAGCTTCATGGCACGTCCGTCCGGCAGGCCGCGATCGTCCGCGGCGGCTTCGAGCTCGCCGCGGGTCACTTCCTCACACCGGCAGACGAGCGTGTCCGCAGTACTCCAGCTCTTCCACCCATCGCGCACCGGATAAGCCTTGGCAAGCGCGGCCGCGAACCGGCGCCCCTTGGCAACAGCTGGTTCGACATCTCCCAAGGCTGGCTGTGCGGCTGGTGTTGTTCGTGGCGAGGGGGGTGCGGAGAGGGCGTGGCGGGCGGCTGAGGTCCCGGCGACAGCGCCTTCGGCGGAGGAGAGGGCTGCTCCGCCGATGCCGGTGAGTTCACCGGCGGCGAAGTAGCCGGGGGTGGTGGTCTGCTGGTTGGCGTCGACGATCACGGCCGGTCCGCCGTCCGGGCCGGGGCCGAGGGTGCAGCCGGCGGAGACCGCGAGCTCCAGGTTCGCGGTGAAGCCGAAGCCGAGGCAGATCGCGTCGACCTCGACCCGACGCTCGCTCCCCGGAATCACCCGCCAGTTCTCGTCCAACCGGCCGATCGTCGCCGCCACCACATGCTCCGCCTCACCCCGACCCGCGTGTTCCGCGGGCTCTGGGTGGTCGGAGGCGTGGGCTGCCAGGACTGTCCAGCCGTGGCGGAGGGGGACTCGGTGGCGGGCGAGCAGGGTGGCGTAGGTGGCGGCCTCGCGGATCTTGCCGGGGGCAACTAGTGGGTCGGTGGACCAGCCCTTACGGACGGTCTTCAGAGTATTGGCTTCGAGGAGGGCGACGACGTGTGCGCCGACGCCGATCAGCGACTCGGCTACCGGCAAGAGGAACGGGCCAGTGCCGGCTACGAGCACCCGGCGCCCGACCGCGATGCGTTGGCCTTTGGCGAGGGCTTGCGCGGCGCCTGCGGTATAGACGCCGGGGAGATCCCAACCAGGGAAGGGAAGCACGCGGTCATACGCACCGGTCGCCAGCACGACAGCCTTCGCGTCGATGGGGAACGGTTGGCGCCCGGGTGCGTCCGCCGGGCCGGTCTGCGCCCACAGTCGGGGTCCTTCGAGAGCCCAGATCGAGGTCTCCGGCAGATAGGTAATCCGCCGATCGTCGAGCAGCCGATCCCGCTGCGCCGCGAACGTCTTCCACTCGTGCTGCAACCGATCCGGCCGCCGCGCCGCGAACTCCTCCGGCAACTGCCGGTTGTACTGCCCGCCGACAGCCCGCCCGTTGTCGACCACCAGCACCTCCGCCCCACCCTCCGCAGCAGCAAGCGCAGCCGCAACCCCTGCCGGACCGGCCCCCACCACGACAACCTCCGTTTCAACCCTCACCGAGCTGCTGGCCTCGTCCGCAGAGGGGGTCTGAAGGAGTGGCGCGGGTTGCGTGCTGATGGTGTCGCCGGGGGTGACGGTGCGTTGGCAGGCTCGGGTGTTCGGAGTGTTGTTGAGGGTGATCAAGCAGTCCTGACAGGCGCCGATGCCGCAGAAGACGCCGCGGAGACGGTTGTGGACTCGGGTAGTTCGCCAGGTGTCTTGGCCGTTGGCGAGGAGTACGGCGGCGACGGTTTGGCCGGCCTCGGCGGTGACGGGACGACCGTCGACGGTGACCTCGAAACTCGGGGGTGTGCCGATCTCGGCGGGGTCGTCCGGGCGATGGCGTTGGTAGGCGGTCATGCTGCGATCACCGCCGGGCGGTCGACGCGGAACGGCGCCGGGTCGAGGTGCGGTGTCAGGCCCAGGAACTGTTCGGTGATCAGCCGGCCGGTCGACGGTGCGAGACCGATGCCCGCGCCCTCGTGGCCGGTGGCGTGCCAGAGGCCGTGCACCCGTGGGTCCTCGCCGATCACCGGCAGATGATCCGGAGCGTACGGACGAAACCCGCCGTACGCGCGCATCACCGGGACGTCGCCGAGGAACGGGAACAGCCCGACGGCCTTCCGGGCGAGCTCGCGCAACACGCGCACCCGGATCGTGTCGTCGAACCCGATCCGCTCCCTGCTCGAACCGATCAGCACCGTCCCGCCACGGGTCGACTCGACCACGGTCGACGTCTGCAACTCCGCGTCTCCGCTGCCGACCGCGCCGACATAGTCCGCGTCGTACACCTTGTGCCGCACGCACTCGGGCAGGGGTGCCGTCACGAGGATCATCCCGCGCCGAGGGAGGACCTCGATCCGGGCACCGGCCGCCGCGCTGAACGCGCCCGCCCACGGGCCGCAGGCATTCAGCACCGCGCCGCAGGCGATGTCGCCGTCCGACGTGTCGACGCCGACGACCCGGCCGCGTGACTGCCGGATCCCGAGCGCGGTGACCCCCGATCGCACCTCGCCGCCGCGCTCGCGAACGGCTGCCAGCAACGCGGTCGCGGCCAGCACCGGCTGCACCTGCGCGTCGTCCGGGTAGTGCACCCCGATCGTCACCCGCGGGGTGAGCAGCGGCTCGAGCTCGAAGACCTCCGCAGGCGTGATCACCCGCGCGTCGACCCCGGCCTCGCGCTGCTTCGCGGCGAACGCGGTCAGTGGCTCCGGGTCGCCCGTCGCCACCACGACGCCGCCCTTCGCTTCCCACTCCACGTCCGCGACCCGCTCGGGCAGTCGGCCGCGGACGACGTCCCACTCCGCGCGCGACGCGACCGCCAGCTCCAGCTCCGGCCCGGGCTCCTTGTCGGAGACCAGTACGTTGCCCTCGCCCGACGCCGTCGTACCGCTCGCGGGGCCGTCGCGGTCGATCACCAGCACCCGGACGCCGGCCGCCGCCAGGGCCTCCGCGCACGCGGCCCCGACCATGCCCGCACCGACCACCACCACGTCGGGTGTCGCGGACCGGTGCATGACGGCCTCCTCGGCTGGACGTTCGCTAAAATGAACGATACCGAGATTACGCGCGGTCCCGACGACCGGTCAATGCACCCAACCGGACCTCTCCCGGACCTTTCCCGGAACTATCCCGGAACTATCCCGGCAGATGCGGCCCGCCGGCCGCCGTCGGGTACACGTCCGGCGGGTACTCGAGCAGCAAGACCGACCGCACCGGCCCGTCCACGGCCTGGTACGAATGCTCCCCGGCCGCCCGGAACGCGAGGTAGTCCCCCGGCCCGAGTTCCTCGTTCTGCCCATGGGTGTTGATGAGCAGGCGCCCGGAGAGTACGACGTGATGCTCGGTACCCGGATGCCCGTCCGAGTGCTGGACCGCGTCCGGCCGGATCTCCTGGTCGTAGATCTCGAACAGCCCGCCCGGGTGTTCCAGCCGCCGGAGCATCCGCAGGTCGATGGCATCACCGGACAGGACGTCGACGTCCGCGGACCGTACCAGGACCACGCCGGCGGCCGGCGACTCGGCCAGCAACGCCGACACCGGAATCCCCAGAGCGTTCGACAAACTGAACACTGTTTCGATCGTCGGGTTGCCCGCGCCGGACTCCAGCTGGGACAGCGTCCCCTTCGCGATCCCGGACCGGCGGGCCAGCTCGGACAGCGAGATGCCCTGCTCGTCCCGCCGCGCCCGCAGGTTCGTCCCGAGCAGCTTTCCCGCACCCATCGCAGTCACAGCCCGGAGCATGCCACATTCACGGAATGACGCGGCGGGTCCGCAGGTCGGCGAAGATCCGGTAGAACATCTGCTCGGTGTCGACGTACGCGTGGAAACCGGCCCGGCGGGACTTCGAGGCGTCGGCGAAGAAGTCGTAGTCCCAGCCGAACACGAAGTCGGCGAACAGCCACGACGAGACCTCGGCGAACGGGGTCGCGGCCAGTCCGTGCGTCGCCTGCAACTGTTTCCAGGCCGGCTCCTTGTCGGCCATCACGTCCTGCAGCGACAGCTGCAACGGGGACGCGACCTCCAGCCCGAACCACGCGCCGAGCTTCGGCCACAGTTCGCTCCACCGGAACAGGTCACCGTTCGTGATGTTGAACGCCTGGTTCGCCGCGGCCGGCGCGGTCGCCGCCCATACAGTTGCCTTGGCCAACAATCCGGCGTCGGTCAGCTCCAGCAGCGAGTGATACGCGCCGGGCTTGCCCGGGAACCGCAGCGGTACGCCGAGTTCCTTCGACAGCGAGGCGTACACCGCGATCGCGACCGCGAGGTTCATCGGGTTCCCGAGCGCCGAACCGCCAACCACAGAAGGCCGCAACGCCGACCACGTCCACGTCTTCCCCTCCGCACGCGCGGTCAGGAACTGCTGCTGGTCGACGTTGAACTCCGGCGGCAGGTGTGGCGGATCGTCCTCCCGGGCGGGCGTCTTGAACGGCCCGAGATGCGCGCCGTACACCTTGTAGCCCTGCATCAGGCTGACGTGCCGCAGCCCCCGCGCGACCGGCTCGATCGCATCCACGACGTTGACCAGCATCGCCAGGTTCGGCGGCACCAGCTCGGCCCACGTCGGGCGATCCTGGTACGCGACATAGAAGACATGTGTCACGTCGGACAGCCCCGAGAGCTTCTCGCGGGTGTCGTCCGGATCGAGCAGATCCACCGCGACATGGCGGACCCGCCCGGATACGTCGGTGCCGCCGCGCCGCGACAGCCCGATCACCCGCCAGTCCGGCAGCGACGCCAGATGCTCGACCAGATTCGTCCCGATCACTCCGCGGGCGCCCACCACCAACGCAACGTTCTCCATGCCCAACAGCCTTGCTGACCTGCGAAGATAAATCCAAGACATAGTTTTCACCGAAGCCATAAACTCCGCTCATGACAACGCTCAGGCAGCTCGAGTACTTCGTCACCGTGATCGGCGAGGGCTCGTTCACCAAGGCCGCCGAGCTGCTGCACGTCACGCAGCCCGCGCTCTCCCATCAGATCCGCGCACTCGAACGCTCCGCCGGCGGTCCGTTACTGGAGCGCCTGCCGCGCAGCGTCCGCCTCACCCCGACCGGCCGAGCGATGCTCCCGCACGCCCGCGCGGCGCTGGCTGACGCGGAGCGTGCCCGATGCGCCGCACGCCAGGCGGCCGGACTGGAAGTCGGCGAGCTGCAAATCGCGACGCTCTACTCGATCACCCTGGGCGTCCTGCCCGCCGCGCTCCGCAGCTGGCGGCAGACCCGTCCGAACGTCGGCATCCGCCTCTTCGAACACCGCCATACCGACGAACTCGTCGACGCGATGCACGCCGGCCAGGCCGACCTCGCCGTCGGGCCCGAGCCCACGAACTGGACCGGTCTCACGCACGTACTCGGCACCGAAGACCTGGTCGTCGTGGTCGCCGCCGACGACCCCGCGGCAACCGGCGACACCGTGAAGCTGCAGGACCTCGCGGACCGTTCCTGGGTGCACTACGCGCCAGGTCACGGGCTCGCGGATGTCCTCGACAACGCCTGTGCACAAGCCGGTTTCGAGCCGCGCATCGCCGTACGCACCGAGCAGACGGCGGCAGCCCCCGCGCTCGCCGCGGCCGGCCTCGGGCCCGCGTTGGTCCCCGACAACATCCTCCCGAAGGACTTCGATGGCCACGTCCTCCGCCCGGAGCCTCCGGTACGCCGCACGCTCACGGCATACACGCGCGGTACGCCGGACCCGTTGGCCGCCGCGTTCATCGACGTACTGTTTCGGTCCGGCGGCCTGCGGGCACGCGAAGAGGATGGCTGAGGAAGCGTCGGACGGCACAGTCCTGCTCGCCGGTACGGCGAACCTGGTGATCGCGATCGCCAAGGTCGCCGCCGGGCTGCTGTCCGGATCGACGGCGTTGCTCGCGGAGGCGGCGCATTCGGTCGCGGACACGCTCAACCAGGCCTTTCTGCTGACCGCGCTGCGCCGTAGCCGGAAGCCGGCCGACGCGCGACATCCCTTCGGCTACGGCATGGAGCGGTACTTCTGGGCGCTGCTCGCCGCCGTCGGCATCTTCGTCCTCGGCGCCGGTTTCTCGATCACCGAAGGCCTCCGCTCGATCCTCGCGCCCGAACCGATCGCGGCGCTCGCCGTCATCTACTCCGTGCTCGCGATCTCGTTCGTGTTCGAGGGATCGTCCTGGCTGCGAGCGGTACTCCAGCTCCGGCGGGAGGCGAAGGAGGCCGGCGTACCGCTGCTCGAGCAGCTCCGGAGCGCCGAGCCCGCGGTGAAGACCGTGGCCTTCGAGGACTCCGCGGCGATGATCGGCCTGCTGCTCGCAGCCGTCGGCGTGACGCTGGCCGTCCTGACCGGAGACCACATCTGGGACGGCGCCGCCTCGATCGCGATCGGCGTACTGCTGATCGCCGTCGCGTTCACCCTCGGCCGCGACAACAAGGCGATGCTGATCGGGCGGGCGCTGCCGGACGACATCCAGCGCGAGGTGCGGACGATCATCGGTGCCGAGCCCGGGATCGTCCGCGTACTCGATCTGCTCAGCCTGCAGCTCGCGCCCGACCAGGTGCTGGTCGTCGCCACCGTGGACCTGGTCGACGCCGGCACCACCGGGGCGGCGATCGAGCAACTCGCCGAGAAGGTCGACGCCGAGGTACGCCGGAAGCACCCGAGCATCCGGCACCTGTACCTGGACCCGACACCCGGGGATCCGCGTCAGCGCTTGTCGTGACCCCAGTTCGCGACGATCGCGGCGGCCGGCGGCAGTACCGCGGCGACCGCGCTCATCGCGACGGCTGCCGGGATCGAGAACAGCCGGACGACGAACCACGCCAGGATGATCAACGTCGCACAGCTGCCCATCAACAGCACGTACAGCTTGCGGTTGTCGTACTTGCGGGCCATGGTCACACCGTCAGCGGGAGCTTCCCCAGCGCACGCACCAGCGGGGACAACTCGGGTAGCTCGGCAGCAGTCGACAGTGCGGACGTCAATACGGCGTCGTGGGTCGGCTGGGCCTCGTCCAGCAGGTCACGGCCGGCCTTGGTGACCTCTGTGTAGATACCGCGCCGGTCTGTGGGGCACAGGTACCGCTGTAGCAGCTTGCGGTCCTCCAGCCGGTTCACCAGGCGGGTAGTAGCCGACTGGCTGAGCACTACGGCGTTCGAGAGCTGGTTCATGCGCAGGTGGTAGTCGTCCTGCCGCGCCAGCACGTCCAGCACGCTGTACTCGCTCACCGAGAGCCCGTGTTCCTTCTGCAGCGCGCGCTCCAGCTCGTCCTCGATCCGGGCGTGCAGCGCCGCGAGGGTTCGCCACCCCTGCGCCCGCGCCTCCGCGGCGTCATCCGGTAGTCCCACGACACCTCCACTTGAACATTGCGCTTGCATGCGCAATCATAGCGCTTGTGCAATAGCCCGCGTGTGCAACTATCGCGCACGCCGGTAACAGTCATAAGACTACATTCGAGGGAGAGAAGAACCCATGCCCGCGGCCCTCCTCGCGCTAGCCATCGGCGCTTTCGGGATCGGCACCACCGAGTTCGTCATCATGGGGCTGCTCCCCGAGGTCGCCACCGACTTCGGCGTCAGCATCCCGTCCGCCGGACTGCTCATCTCCGGGTACGCGCTGGGCGTCGTGGTCGGTGCCCCGCTGCTCACCGCGATCGGCTCCAAGGTCTCCCGCAAGACCGTGCTGCTCGCGCTGATGGGCGTCTTCATCGCCGGCAACCTGCTCTCCGCGGTCGCCCCGTCGTACGGCGTGCTGATGGCCGGGCGGATCGTGGCGGCGCTGTCCCACGGCGCGTTCTTCGGTGTCGGGTCGGTCGTGGCGGCGTCGCTCGTACCGAAGGCGAAGCAGGCCAGTGCGATCGCTTTGATGTTCACCGGGCTCACGGTTGCGAACGTGCTCGGCGTACCGGGCGGGACCGCGCTTGGGCAACAGTTCGGGTGGCGGTCGACGTTCTGGGCGGTTACGGCGCTCGGGGTGATCGGGCTGCTGGGCATTGTGTTCCTCGTACCGCGGCAGGACTCTGCTGAAGGGCCCGGGTTGCGGAGCGAGCTGGCAGTGTTCAAGAGCCTGCAGGTGTGGCTGGCGCTGGCCATGACAGCCTTGGGCTTCGCTGGGGTGTTTGCGTCGTTCACCTACATCGCTCCGATGATGACGGAGGTCGCGGGCTTCTCTGCTGGAGCGGTGACCTGGTTGCTGGTGCTGTTCGGCGGCGGGCTCGTCGTGGGCAACCTGCTGGGAGGTAAGGCTGCGGATAGGTCGCTGATGCCGAGCCTGTACTTGATTCTTACGCTGCTGGCCGCCGTACTGGTGGTCTTTGTGTTTACGGCGCACGCCAAGATCCCCTCTGCCGTAACGATCGCGCTGTTCGGCGCAGCCGGCTTCGCCACGGTCGCCCCGCTGCAGAAACGAGTCATGGACAAGGCATCTGGCGCTCCCGCGCTGGCGTCCGCCGCCAACATCGCCGCCTTCAACCTGGGCAACGCCATCGGCGCCTACCTCGGCGGCCTGACCATCGAGCGCGGCCTCGGCTACACAGCCCCCAACTGGGTCGGCGCCGCGCTGGCTGTCGCCGGCCTGCTCGTAGCCCTCACCTCCGGCCTCCTGGACCGCCGCCAGCGCAGCCAGGTCCCCGCACTAGTTCTTGAAGGAAGCCACTGATGATTCCCGCCGTGACGCTCAACAACGGCGTCGAGATGCCCCAACTCGGGTACGGCGTGTTCCAGGTCCCGAACGACGAGACGGCAACGGCCGTGACGCACGCGCTCGAGGCCGGGTACCGGAGCATCGACACTGCTGCGGCGTACCAGAACGAGGCAGGTGTCGGGCAGGCTCTTGCCGCATCCGGAATCGACCGGAGCGAGCTGTTCGTCACCACCAAGCTCTGGAACGCGGACCAGGGCTACGACTCGACGCTCAAGGCATTCGACCAGAGCCTGTCGTTGCTAGGCCTCCAGTACCTCGACCTGTACCTCATCCACTGGCCCACGCCGGCCCGCGAGCTGTACGCCGACAGCTGGCGCGCACTCGAGAAGCTGTACACGGACGGCCGCGTCCGCGCCATCGGTGTCTCGAACTTCCAGCCCGACCACCTGGACCGTCTTATGGGCCTTACACCCGCGGTGAACCAGGTAGAACTGCACCCGTACCTGCAGCAGGCCGACGTACGCGCGTACAACGCCGATTTCGGGATCCGCACCGAAGCGTGGAGCCCGCTGGCCAAGGGCGGAGCATTGCTCACCGAGCCGGCCGTAGAAGCCCTGGCCAAGCAGTACGACCGCACACCGGCCCAAGTGGTACTCCGTTGGCACCTCCAGCTCGGCAACATCGTCATCCCGAAGTCAGTCACCCCGGCCCGCATCCGCGAGAACCTCAACGTCTTCGACTTCGCCCTGACCAGCGAAGACATGGCGACTCTCAACCCCTTGAACCGCAACGAACGCACCGGCCCGGACCCCGACACCTTCAACGTCGCCTGAACGCCCGTGACACCGCGTGGAAGGACTTCTTCGGGAGCCAGTAGTACGGGGAGGACGGGTTCTGGTCGTCGTAGCGGAGGACCTTGCAGAGGCTGAAGGCGGCCATGTCCTCGTCGTGGGGGCGGTCGCGCGGGCGGTGTGGGGCGTCGGCTGAGATGAAGGTGTACGGCGACGCACCCAGGAAGCCCTGTTCCGTGAAGACCTGCAGCATGTCGGCCAGGTGGTCCGCCTGCTCCTGCTCGTTGCGGACGTACTGCGGTGGGATCACCGGGACATCGCCGCTGTAGTCGACGATGTCCCACCCCATCCCGCCGAGCTCGGCCGCCCCGGTGAACGTGCAGCAGCCGAACTCCAGGATCAGGATCGGCTTGTTCCACCGGCGGAACGGCGCCAGCTCCTTCGCATGGCCGGCGTGGTCCGCGTGGTACGAGTAGTAGTCCAGCCCGACGATGTCGAAGATCGACCAGTCGACCTGCTCGAGATCCGACGCCGCGCCGTACGTGACCCGGCCGTGGAAGTTGCTACGGGCAACCTTCACCGTCCGGGCGGTGAACGCGCGGAACTTCCGTTGCAGCTCGGCCATGTCGAAGCCGCCCTTGGACAGGTACGCGACCCGCTCGTAGAACGTCGCACCCGGCACGATTCCCGGCGTGAACAGCATGAACTCGCACCCGACGACCAGGATCACCTCCCGGTCGTACCGGCGCCGCAACCGCTCGGCCTCGACGGCGACCTGACGCAGCTTTTCCAGCTCCGCCGCCTGCGGCTCGTCGAACGACCGCGGCTGGATCGACACCGTCAACCCCTCCTCGAGGGCGACCGTCGCGGTGTCGATCAGCCGGCGTACGTCGCTGCCGTAGATGCTGACCCAGTTCGCGTGCAGCCGGTGCCGGACGGCGTGGATCTCGCCGCGCATCAGGCTGTGCCGCCAGCGCGCGCGGCTGTCGTCCGGTCCGCCGCCGGTGTCGTACGCGACGCCCTTGAGCGTCAGCCGATTCGGCGACGCGGCGGCCGGTGTCGCCACACCCGCGGTCGCGGCGGCTGCCCCTAGGGCGAGGAACTGGGCCCGGTTGATCGTCATGCCGCCGAGTCTTCGCCAGTACGGCGGGCAGGTCGTCGTACCGAGGTCGCGGGCTGGCCGACTTTGGTCGTGAAACGGTGTACTCGACTGTGACACACTGTTTCAGTGCGTGAGGCAGATCGACGGACGGCGCTCGGATCGGTGTGGCTGCGGGAGGAGCCGGAGCCGACGCGGAGCCGGCTGAGCCGCGAGGACATCGTCACGACCGCGATTCGGGTGCTGGACCGGGACGGCCTCGACGGGTTCTCGATGCGGGCGATGGCGGCCGAGCTGGGCACCGCGGCGACGTCCGCGCTGTACTGGCGGATCGCGAACAAGGACGATCTCCTCGAGTTGATCGTCGACGCGGTCCTCGGCGACGCATTGGTCGAGACGGAGGGCGACTGGCGTGAGCAGGCGACCGACGTACTGATGGCCGCGTACCAGGCGTTGTGCGCGCATCCGTGGGCCGCGCAACTGCTGCCGACGCACGCCGGGCTCGGGCCGAACTACCAGGCGTTGACCGATCGGGTGCAGGGCATCCTGGCCTCCGCCGGCTTCAAGGGGACACACCTGGATTCCGCGGTGTCCGCGGTCATCCACTACCTGATCGGCTCGGCGGTCGCGGACTCCGCGTGGCTCACGGTCGTACGCCGCAGCGGGCTGAGCGAACCACGCTGGGCGTCGAGGTCAGCGCACCGGATGGGCGTCGACGCGCAGCACCTCGCGGCGTACCTGAACCACGAGAGCACCGCCGGCCCGGAAGCACGGTTCGCTTCCGGGCTGCGGGTGATCCTCGTCGGCCTGCGCCCGCGGCAGATCTTCTACGGCGTGGGCGCAGGAGACACGCCCTAGAGGTCGGCGAACGCGGACGCCGGGTTCTCGAAGGCGTCGGCGACGAACCGGAGGAACGCGGCCGCGGTGCCACCGTCGCAGACCCGGTGATCGAAGACGAGGGACAGCTGGGTCAGCTTGCGGACCGCGATCTCGCCGTCGACCACCCACGGCCGGTCCATGATCCGGCCGACGCCGAGGATCGCGACCTGCGGGTGGTTGATGATCGCCGCGCTGCCGTCCACGCCGAAGCTGCCGTAGTTGTTCAGCGTGAACGTGCCGGACGTCAGCTCGTGCTGGGTCAGCCGGCCGTCGCGCGCCGACGTGGTCAGCCGGCGGATCTCCGCGTCCAGGCCGCGGGTCGTCAGCGTGTGCGCGTTGCCGACGGCCGGTACCAGGAGACCGCGGTCCGTCTGCGCGGCCAGGCCGAGGTTGACGCCGTCGTACTGGACGAGTTCCTCGCGGGCGGTGTCGACGTAGCCGTTGAGCTCCGGGTACTTGAGTAGGCCGGCGACCACGAAGCGGGCCATCAGCGCGAGCAGGCCCGGGCCGGGGTCTGTTGCCGAGCGCAATGATTCGCGGAGGTCGACGAGGGCGGTCGCGTCGACGTCGACCCAGGTGGTTGCCTCGGGGATCTCTGCGCGGCTCCGGCTCAGCGTGGCGACAACCGCCTTCCGGAAACCACTCATCGGCACCCGCCGCAACTCCGGAAGCCCGGTCCGCGACTCCCCCTCCACCGTCGGCCCACCCACAGACACCGCGTCCGCCGATGCCGCGCCCGCCGCAGGCGCCGCAGCCGTCGTCGACCGGGCGCGGAAGGCGATCGCGTGTTCCACGTCCCGGCGCACGATCAACCCGTCCGGCCCCGAGCCGGTCAGCTCGCGGAGATCGATCCCGGCGTCCCGCGCCAGCCGCCGTACCAGCGGCGAGATCACCACCGGTACCCGAGCCGGCGAAACGGTTTCCGAAGCTTCGGAAACCGAGGAAACTCGTGGTTTCCGGCGCCGTCCGCTCCCGCTCGACTCGACCGTGCCGTACCCGACGAGCACGTTCCCCGACCCCGCGCGCTCCTCCTCGCGGTACGCCGCCCCCGCCGGATCCCCGACAGTGATCAGCGGCTTCCCGACCGGAACCGTCGTACCGGGCTCACCGTGCAGTTCCTCGATCACTCCCGCGTACGGCGACGGCAGCTCGACGATCGACTTGGCCGTCTCGACCTCCGCGATCGGTGTGTCGACGGCGACCACGTCGCCGACCTTCACCAGCCACCGCACGATCTCCGCCTCGGTCAGCCCTTCACCGAGGTCAGGCAGCAGAAACGTGTTCACGAGTCCTCCCACTGCAGGTCGTCGACCGCGTCGAGGATCCGGTCCACGCTCGGCAGCTGGTACTTCTCCAGCTTCGGCGGCGGGAACGGGATGTCGAACGCGGTCACCCGCCGGACCGGCGCCGCCAGCGAGTGGAAGCACTTCTCGGTGACCCGGGCAACGATCTCCGACGACACACTCGCGAACCCGCTGGCCTCCGCGACCACCACCGCCCGCCCGGTCCGCCGGACCGCCGCGCAGACCGTCTCCTCGTCGAACGGCACCACCGACCGCAGATCCACCACCGCCAGCTGCCGCCCTTCGGTGGCAGCCACCTCGGCCGCCTCCAACGCGACCGGTACCGCGGGCCCGTACGCGATCAGCGTCGCGTCCGCGCCCTCCCGCCGTACGACGGCCCGGCCGATCCCCGGCTGCGCCTCGTCGAGGTCGACCTCCTCCTTCGCCCAGTAGAGCTTCTTCGGCTCCATGAACACCACCGGATCCGGGAACTCGATTGCCTTGCGCAACAAGGAGTACGCGTCCGCGGCGGTGGCCGGTGTCACCACGGTCAGCCCCGGGGTGTGCGCGAAGTAGCTCTCCGACGAGTCGCTGTGGTGCTCGACGCCGCCGATCCCGCCGCCGTACGGGATCCGGATCACCATCGGCAGCGTCACCTTGCCGCGGGTCCGGTTCCGCATCTTGGCGACATGCGAGACGACCTGCTCGAACGCCGGGTACCCGAACGCGTCGAACTGCATCTCGACCACCGGGCGCATCCCGTTCATCGCCATCCCGACCGCCATCCCGACGATGCCGGCCTCGGCCAGCGGGGTGTCGAAGCAGCGCTGCTCGCCGAACTCCGCGGTCAGCCCGTCGGTGATCCGGAACACGCCGCCGAGCGCGCCGACGTCCTCACCGAACATCACCACGGTGTCGTCGGCAGCCATCGCGTCGCGGAGCGCCTGGTTGAGGGCCTGCGCCATCGAGATCTTCGTGTGCGCCATCTCAGGCCTCCTCTCGGGCCAGCTCGTCGCGCAGGAACGCGGCCTGCTCACGCAGTTGCTGCGTCTGCTCGGCGTACAGGTAGGCGAACATCTCGGCCGGCTCCACCTCGGGCTCCGGCATCAGCCCGGAACGCAGCTGTTCGGAAATTCGTACAGCGTTTTCCTCCGCCCGCTGCCGGACGTCGTCGTCCAGCCCGCCGTTCGCCGACAGGTACGTCGTCAGCCGGTCGATCGGGTCGCGCTGCAGCCAGGGAGCGACCTCGGCGTCCTCGCGGTACCGGGTCGCGTCGTCGGCGTTCGTGTGCGCCTGCACCCGGTACGTGTGCGCCTCGATCAGCTGCGGTCCCTCGCCGGAACGCGCTTTCTCAACGGCTTTCCCGAGCACCGCGAGCAGCCCGGCAAGATCGTTGCCGTCGGCCCGTTCACCCGGTACGCCGTACCCGATGCCCTTGTGTGCAAGGGACGGCGCCGCGCTCTGCTTGGCCAGCGGAACCGAGATCGCGTACTCGTTGTTCTGCACGAAGAACACCACCGGCGCCCGGAACACCGCGGCGAAGTTCAGCGCCTCGTGGAAGTCGCCCTCGCTGGTCCCGCCGTCGCCGACGAGCGCAATCACGACCGTGTCCTCGCCCTTCAGCCGGGCCGCGTGCGCGACCCCGACCGCGTGCGGGAGCTGCGTCGCGAGCGGCGTCGACTGCGGCGCGACCTTGTGCTCGTACGGGTCGTACCCCGAGTGCCAGTCGCCGCGGAGCAGCGTCAGCGTCTCGATCGGGTCGACGCCCCGGCTCATGATCGCGGCCGAGTCGCGGTACGTCGGGAACAGCCAGTCGCCCTCGCGGAGCACCATCGTGGCCGCGATCTGGCAGGCCTCCTGCCCGTACGACGACGGGTAGACCGCCAGCCGTCCCTGGCGGACCAGCGTGCTCGCCTGCTCGTTGAAGCGGCGGGCCTTGATCAACTGTGCGTAGCCGTCGACGAGCCGGTCCTTCGACGGCAGCTCGTACGACGGGTTCTCGTGCGGTACGCCGTTCTGGTCGATCAGACAGACGGGTTCCGCGGAGGGGAGCAGCTGCTGCTCCGAGACGAAGCTCATCGACGTCCTCGCTTCGCTCCGGGCGCCGATGAGGCGCGATGTGGACAGTATTCGACGGTGAACTCGCTTCGCTCGCTCACGAGACCCTCCAGCGCAGGAGACGGACGGTAGCCACATCGTCGTACCTCCTGGTCAAGTGGATCCATAGCTGGGAGAATCGCGAGACGATTGGTTCCACTGCGCAGATTGGTCGCTCAGAATGTCCGACGAGGTGATGGTCCACCGGGCCGGTCCTGGACAGATTGTCGTCGCCCCGGCGCTCGACGAGGTCGACCGGCAGATCATCGAGGCGCTCGGCCGCGACGGACGGCTGTCGATCCGGGCGCTCGCCGACGCGGTGCACATCTCCCGCGCGAACGCGTACGCGCGGGTCGAGCGGCTCACGAACACCGGCGTGATCACCGGCTTCACGGTCACCGTCGACCCGCTGCGGCTCGGCCTCGCGACCTCGGCGTACGTCACGCTGAGTCTCCGGCAGAGCTCGTGGCGGACGCTCCGCAAGCAGCTCCAGGCGATCCCGGAGATCAAGCACATGGCGCTGGTCGGCGGCGACTTCGACGCGATCCTGCTGGTCCGCGCGGCCGACAACGAGGGTCTGCGGCGCCTGGTCCTGGAGAAGCTGCAGGCGATCCCCGAGGTCCTCGCGACCCGGACCGCGCTGATCTTCGAGGATGTCGGAACGCTCTAGCAGCCGCAGGACCTGCGCCGGACCAGCTCGGTCGGGACGGTCAGCGCCTCGGCCGCGCCCTCGCCCTCGATCAGCCGCCGGACCGCCTCCCGGGCGAGCGCTTCCACCGGCTGCCGTACGACCGTCAGCGGCGGCCAGCTGTACTCCGTCTCCGGCGTACCGTCGAAGGCCACGACCGCGACGTCCCCGGGCACGTCCAGGCCCTCCTCGTGCAGGGCGCGCAGTACGCCGATCGCCTGCAGGTCGGAGCTGGCGAAGATCGCGGTCGGCTCGTGGCGGAGCATGACCCGCCCGGCCCAGAGACCGCCTTCGCGGGAGAACGGGGCGCGGACGACCGGGCCTTCCGGCAGCGCCGCGAGCGCCAGCGCGTCCCGCCAGCCGAGCTCGCGTTCGGGATGGCCGGCGCCGCCGATCACCAGGCCGATCCGCCGATGCCCGTGCGAGATCAGGTGCTCGACCCCGAGCCGGGCGCCCTCGCGGTACGCCGGCCGCACCGAGCTGACCGTCGGCAGCCGCCGGTTGATCGCGATCACCGGGACCTCGATGTCCTGCAGGTTCGGGTCGTCGGTCGGCGCGACCAGGACCAGGCCGCTGACCTGGCGGGCGAGCAGTTCGGCGATCTTGGCGTTCTCGGTCTCCGGGTCGCCGTCGGCGCTGGTCTGCAGTACGACGTACCCGCGGGCCGCGGCCTCCCGGTCGATCGCCTTCGCCAGCTCCGCGAACAGCGGGTTGCCGCCGTCCGGCGTGATCAGCCCGAACGTCCGCGTGGTGCCGAGCCGGAGCGCCCGGGCGGTCGCGTTCGGGCGATACCCGAGCTCGCGGATCGCCGCCAGCACCCGGTTCCGGGTCTCGGGCGCGACCTTGCGCGGGCCGTCGTTCACGACGTAGCTGACCACGGCTGTACTGACGCCGGCGTGCTGCGCGACGTCGTTCCGGGTCACCGGCTCCTTCGACATGCAGTGATGGTACGACGGTTGACCGGGTTGGAAAGCGATTGCTAGCGTTGTCGATCTACACGAGTAGAAGGAGCCGCCGTGCCCAGACGCTACGCAGTCGCCGGAACCGGATCCCGAGCGCAGTCGTACATCCGCGCCATCCTCCAGGAGCACCCCGAGGAGGCCGAGCTCGTCGCCCTGCTCGACTCCAACCCCGGGCGTCTCGCCTTCCACCAGACCAAGCTGACCGAGCTGGGCGGCCCGGAGCTCCCGCAGTACGGCGCCGAGGACCTGGAGCGGATGGTCAAGGAGCAGTCCGTCGACCGGGTGGTCGTGACCAGCCCCGACTACACGCACGCCGCGGTGGTGTCGCGGCTGCTGCGGGCCGGCGCGGACGTGATCGTCGAGAAGCCGCTGACCATCGACGCCGACGGCACCCGGCAGATCGTCGACGCGATGAACGAGTCCGGCAAGTCCGTCGTCGTCACGTTCAACTACCGCTACTCGCCGCGGAACAGCGCGCTCCGCCAGGTGATCCAGGACGGCGAGATCGGGCAGGTGACCAGCGTCGAGTTCCAGTGGGTGCTGGACACCCGGCACGGCGCCGACTACTTCCGCCGCTGGCACCGCGAGAAGAAGAACTCCGGCGGCCTGCTGATCCACAAGGCGTCGCACCACTTCGACCTGGTGAACTGGTGGATCGCCTCGCAGCCGACCCGGGTGTTCGCGTCCGGCGGGCTGTCGTTCTACGGCTCCGACAACGCCGCCGCCCGCGGCCTCGGCGAGCGCCCGGCGCGCGGCACGATCGATGGCTCGGCCAACGACCCGTGGCTGCTCGACCTGCGCACCGACGACACCAACCGGCAGCTGTACTACGAGGCCGAGAAGTACGACGGGTACCTGCGCGACCAGGACGTGTTCGCGCCCGGCATCACGATCGAGGACAACATGTCGGTGATCGCGGAGTACGCGAACGGCGCCCGGCTGAGCTACTCACTGAACGCGCACTCGCCGTGGGAGGGGTACCGGGTGTCGGTCAACGGCACCCTCGGCCGCGCCGAGCTCGAGGTGGTGGAGCGGGCCGCGGTCGTCGACGACCAGATCGACCCGAGCTACCCGTCCGACCGGGTGATCGCGGGCGACGTCCGGGCCAACGGCGAGCGGCTCGTCCTGCAGAAGCACTGGGCGACCGCGGTCGAGGTCGAGATCCCGCGCGGAGAGGGCGGCCACGGCGGCGGCGACAAGCTGCTGTACGACGACCTGTTCGTTGGCGCGAGCAACGATCCGCTGGGGCGGGCGGCCGACGTCCACGACGGCGTCAAGGCGGTCGCGGTGGGGATCGCCGCGAACCAGTCACTCGCTACCGGTCAGCCCGTTGTGGTCGCCGACCTGCAGCTTGGCGGCTGGACCGCCTAACCCGGTCTCGTCGAGGATCTGCTGGACCGTCGACGCGAGCGAGCTCGTCTCGTCGATGACGGTCTCGCGCGGCTCGTCCAGCAGATCCTTCGACCGGTACCAGGCGGCCATGTCGTCGGCCGTGAACGCGGTCGCCTTGTCACGGGTCGCATGCCGGCGCACGGTCTCCTCGAACGGGACATCCAGGTAGTAGAAGTGCCCACCGTGGTCACGGTGCAACTGCTGCAGCATCCTGGCGTACCTCTCGGTCGGCAGGATGCCTTCTACGACTGCGTGGAAGCCACTGGCGAGGGCATAGCGCGCCATCTGGCCGATCAGCTCGATGTTGGCGCCGTCCGGCTCAGCCAGCTCCTGGAAGACGGTACGGCGGACGTAGTCCTGCTCTATGTAGGCGATGCCGTGCCCATGGTGCGCACGGATCGCCTCGACGACAGAACTCTTCCCCGACCCGGAATTGCCCCGAAGGACGATCAGCCGCGGCTTCACGACCGCAGGTGCTTGCTGACGTCGCCGACCAGACGGATCTTGACCGCACGCTCCGTCCAGCGCCAGCCACCGTCACGGCGCTCGAAACGGTCGCGGTAGCGCCCGGCCGCGATGATCCGCGGCACGTCGCCGGGCAATGCCTGCAGAACCGTGACGTACGAGCGAGCCTCTGCTGCGTCGTTGCCGGCAGCCTCGATGGCGATGTTCGTCGTGACGTGCTGCGTCCGCGGCGTACCGTCCGGATAGACGATGAGCGTGTCCCGGAACCACCGCTCGATCTCAGCCCGCCCTTGCAACGGTGCGCCGCTCCCCTGGTACGTCGCGTCCGCCAGGAGCTCTGCCACTGCGGCGAAGTTCCCGTCGTCCACCAGCTCGGCGTACCGCAGGATGAGGTTCTCCAGCTCACGGCTGTCGCTCGGCGTCACGTGTTCGGACTGTACTACTGCCCTGGCCGGTGAGTTCCGAAGGTCCATTCGTAGCCCTCGGGGTCGGCGCCGCGGCAGCGGTAGTTGCCCCACTCGGACAGCTCCGGCGTCCACACGGGCTCGGCACCGGCGGCCGTTGCCCTCGCGTAGACGGCGTCGACCTCGGCCTGGGTGTCGAACGCGAAGTACAAGCCATGCCCAACGGTGTCGCCCTTACACGCTGGGCGGTCGTGGCCGTGCTCGTCGGTGAACAGGGTGATAGCCGTGCCGCCGTACCGCAGATGATGACCGCCTAGGCGGCGTCTCTGGCTGCGCGTTGTCTCCAGAACCAGATCAGTAGGGCGATGCAGGGCACGATCAGGCCGCCGAGGCCCAGGACGAAGAAGTCCCACGCGGCGCCGATCCGATCGGTCAGCCAGGCGAAGTTCTGGCCGAAGAACCCGGTCACGAAGGTCAGCGGCAGGAACACCGTGGCGAGGATCGTGAGCTGCTCGATCGTCGCGTTCTGCCGGACGCTGACCTTGGTCTGCTCGACGCCGATCACCGCCATGTTCGCCTCCAGCACCGTCGCGAGCAGGTCGCGTTGCGCGGCGACCTCCTCGTTCACCAGCACGAGGTGGTCGTGGACGTCGCGGAAGTACGGCAGCAGCGCGGTGTCGCGGGCGTCCCGCTCGAGGGTCGCGAGGACGGCGAGCAGCGGGTGGACGGCGCGGTAGAAGTCGGTGACCTCGCGGCGCAGGAAGTAGATCCGCTCCGTCGGCGCGACCGAGCCGGCGAACACGGTCCGCTCGACCTCCTCGATGTCGCGCTCCAGCTCCGCGACCACGGGACCGTACCCGTCGACGACCTGGTCGAGGATCGCCCAGAGCACGGAACTCGTGCCGCATTCCAGCAGCTCGGGGCGCTGCTCGAGGCGGATCCGGGCGCCGTGCAGATCGCTGGCGACACCCTGCCGGACGGTGATCACGAACGACGGCCCGACGAACACGCTGACCTCGCCGAAGTCGACCTCCTCACGGGTGTCGTCGTACCGCGCGGTGCGCAGGATGACCAGCCGGATGTCGCCCTCGTACGGCTCCACCTTGGGCCGGAGGTGGAACGTCTGCGCGTCCTCGACGGCCAGCTCGTGCAGGCCGAAGTTCTCGCGGACGTCGGTGAGTTCCTCGACGGTGGGCTCGAACATGCCCAGCCAGACGAATCCGCCGGCCCGGCAACTCGCGGCGGCGTCGGCGACCGACATCGCCTCGACGTGCTGGCGGCGTCCGTCCCGGTAGTAAGCGCAGTCGATGATCATGATGGCCTCCTCTCCTGATCGTCGTCGTTCGATCGGCCACCGCAACAGGTCCGGGCGGGAAAGCGGGGGTGAACTTCGGTTCCGGTCCAGTTCCTGAGAAGTGCCGGTCGAGTTCCTGGTGCGGGTGCGGCGCGTCACCGAGGATGAAGGCATGGAACTTCCAGTCGTGCTGATGCCAGGACCGATGAACGACACCGTTGCCGCCGGGTTGGACGGTCACTGCGAGCTGATCCGGCTGTGGGAGGAGTCAGACCCCGACGCCGTCCTCGCGGCCCGCCGGGACGAGATCGTTGCCGTCGCCACCGGCGGTGGGCGGATCGACGGCCCGTGGCTCGACCGGCTGCCCGCGGTCCGGCTGGTGGCCAGCTTCGGCGTCGGGTACGACCGCATCGACGCGACGGCTGCCGCCGAGCGCGGCGTCATCGTCACGAACACGCCCGGCGTCCTGGACGACGAGGTCGCCGACACCGCGCTCGGCCTGCTGCTGATGACGGTCCGCGAGCTCGGCCAAGCCGAGCGGTACCTGCGCGACGGCCGGTGGGCGAGCGGCGCGCCGTACCCGTTGACCCGCGCAACCATGCACGGCCGCCGGATGGGCATTCTCGGCCTCGGCCGGATCGGCCAGGCGATCGCCGACCGCGTCCAGCCGTTCGGCATCTCGGTCGCGTACCACAACCGCAACCCGAAGCCCGTCGACTACAAGTACTACCCGTCCCTCGTCGACATGGCCACCGACGTCGACACGCTGATGATCGTCATCCCCGGCGGCACCAGCACCCGCCACCTCGTCGACGCCGAAGTTCTCAAGGCGCTGGGCCCCGACGGCATCCTGATCAACGTCGCCCGCGGCACGGTCGTCGACGAGCAGGCGCTGGTCGACGCCCTCCGTACCAACACGATCCAGGCCGCCGGCCTCGATGTCTTCGAACACGAGCCGAAGGTCCACCCCGACCTCCTGACCCTGCCCAACGCGGTTCTGCTCCCGCACGTCGGGTCCGCCACCCAGCCCACCCGAGCCGCCATGGCCAACCTGGTCGTCGAAAACCTGACCCACTACCTGACCAAAGGCACGCCCCTCACGCCTGTCCCCGAGTCGGCCCACTTAGTGGGGTAGCTCGGACTCCGCCGGCTCGTCCCATTGGATGTAGTCCGGCTCAGGATCCACGACGAAGCGCACGGCATCGACCGTCGTCGCGCCACTCAACCACGCCTTCGCGATCCGGTGCCCGCCGTCCATCAACCGCCCGTCCGACGACAGGATCACCGGATACCGAAGGTCCGCCTTCTGAATCAGCCCCGCATGCCGAGCCACCATCCGGCACGTCACCTCCCGCCCACCGAACCAGCAGTCCTCGTCGAACTCCCGGATACTCGCGATCGGCACAGCCTCAGCCGTGAGCCCGGCCGCCAACTCCCACAACCGCTCCGTCAAGTAGACCGCCCGCCCACCGGGCACCGCACGCGTATGTCGTTCAACCATCCGCCCATCATCAACCGCTGAACGTCAGCACGTCAGGTGATTTCTACGCACCGTTGACGATCCGCCCGGCCAATCGTCAGCTGCCGTGATCATCCGGTCGTCGGTGCGGGCGCGAGGCGCCATGGAGTAGTTGCTCGCGTCGAGTGCTGGTGGTGTGGGGATGGCTGGTCGGGAGAGTTTGCGGATTGACCTGCTGCGGTGCCGGGAGGAGGCGCCGGGGGCGCTCATGATGTGGTCCGATCCCTTGAGCGAGCGCCGGCGTGGGAGGCGGTGCCGGATTGATCTCGCTGCCTGGGCGACCGACATCGCGGGTGAGCTGAAGGAGAAGTACGGCGATCTCGTCGACCTACGCGTTGGTGCGCTCACGTACCCGGCGAAGGAGTTGTCCGTCGGTGAGGCCGCCCGCCAGTTGCACGGCGAGCCGGCCGAGGCCGCCGGGCTTGTCGTAGATGCCCTGGCCCCGTTGACGATTCGCTCCGGGCACTTCGGCAAGCAGGACGTGGCGGTGCCTGCGTTGATTGGTACTGCGTCTTTGGTGCCTGGGCTTGGTTATGCCGTTCCGCCGGGGCGGTGGGGGCTGGTGGTGTCGTTGCAGGCTGACGGCGGTGGGCATCTGCTGTCGAAGCCGCTGGAACTCACCGTCGAACCAGCCCGAGCCTAGCGACGTAGCGTTACCTCCTCCGAGAGGTGTGACAGCTTGGCGGGGTTGCGGACGGCGTACAGGCCGGCGATCTTGCCGTTCTCCACGTGCAGGACCGTGACGGTGTCGATCTCGTCGGTGAAGCGGAGCAGCAGGGCGGGGCGGCCGTTGATCTGGGTGAGCTCGAAGGTGGCTTCGGTGAGGTTGTCGACGGCCAGGGCCAGCAGGCGGGCGACCTTCTCGGCGCCGACCACCGGGCGCGGGAGGGCCTGGACGACGCCGCCGCCGTCGCCGAGGAAGACCACGTCGGGGGCGAGGATGTCGACGAGGCCCTGGATGTCGCCGGTGTTGACGGCGCGCTGGAAGGCTTCGAGGGCCTCGCGGGTTTCGTCGGCGGAAACGGGACCGCGCGGGCGGCGGGCGGCGACGTGCGAGCGGGCGCGGTGCGCGATCTGGCGGACCGCGTCGGGCTTCTTGTCGACGGCCTGGGCGATCTCGTCGTACTCGAGGCCGAAGACCTCGCGGAGCACGAAGACGGCGCGTTCGGTGGGTTTCAGGGTTTCCAGGACGAGCAGCATCGCCATCGAGACGCTGTCGGCGAGTTCGACGTCGTCGGCGACGTCCGGCGCGGTCAGGAGCGGTTCCGGCAGCCACGGCCCGACGTACGACTCGCGGCGGCGGCCGAGGGTGCGGAGCCGCTGGAGCGCCTGCCGGCTGGCGATCCGGACGAGGTACGCGCGCTGGTCCTGGACGACGTCCAGGTCGACGCCGACCCAGCGCAGCCAGGTCTCCTGCAGTACGTCCTCGGCGTCCGCGGCCGAGCCGAGCAGCTCGTACGCGACCGTGAACAGGAGGTTGCGATGGGCAACGAAGACCTCGGTGGCTCGGTCGGTCCCGGTCATTCGACGACTCCCTGCGTAGGCGCGTAGGTCATCCACCAGATGCCGGCCGCGCCGTTCCTGTGACAAACCGGCTGGTATGGCGCTCGTCACGTCACAGGAACCGGCCGCGCGGCATCTCGTGTTCGTCCAGTAGATCCCACGGAAGAGGACGACGACGATGGAAACCCGGATCGACCTGATGCAGAACCCGTTCGGCGCCAAGCTGGCGAAACGGATGTTCGCGGTACACACACTGGTACAGCCCATGCTGCCGCACGCGATCCAGAACCTGGTGATGCTGCGCGCGAGCCAGATCAACGGCTGCGGGAACTGCATCGACATGCACGCGAAGGAGGCCGCCGCCGAGGGCGAGACCGCGACCCGGCTGAACCTGGTCGCGGGCTGGCGGCACTCGACGGTCTTCACCGAGGATGAGCAGGCCGCGCTGGCCCTCACCGAGGAGGCGACCCGGCTCGCGGACGCGTCCAAGGGCGTGTCCGACGAGACGTGGGCGCGGGCCGCGAAGTACTACGACGAGGACCAGCTGATCGCGCTGGTGACGCTGATCGCGATGATCAACGCCACCAACCGGCTCGCGGTCACCCTCAACCAGCTGGGCGGCTCGTACGAACCCGGCCTGATGGCAACCGTCGTCAACAGCTAGAGCTCCCAGATCCGCCCGGACTGCCAGGCGTACTCCCAGGCCTGGATATCCGCCGGCTCGATCCCGAGGCCGGTGATCTGCAGCTGGTCGGGGTACGCCTTCCCGGGGACAGTGGGTTTCCCCGGGAAGGCTGGTTGTCAGCCGGCGATGTTGACCATCCAGTTGATGCCGAACTTGTCGGTGACCATGCCGAACTCGTCGCCCCACATCTGCTTCTCCAGCGGTACGGTGACCTTGCCGCCGTCGGAGAGCTTCGTGTAGTAGCCGCGGAGCTCGTCGCCGTCGCCGCTGAGGCTGATCGAGATGTTCTCGCCCGGGTTGTACGGCATCCCCTGCGGGGTGTCGGCCGCCATCAGCGTGAAGCCGCTCGGGGTTTCGAGCTGGCTGTGCATCAGCAGGTCGTCGTCCTCCGGGCCGTGGCCGGAGCCGAACTCCTTGAAGGTGTTCGACGACACGTCGCCGCCGAAGACGCCCTGGTAGAACTCCATCGCGGCACGCGCCTGGTTCTGGAACTGGATGTACGGATTGAGCCGGGATGCCATCGGATCGTCCTTCCCCCAAACTGGCCGGGCCCTCTGGTCCGGCGCCCATGTCTCGCACAGTAGCCCCGGCCGCCGACGGTCCGCGAGACCCCGTGGACGGCCAACTGGTTAAGGTCTGCGCATGAAATTGCGACACATCACGATCGATGCGGCGAACCCCTACGAGCTGGCGCAGTTCTGGAGTACCGTGACCGGCTGGTCGCTCGGGGAGGGCGACGTACCGGGCGACGACGAGGTGCTGGTGGACGCGCCGGATCCGGTGCCCGGGCTGCTGTTCATCGCCGTACCGGAGGGTAAGACCGTCAAGAATCGCGTGCACCTCGACTGGGGTCCGACCGAGCGCACGCGGGACGCGGAGGTCGAGCGGATCACCGGGCTCGGCGGCACGATCCACGAGGACCACCGGCGTCCGGACGGCCGCGGCTGGGTGACGATGAAGGACCCCGAAGGCAACGAGTTCTGCGTCGAGCGGAGCCAGGCGGAGGTCGCGGGCTGACCCGACCGGCTGCTCAGCGTAGCGATCGAAGTACGGACGGGCAGGTCACCGGATCTCCGTTGCCTGGGACCAGTGCACCTGCCAGCCCGCCTCGGTGTGGCGGTAGCAGTCGACGTGCCAGGCGTTGAGCGGACCGGGTTCGCGGCCGTTGACGCCGATCTCGATCGCGGAGCGGTACCGGAGTACCGCGACGGCCCCGTCGGCGAGTACGTCGATGTCGCTGATCGGCTCGAACCGGGCGTAGTTGATCTCGCCGGACTCGATCCCGCCGAGGTACTCCGCCTTCGTCCAGACGTTGCCGCTCGGGGTGACGATCGTGAAGTCGTCGGTGTGCAGCGCGGCAGCTTCCGGGATCCGGCCGGCGACCAGGTGGCCGAGGCGGGTACGTTCCAGGGCGGGCAGATCGGCTGATTCCGGCATGACCGAAAACCTACCCAGGACTTGGGCCGTCAGGGATGCTGGGGGCAGGAAGGGAACCGGGGGGGTTCGCTTCCGACATAGAGGGGGTAGGCAGTCATGCAGCGGATCAGGGGGTCGCCGCGTCATGTCAGTATGCGGAAAGATCGAAGGGTGGGACGCGTGCGGCAGGGTGTGACGACCGAGGTTTCGGGGGTACGGGCGTTCTTCGGATCGCTGCTCTCGATCGTCGTCACGCTGCTGGTGATCGCGGGACTCGGTGCGGTCTTCGTCGTCCTCGAACCGCGGACGAAGGGCCCGGACGCGCTCGTCGGCGGGACGTCGTACAGCGTGCCGACACAGGGGCCGGGGCCGTACGGATCGGGAACGCTCGGCCCGTGGCAGGGGCTGATCCACCGGATCTCCTCGGAGGACCAGATCCGCGACGTGCTCGCGTTCGACGGCATCTTCATGTTCGGCGACAGCATCGCCGTCCAGGACAGCTCCGCGCTGGAGCGGCTGCTGGCGAACCGCGGCGGCGACTCGATCGCGGCGCACGACTGGTCCGGGCAGCCGACGTCCGCGGCGGTCGACGCGCTGGAGGACTGGTCGCGCAGCTACGGCCTGCCGCAGCGGATCGTGATGGCGGTCGGTACCAACGACATCTTCGACCCGCCCGCGTTCGCCGCGCAGGTCGAGCGCGCGATGCGGATCGCCGGGCCGAACCGGACGGTGTACTGGGTGAACGTGTACGTGAACCGCACGAAGCAGCCGGCCTCCGTGCGGGACGCCGACCTGTCGAACAGCGCCTGGATCAACCAGCAGCTGGACCAGGCGGCGTTGCTGCACTCGAACCTGAGGATCGTCGAGTGGTCGGAGTTCCTCAACCAGAACGGCCCCGCGCAGTACCTGCGCGACGGCGTCCACACCAGCGAACCGACCGGCAGCTCCGCCCGCAACGAACTGATCGCCGAGGCCATCGCGAGCCACTAGCCAACCTCCCGCCGGGTCTACGCGTGTAACGGGCACGACGTTCTCTGCGGGAGTTGTTGCATGATCATCAAACGCTGGTCGGTCTCGGCCGCCATCATCATCGTCCTGACGGCCGCCCTGCTGGCGCTGCTGCACTTCGAGACCCCGGCCGCGCACGCGAAGCCGGTTGTCGACACCGGCAGTTACGGATCCGGTGCGCTCGGTTCGTACCAGAAGAACGACCGGGTGATCGCGAGCGGCGCGGAGGTCCGGCACGTGGTGGCGTCCGACGGCATCGTGCTGTTCGGCGACAGCATCGCGGTGCAGGACGGCGCCGCTCTCGGCAAACTCCTCCAGCAGCAGTTGGGTACGTCGTTCGCGCAGTACAGCTGGGCCGGGCAGCCGACGTCGGCGGCCGTCGACGAGATGGCCGCGTGGGTGAAGGCATACGGGTTGCCGCGGCGGATCGTGATGGCGGTCGGGTCCAACGACATCTTCGACCCGTCGGCGTTCGGCGCGCAGGTCGAGCGCGCGCTGCGGATCGCCGGGCCGAAGCGGACCGTGTATTGGGTCGACGTCCAGGTGGCGCGCACCGACAAGCCGGCCGCGGTCCAGATCGCCGATCAGCGCAACAGCGAGTGGATCAACCTGCAGCTAGAGCAGGCCCAGCTGCAGCACCTGAACCTGCGGGTCGTGCACTGGGCCGAGTTCCTGGCGGCGCACCCCGAGCGGCTGCACACCGACCTCCGCGACGGGCGGCACACCACCGTGCCGGCCGGGCAGGATGCGCGGAACACCCTGATTCTGCAGGCGATCCGGCACGGTTGAGCTGCCCCAACGGGCACCCTGTACCGAAAGGGCGCAACTTTCTCGGCTGCTGGACACGTCTATCAGGCAGAAGCACCGATCTGACCTCGGGGGGAACCGGGTCAGACGCACACGACACCCGGTACTGCATTCGGCACCGCTTTGCCCGAATTCAGGTATAGGCCAGAACCGGCATGCCCGGACGAGGGGGACACGATGCCCGCGAGACATCTGCGTACCAGAACGACCCTGCGGCTCACGATCGCGCTGCTCGCGAGCGCCGCGGTACTGGCTGTGGTCCTGGTCACGCCCTGGGGCGGGACCGAGCCGGAGGCGGCGCCGGATCCGACCGTGAGCCAGACCCCCGAACCGCCGGCCCCGCCGCCGACGGCACCGGTGCAGCAGAACATCTACACGTGTCCGGCGTACAGCGGGATCGACCGGGCGAACCCGCTCGCCAACCTGTACAAGGACACCTTCACCTGGGGTACGACGCCCCCGACGAAGGTCGGCGACGGCCACGGCAACATCAACTGGCGGCTGAACCCGTCGAAGAACCCGAGCTGGTACATGTGGCTGCACTCGCTTCGTTGGCTCGGCCAAGGGATCGCGGCCGGCGGGCGCGGCGACAAGGCCGCGCTGCGACGGGTCAGCACGATCGCCCGCGACTGGGTCAACGACAACCCGTACTCGTGGAAGTCCGACGTCGGCGCGTACGAGTCCACGATGCACCGTACGAACGTGCTGATCTGCCTGCGCCAGGCCGTACTGTCGGGGCTGCACGTCGGGCAGTTGCCGCTGACGTACGCCTGGCTCGACAAGGCGCTGCTCGACCACGCGTGGTTCCTGCGGAAGAACTACAGCGGCGACTGGAACCACGGCACCGACGAGAGCATGGCGCTGTTCGGGATCGGCTGCACGCTGATGCGGAGCGACCTGAAGAAGATCGCCGCCGACCGGCTGACCAGCGCGATCAAGACCTCGATCGACACCCAGGGGTCGACCAACGAACAGTCGACCGGGTACGCCCAGTTCAACTACGCCCTGTGGGGACGCGCGATCGACGTACTCCGCAAGTGCGGCGTAGACCCCGGTACGACGATCATGGCGCGTCGGCGCGAGCTCGCGAAATGGCTCGCACTGGCAACGAACTCGCTCGGGAATCTCCCGCAGCTCGGCGATTCCGAGGTCGTCCGGACGGTCCCGGTGCAGGGCACGGTGCTCGAGTACGCTGGGACGCTCGGCGCGCGCGGGATCCGCCCGACGCAGCGGATCGGGATCTTCGACGCCGGGTACATCTTCGGGCGGACCGGGTGGGGCGAGACGCGGGCGTTCACGCAGGAGTCGACGTACAGCATCCGGTTCGGGCCGTCGCAGAAGCTGCACGGGCACAACGACCACACGTCGATCACGTACACGTCGCACGGGCGGGACATCCTGATCGACGGCGGGCACGCCGGGTACAAGGTGGACGACTGGCGGTTCTGGGCGAGGAGCCAGTTCGCGCACAACGAGTTGACCGTGAAGTCGGCGACCGGGCATCCGGAGACCAAGCTCGTCCGGTCGTCGCTGAAGCCGACGTCGGAGTTCTACGAGCTGCACGACTCGCCTGGTGCGGGGGTGGACCGGACTCGGGACGTGCTGGTGCTGAAGGATCCCGATCTGATGGTGGTGCTGGATCGTGGGACGTCGGACGCTGCGCAGGAGTACTCGGCGTTGTGGCATCTGCCGGCGGATCAGAAGGTGATTGTCAGCGGCAACGACCGGGTGGTGGCGGCGCGGCCGGGTGATCGGGTGAAGACGACGTTGCTGCAGGTCCCGTACCGGCAGGAGACGACGGCGATCGAGCTGACGAGCGGCGAGCAGGACCCCATCCAGGGCTGGCATTACCGGACGATCGACAAGCGGCTGCCGGCGCCGGTGGTGAAGTTCAACCGGTCCGGGAAGAACGCGACCGTGCTGTCGGTGATCGCGCCGACCCGCAGCAACGCGAAGGTCTCGTACACGACGTCCTGGCAGGGCGACCGAATGCTGCTCAACCTGACCGTCGACGGACGGACCACGATCGTCGGCGTCGCACCGGACGGGACCCTACAACGCGTGAAGTAGGTCAGCCGGACCGCCAGCACTACACAACTCCCCTCCGCGAGCCTCGGCTGAGCGTGAAGGAGCGCGGAGAGCGGCCGTTGTGTAGTGCTGGCGGTCCGCGCTTCACGCGGTCTTCGCGCCGACGGGCTTCCAGTCGCGGGGCGGGTCCTCGCCGACGCGACCGTCGACGGCCTCGCGGATCAGGTCGGCGTGGCCGGTGTGGCGCCCGTACTCCTCGATCAGGTCGCAGACGAGCCGCCGCAGGCTCGCGTGCTGCCCGTTCGGCCAGGCGATGTCGGCCGGCTGATCGAGCCCGCCGTCCGCGATCGCCGCGGCCAGCGTCGCCCGGGAGCGTTCGACGGCGCCGTCCCACAACGCGTACAGCTCGGACGGCGTGTTGTCGACGGCGGAGTTGAACTCCCAGTCGTTGTCGTCCCGCCAGCCGTTCTCCAGCCACGGCCCACCCATCGGCTTGCCGCGGAACTTCACGTCGAACAGGTAGTCCTCGTTGGCCGCCAGATGCTTCAGCAGTCCGCCGAGCGTGATCGGCGAGACCCCGATCCGGGTATTCAGCCCGTCCGCGCCGAGCCCGTCGACCTTGAACCGGAACGTGGTCCGCAACCGGTCCAACGCCCCCACGAGATGCCCGGCCTCGTCCCCCGCCAACGGCGGCTCCCACCAGGGAGAAACCCACTCACTCTCACTCATGCCCCGCACGCTAACCCGCATTCCGGACACTCCCCTTCCGGAACGCCATACTCATCCCATGCCCGATTGCCCAACCTGCGGCCGCGCCCTCGCCTCCCGGTTCTGCTCGACGGCGGTTTCCAGGTGACGTACGGCGTCTGGTGGGAACCGGAGTACGTCGACCTCCGCCTGGAGGGCGTGCTCGCCAACGAGGTCACGCCGTGGGGCCTCTTCCCCACCCCCGCGGTCGCCAGTCCGCGACCCCGGGCACACGCCGTACATCACCGCGTCCCCCGACCCGCTCCTCACCAAGGTCCTGACCGACACGTGGCCCCACTCAGAGGTGCTCGCGCACTTGTAGGGTTCCCGGATGCAGCTCTACGCAGGGGTCATCGCGCGGTACGACGGGCTGGTTGCGCTGGTGCGGGAGCAGTACGACGCGTGGGACGCGCCGTACTGGAACCTGCCGAGTGGAGGCGTCGAGGCCGGCGAGACTCCGGCCGCCGGGGCGGTGCGGGAGTTGCGGGAGGAGTCGGGTCTACACGTGTCCGAGGGCGACCTCGAACTCGCCTGGACGACCCAGACGCAGGCGGACGGCTCCGTCACCTCGCGGTCGTTCAACTACGTCGCGGACGTGGCCGACCCCGCCTTCGCGATCGACGACCCGGACGGATCGGTGATGGACGCACGCTGGTTCACCCCAGCGGACGCGGTACGGCTGCTCGGCGACCTGCCGTACCCACCGCTCGCCGTACCAGCGGTTCACTTCCTCACCCACGGCGAGCGCGGCCGCGACTGGCCGTTCACGCTCGACGCCGGCGAGTGGACCTGGTGATTCAGAGCGCGCGGCGGACGACGACGTTGCGCTTGGCGGTCGTACGGGACTCGGCGTACGGCGCGAAGCCGGCGGCGAGGAACGTACTGAGGACGCCGCGGCCCGGGTCGCCGGGCATCGACTTGACCGGGTAGGCCTCGAGGATCCGCGCGCCGGTCGTACGGGCGTAGTCGACGGCGGCCTCGATCATCGGAGCGGTGAGGCCCTTTCCGCGGTAGCCGTTCTTCACGAACAGGCAGTTGACGGCCCAGATCGACGGGTCGTCGGGGTCGTCGATCGGCAGCGCCCGGGAGCGCACGATCGCGGAGTACTCGGTCCGCGGCGCGACGGCGCACCAGACCGCCGGGCGGTCGTCGACGTACCCGATCAGCCCGACCTGGACGCCCGCGCGGACGAACGTCTCGAGCGCGGCGCGGTTCTCGGCGTTGCCGTTCGCCGCGACGACCGCGGAGGGCAGCCGGCGGGCCATGCACCAGCAGCCGCGGGTCCCGCCGCTCGGGCCGAACAGTTCGACCAGGTCGTCCCATCGTTTCTGATCGGCTACACGAGTAACCAGGTCCATTCGCGTAGTCAACCACGCCGTACGGACAGAATGAACGGGGATCTCGCGACGAGCTGTCGGATCCTGGGGAGGGCGTTCGTTGCAGGGATGAGCGGCGACCGGTGCAGGTCGCCGAGGACAAGGAGTGATGAGATGTCGCGGTACCTGATCTCGTTCGAAAACGGCGCGATGGACCACATCCCCGAGGAGGACATCGGCGACGTCGGCAAGGCCGCGCACGCCGTGGTCCGGGAGGCGCAGGAGGCCGGCGTACTGCGGTTCACCGGCGGGTTCAACTACTCCGAGGGTGTGGGGCACGCCGTGGTCGGTACGGACGGCCTCGTGATGGACGGCCCGTACCCGGAGAGCAAGGAGCTGATCGGCGGCGTCATGATCGTCTCGGTCCGGACCCGCGAGGAAGCCTTGGCCTGGGCCGGGAAGATCGCCGTCGCCTGCCGCTGCCCGCAGGACGTCCGAATGTTCATGGACGACCCGGAACTGGACGACTGATCGCATTGCCGTCGGCCGGGCGGGACGGGATGATCACCGGGTGCGTACGCCACCTGCTCTCGTACTGTCCGGGCCGCCCGGCGTCGGCAAGACGACCGTCGGCTGGCGGGTCTTCGACCGCTGCATCGACCTCGAACTGGCGCCCGCGTTCGCCGACCTGGACCTGCTCGGCGCCGCCTGGCCGCCGCCCGCCGACGACCCGCACCAATCGAGGCTGAAGGCAACCAACCTGGCCGTCATCTGGTCGAACTACCGCGGCGCCGGCCACCGCTGCCTCGTCGTCGCGGGCGTCGTCGAGAACCCAACCGAACGCCGCCTGCTCGAGGAAGCGACCGGCGGACCGGTCGTGCTCTGCCGGTTGGATGCCTCGGACAAGGATCTCGCCCAGCGCATCCGGCACCGCGGACGGGAGACCGGCGACGGTGTCGACCACCTCGTACGGCGAGCGGCCGAGCTGTCGGCACAGCTGGCCGCCGACGACATCAGCGACCACGTGGTCAGTACGGCGGACCGTACGAGCGACGCCGTCGCCGACGAGGTCGTCCAGCTGTGGATGGCTAAGGTGGCAGGTCATGAAGACCGAGCTTGAGTCCGTCGCGTGGCCGCCCGGCCCGATCAAGACCGAGCGACTGGTACTGCGCGAGCCCGAGGCCCGCGACCGTCCCGCACTCATCGAGCTACTCGCGTCACCGGAGGTCGGCAGGTACGTCGGCGGCGCGCAACCACGGGATCTACTCGAGGAGAACCTCCCCGAGGTACCTGGCCGCCGCGCCGGACTGTTCGTCGTCGAGCTCGACGGCTCGATGATCGGTACCGTCACGCTCGACCAATGCGACCCGGACGAAGTACGGCCCGAGCTGGCCGAGGTCGAGCTGGGGTATCTGTTCCTGCCGTCGTCGTGGGGCAACGGGTATGCCACCGAGGCCTGCGCCGCCGCCCTCGCCTGGTTCGCGGCTGCACGACCGGGCACGCCGGTGGTCCTGATCACCCAGACCGCCAACGCCGCATCGATGCACTTGGCAACCAAACTCGGCTTTACCGAAGTGGAACGCTACGAAGCCTGGGGCGCCGAACAGTGGCTCGCACTCTGGACTAGTGCGTGAGGTAGTTGTCGACCTCAACGAATACGTCGGTGAGCGGTCGCTCCATGTCCAGCTGGAGGTAGCCGCTCGCCGGGCGGTGCGACTTGTCCATCCACTCGCGGAACAAGGCCTCACCGTCCTCGGGCTCGGTACCGGCATCCGCGGGCGGCTGGTTCAGGCTCGGTCGGTTGGTCCGTTGCCGCGGCCGCTGCCGGAGTCGCTCGTCGAGCCGCTGCAGGTCGTCGATGCGGCACTCGACGTACCGGTAGGTCGCGTTGTTCTCCGCGGCGATCGCCATCCCCTCGTCGACGATCCGCGGCCAGAAACACGGGCTGTCCATCACCACATCCCGCCCCTGCACCAGCAGGTGCCGCGCCATCGCGTACATCACCTCGTACGCCGCCCTCGTGCTCGGGCCCAGCTCGAAGTCCGCGTCCAGAACGGCCGACTTGATCACGTCGTAGTCCACCGCGACCGCGCCGAACTTCTCGACCACATGCGCAGCCACCGTCGACTTCCCCGCCCCCGGAACACCCGACATCTGCAACAGGAACATCCCGTCCTCCGCCCGTCGATGCTTGGCTGTACCGATGAGCCCCGATCATTTCACCACCACCCTCCCCACCAAACGCCTGGCCGCCGACTGCCTCCTCACCGACCCTGCGGGACGCATCCTGATCCTCGACCCGCCGTACAAGCCGTCCTGGGACCTCCCCGGCGGAGCGGTCGAGCGCGACGAGTCACCCCGCGCCGGTGCCCGACGCGAAGTACAGGAGGAGATCGGGCTGTCGATCGAGCCCGGCGCGTTGCTCGCCGTGGACTGGGCCGCCCGGTCCGGGGAGTTCACCGAGGTCGTCGCATTCCTGTTCGACGGCGGGGTCCTGACGCCGGACGACGTCGACCGGATCGTGCTCCAACGGGCCGAGGCCGTCGCGTTCCGCTTCGTCACGCTCGAGGAGGCGGCCCAACTCCTCGAACCCGACCAGCACGCCCGCGTCACCGCCGGCCTCCAGGGCCGAACGGTGTACCTCGAAAACGGTCAGGTGTCGTAGCCGAGGCCGTCCCACGGGGGCGTAGTACGCGATGAAGTCGCCTGGTTCGACGTGGATCGAGTATTGGTCTTCGTACTGGTCGAGGATCCAGCCGAAGGTGGTGCCGTCGAGCGTCATGGAGAACGGCTCGACGTCGATCGGTTCGAGCTTGTAGTTACCGAGTTCGGCGAGGCGGGACTTGATCAGCGCGTCCGCGCCGGCGGAGGCCGCCTGGCCCGGTGGTACGCCCGGAGTACGGCGTACCTCCTCAACCTTCACCTCGTCGAAGGTGCCGTCGGGGTTCCAGAGGTACAGCCCGGGCGCCGCCCGAGAACAGCTCCTCGCTGAGGAACAACTTCCGGCCGTCCTCCGCAGTACCGGCAGACGGCACGTGGTAGTCATCAGGCACGATCCGGAACCGCCGCGGCGCCACCTCGACCGTCGGCTCAGGCGTCCACTCCGACGTCGCGTCGAACGTCGGCTCAGTCGTCGGTGTGCGCGCCGACTCCGACGCCGGATTGACCGACGTACACCCGGTCAGCGCGACCACCAGCAACAGTGCAAGCGCAACTCGCACCTGCTCACCCCCCTCCCGCGTCAGGAAGTGTTGCCTGGCCTGGGGCCGGTGTCCACTTCAGGGCAGAATCGGGGTGTGAAGAAACCCGACGCCAACCCCGTGATCGCCCGCAACCGGAAGGCTGCGCACGAGTATCAGCTGGGCGAGTCCTGGGAGGCCGGGATCGTGCTGCAGGGCCCCGAGGTGAAGGCGCTTCGGGCGGGACGAGCATCGCTGGTCGGTGGGTTCGCGATGGTGGAGGAGCGGGAGATCTGGCTGCACGGCGTGCACATCCCGCAGTACTCCCAGTCGCGCTGGTTCGAAGGCGGCTCGCGGCGCAAGCGGAAGCTGCTGCTGCACCGCGCCCAGATCGACAAGATCGAACGCAAGGTCCACGAGTCCGGCCTGACGATCATCCCGATCACGCTGTACTTCAAGGACGGCAACGCGAAGGTCGAGATCGCCCTCGGTCGCGGCAAGAAGAACTGGGACAAACGCCAGACCCTCGCCGAACGCGAAGCCACCCGCGAAGCGCAGCGAGCCCTCCACCGCCGCCTCAAGGGCCGCAAGGACTGACCCGCGGCGCCTAGAGGTCGATGACGACCTTCCCCTGCACGTGCCGCGCCGCCTGGAGCTCGACCGCGGCGCGGATCTGCTCGACCGGGAAGGTCGCCGCGATCGGTACCCGGAGCCGTCCCGCCGCGACCAGGTTCGCGATCTCCTCGATGGCGGCCGAGGTCGCGTTGGCGCCGTTCGCCGGCGTGATCCCGTCGACCTGGGCGGCGATGGTGGTGATGTGCGCGTCGGGTACGCCGAGTTCGCGGGCCGCGTGCACCGTGTCCGTACCGTGCAGGTCCATGGCCGCGGTGACGCCGTCCGGAGCCAGCGCGCGGACCCGGTCGACCAGACCATCGCCGTACGCCACCGGCTCGGCCCCGAGGGCGCGCAGCGCGTCGGCCGACGTGGCCGAACCCGTCCCGATGACGCGCGCGCCGGCGAGACGCGCGAGCTGCACCGCGAATACGCCGACCCCGCCGCCCGCACCTCCGATCAGCACGGTGTCGTCAGGCCCCAGGTTGACCACGGCGAGCGCGGCGGCCGCCGTACGGCCCGCGATCGCGAGGGTGGCAGCGGTACGGTCGTCGATGCCGTCGGGCGTACGGTGCGCCTCGCCGCCCGCCGCGATCGTCCCCGTCACGTCCACGACGACGTAGTCGGCGGCGGCGCGCGACATCGCACCGCCGTACACCCGGTCCCCGACCCGGAACTCGCGCACGCCGGCGCCCACCTGGTCCACGACGCCGGCGTAGTCGGTGCCGAATCCGCACGGCAGGCTCAACCCGAACCGCGCGGCCGTCTCCGCGTCGGAGGTCATGAACCAGTCCATCGGGTTCAGTCCGGCGGCGCCGACCCGTACCCGGACCTGGCCGGACCCCGCCTGCGGCACCGGTACGTCGCGGACGCTCAAGGCTTCCGGTCCGCCGAACGACTCGACGTACTGGACTGCCCTGCCTGTGTTCTCCTGCATGCGGCACCTGTCCCCTGGTTGCGACTGCGCGTCAGCCTAAACGGACTACGCTTCGTTTCGTGACCCACTCTAGCCTAAGTGGAGCGTGATCCGTTTTGTCTGCCGCTGAGAACCGCAGACCGCGAGCGGACGCGACCCGCAACCGCCGCCAGTTGCTGGCCGTGGCGACCAACCTGTTCGCGACCGCCGAAACCGAACCGTCGATGCGCGCCATCGCCAACGAAGCCGGGGTCGGCATCGCAACGCTGTACCGGCACTTCCCGACCCGCGAGTCGCTGGTCGACGCGATCTACCAGGACCAGGTCTCCCGCCTCACCACCGGCGCCGGCGAGCTGCTCGCCGCCTTCGACCCACCCACCGCGCTCCGCCGCTGGATGGACCTGTTCGGCGACTGGGTCGCCACCAAGAACGGCATGCTCGACACCTTGCTCGCGATGATCGAGGCGGGCGAGATCGCCCACGACCACACCCGCACCGAACTACTCACGGCCATCGAAACCCTCCTCGAAGCCGGCCGCAGCACCGGCGACCTCCGCCCCGACGTCCCCGCCGAAGACATCGCCGCCGCCCTCATCGGCATCTTCACCGTGACCGGCTCCCCCACCCACAAAGCAATGTCCGCCCGCCTCCTCGACCTACTGATGGCCGGCCTCCGGCCCTGAAATCAATCGCCCGGGACGGCGGAGGCTGCCAAGGTTGGTGGGGTGCTGCTCTCGCTGACCGGATCGAGCTGTTCGGGCAAGACGACGCTGGCCCGCGCCTTGGGCACCAGCCTGGACGGCCTGGTCGTCCATGACCACGACGAGATCGGCGTACCCGAGGACGCCGACACGAAGTGGCGACAGCGGACGACGGAACTGTGGATCGGTCGAGCCTTGGAGTACCAAAGCCGCGGCCTGGACCTCCTCCTGACCGGGCAGTCCCCACTCGGCGAGATCTTGGCTTCCCCCTCCGCACCACTACTCGACGGCATCGCCGTCTGCCTGGTGGACGTCTCGGACACCGAGCGACGCCACCGCCTCACCTCTCGCGACGGCGGCAGGTGGTCACCGGAGACCGTCGACGCGTTCATCGGCTGGAGCACCTGGCACCGCAAACATGCAGAAGACCCTCGCCACCAACCGGAGGTGATCATCAACAACGGCTGGCCGCACATGACCTGGGACCGCTGGACGGGTTGGACCAAGGACGACCCTCGTTGGCACACCCACCGACTCGACACCACCGATCGACCGCTAACCCAATCAGTGAACGACTTGGAACAGTGGATCACCGACCAACGCACTGCCCAACTTCAATCTGCGTCTGGGATGGGCTAGGGCGTCAGAGCGGCCCGGTTGTCTGCCACCCACTGCAGTTCGGCCGCCTCCTCCTCGGCTACGCCGTCGGCGACCCAGGTGCGTTGAGGCTCGATTCCTTGGGCGGCCAGGGCTAGCTCGAGGTCGATGGTGGCTTGTCCGCGCCTGATGATGGCGTCAACCACGTCGAAGGGTGGCGTTGGGCCGTAGGCGGCCAAGAAGTGTCGGATGCGTTCGAGACGGTCCGGGACGGTTGGGAAGTGGTGCCAGTCCAGGCAGTGCTTGTCCGCCCGCGTTGGCGCGAACCAGAACAGGGCGTAGGCGACGTCGTCAACGGGGTCGCCAGGATGGAGGTAGTCCCAGTCGAACAACCCCTGAGCCCGACCGTCTCTCCACACGAAGTTCCACGGCCCCGGATCGCCATGACAGAAGACCTGGCCAGGCCGAGCCGGGCCGGCGAACACCGCGTCGGCCGGCGGCAACCAGGTGCGGGAGGCATCGTGAATCCGCCGAAGCAACCTCGCTGCCGATTCCAGTCCCCCGACATCGTGCTGATGCCGCCAAGCAGCGCCACCGGCGTCACCTTCGATCAGACGCAGCGTCTCCGTCTTCCCGTCGTTCGACAACGGCTCCGGAACCACGTCCTCCAGCCCCTGGGCACGCAGATGCCTGAGGAACGCATGCACGGTCGAAGTATGCGCCGACGCAGGACGAGTGACGACCCCATCAGCAATGCTCACAGGCCGAAACTCAGCGTTGGTGTCGGCCGCCCGGTCACGAGCAGTGGTTCCCTCTTCCTGAGTCACGCCGCCGACTCTGCCATCCCATCGGTCCCCAGCCAGCAGATCCACACCATGAGGCAGCCCCCGACATGCAGAACCCCAGGTCACCTATTGCCCTGACCTGGGGTTTCTCCGTGGACGGAGTGGAGCCGCCTGTCGGAATCGAACCGACGACCTTCTCATTACGAGTGGAGCGAACGGGGTCCACGGCACCCTCTCCCCCACCGTGCTGACCGTACCGAATCGGGCCTTTCGTCCATTGGCGTCCACATCGATCCACGCGCTTGTTAGCAGCCGCGTTAGCAAATCTCCCCGGCGCAGCTAGTTCGGTTCACATAGCTGGAGGAACTGCAGGTTGGTCGTCACGCTCCCCCCGTAGCCGGTCGAGACCTGGACACCGGTCACGACCTGGCCGCGATTCTTGGCATCCCATCCGCACGTCCTCGCCACGAACCACATCCCGTCCAGGCTCGGGCTAGTCGCAGATTGACCCGGTGCACCTGGCTTGCCTTGCGGCCCCACCGGACCGGCTGGCCCCGTCTGCCCCGCTGCGCCCTGTGGCCCACGAAACTGGTCCAGGTGAGTCGCCGCGACGTATGCCCCACCGATGCCACAGCTCGCCGAGAATGCCCCCACGGCGAGCAACCTTCCTACCGCCCCCAGTTTGCTCATGACTCAGCGTACGAAGCGAACGCACATCGTGACCAGGGTCTTCGCTTGAGGTAGTACAACGCTGCTGGTTGAAGGGGTGGCTTCCCGTCGCTCGGTGACCGTCAGGGACCATGCCTGATCCCGGTTGTCCAGTTGCCCTTGGGTCGAGCTTGCGAGTCTGGACAACCGGGATCAGGCATGGTCGGCTCCGCCTCACCGAGTGGCGGGAAGGCGGCCCGGTGGCATCCCGGAGTGAGGTCGGGGGTCCGGGGGCGGAGCCCCTGGGGGTTGTTCAAAGGAAAGATGCCCGAAGCGTGCGGCGCGGGCGGTGAACGGCGGCAGCCGCACGCGCACGCCCGCGCCGCGCGCCGAAGGCGCGCCTTGATCCATAAGAGCCAAATTCGGCAGGGCTAGCTGGCCCGGACTGCCTCGGTCAGCTCGGAGATCTGGGCAATGACGGCATCCGCTCCGGCGGCGGTAAGGTCGGCACCTTTGCCGGGCTTGTTCGCGTAGCCGATGCTCGCGGCGCCGATCACACGTGCGGCCTGTACATCGGTGGTCTGATCGCCGATCAGCGTGCAGGCTGCTGGCGAGACCCCGAGGACTTCCGCAGCTCGTTGGATCAGGTAGGGGCTGGGCTTCATCAGGGCCGGGTCCGATGGGTCCCTCGCCTCGACGTGGCGGACAAGACCGGCGAGGCCGCTTCGATCGAGGTACGCAGTGACCGATGCGCCGGTGTTGTTGCTGACGATCACCAGCGGTCGACCGGCGTCGTGGCACGCGGTCAGGAACTCGTCCGCACCGGGGGTCGGCGTAGCGGTCTCGACGGCTCGGACCTCGGCGGCCTGTAGGGCAACCTCGATGCGACGGGCAAGGTCGGGCGAGACCTTCGCGGACGCCGACAGAAACTCGTGTGGGCTGGACAGACGGGCCAGCTCCGAAGGCAGCTCGGTGAGCTGATCGAGAGCAACCGCCCGCAGCTCGTCAGTGATCTGCGCGGCGGGGTACCCGGCGAACACGGAGCACACCGGACCGTCGAAGTCGAGCAGGACGGCGGGGTGCTGGCGGAGGATGGCGGCAAGCGCCTCGGCGGTCACGGCTCGTAGGTCCGACCGAGTGTGCCCCAGAGACTGTCAAACCAACGGCGTGCCTGCTCGACGTACTGCGCACCGGTCGCCCGGTCGCCATCGCTCACCGAGTGATGGAACAAGACCGTGTCCTTGCCGACGGCATCGAAGATGGGCACGTCCTTGCTGCCGATCTTCACCTCGCGCTCTACTACCGGGTAGAAGCCGAAGAACAGCTCCTCGTCGTTGATGAGGTACATCTTGAACATCATCGACAGCGGGATGACTCGGGTCTCTACCTCGGTCTTCTGCACAAGTCCAAGCTCGCCCAGTTCGCGGACCGATTCAGCGATGGCCCCGGCTGAGCGGTGGGCGATCTCGGCTACTCGGCCACGGACGGCGGGGTCGTCACCTGGCTTGGAACCAGCACGCGATGGAACCGCGAGCGGCTGGGACAGATCAGGCAGCAGCAGGCGCACTGTGATGGACTCCGGCGTGAGGCGCCCGCGCCGGACACGCTCGATCGGCTCCTCAAGGGCACCGAGCAGCGTCTCCCCGGTCAGACCAGCGAAGTCGATGGTCACTCGGGACCGCTCGAACGCCTGCTCGATGTGCGGACGGAGGCCGACCGCCTGGTCCGCTCGGTCGCGGACGTAGACCCCACTGCCGACCCGCGACACGATCAGCCCCTCGTCGCGCAGCACCTTCAACGCCTGCTGAATCGTCATCCGGGCGACGCCGTACTGAGTCGCGAGCTCCTGCTGTGACGGCAGCTTCTCCCCCGCGGTGAACTTCTGCGTCAGGATCCCGGCGCGCAGGGCGGTAGCGACCTGCCGGTACGGCGGACGTGGGTCGTTCGGGTCTAGCTCCATGACACCAAGCGTAGTACCTGGCTAGGCAGCCTAGGAATTTCCTTGTCCAAATACTTGACCTGGCTAGCCAGGCTGGTTACCTTGGTCATATTCCAGCCTGGCTAGTCAGCCTAGGCACCCTACTCAGAAGGAGCAGCACTCATGGGTATGCCGCGCAAGATCAAGATCGAGTTCGGTGAGGTCTTCCCGTACGGCGTGTTCGCGGTGTCGGAGGTCACGCAGGTGCGGGACTTCGAGCGGTCGACGAAGGACCGTCCGGTGTACGCGATCGATGAAGAGTCCGGCCTGAACGTGTGGTCGGTCGACGTGATGGACGGTGACCGGGACGCGCGGAAGGCCGACCGGCAGATTTCGGTGAAGATCCTGGCGAAGCAGCAGCCGGTGTTGCCGCCGCAGCCGCAGGGGATGCCGTTCACGCCGGTGGAGTTCGAGGGCATGACGGCTACGCCGTACATCGCGGAGAACGGGAACCGTCCGCGTCTGGCGTGGTCGTTCCGGGCGATGGCGGTTCGTGCGCCGAAGTCCGCTCAGGCTCCGAAGGCGGCCTGATCATGGCGGGCGGGGCGGTCGCGTTGATGACGGTGAACGCGCACATCGAGCCGGAGACGGGCGTGGCGTACACGCTGTACAACGAGAGCGGTCGGCGTCCGTGGGTCGTGTTGAAGGTCGGCGGTGACGGCGCGGACGTGAACGTGTTCGTCCATGACCTGCTGGTCTTGGAGGACCTGGTCGATGCGCTGGATCTGGCGCGTCAGGATCTCGCTCAGGCGCTGGGTCTGTTGCCGAACGGGGACCCGTGCGCGTACGCGGATGTGTTCGGGTCGATCGAGTGGAACGAGCACGACCACGACGAATGCTTGGAGCACCTGGTCGATGAGCCGGTGCCGTACCGGACGGTGGCGTGATGACGGCGCTGTTCGCGACCCGGCGTGATCTGGACGGCTGGGCCGATGCGCTCGGCGCCCGCAACGACGACGAGGCATCGGCGGAGCTGCACAAGCTGATGGGTCGTCTGCTGGACGGTCAGGACCGGGTTCGGAAAGTCGCTCGGTCGTTGTCGAAGGCACCTAACGACGAGGTCCGGCGGTCGCTGGCGCTCGCGTTGGGTCGGATCGATCTGGCGGTGCTGGTGGTCGGTGAGGCGCTGCGCGGGTTCGCAGTGCACGAGAGGGGCTGATGAGTCATGGCGATCACTGGATCGCTGGCGGGTAAGCGCCGGTTCCTGGATCAGTGGGCGCGGGCGCTCGGGGTCGGCAACGACCTGGAGGCGATGGCGAAGCTGCGGGCGGTGATGAACGAGCTGGACGACGCCCGTTCGCAGTTGCAGAAGACCACGCGGGTCCTGGAGAACGTGCCGGACCCGGACGCGAACGTCGGAGCAACCGGCGCGATGACCGCGCTGGAACAGACCTGGCGAAACCTGCTGGCCGTCGAACGACGGTTCGCCAAGCACGAGAGGGGGCGCAAGTAGCCATGGGCAAGATCAAGCAGGGCAAGAAGGCTGCCGGGGGAGTCCCGGCAGTGCGGATGGTGGCCTCGGTGCTGCGCTACCCCGGCGTCATGCTGCCCATCCTGTTCGCGGGGTTGGTGGCCTGGTGGGGCCGGTCGCACGGCTGGGTCTGGGTCATCGTGACCGGGCTGCTGCTGGGGCTGCTGCTGGGCGTGTGGCGGTGGCGCCGTCCGGAGTCGTTCCGGCGGCTGGTGGCCTGGCGGGTGAAGGCGTGGTGGCGTCGCTGGTTCGTGTACGCGCCGCGTTGGTGGTGGTGGATGGGCCGGTTCGGGCTGTCGATCATGACCGAGGTTCGGGAGTGGATCGTGCGGCCCCGGATCCTCAAGGTCCAGTCCAACGCGTCGACGGATTCGCTGCTGCTGGACCTGCCGGACGGCATCACCCCGAAGGACGTTGCCGACTGTGTCGACAAGCTCCAGCACGCGACCCGTGCCCGTCGTGCGACCACGCGGGAAGCGACTCCGGGCCGGGTGTGGCTGGACCTGTACAAGCGCGACCCGCTCAAGAAGCTGATTCCCGCCGTGCCGATCCCCGACAGCCTTCGGATCGAGAATCTCGACGGGCTGGTGATCGGGTACGCCGAGGACGGTTCGCCGTGGCGGCTGCGGGTGCGCGGGACCCACATCCTCGTGTCCGGGGGAACCGGATCGGGCAAGGGCTCGGTCATCTGGTCGGTCCTGCGGGCATTGGCACCGTTCATCCGCGCCGGCCTGGTCGTGGTGCACGCGATCGACCCGAAAGGCGGGATGGAACTCGACTTCGGTCGGGACCTGTTCGCCCGGTACGAGGCCGACGACTACGAAGACATGGTGGCGCTGTTGGAACAGGCCGCCGACGACATGGACGACCGGGCGAAGTACCTGCGGGGCAGGGCACGCAAGTTCACTCCGTCGCAGCAAACCCCGCTGGTGCTGGTGATCGTGGACGAGCTGATGCAGTTGACCACGCTGTTGCCGGGTCCGGACGGACGCCGTCAGATGGGCCGGGTAGAGACTGCGCTGGGTCGCCTGCTGTCCAAGGGACGCGGTCCGGGGTACGCCGTGCTGGCAACCGTGGTCGAGCCCACGAAGGACATCGTCACCTGGCGCGACATCTTCCCCGACCGCATCGCGTTGCGGCTGGGCTCGTCCTCGCAGGTCGACATGGTCCTCGGCGAGGGACAGCGCGACCTCGGCGCCGAAGCGGACAACATCCCGCTGTCGCTGCCGGGTGTCGGGTTCATCAAGGTCGAGCACTCGCCGGTCCCGATCCGGGTCCGCGCCGCGTACGTCACCGACGACGAGATCAAGGCCATGGCGCGTGACTACCGGACCGGTCACCACCTCCGCCCTGTCGACACGCCCGCCGACCTCGTGGACGTGGACGAGCTGGACGGCACCGACGAGACGGGAGCGGCAGCATGAACCGGCAGCAAATCCCTGGGCAACTGGAACTCGTCTTCGACGGGGCTCCCGAGCTGACCGAGAACCTGCGCGCCGAGCTGGCCGCGCACGTCGTACCCGGCTGGCAAGCGATGGGCGCCTGCCGGTCGACCGGAGACGACACCTGGTTCCCCGAGGACACCGACACCACCGGCAAGACGACGGCACTGGATCGGTGCGGGTTCTGCCCCGTCCGCCGCTTCTGCCTCGCCTACGCCCTGTCCACCGGCCAGGAGTACGGCGTCTGGGGCGGCACGACAGAACTGCAACGCAACGTCCTGGTCCGCGACCTGGTCGACGGTGCCCCGGTGGTCGACGCGCTCGATGGGGCAACGCTGCTGCCGGAATACCTGTGGAGGCAGGCGGCATGACGGTCAAGCTCCGCGTCATGGGCGACCCCGAGGAGATCGAGGTCATGGTGAAGGTCCTTGGCGTGGTGTTCGACCTCACCGGCTCCAGCCGCCTCTACCCGAACAAGGGCTCGCGCGGGGTCCGCGTCTACCTCACGGCGCGGATTCCGTGGGCCGGTGAACGAGAACAGCCGCGCGAAGGAGATGGTCCCGAATGATCTCGACCCTGGGTCAAGTCGCACCCGACGTACTGCACGACCTGGCCGTCCGCAACGGCGTCTGCGTCCGCCCCGTGCTGTCCCGGATGACCGACACCGCGACCGGTGAACAGCTCGTCGTACCGATCCCGTGCGGCTCGACCCAGGAACGCCAGTGCCCGCCGTGCGCTGAGCGTGCGCGCAAGCTCCGGATGCAGCAGTGCCGCGAGGGCTGGCACCGAGACGACGAGATCCCCGGTACCGACGACGACACCGACGGCACGCCCGATGCCCTTCCCGCGGAATTGACCGGCGACGGCGAGGACGACCCCGAAACCCCCGTAGACGTTGACGAAACGGCACGTCGGGTCCGGTCGACTCGCCGCCGCCAGGATGCCCCGGACCTGCCCAAAGTGCCGATGGACAACCGCACGATCGGTTCGACGTTCACCGCTCCGAACGGACGCACCTACCGGCCCTCGATGTTCCTCACGCTGACGCTGCCGTCGTATGGCCGCATCCACACCCGTCCCGGTGATGGTGGCCGGTGCCCGTGCGGCGCCAAGCACGACGAAGCTGCACCGGTGCTCGGTACGCCGGTTGACCCGTCGACGTACGACTACCACCGGGCCGCGATGGAAGCTCTGCACTTCCCGAAGGTCGTTGACCGGTTCTGGCAGAACCTCCGCCGCTGCGCCGGGTACAAAGTCCAGTACTTCGCAACCGTCGAGGCACAGCGCCGCCTCGCGCCGCACCTGCACGCCGCTGTCCGGGGCGTCATTCCGCGCCAGGTCGTCAAGGACGTGGCTGCCGCCACCTACCACCAACTGTGGTGGCCCCAGTGCACCGAACCCGTCTACACCGGCGACGACCTCCCGACCTGGGACGACTGGGCCAGCGCCTACATCGACCCTCACACCCGGACACCGCTGCCGACCTGGGAACAGGCGCTCGACGCGATCGACAACGACCCCGCCGCGACCCCGGCCCACGTGGTCAAGCTCGGGACCCAGATCGACTACCAGGGCATCATCGCGGACGCGGACGACAAGGTCGGCAAGGCGATCGGGTACCTGACCAAGTACCTGTCCAAGTCCATCGCGGACACCTACGGCGACGACGACGAGATCACCACCGCGCAGGCGATGCACCTGGACCGGCTGCACCGCGAGGTCCGCTGCCTGCCCTGCTCCCCGTCGTGCTCGAACTGGCTGCGGTTCGGCATCCAGCCCAAGGACGCAGAACCGGGGATGCGCCCCGGCTGGTGCCCCTCCAAGGCCCACGATCGGCACCACCTGGGGTTGGGTGGCCGCCGCGTGCTCGTGTCCCGTCAGTGGACCGGGAAGACCCTCGCGGACCACCGCGCCGACCGCGCCGAAGTCGTCCGGCAGACCCTCGCCGCTGCCGGAGTCGACATGCCCGACACGGACCGGTACGCCGCTACAACCCCGCTCGAGGACGGCTCGCCCCGGTTTATCTGGTCGCCGGTCGACCGCGCTAACGACGACGACCTACCGACATGGCACGGCGTACTCACACGTGGCATCAACGAGCGCATCCGCTGGCGAACCGAGTACGAGCAAGCCAAGCAACGCGCCGCCAATGCACCACCCGCCGACACCCATTCGGCAATCGACAACACCAACGACGCCGCTGAAACTGCGGCCTGATCTGGGGAGAGACCATGCAGGAAACCAAGCTGCTGTACCGCGTCCCGGAAGTCGCTTCCGCGCTCGGGTTGAGTCGGGCGAAGGTGTACCAGCTCATCCAGTCCGGCAGCCTCCGCTCCGTGAAGATCGACAGTTCACGCCTCATCAAGGCGGCTGACCTGCGGCAGTTCGTCGCCGGGCTTGGGGAGGCTGCGTGATGGCCAAAGGCAAGGGCACGACCGGCAAGCTGAACGACGGCGTGATGAAGCGCGGCAACACCTGGTCGTACGTCATCCGCGTCATCGACCCCGACACGGGACGCAGCAAGCCCAAGTGGGTCGGCGGGTTCGCGACTGAAGACGATGCCAAGGCCGCACGCGACGAAGCACGCCGAGCAGCTCGACGCGGTGAGTACGTCGACCGTTCGGCAATCACGGTCTCGCAGTATCTGCGGGATTGGCTCGATGCGCATGCACTGGAGACGAAGCCGCGCACGCTCTCCGGATACCGCTGGCTCGTTCGGCAATACGTAGAACCCCGCATCGGGCGGATGCGTCTGCAGGCTGTCAGACCGACCACCCTGACCGCGATGTACCTGGATCTCCTGGACTCGGGTCGTGTCGACGGGAAGCCGCTAGCTCGGGCAACCGTCGACAAGGTGCACGCCGTACTACGCAAGGCATTCAACGACGCTGTCCGGTTCGAACAGATCCTGCCGAGCAACCCTGCTGAACGTGCGAAGCGACCCCGTCGTGAGGCTCGACGGCTGGGTGAGGTCTGGACTGCTGGCGAGCTACGGCTGTTCCTCGACCTGGTCGGCGGGCATCGGCTAGGCGCGTTCTACCGCCTTGCGGCGTACACAGGCGCTCGACGGGGCGAACTGCTCAACCTCCGATGGTCTGACGTCGACTGGAAGGCTCCCGCGATACGCATCCGAGGATCGGTCGGCATCGTGGACGGGGAGCGTGTGGAGGGCACGACCAAGGGTGGAACCGAGCGGACCGTCAGCCTCGACCCCGGAACGGTCGACGTGCTCAAGGCACATCGTCGTGCACAGATGGAGGATCAGGCTGCACTCGGTGATGCGTGGGTGAACACCGGCCACCTCTTCACGACCGGCCTCGGCGTTCCGATCTACCCGGACACAGTCACGCAGCTCATGGGCAAGGTCATCCGGTCGTACAACCACCCGGACCCCGACGACCCGGACAAGGGGCCGGACAAGCCGCTGCCGCACGCCCGTCTGCACGACCTGCGACACGTCCACGCGACGATGCTCCTAGTCGCTGGGGTCCCGGTTCACGTCGTCGCGGAACGGCTTGGGCACGCCGACCCGGCCATCACGCTGCGGATCTACGCGCACGTCATCCGGCGGCATGCAGCCGGTGTAGCCGACATCTTCGCGACGGCTGCCGACCAGCCGGACCCCGTTGACGATGACGACGAAGACGAGGGCCCGGAGGCATCCGCGCTGGTGCCGTGTTAGCAAGAGCGTTAGCAAGTCCGGTCCCGTGAGGGTGCCGAGCAAGACGAAACCCCAGGTCATGTGCGCGCTGACCTGGGGTTTCTTGTTGAGCCGCCTGTCGGAATCGAACCGACGACCTTCTCATTACGAGTGAGACGCTCTGCCGACTGAGCTAAGGCGGCGTGGTACCGAGGCAAGAGTGTAGCGGGAGGAGGGGGAGGATTCCGAATCGGATCCGGGGGTGGCGGTACGGCGGGGTGCGGGGTGTGCTCGGGATCACTCGCGGACCGGTCGGGCAGGGGGGCACCGACGGGGAACGAGAGGGCGGGTTATGTGCGTCGTAGTGGGGTGGAATAGGTAGTGGAACAAATTGTCCGGGAAATGCGTTGACTTCGACAGTGGAGTTGGGCGAGACTAATTCCCGCAAGACCAAGACCCCAAGGAGAGATCGTGTACGGAAAGCGCATCCTGAGTGAAGCCTGGCGGCCCGGCCGCATGGCTTTGTCGGCGTGCCTGCGGTCCGTGGGCGATGAGGCCAACTACTACTACCAGCTGACCCCGCGTGTGGGCGGTCCGCCTGGGTGATCTCCGACTGGGGAGACTCCAGGAGCCGTCTGAGCCGGGTACCGGCAGCAGGCGGCTCTTTTCTTTTGCCCGAAGCCCGAAAGCTCGGGCCATCGCCGGTGTGCAGTGGTTGCGGACCGGATTCCAAACCCGCGTCATGAGGGTTCGATTCCCTCCATCGGTGCTTTCCGGTATTCACGGATACCGGCACGAACAATTGACAACTGGACATTTGTCGCAATTACCAGCTGTAGGCCAGTGGCCAGGCCGCCTCATTTGGGTTGAGGAGATCGGAGGTTCGAGTCCTCCCAGCTGGACCAGGCGCCCGCAGTACGTCAGCTACCGGCCGAGCGGGCGCCACGAAGCGTGCCCTGTGACGGAAATCCGCAGTACATCCGGCACAGGGCACCGGACGCCCGTGGCTCAACTGGAGAGAGCACCTGCCTACGAAGCAGGGGAGTGCAGGTTCGAGTCCTGCCGGGCGTGCTGTGTCCCAAACAAAACAGGCGAGGCACTGTGGCCCCGGAGGGAGCGGATTCGAGCCCCGCCGGACACCCTGAGTGAACATCTGTTGACCCGACACCGACATCGCCGACCTGCTGACCGCCGGTCGGGCACACTGGAAGGGAGGAGGAACCACATGAGCGGTGTGATCGTCCTGAACGCCTCGTACGAGCAGTTGCACGTCGTGTCGATCCCGCACGCCATCCGGATGCTCGTCCGCGAGGTCGCCGTCGTCGAGGAGGCCCACGACGGCGCCAGCATCGGACCGTTCCCCCTTCCCCGCGTCCTGCGGCTCGTGCGGTACGTCGTGATGAAGTGGCGGTACGCCGGCGGCCGCCTGCAGTACACGCGGGCCGGCGTCCTGAAGCGAGACAAGTACACCTGCGCGTACTGCGGCCGGCTCGGCGCGACGACGATGGACCACGTCGTACCGCGGTCCAGAGGTGGGCGCGGTGAGTGGCTGAACGCCGTCGCCGCGCACGCGACCTGTAACGAGAAGAAGGGCTCGCGCACCCCGGAAGAGGCCGGCATGCCGCTGTTGTGGCAGCCGTGGATCCCTTCCCGTGCCGAGATAGCGCTCTGACGCGACACCACCCGGTGTCGCCGACGAGCGCGATGCCAGGTGGGCGACGGTGACCCACCCTCGGTTCTGACCCGAGGCCCCGCAGGTTCGAGCCCTGCCCTGGCAGCTGCATGTCATCGAACGAGGAGGGGAATCGTGGAGCTTCCGGTGGAGCTGAGTGGGGCCAAGAGCTCCACGCTGATGTGGGCGCAGGAGTACGACGTGGACGCGAAGGCGCTGCAGCAGCTGCGGAACATCGCCGCGCTGCCGTGGGTGCACGGGGTCCGCGTGATGCCCGACGTACATCTGGGTAAGGGTGCGACGGTCGGGTCCGTGATCGCGATGTACCAGGCCGTGTCGCCGGCCGCGGTCGGCGTCGACATCGGGTGCGGGATGGAAGGCGTACTGACGTCGCTGACGGCGGCGGATCTGCCGGACGACCTGTCGGCGATCCGGTCCCGGATCGAGGCCGCCGTACCGGTCGGGTTCCGGGCGCACGAGGACCCGGTCGGCGTCCGTCGGCTCGGGCTGGACCCGCGCCCGTGGGACAAGCTGTGGGGCGTGTTCACGAGCCTGCACGACGGTGTGCAGGACCGCGAGCGGAAGGCGAAGCTGCAGATGGGTTCGCTGGGCGGCGGCAACCACTTCATCGAGGTGTGCCTCGACGACGAGGACCGCGTCTGGCTGATGCTGCACTCCGGCAGCCGCAACATCGGCAAGGAGCTGGCGGAGCGGCACATGCGGATCGCCCGGGAGCTGCCGCACAACGCGGACCTCCCGGACCGTGATCTGGCGGTGTTCCTGTCCGGTACGCCGGAGATGGACGCGTACCGCCGGGACCTCACGTGGGCGCAGGAGTACGCCGCCCGGAACCGCGCGGTGATGCTCGCGCTCGTGATGCAGGCGGTGCGGGAGTCGTTCGAGGTCGACGTACGGTTCGAGCAGCCGATCTCGTGCCACCACAACTACGTGGCCGAGGAGCAGTTCGACGGCCTCGACCTGCTCGTCACCCGCAAGGGCGCGATCCGGGCCGGACGCGGTGACCTCGGGCTGATCCCGGGGTCGATGGGGACCGGGTCGTACGTCGTGCGCGGGCTCGGCTCGGAGCGCTCGTTCTACTCGGCCTCACACGGGGCAGGCCGGCGAATGAGCCGCAACGAGGCCAAGCGCCGCTTCACCGTCGCGGACCTGATCTCCCAGACCGAAGGCGTCGAGTCCCGCAAGGACGCCGGCGTGATCGACGAGATCCCCGCCGCCTACAAGGACATCGACTCGGTCATCGCGGCCCAGTCCGACCTGGTCGAGGTAGTAGCCCACCTCAAGCAGGTCATCTGCGTCAAGGGCTGAACAGGTTCCTGCCGTGCACAGGGGACACGGCAGGAACCTCGGGTGAGGTCCGCCTGTTGGTAGGGGCAGCGGTTTGCTAAACCGTCGGCCGGGTGTCGTCCCGGCTCGCGAGTTCGAATCTCGCTCTCACCGCTGGGTGGCTGGGAAGGACCAGCCACCCTGCCAATCGGACAAGAGAGGAGGACCGGCCGTGGCCGACCTCAGGAACAGGAAGCGGGTGCCTGGTGGCAGGACCGGTGCTCCGGTCGCGCAGGGGCACTCGATGCGGCGGGTACTGCTGGCGTGTGGGCATGTGCAGCGGGATCGGATCGCGCACCGTGGGGATCATGTGTGGTGCGAGGCCGAGTGCTCCGACTGGACGCGGGTCGTGTCCGTGCAGGAGTGATGTACGGGTAGCCGCTAGCCGATCGTCGGGTCGTAGTGGGTGCTGAGGTGTACGTCGGCGTCGGCGCGGGTGACGAGGATTCGCAGGCGTACGTCGTCCGCGTCGACGGGTTCGGGCAGCGGGAGCAGGCGGCGGTGGCCGATCGTGGTGCCGGTGGCGATCTCCTGCCACGAACCGTCGACGAGCGCGTCGACGGCGAAGGACTCGATCTGCTGGCCGTGTTCGATGTCCTCGCGGAGGTCGAGAACGTTGATGGTTGCCGGTAGCACCAGATCGGCGGCGTAGTACGCCCGCACCGCCTCACCGAAGGCCAGCAACGCCTCGACGTCCGGCTCGGCGAACAGCCCGCGGCGGTCGGGTGGGATGTTGAGGAGGAGTACGGCGTTGCGCCCGACCGACTTGCGATAGATGTCCAGGAGTTCCGGGACCTGCTTGACCGCGCCGTCCTCCGCAGCGTGGTAGAACCACCCCGGGCGGATCGACACGTCGACCTCGGCCGGGTACCAGCGCAGCTCGCCCGCCTGGGCGATCAGCTCCGGACCGGCAACGTCCGGCGCGGTCTGTTCTGCCACCATCCGGCCGTCGCCGAACGGTACGACGCTCCACTCCGTCTCGCGCGCGAACCCGTCCTCGTTGCCGACCCACCGCACGTCCGGCCCACCGACCGCGATCGTCGCGTCCGGAGCGAGCCGCCGGATCAGGTCGAACCAGTCGTCGAACGCGTAGCTCTGCGCGCTGCTGGTCGGATTCGCCCCGTCCAGCCACACCTCGGCGATCGGCCCGTACGACGTCAGCAACTCGTGCAGCTGGTTCAGGTAGTACCGGTTGTAGTCGTCGACGACGTACTCGAACTCGCCGATCCGCGACGGCACCGCCGGGCTGCCGTTGCCGTAGTACCCGCCGGGCGCCTTCTCCTGGTAAAGGTCCGCCGGCGACAGGTACACGCCGAACCCAAGGCCCGCGGCCTGGCACGCGGCGGACAGCTCCCCGACCACGTCACGCCCGTACGACGCGGCAACCGAATGGTCGAGGAACTTGCTCGGCCACAGGCAGAACCCGTCGTGGTGCTTGGCCGTCAGGATCACGCTCTTGAACCCCGCCGCGACCAGCGTCGACACCCACTGCGAACAGTCCAGCGCCGTCGGGTTGAACGCGGCCGGATCGTCCAGCCCGGTCCCCCACTCGAGATCGGTGAAGGTGTTCGGGCCGAAGTGCACGAAGGCAGTCAGCTCCTGCCGCTGCCAGGCGAGCTGCCGCGACGACGGGCGGACGGCCGAAGGATCCATCACAGCAGCACCTTTCCAGGGTTGAGCAGGTTCAGCGGGTCGAACGCCGCCTTGATCCGCCGGTGCAGCTCGAGCCCGACCGGCCCGAGCTCCGTCTCCAGCCAGCGGGCCTTCAGCGTACCGATCCCGTGCTCGCCGGTGATCGTCCCGCCGAGCCGCAGTCCCAGCTCCATCACGGCCTCGAACGCCTGCACCGCCCGTGCCTCGGCGGCCGCGTCGTTCCGGTCGAACACCACCGTCGGATGCATGTTCCCGTCACCGACGTGCCCGGGGCAGAAGATGTGTACGTCGTACTCCGTGCCGATGCCGGCGATGCCGCGGAGCAGCGTGACGAGCTGGGAACGCGGTACGGAAACGTCGTCGATCAACGTGACTCCGATCCGTTCCAGCGCCGGGTTGACGAGTCTGCGCGCCTCCAGCAGCATGGCCGACTCCTCGGAGTCCGAGGCCTCGGCGACGTCGACGGCACCGTGGGTCGCGCAGATCTCCGCGATCCGCGCCACGTCCTGCGCCGCGCGGTCGCCGCGGTCGGACTGCGCGAGGAGCATCGAACCAGCCTCCGCGGGCAGGCCCATGTCGCGATAGTCCTGGATGGCTCGCAGGGTTGGTTGATCCAGGAACTCCAGCAGTGACGGTCGCAGGCCGGCGCCCATCACGGCAGCTGCGGCCGCGATGCCGTCCTCGATGGTGCGGAAGGTCGCGGCGGCAGTGAGGGCGGCCTCGGGGGCGGGTCGGAGTGCGAGCGTGGCCTCGGTGACGACGCCGAGTGTGCCCTCGGAGCCGACGATCAAGCGCGTCAGGTCGTAGCCGGCGACGCCCTTCGCGGAGCGCCGGCCGGTGCGGACTACCTCGCCGGAGGCCAGGACGACCTCCAGGCCGCGGATGAAGTCCGAGGTGACGCCGTACTTCACGCAGCACAGGCCGCCCGCGTTCGTGGCGATGTTCCCGCCGATCGTCGACATCTCCCACGAGGACGGGTCCGGTGGGTAGAACAGGCCCCGCGCGAGGACGGCGCGGGACAGCTCGGCGTTCACGACACCCGGTTGTACGACGGCGACCTGGTCCTCGACGGAGATCTCGAGGATGCGGTTCAGCCGCGCGGTCGAGAGCAGCAGGCAGCCGTCGACCGCGTTCGCCGCGCCGGACAGGCCGGTCCGGGCGCCCTGTGTGACCACGGGTACGCGGAACTCGGACGCGAGCCGCAGTACCTCCTGCACTTCGGCCGTGTTCGTTGGACGGACCAACGCCCGCGGCACGCCCGCCGTACAGAAGGTCGCGTGGTCGTTGCGATGGCTGTCCAGGATGTCCGGGTCGTCGACGACGTCACCGAGGACCGACCGGAGCCGGTCCAGGAACTCATCCCTCATCTTGCTCGGCGAGCAGCCGCAGGATCAGCTCGGCCCGGCGGACCCGCTCCCGCCCGAGGGCCTCCGCCGTACCGGCGAGGTGCGCGCCGACCGGGTAGATGTTCGGGGCGTTCCGCAGCCCCATCTTGAGGTACACCGGCGCCGCCACCCGGACGATCTCCGGTACGTCGTAGAACCGGACGTGTCCGCCCTGGTCGTCGGGGACCTCGATGTACATGTCGATCGGTACCGTCGTCACCGACCGGATCTCCGCGAGTACCGGCACCGGCAGGTCGGTCGACACGTTCAGGCTGGTCGCGCCGAGGCGTTCGTACAGCTGGGCGGTCGGTGCGTTGGGCAACGGCATCAGAACCGACGTCTTCAGCACCAGATCGGCCGGCAGTTCACCCTCGAGCTTCAGCTGACCGATGATCTCCAGTACGCCGAGGTCGCCGACCAGCAGGCTGCGGACGCCGAGCTCGACCGCGCGGAACGCGTCGCACAACGAGGCCGCCACCTGCTCGTTGCCACGGGCAACGCCCCCGACCGCGGCCGAGACCTTCGCCTGGCCGCCGATGTCCCAGGAGCCGCGTGGGCCGAGGAACAGGCACACCTCGACACCCTCGGACGCGCCGAGCGACAGCATCTCCTCGATCTCGCCGTCGGTCAGCATCATCACACCGCTGCCCTGCGACACCCGGTCGACCCGGACGCCGCGGTCCTTCGCCTCCTCCAGGACCGCGGTCATCACCCGCGGGCCCTCGCAGGACGGGATCTCGACCTTGTACGGGGAACCGTCGGAAAACGTTTTCGTCGACGTTTCCCCAGGCCGGAAACCGCGGTCGGCGAGCAGGGCACGGGCTTCACGAAGGTTCATCTGTCGCTCCAGGGTCCGAGTCGGCCGGCCGGCGCCAGGTCGCGCGCGGTACCGGTGATCTCCAGGTCGAATCGTTCGGCCGCCTCGGTCAGCAGGGCCGGTGTCACCATCAGCTCGTGCGGCGACAGCGTGTCCTTGATCCGGGCCAGCCGGAGCTCGGACCAGTGCCGCCGTCCGCACATTGTCACGGCCGCCAGTACGGCGGCCTCGTCGTCCTCCATCACCATCGGCAGCCGGGACCGGCGGGCACCGCCGGCGCCGGAGGTGAGCGCGTTCACGTAGCTCGCCTGGAGGTCGATCTGCTCGAGTAGACGTGCCGGGATCACGTCGGCCAGACCGAGGCCGGACGCGTTCCCGTGGGAGGCCGGGGACAGCGAATGCACGCTGATCGCGGCGATGTTCGGGGACTCGAACTCGGGGATACCGTGCACCCAGCAGCGGCCGATCACGTTCGTGTCCATGCCGGCGCCGGACTTGTCCTTGCCGAGCTCGTCCACCACCAGGACGTCGAGCTGGTCGAACGGGAGGCGGCCGAGAAGCGCCGATGCTCTTTGCAGTAAAGCGTTTTCCGCGTTTTCCGCGATGCCTGATGCGCCGAGGAACTCGACCGCGGCGGTGCGGTCCTCGGCGTTCTCCAGGATCGCGAGACCACCCAGGATTTTGCCTTGCGCAACGATCATCCGGGCGGCGGCTTCGATGTTGCCGCCGAGGGACGGGATGCCGCCGGCGTGCAGGGAGGCGGCGCCACGGTGGTTGCCGAGACCGATCGCGAGGATCTTCGCGATCCCGCTCTCGATCGGGCCGCGGAAGTCGGTGTGCGGTTTGACGCGGTTGACCAGGAGTACGCCGTCGGCCTTCGCGGCGATCGCGTCGTGGTGGACCTCGGTACCGTCCGGGAGGGTGCCGACGACAACGGTCTCCATCGTCGCTTCGATGGGACAACCGACGGACTCCGGGCTGATGCCGAGGCCGGCCAGCATCTCCCGTTGCCCGCCGGCGGTGGCGCCACCGTGGGATCCCATCGCGGGGGTGACGAACGGTTCGGCTCCCGCGTCCCGCAACCAGTCCACGGCGGCCTTCACCACCGGCACGAGATCCCGAATCCCCCGGCTGCCGGCCGTCACCGCGATCCGCGCACCCGGGGCAACCCGCAGCGCCGCGAGCGCCGCCCGAGCATCACCGTACGGATCAACCGACACCGGCAGGTCTGTCAGCACCTGCCGGATCGGAGTCACCTGAGGAAGGGTTCCGCTGGGCCGCAGACCCCGGATGGCGTCGAACGGCCCCCACGAGCTCGTCGGGGATGAAGAGGTTGGCATCAGTGGCTCTGGCGGCCGACGGCGGAGCCGGTGCGGCCTACCAGGAAGTCCAGGTCGCAGCCTTGGTTGGCTTGGGTTACGTGGTCTACGTAGAGGCGGGCCCAGCCGCGGTCGGACGGTGGGGTGGGGGGTTGCCAGTCGGCGCGGCGCTTGGCCAGTTCCTCGTCGGAGACGTCCAGGTGCAGGCGGCGGGCGGGGACGTCGAGTTCGATCCAGTCGCCGGTGCGGACGAGGGCGAGCGGACCGCCGACGGCTGCTTCGGGGGTCACGTGCAGGACGACGGTGCCGTACGCCGTACCGCTCATCCGGGCGTCCGAGATCCGGACCATGTCGTCGACACCGATTTCCGCGAGTTTCCGCGGGATCGTCATGTTGCCGACCTCCGGCATCCCCGGGTATCCGCGCGGCCCGGCGTTCTGCAGGACCAGCACGGTGTCCTCGTCGACGTCCAGGTCCGGGTCCTCGACGGCTTTGTCGTACTCCTCGATGCTGCTGAACACCAGCGCCTTGCCCCGGTGCCGCGACAGCCGCTCGGACGCCGCCGACTGCTTGATGACCGCCCCGTCCGGCGCGAGATTCCCCTTCAGTACGGCGGTCCCGGCGCCACTGCCGAGCGGATCGCCGACCGGCCGGATCACGGCGTACGTCTGGCTGCCCGGCTCCGCGCCGGGGTACGTCGCCTCGATCCGTTCCGCGTTCGCGACGTTCTCGCCGAGAGTGCGGCCGGTGACCGTGATCGCCTCGGTCTTGAGCAGCGGCAGGATCTCCTTCAGGACGGCGGGCAGCCCGCCGGCGTAGTAGAAGTCCTCCATCAGGTACTTCCCGGACGGCTGCAGGTCGACCAGCCACGGGACGCCGCGCGCCCACTGGTCGATGTCGTCCAGCGTCACGTCGACGCCGACCCGGCCGGCGATCGCGAGCAGGTGGATGACGAAGTTCGTCGAGCCGCCGATCGCCGCGTTCGCGCGGACCGCGTTCGCGAACGCGTCCCGGGTGAGGATGTCGCTGATCTTCAGGTCTTCCTTGACCATCTCGACGATCCGCTGCCCGGACTTCTGCGCGACGACGTACCGGCGCGAGTCCACCGCCGGGATCGCCGCGGACCCGGTCAGCTGCAGACCTAGCGCCTCCGCCATGCACGCCATCGTGGACGCCGTGCCCATCGTCATGCAGTGCCCGTTGCTGCGGGACTGCCCGGCCTCGGCCGCGGCGAAGTCGTCGGCCGACATCCGGCCGGCGTTCAGGTCCTGCGTGAACCGCCACACCGCCGTACCGGAACCGATGTCGCAGCCGCGGAATTTACCGTTCAACATAGGACCGCCAGTGACGACGATCGTCGGCAGGTCGACGCTCGCGGCGCCCATGATCGAGCCGGGCGTGGTCTTGTCGCAGCCGGTCAGCAGTACGACGCCGTCGATCGGGTTGCCGCGCAGCGACTCCTCGACGTCCATGCTGAGCAGGTTCCGGAACAGCATCGCGGTCGGCCGCAGCAGCGTCTCGCCGAGCGACATCACCGGGAACTCGACCGGGAAACCGCCGGCCTGCCAGACGCCGCGCTTGACCGACTCGGCGAGCCGCCGCAGGTGCGCGTTGCACGGGGTGAGCTCGGACCAGGTGTTGCAGATCCCGATCACCGGGCGGCCGTCGAAGACCTCCTCGGTGAAGCCCTGCGACTTCATCCACGACCGGTGGATGAACCCGTTGCGGCCCTTCTCCCCGAACCAGTGGTCGAAGCTCCGCCGGCCGATCGGCTGGTCCGGCTCGTCGACAGTGGGCTCGTCAGTCATCGCGTCACCTCGTCTGTGGTCACGGTTCCGTTCACCCGACGGGTGATCCCGGCCGGGTTGGAGTCCTTGAGTACGTCGGGGAGCACCGCGTCCGGGGTGTCCTGGTACGCGACCGGACGCTGGAACCGGCGTGCCGCGGTGACGCCGACGCTGGTGTGGATCGAGCCGACCGTCGACGGGAACGGGCCGCCGTGGTGCTGCGCCCAGGAGACGGCGACGCCGGTGGGCCAGCCGTTCCAGAGCACGCGGCCGGCCCGGGCGGTCAGCTTCGGGAGGAGTTCGCGGGCCAGGTCGGCGTCCGAGTCCTCGGCGTGCAGGGTCGCGGTCAGGTTGCCGTCGAAGGCTTCGAGGGCTTGGACGAGTTCGTCGTGGTCGTTGTACTCGACAACGATCGAGACCGGGCCGAAGCACTCCTCGAGGATCTCGTCACGGCGGGAAAGCAGTTCGGAAACCGTTGTCTGAAGCAGGGTTGCGCCGCCGGATGCCCAGACCCGTACGCCGTCCACCTTCTCCAGGCGGTCGAGGCCGGAGCTGAAGCCGTCCTTGATGCGGTCGTTCAGCATCGGGGCCTGGGCTACGCCGCCGACAGCTTCGATCAGTTGATCCTGCAGGCCGTGGCCGGCTGGGAGGAACAGCAGGCCGGGCTTGGTGCAGAACTGGCCGACGCCGAGCGTGAACGAGCCGACGTACCCGCCGGCGATGTCGTTGCCGCGGGCATCGACGGCCGCCTGGGTGACGAAGACCGGGTTGAGGCTGCCGAGTTCGCCGTAGAACGGGATCGGCTCCGGGCGGGTGACCGCGATCTCGTGCAGCGCCTTGCCGGCCGGGACCGAACCCGTGAAGCCGGCCGCGGTGATCCGCGGATCCTTCAGCGCGGTGACGCCGATGTCGAACCCGGAGATCAGGCCGAACGTGCCGTCCGGGGCGCCGGCCTCCTTGAGAGCGTCGATCATCACGGCGGCGGTGCGGACGGAGAGCTCCGGGTGGCCGGGGTGGGCCTTGACGATCACCGGGCAGCCGGCCGCCAGCGCGGAGGCGGTGTCGCCGCCGCAGACGCTGAACGCGAACGGGAAGTTGCTGGCGGCAAACACCAGCACGGGGCCGAGCGGCACGAGGACGCGGCGCAGGTCGGGGCGCGGGACCGGCTTGGCCTGCGGGTCCAAGGTGTCGATGGTCACTTCCAGCAGCGAGCCCTCTTCCAGCGCATCCGCGAACATCCGCAGCTGGCCGGTACTGCGGGCGACCTCGCCGGTCAGGCGGGCCTCGGGGAGCGAACTCTCCCGCATCGCGATCGGCACCAGCTCGCCGGAGGCGGCGTCCAGCGCGTCGGCGACCGCACGGATCCACCCGGCGCGTACGGCGGGCTCGGCTGCTCCGAAGGCGGGCGCAGCAGCAACCGCGGCGGCCAGCGCCTGCTCCAGCTCGGCAGGAGACGTGTCACCGGTGGTTTGGATGTGGTCAGGGCCCGGGGTCATCGGAGTCCTTCCAGGTTGTCGGTGGCGAGGTGGGCGAAGGGTTCCTTGCCGGTGGTGACGGGGTTGGTGAGGGTGCCGAGTTCGTCGATCGTGATCGTGATGACGTCGCCTTCGGCGAGGGCGAAGTCGAGTTCGGGGACGATGCCGGTGCCGGTCGCGAGGATCACCCCGTCCGGGAAGTCGTTCGGCAGGAACAGCGCGTCGATCAGGTCCTTCAGCTCGCGGACGAGCTTCGCGGTGGACGTCGTACCGCTGAACACCTCGGCGTCCCCGCGCCGGATCACCAGGTTGATCGCGAGCGCCTTCGGGTCCGCGACCTCCCACACCGGCCGGATCCCGGACGCCAGCGCGCACCCGCCGGCGAACAGCTTCGCCTGCGGGACGTACAGCGGGTTCACGCCCTCGATCGACCGCGAGCTCATGTCGTTGCAGATAGTGAAGCCAACGATCTCACCGTGGCTGTTGGCAACGACCGCGAGCTCCGGCTCGGGTACGTCGTGCCCGGAGTCGGAGCGGATCCCGACCGGCTCGCCGTCGACGACGACCCGCCAGGCCGGCGCTTTCTGAAACAGTTCCGGCCGGTCGGCGGTGTACACCTTGTCGTACACCGACTGCTCGCTGCTCTCCTCCATCCGCGCGCCGCGGGACCGCTCGTACGTCACGCCCGCGCACCACACCTCGCCGCGCCCGTCGAGCGGCGGCAGGAACTTCAGCCCGTCGGCGGGCAGCGGCGCGCCGACCTTGGCGACCGCGGCCTGCAGCTCGGCCAGCGGCAGCCCGAGCAGTTCGGCGAAGGAGTTCACCCCCTCGAGCGGAGCGACGGTGTCGCCGGTGCGCACACCGGGGACGGGGCGGCCGTCGATCGGGGACAGATAACGGACCAAGTGCATGGATATGCCTCTCACATCGACGTACCGAGCAAACCGCGGGTGATCTGAAAACCTATGTTGCCGGAGGCAACCGCCTTGGGGACGAGCCGGCGGCCGGCGACCGCGGCGATCGTGTCCAGCCCGATCCGCGCCTGCTCGGCCGCGTTTCCGGTGGCGACCGCGTCGAGGTCGTCGCCGTACGCCGCGACCGTCTCCGGGTCGTTGCTGAACTCGACCACCGGCACGAACCGCTGCGCCGACAAGGTGCCGCCGGCAACATGCGCGAGGATCTGCTGGACGCCGGTCGCGCCGAACCCGGTCGCGGTCTCCATCCAGTCCGTCCCGGGCATCCGCATCACGTGCCACCCCGGCGCCGCGAGCCGCTGCCCGTGCGCGACGGTCGGCCCGACCGCGTCCGCCGATCCGAACGCCGCGGTCCGGAAAACGGTGTCGGCGAGCAGTGCACCACGCGACGACAGTACGACGGAACCGCCGGAGCCGACGATCTCGCGGCCGATCAGCGCCAGCGCCTCGGCGGTGTCCGCGGAGAACGGGCCGCGCGCCTCCAGGCCGATCGTCAGCGCGCCGAGGTCACCTTGCTGCTCTACCGGAGCCTGCAGGTCGAAGCTGCTGAACCAGTCCTTGACCCGGCCGCCGGCCGCGTCGAGGCCGCCGTCGCCCTGGATGCTCGCCCAGCCGAACCGCGCCGGATCCGCGCCTGCCTCGACGATCCGCGAGCGGAAGTAGTCGTTGTGCGTCTTCTCGCAACCGTGTTCCAGCAGCAGCGCCATCCGCGTGTTCGGGTGCAGCAGGTACCCGAGCATGATCCGCGCGAACGTCTCCTCGGACGCACCGCCGCTGCTGCCGCAGCCCTCGGTGTGCGGGAGTGCCACCATCCGGGTCACCGCATCGCCCGCCCACTTCTCCAGCTCCGCCTGGGCCGCGATCCGCAGCGCGATCTGGCCGGAGCACAGGCTGGTCGGCAGGATCAGCCCGACCGCTTCGGGAACGAGCCGGCCGTCGACTTTCAGAAATTCGGAAAGCGTGTGATTTCCAGAGGTCAGACCGGGGTGCGGCAGCCCGTCGAGCGGGGCGTCGCGGTCCTCGGCCGGCAGGTCGGTGAGCTTGCGCGCCATCCGGCCGTCGGTGGTGATCGAGATGCCCTCGCGCGGACCGGTCTGTTTCCAGTTCCGCCAGATCGACACCTGGCTGTGCCCGGCGCGCTCGCCCGCGCTCTTCTCCCCCGACGCCACCCGGACGACCAGGTCGAAGGTCTCCGCGGTCAGGTCGGCCATCGACGTACCGGTCAGATACTTGCCGGCGTCGACGTCCATCTCGGCGCGCAACCGCTCGTACCGCGCGCTGGTGGTGACGAACTTGAGCGTCGGAACGAACGGAAAGTTCGTGATCGACCCGTTTCCGGTGGTGAAGAAGATCAGGTTGCAGCCGCTGCCGATCTGGCCGGCCACCGACTCCAGGTCGTTGCCAGGGCTGTCCATGAAGATGTACCCATCGTCGGGCAGCGGCTCGCCGTAGTCGATCACGTGGTCCAACCGGACCTCGCGCGGAAGCTTGCGCGCGGCACCGATCGACTTCAGCACGATGTTGTACAGCCCGCGGTACACGTTGCCGCCGGACGGGTTGCCCTCGGCGGTGTGCCCGTGCCAGCCGACACGCTCCTTGAACGACTTGATCGTGGTGAGGAAGCGTTTCGCCGTGGCCAGGTCGCGGACGTTCTTCAGCACGTACGGCTCGGCGCCGATCAGCTCGTCGGTCTCCGCGAGGACCGCCGTACCGCCGTGGCGGATGATCTCCGCGCTGACCTGACCGGCGAGCGGGTTGGCGGAAATTCCGGAAAACGCGTCACTTCCGCCGCACTGGAGGGCGATCTTCAGGTCCGCGAGCGGCACCTCGACGCGCGGCTGGGCGTCGACGACCGGCAGCCACGGCTCGAGCAGCGCGCCCGCCGCGGTCAGGTCGTGCTCGAAGCCGGCGCTCCGGGTGAAGTACGCGTGCGGCACCTTGATCGACGGGTAGCCGTTCTCGGCCAGGAAGTTCTTGATCGCCTCGCCGGAGACGACGTCGCCCTCGGTGTCGACGATCAGCACCGCGCCGACGTTCGGGTTCAGCGCGAAGCCGCCGAGCGTCGCCAACAGGAAGTGCAGGTTGTTCGGTACTTCGTCCTCGCCGCCCTCGGTGTGCGCGACCGGTACGACCCCGTCGCCCGCGGCCGCGCCGTCGAAGCGCCGCGCGAGCTCGGTGACGAATCCGCTGCTCCGGGAACTCGTGGCCAGCAGTACGACGTGGTTCCGGGTGCCGGCCGGGCCCTGCTCGCGCGGGTAGCCGAGGAACGTACCGGGCTGCTCGTGGCTCGTCACCTGGGCGCCGAAGTTGAGCGCGCCCTCGTCCAGCTCGTACGGGTCGAGCGGCTCGTTGGTCGCGGACGGCTCCGCGGGCAGGCCTTCGACCCCACGGGCGGTGACCGCGGCCAGGCTGGTCGGCGTACAGACATAGTCGCCCGGGACGAGGTCGCGGGACGCGCGCGCGAACGCGGTGTTCCACGAGGTCAGCGCGGCACCGGCCGCGACCGGGGCGACCACGAAGCGGTGCCCCTCGAGCACGGTGTGCGGCAGCGTGACCGCCGTACCGTCGAGCTCGACCTCCGTGCCGGCGTCCAGCCGCCGGGACGCGATCGCGACGTTGTCGCCGGGCTCAGGCAGCACGCCGATCTGTTCGAACCTCACCATCGTTCGTGACTCCCCATAGCTAGGCCGGACCAAAATCGTGCATGATGCATGATTACCAGTGTTACCCTGCCGAAACCTGACCGGTGGGGTCAAGACCGCGACCAGATCCGGAGACACCTGATGACCGAGCCAGTGGCGCCGGTGGACCGGCGGCTGCTCCGGCGGCAGATGCTCGCCGACGACGTGTACGAGGCCATCAAGACGATGCTGATGGACCACGTCATCCGGCCCGGGGCGCGGATCTCGATCGACGGACTGGCCCGCGAGTTCCAGGTGTCGTCGACGCCGGTCCGAGAGGCGCTCGCCCGGCTGGAGTCGGAGGGGCTGGCGGTGAAGGAGCCGCTCAAGGGGTACCGCGCGACGCCGCTGCTGTCGCTCGACGAGTTCGACGACCTGTACCGGTTCCGGCTGCTGCTCGAGCCGTGGGCGGCGCGGCGGGCGGCCGAACTGATCACCGACGAGGGCCGGTCGCTGCTGCGGTCCGAGCTGGCGACCGCGGTCGAGCCGACGTCGATCGACTACGCCGGGTACAAGTCGCTGACCGTGCACGACAACCGGTTCCACTCGCTGATCGCGTCGCTGTCCGGGAGCGAGCAGGTGCGGTCGGCGTTCGAGCGGACGCACTGCCACCTGCACATCTTCCGCCTGCACTACAACCGCGACATCGGCCCCGAAGTACTCACCGAACACCGCATGCTCGTCGAGGCGATCTCGTCCGGCGACCCGGCCCGCGCCGAGACCGCGATGACACAACACATCGAGAACTCGATGACACTCCGGCTCCGCAGAATCTACGAGTGACCCGCCGCCCGTTCCCACTCCCCATCCCGCCGGCGCTCACCGCGTACATCCTCGACTTCCACTGGGACCTCGACCGCCTCCACGCCCTCGACCTGCCGACAGCGCACCTACCTGTCGCGGACCTCGCCCACCACTTGGACCTTCCGTTCTGGGCGTACGACAGGCCCTTCCAGGTCACGCCCCACCAGGTCGCCGCGGACCCGGTCACCTACCAGGCGCAGTACGAACGCACGCTCGCCGCAGACCTCCGCCATCCGCTGGACGTCGTCCGTCGCCCGGACGACCGCATCACGATCCTCGACGGAGTGCACCGCCTGCTCCGAGCCGAACTCGATGGCCGCCGTACGGTCCCCGTCCGGATCCTCCCGTGGGCCGAGCTGGACCGGATCGCGGTCCATGGGTGAGGGCCCACCTCCCGGGGTCGGACGACAAGCAATTGCGTGTCGTCCGACCCCAGCAGCTGTTCGGAGACCTACCTCGTCACCACGAGGGCGTCGCCGACGGGGCGTTCGCCGGTGGCGTCGGAGGGGGTGTTGAGGACGGTGCCGTTGGCGACCATGGTGGTCGAGCCGCCGCCGTCGAGGTTGAGGGCTTGGGTGAGGTGGAAGGACTTGGCTACCGCGGCGGCCTCGGAGATGGAGAGGCCGAGGCTGTTGACGTTGCGGCCGTCGGCGGTGATGAGGACGGTGCGGCCCTTGTCGTCGACGCCGGCGATGGTGCGGGGGTTTCGTTTGTGGACCCAGCCGTAGTAGAAGCTTGGGGTCGACTGGACCATGCCGTCGGCGGCAGCGGTGACGTGGATTCGGCCGTTGTGGACCAGTTCCGGGCCGCCGTTGACGATCGTCGTACGGCGGGTCAGCGGTACGGGGTGACCGTTCTCGTCGAGGAGCGTCGAGCGGACGGCCAGTGGCTTGCCGACCTGAGCCGTGGCGAGGAGTGGGGCGACGAGGTTGCCGGTGGCCTGGACGGTGCGGCCGTTCGCGGGGATCGGGCCGCCGCGGGTGGATCGGAGCTCGGTGACGATGCCGCGGCGGTCCAGGACGGCCTCAGCACCGGGGCCGGTCGGAGTGGAGGCGCCGTACGCCGGGTCGAAGGCGATCAGCTCGTCCGGATCGGTGCACGTCGTGTCGTGGAGCGGCTTCGACGTCGGCAGGTCGTCCGCCGTACCGCCGCAGTTGCGGATCAGGCCGGGGACGCGGTTCAGGCCGTCGAGCGGGAGTTTGCCGACGGAGCCGCGCCAGGTGAAGCGGGCGACCGACGTACCGCGGGGGTCGAGGACGAGGGCGGGGCGGCCGTTGGTGGGTTCGCTGAGCAGGCGGCCGTCGTACACGCCGACGCCGGCCGGGTCGCCGGGGGCGCCGGACTTCGGGTCGAGCACGAAGAAGCCCGCGTTGACGGCCGCGGTCGCGCCGGTCAGGGTCGCGAGCGCGCTGGTGGTCTCGCGCTGCTCGATGTCGGGGCCGTACGTCGCGTCGAGCGTGCCGCGGAACGTCTTCGGGTCGATCGTCAGGACCTGGACGTGCCACGGACCGGTCGAGCCGGCGATGTCGTCAGGCTCGCCGTCCCAGCCGGTGTAGAGGCTGGAGCCGTTCAGGCCTGCGGCGATCACCTTGGCCCGCAGGGCGTCGGCCTCGGGCTTGGTCCCGAACAAGCCGACGCGGACGCGGTACCCGAGGCTGTTCCCGCCGGCGTCGGCGAGCTGCGGCGTCGGCACGTCCTCGACCCGCGGGTCGAGACCGGCCGCGCGGAGCTTGGCGGCGGCCTTGTCGGCACCGGCCTGGTCGGAGAGCGCTGCGGCGGGCGCGTCCGGGTCGGGCGAGGACGACGGGATCGCGATCTCGACCGTCCAGCCGGCGCTGCTGTCGGCGTGGCCGCGGACGATGGTCGTCAGCGTGACACCGGGCTGCAGCGTGCGGATGTCACGGGTCTCGGTCAGGTTCGCCGGGCCGAGCGGAAGATGCGCGGCCGGCGGGGTGGCGATCGCGGTAGTGCCACCGAGGGTCAGGGAGAGGCAGAGGGCGGGCAGGCCCAGGCGTCGCAGGGTCATAGGAGTTTCCTACGTTCACCCCGGGTACGCCGCAACCCGATCCGAGCGTCCCGGACCTGAACATCTGCTGTACCGAACAACGGGTAGTGGCCGGCGAACCGGCCACTACCCGTTCGTACGATCACGCAGGAGCGTCGCCGTGGTCCGGGATCTCCAGCTGTACGCCGCCCTGCAGAGCGGACTGGTGCGCGAAGATGCCGGGCAGGGTGTAGCGGGCCGAGACCCAGGCGTTGATCGGCGGCAGGGTCTTGTCGGCGACCGCGCGGACGAAGTCGTCGGCGAGGTAGTGGTGCGAGCCCTCGTGGCCGTTGTGCAGGCCGTCGAACTCCTTCGGCAGCCGGGAGCGGTCGTGAACCGGCGACAGACCGCTGCGGAACGCGTCCCGCAGCGCCGGGTCGACGTTCGCCAGGTCGGCGTCGTCACCGGTCGGCCTGGTCTCCATCAGCCGGGAGACGTCCTCGACGCCTTCCTTGTTCTGCCACAGCGTCGTGGTGGCGAGCTGCTCGAAGCTGCCCTCGGTACCGAACACGCGCAGCCGCGACTCGCGGATGTGCGACGGGTACCCGACGCGGCGCATCTCGTTGGTCCGCATGATGCCGCCGTCGGCGAGCTTGAACAGCGCGGTCGCGTTCGAGAAGTCGTTGTTGAACTGGCTGACGTCCTTGTCGAAGACGCCGTCGCCCCGGTCGTCCTGGACGCCGATCGCCGACACGTGGGTGGCGTGCTGACCGGTCACCGACAGAACGTTGCCGACGGCATGCGTCGGGTAGAGCAGCGGCGGGAACGACGCGGTCTTCTTCCAGTCCTCGCCGCCCGAGTACTGGTACGCCGCGTAGAACCCGAGGTCCATGTCGTGGACGTAGTCGCCCTCGGAGTAGAACACCCGGCCGAACGCGCCGTCGGCGAGCTTCTGCCGGCAGTACACCGACGACGGGTAGTAGAAGCTGGTCTCACCCATCATGTAGGTGAGCCCGGTCTCCTTCACCAGCTCGATGATCCGGGCGATCTGGTCGGCCTCGATCGCCATCGGGACCGTGGAGTACACGTGCTTGCCGGCCTCGAGCGCCTTGATCGCCATCTCCCCGTGCAGCCAGCGCTGCGTGAAGATCGCGACCGCGTCGAGGTCCGAGTCGAGCATCTCCTCGAACGACGCGTGCGTCGTCGTAATGCCCTGTTTGGCGGCCATCTCCGCCGCCCGCTCGGGGATGACGTCGGTCAGCCGCACCTCGGACACGTCCGGATGCGCCGACCACAACCGCAGGAACGAGGGGGCGAACTGGCCCGCTCCGACCACACCGATGCTGATTCCCATGCGACAAGGCAATCACACATTTATGTTCCACGGAAGAACAAATTCGCACGTTGATTTGTGTGACTCAGGACACGTGGAGGAGGTGGGGGTTGTCGGTGGTGATGCCGTCGACACCGAGAGTTGTGGCGGTGGCCAGCGTCGCGGCGTCGGGGACCGGCCAGGCGGTGACCTTCAGACCGGCGGCCTTCAGTTCGGCGACGCCGGCCGCGGTGAGGTCGGCGATGCCGCACATGGACCAACTGGCGCCGGCGGCTCGGGTCCGGGTGATGACCTCGGCCACGGGCGGCGTACGGCCGAAGATGTGGCCGGTCTCCACCTCCGGGAACAGCTCGCAGACCGCGACCAGGATCTCGGAATGGAACGACGTGACGATGGTCCGAGCGGCCAGCGCCGGGTCCGCCTTCAGGGACTCGGCGAGCAGCGGTACGGCGGCCTCGGCCTTCACCTCCGCCTGGATCCGCACGTCGACGGCGGCGACCGCCTCCGCCCAGGTCGGGATCCGCTCGCCTCCACCGGCGTCGACCGCACGCAGCTCGGCGAGCGTCAGTGCGGCGACCTCCCCGGACCCGGAGGTCGTCCGGTCCACGGTGGCGTCGTGCATGATCACGAGCTCCCCGTCGGCGCTCACCCGCAGGTCGAGTTCGATCTCGTCGCAGCCGTCCGCGATCGCCCGGCGGAACGATCGCAGCGTGTTCTCCGGTTCGGTCCCGAGCGCGCCCCGGTGGCCGGTGATGATCACAGCACCTTCTCCTCGTACAGTCGGGCGACCTCGTCGCCGATCGCGTTCAGCCGCTTCGCGACCGAGCCGAACACCTGCTGCGGTTTCGCGTTGTCCGCGTAGATCTGCTGCAGCCCGGTGTAGATCTGCACGTTCGCGTTCCGCCCGTACAGCCGGATCGCGTCCTGCTGCCGCGCGTTCTGCAGCTGCGCGATCGCCACCCCGTAGTTCGGCTGCTCGTCGATCAGCTTCTTCAGTTCAGGATCCTCGCGCGCCTTGTTCACCACCGGCAGGTACCCGGTCTGCGTCGTCCACCACGCCGAGTTCTCCGGCCGGGCGAGGAACCGCAGGAACGTCGCGGCCGCCTGCTTGCGCTCGTCGGTGATGTTCCGCAGCATCCCGATCCCGCCGCCGCCGGTGGCCAGCCCGGACGCCACCTCGGACGGGATGAACCCGGCGCCGACCTTGAACTTCGCCTTGCCGCTGATGGTCTTCATCGCCCCGGTCGATTCCTGGATCACCCCGACCAGCCCGTTCGCGAAGTCCGTACTCGGGCTGCTCGCCATGTACGCCGCGCCGAGGTCGTGCACCATCGACCGCTGCCACTCACCGGCCGCGACCGCACCGGCCTGGTCGATCGTCACATCGAGCCCGCGAGAGTAGGCGCCGCCGAACTGCCACACGTTCCCCTGGAACTGCCAGTCGCCGTCGATCTTCGCGAACGCGATCGTCCGCAGCGACCGCCCGCCGGACTGCACCTTGGCCAGCGACGGCACCCAGGAGCGCAGCTCGCTCCAGGTCCGCGGCGCCCGGTCCGGCAGCCCGGCCTTCGCGAACGCGTCCCGGTTGTAATACAGGATCGGCGTACTGCGGGCAAACGGCACCGCCCAGCTCTTCCCCTTAACGACGTACTCGCCGAACAGCTTCTCCTGGTAGACGCCCGGGCCGAACCCGTCGTCGAAGTACCCGTTCAGCGGTTCGAGCGCGTCGTTCAGGAAGAACCGTTCCCAGGTGACGTCCGACAGCACGGCGATGTCCGGCGCCTGCTTCGCGACCAGCGCGGCCGCGACCTTCTGCGCGACGTCGTCGTAGCTGCCCTGGAACTGCACCTCGACGAACACGTCGTCCTGCGAGTCGTTGAACTTGGCAACGAGCTTGTCGACCGCCTTGCCGTTCGCGCCGCCGTACGGCGACCAGAACACCACCCGGGTCCGGTTCGCGTACTGCGCCGGGACCTTGCCGGCCGGCTGCGAGTAGATCGCGTCCACCGAACGGTACCCGCAGCCCGCGAGCGTCGTACCGGCCGCGAGCCCCAAGAACATCCTGCGCCTCATGCTCATCCCTTCAGAGCTCCCGCGGTGATCCCGCCGACGATGTAGCGCTGGGCGATCAGGAAGATCAGCAGCATCGGCGCGAGCACCAGCAGGGTGCCGGCCATGATCGTGCCCCAGGCCGCCAGGCCCTCCTCGTCCTTCAGGATCAGCAGCCCGACCGGCAGCGTCCGCATCGACGCCGTGTTGGTGACGATCAACGGCCAGACGAAGTTGTTCCACTCCTCGACCGCGGTGATCACCACGACCGTGATCAGCATCGGCTGCGACATCGGCAGTACGACGCGCCACAGCGTGCGCAGGTGTCCCGCGCCGTCGACCGCGGCCGCGTCCGTCACCTCGGTCGGCAGCGTGAGGAAGTGCTGGCGCATCAGGAACGTCGCGAACGCGGACCCGATGCCGGGGATGATCAGCCCGGCGTACGTGTTGATCCAGCCGAGCGACGCGACCGTCAGGTAGTTCGGCAGCAGCGTCACGTGGCCGGGCACCATCATCGCGCCGAGCACCGCGAAGAACAGGTACTTCTTGCCCGGGAAGCGCAGGTAGGCGAAGGCGTACGCGGTCAGTACGGCGTTCACCACCTTCAACGCCGTACCGACGACCGTGATGATCGTGGAGTTCAGGAAGAACCGGTCGAACGGCGCGGCCTTCCACGCCAGGCTGAAGTTCTCCCAGGTCAGGTGCGGCCACCACGCGGGCGGCCACTGGTAGATCTGGGCCGGGTCCTTGAACGCCGTCGACAGCAACCAGTACAGCGGTCCGACGAACACGGCCGCCACACCGACCAGTACGACGTACTGGATCGCGCGTGTCTTCATCGGTAGTGCACCCGCCTCTCCATCACCCGGGCCTGCACGGCGGTGACCAGCAGCAGGATGACGAACATGATGATCGACAGCGTCGCCGCGCGGCCCGCGTTGAACGCCTGGAAACCTTCGTTGTAGATCGACCAGCTGAGCGTGGTGGTGGCGTCACCAGGGCCACCGCCGGTCAGTACGGCGATCACGTCGAACGCCTGGAACGTGCCGATCACCGTGGTGATCAGCAGGAAGAAGGTGATCGGGGCAAGCAACGGGAGCTTGATCGAACGGAACCTGGTCCAGGTGGACGCGCCGTCGATCGCGGCCGCCTCGTCGAGCTCCTTCGGCAGGCCCTGCAGACCGGCCAGGTAGATCAGCGCGGCGAACCCGACGTTCTTCCACAGGTACACGATGACCAGGCCGGGCAGTGCCCAGTCCGAGCTGTTCAGCCAGTCCGGCGGCTCGGCGCCGAGCGGTTCGATCAGCGCGCGCATCAGGCCGTACCCCGGGTCGAAGATGAACGCCCAGATCGTCGCGACCGCCGCGCCGGACAGGATGTGCGGCGCGAACGCGATCGTCCGGACCGCGCCGCGGCCCTTCAGCGGCAGGTTGAACAGGAACGCGAGCGCGAGCCCGATCACCAGACTGCCGGCCACGATCAGGCCGGTGAACAGCAGCGTCACCCAGAGCGTCTTGTGGAACGCGGGATCGGTCAGCGTCCGGCCGTAGTTCACCAGTCCGACGAACTTCGGGCGGGCCGCGATCATGTTCCAGTCGGTCAGGCTGAGGAACGCGTTGTAGACGATCGGCCAGTACGCGAACACCGCGATCACCAGCAGGTTAGGTGCCACCAGCAACGCGAACAGCCCGTACTCGCGGCGACGGCGGCGCTTCAGCTGGTCATTGCCGTTAGCAACTGTCTGTTCGTCCGGATGAGCGCGGGCCGGCAGGTCCACTACCGTCACACCGACCTCCTGGTGAGTAGTTCCAGCAACGGTTCGGCCACCGACGGCGCGGCGACCAGGATGCCTTGGGGGAAAGCCCGGACGACGGTGGCGCCGGCCTCACGGGCGATCAGCGCGCCGGCGGCGACGTCCCAGGGCTGGATGACGTGCTCGTAGTACGCATCCGCCGTACCGTCGGCGACCGAGCAGAGGTCGAGGGCGGCCGATCCACCGCGGCGGATGTCGCGGACGGCGGGTAGGACGTCTTGCAGTACGGCGGCTTGCGCGGCGCGGCGCTCGGGAAGGTACGAGAACCCCGTACTCACCAACGCATTCTCCAACCGCACCTCCCGCGACGGACCAAGGCGCCGCGGGAGCGGCGCCGCCTCCCGGCGAACCACGTCGGCCGGGTCGGTCCGGTAGGCGCCGCCTGCGCGGGTCGCGGACCAGGTGGTGCCGGTGCGGGCGTGGTGTACGGCCCCGGCGATCGCGCCGTCGGCGTCCTCGACGGCGATCGAGATGCTCCAGTCGGCGCGCCCGTACAGATAGTTGACCGTCCCGTCGAGCGGATCGATCACCCAGGTGAGCCCACTCGTCGACGCCCGCGACGCACCTTCCTCACCAAGCAGACCGTCACCCGGACGAGCCGCCGTGATGCCGTCGACGATCAGCTTCTCGGCCGCGCGGTCGGCCGCACTGACCGGGTCACTCGCGGAACTCTTGGTCTCCACACCGGCCGCGTCGATCGACAGGTCGCGCTGCCGGGCGAGCAGTTCCTCCCCGGCCGCGACCGCCAGCCGAGCGGCCAGGTCACGGAGGTCAACGGGATGCGAGCCAGTGGACATGCCGGTGAAATTATCACCGAACGATGGTTAGGTATAGAGAAATCCTGTGATTTTCACAGGGAAATCACATCGTGATCAATCATCGTCATCGTTCCGCAGCCGTACGCCGGTCACGCCGTCCACATCGTTCAACGCGACCACGAGATCCTGCAGCGGGATCCGCCCGGAGAACCGCATCGACGCCCGCACCTGCGGCCGCCCACCGTCGCGGTGTACTTCGGTCCCGAGCACCGACGCCTCGAACCCCATCGCCGTCGCGGTGGCCAGGATCGACCGCAGTACGCCGGACCCGTCCTCGTACCGCACCGTCACGATCCGCCGCCGATCCGGCGACGGCAGCAACCGCCCGAGCCGCGCGAACGGGCCGACCGCGACCAGGTGCAGCACGGTCGCCGCGACCGCGAGGATCGGCATGCCGGCGCCGCACGCCATCCCGATCGCGGCCGTCATCCAGATCGTCGCCGCCGTGGTCAGCCCGCGCACGACGTCCCGGCGCATGAAGATCACGCCCGCGCCGAGGAACCCGACGCCGGAGACGATCTGCGCCGCGATCCGGGACGGGTCGAGGTTCACCTCGGTGCCGAGCACGGCGCTGAACCCGAAGCCGGACACCAACGTGAACAGCGCGGCGCCGGTCCCGACGAGCGTGTGGGTGCGCATCCCGGCGCTCTTCTGCCGTACCTGGCGCTCGATACCGATCACCATCGACAGCACGAACGCGATCAGCAGCAGGAGCAGTTCGGTCCAAGTACTGGATGTTGCGAGTTTCATGATTCGTACCCTGTGCCCGCGTTACGCGCGGACCAGTCCAACCGGGTCCTTTCCTTCGAGGAAGGCGGCGACGGCCGCGGCGGCGATCGAGCCGGCGCGGTGTGCTGTCTGCCGGGTCGCCCCGGCCAGGTGCGGCGTCATCACGACGTTCGGCGCGGTCAGCAACCGGGAGCCCTCGGGCAACGGTTCGGCCGGGAACACGTCGAACGCCGCGGCACCGAGCTGTCCTGATTCCAGTGCGTCGACGGTCGCGTCGTAGTCGAGCAGGCCGCCGCGCGCGGTGTTCACGAGTACGCCGCCGCGCCGCATCACGGCGAGCTGCTCCGCGCCGATCAGGCCGCGGGTCTGCTCGGTCAGGCGCGCATGCAGGCTGACAACGTCGGAGCGGCGCAGCAGCTCGTCGAGCCCGACGAGTTCGATGCCGTCCGGCGGCTGCTCGACGTACGGATCCGAGACCAGCACATCGGCGCCGAAGGCAAGCATCACGCGGGCGACTCGTTGCCCGATCGCGCCGTACCCGATCAGGCCCACGGTCGAGCCGTCGAGTTCGCTGCCGCATTCGTCGTAGGCGTAGAGATCGGAGCGCCACTCGCCCTGCTCAAGGGTCCGCTGCAGGCGCGGGAGGTTGCGCAGAGCCCCCATCATCAACGCGACGGCGTGCTCGGCGGCCGCGACCGCGTTCCGCCCGGGCGTCGAGGCGACCGCGATCCCGCGCCGGGCCGCCGCCGCGAGGTTCACGTTCACCGGCCCGCCGCGGCAGACGACCAGGTACCGCAGGTCCGGCGCGGCGTCGAGCACGCGCTCGGTGAACGGGCCCATCTGCGTGACCGCGAGCTCGACGCCGTCGAGCGCCGGGATCAGCTGATCCTCCGCGTCACTGGCCTCGTCCACCTCGGCCACCCGCCCGTACGGCGTCAGCGGCCAGGGCAGTGTGACCTCCCGGAAGTCGAACGCGACGTCCGGAATCGCCTGCAACGCGTCGGCGAGCAACGCGTTGCGAACAAAGTGGTCTCCGGCGAGCAGCGTCTTGACGGTTCTCATCGATCTCCTGTGAAGAGCGGTGCTGGGTCGGACCAGCGCGGGCGGGCCGCCTCGATCCGGCGGAGGTAGTGGGCGTAGCCGTCGGCGTAGAACGCGGCGCGGGACGGGTCGGGGTCGACCTGGCGGGTGTCGGCGATCCATTCCGGGCCGGCGCTGGCGGGGTCCACCGCGCGCCGTGCACAGATCACCGCGCCGCGCGCCGCGACCTGCTCCGCCTCGGCGGTGTGCAGCGGTGCGTTCAGTACGTCGGCGAGGATCTGCGTCCACTCGCTGCTCCGGGCGCCACCGCCGCACACGGTGACGCGACCGGTCCAGCCGGCCGCTTCGAGGCAGTGTCGGGCGGCGTACGCGATGCCCTCGCAGGTGGCACGGACCAGGTCGGCCGTGGTGGTCGAGAGCGAGACGCCGTCGATCGAGCCGCGGGCGCGGGTGTCGACGAACGGGGCCCGCTCGCCGGCCTCCGACAGGTACGGGAGCACCGTCACGCCGGCGGCTCCGGGCGTGCTGTCCGCGAGCAGTTGCGGGAGTTGATCGGTGGTCGCGCCAACGAGTGCGAGCACCCGGTCGAGCGCCGCCGTACCGACCATCGCCGGCATCGCGCGCAACCAGACCCCGGGCGTCCAGGTCCCGAGGAACAGGCCGGCCGGCTCACCGTCCACGGGCAGGTCACGCGTGACGACCTGACAGGCCAACGTCGTACCCACGGTCAGCAATGCGTCGCCCGGCTCCGTCACCCCCGCGCCGGCAGCCGCCGCCGGCAGGTCGTAAGGCCCCGCGGAAACCCGAGTCCCCCGAGCCATCCCCGTCGCATCGTCCCGCAACTCCCCGACCGGCCCGGCGGCCTCGACCGGGGCCAGCAACCGCCGTACCCCCGCCAACCCGGTGGCCTGTAGCGCCTCCTCGTCGTATTCCCCCGTCCGGGGATCGAGGAACGGCGCCGACGCATCCGAAACATCGGTCGCCCGGACGCCGGTCAACGCCTGCATCACCACGTCCTTGCAGTACGCCGCCGTCCCCGCCGCCTCGACAATCTCCGGCTCCTCGGCCAGCACCGCCGCGAGCAACGGCCCGGAAGCCCCCGGGAACATCCGGTTTCCGGAACGTCGGAACACGTGTTCCGAAACCCCGTCCGCGGTCCATCGCTCGAGGATCGGGCTGCTCCGCGCGTCCAGCCACGAGATCGCCGGACGCACCGGCGTACCGTCGTCGTCCACCAGCCACAGACCGTCGCCCTGAGCCGTGATCGCCAGTACGTCGGGGCGGTTGCCCACCGTCGCCGCGAGCTCCCGGACCACCTCGTTGACCGAGGCAACAATCTCGGACGTCTCGTGTTCGAAGCGCCCGGTACTGCGGTGCAAGAGCCTGGTCGGTCGCGAAGCCTCGGCCAGCGGGCGGCCGGCGGCGTCGAACGCGACGGCCTTGGTGACTGTGGTACCTACGTCGACGCCGACGTCCATGCAGTCCCCTCCTTAACGCTCCACCTGACGTGGAGCGTTCATAGTTCGGCGACCTCCACGGTCGCGCCGTGGTCGCGCAGTGCCTCGATCAGGTCCTTCGGGGCCTTCTCGTCGACGACGACGATGTCGAAGTCGGCCAGCGGGGCGAGCCGGTGCAGGGCGGTGCGCTGCAGCTTGCCGTGGTCGACCATCAGGACCTTGGTCTTCGCCGAGCGCAGCATCGCCCGCTTCACCAGCACGATCTCCTCCTCCTGGTGGAAGGCGTGCGTCGGCGACACCGCGGAGACCGAGCAGAACAGCAGGTCGGTGTTCAGCGCCTCGACCGCCTCCGCGCACGGCATCCCGCCGAACGAGTCGTGGGTCGCGGAGTAGATCCCGCCGAGCGCCAGCAGCGTGATGTCGCGCAGCTGCGCGAGCTTGGTGATGGCCGGCAGGAAGTTCGTTGCCACGGTCAACGGTGTGATGTCCTCGAACAGGTCGACCAACGCCAGCGCGCTGGTCGAGTCGTCGAGCATCACCGACATCCCCGGCTCGATCATCGTCCGGGCGTGCCGGGCGATCGCGAGCTTCTCGGCGTGCGCGGTGTTCAGCCGGTACGCGACGTTGCTCTCGAAGACACTCGTCGGCTGCGCGCTGACCCCGCCGCGGTACTTGCGGACCACACCCTGCCGCTCGAGCTCGTCGAGGTCGCGGTGCACGGTCATCACGCTCACGCCGAACGCCTCGACCAGGTCGTTCGCCGACACCGAGCCGTGCTTCACGACGTACGCCGCGATCTCGGCCTGCCGGCGCGCGGGACGGCTCAGTTCGGCGGTGTCGCCGTCGACATCCGATGTCATGCCTGGGTCTCCAAACGTAGAGGAGGAACGTTGTACGCCTCGAGACCCACTGTGCCGTCCTGCCACCGGAAACGCACCAGCGCCGCGGGACCGAGCGCAGGTAGCAGTCTGCGGTAGTCGTTCAGCCGCAGGCCCAGCACCCTGCAGACGAGCAGCCGGATCAGCGTGTTGTGCGCGACCGCGAAGACCTTCTGCCCGGCGTGCCGGCGTCCGATCTCGTCGAAGACCTCACGCACCCGGTCGGCGGCCGCGACCGGATCCTCGCCGCCCGGGAAGTGGTCCCGCACCGGGTCGAGCTCGAACGCCTTGCCGACCGCGGGCGGCAACTCGCCGAGCATCTTCCCCTCGGCGCTGCCGAAGTCGACCTCCCGCAGCCGGGCGTCGAGAGTCGGCTCCAGCTGCAGTGCTTCCGCGAGCGGCGTGATGGTCTGGCGCGCCCGGAGCATCGGCGAACACCACAGCGCGTCCGGTGCGTAGTCGAGCGCCCAGTCCTTCAACAGCTGCGCCTGCCGGCCGCCGACCTCGTCGATCGGCAGATCCGTGGAACCGGTGTACCGGTTGCCGTGGTGCCATTCGGTCCGGCCGTGGCGGGCCAGCACGATCGTCGTCCTCATCCCCGGTACCCCCGGCGGTCGAGCTCCGCGACGAAGTCGCCGTACAGGTCGTCGAGTCGTTCCCCGCGCGGCTCGAGTACCCGGTCGACGCGGACCATCCGGCGCGCGGTCCCGGCCAGGTCGTGCCCACCGGACGCCGCCAGTACGGCCATCCCGTACGCCGGATCCGGGACCGCCGGAAGTTCCACCGGTACGCCGAGGACGTCGGCGCGCAGCTGGTTCCAGTACCCGCTCCGGGTGCCGCCGCCGGTCAGCGACACCGACCGGACCGGGTCGGCACCGAGCGCCTGCAGGTGCTCGAACGCGAGCCGCTCGACGAACGCGACACCTTGCAGCACGGCTGCATACGTATGCAGCTCGTCGGGCGTCGCGCCGAGGGTAAACCGCTCGGCCTGCGGCGCGACGAACGGGAACCGCTCCCCCGTCTTCGTCAGCGGATAGGTGACCGCCGCGACCGGGTACGCCGCGTGATCCAGAGCGTCGAGGTCGGCGCCGGGCAGGAGCTCGGTGAGTACGCCGGCGCCCGAGCTGGACGCGCCGCCCGGGAGCCAGCCGCCGTCGGGATGCCGGTGGCTGTAGACCGCGCCGGTCGGGTCCGCGATCAGGTCGGCGCTGACGCCCTTGAGGACCAGCGTCGTACCGAGGACCGAGTTCCAGGCTCCGGGAGCGAGGGCGCCGGCGGCGATCTGGGCGGCGCAGCCGTCGGTCATGCCGGCGAAGACCGGGATGCCATCGGGCGTGCGGCCGAGTTCGATGCCGGGACGGACGACCTCGGGGAAGGCTTCGAGTGGCAGGCCGAGCTTGCCGAACGCGGCCGCCGGCCAGGATTCGGCGACCAGGTCGTAGCCGGTCTTGAGCGCGTGGCTGGTGTCGGTCGCGACCGGGTAGCCGACGAGATGGGCCGCGACGAAGTCGGCGCTGTGGGCGACGCGACGGTCTGTCAGCTCCAGGTCGAGGATCTTCGGCAGCGCCCAGGTCGGCTGCATGCTCGTCGCCCAGCGGTCCGGGTCCGCGTCGACGATCTGCTCGCGACGGGCGGCCGCGCGGGCGTCGTCGTACATCAGGGCCGGGGTGACGGGGCGGCCGGAGCGGTCGGTGAGGAGGAAGGTGCCGGACGTGGAGCAGATGGCGATACCGTCGACGTCGCGGGTGCCGACCTCGGCGAGCACCGCGTCGACGGCGGTCAGCCACTCGTGCGGATCCTGCTCGTGCCGGACGCCGTCGCGGTGACTCGTGAGCGGTCGCGACGCCTGGGACAGTACGTCGCCCTTGGCGTCGGCGAGCACGGCCCGCACACTTTGCGTGCCGAGGTCGAGCCCGATCCAGCCCACGTACCGCCTCCAGGGTGAGTGTTATCTGCGCTGGTAACATAACACCAGATCGCGATAAGAGTACGCCAGCCCCTGGCCGAAGGCGGACACAAGTCGGCTCCCGGACGCCGAGGCGGACGGGAGCCGAAGTCTGGTGGCGATCAGGAATGCATGAGGAGCAGACCGGGGTCGACGGTGGCGAGCTCGACGCGGCCGGCGTCGACGGCGCCGTACGCACCGATCGGGCCGCTGCTGTGACGGCCGTTGCGGTTCAGCCAGAACCGCCAGCCCTTCGGGGCCGCGGGCCAGGCCGGATCCGGCTGCCAGCCGACCGGAGGACGCCAGCCCTCGCTCGGCGGCTCGGGCCAGTCAGGCGGCGAGTTGAACTTGTGCACGAGCGGGTCCCTTCCGGTGAACAGCGATCCGCTGTCGTCGATCCGTACCTGACGGATCAACGACCCGACGCACCGGATGTCACGGACAAATCTTCGTAAAGTTTCACCCGGTGCACGGCCCGATTCCACCACCGAAACAACCCTCCGGCAACCGTTCTCTCACCTGCCGGACTGCACGTGCATCAGCACCGGCTATCCACAGGTTGTGGGCAGTTGTGCACAGCAATGACCCCACATATCCACAACTTGTGGCGGTTATCCACAGCATTGTTGCCGTTGGCTACGACTCGCAGGCCACACCGTCTCCGTCACGGTCCAGATGCGCTGCGTAACCAGGCTGCCCGCGGTACAACGGCGCCTTACCCGCCGCGCGGACGGCGGCGCAGTTCTTGTAGTAGACGCTGCTCGTCTTCGGCGCACTCGTCGTCTTGGGCGCAGAGGTGGTCCGCGTCGTTTGCGCAAACGGTACAGGCACCGTGGTGCGGGTCGTGCGGGTGGTCGGCGGTGCCACCGTCACGGTCTGTGGCGGCACCGGGACCTGCGTGACCGTTGCCGTCGGCCCCGGAACGGTTTCCGTGACGGTCGGCCCCGCTTCGGTGACCGTCGGCCCGGACGCGGTGACGGTTGGACCAGCCGCTGTGACCGTCGGTGCGGCGCCCGTCGCCGGGGCGTCGCCGTTCCCCCCGATCGCCGCCAGGACGACGATGAACGCGGCCGCCCCGGCGCCCCATCCGGCGATCAGTTTCGTTGGCGGTTCTGCGCCGTACCGTCCGCGTGGACCGCGCGCTCGTGCCCCCTGCGCGTTCAGCCAGAACGCCCAGCCGGCCGGTGCGGGCGGCCACGAAGGATCCGGCTTCCAGCCGGGTGGTGGTTGCCAGTCGGGTGTCGGCGGTGCCGGCCAGTCCGGTGGCGAGTTGAAAGTTGCCATGGTGTGAGTTCCCCCCTCGGGGGTTACATCCAGTGACCGTGGCTCTGCGTTACAGCGGCTACGCGACTCGCGCAGGGGTTTCGCTCAGGCGGCACGGTGCGGCGCCGGCCGCGTCGAGGGCGGCGAGCTGGGAGCAGGCGAGCGTAATGGCCTCGGCCTGCGTGCGGCAGTCGGCGTACCAGAACGGGTCGTCCGGCTGCCGGTCCTCGGCGTCGTCGATGTCGGCGTACCAGCAGTCGTGCCGGTAGTGCACGACCCGCACCTTGAGCTTCATGTGCGGTACGACGCCGGCTCCGGGGCTGCGGTTCCTGTGCAAAGGGTTTACAACGTTGGAAGCAGCCGGTACAACCGAGAGCGAGACCGGTCCGCCCCCAGGTTTCGAGAGGTGCACGCCCCATGAGACTGCTCCGCGTAGCCGCAGCCGCCCTACTACTGCTCGGTGTCGTCGCGCCGACCGCACCGGCCGCCGAGATCCAGGAGAAAGCAGTGACGTCGCAGACGTTCCGGAATCCGGTGAACCCGTCGGCGGATCCGTCGATGATGTTCTACAACGGCAAGTACTACGTCGCGACCACCCGCGGCGACCGGATCGGGATCTGGTCGTCCACCAGCGCCGCGACGCTGCTCGTCCAGCCCGAGCAGGTCGTCTGGCGGGACACCGACACCAGCCGGAACACGCAGATGTGGGCGCCGGCGTTCCGGCACGTCGGCGGCCGCTGGTACATCTACTACACGGCCTCGGACGGCGTGGACGCCAACCATCGGATGTACGTACTGGAGTCGGCCGGCGACGACCCGCTCGGGCCGTACAGCTTCAAGGCGAAGATCGCCGACTTCGGCGAGTACGCGATCGACGGCGAACCGTTCACGATCAACGGCCAGCAGTACTTCGTCTGGACCGGCCCGGGCCGCGGTCAGGGCGGGCCGGCGCAGCTGTACATCGTCCGGATGAGCAACCCGTGGACGTCGACCGGCGACCGGGTCGCGATCCCGGCCGACGGCGGCTGCAGCGAGGTCCGCGAGGGCCCGACGCCCTTGTACGGCGCGACCCGGACGTTCCTGACGTACTCGACGTGCGACACCGGCAAGCCGGACTACCAGCTGTGGATGAAGAGCATCGCGAACGGCGCCGACCCGATGGTCGCGTCGAACTGGGTGCAGCACGCCGGCCCGATCTTCTCCCGCAACGACGACACCGGCGTCTGGGGTCCCGGGCACCACTCGTTCTTCAAGTCGCCCGACGGCAGCGAGGACTGGATCGCGTACCACGGCAAGAACACCAGTGTGTATACGTATTCATTCCGCACCACCCGGATCCAGAAGATCACCTGGAACGCGGACGGTACGCCGAACCTCGGCCGCCCACTGGCCGCCGGCGCAACCCAGAACCTGCCGTCCGGCGACCCCGGCTCGGCGAACTACTGGATCAACGACACCGACGCCGCGGTCGCGTACACCGGTAACTGGAGCTCCGGGTCCGGTTGCGGCAACCAGTGCTTCTGGGGCAACGACCACTGGAGCGGGGAGCCGAACGCGACCGCCACGATCAGCTTCACCGGCACCCGCGTCGCGCTGCTGAGCGTCGCCGACACCGGCAACGGCATCGCCGCGATCTCGGTCGACGGCGGCCCGGAGCAACGCGTCGACTACTACAGCTCGATCCGCGTCGGCGAGCAGCTGATGTACATCAGCCCGACACTCCCGTCCGGCCCGCACACGGTCCGCGTCCGCGTCACCGGCGACAAGAACCCGGCCTCCACCAGCGCGGTCATCAGCCTGGACCGCATCGAAGTGTACTGACAGCACAAGGTGCGCCGTACGGCGTCGACGGAACCCTCCCAGTGTGCTCCATCGACGCCACGGCGCACCTGCTCGTCTATCGGGCCTGGGAGGGTCCGCGTTACATCAGCCTTTGAGGCCCGACGCGAAGCCGCGGATGACGTACCGCTGCAGGAACAGGAACAGCAGCAGGATCGGCAGCGCGGCCAGGATCAGGCCTGCCGCGACCAGGCCGTAGTTCGAGGTGTATTGGTTGACGAAGGCAAATACCCGGACCGGGACCGTCTCGTGGCCGGAGCCGCCGAGGTACAGCAGCGGGGTGAAGAAGTCGTTCCAGATCTGGACCGCGTTCAGGATCAGGACGGTGCCGGTGATCGGGCGCAGCAGCGGGAAGATCACGTGCATGAACGCCTGCAGGTGTGACGCTCCGTCGATCAGCGCTGCGTTCGTGTAGTCGGCCGGCAGCGAGCGGATGAAGCCGGTATAGAGGAAGACCGTGAACGGCAACTGGATCCCGGTGTAGAACAGGATCATCCCCTGGTACGTCCCGAGCAGGCCGAGGTCGTCGACCAGCTTGTAGAGCGGGATCATCCCGAGCTGGAAGGGCAGGATGATCCCGACCAGGAACAGGATGTAGAGCCCGTAGCTCAAGCGGGTCGCCGTACGCGCCAGGAAGTACGCCGCGAGCGAACCGGCGGCGATCAGCAGGACGACGCTCGCGACCGTGATCAGCGTGCTGTTCAGCAACGCCGACCCGAGCCCGGCCTCCCGCCAGGCTTCGCCGAAACTGCCGACGCTCGGCGGCGAGGGCAACCCGAGCGGCTTGTTCGCGATCTGCTGCGGGTCCTTGAACGCGAGCGTCACCAGCACGTATACCGGGAACAGGAACGCGATCGCGACCACGATCATCACGACCTCGAGCAGGAACGTGCGGGGGCGGTACTTCATGCCGTCGTCTCCCTCGACCTCAGATACCCGATCTGCAGGAACGTGACCGCCGCGACGAAGATCGCCAGGACCAGCGCGACCGCGGTGCTGTAGCCGAACTTCCCGTACACGAAGGCCTGCTTGTACAACACCGTCGACAACGTGTCGGTCGCGTACCCCGGTCCGCCGTTCGTCATCGCGATGATCTGCGTGAACAGCGTCAGCCCACCGACCGTCGACAACATCACGTTGATCGTCACGGCCGGCGCGAGCAGCGGCCAGGTGATGTGCCGGAACCGCGCGACCGTCCCCGCCCCGTCAACCATCGCGGACTCGTGCAACTCGGCCGGCACGCCCTCGAGTCCCGCGAGGAAGATCACCATCGAGTACCCGGCGCACTGCCAGATCACCGTGAACGCGACCGACCAGAGCGCCAGCGAAGGATTCCCGAGCCAGTCCTGCCGCAACCCACCGAGCCCAACCGCCCCGAGCGCGGCGTTCAGCCCCGCGTCCGGCGCCGGGTTGTAGACGAACTTCCACAGGAACGACACCATCACCGGACTCACCACAACCGGCGCGAAGAACACCAACCGCAGGGCCATCCGGCTGCGAATCCGCGTGTGCACACCGAGCGCGAGCAGCAGCCCGATCCCGTTCTGCACCACGACGATCGCAACCGTCAGCAACAACGTGTTCCGCAAGGCCCCGAGCGCCTGATCGTCCTGTACCAACTGCTTGAAGTTGGCCAGCCCAACAAACGCCTTAGCATTCCCAACCCCGGACCAGTCAGTGAACGCCGACCCCGCCCCGGCAATGCTCGGATACAACACAACCAGCGCATAAACCAGCACCGCCGGCACCGCAAACCACCACGGCGGAGCAAGCCGTCCTCTCATGCGCCCTTCTTGTACGCGTCGTCCATCTTTTTCAGGGCGTCCTGGACGGTGGTTTTGCCGCCGAGGAGTTGTTGGACGACGGCGAAGTGGGTGGGTTGTACTTCGGCGTTCGGCCAGCGTTGGTCCATGAAGGGGACGGCCTTGTTGGCCTTCAGGAGGGGGAGGAACGACGTGAGGGCGGGGTCGACCTTCGCGTCGCCGTACAGCGGGACGCAGGAGACGGCTTCGGCCCAGGCGTTCAGGTTCTCCTGCTGGCCGCAGTACTCGAGGAAACTCTTCGCCTGGTCGGCCTTCTTGCTCTTCGCGCTGACGGCGACGCCGACGACCACGCCGGCCGGGATCCAGTTGTCGGCGGCAACATCCGTCGACGGGAACGGGAACATCGACAGGTCGTCCGGTGTCGGCGTCGCGGCCCGGAAGGCCGACAGTACGGCGGAGACCTGGACGGCCATCGCGGCCTTGCCGGTGCCGACCATCGAGGTGGCCTGCTCGTACGTCGTACCGTTCGGGTTGTCGTTGAAGTACCCCTTCTTCTGCAGTTCGAGGTACTTGTTCATCGCGTCGACCCAGCCGGAGTCGGCGAACGACGCCTGGCCGGCGCTCATCTTGTCGTCGAAGTCCGGCGTCTTCGCGTAGACCGTGCCGGGCACCAGCGCGTACGGGATCAGCTGGGTGATCCACGGGGTCTGCGCGCCGAGGGCGATCGGAACGATGCCCTTCTGCTTCAGCTTCTCGCAGACCGCGAGCAGCTCGGACCAGGTGGTCGGCGGCTCGACGCCCGCGGTCGCGAACGCCTTCTTGTTGTAGATCGCGCCGAGCATGCTGGAGCCGGGCGAGAAGATGTACGTCTTGCCGTCGTTCTGGAACGCGCCCTTGAACCCGTCCGGCACCTTCTGCGTCCAGGACTGGCTGCTGAGGTCCGCGAGCAGCCCGGCCTTGCTGAGCTGCACCATCGACATCGCGCTGCCGCTGCCCGGATAGACCACGTGGACGTCGGGCGCGTTGCCGCCGCCGAGCTGGGTCCGGAGCGCGGTCTGCACCTGGTCGGCCGGCGCGAACGAGAGGTTGAAGTCGAAGCCCGAATGCGCGGACTTGTACGAGTCGAGCACCTTGCGCAGGCCCGGCTCCTGGTCGCCGACACCGATCACCTTGAGCGTGCCGCCGGACGACGTACCACCGCTCCCGCCACACGCCGCCAGCGTGCTGCCGAGCGCGGTAGCGACGGCCGTACCGCCGGCCAGCTGCAGGATCCGCCTCCGGCTGACAGACCTCTCGAGTGCCATGGTTCCTCCTGAGCGCCGAGATACCGGCCAAGGATGTGAAGTAACCGCAGGATCGTGTTACTTTTGTCACGCGGGACGCTACGTACGGCCCGGGAGGGTGTCAAGACCTCGTTGAAAGGATTCAGTCGATACCGGTGTGAAAACGACTCCGGGCGGGCCGCCGGGCTTTTGGGCCGGTGCCTCGGTCGCCTGAGAAGATGGACCCCGTGCCCGCGACCGCCTTCCCGCATCCGGCCGGTACGACGCGCGTCGTACCGCGGCCCGGCGAGTCCGTGACGCCCGCCCGTGGACCGGTGCACGCGTGAGACGAGTCCTCCTGGCCGGCCTGCTCCTGCTGGCCCTGGCCCTCGGCGCAGGCGCCGGCTACTACGCCGGCGACCGCTGGGACACCCCCGACCCCACCGCCTCTGGCACCGCCGGACCGCTGGGCGCCGTCTCCCCGTCCCCCACACCGACTCCCACTCCGACCGAGCCGCCCCTCCCGGTGAAGACCCCGGTCCCGAGCAACCTGGACCCGCTGCAGCCAGGGCTCACCTACAGCAACCGCACGTTCACCGTGCACCCGAAGAACACGCAGCCGGTCCAACTGTCGGTCGACATCCCGCAGGGCTGGGCGCTGACGAGGGACCCGGACCACGACGACGAGGTCAAGTTCCTGGACAAGCTCCGGCAACGTGCCGTGCGCGTCCAGGCGGTCGAGCCGGCCACGCAGACGCCGAAGGACGCGATCGCCCAGCTGATCATCGACCTGCGGAAGAGCCAGGCGCCGGAGAACAACGTCCAGATCGTCGACCAGAGCAACGACGTGATCACCGGCGACGACGGCCGCAGCCGCGCAGTCGGCACGCTGATCTACACCTTCATCCCCGGCAACACCCTGCGGTACGTCATCGTCCGGTTCGTCGCGACGAACGGCGAACTCGCCAACATCTCGATGAGCATCACCGGCATCCCCGAGGACGCTCCCGCGCTGAAGGAAATCCTCCAGAAGGCCTCCGCCTCGGTCAGCGAGAGCGACTGACACGGACCGGCGCCGGGCTTTCACGGAATCGTTACCTGCCCGGTGCAACCTGAGAGCGGGCTCAGGTGTCTTCTGTTAGGGAGATCTGGGGAGGTGGGGGCATGGCGAGGACTGTCACCAGGCGGGCAATGCTCGGCGCCGGGTTGCTGGGTCTTGCCGGGGCCGGCGGCGCCGGGGGGTATGGGGCCGGGCTGTTCCTCACCGCGGAGCCCAGTTTGGCGGGGACGGCGGCGCCGTTGCCGATGAGTTCGGTGAGTACGTCGCCACCGCCGACGACTCCGGCTCCGCCGCGGAAGGTGACGTACGACGACTCGCCGGCGCTGGATGCGGGAGACCTGAGTTACCGGAGTCAGACGTTCTACGTGAAGAGCGTGGTGAAGTCGCGGATCACGCTCCGCGTGCCGGACGGGTGGGGGCTGACGCAGCCGTATCCGCCGAAGACGGGGCGGTTCACCGATCCGACGGGGAAGCGGTGGATCCGGGTCGAGGGTGGGTTCACGATCAAGCGGCCGCCGGCGGCGTCGATGCAGGCGCGGATCGCCGAACTGAAGCGGCTCTCGCCGGACCAGATGCTGAACCTGATCTCGCAGGAGGTCGACTCCGACTACGCCACGATCTCCTACACGTACGTGCCGCCGCCGGACCAGTCGCCGGAGGGCGTGCTGCGGTACGTGATCGTCCGGTGGGTCGCCGACGACAGCGGGAACTGTGCGGTGGAGATGAGTTCGACCGGGCTCCCGCAGGACAAGAAGGCCCTGCAGGACGTCCTCGAGCACGCCACGAAGAGCGTCGAGCGGCACGACAGCCCGCTCTGAGTCACAGCACCTGCGCGAGCCCGCGACGGCCGTCTTCTGACAGGTCGACGGCGCGTTGGTGGGGGCGGCGGTGGAGCCAGTGGCGGGTCAGGAGGGCGTTGGTGGTCGCGGCGCCCAGTTGGCCGGCCAGGTGGTGGCGTTGTTCGCTCCAGTCGACGCAGAACCTCAGCAGCGGGCGGCGGGTCGGCTGGGTGGTCAGGTCAACTCCTAGCTCGGCGAAGACCTCTACGGCGTTGGGGCCCAGGGCGTACGGGCCGTCGGGGAGTTGTTGCGCCAGGGGGTCGGTGGGGCGGCGTTCGGTGCCTTGGCCGCCGTCGGTGCGGATCAGGGCGCCACGGCGTACCAGGCCTTCCAGGAGGGCTACGCCGAGGCGTCCGGCCAGGTGGTCGTAGCAGGTGCGGGCTTCGCGGAGGGCCGCGGCGCGGGTGCTCTGGCGGAGCGAGGTGATCGGCTGGGGTTTGGCCAGGCGGGCCAGAGCTTCTACTGCTGCGGCTACGTCAGGTCCGGCGAGTCCGTAGTACCTGTGGCGGCCTGAACGTTCCACGGTGACCAGGCCGCCGTCCAGCAGCTTGCGGAGGTGTGCGCTGACCGTTTGCGGTGAAACGCCCGCCTCGGAGGCCAGGAGCGAGGCATGGAGTGCTCTGCCGTCGGCCAGTGCCATTAAGACCTTCGCCCTGGCCGGCTCAGCGATCAGCGCTGCCACGCGTGCTACGTCCGCGTCTCCGCCCATAACCCCATGCTGACACCAACACACTTCGACGGATCCCGAAGTATTGAGATGGGAACTTGGGAAGCATGCTCCTTGCACTGCTGTGCGTCGGCATCTTCCTGATCCAGCTCGACGTGACGGTCGTCAACGTGGCGCTGCCGACGATCCGGGTCGATCTCGTGACGAGCCTGGCTGGTCAGCAGTGGGTTGTAGCGGCGTACATGATCGCCTTGGCGGGCCTGCTGCTTCCTTGCGGCGCGTTGGGAGACCGTGTCGGCCACAGACGCGTCGTACTGTCCGGGCTCGCTGTCTTCGGCGGGGCCTCGCTCGCGTGCGGCCTGGCGCCCAACATCGAGCTACTCGTCGCTGCACGAGCCATACAGGGCATAGGCGCCGCCCTGCTGCTCCCAGGAACGCTTGCCGTCATTACCGACCTGTACGTCGACAGCGCCGCAAGAGCGCGCGCTGTCGGTATCTGGTCAGGTGCCGGCGCTCTCGCGCTGCCGTCCGGTCCGTTGCTCGGCGGTGCCCTGGTGGCTGTGCTGGGCTGGCGGGCCGTGTTCCTGATCAACCTGCCGATCGTCGCGGCAGGCCTTCCGTTGGCCTGGCGACTAATACCTCACCGGCAGCCCCACCAGACCCGGCCCAACGCCAGGCTGCGGATCGGCAAGGACTTCATCGGCGCCAACGTGATCGCCGGGCTGATGAACTTCGTCGGCCTCGGCACGGTGCTCGTACTGACGCTCTACCTGCAGGAACACCTGTCCCAGCAGGCGTTCCGCGCCGGACTGGAGCTCATCCCGCTCTTTCTCCCACTAGCAGTACTAGGACCGATTTCCGGCCGCATCACCGCCCGCTACGGCCCACGGCTCCCGATGACCATAGGACTGGCGTTAGGTGTCGCCGGATCGCTCTGCCTGCTCACGGTGAACAACCACAGCGGCTATGCGGCCGTCGTACCCGTGCAGCTCGGCTTAGGCATCGGTATGGGCTTCCTGACAGCAGCCGTGGTGCACGCAGCGATCGCCGCGCTGCCCGCAGACCGCGCGGGCTTTGCCAGCGGGGTCAACAACACCAGCCGCCAGGCCGTGGGCGCCTTGGGCATCGGCGTGTACGGCGCTGTCGTCGGCCACACACCCGTGTTCGTCAACGGGCTGCATGTACTCGCGTGGCTCGGCGGCGGACTGTGGGCTGTTGCCCTGGGCATCACCTGGCTGACCGTGCAGGGACCTCAGTCGACGGGCCAGATGGTGCGGAAGATGGTGGAGCGGATCCGGTAGAACCTGCGGCGTACGCACTGGATCAGCGCCGGCGAAGGCCGGAGCCGTTCGGTCGGGAAACGCATGGGGACGTCCTAGGGGGTGTACTGCACCGTGTCAGCGATCTCGGTGGCGCGCACCTGGTTCGACCCGGGTACGACCACCTGAACGAGTAGCGAGCCGCCGTCCCCGTGATCGACGACCCGCTGGAGCAGCACGATATCCGCACCGAAGCAGCCGCCGGAAACCCGGTCCGTGACCGACTGTCCACCGACCGTGTGCGGCAGCGGCGACCCGACGTTCTGGCACTGCTTGCTGTCCGGCAGCGCCAGTTTGGTGCTGGACACGCCGATGAAGACGCCCGGCGTCTCGCCTGACCAGTTCGCGTCCTCGCTGACCCGGAACGCCGGCGCACTGGTGGTACCACCTGGCACGGTCCACTGCGACGAGGCCATGGACTGCGCCCAGGCGCGCGGCAGGTTCACCTGGAACCCGTCCTTCGCGACCGTGATCACCTTGCGGCCGGCCAGGTACCACTGACCGCCGTACCCCACTCCACCGCCGATCACGAGCGCGAGTAGCGCCGCAATCACCCAACGCCCCCGTCGGCGCTTCTTCTGCGGAGGTACGACGGCTGCCGCCTCAGCCGGCGGCTCCGTGTCCTCCACGACCTCTGACGGCTCGACGGTCTTCACGACCGTCGGCTGGTTCTCGTCGCTCAGGGCGGTCTTGTCCGCGTCGTCCTCGGGTTCGTCGGCCAGTTGGACGCTCTCGCGCTCGGCGAGCGGGAAGTCGCGGGTGTCCTCGTCGAGCGCGCCGACGAGCTGCTTGGTGAACGTCTGCACGTCCGGCCAGCGTTTCTCGCGGTCCGGGTCCAGCGCCCGCACGATCGCGGCGTCGACCTGCTCCGGCAGCTCGAACCCGAGCGAACTCGGCGGCGGTGCCACCTGCACCCGGCTGGCGGCGCCCAGCCCGTCCACCTGGTGCGGGGACCGACCGGTGAGCGCGGCGTACGCGACGGCTCCCAGCGAGTACTGGTCGGCGCGCTGGTCCAGCCGCTCCCCCAACGCCTGCTCGGGAGCGACGTACGACGGGGTCCCGCCGGGCATGGTGATCCGCGACACCTCGTCGAGCGACTTGCCCAGGCCGAGGTCGGACAGCACGGCCCGCTCGCCGTCGTCGTCGGTACTGCGGAACAGCACGTTGGCCGGCTTCACGTCCCGGTGCAGCAGCCCGCGCCGGTGCAGCGCCTGCAGGCCACGGCCGACCTGGACGACCACGTCGACCGCCTCCGGGAGCGGCAGCGGCTTCTGCTTCAGGCGGTCCGCCAGCGTGCCGCGGTCGGCGTACGTGAGCACCAGGAACGGGCGCCCGTCCTCCAGCTCACCGACGTCGTGCACCTGGACGACGTGCTCGGACTCGACCCGGCGCAGGAACCGGCCCTCCTCGAGGAACCGGTGCCGGACCGAGTCGTCGTGGCCCCAGTTGTCGGCCAGCACCTTGATCGCCACCTCGGCGTCGAGCTGCTCGTCGTGCGCGAGCCAGACCGTGGCGAAACCGCCTGAACCCAGGCGTCGGCGCACGACGTACCGACCGAGTCTGGTTGGGACCCCCATACAAGGCATTATGGGTCATTGGAGTGTCCCTGACCGGGGCCCATGGAGAGCAAAGGCGCAGATGAGCGAGAGCACCAGCCCGACGGACGACCTTGCGACCCTCGCGGAGCGGGCCCAGGCGGGCGACAAGAACGCGATGGACGACCTGCTCCGGCAGGTGCATCCGCGCGTCCTGCGGATCTGCCGGAGCGTCCTGCCGTACTCCGCCGACGCGGAGGACGCGGCCCAGGAGGCGCTGCTGAACATCGCGACCAAGATCAACACGTACTCCGGTCGCAGCAGCTTCTCCACCTGGGTGCACTCGGTCGCGGCCAACTCCGCCCGCTCGACGTACCGCAAGCTCAAGCGCGCCGCCCAGGCCGCCCACAACCCGGAGCAGATGGAGAAGCCGGACCCGCGCACCACGAGCGTCATCGCCGGCACCCGCCTGGACCTCCTGGAAGCCCTCGAGACCCTTGAGCGGGACCGTCCGCAGATGGTCACCCCGCTGGTACTGCGGGACGTGTACGGGCTGTCGTACGAGGAGATCGCCGCCGAGGTCGGCGCCCCGCTCGGCACCGTCAAGTCCCGCATCCACGACGCCCGCGAGGTCGTCCGCCCACTGCTCCGCCCCAAGGACTGATTGCATCAAGTTGCAATGCATCGGGGCTGATGTGTGAGCCTGCCGCAGGCATACTCTCGCGGTTATGTCCGCCCGGGGGTTGCTGCACAACGGTGATTACCTGAAGTTGCTGACCGGACAGACGGTCAGCTCGCTGGGCTCTGCGATGAGCTCGTTCGTGTTCACGCTCCTCGGCCTGGCCATCACCGGCTCCCCCGTGCAGGCCGGTCTGGTCGGTACGGCGGCCTCGCTCGGCACGGTCCTGGTGGCGCTGCCGGGCGGAGCCCTCGCCGACCGGTGGAGTCGGCGGCGGATCCTGATCGGCTACAGCTTCCTCGGATCCTTCCTGTTCGGCTCGGTCGCGGTCGCGAGCTGGCTCGGCCACCTGACGCTGCCGCACCTGCTGCTGGTCGGGCTGGTCAACGGCGCCGGATATGCGCTGTTCATGCCGGCCGAGAGCGCCGCGCTCCGCGAGATCGTCGCCCCGGAGGACATCAGTACGGCGCTTGCCGCCTCGCACGGCCGGCAGAATGTCGCTGGGCTGGCCGGAGCACCGCTCGGCGGCCTGCTGTTCTCGATCGGCCGGGCGATCCCGGTCGCCGCGGACGCGATCTCGTACCTGGTGATGGCGATCATGCTGACGACGATCCGGCACCCGTTGTCCGCCGCGAAGCCCGAGGGCGAGACGCACGAGCCGATCCTGAAGGCGATCCGGACCGGACTGGCCTGGCTGTTCCGGCAGCGGGATCTCCGGACGATCGCGGTCACCGCGACGCTGCTCAACTTCGCCGCGAACGGCGCGATCCTGGTGCTGATCCTGAGCATGCAGCAACGCGGCGTACGGCCGTCCGTGATCGGGTTGCTGGAGACCGCGATGGGCGTCGGCGGCCTGGCCGGTGCGTTCGCGGCGCCGCGGCTGCTGGCGAAGTACAGCGCCGGGAAGATCACGATCGTCGGCGCCTGGGTGGTGACCGTGACGTTCGCGGCGACGGCCGCGAGTATCCGTCCCGCCGTACTGATCGCGCTGCCGGCGCTCGCCGTGTTCCTGCTGCCGGCGCTGAATTCCGGCCTGTTCGGCTACCAGATGCTGATCACGCCGAACCAGCTGCAGGGCCGGGCGCAGAGCGCGTTCATGTTCATGGCGAACACCGCGGCTCCGCTGGCGCCGTTCCTCGGCGGCGTTTTGCTCGGGACACTGGGCGCGCGAACCGCCCTGCTGCTCTTCGGGGCACTGCTCGCGGTCGGTGCGGTACTGCTCACGATGAGCCGCCCGATCCGGTCGATCCCGCTGCTTTCGGAGGTGGAGGCCCTCCCGTAGGCGGCGTACCTGTGCTCAGATGGGTTCATGAAGAAGCTCATCAACGACCCCGCAGATGTTGTGAGTGAGGCGCTGCGCGGAATGGCGGCGGCGCATCCGGACCGGCTCCGGGTGGACCTGGAGAACCGGATCGTGTACCGCAAGGACGCGCCGCGTCCCGGCAAGGTCGGGCTGATCTCCGGCGGCGGGTCGGGGCACGAGCCGATGCACGGCGGGTTCGTCGGGCTCGGGATGCTGGACGCGGCCTGCGCGGGCGAGGTGTTCACGTCCCCGGTACCGGACCAGATGATGGCCGCGACGAAGGTCGTCGACGCCGGTGCCGGCGTACTGCACATCGTGAAGAACTACACCGGCGACGTGATGAACTTCGAGATGGCCGCCGAGCTCGCCGCGGCCGACGCCGGGACCGAGGTGCTGTCGGTGGTGACGAACGACGACGTCGCCGTCCAGGACAGCCTGTACACCGCGGGCCGCCGCGGCGTCGGCGTCACCGTCCTGCTGGAGAAGATCGTCGGCGCCGCCGCCGAGGAGGGCCGCCCGCTGCAGGAGGTCGCCGACCTCGCGAAACGGGTCAACGACAACGGCCGCAGCATGGGTATGGCGCTCACGTCCTGCACGGTCCCGGCCGCCGGCAAGCCCACGTTCGACCTCGCCGAGAACGAGATGGAGGTCGGCATCGGCATCCACGGCGAGCCCGGCCGCCAACGCCTCCCCCTGGCCCCCGCCCGCGAGGTCGCCGAGCTGCTCGTCGACCCGGTGGTGTCCGATCTCCCTTACGCCCAAGGCGATTCGGTGATCGCGTTCGTCAACGGCATGGGCGGTACGCCGCTGATCGAGCTGTACGTGATGTACAACGAAGTCGCCCAGCTCCTCGACCGCGCCGGCATCACCGTCGCCCGCTCCCTGGTCGGCAACTACATCACCTCCCTCGAGATGGCCGGCTGCTCGGTCACCCTCCTCAAGGTGGACGACGAACTGGTACGTCTCTGGGACGCCCCGGTGAACACCCCCGGCCTACGGTGGGGTGCATGAGCGTCGAGAACTTCGTCAACTGGATGCGGGACGTCGCGCGGGTGCTGCACGAGAACGCGGCGTACCTGACCGAGCTGGATTCGGCGATCGGGGATGCCGACCACGGGGCCAACATGGATCGTGGGTTCCAGGCGGTCGTCGAGGTGCTGGACGGTATGTCGTTCGGGTCGGTCGACGAGTTGCTGAAGAAGGCCGGGATGACGCTGGTCAGCAAGGTCGGCGGGGCCAGTGGGCCGTTGTACGGGACGTTCTTCCTGCGGTTCGGGACCGCGCTCGCGGGGGCCGACCTGACGCCGGAGGCGATCGGGAAGGGGCTGCACGCGGGGGTCGAGGGGGTGCTCGCCCGGGGGAAGGCGGAGCTCGGGGACAAGACGATGTACGACGCGTGGGCGCCGGCGTTGACGGCGTACGACGATGCGGTAGCCGGTGGGGCGGACGTCCGTACGGCGTTGACGGCCGCCGCGGAGGCGGCCGCGAAGGGGCGGGACGCGACCGTGCCGCTGGTCGCGCGCAAGGGGCGGGCCAGCTACCTCGGTGAACGCAGCGCCGGGCATCAGGATCCGGGGGCCACCAGTACGACGCTGATCTTGGAGTCCGCGGCCCGAACGCTGTCATGATCGGGATCGTGGTGGTGTCGCACAGCCGCGCGCTGGCCGACGCCGCGGTCGGGCTGGCCGCGGAGATGGTTGCCGAGGACAAGCGGCCGGTGATCGCGGTGGCCGCGGGGCTGGATGCGACCACGTTCGGGACCGACGCGGCGGCGGTCGCGGAGGCGCTCGGCACGGCGGACAGCCCGGACGGCGTACTCGTGCTGCTGGATCTGGGGTCGGCGGTGCTGAGCGCCGAGATGGCGTTGGAGTTCGTCGATCCCGAGGTCGCGGAGCGGGTGCGGTTGACGAGTGCGCCGTTGGTGGAGGGACTGGTCGCTGCCGTGGTGACGGCGTCGACCGGTGCCTCGCTCGACGCGGTGGCCGCGGAGGCGGCGCGCGGGCTGGCCGGGAAGCAGGATCATCTGGGAGATGTGGCTGTCGAGGCCGCGCCGGTGGTTGCCGGTGATCAGACTGTCGACGTCGTGGTCGGGAACGAGCATGGACTGCACGCCCGGCCGGCGGCTCGGTTGGTTGGTCTGGTCAACGGTTTTGACGCTGTCGTCACGCTGACCGATCTGGACACCGGGAAAGGGCCCGTGGATGCGGGCAGTCTGAGCATGGTCGCGACGTTGAATGCGCAGCAGGGGCATCGCTTGCGAGTCGGGGCCAGCGGCGCGCAGGCTGCCGAGGCGCTGGCTGCTGTCGAAGCGCTTGCCACTGACAACTTCGGCGATGTGGTGGCGCCGCCGCTGGCCGGCGGGTCGGGGCTGGATGTCGCGATCGGTCCGGCGATTCTTGCCGGTGGGGCAGTCGATCTGAGCAGTTATGTTGCCGGCGACAACGAGTCCGAGCGGCTGGACGAGGCTGTTCGGGTGGTGGCGGGCGAGCTCCGGGGCCTCGCCGGCGGCGAGCACGGCGGGATCTTCGAGGCCCACCTCGCGCTGCTGAACGATCGCACACTGCTGGACGAGATCCGCGCGACGATCGCGGCCGGTACGTCGGCGCCGGACGCCTGGAAGCAGACGTACGACGCGTTGGCAACGACCTTCGAGTCCCTCGACGACCCGTACCAGCAGGAGCGCGCGCAGGACGTCCGCGCCGTCCGCGACCGCGTGCTTCGGCAGCTGACCGATCAGCCTGACGCTCCCCCGTCGTCGGGGATCGTGGTGGTGCCGGAACTGGACGCCGGTACGTCGGCCACCCTGGACGTCTCGCGGATCGCGGGCGTCGCGGTACGGGCGGCCGGGACGACCGGGCACGGCGTGATCGTGGCCCGATCGCGAGGGATCCCGTTGATCGCCGGGATCGGCGACATCGACGTACGACCCGGGACACTGATCGCGTTCGACGCCCGGACCGGGACGTTCGACACCTCCCCCGACGAGGCCGCGGTACGGGCCACGATCGCCGACCGGCTGGGCGAGCGGGAGCGGGCCGTCGCGGAGGCCGCCGCGCCGGCGACCACGCAGGACGGGCGGACCATCGACGTCCTCGTGAACGTCGGCGCCGTCCAGGATGCGGTCGAGGTACACGGCGCGGACGGGTCCGGGCTGGTGCGGACCGAGGTGTTGTTCGGGGACCGCCGGACGGCGCCGACCGTCGACGAGCAGGTCGACGCGTTCCGGGCGATCGCGCGGGCGCTCGGGAACAAGCCGATCACGATCCGCACCTGGGACATCGGCGGCGACAAACCGCTCCCGTTCCTCCCGCAGGAGCACGAGCCGAACCCGTTCCTCGGCGAACGCGGTCTGCGCGTCTTCCGGCGACGCCCGGAACTGCTCCGCGATCAGCTCGAAGCGATCCGGCGGACGGCGGCCGAAACGCCGGTCCACGTGATGTTCCCGATGGTCACGACCGCGGACGAGGTCGACTGGGCGCTGCACGAGCTCGGCCCGCGGGACGGTCTCGAGGTCGGCATCATGGTCGAGGTCCCGGCCGCCGCGCTCCGGGTCGCCACGCTCGCCAAGGACCTCGACTTCGTCAGCATCGGCACCAACGACCTCACGCAGTACACGACCGCTGCCGACCGTACGAACGCCGCCGTTGCACCGCTCGCGGACGGTCTCGACCCGGCCGTACTGCAGTTGATCGACCACGTGGTCCGGACGGCGGGCGTACGCGTGGCGGTGTGCGGTGACCTCGCCAGCGACCCGCAGGCCGCCGTACTGCTGGCTGCCCTGGGAGTGCACGAGTTGAGCGCTGTCGGCCCGCAGGTGCCGCTGGTGAAGGCCCGGCTACGACAGGCCGACCTGAGCCAGGTCGACACTGCCGCAGTGCTGGCCGCTCGGGACGCGGGTCAGGTGCGTGGCTTGCTGTAGTAGCGCAGCTCGACCAGGTTGAAGCCGGACGTCCGCTCCGGCTTCGCGGGCAGCGTGTAGGACTCTCCCGGCTCCAGATAGGTCACGTCTGGGCTCGACAGGTCCAGGTCGACGACCAGCGCCGGGTAAGCGCCGGTGTGCCAGGTGTAGGACTCCCCCGCCTCGGGAGTCACGTGCTGGACGCGTACGTCGTCCTCGTCGACCACGACCTTCGTCGGGACCTCGCCGTCCTGCTCGAAACCCGCATCGGCTGTGTCAGCCGCGGAGTACGGCTCGCCCGACGCCTCCTCGCCCAGGTCCAGGACCTCGATGAGGCGGTTGAGGTACAGCGCGTCCCCGTCGTTCGTCAGCATGTGGACCGGCGACACGGGCCGGTAGACCGAACCGCCGACGGTCTCGCTCAGGTGGCGGGCGGGGCTGCCGTCCAGCCAGTCCATGTGGCACGGCGACGTCGACAGGCAGAGCACGACGTACGGGTTGTGGTGCAGGTGCCAGCCCTGCGCCGCACCGGGCTGCAGCTCGACCTCCCAGACGCGGACCCGTGAGTTCTTCAGCAGCACGCGGGTGCCGATCTCACCGAGCACGACCTCGGTGCCGTCCGGTGCGGTGACAGTAGTACCTGCGGTCATACCTTCTCCTCGATCGGTCGTTCCATCGCGACGCCCGGGAGCATGGTCCCGTCCGGCATCGGCAACTGTGCGTCTTCCACCTCGGTGAAGCCATAGGCCTTGTAGAGCGGTACGCCGGGCAGCGTCGCCATCAGGGCGAGCCGGGTGAACCCTTCGGCGCGCGCGGCGTCCGTACAGGCGGTAAGAATCGCCCGTCCGAGCCCACGCCGCGTCCAGTCCGCCCGGACGAACATCGCCCGGATCCTGGCCGGTTCGGTCGCCGGATCGAGCAGCCGGGTATCAGCTCCCGCCGTACTCGCGTTGAAGAGCTTGTTCCGCCGGCTCCACCCACCGCACGCGATGACCTCGCCGGCCGCCTCCAGCACGTAGTAGGTGCCGTCGTCGATCAGAGCAGTGTCCAGCGTGGTGATGTGCTCAGCCGCACTGGCCGTCTGCTGTGCGTCGTAGTACGCCGGAAACTGCGCCTCAACCGCAGCCCGCGCCAACGCAGCCACCGCAGGACCGTCCCCCACCCCAGCCAACCGCAACACAGGCTCCACGCCCACAGACTATCTGTGGTCCTTGACCCACTTCTGGTACACCAGGAACATACGCCAGCCCACGACGAGCCCGATGAACCCCGCCATCAGCAGCGGAGCGTGCACCACGATCAGCACGCCGGCGAACACCACCCCGACCGCGAGCTCCTTCACGAACCTGACCACCAACTCCCGCTCAGCCGCCGGCGGCCGCGCCACCAGCGACACCTCGGGAGCCGGAGACGCACTGGGCCCAGGCCCGTCCAGGTCGGGCATCGGCAGCCCGTCGAAGACCGCCTTCAGGTCGCTGCGGGTCCGTGCCGTGCTGACGAACAGGTCGATGCGTCGGGACAGCTCCGCCTGATCGATGGTGCCGGCCATGTACAGGTCCGTCAGGGCCACGGCGCACCGCTGCCGGTCCTCGCTGGTCAGCGGGATACCCCGGTTCCGGAGATTCTTGGGCGGGCGGCGCTTGGGACGGGCGCCGACCAGCTCGTACTCGACGGGTCCGATGTCCTGTGGGCGTTGGACGATCACGGCCCTGCGGAGCAGGTGGTCCAGGATGCTTTGCACCTCGTGCGGCGCCGCACCGGTCCGGCGTACCAGCTCGTCGCGGCTCTTTCGCCCGTGGCCCAGCGTCTGCAGGACCGCACGCTCCAACTCCTCGGGAGTCATCCGCACCTGGGAGCTATCGCGCACGCTCTCGCTGATGGCGCCGGCGAGCATGCCGCCGAGCGCCCTGCCGAGGGCCTTGGAGGGAGAGTCCAGCATCTCCGCGACCAGCTTCAGACGGATGGCACCGGCGGCGGTCAGCTCGTACTCGGCCGGCATGCCCCGCTGCGGCAGCCGCGCGACGGCGCCCTCCTGGACCAGCTCGTCCAGAGCGGCCTGCACCGTGTAGTCGGTCGCGCTGGTACGGCGTACCAACTCGGCGCGCGTGAGTGGAGCATGTCGCAGCTGCGCCAGCACGACATGCTCCAGCATCGCGTCGATCGCCACTGGTTCCCCCTCGGCTCACCCCGAGAGCATTCTCGCAGAACCAAGTGGTCAGTCGAATGTCAAAAGCAGCAATCCTCCCGAGTACGTCGGGCGTAGTACGGCCTCCACGCGGACGTGTTGGGCGTGGACCGGGGTGAAGGATGTGTTGTTCAGTTGGTCAGGTGTGACGCCGTACGGCGTAGTGTTGTCGACTGGGCGCCAGGTGTCGCCGTCGCGCCACAGGACTCGCCAGGACTGCGGTACGCGGCACTGGCCGGAGCCGGTGTCGTCGTACCAGTAGGTCGCGACGCTCGCGAGGTCCCGGGGCGAGCGGAGGTCGTACTCGATCCACTCGGTCGTGCCGCGGCGGTCCCACCACGTGAAGCGTGGAATCGACGTGTCTGCGGAGGATTCCGGCGTACGGCCGGAGTCGGGGGCTTCGAGGGAGTCGCCGTCGTTGACGTGGGAGGCGGTGATCCTGGTGCGGTACGTCCACTCCTGGCCGGCCGTGGACACCTGTGGGAACGACGTGATGCGTAGTCGCGCAGCGCCCATCGGGATGAGGGTCACCGTCTCCACGGGCTGGTCCGACTGTGCAGGGCTCTGTTGGAGCAGGCCTACGACGTTCTCGGTGTCCGTTTCCCACTGTGGGATCCGTCGCGCCTGAGTGGTGAGTGCGAGCGGTACGCCGTCCTGTGTGAACGGGTTGTCGCCGCCGTCCCGTCGTACGACGTCAAAGGACGCGCCCGCGACGAGCCCGTAGTTCCACGGGGACTCCGGGTACACCGACAGCTCCGGCCACTCCTCCGTGCCGCCGATGCGTTCGTACCGCTCGTCGATCTGCAGGGAGTACGTCAGCGGGCCGCGGTCGACGGACACCGAGTCGTGGTTGTCGTTCCAGACCCGGGTGGTGGTACGCATCGGCAGGGTCAGCTCTACGCGGTCTCCCGGATGCCAGGTGCGCTCTACCTTCATCCAGTCGCCAGCCGTACGCACAGGCTCGCCGTTGACCTTCACCGACGCACCATGCGCCCAGCCAGGGCGCCTTAAATACAAGGGGAATCGCACCGACCGCTTTGACTCGACTGTAAACGTGATGGTGTCCGAGAACGGGTACTCCGTGTCCTGCACCACCGAAACGGTCTCCCCGTTGCCAACGGTCGCAGTCACCTTGCTGGCGGCGTACATGGACGCCGCCAGACCGTTGTCGGTCGTCGCCAGCCACAGCTCCTGCACGTAGTACGGCCAGCCCATGCCGTAGTTGTGCGGGCAGCACCGGTACTGATGCACGCCGTACTTGTACGACCCCATCGGGAACGCGTTCTGGAACTGCCCGTGCTTCGGCTGGTCGTCCAGCTGCACGCTGTTCGCACAGGTGATGTAGTGCATGACCTGCTGCTGCGGGTCGTACGACGCCGTCAACGAGTTGAACGCGAGCTCCTCGCACCTGTCCGTCCACGCAACATCGCCCGTGAACCGCGTGAGCATCTCGCAGCTGTGCATCAGCTCGACGATCCCGCACGTCTCGAACCCCTGCCGCGGGTCCCCGAACCCAGGACGCGAGTTCTCGTCGCCGGCGTACCCACCACCCGGGAACTGCCCGTACAGCCCCATTACCGTCGCATAGTTCCGGTACGTCGCCTCCCGGTGCTGGGCGTCTCCGGACAGCAGCCAGTACTGCAACGGCTCGCGGAAACCCTGCGCCAGGTTGACGTTGTGCCAGGTGGGGATGCCGTTGACGTAGTCCGCCGACCCGTTGTGCATCTTGGTCACCAGGTCGAGCAGCCACGACTCACCGGTGCGGTTGTACAGCCAGTACGCGCTGTCGATGTTGTCGCCCCAGCGGAACGCACCCCAGGACCGGTTGAACACCTCCGGCGGCTGGGTGTTCTGGAACCGCAGATACTTCTTCATGAACGGAATGACCCGCTCGTCCCCGGAGTACTCGTACCAGGATCGGAACGCCGCCAGCAACGGCATGCCCGGCCAGAAGTCCGGCCCGTCCTCCAGCGACGTCCGCAACCGTTCAGGTCCGAACCACCCGTCCGCCGTCTGCGTGGCGAGAATGCCGTCCATCCACCGTTGGGTCCTGGTCAGTACGCCGGTGTCGCCCGTGACGTAGCCGAGGTCGCCGAATCCGCGCAGCCAGTACGGCAACTCCTCCCACGCGCCCAACGCGGGGTCGACCCAGCCGTTGGTGTCGTAGACGAGGAAGTCCGAGATCTCGTCGTACCGGCCGCACAGCCCCTTGACCTGCAGGTCGAGCTGTTGCGCGAGCCAGCCGCGAGGCTCGATGGCACCGGGCGGGAGCTTCTGGAACGGGACAGGTCGCAGCGGAGCGCGTTGCGGGACGTAATGCCCGCCCCGGCTCGCGGGCGGTCCGGACGGAGGGGCAGCGGTCGCGGAACTCGTCACGAGCACCGCCGCGGCCAGAGAGACACCAAGGAAGTCACGTCGGGGCAGTCCTTCGGGAGTGGGTTCGGACATGGGTGTGCCTTTCGGGTGACGGGGGCGGACATCACACCGACGGAAAGACCGCACACGTTTTCCGTCGTTGACAACGTAGGACTCAGAATCGCCTCGGTCAACAGCAAAGCCCAGGTCAGTAAGGTCCCGGACGCGGCCCTGCTAGTCTTCGGAGGACGACCGAGAGGAAACGTGCATGAGAGCCCCTGCGGTGCGAATGGCCGATGTCGCGGCGCTCGCCGGCGTGTCCGCGGGGACCGCGTCGAAGGCGCTCAACAACACCGGCCAGCTGAGCGATGCGACCCGGGAGCGGGTCCGCCGGGCCGCCGAGCAGCTCGGGTTCACGCCGGACGCCCGCGGCCGCGCGCTCTCCTCCGGCCGGACGTTCACGGTCGCGCTGGTGACCACCGACAGCACCGGCCGGTTCAGCATCCCGATCATGCGCGGCGTCGAGGACGTGCTCAGCGCCGGCGAGCTGGCCACCGTGCTGTGCGACACCCGCGACGACCCGCTCCGCGAGCTGACGTACCTGCGCTCGATGGTTGCCCGCGGCGTCGACGGTTTCGTTGTCACCGGCCGCCGGACCGAGCCCCGGCCGCCGATCGACGTACCGATCCCGGTCGTCTACGCGCTGGCCGCCTCCACCGACCCGTCGGACGCGTCGGTGATCGTCGACGACGCGGCCGGCGCGGCCGCCGCGATCGAGCACCTGCAGGACCTCGGCCGGCAGCGGATCGCGCACATCACCGGCCCGTCGAACCACCGCTCCGCCACCGAACGCGCCGAGGCGGTCGTCAGCACGGCCGGCGACGCCCTCTGCGGCGAGCCGCTGTACGGCGAGTGGAGCGAGCGATGGGGGCGCCAGGCAACCGACGTCGTACTGCGGCAGAACCCGGACGCGATCAGCTGCGGCAGCGACCAGATCGCCCGCGGCGTCTGCGACCGGCTCCGCGAGCTGGGCCGCTCGGTCCCGGAGGAGATCGCGGTCACCGGCTACGACAACTGGTCGGTGATGACGGAGGCCAGCCGCCCGCCGCTGACGACCGTCGACCCGCGGCTCGAGGACCTCGGCCGACGCGCGGCGACCCTGCTGCTGAAGGCGTTGTCCGGCAAGCCGCACCGCGGCGTACTGACGCTCCCGGCCCGGCTGATCACCCGCGAGTCGACGCTAGGGACCTGACTGTTTGCGCTGGTCGCGCTGTGGCCGGGACGCCCAGCGGTACGCGAAGAACACCCAGGCGAGCGCGGGCAGCCCGAAGATCGCCGCCGCGACCTCACGCCCGAACACCAGGAACAGCAGGCCCGCGAGCGCGAACGGCAACGCCATCCACACCGCGCCGATGAACGCCGCCCACCGCCACTTCCCCGCCTGCCGCGGCGCGGGCTTGTACAGCGACGGCGTCGGCAGGCCGGCGAATACCGGGATCAGGTCCCCGTGCGTGACGGCTTCGTTCAGCAGATCGACCCGCCGGTGCAGTTCGCCCTCGTCCAGCCGGCCGATCGCGAACTGCTCGGCCAGGTCGTCGCTGCACGCGCGCCGGTCCTCGTCGGTGAGACGGATGTTCACCATCCGGCGCCGCGCCGCGACCTCCCGCGCCTCCTGCCCGGCCGCCGTCGCGTACCCGATCAGGTCGGCCGGTTTCACCGGTCGCCGCTCAGCCATCCGCCTCACCTCACACTCGTCCCTCAGAGTGTGCCAGACCACCAAACCCCCGTCCCCTGCCTCCGGTGGGTCCACCCACCAGAGGCAGGGTTCGCCCACGGGATACTGGGCGCAAACCCAGCACGAGGTGGGTGAACCCACCAGAGGCGGTGGGGTCGGGTCAGTTGAGGGCGGCCGGCAGGGTGCTGGTCCAGGCCTCGCGGAGCTCGGTCAGCGGGACCTCGAACTGGTCCTGGACGTCCAGGGTGTCGCCGGTGATCACGCCGACCTTCGCGTGCGGGAAGCGGCGCGCGGTGCACATGTCGGTGAACCGCACCTCCTCGGTCCGCGGTACGGCGACGACCGCCCGGCCGGCCGACTCCGCGAACAGGAACAGGAACGGGTCCAGCCCGTCCGGCGCCCACACCCGGGCGCCGACGCCGCCGCGCAGCGCCGACTCGACCAGCGTCTGCGCGACACCGCCGTCGCTGACGTCGTGGGCCGCGTCGATCAGGCCGTCGCGGGACGCGTTGATCAGGATGTCGGCGAGCTGCTTCTCCGCCTCCAGGTCCACCGCCGGCGGCCGTCCGCCGAGGTGCCCGTGGACGACGTGCGCCCACTCGGACCCGGACAGCTCGTCCTCGGTGGTCCCCAGCAGGTACAGCTGGTGGCCCTCCATCTCGGCCGTGAACCCGATCGGCGTCCGCCGGGTGACGTCGTCGATCACGCCGAGCACACCGACGACCGGCGTCGGCAGGATCGGGGTGTCACCGGTCTGGTTGTAGAACGAGACGTTGCCGCCGGTGACCGGGATGCCCAGCTCGATGCAGCCGTCGACCAAACCGCGAATGGCCTCGGTGAACTGCCACATCACGCCCGCGTCCTCCGGCGAGCCGAAGTTCAGGCAGTCGGTCACCGCGGCCGGACGGGCGCCGGTGGTGGCGACGTTGCGGTAGGACTCGGCCAGCGCCAGCTTCGCGCCGGTGTACGGGTCGAGCTTGGCGAACCGCCCGTTGCAGTCGGTGGAGACCGCGACACCGAGGCCGCTGGTCTCGTCGACCCGGATCATGCCGCTGTCCTCGGGCTGCGCGAGCACCGAGTTGCCGAGCACGTACCGGTCGTACTGGTCGGTGACCCAGGACTTGTCGCACAGGTTCGGCGAGGCGACCAGCCGCAGCAGGGTGTCCCGCAGCTCCGCGCCGCTGCTTGCCCGCGGCAACTTCTCGGCGCCGTCGGCCTGCAGCGCGTCCTGCCAGTCCGGCCGGACGTACGGGCGGTCGTAGACCGGGCCCTCGTGCGCGACGGTCCGCGGCGGTACGTCGACCACGCGCTCACCGTGCCAGTCGATCTCGAGCCGTCCGGTCCCGGTGACCTCACCGATCACGTCGGCCTGCACGTCCCACTTGGCGCAGATCTTCAGGAACGCCTCGACATTCTCGGGCGTGACACAGGCCATCATCCGTTCCTGCGACTCGCTCATCAGGATCTCTTCCGGCGCCAGCGACGCGTCCCGCAGCGGCACCTTGTCCAGCGAGATCCGCATGCCACCGTCGCCCGCGCTCGCCAGCTCCGAGGTCGCGCAGGACAGGCCGGCACCGCCGAGGTCCTGGATCCCCTCGACCACGTTCGCGGCGAACAGTTCGAGGGTGCACTCGATCAGCAGCTTCTCCATGAACGGGTCGCCGACCTGGACCGCCGGCCGCTTGGTCGGGCCGCCCTCGGCGAAGGTCTCCGAGGCCAGCACCGAGACGCCGCCGATGCCGTCGCCGCCGGTCTTCGCGCCGTACAGGATCATCTGGTTGCCGACGCCGGTGGCGTTCGCGAGGTGCAGGTCCTCGTGCCGCATCACGCCGACGCAGAGCGCGTTCACCAGCGGATTGCCGACGTACGTCGGGTCGAAGACGACCTCGCCGCCGATGTTCGGCAGGCCCAGGCTGTTCCCGTAGCCGCCGACGCCGGACACGATGCCGGGCAGCACCCGCTTGGTGTCCGGGGCGTCCAGCGGGCCGAAGCGCAGCGGGTCCATCACCGCGACCGGACGGGCGCCCATCGCGATGATGTCGCGGACGATGCCGCCGACCCCGGTCGCCGCGCCCTGGTACGGCTCGACGTACGACGGGTGGTTGTGCGACTCGACCTTGAACGTGACGGCGTACCCCTCGCCGATGTCGATGACGCCCGCGTTCTCGCCGATGCCGGCCAGCATCTTCCCGGCCGGCGTCTCCTGCGGGATCTCGCCGAACTTGCGCAGGTGCACCTTCGACGACTTGTACGAGCAGTGCTCGCTCCACATCACCGAGTACATCGCCAGCTCGCAGCTGGTGGGGCGGCGTCCGAGGATGTCCCGGATCCGCTGGTACTCGTCCGGCTTCAGCCCGAGCTCAGCCCACGGCTGCTCGACGTCCGGCGTGCTGTTGGCGTTGCTAACGGTGTCGGTCGACAACTCAGGACTCCTGCACTAGGTGGGACACAGGTGAAACGGTAGCTGGCTGGTGGGAAGCCAGGAGGTGGGCCACCAGGATCGGGACGGCGAAGCCGGCCATGATCGCGGGCAGGGCGACGCCCGCGTCGTTGAGCAACATGCCGACGATGCCGCAGACCGACAGCGCCAGCAGGGTCGGGCGGACCATCGGGCTGCTGTGGTAGAAGTCGCGGTACGCCTGCGAGGGAACGCGGTCCGGGAACACTGTCGCGAGCACGCAGAGCAGTACCGCGATCAGCATCGCCCAGCCGGACGGGCCGTTGAAGAACATCACGGCCATCTTGAGCTTGCGGATGAACACATCGTCGACGTCCCCGGCGAGCAGCCGGGCGAAGAACGTCCCGAAGTGCGTCCGCTGGTCCTCAGGCCGCAGATAGTCGAGGTAGGCGACGGCTGTCACGGCCAGTACGCCGGCCACGCAGACACCGATCAGTGCGCGCAGCGAGATGCTGCCGCGCCACGTCAGCCAGGCCATCAGCAGGACGGCCGGTGTGAGCGCGAGGATGCCGCCGAAGTCGGTGCCCCAGCCCGGTTTACCGTCCACGATGATCGCGGCGCCGCCGATGGCCAGTACGGCGACCGCGGCCTGCACCTTGCTCTTGTCGAGCAGCTTCTGCGCGGCCCAGCCCGCCGTGACGAGTGCGCCGACCCCCAACGCTGCGAAGGTCGAGTTCCCGAAGCCGTAGAACCGCCCGCCGATCACAGGACCGTCGGCGTACATGCTCCCCAGCTGCATTGGGGTCCCCAGTACGCCGTCCACGAGCAACAGCAGGTACGTCGCGACCGCCAGGCCGAAGTACGCGTACTTCTTGAGGAACACCTGCGCCAGGACCGCGGACAGGACACTGATACCTATCGTCACGGCGTACAAAGAGAAGCCTGCTGACGGCCAGCGCCACCAGACGGTGGCCTGTGCCAGGAAGACCGCGATGTAGAAGCCGCCCTGCACCAGGAGCGTGAAGATCGCCGCCCGACGCGACGCGGGCGACCGACGGAGCAGGAACCAGATCAGAGCGAGTACTTCGGCGCCGACGATCGTCAGGGCTACGTAGAACAGGACCGGTCGGGGCTGTTCGTACCGCTGGTTGGCGCCGAGGCGGTCGGCGATCACGTCGGCGGTGTTCGTGTGCAGGTCACCGGTGAAGTGGATCTCGCTGCCGTCCAACGGACCCGCGGTCTCCTCGCCGGCCGGGTCCACAGTCGCCGGGGTGCGGCCCTTGAGGATGGTCGCGGTGATGTCGGTCAGCTGGATCAGGCCGGGGCGGCGGGTGCTGTCGCTCGTCAGCCAGCGGGGGCCGTTGTCGGGCGGCAGTTGCATCGCGACCAGGGTCTGCTTGTGCGCGTTCAGGATCTCCTGGCTCACGCCGACCAGCAGGACCCAGCCGCCGGCGGCCCGCGCCTGCGCGACCAGGTCCGCGACCTTCGCCCGTGCCTCGGGACGTCCTTCGCGCAGCGGCATCGCGCCGGCGTCGACGATCGCGTCGCCGCAGTCGTTGCTCGCCAGCCGGGTCGCATCGAAGGTGGGCTGCCAGTTGGCGACGGTGCCGTCGGTCTTGGCGAGCGCGATCGCGGCGCCCGGTCCGAAGCCGCAGATCGGGTATCCGGTCTGCCCGAGCCGGCCGATCGGGGCGCCGGTATGGTGCTCGGCCTGGCGGTCGACGTACGTCCGCCACCCGTCGACCGCGCCGTTGGTCACCGCGGGCAGCTCACCGCACTGCTGGTCCGGCACGTTCCCCCAGGCCCGCGTGCCCGCGCTGATCGTCAGCCAGCCGTCGATCGGACACGTGTGCGGGCCGGCGGTCTTCACCGAGATCGAGCCCACATGCGCCTGGTCCACGAGGCTGCTCAGCTCCGGCGAGGCCTTCACGTCGTTCCAGGTCAGCCCCGGAACCCCGATCACCACGACCTTCGCCAGCAAACTCGCGGGCGCGGCCGTTGCCGGGGCTGCCGCCGTTCCGGCCACGACTGCGACAGCGAGCGCCGCGGCGCGGAGGAGTACCCGTCGCGCCCCCGACCAGCCCATCAGCCGGCGACGACGGCCTTCAGCACCGAGGTGAAGAAGCCCAGGCCGTCCGTGGTCGGGCCGGTGAGTGTTTCGACGGCGTGCTCCGGGTGCGGCATCAGGCCGACCACGTTGCCGCGCTCGTTGGTGACACCCGCGATGTCGCGGTAGGAACCGTTCGGGTTGCCGAGGTACCGCGCCACCACGCGCCCCTCGCCCTCGAGCCGGTCCAGCGTCGCCTCGTCCGCGACGTACGAACCGTCCTGGTTCTTCAGCACGATCGTGATCTCGTGGTTCGCGTCGTAGTCGCTGGTCCACGCGGTGCGGTTGTTCTCGATCCGCAGCGGCTGGTCCTTGCAGACGAACTTGCGGTGGTGGTTCTTGATCAGCGCGCCGGGCAGCAGGTGCGACTCGCACAGCACCTGGAAGCCGTTGCAGATACCGAGCACCGGCATCCCCTGGCCGGCCTTCGCGATGATCGTCTCCATCACCGGCGCGAACCGGGAGATGGCACCGGCGCGCAGGTAGTCGCCGTACGAGAATCCGCCGGGCAGGACGACCGCGTCCACGCCGTGCAGGTCCGCGTCGCCGTGCCAGAGCGCGACTGCCTCGGCGCCGGCCACCGCCGCGGCCCGCCGGGCGTCGGCGTCGTCCAGCGACCCGGGGAAGGTCACGACCCCGATCTTCATCAGGCGTCGCCCTCTACGTGCAGCGTGTAGTCCTCGATCACCGGGTTGGCCAGCAGGGTGTCCGCGGCCTTCCGGATCTCGGCGACGCGCTCCTCGGTCGCCTCACCGTCCAGGGTGATCTCGAAGCGCTTTCCCTGCCGGACATCGGCCACGCCGTCGAAGCCGAGCCGGCCGAACGCGCCGTGCACCGCCTTGCCCTGCGGGTCGAGGATCTCGGGCTTGAGCATGACGTCGACGACAACGCGAGCCACTGACTACTCCAGATTCGTTGCGGGGTGACGGCTGAATCCTACCGACCGCGGCGGAGAACTCCCGCATCCGGACTACTCACTCAGTACATACACGCGGTGTATAGTCCTCAGCATGGCCACAGCCGAGCTCGTCCTCGGGCTGCTGTCCGGGGGGCCGGCCCACGGGTACGACGTGAAGCGCGGACACGACGCCTGGTTTCCGGACAGCCGCCCGCTCGCGTTCGGGCAGGTGTACACGACACTCGGCCGGCTGGAGCGGGACGGGCTGGTCGAGATCGTCGACAAGACCTCGGGCGGCGGGCCGGACCGGACCGTCTATGCGCTCACCGCGAAGGGCCGCGACCACCTCACGGACTGGCTGAACGACCCGGTCCCGCCGGCCTGGGGCAGCGCGGACGAGGTACTGCGCAAGCTCGTGGCCGCGATCCGTACCGGCGGCGACGTGGCCGGGTTCCTGGCCCGTCAGCGTGCCAGCCACCTGCGCCGGATCCGGGAGCTGCGGGAGACGCCGGCCGACGACGACCCGACCTCGCCGCTGGTCCGTGAGTACACCGTGGCCCACCTGGACGCCGACCTGCGCTGGCTGGACAGCGCGCTGGACCGCATCGCCGAGCAGAGGGGGACTGCCTGATGAACGCGCTGGAACTGGACAAGGTCGAGTACTCGTACCGCCGCAACGCCGCCCTCCGTGGCGTCACCCTGCAGCTCGCGCCCGGGGAGGTCGTGGCGGTGACCGGCGCGAGCGGCTGCGGGAAGTCCACGCTGCTGCACTGCGCGGCGGGCATCCTCACGCCGGACGTCGGAGCGGTCCAGGTGGACGGTCAGGACCTGGCCGAGCTGCCCGAAGCGGAGCGTGCGGCCCTCCGGCGTACGAAAATCGGCATTGTGCTGCAGTTCGGGCAACTCGTGCCGGACCTGCCGCTCATCGACAACGTGGCGCTGCCACTATTACTGGGGGGGCATGAACGCGGGGAAGCACATGTGTCAGCGATGAACTGGCTGGAGCAAGTCGGCATCGCGGACGACGCAGACGCCGTACCGGCCGAGCTGTCGGGCGGCCAGACGCAGCGTGCCGCGGTAGCGCGTGCGCTGATCACGGGGCCTTCCGTCGTACTCGCGGACGAGCCGACGGGCAGTTTGGACAGCCGTGCCGGCCAGGAGCTCCTCGACGTACTGCTGAAGGCCGCCCGGTACCGCGGGGCCGCGTTGCTGATGGTGACGCACGACAACCTCGTGGCTGCGTCGGCCGACCGTGAGATCCGGCTGCGGGACGGGCTGATCCAGCACGAGGTCGCGCTCTGATGACTCTCGAGACGCTGGTCCAGCTGGCTCGTCCACGGACACCTGCCGACCGTGGCCGGGTCCAGCTCGCTACGGCGGCCCTGGCCCTCAGTGGGGCCATCCTGCTCGGTGCGCTGCGTATCACCCGGCTGGGCAAGGCCCCGCTGAGTGAAGGGCTCTACAGCAACTACATCGCCGAGCCCGGGCTCCGCTCGGGGCTGATAGCGATCCTGATCATCCTGGCCGTCCTGGTCGGTGGCCTGTCGGTCCAGGCGTTGCGGCTGGGTACGGCGGCGCGTGAACGGCGACTGTCCGCGCTCCGGTTCGCCGGAGCGTCCAGGAAGCAGCTACGCCAGCTCACGGTGGCCGACGCGGCAATGGCGGGCCTGGCCGGCGGACTGCTGGCAGGACCGACCTACCTGCTGCTCAGCCTCGTGTTCGGAGCCCTACCTCGGATGGCGCGAGTCCTGCCCGGTGCTGAGGTGCTGGACGCGGTCCTGTGGCTCCCGGTCATCGCGATGACCACGGCCGCCGGTGCTGTCATCGGCAGCCTGCTGCACCGAGACGGCGCGGCGTACGAGCCACAGCCCGTCACCCAACGCCGGACGGCCCTCATTACTGGGCCTGTCCTGCTCGTGCTCGGGCTGTTCACCGTGCCCTACCTCGGGTTCATCGCGACCACGGTCCTGCTAGCCGGTGCGGCGCTGTTCCTTCTCGGCACGTCGACCGTGTGGGTCGGCTGGCTCGGCCGGCGGATGCGACGCTCGGGCGACCCGGCCGACCTCCTCGCCGGCGTCCGGCTGCTCACCGACGGCCGGGCGTCCTCCAGGATGTCCGTCCTGCTCGGCTGCTGCGGCTTCCTGATCGGCACCATGGCCAGCGGGATCGAGAGCGTGGTCAGCAAGGCGTACGAGTTGGCCGGCAGCGGGACGTTCTACGCGACCGGGCTCGGGCTCGCGATCGTCGGGCTGCTGCTCGTGGTCCTGACCGCGATGGCAGCGCTGTTCGTCGGCGTCGCGGACCAGTTGGTCGACCAGCGCCGGCAGTTCGCCAGCCTGACCGCGTTGGGTGTCGACCTGCAGTTCCTGCGCGCGGTCGTCCGCCGTCAGTTGACCGCTGTTGCGGCCCCGGCGCTGGCGGTCGGCCTGCTCCTCGGCACGCTCATCGGCGCCCTCCGGATGCCCGGGGCCACGGTCGGTGTGTTCGACCCGGTCCTGGTGGTCCTGGCGGTGGTGCTGGCCGTCACCGGCTGGCTGTTCGGCCAACTCGGCGGCACGGTCGCCGGTTTCCTGCTTCGCAACCAACTCCGGGACGCACTCGATCCCGAGAACCTGAGGGCGGCCTGATGACCACAATCCCCCTGGCAGTCCGTCCGGCGCTGCTGCTCGGCGTACCGAACCGGATCACGCTGGTCAGGACCGTGCTCGCGATGGCGGTCGCCACCTACGCGTTCCAGACCGGCAACCTCGTCTGGCTGGTGATCGGGTACTTCTCGTACTGGTTCGGCGACAGCCTCGACGGCTGGGTCGCCCGCCGCCGGAACGAGGAGTCGCTGTCCGGGGCGGTGTTCGACATCGTCTGCGACCGGGCGTGCTCGTTCCTGCTCGCGGCCGCGTTCATGGCGACGTACCCGGCGACCATCGGGCCGCTGGCGATCTACCTGGTGCAGTTCGGCGTACTGGACACGATGCTCACGTTCTCGTTCCTGCTCTGGCCGTGGATGCTCAGCCCGAACTACTTCTACAAGGTCGACCGGCCGATCTTCCTGTGGAACTGGTCCAAGCCCGCGAAGGCGATGAACACCGGGGCCGTGGTGATCTCGCTGATCGTGGCCGGCCAGACCGGCGCGCAGTGGCTGCCGTACACGATCGCGGTCGCGGCGTTGGTGGTGAAAGTGGTCTCGTCGTACCGCTTGATCATGATCCTGTGCGGTCGCCGGGCCGCCGTACCAGCGGAGGGGCAGTGATGGGTAGTAACCCTGGCCCCTCCCCGAAGTAGGCCCAGGTTCCGTGGCATCGGCCGAAATGGCGCTTAGCCTCGGAGTTATGTGGGTTTGGCAACTGGTACTGGCAGTGGGCTTCGGCATCGGGTCCGCGGTCGTGCCGTTCCTGAACGCGGAGGCGTACGTCCTCGCGCTCGGCGCCACCCACGCGCTGAACCCGGTGGTCGCCGCGGTCGGTGTGTCGATCGGCCAGACGATCGGCAAGGTGGCGATGTTCCTGGCCGTGCGGCACCGGCCCGGTTACGCCGCCCGGAAGACCAAGAAGGAGCCCAAACCGGTCAACCTGGACACCCGGTGGGGCCGGTTCGTGCAGTGGAACCGCGACCTCAGCAAGCGGTTGCTGGACGCGATGAGCGACAGCCGCTGGGGCGTACCGGTCACGCTGCTGAGCGCCTTCGTCGGCATCCCGCCGCTGTACGGCGTGGCGCTGATCGGCGGCGCCTCGCGGATGCGCACGGTGTTCTTCGCCGCCTCCGTGCTGCTCGGACGCGGCGCCCGCTTCGTCCTGCTCGCGGTCGGCGTGAGTATGTTCTAGTGTCCCGTAAGCGATGTGGCTTGAACGATAGCGGTGTCCAGGTGCGTGCCTGGGCGCCGATAGCGTCAAGTCACATCGCTTACGGGACACACTAGAACTTCCGCCCGGTCAGCTGCTCGTAGGCGTCGATGTACGCCGACCGGGTCCGCTCGACGACCTCGTCGGACAGTCGCGGCGGCGCCTCCCCGGACTTCCGGTCCCAGCCCGACTCGAACTGCAGCCAGTCCCGGACGATCTGCTTGTCGTACGACGGCTGCTGCTTGCCCGGCGCCCACTGGTCGGCCGGCCAGAACCGGCTCGAGTCCGGCGTCAGCACCTCGTCGGCCAGCACGATCGTCCCGTCGGCGCGGGCGCCGAACTCGAACTTCGTGTCGGCCAGGATGATCCCGCGTTCCTCGGCCATCGCGCGGGCCGTCGTGTAGACGTCCAGCGTGGTACTCCGCAGCGCCGCGGCCGTCTCCGCGCCGACGGTCTTGACGATGGCGTCGTACGAGACGTTCTCGTCGTGCTCGCCCAGCTCGGCCTTGGTGGCGGGGGTGAAGATCGGGGTCTCCAGGCGGGAGCCCTCGACCAGGCCGTCCGGCAGCGGGATCCCGCAGACCGCGCCGGTCGCGTTGTAGTCGAGCAGGCCGGAGCCGCTCAGGTACCCACGGGCCACGCACTCCACCGGGAACATGTCGAGCTTCTCGCACACCACGGCCCGCCCGGCGACCTCCTCCGGTACGTCCGTCGAGATGATGTGGTTCGGCACGTCGAGCTGCTCGAACCACCACAGGCTCATCGCGGTGAGCACCTTGCCCTTGTCCGGGATCGGCGTCTCCAGGATCCAGTCGAACGCACTCATCCGGTCGCTGGCCACCATCAACAGGTCGCCGGACTCCAGCTCGTACAGATCACGGACCTTGCCCGAGTGGAGATGCTTCGCGCCAGGAATCTCAGGAGCCTGCGGAGGAGTGGTCACGCACGCGATTGTTCCACCTCGCGCGGAGGCGCGGACGCGCAGCACTCACCAACCGCGGTGCGGCCCGCGCCGCGGACCGCGGCTGCGCGCACCCGCCCGCCGTCCCGGCGGGTTGGTGAGTGGGGGAAGTCCGCACCTAGCGCCGCCGCAGCGCGAGGAGCTTCCCGCCCACGGTGAAGAGGCCTTCGCGGAGCGTGCAGGCGATCGGGTTCTCGGTCTGGGCGAATCGGCCCAGGGAGCGGGAGCGTTTCACCAGCTTGGTGGTGGCGGGGCGGCGTTCGGCGTCGTACGCCGTCAGCGCTGCGGGCAGGTCGCCGTCGCGGAGGTGCCGGCCGAGCGCGCCGGCGTCCTCGATCGCGGAGCATGCGCCGCGGCCGAGGTTCGGCGTCATCGCGTGCGCCGCGTCGCCGAGCAGAGCGACCCGGCCGTTCGCGAACGGCACCAGCGGCAACGTCAGGTCGTGGATGTCGTTCTGCAGGATCTTCGGACTGCCCGCGATCAGCCGCGGGATCGGGTCGTGCCAGCTCTCGAACACGGTCGGCTCGCTCGTCGTACCGGCCGGCTGGTTCGCGGTCCCGTACCAGTAGAACCGCCCGTCGATCAGCCGCGCGAACCCGAACAGTTGCCCACGGCCCCAGGTTTCCCCGCCGCCGTCGTCGAGCTCGACGTCCGCGATCCCCCGGTACGCCGTGAACCCGGAGTACCGCGGTCCGGCGTACTGCGGGTACAACGCGCCGCGCACCACGCTGCGGATTCCGTCCGCGGCGACGAGCAGCTCCGCCCGCAACTCGTCGTTGACCGTGACCCCGTCCGCGTCCTGCCCGACCGTGCGTACGTCGTACCCGGTCCGGACCGTGACCGCCGGGCCGAACTCGGCCGTGATCAGGTCGTGCAGCTGCGCCCGGTGGATCATCACCGGGATCTCCACGCCGAGCTCCGCCGCGCTCACCACCCAGCGGCCGTCGGGCTTGCGCATCCCGGCCGGCTTGGACGGCACCGACGCCTTCTCGACGCCCTTCACCCCGAGCTCCTCGAGCACGGCGACCGCCGACGGCCAGACCGAGATCCCGGCGCCGACCTCGCCCAGTTCGGGCGCCCGCTCGAGCACCGTGACCTGCCACCCGCACCGTTGCAGCGCGACGGCAGCGGTGACCCCTCCGATACCCGCTCCGACCACGATCGCTGTCCCCATGGCTTCGACTCTACATCTGTAGAGTCCGGCTGGGAAGTGCGAGACTGTCCGGCGTGACAGTGCCACGGGGGGCGGACCGGCAGGACGCGATCGCCGACGCCGCGATCCACCTGGTCGCCACCCGCGGACTGCGCGGGCTCACCCACCGGGCCGTCGACACCGAGGCCGGCCTGCCGCCGGGCTCCACGTCGTACTACCTGCGCACCCGGAACGCGCTGCTCACCGCCTGCGTACGGCGGATGCTCGCGCGGGACGTCACCGGGATGCCGCCGCCCGGCGCGGACCCGGTCGACCTGATGGTCGCGATGACAGCCGGGCTCGCGCAGAACCGGCCGGACGACCTGGTCGCGCGGTACGAGCTGTCCCTGGAGGCGAGCCGTCAGCCCGAACTACGGGCGGCCATCGACGAGGGCGGGCGGCAGTTGCGGTCGATGCTGGCGCAGTTGCTGGCCGGGCTCGGCGTACCCGATCCGGAGGGAGCGGCGTGGCCGGTCGCCGCGATGCTCGACGGGCTCATGTACGACCGGGTCGCCGGGACCGGCGCGACGCTGTCCCCGGAGGCGTTCGAGGCCGCCGTACGACGGTCCGTGACGGCGCTGATCGCCGGACTCAGAGACGGTCCGTGACGGCGACGAACGTGAAGTAGCAGACGCCGAGCAGCATGCCGACGTGCCCGAGCACGGACAGTCCCGCGCCGGAACCCCAGGAATCACTCTGCGTGTCCTCCGAGTGCTTCCCGCCGCTCGGCAACCAACGGGCCAACAGCAACAGTCCGACGACGGTCAGAGCCCACCAGCCGGCCAGCATCACCAGCGCGATCTCCCGTCGACCGATGACCAGGGCAACTACCCAGCCGATCAGCGTGACCACGCCGACTATCGTGTGCAGCCGCAGCAGGATGACCGAGTACCCGTGCCGCCCGGCGCCGTGACCGGTGCCGTCGACAACGGTCCCACCGAGCCGGACGCGCGTGATCAGTACGACGACCGCCCCGAGCGCGGTCAGGAACCAGGTGACGTTCGACCATTCCACGAACCGATCCATACCCCACCCGGCGGGCCGGTGAACCCTCCTGCGTTCTTGACACCCGTCCAGACCTGCGCGGCGCATCCACGCCCGCCGATCTGGCATCGCGACCCGAACCAAGGCGCGTTGGGTCGGCGCCTTGCCGCCAATGTCCCTTCCGGTCCGATCAAGGCGCCGCTGCTGGTGGCACAGGGTGCGGCAGACACGTTGGTGGTTCCGGCCGCGCAGGCGGAGTACGTCGGAGCACGGTGTGCGGCCGGGTACGCCGTGGACTACCGCACGTACCCCGGCCGCGACCACGTCGGCCTGGTGCAACCCGACTCCCCGCTGGTCCCCGACCTCATCACGTGGACCAAGGCCCGGCTCACAGCCCAGCCGCCCCACTCCACCTGCTGACGAACCAGCCTGCCTACTCACCCCTAACTAGTCTGCGTCTGCCCACTCCCGTTCCCGGTCCCGTTCCCGGTCCCGTTGCCCGGCCCAAAGCCCTGCCCGGTTCCGTTCCCTTGCCCGGTGCCGTTGCCGGTCCCGTTGCCGGTCCCGTTGCCGGCGCCGTTGCCCTGGCCGAAGCCCTGGCCGTTCCCCGGGAATCCGCCACGCCCACCGGGCCCACCGAACTGGCCCTGCTGATTACTGCTCCCATCCCACGAATGCCCGACAGCCATCCCACCCAAGAACGCCAGCACCGCAAGAATCGACCCAGCCCCGGCCAACACCAAGTTGCCAGGCCGCTTCCGGCCGGCCGTCTCACCCCCACCAGGCACCACCCCGACGTACTGCCCCGCCCCCGCCTGCTGCCCCGCTCCCGACTGAGCCCCGGCCCCCACCCCACCGGCATGCTGCGCACCGGCCGCCGCCTGCTCCCGGCCCGCCTCAGGCGCACCACCCGGCTGTGGCGCCGCCGCACCCGGCTGCGCCGTACCGGCGTGCTGACCCGTCTGCTGGTCCGCAGCTGTTCTGGCGGCTTGGAATTGCGCTTCTGGGGACTGCTTCATATTCATGCTCCTGTTCCACTCGAAAGGTCGTACACGGTGGTGCCGCCAACGGTCTGCGACGTGAAGTTCTGGCTGACCCAGGTGGAGATGTCACTCGAGTTCGAGTCCCCACCGCGCCCACCGAACCCGCCGCCGAACCCGCCACCACCACCGATGAAGTAGTGGATCTTGCCCTGGGCAACCAGCTGCTTGAACTGGTCCAGCGTCGGCGCCGGGTCGGTACCGTTGAAGCCGCCGATCGCCATGATCGGCTCGCCCGAGGCGATCTGCATCGGCGCGGCACCCATCGCGGTCACCGCCGCGGCCGTCCAGGTGTACCCCTTCGACCCCTGCTGCAGCAGCGTCACCAACTCGCTCGAGACCCCGCTGGTGCCGTCACCGCCGAGGAACCCGCCCATCCCGCCACCACCACGCCGCGCAGTAGTACCGGCCCCGGGCTGCGTCGTACCCGCACCCGGCTGCGTCGTACCGGTCCCCGGCTGCGTCGTACCGGTGGGCGGCGTACCCATCCGCCCGCCCGGGAAGCCGCCGCGGCCGCCGCCCATCCCACCGAAGCCGGCCGGCCCGGCGGTGGGGATCGCGCCGGAGTGCGCCGAACTGATCGTGTCGATCGAGTACGCCGTCGGCCCGGCCAGCGCGCTGATCGTCAGCACCGCGGCCGCGGCCAGACCGGCCCGCCGGGCCGCCGTCCGGTGCAGCTTCAGCTCCGGCAGCAGCATCACCAGACCGGCCGCGAGGACACCGGTGATCAGCACCACCCAGCGCAGCCACGGCTGCCAGGTCGGAGTGGCATCCAGCAGGTGGAAGCTCCACCCGGCCGTCAGCAGCGCACCACCGGCAAGAGTTGCCCGCGGCAACCATTCGTCGCGACGCCGCCACAGCAGCGACATCGCCCCACCGATGACGGCCGCGAACGCGGGCGCCAGCGCGATCATGTAGTACGGGTGGATGATGCCCTGCATGTAGCTGAACACCAGCCCGGTCACGACCAGCCAGCCGCCCCACAGCAACGCGAACGCGCGCGTCCGGTTCGTGCGCGGGGCCTTGCCCGCGGCAACGACCAGGACGACGGTGGACAGCAGCGCGGCCGGCATCAGCCAGGAGATCTGCGACCCGAACTCGCCGCCGAAGAGCCGCTGCAGACCGGTGGCACCGCCCCAGCCGGGGTTGCCGACACCGCCGCCGACGGATCCGGTCTCGTTGCCGCTCAACCGGCCGAGACCGTTGTACCCGAGGGTCAGTTCGAGAATGCTGTTGTCCGACGAGCCGCCGATGTACGGCCGCGCGGACGCCGGCAGCAGTTCGACGATCGCAACCCACCAGCCGGCGCTCACGACCAGCGACACGGTCGCGAGCAGCAGATGCAGCAGCCGCTTGCCCAGCTTGGGTTTGCCGGCCACCAGGTACGCGATGCCGAACGCCGGCAGGATCAGGAAGGCCTGCAGCATCTTGGTCAGGAACCCGAAGCCGACCAGGGCACCCGCCAGGATCATCCAGCGTGCCGCATACTTGGTCGAGTCGATCGCCCGGGTCACCGCCCAGGCGCCGGCGCAGAGCAGCAGGATCAGCAGCGCGTCCGGGTTGTTGAACCGGAACATCAGCACCGCGACCGGCGTCAGCGCGAGGATCGCCCCGGCGAGCAGGCCGGCGTTCGCGGAGAACCAGCGGCGTACGGACACGTACACGAAGCCGACGCTCGCGACGCCCATCAGCGCCTGCGGCACCAGCATGCTCCAGCTGTTGAAGCCGAAGATCCGCCCGGACAGCCCCATCACCCACAGCGAGGCGGGGGTCTTGTCGACGGTGATGAAGCTCGACGAGTCGAACGACCCGAAGAACCAGGCCTTCCAGCTCTTCGATCCGGCCTGTACGGCGGCCGCGTAGTATTCGTTCGCGTACCCGTTCTTGGACAATCCCCAGAGGTACGCGATCGCCGTCAGCGCCAGCAGGCCGCCGTACAGGATCTTGTCGCGGCTCAGGGTGTACTGCGTGGTGATCGCGCGAGGCCGGGTCGCCTCGACGGGATCGGAGACTGCGGTCATCGTCAGTGGCTCCGGGTCTGGTCGAGAACCGCTGGGGGTTCGAAGGCAGGCAAGGTAGGCGCGTCGTCGTCGAACACCCACGTCTGGAAGAGGCTGAACCGGACCACGGTCGCGGCCAGGTTCGCCAGGGTCAGCACGGTGATCTCCACCGCTTGGTGCGGCGCGGTGACCGCGGTGTGCAGCAGCCACAGCGAGGCGGCGGTCAGGCTCCAGCCGATCCCGAAGGCGACCAGGCCGCGGAACTGGTGCCGCCACCGGCCCTCGCCGCCGCGGACGCCGAACGTGATCCGCCGGTTCAGCGTGGTGTTGCCGATCGCGGTGATCAGCAGCGCGAGCAGGTTCGCGACCTGCGCCGGCATGCCTTGGCGGAGCACGAGGTAGATCAGCGCGTACGCCGCCGTACTCAGCACACCGATCGCGCAGAAGCGCAGCAGCCGCGCGGCGAAGGCGGTCCGTGGATCGAGCATCCGCGGCCGGCCGTACTTCTGCCGGACCGGCTCCAGGTCGACGCGACTGCGCATCAGCCGGGCGATCCCCCGCAGATCCTCGCCCACCGTCTTCGCGATCGCCACCCGGGAGTCCAGGTCGTCGATCCAGTCCACCGGTACTTCGTGGATCCGCAACCCGGCCTTCTCGGCGAGCACCAGCAGCTCGGTGTCGAAGAACCAGCTGGTGTCCTCGACGAGCGGCAGCAGCTCCCGCGCCACGTCGGCGCGGATCGCCTTGAACCCGCACTGGGCGTCCGAGAAGTGCGCGCTCAGCGTTGCCCGCAGCAACAGGTTGTACGAGCGCGAGATGAACTCCCGCTTCGGCCGCCGGACCACCCGGGAGCTCTTCGCCAATCGGGTGCCAATGGCAACATCACTGTGCCCGGCGAGCAGCGGCGCGACCAGCGGCAGCAGGGCGTTCAGGTTCGTGGACAGGTCGACGTCCATGTACGCGAGCACCTCGGCGGTACTCGCGGACCAGACCTGTTTCAGTGCGCGGCCGCGCCCGGACTGCTCGAGCCGGACGATCCGGACCCCGGGCAGCTCACTGGCGAGCAGCATGCCGATCTCATATGTCGCGTCCGTACTTCCGTTGTCCGCGATGCAGACCTCGGCCGGAAACGGGAAGGCGGTGTCGAGGAACTCACGGAGCCGCCTGATGTTCGGTCCGAGGTCGTTCTCCTCGTTCTTGACGGGTACGACGATCTCGACTGTCTGGGCGTCGGAAGCGCCGGACAACCTCCACCGCGAGCCACTGGGGTGACCTGGAATCTCCATGCCACCGATGCTGTCCGGTGAACCTGAGTCAGCCCCTGCGTGTGGCTGGCAGTTTCCTGGCAGTTACCGGGTGCGACGGAGCCAGAGCAGGCCGAGCACGGGCAGCACCAGCGGGACGAACCCGTAGCCCTGGCCGAAGTGCGACCACACGGTCGCGTCCGGGAAGTCGTCCGGTGCGGCGTAGCTGAACATGCCGACCCCGATGACGCCGACCAACTCGATCGCGATCGCCGCGGTCGCGACCTTGCGGGACACCGTCGTCGCCTTCGCCAGCGCGAACGTCGCCGCGATGTAGATGACCGCGGCAACGGCCGACAGCACGTAGGCGATCGGCGCCTCGTGGAACTTGGTCGCGATCTGGACGCCGGCCCGCGCGGTCGCGGCCAGCGCGAAGACGCCGTACACCGCGATCAGGATCCGCCCGGGTCCGTGCTTGGTGGCTGCCGGATCGCTCACCTCAGGCCGTCCAGACGTCGTGCAGCCGGAGCTCGAGGATCGGGATCACCAGGCAGGCGATCGCCAGTACGCCGGCGCCCCAGCGGCTGCTCTCGGCGAGCGCCCAGAACGCCCCGATCGGCAGGATGATCAGCGACCCGATCAGGTACCCGATGAAGAACGGCCCGGACACGTGCCGATCGGTACCGCTGAACTGCACGATCCCGACCACGAGTTGGGCCAGCAGCCCCACCTCGAGGACCCCGAGCGCGCCGAGCACCGGCCAGTCGATCCGCTTGTCCCGCGCGGCCAGCACAACGGCGTACACCATCGCCGCCAGCGACAGCGCGACGATGAACCAGGTCAGCGGTGCGAACACGAACTAGAGGATGTCACCCGGGGTGTAGGCGGCCGCCTCCGGGTGGCGCTTGGCGAGTTCGTCGATCTTCGCGACGACCGCGCCGACCTGGGCAACGGCCGCGCCGGTGAAGGACAGCGGCTCGCCGACGATGCCGACGATCTGCTCCTCGGTGAGGCCGAGGCGGCCGTCGGTGCCGAGCCGGTGGAACAGGTCGTTCGCCGCGAGACCCTTGCGGAGGTCGAGCGCGGTGGCGACCGCGTGCTCCTTGATCACCTCATGCGCGGTCTCCCGGCCGACGCCGTTCTTCACCGCGGCCATCAGCACCTTGGTCGTGGTCAGGAACGGCAGGTACCGCTCGAGCTCACGGGCCACGACCGCCGGATACACCCCGAACTCGTCGAGCACGGTCAGGAACGTCTCGAACAGCCCGTCGAGCGCGAAGAACGCGTCCGGCAGCGCGACCCGCCGTACGACGGAGCAGAAGACGTCGCCCTCGTTCCACTGGTTGCCGGCCAGCTCGCCGGCCATCGACGCGTACCCGCGGAGGATCACGGTCAGGCCGTTCACCCGCTCGCAGGACCGGGTGTTCATCTTGTGCGGCATCGCCGAGGACCCGACCTGGCCCTCCTTGAACCCCTCGGTGACGAGCTCGTGCCCGGCCATCAGCCGGATCGTGGTCGCCAGGCTCGACGGCCCGGCGGCCAGCTGCACCAGGGCGGAGACGACCTCGTAGTCGAGAGACCGCGGGTACACCTGCCCGACACTGGTCAGCGCGTTGTTGAACCCGAGGTGCTGGGCGATCGTGGTCTCCAGCGTGGCGAGCTTGTCGGCGTCGCCACCGAACAGGTCGAGCATGTCCTGCGACGTACCGACCGGGCCCTTGATGCCGCGCAGCGGGTACCGCTCGATGAGCTCCTCGAGGCGCGCGATCGCGACCAGCAACTCGTCCGCGGCCGAGGCGAACCGCTTGCCCAGCGTGGTCGCCTGCGCGGCGACGTTGTGCGAGCGGCCGGTCATCACCAGCGCGGCGTTGTCGGCGGCCAGCTGCCCGAGCTTGGCGGCGGTCGCCACCGCCCGGTCCCGGACCAGCTCGAGACCGGCGCGGATCTGCAGCTGCTCCACGTTCTCGGTCAGGTCACGGCTGGTCATCCCCTTGTGGATGTGCTCGTGCCCGGCGAGCGCGCTGAACTCCTCGATCCGCGCCTTCACGTCATGCCGCGTGACGCGCTCGCGTTCGGCGATCGACCCCAGGTCCACGTGGTCGATCACCCGCTCGTAGTCCTCGACCACGCCGTCCGGAACCGGCACGCCGAGCGCGCTCTGGGCCTTCAGAACGGCGACCCAGAGCTTCCGCTCGAGCACGATCTTGTGCTCCGGCGACCACAGCTCCGCCATCGAGAGACTGGCGTAGCGTGCGGCGAGAACGTTGGGGATCCGGGGTTTGGTCACGAACCCCATTCTCCCAGACGGCGACTACTTGACGGTCACCAGACTGCAGAGCCGGGCACCCGACAGCGTGCAGACCTGGTAGGAACCGGCCGGCAGTTCCTTCGGCAGGGCCAGCGTGAACGGACCGGTGCCGTTGTACGTCGGCATCGCGACGCCCAGCTCACCGGTCATCGGGATCGCGTACGGCGCGGCCGAACCGACCTTGGCCACCAGCGTGTACAGCGACTTGTCCGGCTGCGAGACCGAGGCCAGCGAGAACGCGGCGCCGCGGGCCACCTTGTCGGGGAGCCCCGCCACGAACTGGGCACCGGCCGCCAGCGCGGTCGTCCGCATCGCCAGCGGGCCGACGATCTTCGGCAGCTGCTGCGCGTTCGGGTGCGTCTCGACCGTCGGCGGCACGACCGCGTTGGTCGGCACCGGGCTCCCGGCCACCGGAGCGTTGCTAGAAGCCGGGCGGAGCGTAGGGATGATGGCCACCGCCGCGACCACCGCGGCTGCTCCGATCACAGTCAGGCCGGCGGTCCGGCGGCGCTTGCGGGTCCGGGCCGCGACCAGGACCGACTCGAAGTCCCCGGTGGACTCGGCGGCGCGGCGGTCGGCCAGCGCCTGCAGGTCTTCCTGCAGCTCAGGCATGGTCGTCACTCCTCAACAGCAAAGATTCGGACAGGGCGTCCCGGGCGCGGGACAGGCGCGACTTGACCGTGCCTTCCGCGATCCCGAGCGTGTCTGCGACCTGAGCCACGCTCAGATCGCAGACGTAATGGAGGACGACGGCCTGCCGGGTCGGCATCGGCAGGCCGGCGAGAGCCTGCTCGAGATCGCCCGAATATCCGTCGGCGTGGTCCGGGACGTGCTCCGTGGGCAGCCGGTGGAACAGCTGGCTGACCCGGTTGCCGTCGCGGTGCCTGTTCGCCGCCAGCCGCATCGCGACCAGCCGCACCCAGGCCTCCGGAGAGTCGTACCGCGACACCTTCTCCCAGCGGGGCACCAACCGGACGAACGCCTCCTGGACGATGTCCTCGGCCTCGGCGCGCGATCCGGTCAGCAGCGAGACGACGCCCACCAGCCGCGGCTGGTGGGCGCTGTAGAACTCTCGCAGCCCCTCGGTCTCCATACCCACCTACACCCCCGACCCGCCGATCCGGTTCCATCGAATTTCCGGGATCATCCGGAGCGCCCTGTCAACCGCTCCCGGACCCACCGCGGACTCGGATTGACCCTACTCTCGCCGTCGACCACCACGGTCGGAACAGTTTCGTTCCCGGCGGCCACCGCCCGTACCGCCGCAGCCGCGTCGGGATCGGCCCAGATGTTCACCCAGGACGCGTGGTGCGCCGAACCGAGCAGCGAGAACCGCAGCCGTAGACAGAACTGACACCCGGGCCGCCAGTAGACGATCGGTTTGCCCGCCCGCGCAGCCTCCGCCGCGCTGACCGACCGCGGGAACACCACCGGCGAGAACACCGCTGCCAGCGCGGCGAACAGCACCAGCTGCGTCACAGCACCGCCTGCCGATCCACCCGTGAACGTGACGACCGCAAGCACGATCCCGGCAGCCAGTACCGCCAAAGCGGAGGTCCAACTTCGCAACACGACCGCCATCAAATCAGAGGGTCGAAAGACCCGGTCCGTCGCCACCATGACTGTATGGAGAGACTGACGCCGTATGAGGTCGCCTGGCTGGTGGGCGGCGCGGAGCGGGCGGCCGTAGTGGTGTTGGTCACGCTGGCCGGCGACGGGCGGCTGGAGGTCGCGTACAAGCGGCAGCGGGTCAAGGCCGTCGGGACCGAGTCGACGTACCCGGTCGAGGCAGCGGCGCTCGAACTGGTCCCGGAGAGCGGTCTCACGGTGCCCGAGTTCGTCGCACGGGTCGCGGCCACGCCGGCGGTCGCGGATCTCGGCACGGCCTTGCGGGCGAAGGGACAGCTCCGGGCGCTGCGGTGGTTCAGTTCGACGTACCGCGAACTGCTAGCGCGTCCCGGGACCGGGGCGCGCCGGGTGGCGGTGCTCGGCGTACCGTGGGTCGAGGACGACCGGCTGCGGGAGATGCTCGCGAACCCGCTGCCGGAGATGCCGAAGATCGACCCGTTCAACCCGATCAAGGACAACACGATCGACGGGTCGATCGGGCCGACGTCCGGGGCCGGGAGCTTCTAGACGGTGATCTCGCCGCGTTCGGCCTTCAGAGCGATGTCGGTACGGTGCTGGGAGCCCTTGATCCGGATCTGACCGACCGCCGCGTACGCGCGCTGCCGGGCCTCGGCGAGGTCCTTGCCGACCGCGCTCACCGCGAGCACCCGGCCGCCGGACGTCACCAGCTCGTCGTCCTCCATCGCCGTACCGGCGTGGAAGACCCGGACGTCGTCGTTCTCCGCCTGCTCGATCCCGGCGATCGGGTCACCCTTGCGCGGGCTGGCCGGGTACTTCTTCGCCGCCACCACCACGGTCACCGAGGACGCGTTCCGCCAGCTCAGGTCTCCCTGGTCGGCGAGCTTGCCGGTCGCGGCGGCGTACAGCAGGCCCCCCAGCGGAGTCTTCAGCATCGGCAGCAGCGCCTGCGTCTCCGGGTCCCCGAAGCGGCAGTTGAACTCGATCACCCGGACACCGCGCGACGTCAGCGCGAGACCGGCGTACAGCAGGCCGCTGAACGGCGTACCGCGATGCCGCAGCTCGTCGATCGTCGGCTGCAGGACCTTCTCGGTGATCTCCGCGACCAGGTCGTCCGGTGCCCACGGCAACGGCGTGTATGCGCCCATACCGCCGGTGTTCGGGCCTTCGTCGTTGTCGCCGAGCCGCTTGAAGTCCTGCGCCGGCTGCATCGGCAGCACCGTCGTGCCGTCGGTGATCGCGAACAGCGACACCTCGGGACCGTCGAGGAACTCCTCGATCAGCACCTGGTCGCATTCCGCCGCATGCTGCAGCGCCTCCTCGCGGTCCGACGTCACGACCACGCCCTTGCCGGCGGCGAGCCCGTCGTCCTTCACCACGTACGGCGGCCCGAACGCGTCGATCGCCGTCGCCGCCTCCTCGGGCGTCGTGCACACGTACGCGCGGCCCGTCGGCACGCTCGCGCACGCCATCACGTCCTTCGCGAACGCCTTCGACCCCTCGATCTGCGCGGCCTCCCGGGACGGCCCGAACACCGCGATCCCGGCCTCCCGCAGCGGATCCGCCAGCCCCGCCACCAACGGCGCCTCCGGCCCGACAACCACCAGATCCGCGTCCAGCTCCCGCGCCAGCGCAACCACCGCGTCGTGGTCCTCGACGTCCACGTCCCGGCACCCGACGGTCTGCCCGTCGTACACCGGCCGCAACGCAGCAATCCCCGGATTCCCCGGAGCCGCCACCACCAGCTCAACCTCAGCATCCTGAGCCAAAGCCCAGGCCAGAGCATGCTCGCGCCCACCAGACCCGACAACCAAAACCTTCACGGACGCCAACCCTAGCGTGCTCCCCACCAACCCCAGACCGTCAGCCCTGCAGGTAGTACGCGGGTGTGGATAAGAGCTGAGGCGCTGTAACCAAGGAGCGAGGTGATTGAGCGCGAGGGCTGCGGTCGAGGGTGAGCGGGGGTGAGGTGATAGTCCCCCGCGTGCTACGCAGGCCTACGTTCGTCGCTCCGCTCCTCCTCCGGCCAGCTACGCGCGCTCCCACCCACCCCCGGGCTGCCGCCCGGAAGTTGTCGGCTACCGCCGACGATCTGCTCGCTACCGCTCGCGTACGAAGGCGCACGTCAGCGCCCTCCGAAAGCCCAGCGTGGTCACGCGTGCTGGCACCGGGCTCATCTCACCCGATGGCACCGGCCACGCGCCGGCTACCAGCACGCCCCGGTTGGATCGGTCCTCCCAGGCGCGGATCCAGACGACCTGCGGCATACGCCTCGCGGAAGCAACATCCACACCCGGCGCTAGCTCGACCGCAATGCCTTATGCGGCCTAGCAATGCTCTCGACACGCCGAGTGACATGGCGAGGCCCAAGGCTCTCCATTAATTTCGCGCCTATCGACACCGCCGGTTCCGGCGATGGCAATCTGGCTGGGGGCAGAGTGCAGGCGTTGGAAGATCTTCGAACCAGAGTGCGCTCAGTCAACTCGCGTCGCTACGTCGATGAGGCGATCGCGGCCTATTCGGCCGGAGCCTTGCGCTCGGCGATCATTGCACTCTGGATTGCGGTCGTCGCCGACCTGATCGAGAAGACCCGAACGTTGTCAGGCGGAGACGTTCCTGCGGCCGACAACCTGGTGGCGAAACTGGACGACAGCCTGAAGGCAGCCGCAAAGGGCTCACCGGCCGACCTGCAGAGTTTCGAGCGCGGGATTCTCGAAGCGGCGAAGGACAAGCTTCACCTCATAGGACAGCGCGAGTTCGTCGAGCTTCGCCGGCTCCGCGAGGATCGGAATCTGTGCGCGCATCCGGCCTTTGCCACCGGCGACGAAGAACTGTTCGCTCCGACGGCTGAACTGGTCCGTGCGCATCTGACCGCAGCCATCGACGGCCTCCTCGCGCATGGTGCGGTCAGCGGCCAGAAAGCTATCGAGCGATTCGGGCGCGAGGTCCTGGCACCATCCTTTCCCCGTGGCCAGACGGCTCTCCGGGAGTATCTCGAAGCCACCTATTGGCGACGCGGGACTCCGGCGCTGCGTAAGAACCTGGTACGGGTCGCCTGCAAGGGCACGCTGAACGCCCTGAGTGGACTCAACGATCGGTGGCAGTTCACTCGTGCAGTCCGTGAGCTGCACGCAATCAGCCCAGGTCTGGTCGAGAGCGAAGTCGCCGCAATCCTTGAACGTCAACAGGACACCTTTGACGATGAAGGCCTCTGGCGGTTGGCCAGCGGGCTTTGCTACCTGCCTGCCACGTGGGTCTGCCTCCACGATGGGGTCCGTCGCCGCCTCGAGCAGGCCGTTGCAGTCAGCCCCGTCGAACGCCTACTGGCAGAAGAGCTGTTTGATCCGCTGCCGCCCGATCCTCTGCGCAGTCACGTACTTGAGCGCCTTCCTGATGCCGTGAGATTCACCGGCGACCTCCGAGCTGATGTTTCCATGGAGCGACCGGAAGCCAACCTGGTAGCACCGCTGATCGACATCCTCCGCACCGCGGACTCATACACAATGGGCGCATCGGCCTTGCGCTGGCTAAACGGGCTGTCTGCCAAGCTCAACGACACGGACCTTGCAGATCTGCTGAACGCTGCTTGCGAGAACGACCAGGTCTACCTGTCGGTGATAGGCCGACAACAGGTCGACCAACTGCGACGGGCACGGCCTACTTTGAGCGAGCTGCCCGAGTGGGAACGCTGGGTCGGCACACCAGCTGCAGACTCTGCTTCCGAGCCAGTTCGCAATCAGTAGTGCCAGTAGTGGCGGCCGTTGGCGTTCCATTCCAAGGGGACGGTGGTGTGGTTGGTGAAGGACATGCCTAGGCCTTTGGCCAGTTCTACGGTGCGGGTTAGTTGGAGGGCGTAGGGGTGTTGGTTGTCGTCCCACCATTGTTCGTATTGGGTGATGCAGGTTTGGTTCGTGAAGTAGGGGTTGGAGCAGGGATGGGGTGGGAGCCATTTTTGGAGGTGGCGGAAGTGGACGGTGGTTGAGTTGTTGGGGGGCTTGATGGTGCCGGTGGCGTCTAGGCAGTAGCCCGTGGACGGGATGGTCCATTTGACGTAGTGCTGGCGGGCGGCGGCGGATGGGAGGGGTTGGGGGTTGTTGCAGTTGGCGTCGGCGATGGTTTCGGTGGTTACACGTTGGATTTGGGTGAGGGGGCGGCCGGCGCCGTCGTTGTAGCCGTCCAGGAGGACCCAGTCGCCGTCGTGGATGAAGTGTTCGGCGGAGGCGGGTGGCCAGGGCTTGGGGTCGCCCCAGGAGATGTCGGACTCGGTGGTCGACAGGGGGGTCCAGGCCCATTGGCCGGCCGCGGTGGTGCCGGCGAAGTACTGGCCGGCGGACTTCTCGAACATCAGGGAGTACTGCGCATAGGTTTCGGGCGTGGGAGACGTGAGCAGGCCGATCACCATAACCAGTGCTTTGATCACGGAGAGCTAGGTTACCCAAGGACCTCGCGGAGCTTGGCGGCGAACTCGGTGGGCTTGCCGGGCTGGCCGTACTCGTTGCCGAGGAAGCCGCCGTGGCCGCTGGGGAACACGACCGGGGTCAGGCCGAGGCGTTCGGCGACGGCCTTGCCGCCGCGGGCGGCGAGTTGGTTGCCGGACTCCTCGCCGATGCCGACGACGATCCGGTCCTTCGCCTTCGCGAGCGCGTCGAAGTCGGGCTGGTACGACGTGCAGCGGCGCAGGTTCTGCCCGAGCAGGGCGTCGTCGCGCTTGCCGTCGTCCTCGGTCGGCAGGCCGAACATCGCGGGGTCCGGCGTGGGCTGCTGGGTGTAGTCGGCGGGGATCTCGCCGTCGTGGCCGACGATCGCGATGAACTTCGCCATCCCGGGACCCATGCCGTCGCGCTGGTACGTCGCGTAGATGTCGTCGATCGCGGCCGTCGCGGCCTCGTGGTCCGGGAGGATACCGGCGAGCGGCGGCTCGTGCGGGACGACCCGGTGGATGAGGTCGGGGCGCGCGGCTGTGAGGGCGAGGGCGTTCACGGCGCCGCCGCTGCTCGCGAACAGGTCGACCGGGCCGACGTCCAGGTGCTCGATGAGGGCGGCCAGGTCGGCGGCGTGGTCGTCGGGTGAGAGCTCGGTCGGCTCGCCGCTGCGGACGCTGCGCTCGACGCCGCGCGGGTCGTACGTGACGACGGCCCGGTCCTCGAAGTGTGAGGCCAGCGTCGGGAATCCGCTGGCGCCCATCGGTGAGCCGATGATCAGCAGCACCGGGCGGGTCGCCAGGTCGCCGCGGACGTCGTACGTCAGCGTCGCTCCCGGTACGTCGAGTGTGTGGGTCACGGGCTCCGCCATCGCCGTACTCCTCGTAGCTTCGGCCCACCCCCATTGGTCGACCTCGTGATCGAGAGCCTAGACGCTCGTGATCACCCCCAACAGGAACCCGATCGGAACTTTCCCGGCACTTTCTGCTTAGCTGGAGGCATGACTGAGAAGCCAGAGATCGACTTTCCGGACGGGCCGCCGCCGGCGGATCTCGAGATCACCGACATCACCAAGGGTGACGGCGCCGAGGCCAAGGCCGGTTCCCGGGTGAACGTGCACTACGTCGGCGTCGCGCACTCCACCGGCGAGGAGTTCGACGCGTCGTACAACCGCGGCGCCCCGCTGGCGTTCCAGCTCGGCGTCGGCCAGGTCATCCAGGGCTGGGACACCGGCGTGCAGGGCATGAAGGTCGGCGGCCGCCGCAAGCTGGTCATCCCGCCGCACCTGGGCTACGGCGACCGCGGCGCGGGCAACGCGATCAAGCCCGGCGAGACCCTGATCTTCGTCGTGGACCTGATCAGCGTCAGCTGAACCACAAAAAGTCGGCCGGCGGCGACCCTCGAAGGGTCACCGCCGGCCGACTCGTTTGTCAGTGGATCGACGCCGCCCGGATCACCTCCTGCCGGACCGCGTTCCCCGCGTCGTCGGTCGCCGTCGCGCGCAGCGACAGGTACGACGCCCCCTTCGGCAGCCGTACGTCGGCTGACCAACCGGCCCCGGCCCGCGACAGCGGAGCTGCCTGCCAGCTGGCACCGTCGTCGTACGACACCTCCAGCGTCGCACCCTTGATCTTGCCCGCACCCTCGACCCCGTCGAACTGGAACGCCGACAGCCCGATCCGTTGCCGCGGGCTACCGGTCAACGCACCGTTCAGGTTCGTCGCCAGGTGGTAGTCGAGCTGGATCAACGGCAGGTACGCCCAGTCGCTGGAGTCGGTCGTCTGCGCCCGGAAGTCCCACGCACTCGACGTCTTCGTCCCCAGCTCCCACGTCGCGGGCCGGGTGGTGTCCATCTCGAACCGGTAGTTCGCCCACCCGGTCGTCGCCGGCACGCCCGTCTGGATCGCCTGGAACGTACTCGTCCGCACCAGCTTCCCGTTCTGGAACAGCCGGGTCGCGACCGTCGAGTCGTCGTCCATCGACCCGGTCACACCCTGGTCGCCGCTGCTCGTCGTCGGTACGTTCACCGCGAAGAAGTCGCCGCTGCGCCGCGGATTCCAGTACCCGGACCCGACCCGCGGACGGGCGACCGGTGCGAACCAGGAGTTCGTCTGCACCGAGCGCGGCTGGTACGTGTGCCGCTCGCCGCGCTGTTCCCAGCCCTGCGGGTGGTTCGTCTGCTCGTACCAGTCGGTTCCCGCCTGCGTGGACACGTAGTCGACCCGCTGGGTCCCGAGGTGGATCGGCTCGGTCACCTGCAGGCACGGCGGCCAGAACCCGATCCGGCAGTCCGCGCGGCTCTCGAACGCGAGCTCACCCGTCGGCCCGACGAACCGGTTGACGACCGTCGCCAACTCCCCGGCCCGCGGCGTGTACCGCAGTTCCGCCGGGATCGCACCGCTGTACGCCTTCACCACGTCATACAGGTACGGCGGAGCCTCCGTGCCCATCATCCGCAGCCGAACACTCGCCATCCGCGCGATCAACGGAGCACCCTCGGCCGCCGTCAACGAGTACACCGGCAGGTCAGTCCCGCCCGCGTAGTCGTAGTACCGACCCTCACCGACCACAATCAGCACAGCCGCACCAGCAGCGCGTGCAGCTGACGCCCTGGCGCTCGGCGTGATCGCAGGGTCGGCTGTTACGAACACAGCCTTCCCACGGACTTCCTTGCCCGTGTAATCCGAGCCATTGCCCGCGTACACAGCGCTAAGCGTCGCCTTACCATCCCAGCGCTTCGAACCGCCCTGCAAGAGCGGGTGCAACGCCTTGTTGCCCACAGTCATCGACAACAACGGCGTAGTACGGCGCCAGCGCGACGAGAAGTCGAACACGCCACCAGCCACCGCACCCGTTGGGGCCGCGTACACGTTCGTCACGACCGGCGTCGGCACATACTGCGCCAGGAAGCTCGCGTACTGCCCACCAATGCCCGAGTCGTGGTACCACCCGGACCGCCGGTAGACGTCCTCGCCCGGCAACGGCGTGCTGAGCGTGATCGGTTTCGCCGTACGCGCGTCCAGCACCAGGTCGGTGTTCTTACCGATCACGAGGTGCGGGTTGCCAACCAACGCGACGCCCTGCTCACCGTCGACCGGCAGCCAGGAGTACGCCGCATAAACGCCGGGCTCCAGGCGCTGCGTAGACACGTTGCCCGTGGCAGGGTCGATCTCAAGCGTGTCGACGAACTGGTTGCCGTACTTGTACAACGTCACGTACCCACCAGCAGGCTTCCCGTCCCGACCGGTCGCGTGCACGTTGAGGTTGTACCGCTCGCCCTCCATCACCAGCCCGACGGCGGTCTGCGCCACCTGCTTGCCGTCCTGCTTGGCGATCACGGTCCCCGAGTACGACAGCCCCGGCGTTGCCTGGTTCGGCGTAGCCGTCACGGTGACCGAGGCAGTGCCCTTGGCCGGCACGGTGACCTGGCTCGACGCGAGCGTCAGCAGCCCTGCCGGCGCAGGCGTCGTACCGTCGCTGGTCACGTCGGTCGACAGGTCCAGGATGGCCGGAGCGTCGCCGAGGTTCGTGTAAGTGACGGTCCGCGAGACCGGTACGTCGTCACCGTGCGGCCACGCGTGGAACCCGAAGTCGCGCGTCGCGGTCGCGTTGATCTTCCCGAACGCCGCAGCCGGTACGTCGAGACGCCCGCCGCCGACCTGGTACGCCGTCTCGCCGGCCAACGGTTTCGCCGTACTGACCAGCGCCGCCTTGAGCTGCTCGCCCGTCCAGTCCGGGTGCTCCTGCACCAGCAGCGCCGCGGCACCGGCGACATGCGGCGTCGCCATCGACGTACCGCTGAGCGACTTGTAGTACCCGGTACCCGACGACTTCGCCGCGCGCGCCGCGAGTACGTCGACGCCCGGTGCCACGATCTCCGGCTTCACGGTCGCGTCGCCGAGCCGCGGGCCCATGTCCTGGAAGTACGCGCGGTCGTCGTTCTTGTCCACCGCACCGACGGTGAGCGCGGCCGCGGCCGCGCCCGGCGAGCCGATCCCGCTCACCCGTCCGTAGTTGCCTGCGGCAATCACGAACAGCGCGCCGGTCTCGGCGCTGAGCTGGTCGACGGCGAGTGCCATCGGGTCGGTGCCGTCGCTGGCCTCGGTGCTGCCGAGGCTCATGCTGACCACCTTGGCGCGGTGCGCGGCCCACTCCATCCCGTCGATGATCCAGGACGCGGCCCCGGAGCCGCTGTCGCTGAGCACCTTGCCGATCGCCAGGTGTGCGGCCGGCGCGACGCCCTTCTCGACGCCGGCGGACGCGGCTCCGGTGCCGGCGACCGTGGAGGCGACGTGGGTACCGTGGCCGTTCACGTCCTCGGTCGTCTCGCCCGGGACGAAGCTCTTCGTCTCGGCGATCTGCCCGGCCAGGTCGGGATGCGTCTGGTCGATGCCGGTGTCGAGGACGGCGACCGTCGTACCGGAGCCGTCGAGGCCCTGCGCCCAGGCGGTCGGCGCGCCGATCTGGTTGACGCTCTCGGCGAGGCTGGCCTCGACCTTCTCGTCGAGGAACACCTTCTGGATGCCGCCGCCGAACTGCCCGGGCACGGCCGAGCGGGTGGTGCTCGCGGTGAGGCCGGACCAGAACTTGGCGGCCTCGGCCTTGTGCGCGGACAGCCCCAGCCCGCTGATGCTCTCCAGCGTTGCACCACGATCGGCGTACTGCGGGGTCGCGGCCGCGGCGCGCAGGCCCGGCCGGTACTGCACGATCAGCGGGATCGATTTCACGGATGCGTCGTCGTACCCCTGGTCGACGAGGGCGGACACGTTGAACAGTTCGGGGTCGAGGCGGCCGCTGGCGAGGTACGGGAGGGCGGCGTCCGGTACGACGTGCAGGTCCTTGCCGACCTGCTGGATCTGGACGCCGCCGCGGCTACCAGGCGCGGGCTCGACCGACGCGGTCGGCGGGCCGCCGGTGGTATCGGTGAGCGTGACCACGTCGCCGGTCACGAGCGTGACGCGGTGGGTGGCGCCGGTGGCGGCTTGGGTCGGTGGGGAGGCTGCAGGGGCGTCGCCGGCTTGCGAAGGCGTCGTCGTCGCGGTGGCCAGGGCCACGAGGACGGCGAGCCCACCGGCGACTGCGCGGGCGGATCGGGACATGGGCGGACCCTTCCTGGGGGAGACCTGCGGAACGGATGGCATGAATATGCCGTGCCGCCGTACAGTGGTCCATGGCGGGATTGCGGCATGACACGTGTCCGCCACGCCCGTCTCCGTCCGGCGGCCCCCGAAGGAGCGCACGATGCTCGACGTGCTGGGACTGGAAGCGATCGAGGAGAGTGCCTACCGGCGGCTGATCACGCTGCCGTCGGAGTCCGTCGAGGAGTTGGCGGCGGCGCTCCGAGTCGAGACGAGCGACCTGGCCGCGGCGCTCGACGGCCTCGAGGAGAAGGGGCTGGTCGCCCGCTCCACCGCGACGCCGGGGCACTTCGTCGCGTCCCCGCCGGCGCTCGCGCTCGGGTCGCTGATCGTGCAGCGCCAGGAGGACATCCGGCGGGCGCAGCTCGAGCTCGGCCGGCTCGCCGAGCAGTACCGGGGCGTGATGGCGGACCGCTCGGACACCGACGTGATCGAGGTGGTCCGCGGCGCGCAGGCGGTGGCGCAGCGGTTCGGGCAGATGCAGCGCGGCGCGTCCGACGAGGTGCTGGCGCTGGTGAAGGCGTCGGTCGCGGTGGTGTCGGCCGACGAGAACGTGGACGAGGACGCGGCGCTGGCCCGCGGCGTGACCTATCGGGTGGTGGTGGAGCGGGCGGCGTTCGCGAAGCCGGGCTTCGTCGATCTGGTGGCCGAGTCGGTCAAGGCCGGCGAGCAGATCCGGGTCACCGGCGACCTGCCGCTGCGGCTGATCGTCGCCGACCGCTCGCTCGCTTTGTTGCCGTTGGCCCCTACTGCGGCGGACTCCGCGGGCGGGGCGTTGCTCGTGCATCCGTCCGGGTTACTGGACGCGTTGCTGCACCTGTTCGACTTGATCTGGGCGGGCGCGAACGAAGTACTGCCGGCCGAGAACGGCACCACCGAGCTGTCCGCCGACCGCCTCGACGACCTCGACACCCGGATCCTCACGCTCCTGCTGGCCGGCCTCACCGACCAGGCGATCGGCGGCCAGCTCGGGCTGTCGCTGCGGACCGTCCAACGTCGCGTCAGCAACCTGATGGACCGCGCTCAGGTCGTCACCCGCTTCCAGCTCGGCCACGAAGCCGCCCGTCGCGGCTGGCTGTGAGAGTTCGGTAGTTGTACTCATCCGCCGCGTCCGCTGGACCGCTTGACTCTGGGACATGACGAAGAAGGCTGCGGTGGCCGTGAAGGTGTTGCTGTTCGCATTGTTGCTCGCAGCACTGATCTGGCCGGATCTCAGCGGCATCAAGGGAAAGGCGTCGACCGCACGGCTGATCGTCTACCCGATCGGCGGGATGGTGCTGCCGCTGTACTGGTGGGTGCGGCGCGGGCGGCCGTTCCCGTGGGCCGCGGACCTGCTGATGACGTTGCCATGGGCAATCGACCTGCTCGGCAACCGACTGAACCTGTTCGACACCGTCGGCTGGTGGGACGACGCGATGCACTTCGTCCTCTGGGCGTTCCTGACGGCCGGCGTACTGCTCGCGTTCGCACGACGCGACCTCTCGCGCGCGGTCACGGTCTTCGTGGCGCTCGGCTTCGGCGCCACCGCCGCGGTCGTCTGGGAGCTGGGCGAGTACGTCGCGTTCGTCCGCACGTCCCCCGAATTGCAGACCGCCTACACCGACACCCTCGGCGACCTCACCCTCGGCACGCTCGGCGCACTACTCGCCGGGCTGCTCATGTCCCTCCACTTCCAACGTATAGCGGATGGGGGGACTTGCCGCAAGCCCCCGTTGTTCTCGCAGAATTGTGCGTCTACGAGAGGATGAACGCGTGCGTTTTGTGTTGGCCAGTTGGGGATCGCGCGGCGACATCGAGCCGCTGGCGGGGCTCGCGGTGGCGCTTCAGGAATTGGGGGCAGAGGCAACAGTTTGTGCACCGCCGGAGGGCGACTTCGAGGAGCTGCTGGCGCGCGCCGGTGTCCCGATGGAGCCGCTCGGCCCATCGGTGCGCTCGGTGGTCACGGCACCTAAATCGACAACAGGAGTTCATCCGGCCTTCGAGCTGGCGGCGCGGCTCGTCGCCGCGCGGTTCGAGACGCTCGGCCGGGTCGCGCCCGGCGCGGACGCGATCGTTGCCACCGGGCTGATGCCCGCCGGTGCGCGGGACGTCGCCGACAAGCTCGGCATCGGCTACGTACTCGCGGGCTTCCACCTGGGCGGGATCCCGTCGCAGCACTCCGCGCCCGGAGCCCGTCCAGGTACGCCGACCCCGGACGACGTCACGGACCGCCGTGAACAGTGGGAGTACGACGCCCTCCGCGTCAACGAGCTGTACGGCCCGGCCCTCAACGAGCAGCGTGTCGCGATCGGGCTACCGCCGATCGGGAACGTCCGCGACTACGTGTTCACCGAACACCCCTGGCTCGCCGCCGACCCGACCCTGTGCCCGTCCGCGGGCATGACCGACCTCGACGTCGTCCAGACCGGCGCCTGGATCCTCCCCGACCACCGTCCGCTCCCGGACGACCTGCAGGCGTTCCTCGACGCCGGCGACCCACCGGTGTACGTCGGCTTCGGCAGCATGGCGTCGTACGCGCCGAAGGACATCGCCCGGACAGCCGTCGAGGCCTCCCGGGCTCACGGCCGCCGGGTCCTGCTCAGTCGGGGCTGGTCCGAGCTCGACGCGGACGACTGCTTCGTCGTCGGCGAGGTCAACCAGCAGGCGCTGTTCCCGAAGGTGGCGGCGGTCGTCCACCACGGCGGCGCCGGTACGACGACCACGGCCGCGCGGGCCGGCGTACCGCAGGTCATCGTGCCGCTGATCGCCGACCAGCCGTACTGGGCGTCCCGCGTGACCGCGCTGGGTATCGGGGCCGCGGACAAGGTGCCGACCGTCGACTCGCTGTCGAGCGCGCTCGGTACGGCGTTCGCGGCCGCCGAGCCCGCTCGTGAGGTGAGCGGGCTGATCAAGACCGACGGCGCGACAGTGGCCGCCAAGCTGCTAATCGACGGGGCGGCGAAGCGCGTCCAGTAGCTGTGAGACGACGGCGTCCGGCGAGCGGGTCCAGTCCGTGGTGAGCACGTGGTGGACCCGCCAGCCGGTCGTCGCGAGCGCGCTCGGGTGCGTGGTGAGGCGTTCGAGGAGCGTGTCGGATGCGACCCGCTCCGGGGTGTCCACGAGGACCGCGAGCCGGTAGCCGTCGTCGTCCGGCAGCTTCAGCGCGAGGTCGCAGCGGAACACCGACTCCCCCACCGCGACGTCGACCTCCACGCCACGCGCCGTCAACGCCGCCGCGAGCTGCTCGACCACCGGCGTCGTCGGCTGCACGGTGCGCGTGGTCCGGAGGTTGTACGACACCAGCGCGGATTTCGCGGCCTGCTGATCGCCGCGCGATACGGCGGCGGCGTACCCGAGGAACCGGCGCAGCGTGTTCGCGCCGTCGTTGTAGGTGTTGGTGATCGCGTCGGGCTCGATGCTGCTCACGATCACCATGTGCTCGCGGGCCCGGCTGAAGATCACGTTCAGCCGCTTCTCGCCGCCGTTGGTGTTGACCGGGCCGAAGTTCATCAGCATCCGCCCGTCCGGACCGGCCGCGTAGCAGACGCTCATCAGGATGATGTCCCGCTCGTCGCCCTGCACGTTCTCCAGGTTCTTCACGAACAGCCCGGCGTCCTGCTCGCCGTGCGTCCGCACCTGCTCCGCCTCGTACAGCGCGGCGAACTCCGCGTCGCTCTCGGCCAGCTCGTCCAGCGCCCGCTCGATCTCCCCCTGCTGCGCCTCCGAGAACGCCACGATCCCGATGCTCTTCCCGGTCTCGCGGCCGACCAGCTCCCGCACGAGCGACGCGATCCAGCGCGCCTCGAACGGGTTGGTACGCCGTACGTACACGCCGTCGACGAGCCGTACGGCGGTGATGCTGCCGGCCAAGACGCTGTCGCAGACGTCGGACGCTGGTGAGTCCGAGTGCAGCGTCCATGGCGGGGCGGTGTGTGGCGGCAACCGGTCCGGCACCGTCGCCAGCTTGCCCTGGTAGAACGCCGCGTTGCTGAACGAGATCAACGCCTCCGAGCGGCTTCGGTAGTGCCAGGTCAGCATCGTCGACGCCAGCCGGAGCGCGCTGATCGAGAGGAAGCTGTCCTCGGTCAGCGCGACGCCCAGCTGCTCGTCGTCCGCCTCGTCGTTCTGCACCCGGAAGTACTGCGTCGGCGGCAGCTGCATCTGGTCGCCGACGACGATCAGCTGCGGCGCCCGGTGCAGCGCCGGGATCGCCTCCTCCACAGGGATCTGGCTGGCCTCGTCGTACACCACGACGTCGAAGGAAGTTGTCAACGGCAACGTGTCGGACACCGACGACGGGCTCATCAGCCACACCGGCCGGAGCTTCGCGACCACCTCGCCGGGCGCGCCGGAGGCGAGGTCACGGATCGACCGGTACCGCATCACCTTGCCGAACTCGTGCTCCAGCTCGCGGCGGCCGGTCGCGAACGTCTTCTTGCGTTCCCGGTCCTCGACCGACATCCCGGTCACGCTCTGCTCGGAGTGCGCGACCTCGGCGAGGAACTGGCGCCGTACCTGCGCGACCACGACCTGGGCATTCAGCTCGGTGAGGTCCTCGTAGACCATGCTCAGCTCGCCGACGATCGCGTCGACGCGCTCCGACGACAGCTGCAGCGGGGCGGCGGAGCGGGCGTGCTCCCAGTCCGCGGCGCAGACGGCGTACTCGAGCTGGTCCGGAGTCGCGTCGAGCCGGCGTACGGCGGTGACGACGGACGCGGGCGCGGTCGCCAGGTCGCGGAGCTTCGGGCCGATTGCGCGGAGCGCCGGGCCTTCCGCGGCGAGGCGATCGGCGAGGTCGCGCAGCTCGTCGACGGTCAGCGTGTCCCAGTGCTCGGCCAGCAGGTCGTCGGCCACCGCGGAGGCCTCGTCGAGTACGTCGGCCAGTCGGGCGAGGGCCGCTGTGTCGTCGACAGCGGTCCGCCACTCGGGGACGGCCTTCCGGGCGGCGGCGAGCTGGTCGATCAGGTCGCGCGGGTCGTCGGTCGACCAGTCGTGCCTGGTCTGCTCGGCGTGATCGGCGACGGCGGCCGACGCGGTGTGGGCGGCGACCAGATCAGTGAGGATCTCGGTGACGGACGGCTGGACGGTGCGCGTCGTCGCGTCGAAGCGGTCGCGGACCAGGTGCTTCACCCGCCGCCAATCGCCGCTGAGGAAGGAGAACGCGCCGCCTTCCTTGCTCTGGGCAACCTTCAACGCGGAGCGGGCGTCGGCCGGTGCCAGCGGCTCCCGCCAGCCGGCGGCCTCCTTCCAGGCGGCCTTCTCGACCTTGGCCAGCTGCTTCCGCTCGGCCGCCGCCTCCGCGAGCTCCCGCGCCACCGCCGACCGCGGAACGATCGCCTCCGCCTTCCCCAATCCCGCCAGCGGCTCCAGCCACCGCCCGAGCCGCGCCAGCTCCCGCGCGTCCCGCACAGGAACGTCCTCGAGCTCGACCGCTGACCACTTCTCCCGAAGCCGCCGGGCCGCCGCCACGACATCCGCTTCGTCCCACCGCCTCAGGAAGGCCAGCGAACACCGCGCCAGCACCCCACCGGTAGCCGGCTCAGCCGCGGCCAACGCCTGCGCAACCTCCCGCACCACGTCACGCGCCGCCCACCACTCCCCCACGCCAGGGAGAACCTCAGGACCCGTCCAGGCGTGTTCGTGCAGCTCGGCCAGACGGTTGACCACCTCGCGGAGCCCCGGCGCGCCATCAGCCAGCTGCTTCTCGAACTCGTCCACCGTCGCCAGCAGACGGTCCACGCGAGCGACCAGCGCCGTACGCCGTTCCGTCAGCGCGTCGAGGTCGTCCTTCGCCGGCAGCCACGCGTCGTACGTCTCCCGCAGCCCGTGGACGAACGCCTTCTTGTCCCCCTGCGAGTCGTGGATGAGCGCGCACAACCCGTCCAGCCGCCGACTCGCCAGCCGGGCATGGACGACGTCCAGCGCCGCCCGCTTCTGGCAGACGAACAGCACCCGCTTGCCCCGCGCAACGAAGTCCGCGATCAGGTTCGTGATGGTCTGCGACTTCCCCGTCCCGGGCGGACCCTGGATCACGAAGCTCTCGCCACGTCGCGCCCGCGCGATCGCCGCCACCTGCGAACCGTCCGCCGGCACCACCAGATACCGCTCGCCCGGCGGCAGCTCCGGCGGCTCGCTCCCCACCGGCCGCGGCCGGTCCGAGAACAGCTGGTCGAACGACGCCGCCGACTCCGCGCCCGTCAGCAGCTCGTCGTAATCACGGACCAGCCCGAGCGTGCGGTAGTTGAAGTTCGCCAGCGAGACCGCGCACAGGTCGACGTCCCACGAGTACGGCCCGCCGTCGGTGTCGAGCGAGTACGTGTCGGTCTCGATCGCCGTCGGTCGCCGCGGCTCCTCGCCGAGCGCGATCCCCAACGGCAGCGTCTGCTCCGCGATCTGCGTCCGGTAGATCTGTATTCCGAGCGGTTGGTAGTCGGTCCGCCGGTACGAGTACGGGTACTGCCTCCCGCCGAATCCGGTCGCCAGGTTCCCGTGCCGGCGCCGGTTGTACGTGCGCAGCCGGGTCACCGCACGCTGCCGCACCAGGTCGATCCGCGGCTTCTCCCGCAGGTGCAGCTGCAGCCCGGGCTCGGTCGCCTGGATCTCCTTCGCCAACCGCTCGTGCAGCTCGCGCAGCGCGCCCGGCGCCGACAGGTCCACGGTCTCCGGCAGCGAGATCCCGTACAGCTGTCGCAGGCTGTGCCGCAGCGTCGGGTTCACCTCGGCGATCGGATCCGTGACTCGCAGCGTGTACGAGTCCCGGACACCGCGCTTCTTGGTCAGCTCGACCTTCGCGAGCACGAGCGGGGACGCGAGCCGAGTGTCGCGGTCGTTCTTCAGGTCGTGCCAGCGCAGGAACGCCGGCACCAGCCGCAGCTGGTCCAGCCCGTAGTCGGCCTTGTCCCGGCGCGCGGTCGAGATCAGCTTGTCCAAGGTGTTCGCCGCGTACGGCGCCTCGTCGTACCGGATCCACCTGCCGAGCGGTTGCGCCTTCCCGAGCAGCTGCCCGGCAACGTCGTCGCGCCAGGTGAAGAGCTGCTCCGGGCGGATGTTCCGCACATCGAGCATCAGCGGCACCGACACCTCTGTCAGGTTCAGCGTCTGCGCGGTCGGCCGGAAGTTGATCAGCCGGTTCCGCCGGGACAGGTCGAACAGCCGGTCCCGGAGCGCGCCGAGCACCGCCGTACGCCGGTCCGCGACGCCGCGCACGACCGCCTCGACGTCGAAGTCCAGCGGCTGGTCGCGGTAGTTCTCGAGCTGCTCGATCAGCGAACGCAGGTCCTGCGCCCGCCGGTACCGGTCGGGCTCCGCCATCTGCGCCGCCACCGAGACGATCACCGGATGCAGATCCGGGTCCAGCCGATACAGGTTGCCCCGGGCATCGATCAGGGTGGTGACGTCCGCGGTCCTGGACAGGTCGAGGCCGCAGCCGAGGGCGAGCAGCAGCTGCCCGAGGCTGAGGATGTCGGTGAGCTGATCGTGGTGACCGACCACGTGCTCCCAGCTCTGCCACCCGGCCACCAGCGTCGGCGCGGTGATCTCGTCGGGTACGACGGTCCGCTCGCGGCCACCGCTTTCGCCGAGGTCGAGAGCGGCCTGCCGGTGCGCGACCACCTCGACGGCCGTCGGGCGTTTCCCTTGCACCACGTCGATCTGCGCCGTCGCGAGCATCGGGCGCCGCGCGTCCTCGGGCGCGAACCCGAGCCGGCTCTGCTCGTCGACCGTGATCCGGTCGAGCCCGCGCAACGGCGCCACCAGCCCGCGTTCGTGCACGGCCGCGGTCTGGTGGAACAACGGCAGCACCGCCGCCAGCAGCGCGTCGTTCCCGAGGCCGCCTTGGGAGACGGCCAGCGCGACGAGATCCTCCGCGCTCATCCGACCACCTCCGCGGCCGCCTGGACGAGTCGCGCTCGCTGCCTGTCGCTCCAGCCCAGCTCGTCGTCGGCGAGGTCGACGTACCCGCTGAGGCCCGAACGCCGGGCGACGACCAGCGAGGCGACCAGGCCGGCGTCACCGGCGTCCGGATCAGCCGTCGCGAGGTCCAGGAGCAGGTACGACAGATAGCGGATCGTTGCCGCCGCCAACGGTCGCGGCCGCGGCGTCGGCGCCCCGTCCACCGGACGCACCGCCAACGGCTCGTCGAACCGGAGCACTTCTCCCGGCGCGCCGGGCGTGTCCGTGAAACCGGCGGCTGCTGTCGCGATCGCGTCCGTCCGCAAGCCCTCGGTCTGCGCGATCGTCGCGGCGAAGTCCCGGCTCAGGTCGCGCAGCAACGCGGCATCCAGCAGGTCCGGCGCATCCACGTCGAGCGGCCCGGTCACCAGCGCCTCGACGTCCTCCCCATCCTGCCAGTTCTGCAACGCCCACGCGCGGCCGACGGCCTCCGGATGCGACGTACCGCGACTGCCCGAGCGCAGGTCCAGCGACGCCGCCTGGCGCAGATACGCGTCCGGGTCCGCCGTACTCAACCCCGTCTCCAGCTTCAGCAACGCACGAATCGCCGTCCGCAGGTCACCGCACGCCGTCAACGCGCCGCGATCCGCGAACAACTCGGTCGCGAGCGACCACCGCCGATGCGTCTCCAGGTACTGCGACGGCGTCCGCGCGTCACCGGCCGCCGCGTCGAGCAGCCGGTCGACCGCGAGGTACGCCCCGTCGTCGGCCCGCCACAACAACCGGTGCGCCAGCTCGTGCCCGATCACCGCGGTCAACTCGTCCTCGTCCAGCCGGTCGAGCAACGCGCCCTGGAACAGGATCACCGCCTTGCCCGCCTGATGCAGGTACGACGCGTTCGGCTCGCCGCTCACCTGGTAGTACTCGACGCCGCCCTCCAGTCCCAACGCCCGCGCAGCCCGCTCGCCGGCCCGGAAGACGTCCGGATGTACGTCGGCCTCCAACCGGTACGCGTTCCGCAGCAGCACGTCGTCGAGCGACTCCTCCGGGCCACCGTGCAACGCCGTCCAGGCACGCTCGTCGACCCGGCGGACAACCGCCAGGACGGACCGGTGATACGCGAGCGCTGACAACATGCCCGCCACCATAACCGGCGCCGCCGACCATTCAGCGACGCTCGTTGGAGCGCCCCAGCAACCACAGCAAGTACGGCGCCCCGACAAGCGCGGTCAGCGCGCCCACCGGGATCTCCACCGGAGGCAGCACCGTCCGGGCGACGAGGTCCGCGGCTACGAGGACGACGGCACCGGTCAGCGCGGACCCGAGCAGCGGGAGCTGCGGCGTACGGGTGATGCGGCGGGCGAGCTGGGGAGCAGTCAGGGCGACGAACCCGATCGGCCCGGCGGCACCTGTCGCCGTCGCCGCGAGTACGACGCCAAGGACGGTCAGGGCGAGCCGGTTGCGCTGCACACGGACGCCTAGCCCCGCTGCCGTGTGGTCGTCGAGTCCTAGTGGCCGTACAGCACGGCCTGCCCAGACTAGGCCGGGTAGACACAACACCAGCACGCCTGCCAGCGGTGCGGCCTGCTCCCAGCCGCGGCCGTTGAGGCTTCCGGTCAGCCAGAGCTTGAGCTGCTCAGCAGCTTCCAGCTGGCTGTCAGCAAGGTAGAGCTGCACCACAGCCGACAAAGCGACACCAATGCCTACGCCGATCAGTACGAAGCGGTTGGCGTGCATCCCGCGCCGCCAGGCGAGCAGGTAGACGATAGTCGCCGCCAGTAGACCGCCCGCGACCGAAACCAACGGCAACGCACTCGCAGACGACGTCACCCCGGCCGCAAGCGCCAGCACCGTCGCAGCAGCGGCCCCATGACCGACGCCGATCACGTCTGGGCTGGCCAGCGGGTTGCGCGTCACCGTCTGGATCAAAGCACCGGCAACACCGAGCGCACCGCCGACCAACGCGCCAAGAGCCACCCGCGGGACCCGGAGTTCGTTGACGACCAGGTCGTACTGCCCGCTGCCGCTGCGCATGGTCCGCCACACGTCACCAGGCGTCAGCACTGTCTGACCGACACAGACCGCAACAACCATCACTACGAGCAGCAGGACAAGAAGGACTCCAGCAACAACAACCGCCCGCCGGTGCAGCAGGAACGAGAGCTGCGGACGCGGACGCAGTACGACGGTGCCACCCGGCAGACCGCTCACGTCCCGGCCGCCTTCCGGCGTACGAGGACCACCAGCACCGGTACGCCGACCAGGGCGGTCATCACGCCGGCAGGGACTTCAGCCGGAGCCCGTACGACCCGGCCGGCGACGTCGGCCGCCGGTAGCAGCGCAGCACCGAGTAAGGCGGACAACGGGAGCACATGCCGATGACCGCTCGGCACAAGCCGCCTGGCCAGGTGCGGTACGGCTAGACCGACAAAAGCGATCGGCCCGGCCGCAGCCACCGCCGCGGCCGTCAGCAACGTCGCGCCGAGCGCAGCACATCCACGAACCACCTGTACGCGGTGACCGAGCGCCCGCGCGGTGTCGTCGCCCAACTCGAGCGCGTCCAGCCCGGGCGCGCACACCAGCACCAGAACGGCTCCCACCGCCAGGAACGGCAGCATCCGCAGCACTGTCCCGGAATCACGCCCACTCAACGACCCGACCTGCCAGAACCGGAACTGGTCGAGCGTCGCCGAGCTGGACGTCAGTACGACGGTCGTCGCACCTGCGGCCATCGCCGACAACGCCGTACCGGCAAGAGCCAGCTTCACCGGCGAAGCGCCGCCACGGCCTCGCAAAGAGATCGCGTACACCAGGCAGGCCGCGACAACAGCGCCCACGAACGCGAACCACACGTAACCGCTGAATCCACTCGCCAGCCCGAACGCAATCGCGAACACCACGCCGGCCGCCGCGCCCTGGCTCAGCCCGAGAATGCCGGGGTCAGCGAGCGGGTTCCGCGTCACCGCCTGCAGTACGGCACCAGCCAGGCCCAACGCGGCGCCGGCAATCAACCCAACCTCAGTCCGCGGCAGCCGCAACGTCCTGACGACCAACGCATCCCGGCTGTCCCCACCGTGCAGCACTGCGTCGACTACAGCGGGCAGCGACACCGCCCTGGTCCCAACAACGAGGCTGAGCATCGCAACCGCAACAACCAACGCAAGCGCTACAAACAGCCAGACACGAGTCCTCACGCGCCGAGGTGCTCAGAGAGCTGCTGTACGACGAGACGTGCCGCGGCCGGGCCGGCGTTGAGGTACCACGGGTCGTCGTCGACCTTGATCGCGTGACCCGCCTTCACCGCCTTCAACGACTGCCACAACGGACCCGCCAGAACGCTGGCCGCTTCCGTCTTCGCCGGGTCGCCCTGCACCGAGTAGAAGATCCAGTCGCCGTCCGCGACGTCGATGCTCTCCGACCCGACATCCTCCGAGATCGCCCGGAACTGCTGCGACTCCGGCCGTCCGAGCCCCATGTCGACCGCGATCGACCCGGTGAACGACGAGACGCCGAACATCCGGGTCCGGTCAGGCGTGAACCGCACCATCGACACCGTAGTACCGCTCAGGCTCTTGCCGCGGGTCGCGGCGTCGGCGGCGATCCCGTCGACCAGCCGTTGCGCCGCCTGGCCCTTGCCGACGGCCGCGCCGACGAGCAGCAGGTCGCGCTTCCAGTTGATGCCGTTGCCGGCCGTGACCACGGTCGGGGCGATCTTCGACAGCTTCGGGTAGAGGTCGCCGAGCGAGTCGTTGACCAGGATCAGGTCGGGCTTGGCGGTGGCCAGCGTCTCAAGATTCGGCGCCTGCCGCGTGCCGGCATCGGTCATCGCGCCGAGCTTCGCCTTGTACTGCGGGAACGCGGTGGTCAGGTACGTCGGGGTGAGTCCGGCGTTGACCGCCCGGGTCGTCGCGATCGGGACGATACCGAGCGACAACAGGTCGTCCAGTTGCCCGGTGCTCAGCGCGGCGATCCTGGTCGGCGCGGACTTGATCGTCGTACTGTCCTTGAAGTGCTTGACGGTCCGCGGGAACGCCGCGTCCTGCGCGACGTTGGCCCCCATACCGTCGGCCAGCACGCTTGGCGCCGCGGTCGGGCCCTTGTCGGAGCCCTGCACGGTGTTGCGCGTCCCGCCGCTCCCGGCCGACGAACACCCGGCCAGTAGGCCGCCCGCGATGATCAGACACGCCACGGCCTTCACGGCAGCTCCCGGCGCGGTCATCGGTCGGTGGGCCGGCAGACGCCGTTCGCGGCGGCGGACGCGGCCAGCGCCTGCGCGGCCGTGCTGGCAGCGGCCGTGCTGGCAGCGGTGGTCCCGGCCGCGGCGGTCCCGGCTCCGGTGGCGCCGGCTGCGGCGGTCCCGGCTGAGGCCGGGGTGTCCTGGCGGGTCGTGTGGCGGCCGATCGGGACCACCATCGGCGTACCGGCGACCGGGTCCGGGACGACCTTCACGGCGAGCCCGAACACGTCCTGGACGACGTCCTCGGTGATCACGTCCGACGGGTTGCCCTCGGCAACGATCGCGCCGTCCTTCATCGCGATCAGGTGGTCGCCGAACCGGCACGCCTGGTTGAGGTCGTGCAGCACCAGCACGATCGTCCGGTCGTCGGACTTGTTCAGGTCGACCAGCAGGTCCAGCACGTCGAACTGATGGGTCAGGTCCAGGAAGGTCGTCGGCTCGTCCAGCAGCAGGATGTCGGTCTCCTGGGCGAGCGCCATCGCGATCCACACCCGCTGCCGCTGGCCGCCGGACAACTCGTCGATCGGCCGGTCCGCGATCGACAGTACGTCGGTCGCGGTCATCGCCGCGGCGACCGCCTCGTCGTCGGCGCGCGACCACTGCCGGATCCACCGGGTCCGCGGGTACCGCCCGCGGCCGACCAGGTCCGCGACCGTGATCCCCTCCGGCGCGGTCGGCGACTGCGGCAGCAGACCGAGCTTGGTCGCCACCTCGCGGGTCGGGATCTGCTGGATGCTCTTCCCGTCCAGCAGCACCGAGCCGCGCGACGGCTTCAGCAACCGCGCCAGCGTCTTCAGCAGCGTCGACTTGCCGCACGCGTTCGCACCGACGATGACGGTGATCTTCCCGGTCGGGATCCGCACCGACAGGTCGTGGATGATCTCCCGCTGGTCGTAGCCGACCGCAAGACCGTCGGCTGCCAGGCTGTGTTCCACAGTCTTCTCCATCTCTCAGCCACCACTCCCGACTCGGTTCGCCCGGGCCAGCAAGAACATCAGGTACGGCGCACCGACCACACCCGTCACCACCCCGACCGGCAGCTGCGTGTCACCGAACGCATGCTGCGCGACCAGGTCCGACACCGACACGACCAGCGCGCCGAGCAGGCCGGACGTGATCATCGCCGGCCCCGGCGACCGGGTCAGCCGGCGCGCGATCGGCGGCGCCACGAACGCTACGAACCCGATCGGCCCGGCCGCCGCCGTCGCGACCGCGGCGAGCAGGACGGCGATCACGATCAGCCCGAGCCGCGACGCCTCCACCCGCAGCCCCAGCCCGTACGCCGTCTCGTCGCCGAGCTGCAGGATCCGCAGCTGCTGCACCAGGAACACCATGCACGGCACCAGTACGACGAAGGTGATCGCGAGCGACCGCACGTTCGACCAGTCGCGCCCGTTCAGGCTCCCGGTCAGCCAGACCAGCGCCTGCTGCGCGATCTCCACCCGGGCCTTGGTCAGCAGGTACGACGTGATGCTGGTCGCGATCGCGCCGATGCCGATCCCGATCAGGATCAGCCGGTAGCTCGACACCCCGTGCCGCCAGGCGAGCACGTACATCAGGAACGCGGTCAGCACCGCGCCGAGGATCGCCAGCGCGGACACCGCGACCCCGGTGAGCCCGAGGGTGACGATCGCGAACACGGCGAACGCGCTGGCGCCGTACGTGACGCCGATGATGTCCGGGCTGGCCAACGGGTTGCGGGCAATGTTCTGGAAGATCGCCCCGGACAGCCCGAGCGCCGCGCCGACCAGCAGGCCGGTCAGTGCCCTCGGCAACCGCAGCTTGTTCACGATGAACTCGGTCGCGTGGTCGCCGCCGCCGAACAGCGTCTTCACCACGTCGATCACCGGGATCTTGAAGTCCCCGAGCGACAGCGAGACGCAAAACACCGCGAACACCAGGACCGCGAGTACGACGATGACAACCAGCGACCGGGTCTGCCGCGCGACCCGCGCCCGCGCAACGAGTTGTACCGCCTCGGTCGTCATGGGGCCTCCCGGTCTGGACTGAGGAGCGGCGGGAGCGAAGCGACCAGAGCGACGAGGGAAGACCGGGAGGTCGGGCCCCATGACCCGCCGCGGCGGAGTCGCGGCATCAGTAGAGTCACAGGTCGGCCAGCTTCCGGCGGCGGACCAGGGCGATGAAGAACGGCGCGCCCAGGACCGCGGTCACGATGCCGACCTGCAGCTCACCGGGCAGCGCGACGACGCGGCCGATCACGTCCGACCCGAGCAGCAGGATCGGTGCCAGCACCGCGGAGTACGGCAGGATCCACCGGTAGTCCGGGCCGGTCACCAGCCGCGCCACATGTGGGATGGTCAGCCCGACGAACCCGATCGGCCCGGCCGCCGCGGTCGCCGCGCCGGCCAGCAGTACGACGACGATCGCGACGAACGCGCGGGCCAGCCCGACGCGCTGACCGAGGGACTTCGCCACCTCGTCGCCCAGCGACAACGCGTTCAGGACCCGCCCGCAGAACAGCGCGAGCACGATCCCGACCAGGATGAACGGCGCCACCTGCTTCGCGATGTCCGGACCACGGCCGGCGAACGACCCCACCGACCAGAACCGGAACTGGTCGAACGTGTCCACGTCGCCGATCAGCAACGCCGTCGTCAGCGACCCGAGCATCGCGGTCAGCGCCGCACCGGCGAGCGCGAGCTTGACCGGCGTCGCGCCCTCCCGGCCCATCGAGCCGAGCAGGTACACCGCGACCGACGCCGCGGCCGCCCCGAGGAACGCGAGCCAGACGTACGACGTCAGCGACGACATCCCGAACCAGTAGATGCCGCCGACAACGAACAGCGCGGCACCGCCGTTCACGCCGAGGATGCCCGGATCGGCGAGCGGGTTCCGGGTCACGCCCTGCATCAGCGCGCCGGACAGCCCGAGCGCGGCGCCGACCAGCAGACCGATCAGGGTCCGCGGTACGCGCAGCGACCGGACGATCACGTGATCGGTGTTCGACTCGTTGTAGTGCCGCAGGGCGTCGAGCACCGTGGACAGCGGGATCTGCTTGGAGCCGATCGCGATGCTGAGCAGGCAGACCAGCACCAGCAGGACCGCGCAGCCGAGCAGGCCGGCGACCAGCGTGGTCCGCCGGGTCCGCCGCGGGCGCGACGGGGCAGCGGTCTCCGGGCCGGATTCGGCCGTGGCAGTGGGCGGGGGCATTGGACTTTCGGGATCCTCTTAGGTAAGGCTAACCTCTAGACGACTCACCATAACCCGGCCGCCCTCGGGTCCGCACGTTCCTCCCCCTGCGAAGTTTATGGAGAAACCTCAGCATGACGACTGTGCTCGAGCGACCGATCGTGTTCGATTCGCTCCTGGCCACCGTGGCGGCGGTCGACGACCTGAGTCCGCACCTGCGCCGCGTGACGTTCGTCGCACCGCGGATCGCGGAGGCGGTGACGGCCGGCCCGGACCAACGGATCAAGGTCCTGCTCGCCCCGCCGAACGGCGGCGCGATCCGCTTGCCCGCCGGACCCGAGTGGTACGCCGACTGGTGCGCGCAGCCGGTCGACGAGCGTTTCATCATGCGGACGTACACCGTGCGCGCGCTGCGGCCCGAGGTGGCCGAGCTGGACGTGGAGTTCGTCCTGCACGGTGTGAACGGCCCTGCCTCGGCCTGGGTGAGCTCCGCGGAGCCGGGGGACCAGGTGGGGTTGCTGCTGCCGTTCGCGGTCGACACGACCAGCCCGAAGGGCCTGCTGCACTCCGGCGTCGACTACGTCCCACCGGTGACCAGTGTCCGCCGGGTGCTCGTAGCGGACGAGACCGCACTCCCGGCACTCGCCGGAATCCTCGAAGAGTTGCCGACCGGCGTACATGCGACGGTTTTCGTCGCCGTACCCGACGCTGCCGACGTACGGCCGTTGGCAGGTGCTGCTGACGTCACGTGGGTCACAGAAGGATCCCTTCTGGACGCGGTGAAGTCAGCAGCGCTGCCGTTCGACCCTGACTATGCGTGGGTCGCCGGTGAGTCGTCCATGATCAAAGAGGTACGCCGTCACCTCGTGAACGCCGTGGGGATGCCGAAGTCGGCCATCTCGTTCCAGGGCTACTGGAAGCGCGGCGAGGCGCACTGCTAGGGCGTGTCTCCTAATCCCGCGCCGTAGCGAGGAGGTGCCGCGCCGGGTGCCCCGCAGTAGGCGGGGGATTAGGAGACACGCCCTAGCTACGACGGGTTCTCCGCGTGGGTCAGCGTCTCCCAGGCAACGAACAGGTTGTTGGAACCAGCAGGACGGCGTGATTCGGTCAGGGCCTGCGTGTTCGTCATCGCTATGCCCAGGCGGGTATGCAATGCGTTGTAACCCACTTCGGTAATCGGACCCAGGCCTCGGTTCAGCGTGCCGTTGCAGAGCCAGGACGGTACGGGCTCCAGATTCCGCTCCCACTTGGACTGGAAGCCGAGCGCCTGCCGCAAGCGCTCACCGAACTCCGAGTACATGTCGACGCCCTGGATACGGGCCGTCTCCAGCACGTGTGAGATCGACGAGATGCCGTAGCCGGTGTGGGTGAAGTCGCGACACGTCTCCTGCGTGAGGCCCGTGACGAACGTGCCCTGCCCCTGCCAGTAGCTGACGATCTTGTCGCGGGTGTTGAGGTTCTGACTCGGTACGGTCTTGGGCAGCGCACCGTCCGACGCCAGGTACACGTACGCCGGCACGCGCACCCGGTAGAGCGCGATCGCCTTGTCGTAGATCGCCCTGTCCTCCAGGAACACGCCAATGCCCTGCAGGGCCTCGGTCATGCTCAGCTCCCAGTTCCCGTTGGAGTTCGAGCCGTTGATGATCTTGGGGACGTAGACGTTGCGGAGCATGGTGGCGAACCGCCCGGCGTTCGGCCAGTTGCCGTACTCGTACTTGATGATCTCCGCGGCCTTAGGCCAGGAGGACGCGGCCCAGGCGGTCTGGAGCGGGGCGTTGCTGTTCGTGTGGTCCTTGATCGTCGCGGACCACGCGTCCATCAGCTCGATGGACTTCTGCGCGTAGCGGTCGTCACGGGTGAGGTACCAGAGCAGGGCGTCGGTGTACGCCGCGATCGCGTCCTCACGTTCGTCGGTGCAGCCGTAGTTCGGGTTGGAGTACGGACCGCATTCCACGACCGCGCGCGGTTTCGGCGTACGCGAGAGGGAGGCGAACGAGCTGCTCTTGGCCTGGTTGAAGGCGTTGGTCCACGGTTGCGCACCGGCCTGCACCTTGGCGCGGACGAAGTCGAGCTGTGCCTGGCTCACGCCCACACCGGGGTGGGTGAACGTATCCACGGCCTGTGCGGACGGACTGCTGAGGGTCCCGGCCAGCAACACGGCGGCCAGGGCAAGGGGGAGCTTTCGCATGGGCGGTGTCCTGTCTGTGGGGGCGGAAGGACAGCGGTTTCCACCGCAGTGTCACGACGCCCGCCAACCCCGGTCAAGACCCCGCCGGTACCGGAACTCCCTGGAACAGAACGCCTTTCCGCCCCATCAGCCGTGGAACAAAGGCGCTCCCGTCCCACGGCTCAGTGCAGGGCGAGTTCCGCGGCGCGGACGCCGGCCGCGTCCAGCAGCGCCGACGCTGTGGCGGCGCCGATGCCACCGAGGGGCTGGGCGCGGACGACCGCCCGCGCGCTGGCGCCGTCGAAGATCATCGTCAGCTGGATCGCCAGCGTGGCCGGGTCCTCGGCGCCCGCGTTCGCCAGCTCGCGGTGGAAGAAGTCGGTCAGCTGCTGCTTGAAGTACCGCGCCACCACGGACCCCGGGTGCTCCGGGTTCTTCAGCTCCACCGCCGTACTCACGTACGGGCAGCCGAGGTAGTTGCCGTCGGCCACCATCGCGTCCTGGCGCTCGAAGACCGTGAGGATCCGCTCCCGCGGCGACCGGTCGTCCTCGGAGCCCGGACGGAGCAGCGTCTGGTACCCCGGACCGCGGCTCGCCAGGCTCTCCGCGATCAGCTCGTCCTTCGACCGGAACAGCTGGTACATCGACTTCTTCGACACCCCCGCGGCCTTGCAGAGCGCATCCACTCCGATGTTGACGCCGTCGCGGTAGAAGAGTTCGCCCGCGGCATCCAGCAGCCGTTCACGGGGAGTAGCGGAGGTGCTCATGCCTTCGAGGGTACCGGCTGGATTTGAAATCAGAAACTGATCGGTTTACGGTCATGGAAACAGACCAGTTTCTCCCAAGGAGTTCCGATGACCACACTCGAAGGCGCCGTCGTCCTCGTCACCGGCGGGCAGCGCGGGATCGGCCGCGCGATCGTCGACGACCTGCTGACCCGCGGCGTCGCCAAGGTGTACGCGACCGCCCGCGACCCGAAACCGAGCAGCGACCCGCGCGTCGTCCCGCTGCCGCTCGAGGTCACCGACCAGGCCTCCGTCGACGCACTCGCGGCAGCCGCGCCGGACGTCACGGTGCTGATCAACAACGCCGGTACCGGCGCGCCGGACACCTACCTGGACAGCTCGGTCGACGACATCCGCGCGGTCTTCGAGGCGAACTTCTTCGGCCCGCTCCGGCTCACCCAGGCGTTCGTCCCGATCATCGAACGCAACGGCGGCGGCCACATCCTGAACGCCCACTCGGCCCTGTCCTGGATCGCCCGCCACGGCGCGTACTCCGCCACCAAGGCCGCGCTCTGGCTGCAGACCAACGCCGTCCGCCTCGAACTGCTGAACCGCGGCATCGGCGTCACCGGCCTGCACATGGGGTACGTCGACACCGACATGGCGACCGCGGTCACGTCCCCGAAGTCCCGCCCCGAGGACATCGCCAAGGCCGCGCTGGACGGCATCGAGACCGGCGCCCACGAAGTCCTCGCCGACGACACCGCCCGTCAGGCCAAGGCGGCCACGGCCCTTGATCTGACCGCGGTCTATCCCGAACTAGCGCGCTGAGACGTAGACGTCCCGATCGCGGGCATACTCCATCGCGCCCGCGATCCCGTCCGCGACCTCGGCACCGAGTTCGCGCTCCACGACGTGCAGCGCCAGGTCGATCCCGGACGTGACGCCGCCCGCGGTGATCAGCGTGCCGTCGTCGACGACGCGGTTCGTCTTCAGCTCTGCACCGAACTCCTCCAGCTCCGCCCACGCCCCACGGTTCGTCGTGGCCGGCCGCCCCTTCACGAGCCCGGCCTCGGCGAGCAGCATCGCCCCGGTACACACCGATCCGATCCACCGCAGCGACGGCGCCAGCGCGGCGATCCGCGCCGGCATCACCCCACGCCGCGCCTCCGCCCAGCTCCCGTGCTCGGCACGGTTCATCCACCCACCACCGGGCACGAACAGCGCGTCCGGCCACCCCAGCCCTTCCGGCGCCTTGAACTGCAGTCCGTGCAGCCCCGTCACCTCCGCAGGCCCGTCCAACCCGACCAACGCCAACTCGAACCCAGGCCGCCGCGCCGCATGACTCCAGACCTCGAACGGCCCCATCACGTCCATCTCGTCCACGCCGTCGAACACCAGCATCTCGATCCGCATCCCCCCACCCAACCGCGGCCCACCCCACCCGAACCAGTGGCCAGAAAGCCCTCATTCACCAAGATCTGGCCACACATCCTCACCTGGTTCACTTCGCTAGCACGTCGGTAGCACGGTGCGTCCGGTCGACGCCCTCGACGAAGATCACGACACCCTCGGAGTTCTCGGTCCGCAACGGCAGGATCTCCCGGTAGTCAGGCGACTCGTACCAGTCTCTGAGGTGCTCGTAGTCGGGGAACTCGATCACGATCGGGGCACCCTCGCAGGTGCCCTCGATCGGCTCGGGAGTAGCGCCATGCACGATGAAGTGCCCGTCGTAGGGCGCGAGCGTCTCGTCGATCCGCTCCAGGTACTCGACGATCGCATCGCCCATCCGCACATTGCGCAGGTAGGCGATCGCGTAGGCCTTCGGATTCTGTCCCATGGCCTCAGCTTCGGATACGGACTGAATCTGCACGATTACCTCTGACGTCATCAGAACGATCTGGTCTGCCGGGGACGTACCGTAGATGCCATGTCAGTCTCAGGGGGACCGCCTTCCACCCGTGAAGAGGAGGTGGAGGAGCGGGTCGGGCCGTATCGGCTGATCCGGCGGCTCGGACAGGGCGGGATGGGCGTTGTGTTCCTGGCCGAAGGCCCGGAGCGCCAGGAGGTCGCGCTGAAGGTGCTACGGCCGCACGTGGCGCACGACCCGATCGCACGGGCCCGGTTGCAGCGTGAAGCGACCACACTGCAGAAGGTCAACCACCCTGGCGTGGCCGGCATCCTCGACCACGACCTAGAAGGCGAACAGCCCTACCTGGTCACGCGTTTCGTGCCAGGGCGTCCGTTGGACGAGCAGGTGGACGACCGTGGCCCGCTGACGCCGCGTAAGTGGCTCCCACTCGCCGGTTGCCTCGCCGAGTCGCTGGAGGCGATCCACGCGGCCGGGGTGATCCACCGCGACCTCAAGCCCGGCAACGTGATGATGTGCAACGGCAAGCCGGTGATGATCGACTTCGGCATCGCGCAGGCCGCTGACGACCTACGGCTCACCCAGACCGGCCTGGTGATCGGTACGCCGGGCTACCTGGCGCCCGAGCTCATCGAAGGCGAGATGGTGTCCCAGTCCGCCGACTGGTGGGGATGGGCCGCCACTGTGGCATTTGCTGCGACTGGACGTCGTCCGTTCGGCAAGGGCCCGTTCGAGGCCGTGCTGGCGCGAGTGCACTCCGGCCAGGCCGACCTGGACGGGCTCGACCCGCGACTGAAGTCCTTGCTCGCTGCCGCGCTCTCCCCGGACAAGGCGGACCGGCCGACGCAGGACGAGATCATGACCGGTCTCAGCCGGTACGCCGAGGGCCGTGACGCGCTCCCGGCTCGTACGGAGAGCAACGCGGATCCGACAGTGGCCGCTGCATCCCCCACGCGGCTGGTGACGACGCAGATGCCCACGGAGGCGCCGCCGGACGAGCCGACGCCGACACAGGTGGCCGAGCTGGTGCCGTCGGTGATCCCGCCGCTCTCGGCGTTCGCCCCGCTCCGGGACAAGTTCCGCGAGACCAAGCCCCCGGTCGCCGAGCCCGTGCCGTACGCGGCAGCGCCGTACGCCCCGGAGCCCTACGCCGGCGGCCCGTACGCGCCCGGCCCGTACGCTCCGGCGCCGTACCAGGCCGGCCCGCCGGTCCCGTACCAGCAGCCGTCCCAACCGATGCCCGTCCAGCCCGCGCAGCCGTCGCCGGTACAGCCCGCGCAGGCGCAGCCCGAGAAGCCGATCAAGTCCCCGCCGACAGGTCGCCGTACGGCGGTCGTCATCGGCTTCATGATCGCGCTGACCGGGCTGATCGCGTTCACCCCCGGCTTCGGCGCGGCCATCGCGATCATCCTGCTGGTGCTGGCCCGCACCGTCGACCGCTCGAGCACTGCGCTGATGCGGCGCCGTCAGGTCCGCGGCCGCTCCGGCAAGTCGGACGGCGTCATCGCGGCCGCGGCCAGCCCGCTGCAGTTCGCGACTGCCGCACTGGTCACGCTGCCGTGTCTGATCCTGCCGCTGCTCACGGCGGTCGTGGTCGGCGGCATCGTCACCGGCATCGCCGCCTCGTCGTACGGCCTGGACTGGAAGCCCTTGTCCGCGGTCGGCTTCGGTACGGCGGCCCTGACCGCGCTGTTCTGCTCCTGGTGGGGCCCAGGCGGCAGCTCGTTGCGTCGCGGTGCACACATCACCGCCCGCAACACGTTCCGGGCGCATTGGGTCTCCGGGCTGATGGCCGTCGTACTGCTGGCCATCGGCGCGTTCACGTTCTACCAGGCCACGCAGGGCAACGGCGCCGCGTGGGCGCGGAAGCCGATCGAGACCCCGAACATCCACCGCCCGACGCTCGGCGACCTCCGCAACGCACCGTTCATCCGCAACCTCCCCGTCATCGGCAACTGACGACGGGGAGGGCCGGCGGCCTTACAGCTGGACGATCTGGCTGCGCTCCGGGCCGACGCCGATCGCCGAGATCCGGGCCCCGCTCAGCGACTCGACCGCGCGCACGTACGTCTGCGCCTCCTTCGGCAGGTCGTCGAAGGAACGGCAACCGGTGATGTCGTCCGACCAGCCGTCGAACTCCTCGTACACCGGGACCGCGTGGTGGAACTCGGTCTGGGTCATCGGCATCTCGTCGTGCCGGACGCCGTGCACGTCGTACGCGACGCAGACCGGGATCCGCTCGCGGCCGGTGAGTGTGTCGAGCTTGGTCAGCACGAAGTCCGAGACACCGTTCACGCGGGCGGCGTACCGGGCGATCACCGAGTCGTACCAGCCGCAGCGCCGCGGGCGGCCCGTGGTGACGCCGAACTCGGCGCCCTGGGTACGCAGCCACTCGCCGTCCGCGTCCAGCAGCTCGGTCGGGAACGGGCCCTCGCCGACGCGCGTGGTGTACGCCTTCACGACCGCCATCACGCGGTCGATCCGGGTCGGCGGGATGCCGGTCCCGGTGCAGGCGCCGGCGGAGATCGCGTTCGACGAGGTGACGAACGGGTACGTGCCGTGGTCGACGTCCAGCAGGGTCGCCTGACCGGCCTCCATCAGCACGGTCTTGCCCTCGTCGAGGGCCTTGTTCAGCAGCAGGCCGGTGTCGGCGACCATCGGCCGCAGGCGGTCCGCGTACCCGAGCAGCTCGTCGAGGACCTCGCGGATCTCGACGGCGCGCCGGTTGTACACCTTCACCAGCAGCTGGTTCTTCTGCTCCAGCGCACCGGTGACCTTCTGCTCGAGGATCTTCTCGTCGTAGAGGTCCTGGATCCGAATCCCGATCCGGTTCATCTTGTCGGCGTACGTCGGGCCGATCCCGCGCCCCGTCGTACCGATCCGGCGGCTGCCGAGGAACCGCTCGGTGACCTTGTCGAGGGTCCGGTTGTACGGCGGGATCACGTGCGCGCTCGCACTGACCACCAGCCGGGACGTGTCCAGTCCGCGCCCCTGCAGCGCGTCGAGCTCCTCGAACAGCACGCTGAGGTCGACCACGACCCCGTTGCCGATCACCGGGGTGACACCCGGTGTGAGGATGCCGCTCGGGAGCAGGTGCAGCGCGTACTTCTCGGATCCGATCACGACCGTGTGGCCGGCGTTGTTGCCGCCGTTGAACTTCACCACGTAGTCGATGACCTCGCCCGTGTTGCCGAGCAGATCGGTCGCCTTGCCTTTGCCCTCATCGCCCCACTGGGCGCCGACGAGCACGATTGCGGGCATCTCAGCCCTCCTCTTCACGCACCAACCTCACACCCCGTGGCGGCCGGTGCTGGAAACGGTGAAGCCCGGAGACGTTCACCGGACATTCATCCGGCAACGCATCCAGGCTCTTGCGACCAAAGCCTACCGGACCACCGGGCCTGCGTTTCGGGCCTGTCCACAACCTCCGAAGTCACTGTTCACTCAACTGACGGGTTGCCATTTAGCGTGATCACGTGCACACTCTTAGTCAGCGGCCCGCCGAAACTGCCGCAGGGGACGGTTCCGGCGGGCCGCTTCCTCATGAGTTGAGCTCTTCGGGGTTGCCGGCCAGCCACTCCTTCACCCGCCGGTCGGCCTCTTCCGGGCTGACGTCCTCGACCTTGGTGAGGATCGCCCAGCGGTGCCCGAACGGGTCGATCACCGTCCCGAACCGGTCCCCGGTCATGAACGTCTGCACCTGCTCGACCGGCTTGGCTCCGGCCTCGACCGCCTTCGCGTACGTCGCGTCCACGTCCGGCACGTAGTGCACCAGCGACGAGTGCACCCACTCGCCATTCGGAGCCCGCAGCCCGATCTGCGGCATCTGGTCGCTGAGCTGCAGCATCGAGTTGCCGAACCTCAGCTCGGCCTGCCCGAGCCGCCCGTCCGGCATGTCCTGCCGGCTGATCACCTCTGCCCCGAACACCGACTGGTAGAACTCGATCGCCTTCGGTCCGTCCGCGACGGCGAGGTACGGGGTCAGCGAGTGATAACCGTCGGGGATGGGGTTTACCGTGTTCGTCATGCGGCCAGTCAACGTGCCAGGCGCCGTGCCGGTCTTGTAAGAAAGCGACAGGGAGCTTTGACCCAGCCATCCGACAGCGAGAAGGGGATCCTGCATCCCCGCGAGCAGGCCCGGCACCGTTCGCTCAACCGGCTCACGCCGGGTCCGGACGCCGGGCGGTTCGTGGAGTGGTACTGGATCGTCGAGTGGGATCTGGACGAGCCGTACACCGCGGAGGTGCTGCCGTTCCCGTCCGTCAACGTGACGTTCGAGCAGCCGGGCGGCGCGTTCGTGAACGGCGTCTGCACGCGGAAGTTCGAGCGTCAGCTGTCCGGGCGCGGGCGGGCGTTCGGGGTGAAGTTCTGGGCCGGCGGGTTCGGGGCGATCACCGGGCTGGACGTGGGTTCGTTCCGGGACGAGGTGCTGCCGTTGGCGGCGGTCTTCGCGGACGGCGACCGGCTGGCGGACCTGATGTTCGAGGCAGAGTCCGACGTACGGCGGCGCGCGGTGTTCGAGGCGTTCCTGCGGGACCACCTGGCTCCGCCGGATCCGTCGTACGAACTGGTCCGGGACATCGTGTCGACGATGGCGGCGGACCGTTCGGTGGCCCGCGTGGACGAGATCACCGAACGGTTCGACGTGCCGATCCGGACCCTGCAGCGGTTGTTCCGGCGGTACGTCGGCGTCGGCCCGAAGTGGGTGCTCCGCCGGTACCGGCTGCACGACGGCGCGGAGCTGCTGGCCAACGGCGAGGTCGCCGAGCTCGCGGAACTGTCCGCGTCGCTCGGCTACTTCGACCAGGCGCACTTCTCGAAGGAGTTCAAGCAGCAGATCGGCCTCACGCCGGCCGAGTACGCCGCCCGGGCCGCCGCCGAGCGTCAGGTCACCTACCGCTGACCTTCACCGTTACCGCCATCGCCAACGCGCACGTTGCCGCGGCCAGCGCGACCACGAAGCCGTACTGCGCACTGTGCCCGTCGACGACCCAGCCGGCGAACGCGGACCCGAGCGCGATCCCTGCCGCGCCACCCGAGTTGATCCAGGTGAAGGCCTGCGTCAGGATCGCGGGCTCGACCGCAGACTCGGTCAGCACTGCCGACAGCGTCTGGAACGGCGCGATCGCCAATCCTGGCAGGGCCAACGCCAACGCGGCCGCCAGGGGTGTGTGCACCATCAGCAACGGCAAGCAGCTCACGGCAAGCCACACGAACGCCGCGACGAACTGTGTCTCCGGCGCCGTGCGCCAACGCTTTGCACCGTAGGCGAATCCAGCGAACAGGCTCACCAGGCTCGTGACGCTGTAGAGCGGCCCGGCCAGGCCCGGCACACCTCGTGACACTGCGAAGGCTGTAACGGAAACCTGCATGCTGCCGAAGAAGAGGCCGATGCCGAGGTTCGTACCGACCAGCCCAACGAACCGCTTGTGCAGCAGGCGCTTCGCACTCCCGTGCTCGCCCGGTGCGGTCGGCGGCGGCGCAGTACCCCGTTGCATCGCCAGCAGGAAGCCACCGGCCAGCAGGAGGCCCGTGGCGAGCATCGACCCGGCTGCCGGCGTTGTCGACGAGCTGATCACGCCGACCAGCCCAGGACCGACCATGAACGCGACACCGACGCTCAGCGCTTCCAGAGCGAACGCCGACGACAGCAACGGTGTCTCGCGCAGCGCATACGCCCAGCGGGCGCCTGTCTGCGCACTCACCTGCGGCAGCGATCCGCCGGCGAGGACACCTGTCAGGATCAGCGGCCACAGCGGTGCGCCGGTGATCGTGAGGCTGATGAGCAACGCCATCATCGTCGCGTGCGCGAGCAGGGTGAACGGCAACATCCGGGTCTGACCGAAACGGTCGATCAGCCGCGCGACCTGCGGTCCGGCGACCGCCTCGGCGACGGCGAAGCCACCGGTGACGCTGCCGGCCGCGGCGTACGAGCCGGTCGATCCGTGCACCAGCCAGACGATGCCGAGACCCGTCATCGCGATCCCGATCCTTGCCGGGGCCGCCGCGAAATAGAACTTCCAGGCGCCCGGAGTCCGCAGTACCTCCGCGTAAGTGGGCGCGCCGATCCGTCCGGTGAGAGCCGGCACGGTGTGACCTTCCGCTGCCCGATGGGGCGGGGACCCGACCGTGGGCGTCCAGCTTCGCCGGTCTGTCCGTCCGCCTAGAACCGTCCATGTTCGGCAAGAAGCGGGGACGCTCGCCGCTTGCCGGCACTGTCAACGGGCAGAAACCTCGAGTGGTTCAGGTTGACCGGAACAGTCTACCGTCCACGAGCACCGGCACGACACCGCTCTCGTCGACCTCGGCCGCCACCTCGACATCCTCCGCGAAGCCGTACTGCGCCAACTCCCGACCGCCCGCGCACTCGCGCAACTGCCCGGACAACTCATCCTTCACCGCCTCGTACGCCGCCACCGCCGCACGTGCCTCCGGCGACAGGTCCTCGCTCCGGAGCGCACCGAGGTCCTCACGCCGGAGCGCGCTGAGGAACCCACCGGCGCCCCACAGGTCCTCGACCGCCGGCCGCAGCGACTCGTCCTTCCACCGCTCCCCCGCGGCAATCGCGACCACCTTGGGCCTCGGCCCGTCGCCGGCGGCTCGGACCCGCTCGGCCACCCATTCCGCGGCGGCCCGCCGATTACGCAACGACACCGCGATGACGGTTGCGCCGCTGTCGGCGAGCTGCTGCGCGATCGTCGATCCGTTCGGCGACGGCAGCACCAGCCTGGTGATTCCGGTCACGCTCCTGATCGACACCGGCGACAGGCTCACGTCCCCCGGCCCGGCCGCGGAGCGCCCGACCGCCAGCATCGCGCCGTACTGCTCGGCGTACGTCACAACGCTCTCGTCGCGCCATCGGTACGGGTACACGTCGATGCCACGGTCGACCGCGACCGTCACCGCCGTCGTGAACGACAGCACGTCGACGACCGCGACGATGTCTCCGGCAACGACCTCCGCGCCGACCGGTCCCCAGTCGAACCCGGCACCGAATCCGTCCTGTGCGTAAGGGCTGGTCACCCGGCAGATCATCCCGCCGGGAAACCAGCCCCACAAGCAGGTTTCAGCTCAGTTCGTCGGCCGCCGTCGGCGACGAGTCGCGCAGGAACGTGACGCAGCGCTCGGCCTCGTCCTTCTCGTCGATCAGCGTCGCCGCCTTGCCCAGCGCGGCCAGCGCGCGGAGGAATCCGCGGTTCGGTTCGTGCTCCCACGGGACCGGGCCGTGCCCCTTCCAGCCGTTCCGCCGGAGCAGGTCGAGCGCCCGATGGTAGCCGGTCCGCGCGTACGCGTACCCCTCGATGGTCCGGCCGTCCGCGAGCGCGCCCTCGGCGAGCACCGCCCAGGCCAGCGAGGACGTCGGGTGCTTGGCGGCGACGTCCGCCGGAGCGGCCCCGTCGGCGAGTTCCGCCGCGGCCGGGTCGACCGGTAGTAGTGTCTCGGGTGGACCGGAGAGCAGATTGTTCAATTCCATAAGCACATCTTCGCCGATCACGCAGCCGTACCGGCACGTGACCGTCTGACGAAATCCGTTGACCGTTCACCCGGCGGCCACGGATGCTTGAGACCCTCGCTCAAACCGCCGTGGTTCCCAGCTACGGCCGGAAGGAGGCACCGGATGAGCGTCATAGTCCTGAACGCGTCGTACGAACCGCTGCACACCGTATCGATCCAGCACGCCATCCGGATGCTGGTTCGTGAGGTCGCAGTGGTCGAAGAGGCGCACGGAGAGCGAACTATCGGCCCTTTTCCAGTCCCTCGCGTCCTCCGGCTGGTCCGCTACGTGGTGACGCATTGGCGCTACGCAGCCGGCCGGATGAAGTACAGCAAGCACGGCGTCCTGCGGCGGGACAAGTTCCGTTGCGCGTACTGCGGTCTGGAGAACGCCGACACCATGGACCATGTCCAACCCAGGTCCCGCGGCGGCCGCACCGAGTGGCTGAACGCCGTCGCGGCCCATGCCTCCTGTAACGAGCGCAAGGGCAACCGGACACCGTCCGAGGCCGGCATGCCCCTCCTCTGGCAACCCTGGGTACCAACCCGCGCGGAGCTCGTCATAGACACATGACGGGCCTTTTTTATGCCCATTTCCCTCCCGTCGGGCCGCCCGCTCGAGATCACCACCCTCGCCGCCCGCCCCCACCTGTCCCACGCCCCGATCGCGGCCGGCCCGTGGCCTGCCTTCATGCGCCACAACCACGTCTCCGAGGCGTACTTCCCGCAGACCGTCACCACGTTCGCCTCCACCTGTCTGATCGCGACGTCCGACGGCCGTCCGGTCGGCGACGCCCACGCCGTCCAGCTCTCCAGCGCCGGTCGTGATCCCTTTCCCTCGGGCGGTTGGGAACAGGCCGTCGTCCGGGCCTTCGCCGATGCGCGCAACAACGTCCGCCCGGATGTCGCCTGCGCGCTGAACATCAGCGTCGCGCACGACTTCCAGGGCGAAGGCGTCGCCGCGCTCCTCCTCGACGCCCTCCGCTCCGCGGCCGCCGAGCTCGGCCTCCGTGCCCTCGACGCCCCCGTCCGCCCGACCCGCAAGCACCTCGAACCAACGCTCCCCATGCAGGAGTACGCCGCCCGCACCCGAGCCGACGGCCTACCCGCCGACCCTTGGCTTCGCACCCACGTCCGCGCCGGCGGGCGGATCACCGCCATCGCGCCCGCATCGTGGGTGATCGCCGGCTCGCCGACCGACTGGCGCGACTGGACCGGCCTGCCGTTCGACACCACCGGACCGGTTGTGGTCGACGGCGCTCTGGTGCCGGTGGAGTGCGACGTGACCGCCGACCGCGCGGTCTACGTCGAGCCGAACGTCTGGGTCCGGCACGAGTTCTCCACAGGTTGAAAGTCGGCGGTCGGCGAGGGGCCGAATCGCGGCAAGTTCTAGGGCATGAATCCTCAACTCGCTGTGATGGCGTCGATTCGCGGTGGTGTCTTCACCCGGGCCGACGCCCGCGCTTGCGGATATGCCGACCATGACATCGACGCCCTGCTGAGATCCGGTCAGTGGCGGCGGATCCGCCGCGGCACCTATGCCGCCAGACGGTCCCTCATGCTCGTCACCGAAGAGATCCTGCACCTGCGCCGCACCTATCGCGTACTACGCGCCGGCGGCCCGGACACCTTCGCCAGTCACCAGTCAGCCGCGGCCCTGCATGCCTTACCTGTCTGGGGTCTCGACCTCTCCCGCGTGCACATCACAGCTCCCGACGGCCGCTCCGGACGGTTCCGCGGCGTCCACCGCCACATCCGCGATCCGGTCGGCCCAGGCCTCCAGGTCTGGAACACCCTGCGGCTGGTGTCGCCCGCTCGCGCCGTCGTCGAGGTCGCGGCAACCGCGCCCACCGGCCCCGCGGTGGTGCTCGCGGACGCCGCGCTGCACACCGGCATGGTCGACCGCCGCAAGCTGCACCAGGCGACCACGTTCCTTGACCACGGCAACAAGCGCGCCCTCAAGGTGCTGAGCCAGCTCACCGGCGCGGCCTCGATCGCCGAGTCCCGGCTCCGTCATCTCCTCGCCGCCGCGGGCCTCCCGGACCCGAGCCCGCAGCCGCCTCCCGACGCCGAGGAGCCGGACCCCGACGACCCGGCCGTCGAAGGTCTGTGGTTCCCCGACGAACGCACGGTGGTCGAGTTCGAGCCGCGTTTTCCCTTCTCCACCGAGGATTCCGAGGCCGCCACCGACGACCCGCTCCCCGACCCCTCGAGCACCGACGGGCCGCAACCCGTCGAACACTGCTGGATCTCCTGGACCGATCTCGACGACCCCGCGACCGTGGCCGACCGCATCCGAACCACGTTCACCCGAGCAGCCCGCCGTACCGGCATCCGGCATTTCGACCTGGCCCGGGTGCGATGACGAGAGGAGTCACCCCTTGCTCTTCAACGCAGTGGCAAACAGTGGAACGACCTTGTCCAACGCATACCCGACCGAGAGGACCGTGTCGGTGGCAAACGCAGAGCTGATGGTCTTGTCGTCGAAGACGACCGCCCGCCCGGCCTTCACCGACGCCACGGCGCGGTACAACGGATCCCCGGTGATCTGGCTCGCCGGGATCCCGATCGGCGTCATCACGGTGAGATCCGCGTCCAGCATGCCGAGGTTCTCCCGGGAGACCGGGACCGAGAAGTCGCCGGTCGCCTTCGCCTGCACTGCCGGGTTGTTCCGGAAGCCGAGCCGTTCGACGAAGTCGACCCGCCCGGTCCCCGAGACGTACGCGCCGTATCCCTCGCTCGTCCTGGCCCCGAGCGTGATCGTCTTCCCGGCGAAGTCCGGATGCTCCGCCTTCGCCTGGGCGAACTTGCCCTCGGTGTCCGCGATCAGCTTCCGTCCCTGGTCCACCCGGCCGAGCGCCGCGGCGATCATCTCGGTCTGCTGCTTCCAGTTCGTCTTGTACGCGTCGCCCCCGGCCGGTACGCCGATCGTCGGCGCGATCGCCTTCAGCGTGTCGTACCGGTCCTGCTTGCCGCTCGACTTCACGTCCAGGATCAGATCCGGCCGGAGTGCGGCGATCTTCTCGTACTGCGGTTCGAGCGTGTTGATCAACTGCGGCGCTTGCTGGTACCGGCCCTTCGCCCAGGGCCCGACACCGTCGCCGCCGAAGGCAAGCCAGTCACTGGCCCCGATCGGCTGCACCCCGAGCGCGAGCGCGGTTTCGGCATCGCCCCAGCCGAGTGCGACCACCCGCTTCGGCTCCGCCGGCACCGTCACCTCGCCGAACTTCGTGACCACCTTGGCGGATGCCTCCGACTCCGGCGACTCGGGCTGGGAGCCACAAGCAGCGAGCAACAGGCAGACGAGGACCACGACAAAGGATGTGCGCATGCACCTAAGGATAGGCTGCCCTAACTTTTACTACGCACAGGCCCGGAACGTGCAACAGGCCCGCCCGGGGAAACTCCCCTGGACGGGCCCGCTCGGAACAGCTCTCGGAACGTCAGGCGTTCAGCGACGTACCGGTCGAGCGCAGGCTCTCGCACGCCTCGCCGACGCGGTTCGCCATGCCCTCTTCGGCCGCCTTGCCCCACGCCCGCGGGTCGTAGGCCTTCTTGTTGCCGACCTCGCCGTCGACCTTCAGCACACCGTCGTAGTTCAGGAACATGTGCGCCGCGGCCGGCCGGGTGAACGCGTACTGCGTGTCGGTGTCGACGTTCATCTTGATGACGCCGTTGTCGACCGCGGCCCGGATCTCCTCGAGCGTCGAGCCGGAGCCGCCGTGGAACACCAGGTCGAACGGGCGCTCCTTGCCGACCTTGGCGCCGACCTGGTCCTGGATCTCGGCCAGGATCTCCGGGCGCAGCTTGACCGCGCCCGGCTTGTAGACGCCGTGCACGTTGCCGAAGGTGAGCGCGGTCAGGTAGCGGCCGTTCTCGCCGGTGCCGAGCGCCTCCACCGTGGCCAGACCGTCCTCGACCGTGGTGTAGAGCTTCTCGTTGATCTCGTTGGCGACACCGTCCTCCTCGCCACCGACCACGCCGACCTCGATCTCCAGGACGATCTTCGCCGCGGCGGCCTTGGCCAGCAGCTCCTTGGCGATCTCCAGGTTCTCGGTCAGCGGCACCGCGGAGCCGTCCCACATGTGCGACTGGAACAGCGGGTTCTCACCGCGGGCGACGCGCTCGGCGGAGATCTCCAGCAGCGGCCGGACGAAGCCGTCCAGCTTGTCCTTCGGGCAGTGGTCGGTGTGCAGCGCGATGTTCACCGGGTAGTTCTTGGCGACCTCGTGCGCGTAGGCGGCCAGCGCCACGGAGCCGGACACCATGTTCTTCACGGTCGGGCCGGACAGGTAGTCCGCACCACCGGTGGAGACCTGGATGATGCCGTCCGAGCCCGCCTCGGCGAAACCGCGGATCGCGGCGTTCAGCGTCTGCGAGGAGCTGACATTGATGGCCGGGTAGGCGAAGCGGTTCTGCTTGGCCTTGTCCAGCATCTCGGCATAGACCTCAGGGGTTGCAATAGGCATGTCTCGCGGTACTCCTCACAACACAGTTCTTGTGGGTTCGGCTCCAGTATTGCCGCCGGGCACTTCGTCGGATCCGGCGGCCCACCTGGCGAACCGGCCCGGTGGCCGGGGAGCGATCGTCAGGGATGCAGACCAGTTGGTGAACAGGATCGATCCAGTTCGTGGCGTCCGGATGTCCTCCGGGAGCGGAGGACGGTCCGGGCTCGGTCAGGCGGACCCGGTTCGCGGGCCACGCGGAGTCAGGGCCATGTGCAGCCGGTAGCGGTCGGCACGGTACGCCGACCAGGACAGCTCGACGACCTTGCGGCCGGCGAACGTGGTGCGCTCGAGGACCAGCAGGGGTGCCCGCCGGGCCACGCCGAGCACCCGGGCGACATGACCGTCGGCGTTGTCCGCCCGGACGGTCTGCTCGCCGGAGGTGACGACGACGTCGTACTCGCTCGCGAAGACGTCGTACAGGGTGCCGAGCTCGCGGCCGAGCAGGCCGGGGAAGAGCGCGGACGGGTAGTAGCCGACCTCGTAGGCCATCGGCGACGCGTCGGCGGTGCGGAGCCGCTCGACCCGGATCACCTTCGTGCCCTTGGCGACCCGCAGGCCCTTCGCGGTCTCGTCGGAGGCCTCGATCTCGCTCGCCGACAGCACCACGGTCCCGGGCTCGAGCCCGCGGGCCCGCATCTCCCGGGAGAACGAGGTGAGGTGCAGCTGGGAGTCGACCTGAGGGCCGGTGACGAAGGTCCCCTTGCCGTGCACCCGTTCCAGCGCGCCGGACTCGACGAGGTCGCTGATCGCCTGCCGGACGGTCACCCGGGAGACGTTCAGCTTGTCCACCAGGGCGCGCTCGGAGGGGATCGGGTCCCCGGGGTGCAGCTCGACGTCGATCAGCCGTTCCAGCACCGATCGGACCTGGGCCCGCTTCGTCGCCACCATGGAATCTCGATCCTCCAGACCTGGGCGGGCCTCGGGGGTGCCCCGGGGCGCCGCTCACTGCTATCGTGCGCAGCATACCTGTTAAGACCAGATAGGACCAGTGATCGCAGTGGTGTCTGTCCCCGCTCGGGAAACTCAGATGGCGGCCGAGATTGCCGAGCAGCCGGCCGCGCTCGCGGCGACGTTCGAGCATGTGCTGCCGCTGCGGCACGACATCACCCGGCTGGCCGCCGGGCGCCGGAACGTGATCTTCGTGGCCCGCGGCTCCTCGGACAACGCAGGCGTGTACGGCCGCTACCTGACCGAGATCCACGCCGGCCGGCAGGCGTCGCTGGCGGCGCCGTCGGTAGCCACGCTGTACGGCGCGAACCTCGACCTCTCGAACTCGCTGGTCGTCGCGGTCAGTCAGTCGGGGGCCACCCAGGAAATCGTCGACACGGCCGAGTGGGCCAAGCGCAACGGCGCCGCGATCGTCGGCATCACGAACGACGGCAACAGCCCGCTGGCGTCGACGGCCGACGTCGCGCTGATCACGCAGGCCGGCAAGGAGCTCGCCGTACCGGCCACCAAGACGTACACGACGCAGCTGGCCGCGATCACCGTCGCCGTCGACGCGCTCGCGCCGCGGCCGGGGACGCTGGACGCGGACATCGCCCGGGTTCCGGACGCGGCCACCAAGATGCTGTCGGGTTCGGTCGAGGCGGCGGCGGACCTGCTGGCCGGCGCGCACGACGTCCTCGCGAGCGGCCGGGGGCTGACCTTCGGCACGACGCTCGAGGTGGCACTGAAGCTCGAGGAGACCTGCCTGCAGCCGGTCCGCGGACTCTCGTACGCCGACCTCAAGCACGGCCCGATCGCGGTCGTCGACTCCGACCTGGTGACGATCCTGGTCTCGGCCGGCGAAGGCCCCGCGCTGCCCGGCATGACCGAGCTGGCCGGCCTGGTCCGCGAGAAGGGCAGCAAGATCCTCGGCATCGGCGGCGACCCGACGTTCGCGTCCCGCTGCGACGTGAACCTGGCCGGACCGGAGCTGCCCGAGACGCTCGCGCCGCTCGCCCTGGTCATCCCCGCCCAGCGCGCCATCGAGCTCCTGGCCCGCAAGCTCGGCCTCGATCCCGACGCGCCCCGCGGCCTCCGCAAGGTCACCCAGACCGACTGAACAAAGTGCTCACTCGGTGAGCACTTTGACTGGAATCGTGGTGGTCGTCAACCAGGAAGACCTGCGAGAGGACCACCACGATGTTGCGAGGATTTGCGACCGTCAGCTTCTACGCCACCGACGTGAAGGCGGCCCGGGACTGGTACGAGAAGCTGCTGGGCGTCGAGGCGTACTACGCGGTGCCGAGCGCCGAGGATCCGGCGTATGTGGAGTTCCGGCTCGGGGATCTGCAGGCGGAACTGGGGATCATCGACGCCAAGTACGCCACCCACCAGGTCGGCGCGGCCGGCGGCGCGATCATGTACTGGCACGTCGACGATCTCGAAGGCACGCTCGCCCGGCTGCTCGAGCTGGGCGCGACCGTCCACGAGAACATCGTTGACCGAGGCAACAACACGGGCTTCCGCACCGCGTCGGTCGTCGACCCGTTCGGCAACCTCCTCGGCATCATGACCAACCCGCACTACGCCGAGGTCATCGATAACCTCAGAAGTCGATCCGCATGACCAGCCGTCGATTCCCCGGCCGGCTCACCTCGACGAACCCGGCATCAGCAAACGTCGCAAGGGTTCCGACCGACCCACCGTCCACCAGATCCGGATACCCCTCGATGGCGCGAGCCCCGCGCTCCCGGGCGAACCCCACCGCGGCCTTCGCCAGCATCCGGCTGATCCCCCGCCGCCGATACCCGAGCCGAGTGACGAAGCACGTCACCGTCCACACCGACCCATCAGCCTTGTCCTCGTCCCGCTCCATCCAAGGAACCCGGTAGTCCCGCAACAACCGCGCATGCCCCACCCGAGGAGCCACCGCACACCACCCCACGGCATCTTCAGCAAGGTAGGCGATCAAGCCGGTAGTTGTCGTGGCGTCCGGCTTGTCGCAGGCGGTCTGATCTCGGAGACGAGCAGCCAGTTCCTCGGGACCTTCCGAAGCCCACGACTCCTTGGGAAGCATCCGAAACCGCTGACACCAGCACCGGGAGGCATCCCCCGCATCCCCGAAGATCGCCTGCACGTCGAACCATTTCGCCTGATTGGCCGGGACGATCGTGAGCTCCTCGGACCGCACAGGTTCGCGCGAGCCCACGGCCCGGACCGCCCGCCGCGGTGCGGTCTTCGGCGTACCCTGCCGCGGTTTACGTGGTTCGAAGCTGACGTGAAGCTCCACAGCCTCACCGGCATCCAGGCCGGCAGGTTTCCGTACCGCGTCCTTCAACGGAAGGAGATAGGCGCCGTCCCGCGACCAGAGCGAGGTAGTCCACTCGGTGCTGTTCAGCGAAGCCCGCACCGGAACAGTTCCCCACGACGAGCCGAACTCGGCAGCCGCGGTTCGCAACGCGGCACCGATTTCGTCCGGGACGGCGACGAAGTAGTACGGCGCCGGACCGCGCCACTCAATGATGGCGCCGACGAACGTGTGGTCCATGCGCCCGACGCTAGACCAGATCGGTGCCTGGGTTCGAGGCTGTGGACGGGCCGGTTGGGCTCGATTAGCTTGGCTTATTGAAAGAGGAACTACTCACTGGGTGGGTGTGCGGCCTTGACGGATCTGCGGGGCGATGAACTGACGGAAGCGGTGGTGGGGAGTTTCACCGGGAGCGGGAGCGCGCGCTACCGGGAAGTGATGAGCGCGCTCGTTCGCCATCTGCATGCGTTTGCGTGTGAGGTGGAGCTGACCGAGGACGAGTACTTTGCGGCGATCGACTTCCTGACCAGGACTGGGCAGGCTTCCACGGAGACACGGCAGGAGTTCGTACTGCTGGCGGACGTGCTGGGGTTGTCGATGTTGACGGTCGGGCTCGGGAACCGGAAACCGCCGGCGGCCACGGAGTCGACCGTCTTCGGACCGTTCTTTGTCGAGGGGTCGCCGGAGGTGCAGCTTGGCGACGACATCTCGAACGGTGCGCCGGGGCAGCCGTGTCTGGTCCGTGGCAGGGTGCTGGACACCGACGGCGAGCCGATCCCAGGGGCGTTGATCGAGACGTGGCAGGCCGACGAGGACGGGTTCTACGACGTACAGAAGGACCTTGATCGGCCGCAGAACAGGGCGCATCTGAGGACCGATGCTGACGGCAACTACCGGTTCTGGGCGGTGAAGCCGGTGGCGTATCCGATCCCTGACGACGGGCCGGTCGGTGAGCTGTTACGGGCGGCCGGGCGTGGGCCGATGCGGCCGGCACACATCCACTTCATGGTGACCGCGCCTGGGTACAGGCGGCTGATCACGCATGTGTTCGCGAACGGCGACCCCTACCTGGCGACCGACGCGGTGTTCGGCGTCAAACAGTCACTGGTCGCCGATTTCGTCGAGCATCACGAAGACGGCAAGACGTTCTACACCGTCGACTACGACCTGGTCCTCGCGCCTGAGCGCTAGCAGGCGCTAGTAGGCGCTGGAGGGCGCTAGGCCGCCGACGAGGCGTCCGAGTGCAGGATCTTGTCCAGGATGGCCGAGATCTCCGCGGTCTCGGCGTCCAGGAGCGTGATCAGCGCGACCCGTGACGTCTCGGAGCGTGCTTCCAGGGCCGCCGCGCTCAGCGCGCGGACGGTGCCCAGTTCATGTATCAGTTCGTCCCACAGTGCGTTCATCGACAAAACCCCCATGTTCCCCGTCACCAACGCAGGACGACGGGAAGGCCTCACTTCTGTCATCAGGAACAACGGAGGCGCGCGGCCGAAGGTTACGAACTCGTCAAGAATTTCCATCCGTTCGCCGGAACGACCGGCGTGTCAGCGAGCGGAAACACCTGATCCTGATCCGAGACGTTGAGCAGCAACAGCACCCACTCGTCACCGTGCGTACTGCGCAGCGCGATCGTCTCGTTCGTCAGATGCTCCACGGCCGCCCGGGCGCGCACGAGCCACGGATGCCGCCGCCGTACGCCGATCAGCTCCTGGTGCAGGCGGTACGCCGGCCACCCGTACGGCGCGAGCTCGTCGGGACCACTCGGGAACGCCGGCCGGATCGCGTCGTCCCCGCCGGCACGCTCCTCCTTCAGTCCACGGAACGCCTGCTCGTCGCCGGCGTACACGCTCGGTACGCCGGCGACCGCGAACAGGATCGCCAGCGCATGCCCGAGATGCCGCTCGTCCGAGAGGCGTGAGGCCAGCCGGGTCACGTCGTGGTTGCCGACGAACGTCTGCGGGACGAACGTGTCCAGCAGCGCGTTGTGCCGCCCGAGCGCATACGACAACTCGAAGAAGTTGCGGTCGTTGAGCGAACTCCAGATCGCCTTCCACAGCTCGTACTGCGTGACCGAGTCAAGCCCGCTCTTGTCGACGTACGCGGCGTAGTCGCCGTGGATGACCTCGCCGAAGTACCAGACGTCCCGCTCCCGCGGCAGCACGGAGCGCCAGAACTCGGGCGGTACGGCGTACGCGGCGTCCAGGCGCCAGGCGTCGACGCCGCGGTCGTTCCAGTGTCGGAGCACGTCGCCGACGTACTGCGCGACCGCCGGGTTGCTGTGGTCCAGCGCGACCAGGTGTTCGTGTCCCTCGAATGTGTCGTCGCCGCGGAACCACTCCGGATGCACGAACGAGCGCGCGACGTGGTTGAACACGCCGTCGAGCGCGACCCGGAGACCGCGGGCGTGTGCGGCGGCGATCAGCCGGTCGAAGTCGGCGTCGTCGCCGAGTCGCGGGTCGATGCGGAAGTGGTCGACGGTGTCGTACCCGTGGGTCTCCGCGGCGAAGACCGGACCGAGGAGCAGCCCCGAGCAGCCGAGGTCGACCGCGTATTCCAGCCAGTTCTCCACCTGCGGCAGCCGGTGCACGACAGCCGGCACCGCGGTGGGCTCAGCTCCGGTGAAACCGAGCGGATACAGGTGCCACCAGATCGCGTGGTCAGGCCACATTGCGCCTCCTCAGCATCAGCGTAGGGACGATCGCGAGCAGACAGCCGATCGGCGCGGCTGTTACTGACCGAACGTGTGGTGTCGGATCCACGCGTGCATGGCGATCGCGGCCGCGGCGCTGGCGTTGATCGAGCGGGTTGAGCCGAACTGGGCGATCGACAGGACGGCCGTGCAGATCTGGTGGGCCTCCTCGGTCAGACCGGGACCCTCCTGCCCGAAGAGCAGCACACAGGCTCGCGGCAGGTCGTAGGTCTCCAGGGGGACCGAGCCTGGCAGGTTGTCGATGCCGATGACCGGCAAGGCGTGTTCGGCGGCGTACGCGGCCAGGTCCGGCAGCGTTGGGTGGTGGCGGACGTGCTGGTAGCGGTCGGTGACCATGGCGCCACGCCGGTTCCACTTCCGGTTGCCGACGATGTGGACCTCGGCGGCCAGGAAGGCGTTCGCGGTCCGGACCACCGAGCCGATGTTCAGGTCGTGCTGCCAGTTCTCGATCGCGACGTGGAACGGGTTCCGCTGCCGGTCCAGGTCCGCGACGATCGCCTCCAGCGTCCAGTAGCGGTACTTGTCCACCACGTTCCGCCGGTCACCGTGTGCGAGCAGCTCGGGATCGAGCCGCGGGTCGTCCGGCAGGTCGCCCGTCCAGGGGCCGACCCCGACCTCGTTCGGCCCCACCATGTCCGCTCCGCGTACGTCACTGCTCAGCTCGTGCACAGGTGGGGACGCTACCCTGTCCGCGTGCTTCCTCTTGTCGCGATGCTGATGCCCTCCTGGATGAACCCGGAGTACCTGCTGAACTGGCTGGGTGACTGGGCCCTCTGGGGCACCCTGGTCGTGGTGTTCATCGAGTGCGGGGTGCTGTTCCCGATCCTGCCCGGTGACTCGCTGCTGTTCGCGGTCGGCCTGTTCATCGCGCAGGGCACGATCCACGTGCCGCTCTGGCTGGCCTGCGTGCTGCTCACGGTGGCCGCGTTCCTGGGCAACGTGTCCGGCTACTACATCGGCCGGTTCCTCGGGACGTCACTGTTCAAGAACCCGGACGCCAAGTTCCTGAAACCGAAGTACATCGAGCAGACGCACGAGTTCTTCGACCGGTACGGCCCGCGGGCGCTGGTGCTGGCCCGGTTCGTGCCGATCGTCCGGACGTTCATCACGATCGTGGCCGGCGCCGGGCGGATGGACCCGAAGAAGTTCTTCCTGTGGACCGGGGTCGGCGCGGTCATCTGGGCGCCGGGCATCACGCTGCTCGGGCACGCGCTCGGCAACGTCGAGTTCATCCACAAGAACCTCGAGGCCGCGCTGGTCCTGCTGGTGCTGATCTCGCTGATCCCGATGTTCGTCGAGTACTTCCTCGCCCGGCGCCGCAACCGCAAGAACTCCGACAGCACCGGCGACGCGCCGAAGCACCGCGCCGAGGCCTAGTGTCCGAACGGGAAGTGCGGCTCGGACCAGACCCAGTCGGTGCTGAGCTGCCGTAGGTCGACGATGTCCACCGGCCCGGTCGGCAGCGGGCCGACCACCTGACCGGAGCCGAGTGAACAGGCCACCCGGATCCGGTCTGCCGCCTGGTACCAGACCAGCGCCCCCCGTGGCGCCGCCCCTTCACGGAGCAGGGCGTGGTGGTCGAGCCAACTCACCGCATCGGCCGCGTCGTGCCAGCCGCTGTCGTGCGCGTAGCCGAAGGCCATCCGCTGGAACTTCAGCGTCCAGTCCAGCCACGCCGCCGAACCGACACGTTCGAGCTGCCAGTTCAGCGCCGCCTCGGTGTCCCGCGGGTTCGCGACCCGCGGGACGTTCCGGCGCTCCACGGCAACCTCCCCCCAGGCCATAGGTATCCTCCCCGATCCCCCGTCCTCGGCCGGTCGTGCCGTGGCATGCTGAAATCCTGCCCGGTCGCCATACAGCCGTCGTACATTGCTAGCCCGCCGCGACGCCCGCCTCGGAACCCAAAAGCAACCGGCGGCAGTCGGCGGCCGCGGAGTCGTTGCCGGCCTGGTGCCAGACCCGCGCGGCGCGTTCGAGCGTACGGCGGGCGTTGTCGAGGTTGCCCGTCGACAGGTAGAGCTCGCCGAGGTACTGCGCCGCCTGGCCTTCGACGCTGCGATCCCCCAGCCGGTGGCCGACGTCGATCGCGTCCAGCAGCGTCTTCCGGGACGACGCCACCTCGCCGCGCTCCATCAACGCCCGCCCGAGCAACGCCCGGGTGTACGCCGCGCAGTGGTCGTCGCCCATCCCGTCGAAGATCGCCAACGCCTTGCGCAGTTGCCGTACCGCCTCGTCGTGCCGCCCCTGGTGCACCCGGAGCGCCGCGATCCGCCGTCGTACCTTGGCCTCCCGGTGCGCGTCGGCCCGCCGGACCGCGATCAGGAACGCCTGCGCCAGGTACGTCCGGGCGGTGGCCAGGTCGCCGCGGACCAGGTACACGTTCGCGGCCGCGGTCCGCGCCAGCGCCTCGGCGTTCGCGTTGCCGTCCTCGACGAACGCCTCGATCGCCTTCTCGTACTGCGCCAGCCCGGCGTCCCGCTCGCCGCGTTCCCGCAGCCAGGTACCGAGGCCGACCGCCGCGACGCCTTCGCCGAGCCGGTCGCCGACCTCCGCGAACGCCTGCGCGGCCGCGTCGAAGTGCCGCCGGGCGGTGTCCCAGTCGTCCTGGTAGACCGCGAGCTGGCCGAGGTTGCGATGCATGATCGCCTCGGCGTGCCGGTCGCCGCACGCGATCGCGCTCTGCAGGCCCTGCTGGTGCGAGCCGTTCCAGTCGTCGAAGCCGGCCCGCAGGTCGAGGTACGGGCCCCAGGCGGCGGCGATCCGCCAGGCGTACTCGTGCAGCCCGTTCTGCGCCGCGGCCCGGATCGCCGGCACGAACGTACTGCGCTCGCTGTCGAACCACGCGATCGCGTCGGTCTCGGTGAACGGCGACGGGTCCGGCGCCGTCAGCGGGCCGGTGTGCTCGAGGACGCCGAAGTACTCGAAGGACAAGGCGTTGTTGGCGCGGCGGATCTTGTTCAGGATCGCGTCGACGACCGTCTCCACGTCCCGGACCGCCTGCGCGCGCTGCTCGTCCGTGCCGACCGCGAGTGCGTGCAGCCGGAGCAGGTCGTGCACCCGGTACCGCGCCGTACCGCGGTGGTCGACCGAGCTGATCCGGACCAGGTTGACCTCGATCAGCCGGTCCAGGCTGCGCCGTACCGCGGCCGGGGACGCCACGGCCTCGAGCGCCCGCGCGGAGAAGACGCCGACCGCGAAGTGCCCGATCAGCCGGTACAACCGGGCTTCCTCAGGGCTCAACGCGTCGTAGCTCAGGTCCGCGCTGGTCCGTACGGCGAGCTCGCCGATACTCAGCTCATCCAGCCGGGACGTCTCGTCCCGCAGCCGGCGCGCGAGCTCCCGCGCGCTCAGGTCGGGCCGCTGTGCCAGGCGGCTGCCGACGATCCGGATCGCCAGCGGCAGGTTCGCGCAGGCGGCCAGGATCTCCTCGGCCTCCGGCGACGACGGGTCGATCCGGCCGGGGCCCGCGACCGACGCCAGCAGCCGGGCCGCCTCGCGGTCGTCGAACGTGTCGAGCGGCGTACTGTCCGCGCCGGCCAGGTCCATCAGCCGATTGCGGCTGGTCACCACCACGGCGGACGCGCCGGTACCGGGCATCAGCGGCGTGACCTGGCCGGCGGTCGCCACGTCGTCCAGGATGATCAGCACCCGGCGGCTGGCCAGCTCGGACCGCAGCATCGCCGAACGCCGTTCCGGATCCGTCGGGATCGCGAAGTCCGGCAGGTTCAGGCTGAGCAGCAGGTCGGTGAGGGCGCCGGCCGGGTCGCGCGGGTGGGTCGCGCCGTGCATGTCCAGGTAGATCTGGCCGTCCGGGAAGTATTCCCTGACCAGATGGCCCAGCCGTACCGCCAGCGAGGTCTTCCCGGTACCTGGTGCACCGGAAATGACAGCAACGGGCGGCCGCACCGGATCACGACCGCAGACGAGGTCCCGCAGCTGCTCCAGCAGCCCGGCGCGTCCGCTGAAGTCAGCCAGGTCCAGGGGCAGCTGGCTGGGCGGCCTGACCGGGTCTTTGAGCTCAGGAGCGGCCATAGGTCCCGGCTGCGCCGCCGGGCTCGGACGGTCCGCCGTACGGTCGGCCGGGATACCAGGGTTGGGCCAGTTGGCCGAACGGCCGTTCTCGGCGCGGGTACCAGCCGCTTCCAGCTCAGGACCCGGCTTGATGTCCAGCTCGTCCGCCAGCGTCTGCACAGCCTTCGCGTACGCCGCGCGCGCCTCGCCGACCCGGCCCGCGGCCACCAGGGCGTCCACCAGGCGCCGCCACAGCTGCTCGTCGTACGGGTCCTCAGTGAGCCGTGCACTCAGCAGTACGGCGGCACCGCTGGCGTCGCCGTACTCGAGCCGGAGGTCCAGCAGGCTGTCGACCAACCCGCGGTGCTGCGCCTCCAGGCGGGCGATCGAGCCGTCCCAGGCCGCCGGCATCGGCAGGTCCTCCAACGGACGCCCGCGCCACAGCGAGTACGCCCGGGACAGCACCTGCATCGCCTGACGGCCGTCACCGGCGTCCCGCAGGTGCCCGCCCTCGGCCAGCAGCGACTCGAACAGGCTGGCGTCGAGCTCGTCGACCCCCACCTCGATGCTGTAGCCCGCCGCCGACGTGTCGATCGGCGCGGGCAGCCCGGCGTCCTGCAGCACCCCGCGGAGCGCGCGGACGTACGTCCGGATGTTGGCGGTCGCGGACCGCGGCGGGGTGTTCTCCCAGAGCGCGTCCGCGATCAGGTCGGTCGAGACGAACCGGTTCGGGTGCAGCAGCAGCGTGGCCAGCAGTTGGCGGGGTTTCGCGGCCTTCAGCGGCTGCCCCTGCGCGTGGACGAGCCGCAGAGGTCCGAGGATCCCGTACCTCAGACTGTCCACTCGCTCGACCTCTCCACTCTGGAACCGACCTTGGTCCTGTCTGGTGATCCAGCGCCTCATCGTGGCATCCCGTACTGCCCGGCGGGAAGGCCGATGTACGCCGGATGTATCTCACTGCGACAGGGTTGTCCCAGGTACCGGGGGGAGGGCAGGCCCGGAGGTGGCGACTTGACCGCCGTCACACCGGGCCTGGCACTGGGAGCGAGTCCGGGATCGGGGGACCTGGACCACGGGGAACCGGTGCCTACTGGCCACCGGTGAATGGCGGCTGACCGTCCTGTGGCGCGGGGGAACCCGCAGGCGGCCCGCCCACCGGTGGCTCTCCCTGGTACCCCTGCTGCTGCGGCGGCGCCGGGTACCCGCCGCCCTGCTGACCCTGGTACGGCTGCTGCGGCGGCTGCTGCTGGGCCGGCTGCTGCTGGTACCCGCCCGGGATCTGCTGCTGCGGGTAGCCCTGCTGGTAGTTGCCCTGGTCACCCGGCATCTGCGGGTGGATCTGACCCGACGACGGGGCGCCCGGCTGCATCTGCGGCGGCGCCTGCTCACCGGCGACCGAGCCGATGGTGCCGAACGAGACCTGCGGCACCGCGCGGACCTGCTCGTCCTTGACCTCGAAGTACCCGGCCTTTTCGAACTTGAAGCCGTTCGCGATCAGGTTCGACGGGAACGCCTCGATCCGGGTGTTGTAGTCGCCGACGTTCGCGTTGTAGAACCGGCGGCCGGCCGCGATCCGGTCCTCGGTGTCGGTCAGCTCGCGCTGCAGACCGAGGAAGTTCTGGTTGGACTGCAGCTGCGGGTACTGCTCGACCGAGATCATCATCTGACGCAGCGCGCCGGACAGCTCACCCTCCGCGGCGGCCCGCTGCTCCGGGTTCGCGCCCTGGGTGTTCACCGCCTGGGTGCGCAGCCGCGCGACCTCCTCGAACACGTGCCGCTCGTGCGCGGCGTACGCCCGCACGGTCTCGACCAGGTTCGGGATCAGGTCGTACCGGCGGTGCAGCTCGACGTCGATCTGCCGCCACGACTCCTGGATCAGGTTCCGCTGCTTGACGAACCGGTTGTACGACGTGATCAGCAAGATCGCCACGATGACGACGACCGCGACGATCGCGATGATGACCCAAAGCATGACAAGAGCTCCCGAGAGTTGGCAGTGCTGAGAGCGACTCTACGGGTAGGTGGTGTCTACCGGTCCCACGCCGCAGCGAGCAGGTGCCGAGTGCCGCGCAGTAGGCGTGGGGCCGGTAGACACCACCTGACTGGTGTCTACTGCTGGGGATACTGCTGGCGTGGGTCGACGCCCGCGTAGTCGCGCCAGACGTACGGCGGGACCTGCTGGAGTACCTGTTCCAGCAGCGAGAGGCGGTTCATCACCTCGGCCGGATCGTGGGCGCCCTTGTCCCAGCCGACCAGCGAGTTGCCCTCCATCCGCCAGCCGATCTCGCCCCGGGCCAGCAGCAGCTCCATCATCCGCGGCGTCACCACCGCGTGCCCGAACCGCTCGTCGTCGGCCTTCACCCGGAACGCCCGGTTGAACTGGTCGCTCTCGAACTGCAGGTCCCGGAACCCGAACGCGTTCGCCACCGCGCCGCCGAAGATGCCCTCGTGCGTGACCTCCAGGTGCGGCAGCGGCCCCGGCATCTGCAGCACGACCACGCCGTACTTGTGCGTGGTCGTCGTACGGCGACCGTGCGAGTCGGTCGAGTGCGTCTGGTAGCTGTAGTCGAAGGCAACCATCTGGTGCCCGTTGAACGGCCCGGACAGCACGTTCTTGACCTGCCAGTGGTCACCGGTGTTGAACGGCGTACCGCCCCACTGGCCCGCCAGCGAGTTGTTGGACGGCAGGTACGACCAACCCTGCTGAGCCGCGAACCCGCTGAACTCCTCGCGCCGCTTCTTCGCCCGGTAGTAGTTGAAGTAGAAGACGCCACCGCAGACGACGAGCGCTACCAGGAAGACCAGGATCGTGCTCGACTGCATCAGCTCAGCCCCAGGTCCTCGAGTCCGAACACGGTCCGGTATTCCAGCCCTTCCGACTCGACCCGTTCCTGGGCGCCGGTCGAGCGGTCCACGATCACCGCGACCGCGACCACCTCGGCACCGGCCTCGCGGAGCGCCTCGACCGCGGTCAGCACCGATCCGCCGGTCGTCGACGTGTCCTCGACCGCCAGCACCCGGCGGCCCTTGACGTCCGGGCCCTCGATCCGGCGCTGCAGGCCGTGCGTCTTCTCGGCCTTCCGGACCACGAACGCGTCGAGCGTCCGGCCCTGCTGGGCGGCTGCGTGCAGCATCGACATCGCGACCGGGTCCGCACCGAGCGTCAGTCCACCGACCGCGTCGTACTCCAGGTCCTTGGTGAGCTCGAGCATCGCCGGGCCGATCAGCGGCGCGGCCGCCGCGTCGAGCGTGATCCGCCGCAGGTCGACGTAGTAGTCGGCTTCCTTGCCGGAGGCCAACGTCACCTTCCCGTGCACGATCGCCTTGCTCTTGACCTGCTCCAGCAGTCCGTCCCGGTCGTAGCTCATGAGCCTTGAGCTTAAGCGACCGCCCGGTCACTCCCGTCCCCGACCGCCATTTGAGTGGTTAACCCCACGAACGTCCCCTTCACCCCTGGCATGCGAGCGGCGAAGGGGCACGTCGACGGGTTAACCACTCAAATGGCGGTCCACTCAAATGGCGGTCCGCGAGTTGTGCGGACGGTCCGGTGTCAGGGAGGCGGGCGTCGACTACTTCTTGCTGACCTTGACCAGGTGGCCGAAGGCGACTGAGCGGTTCGGGGAGTGGAAGAGGTCCTGGCAGGTGGTCAGGGTGATGATCGAGCGGGTCGGGGCGGTCCGCCGGCCCGGGACCGGATCCAGTACCCAGCTGTCGTTCGGCTTCACGGTCAGGTCGCGCGGGGAGCCGTCCAGTTCGTAGGTGTAGACGGCGGCGGCGGTCTCGACCACGACCTGGTCGCCGCGCTGCAGTTCGAGCAGCTTGCGGAACGGCGAACCGTGCGTGACCCGGTGCCCGGCGATCGCGAAGTTCCCCGGCTGACCGGGCAGCTGGGTCTGCGGGTAGTGCCCGATCCCGCGCGCCAGGTCGTCCGCGGCCACCCCCTCGACGATCGGTTTCTCCCAGTCCGCCCCGAACCGCGGGATCCGCAGCAGTGCCAACGGCTGCCCGGCGGCGGGCGTCGCCTTCACGGCCGGCTTCTGCCACTGTTCACGCAGCGTCTCCTCGGCCTGCCCCATCTGCTGGTTCGCCGCGATCCCGGTCCCGAAGTACTGCCAGCCGATCCAGCCCAGCAGGCCGAGCCCGCCCAGCAGGAACACGATTCCGAGTCCCCTGATTACTCCCCGCACACGGGTAAGTATGCAGCTTGGCTGCAAAGCCTGTGCACGACGTGTCGATGGACGCCGATGGTTGCCGCGGACGACGATGTGGTCATGAAGGCGCTCGTGAAGGCCGAGGCGAAGCCCGGCCTGTGGTTGCAGGACGTTCCCGAGCCGAAGATCGAGGCCGACGAGGTCCTGATCAAGGTCCTCCGGACCGGGTTGTGCGGCACCGACCTGCACATCCAGAACTGGGACCCGTGGGCGCAGAAGAACGTGCCGGTGCCGATGGTCACCGGGCACGAGTTCTGCGGCGAGGTGGTCGAGGTCGGCGTCGGCGTCCGCGACGTCGCGGTCGGCGACCTGGTCAGCGGCGAGGGCCACCTGGTCTGCGGCCGCTGCCGGAACTGCCGGGCCGGCCGCCGGCACCTCTGCATCAAGACCCGCGGCCTCGGCGTCCACGTACCGGGCGCGTTCGCGGAGTACGTCGCGCTCCCGGCCACCAACGCGTGGGTACACAAGGACCCGGTAGACCTCGACGTCGCCGCGATCTTCGACCCGTTCGGGAACGCCGTACACACCGCGCTGTCCTTCCCGCTGGTCGGCGAGGACGTGCTGATCACCGGCGCCGGGCCGATCGGCGTGATGGCCGCCGCGGTCGCGCTGCACGCCGGTGCGCGGAACGTGGTGATCACCGACCTGTCGGAGTACCGCCTGGACCTGGCCCGGAAGATCGGCGTCACCCGCGCGGTGAACGTCGCCGAGGAGACCATCGCGCAGGCCCAGCAGAGCCTCGGGATGCGCGAGGGGTTCGACGTCGGGATGGAGATGTCCGGGCAGCCGGCCGCGCTCCGCGAACTGCTCGCGAACATGACGCACGGCGGCAAGGTCGCGATGCTCGGGCTGCCGGCCGACGAGATCGCGATCGACTGGGGCACCGTGGTGCTCAACATGCTGACGATCAAGGGCATCTACGGCCGGGAGATGTTCGAGACCTGGTACTCGATGTCGGTGATGCTGGAGCGCGGCCTGGACCTGACACCGGTGATCACCCACCGGTTCGGGTACGGCGACTTCGAGCGCGCGTTCGACGTCGCGCGGCAGGGGCAGTGCGGCAAGGTGATCATGGACTGGACGACGGCGACCCTGGAGGAGAAGCACTGATGTTCGGGCGGATGCGGGACGACCTGACGGCGACCATCGGCGAGATCCGGGACGCCGGGCTGTACAAGTCCGAGCGGGTGATCACGTCACCGCAACAGGCGCTGATCTCAGTTGCTACCGGCAACGAGGTGCTGAACTTCTGCGCGAACAACTACCTCGGCCTGTCCGACCACCCCGACGTCGTCGCGGCCGCCAAGGACGCGCTGGACCGGTGGGGCTTCGGGCTGTCCTCGGTGCGCTTCATCTGCGGTACCCAGCAGATCCACAAGGACCTGGAAGGTGCCCTGAGCAACTTCCTCGGCACCGAGGACACGATTCTCTACAGCTCCTGCTTCGACGCGAACGGCGGCCTCTTCGAGACGCTGCTCGGCTCCGAGGACGCGATCATCTCCGACGAGCTGAACCACGCCAGCATCATCGACGGCGTCCGGCTCTCGAAGGCCAAGCGGTACCGGTACAAGAACCGCGACATGGCCGACCTGGAGGCGCAGCTGAAGGACGCCGCCGACGCGCGGTACCGGCTGATCGCCACCGACGGTGTGTTCTCGATGGACGGGTACGTCGCCCCGCTGGACGAGATCTGCGACCTGGCCGAGCGGTACGACGCGCTCGTGATGGTCGACGACTCGCACGCGGTCGGCTTCGTCGGCCCCGACGGCGCCGGTACGCCGTCCCTGTTCGGCGTGAAGGACCGCGTCGACATCGTCACCGGCACGCTCGGCAAGGCCCTCGGCGGCGCGTCCGGCGGTTACGTCTCCGCCCGCCGCGAGATCGTCGAGCTGCTCCGCCAGCGCTCCCGGCCGTACCTGTTCTCGAACTCGCTCGCCCCGTCCGTGACCGCCGCGTCGCTGAAGGCCCTGGAACTGATCGGCACCTCCAGCGCCCTCCGCGACAAGCTCGCCGCGAACACCGCGCTCTTCCGCACCAAGATGACCGAGGCCGGCTTCGACGTCCTCCCCGGCGACCACCCGATCTCGCCGGTGATGATCGGCGACGCCGCGGCCGCCGGACGCCTCGCGGACAAGCTGCTGGACCTCGGGATCTACGTGATCGGCTTCTCGTATCCCGTCGTACCGCAGGGCAAGGCGCGCATCCGGGTCCAGCTGTCCGCGGCGCACTCGACCGAGGACGTGGAGCGCGCCATCGCGGCGTTCATCGAAGCTCGGAACTCGTTGGCCGAGTAGGCGTCCAGGCCCGCTAAAGTTGCCCGGTCCGTCCCCGGGTGAGGAGCCTCATGCGCCATTTGGTGGCCGTTGTCGGAGTAGTGAGTGCAGTGTTCGTTGCGGCGGGATGCGGCGCCGACGAAGGGCCGGCCACCACGGCGCCGTCGCCCGCGTTGTCGAGCAGCAAACCGACGATCCAGCCGCCGGACGAGGCGCGGTACCGGCCGCCGACCACGGCCCCCGCCGTACGCACGGCCCCGGCGGCGCTGACCCCCGCCGCCGCGGGAGCGAAGTACCTGCAGATCACCCGTCCGTACAACGTCGCGCTGGAGAGCTTCGAGAAGGCCGCGAACGAGAACATGTCGGTCACCACCCTGCAGAACCGCGCGAAAGCCGTCGCCGCCGCGAACCTCGCCGAGTCCCGCGCCCTGCTGAAGGTCACCTGGCCGTCCTCGGTCTCGAAACAGATCAGCGCCCTCGCGAACGCCGACGCCGCCGCCCACCCGCACTGGCTGAAGGTCGCCGCCGCCGGCACCAAGTCCGAGATGTCCGATCACCTGAAGGAAGCAACAGCCGCGGCCGGCAAGGCTCCGTCCGCGCAGATCCGGCAGATCCTCCGCCTCCCGAAGTACGACGAGAAGGACTACAGCTGACATTGGTACCAGCTCGCGGTACCAATGTGGTACCGTTTGACGCATGGCCATGAACCTGAGACTTCCCGAGGAGACCGCAGCGGCTCTGCAGGCCGAGGCTGAGCGCACCGGCCGGTCTCAGCAGGAGATCGTCCGGGATGCGATCGGCCACCGGCTGCACCTGATCGTCGAACAGTCTCTGGAGGCACAGATGACCGAGCGCCAACGCGCCTGGAGCTCCCGCACTGTGCAGCCGGCCCGGGTGCCCTACCGCAAGGTGCGACCGCGCCTGCGACTGCCGAAGGGCACCACGAGCCTCGACCTGCTCGATCGGGACGACCGCTTCTGATGCGGGTGTACTTCGACAGCAGCGCCCTGATCAAGCGGGTCGTCGCCGAGCCGGAGTCCGACGTACTGATCGACTATCTCGACACGTGCTACCGAGCAGGCGATGTGCTGGCCTCGTCCTCATTGGCGTGGGTCGAGGTCTCCCGCGCCGTTCTCGCACGGGTGAAGTCACCGGCCGACGCCGGCGAGCTGATCGACGACGCGATGTCCGGTATCGACGAGCGGCCGATGACCGGCGAGATCGTCAGCGTCGCCCGCCGGATCGAGCCGATGATCCTGCGCAGCCTCGACGCGCTGCACCTGGCGACAGCTGTCCTGGTCGACGCCGATGTCGTGGTGACGTACGACGACCGGCTGGCGGACGCCTGCCGCCGAAACGCGCTCGCCGTTGCATCACCGGGGATCGGCTGACTTTGTCGGCGCCGGCGGGCAGGATGCGGGCATGGGTGTGATGAGTGGGCGGGCGGTCAACCGGGCGACGCTGGCGCGGCAGTTGTTGCTAGCGCGGGAGGCGGTGCCGGCCGTCGAGGTGGTGGAGCGGCTGGCGGGGATGCAGGGGCAGGAGCCCAAGCATCCGTACGTCGGGTTGTGGTCGCGGGTCGACGGGTTCGAGGAGGACGAGCTCGACCGGGCGGTGGCCGGGCGGGACGTCGTACGGGCGACGTTCCTGCGCGGGACGTTGCATCTGGTGACGGCGGCGGACTATCTGCGCTTCCGGGTGACGGTGGCGCCGGTGCTGGCGGCGGGGATGAAGGTGCTCGGGGAGCGGGCGGCGGGGCTTGAGCCGAGCAAGGTGGTGGCCGCTGCGGAGAAGTTGCTGGCGAAGGAGCCGTTGACGTTCACCGAGGTGCGGGATGCGCTGCAGCAGCAGTTCCCGGACGTGAACGAGCGGGCCCTCGGGTTCTGTACGCGGATGCTGGTGCCGCTGGTGATGTATCCGGCCGACGTCCGCTGGTCCTGGACGGCGAACTCGCGCTTCACCCCGGCCGAGGAGTGGATCGGCGAAAAGCTGCACCAGCAAGCGGAGGTCGCGGAGCTGGTCACGCGGTACCTGCAGGCGTTCGGCCCGGCGACGCCCGCCGACTTCCAGACGTGGTCCGGCCTGCAGAAGGCGAAGCCGTTGTTCGACGAGCTCGACCTCGAGACGTTCCAGGACGAGAGCGGCAAGACGTTGTACGACGTACCCGATGCGCCTCGGCCGGAGGCGGATACGCCGGCGCCGGTGCGGTTCCTGCCGGAGTTCGACAACCTGCTGCTGTCGCACGCGAAGCGGGAGCGGATCATCGCGGACGAGTACAAGCCGGCCGTGTTCACGAAGAACCTCCGGGTCAAGGCGACGTACACCGTCGACGGCTTCGTGGCCGGGCTGTGGACGAGCGAGCTGAAGCGCGGTGTGGCCACTCTCACGCTCACGCCGTTCGGCAAGACGCTGAAGAAGACCCAGGCAGAGTTGGAGCGGGAGGGCAGCGGGCTGCTCCGCTTCCTCGAGCCCAACGCCAAGACCCATGCGGTGGTTACTGCCGGTTAATGAGGTTGTTGTCACACGTCAGATGACTGGGCCGGAAACCTTTTGCCGGGTGGAATGGGCAGATGAGCACAGTCCCCTCCATCACTCTGGACAACGGCGTCGAGATCCCGCAGCTGGGCCTGGGGGTCTGGCAGGTCGAGGACGCGATCGTCACCGACGTGGTGACCGCGGCCTTCGAGACCGGCTACCGGCACATCGACACCGCCGCGATCTACGGCAACGAGGCCGGTGTCGGCCGGGCCATCGCCGCGGCCGGGCTGCCGCGTGACGAACTGTTCGTCACCACCAAGGTGTGGAACTCCGACCAGGGCTACGACAGCACGCTGAAGGCTTTCGACAGCAGCCTCGAGAAGCTCGGCCTGGAGACCGTCGACCTGTACCTGATCCACTGGCAGTCGCTGCAGCGGGACCTGTACGTCGACACCTGGAAGGCGCTCGAGCAGCTGTACGCCGACAAGCGGGTGCGCGCGATCGGCGTCTCGAACTTCCACGAGCCGGCGCTCCGGCGGATCTTCGAGGAGACCACGATCCGCCCGGCGGTGAACCAGATCGAGCTGCACCCGGCGCTGCCGCAGGACGAGCTGCGCGCGTTCAACGCCGAGAACGACATCGTCACCGAGGCGTGGAGCCCGCTGGCTTCCGGTCAGCTGCTCGGCAACGCGGCGCTGGACGCGATCGGCACGAAGTACGGCAAGTCGCCGGCCCAGGTGATGATCCGCTGGCACCTGCAGCTCGGCAACGTGGTGATCCCGAAGACCGTCACGCCGAGCCGGATCCAGGAGAACTTCGAGGTCTTCGACTTCGCCCTGGACAACGACGACATGGCCGCGATCGCGGACCTGGAGACCGGCGTCCGCACGGGCGGCGACCCCGACGTCTTCGGCTAGGGCCTGTTGGGTGCTACACCAATTCGAGAAAGCGCGCCAGGACGGGCGAGCGGTTGTCCGGCGACCAGGCGACGGAGAGTTGCCAGGGTGGTAGGTCGTCGGACAACTCGCGGTACACCACGGCGTCCGGGTTGGACGGCGGTGTCGGACCGATCAGCAGCGAGACGCCGAGCCCGGCCGCGACCAGCGACACGATCGTCTGGACGTCGGCGGCCTCCTGCTCGATCCGCGGCGTGAACCCGGCCGCGCGGCAGAACCCGACGATCGTGTCGTACACGGCCGGCCCGCTCGACCGCGTGTAGAACACGAACGGCTCGTCCGCGAGGTCCGCCAGCCGCAGCCGTTTCCGCCGCGCCAGCCGGTGCCGCGCCGGCAACGTCACCAGCACCCGGTCCTCGGCGACGACTCGCGACGTCAGCGCGGGCGCGAGCTGTACGACGGCGCTCCCGCCGGCCGGCGTACTCGGCCGCATCAGCCCGACGTCGATCCGCCCGTCGCGCAACGCCTCGGTCTGCCGGAGCGTCGTCCACGCCTCCAGGTCCAGCACGACCTCCGGGTACGTCTGCCGGAACGCGCCGAGCAGCCGCGGCAGAACCTCGAACGTCGCCGACTGCACGAACCGCAGCCGCAACGTCCCGAGCTCCCCGCGCTGCGTCCGCTGCGCCGCGCGCACCGCCTCGTCGGACCGCCGCAGCAGGTCCCGCGCCTCGGCCAGGAATGTCTCCCCCGCGGCTGTCAGTACGAACCGGCGCTTCACCCGGGCGAACAGCTCGACGCCCAGATCGCGTTCCAGGGCGGCGATCTGCCGACTCAGCGACGGCTGGGTCAGGTGCAGCCGGACGGCCGCGCGTCCGACGTTCATCTCCTCGGCCACCGTCACGAACGACCTGAGCTGCCGCAGTTCCATCCCACCATCATGCACCAGTTGCATGAACTGTGCGCACAACTTTCATTGGACGTATCAACGCCGGATTTCTACTGTCGAAGACATGCACTACGTACCGTTCACCGTCATCAAGTCGATCCACGAACAGACCCACTCCGCGATGCCCGACGCCCCGCGGCGTCCGCATGTCCCCAAGCGCCGTCCACTCCGCGACGCCCTCCAGCGGCTGCGCGAACGCCGTACCGCTTCCCGCGACGTCGTGTGCCAAGCTGAGGACCGTGATCGAGGTACGACGCCTGCGGGTGTTGCGCGCGCTTGCTGACCACGGCACCGTGACCGCGGCCGCCGAGGTGCTGCACCTGACGCCCTCGGCGGTCTCCCAGCAACTGGCGGCCCTGGAGACGGAGGTCGGCCAGGAACTGCTCGAACGCCGCGGCCGCCGGGTGGCGATCACGTCCGCCGGCCGCCTGCTGCTCGCCCACGCCGACACGATCCTGGCCGAGGTCGAACGCGCCGAGGACGCGATGCGGCTGCACGCGAACGGCGCGAACGGCGAGGTCCGGGTGACGGCGTTCGCCACCGCGATCAGCCTGCTGGTCGCGCCCGCGCTGACCCGGCTGCACGAGACCAGTCCCGGCCTCAGCCTGGTCGTCCGGGACGCCGAAGGCCACCAAGGCATCACCCAACTCCTCGACGGCGACGCCGACCTGGCAATCGCCGTCGAACACCGCGGCTCCCCCCGCCCCGACGACCGCCGCCTGACAAGAATCCCCTTGTACGCCGAGCCCTTCGTCGCGGTCCTCCCCCCGACCCACCCCGCCGATTCCCCGATCGAACTGGAGGCGCTGGCGAACGACGACTGGGTGATGCCGGCACCGGGCAATCCGATCCGCGACGTCGTCCTGCTCGCCTGCGAACAGGCGGGCTTCCAGCCCCGGATCGTGCACCAGTCCGACGACTTCCGCGCGGTCGCGGCCCTGGTCGCGGCCGGCGGCGGCGTCTCGCTCGTCCCCCGCCTCGCCGTCCCCGAACCGACCCTCGCGCTGATCCGCCCACTCCCCGATCCGGTCCCCACCCGCCGCGTCTACGCCGCCGTCCGCACCAGCCGCGCCGACCACCCCTTGATCACCGCGACCCTCGCCGTCCTGACCGAGGTCGCCGAGAAGCTCTAGTTGGAGATCACCACGGTCTTCCGGACGACGGAGGTGTCGTCGATCGCGTTGAGCATGTAGGTGGCGACGTCGGCGCGGGTCATGCTGAAGCCACCACGGACGCTGCCTTCGGTGTTGCTCCGGAAGGTGCCCTTCGCGGGCTTGTCGGACAGGCGGGGCGGGCAGCAGATCGTCCAGTCGACGGTGCTCGCGCCGATCAGTTCCTCCATCCGGCGGGCGTCGGCGAATCCCTCGCGGAGCAGGCGTTGCAGGATCGGCTTCGCGACGTACTGCGTGAACAGGTCGTCGTTGCCTCCGTGGATGCCGGCCACGCTGACGACCAGGTACCGGCGTACGTCGCCCAGCGCCTGCAGCACGCTGGTCGCACCGGTGGTCAGCACGTTGCTCGGGCCTTTCGGGCGCGGGCCGAGCGCGGACAGTACGGCGTCCTGACCCGCGATCACCGGGGCGATCGACTTCGGGTCCATCACGTCGGCCGTCACCACCTCGGCCAGGCCGCCGGCCACACCGGCGCGGGCCGCGACCAGCCGGAGCTCCGGGATCGCCACTTGAAGCGTCGAACCCTCCCGGACGACGGCCGTGACCTCGTGCCCCGCCGCCACCGCCTGGCGCACCAGTTCGGTCCCGATCCGCCCGGACGCCCCGAACACCACCAGCTTCATCGTCACTCCTCCAGGTTAGTAAACACTCACTCACCATGGTTAGTGAACACTCACCAACCTGTCAAGGTAAGGTGCGGACGTGGGCACCCGAGACGAGATCCTGGACGCGGCCGCGGACGTGCTGCGGACGCAGGGATACGCGCGGGCCACCACCCGCTCGATCGCCCAGGTCGCGGGGTACTCCGAGGCCGCGCTCTACAAGCACTTCGCGGACAAGTCGGCGATCCTGCTCGCGGTCCTGCACGAGCGGATGCCCGAGCTGCCCGGCTCGCTGAAGGAACTGATCGGCAACCCCGGCAGCGGGACGGTCCGCGGCAACCTGGCCCGGCTGGCCCGGACCGCGATCGACTTCTACATCGAGGGTTTCCCGATCCTGGTGTCGCTGTTCTCGTCGCGCGAGCTGCTGACCGCGCACCGGCTCCGCCTGGAGGAGCTCAACGCCGGACCGCATCGCGCCCAGGAGGGCCTGGTGCTCTACCTGCGCGAGGAGCAGAAGCTCGGGCGGATCCGGCGTACCGCCGATGTGCCGGCCGCGGCGGCGTTGCTGCTCGGGGCGTGCTTCCAGCGCGGCTTCGAGGTGAACTTCACCGGCACGGCCCCGACACCCGCGGACACCGAGCGGTACGCCGCGACGCTCACCAAGACGCTCTACGAATCGCTACGGCCGGCGGCGTCCGTCCAGGCCCACGGTTGACACCCGCGCGATCAACGCCCGCGGGGTGAACCGCGCCACGGCCGCGATCAGCTTGTACCGGCGGCTCGGGATCGAGATCGCCTTGCCGCGCATCAGGTCCTTCCAGGCCGCGTCGACCAGGTCGGTCGCGTCCAGCCACATGAACGACGGGATGACCGACTTGTCCATCTCCATCCGCTCGTGGAACTCGGTGTGCACGAACCCGGGGCACAACGCCATCACCGCGACGCCCTTGGCGTGCAACCCGGTCGCCAGCCCGGCGGAGAAGCTCGTCACCCAGGCCTTGTGCGCGCTGTAGATGTTCCGCTGCAGGAACCCGGCGACCGAGGACACGTTGATCACCGCACCCGAACCACGCTCGATCATCGGCAGTACGGCGGCGTGCGTCAGCCGCAGGACGACCCGGACCAGCAGGTCGAGCTGCTTCTCCTCGACGTCGACCGGGTTCTCCCAGAAAGGCCTCTTCTGCCCGAAGCCGGCGTTGTTCACGAGTACTTCGATCGGCCCGCTCCGGAAGCGCGCCTCGACACGGGCCAGCTCGTCGGCGTCGGTCAGGTCCGCGGCCAGCACCTCGCACTGGACCCCGTGCAGCCGCGTGATCTCGGCCGCAACCTCCTTCAGCCGCGCCTCGTCCCGGGAAACCAGCACGAGGTCGTACCCCTCCAGCGCCAGCTTCTCCGCGAACGCCCGACCGATCCCGGTCGCCGGCCCGGTCACGAGCGCAGTCGACATGCTCCAACCCTCCGTCGATGACTTCCCCAGTCTGTCACCTACATTGGCAGGGTGCTGGCGGACATCGACACCTGGGTTCTCGATCTCGACAACACGCTGTACCCGGCCGGATCGGCGCTCTCCGCGCAGCTGACGCACGGCATCCTGTCGACGATCGCCGAGTACTACGCGACCGACCTCGCCGGCGCTCGCCGGATCCAGTCCGAGCTGGTCGCGGAGTACGGGACGTCGCTGCGCGGCGCGATGCTGACCGGGACGATCGACCCGCACGAGTTCCTCGGGTTCGAGCGCCGGATGGACTACTCGGTGATCGAGCCGGACCCGGTGCTGGTCGGCGTACTGGAGGAGTTGCCGGGGCGGCGGTACGTGTACACGAACGGGTCGGCGTACCACGCGGAGCAGGTGCTCTCCCGGCTCGGGCTGCGCGACCACATCGACGGGGTGTTCGACATCCTCGCGGGCGACCTGATCCCGAAGCCGTACGCCGAGAGCCTGGACGCGTTCCTCACCCGGTTCGGGATCGACCCGGCGCGGGCGGCGATGTTCGACGATCTCGAGGTGAACCTCGCGCTGCCGCACGAGCGCGGGATGACGACCGTCTGGGTGTCCGCCGGTACGCCGTACGAACAGCTCGCCGAGCGTCGTTGGCGGGCCGCGGACGTCTCCGGTTTCCTCCGAGCAAACGTCTGATGAGTTACCCGACCGCGGTGAACCCGCAGGCGGAAGGAAGGCAGATGTGACCAAAAGTGGTCTGAGGACTTACGCTTCGGGGGGAGGTGAGGGGATGGCTGCTACGGACAAGGCGCTGGCCGGGTTGCGGCAGATGATCGCGTCCGGGGAGCTCGGGCCGGGGGCGAAGTTCCCGCCGGAGCCGGAGTTGTGCGACGACCTCGGGGTGTCCCGGAGTTCGCTGCGGGAGGCGGTCCGGTCGCTCGGCGCGCTCGGCGTGATCGAGTCCCGGCACGGCTCGGGGACGTACGTGTCGGCGCTGGACCCGGCCGCGATCATCAGCCGGTTCTCGCTGTCGGTCGAGCTGATCCCGCTCGAAGGCGTCCTCGAACTGCTGGAGGTACGCCGGGTGCTCGAGTCGCACGCGACCGCAGCCGCGGCCGCGCGCCAGGACCCGGAGCTGGGCGCGAAGCTCGGCGCGGTCCTCGACCGGCTGGAGTCGACCACCGACGCAACCGAGATCCAGCACCTGGACGCGGAGTTCCACGGGCTGATCTGTATCGCCGGCGGCAACCCGACCGTCACCGCGCTCACCGAGGTGATCCGCGGCCGCGGCGGGCACTACCGGATCTTCGAGCCGGGCGCCGACTTCGACGCGATCAAGCAGACCAGCGACCGCGGTCACCGCGCGATCCTGTCCGCGATCCAGACCCGCGACCCGGCCGCCGCCGCGACCGCCGCCTCCGCGCACATCGCCCAGACCGAGCTCTGGCTCCGCGCCCTCCGCCCCGAACCGCGCCCCGCATGAGCTGGGCGTTGCGTCCCGCGACCGCCGCCGACCTCGACACGATCGCCGAACTCCGGGCCGTCGTGATGCGCCCCGATCTGGAGCGCCTCGGCCGGTACGACGAGCACCGGGTCCGGCAGCGCCTGCGGGACGCGTACACCCCGGAGTACACGCAGATCATCGAGGTCGACGGCACGTTCGCCGGATCCGTCACGCTCCGCCCGGCCGACCGCCTGTGGCTCGAGCACTTCTACCTCGCCCCGGAGTACCAGGGCCGCGGCGTCGGCTCCGGCGTACTGCGGTCGGTGCTGGACCTCGACCAGGACGTCTGGCTGAACGTCCTCCAAGGCAGCCCGGCCCGACGGCTCTACGAACGGCACGGCTTCGTGCCGGACAGCGAGGACCCGATCGACGTCTTCATGGTGCGAAGGTGGATCGCCAGGCCATCACAATCACCCGATCCCGGCGCGCTCCCGCTCAGCCCCGCCCCCGACGCCCGATTGTGATGGCCTGGCGGTCCTGAACGCGAGCGCCAGCACGACCGCACCGGTGAGCACGAACCCCGCGGCAACCCCCGCCGCAACGTGCATCGCGTGGACGAACGTGTCGTTCGCCGCCTGCACCAGCTCCGGACGATGCAGGACCACGGCCGCATGCCGGGTCGCCTCGGCCGACGTACCGAAGGCGTCCGGCAGGCCGGTCAGCGCCGGCGCGATCCGGTGCTGGTACGTCGACGACACGACGGTCCCGAGTACGGCGACACCGAGCACGCTGCCGACCTGCCGCAACGCGTTGCTGACCGCGGAGCCGGCCCCGATCCGGTCCATCGGCAGCGTCGCCATCACGGCCGCGGTGGTCGGCGCGACGGTCATCCCGATCGCGAGCCCGGCCAGGCCGCCGATGATCCCGATTACGACCAGCGAGGTGTTCACGTCGTACAGCAGGTTCGCGGCGAAGCACAGTGAGAGCGTGAGGATCGCCGGACCGGAGACCTTCGCGACGCCGAGCCGCGCCGCCAGGCGGGCGCCGAGCGGCGAGCCGACGATCACGCCGACCGCACCGGGCAACGACATCAGGCCGGCGTGCAGCGCGCTCATCCCGCGCGCGCCCTGGAGGTAGAACGTGAGGTAGAAGCTCTGCCCGGTGATCGTCAGGAAGACCGCGGCGAGCGAGAAGTTCCCGGCCGCGAACCGGCGGTTGCCGAACAGCCGCGGGTCGAAGCTCGGCTCGTGCTCACGCCATTCGGAGAACAGGAACCCGGCGAGCAGCACGAGGCCGGCGGCGATACTCACCCAGACCTGCCAGCGGTTCCAGCCGCCCTGATGGCCGCCTTCGATCAGCCCGTACGACAGGACGAGCAAGCCGAGGGTGGACAGCCCGAGGCCGAGCGGGTCGAGCCGGCGGCGCCGCGGGCTGCGCGGATTCGGCAGTACGACGGCCGCGCCGACCAGGCCGAACGCGACGATCGGCAGGTTGATCGTGAACACCGAACCCCACCAGAAGTGGTCGATCAGCAGGCCGCCGAGCACCGGCCCGACGGCGACGCCGAGGCCCGCGGAGGACGACCAGATCGCGATCGCGCCGGCCCGGCGCTCGGGTGGGAACGTCCAGCCGATGATCGCCATCGAGGTCGGCATGATCAGCGCGCCGCCGAGACCCATGGTGGCGCGGGCCAGGATCAGGCCGACCGGGTCGGTCGCCCACGCGGCCCAGGCGGACGCGGCGCCGAAGATCACGAGGCCGGTCATCAGCACGGTGCGATGTCCGTACCGGTCGCCGAGCGCACCGGCCAGGAAGAGTGCGGTGGCGAACAGCAGCGAGTAGATCCCGACCGCCCACTGCAGTTGGCCGGGCGTGGCGCCGAGCCCGTCGACGGGGTCGGCGAGGCGCTCGAGGGCGATGCCGAGAACGGTCGAGTCGATCCAGATCAGCACGGCCGAGACGACCAGGACGGCGAGGATGCGGCGTTGCCGGCTTGGATTCTGCGAAGGGTCGATGGTGGACACGAAAGTCTCCTATGATTGACAGGACCCTGACGAGGTTTCCGATCATCCTCGATTGACAGGAACCTGTCAATCTCCTTTTCGGCAGAATGTGCTGTATGGACCCTCACGACGAGACCGGCTGTGTGACCTTCCTGGTGCGGCACGCCTGGCTGAGCATGCGGTCGGCGCTGGCGGCCGCGCTCGCCGAGCACGAGCTGTCGGTGCAGCAGTACGGGACGCTGCTCTGCGTGCGGGAGGACCCGGGTCTCACGGTCGCCGAGGTCGGGCGGGTGGTCGGTACGACGCGGCAATCCGCGAACGAGCTGATCACCGGCATGGAGCGTGCCGGCCTCGTCGAACGGCGCCCCAACCCGAAGGACCGCCGTACCCAGCAGGTGCATCTGACCGCGGGCGGCGAGCGCCGGCTGGCCGAGGCAGCGCCGGCGATCCGCAAGGTCGAGAACGAGCTCGAGGCGGCCTTCAGCAAGACCGACCGGGAGACCGCGCGCGCCTGGCTTGCGCACATGGTCACCACGATCGAGGGTTAGACGATGCGCGCACACGCTGAGCGGTTGGACGGGCTGGGTACGACGATCTTCGCGGAGATGTCGGCGCTGGCGGTGGCGACCGGGTCGGTGAACCTCGGCCAGGGTTTCCCGGACCAGGACGGGCCGGACTCGTTGCTGGAGGGCGCGATCGCGGCGATCCGCTCCGGCGCGAACCAGTACCCGCCGGGCCGCGGCATCCCCGCGCTCCGGCAGGCGGTCGCCGACCACCAGCAGCGGTTCTACGGACTCACGTACGACCCCGACACCCAGGTCCTGGTCACCACCGGCGCCACCGAGGCGATCGCGGCCGCCCTCCTCGCGTACGTCGAGCCCGGCGACGAGGTGATCGCGCTCGAGCCGTACTACGACTCGTACGCGGCCGGCATCGCGTTCGCGGGCGGCCGCCGGATCCCGGTCACGCTGCGCGCCCCGTCGTACCGGCTGGATCTCGACGAGCTCCGGGCCGCGGTCACGCCGCGGACGAAGGTGCTGCTGATCAACTCACCGCACAACCCCACCGGCACCGTCCTCACCGACGAGGAACTGCGCGGGATCTGCGAGGTCGCGATCGACCACGACCTGGTCGTGATCACCGACGAGGTCTACGAACACCTGGTGTACGACGGCACACACCGGCCGCTGGCGTCGTACGACGGGATGGCGGAGCGGACCGTGTCGATCAGCAGCGCCGGGAAGACGTTCGCGGTCACCGGCTGGAAGATCGGCTGGGTGACCGGATCGCCCGAGGTGGTGACCGCGGTGAACACCGCGAAGCAGTTCCTCACGTACACGTCGGGCGCCCCGTTCCAGCCCGCCGTTGCCGATGCGCTTGCCCTCGGCAACGACTACTACGACCAGCTGCGGGACGGCCTGCGGACCCGCCGCGACCTGCTCGCCGACGGCCTCGCCGACCTCGGCTTCGAGGTGCACCGCCCGGCCGCGACGTACTTCATCACCACCGACATCCGCCCGCTCGGCTACACCGACGGCATCGAGTTCTGCCGCCAACTGCCGGAGAAAGCCGGCGTGGTGGCGATCCCCCACCAGGTCTTCTACGACAACCTCGAAGCCGGCAAACCCCTGGTCCGCTGGGCATTCTGCAAGCGCCCGGAGGTCCTCCGCGAGGCCCTGACCCGGCTGCAGAAGCTCTAGCGCAGGAACTGGGCGAGGGTTTCCGGGTCGCGGGCGACGGCGGTGGTGTCGTCGTCCGCGGTGATGATCGGGCGCTGGATCAGGATCGGGGTGTCGGCCAGGGCCTGGATCCAGGCGGTGCGGTTCGCGGCGTCGCGCGGGAGGTCGCGGAGCGGCTTGGCCTCGGGTTCGTTGGTGCGGACGATGTCCCACGGTTCGAGGTTGAGGCGGGTGAGGACAGCGGTCAGTTCCGCGGGGGTCGGCGGGTCGTCGAGGTAGCGCCGTACGGTGTAGGCGAGGCCGGCGTCGTCGAAGGCCTTGGTGGCGGCCCGGCATTTCGAGCAGGCAGGGTTGATCCAGATCTCCATACGGGTCTCCCGGGACGTCAGCGGTGCTGGAACCACAGTTTGGTGGGGCGCTGCAGCATCAGGATCAGCAGCGCGACGTGGATCGCCAGCCCGAGCAGGCTCGCGGGCAGTGCCATCAGGCCGCCGGCGATGCCCATCGCGGCGACCCCGATCACGACGTACCGCGCCCACGCGGAGCCCTTGCGGAGGTAGACCGCCGGGACCAGGTAGATGAACGCGCAGACCAGCGCCGCGGCGACCGCGACCGAGGTGTTGCCGCGCGAACCCGTGAGGACTTCGGAGATCTGGGCGCCCGCGGACGTGAGCGTCAGGACGGCGAGCAGCAGGCACATCGCGCCCAGCCCGGCGGAGATGACCGCGGCGATCGTCACCTGCTTCGGCCGGACGGCCGGGCGGTAGCCGTACGAATCCGGAACGCTACCGAACAACCCGCTGTACGGTCCTGGTCCGTCGCCGTGCTGCCCTGTCATCGACCTTCCTTCCACGACCCCCTCGTGTCCCTCGATCCTCCCAGATCACCCAAGCCGGATGACGGAAACGTCGAGGTGCGGGAACCCGTCCAGCGGCGCGATCCCGGCGGCCGGCCGGAAGTGCACGGTGGTCCCGGTGCTGCCGTCCGGCTCGATCGGCTGCAGACCGCTGACCGGTACGCCGTACTCGTACCGCTGTGTCCAGGCGCCGTTCACCCGCCGGTTCGTGTGCACGAGCCACTCGCTGAGCGCGGCGACCACCGACATCCCGCGCCGCGGATGCCCGTCCGGGAGCAGCGGCGCGGCCGGGTCGTCGAAGAACCGCAGGTCCTTGGTCGCCATGATCGGCTTCTTCACGACGTTCCCGTGCTCGTCGACCCGGGTATCGGTCCCGCGCCCGTGGTCGGTGACCGCGATCGACCCGTCGCCGTACAGCTCGACCTCGCACCTCCCGCGCACCCCGGCCGACTCGGCCTCGTCCTCGGGGTAGGCGAGCACCTCCAGCAGCAGGTGCCGGGCGCCTCCGGGTGCGTACCGCGCCGGATCCGCGCGGATCGCGTCCAGGTGTGTCCGGTCGACCGAGGCCGCCCAGTCGTGGGTCGTGTTCGTCCAGTCAGCTCGCGAAATCACAGTCCCATTCTCGCCGATTCCTTTCGGCCGCACCGCCGGTCTACACACCTGACCGATGAGGAGAAATCATGCGCAAGATCATCGCTTCGACCCTGATCACCCTCGACGGTGTGGTGGAGGATCCGGGCGGCTTCGGCGGTACGTCGTTCGGCGGGTGGGCGCAGGCGTACTTCGGGGAGGAGGCGGTGCGGCTGTCGATCGAGAAGCTCGCGTCGTGCGACTACTTCCTGTGCGGGCGCCGTACCTACGAGATGTTCTCGGCCGCCTGGGGTACCGCCGGCGGACCGTACGCGGACCGGCTCCGGGAGCTGCCCAAGCTGGTTGCCTCCAGCACCTTGACCGGCGAGCTGACCTGGAACGCGACCCTCCTGGAGGGCGACGCGATCGCGGCCCTGAAGCGGATCAAGGAGCAGGACGGCGGCGACATCATGATGTACGGCAACCCGCAACTGCTGCACACCCTGCTGGAGAACGGGCTGGTCGACCAACTGGACCTACTGGTGCACCCGTTGGTGCTCGGCACCGGCGCCAAGCTGTCGGGTCCTCGCACCGAGCTGAAACTCGCCGCCCAGCGCACCCTGGAGTCGGGCGTCATCGCGCTCAGCTACGAGCTCGCATAGACCAGAAAGGGCCCGGCCGAAGCCGGGCCCTTTCGCGGGTGTTCAGGCCGCGGACACGTCCAGCGCGTCCTTGGACTCGTTGAGCGTCACCCGGACGGTCTCGCCGTCGCGGATCGAGCCGTTCAGCAGGCCGCGGGCGAGTTCGTCGCCGATCGCGGACTGCACCAGCCGGCGCAGCGGACGGGCGCCGAACACCGGGTCGTACCCGGTCATCGCCAGCCACTCCATCGCGCCCTCGTCGACGTCCAGCGTGATCCGCCGGTCGGCGAGCCGCCGCTGCAGGCTGCCGATCTGCAGCCCGACGATCTGCGTCAGCTCCTCGCTGCCGAGCGCGTCGAACAGCACGATCTCGTCCAGCCGGTTGATGAACTCCGGCTTGAACGACTGCCGCACGGTCGCCATCACCTGGTCGCGCTTGAGCTTGTCGTCGAGCGTGACGTCGGCCAGGTACGCCGACCCCAGGTTGCTGGTCAGGATCAGGATCACGTTCCGGAAGTCGACCGTACGACCCTGGCCGTCGGTCAGCCGCCCGTCGTCGAGCACCTGCAGCAGGATGTCGAAGACCTCGGGGTGCGCCTTCTCCACCTCGTCCAGCAGGATCACCGAGTACGGACGCCGGCGGACCGCCTCGGTCAGCTGGCCGCCCTCCTCGTACCCGACGTAGCCGGGCGGGGCGCCGACCAGCCGCGCGACGCTGTGCTTCTCGCCGTACTCCGACATGTCGATCCGGACCATCGCCCGCTCGTCGTCGAACAGGAAGTCCGCGAGCGCCTTCGCCAGCTCGGTCTTGCCGACACCGGTCGGGCCGAGGAACAGGAACGAACCCGTCGGCCGGTCCGGGTCGGAGATGCCCGCGCGCGCCCGGCGGACCGCGTCGCTGACGGCCTTGACCGCCTTGCGCTGGCCGATCAGCCGGTGGCCGAGCTCGTCCTCCATCCGGAGCAGCTTGCCGGTCTCGCCCTCGAGTAGCCGGCCGGTCGGGATGCCGGTCCACATCGCGATCACCTCGGCGATCTCGGTCGGGCCGACCTCCTCGTTCACCATCGCCTCGGGGCCTTCGGCGACCTCTTCCTCGGCGTCGGCCTCCTCGAGCTCCTTGCTGAGCTGCGGGATCTCGCCGTACAGCAGCCGGGACGCGGTCTCCAGGTCGCCGTCACGCTGGGCGCGCTCGGCCTGGCCGCGGAGCTCGTCGATCCGCTCCTTGATCTCGCCGACCCGGTTCAGGCCGGATTTCTCCCGCTCCCAGCGGGCCTCGAGCGCCCGCAGCTCCTCCTCGCGGTCGGCGAGGTCGGCGCGCAGCCGCTCCAGCCGCTCCTGCGACGAGGCGTCCTCCTCGCGGGACAGCGCGAGCTCCTCCATCTTCAGCCGGTCGACGGTACGGCGCAGCGAGTCGATCTCGACCGGGGACGAGTCGATCTCCATCCGCAGCCGGGACGCGGCCTCGTCGACCAGGTCGATCGCCTTGTCCGGCAGCTGCCGGCCGGTGATGTACCGGTTCGACAGCGTCGCCGCGGCGACCAGCGCGGAATCCGAGATCGCGACCTTGTGGTGCGCCTCGTACCGCTCCTTCAGGCCGCGCAGGATCGCGATCGAGTCCTCGACCGACGGCTCGCCGACGAACACCTGCTGGAACCGCCGCTCCAGCGCCGGGTCCTTCTCGATCCGGGTCCGGTACTCGTCCAGCGTGGTGGCGCCGATCATCCGCAGCTCGCCGCGGGCCAGCATCGGCTTCAGCATGTTCCCGGCGTCCATCGCGCCCTCGCCGGACGCGCCGGCGCCGACGACCGTGTGCAGCTCGTCGATGAACGTGATGATCTGGCCGTCCGACTCCTTGATCTCGGTCAGGACCGCCTTCAGCCGCTCCTCGAACTCACCGCGGTACTTCGCGCCCGCGACCATCGCGCCGAGGTCCAGGCTGATCAGCCGGCGACCGCGCAGCGACTCCGGTACGTCGCCCGCGATGATCCGCTGGGCGAGCCCCTCGACGACGGCGGTCTTGCCGACGCCGGGCTCACCGATCAGCACCGGGTTGTTCTTGGTACGCCGCGACAGCACCTGCACCACGCGCCGGATCTCGGAGTCCCGCCCGATCACCGGGTCGAGCTTGCCGTCCTGCGCGCGCTGCGTCAGGTCGACGCCGTACTTCTCCAGGGTCTTGGTGGTGCCCTCGGCCTCCGGGGAGGTGATCCGCCGGTTGCCGCGCATCTCGCCGAACGCGGTCAGCAGCGCGTCGGCAGTCACCCCGAGCGCACTCTGCGCGGCGCCCTCGACGGTCGCCAGCGCGATCAGCAGATGCTCGGTGGATACGTATTCATCGCCCAGCCCGAGCGCTCGCTGCTCCGCCTGGTTCAGCACGTCGCCGGTCTTCGGCGACAGGCTCGGCGCCTGCACGCTGCCGCCACTCGCCTTCGGCAGCCGGCTCAACTGCTCGGCGGTCTTCCGGCGGACCGTGTCGAGGTCGGCACCGGCCGCCTCGAGCAGGCCGATCGTCGTGCCCTCGGGCTGCGCGAGCAGCGCGGACAGCAGGTGAATCGGTTCCACGGTCGGGTTGCCCGCCGCGGAGGTCTGACGGATCGCGACCGACAGGGTTTCCCGGGCCAGCGTCGTCAACCGCTGAACGTCCATCTAGTTCCAGCCTTTCGTTCCAGCAACACAACAGTTACCAGATACAACCTATCCAAACTTGAGTCCATTCCACTCAACTCTGGAAAATCTCAGGGCCGAACCAGGGTTCTCAACCGCGACCGGCGGTCACCAAGCCCGCGTTGTAGGCGAGGATCACGGCCTGGACGCGGTCCCGGGTGCCGGTCTTGGAGAGCATCCGGCTGACGTGGGTCTTCACCGTGTGCTCGGTCAGGTGCAGTTCGGCGGCGATCTCGGCGTTCGAGTTGCCCTTCGCGACCAGGACCAGGATCTCCCGCTCCCGCGCGGTCAGCGCGTCGAGTTTCGCGACCAGCTCCGGGTCGACGTGGTTCTCGGCGAAGCGGTCGATCAGCCGCCTGGTCACCGGCGGTGCCAGCAGCGCGTCGCCGGCTGCGATCACCCGGACCGCGTTGATCAGCTCGTCCCGCGAGGACCGCTTCAGCAGGAACCCGCTCGCCCCGGCGCGGAGCGCGTCGTACACGTACTCGTCCAGGTCGAAGGTGGTCAGGATCACCACCCGCGGTCCGCCGGCCAGCTGCCGGGTGGCCTCGATGCCGTCCATCACCGGCATCCGGACGTCCATCAGGACGACGGCCAGGTCCAGGATTGCGGCCGCCTGGCGGACCGCGTCAGCACCGTCGGCGGCCTGCGCGACCACCTCGATATCCGGCTGCCCGTCCAGGATCATCGCGATCCCGTCCCGGACCAGGTCCTGATCGTCGACCACCATCACCTTGATCGGGTTCACCGGCCGCTGCCCACCGGGAACCAGGCGCTGACGGTCGTCCCGGATCCCGGCGTACTGCGCAGGTCCAGGGTGCCGCCCTCGATCCGGACCCGCTCGCGCATCCCGGCCAGCCCGTGCCGGGTGCCGCGCGCGGCAGCCTCGACGTCGAACCCGCTGCCGTCGTCGGCCACCTCGACCCGCACCCCCGTCTCGTCGACCTGCACCAGCACCCGCGCCGCCGACGCTTTCGCGTGCCGTACGACGTTCGTCAACGCCTCCTGCACCACCCGGTACGCCGCCACCTGCTGCCCCTCGGGCGGCCCGTCCGGATCGCCCTGCAGGTCGAGCTCGATCGGCAGGTGGTCGTCCGACACGTCCGCCACCAACTGTGACAGATCGGCCAGCCCGGGCTGCGGCGCCAGCTGCGGATCCGGTACGCCGTCCGCGTCCCGCAGCGCCGACAGCAACCGGTCCAACTCGCTCAACGCCCGCCGCCCGGCGTCCCCGATCCGCTGGAACCCGGCCAGTACGTCGTCGTCGCCGCGGCGTACCAGGTCCGGACCGGTCTCCGCCTGGATCACCATCAGGTTCACCGCGTGCGCGACCACGTCGTGCAGGTCCCGCGCGATGTACGAGCGCTCGGTCAGCACCACCCGGGCGGCCTCGCCCTCGACGGCGGTCCGCTCGAGCTCGGCCTCCCGCTCGGCGGATTGCACGTTCCGCCGGTAGAACCGGACCGCGACGCCCGCACAGACCGGGAGCAGCAGCGCGAGAGCGAAGCTGATCGGCCACTGGTGCTGGACGATCGCCTCGTATTCCAGGTTGTGCAGGATCCCGTCGGCGCGTTGTTCGAGGCTGCCGTGCTCGAGCTTCGGGAAGATGCGCACCATCACCGGGTACCGCATCCGCCACGTGATCAATGGCATCGCGACCAGTACTCCGACCGCCGTCGGTACCGTCCAGCGCAAGCTGCGGTTCGCGGCCGGTACGACGATCAGGCGGTACAGCGCGATCCCGAGCGCGGCGTACAACGTCAGCATCGGCGTGGACGCCTGCCAGTTGGCGATCAGTGCCGCGGCGGCCAGCGCGACCACCGGCACGACCGGGAAGCGACGCAGTACCAAAGTCAGGCCGACGTACGCGACCACGTACGGCATCCAACCGGGCGCGGTCCACCAGAGATCATGGTGGAACACGTCCCGCCCGACCTGCGCCATCACCAGACCTGAGATCGCGACGGCCAGCAGTACGTCGCGTTGCCGGTCGTGCTCTGGAGCGCGAAGGAAGGCGCGCAGGTCGCGCAGCCGGGTGGCCATTGGGACGGCGTGGGACCAGCTTCGCCGGCGGGCCACCAGGAAGACGAGCGCGAGGACCATCACCGAGATCGCCTGCCACCGCGACCAGCCGTGGGTGCGGAGCTGACCGATGTCGGGGTCCCCGGGCGAGTAGACGAGATTCACCAGGACCCCGCGGACCTGATTCAGCAGCAACGGCAGCGCGGCAGAGCAGGCGCCGGCCGCGAGTACAACCGGCACGCTACAGCGACCGGCCAGCGACCAGAGGGCGAGAACCACCCCGGCCAGCAGGAACCAGTCGGGCTGGCCGACCAGACCCGCCAGGTAGGCGGCGCCGACCAGGCCCGGGAGTACGACGACGGGTTCGATCCGGCGTACGGCGATCAGCAGCGGAAGCAGCATCATCGGCAGCTGGACCCACACCGCGGCGTACGGCCAGGCGGCGGAACCGTTGTCGGCGGCACCCACCTGCAGGCTGAGCAGTCCGGCCACCGCCAACGCGACGTCCGGCCACAGGGATCGCCACAGTCGCTGCACGCACCCATTGTGCGATGCCACGGCGCCGCGTGCCGTCACTCTCAGGAATGACACCCGGGTCACTCTCGAGTGGCATTCCCGGGCCGCCGAGGTGGCTCGCGGCGGCGATCCGGGTTGGCTCTCAGCGGCGATGTGCCGGGGCAGCGGTCGGCGGAATCGTCGACGACATGACGATCGACCTCGAACCGGAGCGCGTCCGACGGCGGACGATTCCGGTGCTCGCAGCAACGACGTTCCCGGTTCTCTGCCTGCTGGTCTGGCATCCGTGGAACGCGGACATGGGCGACCTGCGGGTGTACCACGCCGCCGCCCGCGCGTTCGTGCACGGCCACGACCACTACAACATCCCCGATCTCGGGCTCGGGTTCACCTATCCGCCGTTCGCGGCGTTGATTTTCGCGCCGTTCGCGCTCGGCGCCGGGTTCGCCCGGGTACTGATCACGCTGGCGTCCGCGGCCGCGCTGCTGGTGATCGGCCGGACCACCGCGAAGGCGCTGCACTGGGGACCGCTCGCCGGGATCGGGACCGCCTTCGCGGGACTGGCCTTCGAGCCGGTGCGGTCGACGTTCGGCCTCGGCCAGATCAACCTCGTGCTGCTCGCGCTCCTGATGCTGGACCTGACCGGGCGGCGGACACGGTTCCGCGGCGTCCTGATCGGCGTTGCCACCGGCATCAAACTCACCCCGGGCATCTTCATCCTGTATCTGCTGGTCACCAAGCGCTTCCGCGAGGCCGCGATCGCGAGCGGTACGACGGCCGGCACCCTGCTGCTCGGGTACGTCGTGATGCCGCGGGCAACGATCGACTTCTGGACCAGGTACGTGTTCGACCCGAGCCGCCCGGGGCCGGCGCACTACATCAGCAACCAGTCGCTGCACGGCGCGATCGCCCGCCTGGCCGGCGGCCCCGCCGTACCGCTCTGGTTGCTCGCAGCAACCGTCGTCGGGATCACCGGACTGCTGATCGCCCGCCGGTTGTCGGAGCGCGGTCTGCCCTTCGACGCGGTCGTGGTGACCGCGCTCACCGGTCTGCTGGTGTCACCGATCTCGTGGACCGGCCACTGGGTGTGGATCGTGCCCGCGGCCGCGCTCGCCTGGTCGCGCTGCTCCGTCGTACTCTCCTGGCGTACGGCGTGGGCCGTCGTACTGACCGGGGTGTTCGTGACCGGGCTGCCGTGGTGGCTGCCGTTCGCGCACGACCAGGAGTTCCACTACGGCGCCGTACAGACGGTGATCGCGAACGCGTACCTGCTCTGCGCCGTCGGACTGATCGCTCAGGCGCGGAACTCGGACGCGCGGATCCGGTACACCTGGAGGTTCAGGTCGTAGTACTTGCAACGTCCTGGGCGCCCGACCCAGTACACAAGGTGACCACGTTTCCGCTCCCTTCCGGAGGATCTGTGAACCACCGTTGGAAGACGTTCGCCTTGGTCGCATCCCTGGCGCTCGCAACCGCCGCCCCACCGGCCGCCGCCGTACCACCCACGCCCACCGTCCCGGCTGCCGCGCGGCCGACGACTGCGACGTTCACGTTGGTCACCGGCGACCGGGTTACGGTCACGAGCCAGGCCGGGAAGCGGGATCGGGTCGGGTTCGCCGCTGCGGCCGGTGACCGGTCGTCCAGTTTCGTGACGAGCTACACGGGCGGCCACACGATCGTCCTGCCGTCCGCCGCCGCAGCCGACGTACGGGCCGGCCGGCTCGACCTGTCCTTGTTCGACATCACTGCGCTCCGCGCCGACGGTCGTGACGACGCCCACTCCAGGTCCGTACCGGTGATCGTCGAGTACGCCGGTGCCCAGAAGACCGCGCTCCGCGGCACGACGAACAGCCGCGCGCTCACCAGCATCGACGCCCGCGCAGCCGTGGTGGACAAGGCGAAGACCCGTGATTTCTGGGCGTCGATCGCACCCAAAGGGCGGGTCGCGACCTCGATCCGGCGCGTCACGCTCGACCGCCGGGTCCGGGCGAGCACCGACTGGAGCGTGCCGCAGATCGGCGCACCGGCTGCCTGGCAGCGCGGGTTCACCGGGAACGGTGTGAAGATCGCGGTCCTGGACACGGGCATCGACACAGGCCACCCCGACTTCCAGGGCCGGATCGGGGCGAGCGCGAACTTCTCCGACGCGAAGGACACCATCGACCACTTCGGCCACGGTACGCATGTCGCAAGCATCGCGGCCGGCGACGGCGCCGCGTCCGGCGGCAAGTACAAGGGTGTAGCCCCGGACGCCACCCTGCTGAACGGCAAGGTGCTCGACGACGACGGCTTCGGGAGCATGTCCGCTGTCATCGCCGGGATGGAGTGGGCCGTGCAGCAAGGCGCCGCCGTGGTCAACCTGAGCCTGGGCGGCAGCGACCCGAGCGACGGCACCGACGAGGTCTCCGCCGCGCTCAACCGACTCAGCCAGAGCAGCGGCACGCTGTTCGTGGTTGCCGCAGGCAACTGTGCCGGACCGGCACCGGCCCACGTCACCTCGCCCGCGGCGGCCGACGAGGCACTTGCGGTCGGCAACCTGACGAGGGACGGGTCGCTGAATCCGACCTCCTGCCGCGGACCGCGGATCCGCGACGGAGTGCTCAAACCCGAGATCTCCGCGCCCGGCACCGACATCGTCGCCGCCCGCGCGGCCGGCACCGATCTGGGGACGCCCGTCGACGAGCACTACACCAGCCTCAGCGGCACCTCGATGGCGACGCCGCACGTCGCCGGGGTCGCCGCGCTGATCGAGCAGGCCCACCCGGACTGGAAGGCCGGGCAACTGAAGGCACGTCTGATGTCGACCGCCGACCCGCAGGGCGCCGCCGTCGGCGAGGAGGGCGCCGGCCGAGTGGACGCCGATCAGGCGACGGACACCAGCGTCTCCGTGGACGCCGGCAAACTGGAGTTCGGCGCACTCAAGTGGCCGCATCCGAGCGAGGACACGGTCACCCGCACGCTGACCTACCACAATCCGACCACCGCGCCGGTCACGCTCAACCTGGCCGCGACGATGGAACCGGCCGCCGCTGCCCCGAAGCTCAGCGCGAACGAACTGGTCGTGCCGGCCGGCAGCGAAGCAAGCGTCACCGTGACCGCGGACCGCCTGGCCGCCGGCGCCGGAACGTTCTCCGGCCGGATCACCGCGACGGCGGCCGGCGCGGATCCGCTTGTCACTGCGTTCGGGTGGTCCACCGAGCCGGAGTTGTACGACCTCACCATTCGTGGCATCGCCAAGGACGGACAGCCTGCGAACGGTCTGCTGAGTGGCGCCCGGCTGGACGGACCGCAACCGCAGGAGTCTCCGGATGATCTGGTGCTTCGGAACGGAACAGCGACGTTGCGGCTGCCGCCTGGCAAGTACGTCTTCGAGGCCGCGTTCCTGCAGGACGCGACCGACACGACGATCGGTGGTTTCACCCTCGCCTCCACCGGCGAACTACAACTGTCGGCTCCGCAGACGGTCACGCTCGACGGCCGGAAGGCGCAGCCGGTGGAGCAGTCGGCCCTCGGGCACAACGAACTGATGCCGAGCGGCAGTTCCGTCTCCTACCTGATCAATGTGCCTGGCGCCCTCGGTGCGGGCTTCCAGATCAGTACCCCGACAGGCAATCCGCAGCTCGCGCTGGCCGTGCCGGGTGGCGCGGTGACGACGGCCAAGTCGGAGTTCGCGATGCACTCCCGCCTGGAGGTCCCGCCGTACCGAGCTCGGGCCGCTGGAGCCGAGCTCGAGGTACGCGATCTGCTCGGCGGACCGCGATTCACCGGGACCAAGCGGCTGGTGCCGGTCGACGGCGGTACGGCGCAGCCCGGCGAGCTCACCGGAGTACGCGGAAAGCTCGCTCTGCTCGCGTGGAAGGACTCCGACGAGCGCCCGATCGGCGATCTGGTCAAGGCAGCTCAGGACGCGGGTGCAGCCGCCGCCATGATGTACAACCCGGATCGGCCCGGAGTCGAGGGACTCAGCGGATTCTGGGTCTACCTGGGCACGGAGAAGGTGACGATTCCGGCACTGCGGATCAGCCGCGCGACCGCGCAGACGCTGATCGGGCAGGCACAGCCCGTCGATGTCGTTGGCATCGCCAACACTCCGTACGTGTACGACCTGATGGAGTCCACCCAGGGGCAGATCCCCGCGAAGACCCGGTCGGTGGTGACACCCGCACAGCTCGCGACCGTCCGCGAGACGTTCGGTGCCGACGTCACCGGCACGGAGACCTCCGAGGAGCGCACGGGGACCACGCCCGGCGGCACCACGCTCGGCAACTACTACCTGCGAACCTTCCCGGTCCCGTCGACGCGTACGTCGTACGTCCAGGCGAACTCGACCGCCTGGGGCAGCGACGTGTTCTACAACAACGCGGCCGGGCCGGTCCAGTCCGCGGTGTCCCTGCCGCGGACCTATCGCGCCGGCGAGCGGGTGACCGAACGCTGGATGGCGCCGGTGCTGACCAGCGGGATCCAGAACGGCGAGTACTTGGACGGTGGACACGTCGGCTGGGTCGGGGACTACTTCAACTTCCAGGTGAGCCCGTACCTGCATGAGCAGGAGTTCAGCGGCGCGGTGTCCAACGACGGCTCGAAGGTGGTCGTGGAGCGCAACGGCAAGGAGATCGGATCCGCCGACGACACCGCCCTCTGGGCCGAGATACCGGACGACGCGGCGCGGTTCAAGGCGACCGTGACCGCCGTACGGGACGTCGCCTTCTGGAAGTTCTCGCCGACGGTGAAGTCGACCTGGACCTGGACCTCGAAGGGCGGCAAGGACGAGGTCATGCCCATCATCACCCCGGGCATCGATCTCCCCACGGCCGACTGGCTCGGCCGGGTCCCGACCGGGCAACCGGTACCGCTGGCCCTCAGCCTCCGGCATCAGGCCGGCTCGACGGCGAGCCGCTTCACCGATGCGACCCTCGAGCTGTCGTACGACGGGTCCGCCTGGACGCCGGTACCGCTGCACAGGACCGGGGACGGGACGTACACGGCAACCATCACCCACCTATCCTCAACAGCCGGCCAGTCCCCTTCGCTCCGACTCACCGCCCAGGACGCGGCCGGTAACACCGTGAACCAGCAGATCACCAAGGCCTACGGCCTGAAGTAGGCGAGCACCCGCGGGGGGTGGCGACGCCGTCCCCCGCGGCTCTAACCGCCGCCGGCGGTCACCAGGCCGGATCGGGGGTGACGTGGTTCTCAGTGAAGCGGTCGATCAGCCGCCGGGTCACCGATGGGCGAGCAGCCCATCGCCGGCGACGATCACCTGGACCGCGTTGATCAGCTCCGTCGTACTGACGTCGGTGTTCGTGACCGGACTCCCGTTCGCGCACGACCAGGAGTTCCACTACGGCGCCGTACAGACGGTGATCGCGAACGCGTACCTGCTCTGCGCCGTCGGGCTGATCGCTCAGGCGCGGAACTCGGACGCGCGGATCCGGTACACCTGGAGGTTCAGGTCGTAGTACTTGTCGGTCTCGCCGACCCACTCCATGCCGAGCCGCTTCGCGGTCGCGATCGCGCGCTTGTTGTTCGGCCGGGCGACCGCGAACAGCTCGTCGACCTCGCCGCCGGCGAACGCCCAGCGCATCAGCCCGCGGCTCGCCTCGGTCGCGTACCCGTGCCCCCAGGCGCTCGGCCGGAGCTGCCAGCCGATCTCCAGATCCTCCTCGTACGGCGGGAGCAACCGGATCAGCAGCGCGCCGACGACCTCACCGTCGTCCTTCCGGGCAACCGCCCAGCGGCCGGCCGGGACCACGAAGTTCGGCTGCGCCTCGATCCAGGACTGCAGGATCAAACGCATGGTTGTGACATCCGGCACCTTGTCGATGGCGGGCGACAACCAGGGCGCCACGTCGGCGGAGCCGTAGATCTCCAGCGCGGCGTCGGCGTCGCCATCCTTCTGATCCGAACCAGCCTCCCAGTCCCGGATCACGAGCCGGTCCGTCTCCAGCTTCAGCGTCACCTGGCCAGGGTATGCGGTCGGTCGCCGTACGCAACAGGAACGGCGGGTGAACTGAAGAACCGCAGGGCGGTCCTTGAGGGACCACCCTGCGGTGGCCGAAGGGCGCCGGGGGGTGGCGCACCTTCGACTTGCGGAGGCGTCGAGGGGGAACGACGACCTCCACCAGGCCGGAGACGCCGAGGGGTGGGTTTCGGAACGTCTCCGGTGGCCTTGTTGTGGCGGGGGATCAGCGCGAGCCGAGTTCCAGAGGCTGGGTGCGGATCCACCGGGTGGTCGTCTGCTGCCGGCCCATGGCGATCACGTCGCCCGCGGGGCCGGCGGAGAAGACCCGGCTGGCGGCGGAACGTCGTGAGACGCCGACACCGCGCTGGACCTCTGCCAGTAGCTGGTTGACCCGCTTGCGCAGGTCCTCCACTTCGGACTGTAGCGCGAGAATGTGCCGAATTCCCGCCAGGTTGACGCCTTCTTCCTGACTGAGGTGCTGGACGTACCTCAGCTTCGCCACGTCGTACGCCGAGTACCGCCGGCCGCGGCCGGACGCCCGGCTCGGCACCACCAGGCCGAGCCGGTCGTACTGGCGTAACGTCTGCGGATGCATACCGGCCAGCTGGGCCGCCACCGAGATCACGTAGATCGGGGTGCGGTCGTCCCAGGTCGGCACCTGGCTGAACGGCCTCGTGCTTGCTCCTGAGGCCATCACGAGCTCCCGAACAACCCGGCCCGCAGATCAGGATGGTCAGACGCAGAGTTGAACTCCTGCAGCTTTTCCTTCTGCTCGTCGGTCAACTCGTGCGGCACCTGCACCTCGAGGGTGAGCAGCAGGTCGCCCTTCGTCCCGTCCCGGCGCACCGAACCCTTACCGCGGACGCGCAGCTTGCTGCCGTTCGCAGTACCGGCCGGGATCCTGACCGTGACGGGCAGGCCGTCCAGGGTCGGGACCTTGATCTCCGCGCCGAGCGCCGCCTCGGTGAAGCTCACCGGGACGTTCAGGGTCAGGTGCTCACCCTGGCGGCCGAAGATCCGGTGCCCCTTGACGTGCACGGTGACGTACAGGTCGCCCGCCGGTCCGCCGCGCTCGCCGGCCGCGCCCTTGCCCTTCAGCCGGATCCGCTGACCGTCCTGCACGCCCGCCGGGATGCGGACCTGCATGGTCTTGCTCGACTGGCCGCGGCCGGAACCGTGGCAGGTCTCGCACGGCTGGTCGACGACCAGGCCCCGGCCCTTGCACTCGGTGCACGGCTCGGTCATCGCGAACACGCCACCCTGGACCGAGGTCTGCATGCCCGTGCCCTCGCACTTCAGGCAGACCTTCGGCACCGTGCCGTACTTCGCGCCGGTCCCCCGGCAGGTCGGGCACGGCTCGTCGCTGGTCATCCGGAGCCCGACCGTGACACCGTTCACGGCCTCGGCGAACTCGATCGTCGCCTCGGTCTCGATGTCCTGGCCGCGCCGCGGACGGGCTGTCGTGGTGGTCGTGGTCCGGCCACCACCACCGAACATGCCGCCCAGGATGTCGCCGAGCCCGCCGCCGGCGCTGTTGCCGCCGCTGCGGTTGAACAGGTCGCCGACGTCGAAGTTGAACCCGCCGCCGCCCTGGCCGCTGCTGCCGCCCGGCATCCGGAAGCCGCCGCTGCCGAACAGCCGGCGCGCCTCGTCGTACTCCTTGCGCTTCTTCGCGTCCCCGACGACGTCGTACGCCTCGGAGACCTCCTTGAACTTGGCCTCCGCCTTGGTGTCACCGGCGTTGGAGTCCGGGTGGTACTGGCGCGCCAGCTTCCGGTAGGCCTTCTTGATCTCGTCGGGCTCGGCGGTCTTGGAGACGCCGAGAACCTTGTAGAAGTCCTTCTCGATCCAGTCCTTCGTGCTCATCCGGCGCCTCCCCTCCCGTCGTGGCCGCTGTTACTCCGCGGAACCGTCCGCGTCTTCATCTGTGTTCTCCACCGGTACGTCGGCCTTGGCGGCGTCGGCCGGCAGTTGCTCGGTCGGCTCCGAGACGGCCACCCGGGCCGCCCGCAGGATCCGCTCGCCGAGCCGGTAGCCCGGTTGCATGATCATCGTCGCGGTCGGGCCGTCGACGTCGTCGGAATAGTTGTGCAGCAGGGCCTCGTGGATCCGCGGGTCGAAGGAGTCACCCTTCTCGCCGAACTTCACCAGGCCGAGCTTCTCGGTGACCCGCTCCAGCGACTCGGAGACCGCCTTGAACGCGCCCTCCAGCTCGCCGGCCTCGCGGGCCCGGCCGATGTCGTCCAGGATCCCGAGCAGTTCGGTGAGGACCGTGCCGACCACCAGCTCCCGGGCCGCCTCGCGGTCCCGGTCCACCCGGCGCTTGTAGTTCACGTACTCGGCCTGCAGTCGCTGCAGGTCCGCCGTACGCTCCGCGAGCGCCTCGGTCAACAGGGCCTCCTGGGCGGACGGACCGGTCAGGTCCGACGGGTCCCGCGGCGGCTGGCCGCCCGGCCCGCCGGCCGCGGGGCCCCCGTCCGAGGGCTCCCGCAGCTTGCCGGTCTCCGGGTCGATCCGGCGTTTGTCGCGGACGACGGGCTCGCCGTCACCGAACTCGCTGCCGGTCGGTCGATCCGTCACTTGTCCTCCGTCTTGTCCTGCGGCCGGTCCTCGTCCACGATCTCGGCGTCCACGACGTCGTCGTCGTTGCCGGTGCTCGAGCTCGCGTCCTCGGAGGAGGTGGCGCTGTCGTCGGCCTGTCCGCCCGCTGCCTGGGCGTTCGCGTACATCGCGGCACCCATCTTCTGGCTGGACTGGGCGAGCTTCTCCGAGGCGGCCTTGACCGCGTCGGCGTCGTCACCCTCGAGGGCCTTCTTCAGCTCGGCGACGCCGTCCTTGACCTCGGTCTTGACGTCGTCCGGAACCTTGTCCTCGTTCTCCTGCAGGAACTTCTCGGTCTGGTAGACCAGCGACTCCGCCTGGTTGCGGTTCTCCACGGCCTCGCGGCGCTTGCGGTCCTCCTCGGCGTACTGCTCGGCGTCGCGGACCATCTGGTCGATGTCGGTCTTCGGCAGCGCGGAGCCACCGGTCACCGTCATCCGCTGCTCCTTGCCGGTGGCCAGGTCCTTGGCGTTCACGTGCACGATGCCGTTCGCGTCGATGTCGAAGGTGACCTCGATCTGCGGCACGTTCCGCGGCGCCGGCGGCAGGCCGGTCAGCTCGAAGTTGCCGAGCGACTTGTTGTCGCGGGCCATCTCGCGCTCGCCCTGGTACACCTGGATCATCACCGACGGCTGGTTGTCCTCGGCCGTGGTGAAGATCTCCGAGCCCTTGGTCGGGATCGTGGTGTTGCGCTCGATGATCTTGGTGAACACGCCGCCCTTGGTCTCGATGCCGAGGCTCAGCGGGGTCACGTCGAGCAGCAGGACGTCCTTGACCTCACCCTTCAGCACACCGGCCTGCAGGGAGGCGCCGACCGCGACGACCTCGTCCGGGTTCACGCCCTTGTTCGGGTCCTTGCCACCGGTCAGCTCCTTGACCAGGTCCGCCACGGCCGGCATCCGGGTGGAGCCGCCGACCAGGATCACGTGGTCGATCTTGCTGACGTCGATGCCGGCGTCCTTGATGACGGCCTTGAACGGGGCGCGGGCGCGCTCCAGCAGGTCGTTGGACATCTTCTGGAACTCGGCGCGGGAGAGCTTCTCCTCCAGGTGCAGCGGACCCGCGTCGGTGAGGCTCAGGTACGGCAGGTGGATGGTGGTCTCGGCCGCACTGGACAGCTCGATCTTGGCCTTCTCGGCGGCCTCGTTCAGCCGCTGCATGGCCATCTTGTCGCCGGACAGGTCGGTGCCGTTCTTGTTCTTGAACTGGGTCACCAGCCACTGGACGATCCGGTTGTCCCAGTCGTCACCACCGAGGTGGTTGTCGCCGCTGGTCGCCTTCACCTCGAAGACACCGTCGCCGATCTCCAGCAGGGAGACGTCGAAGGTACCGCCACCGAGGTCGAAGACCAGGATGGTCTGCTCGGTGCCCTTGTCCAGGCCGTACGCGAGCGCGGCCGCGGTCGGCTCGTTGACGATCCGGTGCACCTTCAGGCCCGCGATCTCGCCGGCCTCCTTGGTCGCCTGGCGCTGCGCGTCGGAGAAGTAGGCCGGCACGGTGATGACCGCGTCCGTGACCTGCTCCCCGAGGTACGCCTCGGCGTCCCGCTTCAGCTTCTGCAGCACGAACGCGCTGATCTGCTGCGGGGTGAACTTCTTGCCGTCGATGTCGACGGACCAGTTCTCACCCATGTGCCGCTTCACCGAGCGGATGGTGCGGTCGACGTTCGTGGTGGCCTGGCGCTTCGCCACCTCGCCGACCAGGACCTCGCCGTTCTTGGCGAAGGCCACCACCGAGGGCGTCGTGCGCGCACCCTCGGCGTTGGGGATGACGGTGGGCTCGCCACCTTCCAGTACGGCGATGACGGAGTTCGTCGTACCGAGATCGATTCCGACCGCGCGGGCCATTCTTTACCTCCACGAAGTTGAGTGATGCAGACTCAATGTTGCCCGTTCGTCCGCCTCGGTTCAAATCCGTGACGCAACAAACTTGAGTTCACTGGACTCAACATTGCACATGGGCCAGGTCATTCCCAAGGGCGGCCCCCGATTTCGGGGTCCGGGCCAGGGTGCGACCAGGGAGACCCCTCCCGGAGAAAACGTTTACCGTGCGATCCTGATCACTGTGAAACTGCGCCCGATGACCGCCGCCGACGCCGCCGCGGTCGTCGCGCTGAACGCCACCGCCGAAGGCCTGGTCGAGCCCCTCAACGCCGACCGCCTCGACTGGCTCCGGCTGATCGCCGCCCACGCCGCCGTCGTCGACCTCGACGGCCGCCCGGCCGGCTTCGTCCTCACTTTCACCCCCGGCTCGGCGTACGACGGCCTCGCGTACGCCGCGTTCACCCGGACGTACGCCGACCGCTTCCTCTACATCGAGCGCATCGTGATCGCCCCCGACGACCGCCGCCAAGGCCTCGCCTCCAAGGTCTACCGAGCCATCGAACGCTCCGCCCACCCCTTCGACCGCACCGTCGCCGCCGTACCGCCCAGTACCCCCGCCTTCACCTTCCACACCACCCGCGGCTACCACGAGGTCGGCCACCAAACCCTCGCCAACGGCACCACAACCCCCCTCCTCTCCAAAGAACTCTGACCACCCGACCCGCTACCGCCGAGCACCGCGATCGCCGCATCCACCGGCAACAGCCGCACCATCCTCAGAGGCATCCTCGGCACCGCCGCCGCGATCTGCCTGCTCCTGAGCATCCTCGCCAGCGCCGGCGTGCGCGTCAGGTTCCTCGTCCCGACCGCAATCCTCCTGCTGGTCGGCGGCCTCCCCGCCCTGACCCGCCACCCAGGCCTAGCCCCGCACCAGGACCCAACCGGCCACCTCACCATCCCCTCGGCCCCAGCCCAGGGCCCTCGTGTCCACAGGGACCGCCAGGCCATCACAATCGCGCCGCCGTCGAGTGTTCAAGCGTGCGAAGGAAGGCGGCTCGGCGGTTGTGATGGCCTGGCGGTCCCTGTGGACAACGGTCGTCGCAAGTCCGGCCTGATGCGCCACCATGAAGCCCATGCCCGAGGTCGTCGACGTGCTGCTCCGACGGGAAGGCACGGCGACGTACGGGCAACTACGCGCCGTGGTCACCGGTCGGGCGATCCGCGCAGCCCTGACCGACGGATCAATCCGGCGGATCGCCAAGGGCGTTTACGCGCTGCCCAACGCGCCCGACCCCGTCGTGGCCGCACGTGCCCAGGGTGGAGTCGTGTCGCACTCGAGCGCCGCCGTACTGCACGGCTTCGGCGTACTGGAACTGCCCGGCAAGCCGCAGGTCACCGTCCCGCGCGGGCAACACCGGCGGCTGAGCCCGGTGGGCTGCGAGCTGCACTGGGCCGACGAGGTGTCGTCCGACGGCGTGTGTACGAGCAAGCTCCAGACGGTCCTGGACTGTGCACGAACCCTGCCGTTCGCAGCGGGTCTTACCGTCGCCGATTCGGCGCTCCGCGGACGGGCGCTGGATCGTTCCCAGCTCATGGTTGCCGCCGCCGGGCTGAGCGGACCTGGCTCCCGGCGGGCGAGGCGGATCGCGGCGGCCGCGGACGGACGAGCCGAGTCGCCACTCGAGTCGGCACTCCGGGCGATCCTGATCGAGGCCGGCATCGGCGGCTTCGAGCCACAGGTGGTTGTCCGGGACGAGCAGTTCTCCGCGCGGATCGACCTCGCCGATCCGGTGCTGATGATCGCCATCGAGGCCGACAGCTTCGCCTACCACGGGACCCGCGCCGCCCTAGCCCGCGACTGCCGCAGGCACGTCGGTCTCACGATCCGCGGCTGGCGGCTCCTGCGATTCTCCTGGGAGGACGTGATGTTCGACCCGGAGTGGGTGCTCGAGGCAATCCGCGCGGCGATTGCCGGATCCCCAGGCCATCACAATGTGACGGAATCGCGCGCGGTCACGCTCAGAGTGGCCGGATCGGCGCCGTTGTGATGGCCTGGCGGTCCGACCTACACCTCGCGTCCACCAACGAGGGTGCGGCTGACGAGCGGTACCGCGGGGCGGTAGGCGAGGTGGAGGTAGGTGGGGGCGTCGAGGACGGCGAGGTTGGCGGGGGCGTTGGGGGTCAGGTGGCCCAGGTCGGCGCGGCGGAGGGAGGTGGCGCCGCCGGCGGTGGCGGACCAGAGGGCCTCGGCCGGGGTCATGTGCATTTCGCGGACGGCCAGGGCGATGCAAAAGGGCATGGAGGAGGAGTAGCCGGAGCCTGGGTTGCAGTCGGTGGCGAGGGCGATGGTGACGCCGGCGTCGAGGAGACGGCGGGCGTCGGGGTACGGCGATCTGGTGGAGAACTCGATCGCGGGGAGCAGGCCGGCGACGACGCCGCTGGAGGCGAGGGCGTCGACGTCGGCGGCGGTGAGGTACGTGCAGTGGTCGGCGGAGGCGGCGCCGACCTCGGCGGCGAGTTGTACGCCGGGGCCCTCGCCCAACTGGTTCGCGTGAATGCGGGGCTGGAGGCCGCGGGCGATGCCGGCCTGGAGGATCGTGCGGGCCTGGTCCGCGTCGAACGCGCCGCGTTCGACGAACACGTCGATCCACTTCGCGTACTGCGCGGCGGCGTCGAGCATCGGGCCGGTGACCAGGTCGACGTACGCGGCGGGGTCCTGGTCGGCCGGGACCACGTGCGCGCCGAGGTACGTCGTCTCGTCGGTGAACTGGCCCGCGATCCGCAGCGCCCGCGCCTCGTCGGCGACGGTGAGGCCGTAGCCGGACTTGATCTCGACCGTCGTGGTGCCCTGCCGGCGCATCTCGGTGACCAGGCGGGAGACGTTCGCGGTCAGCTGTTCGTCGGACGCGGCCCGAGTGGCGGCGACGGTGGTGCGGATGCCGCCGGCGGAGTACGGCGTACCCGTCATGCGGGCCGCGAACTCCTCGGCGCGGTCGCCGGCGAAGACGAGATGCGAATGGGAGTCGACGAAGCCGGGGATCACCGCGCGGCCGCCGAGGTCGGTGGCGGCGTCGGCGGCCGGGGCGTGCTGGCGTTGGCCGACCCAGGCGATCTTGCTGCCGTCGATGACCAGGGCGGCGTCGTGGAGTTCGCCGAGCAGGCCGCCGTGGGTGGGGTCGTTGGTCACCAGGGAGTTGATGCCGGTGAGCAGGAGCGAGGTCATCGGGTCACCGCCTCGATCGAGGTTGCCAGCTCGGCCGCGACATCCATGCGAATGTGCTTGCCGCTAGCAACCAGGTGATTGCCTGAAACAACTACATCGGAAACGTCCGAGGCGGAGGCGGCGAACACGGCGGTTTCCAAGGTTCCACCGGTGCCGGCGGTGCGGACGGTATCCAGGCGGACGGCGACCAGGTCGGCTCGGGCGCCCACCTCGATCGCTCCGGCGTCGGGGAAGCCGATCGAGCGGTGGCCGTCGACGGTGGCGGCCTTCAGGAGCTCCGGCGCGGACCAGTGGCCGCGTTCCTGGGTAGCCAGGCGTTCGTTCAGCTCGACCGCGCGCATCTCCTCGAACAGGTCGATGACCGCGTGGCTGTCGGAGCCGAGCGTCAAGGGGGAGCCCGCGTCGCGGAGCTGCACCGACGGGCCGATGCCGTCGGCGAGGTCGCGCTCGGTGGTCGGGCAGAAGCAGGAGTACGTCGCGGAGCTCCCGAGCAGGCCGATGTCGACCGAGGTCAGGTGGGTCGCGTGGACGGCGCTCGTCCGGCCGCTCAGGAAACCCGCCTCGTCGAGGACCTGCGTCGGCGTCCGCCCGTACGCCGCGAGGCTCGCCTCGTTCTCGGCGACCTGCTCGGACAGGTGGATGTGCAGCGGTACGTCCGGGAACGCCGACGCGACCGCGCCGAGCTGCTCCTGCGGGACGCCACGGATCGAATGCGCCGCCGCGCCGATCACCACGTCGTCGGCCCCGCTCAACCGCCCGACCCGGGAGGCCCAGCCGGTCGCGTCGCCGTCGCTGAACCGCTGCTGTACGTCGTTCAGCGGCTGGTCGATGCCGCCGGCAACGTAACAGGTGTCGAGCAGCGCGATCCGGATCCCGGCGTCGCGGGCGGCCGCGATCAGGGCGGCGCCCATCGCGTTCGGGTCGTCGTACCGACGGCCGCCGGGGGCGTGGTGCAGGTAGTGGAACTCGCCGACCGCGGTGATCCCGGCGAGCAGCATCTCGGCGTACACGGCCTTCGCGAGGTCGTAGTACGAGTCGGGGGTGAGCGCGGCGGCGACGGCGTACATCTGCTCGCGCCAGGTCCAGAACGTGCCGCGCTCGGTCTGCGTCCGGCCGCGGAGCGCGCGGTGGAACGCGTGGCTGTGGCAGTTCGCGAGGCCGGGGATCACCAATCCGCGCAGGATCGTCGCGGCGCCCGGGTCGGTGTCCGGTTCGACCGCGGTGAACCGCCCGTCGACGACCGTGAGCAGGACCCGCGAGGCAAGCCCGCTCGGGAGCAGTGCGGTTTCGCACCAGAACGTCACTTCGCGAGATCCTTCAGTACGGCGGCCAGCGCGTCGACGCCGGCGAGACAGTCGTCCATCTCGGCGTACTCCGCGGGTGAATGGGAGACGCCGGTCGGGTTGCGGACGAACAGCATCGCGGTCGGGATGCCGGCGTCCGAGAACACACCCGCGTCGTGACCGGCGCCGGTCGGCAGCACCGGGGCGCCGTCGAGGACGCCGACCAGACGGTCGCGCAGGCCGGCCGGGAAGTCGACGATCGGCGAGACGGACTCGGGGGTGACCACGATGGTGGTGCCGTCGCGCTCGGCGCGTTCGGTCGCTTGCCTGGTGATTGCTGCGAGCAACGATTCGAGGGTGGCGGTGTCGGCGGCGCGGGCGTCCAGCCAGGCGGTCACCTGGGACGGTACGGCGTTGGTGCCGTTCGGCTCGACGGACACCCGGCCGAAGGTCGCGCGGGCGCCGGCGAGACGGGCCTGTTTGTTCGCGGCGAGGGCGGTCATCGCGTACGTCAGCATCGGGTCGTGCCGGTCCTCCATGAGCGTCGTACCGGCGTGGTTGGCCTCACCACCGAACGTGAACCGGTACCGCCCATGCGGCCAGATCGAGCTCGCCACGCCTACCGGTGCGGTCAGTCCGCGGCCTTGTTCCACATGCAGTTCTACGAATGTTCCCATCCGTTTCAGCAGCGGCGAAGGCCCCAGACCGGCTGGGTCCAGCCCGGCCTTCTCCAGCGCCTCCGCGAGCCCGACACCCGCACGGTCCTTCAACTGCAGCGCCTTCTCGGCGGACAACACCCCAGCCGCGACCCGGGACCCCAGACAGGGCATCCCGAACCGCGACCCTTCTTCCTCCACGAAGGCCCCGATCCCGATCGGTACCCCCGGCTCGAACCCCTCCGCCCGCAACTTGTCCACAGCCGCCAGAGCGGAAACCACACCCAAGGGCCCATCAAAAGCCCCACCGTTGATCACCGAGTCGAGATGACTCCCGGTCACGACGCCCGGCCGGACAGCCGGCCCTCCGGCCGGCTCCCCGACCGGGGTTGTGGAGGATGCACCGGACCGCTGGTCCGCACCGAACCCGCCCGCCGGGTACCCGGGCGGGGTTGTGGAGGGTGCACCGGACAGGTCGTCTGCACCGAACCCGCCCACGCGGGGAGCCGGCCGGTCGGCCGGCTTTCCGCGCGGTTCCCACCAGGCGATGAGGTTGCCGATGCTGTCGGATTCGACGGACAGGTTGCGGGTGGCGCACTGGTCGAGGAACCAGTGGGTTGCTTCGCGTTCGGTCGGGGACCAGCCGCCGCGGGTGTACCCGCCTGTTTCCGGGTCGCGGCCGATGGCGGACTGGTCCGCCCACAGGGATTCGAAGCTCAAGACAGTGGGTTCTTCGACAGCCAGTCCTTGGCGACCGCGTCCGCGCTTTCCTTGCCGACGTCGATGCGCTTGACCAGGGCGGTCAGGTCGTCGGTGGTGAGCTTGGCGTCGACCGCGTTCAGCGTGGCGGCGACCTCGTCGGACTTGTGGTCGGTCCGGATCAGCGGAACGATGTTGTTCGGCGGCAGGATGTGCTCCGGGTCCTCCAGCTGGACCCAGCCCTTGTCCTTGATCACCGACTGGGTGGTGAACAGGTCGGTCACCTGGATGGTGTTGTCCTCCAGCGCCTTGATGCTCAGCGGACCGCCGGCGTCCAGCGTCTTGTAGTCGCTGAAGTCGACGTCGTACTTCTCCTTCATGCCCTTCAGCCCGGCAGTCCGCACCTTGAACTCGGAGCTGCCGCCGGCGACCAGGTTCTTGCCCTTCAGGTCACCGATCGACTTCAGGTTGTACTTGTCCGCGGTCGCCTTGGTCACCACGATGGTGTCCTCGTCGGCGGCCGGCGACTTCTCCAGGATCTCCAGCCCGGACGGCAGCGCCTTCTTCAGCGCGTCGTACGCCTTGTCCGGGTCGGTCTCGGTGGAGTTCTTGTCGAAGTACGCCAGCGCGGCGCCGGTGTACTCCGGGACGAGGTCGACGGACCCGTCCTTGATCGCGGCCATGTACGTCTCGCGGTTGCCGATGTTCGGCTTCTTCTTCACGTCGATGCCCTTGGCGGCGAGCGCCTGGCCGTAGATCTCCGCCAGCAGCTGGCTCTCGGAGAAGTCGGCGGACCCGACGGTGATGCTGGTCACCTTCGACGGCGCGGGCGAGGACCCCGCGTTGTCGCTGCCGAGCTGGTTGCCGCCACCCCCACAGCCGGCCAGGCCGAGCACCGCCACCCCGGCGATCGCAGTACGGATGAGCGTGGATCTCAACACGAGAGCCTCCAGTGTTCTCGTTCAGCCACCGGCCGGTGCCGATGGATGTATCTCAAGTTCATCAGGTTCCCCCGACAGTTCAGCCGAGTTTCAGCCCCGGCGAGACGGTGATCCGCCCGATCAGCGCGAACAGCGCGTCGAGCAGCAGCGCCAGCAGGGCGACCAGCAGCGCGCCGGTGAACATCTGCGGGAAGTCCCGCAGCTTCAGCCCGTCGATCACGTACCGGCCGAGGCCGCCGAGCGAGACCAGTGCCGCGATCGTCGCGGTGGACACGATCTGCAGGGTGGCGCTGCGGATCCCGGAAATGATCAGCGGCAGCCCGATCGGGATCTCCACCTTGGTGAGGATCTCCCGCCCGGTCATGCCCATCCCGCGGGCCGCGTCGATGGTCGCCGCGTCCACCCCGGACAGTCCGGCGTACGTCGACGCGAGGATCGGCGGGATGCCGAGCGCGACCAGCGCGATCAGCACCGGCAGGAAGCCGATCTGGTTGGTGAGCAGGACGGCGAGCATCAGCAACCCGAGGCTGGGCAGCGCCCGGGCCGCGTTGCCGGCGTTGATCGCCAGGAACGCGCCGCGCCGGGTGTGCCCGATCCGCAGGCCGATCGGCAGCCCGATCACGACGGACAGCCCGAGCGCGGCGAACGTGTACCAGAGGTGTTCGAGGATCCGCGCCCAGATGCCCTCGTTGCCGGACCAGTTGTACGAGTCGGTCAGGTACTGCCACATGTCAGGCCACCTCCGCGACCGGCGCGGCGGCCCGCGCCCAGGGAGTGAGTACCCGCTGCAGCGTGACCAGGACGAAGTCCGCGAGCAGCGCGAGCGCCAGCGACAGCACCACGCCGACCACGACCGGCGTCAGGAACGCCTTCTGGAAGCCGAGCGTGAAGAGTTCGCCGAGGCCGCCGATGCCGATCACGGCGCCGACGCTCACCATCGAGATGTTCGCGACCGTGACGACCCGCAGCCCGGTGAAGATCACCGGTACGGCGATCGGCAGGTCGATCGCGACGAGCCGGTGCATCGATCCGTACCCGACCGCGATCGCGGACTGCCGGACGTCCGGCGGCACCGAGCGGAGCCCGTCGATCACGTTCCGGATCAGCAGCGACACGGTGTAGACGGTGAGCGCCACGATGATGTTGATCGTGGACAGCACCTTGGTCCCGAGGATCGCGGGCAGCACGATGAACAGCGCGATCGACGGCAGCGAGTACAGCAGGCCGCCGAACGCGATCAGCGGGTTCGCGAGCCACGCGTACCGGGTCGCGACGTACCCGAGCGGCACCGAGATGATCAGCCCGAGGATCACCGGGATGATCGCCAGGTAGATGTGTTCCCACAGCTGTTCCCAGATCAGCCCGAGGTTGTCGCCGATCCAGCTCATGATCGCAACGCCTCGGCCACGGCACCTTGGTCGACCACGCCGACCGCGCGGCCTTCGTCGTCGACGACCACGCCGAGACCGTTCGGCGACGTCAGTACGGCGTCGAGTGCGGCGCGCAGCGAGTCGCCGCGCTTGAACACCGCGCCGACCGGCTCGATGGCCTCGGAGCCGTTCTTCCAGCCGACCGGTACGCCGTCGTTCAACGCGAGCTCGGCCGGCAGCGGCTGCACCGTGAGCTGGTCGGTGTACACGAACGTCAGCGCCCGGTAGCCGCGGTCCTGCCCGACGAATCCGCGGACGAAGTCGTCGGCCGGGTTCCCGAGCAGTTCGGCCGGCGGCGCGAACTGGGCCAGTTTCCCGCCGACCTGCAGGACGGCCACGTTGTCGCCGAGCTTGATCGCCTCGTCGATGTCGTGGGTGACGAACACGATGGTCTTGCCGATGTCGCGCTGCAGCCGGAGCAGTTCCTCCTGCAGCTGGTGCCGGACGATCGGGTCGACGGCGCTGAACGGCTCGTCCATCAGCATGATCGCCGGATCGGCCGCCAGGGCCCGCGCGACGCCGACTCGTTGCTGCTGGCCACCGGACAGCTGCGCCGGGTACCGCTCGGCCATCTTCGGGTCCAGGCCGACGCGTTCGAGCAGCTCCATCGCGGTCCCGCGGGCCTTGCGCTTGTCCCAGCCGAGCAGTTTCGGCACGGTCGCGATGTTGTCCACCACGGTCCGGTGCGGGAACAGCCCGGCGTTCTGGATCACGTACCCGATCCCGCGCCGCAGCGTCACGGCATCCTGCGAGTTGATGTCGGTACCGTCGATCGAGATCGTCCCGGAGGTGCGTTCGATGGTCCGGTTGATCATCCGCAGCGAGGTGGTCTTGCCGCAGCCGGACGGGCCGACGAACACGGTGATCTGGTTGCTCGGGATCCTTAAGGACAGGGTGTCGACGGCGACGGTGCCGTCCGGATACTGCTTGGTGACGTCCTCGAACTCGATCATGGCGCCCCTTCGCGCTCGTCGTCCGGTCGCCCGAAAGACCCTAGCGGAACCACAGACCGAAACCACGCGGTCGCACGGTTTCTCGCTCCTCGGGAATCTGTACCGTAGCGCTACAGATTTCTCCCGTCGCAGACAGTCAGCTTTCGCGCATCGGGACGCGCACCCCACGCTCGTCCGCGACCTCGGCCGCCCTGTCGTAGCCGGCGTCGACGTGACGGATCACACCCATCGCCGGATCGTTGGTCAGTACCCGTTCCAGCTTCCGCCGCGCCAGGTCGGTGCCGTCGGCAACGGACACCTGGCCGGCGTGGATGGACCGGCCGATGCCGACGCCGCCGCCGTGGTGGATCGACACCCAGGACGCGCCGCTGGCCACGTTCACCATCGCGTTCAGCAACGGCCAGTCCGCGATCGCGTCCGAGCCGTCTAGCATGCCTTCGGTCTCCCGGTACGGCGACGCGACGCTGCCGGTGTCGAGGTGGTCGCGCCCGATCACGATCGGGGCCTCGAGTTCACCGGAGGCGACCATGTCGTTGAACCGGACGCCGGCCTTGTCCCGCTCGCCCTGGCCGAGCCAGCAGATCCGGGCCGGCAGCCCCTGGAACGCGACCCGCTCGCCGGCCAGCTTGATCCAGCGGGCCAGGTGCTCGTTGTCCGGGAAGAGGTCGAGAATGGCCTGGTCGGTGCGAGCGATATCGGCCGGGTTCCCCGAAAGCGCCGCCCACCGGAACGGCCCTTTCCCTTCACAGAACAGCGGCCGGATGTACGCCGGGACGAACCCGGGAAACTCGAACGCCCGGGCGTATCCGGCCTTGCGCGCCTCGTCCCGGATCGAGTTGCCGTAGTCGAACACCTCGGCGCCGGCGTCCTGGAACTCGACCATCGCCTGGACGTGCTTGGCCATCGACTCCTGCGCACGCGCGGTGAACCCGGCCGGGTCCTTCTCCCGCGCGGTCGTCCAGTCCTCGAACTCGACACCGATCGGCAGGTACATCAACGGGTCGTGCGCCGACGTCTGATCGGTCACGACATCGATGGGCGCCCCGCGACGCAGCAGGTCCGGCACGATCGTCGCGGCGTTGCCCAGGACACCGATCGACAACGGCGTCCGCGCCTTCTTCGCCTCTTCGGCCAGTTGAAGCGCTTCATCGACAGAGGACGCCCGTACGTCGAGATACCGGTGCTCGATGCGGCGCTGGATCCGGGACTCGTCGACGTCGATGCAGATCGCGACGCCGTCGTTCATCGTCACCGCCAGCGGCTGCGCGCCGCCCATCCCGCCGAGGCCCGCGGTCAGCGTGATCGTGCCGGCCAGCGTCCCACCGAACTTCTTCTCGGCGACCGCGCCGAACGTCTCGTACGTGCCCTGCAGGATGCCCTGGGTGCCGATGTAGATCCACGACCCGGCCGTCATCTGGCCGTACATCGTGAGCCCCATCGCCTCCAGCTTGCGGAACTCCTCCCAGGTGGCCCAGTCGCCGACCAGGTTCGAGTTCGCGATCAGCACCCGCGGCGCCCACTCGTGGGTCTGCATCACGCCGACCGGGCGGCCGGACTGGACGAGCATGGTCTCGTCGTCCTTCAGCGTGGTCAGCGTCCGGACCATCGCGTCGAACGAGTTCCAGTCCCGCGCGGCCTTGCCGGAACCGCCGTACACGACGAGCTCGTCGGGGTGCTCGGCGACCTCCGGGTCGAGGTTGTTCTGCAGCATCCGCAGTGCGGCTTCCTGCTGCCAGCCGCGGGCGGTCAGGGTGGTACCGCGGGGTGCGCGGACGGGTCGTGGTCCGGACATGGGTGATCCAGCCTTTCAGTTCAGCGGGCCGGTGACGGCCTCGGTCGCGTGCAGGTAGGTGCCGTCAGCAACTAGCTGGACGGAGTGTTCGAGCTCGGGGGCGAGGAAGCGGTCGGTGGCCGGGCCCTCGACGTACTGCCGGAGCGCGGCGCGGGCAGCCGCGGTGGCCGGCGCGGGTTCCAGCGGGGCGCGCAGGTCGAGCGCCCGCGCGGCGGTCAGGATCTCGATCGCCAGCACCCGCTGCAGACCGTCGACGGCCTTGCGGAGCTTGCGCGCGGCGGACCAGCCCATCGAGACGTGGTCCTCCTGCATCGCACTGCTCGGGATCGAGTCCACACTGGCCGGTACGGCGAGCCGCTTCAGCTCGGACACGATCGCCGCCTGGGTGTACTGCGCGATCATGTGGCCGCTGTCGACGCCCGGATCGTCGGCGAGGAACGCGTTCAGCCCGTGGTTGCGCGCGACGTCCAGGAAGCGGTCGGTACGGCGTTCGCTGATGCTCGCGAGGTCCGCGACGGCGATCGCGAGGAAGTCCAGCACGTACCCGATCGGGGCGCCGTGGAAGTTGCCGTTGGACTCGACTCTCCCGTCCGGCAGCACAACCGGGTTGTCGATCGCGGCGGCGAGTTCGTTGGTCGCCACGTTGAGCGCGTGGGCGGCGGTGTCGCGGGCGGCGCCGTGGACCTGGGGCGAGCAGCGCAGCGAGTACGCGTCCTGGACGCGGTTGCAGTCCGGGCCGCGGTGGCTGGCGACGATCGCGCTGTCCTTCAGGATCGCGCGCAGATTGGCCGCGGACTTTCCTTGACCGGGCTGTGGGCGCAGGGCCTGCAGATCCGCGGCGAACACACGGTCGGTGCCGAGCTGGGCCTCGACGCTCATCGCGGCGGCCAGGTCGGCGGTCGTGAACAGCCGGTCGAGGTCGGCGAGTGCGAGGACCAGCATGCCGAGCATGCCGTCGGTCCCGTTGATCAGCGCGAGGCCTTCCTTCTCCGCGAGGACGACCGGTTCTAGACCGTGCGCGGCCAGCGCCTCGCCCGCGTCGAGAAGGTTGCCGTCGGCATCGCGGACCTTGCCCTCGCCGAGGATCGCCAGCGCGACGTGGGACAGCGGCGCGAGATCGCCGGAGCAGCCGAGGCTGCCGTACTCGTGCACGACCGGCGTCAGGTACGCGTTCAGCAGACCGGCGTACGCCTGCGCCGTCTCGGCCTTCACCCCGGTACGGCCGGTCGCCAGGGTCGAGAGCCGGAGCAGGGCCAGCGCGCGGACCACCTCGGTCTCCACCTCGGGGCCGGAGCCGGCCGCGTGCGACCGGATCAGGCTGCGCTGCAACTGCGCCCGCAGTTCCGGCGCGATGTGCCGGGTGGCGAGCGCGCCGAACCCGGTCGAGACGCCGTAGTGCGGGGTGTCCGCATGGGCCAGCGCCTCGATCGAGGCGCGCGACTTCGCGATCTCCTCGAGGGCCTGGTCGTCGATCCGTACCTGTGCGCCGTACCGCGCCACCGCGACCACCTGGGCCGGGGTCAGCGGGCCGACGCCGACAATCACCGTCTGTTCCACTCGCCCATTGCACCGCGCCGGATCCGCCCCGGCCAGCAGCGCCGTACCACTTTTCGTCTCGGATCCGAGACGAGGGTGGCGACCCTCGGTAGTCGTAGGGTTCCGGCATGGGGTTCGAGATCCGGCCGGCGCGGCCCGAAGACGCAGTAGGAGTCGCCCGGGTCTGGGCCGCCACGATGCCGCACCTGGTGAAGACGGCGCGGGCGGTCGAGCTGCAACTGCGGCACGGTCACTCCCAAGAGGTACTGATCGCCGTCGACGGGCCGGACGTCGTCGGGTACGCGAACCTGTACCGGCCGCCGGCGGACGCCGAGGCGCCGCGGGTGCGGATCACCATCCAAGTGCCGCCGGAGTACCGCGGTCGCGGGATCGGTACGGCGCTGCTCGAGGCGATCACGGCCCGGGCGCGGGAGCTCGGCGCCGGGCGGCTACTGACCGCAGTGGCCGAGGACTCGACCGGGTTCGCGGAGCTGCACGGGTTCACGGTCGGGCGGCGGATGACGCATTCCGCGGCCGACCTGACCGCGGCGCGGGAGCCACTCCCGGTACCGGACGGGCTGCGGCTGGCGACGTACGGCGAACTCGAACCGCGGCAGTTGTACGACGCCGAGGTCCAGGTCCGCGACGACGACCCGAGCGGGCTGTCCGGCGGACCGGCGTACGACGAATGGGTCCGTACGTCGTGGCAGAACCCAGATACCCGGTACGACCTCAGCGTCGCCGTCCTCGACGGGGACCAGGTGCTGTCCTTCGTGACCACGACCGCGGACCCCGACCGGAAGGTGATCTGGTCCAACCTGACCGGGACGATCCCGGCCGCACGCGGGCGCGGGCTGGCGAAGGTCGCGAAATCCGCGGCGCTGGCGCGGTCCCGGGACGCCGGCTTCACCCTCGCCTCCACCGGGAACGACGCGGCGAACGAGCCGATGCTCGCCGTCAACCGGTGGCTCGGGTACCGGGAGACGTCCGGCGCGTGGACCGCGGAGAAGCCGCTGTGAAGCGGTTCGTCGTCTCGCTGGTGATCTTCCTGGTGCTGTCGCTCGGCGTCGGCCTGGCCGTGTCCGGGCCCGACTTCATCGACTGGGGCGTCGCCGTCGGCCTGTTCGCGATCGCGGTCGCCGGGGAGAGCTTCCGCTTCTGGCTGCAACGCAGCCGCGCAAAGAAACGTTCGACAGGCGTCTGAGGGTTACGCTGCCGTTGTGAGCGGCAACGTTCCCGCCTCGACCCGCACGCTGCGGGTGCTGACGTTCCTGGCCACCCAGCCCGGCCCGGTGCCGATGGAGCGCATCGCCTCCGCGGTCGGCCTGCCACGCTCGTCGACGTACCACTTGCTGCGGGCAATGATCGACGAAGGGTACGTCGTCCATCTGCCCGAGGAGAAGCGGTACGGGCTCGGGGTGGCGGCCTTCGAGATCGGGTCGGCGTACCTGCGGCACGATCCACTGGAACGGTTGGCGCGGCCGTTGCTGGTGCAGTTGGTGCACGAGGTGGGGCAGACGGCGCATCTCGGCGTACTGCATGGCCGGGAGTTGGTGTATCTGCTGAAGGAGCAGCCGCCGCGGCCCGTGACGCTGGTGACGGATGTCGGCGTACGGCTGCCTGCGACGCTCACCGCGTCCGGGCGGGCGTTGCTTGCCGAGCTGCCGCCGGCGCAGGTGCGGGCGTTGTTCCCCGCGCCGGAGTCGTTCGTACGGCGTACCGATCACGGCCCGCAGAGCCTGAGTCAGCTCCGCCGCCTCCTGTCCGACGAGAAACGCCAGGGCTTCGCGGTGGAGGACTCCTTCATCACGCCCGGAATGGCGTCGGTCGCCAGCGCCGCGGTCGACCACGCCGGCCATCCGGTGGCGGCGATCTCGGTCACGTTCCGCACCGACACCGTCCCGCCCACGGACCGCCCCCACCTGGCCCACAAGATCCGCCAAGCCGCCAAAGCCCTAACCCGCCGCCTCCACGGCTGAACCACCAACAGGTGCCGCACTACGGGTGCGTTGAAGAGCTGACAGGTGCCGAACTACCTGCGAAAGCACCAGAGGCGGAGCTGCTACGCCGGACGTACCAGAGACGGACGTGCTACGCCGGGACGCACCAGAGGCGGACGTACCGGGTGGCACCAGAGGGTGGACGTTCGCCGGGTGGCACCAGAAGTGGAGGTGCTGCGCCAGGTGGCACCCGCCCGGCGCGCGCTCCAGCCCCAGCCTGCTCCCGCCGACGGGAGGGATTCTCCCCTCCTCTTGTCCCTTCTCACCCCTTGACAGGGGCAGAGAACCGACAACGCGAAGGGACAACCCTCCGGCTCACCAGGATGACTTGACGATGCCGGGGAGTTCTCCGCGGTGGGCGAGTTCGCGGAAGTGGATTCGGGAGAGGCCGGCCTTGCCGATGTGGCCGCGGGGGCGGCCGTCGATGGTGTCTCGGTTGCGGAGGCGGGTGGGGCTGGCGTCTCGGGGGAGTTTTTGGAGGCGGAGCTGGGCCTCCGCGCGGTCCTCGGGCGTCGAACCGGGGGCGGCGACGATCGCCTTGAGGGCACGGCGCCGGGCCGCGTGGTGGGCGACCACGCGGCGGCGGTGGTTGTTCTTGGCGATCTTGGCCGTGGTCGCCATCAGCGCTCTTCGCGGAAGTCGACGTGGGCGCGGAGGGTGGGGTCGTACTTGCGGATGACCAGGCGGTCGGGATTGTTCCGGCGGTTCTTGCGCGTTACATACGTGTAGCCGGTGCCTGCGGTGCTGCGGAGTTTGACGATCGGGCGGAGGTCGTTGCGCTTTGCCATGTCACCCAGGATACTTGGTATTGGTTATCGTTTTCAATAAGACGAGGAGAGTCGATGCTGCCGGTGACCTTGCTGACCGGGATCGACGACGGGTTCCGGGCTGACGTCGCGGGGAATCTGCTGGTCGAGGCCGGGCCGACCGGTGTCCTGGTGGAGTACGACGTCCGCGACCTGAGCGCCGTCGTCCGGACCGCGCGGACCACCGCCGGCGTGATCGACCGGGAGGTGATCACGATGAGTCACCCCTGCGTGTCGTGCGCGATGCGCGGATCCCTCGTCGAGCTGCTCGCGAGCATCGCGGCCGTCGAGCGGTACGGCGTGGCGATCGTGAACGTCCCGGCCGCCGGCGACACCCGCGCGATCAGCACCGAGATCGACCAGCACCCCGACCTGCACGTGGCCCGGATCGTCACCGCCGTCGACACCGCGAGCGTCCTCGAGGACCTGCAGGGCGAGGACCTGCTCCGCGAGCGCGGTATCCCGACCGCGGCCGAGGACGGCCGAGCGACCGCGGAGGTCGTCGTACGGCAGCTCGAGTACGCCGACGCCGCCGTCCTCAACACCCCCGACGACGCCACCGCGAGCCTGCTCCGGGCGATCAACCCGCGCCTCACGACCCGCACCAGCCCGGCCGGGCTCCTCGACGTACGCGCGCAGCTCCCCCGGACCGTCGAGCCCGGCTCCATCGCCGCGCCGGACGGGCTGACCTTCGTCTGGCAGGCGACCCGCCCGTTCCACCCCGAGCGGCTGTACGACGCCCTCGAGGACCTGGTCGCGGGGACGGTCCGCGGCCGCGGCACGCTCTGGATCGCGACCCAGCACCGCAACCGGCTCAGCTGGGACAGCTTCGGGACGAACGTCGTGTTCGGCGTCCTCGGCCCGTGGCTGGCCGACCTGCCCGCGGACCGCTGGCCGTCCGTCGGGCAGCAGCACCAGGCCCGGTCCGCCCTCGAGTGGCACCCCGAGTACGGCGACCGGGCGTCGTACCTGTCGCTCACCGGCCCCGCGCTGGACGTCCGGGAATTACGGGAGCGCCTCGACGGTTGTGTCCTGCGTGCGGACGAAGCGGTGCACCCCCTGACCGATCCGTTCGCCCCTTATTTGGAAGGAAGTACCGCAGCATGAAGAAGGACATCCACCCCGACTACCGCCGGGTCGTCTTCCGGGACAAGTCCGGCAACTTCAGCTTCCTCACCGGTTCGACCCGCGAGAGCAACGAGACCGTCGTCTGGGAGGACGGGAACACCTATCCCGTCGTCGACGTCGAGATCTCGTCCGCCAGCCACCCGTTCTACACGGGCCAGCAGCGCGTGATGGACACCCAGGGCCGCGTGGAGAAGTTCAAGAGGCGCTACGGCCAGAAGTGACCCACAGCCCGTCAGGCAACTGACGGGCTGTTTTCTTTGGTCGCACCACCGGCCACCGAAGATGGACGTTTCGCGCGCCGCCGTGTCCTAGTGTCCTGAGTCGGAAGTTCGGCGAGTGATTTCGGTGGTCAGGTGCGTGCATCGTGGTGCTCGGTCAGTGGCCTCGATGCGGAGCATCGTGGGCGCTGGGCGAGTGCCGCGAGGTGCGTGCCTGGGCGCCGAAAGCGCCGTCGAACTTCCGACTCAGGACACTAGCGTCGGAAGCGTGAAGCGTTGGGCTCTGGCGTTGTTCTTCCTGGCACCGTTCGTCGGCGAGTACCTGCTCGGCAACCAGCCGATCGGCAAGCTCGGCTCGATCTTCCTGTTCGCGCCGATGTACGGCGGCGGCGCGGTGCTGATCCGCGAGGTCGCGCGCCGCCACGGGCTCGGCTGGACCGGGATCGTGCTGATGGCCCTCGCGTACGGGCTGCTGGAGGAGGGCCCGATCGACCAGATGCTGTTCAATCCGGCGTACGTCGGACTCGACAGCTTCGACGGGATGGCGGTGATCCCCGGGCTCGGGATCAGCCTGACGCTGCTGCAGGGCACGGTCACACTGCACACGATCTGGAGTATCTGCGTACCGATCGCCCTGATCGAGGCCTGCGCTCCGAGCGGACCCTGGTTGCGCCGCGGTGGGCTGATCACGGTCGCGGCGATCTTCGTCGTCGGCTCGACGCTGCTCGCCGTGATGCAGGCGGTCGGCTTCCACTTCGTCGCGTCGCCGGCCGAGTTCGCCGTCTCCGCGGTGGTGATCGGCGGACTGGTCGCGCTCGCGTTCGCCCTCGGTCGCCGTACGCCGCGGCGTACGGACGGCGACGTACCGCGGCCGCTCGCCGTCGGGCTGACCGCCTTCGCGCTGACGAGCGTGTACTGGCTCGAGTCGATCGTGTTCCCGGACGCGAACGAGTGGATCTCGGCGGCCTGGTGGTTCGTGCTGTTCGGCGCCGCGACGGCGATCGCGCTCCGCTGGGCGCGCCGTCGTACCTGGACGCCGCGGCACACGCTCGCGCTCGCGACCGGCGCGCTGCTCACGTACGCGTGGGCCGGCTTCAGCCAGGCGCGCGAGCTCGACCACCCGTCCTTCCTCGGCAACACCGTCTTCGCGCTGGTCGCGGTCGTGCTCGCGGTGGTCGTCCGGCGACGTCTCGGATCTCAGACGGCGACCTAGGCGCGGCGCTTACCGGCGAGGCACCGGTGGTTTCACACTGTGCAGATGGAACCGGTCGAGCTCACGGGTGCTGGATTGGCGCCGCTCGACGCCGTCGCGTTGGGGCAGCGGCGTACGGCGGTGCGGCTGGGCGATGTCGCGCGGAAGCGGATGCGGGAATCGGCGCAGGTGGTCGCCGAGGTCGCGCGGCGGCGGCCGGTGTACGGGCGGACCACCGGGGTCGGGGCGAACCGCGACGTACTCACGTCCGACCCGGAGCACGGCGCCCGGCTGCTGTCGTCGCACTCCACGACCGGCACGACGTCGTACCCGAAGGACGTGGTCCGGCTCGGGCTGCTGATCCGGGTGAACCAGCTCGCGGCCGGCGGATCGGGGCTCGAACCGGCGGTCGCCGACGCGATCGTCGGCCTGCTCAACGACGACGACCTGCCCGACCTGCACCGCGGCGGCGCGATCGGTACCGGCGACCTCGGCCCGCTCGCGGAACTCGGTCTCGCGCTCGGCGACGTCATCGACGGCACCAGTGCCCTCCCGCTGCTGTCCAGCAACGCGTTCACGCTCGCCGAATGCTGCCTCGCGTATGTCGAGGCCGCGACGCTGATCGACGTCGTACCGCTGGTCGGCGCCCTCACCCATGTCGCGCTGCGCGGCAACTCCGAGGTGTACGACGCCCGCGTCCACGAGGCCCGTCCGCAACCCGGGCAGCTGCGGGTCGCCCGCCGGATGCGCGACCTGCTCGACAACCTGCCGATGCGGCCCGCCCGCATCCAGGATCCGTTCGGGCTGCGGGCCTTCGCCCAGGTTCTCGGCCCGGCCGTCGACCACTCCGATGCCCTGGGCAACAGTGTGCGGATCGACATCAACGCCGCCGCGGAGAACCCGCTGGTGGCCGGCGACACCGTGCTGCACAACGGCAACTGGCACGCGATGCCGATCGCACTCGCGCTGGACTCGCTCCGGCTCAGCCTGCACAGCGTCGCGACCCTCTCCACCACCCGGGTCGCGAACCTGGTCGACCCGGACTACACGGGCCTCAGCCGGTTCCTGGCCAGCGGCGCCGAGGCGAGCTCGGGCGTAATGATGATCGAGTACGTCGCCCACGACGCGCTCGCCGCGGTCCGCTCCGCCGCCCAGCCCGCCACGCTCGGTACGGCGACCCTCTCCCGCGGCGCCGAACTGCACGCCAGCTTCGCCCCGCAGGCCGCCGTCCTGACCAAGCAGCTCCTCGACGCGCTCCGCGAGGTCCTGGCCAGCGAACTCGTGACCGCGGTCCGCGCGATCCGCCTGGCCGGCCTGACGCCCGACGACCTCTCCCCCGCTGCCGTCGGCCCTTGGCTGGCCGACGCCCTCGCCGCGCTCCCGGACGACCTGACCGACCGTTCGCTCCGCGAGGACCTGGAGATCGCCCGCGGCCTGCTCACCCAATGGGGCGACCGCCAGGTCGAACACCCGGCCGAGGCGGGCTAGGCGTACCGAAGGACGAGTACCGCGGCATTGGTCGACACATCCCCGGTCGAGCCCACCTCTGTCCTTCAGGACAGCCCCGGCGATCAGAGGCGGTTGTACGCCTTCAGGGTGCGGAGGGCGCCGACGGTGACGATGCCGCGGTACTCGAGGGTGGCGGCCGGGCCCGGCGGTTCCCAGGTGATTGCCCAGCCGCCGTCGGGCTGCTGGTCGGCGATCAGCCGGTCGAGGTGGGCGTCGAGCTGTGCGTCGGTAAAGAGCGGGCGCCACACGCTGTCCGGCGTCGTCGCGAACTGCAGCGGCGTCACGCCGTACGACGGGTCGTCCGCCTCGGCGCGGTAGTGGGCGAGCTTCGGGAGCCACTCGCGGACCCGGTCGAGGTCGACGTCCGGGCGCGGTGCGAGGAACTGCAGCACCTCGCTCATGCCGTGCGCGTCCTCCGGGAAGCCGTTCGCCAGCTCGGCCTCGCACCAGGAGGCGGCCTTGTCCCGCCACGGGTGCTCGACACCCAGCTGGTGCATCCGGCCGACCAGCCCGGCGGTCGGGTTCAGCCCGGGCTGGTATGTCCACTCGGTCATGTGCTCGGCGCGCGGGTAGCCCTCGATGGCCGGACCACACAGCGGTACGGCGCCGTCCTCCGTCGCGATCGAGGCCAGCCAGTCGACGGCCCGACGGACCATGTCGTCGTCGCGGGCGCCGGCCGCGAGCAGCGTGTCGAACGCGACCTCGACGTCGAGCGGCAGGCTGTCCGGGCAGCGCTTGTCCGGCTCCAGCCCCCACCCGAATCCCCCGTCGGCGTTCTGGAACCCGCGCAGCGCGTCCACCACACCCTGCGCGTCCGCGCCCTCGAAAACCGTCGCGAAGAGCCGCCGCTCGAGCACCCGAGCGTCCCGCCGTACGAAGTCCCGTGCTGCCGTGAAGATGTCCATGCCCACACCCTCCCCCAGATCCCCCACCCCCGTCTTGAATGAAACGGACGCCCAGGCCATCACAATTTCCCGCTCCACCCGCCGGTGAGCGGGACGGCGGCCGCCGTCGCGCGATTGTGATGGCGTGGCGGTCCACCCCTCACGGCTCGAACCGATATCCCATTCCCGGTTCGGTGAGCAGATGCTTGGGGCGGGCGGGGTCCGGTTCGAGTTTGCGGCGGAGCTGGCCCATGTAGAAGCGCAGGTTGCCGCTCGCGGTCTCGTAGCCGGGGCCCCAGACCTCGGTCAGCAGCTGGCGTTGCGCCAGCAGCTTGCCCGGGTTGCGGACGAGCACCTCCAGCAGGTGCCACTCGGTCGGCGTGAGGCGGATGTCCTCGCCGCTCTCCAGCGTGACGCGCTTCGCGGACAGGTCCACCTGCGCGCCGCCGACAGTCACCATCGGCTGGTCCTGGGCGATGCTGCTGCGGCGCAGTACGGCGCGCATCCGGGCGAGCAGCTCGTCGATCCCGAACGGCTTGGTCACGTAGTCGTCGGCGCCGGCGTCCAGCGCCTCCACCTTGTCGGTCTGGTCGGTCCGCCCGGACAGCACCAGGATCGGCGCGTCGGTCCACCCGCGCAGCCCGCGGATCACCTCGACGCCGTCGAAGTCCGGCAGCCCGAGGTCGAGGATCACCAGCTCCGGCGGATTCTGCGCGGCCACCTTCAACGCCGACGTACCGGTGCCGGCCAGGTGCACCTCGTACCCGCGCGCCTTCAGGTTGATCTGTAGCGCCCGCACGATCTGCGGCTCGTCGTCAACCACCAAGACCCTGGTCATGGGCGCCTTCCTGTTCGGAGCGCTCGCGGGCGCCGGGGATCGGTACGTCGGGACGCGCTGCGGCGGTCGGGATCGACACCACCATGGTCAGTCCACCACCCGGAGTGTCCTCGGGCTGCACGCTGCCCCGCATCGCCTCGGCGAGTCCGCGGGCGAGCGCCAGCCCGAGGCCGACGCCGACGGTGTTGTCGGTGTCGCCGAGCCGCTGGAACGGCGCGAACACCCGGTCCCGGTGCTGTTGCGGGATCCCCGGCCCGCGGTCGATCACCCGGACCTCGACGGTCGGCCCGAGCGCGCTCCCGGTGACCAGCGGCGGCCGGCCAGGCGGCGAGTACCGGATCGCGTTCGCCAGCAGGTTCGCGACGACGCGCTCCAGCAGCGCCGGATCCGCCTCGACGAGCGGCAGTGTGTGCGGAATGTCGACGGTGACCTCGTCGGCGTCGTCGCCGAGGTCGGACAGCACGCCGGGGAGGATCTCGTCGAGCGCCATCGGGCGGGGGAACACCGGGAGTACGCCGGCCTGCAGGCGACTCAGGTCCAGCAGGTTGTCGACCAGCCGCGACAACCGGTCCAGCGACTCGTCCGCGGTTTCCAGCAGCTCGGCCCGCTCGGAGTCGCTCCACTCCACGTCGTCGCTGCGCAGCGACGTCACCGACGCCTTCGCCGAGGCCAACGGGGACCTCAGGTCGTGCCCGACCGCCCGGAGCAACGCCGTACGCAGCTTGTCCGCTTCTGCCAGCGGCTTCGCCTCCGCGGCCGCTTCGCTCAGCCGGGCACGGTCGACCAGGGCCGCCGCGTGCGCCGCGAACGCGCCGACCAGCCGGCGTTCGTCCGCCTCCAGCTGATGCCCTTGGAGTACCAGTACGAGATCGTCGCGCGCCGGGATCTCCGCATCCGCCTCCTCCGGCCGGGTACACGTGAGTACGCCGGCCGACGCGAGCGGCCGCCAGACCTCGGTCAGCTCGTCCTCGTCGATCCGTTCCATCAGGCACGCGCCGGTCATCCCGAACGCCTCCCGGACCCGCTCCAGCAGAGCGGGCAGCGCGGTCTCGCCGCGCAGTACCGAACCGGCCAAGGTCGCCAGCGTCTCCGACTCGGCGGCCGCCCGGGCCGCCTGCCTGGTCCGCCGGGCCGCCCGGTCGACGACCGAGCTGACCATCGCCGCGACCAGGATGAAGATCAGCAGCGCGAGTGCGTTGTTGACCTCGGCGATCGTGAACGTCCGCTTCGGCGGCGTGAAGAACCAGTTCAGCACCAGCGACCCGCCGATCGCGGTCACCATCGCCGGCCACATGCCGCCGACCAGCGCGACCACCACGACCGCGAACAGGAACGCCAGTACGTTGCTGGTCAGGTTGAGCGTGTCACCGCCGAGCCCGAGGATCAGCGCGAGCAGCGGCGGCAGCACGATCGACAGGACGAAGCCCTGCACCTTCCGGCGCCGCGACAGGCTCCCGCGCAGCCGTGGCAGCCGGCCGCGGCCCATCAGCGAATGCGTGACGATGTGGACGTCGATCTCGCCGGAGTCACGGATCGTGGTGGCGCCGATCCCCGGCCCGGTGAACACCGACCCGAACCGGGACCGCCGGCTACCACCGAGGACCAGCTGGGTCGCGTTCTCCGCCTTCGCAAAGGTCAGCAGCGCGGCCGGGATGTCGTCGCCGACCACCTGGTGGTACGTCCCGCCGAGCTTCTCGACCAGGTTCCGCTGCTGGGCCAGCTTGCTCGGGTTCGCGCCGGTCAGGCCGTCGGACCGGGCCACGTGCACGGCGAGCAGGTCGCCGCCGGACGAGCGGGCGGCGATCCGGGCCGCGCGGCGGATCAGCGTCTCGCCCTCGGGGCCGCCGGTCAGCGCGACCACGACCCGCTCCCGGGCCTCCCAGGTGGAGTCGATGTCGTGCTCGGCGCGGTACTGCTGCAGCCCCGCATCCACCCGGTCGGCCAGCCACAGCAGGGCGAGTTCCCGGAGCGCGGACAGGTTGCCGACCCGGAAGTAGTTGCCCAGGGCAGCGTCGATCTTGTCGGCGGCGTACACGTTGCCGTGCGCCATCCGGCGGCGCAGCGCCTCCGGGGTCATGTCGACCAGCTCGATCTGGTCCGCGGCCCGGACCACCCGGTCCGGGACGGTCTCCTGCTGCGGTACGCCGGTGATCTTCTCGACCACGTCGTTGATCGACTCGAGGTGCTGGATGTTGACCGCCGAGATCACGTCGATCCCGGCGGCCAGCAGCTCCTCGATGTCCTGCCAGCGCTTCTCGTTCCGGCTGCCCGGGATGTTCGTGTGCGCCAGCTCGTCGACCAGCGCCACCTCCGGCCGCCGGTCCAGGACCGCGTCCAGGTCCAGCTCGGTGAAGCTGGCGCCGCGGTAGTCGACGATCCGCCGCGGCACCACCTCGAGCCCTTCCAGCATCTCCGCGGTGTGCACCCGGCCGTGCGTCTCCACGAAACCGACCACCACGTCGGTCCCGCGGGCACGCCGCCGCTGCCCCTCGCCCAGCATCTTGTACGTCTTGCCGACACCGGGCGCGGCACCGAGATAGACCCGCAGGTGCCCGCGCTTCATACAGCGATCATGCCAGCGCAGCGTTGAGCGTGACGACATTGACGTACGGCTCCCCCAGGAAGCCCAGTACGCGACCGTGCGTGTTGTCCTTCACCAGTTGCTGCACCTTTTCCACGGACAACCCGCGCTCGCGCGCGACCCGGGCGACCTGGATGGCGGCGTACGCCGGGCTGATGTCCGGGTCCAGCCCGCTGCCACTCGCGGTGACCGCGTCCGGCGGAACCTGTGACGGGTCCACCCCGTTCAGCTTGGCGACCTCCTGCCGCCGCTGGTCGATCAGCTTCACGAGCTCGGGGTTGTTGGGCCCGTACTGCGACGCGCCGCTACCCATCCCGTTGTAGTTCACGGCCGACGGCCTGGTCTGGAACCATTGCGGACCCTTGTACTCCTGACCGATCAGGTCCGAGGCGACCGCCTTGCCGTTCACCTTGATGATCGAACCGTTGGCGTTCCCATGGAACAGCGCCTGGGCGGCACCGGTCATGAACAGCGGATACACGACCCCGAGGACGACGGTGAACACCAGCAGCACTCGGACCGCCACGCCGAGTTGACGCAGATTGCTTGTCATTGGCAATTACCTTTCAGCGGAGACCAGGGATCAGCGAGATCACCAGGTCGAGGAGCTTGATGCCGACGAACGGCGAGATCAGTCCGCCGACGCCGTAGATCAGCAGGTTCCGGCGCAGCATCGCCGACGCCGACGACGGCTTGTACCGGACACCTCGCAGCGCCAGCGGCACCAGCAGCACGATGATCAGCGCGTTGAACACGATCGCGGACACGATCGCCGACTGCGGCGAGTGCAGGCCCATGATGTTCAGCTTGTCCAGCCCCGGGTACGCCGAGGCGAACAGCGCCGGCAGGATCGCGAAGTACTTCGCCACGTCGTTCGCGATCGAGAACGTGGTCAGCGAACCGCGGGTGATCAGCAACTGCTTGCCGATCTCGACGATCTCGATCAGCTTGGTCGGGTTCGAGTCGAGGTCGACCATATTGCCGGCCTCCTTCGCGGCCGACGTACCGGAGTTCATCGCGACACCGACGTCGGCCTGCGCGAGCGCCGGCGCGTCGTTGGTGCCGTCACCGGTCATCGCGACCAGGCGACCACCCTCCTGCTCCTTCTTGATCAACGCCATCTTGTCCTCGGGCGTCGCCTCGGCCAGGAAGTCGTCCACCCCGGCCTCGTCGGCGATCGCCTTCGCGGTCAGCGCGTTGTCGCCGGTGATCATCACGGTCCGGATGCCCATCGCGCGCATCTGGTCGAACCGCTCCCGCATACCTTCCTTGACGACGTCCTTCAGGTGGACGACGCCGAGCGCGCGGGCCTTGCCGCCGATGCTCTCGGCAACCACCAGCGGCGTACCGCCGGAGGCCGAGATGCCGTCGACGATCTCGCCGAGCTGTGCGTCGCCGGCCCCGCCGTGCTGGCTGATCCAGGCGTTCACGGCGCCGGCCGCTCCCTTGCGGATCTGCCGGTCGTCGACGTCCACGCCGCTCATCCGGGTTTGCGCGGTGAACTCCACGAACGTTGCGTGCGGCAACTCTCCGGTGTGCCGCTCACGCAGCCCGTACCCGGTCTTCGCCAGGACGACGATCGACCGGCCCTCCGGCGTCTCGTCGGCGAGGCTCGACAACTGCGCGGCGTCCGCCAGCTCGGTGTCCGTCACGCCGTCGACCGGGATGAACTCGGACGCCTGCCGGTTCCCGAGCGTGATCGTGCCGGTCTTGTCGAGCAGCAGCGTGTTCACGTCACCTGCGGCCTCGACCGCGCGGCCGGACATCGCCAGTACGTTGCGCTGCACCAGCCGGTCCATGCCCGCGATACCGATCGCGGACAGCAGCGCGCCGATCGTGGTCGGGATCAGGCAGACCAGCAGCGCGACCAGGATCACGATGTTCAGGTCGATCCCGGCGTACTTCGCGAACGGCGGCAGCGTGACGGTCGCGATCAGGAACACGATCGTCAGGCTGGCCAGCAGGATGTTCAGCGCGATCTCGTTCGGCGTCTTCTGCCGGGCCGCGCCTTCGACCAGCGCGATCATCCGGTCGATGAAGCTCTCACCGGGTTTGGTGGTGATCTTCACGACGATCCGGTCGGACAGCACCTTGGTACCGCCGGTGACCGCGCTCCGGTCGCCGCCGGACTCCCGGATGACCGGGGCCGACTCGCCGGTGATCGCCGACTCGTCCACGGACGCCACACCCTCGACGACGTCACCGTCGCCCGGGATGATCTGGCCGGCTTCGACGACGACCAGGTCGCCCAGCTGCAGTTGCGTCGCCGGGACCTGCTCCTCCTCGTCACCGTGCAGCCGACGGGCAGTGGTCTCGGTCTTCGCCCGGCGCAGGGTCTCCGCCTGGGCCTTGCCGCGGCCTTCGGCAACCGCCTCCGCGAGGTTCGCGAAGATCACGGTCAGCCAGAGCCAGACCACGATCCACCAGACGAACACGCTGGAATCGGTGAAGGCGAAGATCGTCGACGCGACCGCACCCACCTCGACCACGAACATGACCGGGTTCTTCACCATCACCCGCGGGTCGAGCTTCTGCAGCGCATCCGGCAGGGAACGGAGCAGCATCTTCGGGTCGAACAGACCCGACGGTGCTCTCTTCGGGGTCGCCGCCGGCTTGGAAGCGGGCGGTGTCGTCAGCGTGGTCACAGTCCCTCCGCGAGGGGTCCAAGAGTCAGAGCGGGGAAGTACGTCAGGCCGGTCACGATCACGACGGTGCCGACCAGCAGCGTCACGAACAGGGCCTTGTGGGTGGGCAGCGTGCCCTGGGTCACCGGTACCGGCTGCTGCTTCGCGAGCGTCCCGGCCAGCGCCAGCACGAACACGATCGGTACGAACCGGCCGAGCAGCATCGCGAGTCCGAGGGCAATGTTGTAGAAGTTCGTGTTCGCGCTCAGCCCGCCGAACGCGCTGCCGTTGTTGTTGGCCGCCGACGTGAACGCGTACAGCACCTCGGAGAACCCGTGCGGGCTGCCGGTGTTGAAGATCGAGCCGCGGGCCGAGGCCAGCCCCATCGCCAGCGACGTACCGACCAGCACGATCGTCGGCGTGGTCAGGATGTACAGCGCGACCAGCTTCATCTCGCGCGCGGTGATCTTCTTCTTCAGGTACTCCGGGGTCCGCCCGACCATCAGGCCCGCGACGAACACCGCGAGCACGGCGAGGATCAGCATCCCGTACAGGCCCGACCCGGTACCGCCCGGCGTCACCTCCCCGAGCATCATGTGGAACAGCGGTACGCCGCCGCCGAGCGGGGTGAACGAGTCGTGTGCCGCGTTCACCGCGCCGGTCGACGTACCGGTCGTGGAGACCGCGAACAGCGCCGAGGCCCACTCGCCGAAGCGTGTCTCCTTGCCCTCCATCGCAGCACCCGCGGCCTGTGTCGCCGTACCGGCCGCCTGGAGCTCGAACACCGTCGCGAGTACGACGAAGGTCGCCCAGATCGTGCCCATCACGCCGAGGATCGCGTATCCCTGCCGCTTGTCCTTCACCATCAGGCCGAACGTCCGGGTCAGGCACACCGGGATCACCAGCAACAGGAAGATCTCGAACAGGTTCGACAGCGCGTTCGGGTTCTCGAACGGGTGCGCGGAGTTCGCGTTGTAGAAGCCGCCGCCGTTCGTACCGAGCTCCTTGATGACCTCCTGGCTGGCCACCGGCCCGCCCGGGATCGTCTGCGCCTGGCCGACCACCGAGGTGACCGCGTGCCCGGCGGAGAAGTTCTGGACGACGCCCATCGCGACCAGCGCGAGGCCGCCGACCACCGCCATCGGCAGCAGGATCCGCAGCAGCGTCCGGGTCAGGTCGACCCAGAAGTTGCCGACCCGGTCGGTCTTCGACCGAACGAACCCGCGGATCAGCGCGATCACCACGGTGATGCCGACCGCCGCGGACACGAAGTTCTGCACGGCCAGGCCGGCGAACTGCACGACGTACCCCATCGTGACCTCGGGCGAGTACGACTGCCAGTTCGTGTTCGCGACGAACGACGCCGCGGTGTTGAAGGCCAGCGCGTTCGGCACGTTCGGGAGACCGAGCGAGAGCGGCAGCCAGTGCTGCAGGCGCTGCAACAGGAACAGCAGCACCAGGCTCGCCGCCGAGAACGCGATCAGCGCCCGGGCGTACACGCCCCAGGTCTGGTCGGCCTTGGCGTCGACCCCGAACAGCTTGTAGGCGGCCCGCTCGACGCGCAGGTCGCGGTCGGACGTGTAGACGCGAGCCATGTACCCGCCGAGCGGTCGATAGACCGCCGCCAGGCACAGGATCAGGAAGCCGACCTGTAACAGGCCGGCCGAGGTGTCGGACATCAGAACCTCTCGGGAAAGATCAGGGCGGCGATCAGGTAGAGGACCAGCGCAGCAGCCACTACCAGGCCTGCGATGTTCTCGGCGTTCATGGCTCCACTGCACATCGCTCACTGCCCCGTCAGGAGGGTTCTCGCAGGTCTCTCACACCCGCTGACAGACCTCTCACAGGCTTCTCACATACTTACGGCTGGCAAACCCAGCCGACAGACAGGGAAGAACACGCACGTGACCGAGATCGACACCCCCGCCCCCGCCGACCAGTTCTTCTCCGCGGAGACCCGAGCCGCCCTCGCCGAGGCCAGCCGGCTGCTCGCTGAGCGTCTCCAGGCACACACCGACGCCCTGCTCGCGATGACCGGCGACGAGGACCACACCACCCTCTTCGAACACAACGCGGCCCTCGAAGGCGTCGTCGAGGACTGGAACGACGCCGTCTTCGAACACACCGGTACGACCGCCCTGCTCCTCGACGATGCCACCGACGACGAAGACGACGAGTCGACCGAGCCTGACCAGCTGATCAGCGTCGTCTCCCGCTTCGACCTCCGGATCACCGACCTCGACGAACTCCTCGAAGCCGGCCGCGCCGCCCAGGAACGCCACCCGGCCGAACTCGACGAATCCGGCGACCGCGACCCGGTCGACAGCGCCGAACAAGCCATCTACGAAATCAGCCGCGAGGTCGGCGAAGCCTGGTTCGAACTCCCCGGCACAGAACTACTCGCCGGCGCCCGCGCGTACGTCGTACCAGAGTCCCCCTTCGAGCCGCTCGACGCAGACGCCGAAGACGTAGTCACCGAACTGATCGCCCCCAACGGCACAGCCACCCACGCCGAAACCTGGGCCTAACCTCACACGCGAGCGCGGGGGGTGCTTGCCCCCCGCGTACTCCGCGAAGCCGCTGGTGCTGACTGGCGCGGGCAGTGAGTGGTGTTGAAGGGAAGGAGAGGGCGGTGACGCGCGGATGTGGTCACCCCCCCGCGTGCTCCGCAGGTACTCCGGTCGCTCCGCTCCCTCCCGCACCCGCTCCGCGCGCTCCCACCCATCCACCGGCTTAGCGCCGGCCTTCTGCCCGCTGCCGCGGGCGTTTTGCGAGCTGCCGCTCGCGGGTGACTGCACAAGTGGAGGTGATGCGTGAGGCTGCAGGTGGTGAGCGGCGACTGCTGGCTGTCGCCTGGAGCGGATGTGGTGCGCGGATGTGGTGCGCCAATGGTGTGCTCTAACCGGTGCAATTCCCACGCGGACGGTTCGATCCGTTCAAGATGTCGGCGTCGATGCGCGACCATGAACACCCTGTGGTGGCTGGCGACATGCTATGACCTGTTCACAGCCCCCAGGAGCTGTCCGCAGGATCGTGGGTTGTCCAATCAGCGGTGACTCGGGGCTGGACGGCGAGCGGCCGGAGCACCTGCGGACCACGCGGGGCTGACCACGTCCACGTGTCGCCACCCCCTCCTCACCGTCTCCCCCGCCACCACTCACCACCCGCAGCACTCACCACGCGGAGCCTCACGGAGTGCGCCCGCCTAGCAGTCGCCCGCGAGCGGCAGCTCGCAAATCGCCCGCGGTAGCGGGCAGAAGACCGGCGCTAGCCGGTGGGTGGGAGTCCGCGTAGCAGGTGCGGGGGGGAGCGCAGTGACCGGAGCACCTGCGGAGCACGCGGGGGCGTGCTAGTACGTCAGACGTGCAGCTCTCCGTCGAGGACCGTGATCGCGTGGCCTGTTAGATGTACGCGGTCGCCGGCTGGGACGACTCGTACGACGCCGCCGCGGGCGGATGCCTGGTAGCCCGTCAGGGTGGGCCGGCCGAGGCGTTCGGTCCAGTACGGGGCGAGGCTTGTGTGGGCGCTGCCGGTGACCGGGTCCTCGGGGATGCCGCTGCCGGGGGCGAAGAAGCGGGAGACGAAGTCGTACTCCGAGCCCTCCGCCGTGACGATCACCCCGCGCAGGCGCCCGCGCTCGATGATGCCGGCCAGTGCGTCGTAGTCCGGGACCACCGCCCGCACCGTCGCCTCATCACGGACGACGACCAAGAGGTCGCGGAGTTCGCCGGTCACGTAGGTCTCGAGTGGCTCGGCCTGGATGGCCGCCGCCAGGCCGTCCGGGGCGGGCGTAGCAACAGGCCGGTTGACCGGGAAGTCGAGGGTGATCCCGTCGTCAGCGACCGTCGCGGTCAGGATGCCGCTGAGGGTGGCGTACGACGTCTTCCCGGAAACCTTGCCGTCGGCGGCCAGTGCGTGGGTCGTGGCGAGTGTTGCGTGCCCGCAGAGCCGTTCCTCGAGGGTTGGGGTGAACCAGCGCAGGTCCCAGTCCGCGTCGAGCCGTTCCGACGGGCGGACGAAGGCGGTCTCGGCGTGGTTCATCTCAGCCGCCACGCTCTGCAGCCAGCTCTCATCCGGCCACGGACCTGCCTCGAACACGCAGACCGCCGCCGGGTTCCCGGTGAATGCTCGTTCGGCGAAGGCATCGACCACGCGAATCCTCATGCCCCGAACGCTAGCCAGCCGCGACCCCCGCGGGCCAGATCCACTTCCGGTACGAGTGGCCTTGAACCGCCCGCGGCGACGCGACGTATGGAGGACGTCCACATCCTGATCTAGGGGGAGTGTCATGTCTTTGCGCGTACTCGCAGTCGCCACGGCCTTCGCCGGCGGCATCGCACTGATCGCGCCCGCGACTGCCGACGCACACGGTCCGTCGCACCACCTCGCCGTACAGCAGGTCGATCTGGTCTCCGACCAGCCCGGCAAGGCCGTACTCCAGGACCCCGACCTGGTGAATCCGTGGGGTCTGTCGCTCGGCGCCACCACGCCGCTGTGGGTGTCCGACAACGGTACGTCGGCATCGACGCTGTACTCGTCCGCGCCGGGCTCGGGCACCGTCGCGAAGGTGTCGGCGATCGAGCCGAGGATGCCGTCGCCGACGGGTCAGGTGAACAACCCGGGCTCCGGGTTCGTCCTCCGCAACGGCACCACCAGCGCACCGGCCAACTTCATCTTCGCGACCGAGACGGGGCAGATCGCCGCCTGGAGCCGGGTGGTCGATCAGCCGATGGGTGCGGCCGAGATCAAGGTGACCACGCCGGGCGGCGAGTACAAGGGCCTCGCGCTCGCCGGCAACCAGCTGTTCGCGGCGAACTTCACGCAGCACCGGATCGACGTGTTCGACAGCTCGTTCATGCCGGTGAAGCTGCCGTCGTGGGCGTTCCGCGACCGGCACGTGCCGGCGTCGTACGGGCCGTTCAACGTGCAGGCGCTCGACGGTCGGCTGTTCGTTTCGTACGCCAAGGTTAACGCGAAGACCGGTGACGAGATCGACGGTCACGGACTCGGGTTCGTCGACGAGTACGGCACCGACGGCCGGCTGATCACCCGGGTCGCGACGCGCGGCTCACTGAACGCGCCGTGGGGTATGGCGATGGCTCCGGCCGGCTGGGGCCAGCCGGCCGGCACGCTCCTGGTCGGGAACTTCGGTGACGGCCGGATCAACATCCTGGTCCCGAAGTCACGGCACCGCTTCGAGCCCGCCGGACAGGTCCGCGACACTGCCGGCCGGCCGCTGACGATCGACGGCCTGTGGGCGCTGCTGCAAGGTACGCCGACCACCGGCGGCACCGACGTACTGTGGTTCTCCGCCGGCACCGACGGCGAGGCCCACGGACTGCTAGGCCAACTCCGGCACTCCTGACGGACCGAGGAACGGGTGGTGCGGTGCACTACCCGTTCCTCCGTACAACCCAGGTCAGTCGATCGGCCGCAACTCATCCGCATAGGAAACGGAGACGCGGCGCAGTACGCCGTCCTTGACCGAGTACTGCCCCATCCGCCACAGCGGCGGGCTGTACGCGTGGACCGTCACGCTGCCCTTGTCGAGGCCGGTGAGGCGGTGGATGTGGTCGGGTCCGAAGCCGTAGACGTCGCCGGCCTCGACCTCGGTCTCGATGGCGGCCGTGCCGATCGCCAGGTTGTGCTCGACAAGCTTGCCCCGGGCAACGGCTACCGCGCCGGACGAGACGTCGTGGTCGTGCCAGCCGGTGTCGTTGACCGGCGTCCAGCAGATCAGCCAGACGTCGACGTTGGCGTCCCGGTGCAGGGACGCGAAGACCCGCTCCTCGTCGCTGTACGCGACCTGGTCCTCCCACAGGTGCGGCTGCGCGGCGATCGACGCGGCGAGCTCGGACAGTTCGTCCGGACTCAGATCACGCCCCGGAAGGTCGTCCAGCGACAGACAGTTGTTGAGCTCCACGAGCCGGGTGGCCTGGCGCGCCGGAACGTCGGGGACGTCGATGGGCTGGGCAGTCACTGCACTCCCCTCTCAGGAGTAGCCGCACCGAACAGCAGGCGGTGCGGGTTGTCGTGGCGGATCACCGCGGTCGCGGCGTCGCCCTGGCGGAGGTCGGTGATGCCGGCGTACGGCCGGTCCGTGCCGTGCACGACCTGATCGATGCCGAGCACCCGCGCGACCGCGTCGATCCCCTGTGGGCCGTAGCTCGAGGTGTCGACGTACAGGTTGGGGTCGATGGTGCCGAGCCGGCCGCCGCGGGCGGTCAGCCGTTCGTGGTGCACCGGGGCGAGACCCGCGGCGGCGACGAAGCAGAGGCGGAGCTTCGGATGCGTACGCCGTCCGCCGTACGCGTGCCAGGCCCACCACGCGGCGTGGAGCTGCGTCGTGTAGTCGACGACCGGCGCCCACCAGCAGGCGGCCTCGGCCGCGGTCGCCGTCCCGGGGTGGACGAGGATCGGCTTGTTCAGCCGCTCGAGCGTCTGCAGCACGTCCGCCTGCGCTTCCCAACCGGAAGGGGTCGTCAGCACGTGCGCCGGGAGCTGCAGCCCCAGAAAGCCCTTGTCCAGAAGGTCTTCCAGCCCGGCGGGTTCGCGGAGGTCCACCGAGGCCCAGGCGCGGAACGGCGCCGGGAACTCGGCCGCTCCGTCGTGCCACGCGGCGAGCAGGTCGGCGTCGCCGAGCTCCTCGATCCCGAGCGGGCTGGACAGCGAGACCGCGGCCAGCGTCGTCCCGGCGTCCTGCTCGACGGCAACCCGCTTACCGAGCTCGTGCGCCGCGGGGTCCACGTCGTACGGCGCCTCGGTCGCGGTGTGTAGCGTCCAGCCGTCCAGGTACGGCGGCTCCCGGCGGGCCCGGAGCCGGTCCACGAAGGCCTCCGGCCAGAGGTGCTGGTGAACGTCGATCACCGTGACCTCCAGGTTTGATCAGATTGAAGCGCTTCAGGATGAATAGAGTGAAGCGCTTCAAAGGTGCGTCTGTCAAGTTTCTGTCCACGGCGCCGGTTAGGGTCATGGACATGTCCGGAACGAGCCGGAGGCCGACCCTCAAGGACATCGCCGCCGAGACCGGGCTCTCGATGGCCGCCGTGTCGTACGCACTGCGCGGCCTGCACGGCACGCCCGAGACCCGGCAGCGCGTCCAGGAGGCCGCCGAGCGGCTCGGGTACCAGGCCGATCCGGTCGCCCGCGCGCTCGCGTCCGGCCGCAGCGGGTCGGTCGGCGTGCTGTGCGCGTCGCTCGAGGACCTCTGGCAGCAGCGGGTCGCCGCCGCCCTCGGCCGCGAGCTGCTCGCCCCGGACCGGAACGCGTGGATCATCGACTCGGCCGGCGACGCCGACCGGCAGCTCGAGCTCGCCCAGCACCTGGTCGACCACCGCGCGGACGCGATCGTCGTGGTGCCGATCGACCCGGCCGCCAAGGCCTGGGCGGAGATCGCGCAGCAGGTGCCGGTGATCGCGATCGGCGACGCGCTGCCCGGCGCGAAGGCGAAGTCCGAGGTGATCCTCGACAACGAGACCGGCGTCAGTACGGCGCTGCGCCGGCTCGCGGACGCCGGTCACCGCGACATCGCCGTACTCAGCCCGACCCGGCGGCTCGAGGTGGAGCGCCCCGCCGAAGGAATCGCGCAGCGAGTGGCGAAGGACCTCGGCCTGCGGATCCGCCTGCTGCAGTGCCCGCACGACCTGCCCGGCGCGACCGAGGTCGCCCGGAGTCTGCTCACCGCCGCCGACCGGCCGACCGGCATCCTCGCGCTCGCGGACTCGATGGCCTTCGGCGTGTACGCCGCCGCTCGCGAGCTCGGCCTGCGCATCCCCGACGACCTGTCGCTGCTCGGGTACGACGACCAGCCGATGTCGCAGCTGCTGACGCCGCCGCTGTCGACGTTCCACTGGCCGCTCGACGACCTGGTCAGCCACGTCGTCTCCCGGGTGACCTCCGCCGTCGACACGAACCGCCGCGTCCGCCGGACCACGCTGACCCCGGCCCTGATCGAGCGCGGCTCGGTCGCCGGGCCGCCCGCCTAGGCGACCCGGCGACCGCTGCGCGCCGGATTCCACACCCTCGAAACTAGACTAAGTCACTACACTTACAGCCCATCGTCCAAGATCCGGACGCCGGCCGGGCGAACCCAGGATTCGCAGCCGATGCTCACGACTCGGCGGGCTTTACTGCGCTCAGGCCGGTGGCGGTGGTGAGGAGGCGGTCGCGGAGCGGCGCGGGCAGGTTGGGGAGCACGGCACCGAAGGTGCGGGCTTCGGCGATCGCGTAGCGGCGACGGGGGTGGCGGGACTCGACCGCCTGGACGATGACCTCGGCGACCTTGTCGACGGGGCCTGGCTTGAAACGGCTCATGGCCGTCTCGTACGCCGCCAGGTGTCCGCGGTACAGGTCGACGCGCGAGCGGTCGGCCCGCTGCAGTGCCGCGGCCGCGGTGACGCCGGCACGGGTGAAGATCTCGGTCTCGGTGGTCCCGGGCTCGATCACCACGACCGGGATCTTCCACGGCGCCAGCTCCAGGCGAAGGGCGTTCGACAACGCCTCGAGACCGGCCTTGCTCGCGGACAGGGCGCCGAGCAGCGGCATCGCGACGCGTCCTGTCGCCGCACTCACATTCACGATCCGACCGGGGGTGCGGGACGACGAGCCGGTTGCCGTCCCCGCGCGCAGCAGCGGCAGGAACTCGCGGATCACCGATGCCGGGCCGATCGTGTTCACCTCCAACTGCCGACGCCACTCGTCGGCCGGCACCAGCTCCAGCGGACCCTGCACGATCACGCCCGCGTTGTTGATCACCGCCCGCAGCCCGTCGACCTCACCCGCGACCTGCCTCGCCGCCGCGGCGACACTCTCCGGATCCGCCACGTCCAGCGGCAGCACCCGCACGTCCGGCCCGAAGTCGGCCCGACCACGCGCCCCGGCGTACACCGTGAATCCTCGCTGCCGCAGCAGTCCGACGGTCGCGGCACCGATGCCACCGGTCGAACCTGTGACGAGAACAGCCTTCATGTCGACCCCCCTTTGAGATGTTCTCTGGGACATGTCCCTAGGGACATATCTGAGCATGCACATGTCCGTGGGGACATGTCAAGATGGCGGTCAGTAAAGGAGGCAGCGATGTCACTGCGGCACGGACTGCTCGGGCTGCTCGCGGAGGGGCCGGCCAGCGGGTACGACCTGGCGCGCCGGTTCACCGAGGTGCTCGGGTCGATCTGGCCCGCGCAGCACCCGAAGATCTACGCCGAGCTGAACAAGCTGGCCGGCGAGGGGCTCGTCGAAGTGGAGAGCGAGGGCCCGCGGCGGCGGAAGGCGTACCGGATCACCGACGCCGGAGTGGCCGAGGTGAAACGCTGGCTGACCGAGGTCGACGTCGACCACACGATGCGGCTGCAGCCGCTGCTGCGGTCGCTGTTCTTCTGGATGATGGACCGCGACGAACTCCGGCAGCACCTGGAGGCGGAGGCCCGGTACTACCGCGACCTCGCCGCGCAGTACTCCGACTACGCCGCCCGCAAGGACCGCGGCGAGTTCGGCTACAGCGAGCAGACCCAGTCGATGCGGGTCACGATCGAGGCCGGCATCCGGGTGTACTCCGCCCTCGCCGACTGGGCCGAGTGGGCCCAAACCGTCCCCCCGGCCAAACCCTCCAACTCGAAGGGCATCCACTGAACTGAAGGGTTGCCCATCGAAAATCTCAGTGGGCAACCCTCCAGTTCGGTGGGCAAGGAAAAGGCCGGCCGAGCGGGGTGCGCTCGGCCGGCCTTTGCGGGTGTCGCGTTACTTGGTGCCGAAGACCTGGATCTCGGTCATGTCGGTGAACTTGCAGCCGCCGAACGCGCCGTTCGGGCAGTTGGTCTGGAAGTCCGGGACCTGCGGGCTCAGCATCCAGAACCGGACGTACTGGACGCCGGTGGCGTTGCCGGTCGGGGCGACCAGGTTGTACTTGCCCCGGTTCGTGGCGTCGAAGGTGCCGGACGCCGCAGTGGCCCAGGTCGTACCGTCGACCGAGGTCTCGACCTTGTACTGCCCGGTCGAGGAGCTGCCCGGGTCACCACAGGTGTTCGACGGGTCGATGTTGAAGTTGCTGATGTTGACCTTCGCGGGCAGCTTGATGTCGACGTGCTTGGCGATCATCTGGTTGGTCGCGGTGCCGTTGTCGTCACCGGTCGTGCTGCCCCAGCCGGTGCCCTGCGCGTTGTCGATCGCGAACGCCGGCCCACACTGCGGGCTGAAGTCCGGGCCGTTGAACCCGGCAACCGTGCCACCGCCGGATGCCGCCGCCCAGTTGCGGCGCGGAGTGAAGGCCGCCTGGGTGCCCTTGGCAACCTTGACCGACTGGACGATCAGCTCGTAGCCCGGGGCCGAGACGACGACCTTCGGGTACGTGCCCGGCGCCACACCGGTGATGCTGTAGTTGCCCTGGGCATCGGTCGACCCGGCGTAGTCGCCGGCGTAGCCGGACGAGTGACCGCCGATGTAGACCAGCGCGCCTGCGACCGGAGCGCCGGTGTCCTTGTCCTTCACGGTGCCGCTGAGCGTCGTGGTGGCACCTGTCGGCGGCTTGTGGAAGTCCTCCGCCGGGTAGGCGTCGCCGCCGTCGACGACACCGGCATACCAGCCCATGCCGCGGTTGGCGAAGACGGTCCAGATGATGTCCGCGTTCTTGCCGCCGCTGGCGATCAGGTCGGCCTGGACGATCGCGTTGCGCATGTCGAGCATCGTCGGGTCCGCCGGAGCGAGTTCCATCGCGCGGGTGATGATGCTCATCGCGTAGCTACGGCCGAAGCGCTCGCGCAGGTCCCAGAGGGTCTGCGCCCACACCTCACCGGAGGCGTGCACCTCGGGCGAGCCGCCGATGGTCGGGAAGTCGGCGTACGTGTAGCCGCCCTTCGAGCCGTCCGGCTGGATGCAGTTCGGGCTGACCGCCTTCACCCGGCAGTCGATCGCCTGGGTGCGGAACAGCTCGCCGTGCGCGACATACCGGCCCTCGAGGACCTCGCCCGGAGCGGTGGTGTCCTTCTCCAGGCCGTGCGAGACCAGGTAGTCCATCGCGTAGAAGTCGCTCCACGCCTCGCCCATCGAGCCGGCCTGGATGCTGTTCAGCGTGGAGTTGCCCTGGGCGTCGACGACGAGGCGGTTCGACAGACCGTGGGTGTACTCGTGGTACAGGATGCTGGCGTCGTTGGCCCCGCTGGACGGGACCCACGGGTCCTGGGCATCGGTGGCGCCCGGCTGGTGCCACAGGTACATCTGCATGGTCGGCGGGGTGCCGTCCGGCGGGGTGTTCATGTTCGCGTTGTCGATGTGGTTCGCGTCCGGGCCGCCGTCGGCACCGGTGGCCGCGCCGTCCAGCGCGTTCAGGTGGACCGGGTCGCCGCCCGCGGCGTCGAACGAACCGGCCGCCGGGGTGAAGCTGATCGGCGGCTTCGCCAGCCAGTCGTGGAAGTTGCTGGCCAGGTAGAACGCGTTGGTGACGTCCTGGTTCATGTTCGTCTTCCAGGAATCCGGCTTCGCCGGGTCCCAGGTACAGACGAACGAGGTCGAGCAGAACGACGACGCGTTCGGGAAGGTGGTCAGCTTGTACTCGGCGCCGGTCTTGGTGCCCGGCACCTTGACCGTCTCGCCGGCGTTCGGCTGGTTGTCGTCGTTGACGTCCGCCCAGGCCGCGACCGACGTTCCTTCGAGGAGGGTCTTCGCGTTCTTCGGCAGCCACTTGTTGTAGATCAGGTTCTCGACCCGCTGGGTGCCGCCCTTGGCCGCGCCCGGGTAGTAGTCCTGGACGAGTGCATCGCCGTTGGCGGAACTGGACAGGTTCCGCCGGTAGAGGAGGGCACCGGTCTGCGCGTCGATGACGTGCGTGTACACCTTGGTGCCGCCCGCGTTGACGTAGGTCATCCAGCCCTTGCGAAGGCCGTCGGCGGTGTGGAACCACACCTGCTTCGCGGTGTCACCGTTGCTGAAGGTGGTGCTCACCCCGGAGGACTTCTCGGTCGCCGACTTCGCGCTGCCGCCGACGTCCTCGATGGCGGCGCTGCGGGCGCCGGCCGCGGACAGCTTCGGCGTGGCCGCGGCGGAGCGGCTCTGCGCGGCGGAGGTGAGGCCGGCGACGGGCGAACCCATGATCGAGACGATCTGGCCATGCTTGGTCACGTTGGCCTTCAGGCCGTTGCCGAACACCTCGACGCCGTCCACGACCTGGGACCAGAAGACGTGGTGCGTGCCGAGGTCGTCGACGTAGTCCTTGCGCAGCTTCAGCGTCGCCAGGTCCGCGTCGGACAGCTTGAAGACCTCAGGGTGCGCCTTCACGTAGTCGAGGACGATGACCTCGGCCTTCTTGGCGCTCTTGCCGGTGAGGAAGCCGTTCAGCTTGGTCACCTGAGCCGGGGTGCCGGTGTTCGGGTCGAGCTCGACGACACCCTGGGTGCCGAGCGAGTTCCGGAACTTCTCCGATGCCGCCGTCTCCTTGCCGGCCACCTTGGCCGCCCGGGCGTAGGTGGTCTTGGCGTCGGGCGTCCGGGCGTCGTAGTAGCCCTTCTGCTCCTTGCCGGTGAAGTTCTCGGACTGGGATGCCTTGCCCTTGTCCGGTCCGGCGGTCTGCGCGGCGTCCGCGCCACCGGCGGTCATGGCCAGCGCGATGGCGGCCGCGGAGACGGCGGAGACTGCCAGGAGCCCCCGCCCTCTGCGTGATGTGGTCACAGCAAATCTCCATGGAGTTCGTATCAGCGGGTCGCCCTCCACGACCCGTCCCGGGGGCTGACCTTAAGCCTGTGGGGGCGTCCGGGGAAGAGAAATCACCGGATTGCCGCGGAGTTGAGGGTTGTCCTTCGTGCTGGGAACAGTACTGGGAGCAACCGGGAGATTGCACGTAGCAATCGCCTGGCTGCTCCCAGTGTTCGAATAACGTCGGCTCAGAAGGCGCCGGCACCGTTCGGGGTACCGAGGCCGGTCGGGCCGTCCCAGCCGGTGCGGGCGTTGCACCACTGGGTCGTCGGGCAGGTCCCGTTGCTACCGCTGGTCACGTCGAACAGCGAGCTCGCGTGGCCGTACGGCAGCGCGTTCGCGTAGCCGGTGGTGTTGCCGGACAGCGCGTACACCGCGGCGATGATCGGCGCCGCCTCACTCGTCCCGCCGAACTGCGCCCAGGTCGACGCGGTCTTGCTGGTCGGGTAGTAGATCGCCATCCCGCCCTTGCCCGGGTCGGCCGCGGCGGACACGTCCGCCATCGCCCGCTTCGAGCAGCCGGTGTCGAACGACGACGCCGCACTCAGCGCCGTGTTGTACGTCGAGCACCCGGAGCCGGCGCCGCTCCACACGGACTCGCTCCAGCCCCGGGTGTTGCTTGCGGCAACCAACGACGTACCGCCGACGGCTGTCGTGTACGACGACGACGCCGGGTAGCTGCCGCCCTGGTAGCCGTTGTCACCGGTCGATGCGGTGACCGCGATACCCGGGTGGTTGTAGTACTTGCCGTACGTGGTGTCGTCCGCGTCGCTGCCGCCGTAACTGTTGGAGATGGCAACGACACCGGCCTGCTTGGCGGCCGTCTGGACCGCGGTGCCGAGGTCCGCGAAGCTGGCCGAGTTGGCCTGCACCACGATGATCTTGGCGTCCGGCGCCGCGGCCGAGACCGCGTCCACGTCGAGCGCCTGCTCACCGGCCCAGCCGGCGTTGAACTTCGGCAGCGTGCTGCCGCCGGTCTGGTTGATGACCTTCAGACAGCCGTTGGCCGTCGTACAGGCGGACAGGCCGAACTGCGAGCGGTAGACGCCGAGGTCGCGCTCGAGGTTCGGGTAGCCGTACGCGTCGACGATCGCGACCGCCCGGCCGTTCGCCTTCAGGCCCTTGAGCTTGTAGGCGTCCTGCAGTCCGGACGGGGTCAGGCCGGTCGACGGCGGGGCACTGGCCTTGGGGGCGAAACCGTTCGCGTCGACGAGCTTCACGGCGTCGCAAACGGCGGTGTGGGCGGATCTGGTCGCGGAGCAGACCTTCGCGTCATGTTTGCCGGCGGTGTACGGAGTGGCCGCGCCGACCGCGCCCGAAGCGCTCGACATGGCCGCGGTGACACCGACGACGGCGAGCGCACCTGCGCTCAGGGCGGAGACGAGAATCCGTTGCCTCAACTGGACTCCTCGAGGTTGGGCAGGCCTCCGCGCACCATCCCGATCGGCCAGTGGGCGGAGGCCGGCTTGATTTGGGGGGTCTTCGCATCGTCCGTCCGGTGCGCCACCGGAGGCCAGCGATCGGACCACTGACAAATGTCATGGGCAGTCCCGTGACAATCGGCCCAGCGCGACGCGATTTCCCGCGTGATCACGCGGTCACCGTCAGCTCCGAAAGCCGTGAAGGATTCCCCCTGAGTTTCCCGGCACCTGATCTTGACACCGTTTCGGCGCCCAGGTCTATGCTGCCGAGAAATCGATTTCCCATTGAGAGAGGTCTACTCATGGCTTTGCTGAGTCGGCGGCGGTTCCTCCAGGCCACCGGGGGTACGGCGCTGACCGCCGCGCTCGCGGGATGCGGCGGTGGCGGAAGCGGCGGCGGGTCCTCGTCCAAGGAGCTGTCGTTCGTCTACATGGGCACGGCCGAGCAGCAGGCCACCTGGAACAAGCTGTTCGCGAAGTTCACCGAGCAGCACCCGGAGATCAAGCTCAAGGCCGAGGGCATCCCGCTGTCGAACTGGGGCGACTTCTTCAACAAGCTGTCCACCCGGATCGCCGGCGGCCAGGTCCCGGACGTCATCCAGATCGCCACCGAGGGCCAGCGGCTGTTCGCGTCCAAGGGCCTGCTCGCGCCGCTCGACGACTACATCAAGAAGGACCAGTCGACGATCGATGAGTACTACGCCGACATGGACCCGAACCTGGTCGAGTGGGACAAGAAGTACGCCTCCACCGACGGCAAGACGTACTACCTGCCGGGCGAGTTCAACACGATGTGCATGTGGTACTCGAAGGACCTGTTCGCGAAGGCCGGCGTACCGGAGCCGACCGCGAAGTGGACCTGGGACGACTTCCGGCACGCGTGCGAGCAGATCAAGGCGAAGACCGGCGCGTTCGGGTACGCCGCCGACTCGGCGTACTTCGCCGCGATCATGCCGTGGCTGCTGACCAACGGGACGAGCTCGTTCACCGACGACTGGTCGAAGCCGACGTACGACGACCCGAAGGCGATCGAGGCGGCCGAGTTCAACCGGAAGCTGGTCGCCGACAAGCTGTCGCCGCCGCCGGGCGGCACGTTCGACGCGTTCACGGCCGCGGCGCAGGGCAAGCTCGCGATGTTCGGCGGCGGGCGCTGGCCGATCATCAGCATCCGGAACCTGAAGGCCACCACCAAGATGGGCATCGTACCGTGGCCGACCAAGGTGCAGCAGGGCTCGCCGGTCGGCTGGAACGGGTACCCGATCCTGAAGGCGTCGAAGAAGAAGGACGACGCCTGGACGTTCATCAAGTTCCTGATCTCGAAGGAAGGCTCGTCGACGTTCGCGCAGCTCGGCGGCACGATCGTGCCGGCCCGGAAGTCGATCGCGAACAGCCAGTCGTTCCTCGAGGACGCGCCTTCCGGAACGCAGTATCTGTACCAGGCGCTCAGCTACGCGACGCCGATCCCGTCGCCGGACAAGGGCGCCGCGATCCAGAAGGCGATCGAGGACGGCTGGAAGCAGGTCCTGACCGGCAACGCCGCGCCCGCCGACGCGCTCGGCAAGGCGCAGACCACGCTGGAGGGATTGGTCTGAAACCGCAACGCCGGGACTGGTTGCCGGGCTATCTGTTCATCAGTCCGGCCGTCCTGCTCTTCCTCGTCTTCGTCGCTCTCCCGCTGCTCGCCGCCTTCGGGCTCAGCCTGTTCCACTGGGACCTGCTGAGTACGCCGGAGTTCGCCGGGCTCGACAACTTCAAGCAGCTGGTGAGCGACGGTACGACGATCCGCGCGGTGCTGAACACGTTCGTGTTCGCGCTGTCGTCGGTCGTCACACACATCGGCCTCGGGATGCTGCTCGCGCTCGGGGTGCACCGGACGATGACCCGCGGCACGAAGTACTTCGTCCGGACGGCGTACTTCTTCCCGTTCCTGGTGTCGTGGGCGGCCGTCGCGCTGATCTGGAAGTACGTGCTGGACCCGACGTTCGGGCTGGTCAACTACTACCTCTCGGCATCGACGAACTGGCTGGCGTCGCCGACCTGGGCGTTGCCGTCGTTGATCCTGGTCGACTGGTGGCACACGATCGGGTACACGTTCATCATCCTGCTGGCCGGACTCCAGACCGTGCCGGCGCAGCTGCACGAGGCCGCGCGGGTGGACGGCGCGAACGCGTGGTGGCGGTTCTGGAGCGTCACACTGCCGGTGATGTCCCCGACGATCTTCTTCGCCACCGTGATCACGTTCATCGGCGCGTTCCAGATCTTCGACCCGATGGTGATCATGACACAGGGTGGGCCGGACGGCGCGACCCGGAGCATCGTGCAGTACACGTACGAGAAGGGCTTCCAGTCCTTCGAGGTCGGGTACGCCGCGGCGCTGTCGCTCGTACTGTTCGTCGTGATCATGGTCGTCACCGGGCTGCAGTTCCGGCTTTCACGTCGATGGGTGCACCAATGAAGGGTCGGTTGCTCGACCTCGTGCTCGTGCTTGGTGGCGTGGTGATGATCGCGCCGCTGGTCTGGCTGATCGTGAACGCGCTGTCTGAGCCGATCAACGCGTTCCAGCTGCCGCCGCAGTGGATCCCGAACCCGCCGACGGTGCAGAACTTCCAGCAGGTGCCCGGGCTGATCCCGTTCGCCCGGATGGCGTGGAACAGCCTGCAGATCGCGGTGATCACGACGGCGGGGGCGTTGTTCACCAGCGCGATGGCGGCGTACGCGTTCAACCGGCTGCGGTTCCCCGGGCGGGACCAGATCTTCTCGGTGCTGCTGGCGGCCCTGGTGGTGCCGGTGCAGCTGACCGTCGTACCGATCTTCATCATGATGCGCTGGCTGCACCTGGTGGACACCACGGTCGCGATCTGGTTGCCGGCACTGGTGAACGTGTTCGGGATCTTCTTCCTGCGGCAGTACATCTCGTCGATCCCGCGGGAACTGGACGAGGCGGCGATCATGGACGGCGCCGGGCACTTCTGGATCCTGTTCCGGGTGATCCTGCCGCTGGCGCGGCCTGGGTTGACAGCGCTCGGGATCTTCGTGTTCGAGGCGTCGTGGAACAACTTCTTCTGGCCGTACATCTTCCTGTCGACGCCGGAGAAGATGACGCTTCCGGTCGGGCTCGTGTCGCTGCAAGGCGCGATGGGCGGCGGGCCGGCCGTCGTACTGTTCGCCGCGATCACGCTGGTGGTGCTGCCGATCCTGGTGCTGTTCCTGATCTTCCAGCGCTCGTTCATCGCGTCGATCGCCACCACCGGGTTGCGCGCATGACGTACCTTCCGGCTGCTTTCAAAGCCCTCTGGCACCAGCTCCCCCTCCTGGCCACGGCCGGCGTGCTGACCTGCGCTGCGGCGGCTCTCGTCGTTCTGTTCAGTCCTGGGCTCTCACCACTGACCGTCCTGCTGGCTGCCTTCGTCGTCTGTCCTGTGTGGGCATCCGTGGTCGCGACCACGGATGCGGTGGTGCGGGAGGACCGTGGTGGCGTCCCGGAGCTGATGAGGAACTTGCGGAGGCACGCCCTGGCTGGAGTGGGCGTTGGGTTGGTGCCGGGGGTTGTGGTCGCTGTGGGGTTGTTGAACTGGCAGCTGTACTCCGGGCCTGTGTTCCTGCTGCCGTTGGCTGTCAGTGGGTGTGCGGGTGTGCTGCTGTTGCTCGCGTCTTGCTACGCCTTCAGTCTGCGGGTGACCGCTGGGCTGCGGGGCAGGCGCCTGTGGTTCACCGCGCTCCACCTGGTGGCCCGTGCCCCGCTTGTACCGCTCGGCGTGCTGGCGTTGGCTTTTGTCGCGTTGCTGCTCGGTACGTCGGTTACCGCTTCACTGTTACTGCTTGCCCCAGGACCTGTTGCGTTGTTCGCCTCTGCTGGTACATGGACGGAGAAACATGCACTACACCGGTGACACCCTTCGACACTTCGCACTGCCGCTGGGAGGTCTCGGCACCGGCACTGTCGCGCTGGCCGGCAACGGCGCGTTGCGCCAGTGGCAGTTGCACAACCTCGGCAACCACGAGGGGCACGTGCCGGACAGCTTCTTCGCACTGCGCCTGTCCCGCGTCGAACCACCGCTGGACGAAGTACGGCTGCTCCAAGGTCCCCCGCTTGCTCCCTCCAACACACCGTTGGTGACGGACGACGTCGTACCGGCCGGCGAGCAGGAGCTGCACGAGGTCATCCGTCCGATCGGACCGACCAAGGTGACTGCTACGTATCCGCAGGCACGCGTTGAGTACGAGACCGATCTGCCTGTGCAGGTGAGCCTGGAGGTGTTCAACCCGCTGGTGCCGGGTGATGCCGACGCCAGCTCGCAGCCGGTGGTCGGGTTCACGTTTACGCTGCACAATCCAGGGCCTATCGCCCTGCACGGCAAGCTGGCCGGCGCGCTCCAGAACGCCGTCGGCTGGGACGGCGTCACGCCCGTTCACGGCACGTCCTGCAGCCTGTACGGCGGCAACACCAACCGTGTCCGGCGCGGAAGCTGGACCTCGTTGGTGTGCGATAACGGCAGCCTGCCTGATGACCATCCCGGTGCCGGGCAGCTGGTGCTTGCTGCTGACGGCGAGGCCCTCGTCCACCCGCAGTGGAGTCGCCCCGAGGAGTTTGTTACCTTCCTCAACGGTCCGGCGACCCCCGCAAGCGGCGCCAGCGCGCCCGGCAGCACCTGGAACGGCGGGCTGGCCGTCCCGTTCCACCTCGAGCCGGGTGACACGAAGCAGTTCCGGTTCGTGCTCGCCTGGCACTTCCCGAACCGATATGTCGACTTCAACCAGTTCGGCCCGCACCCGGAGTACGGGCACAGCCGTTTCTGGCTCGGCAACGCGCACACCCGCCGTACGCCGGACGCCGTCGCCGCCGCGGAGCGCTTCGTCGAGCACTGGGACGAGCTGCGGGAGCTCACCACCAAGTGGACCGAGGCGTTCGACAACAGCACGCTCCCCGGCGAGGCCGGCGCGCGACTCGCGGCGCTCGCGGCCGACGTCCGCAGCCCAACCGTCTTCCAGACCGCGCAGGGCGACGTCCTCGGCTTCGAAGGCGTCCTCGGCGCGTCCACCGTGATGTGGGGCGGCCGGTACGGCGGATCCTGCCCGCTCAACTGCACCCACGTCTGGAACTACGAGCAGACGCTCTCCCGCCTCTTCCCGTCCCTCGAACGGAACATGCGCGACACCGAGTACGACGTCATGCAGGCGCCCGAGGGGTACATCCCGCACCGCGTCCGCGCTCCCCTGTACATGAAGCAGCTCTGGGATGTCGTCATCGGCGGCCCGGAGGAGCCCGCCCTCGACGGCATGCTCGGCAACGTGCTGAAAACGTACCGGGAGGTCCGCCAAGGCGCCGGCGTCGACTGGCTCCGGCACCGTTGGCCGAACGTCGTCCGTCTCCTGGACCACATCCACGGCAAATGGCTGCGCGACGGCGTACTGCGTGGCATCCAGCCCAGTACGCACGACATCGACCTGTGCGGCGTCAACTCGTTCATGGGCACGCTCTGGCTGGCCGCGCTGCGTGCAGCCGAGGAGATGGCGCTCTTGCTGGGCGAGGACCCGAAGCAGTACCGCACGCTCTTCGAGACCGGCAGCACGGCGTACGACGAGCTGCTGTTCACCGGCGAGTACTACCGGCAGATCCTCGACCCGGACGAGACCCGTGACTTCCAGTGGGGCGACGGCTGCCTGGCCGACCAGCTGATCGGCCAGTGGTGGGCGCACCAGCTGGACCTCGGCTATCTGCTCCCGGAGGAGCACGTACGGACGGCACTGCGCAACGTCGTCCGGCACAACCTCCGCACGGACTTCCACGACTTCGAGCACCCGTACCGCGTCTTCGCCGACGAGGACGACACCGGCCTGCTCATGTGCACCTGGCCGCACGGCGGGCGCCCCGACGTACCCACCCGGTACTGCGACGAGGTGTGGACCGGCTCGGAGTACCAGGTCGCCGCGCACTGCCTGTACGAAGGACTCACCGACGAGGGCATGGCGGTCCTGCAGGGCATGTGGGCCCGGTACGACGGCACCCGGCGCAACCCGTTCAACCCGATCGAGTGCGGCGACCACTACATCCGCAACGCCGCCGGCTGGTCCGTCCTGGAAGCCCTCACCGGCTACCGCTACAACGCGATCACCAAGACGATCACAATCGCCCCGCTGGATCTCGTCCGCTCCAACGACAGCTGGAGCTTCCCCTTCACCACCAGCACCGGCTGGGGAACCGCTACGTACGCCTCAGGCAGGCTGACACTCACATGCGAGTCCGGCCACCTCGACCTGCAGGCAGTCACCGTCGACGGCACCACGTACGCCGTCGACAACCCGGGCAGCCCGCTAGTGATCTCAACGACCTGAGAGTGCCGGCCGTCCGGCAACGCCACCGGACGGGCGGCACTCGTTCAGAGGAGTCCGAGTTCCGCGGACTCTTGGTCGGTGAACAGCCGGGAGCGGATCAGGAAGCGGACGCCCTCGGGGGCCTCCACGGAGAATCCGCTGCCGCGGCCTTTCACCACGTCGACGGTGAGCTGGGTGTGCTTCCAGTACTCGTACTGGTTCGCGGACATCCAGAAGGCGATCGGCCGCTCCAGGCCGTCGACGACCAGGTCACCAAGATGCACGTCCGCGGCCCCCGTTCTGAATTCACCGTCCGGGTAGCACATCGGCGAACTGCCGTCGCAGCACCCACCGGACTGGTGGAACATCAGCGGACCGTGCATCCCGGTGAGGCGGCGCAACCACTGCGCCGCCTCGTCAGTGAGCAACACCTTCTCCACCACTCAGAAGAACCCGAGCTTCGAAGGGCTGTAGCTGACCAGCAGGTTCTTGGTCTGCTGGTAGTGGTCGAGCATCATCTTGTGGTTCTCGCGGCCGATGCCGGAGTTCTTGTACCCGCCGAACGCCGCGTGCGCGGGGTACGCGTGGTAGTTGTTCGTCCACACCCGCCCGGCCTGGATCTCCCGGCCGGCCCGGTACGCCGTGTTGATGTCCCGCGACCAGACACCCGCACCGAGGCCGTACAGCGTGTCGTTGGCGATCTTCATCGCGTCCGCGTAGTCGTCGAACCTGGTCACCGAGACGACCGGCCCGAAGATCTCCTCCTGGAAGATCCGCATCTTGTTGTCGCCCTCGAAGATCGTCGGCTGGATGTAGTACCCGCCGGCCAGGTCGCCGCCGAGCTCGGCCGGCGCGCCGCCGGTGACCACCCGGGCACCTTCCTCCTTGCCGATCCCGATGTAGGCGAGGATCTTCTCGTACTGGTCGTTGCTCGCCTGGGCGCCCATCATCGTGTCGGTGTCCAGCGGGTTTCCGAGCTTGACCGCCTGGGTCCGCGCGGTCGCGTCGGCCAGGAAACCGTCGTAGATCGAGGACTGGATCAGCGCCCGCGACGGGCAGGTGCAGACCTCGCCCTGGTTCAGCGCGAACATCGTGAAGCCCTCGAGTGCCTTGTCGTAGAAGTCGTCCTTCGAGGACGCGACGTCGGCGAAGAACACGTTCGGGCTCTTGCCGCCGAGCTCGAGCGTCACCGGGATGATGTTCTCGGACGCGTACTGCATGATCAGCCGGCCGGTCGTGGTCTCACCAGTGAACGCGACCTTGGCAACTCTGTTGCTAGAGGCAAGCGGTTTGCCGGCCTCGACGCCGAATCCGTTGACGATGTTCACCACGCCCGGCGGCAGCAGGTCGCCGATCAGTTCCATCAGCACGTGGATGGAGGCCGGGGTCTGCTCGGCCGGCTTCAGGACGACGGCGTTGCCGGCCGCCAGCGCGGGCGCCAGCTTCCAGACCGCCATCAGGATCGGGAAGTTCCACGGGATGATCTGTCCGACGACGCCGAGCGGCTCGTGGAAGTGGTACGCGATCGTGTCGTCGTCGATCACCGACACCGAACCCTCCTGGGCCCGGAGCGCGCCGGCGAAGTACCGGAAGTGGTCGATCGCCAGCGGCATGTCGGCGGCCAGCGTCTCCCGGACCGCCTTGCCGTTGTCCCAGCTCTCGGCGACCGCGAGCAGTTCGAGGTTGGCCTCGATCCGGTCGGCGATCTTGTTCAGGATGTTCGCCCGCTCGGCCGGCGAGGTACGGCCCCAGCCCGGCGCGGCACCGTGCGCGGCGTCCAGCGCGGCCTCGACGTCCTCCGCCGTACCGCGGGCGATCTCGGTGAAGTTCTGACCGGTGACCGGGGTCGGGTTCTCGAAGTACTGGCCCTTGACCGGCGGGACCCACTCGCCGCCGATGTAGTGGTCGTAGCGCGATTTGTACGCGACCGGGCTGCCATCCTGCCCGGGAGCTGCGAAGATCGTCATAGGTCCTCCAACGGATCTGGCGTTGACCCGAACCTAGGGACCCCGACGTTGCACGGACGTTGCAACGTGGAGTGAGGTTGTATGGACGCACCGGAGCAGGCCCGCCGGTTGAGCGGGCTGTACGACGACGTGCTCGGCGGGAGCCACCCCGCGAGCGACCCGCGTCCGCTGGTCGCGGCCTCCTGGGAACGCTCGCTGGCCGCCGCGGTCGACCCGGACCTGGACCTACCGCCGATGATCCTCGAGCAACGGATGGTCGAGGAACTCCGGGCCAACCACCCACTCCGCGCCGTCCTCCCGGTGCTCCGGCAGACCCTGACGACGATCGCCGACGAGGCGTCGCACATCATGATCGTCACCGACGCGCAGGGCATGATCCTGTGGCGCGAGGGCGCCGCCGACGTGAAACGGACGGCCGACCGGATCGCGCTGTCCGAGGGCGCGGTCTGGTCCGAGGACCAGGTCGGGACCAACGGCATGGGTACGGCGCTCGCGGTCGGCGAGCCGGTCCAGATCCACTCCGCGGAACACCTGGTCCGGCGGATCCACGAATGGACCTGCGCCGCCGCGCCGGTGCACGACCCCGACACCGGCAAGCTGCTCGGCGCGGTCGACGTCTCCGGTCCGCTGCGGACCGTCCACCCCGCGATGGTCGCGCTGGTGACCGCCGCCGCCCAGCTCGCCGAAGGCCAGCTCAAGGTCCGGATGGCCGCCGCCGACGAGATGCTCCGCGCCCGCAACATGCGGCACCTGATGGCGCTCGGCGACGCGCCCGGCGCGCTGCTCACCCCGACCGGGCGGGTGCTCGCCGTACAACCACTCGAATGGCTGCCGGACCGCCTCGTCGTACCGGACGGCGCCGACCGGATCGACCTCGGCGACGGCCGCGAAGGACTGGTCGAACGCCTCGACGAGGGCTACCTACTCCGGATGCCCGGTACGTCGCTGCGCCGCTCGCGCCCGTCGCTCCGCCTGAAGCTGCTCGGCTCGGGTCAGCCGATCGCGGTCGTCGGCGGCCGCGAGATCGCGCTGACGTTGCGGCGGGCCGAAGTACTCGCACTGTTGTTACTGCAGCCCACCGGCCTGACCGCGGAGCAGCTGATGCTCCAGCTGTACGGCGACGAGGGCAACCCGACGACGGTCCGCGCCGAGATGCACCGCCTCCGGAACCTGCTCGGCGGCGGAGTCCTTGACACGAAGCCGTACCGGATCGTCGCGGACGTCACCGGCGACGTGACCGAAGTACAGCAGGCACTCCGCGCCGGTGACCTCCCGAAGGCCCTCGAGCTGTACGCCGGCCCGCTGCTCGCCCGCTCCGACGCGCCCGCGCTGCGCTCCGAGCGCGAGGAGCTGGACGCGACGATCCGCCGGGCCGCGCTCGACGCGCACAGCCCGGACGCGCTCTGGCAGTTCGCGCAGACCACGACCGGCGCCGAGGACCTGGAGATCTTCGAGTCGCTCGAGGCCGCGCTGCCGACGGACGATCCGCGGCATGCCGCGGTCGCCGCCCGTCTGCACCGGTTGCTCGGCTGATTTACTCGCGCCCGACCAGGATCCACAGGTAGTCGCGGTTCTTGGTCGGGAACGTCGCGGTCTTGTTGCTGAGCTCCTTGGTCTTCTTGCAGTCGCCGGTCGTGTACTTCCAGCGCACCACCTGCACCCGCCAGGACTGCTTCAGCTGCTGCAGCCGCCGGACCTTCCCGCTCGGGACCTCGGCCGTGTACGACCAGCTGTCGGTGACCGACTGGGACTTGCCGACGGTCTTCGCGTACTTGCTCTGGATCTCCGCGATCACCAGCGGGATGCTCACCCCGAGGTCGCCGGACCAGGACGAGTTCGACTCCGACGTGGCGGTCTTCTGGTAGGTGATCCGCCCCGGCCCCTCCATCCAGTCGCTGTGCAGATTCGTCCCGACGTACACCTCGTGGCCGCCCTTGGTGTACCAGTACACGGCCCCGGTATCGCACTTCTTGGCCGCGGCCGGCACCGCCGACGCCACCCCCGGAACCACCAGCCCGGTGGCGATCAGTACCCCAGCAGCGATTCCCCGACGAAGACGCATGACTCTCCTTTAGAAACCTGTTGACAGATACTGTGATTGCAGTGGTTGGAAACTTACGGATTGGTCTACTTCGACCGCAAGGAACGCCACGTCTCGGTTCGCGCACGACCTCAGCTCAGGCAGGTGACGAAGCGGATCCCCCGGGCGGAGAGCCAGGCCCGGACGCGCGAGCGGCTGCTTGCGGCCGCCGCCGAACTTCGCCGGCAAGCCCGAGCTGATCGCGACACTCCTCGCGGAACGGACCCAGCGGGAGTACTCCGAGATCCGCGCGATCGACGACGGACTGCTCACGGCGGCCGCGCTGCTGGAAGCGCGCGGGCTGGAGCACCGGCACCTGCGCGCGACGGCGACCCGCCTCGAGGACGTCAAGATCCGCCGGCCGCGGCGAAAGGTGAAGTGAGCCGGAACACGCGGGCGTGACGATGGCCGCAAGGACATGACTCATGAGTAACCAACCAATAACATCCCTGGTATGCAGATCCTCGCCATCGTCGTCTCGCTCGCGGTGACCCTGGTCGCCGTCGCGCTGTTCGGCAAGACGGTCGGGCACATCGTGTCCGTGATCAAGCTCGGGCAGCCGGCCGGCCGGACCGACAACCCGGGGAAGCGGACGCTGACCCTGGTCAAGGAGTCGCTCGGGCACACCCGGATGCTGCAGTGGAGTCACATCGGGGTGATGCACTGGTTCGTCGCTTTCGGGTTCATCGGCTTGTTCCTGACCCTGGTGACCGCGTTCGGCCAGCTGTTCTCCCCGCACTGGGCGCTGCCGATCATCGGGCACTGGTTCGTGTTCGAGTGGGTCAGCGAGGCGCTCACGTGGACGGGCCTGGTCTCGATCGTCGGACTGATGATCTACCGGCTGATGCACCTCCCGAAGGGGGACAAGCCGCGCTCGTCCCGGTTCTACGGCTCGACGTCGTGGCAGGCGTACTACGTCGAGTACACGATCCTCGGCGTACTGATCTGCATCCTGCTGCTCCGCGGTCTGGAGTATCAGCTCGGCGAGGGCAGCAAGTTCCACTATCCCGGCACGTTCTTCCTCGGCGGACTGTTCGGCGGTCTGAGCCAGGGCGGTCTGGAGAACGCGGTCTACCTGATCGCGATGATCAAGATCCTGATCTCGTTCGCCTGGATGATCACGATCTCGCTGAACGCAACGATGGGTGTCGCGTGGCACCGGTTCACGGCTTGGCCGAACATCTGGTTCAAGCGCAAGGCCGACGGCGGTACGGCGCTCGGCGCGCTGCAGCCGATCATGGTGAACGGCGCCCCGATCGACTTCGAGAACATCGACGAGCTCGACGAGGACGCGGCGCTCGGGGTCGGCAAGGTCGAGGACTTCACCTGGAAGGGCCTGCTCGACTTCACCACCTGCACCGAGTGCGGCCGTTGCCAGTCGCAGTGCCCGGCCTGGAACACCGACAAGCCACTGTCGCCGAAGCTGATCATGATGGGCCTGCGCGAGCACGCGTACGCCAAGGCGCCGTACCTGCTGGCCTCCTCCGACGACGAGCGGAAGTCGCTCTCGCAGCTGGTCATCGACGAGCAGGAGAAGCCGTTGGTCGGACCCGCGGACGTTGCTGTCATCGACGAGGAGGCGCTCTGGGCCTGTACGTCGTGCGGCGCGTGCGTGCAGCAGTGCCCGGTCGACATCGAACACGTCGACGCGATCATGGACATGCGCCGGTACCAGGTGCTGATCGAGTCGTCGTTCCCGTCCGAGCTCAACGGGCTGTTCAAGGGCCTGGAGAACAAGGGCAACCCGTGGAACATGAACCCGTCCGGCCGGATGGACTGGGCCAAGGACCTGCCGTTCGAGGTCAAGCAGGTCGGGTCCGACGTCGAGTCGCTGGACGAGGTCGACTACCTGTTCTGGGTCGGCTGCGCGGGAGCGTTCGAGGACCGCGCGAAGAAGACCACGCAGGCGGTCGCGGAGCTCTTGAACATCGCCGGTGTGTCCTTCGCCGTACTGGGTGACGGCGAGACCTGTACGGGCGACCCGGCGCGGCGGTCCGGCAACGAGTTCGTGTTCCAGCAGCTCGCGATGCAGAACGCCGAGGTCTTCAAGGAGACCAAGGTCCGCAAGGTCGTCTCCACCTGCGCGCACTGCTTCAACACCCTGAAGAACGAGTACTCCCAGCTCGGCGTCGAGCTCGACGTCATCCACCACACCCAGCTGCTGAACCGGCTCGTCCGCGACGGCAAGCTGACCCCGGTCGCGCCGGCCGACAGCTCGCTCAACGGCCAGAAGATCACGTACCACGACCCGTGCTACCTCGGTCGCCACAACCAGGTGTACGACGCCCCGCGCGAACTGCTCGACATCATCCCGGGCGCGGAGTACGCCGAGATGCCCCGCAACCAGACGAAGTCGTTCTGCTGCGGCGCCGGCGGCGCGCGGATGTGGATGGAGGAGAAGCTCGGCACCCGGATCAACCTGAACCGGACCACCGAGGCGGTCGAGACCGGCGCGGACAAGATCGCCACCGGCTGCCCATTCTGCCGGGTGATGCTGTCCGACGGCCTCACCGCCAAGCAGGCCGACGGCTCGGCCCGCGAAGAGGTCGAGGTGCAGGACGTCGCCCAGCTGCTGCTCGCCTCCGTCAAGCGTGGCGACTAGCTGCAACTAGCTGCAATCTGCCTTCCTCCTCAGGTGGTCCAGACCGTAAACTCCTGCGGCTGCACCGTCTGGGGAGGAAGAACCACCATGAAGCTCCGCGCCGCGATCGCCACCGTCGCCGCCGCCACCCTCGTTCTCGGCCTGGCCGCCTGCGACCACAAGCCCACCGGCTATCGGCCGTCCGACGTGACGAATACAGCCACGCCCACAAAGTAGGCCGGTATCGGTCATCTTCGCACCCGATCACGTGAACTTCTCGTAATCTCGCGTTACGGATGTGATCACCTCACGATGATCGAGTGGGTGGATGCCGATGCGAAGTACCCGACGGAACTTCCTCACGGTCAGCGGGGCCGCGGCGGCGCTCGCGCTGACCGGTAGCCTCCCGGAGATCCGGTCCGCGGCCGCCGGCTGGACCGGCAAGCCGGACCGGCGCGACCCGTTCACGCTCGGCGTCGCCTCGGGCGACCCGCTGCCGGACGCGGTGGTGATCTGGACGCGGCTCGCCCCCGATCCACTCGCGCCGTTCGGCGGGATGGACCGGCGCCCGGTCGAGGTCCAGTGGCAGGTCGCCGAGGACGAGCAGTTCCGCCGGGTCGTCCGCAGCGGTACGGCGAAGGCCCAGCCGGAGTCGAGCCACTCGGTGCACGTCGACGTCCGGGGGCTCCGGCCGTGGCGGCACTACTGGTACCGCTTCCGCGTGAACGGGCAGCTCAGCCCGGTCGGCCGGACCAAGACGGCACCGGCGTACGACTCCGTGCTGCCGTCGCTGTCGCTCGCGTTCGCGTCCTGCCAGGCGTGGTGGGAGGGCTGGTACACGGCGTACGCCGACCTGGCGCAGCGGGACCACGACGTCGTCTTCTTCCTCGGCGACTACATCTACGAGTTCGGCATCGACCGCGGCATCCGGCCGCATTCGAACGAGCCGTACATCACCCAGCAGACGGTGACGCTGGACGAGTACCGGCAGCGCTATGCGGCGTACAAGCTGGATCCCGATCTGCAGCATGCGCACGCGGTCGCGCCGTGGGTCGTCACGCTCGACGACCACGAGGTGGTCGACAACTGGGCCGACGAGGCGCATCCGAGCGCGCCGCCGGCGCAGTTCCTGGTACGCCGGGCCAACGCGTTCCGCGCGTACTGGGAACACATGCCGCTGCGGCTCGCGCAACTCCCGAAGGGCCCGGACATGCAGCTGTACCGGCGGATCCGGTACGGGCGGCTCGCGGAGTTCAGCGTGCTCGACACCCGCCAGTACCGGTCCGACCAGGCGTACGGCGACGGCACCAAAGCACCCGGCCCCGAGACCGCCGACCCGGCGCGGACGATCACCGGCGACGCGCAGGAGAAGTGGCTGCTCGACGGCTGGGCCGCGTCTTCGGCGCGCTGGAATGTGATGGCACACCAGACCGCGATCGCCCGCCTGGACACGAAGGACGGTCCGGAGGTCCTGGTACCGATGGACACCTGGGACGGGTACGAGGCGTCCCGGAACCGGGTCCTCGGCGGCGCCGCGCAACGCAAGGTCCGCAACCTCGTGTCGATCGCCGGCGACCTGCACCGCAGCGTCGCGTCCGACCTGAAGCTCGACTTCACCGACCCGACGTCGCCGACGGTCGGCGCCGAGTTCGTCGGTACGTCGATCACGTCTGGGATCGACGGCGAGGACCTGGACGCCGGCGGCGCGACGCTGCTCCGGGAGAACCCGCACCTGAAGTTCGGCAACTTCCAGCGCGGCTACGTCAGCTGCACGATCACCCCCCAGCGGTGGACGTCCGACTACCGCGTCGTCGACAAGGTGTCCGTCCAGGGCGGCACCGTCAGCACCCGCGCCAAGCTCCTCGTCGAGGACGGCCGGCCCGGCATCGCGGAGGTACAGGCATGAGGATCCCCCGGCAGACCGTGGTCGCGGCCGGCACGCTGGTGGCCGCGGCGCTGCTCGGCTCCAGTTCGATGCCCGCGGCAACGTCCGGGGTGGCGGTGAGCGTCGTACCCGGGCAACTGAGCGTCGTTGGACTCCCGTGCCTGCCCGGCACGCTCAACCTCACGATGACCAACACCGGCGCGAACGACCGGTACGCCGACCTGACGCTCGCGCCGACCGGACCGCTGCAGTTGTCCCGGACGCTCTTCTCCTCGTGGCTGCCCGCGGTCGACCCCGACCAGCCGGTGACCGCGCCGGTGGAGGTCCGGGTACCGCGGGACGCGAAGCCCGGGTCGTACCGGATCGGCGTGGAGGTCGACCGTACCCGCGTGAACGTCCCGGTCACCGTCGAGCCGCTGCCCTCGAAGGGCCCCGGCGACAACCTCGCCCTCGGCGAACAGGCCACGGCCTCGTCGACCCACGGCAACTTCACCCTCTGCGGCGCCCTCGACGGCGACAAGGACTCCGAACACTGGGACACGCTGACCGGCTGGAACGACGGCACCCGCGCGGCGTTCCCCGACACGTACGACGTCGCCCTGTCCACCCCCGCGACGATCGACCGCGTCGAGCTGTACACCCTCGACTCCGCGAAATACCCGGCCCACGTGAACGGCCTCCGGGACTGGGACATCCAGGCCAAGGTCGACGGGTCGTGGCAAACCGTGAGCCAGATTCGCGGCAACACCCTGGGACACGTCACGTCGACGTTCACCCCGACCCGAGCCGACGCCGTCCGCATCCTCTGCCTCGACGGCAACGACCACACCTACTCCCGGATCGTCGAACTCGAGGTCTACGGGAGCTGAACAGTTGACCCAGGCAACATTCTGGGTCAACTGTTTGAACCAATTCTGAAGTGCCTCAGGACCCGCTCGGCGACGTCGAGCGGGCCGAGTGCGCTGGTGTCGATGACCAGCTCGTCCAGGTCCGCCGCCGCCAGCCGGTCCGCGATCTCGTCGCAGCGCTCCAGGTGCCACTCGAGCGCCGCGGCCTGGCTCGCGGCGTACCGCCCGCGCAGCCGATTCCGGATGATCGCCGGCTCCGCCGTCAGCCGAACCGTCCGCACCGGACACTCGACGGCGTCGGCGTACCGCTCCCGCCCGGCCTCGGTTGAGATCACCCCGCACATCACCAACTGCCGCGGCCCGACCGCCCGGTACGACCGCCACACCGCGGCGATGTTGCGCGCCTCCACGAACGCGTTGTCCTGCTCAGCCGGCGGCCAGGACCGATGAAACCAGTCCACATCCATCAAACTGAACGGCCGCCCCGCCCGCGCGAGCAGGTCACCGATGTGATCGAGCGCGGACGACTTGCCGACGCCGTACCCACCGTTCAAGAAGATCGCATAGCCATCCGGCATCACATCTGGTCAATCGTTTGCATCAGCCGAACACGGCCGCAAGCACGGCCACAGCGACGATGACCCCGACCACCCCCAGGAGCACACCGAGCCCCTTCCGCTTCACCTTGCTGTGCCCGATGCTCCCGGACGTGAACTGGTGGTACGGCGAGGCATAGAAGACCGGCACGGCCTGGTTCGGCTGCACGGTGCAGTCGAGCGCCGCCCGGCCGTAGGTGAGCATCCACTGGCAGTGCACGTCGATGTGCAGCGACCCGGCCGGCACCGGGATGTCGTTCCGGCCGTACTTGACCTGCACCGGATACCCGTTCAGGTGCACCGTCGGCGGGATCAGGCTCGACGTCATGACACTGCCCTGCACGGTCAACTGCAGCATCCCCATCGGATACTGCGGCTGGAACTGCGGCTGCGGCGGCTGGAACTGCGGCTGCGGCTGGAACGGCTGCGGCGGATAGCTCATGCCGCCAAACGATAGGCCGTACCGAAGGGTCAGGTGGCGGGGTGGGGAGTATCTCGTACCGATCCGGGGGCCAAAATCCTCCCCAGGCCTAGGGATCATCGGCCAACGACTCGGCCGATCACGAAGTGCGGCTGGATTCAGGTCGCTGACATGGCTCAGCCCCAGGTCGGAAATGTGCCACTGACCTGGGGCTGAGCTGTGGAGCGGGTGACGGGAATCGAACCCGCACTGTCAGCTTGGGAATCACACCACTCCCCCGCCTGCCCCCATCCCCACGCCTGGCTCAACCGGCCCGCTCCGGCCTGGACTACCCCCACCCGGCCACCAGTAATGGCACGCCAATGGCACGCTTACCGCGGCTTCCTCCTGTGCCATGGAGTAGTCCTGTCAGCTACGTTGAGCGTTGTGCAGGACAAACTGATTCCGGTCTTCGTGGGTGCGATCCTAGCTCTCACCACGTCCGTGCTTCTGCAATCGCTGATCGTTCCGTGGGTTCAAAGCCGCACTCGTCGGCGCGAACGTTGGGAACGGTCGATCGCGGACCTGTCAGTTCTGGTGAGCGATGAGATCCCTAAAGCGATGGCCGAGTACCGAGCCGCGGCTGGTGACGAGCGCCTCTTCTTGACGTTCCGCGGCGATCCGAAGTACGACGCCATGAAGGTTGAGGAGGGCTTGCGGGCCGCAAGTGAAGCCCGGCGGGAGGCAGACCGGGTCATCAGCCGTCTGAGTAGAAGGCTGAACAACCTGAATGATCGGGTCATCAGCGTGCGACACAAGGCCCCTGGGTGGTTTCCTTTCACCGTCGCCTTCTTTGACCTGTCGATGAGCATCTCGGACATCACGTTCGCTATCTATCAGGCCACTCCACTCGATGACGACGGATGGCAGAGCACGTGGGACCAACACAGACTCGCCATCGACAAATACGAGGAGAAGGTTCACGCACTGGAACTGTCCATGCGCCCACCCAAGCGGCAGCTGCTGCGCCGTCTTCGCCGGCTTGCGAAGAGCAAAGTGAAGAGCGTGAAGGATCGGCTTGATCCACGCAATTGGAAGAGTACCCGTCGGACCATCGGCGAACAGTGACCACCGCGACTTGTGATCCATACCTGCCCCGTCCCCCTGATAGCTGCCAACCCAGGGGAGCGCGGCGCGGGTCAAGAGTCGGCTTGCCGATCCCGCAGGGACGCCGTAGGCGCTCTTGATGCGTGTCGTGCGGACCGTACAATCGAGCGACCAGGGGGACGGGGGCAACCCGCCAGCCTTCGTTGATCCCGCCACCGGTGACGTGCCGGTCGGAGTGAGCGGTTGAGGATCGGCCGTACGCAGATGGCGCGCGCGGCGGAGGGCGTCGGCCGGCAGGTCGTAAGCCCGGGCCGCGCTGCGCGCCGCTTGCGGCGCGCCTTGATTCTTAAGAGGTCAATCCGGCAGACAAGGAAGCCGAGCTGGCCTCCGTCGACTGATGCGCGATACTCGTCCGCCAAATGATCTCTGGCAGTGCGAAGGCACAGATAGCGGCATGTAGAGGCGTTCTGTCCTAGCTCGCCGTTCGACGTGCGACGAGGTCGAGCATGGTGTCTTCATCGTCAGCGGGCGCGACGGCCTTCACGAGCCAGTCGGCCCGCGATTCATGGAGGGAGTATGCCTCCCACTCGTACTCACCAACCAGCTCCAGGCGGCCGATCACCATCACCCGGGAACCGGTCAGAACGTCCCGTGCCCAGCCGTCGGCTTGCACCTGATAGCGGTCAGACCCGACTGTCAGGACGAACTCAACGCCAGCGTGCTGGCCGCCGCGTCCGGTGTCCATGTCAACGTCTCTCGGCTCATTCGCTCGACCCGTCAGTTGGTACGTGACCTCATATGGGTGCCCGCCTTGGGCCGTGACGATCCCGTCCGTCGAGTCGAGTGGTGCGGCTGTCAGCCCGCCCCGCACACGCAGACCTACACCAGTCAGCAGGGAACCCGCGTGTGGCAAAAGAGGCTCGCTGTCAGCGATCATCCAGCTCATCAGTCGCACCCACATAGACTCATCATCCTGCGCATAACGGGTCGTCCGCACATCTGCACGTCCGGACGTTGCTGGCGTACAAGATGTCGCCAGGCTTCTAGGCAGTCGCGAATCAGTTGGCGGACATGTGTCGCGGATCTGTTGGCGGATCACAAGGAAACCGAGCTGGGCGGGTACGGCGAGGCCCGACCGGGATCGTCACCGGCCGGGCCTGGTTGTGAGGGTTGATCGGGTCGAGCTAGACGGGCGGCTGGAAGCCTTTCAGCTTGCCGTCGCCCTGACAGGTCTTGCAGGTCTCCAGCACGGATGCCCAGCCGCCCTCGTTGGTGTCGAGGCTGACGACTCCGCGGCTGACGCGGATGACGCCGTTCCCGTCGCACTCCGGGCAGATGGCGTTGACGCTTACCGGTTCGTCCATCCTGATCCTCCGCATTGAGGGCACGGCTCGTGCACGTTCTCGGTCACGACCTTGCCGTTCTTGATGCGCTGTTTCGGGGTGATCTTCCACGACTTGCCTTTGCACGACGGGCAGATCTGCTGCGGTGGCCGGTTGTCTCTCGGCATGACGCGTTCCCTTCGTTTGAGGCTACCCCGCTGGCCGGGATCGCCGGTAACTGAAGCCGCGCCGCTGCCTGGGAGGACGTGAGGAGAGGTATCCAGGCAGGGGCGCGGAGTGGTGGGCAGGGCTGACGCGGACGCAGGGGTTCGGCACGTCAACCCCGCCGGTTCAGGGGGTGTAGCCGGTCGGGATGACCCGGCCGCCGATGAGTTCTTGCAAGCGGTCCTTGATCACGAGTGGAGGTCCGAGGACCGAGAAGTGGTGCAGACTCGGGACAAGGACAGTCGTGATGTCTTCCGTGACCACCTGGTCCACCAAGGCACCGAAGGCATCAGGGGCGGTTGACCGGTCCTCTACATGAATGGTTCGGAGGGCGTACCCCCACTCGTCGGCGAACCGCGCGAGGCATTGCCGGACCCTCGCCAGTTCGCTCTGGGTGATGAGAACGTGGGTACCCACATAGGCGACGGCTGGCGGAGTGGCGTTCATCGGCCGCTTCCAACCGCCTCGCTCGTCACGCGCAGACTCCCGAAACGCCGGCCCATGGCTTCTTCGAAGCGAGCCGCGGTCGCCAGGTCTGCGACGTGGTCGACAATCTTGTGTTTGCCGAACCAGACACAGACGCGGCGCATCTGCGGTCGTTCGGTCGGCGGCGCGCTCATCGGCGACGCCTCTGCTCGCGCTTGATAAGTAGACAGAGGATCGCGTACAGAACAGCACCGGCAAAGACGAGGACGAGGGCCCAGAATGCCGTAGTCATGGTGTTCACCCGTTGTTGTTGACCGCGAAGCCTTCCGGCGAGGGAACGACTCCGGTAGCTGCATCAGTGCGCTACGTGATCAATCGTCGCCACGGGTGGACTAGGCAACTTTCACAGCTTGTGAAAGCGCGACCGACGTCAGATACCTATCCAGGCCGCGTAGCGGGTGAGTGCCTCGGAGGGGTGGCGCGCGGAGTGAAGCAGATCCGTAACGACGCCTCGCACGTGCGGATGCCGACGTGCCTGCCCCGGCGCCACTCGCCGCGCGATCTGGAGGTGCCGGAGCGCCTGCTCTGGGGCGCTCAGCCGCTCGTACGCTCGGGCAAGGTCGAAGTGATGATGCCCGATTCTCGTCGGCAACCAACCGCGCGGGAACTGGATGAACTCACCAAGATGAACCGCGTGCGAGTAGTCGCCCAGCTCGATCATCGTGATGACACGGTGCGCCTCGACATTGGTCGGCCCGAACCCGAACCAAAACGTTTCGAGATCCTCGCCGGTCAGCTCGGCGTACCGCTCGGCTTCGTCCAGATAGTCCCGGACGGCCGCGGCATCACCAGAACGCGCCGACAGCACAGCCGCACCGAGGTTCAACTGACCACCGGCAATCAGCGCTCCGGGCGTTCGGGCGTCGGTCCCCTCAAGGTGGGCACGACCCGCGTTGTTGAGGCTCCAGCAAGTCTCGTAGTCGTGCTTGCGCAGGTACGCCGTAACCCGGAGGTACTCACGTGCTGCCCGCAAGGCCGGCGCTCGATCCCCCGACCGCTGAGCAGCCCAGTCCATCCGGCTCAGCGCAGTCAGCGAGAGATCCGGATAGCCCGCGGCGATCCCGACCGTGTGAGCGCACCGATATGCCTCCGCAAGCAGGCCCCAGGCGTCCGCCTGCTGCGTGCCAGTCCAAGTGTTCGCGGCGGCGTGCAGCTCGGCATAAAGCCCAGGGAGCACAGGGACGAGAGCCTCATACCGGGCCGCTTGCCCAACGATGTTGGCTCCTCGTACCGCTTCGCGCAGAGCTTCCAGCGGCCGGGGCGTGATGGACTCGTCAGGGTCGAGGTCGTACAGGTCGAGCTGGGTCCGCACATGAGTGAGCAACTGGCCCAAGTGCCGATCACGCGAGACCTCCGGCGCAGCGTCGTCGCGTAGGACCGACACCTCAACGCCAAGCGCTCGGGCGCACGCCGCCAAGAATCCTTCACTCGCCGGACGGCTGCCACTCTCAACCTTCGTCAACAGGCTGTACGAGACGTTCGCCAGTGATGCGAGTCCGTGTTGGGTCAACTGCTTGTGCTTGCGAAGCAGGGCGATCCGCGCGCCTACTTCCACACTGTCGCCCATATGCCGAGTGTCCCCAGGATTCGTCAGGTCAGTTGCTGTTCAATCAAGCGTCACACGGCCGCTGGAACAACGCACCTGAAGGGTAGTCCGCGAGATCCAGCGTACGGACGTGGCTGAAGCCGTTGCGGAGGTAGTAGTTGTGGAGGCCGATGTTGTCGGTCCACACGTCGATGCGGAGCCAGTGGAGGCCGAGGCGGTGGGCTCGGTGGCAGGCCCAGTCCATGATTTCGGCGCCTAGGCCGGCGTGCTTGCGGCGGACGATGAGGCGGTGCATGTACATCGCCGGGTCGGCCTGTTCCTCGGGAGTCCAGAGACGTGGATCCGAGAATGTGTCGAGGGCGACGGTTGCCATCGTGGCTTCGTTCTCGTCGCGGACCATCCAGGTTTCGCCGGCCTCGATGCTGGCGAGGATGCGGCGGTTCTGCTCCTCGGGGTTCGGCCACGCGACCGCCCATTGGTCGATGCCGCGTTGGGCTAGCCAATCGCTAGCCTCGGTGCGGAGGGCGAGGATGACGCCCAGGTCGTCGGCGTCGGCGCGTTCGATGATCATGCCTCGGCACCCTCTTGGGCCATGTAGGCCCGCATGTCGCCGAGTTCGTAGATCACGCGGTTTCGGTCGCTGGCGAAGGTGGTCAGCGTGAGGCGGAGCGGGCGCTTGTCGCTGAACGTAGTACGGGCGTAGATGATCACCGGCGTACCTGAGCCGAGTTGGAGTTTGCGCGCCTCGTCGGGGGTCGGCATGCGCGCCGTGATCTCGTCGCGGTAGCCGATCTCCTCGTGCCCAACCTTGGCCATAGCTCGAATCGCACCGCCCGGAATGTCGTTCGGCACGACTAGACCGGCCTGCTGAGCAATGTCCATCGGGTAGTAGCTGACCTGGATGCTGAGCGGCTGATTGTCAGCGAACCGGACGAAGCCGCGGGACACGAGCGCGTCGCCTTCCGCGACCTGCAGTCGGTTGGAGAAGTCGGGGCCAGCCACTTCCAGGCTCATCGCGAAGTCGCGGTACTCGGCATGCCGGCCCTGCTCGGCCATCTCGGATTGGAACGCGTCGGCCTGGTCGCTGGCGCGACGATCGCGAGTCTCGGCCCAGGTGGCGTGATAGTCGGCCATGATCCGCTCGCGCACGATCGTTCCGCGTCCTGGCGTGCTCGTCACCATGCCCTCGTTCTGGAGCATGCCGAGCGCCAGTCGGGCGGTGTTTCGCGACACGTCATGGGCGGCCATGAGGTCTTGCTCGGTCGGCACTCGTTCGCCGGCCTTGATCTTGCCCGTGCGGATCTGCTCGCGCAGCTCGGCTGCGATGCGCTGGTACAGCGGTGCTGACGGTGCCATTCGAGGGAACCTCCTGGTTCGTACCAACCAATGGTCCCATCTTCCTTGACTTCGCGCCAACCCCAAGGTAAATATTGGTCCCGTACCAAACGTTGGTACGAATCCAATGAAGGGATCTGAACCACCATGGGTATGCCGAGAAGGATCGTTGTTGAGTTCGGTGACACGTTCCCGCATGGTCTGTTCGCAGTCTCCGAGGTCACGGCGGCCCGGGACTTCGAGAAGTCGACGAGGACCAACCCCGTTCAGACGATCGACGAGGACTCCGGCCTTCCGGTCTGGACCCTCGACGTGATGGACGGTGACCCCGAGGCGCGCAAGGCGGACCGGACGTTCACCATCCGGATCATCACCAAGGTTCAGCCGGTGCTCCCGCCGGCACTGCCGGGTCTGCCGTTCACGGCAATCGAGCCGCAGGGCATGACCGCTGCGCCGTGGGTCGACACGCGGAGCTGCTCGGCTCCGGACGAGGGTCGCTCGCACCGCTGCCGGGCACGGCAGGGCTGGAGCTTCCGGTGCATGGGCATTCGGGCCCCGAAGAACATGCCCGGCTCCGGCGCGACCGAGCAGAAGGCGGCCTAACAATGACCGTCGCAGAGAGCGTGGACCCGGGCCAGTATCTGGCCTACCAGAACGGTCGTGCGGCCTTCCTGCTGAGCGAGCTGCTGACTGGCGAGCCGAGCAAGTTCGTGCGATTCGAGGCGCGCACTTGGCTCAGCCAGCATCAGGCGTGGCTGTCCGACTCGGAGGACGACGGCGACTCCTGGGAGGACGACAGCTACGACGAGGACGAGGACGACGTGCCCGCTGAGCGTCTCGGCGCTCGGGTCCTCTACTCGGAGGGGTGGCTGTGATGACTTCCTGGCGCGGGGCCGAGCCGGGGGAGCTTTGTACCTGCGGGCGGCAGGCGCGGGAGGTCTTCACTCGGGCGGACGGTGACGAGATCGGTTACTGCGGCGTGCCGGACGGCGGGGCGAAGGTCGGTCCGTGTCCGTTCTGCGGCAAGCGCCGGCACATGCCGGGTCCGTGCCCGAAGTACACCCTTCGCCTTCCGACCGGGGCGGTTGCACACCATGACACGCGACCGAACGGCGGCTGATCGACATGGCGAAGATCAAGGGCAAGGAGGTCGGGACGGGTCCGGTGAACTTCCGCGCCCCCGCGGTCGCCATCCGGCTCAAGTGGGTCGTGATCTGGTACTGCCTACGCGCCGTGATCCGCGCGGCGGGCTGGCTGATCCGCCACCCGCTGCTCATCATCGTGCCGTTGCTCGGGCTGAAGGCGTATCAGCTCTGGACTGGCGGCGATGCCTGGTTGGTCATTGCGACTGCGGCTGTACCGGCGACCGGCCTAGCAGGCTGGCGCTGGCGGTGGCCCGACTCTTTCGCGCAGCGGATCGTCTGGCGACTGCGTGGCTCACGGCGACGGTTCTTGGAGTATCGGACCCGTTGGGACACGACGATGCGGGCTCTCACGCTCACGGTGCGCCTGGACGATCGGACGTACGTTCCCCGGATCGTCAAGGTTCGATCGTCGGGCATGGTCGATCAGGTGACGGTCCGGCTCCTGCCGGGTCAGATCCTGACCGACTACGCCGAGCACTCCGAGCGGCTGGCGCGTACCTTCGGCGCTGAGGACTGCCGCGTCAGGTCGGCAGCGTCGATGATCCCGGCGTGGTGGCCGGGTGGCGCCGACGGCTGGATGGCACGCCTGTTCGCGTGGGCGCTTCCTCGGCGGAGCGATCAACTGGTGCTGTGGTTCCTGACCAATGACCCGCTCCGCGAGATTGTCGCCCCGATCCCGGCGGCTGATCCGCCGAACCTCCAGGCGCTCGATGTGGCTCGTCGTGAAGACGGCCTGATGTTCCGGCTTCGGTTGCTCTACACACATCTGCTGGTGGCCGGCGCTACCGGTGCGGGTAAGGGCTCGGTGTTGTGGTCGATCATCGCTGCGCTCGCCCCGGGCATCCGGTCGGGCCTGGTGCAACTGTGGGTCCTCGACCCGAAGGGCGGCATGGAGCTCGCACTTGGCCGGCGGTTGTTCCACCGGTTCTGCTATGGCTCCGACCCGGCCATGGACGGCGCTAGCGATGCTGAGTACGAAGAGGCATTCGCCGCCCTGCTTGAAGATCTGGTGGCGATCATGCGTCGTCGTCAGGGCAAGCTCCGCGGTTTGTCTCGCCTCCTCAAACCGAGTCGCGATGAACCGTTCATCGTCCTGATCGCGGACGAGCTGGCGTCACTGACGGCGTACGTCACCGATCCGGCCATGAAGAAACGGATTGCCAAAGCCTTCTCCCTGCTGCTGTCGCAGGGTCGAGCCGTTGGCATCACCGTGGTTGGCGCGCTGCAAGATCCGCGCAAGGAGGTGCTCCCCTTCCGGGATCTCTTCCCGACCCGGCTTGCTCTGCGGATGGCCGAGGCCGAGCAGGTTCGGCTGGTCCTCGCTGATGGTGCCCGCGAGCGGGGCGCACGCTGCGACAAGATCCCCGAGACCTTGCCCGGCGTCGGGTATGTCGCCGTCGACGGCGAGACCGAGCCGATTCGAGTCAGGTTCTCCCACATCACTGACGAGGACATTGCTGACCTCGTGAACACCTACGCGCCGGATCTGGTCGGCGCTGCCGAACGCATCTCGACACCGGAAGGAGTAGCAGCATGACCGCAAGGCGGCAGGTACCGGGTCAGCTTGTCCTCCCGCTGGTTCCCGGACTCTCCAAGAAGTCGCGGGCCTCGCTTGTCCGGAGGATTGACGTTCGCTGGCAGGACCGGGCGTACTGCGCCGGCTACCTCGACACGGACGACTTCTACCCCGACGACGAGACACGGCGCGGCGTTCGTCGTACGACGGACCCCAAGGAACTCTGCGTCTTCTGCCCGGTCGTCCGATCCTGCCTCTCTGCCGCGATCGTCGCCGACGAACAGGGCGTTTGGGGCCGCACGACGGAGGCCGAGCGGGACGCCATCCGGGAAGAGCTTGCCTTCGGCACCGATGTTGACCGCGCGCTGAGTGTCGTCCTCGACGGCCGGGCCGCGCTCTGGAGGGCAGTGGCATGAACCTCACCGCACAGACCACCCTCGACCGGTTCCCACTAGACGTTGTCCGGGACCTGGCCGTAACCAACGGCGTCTGCGTACGACCGGTGCTCAACAGGGTGTTCGACACACAGACCGGCACCGACCGAGTGGTCGGGGTGTCGTGCGGTTCCACGCTGGTCAGCAAGTGCCCTCCCTGCGCCGAGGCGAACCGTCGTCTCCGGATGCAGCAGTGCCGTGAGGGCTGGCACCGCGATACCGAACCCGAGGTGTCGGCGGAAGCGGACGACGCACCCGACGACGCGCCCGGCACGGACGACGAGGGCGAGACCACCCGCCGAGTCAGGTCTACCCGACGACGCCAGGACGCCGCCGACCTGCCCAAGGTCGCCATGGACAAGCGCACCGTTGGCTCGACCTTCACAGCACCTAACGGCAAGACCTACCGACCGTCGATGTTCATCACGCTGACGCTGGGCTCGTACGGCGCGACTCACCGACTGCCTCACCATGTGCAGGGCAAAGGCATGGTGCCGTGTGAGTGCGGTGTGGTCCACGGCCGGACCTCGCCTCTGCTGTCGACGCCGGTCGACCCCGACGCCTACAACTACCGCCGAGCAGCCCTCGACGCCTTGCACTTCCCGAAGCTGGTCGACCGCTTCATACAGAACCTTCGCCGGTGTGCTGGCTACAAGGCGCAATACTTCGCCGTGGTTGAGCCGCAGAAGCGTCTGGCGCCACACCTGCATGCCGCCGTGCGAGGCACCGTCGCCCGCGACACAGTCCGCGAGGTCGCCAAGGCGACGTACCACCAAGTGTGGTGGCCCAGCCATCAGCGGCCCGTCTACGGCTGCGCCTCGAAGCCGGACATGCCCGTCTGGGACGAGATGGCCGGCGCTTTCGTGGATCCGTCGACCGGCGCTCTGCTGCCGACCTGGGACGAGGCTTTGGATGACCTCGACGCCGACCCGGCTGCCCAACCTGCGCACGTCGTACGGCTCGGTTCGCAGATCGACTACCAAGGCATTGTCGCCGACTCCGACGCCAAGGTCGGCAAGGCAGTCGGCTACCTGACCAAGTACCTCGGCAAGGCGATCGGCGAGACCTACGGCGACGACCGGGACGAGCTCCACCCGGCCCAGCTCGCCCACATGAACAAGCTGCACGCTCACGTCCGGGTCTTGCCGTGCTCGCCCGAGTGCGCCAACTGGCTCCGGTACGGCGTCACGCCGAAGGACGCAGACGGCCACGTCGTACCCGGCGAATGTTCCTCCAAGGCACACGACCGCGAACACCTCGGCCTCGGCGGTCGACGCGTGCTCGTCTCGCGCCAGTGGACCGGCAAGACCCTCACCGAACACCGCGCCGACCGAGCCGAGGTCATCCGCCAAACCCTCGCGGCGGCCGGCGTCGAGATGGAAGACCAGAACGCCCTCGCCACTCACACCGACAACACCGGCGCACCTCGGTTCATCTGGCAGCCGATCCGTCCGGGTGAGGAACGCGGGCCGCGCCGCATCCCGACTCACAAAGAAGTCCTCGCCGACGCCATCGCGACCCGCATCCGCTGGCGCACGCAGTACGAGCAAGCCAAGCAACGGGCCCGTCCACCCGACGACTGCAATTCGGCAACTGACAACTCATCCGCCGCAACTGCGGCCTAGGAAATCTGGGGAGAGTCACATGGCATCGAACGATCTCTACACGATCGAGGAGGCGGCCCAGCGTATGAAGCTGAGCGCCCGCCAGGTTCGCCGACTCGTCGCTGAGCGGCAGATCGGCTTCCACAAGTTGGGCCGTTCGGTGCGGCTCACCGATGAGGACGTGCAGGTCTACATCACGTCCAACCGGGTCGAGCCGATGACGGCGGCTGATGTGTGGGCCGGTCTGCGGAAGGTGGCCTGAGATGGCTAACAAGGAAGGTCACCGGCGGTTCGGCAACGTACGCAAGCTCAAGTCCGGCCGGTATCAAGCTCGGTACCCCGGACCCGATGGGAGGCTTCGGCCGGCGCCGCGTACCTTCCCCGACGAGAAGTCGGCCGAGCGCTACTTGGTCCTGATCGAAGCAGAGATACTCAAGAACGAGTGGACCGATCCGAACCGGGCGAAGATCAGGCTCGGCGACTACGCCGAACGATGGATTGAGCAGCGTCCAAACCTGCGGCCTCGGACACTTCAGCTCTACCGCTGGACGCTCAAGAAGCACGTTGGTCCGTACCTCGGTGACGTGCAGCTCGGCACTCTGAGCCCGCCTCTCATTCGTGAGTGGCGATCGAAGCTCCTCGCGGATGGCGTCTCCGTCGGGATGGTCGCCAAGGCCTACCGTCTTCTCCGAGCGGTGCTGTGGACTGCCGTTCGCGAGGACGAGATCTTGAAGGCGAACCCGTGCCGCATCCCCGGCGCAGATAAGGAGAGCGCACCCGAGCGTCCTCATCTAACGCTTGCTCAAGTCAACCGTTTGATGCAGACCATGCCTGACCGCTACCGCGTGATGGTCTTGCTGACAGCAATGGCAAGCCTTCGGTTCGGTGAGATCACTGCCTTGCAGCGTCAGGACGTCGACCTTGACGCGGCAACCGTGCGAGTCCGACAGCAGTACCTCGAAGTCCGCGGGGAAGGCCTGACCCTCGGGCCGCCGAAGTCTCGCGCGAGCATTCGCACCGTCTCCATCCCGGCCGCCCTCGTCGTCTTGCTCCGGGAACACCTGGAGCTGTACTGCGGGTCTGCTCCGGACTCGCTTGTGTTCTCGCTCGAATCCGGCCTCCCGATCCGGCGGAGCAGCTTCAACAAACTGACTGCATGGAAGAAGGCGACAGCGAAGGTCGGCGTACCCGAACTTCATTTTCATGACCTGCGACACACGGGCAACATGCTGGCGGCGGCGAGCAAGGCGACCACTAAGGACCTGATGGCACGGATGGGGCACGACTCGATGCAGGCGGCGATCATCTACCAGCACGCGAGCCGGGAAGCTGACGAGTCGATCGCCGCGCACATGAATGCCCAGCTCGAAGGACTCGCCTCCGGCGGGAAGAAGAAGGCCAAGAAGAAGAGCGGCAAGGCAACCAAGCGCAAGGCGGTCCGGGCGGTCGAGGGGAGGTCGGCGGTGGATGGTCAGGAGATGGCACGCGACGAGAACGGCCAGAAGGCGGCGGGCGGTTCGGCGGACCAGGACGGGGAAGACGGCGCCGGCGGGGTGCTGGCCAGAGTCGGCTAATGGCGCGTTAATGGCACGGCCGCCCGGCCCAAGCCGGGACAAACGGAAGCCCAGGTCAGGGACTTACCCCTCTGACCTGGGCTTTTGTCATGTCGTTACGTCGGAGCGGGTGACGGGAATCGAACCCGCACTGTCAGCTTGGGAAGCTGATGTTCTGCCATTGAACTACACCCGCGCGGCCGGTCTCCCGGCAGCGGAGACGAGCATAGCCGATGTCGGGGCTCGCAACCACGTCGGGTCCGCGCGCCGGAACCGGCTGCCCAGATCCGGGCAGTACGCCGCCCGGCCGGCTCTGGGGCGGTCTGGGGAAGTTTGCTGAGACGTCAGCGGGATACACCTCAGGAAGGTGCCGAACGCATCGAAAAGAGCGGTTCGGGCGGTTTGCAGCGGGGGTTCTTGGGCAGTTTTCCACAAAGGGCGCGTTCAGGACTGGGCAGGTTCGTGATCTTCTGGCAGATTAGAACGCGTTGCCGGGGGCAACATTTGACGCAACGTGAGGACGCGAGTCCTGGACCGGGCGAGCTGGTTGCGGGGCAACTGGATGAAGGGGTGAACGGTGGCAACAGACACAAGTGACGCGGTGGACAACCTGGAGAAGGAGCTCGTCACGTTGGCACGTCGGCTGCGCGGTCTGCAGCGGACGCTGTCCGACGAGGCGCACCCGGACCTGGAGCCGGCACAGTACGCGTTGCTGAACCACGTGGAAGAACTGGCGCCGGTGCGGATGGCCGACCTGGTGGCAGCGCTCGAGGTGGACAAGGGACCGGTCAGCCGGGCCTGCGCGCGACTGGAGGAAGAGGGCCTGCTGAAGCGGGCGGCCGACAAGTCGGACGCGCGTGCGACCCTGCTGACGCTGACCGCGGCCGGCAAGCGCAAGCTGACCGCGGCCCGGAAGAAGCGGCACAAGGTGATCGAGGACCTGCTCAAGGACTGGTCGCCGTCGCAGGTGAAGACCTTCGCCACCCAGGTGTCGAAGTTCAACAAACTGGCCAACTGACGATCGTTGCCTCAGGCCCAGGTCTGGTGGTGCGGCCCCCGGAGAGCTGAGGGCTCCGGACGCTCCACTACCACCTCCTGCCTCCCTCGCCATTTCAGAGGTGAACCTCGGCGGTTGTCCCTTCGCCCGTCGCATGCGGGGGGGCGAAGGGTGCACCTGAGAGGTGAACCCGCAAATGTGCGGGACCGAGACGAGGCGGCTGTGCGGATGGGCAGCACGCTGCTAACGTGCGAGCGTGCTGCTCTCCGACCGTGACATCCTGTCCGAGCTCGACGCGAAACGGGTCCAGCTGGACCCGTTCGACGCCGCGATGGTGCAACCGTCGAGCGTCGACGTACGGCTGGACCGGTTCTTCCGGGTCTTCGAGAACCACCGGTACCCGCATATCGACCCGTCCGAGGAACAGCCGGACCTGACCCGGCTGGTGGAACCCGACGGCGAGGAACCGTTCATCCTGCATCCCGGTGAGTTCGTCTTGGGATCGACCTACGAACTGGTCACGCTCCCCGACGACGTCGCCGCCCGCCTCGAGGGCAAGTCCTCCCTCGGCCGCCTCGGCCTGCTCACGCACTCCACCGCCGGCTTCATCGACCCCGGCTTCTCCGGCCACGTCACCCTCGAGCTCTCGAACGTCGCCACCCTCCCGATCAAGCTGTGGCCCGGCATGAAGATCGGCCAGCTCTGCTTCTTCCGCCTCTCCTCCCCCGCCGAAAACCCGTACGGCTCCGCCAAGTACGGCTCCCGCTACCAGGGCCAACGCGGGCCCACCCCGTCCCGCTCCTACAAAAACTTCCACCGCACCGACATCTGACCAACGACAAAGGGCCCCGGGGAATCCCCGAGGCCCTTTTCGATGGATCAGGCGGTCGCCTTGATGAAGACGCAGACCGAGTCGAGCTCGTTGGTGACGGTGTAGTCCCCGTGCGGCTGCTGGCTGTACACACCGCCGTACGGCGAGACCGACGACGGCGATCCGATCTTGCCGTCGAAGAGCGAGAGGTCGCCGTTCCCGGTGCTCCGGCTGTCCGATGGTGAATCCCCGTCGGACGGGGTGTCACCGGCAGTCGGGCTGTCGCCGTCCGACGGCGTACTCCCGGTCGACGGGCTGTCGCTCGAGCTCGGGCTCCCCGACGGCCCGGCGCTCGGCAGGTCCGCACCGGTCTTCGCGTCCAGCAGGACCGACTGCGCCTCGGTCTGGGCGTACAGCACGCCGTGGTAGGCGGCGGTGATCTTCGGGACGACCCGGTTCCCGGAATCGCTGGAGAAGCCCCACGTCTTCTTCCCGGTCGTGTCGTCGAAGCCCATGATCGTGTCCGCGCTGTTGTTGCCCTGCCCGTGGCTGACACAGGCAACAGAAGTCGCCTCGTCCGCGAGGCACTCCCACCCGTTGCCGGAGTCGGTCCCCTTCGCCGGCATCGGGGTGGTCACCACCGCACCGGTCGAGAGGTCGAGCGCATAGATGGCGGCGACGTAGGTCCCGTTGTCGTAGTCGGTGTACTTCATGCCGTAGAAGTAGGCGTGCTTGCCGGTCCCGGCGATTCCGTCGTACGCGGTCTGCAGCGGCGCGAGCTGCTTGGTGATCTTTCCGCTCGCACCGTCGGCGAGCACCATCGCAGCGTCGTTGGACTTGTCCGTCTTGGCCGGCTTCTGGGCTCCGATCACGCCGTTGTGCACCGCGGCCGGGGCAATTCCGGGGATCAGTGTGGCCTTCTTGGTGGCCGGGTCGGCGAACAGCGTCGCGGCGGCCGGTCCGCCGTACGACATCGTGCCGCCGACCTGGACGGCGACCTGCCCGCTCTCGACGTCGTACGCCACCTTCGCGATCGAGGGCTGCTCGTCCGTGGCCTTGGTCGAGGTCTCGGCCAGCTTCTGGCCGGTCGAGACGTCCACCCAGCGCACGACGATCAGGCCCTGCGGCTTCTGCGTGCCGTTGCCCTTGTCGGTCTCGGAGTAGACGACGACCGCGACGTCCTTGCCGTCGACCTTCACCGCCTTCACCGGCACCCGGCTGTTGATCGTGGTGGTCGCGGCCGGCGCGGCCTGGACCGACCAGGTCTTGCTGGGATCGGTGACGTCGTGCCCGGTGAGGACCTTCTTGTCGCTGGCGACGGCCACCTTGCCGACGAGCGCGACGTCCGCGGGGTTCAGCGTGGCCGCGGTCGGGTCCTTGATGACCGGATACGCCGCGCCGATGGCGAAGGACTTCGGCGGGTCGAAGGTGGGAATGCTCGGGGCGGTGGGGGAGGCGGAGGAGGTGGACTTGTCGCCGCTGTTGTTGTCGGAGCCCGAGTCGGACTTCTTGTCGCCGCCGCAACCCGCGAGCAGGATCAGGGCTGCGGTGACAGCTGTGGTTGCCACCATCGGACGCAACATCGTTGGTTTCTCTCCCAGGTCGACCGAGAATGATCGACTGAACGCTAGCAGTGTTCGTGGGTCGGCCCGGGAGTTATCCACAGGCGTTGCACCAAGCTGCAGTTTCCTGCTATTCGCGCCCTCCGGGGACGGGGCCGATCAGTCCGAGCCGTTCCAGCAGCGTGTACAGCCCGGTCGCAGGCCTGCCCGGCGTGGGGATTGCGGCTTTCGGTGCTGTGGGCATCGAAATCACGCCGGGCCTGGTGGGGGCGCCGAGGACGAGGGTCTCGTTCACCGGACGATGGAGAGGCCGGTCCCGCGGTGGCGCGCGGGCGGGGTCGGGTCGGTGAGGTGCCGGGAGGTGGGTTCCAGCTTGTCGGCGAGACGGCGGAGGGCGCCGGCCAGGCCTTCCCGTGGGCCGGTGCGCGGCTTGCGCTCGGCGCGTTGGGCCCTGCCCTCGGCGGCGCGCAGCTGCTCGGCGACGCGGTAGCGGGCGATTTCCTGGTGTTCGGTGATCATGGTGGTGCTCCCCTCGCTCAGTCCCCGTGTGATGGTTTTCGGCAGTGCTTCGCCCAGGTCCCGCCCCCAGTGGCGGGACCTTGTGCGGTAGTGAAGAGGTCAGACCTTGACGACGGTGATGTCGCCGGAGACGGTCCGGGCGCGCAGCATCAGGGCGCGCTCGCCCTCGGCCGGCTTCTCGCCGGGCTCGAGGTCGCACCGGATGCGTCCGGTGACGGTCTTGAGGTCGAGGTACGTCGGGAGTCCGTCCGGGACGCCGATCTGGACGTCGCCGCGGGCCGTCTCGGCCTGGACGCTCGGTCCGTCGGCGATCTCGACCTTGACGTCGCCGGAACCGGAGGTGGCGACCGAGTGGTCGCGGATCCGCTCGATCGTGATGCTTCCGGAGCCGACCTTGACGGAGGTGGGACCGGCGGCGTCGCCGATCGTGACGTCACCGGAGCCGGTGCTCAGGCCGAGCGCGTCGCCGGCCTCCTCGATGTCGATCGAGCCGGAGCCGGTACTGGCCCGGACCGCACCGTCGGCGCGGCCGATCTTGACGTCGCCGCTGCCGGTGTTGACACCGACCTCGCTCTCGGCCGACGCCAGCCGGATATCACCGGAGCCGGTCGCGAGCCGCGCCGAGCCGAGCGGTACGTCGGCCATGATGTCGCCGGACCCGGTCGACACCCGGGCGTCGAGCACCGCGGAGGTGGCGATCCGGACCGTGATCTCCGGTCCGCGCCGGACGTTCCGCGGGCTCTCGATGACCAGCTCGCCGCCTCGGACCTCGCAGATCACGCCTTCGTCGTCACCGTCGACCTCCATCGAGACCAGGGTGCCCTCGCTGTCGGGGTTGGGCCCGATCTCGACCAGTCCGGAGCCGATCTCGATCCGGATCCGGTCGATCCGGTCGTTCTCGTCGTCGTTCAGCTGGGTCGCGCTGTGCTCGCTCATTCCGCCCATCCCGTCACTCGCTGACCCGGTCCGTGTCCGCCACGGCGCCGGTCCTTGTCTTCGCGCCGCCGGTCCTTCTCCTCGCGGCGCCGTTCGCGGTCGTCGCGGCGGCGGTCCCGGCCGCGGTCGGTGCCGAACACGCCCTCGTCGCCGAACGGGCCGTTCGGACCGAAGACGCCGTTCGGGCCGAAGACGCCGTCGGGGCCGAGTGGTCCGTTCGGGCCCAGCGGGCCCTCGGGGCCGAACACCGGGCCACGCGGCGGGCGCGGCGGCCGGGGCGGACGCTGGCCGCGGCGGCCGGCGCTGAGCTCGGTCATCACGGTGCGCATCAGCCACGCGTTCGAGGAGATGCCCTCGGCGTCGGCGGCTTCGTCCACCTTGTTCTTGATCGACATCGGCAGCCGCAGCGTGATCCGCGCGGTCGGCTCGTCGGCGTCCGGCACGAACTGCTCGCCGGTCACGTCCTGGACGTCGTCCTCGAGGTCGTCGTCGGTCTCGTCCGGACCGGTCAGCTGGCTGGGTGCCGGCGTGACCACGAACTCCGGGCGGCCGCCGGCCATCCGGAGCTCGACCGAGCCCGGGGACAGCTCGCGGCTGATCTCCCCGGCGGCGTCGGACAGGGCTGAGATGAGGGCCAGGCGGCCCGCGTCATCCAGCGTGGCCCCGAGGCGCTGTGCCACGGAGCGGGTTTGCTCGTCGGCCAGGGCGGTCGCGTTCTCGACGCTCCGCCGGACCGACTCGAGGTAGTGGTCAAGTTCCATGACAGCAAGCATGACGTCATCGTGACGTCACTGTCAACCCCCGTGATGTCATGACGCCGCCGAATTGGCGTCAGGGCAGAATGCCTCCATGAGCAGAGGCGTACTGATCACCGGTGCATCCAGGGGTGTCGGCGCGGCCGCGGCACGGGCGTTCGCGGCAGCGGGCGACCGCGTCGTGCTGCACTGCCGCGGTGCCGTCGACCGGGCGAACGCGATCCGCGGGGAACTGCCCGGCGACGGGCATGCGGTGGTCGCCGCGGACCTCGGCGATCCGGCCGCAATCCCTGCCCTGGTTGCGGAATCGGCCGCGGCGCTCGGGCGGATCGACGTACTGGTGAACAACGCGGCGATGTTCGTCGACGAGCCGGTCGCGGGGTCCCGGCGGGTCGGTCACCCGCTGGCCGAGACGTCGTACGACGAGTGGGTCGCCACGTGGCGCCGTACGCTCGCGGTCAACCTGGAAGGCGCCGCGCACGTGACCTGGTGCGTCGCCCGGCAGATGCTCGACACGGACCCCGCCGCGGGCGTACGGCGGGGCGCGATCGTGAACGTCGGCTCCCGCGGGGCATACCGCGGGGAGCCCGACGTCCCGGCGTACGGCGCCTCCAAGGCGGGACTGCACGCGCTCGGGCAGTCCTTGGCGGCATCATTGGCGCCGTATGACATCACCGTGACGTCAATCGCACCCGGCTTCATCGCCACCGACATGACCGAGGGCTTCCTCGCCGGGCCGGGCGGCGACGCGATCCGCGCGCAGAGCCCGTTCGGCCGGGTCGCGACCGCCGACGAGGTCGGCAACGCGATCCACTGGCTCGCGTCAGCCGAGGCGAACTGGGCGAGCGGCGCGGTCCTCGACTTCAACGGGGCGTCGTACCTGCGTTAGGACGACGGCGGCAACCGTCCACACCGCTGCGAGCACGGCCATCGAGAACACGTCGCCCTGTTCCTCGTCGAAGAGCAGGATCAAGCCGAGGTTCACCGCCGCGTGCGCGGCCGTCGCGACCAGGAGGTTGGTACGGCGGGCACCCTGCAGCACCGCGCCCATCACCACGGACAACGCGACGGCCATCACCACGAACAGCCCCATGTAGAGCAGACCGTTGGCGAACCCGCCGATGTGCCAGAAACCCCACAGCACGCCGACGATCAGCGAGGAACGCAGTACCGAGAACCGGGTCTGCAGGTACGGCTGCAGGTACGCGCGCCAGCCGAGCTCCTCCCCGGCCGCGCCGACGATCATTGTCAGCACCAACACTCCGAACGGGAACGGCAGGCTCTCCGCCCGCCACGGCCGCCCCGCGATCACATGCACCAGCACCGACACCAGCATCGCCGCGACCACGACGCCCACCACCAGCGCGCTCCGCCCGGCTGCGACCCGGACGGGCGTGAACCGCGCGTCGACCCTCGTCGCACGGCGGAACGCCAGGAACATCACGCCCACGCCGAGCGCCGGCGCGAACTGCACCAACTGGATCAGGTCCGGACTGGGGCCGGTCGCCGACTGCAGCGCGTTCAAGATCCCGCTGAACACCATCGTGGCCAGATAGAAGACCACCACCCGCAAGAACACTGCTACTCCTGATTGAGATAGGGCGCGATCATCAGGTCGAGCTGCTCGGCGAGGAACCCGGTCAGCGAGCCCCAGCCGTTCACCGCCCAGACCTGGAGCGCGCCGTTGAAACAGACAAGGGTGTGCCGCGCCAGCGCCGGTACGTCGGTGCCGGCGCGGAGCTCCCCGGCCTCGACCGCGGCCCGGTAGAACCGGTCGCAGCTGTCGACGATCGCGGCCGAGTGCGCCAGCGCGTGCCGCCGGAACTCCGGGTCCGCGACGTCGAGCTGGACGAAGCCGAGACCGTTGCCGAGCTGTTCGCGGTGCTCGATGTGGGCGACCGCGGTCAGCGCGAAGTCCCGGAGGGTGGCCAGCGGCGAGCTGTTCCGCCCGGCCACCTGCTCGGCGAGGCGCTGCACCATCAGCGGGGACCGGGCGGCGGACGCGAGCAGCAGTCCGCGCTTCGATCCGAACCGCTGCATCAGGGTCGGCGGGGCCAGTCCGACGCGCGCCCCGACCGCCGCGAGGGTGAGTTTCACCGGCCCGAGCTCGGCCAGCACCTCCCGCGTCGCGTCCAGGATCACGTCGTCGCTCACCAGCCGTGGCCGGGCCATCGCGCCGCCTCCGAGTTTGTGAATGACCATTCGCTAATAATCGGGATCGTAACAGATCCTTGTTGGATCAGTTAGTCAGTGACAACGGGTGAGGTTTCGGATACTGCTTTCGGCCTGCCGAAGGCGGTCCGGGACGCGATCCCGCCGTCCGGCTGCACCCGTCCGTGGCCGGGCTCGTCGTACCAACGGGAGCCTCTTCATGCGTTTCGCCCGCATCACCCTGGGCCTGCTGCTGGCACTGTCAGGCCTGGTGGCCACCGTCGCCGGGGCCGTCGCGGCCTTCTGGCTGGTCGGCCCGGACAACACGATCACGACCCCGCACCGCGAGCTCGCCAGCAAGGGCCTCGCCCTGGTCAGTACGCCGGCGCTGCTCGACCGGCACGGTCCGACGCTGCACGTCAGCGTGTCCGGCGACAAGCCGCTGTTCGTTGGCATCGCCCAGGATCTCGACGTCCGCGACTACTTCGCCGGCGTCGCGCACACGCAGGTGGTCCGGTTCGGGCTGCCGGCCGCGTTCGGCACCGAGGAGGTGCGTGGCCGCACCAACAAGCTCACCCCGCCGGGCGAGCTGGACTGGTGGGTCGCACAGTCCGCGCCCGGTGCGCAGTCCCTCAGCTGGCCGGTCCAGGACGGGCGGTACGACGTCGTCGTGATGAACGCGGACGGTACGCCGGCGGTCGGCGCGCAGGTCACGTTCGGCCTGCAGGTGCACCGGCTGTTCGGCATCTGCCTGCTGATTCTCGGGGCCGGTGTGCTGGTGCTGGCGTTCGGCGTGGCGCTGCTCCGGCGGCGTCGCCCGGCGGTGCGGGAGGAGATCACGGACACGCGGGAGATCCCGGTCATCACCACCCGGATCCCGGTGCTGGTCTCGACCGCGCCCGCGGACCTGCCGATCATCGCCGAGGAGGACGACGACCCGGCGTACCGTGTGTCGCCCTTCCACCCCGACCGCGTGAGCCCGTTCGCTCCCCTCCCGGAAGAAGAGGAGGAGCCTGCTGCAGCGGTGGTCGTTGAGGAAGAGCCGGCCCCTGTCGAGCCCGAACCAGTTGTACTTCCCGTTCCTGTTGCGCTGCCGGCGGCGCCGATGTTCATGTCGGCGGCTGCGGTCCAGCGGGCGAAGGCGCCGGTGCTGATCGGCGCCGGAGCGCGGTACGAGGAGCCCGAGCAGACGCCCGACGACGAGGTCGTCCCGCTGGCCGACTCGCCGGAGTTCGTGAAGAGCGACGAGGCCGTCCGCCGTACCGCCGCCCTGCTCGCCAGCGGCGCCCTGTTGCTGACGACAACGAGCTGCGGCCTGCTCCCGCCGAAGAACAGCTTCGCCGTCGCGGACACCCGCCCGGCCGTCACGCTCGCCGACGCGCAGGCCGTCGTCCAGCGCTACAACCAGCTCAACAACCAGGCGAACCGGACCCGGGACGCGAAGATCTCCGCGTCGATCGAGGGCAACCCGACCCTCGCGCAGACCCAGGCGGGTTTCGCGATCGGCCGTAAGCTCGACGCGGCCGGCAAGGAGGTCTCGAAGCCGTTCAGCTACACGAACCCGGAGATCGGCGCCCCGCAGTTCGCGTCGTACCCGATGCGGTTCGTGGTCAGCTCCGGCGTGTCGAACGCGCCGGGCAGCCGGCAGCTCGGCGTCTGGCAGCGGCAGAGTGCGGGCTCCCCGTGGCTGCTGACACACTCGGTCTACCCGACGAAGGCGGTCCAGGTGCCGTCCCTCGACGGCCTGCGGACGCCGGACACCGCCGACCTCAATCTGCTCCGCGCGCAGCCGTCCGCGGTCGCGAAGGACCTCGCGGAGTACCTGTCCGCCGGCGCGAAAGCTCCGCAGGCGCAGGCGTTCGCGAGTTCGCCGAGCCTGAAGAGCCTGCTCGACCTGCGGACGAAGACGCGGGCCTCGGACACCGCCGAGCCGTACATCGCGAGCGTCACCGACGCGTTCCTCCCGTCCGGCAACCCGCTGACGTTCATCACCGCGGACGGCGACGCGCTGGTGTTCCTGTCGCTCAGCGAGCAGTACCTGCAGCGCGTCGAGCCGGGCTCGAACGCGTACTGGACCAGTGGCGAGGCGACCGCGTTCAGCAGCATGGTCAAGTACACGCAGAGCCTGCACCAGGACTACCTGCACCAGGTCGCGCTGGTCATCCCGACGAAGGCGTCCGGCAAGCAGATCCAGGTGCTGTCGATCGACCCGCAGTTGGTCGGCGCCGGCGGTCTCTAAAATATCAGGTAAGCGATTGCCGAAAGATAGTTTCTACTGATTGACTCCCGGGGTCAGGTTTTCCCATCCGCCCGGGAGTACCAGTGGAGCTCACCCGTCGCTGCCTGCTGTCCGCCGTTCCCGCCACCGCTCTGCTCACCGCGGTCCGGCCTGCTTCGACCGCGTACGCCGCCGAACCCAACGTGCTGCTGACGAACATGATCGCGATCTGTGCCGGTACGGCGGAGTCGAACGCCCGGCCCGAGGTCGCCGCCAAGGTCGCCGCGATCGACAGCACCGCCCGGACCTGGCTGGCCGCCCTCGACCGCGCCGGCACCGGCGAGCTGTTCGCCGGCCTCCCGCTCGGCACCAGCGACCCGAACCTGAGCTCGTCGTACCAGCACCTGTACGAGATCGCGCTCGCCTACCGCCGTCCCGGCGCCGCGGCCGATCTACGGACCGCCGCCGTCCGCGACAAGATCCTGAACGGCCTGGTCTGGCTGCACGACAACTACTACGGCGACCAATCCAAGGGGTACTACGGCAACTGGTTCACCTGGGAGATCGGCATCTCGGCGTTCGTGTCGAAGACGCTCGCGCTGATCGACGCACCGGCCGACCTGACCACGACATACGTCGCCTCGATGGACGCGTATCTGCGGAACGGGAAGAACGGCGACGTCGACCTCGACTCGCGGTTCCACACCGGCGCGAACCTGGTCGACATCACCGCGAACCGGGTCCTCCAGGGCGCGCTGCTGGCCGACGACGCGCGGATCCGGAAGGCGCTCCAGGACCAGTTCACGGTGTTCGCGACCGTCGACCCGTACAACCTGCAGCACGGCGTCACGGACGGGTACTACGCCGACGGCTCGTTCATCCAGCACGCGTCGGTGGCGTACACGGGTTCGTACGGGAAGGGTCTGCTCAGCCGGGTCGTACAGACGATCAAGGTGCTCGCGGGCACGGAGTACGCGCAGGGCGACGACCTGGTCGGGGTGGTGCAGGGCTGGGTCGAGCACGGGTTCGCGCCGCTGATCTTCGAGGGCTGGATGATGGAGATCGTCAAGGGTCGCGCGGTGTCCCGGACCGGCACCGGGTACGACGACGTCGCGGTCGTCGTGGAGGCGATCGTGGACCTCGCCGACTACGCAACCGGTACCGACGCGGGCCGATTGAAGGCGTTCGCGAAGTTCACCGCGCGGCCGACGATCAACGTGAACAGCTTCGTGTCGCCGGTCAGCGTCGGGCGGTTCGCGGACCTCAAGGCCGACGCGTCGATCGTGCCGGCCGACCTCAACCCGGCGGCACTCAGTACGGCGTTCAACGCGATGGACCGGACCGTACACCGGCGGCCCGGGTACGCGTTCGCGCTGGCGCGGAACTCGTCGCGGATCAGCAAGTACGAGTACATGAGCGGGGAGAACCTGCTGCCCTGGTTCCAGGGGGACGGGGCGCACTACCTGTACCTGTCCGGGCAGGACCAGACGCAGGCGTTCGGCATCGACTACTTCACCACGGTGTCGCCGTACGCGCTCGGTGGCGTGACCGCGCCGGTCGAGACCCGCAAGTCGGTGCCGGAGCTGTACGGGACGGCGTACTACGACAACGCGGCCGCGGGCTTCACGGCGTCGTCCGAGTCGCAGAACACCTACGTGTACTTCCCGGTCGGGACGAACACGTACTCCGGCGGCGCGACGCTGGACGCGTACGGCGCGGCCGGGTGGGTGCAGTCGGACGACTTCGCGTACGCGTCGCGGCGGGACCTGCCTGCGGACTTCGTCGTGTACAAGAACGCGTCCGCGACCAAGTCGTGGTTCCTGCTGGACGACGAGATCGTCGTACTCGCCGCCGGCGTCGGCGACCCGACCCGCGCCGTCACCACGACCCTCGACACCCGCATCGCGTCCGCCGCCGCGCCGGTGGACGTCTCGCGGTCGTCGCGGTGGGTCCGCTACACCGACGGAACAGTTGCCGTCGGCTACTACTTCCTGCAGGAGGCGGACGTCGCCGCGCAGGTGGAGAAGGTGACGCGGAGCCGTCGAGTCGTGCGTACGTCGAACCCGGACACCGCCGTCACCAAACAGGTCTTCGCCCTCACTCACGCCCAGCCGCCGGGGCGCAAGCACACACTGGCGTACGCATTGGTGCCCAACGCAACAGAATCCGCGTTGAACGCCTACCGGCACGGCCGTCTCACGCTGCTCACCAACACGACCAGGCTGCAGGCGATCCAGCACAACGGCCTGCACCTGACCGCCGCGAACTCCTTCAGCCCCGGTCTGCACCATCTGCCCGGGCTCACCGTCGACGGTCCCGCTTCGCTGCTCGTCCGACGCGCCGGCGCGACGGTGAGCGTTGCCGTGTCCGATCCCACCACGGGGCGCGACAACATCACGGTCAACCTGCCGGCGCAGTACCTGAAGGCCTCCGCGCCGGTCGACGGAGTACAGGTGACGCGGACCGTCACCGGGACCCGCATCACCTTCACTACTCGGCACACCTACGGGAGCAGCCTCGCCGTCAGGCTTCTTCCAGCTTGGTGATCAGCGCCTGCATCGTGCGCAGCGTGGTGCGGAGATCGTCGATGTCGACGGTCTCCGCCAACTCCGACGTCCACGGGTGCTGCGCGACCGCGATCTGCCGGATCGCGTAGTACCCGGCCTCGGTACAGGCGAGCAGTTTCGCCCGCCGATGCGCCGGGTTCGGCCGGTACTCCGCGAGACCGCGTTCGACCAGCAGATCCGCGATCCGCTGCACGCCCTGCCGGCTCACGCCCATGATCCGGCCGACGTCAGCGACCGAGTGCGGCTCCCGCAGTACGCCGCCGAGCACCTGCCACCACGCCGCCGTGAGGCCGCCGTTCGCGGCCATCCCCTGCGCTGCCTCCATCAGCCGCGCATTCAGCCGGAAGGTGGCCAGCACGACGTCGGTCAACGCCGCACCACCTTCCGACTGCGGGCCTGGCGTCGGCCACTCGTCCCGCGGCGGCGTCTCGTCCTTGCGCGTCATCCCACCAGCGTCGCGTAGGCGGCCGGGTCCGCACGGTGGAACACGCCCTCGTACGCCTCCAGCTTCCGCTCGTCCGCCAGCCCGAGCCGCTCGAGCACCGCCCGCGCGAACTGCACCGGCGAGTCCGGCCCCGCCGTGATCAGGTCCCCACCGATCACCGCGCGCGCATCGACGTACCCGTCCGCGCCCTGATACCCCGTCGCCTGCAGGTACTCCTTGGCCGCGCTCGTGTGCTTCCGCCCGTCCAGCAACCCCGCCCGAGCCAGCCCCGCCGTCGCCCCACAGATCGCCGCCACCGGCACCCCGTCGTCGAGGAACCGCCCCGCCAACTTCGCAAACTCCTCCCCACCCCCGTTGTCCCACTCCCCCGACCCCGCCAGCACCAGCAGATCCCCGGCGTCCGGCCGCACGTCCGCGATCGTCACATCCGGCACAATCCGCAGCCCACCCATCGTGACAACGGCCTCAAGCGACTCCCCAACCGTCACCACCCGCCACGACTCCCCGGTAAACCGCCCGGTCCGCAACTCGACCGTCAGATACCCGATCTCCCAGTCCGCCAACGTCTCGTACACCGCCACATACGCTGTCCTCATAGACAACATGTTGTCATCGCGACAACATGTTGTCAACAAATCAGCTGCTTGCGGACTGGGCGACTGAGAGGGTGGTGGGATGGGTGTTCGGGTGGTGACGTTGGCGGACTGGGGTGGGTTTTGGCCGTTGGTGGAGGGGTTTGGGACGGCGTTTTCGGAGGAGGAGAGTCGGGGGTTCTTCGCGGAGTTGGTGGTGGATCCGCGGTGGGTGGCGTTGGGGTACGACGATGGTGGGCTGGTGGGGTACGCCGCGGTGCAGGACTACGGGACGCATCTGCGGGGTGGGGCGCGGCATCACGGGCGGTTGCACGATCTGTACGTCGTGCCGGAGCGGCGGGGTGGTGGGATCGGGCGGGAGTTGATGGCGGGCGTCGTGGAGTGGGCGTCGACGCGGGTGCGGTATCTGGAGTGGCAGGCGCATCACGAGCGGTCGGCGCCGTTCTACGAGGCGCTCGGGTATCGCGGGGAGCCGTGTCCGCAGCCGGAGTATCCGACGTTCGAGATCGACTTCAGAGCCTCAGCAACATAAGGCCGGCCAGGGCGGTTGCTGTAGCGGCGAGGTCCAGGGCGTGGCGTACGTCGATGGTTGCCAGCAGGTTGGTGGATGCGATCAGCGGGACGGTTTGCACCAACGACAGCAGGGATTGCAGCCGGGTGAGGTGTGATTTCGGCGTACTGCGGACGAAGACCGGCGCCAGGTGGGACGTGAAGAGGCCGACGCCCAGGCCCTGGACGAGCGTCGCGCCGACGGCCAGCGGGACGGACGGCGCGAGCGCCAGGTCGGCGATACCGAACGCCGCCAGCAGGCAACCGATGCCTCCGGCAACACCCGCGCGTGAGAACGTCCCGTACCGGGCTACCAGCAAGGCGACGAGCAGGCTGCCACATACGTTGCCTGCGACAACAAAACCAGCCTGACCGGCCGCCCAGCCGTGCGCGCGGGCGAGCAACGGAACACAGAGCGACGTCACCGGAAGAACGAACGCCGCCACCAGGCCGACGACACCGAGGATCATCCGCAGCACCGGATCCGCGAGCGCCACGCGCACCCCGTCCAGCGCGGCGCGCACGACGGACGGGCGGTCCGGCTGCGGCGGTACGTCGTACGGCGGTCGCAACATCAACAAAACAAGGAACAGAACGGCGAAGGTGGCACCGTCGACAACCAAGGCGCCGACGAGGCCGAGCGTTGCGACGAGCATCCCACTCAGCGGGCCACCCGCGAGCGTGATGACCTGGGTCGCGGACGTCCGCAGAGCCATTGCCCGAGGCAACTGATCGTCAGGGACGAACAAGCGCGGCAGTACGCCGGACGCCGGGATCGCGAAGGCGTCGACCGTGCCGACCGTGATCGACGTCGCCAGCAGTACGCCGGCCGACACCCCGCGGATCCCTACGACGACCGCGAGCAGGAAGCAGCACACACCGACGATCGCGGTGCAGGTGAGCAGCAGGCGGCGCGGCCCGAGGCGGTCGCCGAGGACGCCGCCGAGCAGCAGCAGTACGGCGCGCGGCAGGGTGAACCCGGTGAGGACGAGCGCGGCGACCCGCGGGCCGATGCCGGTCGCCGCCCAGCCGAGGGCGAAGAACAGCGCGGTGTCGCCGAACACCGAGAGGGTGGAGCCTGCCAGCCAGCCGTAGTACGCCCGGTTCACCCGTCCAGCCGGACGGGCATCACCAAGGTGGTGAACGTTCCCTGATCGGCCGACCGGACGACGACCGGCCGCGACGGATCACCGATCTCCAGCAGTACGTCGGGCCCCACGCTCGCCTCGAGGGCCGCGGCCAGCAGACTCGCGGTGAACCCGACCCGCACGGACCCGGTACCGATCACGTCGAGCCGCGCCTCGTCGCCGATCCGCAGCACTTCGGAGTCGATGTCAACGGCAACAATCTCCCGGCCCGCGAGGACGTCGAGCAAGCGCAGCCGGTCCACCACCACCCGGCAGGTCGGCGGCGCGAGCCCTTCGAGGATCTGCTGGTACGCCGGATACTCCGCCTCCACGACCGGCATCTCCCGCGACTCGTCACCCCGCACCAGGACCAGCCCGCCGTTCACCTCCAGCCGTACGACGTCCCCTGCCGCGACCCACCGGCTCGCCGCGGCAAGCTCCGCCGCGGGCACGAGTACCTGCCCGCTCGTCCCGCCGAACTCCACCGGCCGCACGGTCCGTACCGCCAGCCGGTACCGGTCCGTCGCCACGAACACGACTTCCTCGGGGGAGAACTCGACCAGCACACAACTCAAGGCAGGCGCCGAATCGTCGGAGGCAGCCGCCGGGGTGACCTGGCGGATGGCGCTGGCGAGTTCGGGTCCGCCGAGGAGGGTGGCGGACCGGTGCGAGAGGAGTTGGGTGAGGAGGCGGGTGGCGGCTTCCTGGGTGGCGGTGGACTTGGCCTGCAGGGTGCGGAGGTGGGCGCGGATCAGCTCGGCGACCTCGGCGGGCGGTGCGTCGAGGGCCTCGCGGACGTCCGGGAGCGGCAGGTCGATCTCGCGGAGGTCGCGGAGCAGCCGGGCGCGCGGCGCCTGGGACGGGTCGTAGTACCGGTAGCCGGTCGTCGCGTCGACCTCGGCGGGGAGGAGCAGGTCGCAGTCGTCGTAGAACCGCAGCGCACTCGGTGCCAGCCCCACCAGCCGTGCGAACTCACTGATCGTCATGCGTCTGACCCTCATCCCTGCACCCACTCGAAGGTCAACTCCGGAGCCGGCCCCACAGGCTGAGGGTCTTCCCGAAGCGCTCGCCGCGGATCCAGTCCAGGATCCCCTTCGCGCACCGCTCCGGGTTCACGTCCGACAGCACCGACCGCGGCACGTACTTGCGCAGCTCGGCCGCGTCCGCGACCGCCTCCTCGATCTGCACCGCGGGCCACCCCCGTGCCGCCAGCCGCTTCCGCCGTACGGCGTCCGGGCAGTCCAGGTGCAGCCACCGCCCCTCCGGCAGCTCGGTCGGCAGCCCCGGCGTGAGCAGCAGCACCGGGATGCCGGAGCGCCGGATCAGCTCGGTGATCCGCAACCACAGCGCGTTGTACGCCGGCCAGATCGGCGCCGCCGTCGGACTCGCGATCGAGATGCCGAGCAGCCGGCCGTTGTCGTCCAGCAGCTCGTCCATGTCCATCACGACCAGATTGCCCGGGTTGAGCCGGACCAGCTCCGGCACAACCGTCGACTTCCCCGAACCGGGCGCACCGGTCACCACGAACAACCTCGTCACGTACCTAGTGTGCGGTCATTCGACCAAAAGGCGCAGGGGAGGTCGTGCCTCGCCGGAAATCGTCGGGAGGCCGCTCGGTCCCGGAGTGACCGATCCGAGCACGCTCGCGTGCCGCGCGCCGGTACAACTGGGCACCGTCGCGCCGAGGCCGTGCACGGTCAGGAACCCGAGGACGGCGAACGCGTACGCCTCCTTCGCCGCCGACGGCATGCCCAACTCGTCGGTGGTCCGGACCGGTATCTCCAGCTCGTCCGCGAGCAGATGCATCAGCACCGGGTTCCGGATCCCGCCGCCGGACGCGACCACCTCGGTCCCGCCGTACCGCCGTACCGCATCGGCGACGGTCCGCGCCGTCAGCGTGGTCACCGTGGCGACCAGGTCCTCGGCCGGGATCACCGGCAGTCCTTCGAGGGCGTGCGCGACGTACTCGAGGTTGAACAGCTCCTTGCCCGTCGACTTCGGCGCCGGGCGGGCGTAGTACGGCTCGGCCAGCAGCCGGTCGAGCAGCTCGAGATGGACCTGCCCGCGGGCGGCCATCACCCCGTCCGCGTCGAACGCCTGCCCGGTCAGCTCGGTCACCACGGCGTCGACCAGCGCATTCGCCGGACCGGTGTCGAACGCGACCGGGTCGCCGTGCACGACGGTGATGTTCGCGATTCCGCCGAGGTTCAGCGCGACGGGTACGCCGGGACGCCCACGCAGCCACAGTACGTCGATGATGCTGACCAGCGGCGCGCCCTGACCGCCCGCGGCGACGTCCCGCGCCCGCAGGTCGGACACGACCGGTACGCCGGTGGCCTCCGCGATCCAGGCGGGCTGCCCGAGCTGCATCGTCCCGTGGACGACGCCGCCGTCGACCCAGTGGTACATCGTCTGTCCGTGCGACACGATCAGGTCCGCGTACCCGCCGCACAGCTGCTCGACCGCCTGCCGTGCGACCGCCGCGAACGCCTGCCCGATCCCGGTGTCGAGCCGGCAGACCTGCTCCATCGTGGTCGGCGCCGGCGGCAGCGCGGCCGCGACCGCCGCGCGGAGCTCGTCCGGATACGGCTGGCTGAGCATCCCCAGCGGCGTCAGGACCAGCTGGTCCCCGTCCAGCCGCAGGTCCGCGGCAGCGGCGTCGATCGCGTCGTACGACGTCCCGGACATCAGTCCGATCACTCGCATGTCACTCCCGTCGGTGGCCGGTCGCAACCTCCAGTCTCGGTCATCGACCCCGGGCCTTGACAGCCGGTGATCACGGATTGATGATCAGTGACGCTATACCGGTTTATCTCAGCCGTCATCACGGCCTCTCCGGCAGGCGGTGGGAGCTACTTAACCGATATAGCAACACCGCCCACCTTGACGAGGAGTCGATCAGCTCATGAAGCGAAGGACCCTGTTGTCAGCCCTGGCCGCCGGTACCGCCGCGGCCGCCACCGGTGCCGCGCTCCCGGCCGACGCGGCCGGCAAACGCCGCCCGCGCGCGAAGACCGGACCGGTGACCGTCGCGTACATCGAGGTCAACGACCACAGCATGCTGAGCGCCGGCAAGTACACGCTGGCCAACGGCGGCTCACAGGTGATCGACATCGCGGTGATCTTCGCCGCGAACATCAACTACGACGGCACCAAGGCGTACCTCTCGTTCAACCAGCAGGTCCAGAGTGTGCTCGACAACGTCGCGACCCAGGTCCGCCCGCTGCAGGCCAAGGGCATCAAGGTGCTGCTGTCGATCCTCGGCAACCACCAAGGCGCCGGCTTCGCGAACTTCCCGGACCAGGCGTCCGCGGACGCATTCGCCCAGCAGCTCGCGGACGCCGTCAACCAGTACGGCCTGGACGGGATCGACTTCGACGACGAGTACGCGGAGTACGGCAACAACGGCACCGGTCAGCCGAACGACTTCTCGTTCGTGTACCTGGTCCAGGCGCTCCGCGCGAAGCTGCCGAACAAGCTGATCACGCTGTACGACATCGGCCCGGCCGCGGACCGCCTGAGCTACAACGGCCAGAGCATCGCCGAGACCTTCAACTACGCGTGGAACCCGTACTACGGCACCTGGGGCGTCCCGGCCGGCCCGAGCGAGAAGTCCCGGCTCTCGCCCGCCGCCGTGTCGTACACCGCGACCAGCTCGTCCACCGCGGCAAGCCTCGCCCAACGGACGGTCAACGAGGGGTACGGCGTGTTCCTCACGTACAACCTGACCGAGGCGGACACATCGTCGTACATGTCCGCCTTCACCCAGAAGCTCTACGGCAGCAACACCGTCTACAACGCGTAGGTCCAGCCTGGCTGCCAGTTGAACGGCGCCTCGATCAGTTCCTCCATCGGTCGCCCGCTCCCGAGCAGGTGTTCCAGGGCCCACCTGTTCGCCGGAGTGCGCGACGACGAGGACCGTCGCGTCGGGGTACCACTGCTTGACGTCGGCCAGGAACGAGCGGGTCAGGTCGACGACATCGGCGTACGACTGGCCGTCGGGGAACGGGGTCCGGACGCGCTCGGCACGGGGGTCGAGCGCGTCCATCGGCGCGCCGTTCAGCATCCCGTAGTTGCACTCCCGCAGTCGCCAGTCCTGGAGATGCGGCGCGGTCAGCCCCGCGAGCTCGACGGTCTCCACCGCGCGCCGCAGGTCCGAGCTGAACACCACGTCGACATCCCGCCGCCGCTCCCCCAGCTCCGCCGCGAGCCGCCGCCCCTCGACGGACAGCTCACCCGGCAGCCATCCGGTCGCGAAGCCGGTCTCGTTGTCGACGGTGATCGAGTGCGTCTCGTATATCAGCCTGGGCATGGGGCCTCCCGGTCTGGACTGAGGAGCGGCGGGAGCGCAGCGACCAGAGCGACGAGGGAAGACCGGGAGGTCGAGCCCCATGACCCGCCGCGACGGAGTCGCGGCATTAATACTGTCACAGGTCACAGCAAACCCCCTTTGCCCTCATTACCGACGGGTATATACTTAAGTTACTCGTGAGTAAGGGAGCCTTCGTGAGTCACTACAAGTCGAATCTGCGGGACATCGAGTTCAACCTGCTCGAGGTGCTGGGCCGGGGTGACGTGCTCGGACAGGGCCCGTACGCCGAGATGGACGTCGACACCGCCCGAGAGGTGCTCGCGGAGGTCGACCGACTGGCCAAGCACGAGCTGGCCGAGTCGTTCGCGGAGGCCGACCGGAACCCGCCGGTCTTCGACCCCGACGCCCACGAGGTCCGGATGCCAGAGGCGTTCAAGAAGAGCTACCACGCCTACATGGACGCGGAATGGTTCAAGCTCGAGCTGCCGGCTGAGCTCGGCGGTCAGCCGACCCCGCCGTCGCTGCGCTGGGCGGCCGCCGAGCTGGTGCTGGGCGCCAACCCGCCGGTGCACATGTACGCCGCCGGCCCGAACTTCGCGCACGTGCTCTGGCGCAACGGCACCGAGCGCGACCAGAAGATCGCGCACCACATCATCGAGCGCGGCTGGGGCGCCACCATGGTGCTGACCGAGCCGGACGCCGGCTCCGACGTCGGCGCCGGGCGGACCAAGGCCACGCTGCAGGACGACGGCTCCTGGCACATCGAGGGCGTCAAGCGGTTCATCACCTCGGGCGAGCAGGACATGACCGAGAACATCGTCCACCTGGTGCTCGCGCGGCCGCAGGGCATCGAGGGCGTCGGTGGTCCGGGCACGAAGGGCCTGAGCCTGTTCGTGGTCCCGAAGTACCACTTCGACCTGGAGACCGGCGAGCTGACCGGTGAGCGCAACGGCGCCTTCGTCACGAACGTCGAGAAGAAGATGGGCATCAAGGTCTCGACGACCTGCGAGATCACCTTCGGCGACGGCGTGCCCGCGAAGGGCTGGCTGCTCGGCGAGGTGCACGACGGCATCGCGCAGATGTTCCAGGTGATCGAGTACGCCCGGATGATGGTCGGCACCAAGGCGATCGCCACCCTCTCCACCGGCTACCTGAACGCGCTCGAGTACGCCAAGGAGCGGGTGCAGGGCGCGGACATGACCAACCCGGCCAAGGACGCGCCGCGCGTCACGATCACCCACCACCCCGACGTACGACGGTCGTTGCTGACGCAGAAGGCGTACGCCGAGGCACTGCGGGCGCTCGTGCTGTTCACGGCGACGTACCAGGACCGCGCCGAGCAGGCCCGGTACGCCGGTGAGCGGGACAAGCTCGCCGAGGGCGTGAACGACCTGCTGCTGCCGCTGGTGAAGGGGTACGGCTCGGAGAAGTCGTGGACGCTGCTCGGCACCGAGTCGCTGCAGACGTTCGGCGGCTCCGGCTTCCTGCAGGACTACCCGATCGAGCAGTACGTCCGGGACGCGAAGATCGACACCCTCTACGAGGGCACGACCGCGATCCAGGGCCAGGACCTGTTCTTCCGGAAGATCATCAAGGACCAGGGCAAGGCACTGGGGCATCTGGCCGAGCAGGTGCAGGCGTTCGTCGCCTCCGAGGCGGGCAACGGCCGCCTGAAGGAGGAGCGTGGACTGCTCGCCAAGGGCCTCGAGGACACGCAGAAAATCCTGGGCATCATGGGGCAGGCCCTGATGGCCAGCAATCCCCAGGCAGAGAACGGCGACCCCCGCAACGTCTACAAGGTCGGGCTGAACACCTCGCGGCTGCTGTTCGTCCTCGGCGACGTGGTCTGCTCGTGGCTGATGCTGCGGCAGGCCGAGGTCGCGCTGGAGCGGCTCGGTGGCGACCTTTCGGCCGCTGACCAGGACTTTTACGCCGGAAAGGTGGCCGCGGCGCAGTGGTTCGTGCGGTCCACGATGCCGTCGGTCCGGGCCGAGCGGGTGAAGGCCGAGCTCACCGATCTGGACGTCATGGACCTCCCCGAGTCCGCGTTCTGAGGCTCCTCCGGCTCGGCCACTTGCGCGGGTCGAGCCGGAGGGTTCGGGGCATGATTTCGCCGATCTGCCCCAGGTTGCCCCACGATCTGCCCTGTTGCGGAGCGTCGTGATACGGCAACGTTTCTGCCCTGCAACACCGTGACCCTGGCTTGGTTTCCCCTGTCCGAGCCAGGGTCGCGCCAACTTAGAGGGTGTCTTGGGATTGTGCGCCGAGGTGCCCGCCGAGTGCCGCGCAGTAGGCGCGGAATCCCAAGACACCCTCTGTGGCGACTGGAACCGTTCGATGCGCCCCTGCGTCCGTGTGCATGTGCCCCCGTCTGGTCGTCGTACGCTGTCCGCGATGCGCGCCCGTCTCCTCACCGCCCTGCTCGCGGTCCTCTTCGTGCTGCCCGCCGTTCCGGCGCGGGCGGCGACGCCGGAGTTGCCGGACCGGATCGCCGCGGCCTGGCGGACCGACCACCTGTCGGTCGACCCACGGCTGGCCGGCGGGATCCCGGCCACCGAGCTGACCCGGATCCGGGCCGCGATGCGGACCGCGGGCATGCCGGTGTACGTCGCGATCGTGCCGTGGACGCCGCCGATCCGGGAGGCCCGGTTCGACCTGCCGACCTTGCTGCAGGCACGCATCGGTACGCCGGGCCTGTACCTGATCGCGGTGGTGAACGGCACGTACTGGTCGGTCAGCGCCGAGATGTACCGGGCCGGCGGGCTCCGCGGCCGCGACCTGGTCAGCGTCCAGAACGACGACAAGCAGCGCCTGGAGGTGACCACGGACCGGCCCGCGCCGTCGATCGTCCGGACCATCCAGGAAGCCTCGACGGCGCTCGACGGCCGCGCACTGCCGACCGTCCCGACGGCGGATCGGCGGCCGCCGATCGACCACAGCGACCACGGCCTGTCGACGACCGACAAGGCGGACCGGTCGACGTACATCGGGATGGGGATCGGCGCGGTCCTCGGGTTCACGCTGACGCTGGTCCTCGCGCTGCGGCGCCGCCGGACCACGCCGAAGCGCAGCAAACCGGCGGCCAAGGAAGACCCGGCGACCGACGCGTTGGAGGTGCAACTCAAGGCCGACGACCGGATCACCGCGGCCGAGCGCGCCGTCGCCCGGCTCGACCGGCGCCGCAACCGGACGCCGAAACAGCTGGACCAGCGCGACGAGGCGTACCGCCGGCTGGATGCCGCGCAGACGCTGCGCGCCGACCATCCGGACGACCTGCTCGCGGCCGCGGGTGCGCTGGTGCTGGCCCGCCAGGCCGAGCGGGTCGCGTCCGGCGCGGCCCTGCAGCCGCCGTGCTTCTTCGACCCGACGCACACCCCCGGTACGGCGACGGTGGACTGGTCGGACGACGTCGAGGTGCCGGCCTGCCAGCAGTGCGCGGGCGTCGTACGGCGCGGGAACACACCGCGCGGGCTCCGCGTCTGGTCGAAGTCCGGGCTGCTCGGTCACGACCGGAAGCAGGTGCCGTACTGGACCCTGGAGCCGGAGGACAACCCGATGGTCGCGAGCGGTTTCGGCGCGCTGTCGGACGATCTGCCGGAGCGGGTCGCGGCCTGGAAGGACGAGGTCCGATGAGGCGGCTCCTCCTGTTGCTGACGGCAACGGTCATCCTGCTCACCGGTACCGCCTGGGCGGCCACGCCGACCGATCCGCGGATCACCGCCGCGGTCGCGGCCTGGGGGTCGGGGCCGGTGTACGTCGACCCGGACTACGCCTCGATCGCCGACACCGACGAGATGGACAAGGTCATCGCCGGGGCGAACCGGCCGGTGTACGTCGCCGTCGTACCGACCGGCGCCTGGTTCCCGGAGCGGGGCGACACTCAGCTCCTGGCCGGCCGGTTCGCGGCCGCGAACGGCAAGCCCGGCATCTACGTCGTGATGGACGGCGACGACACGCACGGCGTCGCGCACGAGATCGCGGCGTACGCACCGGACTGGACCTACCCGGACGGGAAGCAGTCGCTGAGCAGCCAGCTCAGGGACTACCTGGACGGGATCAAGGAGTACAAGTCGAGTACGCCGGAGCCTGCCCGGACGACACCGACGCCGACCCCGGCCCCCGAGCCCTCGTCGCCGTCGGTCGAGGACAGGTTCACCGTCGGCAAGGCGCTCGCCAACGGCGGCGGCGGCCTCGTGCTCGGCCTGATGGGCGGCGGCGTCCTCGGCGGACTCGTACTGCTCGTGGCGGCGATCGCCACTCCGCGACGACGGAAGGAACGCTCGTGAAGGCCCGGATTCTGCTCGCGTGGCTGGCTGCCGCGCTGACCGTGCTGGTCGCCGCGCCGGCTCAGGCCACACCCGCCGGGACCCCGGCGCAGCGGGCGCACGAGATCGCGACCGCGCTGCTCAAGGACTCGCTGTACATCGACCCGGCGTACAAGACCGCGCTGCCGGAGAACCTGCGCGCCGACGTCAAGAAGAAGGCGGCCGCGCTCGGGTACCCGACGTACACGATCATCCTGCCGCTGACCCCGAGCGACGAGTTCCAGGGCAAGGAGAGCAACGTCCTCACACTGGTGATGGACGCGCTCCAGAAGCCCGGCCTGTACGTCGTGGTCGACGGCGGCAGCCGCTTCCCTTGGTACGAGGCGAAGGACCTGCCGCAGGTCAGCGAGGAGAAGCTGAACGCGTCCCGGCAGCGGGCCCTGGACGACACCGGGTACGACGCGGGGCCGACCGAGGTGGTGGCCCGGATGTACGAGCTGCTCGCCCAGCCGGGGATCCCGAAGACGTCCGCGCGCCCGAACTCGGGGACGCCGCCGCGCCGGGACAGCTCCGAATCCGGCGGGCACGGCACCGTGATCACGCTCGGGATCGTCGGCGGGCTGGTCGTGCTGGTCGCGCTCGGGCTGGTGATCGGGCGGGTCCGCGGATCCGGGTCGCGGCCGAACCGGGAGAAGACGTTCCGGATCCCGCCACACGTCGCCGCGACGGTGGCGGCCGAACGGCGCCGGAAGCTGACCCGGGACACGACCGCGGAACTCACCACGCTCGGCTCGCAGCTCGCGGCCCTGCCGACGACCGAAGGCGCCGGGCTGGCGTACCAGCAGGCCGCGCTGGACGACCACGCCGCCGCGTCGAAGGTGCTCGACGCCACGTCGCCGGACCTCGTCGACCTGGTCGGCGCGATGGTGCTGCTGGACAAGGGCCGCCGCGAGTACGACGCCGCGGTCGCGACCGCAGCCGGCCGGCGCGTGACCGACGTACCAGAGCTGTGTGCCTTCAACCCGCTGCACGGGCGTTCGACCGGACGGCCGACGAAGGTCGAGTCCAACGGGACCACGCTGACGCTGCCGCTGTGCGCCGAATGCCGGCAAGCCCTCAAGCGCGGCGCGGCACCGGCGTCACTGCCCGGCAAGGACGGCCCGTACTGGTACGAGGACTCGCTCTGGGCCCGGACCTTCTTCGGCACCACCGGGGACGACCTTGCCGCGTCGGTGTCCCGGGGCGAGCTGCACCGGTAGATCCCTGAGGAGTGCTCAGGGTGGCCTCGGGGGATCTGCCGGATCCTCCGAGGTGGGCTCGACGCCTACTGTCGTTGCGACAGCGTGGGTGGGCTCGAGAAGAGGCGGACGATGGCGGAGAACAAGCAGCTCGGCGTGGTACTGCTGGTAGCGGCGGCCGGGCTGGCGTTCTGGCAGTTCGGGGATCGGGGCTCGGACGACACACACAAGATCGACGACAAGATCACCTCGGTCGAGCTCGCCGCCGGTCACTCCGACATCACGATCAAGGTCTCCGACGACAGCCAGACGACTGTGCGGGAGAAGCGCAAGTACTGGTTCTTCAAGCACGGCAACGCATACTCGGTGCACGACGGCGTCCTCAAGCTCGACGGCAAATGCGGCTGGCAGTGCAGCGCGGACTACGAGATCACCGTCCCGCGCGGCACCAAGGTGACCGGTGAGAGCGGCAGTGGCGACGTACAGCTCACCGGGGTCGGCGGCGTCGACGCCAAGGCAACCTCAGGCTCCCTCGAACTCCGCGACATCGACGGCGACGTCAACCTGGACGCGACTTCCGGCGACGTGTCGGTGCACGGCCTGAACGGCAAACTCGACGTCAAGGCGAACTCCGGCGACATCGAGGGCAAGGACCTGAAGGGCGGCCCGGTCGACGTCGAGACGACCTCAGGCGACATCGAGCTGACCCTCGCCGAGGCGAACGACGTACACGCCAAGGACACCAGCGGCGACGTCCAGATCACCGCGCCCGGCACCGACTACAAGGTCAGCACCGACACCGGGCACGGCGATATCGAGAACAAACTCGGCAACACCGACAACGGCTCGCACTCCGTCTCGGTCAGCACCACCTCGGGCGACATCGAACTCCGCAGCAGCTGAGCGTCACTCCCGTACGTCGCGGTGGTGCTCCTCCACGACGCGGTACTCCTCCTCGACGGCCGGGTCGATGGCGCTGGTCTCGACACGGCGGCGGCGGTTGGCGATGTAGAACGACAGCAGGATGCCGGCCAGGCCGGCCAGCATCAGGATGTAGCCGACCACCTGCAGGTTGACGGCGTCCCAGGTGTCCCGGACAGCGAACGCCAGGACGGCGCCCACCACCATCAGAAAGATGCCCACACCGATACTCATCGACGTCCTCGCTTCGCTCCTGGCCGCGACTGTCTGACGCCTCTCCGGTACCCGAACCACAAACTCCTACTTGCCGCCGGACAGCACCAGTTCCAGCCGGTTCGGGCCGTCGGGGGTGATGGTGACCGGGACGCCCCAGTCCTGCCGGTGCATGTGGCAGGCGGGGAACTCGACCTCGGCCGAGTCGTCGCACGACGCGGCCTGCACAGCCACATGCAGTACGCCGGAACCAGCGTGCGGGTCGACGACCAAGCGCCGTACGAGCTCCGTGGAATCGCCGGCGCCCTCGCGGAGCAGGTTGTCCGGGGTGGACGAGACCAGCAGCCGGGTCGACGGGCCGTACCGGTCGTCGAGCTTCTGGCCGGGCGGCGGCGTGAAGACGACCTCGAGGGTGACCTCGCCGGCCGCCAGGTCCATCGGCGGACGCTGGGTCCGGGTGCTGAACTCGGTCGCGGTCGCCGACGCGCCGAGCGGGATCCGGGTCAGCCGGTGCGCGGCGGACTCGACCACCAGCAGTTCGTTGCCGATGACAACGGCCCCGCTGGGCTCGGCCAGTCCGGTAGCCATCGTCTCGACGATGTCAGTAGCCGGGTCGTATCTTCTGACGGCGCCGTTGTACGTATCCGCGATCGCGATCGAGCCGTCCGGCAGCACGGTCACGCCGAGCGGGTGCTGCAGCAACGCCTCGCTCGCCTTGCCGTCGCGCAGCCCGAAGTCGAAGAGCCCGGTGCCGACGGCGGTGTGCACGGTCTGGTCGATCCAGCGCAGCGCGGAGATCTCGGAGTCGGCGAGCCACAGCCGCTCCCCGTCTGCCGCCAGCCCGCTGGTCTGCGCGAACCACGCCTCGTCGAGCGGACCGTCCTTCAGCCCTTCGTTGGTCGTCCCCGCGGCAATCTCGGTCACCCCGGTGAACGGGTCGAACGTCCACAGCTGGTGTACGCCGGCCATCGCGATCCACACCTTGCCGCCCCACCACGCGACGTCCCACGGCGAACTCAGTACGTCGGTGCCGTCGCCGTCCATCCACTGCTTGCCGGTGCCGACCAGCGTCGTGACCTCACCGCTCTGCAGGTGGACCCCACGGAGCGCGTGATTGACCGTGTCCGCCACGACCAGGTCGTACCCGGTCCGGGCGGCGATGTCGTCCGGGAGCAGGACCAGCCCGTTCGGCTCGGAGAACCGCGCCTCGGAGTCGCCGCCGTCCACGAAACCACGCTCGCCCGTTCCGATCCGACGTACGACGGTGGTCGCGTCGGCGGCAAGCTCCACGATGCTGTGGTTCCCCGCGTCCGCGACCAGGAACCCGTTGTCCAGCGCAACCACCTTCGCCGGGAACCGCAGATCGGTCGGCTTCGCCGCGGGCGCGACGTACGGCGACTTGCCGCGGGTCAACGTTCCGGCGGCCTCGTGTTCGGCGACAAGCTCCGCCAGCAACGCATCCAGCGCGTGCAGGTGCCCTTCGCCGGAGTACTGCGCGACGATGTACCCGTTCGGATCCACCAGCACGAGCGTCGGCCAGGCGCGGGCCGTGTAGTTCTGCCAGGTGACCAGCTCCGGGTCGTCCAGCACCGGATGCCCCACCTCGTACCGCTCGACGGCCGCCCGCACCGCCGCCGCTTCCCCCTCATGCGCGAACTTCGGCGAATGCACCCCGACGATCACCAGCGCATCGCCGTACTTCTCCTCCAACGGCCGCAACTCGTCGAGCACATGCAGGCAGTTGACACAACAGAACGTCCAGAAGTCCAGCAACAGGAACCGCCCCCGGAAGTCGGCCAACGCCAACTCCCGGCCCCCGGTGTTCAACCACCCACGACCCCGCAACTCCGGCGCACGCACATGCATGCCACCCATTGTCCGCGACAGCCCAACCGCCGCGGTCAGCGCGGCAGGATCAGGGTGTCGGTGAGGAGTTTGGCGGTTTTGCGGAGGGTTGCCGGGGAGGAGGAGAGGTCGGTGGCGAGGGTGTAGGGGGTGAGGGTCTCGCCGGGGCCGACCAGGCGGTGGCGGTGGGCGATCAGCCAGACGATGGCGCGGGGCCAGGTCGAGAGGCGGGCCTTGGTGAGGAGGTCGGGGGCGTCGCGGACCAGGCGTTCGGCGATGTCGAACGCGTCGGGGGCGTACGCCGTACCGAGGGTTTCGCCGGCCATCAGCCAGGCGTGCGGGGCGAGCACCGAGAGGGTGGCGGCCTGGTGGTTGTCGAGGCCCTCGAGGTCGGGCTGGGGTGGGGAGCCGAGGCCGGACAGGGCGCGGTAGGCGTCCTCGAGGTCGTTGGTGGTGTCGTCGAGGAAGACGCGCTCGCCGGGCTTCGAGCCGACCGGGTCGATCATCGCGGCGGCCTCCAGTGCGGGCTGCCAGACATCGACCGCGTCGACCGCCTCGTCGACGGTGTCCAGCGGCAGGCTGCCGCGGTCGCCGGCGAACTCGAGCCAGGCCTTCACCACTACCGGGACCGCGTCGAAGTAGGTGCTGTCGGCAAGCACCTTGCGGGGCAGCCAGTGCGCCAGGAACAGCTCGACCAGCACGCCGCTGACCCGCAGCGGGCCGCCGACTGTGTGGTCGACCGCGTGGTCGACCCAGAGCCGGGCGATGTCGGCCGCGTCGCCGGGCAGCCCGGCCGCGAACCGGGACACGAGGAACTCCTCGACCAGCTGCTCGCGCTGCCGCGGGGTCAGCAACGGCCGCATCGGCGGGCGGACCGGGCGCTCCGGCATCTGGGTCAGCCGGTTCACCAGCAGGCCGGTGAAGAACTCGAAGTCCTCGCTGACCGGCGGATCGTCGTAGTCCCGGGTCTCGCCGAGCGCCTGCAGGATGATCCCGGCGGCGATCGGCGGCCGCACGGTCCGGATGGTCACCCGGCCGCCGCGCTGGTACGCCTCCAGGACGCGATCCACCGGCGGGCCGACGAACACGTCCTTGATGATCGCGCCGATGTTGTTGTCGATGAACACCACCACGGTGTGCGGGTGCTGCTCGTCGTCGTAGTCGAGCACGACGCTCAGCCCGTCACCGGTGATGTCCTCGGACACGATCGCGCTGGTCAGCCGGAACCCGGCGATCCGGGTCACCCACTCGGGCACCTCGTCCTGGGTCCGCAGGCGGGACACGTGCGCCCGCTGCAGCGGCAGCCGGCCGGCCGGCCCGACGGTCCGGGCCAGGCTGGTCAGCAGCACGAAGGACTCCAGGTCACGGCGCTCACCGAGCACCCGGGCTGCGTCGGCCCAGAAGAAGCGCTCCACCTCGCCGATCTCGTCAGGACGCCCGGCCGGCCACAGCTGGTCGGCGAGCATCGCCGCCGAGCGGGCCACGGACGCCTCGGCGATCACCGGGTGCAGCGCGGCCGGCACCGCGGCCAGGTCGAGGGAGAGCGTTTCCAGCAGGGTCTCCAGCACAGCGACGCTCGGCGTGGTGTCGACATCGACACCCGCCGGCGGCACGCACGGTTCGCCGGGATCGGAGCCGACGAGCCGCAGGTGGCTGCGCCGTCCGTCCCGTCCACTCGGAGACTTGGTCACCTCCGTGAGATTACCGTCCGGAGCCGGTCCGCCGCAGGCCCCTGCGCGCGTCCTGTGGATAACTTGACGACGGCCCGTGCTCGAGTGCGCACGGGCCGTCGGGAAGTACCGAGAAGGTCAGCCCTTCAGCGCGCCTGCCATCAGACCGCCGATGAACCACCGGCCGAGCACGATGTAGACGATCAGCGTCGGCAGCGACGTGATCAGCGCACCCGCCATCGAGGCGGCGTAGTCGACCTTCTGCCCGCCGGCCAGCGCCGCCAGCCCGAGAGTGACGGGACCATTGTCCTGTTGGGTCAGGAACAACGCGAACAGGAAGTCGTTCCAGACCGAGGTGAACTGCCAGATCAGCGTCACCACGAACCCGGAGATCGAGATCGGCAGGATGATCCGCAGGTACGTCTGCACCAGCCCGGCGCCGTCCACCCGGGCCGACTCGATGATCTCGTTCGGGACCACGGTCGCGTAGTAGTTCCGGAAGATCAGCGTGCAGATCGGGATGCCGTAGATACAGTGCGCCAGGATCAGCGTCGGCACCCCGCGGGTGACGTCCAGTTCGGTGAACGTCGTCCGCAACGGCAGCATCACCGCCTGGTACGGGATGAACATCCCGAACAGGATGAACGCGAAGACGATGTTCGCTCCCGGGAACCGCCAGCGGGCCAGCACGAACCCGTTCATCGACCCGATCAGCGAGGAGATGATCGCGGCCGGGATGGCCAGCGACAGCGACCGGATCATGTACGGCTGCAGGACGTCCCAGGCCTTCCGCCAGGGCTCCAGCGTCCAGGTCTTCGGCAGGCTCCACTGCGACGCGGCCGTGGTGTCGCCGGAGGTCTTGAAGCTGGTGATCAGTACGACGTACACCGGGATCAGCACGAACAGCAGGAACAGCAGCAGCAGGACGTACCGGACCGTCCGGCTGCGCCGGGTCGAGCCGTCCGCGATCACGCCCCGGCTCTTCGGCGGCTTCCGGCGGACCGCCGCGGCGGCGGTACCGGTCGCGGCGGTGGCGGTGTCGGCGCTCATTGCTCGTTCTCCTGCCGGACGGTGTACGCGATGTACGGGATGACCAGGACAGCGACAACTGCCAGCAGTACGATCGCGATCGCGGCCGACTTCGCCATGTCACTGCGCAGCAAGGTGTTCCACATGTAGACCGCGGGCACCTCGGTACGGAACTGGTTCGGCCCGGTGATCGCGTAGATCAGGTCGAACAGCTTCAGCGACATGTGCCCGAGGATGATCAGCGCGGACAGCGCGATCGGCGACAGCTGCGGGAACAGCACATGCCGGTACAGCTTGAACTCGGACGCACCGTCCACCCGGGCCGCCTCGCGCAGCTCCGGCGGGATCCCGCGGAAGCCGGCCAGGAACAGCGCCATGATGTACCCCGACAGCTGCCAGACCGCGGGTAACGCGATGGACGCCATCGTCGTCCATCTACTGCCGGCGGTCCACCACGGATTCTCCAGGAAATGCAGATGGAGGATTTCGAACAGCCGGTTCAGCCCGCGGGCATCGGCGCCCTGGGACGGGTTCAGCAGCCAGCCCCAGACCACGCCCGAGGCGATCATCGAGATCGCCATCGGGAACAGGTAGATCGACCGGAAGATCGACTCGCCGGGCACGCCTTTCTCCAGCAGCAGTGCCCAGAGCAGGCCGAAGATCAGCGTGCCCACGATGAACGCCACCGTGAGCACGCCGAGGTTCTTCAGCGAGTTGAGGAACCGGTCCTCACCGAAAAGGTGCCCGTAGTTCTCGAACCCGACGTAATCGGCCGGGCCCTTCCGGGCCGTGTGCCGGTTCGTCAGCGAGGTGTTGAAGGACCACGCGATCAGCCCGTAGACGAAGTACCCGAGCAGCAGCACGGTCGGCAGCAGCACCAGGGCTCCGGGGCCCCAGGTGCGGATTCTTCCGTGCACGTTCAATCCTCCAACTCGACGAGGTTCCGCAACTCGACCCGCATCAGCTCGTCTTCATCGCGGTACCGAGCGCGGACTGCAGCTTCGCGACGTCCGGGCTGCCGCTGAACTGGCTCAGCGCGGACAGGATGTCGTTGTTCTGCCCCAGCGTGCAGGCCGCACCGTGGGCGCAGGACGGGACGATCTTGTCCTTCTTCCAGTCCGCCATCGCGGTCTGCTGGTACTTCGGGTAGTCCGCCGGGTTGGCGTCCGAACGGGCCGGGATCGAGCCCTTCTTGGTGTTGAAGGCCTTCTGGCCCTCGGCGGAGCCGACCGTCTTCAGCCAGCACTTCGCACCGTCGGGGTCCGCACCGTTGGTCGGCAGCGTGAACGAGTCGGCGAGGAACTGGAAGTCCTCGGACGTCCCCGGTGACGGCCAGTACGTGTACGCCGTGTCCGGCACCTTGTCGGCGAGCTGCTGCGCGGCGACCCAGTCACCCATCAGCGTGTAGCCGGCCTTGCCGCTGTTCACGTAGCCCAGCGCGTCCGGCCAGTCGATCGCCTCGCGGTCGGTGTTGGTGAAGGTGAGCAGCGTCTTGTACTTGTTCAGCGCGCCGGTCACGTCACCGCCGGACCAGTCGGTCTTGCCGTCCCACAGGCCCTTGAACTTGTCCGGACCGAGCTCGGCCAGCAGTACGGCCTCGACCAGCATCTCCTGCGCGAAACCCTTGGAGATCGCCAGCGGCGCGGCCACCCCGGCAGCCTTCAGCTTGGTCAGGTCGGCGATCCAGGCGTCCACCGAGGCCGGGGCCTTGGTGGCGTCGAGGCTCGCCTTCTTCAGCACGGTCGGGTTCGCCCAGACCATGTTGGCCCGGTGGATGTTCGCCGGGATCGAGTAGATCTTGCCGTCGACGGTCAGGTTGTCGAGCAGGTTCTGCGGGAACGCCTTGTCCAGCCCGTAGTCCTTGTACAGCTGGCTGACGTCGTCGACCTGGCCTGCGTTGATGTAGTCCTTCAGCTCCGCGCCGGCGTGCGCCTGGAACGTGGACGGCGGCTTACCCGCCTGCAGGTCGTTCGCCAGCACCTGCTTGGCGTTCGAGCCCGCGCCACCGGCGACTGCCGAGTTCACGAACTTGTAGTCCTTGCACGAGGTGCCGAACACCGACACCAAGCCGTCCAGGCCGGCCTTCTCACCACCGTCGGCCCACCAGGTGAAGACAGTGACGTCCTTGCTCGCCGACGAATTGCCGCCACCGCCGCTGTTGTCGCTGTTGCCGCAGGCGCTCACCGCGAGAAGACCCGCCGCACCCACCAGCGCCAGGGTCTTACTCAGACCACCACGCATGATTCACTCTCCGATCGGATTGATGGAGCAGCCTGCCCCCTTGACCGCCCCAACTCTGGAACTGCTACTCGCGAGTGTCAACGTTCCGCGCAGGCGCGTTGCGCAGCCGTGACCCCGCGCCGCTGGACAGTGTGAGCGCGCACATTCCTTGTTCGAACAGTGCGATTGCGCACAACGTCAGGGTTTGAGCAGCACCTTGATCGCCTGCCGCTCGTGCATCGCGGCGTACCCCGCGGCGACGTCCGCGAGCTGGAGTTCCGAGTCGAACACCTTCCCCGGATCGATTTCTCCCGCCAGTACGTCGGCCATCAGCTCGGGCAGGTACGCCCGGCACGGCGCGGCGCCTCCGTTCAGGCCGACGTTCCGGCTGAACATCGTCCCGATCGGCACCTCGACCCCGTGCGGTACGCCGACGAAGCCGACCGTGGCCCCGGCCCGGGCGACCTCGAACGCGGTCGTCATCGACTGCGCGGTGCCGACACACTCCAGGACGGCGTCCGCGCCGACGCCCTTCGTCAGCTCCAGCACCGCGTCCCGCGCCGCGTCGCCTCGTTCGGCGATCAGGTCGGTGGCACCGAACTCGGTCGCCAGCTGCTGCCGGGGCTCATGCCGCGACAAGGCAACGACCCGCTCCGCACCCATCCGGGACGCAGCCAGTACGCCGCACAGCCCGACCGCGCCGTCGCCCACGACGACGACCGTGTCGCCGGGCTTCACCCGCGCGGAACGTGCCGCGTGCCAGCCGGTACCCATCACGTCGGACAGCGTGAGCAGCGACGGGACGAGCGCGGCGTCCGGCATCTCCGGCGTCGCGACCAGCGTGCCGTCGGCGTACGGGAGCTTCACGTACTCGCCCTGGCCGCCGTCCGCCTTCGCGCTGCCGTACCCGACCAGGTTCTGGCAGGCGGTCTGGTACCCGGCGAGGCAGTGCGGGCAGGTACCGTCGCTGACCACGAACGGCGCGATCACGAAGTCGCCCGGCTTCACGGTCCGCACCTCGGAGCCGATCTCCTCCACGACGCCGACGAACTCGTGCCCGATCGGCCGCGGCTGCTGCACCGGGTTCTCCCCGCGGTACGGCCACAGATCCGAGCCACAGATGCACGAGGCAACGACCTTGACGACCGCGTCACCCGGCCCCGCGATCCGCGGATCCGGCCGCTCTTCCAGCCGGACGTCGTACGCTCCGTGAATCACCGTGGCTCGCATACCGGCCAGCGTAGTTCAGACTGCAACGACCTCGAACACCACCGACCGCGGCGCGGCGGCCGCGAACTCGTCCGGGGTCGGGCCGGTAACGGCACCGATCCGCAGGAAGAACGGCACGCCGTGCGGCACCTCGACCGGGAACGCGCGCAACACCTTCTCCCGGTCCCGGACGTCCTCGAGCGGCTCGAGCCGGACCTTCTGCCGGCTCCGCCCTTGAATCAGCACACCCCAGCCCGCCGCGGACGCGTTGCGGACCCAGTCCGCCTCCGGTGCCGGGCTGAGCACATACCGCCGTCCGTCGACGGTCAGCGGTGACACCGGCGTGGTCCGCAGCCGCCCGGTCGACCGCCCGGGCACGGACAGCAGGTGGATCGTCCCCGGCCGCATCCCCAGCTTGTGCAGCACCTTCACCAGCCGGTTCACCGGCTGCAGCCAACCGGGCAGGCCCTCGACCGCCATGACAGCTCCATTTGTTTCGATCATCGAAATAACTGCTTCGATGGTAGAATGTTTCGAGTGTCAAAACAATCCCTGGTCGCGGAGATCGCCGGGACGATCGCCAGGTTCCAGGACGCGACCGACCGTGTGGACGCGGCGGCAGCCGGTGTCCTCGGGGTGAACCGCACCGACCTGCTGTGCCTCGGGCTGCTGGTCCGCGGTGGGCCGTTGACGGCGGGGCAGCTCGCGACCGAGGCGGGATTGAGTCCGGCGGCGATGACGGCCGCGATCGAGCGGATGGAGCAGGCCGGGTACGCCGGGCGCACCCGGGACGAGGCGGACCGGCGGCGGGTGCTCGTCGCGGCGACTCCGGCCGCGGTACGGCGGCTCGCCGAGATCTACGCGCCGCTGGAGAAGCTCGGCTCGGCGCGGTTGGCGAAGTACTCGGTCGCGGAGCTCGAGACGATCCGCGACTTCCTCGGTGCGGGCATCGAACTCCAGGACCACCAGGCGGAGCGCATCCGCGGCCTGGCTAGATAGTCGAATACCGTCCGCGGCGGTGCACCAGGGCGGGTGCGTCGTCGGCGCCGAACTCGACGTGCGCGATCTCCAGCTGCACGTGCAGGCCCCAGCCGATCTCCGGTGGGTCCGGGTCGACGAGGGTGCAGCCGGCCCAGGTGCTGACGCCGACCGGGGCCGGGCCCCACTCGGTGTCGGTCCAGTCGATCAGCTTGAACGGGCCGCCCGGCGCCGGCGCGACGTACCCGAAGGCGTCGGCCAGCTGCCGGTGCGGTTCGCCGAGCAGCGACACCACGGCGGTCCTTGCCTCACGCAACGTCTCCCACAGGTCCGAGTCCGGGTCCAGCAGGCCGATCACGTACCCGGGCTCACCGTCCGCGACCAGCATCGACGACACCGTGAGCCCGGCCCGCTTCCCGTCGTACGCCGTCGTCCACAGCCCCACGGGCGACGGCAGCCGCCCGCGGAACCGCCGTACCGGACTCCGCTCGGACTCGGGCGGCAGGAAGGGATGGTCGCCGTGAATGGTCACCGAGCCACGGTAACGCGCTCCCCGAGGTCGAACGTCTCGATCGGGTGCAGACTGAGACCACTGGAGCCGCGCACCGTCTCCACGGTCCCGTCCGCGCCGAACGTGAAGCGGTACGACTCGCCGTACGAGCTGTAGCCGTTGCCGCCGACGACCCGCAGGGCGTCGCCGTCCGCCTCGAGCAGCATCGGCTCGTCGGCCGGGTTCCCGCCGGACGGGTCGGTGATGTAGAGCCGGCCGCCGATCAGCATCACGTCGGTGAGGCCCCACAGGTTCGCGTACCGCCCGGTGAAGCGCTCCAGCCCGGTCGCGTCGCCGCGGTCCTTCGACGCGGCCAGGTCCAGCAGCCGGAACAGCCCCTCCGCGAGCTGGGACGCCGGGCCGTCGATCGCGTTCGTCAGCACCGAGACGACCAGGCGCTGCTCCGGGTCGACGAGCGTCCGGGTGATGTGGCCCGGGTACCCGCCGCCGTGCCCGATCAGCTCCCGGTCGCCGACCTTCGTCATCGCGATCCCGAGCCCGTACCGGCCCTTCTCGTCGCTCCCGGTCGTCCACAGCGGGTGCTGCATCTCGCGCTTCGACTTGTCCGTCAGCAGCCGGTCGTCGCCGGGCAGGTGCGCGGAGAAGTACGTCACCAGGTCGCGCGCGTTCCCGAAGAACCCGGTCGCCGACGCCAGCGCCGCGGTGTCGACATGCTCGATCGGGACCCGGGTGTCGGCGTACGTCAACGAGCTGTAGCCGGCCGCGTACTCGGCCAGCCGCGCCGGGTCGAGTTCCGGGCCGAGGCGGGTCAGCCCGAGCTTCTCCACGATCGACTTCTGCACGAACTCGTTGTACGACGTCCCGCTGACCGCCTCGACGACGAGCCCGAGCAGCCCGAAGCCGATGTTCGAGTACTTGAACCGCTCGTTCTCCGGGATCACCGCCGAGTCCGCGTCCCGCAGTACGGCGATCAGCTGGTCGCGGTCCGGGAACGCCGTGGACAGCTGCCACCAGTCGGCGTCCTGGCTGTCCCGGGTGACGCCGGCCGCATGCGCGAGCAGTTCGCGGACGGTCCGCTCACCGATCGGCGTACCGGCGATCGCGGTCACGTGCTGCGCGGCCGTGTCGTCCAGCCGCAGGACGCCCTGCTCGACCAACTGCAGGACGGCGGTCCCGGTGAACGTCTTCGAGTGCGACGCGATCCGGAACAGGTGGTCGTCGGTCAGCGGTACGTCGTTCTCCACGTCGGCGTGACCGTACGCACCGGTGAACACCACGTTGTCCCCCGCGAACACCGCGGCCTGGACCCCGGGGATCCGTTGGTAGTGCTGGTTGTACTTCAGCCAGCTGTCGAAATAGGTGAGCGCTTCGCGCAGGTTCTCAGAATCCAAGGCCTCAGACATGACGCCTAGATTGAATGACGCGGAAGCGACTCGCAACGTAAGCGCCGTCGGTGTAGGTCGCGTTGGCCGCCGGATTGGCCCCGGTGCCGTGGAAGTCGCTGAACGCCGCGGACTGGTTCACGAACACCTGGCCGGTGAGGTTCTCGGAGAGCGCGACGCCCGCGTCGAGGGCCGCGTCCCGGGCTTCGTCGAGGACCTTCGGGTCGGTCGAGTAGATGCCGGCGGTCATCGCGCCGTCCTCGGTCACCGTCGACCGGAACAGCTCGACCGACTGCCCGGTGTCCGCGGTCCGGACCAGGAACGCCACCGGCCCGAAGCACTCCCGCCCGTACACGTCGGCGTCCTCGGCGTCGATCGCGACCAGCAACGGCGTCCGGACCACCGCCTCCGGGAACGCCGGGTGCTGGATCGCGCGGGACTCGAGCACCACGTCGCCGTACTCTCCGGCCAGCTCCAGGCGGTTGATGACGGCCTGGTTGACGATGCCGCCGAGGATCTCGACCGCGCGGGCGTCGTCGCCGAGCAGCTTGCCGATCGCGGTCGCGAGCCCGGCGCCTACCTCCTCGAAGGACTTGTGGCCCTCGTCGGTCTCGATGCCGCCGGCCGGGACGAACAGGTTCTGGGTGGTGGTGCACATCTGGCCCGAGTACAGGCTCAGCGTGAAGGCGAGGTTGTTGCAGAGCGCCTTGAAGGAGTCGGTGGAGTCGATGACGACCGCGTTGACCCCGGCCTTCTCGGTGAAGACGGTGGCCTGGGTGGCGTTCTGCTCGAGCCATTCGCCGAACTCGCTGCCGCCGGTGAAGTCGATCAGCTTCACCTCGGGGCGCTGGGCGAGCGGCTTGGCCAGGCCGTCGCCGGCCCGTTCGGTGGCGAGCGTGACCAGATTCGGGTCGAAGCCGGCCTCGGCCAGGACCTCGCGGCAGACGTCGACGGTGATCGCCAGTGGCAGTACGGCGCCCGGGTGCGGTTTCACGACGACGGCGTTGCCCGTGACCAGGCTCGCGAACAGACCGGGCCACGAGTTCCAGGTCGGGAACGTGTTGCAGCCGATCACCAGCGCGACGCCGCGGCCGGTGACCGTGAACGTCTTCTCCATCCGGATCGGGTCGCCCTTCGCGGGCTTCTCCCAGGTCGCGGTGGCCGGGAAGCGGTTCATCTCCTCGTACGCGTACGCGACCGACTCGAGCGCGCGGTCGAGCGCATGCGCGCCGCCGGCCTGGAACGCCATCACGAACGCCTGCCCGCTGGTGTGCTGGACGGCGTTCGCCAGCTCGAAGATGCGCTTGTGCAGCCGGTCGAGGATCTCCAGGACGACCCCGGTCCGGCCGTCGATCCCGGCCCGGCGCCAGTCGGCCAGGCCCTCCCGGGCGGCCGCGAGCAGCTCGTCCAGGCCGTCCTCGACCACCCGCGGGTAGGCGACGTCCATCGTGATCCCGTACGGCGACTGCTCGGTCACGACCGTTCCGCGCGCACCGGGGATGTCGAGCGCGTACGCCGCACCCAGATGGGCCTCGAACGCGGTCTTGCCGTCGGCCGCCGCGGTCTCGCCGTACACCCGGGGGCTCGGCGACTCGGGGAACGCGGAGTGGTAGCCGCGGTCGTGGATCGCCTTCAGCGCGCCGTCGAGGCGCTCACGGTGGGAGGAGAGCAGGTCCGTGGTCATGTCTGCGATGTTACAGTCAATGGCGCAACCGGTACTAGGGTGTCACAAGCCTACTTCTGACAGGGCGATCGTATGGATGACATGGCGGCGCGGGTCGCGGCGGCGATGTGGGCGGAGGACACCGCCAGCGCCGGGCTCGGGATGAAGCTGGTCGAGGTCGGCGACGGGACCGCGCAGGTCGAGATGACCGTCCGCGAGGACATGGTCAACGGGCACGGAATCGCGCATGGTGGATTCGTGTTCAGTCTGGCCGACTCGGCGTTCGCGTTCGCGTGCAACTCGCGCAACCGGGTCACGGTCGCGCAGGCCTGCGACATCGTGTTCGTGGCACCGGCGCGGCGCGGCGACGTCCTGGTCGCGACGGCGCGGGAGCGGACCACGTTCGGCCGGAACGCGATCTACGACGTCACGGTCACCCGCGGCGACGAGGTGATCGCCGAGTTCCGCGGCCGCAGCCGGCAACTCTCGGGAACGATTCTTTCGGAGGAAGTCCATGACTCGTGAGGCGTTCTTGGTCGACGGAGTCCGGACGCCGATCGGGCGGTACGCCGGTGCGTTGTCGGCGGTCCGTCCCGACGACCTGGCCGCGCACGTCGTCTCGTCGCTGCTGAACCGGACCGCGCTCGACCCGGCGCTGATCGACGACGTGATCCTCGGCTGCGCGAACCAGGCCGGCGAGGACAACCGCAACGTCGCCCGGATGGCGGTCCTGCTGGCCGGCCTGCCGGACTCGGTCCCAGGGACGACGATCAACCGGCTGTGCGGGTCCGGGCTGGACGCGGTCTCCGCGGCGGCCCGGTCGATCATTGCCGGAGACAACGACATCGTGGTGGCCGGCGGCGTCGAGTCGATGTCGCGGGCACCGTTCGTGATGCCGAAGGCAACCACCGCGTTCGCCCGGCAGGCGGAGGTGTTCGACACCACGATCGGCTGGCGGTTCGTGAATCCGGTGCTGAAGGAGCAGTACGGGATCGACTCGATGCCGGAGACGGCCGAGAACGTCGCGGCCGAGTTCTCCGTCTCCCGCGAGGACCAGGACCTGTTCGCGCTCCGTTCCCAGCAGCGCGCCGCCAAGGCGCAGGCGAACGGGCGGCTGGCCGAGGAGATCGTCTCGGTCGAGGTACCTGGCAAACGTGGTTCTGTGACTGTTGTGGATGCCGACGAGCATCCACGGGAGACGTCCCTCGAAGCTCTCGCGGGTTTGAAGACACCTTTCCGAACGCCTGGGACTGTCACGGCAGGCAATGCCTCGGGGGTGAACGACGGTGCGGCCGCCTTGCTCGTGATGAGCGGGGAGGCGGTGGAGCGGTACGGCGTGACGCCGCTGGCTCGGGTCGTCGGTACCGCCGCGGCCGGGGTGTCGCCGCGGATCATGGGGATAGGACCCGCGCCGGCCACCCGGAAGCTGCTCGCGCGGACCGGGGTCGCACTGTCCGACATCGACGTGATCGAGCTGAACGAGGCGTTCGCCGCCCAGTCCCTCGCCGTACTGCGGCAACTCGGGCTGCCCGACGACGCCGACCACGTGAACCCGAACGGCGGCGCGATCGCGCTCGGGCACCCGCTCGGAATGTCCGGCGCCCGGCTCGCGCTGACCGCCGCGCTGGAGCTCCGGCACCGCGACGGCCGGTACGCGCTGGCCACCATGTGCATCGGCGTCGGACAGGGCATCGCGACCCTGCTCGCCCGTCCTTAGGAGTCGTCATGTTCGGTGAGGCTTGCCCCTCGGAATTGCGGGATCCCGGCGAGAAACTGTCCGTCGACGAGCTCCGGTCCCGCCAGCTGTCGTTGCTACAGGCAACCGTACGGCGGGCGTACGAGAACGTGCCGCACTACCGTTCCGCGCTGGACGCGGTCGGGTTCAAACCCGGCGACCTGCAGTCGTTGAGCGACCTGTCGCGGCTGCCGTTCACCGCAAAGAAGGATCTGCGGGACAACTATCCGTTCGGAATGTTCGCGGTACCGCGGACCGAAGTGGTGCGGGTGCATGCGTCCTCCGGGACCACCGGGCGGCCGACCGTGGTCGGGTACACGCAGCGGGATCTCGACAACTGGGCCGACCTGATGGCGCGGTCGATCCGCGCGGCCGGCGGGCGTGCCGGAGACGTCTGCCATGTCGCGTACGGGTACGGACTGTTCACCGGCGGGCTCGGCGCGCACTACGGGGCCGAGCGGCTCGGGTGCACCGTCGTACCGATCTCCGGCGGGATGACCGAACGGCAGGTGGACCTGCTCCGCGACTTCGGCGCCCGGATCATCATGGTCACGCCGTCGTACTTCCTGTCGATCGTCGACGAACTGGAACGCCGCGGCCTGGACCCGCGGGACACGTCGCTGCGGATCGGCATCTTCGGCGCCGAACCGTGGACCGAGGCGATGCGGACCGAGGTCGAGGAACGAACCGGGATCCACGCCGTCGACATCTACGGCCTGTCCGAGGTGATGGGCCCCGGCGTCGCCCAGGAGTGCGTGGAAACCAAGGACGGCCTGCACATCTGGGAGGACCACTTCTACCCGGAGATCATCGACCCGGTCACCGGCGAGGTCCTCCCCGACGGCTCCGAGGGCGAACTGGTCTTCACCACCCTGACCAAGGAAGCCTTCCCGGTCCTGCGCTACCGCACCCGCGACCTGACCCGCCTTCTCCCCGGCACCGCCCGCCCCGGAATGCGCCGCATGCAGAAGATCACCGGCCGCACCGACGACATGATGATCGTCCGCGGCGTCAACGTCTTCCCCACCCAGATCGAGGAACAGATCCTCCTCGTGCCCGGCCTCACCCCCCACTACCTCTGCATCCTCACCCGCCCCACCCGCCTCGACGAACTAACCGTCCAGGTCGAAGCCACCCCGGACCTGACCGACTACGACGCGGCCGCCCGGCACTTGGCCGACCGCGTCAAGGAACGCGTGGGCGTCACGATCTCCGTAGAAGTCGTGACGCCCCACGCCCTGGAGCGCTCGCTGGGCAAAGCCAAGCGCATCAAGGACGCCCGCTAGTTATCAGCATCCGTTGTAGGTGTGGCAGGTCTCCCGGAACGTGTCGCGGTTCTTCTTGCGCTGGTCGTCGTAGGCCTGTTCCCGGGGTGTCGTGTGGTGGGCGTTCCACAGCCGATCGAACAGCTCGATGATCCCGAAGCCCACCGACGAGCCGCAGAATCCTCCGGCCGCGGCCGCGCCGGCGCCGGTCACCACCGCGGGGGCTGCACACCCGAAGCCCGCGACCCCTCCGATCGTGCCTCCGACGGCGGTCTTGAGGTACTTGTACCAGGTCGGCTGGTCCGGCTCCTTGTTGTCGAGTTTGTCGATGTTCGGGTCCGGATTCGTGCACCCGTACCAGTAGCACGGGTCCATCCCGGTTTTCACGGCGCCGCCGGAGGCAGCGCCGCCGCCCCCACCCTGCTGCTGATTGGCTCCGCGCAGGGCGCTGGCCCAGGAAAGCGTGGTCAGCGCGGACCTGGATGCCTGGATCGCGTACTTCAAGGTGTCGTTGGACTGTCTGAGCAATCGGTCCAGGTCCTTGGCCTCGGCGTCGCCGACCCACCGTTTGAGTTTCTTCGTGACGCGTTCCTGGACCTTGACCAGGACCTGGATCGTGCGGGTGATCCGGATGATCTGGACGGTGTAGTAGTAGGCGACACTGAGCAGCGCGTTGGCCAACGACCACCAGCCCAGCGCCCGGAACGCAAGGTACAGACCGACGGCCAGGATGACCGTCCGCTGGTGCTTGACGATCTTCTGCTTCTCCTCGGTGATCCGCTTCGCGACCGACCGGACCGTCTCGCGCAGGGTCGTGACGGTCTCGGTGACGTACCGCTCGCCGTCCGGGTCGCTGAACGTGACTGGGCTGTTGTTGGCGTACGCGTACGCGTTCATCTGCTGCGGGTCGTCGACCTCGAGTTGCGGATCCGTCGAAATGAACCGCCCGGTACCGGGGTCGTAGTCGCGGGCACCCAGCCGGACGTACCCGGTCTGGTCGTCCTGCACGCCCCCGACGAATCCACGCTGCCCCGGCCAGGCTGTCGGCGCCGTACCCCGAATCTGGCCGTACGGCGTGGTCCGCCGACGCTGGACGTCGGCCGTGTTCGCCGCATCGACGGTAATCGACATCGTGCCGTGGTGGTCACCGGTGACCCAGGCGAGCTTGTTCGCGGTACGGACCGCGACCTGGTGATCGCCGAGCGCGTAGTACCGGGTCCCGACCTTGGTGCCGTCGGTCTTCAGCTGCAGCTCGGTGTCGTCGAGGAACAGCGTCGTCCCCGAGGCGTCCTTGCGCAGCAGCCGGTTGCCGCTCGCGTCGTAGATGTAGCTGCTCTGCTTGCCGCCGCCGTCCAGCTGGGCCAGCTGGCCGTCGTCGCCCCAGATGAGCGAGTCGGTGACCCCGCCCGTGGTCCGGCTCTTCAGGTTGCCGTCCTCGTCGTACGCGTACTGGTCGACCCGGGTACCGCCGGTGCCGGTCGTCGTCACCTTCTGCACGGCGTGCGGCCGTGCCTGGCCCGCTGCCGGGTACTCGTAGGTGGCGTTGGTTTGACCGGTAGGCGTCGTGTACTGCTCGGTCTTCCGATTGCCGATGGCATCGAACGTCCAGCCGTACCAGTACGGCGCGGGACCGCCCAGGGTGCTCTGCGTCGGCGTCGCCGCACAGTCGCCGCTCGCCGGCGTCCACGCCTGCGTCAGCCGCCGGTAGTAGTCGTACCCGAAGCACTGCGTGTCCGCAGCCGCTCCGGTCGTCGGCGTGTCCGTCGCCTTCAGGACGTTCCCGGCCGCGTCGTAGGCGTACGCGACATCGGACTCCAACCCGTTCTGCGTGAGCAGACCGGCCCGCGACAACCGGTGCGAGCCCTCCTCGTACTCGTACATCTGCTCTGCCCAGCCGGCCGTGTTCTGGTCACCCATCACGATCAGACTGGTCTCGCCGTACGCCGTGTACTCGGTGTCGGTGACGTACTTCGCGTCGCCGGTCAGCGTGATCGGCCGACCGCGCTTGTCGTACCCGTAGGTGACGGTCTCCGCGCCCAAGTCCCCGGCCTTCGGCAGCGTCCGGGTCTTCACCTGACCGTCTTCGGTGTAGGTCGTCGTCGACGCGTAAACACCTTGAAGAGCGCCCTCGGACGCCGGGAGCTCGACCTCGGTGGCCGTAGGCCGGCCGGCGTTGTCGTACGCCGTGTAGCGCGTCGTGTAGGCGTTTCCGTTCACGTAGCGCGTCGCACTCGACAGGGCGCCCGGCTTGACCGTGTCGTACGTCAGGTCGGTCAGTACGGTCGACCCCTTCTTCACGGAGGTCTGCCGGCCGAGTTCGTCGTACGTGTAGGTCAAGACGTTCTTCCGAGCGACGGTGGCCGTTTGCAGCTGGTCAAGGTCGTCGTAGGTGTACGTCGTGAGCCCGCGGTCCGGGTCTCGGGACTCGATCTTTCGGCCGCGCAGGTCGTACTTGTACGACCAGACGTTGCCCGCCGGGTCGGTGACCGTCTCCAGCTGACCGGTCGGCGTGTAGGTGTACTTCGTGCTGTCGTAGTCGCCGGTCGCCTTGCTGCCGTGGTACGCCCGGAGTTCGAGCAGCCGGCCCTGGAGGTCGGAGATCCGGGTGGTCGCCTGCTCGCCGTCCGGCGGTTCGACAGTCTCGATCCCGGTGCCGTTGGTGTGCGAGCGGGTCCACTGCTGGACGCCCATCGAGACGAACGACTCCTGCTGCGGCCGGCCGAGCGCGTCGTACGAAGTGAGCTTCTGCGCCGGAACGCGCTTCTCGTCGACGGGCTTGACGATGTCGAAGCCGAGTGGCGCGTCGTCGGCGTACGGCCCGTTCTGCTTGACGATCTGGCCGCGGGAGTCTGTCAGGTAGTCGGTGACCACCCGGCCGATACCGTCCCCGCCTTCCTCCTGGGTCTGCCGGCGGCGGCCGAGGCCGTCGCTGAACTCGCGCCGGACCTCGGTCCGGCCGTCGGATCGCAGCGAGGTGACCGTCGTGATCCCGGGCTTGCCCTGCTCGTCGCGGTACTCGTTCCGGACGTCCGGGATCGACCCGGTGTTGCCCGGCTGCCAGGTTTCGAGCACCCGGCCCAAGGCGTCACGCTTGGTCGTCGTGGTCCGGCCGGCGGGGTCCACGACCGCGACTTCTTCGCCCCAGGCAGGGTCGACCGTGCTCGTGGCGGTCTGGCCGTTGGCTTGTGTCGTCTTGGTCGTGGTCAACGGACCACCGGCGGCCGGTGTGTAGTCGACGGTGCTCGTCTTGTTGCCGGCGTTGGTGGTGTGCCGGATCCGGCCGAAGGCGTCGTAGTCCATCGTGCTGACGGTCTGGTAGACCTCCTTGCCGGCCGAATCGAACCCGGACAGCCGCTGCTGCTGGAGCTGGTCACCCGTAGCCGGGTCGTACTTGGTGACCACGTCGGACACCACATCGTTCTTGGTCCAGGCCGCGGTGCAGGCGACGTCGACGGTCTGGGACCGGCTCGGCAGATCAGCCAGGCCCTTCGCGGCATTGTCGAAGTACTCGAGCCGGGTGCACTTGTCGTCCTTCGGGTCCGCGGCGTCACCGAGGTCGCTCTTCGCGGTGACCCGGCCGGTGGCCTCGTCGAACGTGTTCGAGGACTCGCTGTGCTTCCAGCCGGTGCTGACCGCCTGGTCCTGGCGGATCACCTGCTCGCCGGTCCGGTAGGTCTTCGTCGTACCCCACGGACGCTGCCGGATCGCGGTCGGGTCCTTGGACACCCACTGGTCGGTGATCGACCGCTCCACCAACGTGCCACCGGAGTACGTCGCCTGTTCCCGGAGCCGGCCGGTCAACGCGTTCAGATCCCGTGACCTGCCACCGGTCGAGTCGGTGATGTCGACCGACTTCACCGAATTGTCGGCGCGGACGTCCCCGTCCATGCCGCGGTAGTAGGTGTTGAGCTTCACCGTGGCCGGGCCGTCGACCCCGTCGCCGGTGGTGACCTTGACCTTGTCGTACCCGCGCCATTGCGACCAGGTCTTGCGATCGACCTCGACGAGACCGTCCTCCTCGTCGTGACGCCAGGAGGGCGTTCCCGGGTACTCGATCTTCGTCACCTGGTCAGGGGAGCCGCCGACTTGGTCGGACTCCTTGACCTGGTCGACGACGTACTTGCCGAACCAGTCCTCGCGTTCCGCCTCGCCGGGCGGTGTCCACTTGATCGGGTAGCACCGCTTGTGGTTGTCGTCACGCAGCGGCAGATCGGTGGGGTTGACGCAGTCCGGCGTCAGGTAGTGCACGGCAACCTGGCTGCCGTACCCGTAGGTGATCGTCTGCACCCGCGGCCAGTTCAGCACCGGCTGTCCGGCGGTGTCCGGGCTGGACAGCCGGTTCGGCAGCATCTGCGCCGCGAAGGTCACCTGGGGCAATGCCACGTCCCCGCCGTCGACCAGACCCCTGCTGGTGATGCCGTCGAGCCAGAGCATGCTCGATCGGCCGCCGTCCTGCGGATCCAGGAACGACTGCTGCATCGTCCACGACGTGACCGGCTGGTACGCCGTACCCCGCCAGACCTCGGTGACGACCCGGCTGAGCCGCTTCTTCGTCCAGAACGTCGGCGACGTCTTGGTACCGCAGTCGGTCGCGCTCGTGCATTCCTGGTCCAGCGGGGTGTCGACGAAGTCGGCCGCCGTACAGCCGGCGGCCTTCAGACAGCGGTCGGCCGTCTCGAAGCGGACCCGCGCGACCTGGGAGGTGCCGGCGCTGAGCTTGTCCTGCTGCTGGCCGTACTCGATCCGGTTCAGGTTTCCGGCCCGGACGTAGTCCTCGACCAGCGTGCCCTTGCCGGCCCGGCCGTACTTGTTGGTCTCGACGTCGTAGTAGTAGCTCATCGTGTTCCCGTGCGGGTCCACGACGTAGTCGAGGTTCCAGCGGTAGGCCTGCTTGCAGAAAGAGCCGGCGAAAGTCGTGCTGTTGCACGGCTCACCACTGTTGTTGCCGGCGACCGGGACCGTCCAGGTGGAGTTCGTCGTACTGGTTGCCCCGGACAACTTGTTCAGCCCGAAGAAGTACTGCACACCGCCCTTGTCGGTGATCTTCCAGTACTCGCCCTTGGCGCCGAGACCGGTGTCCGGACCGCCGTCGCCGTTGTCGGCGCCGGTCAGCCGCTCGACCTTCAGGCCGTCGTCGGACCGCGCGTGCCAGGTCTGGGTCGCGTCGTCGAGGACGAGCTCGCCGCCAGCGCCGTTCAGGCTGAAGGTGGCGTTGTCGGTGGCCCAGCAGTAGTCGCCGGTCGGACTGGTGCCGTTGTTGCCCTTCTGCTCGGTCTTTGAGGCGCAGGAGGCGTAGCGGCGTTCGATCGAACCGCCCGGCGCCAGCTCGAACCCCGCCCCGACCCAGGAACCCTGGCTGTTCGCGGCGGTGGTACGGCCGTCGATCGCGCCGGAGTTGTAGGCGACCTGCAGGTCCGGCTTCGGGCCGCCGAGGCTCGGCGGGACCTGCATCGGGAACGACCAGGTGAAGTCACCTGAGGAGCCACCGGCCTGCCAGGTGGCGGTCGGGGTCAACGACGTCGCGGAACCATCGCCCGACGGGCCGGAGGCGGCCGCGCTGAGCACGAACGTGGAGGCCTTCGCAGTCGCCGGTACGTCGGCGGTGATCTCACCGGTGCCGTTGTTCCGGCTCGGCACCCGCCTCGGGGCACACCCGGCACAGTCAGGGACCTGCAACACCTGCAGCCGAGTCGCCCAATCCCCGCCGTACGCCTGCTTGAATCCGCTGTAGTCCAGTCGTAGACCCACCCGGCCGGCCTTCTGGACTCCATCGGCGCGGCGAACCGTGAACTTCAGATCGCTCCCCGATCGGCCGAGGAGCTCGACAGCTACCTTGGCCGGCGCCGCGGCGTTCGCGGTCGGCCCGACCTTGATCGGCAATGTGCCTGCCTGCGCTGCGGGACCGGCGACGATCGATGCCGGGCGGCCGGCAAGCATCGCCGACCAGTCGGACGACTGTGCGGCCGGAGCCGGTACGGCAACCTCTGCTCGTCCCGGGGCGGGCCAGCGCGGCGCGGGGACGGACGTGACCGCGAGGTCGGCGTCGTGATCGGGAGCGCCCGGGCGTGCGGACAGGTTCTCGGTCGGGACGGTGGCAGCCTTACGCGGCTTGCCTTTCTGGACGACCTTCGAGGCCGGACGCGGCGCGGCGGGCGCGGCTCCGGCTGTCGTCGCGATCAGGCTGATCGTCACGGCGGCGGCCGTCGACGTCATCCACAATCGCCTGCGGATACGCATGGATTCTCCCCTGATGGGCGGCAGTGGGGTCTCCAGTGCACAGGGGTGACGACAAGTCCCGCAAGACGTTCCACGCCGGTGGAATGGTCTCGTCGACCCACATCGAAAGCCTTCCGGAACAGGCGGTCCGGGTGCGATGGTGTCGACCGTCCCGGGACAGGAGGACCGACTGTGCGTAGCTTTCGCATCGCCCACTTCCTGACGGCGTTCGCCGTCTCCCTGCCACTACTGGTCAGCCACGAATCACCGACGACGGCCGTACCGGTCGCCGTCGTCCAGCAGGATCCGCAGACGGATGCCGCTGCAGCCCGAGCGCGTCAGACCGGTCATCGGATCGAGATCCCGGAGCAGCGCACGCCTACTGCCGAGGTCTACGTGAACCCGAACGGCTCACACACCCTGGTCCAACACGCCAGTCCGCAGCGCACCGCGGCCGGGACCCCGATCGACCTGACGCTGCGGGCCGATGCGGACGGCAGAGTCCGCCCGGTCTCCAGCGACTCCGGCCTGGTTCTGTCGGGGGGAGGTTCGGGGGCGGACCTCGTCAGCCTCGGTGGCCGGCTGCACCTCGGCTGGCCGGGAACACTGTCCGAGCCGGCATTGCGCGGCGACACCGCGACGTACGCCGAAGTGTTGCCTGGCGTGGATCTGAGGATCCAGGCGCGCCCGTCAGGGTTCGCCAAGGCACTGATCGTCAAGACCCACGCCGCCGCGAGCAATCCGGCCCTGCGCGAGCTGCGGTTCACGGTGCGCGGCACCGGCCTCTCCTTCAGCCACAGGCCGGACGGTACGACGCTGGCCACGGACGCCCGGGGCCGGCTCGTCTACACCTCCGGCCAGCCGTTGATGTGGGACTCCGGCACCGAGCCGGCCACCGTCGGCATCCCGTCGTCCCTGGACCGCGGTGTGCTGACGATCCGCCCCGACCGGGCGCTGCTCGACGCCGCCGCGACCCGCTACCCGGTCACGATCGATCCTTCCTGGGACGACCGCGCGGACGACCTGTGGACACACATCAACGCACTGCACCCGACCACGGACTACTGGAACTACGACCGCGACCAGGGCGCCAAGGTTGGTCAGGCGTGGGGCGCCGACCGGGACACGTACCGGTCGCTGTTCAACCTCAGCACGTCGAAGATCGCCGGCGCCCGGGTGACGAAGGCCAAGTTCACGATCTCGCTGGACCACTCGCCGGACGGCAACCCGTACCCGGTCGACCTGTACCAGACCACGCCGATCAGCCGCGCCGCACCGGTCCGGTGGGACAATACCGGCTGGCTCGGCTTCCTCGGCCAGGCGAGCGGCCACGCCAAGGACTCCGAACCGGACATGACGATGGGCTGGGAAACGCCCGAGCTGAAGACGCTGTTCCAGGGCATCGCCGACCGGCACGAGTCGTCGGTCTCGCTCGGTCTGCGGGCTCCGGACGAGACCAACGAGTACCAGTGGAAGAGATTCCACGGCGAGACCGCGACCATCGTCGTCGACTACAACAACGCACCGCGGATGCCGCTCAAGGTGAACTTCGACTACCCGAAGCCCTGCGGAACGGCGGCCGCCCCGACCGCGATCAACACCCCGCGGCCCGCCTTCTCCGCGGTCGCCGGTGATCCGGACGGTGACGCGGTGACCAGCCGGTTGGAGATCCATCGTGCGTCCGACGACAGCACGGTCTACACACAGGACTCCGGCATCACCGGGAACGGCGCGGCGTTCACCTGGTCACCGATTCCCGCCGGCGTCCTGGCCGAGAGTACGGCGTACTACTACACGGCACGTAGCGACGACGGCATACCGGACGACGGCATCGACTACGGTCCCGCGAGTCCGCCCTGCTATTTCACCGTCGACAGCGTCGCGCCGGGGGCGGCGGTGGTGACGTCGACCGATTTCCCGAAAGGGCTGCCCGGGATGCCGGCGCGCGAGGTCGGGATCCTCAAGCTCGCCCCAGCCGTGGGTGACACCGACGTCGCGTCGTACCTCTACGGATTCTCGGCGGACCGAGTGCTGCTCACGGTCAAGGCCAAGCCCGACGGCACTGCCGACCTGCCGGTCAGCGTCGCCACCAGCGCCCGATTGTGGGTGCGAGCCGTGGACCGCGCCGGCAACCCCGGGCCGTTGCCTCAGCAGGCGTACGTCTTGCTGGCGAAGGCCAACCCGGCCACCGCTCCGGTCCGCGGTGACGTCAACGGCGACGGCGCTGCCGATGTCGTGATGGTGCTCGACCAGGGCAACGGACGTACCGGCGTGTGGAACGTGGACAGCAGGAACGGAAGCTTCGCCACCGGGACGATGTCCTGGGACAGCCAGAACAACGGCGGTTTCGCGTTGTCGCGCAGCCGCCCGGTCCGCGGCGACTTCACCAAGGACGGCCGGTCCGATGTGGCCTTCTTCCGGGACGAGCCCGGACGTCGGGTCGCCCTCTACACGCTGCCCTCGGACGGCAACCGGTACGACCCGCCGTCGACACCGGTCTGGAAGGCGCCACAACCCGACTGGACCATCGCCACGGCCCACGTCAGCGCGGGTGACGTGACCGGCGACGGCGCGGACGACATCGTCGTACAACTGAACACCGGCAACGGGACCTGGCGGGTCCTGATGTATCCCGGCGGCAACCTCGCGGCTCCGGCGCAGTGGCTGCAGACGACGACGTCCGGCGGCGACTGGTCGGCCACCCAGCCGGTCGTTGCCGACGTCGACGGCGACGGCAAGGACGACCTCGTGGTCTTCCGGAAGGTCAGCCTGTGCCGAACGGTGGTGGACGTCTACCGATCGACCGGCACCGGCCTCGACACACCGACCACGGCGTACGACGGCGACTACTGCCTGGACAAGGGGCACCTGGACGTCGGCGATGTCGACGCCGACGGCAAGGACGATGTGGTGTCGGTGTACGACAACAGCGCCGGGACGACACTGAAGGTGTTCCGTTCGACCGGTACGACGTACACCGCGGCCGACTGGTGGACCGGCGGCACGGTCGATCCGCTGCGGACCGCTCTGCAGGTCGGCGACTTCGACAAGGACGGGAAGGCCGACGCCGCGCTGATCGGCTCGCTCGACGGCGGCGGACGTGAGGTGTCCCGGCTGCTGTCGACCGGTACGTCGTTCGCCCCACCGGTGACCGACTGGAAGGAGCCCGCCGTCGGCGCCGGGAGTGGTCCGAAGTTCGACCTGGAGCCGCGCACCTACGAGTTGGTCTCGCGGAACAGCGGCAAGTGCATGGAGGTCGCCGGCGCCAGCCAGACCGATCCGGCGCCGATCCAGCAGTGGGACTGCTTCAACGGACTGCATCAGCGGTTCCGGGTGGTGCCTGTCGCGGGCACCGATCAGTACGAGCTGCAGATGGTGCACGTCGACGGGGCGGCGTACGACGGGACTCCACGCTGCGTCGACGTCGGCAACGAGAGCACCGACGAGGACACACCGGTCGTGCAATGGAAGTGCACAGGTCACGCGAACCAGCAGGTGCTGCTCGACTATGTCGAGGGCAGCAGCTACGACACCGTGTTCCGGCTACGTTTCGCGCATAGTGACAAGTGCGCCGCCGTCCAGGATGCCGGCACCGCAAACGCCGCCAAGGTCATCCAGCGGACGTGTGCCGCCGTACCCGAGCAGCAATGGATCCTGCGCGCGGCCCTGAACACGACCCAACTCGACGGCCGCTACAAGATCCACGCGCTGCGCGACCCGTCCAAGGACTACGTCCTCGACATCAAGGACTGCACGCCGGCGAGCGGTGTGCGGACCTGGGACTGGATCCCGGCCAGTCCGTGTCAGCGCTGGCAGATCAAGCCGCTCGGCGACGACGTGTACCAGATCATCGACCCGTCGTCGGGGACCGCGCTGCAGACCGACAGTTGCTCCCGGGGCCTGGCCACGCATCTCGTCGTCACGCCGGTCGACTCGTCGGAGTGTCAGCGCTGGCGGATCGAACCCGCGGTCGGCGGCAGTTGGTCGATCCAGCAGGCCGACACCGGCTATGCGGTCGACGTACCGGAGTGTGCGATGAGCAAGGTTGCGTTCGTCGAGACCTGGACCTACTGGAACGGATCTTGCCAGCGCTGGGAGCTGACGAAGATGTGATCAGAGCAGTACGTCGGCCGGCGCGTTCGGGTGGAGCGGCTTGCGGTAGGCCGCGGGGCGGAGGTGGGGGCGGATGAGGGCTTCCAGTTCGAAGTCTTCGAGGTTGAACTTGGTGGCGGTGTCGCGGTACGGGGTGCCGTGGCGGATTTCGGTGACGATGTCCTCAACCGGGACGTCGTCGACCAACGGGCGGCCGTGGGCGCGGGTTGGGTCGACGATGACGTCGATGTCGGGGTAGATCACCAGGCGGAGGGTTCCGGCGTAGCCGTCGTCGGACCAGCCGATGGCGGCCGAGCCGCGGCGGAGTACGCCGGGGAAGCCGCCCTGGCTGTCGCGGATCCGTTCCCAGCCGGCCTCGCGGCCCTCGGCGGCGATCTCCACCAGCAGGTCGCGGCCGTCGTGCGCGAGGCCGGACCAGGCGAGCGGGTACCGGCGGCCGGCGCGGGAGCGGAGGGCCACCGCGGCCTCGCCGATCGCCTGCAGCGACAGTCCGGTACGCCGGAGGTGCCGGAGCATGTGCGTCTCCACCAGGCCGGCGAACGTCATCGTCGGCTCCCCCCGGCCCCCGCGGCCCGCCTCCAAGGCCCCGGACCGCAGCCAGTCGCCGAGCGTGGTGGCCGGCAGGCCGAGATGGAGCGCCACCTCGGCACGGGTGTACAGCGGCAGGTCGAACCGTGGATCCACGTCTCACCTCGAATGCGCGGTGCGGGCGCTTGGTTGTCCATAGAGTGCCAGATATGGGGTTTCCTGCTCGGGAGTCGGTCGGCTACGGTGCGAGGGCCGGGGGCTTCGACACCCCGGCTGCGGAGAGGAGGTGAGTGCGATGTCGAGTCCGACTGTCGTGCTGCCCCGCTGCCGTGTCCGCGGCTGACCGGGGTGGCGTCGTACCACCTAGGAGAAGTCGTATGACCGAAGCACAACGTCCGTCGCTGACCGCCGGAGAGCGGGAGCAGTTGATCGGATGGCTCGACCTGCAGCGTTCGTTCGTCCGGATGAAGTGCGCCGGGCTGAGCGAGCAGGATGCCCACCGCAAGGTGGTCCCGACCTCGCCGCTGATGACGCCGGCGGGGCTGGTCGCGCACCTGCGCTGGAACGAGTACTCGTGGTTCCAGCTCGGGATCGCGGGTGTCCCCGACACCGGCCAGACGCCGTGGACCGAGGGCGGGCACGTCGACGCCGAGATGTTCGTCGACGACGTACCGCTCGACCAGCTGCTCGACGAGTACGACGAGGAGTGCCGGCGCTCGAACGCCGCGATCGCGGACCTGCCGCTGGACACCGTCGAGGCGGGCCAACCCGCTGACAAGGCAGCGTCCTTGCGGTACGTGCTCTGTCACATGATCGAGGAGACCGCCCGCCACGTCGGCCACCTCGACATCATCCGCGAACTACTCGACGGCAGCACCGGATACACGAAGCTGGAGTAGGTCCTGTTCGGCGGTCCAGCGCCGAACATGACCTAACCCGGTTACAGCTGCGCCGCGTGGTGGATAAGATGTCCGGGATCTGGCACGGGGTAGCGACAAGAGGTGTGATGAGGGAACCCTCCGTACGCCGTTATTCCGGGCGGTCAGTCGAGGAGTGGAAGGCCGCGCGCCGGGAGCGGCTGCTGGCTGCCGCGCTCGAGCTCTTCGGGACCGAAGGATATCCGGCGACATCCGTGGAACGCCTGTGCACACAGGCGAAAGTGTCGACCCGGCACTTCTACCACGAGTTCCAGAACAAGGAAGCCGTGCTGCTCGCGGTGCATGCGCAGGTGATCGAGTTGGCGGTCCGGAGTACCGGGGAGGCCCTCACCCGGACCGCCGACCTGCCGGTGCGCGAGCGGATCACCGCGGCCGTCGACTCGTACCTGCGGACCATCATGGCGGACCTCCGGCGGGCCCGGATCTCGTTCGTCGAGGTGGTCGGCACGAGTCCGGCGGTCGAGGAGCAGCGGAACGCGTTCCGGGAGCTGCTGGTCGGCAAGGTCCGCGACCTCGGCGACACCGCGGTCGAGCGTGGCGAGATCAAGCGCAAGGACTTCCGCTTCCTCGCGCTGGCCTTCCTCGGCGCGGTGAACGCCGTCGTCCACGACTGGATGCTCGCCGACCCGCGCCCACCGGAACACAAGGTCCAACAGTCGCTACGAGACCTCGCCGTACAGCTGATTACGGCGTAGGGCGGGTCTGGTGATTCCGCGCCGTCGCGGGGAGGTGCCTCGCAGTAGGCGGGGAATCACCAGACCCGCCCTTCAGTCGAGATAGCGCTTTCGGAGTTCGGCGAGGGCTTCGTCGCGGGGGACGGTGGCGCCGGCGGCGTACGCGGCCTCGTAGGCTTCGTTGCCGAGGGCATCGCGGAGTTGGTCGACGAGGCGCTGGACGTCGGCGTCCGGGATGGTCCGCAGGCCCTTCATGGTGGCGGCCAGCCCGAACACGCGGGCGACCTCGGCGGGTTCGCTGGTCAGCAGGTCGGCGTGCAGCGCGATCTCGACGACGGCGGCCGCGACCGGCATGTCCTCGGTGCCGAGCGCCAGCCCGATGGCTTCCCGGGCGCACTGCTGGGCCTTGCCGACGTCGCCGGTGGACGCGTAGATCCGGCTCAGCTGGCCGAGCATCACCGCCTGCCCGTGCGGCGCCATCCGCTCGGCGTCCAGGTCGAGGGTCGCGTACGCGCGTTCGGCCAGCTCGCGCGCCTCCTCGATCCGCCCGAGCCGGAACTCCACCTTGGCCAGGCCCATGTACGCCATCGCCTCGCCGCCGCGCGACCCGGTCTCGTCGGAGAGCTGTAGCGCCCGCTGGAGGTCGGCGCGGGCGCCGTCGTAGTCGCCGAGCTCGACCCGGCTCATCGCGCAGCTGCCGAGCAACTGGTTGACGCCTTCGGTGGTCCCGAGCTCCTCGATCAGCCGGAGCGCCTCGATCAACGACTCAAGTGCGGCAGCGTGATCACCGGTGCTGGCCTGGTACCCGGCGAGTCCGCGGAGCGCCATCGACTGGCCGAACCGGTCGCCGATCTCGCGGAACCCCGCGAGCGCGACGGTCAGGTCGGCCGCCATCTCGGAGACCTCGCCCTCGTTCTCGCGGAACATCGCGCTGGTCATCACGCCCATGTTCCGGATCCACGGATCGGGGTGGTGCCCGGCGGCCTCCAGTTCGGCGAAGCAGGTCGCCTTGTCCCGGCGTACGGCGGCCCAGACCGCGTTGGTGAACAGCCCGATGCCGGAGTCGACCAGGATCGGGTGCTTGCGGGTCATCCACCGGACCGTGGCCAGCCCGCGGGCGGCCTGCTGGAACGCCTTCGCGGCGTCCTGTCCGGTCGACATCCGGCCAAGCGCGAGCAGGTACAGCGCCTCGGCCTTGTCCAGCGGCACGGTCCGGCCCGGTACGGCGAGCGCCGCCTGCATCCAGGTGACCGCCTCGGCCGGGCGGCCGCTCATCGTCCAGTACTCCCCGAGCACCGCGACCATCTGGACTGCGACCCGCGCGGAGCCGACGTCGATCGCGGTCCGGAGCGCGTCGATCAGGTTCTCGTTGTCGGCGGTGAGGCGGGCGATCCACTCGATCTGCTCGCCGGTGCGGAGCTTCGGCCGCGCCTTGCGGAGCATCCGGCTGAAATACACGGTGTGCGCCCAGCGGAAGCGGTCGGACTCACCCGAGGCCTTCAGCTGCTCGGCGCCGTACGCACGGACCGTCTCGAGCATCCGGTAGCGCACCGACCGTTGGTCGGCGGCGGCTTCGACGAGCGACTTGTCGACAAGGGACGCGAGTACGCCGAGCACGGACTCGGCGGGAATGTGTTCGTCGCTGCAGATCTGCTCGGCAGCTTCGAGCGTCGCGCCGCCGGAGAACAGCGAGAGCCGCCGGGCGACTGCCTGCTCGTCCGGGTCCAGCAGGTCCCAGCTCCACTCGACGACGGCCCGCAGCGTCTGGTGACGCGGCAGCGCGGTCCGCGAACCACTGGTCAGCAGCCGGAACCTGTCGGCCAGCCGGTCGACGATCTGCGGCGGGTTGAGCGCCCGCAGACGTGCGGCGGCCAGCTCGATCGCCAACGGCATCCCATCCAGCCGCCGGCAGATCTCCGCCACGGCCTCCCGGTTCGCATCGGTCAGCTGGAAGTCAGGGCGTACGGCGCGGGCCCGGTCGACGAACAGCTGCATCGACGGGTACTCGTCGGTGCTCACGTCCTCCGGCGGCAAGTCGAGCGGACCGACCGGGTGCAGGTGCTCGCCGGGGATGCTCAACGGTTCCCGGCTCGTCGTCAGCACCCGGAGCCGCGGGCACGACGCGAGCAGCGAGTCGACGAGTCCCGCGACCTCCTGGACCAGGTGCTCGCAGTTGTCGAACACGAGCAGGATGCGCCGGTCGCCGATGACCTCCACGAGCCGCTGGGTCGCCGCGCGGCTCGTAGGGATGTGTTGCGGCGCAAACCGGGCCTGTGTCATGTCGACGTACTCACTGGCGCCAAGAGTGGACAGTACGGCGGGTGCGACGTCAGCCGCGTCACCCAACGGTGCGAGTTCTACGAACCAGATGCCGTCGCCGGCCTGGTCTACGAGAGACCTACCGGTCTCAGTGGCCAGCCTGGTCTTACCAGCACCACCTGGACCGACCATGGTGACCAGCCTGGTCCCATTGCTCAGCAGCCGGGTCAGCTCGACCACGTCCTCCCGGCGGCCGACAAAACTCGTCAACGGAGCCCGCAGGTTGCTCCGGGGCGCTGACGGAGCAGGAGCCGGTACGGCGGAACTCCTGGCGGCCGGGTCGACCGCATCGCCCCGTAGTACCGACACGTGCAGGTCGCGGAGCCGCGTGCCGGGATCAGCCCCGAGCTCATCGGCCAGGGTGGTGCGAATACGTTCGTACGCCGTCAGGGCCTCCGCCTGGCGACCGTCGGCGTACAGGGCCCGGATGAGGAGCTCGTGGACGCGTTCGCGGAGCGGGTGCGTGACGGCGAGGTGTTCGAGGTCGGCGATCAGGTCGCGAGCATGGCCGCAGCTGACGGCGGCCTCGGCCAGGTCCTCCGCGGCGGCCAGCCGGAGCTCGGCGAGCCGGTCCGCCTCGACCGCGGCGAACGGCAGGTCGCGCAGGTCGGTCAGGGCCTCGCCCCGCCACAGCTTGTCGGCCTGGGTGAGCAGCGCGTGCGCCTGCTCCGGGTCGGACGTGAGGACCGCGCGGCCGCGCCGTACCAGGTCCTCGAACTGGAGGGTGTCCACGCAGTCCGGGCCGATCGTCAGCGTGTAGCCGGCCGGACCGGACTGCACCGAGATGCTCGACTCGGTCGCCGGCAGGCTCGCCCGCAGCCGGGAGACGAGCGACTGCAGCGCGTTCGCACTCGGCGCCTCGCTCCCCCAGAGGCCGTCGACCAGCGTCTCGACACTGACCGGCCGCCCCGCGCTCAGCGCCAGCCGCGCCAGCAGCCCGCGCAGGCGAACGCCGCGGATGTCGAGCGGAGTCCCGTCGGCCGCCCACATCGCGAGAGGACCGAGCACCGCTATGCGCACTCCACCAGCCTCGCACATCCTCCCGCCCAAACACCCCTGCCTTTTGTCACTCGGCTCCCTTAAGGTCGGGAGTCGTGACAGAAATTGCCGCGCCGACGCAGCTCGCGCTCTCCCGAATCGTCGCCGAACGTCAGTCCAAGGGCCGGGTGCCCGGTGTGGTGGGCGCCGTCGCCCGGGCCGGGTCGCTGGCCTGGTCCACCGGCGTCGGATCCGCCGACCTGGACAACCCCGGCGTACCGCCGACCGCCGACTCGCAGTTCCTGATCGCGTCGCAGAGCAAGACGCTGACCGCGGTCACGATCATGGCGCTCCGCGACGAGGGCAAGCTCAGCCTCGACGACCCGATCGAGAAGCTGATCCCGGACAGCAGCCACGAGGGCATCACGGTCCGGCAGATGCTCAGCCACGCCAGCGGCATGCAGCGCGAACCGGTCGGCGACGTCTGGGACCTGATGAAGTTCCCGTCCCGCGAGGAGCTCGTCCCGGGCTGGAACGCCGCCGAGCGGATCGGCAAGCCACACCATCGGTTCCACTACTCGAACCTGGTCTTCTCGCTGCTCGGCGAGATCGTCGCGCGGCTCGACGGCCGGTCCTGGTACGACGCGGTCAAGGCGCGGATCCTGGACCCGCTGGAGATGCGCCGGACCACCGTCGGCATGGACGGCGGCCCGGCCCAGACCGGGTACTACGTGCCGCCGTTCTCCGACGTACCGGTCAAGGAGCCGCTGCTCGACATCGGCGCGATGGACGCCTGCGGCGGGCTGGCGTCGACGGCCGAGGACCTGGCGAAGTGGGCGATGTTCGTCGCGAACCCGGTCGACGAGGTGCTGTCCAAGGACACCGTCGAGGAGATGTGCCAGGTGCAGATCATGGCCGACGTGGACCGGTGGCAGCTGGCCTTCGGCCTCGGGTTCATGCTGCTGCGCCGCGGCGACCGGCTGTTCGTCGGCCACGACGGCGGCATGCCCGGCCACATCACCTCGACGTTCGTCGACCGCTCCTCCGGTACGGCGGGGATCGCGCTGTTCGGCGCCACCTCGTCGCCGGCCCCGAGCGCGCTGGCGACCGACCTGATCATCAAGGTCCTCGAGGACGACCCGCTGCCGCCCGAGGCCTGGGTCCCCGGTACGTCGGTCCCGGACGAGCTGTCCGGCGTTCTCGGCACGTGGTTCACCGAGGGCTCGCCGTTCGTCTTCTCGGTGAAGAACGGCGTACTCGAGGCCAAGTCCCCCGCGGCCGCCGAGCACCAGTCCCCCGCCGTCTTCGAACGCGTCGCCGAAGACACCTACCGCACCGTCTCCGGCCGCGAAGCCGGCGAACTCCTCCGCATCACCCGCGACCCGGCAGGCCACCCCACAAAGTTGCACTGGGCAACCTACCTGTGCACCCGCGAACCCCTGTCCTTCGGCGAGATCAACCCCGGTTAAACCACGCAGAAGTCGTTGCCCTCGGGGTCTTGCATCCAGAGGTGGTCGAGGGCGTCGTTCGTGGAGAACTCCTCGACCAGGGTGGCGCCCGCGGCCTGGAGTTCGGCGCCGGTGGTGCGGATGCGTTGTTCGCGGAGGTGCTGGGGTTGCGCGCGGCCGCCTGCCACCTGGAGGTCCAGGTGCAGGCGGTTCTTGACGGTGCGGGGCTCCGGCACCTTGAGGAACGAGATCGACGGGAGGACGCCGTTCGGGTCGGAGATCGCGGCGCCGTCGTTCCGCTCGTCCTCGGGCACGTTCAGGTCGGTGAACCACGCCTCCCAGGTATCCCATCCCGCCGGCGGATCCGCCTCCGTGTAGCCGAGCGCCGTACACCAGAAGCGGGCGACCAGCGCGGGGTCCACGCAGTCGATGGTGAGCGTCCACTTGGTCGTCATACGACCACTCTGACGCCCACCACCGACAGATTTGCTCAGGTACGGCGCCGGTACGCGCGGATCGCCAGCGGGGCGAAGACCGCGACCAGGCCGACCATCCAGGCCAGCGTGATCAGCAGCGGCTTCTCGATCGGGCCGCCGAGCATCAGCCCGCGCATCGTGTCCACCAGGTACTTGACCGGGTTGACCTTCACGAACGCCTGCAGGAAACCCGGCAGCGTGTCGGTCTTCACGAACACGTTGCTGCCGAACGTCAGCGGGAACATCACCAGGAACGCGACACCCTGGACGCCCTGCGCGGTCTTCAGCGACAGCCCGAGCCAGACCCAGATCCAGCACATCGACAACGCGAACGCCAGCACGACCACGAGCGCGAGTACGCCGTACCCGACGCCGTTCTGGAACCGGAACCCGAGCGCGAACCCGGTCCCCATCAGGATCACGATCGACAGGGTGTACCGGACCGCGTCGCCGAGCACCGCGCCGACCAGCGGCGCGATCCGGGCGATCGGCAGCGACCGGAACCGGTCGAACACACCCTTCGCGAAGTCGTCGTTCAGCGCGACGCCGGTGCCCATCGTGGAGAACACGACCGTCTGCACCAGCAGCCCGGGCAGCAGGAACGGCAGGTAGTCGCGCCAGCCGGCGCCCTGCGCGATCGCCCCGCCGAACACGAACAGGAACAGCACCAGGAAGATGATCGGCTGGAACGTCACGTCCGCCAGGGCTTCCGGGTTCTGCCGGATCCGGACGATGTTCCGCCAGGCCAGCGTCAGGCTCTGCTGCACCCAGGCGAACGGGTTGGTCCGTCGGGTTTCGATTGCCACCGTGCTCATCGGCCCGCTCCTTCCAGGACCTTCGGCTCCTCCGCGGTGTGACCGGTGAGCGCCAGGAACACCTCGTCCAGGCTGGGCAGCCGCAGCGACAGTTCGGTCACCGCGATCCCGGCCTCGTCCAGCCGCCGTACGACGACCGGCATCGACGAGCCGTCCGTCACCGGCACGCTGACCAGGGTGTTCACCACGTCGACGGTCGGCCGGGTACCGACCGATTCGGCGACGATCGCGGCCACCCGTTCGATGTGCGACGGCTCGGCCGGGCGGACGTCGAGCGATTGTTTGCCGGCCTGTGCCTTGAGTTCGGCGGGCCGCCCGTTCGCGACCACGGCGCCCTTGTCGAACACCACGATCGAGTCGGCCAGCGCGTCCGCCTCCTCAAGGTACTGCGTGGTCAGCAGCACCGTCGTACCGTCGAGGACCAGGTTCCGGACCGTCTCCCAGACGCCGTTGCGGGCGTGCGGGTCGAGGCCGGTGGTCGGCTCGTCGAGGTACAGGATGCTCGGGTTGCCGACCAGGCTCGCGGCCAGGTCGAGCCTTCTCCGCATACCGCCGGAGTAGGTCTTCGCGATCCGGTCGCCCGCGTCGGTCAGCTCGAAGCGCTCCAGCAACTCGTCCGCCTTGGCGCGGGACTGCGGCCGCGAGTACCCGAGCAGCCGGCCGATCATGATCAGGTTCCGGCGCCCGGACATGTCCTCGTCGACCGACGCGTACTGCCCGGTCAGGCCGATGATGCTCCGGACCTTCCCGGCGTCGCGGACGACGTCGTACCCGCCGACCGTGGCGTGCCCGCCGTCCGGGCGGAGCAGCGTGCCGAGGATGCGGACCGCGGTCGTCTTGCCGGCGCCGTTCGGGCCGAGGACCCCGAGAACGGTGCCGGTCGGCACGCTCAGGTCGACGCCGGCAAGCGCGGTCGTACTGCCATATTTCTTGACCAAGCCGACCGCCTCGATGGCGACCTGGTTCGTTGTGGTCATCGGGTTCCTCCCAGTTGTTACGTACTGGGACTACCGTGACTCCCCGTGCTGGCACGGGCCTGGCACACCGCTGTCTCAGCCCTTCAGCGGCACGATCTGGTTCGCCAGCAGCGCCTGGTACGCCTCGGGGTTGTAGCGCGCGAGGTTGCCGCGCGCCTTCCGCCGGTACTTGAGGATCTGGCGGGTGCCGATCGCCCACAGCACGTACTGGAACGCGAGCGCGATCTTGAAGTCACCGATCGCCTGCGGAGCGCCGCCGGACGACGCGTCCAGCAGTACGCCGACCATCCCGATGCAGAGCAGTGTCGCGATGAAGCCGCCGGTGTTGACCATCCCGTTCGCGGCCCCGAACCGGGTGGCCGGGTTGAACGTGCGGGCGTAGTCCAGGCCCAGCATCGACCCCGGTCCACCGGCCGCCTGGACCACGATCAGCGCCAGCAGCACGGGCATCGGCGCACGACCCGGCCACAGCAGTACGACGGTCCACATCACGACCGAGCCCGCGATCACCGCCAGGACGATCCACGAGCGGTAGAACGGGAACTTGGCGGCGTACCGTCCGACCAACGGCCCGTAGAGCAGGCCTGCGAGCACGGGGATGATCAGCATGGCCGCGGCGGTCGTTGGGGCGACCCCCTGTCCTTGCACGAGGAACGGGTAGCCCCAGAGCAGTCCGAACGTGCTCCCGGAGAAGCTGGTCGTGAAGTGCGTCCACAGGCCCAGCCGGGTGCCCGGTTCCTTCCAGGCGCGGCGCAGGTTGTTCTTGACCTCGTTGAGCGGTGGCTTGGCGCGGCGGAGCGGTTCGTCGTACGGGGTGTTCTTGACGAGCAGTAGGACGAGTACGCCGGTCAGCAGGCTCAGCACGGACGCCGTAGCGAACGTGGGGGTCCAGCCGAACGCGTGGAAGGCAGCCGCCATCGGAACGGTCGACATGATCGCCCCGAGCCCACCGAGCATTCCTGTCGCCTGCGACATCACGGGCTGCCGTAGCGCGGGGAACCACGACATGACGACCCGCAGCACGCTGATGAACACCAGGGCGTCGCCGACACCTAGTACTGCGCGTGCGGCAAGGGCAGCGGGGTACGAGTTGACCATGCTGAACGCGGACTGCGCCACGAACAGCAGCCCGGACGCAGCGATCAGCAGCCGCTTGGAGCCGTAACGGTCCAGCAGTACGCCGACCGGGACCTGCATGGCGGCGTACACCGTGAGCTGGACGACGGTGAAGCTGGCCAGCGCGGACGCGGAGATGTGGAAGCGTTCGGCGGCCTGCAGGCCGGCAACGCTCATCGATCCGCGGTGCAGAACGGTGACGAGGTACGTGAAGACAGCAGTGGCCCACACCACCCAGGCACGCCGTCCGCCCAGTTGGTAGCGAAGTTCGTTCACCGAGTGCCCCGCAGATCCGTCGCGGCGGTCTCGATGTGCGCGATCACGAGCTCGCGGAAGCGCTTGACGCTGTTCCCGCCGAGCGCCTCGATCATCTCCTGGTGCGCGGTGATCGACTTGTCCATCCGGGCCGGCTGGACCTCGATCCCCGGCACGCCCATCCGGACCTGACGGTCCCGGAGGCTGTTGTAGAGCTTGGCCAGAATTTGGTTGCCCGCGGCATCGACGATCGCCTCGTGGAAGGCTCGGTCGGCCTCCAGGAAGCTCTTCGCGTCGCCGGACCTGCGGTACGCACGCATCTCGTCGACGCGCTCGGTCAGCGTCTCGATCAGCTGCTTGCGGCGCGGCCAGACCTTGGCGGCGGCGTGCGTCTCGATCAGCTCGCGGGCCTCGAGGACGTCGTCGATCTCCTGCGGCAGCACCGGCAGGACGAGCGCGCCCTTCTTCGGGTACAGCTTGACCAGGCCGGACTCCTCGAGCCGGAGCAGGGCCTCGCGGACCGGCGTACGGGAAACACCCACCGCGGTCGCCAGCTCACCCTCGGTGAGCAGCTCACCGCCTGGGTACGCCCGATCCAAGATCGCGGCCTTCACGTACGCGTACACGCGCTCCGCCGCGGGGATCTTCTCCACCCCCGGCGCCGCCTCGACCACCACCCGCGCGATCTCCGCGGTCTCGTCACCCAATGTCAACGCGTCACTCGCCGCGTCCCCGCCTGCCACTGCCACCCCACCCATACGACTCGTATCTTTGTTGTATCTATCCTACACACACAGACAATCCACTGTCGAAGCCGGATATTCCCCAAGTTATCCACAGGCGTATCCACACGATGTGCACACCTTGACGCAGGGTTTCCCCTGCGTTGTGGACGAAGAACTCCGCTTCTCCACGATCCGGCCTAGAGTCTCGGGTTACCGGTCCGGACCCGTCCGTCCGGCCCCTGCCCCTGAGGAGGCCTCGTGTCCCGAACTCCCCGTCCCCGCCGGCTGGCCGCCGGACTCTCCGCCGCCGCGCTCGTCTGCGTGTCACTCGGCGCCACCACCGGCGCGCACGCCGCCACCACGGCCGGTCCGCTGATGAACTACGTGGTCAATACGAAGGCCACGCCCGGTCACGTCCGCAAGACCGAGGACGCGGTCAAGGACGCCGGCGGCAAGGTTCTCGTGTCGTACCGGCAACTAGGCGTCGTGATCGCGCAGTCCACGAACCCCGACTTCCGTACCGACATCCGCGCCACCCACAACGGCCGCGAGGTCGAGTCCGTCGGCGCCACCCGCACCGCCGCCGTCAGCGAAGGCGGCATGAACGCCGTCGACGAGGCCACCGCCACGCCGGTCGCCGACCCGCGCGAGGGCGAGCAGTGGGACATGCAGCAGATCAAGGCCGATCAGGCACATACCGTCACCGACGGTTCACGCAGCGTCCTCGTCGGCATCAACGACAGCGGCGTCGACGACAACCACCCCGACCTCGCCCCGAACTTCGACGCCGCGGACTCGGTCAGCTGCGTCAACAACGGCGTACCGGACCGCACCGCCGGCGCCTGGCGCCCGACCACCAGCTCACACGGTACGCACGTGGCCGGCACCGTCGCCGCCGCGCGGAACGGCATCGGCATCGTCGGCGTCGCGCCCGGCGTCCGGATCGCCTCCGTCAAGGTCGTGAACGACGCCGGCTTCATCTACCCGGAGTACTCGATCTGCGGGATCGTCTGGGCCGCGGAGCACCACATGGCCGTCACGAACCACAGCTACTACATCGATCCGTTCGAGTTCTGGTGCAAGGACAACGGCGACCAGGGCGCGGTCCAGGAAGCGGTACGCCGCGCGTACGCGTGGGCCACCGACCAGGGCACCCTCGCCGTCGCGGCCGCGGGCAACTCGAACTACGACCTCGCGAACAAGACCACGGACAACGGCAGCCCGAACGACTCCACCGCCGTACCGCGCACCATCAATAACGACTGCCTCGACATGCCGACCGAACTCCCCGGCGTGATCACCGTCGCCAGCACCACCAAGACCACGGCCCGCAGCAGCTTCTCCAACTACGGCCTCAACAAGATCGACGTAGCCGCCCCCGGCAGCTCCATCCTCTCCACCCTCCCCGGCGGCGGCTACGGCCTGATGAGCGGCACCTCCATGGCCTCCCCCCACGTCACCGGCATCGCCGCCCTCATCAAGTCCACCCACCCCTGGTGGGGCCCTCGCGACATCGAACGAGCCCTCCAGCGCGAAGCCGAGGACACCGCCTGCCCCAGCACCCCCGACCCCCGCTGCACCGGCACCACCGCCAACAACTCCTTCTACGGCGAAGGAATAGCCGATGCCCTGGACGCGGTAACCCGCTAACCCCCGAACCGAGTGGGGGTCCACCGCCCGGGACCCCCACTCACCCTCATTCCGCTCGCGCCAGGTGGAGACAGCTGACAGAGTGTGGGGATGTTGAAGCAGGTGGGTGATGGGGTTTGGGTGCGGCAGAGCGAGTGGGTGTGGAGCAACTCGACTGTGGTGCGGGGCGACGAGGGGCTGGTGCTCGTTGATCCGGGGATCAGTGGGGCTGAGCTGAGTGCGCTCGCCGATGATGTGGAACGGCTTGGGATTCCTGTGGCGGCTGGGTTTTCTACGCATCCGCATTTTGATCACTTGTTGTGGCATTCGCGGTTCGGGGATGTGCCGCGGTATGCGACTGCTGGGGGTGCGCGGGTTGCGAACGGGTCTCGGGAGGAGGCGCGGGCCATGGCGGCGGAGACTGCGGAGGGGATACCGCTCGAGCTGGTTGCGGTGGTCAGCGCGTTGCCGGCCGATGGTGGGACGGTGCCGGGGAAGATTGTCGAGCATGACGGGCATGCGGTGGGGCATGCCGCGGTGCTGTTGGCGGATCGTGGGGTGATGCTGGTCGGGGACATGCTGTCCGACGTACTGATTCCGATGCTCGATCCGCAGCAGAGCGGTCAGCTGGAGGCGTACGGAGCGGCGCTCGATCGGTTCGAGGACGCTGCGCGGCACGTTGACGTGGTGGTTCCGGGGCATGGGGAAGTTGCCGAGGGGGCTGCGGTGATGGCGCGGATTGCTGCCGACCGGGCGTACCTCGAGGCGCTGCGCCGGCGGCAGGAGCCGGTCGACGTACGGATGGAGCAGGACTGGATGGCGGGCCCGCACCAACGCAATCTGCAGGTCGTATTCGATTGATCGGGGCACCTAGCCCGTCGTGATCAGCACGATCCCCGCGACGACCACTGCCGCGGCGGTGGCTCGCTTCGGGCCGAAGCGTTCGTGGAAGAAGAGGGCGCCGATGATCGCGCCGAAGATGATGCTGGTCTCGCGGAGCGCGGCGATCGCGGCGAGCGTCCCGCGGGTCTGCGCCCACAACACCAGGCCGTACGCCGCCATCGACACGACACCACCCGCCAGTCCGGACAGCATCGCCGGGCGCGGCAGGTCGAAGATCCGCGGACCGCGCCACAACAGCACGGCGATCGGCATCGCGAACCCTTGCAGCATGAAGACCCAGCCCATGTACGTTGCCACCGGCATCTTGTGCACAGCGACCCCGTCGACCACCGTGTACGACGCGATCATCAACCCCGTCCCGATCGCCGCGAAGATCGCCGGGACCTGGTTGCGACCGGGCCGCCCGATGAAGACCAGCCCGATCAGCCCGGCCGAGACCAGGAGTACCCCGGCCAGCTCGAGCAGCGCCAACTGCTGATGCAGTACGACGATCGACACCACCGCCACCACCCACGGCGACGTACCGCGGGCCAACGGATACATCTGACTGAACTGCCCCAACTGGTACGACGCCAGCAGTCCGCCGAGGTAGGCGAGGTGCAGGATCGCCGACGCGATGATGTACCCCCACGTCCCCGCCGGCGGCAGCCCCATCACCAGCACCGCAACCAGCCCGATCACCCCGGCTGCCAGCTCGAACAACGCCAACCCGGCAACCCGATCCGGCGCGCCGTGCGCCATCGCGTTCCAGGTAGCGTGCAGAACCGCCGCCCCCAGCACCACCAAGATCACCACCACTCGAACACCCTCTCACCACGACCGAGGCCGGTCAGGCGGATTATGTTGCGGTGGACACGTCACCCGAACAGCGGCTGTACGACGCGGCGGCGCGCGGTGACGACCTGGCTGCCGCGGCAGCTGAGGCGATCGTAGACGGGCTCGACTCGCCGTCGCTTCGGGCGCTCACCGCCGCGCCGGCGAGCACCCGTCGGCGCGGGGTGCTGCTGATCGCGGCGCTTCACGAATTGGGAATACCTCGACCTGATCCGCGGGTACCCGGTCAGGCGGTCGACGGTACGCCGTACGCGCGCCTGCCGACCGACACGCTCCGTCTGGAGATCGAGGACGGCGAACTCGGGCCGGAGGTGACTGTCCGCATCAACGACCTGAACATCGCCGAGCCGCTCGGCGGGATGGGCATGCACCCGTTCGACCTCCTCGTACCCTGCAATCGGCTGGCTGAACTGAGTCGGGTCGTCGTCGGTCGCTGCGGATGTGGGGAGCCGGGGTGCGGTTCCACCGAGGCGCAGATCAGCCGGACGGACGGCGTCGTGCACTGGGACTGGTTCGGTGACGCGCCGGTGGACCACGGCGTCTCCTTCGAGGCCGCGCAGTACGACGCAGCGGTGGGGCGGCTCAACTGGCAGCCTCCGCCGATCGACAACGGGCTCGACCTCACGCCGGCCGGGCTGGAGCTCACCTGGGCCGGGGCCGATTATCGGGATCCACAGAAGTTCCTGGTCGCGCTTCATGCGAAGGACGAGCGGTTCCAGATCTTTCTGCGGTTCCCGATCGACATCGACACGGACGACGTACTGCGGACCCTGCGCCGGCCGCCGCGGACCTGGCGCGCGACGTACAGCTCGTTGGTCGTCGGCCGACGCGGACGACCGTCGATGGCTGGTTGGCGCTGGCGGTCAGAGGACGCCTGGGGGTAGCAGGCGGAGGCTCTGTGCGGTTTCGAGGATGGTGGTTTCGCGGGGGCGTCGCGTCTGCGGAAACAAATCGGCACCTAGCGCGGGTTTGTTTCCGCAAAGGTGATGGCCCGGGCAGGCGCCCGGGCCATCGGCGTCAGAACATCAATGCGCGGGCGGGATCCTCGAGGATGCTTGCGACGTCGGCGAGGAAGGTGGAGCCCTTCTCGCCGTCGATCAGGCGGTGGTCGAAGGACAGCGCGAGCGTGGTGATCCAGCGCGGGACGATCTCGTCGTCCACCACCCACGGCTGCTTGCGGACCGCGCCGAACGCGAGGATCGCGGCCTCGCCCGGGTTGATGATCGGCGTACCGGCGTCGACGCCGAACACGCCGACATTCGTGATCGTGAACGAACCGCCCGCCTGGTCCGCCGGCTGGGTCTTGCCCTCGCGGGCGGTGGCGACCAGGTCGTTCAGCGCGCGGCAGAGGTCCGGCAGGGTGAGCTGGTCGGCGCCCTTGATGTTCGGGACGATCAGCCCGCGCGGGGTGGCCGCGGCGATGCCGAGGTTGACCGCGCCCTTGTAGACGATCTCCTGGGCCTGCTCGTCCCAGGCCGCGTTCACGATCGGCGTACGGCGGGCCGCCAGCGTGACGGCCTTCGCGACGATCAGCAGCGGGGAGACGCGGAGGCCGCGGAACGCCTTGTCCGACTTCAGCCGCTCGACCAGCTCCATCGTGGCGCTGACGTCGACGGTGATCCACTCGGTGACGTGCGGCGCGGTGAACGCGCTGGCGACCATCGCCTGCGCCATCACCTTCTGGACGCCCTTCACGGGGACGCGGGTGTCACCTTGAGCGCTTGAGATGGGCTGGTACGCCGGTTCCTCGAGCGCCGGTGGGGTCGCGACGTACGCTTCGACATCCGCCCGGGTGATCACTCCCCCGGCACCGGTCGGCACGACCGCGCCCAGATCAATCCCCAGATCCTTCGCCAACTTCCGCACCGGCGGCTTCGCCAGTACGTGGCCCCCGGCAACCGGCGCCTGTGGCGCCGGGGTCGAAGGCGCGGCAGGCGCTGGGGGTGGGACGGGGGTTGTTGCCAGGGCGGCTGCGGCGGGTGAGCCCGGCGTCGGAGATGCGGGCACCTGACCGACCGGACCGCCGGCCGTGCTCGCGGCGCCCACGCCGCCCGCACCGCCTACGCCGGCGGGTTTGCGTTGGCGGCGTTTGGCTTCGGTGGTTTTGGGGCCGTAGCCGACGAGGACCGCGGTGCGACCGCCGTTCTCCTCCGGCTGCGTGGGCTCGTCGGCCGTCGCGTCGGTCTGGACCGAGATGATGGGGGTGCCGACGGGGACGGTCTCGCCCTCGGGGACCAACAGTTCGGTAATGGTGCCGGCGTACGGGATCGGGAGTTCGACCAGCGACTTCGCGGTCTCGATCTCGACGACGGTGTCGTTGAGCTTGACCGTGTCGCCGGGCTTGACCTTCCAGCTGACGATCTCGGCCTCGACGAGCCCCTCGCCGACGTCGGGGAGGCGGAACTGCTGGATGCCCATCAGTACCCCATCACCCGGTCGACGCCGTCGAGTACCCGGTCCAGGTCCGGCAGGTACTCGTCCTCCATCCGCGACGGCGGGTACGGCGTGTCGTACCCGGTCACGCGCAGTACCGGCGCTTCCAGGTGGTAGAAGCACTCCTCCGTCACCCGCGCCGCGATCTCCGACCCGGGGCCGAACGAGTGCGGCGCCTCGTGCACCACGACCGCGCGGCGCGTCTTCTTCACGGAGGCGAAGATCGTCGCGAGGTCGAACGGCGCGATCGTCCGCAGGTCGACGACCTCGAGATTCCGCCCGTCCTCGACCGCGGCCTCGGCGGCCTGCAGGCAGGTCTTCACCATCGGCCCGTAACAGAGCAGCGTCGCGTCCGTACCCTCACGGACGACCTTCGCCTTGTGCAGCGGCAGCGACGGCCCCGCGGACTCGTCCAGCTCGGCCTTCTCGTGGTACCGCCGCTTCGGCTCGAAGAAGATCACCGGGTCGTCGGACGCGATCGCCTGCTGGATCATCCAGTACGCGTCGACCGGGTCGCCGCAGGAGATCACCTTCAGCCCGGCCACGTGCGCGAACAGCGTCTCCGGCGACTCCGAGTGGTGCTCGACCGCGCCGATGCCGCCGCCGTACGGGATCCGGATGACGACCGGCATCGTGATCTTGCCCATCGACCGGTAGTGCATCTTCGCGACCTGGCTGATGATCTGGTCGTACGCCGGGAACACGAACCCGTCGAACTGGATCTCGCAGACCGGTCGGTACCCGCGCAGCGCGAGCCCGACCGCGGTCCCGATGATCCCCGACTCGGCCAGCGGGGTGTCGATCACCCGGTCCTCGCCGAAGTCCTTCTGCAGGCCTTCGGTGACCCGGAAGACGCCGCCGAGCTTGCCGATGTCCTCGCCCATCACGAGGACCTTCGGGTCCTTCTCCATCGCGGCCCGCAGACCGGCGTTGATGGCCTTGCCGAGAGTGATGTTGGTCATCGCTCAGCCCTCGCCTTCGAACGATGCGGCGTACGCGGCGTACTGCTCGCGCTGTTCGGCCAGTTGCGGTGTCTCGTCGACGTACACGTGCTGGAAGAAGTCGGTCAGCGTCGGCTCCGGCAGCGCCAGACAGCCGGCCCGCAGTTCGGCGGCGATCTTGTCGGCCTCGGCGTCGATCTCGTCGAAGAAGTCGTGGTCGACGCCGGCGTGCCGGGTCAGGTACGCGTGCACGCGCTCGATCGGGTCCTTGAGCTTCCAGTGCTCGAGGTCCTCGTTCAGCCGGTACTTCGTCGGGTCGTCGGAGGTGGTGTGCGCGCCCATCCGGTACGTGTACGCCTCGATCAGCGTCGGCCCGCTGCCCTCGCGGGCGCGCTTCATCGCCTGCTGGGTGACGGCGTACGTCGCGAGCACGTCGTTGCCGTCGACGCGGACGCCGGGGAAGCCGAAGCCGGCGGCGCGCTGGTACAGCGGGATCCGGGTCTGCCGGTCGATCGGCTCCGAGATCGCCCACTGGTTGTTCTGGCAGAAGAAGACGACCGGGGCGTTGAACACCGAGGCCCAGATGAACGCCTCGTTGACGTCACCCTGGCTGCTGGCGCCGTCGCCGAAGTACGCGATCGTGGCCTCGCCGTCGTCGGCGTCGCCGATCGCGTGGTCGCGCTGCTGGCCCATCGCGTACCCGGTGGCGTGCAGCGTCTGGGCGCCGATCACGATCGTGTACAGGTGGAAGTTGTTGTCCTTCGGGTCCCACGCACCCTGGTCGACGCCGCGGAACAGGCCGAGCAGGTTCAGCGGGTTGACCCCCTGGCACCAGGCGACGCCGTGCTCCCGGTAGGTCGGGAAGACCATGTCCTTTTTGTTCAGGGCACGGCCGGAGCCGATCTGCGCGGCCTCCTGGCCGAGCAGCGACGCCCACAGGCCGAGCTCACCCTGGCGCTGCAAGGCGGTCGCCTCGGCGTCGATCCGGCGAACCAGGACCATGTCCCGGTAGAAGCCCTTGACCGCCTCGTCGTCGAGGTCGAACGAGTAGTCCGGGTGCTCGACGCGCTCGCCTTCGGGCGTCAGGAGCTGGACGAACTCGACCTCTTCGGGGGCCTGGGGCGGACTGACCGGCGCCTCGTGGGGCGCGAACACTTCCGGGGCAAGGCCCGGCACCGACTCACTCACATGCACTCCTCGGGTTCGAGCGCGGGATCGCCGCGACCGCAACGTTGCACGGGTCCCCCCGCTGTTGCCGGGTGCGGCTTTCGCAGGCTGGTCCGCGTGATTCCAGGGGTTGATGCACTGCTGGCAGTGGACCTCCTCACTGGTCTCACTCCCATCTTGCCGGACACCGTACAGACCAGGTGCCTGATGCGCTAACTTCCTGGACTCCAGCGGGTACGGCGGTACCGAAATCGGTCCTGCGCTGAGACACCAGTCCAGCCACTGGTCCTATCTGCACGCTCCCCTGACAGCGAGCGCGCCCGGCGGCCACCACGTGTCACAACTTCGTCTCGACCGATCGCGCGTGGCGGGATCCGGCGGTCGGGTGGCCGGATATCTCCTTGCGCGCCCGCGCGCGCGAGGCCTAGCGTAAGCATCGTTCCCGCAAAACACCCCTGACATCCCGAGGAGGGTCGCGATGGCCACTGCCCCCGCCGAAGTAGTCGAGACCGGTGCGCGGCCGGCCTCCGGCGCGATGATCTGGACCGCGCTCGCGGTGGTGTACGTCGTCTGGGGTTCGACGTACCTGGCGATCCGGGTCGTGGTCGAGGCCGAGATCCCGCCGATGCTCGGGATGGCGACCCGGTTCCTGACCGCGTCGGTCCTGATGGCGACCGGGCTGGCCCTGAAGTCCGGGTGGCGGCGGCTGCGGATCACCCGCCGGGAGGCGATCGGCGCGGCCACGGTCGGTGTCCTGCTGCTTGCCCTCGGCAACGGCGCGGTGGCGATCGCGGAGCAGACGGTCCCGTCCGGGCTGGCGGCACTGCTGGTCGCGGCGATCCCGCTGTGGCTGATGCTGCTGCGGGTCGGCGGCGGCGAACGGCCGCGCGCGATGACGTGGGTCGGCGTACTGATCGGGTTCGGCGGGGCGGCGTTGCTCGCGCTGTCGGGTGGCAACACGAGCGCCAAGCCGTTGTCGGTGGCGATCCTGGTCGTCGGCACGATCTGCTGGGCGACCGGTTCGCGGTACGCGCCCCGGCTCGGCCTGCCCCGGGACCCGCTGGTGACGGCGCTCTACGAGATGGTCTTCGGCGGTACGGCGATGGTGCTGTTCGGCGTACTGCGGGGCGAGCCGGGGCGGCTGCACTTCGGCCGGATCCACGGCAGCGGGTGGATCGGGCTGGCGTACCTGGTGGTGTTCGGCTCGCTGCTCGCGTACACGGCGTACTCGTACCTGCTCGCGAACGCGCCGATCTCGCTGGTCGGGACGTACGCGTACGTGAACCCGGCGGTCGCGGTGTTCCTCGGCTGGCTGATCCTGAGCGAGCGGCTGACCTGGCAGATCCTGCTCGGCGGTGCGGTGATCATCGTCGGCGTCGCCCTGGTCGTCACGGCGGAGCGCCGGCGTACCTGACAAAGGAAAGACCCGGGCCCAAGGGACCCGGGTCTCCCACCGCTGCCGATGCGCGCGGCAGCGGGTCTGGCTGCCGGTCGCGCCCTGCCCCGAAAAAACACGGCACGAAACTCCGGCAATGGTTCCAAATTGTTCCGACGAATCGTGCTATTGCCAATTCGGCAGCCACCGAGCCCACCGAAACAATCTCCGATTCGCCGGGCCATCCGTCACCCGCGCTGACTCAACGACGCACATCTGCCCTGGTTACGGGCCTGTACATCTCAACTTCCGCTCACCAATATCACTGCCGCATCAGGGAAAATAGTTGACGAAAAAGTTTGTAACCGGCCGTGCCAGGGGTCGTTACCACTAAGACGAATCCGTCAAACCCGAAAGGAAACCTGGCATAATGCAGGTAACTCGCAAGATCGTCATCGCAGCCGCGGCGGCGACCGTTGCCACTCTTGGTGTCGCGAGCTTCGCGGGCGCCAACATGCTCGACGACGCGCAGAAGAAGGCCCAGGTCGAGGGTCTGACCGACCAGGTGTCGGCTCTGTCCCAGGGCGCCGGCAACTACGACGGCGACCACGCTCGCTGGTGGGGCATGCGCAAGGACGGTTCGCTGGTCGCCATCGACCGCAACGACCTCGGCGCGGTCCAGGCCTGCCACAACTTCGGTGCCGGTACCGGCATCGGCGGCACGGTTCCGGCCCAGGACATCACCGGCATCATCGGCTGGGGCAACAACGGCAACAGCATCACCGCCGTCAAGACCTGCGAGCAGGACAACCAGCAGAACCGCAAGTGGTACAAGGCTGACGGCAACGGCGTTGTCTCGGTCAGCGACAACAAGGTTGGCCCGTGGCAGGTCTGCCACAACGAGATCGACGCCACCGGCATCGGCGGCACCGTTCCGCTGACGAACCCGACAGGCATCCTGGGTCTGGACAACAGCGGCAACTCGATCGACTCGCTGAAGACCTGCGAGCAGAGCAACGAGCAGAACAACTGACCCTCCCTGGTCAGTGATGCAGGACCCGAACCAGCCACCTCGGTGGGTTGACTGATTCGGAGCAACACCGCGGCGGCGCCGGGAGCAAGCCTCACTCCTCCCGGCGCCGCTTCTGTGTGTCAGAGCTCGCGGAGATCCACGCAGGAGCCGTTCGGGAGAGGTCTCGTGAGGAGGGACCAGATGCCGGCGGCTGCTGCGGCCGGGGTGCTGAGCGCGCCGGTCTGCTTGAGGGTGTGGAAGCGGGCGACGGCAGGAAAGACGGACTCGTCGGTGGCGCGGATCGCGGACTGCATGGCGGTATCGACGACGCCGGGGGCTACGGCGAGGACACGGCAGCCGTTCTCGGGTTGTTCCTGACCGACGGTGCGGACCCAGTGTTCGACGGCCGCTTTGCCGGCGTTGTAGGACGACCAGCCCGCGTACGCCGTCTTCGCGGCGCCCGAGGAGAGCATGATCAGGTGGCGTTCGCAGGTCAGGTGGGCCGTCGCGCGGAGGAACGCGGCGCCCAGGACCTGCGGAGCCGCGGAGTTGAGCAGCACGGCCCGCGTGTAGGACTCCGGGTCGGCGGCGGCCGCGGGGCCGATCGGGGCGATCGTGCCGGCGTTGTGGATGAACACGACCCGGTCTCCGGCGTACGTCGACAGCTCGGTCTCGAACTGCGCCGCGACCCGGGACCAGTCGGCCGGATCGGCGAGATCCGCCGTGAGGTGCTCGGTCGTACCGCCGGTGCGGGAGATGTCGACGACCCGGGCGGCCTCGAACGGAACCGATGCGGCCAGGGCGGCGCCGATCCCGGTCGAGGCGCCGGAGATCCAGACGAGCGAGGTCACCGGCGCCAGGCGCGGGCGACGGCGAGGAACAGGTCGTTGGCCTCGCGTTCGCCGATCGTGACCCGGACGCCGTCGCCGGGGAACGGGCGGACCGACACGCCCTCGGCCTGCACGGCCTCGGCGAACTTCACGGTGTCGTCGCCGAGCTCGAGCCAGACGAAGTTCGTCTCCGACTCCGGGACGTTCCAGCCCGCGGCCTGCAGTTCGGCGATCACCCGGCGACGCTCCTCGATCAGCGCGTCGACGCGGGCGAGTAGTTCGTCCTCGACGGCGAGCGAGGCGATCGCAGCCGCCTGCGCGACGTAGCTGACCCCGAACGGAAGCGCGCACTTGCGGATCGCGCCGACCACCGGCGGATGCCCGATCGCGTACCCGACCCGGAAGCCGGCCAGCCCGTACGCCTTCGAGAACGTCCGCAGTACCAGCACGTTCGGCCGGTCGCGGTACAGCTCGACCCCGTCCACGACGTCGGTCTCCCGGACGAACTCGCGGTACGCCTCGTCGATCACGACCAGCACGTTCGACGGTACGGCGTCCACGAACGCGACCAGCTCGTCGCGGCGGACGACCGGGCCGGTCGGGTTGTTCGGCGTACAGACCAGCACGACCTTCGTCCGGTCGGTGATCGCCGCCTCCATCGCCTTGAAGTCGTGCCGCGCGTCCGCGGTCAGCGGTACCTGGACCGACGTCGCGCCGGTCAGCTGCACCGCGATCGGGTACGCCTCGAACGAGCGCCACGCGTACACGACCTCGTCACCGTCCGCGACCGTCGCCTGCAGCAGGTGATAGAGCAGCGCGACCGACCCGGTACCGACCGCGAGATCACCGACCGGTACGCCGAACCTGGCCGACAACGCCTCGAGCAGGTCGACCGCGCCCATGTCCGGGTAGCGGTTCATCTGCCCGGCGGCCTCGGCGGCGGCGGCGAGCACGCCCGGGAGCGGCGGGTACGGGTTCTCGTTGCTGGACAACTTGTACGTCGGCCGGCCGTCCGTGCGCTCCGGCGGACGGCCCGGCTTGTAAGCCGGCACGTCGTCCAGACAGGCGCGAAAGCGAACCTCATTGTCAGGGGTCATGCCCGCAGGTTAGTCCGTACCGCACACCGGAACCACCCTCCCCGAGGCGACCGTTTGACTCCGGGAACAGCGAGCCTCAAACTGACTGATTGTCGGACAATCAGGGGATCCTGCAGTCGGGATCTCAACGGTTCAGGGAGGTACGCATGGGACAGCCGCTGGAGTGGGGTCGTCGCTATCTGATGGTCCGGCCGGACCACTTCCGGATCGACTACGTGATCAACCCGTACATGTCGACGCAGGACCAGCCGGACCCGGCGCTCACCCTGAAGCAGTGGGACGCGCTCCGGCAGGCGATCGTGGACGCCGGCGGCGAGGTCGACGTACTGGAGCAGCGCGCCGACTCCCCCGACATGGTGTACGCGATGAACCTCGGCCTGGCCGCCGCCGACGGCCGCGCGATGCTCTCGCACATGCGGTTCGAGCCGCGCCGGGCGGAGTCGCTGAGCGCCGCGGACTGGTTCACCGGCCACGGGTTCCGCCTGGACCGGGTCGGCGGCGAGGGCGTCGGCCCGCACTTCGAGTCCGGCGACGCGTTCGTCTTCGGTGACAGCCTGGTGGTGGGGTACGGGCCGCGCACCGAAGCCGACGCGCTCAAGCACCTGGCCACCGAGTGGAACATCCGGGTCCGCGGCCTGCGGATCGCGCACGAGGGCATGTACCACCTCGACCTGCCGTTCTGCCCGGTCGACAGCACCCACGCGATGGTCTACCCGCCGGCCTTCGACCTCGCCGGCCAGGCCGAACTCTCCGGCATCGTCCCGGATCCGATCGTCCTCACCGACGAGGAAGCCTTCGCCTTCTCCGCGAACTCCCTCGTCGTCAACGAGACGATCATCATGCCCGCCTGCTCGCCCCGCCTCCGCGGCATCCTCACCGACCTGGGCCTCCGGGTGGTCGTCCTCGACCTCTCCGAATTCCACAAGGGCGGCGGCTCGGCCCGCTGCCTCACCAACCCCCTGGACTTCCCACTGACCGCGATCACCACCCCCGGCGGGGAGCTACTCCTCCCCGCCTGACCACTACTTCCCGGTGGTCCAAATGATGTCGAGCGTATTGGGATCCCACCCGTACCCCTCGATCCACTGCATAGCCTTGGTCCGCCCCTGCGGCCCGTAGACCTCGATCGCGAGGGAGATGGCCTCCGGGTTCTTCGGGTCGGACTTCGAGGGAGCCCGGGTCGCTTCGAACCCGTCGCCGACGTATGGCAAGTAACCGATCACCGGGTACTTGTCGAGCAGCCGGGCCTGCATCTCGTCGTAGTGCCGACCGGCCTCCTGCTCGAGCTTCAGCTCCTGCTCCGGGTTGTTCGCGGTCCACTGCCGGCCCTCGGCGCTGTTCGCATAGAGGTACATCTTGTAGGCAGCCGTGTCGCCGGTCACGGTGATGTCCTGGCTGTAGCTCTGGAAGCCGCGCCGCTCACCCTCGATGGTGTGCTTGCCGGACTTGATCTTGATCTCGCCGTTCGCCGGAATCTGGTGCCCGTCGAGGGTCAGCGTGAGGTCGTTCGGGATCGACTCCACTGACAGCTTGGTCTGCGGGCCGCCACGCCCGGCCAGCGTGATGCTGCCGATCAGCACGATGAGCACCACCAGCACCACGCCGCCGATGATCAACGGCCGCCGGTTCTCCTCAAGCATCGCTGCTCCGTCCTTGCTCAGTTCGCCGGTGTCGTCGTCGGCGTGCTGCCGCCCTTGACCCGGAAGACCCAGAAGCCGCTCGGGCTGACGTTGTAGAGGTGGCTCGCCGTCGGGACGTGATCGCCGAGCGACGCCGACGCCGAGTCGAATCCGCCGCCGTCGCCCCACGGACCAACGTACAGATACGTGTGACCCGGTCCGTTCAGGACGTCGCCGGGTTTCATGCCACCCGGTGGCGTCGTGTCCCAGTGGTCGTAGATCTCGGGATGAGCGAGCATGTACGACCGTTGGACGTCCGTGCTCACGTTCGGGAACTTCGGATCCGCACCGCTCATGTGCAGCACGGTCGCGACGAACCGCCCGCAGTCGCTGTACGGGGTCTGACCGTTGGGACCGTCGTTGTACTTCGCCATCGCCGCGACGTACTCCGGCTTCGCCAAGCTGGCGTCGGTGCCCCAGTGCTTGTGCGCGTCGTCGGGCCAGGCCAGGTTCTTCGCCACCTGGGCGATGTTCCCGCTGCCGGCACCACACACGTCCGTGGTGGCCGCCGACGAGTCGCTGCTACCGGCGGCCGGCGCCCCGCCGCCGAAGGTGTTCAGCACGTGCTCCGCGTTCGCCTTGCGCTCGGCGTACCGCGAGTTGTTCGGGTCCTCGTAGCCCGCGAAGCGCTCGAACTTGCCGCCGAACGCGACCGCGGCCTGGTCGACGGTGGTCGCCGCCTTCACCGCGTCGCCGGCTTCCTTCTCCGACAGCGGACCCTGACCGAGGAGCTGCTTGTGCAGGAAGTCCAGCTGGAACGCCAGCGAGCCGATCTGCTCGTCGTTCGCCCCCGCGGAACGGGCCGGGTTGATCATCTTGCCCGGCGGCGTCCACTGCACGATGCCCCAGCCGACCGCGCCGCCGGCATCCACCACGTCACTCGCCTTGGTCACCGTGCCCGGCGGGGTGCCCTGCTTCCGGCCCGGCTCGACGCCGGACTCGGAGATCATGTTGCCGACGATGCCGGCCGACTGCTCCTTGCTGTAGCCCACCGAGACGAAGTAGTTGAAGGCCTTCTGCTGGTTGTTCGAGCCCGAGAGGTTGCCGTTCTGGCAGCTGCAGCCGCCGACACTGTCCGAAGGGTCGAGCTCGAACGGGTTCTTCTCCGGCTTCTGGGTCTGCCACTTGCCGTTGCCGTCCTTGTCGACCCACATCTCCCAGTGCAGGTGGTCGCCGGACATGCCGCCGCTCTCGGCGGGCTCGGTCCCGGAACCGGAGGTGCCGATCTGATCGCCCCGGGACACGTCCTTGCCGACGGCGACCGTGATGCTGCCCATGTACAGGTACCGGGTCTCGACGTCCTCGCGGCGGATCCGGACCTCGCTGCCGGACGCCTGGACGACCTTGCCGTCCATCGAGGAGAGCACCGGGGTGCCGGCCTTGACGTTGAAGTCGTAGCCCTCGTGACCCGGGAAGCTCGGCGCGGGCGACGTCCAGTCCACGTCGATCTTCTGCGAGGAGGTCGGGTAGCCGAAGAGGCTCTTCTCCTGCGAGGCCTGGGCGCACTGAGCCTCGGCGGAGTCGAGGCCGCCCAGGACGCTGAGCAGCATGATGATGACGATGGCGAGCGGCAGGACGAGCACGAGACCGATTCCGCCGAGGATCGGCAGCGCTTTGCTGTCTCCCACGATCTGCTCCTCGCTCGCTCGGGTGGCTTCCGCGTTGGTCCGCGGAAGGGGCGGCCACTAGTGGAAAATGGTGCCTGAAAACCGGGTCATCATGTCGGGAGTTATCCACAGGGTGGGTCGGCGGGGTGGGGTGGGCGCGACAACGGGGCGGGTCTGGACGAGAATCTCCCCATGTACGAACGGCTGCGGGTGGACCGGTCGACCACGGTGGATCGGGTGGTTGACGCGTTGCGGGCGGCGCTGTTCGCGGGGGATCTGGAGCCTGGGACGCCGTTGCGGGAGCAGCCGTTGGCGGAGGCGTTGGGGGTGGCCCGGAGCACGATCCGGGAGGCGATGACGATGCTGGTCACCGAGGGGCTCGCGGTGCGGGAGCCGAACAAGGGGGTCAGTGTCGCGATCCTGCATCCGGGCGCGGTGGCGGACATCTGCCGGGCGCGGTTCGTGCTGGAGTCGGCCGGGATCCGGGCGTGGTTCGACGCCGACGAGGCGGCCCGGGAGCGGGTCCGGGAGGCGATGCGGGTGTTCGCCGCGACCGCGAAGGACGGGGCCGATCCGGAGGCGCTGACCGAGACGCATCTGGCGATCCACCGGAGCCTGGTCGCGCTCACGGGGAGTGAGCGGCTGATCGCGACGGCGGACTCCGTCACGGGTGAGGCGCGGTTGGCGCTGGCCCGGGTGGATGCGCTGCGTCAGGACGCTCGTCAGCAGGTCGCGTCGCACCGCAAGCTCGTCCGGCTGCTCGAACGCGGCGAACTCGACGAATGCGTCGCCGAGCTCCGGCGGCACCTCGCCGGCGCCGAGGAGTCCCTCCTCGAAGCCATCGCCACCCCGTCCCACTGACCGAACCTGCCCCCTCAGCTGGAGGGTTGCCCCCTGAAATTTCCAGGGGGCAACCCTCCAGTTCGAGCGATACCCCCTCAGGTGGAGGGTTCGCGCCGGGCGGTCAGGGGGTCGCGGTGGTCAGGCCGTCCGCGGTGACGTCGTACGTGCGGGTGCCGCCCCGGAGGCCGGTCAGGCGGGCGTCGGGGTCCAGGTCTGCCAACTGGGGGCTGGCGGTGACTGTGCCGTCGAGGGCTACCTCGATGCCGAAGATGCCCTCGAGGACCAGGCTGACCCAGGCTCCGGAGGAGGAGCAGGACCAGTCGATCAGGTACGGGTACTGCGGCGGCGACTTCCGGGCGCCACCCGACATCGCGGGCTGGGCCTCCTCGACGAAGTGCGCCTGCCCGCACGGCCCCTGGTTCGCCGTCTTCGCGAGCCCCGGCAGCCAGTCCAGCAGTACGTCGCCACGCCCGAGCGCGAACAGTGCTCGCCCCGCGTCGGCCGGCCACGCCGGGTAGGCGCCGTTCCACTGGTGGTCCGGGCGGACGCTGTACGCCGCGTCGGCGTCGTACGGCGAGAGGGCGCGCATCCAGGTGGGTGTCTGCAGCTCGTTCTGGAAGAACGTCACCATCTCGGCGCGCTGGGTCTCGGACAGGTCGTCCGGGATCGTCGTACCGATGATGTTGAAGTCGTAGCAGTGCCGTACCGGTACCAGCGTGCCGTCCGGTTGCCGGGCATGCCAGAAGCCCTTGCCCTCGACGTACAGCTCGTTGACGTGGCCTGCCTGAGCCGAGGCCTCCTTGCGGAGCAGAGCGGCCCTGTCCTTGTCGCCGGACCGGTCCGCGACCTCGGCCGCGACTCGCATGCACCACACGTTGGCCGCGTTGAAGCTGGCGACCTCGTGGACATAGCTGCTCACGCACTCCAGCAGGTTGTCGATGCCGCCGTAGTCGGCCAGCGCGTGCTCTCCGCGCAACCCGCGCCAGGCGGTCGCCCAGTCGTGCACGTGCTCCCCTACGGCCTTCGGGCCGACAGAAGCATCCAGGAACGCGTCATCGCCGGTGAAACGTACGTAATCCCGCACAAGACGAGTCATGGCGAAGTCATTGACGGAGTACCAGTAACCGACCGGCCCGCCGGTCAGCCACTCGGTGCCGAAGTGCTTGTGGATGTCCAGGTCGATCCAGTGCTCGATGTGCTTGCGCATCGGCTCCGGGTCGAGCAGGGCATGCGTCAGCGACGACAGGCTGTAGTCCCAGATGAACGTCGTGGTCTGCCAGTACCGCGGCATCAACGTGTCGTACGTCCGCCCGAGCACGCTCGCCGGGTTGTCGCGGCGGAACCAGATGACCCCGAGCACACCCCACCAGTACAGCTTCCGCAGCGCCTCGTTGGACGTCTCCAGCACCGGCAACGACCCGCTGAACCCGTCGCTGGCCGGATCGAACGCATCCGCGATCGCCACGTCCCACATGCTCTCCGCGACCGAGATCACCGCCGGTACGTCGGCCACGCACACGTCGAAGTGCTCCGTGGCTTCGTCCAACGTCCCCGCCAGCACATGCACGTACGACAGCCGCCCAAGCCCTGCCTCGTCGAGCACGACGTCGGCCTCGAGCATCCCCCGATCCACCGTGCTGGGTACGTCGACACCTTGCACGCTCACGGCTGACCCGGACGCCCCGGCCCCGACCACCCGCTCACCGACAACCGTCAGCGTGTTGGGCTCGGACGGCGGCTCCGGGCTCAGCCACCCGGTAGCCGAGCGGGTCGCCGTACTGGCCAGCGAAAGCCCCACCCGGACAGTACGCCCGGGCTCCCCCGCAACCTCCAGTTGGACGACGACAGCCGGTCGTCCCGGAGCGCAGGCCGTCGTGGTGCGCACCTCCAACCCGTCGACCGTGGTGGAGCGGACGACCCGGTCGGGGCGCCAGACGACCTCGACGGTGCCGCCGTACGAGCGGGCCAGCCGGCCGTCGACGTACAGCTGCGCGGTGATCGTGTCGCCGTGCGAGTACGGCGGGAAGTTCACGCTCCGGATGCCGGCCACGTCGAGGTCGACCTGGGCGGTGCCGAGGAAGTTCGTCAGCCCGGGCGGGTTGAACATGTCGTCGTACGTGTGGGTGAGGACGTCGCTGGCCAGGTCGGCGCTGCGCGGGATCATGACGGGTCTGCCCAATCGGTGTTCGGTAGCAGGGGGTACCACTCCGGGCGGGCCGGATCGCGGTCGTACGGGTAGGGGCCGAGCTCGCGGAACAGCTCGGCGTACTCGGCCAGCTTGTCGCGGTCCAGCTCGACGCCGAGGCCGGGCGCGTCCGGGACCGCGATCGCGCCGTCGACGTACGGGAGCTTGCCGCCGACGATGATGTCGTCGCGCAGGTGGTGGTAGTGCGCGTCGGCGGCGAACGACAGGTTCGGTACGACGGCGCCGAGGTGCAGCATCGTCGCGAGCTGGATGCCGAGCTCGCCCGACGAGTGCACGGCGACGCCGAGCTGGAACGTCTCGCAGACGCCGGCCGCCTTGATGCACGGCCGGATGCCGCCCCAGAACGTGGTGTCCAGCAGGATCACGTCGACGGCGGGGTCCCGGACGTTCGCGGCGAGCTGCTCGAAGTTCACCACGACGGTGTTCGTGGCCAACGGGATCGGGGTCTTGGAGCGGACCCGGCGCATCCCGTTCAGGCCCCAGGTCGGGTCCTCGAGGTAGTCGTTGTCCAGGTCCTCGATGCCGCGCGCGAACCGGATCGCCTCCTCGACGCTGAACGCGCCGTTCGGGTCGAAGCGGACCCGATGCCCCGGGAACGCCTCGGCCAGCGCCCGGAAGCACTCGCGCTCGTAGTCCGGCGGGAAGACGCCGCCCTTCAGCTTGTGCACGCTGAACCCGTGCTCGTCGACCAGTTCCCGCGCATGCGCGACCAGCTGCTCGGCGGTCCGGATCTCGCCGGTGCCGTCGTCGTTGGCGTGTCGGAAGAACAGATAGCTCGCGAAGGGCACATGCGAGCGGACCTTGCCGCCGAGCAGCTCGTGCACGGGCACGCCGAGCTCGCGGCCCTGCAGGTCCAGGCAGGCGAACTCGATGGCCGCGAGCAACTGCGTGCGGTTGTTGTACAGGCTCGCCGTCGGGTTCGCGAGCATCCAGCGCAGCGACTCGGTGCGGGCCGGGTCGTGGCCGACCAGGTACTCCTTCAGCCCGGCGACGGCGGCCTCGGCGCTCTGGCCGCCGCCGCCCATCTCGCCCAGCCCGATCAGCCCGTTGTCGGCCTCGACCTCCACGACAGTCCGTACGAAACGTCCCCAGTGCGCTCCGTTGCTGTGCCGCAGTGGCGCCTCCAACGGCATGGTCACCGTGGTTGCGCGTACGTCGACGATCTTCACTTCTGGCCCTCCGGCAGTACTACGGGCAGTCCGGCGGTCAGCCCGCCGTCGACCTTCACGTCCGCACCGGTCACGAAGGACGCGGCCGGCGAGGACAGGAAGTAGATGACCTCGGCAACTTCTTCCGGGTTCGCGACCCGGCCGAGCGGGTGCGAGCGGCCCCACTCGGCGACGACCTCGTCGGTACTCCGGTCCCCGGCGAACTGCGCGGCCGAGGTCCGGAGCATCGGGGTGTCGACTGAGCCCGGGCAGACCGCGTTCACGCGGATCCCGTCCGGCGCGTGGTCCACCGCCATCGCGCGGACCAGGCTGAGCAGGGCGCCCTTGCCCATCGAGTACGCCGCGACGCCGGTCTGCGCGGCGTACGCCTGCACGGACGCGACCACGACGACGCTGCCGCCGCGCGGGAGCTTCGGGACGAACGCCTGACAGGCGAAGAACACGCCGCCGACGTTCACGGCCATCACTTCGTCGTACACGTTCGAGGGTGTGTCGACAACAGTTCCGTAGCGCTGGACACCCGCGGCACACACCAACGCGTCCACTTCGCCGATCTCATCCGCGACGGACGCAAGCGCTGCCCGGTCCGACACGTCTACCTGAACGCCGGTCACCTGATCGCCCAGCACTGCGAGCGAAGAGGTGTCACGGTCGAGCACGACCACGCGGTCGCCTGCGGCGAGGAAGCGTTCCACGGCGCCCCGGCCGATGCCGGCGGCGCCACCCGTGACGACAATCGTCCGGTGACCGCCGTCCGTGGGGACGGGGTGGGGGGCGGACTCCCCGGCCATCACAATCCTCCGTTTCGGTTGGTGTCACGCTCGCCTGGGCGAGCGGCGGGCGATTGTGATGGCGTGGCGGTTCGCATATTTCCTCCGAGAGAGCAGTCAGAACTGACCCAGGGCCAGGCCCCGGGAGAAGAATCGTTGGGCGGCGAGGAAGAGGATGACGGTCGGGAGGGAGACGAGCAGGCCGCCGGCGAGTACGGTCGGCAGTGCGGCGCCGCCGTACGTGCTCTGCAGGCCGGTGAGGGCCGGCATGATCGGGCGGACCGAGTCGGACTGGCTGAGAGTCAGGCCGAGCAGCAGGTCGTTCCAGACGAAGGTCGCCTGCAGGATGAAGATCGCGGCCAGCGCGGAGCCGGCCATCGGCAGGTAGATGCTGCGGAAGATCCGGAACAGCCCGCCACCGTCGACGATCGCGGCCTCGAACACGCTGCGCGCGATCCCGGTGAAGAAGTTCCGCATCACGAACGCCGAGAACGGCACGCTGATCGCGGTGTACACGACGATCATCCCGACCCGGGTGTCGTACAGCCCGGAGTTCGCGTACCCGGAGAACAACGGCATCAGGATCATCTGCAACGGGAAGATCGTCCCGCCGAAGATGAACACGAACCACAGGAACCCGCGCTTCAGTTTGAGTACCACGATCGCGTACCCGGCGGCCGCGCCGACCAGGACCGCGAGCACCGGCGCGACCACGCTGTACAAGGTCGTCGACACCAGCGTGGAACCGAGCGACGCCTTGCTCCACGCGTCCCCGAAGTTCGCGAACAGGTCGAAGCCGGCCGGTTTCCACACGGTCTTGGCGTCGTACCCGTCGACGGACTTGGACGCGTTGACGATCAGCAAGTACACGGGTGCCAGCCACAGCAACCCGAGAAACATCAGCACACCCGTCTTAACCTTGCTCACGGGCATCTCCCAGCTGGTAGCGCAGGTACAGGATCGAGGCCGCGAAGGTGACCAGGCTCAGGAACAGTGCGATCGCCGCGCCCTGGCCGTAGTCGTTCAGGACGAACGTCTCCTTGTACATGGAGAGCGCGAGCGTCTCCGAGGAAGTACCTGGACCGCCTTGCGTCATCACCCACACGACGTCGAACGTCTTCAGGCTTCCCACGAGCGAGAGGCCGATGACGACCGTGGTGATGGCTCTCAGCTGCGGCCAGAGGTGGTACCGGAACAGCTTGAAGCCGTCGGCGCCGTCCAGACGGGCGGCCTCCAGGGGCTCACCCGGGATGGACTGAAGACCCACAACGAAGAGCAGCGCGTTGACGCCGGCGGCCTGCCAGGTGGTGGCGATGATCATCATGATCGTGTTGCCCGGACCGGACTGCAGCCAGCCGGTGTGGGCACCCGGGAGCCCGAAGAACCCGAGTGCCTGACCCAGTGCGCCGTCCGGCTGCAGTACGAAGCCCCAGATGACGCCGACCGCGACACCGGAGATCGCGTACGGCAGCAGGAACGGCAACCGCAACCACATGCCCCACTTGTGGCCGTACGTCAGCACGGCGACCAGCAGACCGAGCGCCACCGGCAGCGTGATCATGCCGACCACCCACAGCAGCGTGTTGACCAGCGCCCCGACCAGGTCGGGGTCGCTGAACATCGCCTTGTAGTTGGCCAGACCGGACCACACCGGTGACGCCAACCCGTCGTACGAAGTGAAGCTGACGTACGTCGTCCACAGGAACGGCACGTACAGCAGCAGCGCGACGACCGCTACGGCGGGCAGCCCGAACAGGGGAGCTGCCCGCGCTCCGGTGCGATCCCTCACTTCTGCTTGGCCCAGTACGCGTCCGCCTCGGCCTGGATCTTCTGCAGGCCCGGCATCGGGTCACCCGGCTTCGTCACGAACGCGCCGAACACCTCGAGCGCCTTGTTCGCGACCGGTACGGGCGTCGCCTCGAACCACCGGTTGATCAAGCGATACCCGTTGACGTCCTTGTTGAGCTTCGCCAGCCCGGGATCCTTGACCTCGGCCTTCGGGTTGAACGACAGGTCGCCGCGGGAGTTCGCCCAGTCGGTCTGCGCCTTCGGAGTGAGCCACCAGTCGGTCCACTTCTTCACCGTCGACGCGTGGTCGCTGGCCGCGGCCGAGCAGACCGGCCCGGTCTCGAAGATCATCGAGGTCTTCGGCAGCGACGGGTTCACGTTCGGGATCACGAAGAAGTCGTAGTCGGTGCCGGGCTTCATCTTCAGCGTGTTCAGGTTGCCGCTGAACCAGGTGCCGAAGTTGATCATCGCGACGTCGCCGTTCTTCAGCTGCGCCTGCGGCTCGGTCTTCGAGCCCGGGTCGCTGAAGTCGCCGGCGTCGATCATCTTCTTCCACTCGTTCATCACGTCGACGACACCCTGGTCGGTGTACTTCGCCTTGCCGGTCGCAAGCTTGTCGTACAGATCGGGGTCCTTGCCGGCCAGCAGCGTCTCGAACCAGACGAACGAGAACAGGATGTTGGTCTGGTAGAACGGCTTCACGCCGATCGCCTTGAGCTTGTCCGTCGCCTGCATCAGCTCGGCCCAGGTCGTCGGCGCCGCGGTGATCCCGGCCTTCTTGAAGACCGCCTTGTTGTAGTACATCACCCAGTAGCCCGCGTTCAGCGGCACGCAGTACTGCTTGTCGTCGTAGGTGAAGTACTGCTTGAGCTGCTCCGGGACGTTGCCGTCAGCAACCGCCTTGGTCCACTGGTCGGTGGTCTCGGCAACGAGCTTCTGGTCCACCAGATCCTGAAGCTCCTTGCCGGTGTGCCAGGTGAACAGGTCGGCCTTCTCCTTGGTCCGGAACGAGGACCGGATGAACGCCGTGTACGTGTTCGAGTCCGAGTACCCGACCGGCTCCATGCCGACGCCGATGTCCTTCTTGCTGGACGCGCCGACCTGGGTGAAAGCGTCCTTCCAGCCACCCTTGTCGTTGTAGAACTTCAGCGAGTCGACCGGCTTGTCCTCGGTGGCCTTGCCGGGCTTGGCCCCGCCGCCACAGGCGGACAGCGCGAGCGTGCCGGCGATCACCAGGGCAGCCAGCGCCTTGCGGTTGTTGCGTTGCATGTGTTGCGTCCTTCCAGCTCAGGGATGCTGAAATCGTTCGTTGATGACGGCCAGTACGCCGTCCAGGTGCTCGCGGGTGAGCAGTTCGGCCAGGTCGGGGTCACCGGACCGGATCGCGTCGTAGATCGCACGGTGCTCGTCCAGGTCGGCCTGGCGATCACCGTGGATGTGCAGGATCTCCAGCTGTTCGCGGGCGTTCACGACCGTGACGGACTCGACCACTTCGGCCAGCGTCGCGTTGCCGGACGCCAGCGCCAGGGAGCGGTGGAAGTCCATGTTCACCTCGGCCAGCTGCGCATGGTCCCCGGAGGCGATCAGCTCCGCGGCGGCGTCCAGGTCCTTGGCCATCTGCTCGAGCGGAGCCTCGGCCCGGGTCTTCGCGGCCAGAGCGGCGACCGGCGGTTCGATCAGGGCACGGGCCTGCAGCAGCTCCACCAGCCGGTCCGGGCTCGGTTCCAGCGCGAGCGGGTTCGCCAGGACCAGCCGGCCGACGTTCGGGCCGACGTACACGCCGGAGCCGTGCCGGAGCTCCACCGCACCGGTCGCCTCGAGCCGGCGCAGGGCCTCCCGGACAGTCGGTACGGCAACCTTGAACCGCTCCGCCAGCGACCGTACCGCCTCGAACTGGTCTCCCGGCGCCAGCTTCCGCTCCGCGATCAGCGCGAGCATCGACGTCGCCAGATCGTCCAGGAGACTGCGCCGTACGACGCCGCCGGAGGCGCTCACTTGGCCGCCGCCAGGGTCACCTTGAGGAAGCGCGGCCGGTAGATGCTCACGTCGCCGTACAGCTCGTCGCTGACCAGGCTGTTCACGTTGTAGCTGACCAGGAGCGAGGTGCCCTGACGGAGGTCCGGGTGCTCGTGGGAGTTGTACGTGATGATGTTCCCGCCCGTCTCGGGCGTCTGGTACAGCTCCACCGGCTTCACCCACGGGCCGGTCGGCGAGCACGAGAAGTACCCGAGAACGCTCTTGCTGAACAGCTCCTTGGTGTTGTGCGTGGTCAGCAGGTAGCCGTCACCCCAACGGGTCACGCTGTGCTCGTTGGCCACACCCTCCATCACCCGCACGGAGGCCGTCTCGTCCTTGGACCAGCCCGAGCCGGTCCAGTACTCCCAAGGCTTCGCCGTGAGGTCGTCGCCGCGCACACGGGCGACATGCTGGTACTTCGAGCCGCCCAGGTCCTCGACTCCGTAGACGTACGTGTAGCCGTGGTCGCGGAGCAGCCAGCCGGACCACTGCACGTCGGCCGCGGACGGGAGCTGGGTCAGGGACTTCAACGTGAACGTCTTGCTGTCGAACCGCGCCAGGTAGTTGCTGGCCCACTTCCAGTCCCACTGGCCCGTACCGGTCTTCTGGAACCGCAGCGCGACCACGTCGAGGTCCTGGCCGGCGTGACTCGTCTGAGCGGCACCGAACCAGTACCAGCCGTCGGACGGCGGTGGCACCAGCGCCGTCGGGTCGGCCGCCGTACCGCCGGCGACCGTCTTCAGGTCCGTGCCGTGCTGGATCACGAACGAGTTGTTGATGAACGGCGTGGTCGTCGGGCGGCTGCCGTCCGCGTTCACCGGGCCGAGGAACGTGTCGGAGAAGATCCACGCCGTACGGCCGCCGGACAGCGGGACGGAGTACGTGCTGTCCGCGCCCGTCCAGCCCTTGCCGGTGTTGCTGTACGCGTTCAGCAGGCCCTCGGGCGCGGCGTGCGGGGTGGTCGTGGCGGTCCAGTTCGTCTGGACGGCGCCGCAGCTCGTCGGAGCCGCGGACGCGGCGGGGACAGCGAGAGCCGCTGCCGTGAGGGACAACGCGACAACCGCAACCAGGGGCCGTTTCATGAAAATGATCAGATCACTTGGTCATTTTCGATGTCAAGACCCAGGGTTCGACCAGGGTGTGTACGGAGCGTGGTGTTACCGCCTGAGTGGGAGGATCGACGGTATGAAGAACTTGATCATCAGGTTGCTGGCGAATGCGGTCGCGCTGGCGGTGGCGAGCTGGCTGGTGTCCGGAATCACCCTGGAGGGCGCTACCACCAGCCGCCGGGTGGTCACGCTGCTGATCGTCGCGGCGATCTTCGGCATCGTGAACGCGGTCGTGAAGCCGATCGTGAAGGTGCTGTCGTTCCCGCTGCTGATCCTCACGCTCGGTCTGCTGACCTTCGTGATCAACGCCCTGATGCTCTGGCTGACGTCCTGGATCACCGGCAAGCTCGACGTCCAGTTCCACGTCGCCGGGTTCTGGCCGGCAGTCTGGGGCGCGCTCATCATCAGCGTCGTCGGCATGCTGATCAACGCCGTCCTGCCGGAGAAGGCCGAGCTCCACTAGTGCAGGTCGAGATCGTCTGCACCGGGAACATCTGCCGGTCGCCGATGGGCGAGGTCGTGCTGCGCGCGAAGCTCGCCGAGGCGGGTGTCGACGGCGTACACGTCTCGAGCTCGGGCACCGGCGGCTGGCACGTCGGCGACCCGATGGACCCGCGCGCGGCCGCCGCGCTACGCCGCCGCGGGTACGACGGCAGCTCGCATCGCGCCCGGCACTACCGACGGTCCGCGGACCGGGACCTGATGCTCGCGATGGACTCGGGCCACCTGGACACGCTCACCCGGTACGGCGACGCCGCGCAGCTGTTCGCGCGCGACGACGTACCGGATCCGTACTACGGCGAAGACGCCGGCTTCGACGACGTCCTCGTGCAGATCGAGAAGGCGGCCGACGCCTGGGTCGACCGCCTCCGCGATCAGGCCCTGGCTGGTGATGCAGCGCCGTAGCGAGGAGGTGCCCGGTGCGGTAGCTCGGCGCGCGGGGGCGAAGGTCTCGATGCGGAGCATCGTGGCCTTTGCACCCGTGCGGCGAGGTGCCGTGCCGGGTGCCCCGCAGTAGGCGGTGGATCACCAGCCAGGGCCTAAGCCTGACCGATCTCCGAGCGGAGCGTCACGAACCACTCCACGCCCGGGTCGAACTCCTTGCCGCCGGCGATCCGCGGGAACTCGATCGCGCGCAGCTCGTCGCCGCGCTCCTCGTCGTGGCCGACGACGCCGGACTCACCGCGCAGCGCCGCGTCGACGGCGTAGTCGGTGCACTCCTTGATCAGCGCGAGGTCGCGGTCGTTCGCCGCGGCCGACCGGCTGAAGTACCCGCTCTTCTGCACCATCGTCTTCTCGGCGCCGATCCGCTCCGCGAACTGCTTCGCGAACCACGCCCCCGGGTTGATGGTGTCCAGCTTCACGTGCCCGAACGGGTCCCGGCCGACCTCCTCGCCGCGCGCCTCCAGCTCGGCCACGATCGACGGTACGCCGGCGCCCTCGGACAGGAAGATGTTGACGCAGTCCTCGGAGTCCATCACCCTGCGCAGCCGCTCGGCCTCGGCGTCCAGGTCGATCGTTGCCTCCGGCACGTACACGGCGTGCACCGACCAGCCGCCCTTGTCCAGGCCGATGCCCGGGTTCCACTCCTGCTCGTCGACCCAGGCCTGGTACACCTGAGCCGTTGCCGCGGTCAACCACCCGCAGTTCCGGCCCATCACCTCGTGGACGATCAGCATCCGCGGGTTCGAGCTGTGCTCGGCGATGATGTTCTTCGCGAACAGCGCGCCCTGCTCGGCCGCGGTCCAGGCACCGAGGCTCTGCCGGATCGGGACCACGTCGTTGTCGATGGTCTTCGGCAGGCCGACCACGGTCAGGTTGTAGTCGTGCTCCTGCAGGTACGCCGCGAGGTCGGCGGCGGTCGTGTTGGTGTCGTCGCCGCCGATCGTGTGCAGTACGTCGACGCCGTCCGCGACCAGCCGCTCGGCGGCCACCTGGAGGGCGTTCTGCCCGTCCTGGATCAGGCCGCGCTTGACCAGGTCGGCGGTGTTGGTCAGCTTCACCCGGCTGTTGCCGATCGGGCTGCCGCCGAACTTGTGCAGCACGGCCGCCTTCTCCCGCACCTCGGGCGTGACGGTCAGGAACCGGCCGCTGAGCAGGCCGTGGTACCCGTTCAGGTAGGCGATGATCTCCACGTCGGGCGCCACCTCGGTGTAGCGCTCGATCAGTCCGCCGACGGCGGACGACAGGCAGGGCGCAAGCCCGCCGGCGGTGAGCAGGGCAACTCTGCGGACAGCCATGGTCCAGGGTCCTTCCGGGAACGTCGCTGAATTCGCCACCAGACTAGTGATGTGGACCACTGTGGGGAGTGGTCGGGCCGCGATGCGGACCCCAAGGCCATCACAATCGCCGGCTCCGGGTGAGGCTGAGCGCGCGGTGCACGGAGCGGCGCGATTGTGATGGGGTGGCGGTCCGCCACTAAGCCAACGGGACGGGGCGCGGCGGGACGGGTGTGGAGACCACGAACGAACTGGTTGTCTGGCCGTGCACCTGGAACTTGTCCAGGACACCCTCCAGCGCGGCGATCTCGGCCACCTGGATCCGCATCAGGAAGCAGTCCTCGCCCGAGATCCGATGACACTCGACCACTTCCGGTATCCGATCGGCCAGCGCGACGATCTTCGGGATCTGGTGCGGCCCCGGCCGCAGCCGCACCCACGCGGCGACCGGCCGTCCGAGCGCGGCCGGATCCAGCTCCAGCCGGTACCCACGGATCACCCCGGACTCCTCCAACCGCCCGACCCGCTCCCGAACCGTCGGCGTCGACACCCCCAGCCGCCGAGCCAGCTCGGTAGTCCGCAGCCGCGGATCGGCGGACAGCTCGTCCAGGATCCGAATATTCAGCTCATCAAGCATCCGACTTCTCGTTTCGATAAGAACAACCAGCCAAGAGCCTCCGATCTGCCATGGAAACCGGCAGATCCTGTTTCTACGGTAAACGATGTGCCTACCGCCGCCGCTGCCGTCACCGTCCTGCTCTGGGCCTCGTCGTTCGTCGCCATCCGGCACGTCGGCACCGACATCTCCGCCGGCCCGCTCGCGCTCGCCCGGCTCGGCCTCGGCAGCCTCTTCCTCGGTGCGCTGCTCCTCACGAAGCGCCGTACCCGCTCCGCCCGCCGCTGGCCGGCGCGCCGCGACTGGCTGCCGCTGATTGCCTGCGGCGTGCTGTGGTTCGGCGTCTACAACCTCGCGCTGAACGGGGCCGAGCGCCGCCTCGACGCCGGCACGGCCGCCATGCTCGTGCACATCGCCCCGCTGCTGATCGCCGTACTCGCCGGCCTCGGCCTCGGCGAGGGCTTCCCGCGGCAGCTGGTGATCGGCGGGCTGGTCGCGTTCGCGGGCATCGTCGTCATCGGTACGTCGACGTCGAACGGCCGCGCCGAGACGTGGGGCGTCGTCCTGTGCGTCGTCGCCGCGATCTCGTACGCCGTCGGCGTCGTCACCCAGAAGCCGCTCCTCACCCGGCTGGGGTCCGCCGAGGTCACGTGGCTCGCCTGCACGATCGGCGCGGTCGTCTGCCTCCCGTTCGCGCCGTCGCTGGTCACCCAGCTCCGCACCACCGACGCGACCACCATCTGGTGGATCGTCTACCTGGCCGCGTTCCCCACCGCCCTCGGCTTCACCACCTGGGCCATCGCCCTCCGCCACACCACCGCCGGCCGCATGGGCGTCACCGTGTACGCCGTACCAGTAGTAGCAATCCTCCTCGCCTGGCTCCTCCTCTCCGAGACGCCCACACCGCTCGCGCTAGCCGGCGGCGCCCTGTGCCTGACAGGGGTGGCGATCTCGCGCCGCTAGGGTTTGTCTCTGGTGTTGTGCGAGCCATCAGCGGGTTCTCAGGCGATTCTTACGGAAGCGTCTTACTCTCGGTGGCGGAACTTCGAGCGGAGCGGGGCAGACATGCGGGTACTGGTGGTGGACGACGACCGGGCGGTCCGGGACTCGCTGCGCCGTTCGCTGGAGTTCAACGACTTCGAGGTGGTGACCGCGTCCGACGGCGCCGAGGCGCTCGCGGTGATCGGGAACGTCGAGCCGGACGTCGTCGTGATGGACGTGATGATGCCACGCCTGGACGGGCTCGAGACCACCAAGGCACTGCGGGCCGCGGGCAACAATGTGCCGATCCTGGTGCTCACCGCGCGGGACGCGGTCGCGGACCGGGTGGACGGCCTGGACGCCGGCGGCGACGACTACCTGACCAAGCCGTTCGCGCTCGAGGAACTGCTGGCCCGGCTGCGCGCGCTGCTGCGCCGCAGCACCGCGCCCGGCGAGGGCGGCCAGCGCGGCGAGGTGCTGCAGTACGGCGACCTGGTCGTCGACGTCGACGCCCACGAAGTACACCGCGGCGACGTCGCGATCCAGCTCACCCGCACCGAGTTCTCCCTCCTCGAGCTGCTGATCCGGAACCCGCGCCGCGTCCTCGAGCGCGCCGTCATCCTGGACGCCGTCTGGGGCTACGACTTCCCGACGACCGCGAACTCGCTCGAGGTCTACATCGGCTACCTGCGCCGCAAGACCGAGGTCAACGGTCTGCCGCGCCTGATCCACACCGTGCGCGGCATCGGCTACGTCCTGAGAGACACCCCACCGTGAGCGAGCAACACCCCCAGGATTTCCCGTCGTACGCCGACGGCCCGCGGCAACCGGCAGCACCGCCGCCGCTGCAGTCCCCTGCCCAACCTGTTGCCAACGGCAACCGGGTGGCAGCCACCGCTGCCCGCACACAGACCTGGTGGAACGAAACCCTCCACAAACTCAGCCTGCACGCCCGCGTAACCCTGCTCGCCGCGGTAGCCGTCGGCCTCGCGGTAGCAATCGTCAGCGTCGCGGCATACGTCACGGTGCGCCAGCAGATGTACCAGAACTTGGACAACAGCCTGACCGAGCGTGCTGCCCAAGCCGCGAAGAAGGGCGTCCTGACGGACCTCACGATCTTGCAGAACGTCCCCTCCGACGCTCTCGGTCTGAGCGACATCCGCGTCGGCGTGATCAGCGCCACCGGAGAGCAGTATGGGCCGCCGAACAGCCTGCTGCCGCCGATGGGCCAAGACGAGCTCCAGGTCGCGAGGGACCAGGGCAACACGGCCAGCCTGCGGACCGCCGGCATCCGCAACGCCGGCTCGCACTTCCGCGTGGTCGCCGTCCCCGCGAGTTACTGTCCGCCGGACATGAGCCGGTATTGCCAGGCAGAACCTCAGAACTACCTCCAGCCTGGAGCTTTGGTCGTCGCGCAGTCGTTGGGTCCCATCGATCAGACGTTGCACAACCTGGGGATTGTGCTGTGGGCGTTCGGGTTGATCGGGGTGATCGGGGCGGCGCTCGCCGGGAACGCGGTCGCGCGCTCCGGGCTGCGGCCGTTGGCGCGGCTGACGGGAGCGGCCGAGCACGTGGCGGCGACCGAGGACCTCAAACCGATCCCGGTGACCGGTACGGACGAGATCTCCCGCTTGGCCGTGGCGTTCAACGCGATGCTTGACGCGCTGGCGCAGTCCCGGGACCGGCAGCGGCGGCTGGTCGGGGACGCCGGGCACGAGTTGCGTACGCCGTTGACCAGCGTCCGCACCAACCTCGACCTGCTCGCGCAGGCGAACAAGCGCGGCGGTCTCCGCCCGGAGGACCGGCAGCAGTTGCTGGACGACGTCCGCGCGCAGATGGACGAGCTGACCCAGCTGATCGGCGACCTGACCGAGCTGGCCCGGGACACCCCGCAGGTCCGGAACGCGGAGTTGATCGAGCTGTCCAACGTGGTCCAGGACGCGGTCATGAAGGTACGCCGGCGCGCGCCCGGGCTGGAGTGGGACGTGCAGCTGACGCCGTTCCCGGTCTGGGGTGACGAGCGGCTGCTCGGCCGTGCGGTGATGAACCTGCTCGACAACGCGGCGAAGTACAGCGTCCCCGACGGCGCGGAGCAGCGCACCGACGGCCCACCCGTCGGCCACGTGACGGTCCGGCTGCTCGACGGCGTACTGACCGTGACGGACTCCGGCCCTGGCATCGCCGAGGCGGACCTGCCGCACGTCTTCGACCGCTTCTACCGCTCCAGTGAGGCCCGCAGCCGCCCCGGCTCCGGCCTGGGCCTGGCGATCGTCAAGCACGCGGCAGAACAGCACGGCGGCATGATCTACGCCCGCAACGCCCCCGGAGCCGGCGCCCAGTTCACCCTCTGGCTCCCGCACGCCGCGACCCAGTCCCGCTGACCTGAGCCGAACCTGACAGATCCTTCAGAGGATCTTCATGGAGTTCTTCGGTCACTCCGAGCGGATCTTCAGGCGGTTTTCAGGTCCGGCCGACAAAGTACCTGCCATGACCGAGAACCAGCCGCAGCAGCCGCAGCCGCAACCCGGCCAGAACGTTCAGGGACCGCAAGAGCCGGAGCGGACGCAGCAGCTGCCGATGTACGGGCAGCATCAGCAGCAGCACTACGCGCCGCAGGGCGGGCAGCCGCGGCTGGACTCGGGGCCGCAGGGGCAGCGGCAGGGCCAGTACCCCGCAGGTGGGGGTTCTTACCCGCAGTTCGGGCCGGGGACGCATCAGGGGACGTCTCCGGGCCCGAACTGGCCCCTCGGTCCGCAGCAGACCACTACCACCGACCCGAAGCCGAAGCGTCGCCTCGGGCTCGCCGCGGTCGCGCTCACCGCGCTGCTGGTCGGTACCGCGGGCGGTGTCGGCGGTGCGGCCGTGTACTCGGCCAGCAACGACTACAGCACGAACACCCCGTCGGTGACCGCCCCGCTGAACGGCACCCAGGCGGCCCCGGCGTCGGCACCGGACGGCACCGTGCAGAGCGCGGCCGCGAAGATGCTGCCGAGCGTGGTGAAGATCGCGGTCGCCAGCCAGCAGGGGGAGGCGACCGGGTCGGGCATCGTGATCAGCAAGGACGGCCTGATCGTCACGAACAACCACGTGGTCTCCGGCGCCGGGCAGGGCGCCACGCTGACCGTCATCCTGAACGACGGCCGTACGGTACCGGCCACGGTCAAGGGCACCGACCCGCTCACCGACCTCGCGGTCATCCACGCGAACACCAGCGGCCTGACGCCGGCCACCCTCGGCCAGAGCGGGAAGCTGGCGGTCGGGCAGGGCGTGGTCGCGATCGGTTCGCCGTACGGGCTGGAGGCGACCGTGACCAGCGGCATCGTCTCGGCGCTGAACCGGCCGGTGACCTCGGGCGACCAGCAGCAGGACAGTACGACGGTTTTCCCAGCTATCCAGACGGACGCCGCCATCAACCCGGGGAACTCCGGCGGCGCCCTGATCGACCTCGCCGGCCAGGTGGTCGGTATCAACAGCGCGATCAAAACCGCCGGCGGATCGGGACAATCCGAAGGCGGGAACATCGGCCTGGGCTTCGCAATCCCGATCGACCAGGCCAAGCCGATCATCGACGAGCTGGTGGCCAAGGGCAAGGCCACGCATGCGCGGCTCGGAGTGACGGTCGGCGACGCGCAGTCCTCCGACGGGCTCACGAACGGAGCACGCCTCGGCGAGGTCACGTCCGGCGGTGCGGCGGGCAAGGCCGGTCTGCAGTCAGGTGATGTGGTCACCGCTGTGGACGGCAAGGCGATCGCGTCAGGGGACGCGTTGGTCGCCGCGGTCCGCTCGCACCGCCCGGGCGATCAGGTGAAGCTCACCATCACCCGGAACGGGAAGACGCAGACGATCACCGCAACACTCGGCTCCGACAACGGGAACCCGACGGGTTGATCGAGCGTCACACCCAGTAGACCGGACTGCGCCGCCCACCGAGCGGCGCAGTCCGTTTTTATTGCACTGCGACGGCGGCGGGAATTGGCTACGGTCACCGGCATGACTTTCTCCCGGGAGCGACCGCCGCTGGTCGCGGACGAGCGGACACAGCTGGTCGGCTGGCTGGATCAGCAGCGCGCGCTGGTGCGCTGGAAGCTGGAGGGCCTGGCCGCTGCCGACGAGTACCGGGCGGTGCTGCCGGACTCCCCGCTGATGACGCCGGCCGGGCTGGTGTCGCACATGCGGTGGACCGAGCACTGCTGGTTCAACGTGCTGTTCCTGGGCGAGTCGTCCGAGGGCAACCTCCAGTTCGTGGAGGAGCCGGAGGACGCCGACATGCGGATCACCGGCGTACCGCTCGCGCAGCTGCTGGACGAGTACGAGGCGCAGTGCACGCAGTCGAACGAGATCGTCGCGGCGCACTCGCTGGACGACGTCGGCAAGAACCCGGACTTCAGGTCCGCGCAGGCGACGCTGCGCTGGATGCTGCTCCACATGGTCGAGGAGACCGCCCGGCACGTGGGGCACCTGGACGCGATGCGGGAGCTGCTGGACGGGAACAAGGGGTATTACTAGAGCCTGTGGAGATCCATCGGGCGGACGAGCGTTTCCGGACGGCGAGCGAGTGGCTGGACTCGCGGCACTCGTTCTCGTTCGGCCCGCACTACGACCCGGCGAACGTCGGGTTCGGCTTCCTGCTCGCGCACAACGACGAGACGGTTGCCCCCGGCACCGGGTTCGGCACGCATCCGCACCAGGACCTGGAGATCGTCACCTGGGTACTGCGGGGCGCGCTGGCGCACCGGGATTCGCAGGGGAACAGCGGCGAGGTACATCCCGGACTCGCCCAGCGGATGACCGCGGGCTCCGGCATCCAGCACTCGGAGTGGAACGACGGCGCCGACCCGGTGCACTACGTCCAGATGTGGGTCCGCCCGGACCGCTTCGACCTGCCACCGTCGTACGCACAGTCCGAGCTCGACCTGTCGACGGGCGAGCTCGTGCCGGTGGCGTCGGGTCTCGCGAAGCACGCGGCGTCGACGGCGATCCGGATCAACCAGCCCGCGGCGGGGATGTCCGTCGCACGGCTGGGCCCGGGCGGCACGGTCGAACTGCCGGCCGCGCCGTACCTGCATCTCTTCGTCGCGACCGGTACGGCGGCCCTCGACGACGCCGCGCTCGGGACCGCGGACGCCGTCCGGCTGACCGACGACGGCGGGCGTCTCACCGCCGGGCCGGGCGGGGCCGAAGTACTGGTCTGGGAGATGTACTAGTCGCGCTGCTCGCTCATTGTCCAGACGTGCCGCAGGGACTGGCCGGCGACGCCTTCCGGGTTCTCGGCGAAGCCCTCGACGAACTGGCTCATGTGCTGCTGCCAGCGCTGGTCGGTGGGGTTGTCGCGGAGGTAGGCGACCGCCGACTCGTAGTCGTCGGACTCGACCAGGTGGAACAGGTCCCGGCCGCTGCGCCAGATCGACCAGTCGCTGATCCCGGCGGCGTGCATCACCGTGATCAGTTCCGGCCAGACACGGGCGTGCTCGGTCTCGTAGGCCTCTTCGGTTCCGGGGATCAGGCGGCTGTGCAGCGCAAGGCGGGTCACAAACGAGCAGAATACGCCGCGCGGGGCGGCCGTGGAACGCGGTTCCAGATTCCGGCAGACCAATTCGCCGATCGTCTTGGTCCCGATTCGCAGCGGCTCTCCGGCCAACTCCGCAGCCGGTGCGGGCGTCGTACTTGGCGAGGTTGAGTAGGTTTTCCGAGGTAGCCACACGCCGAAGGCCGTGTCCTGGTGTCCATCCGTCGTCGTGCGAGAGTTGGGAACGTGAAGCGAACCACTGCGATCGTCTGCCTGAGTAGTCTGCTGATCACCGCTGGTTGTTCGGACAGCAAATCCGGCGGCGGAGGCTCCGGGAACGACGAGCAGAAGGCGTCCGGAGCGGTCATCAAGCAGTTCGCCGACGCCTGGGTCAAGGCGTGGGCGCCGAACGGGAAACCGGATGCTGCGGGCGCGCTCACCGACAACCCGACCGTGTTCGCCAAGCGCCTCGACGACGTCGACAGTGCGCTGGTGGCGAACACCGTGACCGTCACCCCGCAGGACAACCCGAAGTGCTCCGACGGCAGCAACTGCACGCAGAACCTCGCCGTCGAAGCGCAGCTGCGCGGGATCGGCACGATGAAGTGGACCAGTACGGCGACCGCGGTGAAGACCGGTGACACCTGGAAGATCAAGGCGTCCGGCGACACCATCTACCCGGGGCTCGGCGACAACAACTACCTGAAGCGGGTCCGGGCGCTGCCGGCCCGGGCGTCGATCATGGACCGCAACGGCGTCGCGCTGACCGCGAACCGGCAGGTCGTGATCGTCGGCGTCGCCTCCGGTACGACGGCGACCGCGGCGACGTACGCGGCGTTCACGAAGTACCTGCAGGTGGACGGGACGAAGCTGGCCGCGCGGGCGAAGGCGGCCCCGGCCGGGCAGTTCGTGGACGCGATCACGATCCGCGCCGAGGAGTGGACGGCGCTGCGGCCGAAGATGCAGGCGCTGCCCGGCGTACTGACGATGGGCGGGACGCAGTCGCTGCCGCCGACCGCGACGTTCGCGAAGTCGATCATCGGCACGATGAAGACCGCGACCGCGGACACGCTCAAGAACGCCGGCCCGACGGCGTCGGCGCAGGACCAGGTCGGCACGACGGGCCTGCAGTACGCGTTCCAGCAGCAGCTCGCCGGTACGCCGGGCGGGACCGTCACGCTGCGGGACGGCAAGACCAAGATGACGATCAAGACGGTCTTCAGCCAGCAGGGCGCCGCCGGCAAGCCGGTGAAGACGACCCTCGACACGAACATGCAGAAGGCCGCCGAGGCCGCGCTCCTGACCAGCAAGCTGCCGGCCTCGCTGGTCGCGGTGCAGGCGTCGACCGGGCAGATCCTGGCCGCGGCGAACGGTCCGCAGCCGAGCAGCTACAACCGCGCCTTCCAGGGGCGGTACGCGCCGGGTTCGACATTCAAGATCGTCACCTCCGCCGCGCTGCTCGGTGCGGGTGAGACCACCACGACGCCGCTGCCGTGCACGCCGACGATCAACGTGTTCGGCAAGACCTTCAAGAACTACGACGGTCTGACCGCGTACGGCGCCGGCACGATGCAGAAGGCGTTCAACGAGTCCTGCAACACCGCGTTCATCTCGCAGCACGCGAAGCTGCCGAAGGACGCGATGACGAAGACCGCCGCGATGTTCGGCATCGGCCGCGAGCTGAACCTGTCGATCGGCGCGTACGGCGGTCAGGTCCCGGCGCCGAAGGACGACGTCGAGGAGGCCGCGTCGATGATCGGCCAGGGCACGGTCACCGCCAGCCCGCTGGCGATCTCGCTGGTCGCCGCGGCGGTCGACCACGGTACGGCGATGAAGCCGGTGCTGGTGGAGGGCAAGGACGCGGCCGGCCCGGCGGCGTCCCCGCTGCCCGCGGCGACGGTGGCGGCGCTCCGCACGTTCATGCGGACGACGGTCACCGGCGGTACGGCGAGCGTCCTTGCCGGGAGCGGCACGGTCGCGGCCAAGACCGGTACCGCCGAGGTAGTCGTAGGCGGCAAGGTCACCACGAACGCGTGGATGGCCGGTTACCGCGGCGACGTCGCGTTCGCGGTGATCGTCGAAGGCGGCGCGTCCGGCTCGCACACCGCGGGCCCGATCCTCAAGACTTTCCTCTCCAGCTTCAAGTAGTCACCTACGGACGGCGATCACCGTGCCCTGGGCCAGCGCGCACAGGGTCTCGGTGTCGCCGTCCAGCGTGCGCAGCTCGCAGGTGCACGTCGCCTGCCGGCTGGTCGAATGCGCGACCTTGGCGACGGCTCGCAGTACGTCGCCCTGCGCCGGGCGGAGGTAGTTGATCGTGAACCCACCGGTCAGCACGTCCGGACCCAACGCCGTACCGCCCGCGAAGGTCAGCGCGTTGTCGGCCGCGTAGCTCAGCACGCCTCCGTGCAGAAACCCGTTCTGCTGCTGCAGTTCCTCGCGGATGTCGAGCTCGAGCGTCGCCCCGCCGTCGCCGAACGCGGTCACCCGCGCCCCGACCAACACACTGAACGGCTGCGTCGCCAACAGCTTCTGAGCCACCTCGAGCGTCAACTCCATGCCGCTCAGACTATGGTCAGTGGGTGAGTACGCCGACGGTGGAGCTTCGCCCGATGAGCCAGAGCGAGTATCCGGAGTTCAAGGAACAGCTCGCGACCAAGTTCGCGGCGGCGATCGGGCCGGCGCGGGGGTTGACCGCGGAAGAGGCGCTGAAGATCTCGTACGACGAGACCGAGAAGCTGCTGCCGAACGGTCCGGACACCGAGAAGCAACTGCTCTGGACCGCGGTCGCCGACGGCATAGCTGTCGGGACGCTGTGGATCAGCACAAAGGCGCGGATGCCGTTCGTGTACGGCGTCGAGGTGGCGGCCACTCAGCGCGGCAAAGGATACGGCCGGGCGATCATGCTCGCCGCCGAGGAGGAGTGCCGCCGCCGCGGATACTCCGACCTGGAGCTGAACGTCTTCGGCGACAACACGACGGCGATCTCGTTGTACGACTCCCTCGGGTACGTCGTGACCTCGCAACAGATGCGCAAGAGCCTTTAGGCGAACCGCCTGATCAGCTCCGCGAACCGGGTCGGCTGGTCCAGCGGGATCAGCGTGTAGCTGTCGTCGACCAGTTCGAGCTCGGCCCGCGGCAGCAGGTCGGCGAGACGCCGGGCGTGGTCGAGAGGCATCACCCGGTCGTCGGCCGCCCACACCACGAGCGCCGGCCGGTCGAAGCGCGCGAGGTCCGGCGCGGCCTCCTCGAGCACCCGCCGATCCGCGAACACCGCCCGCAGCATCCGTACGGTCTCCGCACGGATCTCGGGCTGCTCGAGCACCGGCCGGATCCACCGAGCGGTCGCCGCGTCCCCGCGCTTCGTCAACGTCCCGAACGCGAGCGGCGATCGCCGGATCGCCTTCACCCGCAGCTGCTGCATGAACGCCCCGAACAGCACGGGCGGCAGCTTCCCGGACAAAGCGAGCGACCGCCCCGTCAGCCCGGGCGGGAGGTTGCCGAACGCCTCACAGGACGCGAGCACCGCCCGACCGACCCGCTTCGGGTGGTCCCGGAGGACGAGCTGAACGACAGCTCCCCCGGTGTCGTTGCCGACGAGTACGACGTCCTCCAGGTCGAGCCGGTCGAGGAACTCCCCGACCAGGCGGGCGATCCCCGGGAGCGAGAGGTCTGCGTTCATCGGCACCCGGTGCGCGCCGAACGGCAGCGTCGGCGCGAGGCAGCGGTGGTCCGCGGACAGGTCCGCGATCACGTCGTCCCACAGCGACGCGTCCATCAGGAGTCCGTGCAGCAGTACGACGGCCGGCCCGGTCCCGCGGTCGACGTACTGGAGGGTGCCGGCGGACAGCTCGAGCTCGTTCATCGGTCTCCTTCGTGGCTAGTATGGAAATCATAATATATGGAACTCATACTTGGGAGTGGATGATGATTCTGGTCACCGGTGGGACGGGGACGGTCGGGCGGCCGCTGGTTGCGGCGCTCGTCGGGCGTGCGGCGGCGGTTCGGGTGGTCGGGCGGTCCGTGACGGATGTGCCGGCCGGGGTCGAGCGGTTCGCGGCGGACCTCGGCGACCCGGACAGCGTGGCGCCCGCGCTGAAGGACGTCGACGTACTGTTCGTGCACCCGCGGGCGGTGGGTGAGCGGGCCGGGGAGTTGGTCGCGCTGGCGGCTGAGCGTGGGGTACGGCGGGTGGTGGTGATGTCGGCGATCAACGTCGACGACGATCCGGCGTTGCAGCCGTCGCGGTGGAACGGGGACCGGAACCGGGAGGTCGAGGCGGCGGTCGTCGCCGGCGGGCTGCCGTGGGTCGCCGTACGGCCGACGTCGTTCGCGGCCAACGCGATCGGGCTGTACGGCGGGCAGGTCCGGGCCGGCGATGTCGTGCGGGCGCCGTACGGCGACTTTGCCGAGGCGTTGATCGACGAGGCGGATCTGTCCGCCGTGCTGGCCGAGGTGCTGGTAGACGACCGGTGGGACGGGGAGCGGCTCGCGATCACGGGGCCGGAGGCGTTGAGTCAGCGGCAACTGGTGGAGGTCCTCGGGACGGCGCTCGGGCGCCCGCTGCGGTTCGAGGAGGTGCCGGCTGCGGCTGCCGTCCGCGGGATGGTTGCGAACGGGCTGCCGGAGGGGTTCGCGAACGCGTTGATGGAGCGGTACGCGCGCGACCTGGGCGCGGACGCGACCGACACCGTGGAGAAGGTGCTGGGGAGGCCGGCACGGACCTTCGCGGACTGGGTCGGGGCTCACCGGCAGGCGTTCCAACGCTGAAACACGCTGGACGACGCTTTCCGGAGCGGATTACCGTGGGGGTGGCAGCCGCACGTCGGAAGGACCCACAGGGAGCGATGTCGACATCTCGCCGAGATAAGGGTTGATTCGAACCCAGCACTCGCGGTCGGACCGGACCGCGTAGCCGGGACGGGCCTTCGTGTCCGCCCGGCTGATCTCGCTCGGCGAAGTGAGCGGCCTGCGCTCTGCGCGTTTACGCGTTGACGCTGCCCGGTCCCGACACTCCTCTCGAAAGCGGTGCATTCCGTGACGCCTGTTATCTCGGCACGCGACCTGACGAAGACCTACACGTTCCATCAACAGCGCGCCGGACTCGGCGGCGCGCTGTTGAGCCTGGTACGACGCAAGTACGAGACCCGGCTCGCCGTCGACAAGATCTCGTTCGCGATCGGCAGCGGCGAGGTCGTCGGACTGCTCGGCCCGAACGGCGCCGGCAAGACGACGACGTTGAAGATGCTGTCCGGTCTGCTCTACACGACCTCCGGCGACCTGGACGTCCTCGGCCACACGCCGTCGGACCGCAAACCGGACTACCTGCGCCGGATCGCGCTGGTGATGGGCCAGAAGACCATGCTGTGGTGGGACGTCCCGGCGATGGAGAGCCTGCTGCTGCACAAGGACATGTACGGCCTGTCCACCGCCGAGTTCGACCGCAACGTCGCCGAACTCGCCGAGCTGCTCGACGTCGAGCACCTGCTGAACGTCCAGGTCCGCAAGACCTCGCTCGGTGAACGCATGAAGCTCGAGCTGATGGCCGCGCTCGTCCACGGCCCGGAGATCCTGTTCCTGGACGAGCCCACGATCGGGCTCGACGTGGTCGCGAAGGCCCGCGTCCGTTCGTTCCTGGCCGATGTCAACCGGCTCCGCGGTACCACGATCCTGATCACCAGCCACGACATGGACGACATCGAGGCGCTCTGTTCGCGGGTGATGATCATCGACCACGGCCGCATGCAGTTCGACGGCGGGCTGGACGACCTGGTCCGTACGGCGCGCCCGCGCAAGCTGGTGCGGGCGACGTACGCGACCCTGGTAGACGCCGGTCGACTCGACGGGGTGACGTCGGTCTCCGGCACCACCGTCGAACTCGAGGCGGACCGGGAGCGCGCCGGTGCGGTGCTGGAGCAGCTGATCAAGCTCGGCCCGCTCGTCGACCTGGATGTCGCGGACGCGGACATCGAGGACATCATGCGCGACCTGTTCCTGCACCGCAGCACGCTCGGCGATGCGTCATGAGTACGGTCACGCGGAACCTCCGCGTCGTCCGGCGGATGACGGCGGCGGAGATCGCGCAGCAGTCCGTGTACCGCGCGGCGTGGGTGATCTTCATGCTCGCGAACATCTGCGTGCCGATCATTTCGCTGCTGATCTGGCGGACCGCGCTGGCGAGCGGCGCGCAACTGCCGGTCGACGAGCGGTACGTGACGACGTACTTCGTGCTGCTCGGCTTCGTCACGATGGCGACCTCGTCGTGGATGGCCGGCTTCCTGGCGCAGGACATCCGGCTCGGGAAGCTGTCCAGCTGGATGATCCGGCCGGCGTCGCTGCTGGTCGGATTCGTCGCGAACAACCTGTCGGAGAAGTTCCTGAAGCTGATCGCGCTGGTGCCGATGATCGGGATCGTGTGGTGGATCTTCCGGGACTCGATGAGCATCCCGGCCGGCCCGGGGCGCTGGGTGCTGTTCGCGGTCAGCATCGTGCTCGGCGCGATGCTGACGTTCACGATCGACATCCTGATCGCGTCGTTGGCGTTCTGGATGGACGACGTCAGCGCGCTGGTGCAGGCCCGTGTGATCGTCTCGAGCGTGCTGTCCGGTGCCGTCGTACCGCTGGTGCTGATGCCGTCCTGGTCGCGCGGATTCGTCGACCACCAGCCGTTCCGGTACACGGTGTCGTTCCCGGTCGAGATCGTCGCGGGGCAGCTGACCGGGCGGGAGTTGCTGGCCGGGTTCGGCTTCCAGCTCGGGTACGTCGTCGTACTCGGCGTCCTGGCCCGTGTCGTGTGGGCGGCCGGTATCCGCGCGTACTCGGCGGTGGGCGCATGAGGATCTGGTTGCACGTGAAGCTGTGGCGGCGGTTCTTCCTGCAGGCCGTCGTCCGGGAGACTCACTACCGGGCGCATTTCCTCACCACGTTGCTGGTCGGGCTGGTGCAGCTCGGGCTGGGGATCGTGCCGACGTTGCTGCTGTTCGGGTTCACGTCGGACGTGCACGGGTGGTCGCGGGCGGAGGTGATCGCGCTGGTCGGCGTGTTCCAGATCGTCACCGGGCTGATCGCCACATTCGTCGCGCCGAACCTGAACCGGATGACGACGTACCTCACCGAGGGCGAGCTGGACGGCGTCCTGCTGCGGCCGGTGTCGAGCCAGTTCTACCTGACGCTGCGGTGGATCAACGTCGCGGAGCTGACGAACGTTGCCAGCGGCATCGTCGTACTCGTGATCGGGCTGGTGCAGGCCGGGATCAGCTTCGGGCCGGGGCAGGTCCTGCAGGCCCTGGTGCTGATGTGCTGCGGGCTGGTGCTGCTGACGTGTGTGTGGTCGGCGCTGGCGTTCCTGGCCTTCTGGCTGCAGTCGGTGAACCCGATCGGGATCGTGTTCCTGAGCCTGGTGGAGGCGGGGCGGTACCCGCTGGTCTTCTTCCCGGTGGCGGTACGGACGTTCCTGACGTTCGCGTTCCCGGTGGCGTTCGCGACGACGTTCCCGGTCCGGGCGCTGGCCGGCGACCTCGGGTGGTCACCGGTGGCGCTCGGGATCGGGCTGTCCGTGGCAGGGCTGCTGCTGGTACGGCTCGTCTGGCGGCGCGGGATACTGACGTACTCCAGTGCGTCCAGCTGATGTGGTTACCTGTGAGGTATGAGCTGGTGGGTCCTGCACGTGGACATGGATCAGTTCATCGCGGCCGTCGAGATCCGGCGCCGGCCTGAACTTCGCGGGCTGCCTGTCGTGGTGGGTGGTCAGGGCGACCCGACCCTGCCACGACAGGTGGTCGCGACCGCGTCGTACGAGGCGCGCGCCTTCGGCGTCCACTCCGGGATGCCGGTGCGGGCGGCGTACAAGAAGTGTCCTGATGCGGTGTTCCTGCCGTCGGATCCGGCGGCGTACGACGCGGCGTCGGCCGAGGTGATGGACACGCTCCGGACGTTCCCGGTCGTGGTCGAGGTGTGGGGCTGGGACGAGTGCTTCGTCGGCGCCGAGACCGACGACCCGGAGAAACTGGCGACCGACCTGCGGGCCGCCGTCGAGGAACGGACCGGACTGACCTGCTGCGTCGGCATCGGCGACAACAAGACCCGCGCCAAACTCGCCACGAACTTCGCGAAGGCCGCCGGCGAACGCACCGGCATCTACCGCCTCACCGCGGCCAATTGGCGGGAGGTGATGGACCACCGCCCGGTCCGCGACCTGTGGGGCATCGGCGCCCGGATGGAACACAACCTCAACGAACTCGGCCTGCACACCGTCGCCGAACTCGCCGCCGCCGACGTCGACACCCTGAAGAAACGCTTCGGCCCCAAAATGGGCACCTGGTACGCCGCCTTGGGCCGCGGCCTCGGCGACACCCAGCTCACCGACGTCCCCCGCGAACCCGTCTCCCGCAGCCACGAGGAAACCTTCCCCACCGACCTCCCCGACCACGACTCGGTCGCCCGCGAACTCCACCGCATCGCCGTCGAGGTCACCCAGGAGGTCGTCGCCGAAGGCCGCACGATCCAACGCGTATGGGTCAAACTCCGCTTCGTGAACTTCTACACCCCGATCAAGAGCCGCAAACTCCCCTCCCCCACCCAGGACCCCGAAGTCATCGCCACCACCGCCCTCACCCTGCTGGAAAAGTTCGACCTCCGCCGCCCGATCCGCCTCCTCGGCGTCCGCGTCGAGTTCGTCCCGCTAGCCTAAGCGCTATATAACTTTATTTGAACAAGGTTATACAGTGGGCGACGTGAACCAACTATCTGTCGGCTGGGAGCGTTGCGAGTGGGACACGGTCGAGCAGCCGATGTCTCGGCGTGAGCGAGCCGAGGCGCAGGGTTCGTACCTCGCGTCGATCCCGCCGGACATCGCCGACTTGCGGTTCGACATCCCGCCCGACGTTGCCGCCGCGGCCGAGGATGCGCTGATCGAGATCTCCCGGTTCGACGCCGAACTGGCCGCATCGCTTCCGGCGGCCGACGGTGAACTCGCGCCGCTGGCCGTCGTCCTGCTGCGTACCGAGTCAGCCTCGTCGTCGCAGATCGAAGGCGTCACAGCAGGAGCCAAGGCGCTGGCGATCGCCACGCTGAACGAATCCGCCGGCCAGAACGCCCGTCTGGTCGCAGCCAACGTCGACGCCATGCAGAAAGCGATCGGTCTCGCCGACGACCTCAGCGTCGATTCGATCCTCGCCGCACACCGCGCCCTGATGCACGATCAGTCCTACGCCCGCCCGGGACTGGTCCGGGAGGGGCAGGTCTGGATCGGCGGTGGGCCGACTCCGCACACCGCGACGTTCGTCCCACCCCGGCAGGAGCGCGTCCCAGCGCTCCTCGAGGACCTCATCGCTTTCTGCCGACGTACGGACATTCCCGTCCTGACACAGCTTTCGATCGCGCACGCCCAGTTCGAGACGATCCACCCGTTCAACGACGGCAACGGACGGACGGGCCGGACTTCGGTGCACGCGATGCTCCGCAGGTCAGGTGTGACTCGACGCCTGACTGTTCCGATCTCGGCAGGCCTACTCACCGACACCCCCGCGTACTTCACAGCGCTCGGCTCCTACCGTGAGGGTGATCCGGCGCCGATCATCACGCAGTTCACCCGTGCGTCGTTCGCCGCGGTAGGCAACGGCCGACGGCTGGTCAGCGACCTCATCGGCATCTACGACGACTGGCAGCAGACCCTGCCCTCGCGGAAAGGTTCGGCGGCTCGCCGCCTGCTGCCACATCTACTCCGCCAGCCGGCACTGACGGTCGCGCACGTCCAGCAGCACCTTGATATCTCGCAGCCGGCCGCACGACGTGCCGTCGATCAGCTCGTCGAGGCCGAGATCCTCAAGCAGGTCTCAACCGGGAAGCGCGACCGCGCATGGATCGCTCGTGAGGTGATCACAACTCTCGACGCGTTCGCCGCTCGCTCGGGCCGTCGCAGCTGACCAGGCTGTTCAGCTCGGCGTCCGCGTCGAGTTCGTCCCGCCGGAGTAACTCTTACAGCTTGTAAGTGTTGGTGGCTGTGGTGGTGAAGACGGATTCGCGGTCGCCGGTGCTGAGGAGTGTGGTGAGGGTGTCGGCGGTTTCGACGACCTGGGCGTAGGAGGCGGCGAGGAGGCAGACGGGCCAGTCGGAGCCGAACATGACGCGGTTCGGGCTGAAGGCGGTCAGGACGACGTCGGCGTACGGCTGGAGGTCTGCCGGCTTCCAGGTGGTCCAGGAGGCTTCGGTGACCATGCCGGAGAGTTTGCAGGTGGTGTTGGGGAGGGCGGCCAGGGCCTGGAGTTGGGTGGCCCAGTCGGTGAGGGGTTCGCCGATCACGGGCTTGGAGATGTGGTCGACGACGAAGGTGAGTTCGGGGAGGTTGCGGGCGGTCTGGACGGCGGCGGGGAGGTGCGGGGACTTGGTGAGCAGGTCGTAGGCGAGGCCGGCCTCGGCGACGGCCTTCAGGCCGCGTTGGACGTCGGGGCGGAGCAGCCAGTCGACGTCCGGTTCGTCGTGGACCTGGTGGCGGATCGCCTTCAGGTACGAGCCGTCCGGGCGGGCCTGCAGCGCCGCCAGCGTGTCGGCGACGTCGGGCGCGGTCAGGTCGACCCAGCCGACCACGCCTGCCACCAGATCGTTGCCGGCGGCAATCTCCAGGAACTCGACGGTCTCCTCGACCAGGCCGACGGTCTGCACCAGCACCGTCCGGGTGACGTCGGCGGCCGCGGCGAGCGGTTCCAGGTCGGCGATCGAGAAGCTCTTCCGGATCGGGTCCATCTCCGGACCGGTCATCCAGGTCTGCTCGCGGACGGTCAGGTCCCAGACGTGATGGTGTGCGTCGACTCTGCTCATACGTCGTACCCTTTCATCCGACCCGGCGGTCGTCGATGGCGTCCTGGTCCCAGTCGATGCCGAGGCCCGGTACGTCGGGGGCGACCGCGTGCCCGTCGACGATCTCCATCTCGGACGACGTGATCGCCCGTAACTGCGGGATGTGTTCGACGTACCGGCCGTTCGGTACCGCGGCGGTGAGGCTGACGTGCAGCTCCATCAGGAAGTGCGGGCAGATCTCGAGGTTGAACGTCTCGGCCAGGTGCGCGACCTTCAGCCACGGGGTGATGCCGCCGATCCGGGCGACGTCGGCCTGGATGATCCCGGCGCCGCCGGCCGCGGCGTACTCGCGGAACTGCGAGACCGAGTACAGCGACTCGCCGACCGCGATCGGGATCGAGGTCCCTGAGGCCAGCCGGACGTGACCGGTGACGTCGTCGGCCGGCAGCGGCTCCTCGAACCACGACAGGTCCACGGCCTCGAACGCCGCCGCTCGTCGGCGCGCTTCCGGGTACGTCATCGACTGGTTCGCGTCGACCATGATGTCCATCGCCGGCCCGACCGCGTCCCGGACCGCTCGGAGCCGTTCGAGGTCCTCGTGCACGCGCGGCTTGCCGACCTTGAGCTTCACGCCCGGCCAGCCGGCCTGCTGCGAGGCGAGCGCGCCGGCGACCAGCTCGTCCGTTGTCAGGTGCAACCATCCGCCTTCGGTGTCGTACAGCGGTACCTGCTGCCGGTACCCACCGGCCAACCGCCACAACGGTTCGCCCGCACGCAGGCAGCGCAGGTCCCACAACGCCGTGTCGACCGACGCCAGCGCGAGGGACGTGATTGCCCCTACAGTCGTGGCATGCGTGGACCAGAAGAGATCGGACCACAACGCCTCGACGTTGCGGGCGTCCGCGCCGACCAGCCGCGGCAGCAGGTGGTCGCGGAGCAGCGCGAGGACGGCGGTGCCGCCGGTGCCGATCGTGTACGAGTACCCGAGGCCGGTCAGTCCGTCGGCCGTGGTCAGCCGGACGAAGACGGTCTCCTGCTTGAGGAACGCCTGGACGGCGTCGGTCCGGACGGTTTCGACCTCGAGGTCGACCAGGAACGCCTCGGCCCGGACGATCGCCGTACTCACATGAGCCTCCAAGATCCTATAGGATATTGCGCAGTCTGATGCTGCCGCCTCACACTGGGTGCGTCAAGACGGACTGCGACGACTCCGGGAGGAGCGACAGGTGACTGATGCGCACGCCGGTCTGGCCGGGCAGCTCACCCGGCTGCCCCAGCGCCAGGTACTGAGCGACGACGTGTACGAGACGGTCAAGGGCCTGATCATGGACAGCGTTGTCGAGCCGGGCACCCGGCTCAACATCGACGCGCTGACCCGCGAGCTGGGCATCTCCCAGACCCCGATCCGCGAATCGCTGGCCCGGCTGGAGTCCGACGGGCTGGTGATCAAAGAGCCGCTGCGCGGGTACCGGGTGTCCTCGCGGCTGACCCGCGACGAGTTCGAGGACCTCTTCGAGTACCGGCTGCACATCGAGCCGTGGGCCGCCGGGCGGGCCGCGGAACGGGTGGGCGACGACGACCTCGCCCGGCTCAAGGCGGAGATGCTCAGCTACACCGACGTACCGGACCGGCCGTCGTACGAGAGCTACCGGGCGATGGCCGCGCACGACCAGCGGTTCCACGACCTGGTGCTGGAGCTGTCCGGCAACGAGACCGCCCGGCTGTCCTTCCAGCGGACGCACTGCCACCTGCACCTGTTCCGGCTGTACTACGGTGGCGGCATCGCGACGAAGGCGTTGCGGGAGCACAAGGCAGTGGTGACCGCGGTCCGCAAGGGCAGCGCGGAGGAGGCGGCCGCGGCGATGCGGTCGCACATCGAGGCCTCCCGCGCCCGGCTGCGGCCCATGTTCGACCAGTCCTAGGGAGACATCTGTGGAACTGCTCCGCCTCGGGCCGGTCGGTGAGGAGCGCCCGTACGTGCGCGCCGCCGACGGCACCGTTCACGATCTGACCTCGCTGACTCTTGAAACCGGTGGCGACATCGACGGCGCTTTCCTGGCCGCGGACGGCATCGCCCGGACCCGCGCCGCCCTCGAAGCCGGCGACCTGCCCGCGGCCGACGTCACCGGCCTCCGGATCGGCGCCCCGGTCGCCCGCCCCGGCGCGGTGGTCTGCATCGGGATGAACTACGCGGCCCACGCCGCCGAGGGCGGTGCCGAGCCGCCGAAGCAGCCGATCGTGTTCTTCAAGCACCCGAACACGGTCGTCGGCCCGGACGACGACGTCCTCGTCCCGCGCGGTTCGGTGAAGACCGACTGGGAGGTCGAGCTCGCGGTCGTGATCGGCAAGCAGGCGCGGTACGTCGAGACCGACGAGGAGGCGCTCGCCTGCGTCGCGGCGTACACGATCTCGAACGACGTCTCCGAGCGCACGTTCCAGATCGAGGTCTCCGGCGGCCAGTGGTCGAAGGGCAAGTGCTGCGAGACGTTCAACCCGCTCGGCCCCGCGCTGGTCCCGGCCGACGAGGTCGACCCCACCAACCTGAACCTGCGCTCCTGGGTGAACGGCGAGCCCCGCCAGGACTCGAACACCCGGGACATGATCTTCTCGGTCGCGGCGCTGATCCGCGACCTTTCGCAGTACATGGTCCTCAGCCCCGGCGACATCGTGAACACCGGCACCCCCGAGGGCGTCGCCCTGTCCGGCCGCTTCCCGTACCTTTCCCCCGGCGACACGATGGAACTCGAGATCGAAGGCCTCGGCCGCCAGAAACAGTCCCTCGGCAAGGCCTGAAAACTGTCCCCGGCCGGCTCTAGGGTCGGCCGGGTGACCTACTTGGACGACATCAGCACCTCGTACGACAACGTCGCGGCCTCGTACGCCGAGCTCGTGGTGGACGGCGCCGACTGGGAGGTCGAGGCGTTCGATCTGGTGGGGAAGTTGGTGGCCGGGAGTGGGCGGCCGGTGCTTGATGTCGGGTGTGGGCCGGGGCGGACGACGGGGTTGCTGGCGGGGCGTGGGTTGCCGGTGGTCGGGGTCGATCTGTCGCCGGGGATGATCGAGGTGGCGCGACGGGATCATCCGGGGATCGACTTCCGGGTGGGGTCGATGACGGCGCTGGAGATTGCGGACAGTTCGGTCGCGGCGGTTGTCGCGTGGTGGTCGATCATCCATCTGCCGCGGGACGTCGTACCGCAGGCGTTCGCGGAGTTCGAGCGGGTGCTGACGCCGGGTGGGTTCCTGTTGCTGGGGTTCCATGTCGGCGAGGAGTCCACCCACAAGACCTCGGGGTACGGCGGTCATCCGATGAACATCTACGTGCACCGGTGGACCGGGGCAGCGCTGACGGAGCTCGCGAGCGCGGCCGGGTTCACGCCGTACCAGGTGAGCGAAATTCCTGAGGACCGGCTGCTCTTCCAGAAGTAGCCTTCTCGCATGACTTCTCGCGTGCGAACCGTGACGTTCGATGCCCACAATCCCTACGAGCTGGCCGGCTTCTGGCTTCAGGTGCTGAAGGCCGAGCGCCCCGACGACGACCACCCCGGCGACCCGTACGCCTCGGTCCCCGCGGACGGCGTGACGGTGCTGTTCGAGCAGAACGACGACGAGAAGGCCGTGAAGAACCGCGCCCACCTCGACCTGGTCCCCGAAACCACCCGCGACGAGGAGGTCGCCTGGCTGCTCACCCTCGGCGCCACCGTCGCCCACGACCGCCGCGATGCGAACGGCATGGGCTGGGTCGTCATGCAGGACCCGGAGGGCAACGAGTTCTGCGTACTCCGCGGCGAGGCCGAGCGCCTCACGACTCCCTAGAGCGGGGGCGTCTCGCCGGTGAGCGTGATCCGCCAGTCCGTCGTCCAGGCGTGTACGGCCACGTCGTACCCGTCGCGGTGGGCGGCGACGCGGTAATGGCCGTTCTCCGGTGGTACGACGTCCGCGTTCCAGCCGCGGGCCCGTAGTGCGGCCGCCGCGGAGGCTACCTCGGCGGCCGGGTCCGGGGCCTTCGGGTTGCCGGTCTGGACGGTGACCCGCGCGACGGTGGCCGGTCCGCGGCCGTCGAACAGTACGCCGGGGTTCACCGGGCCCGGGTCGCCTGTGACGACCGGCCGCTGATCCGGTACGACGGCTTCCGCCACCGCCACCAGCTCGTCCCGCAGGAACTCCCGCTCACCCGTCATCGCCCGGAACCCTTCGACTGCCCGCTGCCCGGCCGGGCCGCGACGTTCGCCTTCACCTGGACAACGGCCGCGGTCGCCGACGCCACCGACGGCCGCCCCGGCGCCGCAACCCCGCCGTACGCCGCCGACGCCTCGTCCCGCGCCGGCTTGCCCGTCACCTCGTTGTACACCGCCGACGCCAGGTGCGACGCCTCGTTCAGCGGGACACCCCAGGCCAGCTTGGTCTCCTCGCCGCGGCTGGTGTCCGTCGTCGTGATCGCGTTCAGGTCACCGCGGACCACCCGCCCGACGTTCCGCAGCGCCTCGCTGTTCTGCCGGTAGTACTCGTTGTGCCAGTGCACCGACACCGGGTCCTGCCCGTGTGGATCAGCGGTCGCCATCCGGACCGCGTCCGGAAACGTCGCCGGATCCGGACCGTGCCATTCGGAGTACGCCACGTAGTCCCCCGGCGCGCGCTCGGTGAACAGCCGGGTCGGCGGCTGGACGAAGTCGGCGGCCTCGTCGACGTACTTCTCGATCCCCGGCGACCCCGTCATCACCAGCCGCGTCGGCCGCGCGCCGCTCTCCATCACCGCCTGCGCTGCCACGTCGGTGCCGTACGAGTGCGCGACGACCGTGACGTCGGCGTTCTCGTCCTTCAACTCGTCCAGCTCGTCCAGGCACTCCGCCAGCCGCGGTCCGCCGTCGATCGCCGCGTCCTTGCTCGCGGCCTCGAGCAGCCCCTGCGGCGAGTCGTAGTCGAACCACACTACCGCCGCGGTCCCCGGGCCGGCCTCCTGCCGGATCAGCTCGCCGCGATCAGACTGCCCGCGGAACGTTTCCAGGCTGTTCCCCATCCCGGGTACGACGACCGCCAGGTGCTCCGCGTGCTCCAGATCGCCGAGGACCTCGATCGCACGGCCCTTGCCGTCCGGGTCGACCTTCAGGAACTGCCGCGGCCGCTCGACCGCGACGACGTTGCCCGCGGCATCGACCGCGGTGTCCTTGACCGGGACGAGCAGCTCCTTGACCGTGTCCAGCCGCTTCCGCTGGTCGTCACTCGCCGTACCGGCGTCGATCGCCGCCTGCAGGCGGTCACGAGCGCCGACGAGCAGCTCGTGATTCGCGCGGAACCGCTGGGCCAGCTGCTCGGACACCGCCATCGTGACTCCCCGTGACGACCGATCCTCTGGGCGCGGGACCGGGTTACCGCAGTCTGGCAGCCGAACGGGCCGAAGACCAGACACCGATTCCCGGTGCGCCGCGACGCCGTCGCACCTACTCTGGTGGAATGCCGTCCGCTCACCATCTGATCGCGTTCGCGATCACCGCGTTCATCATCATCGTCGTCCCCGGCCCGAGCGTGCTGTTCATCGTCGGCCGGGCGCTCGCCGTCGGGCGCCGGGAAGCCGTGCTGACGATGATCGGCAACACGCTCGGCGCCGCGGTCATGCTGGTACTGATCGCCGCCGGCCTCGGCACGCTGATCGCCGCGAGCGCGATCGCGCTGACCGTGATCAAGCTCGGCGGCGCGGCGTACCTGATCTACCTCGGCGTGCACGCGTTCCGGTCCCGCAAGTCGCTGGCCGAGGCGCTCGCGACCGGCGTCAAGCCGAGCAGCGGGCGGATGACCGTGCGGCAGGGGTTCCTCGTCGGGGTGACCAATGCCAAGACCGCGGTGTTCTTCGCGGCCGTGCTGCCGCAGTTCGTGGACAAGGGCGCGAGCAGCCCGGCGTGGGTGCAGATCCTGATCCTGGGCGCGGTCTTCAACCTGATCGCGCTCTGCTCGGACAGCATCTGGGCGTTCGTGGCCGGTACGGCGCGGGAGTGGTTCGCTCGCTCCCCCCGCCGCCTCGAACTGGTCGGCGGCACCGGCGGCCTGATGATCATCGGCCTCGGCGCCAGCATCGCGGTCACCGGCACCAAGGACTAGAGGACGATCCACCTACGTACGGCGACCCGCTGGGACGCCGAGTAGTGCGAGTACTGCGGGGAGCCCGAAGGCGACGAGGTACGCGAGTACCGCCGAATGCGGTTCCATTGCCGCGAACAACGATCCGCCGATCGCCAGTATCGTTGCTGTCGACAACGAGTCGCTGAGCTGCGCCGCGGAGCTGTTCGCGCCCTGCTCGTCGCGCTCGGAGTACTCCAGCACCAGCACCGACAACGTCGGGAACACCGACCCCATGCCGAACCCGGTCAGGCTCCAGCCGAGGATGCCGACCAGGATCGGGACCTGCGGGCTGAGCGTCAGCGCCGCCGTGGCGATCCCGAGCACGATCGCCACCATCCCGGCCTGCAGGAACACCGCGTGCGAGAACGGCTGCTTCGGGCGGCCGCGGTACCACGACGCCGCCGTCCAGCTCAGCGCGCTGATGGTCAGCACCAGCCCCGCGAGCGCCGGGGACAACCCGCGCTGCCGCGTCAGCATCAGCGGCAGGAACACCTCCGCGCCGAACCCGGACGCCGCCACCAGCCCACGCAGCGCGATCACCGACGGCAGCCCGCGCCCGAACGTGAACGTCCCGGACGGCAGCAGCCGCGGCCCGAACACGGCGACACCGGCCAGACCGATCGCGAGCAGCACGAGCTGCGGTACGCCGCGCTGCTGGCCGCCGTAATGCAGCAGCCCGACACCGACCGCCGCCGCGACCGCCCAGAGCGCGCGCTTGTCCCACAGCTTGCCCTGGCGTACGTCGTACGTGTTCGCCCGGGCCAGTCCCGGCCGCATCACGAGGACCGCCGGTACCGCGATCGCCGGGACCGCGAGGAACACGATCCGCCAGCTGGTGTGCTCGACGATCAAGCCGGCGATCGTTGGTCCGACCAGCGAAGGGACGACCCAGCCGGTCGCGAACGCGGCGAAGATCCGCGGGCGCAGGGCGGCGGGGTACAGGTGGCCGACGACGACGTACAGCGCGACCATCAGCAGGCCGGAGCCGAACCCTTGGACGATCCGGCCGACGACGAGGATCTCCATCGACGGCGCCAGGCCCGCGATGATCAGGCCGACCAGGAACCACGCCGTACCGTGCCAGAGCGGGCGGGTCGGGCCCTTCAGGTCACACCAGGTGCCGGAGACAACCATCGCGACGACGCCGGACGCCAGCGGTCCGCCGAACGCGAGCGCATACAGGTTCAGCCCGTCGAGCGCCTGCGCCACGGTCGGCATCGCGGTCGCGACCGCCAGCGACTCGAACGCGGTCAGCGTGATCAGCGCAACCATTCCGACGGTCAGCGCGCGGTACTGCGGGGAGAGGACGCCGCCGGTCTCGACGGCCGGCTCGGCAACGGTGGTCATGCCGAGAACTGTCGGTCCTCAAGTGCACTTTAAGTCAACTAGAGGACGGCGGCGAGCACCAACGCGAGGATCGGCGGGACCGCCTGGGTCGCCGCGGCGCGCGCCATCCGGCGGTCGGACGCGAACAGTACGACGCCGGCGCCGGCCATGCACGCACACGCGAAGAGCGCGATCGCGTGCCCCTTGTCGCCACCCCAGATCAGCCCGCCGAGCGCGCCGATCGCCAGGAACAGGTTGTAGAACCCCTGGTTGAACGCCCACGGCCGCGCGACCTCGACCTCCGGCTCCTTCACCAGAAATCGGCCGTACGTGCTCGGCTTCCGGAACAGCAGGCTCTCCATCGTGAACACGACCACATGGAACAGCCCCGCGACGACGACGAAGACCTGCGCGATCACGTTCATGCCGGGAAGGTACCGCTAGCCGCGCCAGTCCGTGGCGAAGGCGCGCGCTGGGTTGGTGCGGAACACGGCGTCCGCGACGTCGGCACCGAAGTACTCCGTGATCCGCGGGCGGAGATGCGTGAGCAGGTACGGCATGCCCGGGCCTTCGCCGGTCGCGGCGCGGGCGCGGGCCGTCGTGGTGTCGCCGCCGAGCAGCAGGCGGTCGGCGTACCCGCCGTCGACGAGCGCGGCCAGGCAGTCGATCAGGCGCGGGTCGGTCGCGCTGTTCGCCCGCGACGGACCGTCGAACGCGAGCCAGGCGCCACGGCGGGCGAGGTCGAGGTGCAGGCGGTGGTCGGGGAAGCGGTTCAGGTGGCCGAGGATGACGGCGGCCGGGTGGACGTCGAGGCGGTCGACGAGCAGGTCGAGTACGGCGTCCGCGGCGGAGCCGAGCTCGTGGTGGATGGCGATCGGGGCGTTCGTCGCGTGATGCGCCTCGGCGGCGGCACGCAGGACGTGCTCGGCGTGCGCGTCGAGCACGTGAAACCCGCCCGCGACCTTGATCAGACCGGCCCGGACCTGAGTGTCGCCGATGCCGGTCGTCAGCTCCTGGACGAAGATCTCGGCGAGCTGGTCGTAGACCTTGTCGACGTAGCCGTCAGGGTAGTGCTCGCGGCGGTGCAGACCGGTCGCGGCGACGATCGCGACGCCGGTGCTGGTGGAGATGCCTGGGAGCAGGTCCGCGCGCCGGTTCAACCCGTGCGGCGTCCACTGCACGATCGCCTGCCCACCCGCATCGGCAAACGCCCGCACCTCGGCGACCGCTGCTTCTGCGCCGTCCAACACCTGCTCCGCAGGCAGGACGGCCGACCGGAAGAACAGATGATCATGCGAGTCGGTCACACCCAGCGCTCCCGGCACCAGGTCGTTCAACACCGTACGAACCCGCATCATCACCCTTTCCATCAACCCAAACCACCCAAACGGTAACAACCATCAGCCGCTCCGCCGCCGCCCGACAACCTGCGAGCGGCAACCAGCCGCCCACGCATGCGCCACACGTCCCACCCGCTGCTGGCGGAGCGCCGGACTTGCCCGGCTGGTGGCAGAGCCCGCACTTGCCCTGCCAGTTACAGAGCCCCGCACTTGCCCTGCCCGGTTGCAGAGCGCCGACTTGACCGGCTGATGCCTGACGCACCGTGCCCGCCCCGGCGGTGCCGGGGCGGAGGCGGGGTTAGGCGGCTTGTTGGCCGCTGCGGCGGCGGTTGGGGCGGCTTGGTCTCCAGTCACGCGCCCCGGCGCAGCCCGGGGCGCGCCCGGGCTGATGTGTGGTCAGGCGGCTTGTTGGCCGCTGGGGCGGCGGCGTCGGCCACCGCGCCTGCGGTTGGAGCGGGCTGGGCCGGCGCCTTCGGCGCGGGAGTTGTCGGCGCGAGAGGCGCTCGGCCGGCCCGGCTCGGAGCGGGTGGTGGCGCGGGCAGCTGCGCCGGCCGTGGTCGCGGAGCGGTCGCCGGTCGTGGTCGCGGAGCGGGCGCCGGTCGTCGGGCGGGTGGTGGAGCGGCGTGCGGATGAGCGCCCGGAGGAGCGGCCTGTGGAGGAGCGGCCGGTGGGGGTTTCCTTCGGGGTGGGTGCGACGTACGTGCGGTCGCCGGGGGCCAGCTCGGTGAGGAGGGGGTGGCCGGGGTCGAGTTTGGTGGTGGTGGGTTTGATGCCGGCCTTGCGGGTGAGGTCGCGGACGTCGGAGACCTGGTCGTCGGTCATCAGCGTGACGACCGTGCCCTCGGCGCCGGCGCGGGCCGTGCGGCCGGAGCGGTGCAGGTACGCCTTGTGCTCGACGGGCGGGTCGGCGTGGATGACCAGCGTGACGCCGTCGACGTGGATCCCGCGGGCGGCGATGTCCGTCGCGACCAGCGTCCGCGCCGTACCGTCGGCAAACGCCTCCAGGTTCCGCGTACGGGCGCCCTGCGACAGGTTCCCGTGTAGCTCGACGGCCGGCACGCCCTGGGCGATCAGCTTCTTCGTCAGCGCCTTCGCGCCGTACTTCGTCCGCGTGAACACCAGCGAACGCCCCGGCGCGGCGGTCAGATCGACCAGCACCGGCAGCCGCGAGTCCGACCGGACGTGCAGCACGTGGTGCGTCATCTTCGCGACCGGCGACCGCGCCGAGTCGACGCTGTGCGTGACCGGATCGGTCATGAACCGCCGGACGAGGACGTCGACCCCGGCGTCCAGCGTCGCCGAGAACAGCAGCCGCTGAGCGGTACCCGGTGTCTGGTCGAGGATCCGTCGTACGGCGGGAAGGAACCCGAGGTCGGCCATGTGATCGGCCTCGTCGAGCACCGTGATCTCGACGGCGCCGAGCTTCGCGTGCCCGGTCTGGACGTGGTCCTCGAGCCGGCCGGGGCAGGCGACGACGATGTCGGCGCCCTTGCGGAGCCCGGTGATCTGCGGTCCGTGGCCGACGCCGCCGAAGATCGTCATCGAACGCAGCCCGAGCTTGTCGGCGAGCGGCGTGATCGACGCCTGGATCTGGGTCGCGAGTTCGCGGGTCGGCGCGAGGATCAGCGCCCGCGGCTGGTTCGGCCGGCGCTTGGTACCGCTCGCGGCGAGCCGGGCCAGGACGGGCAGCACGAACGCGTACGTCTTGCCGGATCCGGTCCGGCCGCGGCCGAGAACGTCCTTGCCGGCCAGCGAATCCGGCAGCGTCGCCGCCTGGATCGGGAACGGCTTCGTCACCCCGGACGCGGACAGCGCCGCGACCAGCGAGGCAGGGACGCCGAGGTCCGCGAACGTACGGTTGTCGTCGGCAACTGTCTCGACGACGTCGTCGCCGAGGGTCTCCAGGTCGTTGCTCACAGCAACATCACCGACAGTCTGCTCGTTGCGAGCAGCACCGGAACGGCGCCGCCGACGCGGCCGGCGCGCTGCGTCGCCGCGCGAAGCATCCGTGCGCGCAGCATCGGAGCGCGAGGCATCCGTGCGCGCGGGACCGTCGGCAGGCTTACGGCTTTGAGAAGTGGATTGCGTGGTTGTGGACGTGGGGCGGCGGGCCGCCATAGAAGTACTCCAAAAGTTCGGGGGTCGTCCTGCCCGGCGCGGCCGGTGAGGCCGCGGCGCGTGGTGGTCGACTGCTGGCGCAAAGTTATTGCGCTCACCGGCCCGAGGCAGAACTGGGCGGGCCGTCTCGACCAGTCTACGGCACCGACGGGTGCGACCGGGCGGGACACATCTCACACCGGCTACGGTCTGCTGGTGACCGACTTCCGAGTGGACCCGCCCACCGCGGCCGACGAACGCACGCTCCTGCAGGGCTTCCTCGACTTCCACCGCGGCACACTGCTGTGGAAGGTCTCCGGCCTGACCGGCGACCAGCTGGTACGCCGGACCGCGGACCCGTCGAGCCTGTCGCTGATCGGTCTGGTCCGGCATCTCAGCGAGGTCGAGAAGTACTGGTTCCACCGGGCGCTGGCCGGGTACGACTCGCCCGCGAAGTACTGGACGGCCGAGCACCCCGACGGCGACTTCGACCTGGTCACGCCCGCGCAGGCGGAGCAGGACCTCGCCGACCACCGCGCGATCGTCCGGCGCTCCGACGAACTCGCCGCGAGGTACGCCCTCGACGACACCTTCGAACGCCCCGGCCATGACGAGCCGTACTCGGTCCGCTACCTCTACATCCACATGATCGAGGAGTATTCGCGCCACAACGGCCACGCCGACCTGCTCCGCGAGAGACTCGACGGCGCCACCGGCGAGTAGCCGCTACGGCTTGATCGAGTTGATCAGCCCCACGACGTCCTTCGTGACACCGCGCACACCCGGGATCCGGGTCAACCGGAGCAGCCGGTCAACGAGCGGTACGGCGCGGTCGATCAGCGCGCGGGTACGCCGTACGTCGTCGGACTTGTCGTGCACCCAGAACAGCACGATCCCCATCTGGAACAGCCACAGCAGCTCGGGCAACTCGGCCCGCAGGTCGGCAGGGAGCTTCAGGTCCGACCCGTCGACGACCTGCCGGAAGATCTCCACGCTCGCGTCCCGCGCCGGGCGGGACTCGTCGCTGAACGGCGACAGCGGGCTGCCCGGATCGGCCGCCGTCTTGAAGAACGTGCCGGCGAACTCGTGGTACGGCGCGGCCACCTCGAGCCAGGCCCGCAGTACGCCGGTCAGCCGCGGTACGAACGCCTGTTCCGCGGCGAGCACCGGCCCGACCGCGTCGCGGTGCTGGTCCTGGAGCAGGTCGTAGTACGCCTGCATGAGGTGGTCCTTGGAACCGTAGTAGTAGTACGCGTTCCCGACCGAAACGCCCGCCTCGTTGGCGATCGCGCGCATCGTCGTCCGGCCGTACCCCTGCTCCCGGAACATCCGCAGCGCCGTGGTCAGGATCAGCTCACGCGTCTGCTCGCCCTTCGCGGTCGCACCGTCCGTCACACCCGTCAGCGTAATCACCTCCGCTCATCCGCCGCAGCCCAGCCGCCGCCTGCACCATCGCCCGCGCCACCGGGCGCATCGCCGGAGTCGAGAGCCGTACCGCGGTGTGCCTGTGCTCCCCTGTGGCCCACAGGCAGACGATCCACGCCCGGTCGCCGACGTACACCGACCCGTCGTCCGCGACCACGGTGATCTCGCGCAGCGTCGCCGCGTGGTCGAGCGCGGGGTAGCGCGACCGTGCGTACGCCGACCCCGCCGCGACGAACACCAGCCGCACCACCCCGCCGTACCCGTCCGGCGCCGGTCGCTGTCCGGCCAGCCAGTCCTTGAACCGGCGGCACAGCGGGCACCCGGCGTCGTACAGCACTGTCAGTTCACGCATGCTCGATCGGCCAGATCGGAGGCTGACCACCGGCGAACGCAGGGCCCTGGACCATGTCGTTCGGCGGTACCGGCGGGCGGGTCATCGTGTCGAGCTTGCTGCGGTTGCGGATCTTGTTGAAGATCCACACGTTCGTCAGGTGCACCACGCCGAGCACGAGCATTACGATCCCGAGCTTGACGCTGAGCTGCTCGAAGATCCCGCTGCCGCTGTCGACCGGGGTCCCGCTGCGCAGGAACAGCGTCACGAACCCGAGGTTCAGCAGGTAGAACCCGACCACGAGCAGCCGGTTCACCGCGTCGGCGATGTCCTCGTTCCCGTGGAACACGTCGACCAGGAAGATCCGCCCGTACCGGCTCAGCGTCCGGGCCACCCAGACCGTCAGCGGCACCGCGATCAGCAGGTACAGCAAGTACGTCATGACCGTCAGATCCATCATCCGCCCCACTTCTTGAACACGTTCAAATCGTTGCGTCCCTGACGGTACGCCGAAGTTTTGAACATGTTCAAGTCGACCTGGACGTGATCTGGGGCACGATGGAGGCATGACGACCTGGGTCTTCGAAGGAACCGTCCTCCCCGCCGGGGACACCGCCCGCCTGACGTTCGGCCAGGACCCCGACGGCGACCGGCTGCCCGGCCGGTACGCCGTACCCGGGCTGGTCGACTCGCACTGCCACCTGACCTTCGACGAGACGCCGGACGGGCCGGTGCTGCGCGGCGAGGACTTCGCGGCCGAACGGCTGGCCGAGCTGACCGGTGCCGGCATCAGCGCGCTCCGCGACGTCGGCGGCAACCGCGACGTCACGCTGCGCCTCGCCCGGGACCCGGACGACGGCCGACCGCTCGTCCTCGCCGCCGGCCGGTTCCTCGCGCCGGCCGGGGCGTACTTCCCGCGGGCGCACGAGCCGGTCGCCCCCGAGCAACTGCTGGCCGCGGTCGAGGCGGAGATCGCCGACGGCGCGACCTGGCTGAAGCTCGTCGGCGACTTCCCGGAGGTCGGCCCGGACGGCCCGATCCGGGGCAGCAAGATCAGCCCGACGTACGACCTCGAGCTCGTCGCGGCGATGGTCGAACTGGCGCACTCGCGGAACGCCCGGGTCGCGGCGCACGTCACCACCGACCACGTGACCGGCCTGATCGAGGCGGGAATCGACTCGGTCGAGCACGGTACGGCGCTGACCGAGCAGGACCTCGAGGTGCTGGGTGCCCGCGGTGGCGCGTGGACGCCGACGCTGTCCGCGATGTTCAGCCCGGACCCGGACGAGACCCCCGAACGACGGGCCCGCCGCGAGGAACGGTCGGCGTACCTCGCCTCGGTCCTCCCGCTGGCCGAGCGGTACGGCGTCCAGGTGCTGACCGGGTCCGACGTCGTCGGCACGGTCGCCGGCGAGATCGACATGCTGGTCAAGCACGGGCTGACCGTCGAGCAGGCGATCACCGCCGCGTCGACCGGCGCGCAGCAGTACCTCGGGTTGAGCGGCGCCGGCAACCTCGTCACGTACGACGCGGACCCGCGCGAGCACCCCGGCGTACTGGCCCGTCCGGCCGCGGTCGTGCTCAACCACCGGCGGATCGCATGAAGGAGAAGGACCTCGACCGCTGGGTGCAGAAGTACCGGAAGGCGTGGGAGAGCAACGAGCCGAAGGACATCGCCGCGCTCTGGACCGCGGACGCCACCTGGTACCGGCGGCCGGACGAGCCGCCCGTGGTCGGCCAGGAGGCGATCGTCGACGCCTGGCTCGACCTTGCGGACGCGCCGGGCGAGACGACGTTCGAGTACGAGGTACTCGGGTTCGGGGACGGCGTGGCGTTCGTGCGCGGCTGGACGACGTACCTGACGAATCCGCCGGGCGAGTTCAGCAACCTGTGGGTGATCCGGATGACGAAGGACCGGGCGCACGAGTTCACCGAGTGGTGGATGGAGAGGCCGCGGTGAGCTACGCTCGACGCAGGCGCTCAGGGTGCCACCGGTCCGCGGGAAGGGCTCAGCCCACCTGAGATGCTTGTACTGAGTATGGATTGACCTCCTTTCTCGCCTGACGACGCGGACAGCAGGCTCGTAGAGAGGAGGTCGGCGATGCCGACCCGACACCTTCCGGACGACCCGAACCTCGACCACCTGCGCGGGCAGGCAAAGTCTCTGCTCAAGGACGTCCGAGCCGGCGACAGCGTGGCGATCGCGCTCGCCGCCGAGTTCCATCCCGTGCAGACGCTGGCGGACGCGCAACTCGTGATCGCCCGCAGCTATGGCTTCCCCAGCTGGCCGCGGATCGTGCGACACCTCGAACTGGTGGACCACTACAGCCGGTCCCCGCACCGGCAGTCCGTCGGCGGGCCGCTCGACACGCCGGAGCAGCGCGCCGACGAGTTCCTGCGGCTCGCGACCCTGCACTACGGCGAGGACGATCCAGCCCGGCAACGGTCCGTGCACTCGCTGCTGCAGCGGTTCCCGGAGATTGCCCAGAGCAACATCTATACGCAGGTGGTGGCCGGCGACACCGACATCGACTACTCGCAGGCGAGCGTCGAGGGTGGGCCGTACCGCTGGCAACCACTGCTCTACCTCACGTACAGCCGCCTCGATGCGCCGCATCAGCTGGAGATCGCCCACAAGCTGCTGGAGAACGGCGCCGACCCGAACGCGGGCTACCTCTGGCAGGGCATGCCGTCACCGTTCACCGCGCTCACCGGGGTGTTCGGCCGCGGCGAAGGCGATCAGCCCCCGCACCACGAACGCGTCGAGCTGGCGCGGCTGCTGCTCGACGCGGGCGCGGACCCGAACGACAGCCAGACCATGTACAACTGCGGTCCCGGCTGTCCCCCGCCGTACGACGACGTACACCTGGAGCTGTTGCTGGAGTACGGGCTCGGCCGAGGGGACGGCGGGCCGTGGCACGAGCGGATGACGACCGCACACCCGACGCCTCAGCAACTGCTCGAAGACGAGCTGGTGTTCGCGTCGATGGCCGGTCTGCGGCATCGCGTCGAACTGGTGCTTGCCCAAGGCGCCGATCCCGAAGGCGTCGGGACGCAGCACCCGGGCTTCAGCGGCGAACGCCCGTACGAGCTTGCCGCCGTGCAGGGGCACACGGAGATCGCCGAGCTGCTCCGCGCCCGTGGGGCCGCACCGCTGGACGAGATCCACGAGGTGTACGCCGCCGCGATGCGCGGGGAGCTCCGTGACGTCGATCCCGCGCTGGCGGCCCGGGCCGTCGCGCGCTACCCGAACCTTCCGGTCCGCGCGGCCGAGGTCGGCCGGACAGAGGCGATGGAACCGCTGCAACGGCTCGGATACGACCTCAACCGGCCGGCCACCGCGCCGATCCACCGCGCCGCTCTGACCGGCCACCTGGAGACGGTACGGAGGCTCATCGAGCTCGGAGCCGACCCGGAACTCCGCGACCCGAACTACCACGGGAACGCGCTGAGCTGGGCCGAACACAACCACCAGGAGGCGGTGGCCGCCTACCTCAGGGGCTTACCGCAAGGAACAGGAACGCGCTGAACACCGCGAGATGAACGGCGCCCTGCAGCAGCGTGGCCCGACCGGTCGACAGCGTGATGATGCCGGTCACCACCGTCAGCGCGAACAGCACCATCTCCTTGCCGCCGAGCCCGAGGACGAGCGGGCCGCTCAGCCAGATCGAGGCGAGCGCGATCGCGGGGATGGTCAGGCCGATACTGGCCAGCGCTGAGCCGAGCGCCAGGTTGACGCTGGTCTGGAGACGGTTGCGGAGGGCTGCCCGCACCGCCGCGATCGTCTCCGGCAGCAGCACCAGCATCGCGATCACGACACCGACCACGGACAGCGGCAGGCCGGCCGACTGGACGGCGTGCTCAAGGTTCGGCGAGACGGTCTTCGCGAGCCCGACCACCGACACCAGGCAGACCAGCAGCAGCCCGAGGCTGAGCAGCGCGGTCGCCCCGCTCGGCGCGTCGGCGTGATGGTCCTCGTCCTCGTCGACGTCGCCGTTCGTATCGGCCGGGAGGAAGTAGTCACGGTGCCGGATCGTCTGGATGAACACGAACACGCCGTACATCACCAAGGAGGTGACACCGGCGAAGGCGAGCTGCGCAGTGCTGAACTGCGGACCCTCCGCGCTCGTGGTGAACGTCGGCAGCACCAGGCTCAACGTCACCAGCGCGGTCATCACGGTCAGCGCCGAGTACGACGCCTGCACCCGGAACACCTGCACGCGGTGCCGCAGCGAACCGAGCACCAACGCCAGCCCGAGGATGCCGTTGCAGGTGATCATCACCGCGGCGAACACCGTGTCCCGGGCCAGCGACGCGGCCTTGTCACCACCGGACGCCATCAGCGTCACGATCAGCGCGACCTCGATGACGGTCACCGCGAGCGCCAGGATCAGCGTGCCGAACGGCTCACCGACCTTGTGCGCGACCACCTCGGCGTGATGCACCGCCGCGAAGACGGCAGCACCGAGACCGATGCAGACCAGGAGCAGCAGCACCGTGCCCAGGTCCCGGTGCCAGGACCCGACAAGATCCAGGAAGGCGAGCGCGGGCACGACAAGGGTCCACTTCGGCAGCCCTTGGGTCACGGATTTACTCATCCCTGCGAAGCCTAGCCGCAATCCGCTTGGCTTCCGGTGAACGACGGGTGATGCTTCTCCCACTATGTCTGTGGAAATCAGGAACGCGACCGCCGAGGACTGGCCGGCCATCTGGCCGTTCTTCCACGAGATCGTCACCGCGCGGGAAACCTACACCTACGACCCGGACCTCACCGAGGAGCAGGCGCGGGCGCTGTGGATGTCGCCGTCCAGCTCACCGTTGGCGCGGACCACGGTCGCGGTCGATGCCGACGGCACCGTTCTCGGCAGCGCGAACATGTACCCGAACCGCCCCGGCCCCGGCGCGCACGTCGCCAGCGCGAGCTTCATGGTGGACGGGACGGCCCGCGGCCGCGGCGTCGGCCGGGCGCTCTGCGAGGACATGATCGCGTGGGCCGGTCAGGCCGGGTTCCGCTCGATCCAGTTCAACGCGGTCGTGGAGACCAACGAACCCGCCGTCCACCTCTGGCAGTCCCTCGGCTTCCGCATCGCCGGCACCGTCCCCGAAACCTTCGACCACCCCAAACTCGGGTACGTCGGTTTGCACGTCATGTACCGTCCATTGCCATGAATCGCGCCCGCCGGATGTGGAAGACGCTCGAGCCGTTTCATGCGATCACGTACTTCGCGCCGGAGACGCGGCAGGCGACGAACGCGCTCGGGCTCAAGGGCGGGTGGATGAGCTACTTCGGCTGCCGCGCCGCTCCGCTCGGGCCGGTGGGTCCGGAGTTCGTGGCGGCCGTGTTCTACAACTTCCACCCGGCGATGGTCGCGCGGTCGCTCCCGGACGCGTGGACCTACGCGATGCCGGAACAACTGCTCGCGGCCCGGCTGACGGCTGTGGACACCGCCGTACGACGGCTGTTCCCGGAGGCGGCGTTCGACCGGGCGGCGGAGCTGGCGCGGCAGGCGGCCGAGGTGGCGCCGATCGCGGGGCGGCCGCTGGCGGCGGCGAATGCATCGTTGGAATGGCCAACGGAGCCGGCGTTGGCGCTCTGGCAGGCGACCACGATCCTGCGGGAGTCGCGCGGTGACGGGCATGTCGCGGCGCTGGTCGCGGCCGGGCTCAGTCCGTGCCAGGCGCTGGTGACGATCTCCGCGGCCGGTGGGCCGGACAAGGAGGTCTTCCAGCTGAACCGCCGGTGGAGCGACGACGAGTGGGCGGAGGCGTCCGAGGACCTTCGGGTGCGCGGCCTGCTGGACGCGTCCGGAGCGCTCACGCCGGCGGGGCGGGCGCTGCGGGAGCAGGTGGAGGACACGACGGACGCCCTGGCCGATCAGGGGTGGCGCGCGCTCGGGGACGAGTCGACCGCCGAGTTGCACGACCTGGTGCACCCGTTGAGCGCCGTACTGATGGCCGACGGGCTGATCCCCGCCGACAACCCGATGGCTATGCGCTGGGACTGACCCGGTCGGCGAGTGCCCGCAGCGATCGCGCGAGCTCCTCGCCGGTCGGCGCACTCGCCGGGTCGAACATGCTCTGCGCCACGACGCCGAGCAGCATCGCCTGCAGCAGTCCCCCGGCCTCCTCGGGCGCGCCGAACATCTCGGCCAGCCCCTCGCGGGCCTCCCCCTGCATCTTCACCAGGTCCGCGACCAGCTCAGGCATGGTTTCCCCCAGGCTGAGCACCTCGAACTGCGCGGCCCACAACGCCCGCATCCGAGGCTCCCGCAGGCCCTCGACGATCCCCTCCCAGGTCTGCACGAAGCGATCCTGAGGCCGGGCCCCCTCGCGAGCCCGCCCGGTCGCTGCGACCTCCGTCGCCCACTCGTCGATCAGGAGCGCGCGGAGAGCCTCGTTCAGCAGCCTGTCCTTCGAGCCGAAGTGGTAGCCGATCGCGGCCAGGCTCACCCCGGCGGCGGTCGCGATGTCGCGCGCCGTCGTCCGGCTGTACCCCTTCTCCAGCAGGCACGTCTTGGCACCCTCGACCAACGCCTCGCGGTTTCCCATGTCCCAAACTCTAGCACGCTTGTCTTGCACAAATGTCTAAGACCATCGTACAGTCATCGCATGACAACAGTTCTGATCTCAGGAGCAAGCGTGGCCGGCCCGGCGCTGGCCTACTGGCTGCAGCAGTACGGGTACGAGCCGACGGTGGTCGAGCGCGCCCCGGCCCCGCGCCCCGGCGGGTACGCAGTCGACTTCCGCGGCGCGTCGATGACCGTGCTCGACCGGATGGGCATCCTGCCCGCGGTCCGGGAACGCGCCACCCGGATGGGCGCGATGACGTACGTCGACGAGTCCGGCAAGGTCACCGCGACCACCTCCGCCGAGGCGTTCAGCGGCGAGCTCGAGATCCTCCGCGGCGACCTGGTCGAGATCCTTTACGACCTGACCCGGAACACCACGGAGTACCTCTTCGACGACTCGATCACCGCGCTCACCCAGGACGACGACGGCGTCGAGGTGGTGTTCGCGAGCGGTACGACGCGTCGCTTCGACCTCGTGGTCGGCGCGGACGGGCTGCACTCGAACGTCCGGCGGCTCGCGTTCGGGCCGGAGTCGTCGTACGTCCAGGATCTCGGGTACTACGCGTCGGTCTGCACCGTCGAGAACCACCTCGGGCTCGACCACACCGGGCGGATCCTGAACGTCCCCGGGAAGACCGTCGGCACGTACAGCGCTCGCGAGAACACCGAGGCGAAGGCGCTGTTCTACTTCGCGTCCTCGGATCTCACCTACGACAGGCGGGACGCCGCTGCGCAGAAGGCGATCGTCGAGGAACAGTTCAGGGACCTGGGCTGGGAGGTGCCGACGCTGCTCGACGGCCTGCGGACGGCGCCGGACTTCTACTTCGACTCGATCAGCCAGGTCAAGCTCGACAGCTACTCCCGCGGCCGCGTCGCGCTCTGCGGCGACGCCGGGTACTGCGCCTCGCCGCTGTCCGGGATGGGGACGAGTCTCGCGATCGTCGGCGCCTACGTACTGGCCGGCGAGCTGCACGCGGCCGGTGGCGATCACGCCCGGGCGTTCTCGGCGTACGACGACCGGATGCGAGGGTTCGTCGAGGCGTGTCAGCGGCAGGCGGTGGACGGGGCGCGCTGGTTCATCCCGGCGACGAAGTGGTTCACCCGGGTCCGGAACCTGTCCTACCGGCTGATGCCGTACCTGCCGTGGAAGAACGTGATCCGGGACATGTCGCTCAAGGTCGGGAACGCGATCGACCTGCCGACGTACGAAGGCCGGCTTCCGCGGCCCGCCGTACCGCGGCCGTGAGCGCGTCGAGGATGCCGGACTCGAGCTTCCAGTGCTGCCAGTACAGCGGTACGTCGATGTGCTTGCCCGGGGCAACGTTGACCATCCGGCCGGCGGCCAGCTCGGGACCGGCCAGCTGGTCCTCGATCATCCCCCAGCCGAGCCCGATCCGGACCGCCTCGTGGAACGGCGCCGACGCCGGGATCGCGTGCGCCGGCGGATCCAGCTTCCGCCGCGTCACCTTGCGGAGCAGCCGGTGCTGCAGGACGTCCTTCTCGTTGAAGATCACCATCGGCGCCTCGGCCAATGCCTCGGGCAACGGTTTGCCGGCCAGCCAGCGTTCGGCGTACTCCGGGGTGGCGAGCGGGAGGTACCGCATCTTCCCGAGCGGTACGACGCGGCAGCCCTGCACCGGACGCGGATCCGCGGTGACCGCGGCGAGGACCGTACCGTTGCGCAGGTACTCGGCCGAATGCTCCTCGTCCTCCTGATGCACCAGGAACCGGGCGTCGTGGGTCCGGGACAGGTCGAGCATCGCGGGCAGGAACCAGTTGTTCAGCGAGTCCGCGTTCACCGCGATCGGGATCCGCTGCGCGTCGACCGTCCCGCGGACGGCGGCGATCGCCTCGACCTCGAGCAGCGCGACCTGCCGCGCCAGCCGGAGCAAGGCCTCCCCCGCGGCCGTCGCGCGGGCCGGCTTCCCGCGCATCACCACCACCTGCCCGAGCCGGCTCTCCAACGCCTTGATCCGTTGACTGACCGCCGACGGCGTCACGCTGAGCCGCCGCGCGGCCGCGTCGAAACTGCCCTCGTCGAGCACCGCCACGAACGTCTCGAGCTGCACCGAGTCGAATTGCATGATGAAGCAATCCTAATGGTGCTTCAGAATCTTTAGCTGGTTTGAAGGGACGCCGATGCCTACGGTCGAACCATGCCCTACTTCGCCGGCCTCGCCACGTCGCTGACCCTGATCGTGGCGATCGGCGCCCAGAACGCGTTCGTCCTCCGCCAGGGCCTGCGCCGCGAGCACGTCCTACCGGTCGTCCTGACCTGCGCCCTCTCCGACGCCCTGCTGATCTCCGGCGGCATCCTCGGCCTCGGCGCCCTCCTCACCCGCAGCCAACTCGCCCTCGACATCGCGAAGTTCGGCGGCGCCGCCTTCCTCTACACGTACGCCTTCCTGGCCGCCAAACGCGCCTTCCACCCCGGCGCCATCACTCTTACCGACCACGCCCCCACCGCCCTCCGCAGCGTCGTACTGGCCTGCCTCGGCTTCACATACCTCAACCCGCACGTCTACCTCGACACCGTCGTCCTCCTCGGCTCCCTCGCCAACCAACGAGGCACCAACGGCCGCTGGCTCTACGGCCTCGGCGCCGTCACCGCCAGCTTCCTCTGGTTCTTCGCCCTCGGCTTCTTCTCCCGCAAACTAACCCCCTTCTTCACCCGCCCCCGAGCCTGGCAACTCCTCGACACCGCCATAGCCCTCCTCATGACCACCCTCGCCACCTGGATGCTCCTCAGCTGATACTCGACAACTGTGGACGTGACTGTGCTGTGTGATGCGGTGGCGGTGTTTCCGGAGGCTGTCGAGGTGGCTTTGCCTGGGGTGGGGGAGGAGGGGTGGTTGCTGCATTTCCACAGTTATCTGGTGGTGGGGGATGCGGGGGTGGTGCTGGTGGATGCGGGGGTTGGGCCGGCGGGTGGGGAGGCTGCCGAGTGGTTGGGGGTTTCGGGGCGGTTGCCGGGGTTGTTGCGGCGGGTGGGGGTGGGGGTTGGAGACGTCGACGCGGTGGTGTTGACGCATGTGCATCTGGATCATGTGGGGTGGGCGTCGGACGGCGTGCGGCCGGTGTTTCCGCGGGCGGAGTATGTCGTGCAGCGGGACGAGTTGGCACATGTGCGGGGCGGGGCGACGTACGAGCAGCGGATTCGGCCGATCGAGGAGGCCGGGCAGTTGCGGGTGGTGGACGGGGTGGGTGAGGTGTTCGGGGCGCGGTTGTTGCCGACGCCGGGGCATACACCGGGGCATCAGTCGGTGGTGACGGAGCGGGCGATTCTCGGTGGGGACGTGTTCGTGCATGCGGCGCAGGTACGGCGGCCCGAGCTGACGTACGTGTACGAGCGGGATCCGGCGCGGGCGATCACGTCACGGCGGGAGGTGCTGGCGTTGGCGGCCGCGACGGGGGTTCCGATCGCGGCCGCGCATCCGCCGGCGGCGTTGGCGTCGACGGGTGAGCCGGTCGGCTCCGCGCCCAACGCCGACGATGTCTGCCCGCCGTACGAGCTCTAGCGGTAGCCGGTGGTGTCGGCGGGTTTGCCCGCGTGTTCGACCTCGACCATGTAGCGCCAGGCGTCGGGGCGGCTGCCGTCCAGGTCGGTGAAGTCGTACAGCCGGGCCAGTTCGCCGCTCGACGTGGACTTGCCGTTCCATCGGCGTACGTCGGGATCGGCCGCCAGCGCCGCCACCGCGCGGCCGACGTACGACGGGCTCTCCGAGATCGCGAAGTGCGGGACCTGCTCGGTCGCGTCCCGCCAGTTGTCCTCACGGACGCCGAACCCGTCGAGCATCGCCTCCGAGCGCAACCACCCGGGCGTCAGCAGCACCGCGGTCGCGTCGTACTTGTCCAGCTCGTGCGCCAGCGCGAACGCCATCCGCGCGACCGCGCCCTTCGCGAGGTCGTAGAAGAACGACACCCGGTAGTTCTCCGCGTTGTACTCCGCCGTGCCGTCGGTCATCTCGATGACGAGCCCGCCGGGAGACTTGATCAGCAACGGCAACGCGTAGTGCGCGGTGATCGCGTGTGTGTTGACGCCCAGCTCCAGCAGCCGCAGCCCGCCGGCGAGGTCGCTCTCCCACACGGTCTTGTCCCACTCGGGCTCGCCGTGCTGGCCCCAGATGTCGTTCACCAGAAGGTGCAGCGCGCCCTGTTCGCGCTCGATCCGCTCGACCAGCGCCTGCACCTGCGCGGGATCCAGATGATCCACCGGTATGGCGATCCCGCGCCCGCCGGCCTTGTCGACGAGCTCCGCCGTCTCCTCGATCGTCTCCGGGCGGTCCATCTCCGACCGCCGCGCCCGGGTACTGCGACCGGTCACGTACACGGTCGCGCCGGCCGCCCCGAGCTCGACCGCGATCCCGCGCCCGGCCGCCCGGGTCGCCCCGGCGACCAGCGCCACCTTCCCCGCCAACGGCTGCATCCGTCCTCCTTATCCATACGTTGTACGATTATGTACCATACGACGTATGGTTAACGTCGGCAAGCGCTCCGGACGGCCGCGGGCGGGGGAGGAGCGGCTGAGCCGGACGGCGATCCTGACCGCGGCGCTGCGGATCGTCGACGACGAGGGCATCGACGCGCTGACCATGCGCCGGCTCGCGGCGACCCTCGGCGTCAACCCGATGTCGCTGTACCACCACCTGCCGAACAAGGCCGCCGTACTGGCCGGCCTCGCGGAGCTGGTCTTCGCCGAACTGGAACTGCCGGACCCGGGACCCGCAGTGCCCTGGGACGAGCAACTGAAGGACGCGGCCCGGGCATACCGGAACGGCCTGCGCGCGCATCCGAATCTCGCGCTCCAGGTGCTCTCCGACACCTCCGCTGTCTCGAGCGTCGTGGTGGTGACGATGGAGCCGTTCTACCGCGCGCTCGACCGGGCCGGCCTCGCGCCGCGGCAGATCTTCGAGGCCGCGAACACGCTGGTCGACTTCGTCCACGGCTTCACGCTCGGCGAGGCGTCCGTCCAGGCCGACACCTTCGAGCTCGCCCCGGACCTGCTCGCGCGGGTACGCGACCTGCCTCCGTCGAAGGCGCCGACGCTGACCCGGATCGTCGCCGAGCTCGGACCCGAGGGCCTCGCCTACGACTTCGACAGCGGCTTCGAGGCGGGACTCTCCACCTTCGTCGCCGGCCTCGCGCGGTAACGCGAGATCGCGACCCCGACCAGGCAGAGCACGCCACCGCCGTACGCGAGCGGCGCCGGGCTCTCACCGAGCAGCAGCCACCCGAGGGAGATCGTCAGCGGTGGCACCAGGTACGTCGTGGCGCCCATCCGGCCCGCGGTCGTCCGAGCCAACGCGTACGCCCAGGTGGTGAACGCGATCGCAGTCGGGAACGCCCCGAGGAACACCACCCACCACACCGTCGACGGCCCGATCTCCCGCACCAACGCGGGCCCGAACGGCAGGCACGCGATCGCTCCGATCACGCACGACAACCACGTGACCTCCAGCGCGGGCAGCCGAGCCAGCAATGGCTTCTGCGACACCACCCCGATCGCGTACGCCGCCGCAGCCACCAGGCACAGCACCACGCCCCGCGTCTCGGCACTCCCGTGCGACGACGACACCCCGATCAACACCACCCCGCCGAACGCGACCAGGCTCCCGATCACCAACCGCCGCGGGAATCCCTCGCGCAGGAGCAGCCCCGCCAGCAGCGCGATGAGCAGCGGGCCGATGTTCACGAGCATCGCCGTCGTCCCCGCGTCGAGGTGCCGCTCGGCCGCGTTCAGCGCCACGTTGTAGACCCCGAACCACAGCAACCCGCAGGCCAGCAGCAACTTCCAGTCCGCCCGCGCAGGCCACCGCCGCGGCCGGGCGAACACGAACACCCCGAGCACCACACTGCCGACGAGCAACCGCCCGAGCGACAGGGCCCCCGCCGAGAGGTCCGCCCGGACATGCCGGATCGCGACGAACGCCGACGCCCACAGCACCACGGTCACCACGGCGGCCCCGGCCGCGAGTACACCCTGTTTCCTCATATTCGGACAACGTTTTCGCCGCTCATGCTGTGAGGCTAGGGGTCGATTGCTTCGGCGCCGGCCGAACTGCGCGGCCCCGGCAGCGTGAGCGGTACGACGAACGCGGTCAGCAGCACGGGCACTGTCAGCGCCGCGATCAGGATCGACATCGGGAACCAGAGCGAGCCGACCGCGAAGCCGCCGTACACCGCGATCGCGGACACCTCGGCGAACAGGCCGGACAGCGAGGTCACGGTCGCCCGGGCCGGGCCGGTGATCGCGTCCTGCAGACGCGCCTCGGAGACCACGATCACCAGTTGCAGGAGGCCGTACCCGATGGCGATCGGCAGGAAGCCCCACGCGGAACGGCCGAGCGCGCCGGCCGCGATCAGCACCGCGGCCGCGGCCAGCCCGACCGTGAACGTTGCTACCGGCAACTTGTACGCCGGTCCCGCGAGCGCGCCGCCGATCGCCTGCGCGGCCACGGTGCCCGCGATCAGCAACGGGATCACGCCGTCCGCCGCGCCAACCTCGCGCCCGAACAGTGGGAAGTACTCGTCGAACGCCAGGAATCCGCCCAGCAACGCGACCAGCAGCACCGCGCGTCGTACGACGTCACCGGTCAGCACCTCGGACACACCTGTGCGAAGCATCCGGAAGTAGTTCGTGAACGCGGTCTGCGTCGTTTCGTGGCCGGCGTCGACCGCGCGGGCTTCGGGCAACGACCAGGCGACCGCGGCCTCGACGAGGCAGCTCAGCACGCTGACCACTCCGGCGAGGACGTACCCGCCGAGTTCGAACAACGGTGAAGCGAGAAGAGTCGCGGCCAGGTTCGCCACGAAGGCGGCGGATCGGGCGCGGCCCAGCAGGGTCGGGTAGAAGTCGGCGCGGCCCTGCGCGGTGAGCTCGTCGTACACGAACGCTTCGTACGTACCGGAGATCAGCGCGGACGACGCACCCCACAGCACGAAGCCGGCCGCGAATCCCGCGAACGACGGCAGCGTGATCCAGACGGCGTACCCGAGTCCGCTGATCAGCGCACCGAGGATCATCAGCTTGCGGCGCGAGTACGAGTCCGCCCAGGCTCCGGACGGGACCTCGAGCACGAATCCGGTCGCGGACCAGATCACGAACAGCAGCGAGATCTGGGCAGGCGACAGCCCGTGGTCCTTGAAGAGCAGCTGATACAGGGGATACAGCGGGATGAAGTCGTGCAGCGCGGTGACCGCGACGATCCGGGCCGACAGCGCTCGCTCGGAACGTCAACGATGGGGAGGACTCATGTCCTCGACGATACCGGTAAATGGCGCGCGCCGTCCGGGAAATATCCGTCAGAGTAGGGCGATGGGAGACGTCAGCGAACGGTTCTGGGCGAAGCTGCCGGACGGCAGCCGGGACGCCCTCGTGAACGGGTTGAGCCAGTCCGAGCTGCAGTCCGTGCTGCTCGACGTGATGCGGGAACGGGCCACCGCGGTGAAGCCGGCCCGCCTGCTGCAACGCTGGAAGCAGGACCGGTTCGTCTGGCCGTCGACGGTCGATCCGCGTCGGCTGGTGCGGACCCACCAGCGGCTGTGGGAGTTGCTGCCGGAGAAGTTCGCCGGCGTCCAGCTGTCGCCGCTCGCGCCGCTCGGGACGTGTTCCGCGGTCGCCCCGATCAACCAGCACCAGATCGTCAGCACGATCCGCGGGACCGAGGTGGCCAGCGACCCGACGAACGAGCTGGCGATCGAGGCCGCCGTACGCCGACGCGCCGGGCAGGAGCGGGTTCACCTGGCCACCTGTCAGCGGGTGGTCCGCGCACAACCGTTCGACACGCCGGGGTTCGCCGCGCACTTCGAGCTGTTCGTCCTGGTGTCGAGCGCGCGGGACACCGGATCGTCCCGGACCGAGGCCGAGCTGCTGATCGACCACCTGACCTTCTGGCACGCCGTACTGGGTGAGAAGGCCGAGCTGCGTTTCACCGCGTTCAAGGAGTCCGGGCTGCGGGACCGGATCGACGACACGGTCCGCCCGGCGCTCGGCGTGCCATTGACGGAGGACACCGAGCGGACGAAGAGCGCGAACTACTACGCCGGCACCGCACTCGGGATCGGCGTCGCCGGCAACGAGATCGGCGACGGCGGGTTCACCACCTGGACCGCCGACCTGCTCGGCGACGCGAAGGAACGCTGCCTGACATCGTGCGTGTCGACCGAGTTCCTGACCGCTATCGAAGCTTGAGCAACCCGGCGTCGGTCGGCCGGAACCCGGACGCGTCCAGGTAGAACGCGGTCAGATGGGGCTCGAAGTCGACATGTAGCCACTCGCAGCCAGCAGCACGCGCCTCCGCGGCCGCGGTCAGGACCAGCTGCTTCCCGATCCCGCGTCGACCGTGATCCGGATGTACGGCGGTGTCCAGCAGGAACGCATGCGCACCGCCGTCCCAGCACACCTGCACGAACCCGACCAGCTCATCGTTGCTAAAGGCACCGACCCACGTCAGTGCCCAACGCTCCAGCCGCTCCGCCCACGGCTGGACGTCGGGCTCACCTTCGAAAGCAGCCGCGTGCAGGGCGGACAGCTCGCGATCGTCCACCTCGAACCGTACGACGTACCTCACAGCATCCCCACCGCCGCTTCCAGCCGCGCGATCCATCCGCCGGCCGAGCCGTCCGGAAGGTCAGCCATGGTCAGATAGCCCTGGACCGCAACGGACGGCAGTACTGCGGTCAGCCCGTCGGCTTGTCCGTAGGCGGCGAGGGCTGCCGGCCAGTCGGCGGGGTCCACGGACGAGACCATGAACCAGGCCAGGTCGAGGACGCCGGGTGCTGCCGATACGTCTTCCCAGTCCAGGAAGGCGACCTCGCCGGCGGGCGACGTCCGCAGGTTCTGCGCGGAGGCGTCGCCGTGGACGAGAGTCAGCGCACCCACCGTCGCCACGGCACGCTCGGCCTGGACGACCTTCCCGACGAGGCGTTCGCCGAACTCACGGACCGGCGCGCTGAGGTCCCGTCGGGTGGCGAGGGCCGGCCAGGTGCGGTCGTACAAGTCCGCCACGAGGTCGTCACCCGCACCGACCGGTCGCAGCCACGGCCAACGCTCGGGGGCCTGCCCGGTCCAGCGGTCGTGGAGGCCGTGCAGTGCCCGCGCTCCGGCGGCCGGGTCGGCGCCCGGCGTCCACGCGGACAGGTCCTCGAGGACGAGCAGCGTGCCGTCCGGACCGGACTCCGCCTGGTAGCACTCGGGTACACGGACGCCGACGTACGGCGCGATCTCGCGGTAGAAGCGCACCTCGGACTCGAATATGTTCAGGACAGCCGGGATCGAGCCCGGGACCGCGGGTGGCCGACGTTTTGTGTGAGTCACGCAGTCTTTCTACGCGACCAGCGTGTACGCCGTCGGGATCGACGAGTAGGCGCGGGGGCCGAACGGGATCCGCTGGGTGCGGTCCTCGACGCGGATCGCGGCGGTCTGGAGGTGGATCGGCAGCGTCGAGCGGACCGCTGTGGTCAGGTCGAACTGCACCTCGGTCAGCAGGTCGGTGAGCTCGAGCTCGAGGGCCCGGCAGATCGCCGCAAGGATCTCCGAGGACGGCTCCTTGCGCCCGCGCTCGATCTCGGACAGGTACGGCACCGACACCTGGGCCAGCTCGGCGAGCTCACGCAGGGTGATGCCCCGCTCGCGCCGAAGTCGGCGGAAAACGTTTCCGATCACCTGGCGTAGCAACACGACTGGCCCTCCTCGCCTCCGGATCTCCTGTACCGAGTGTGCCATCCGGCGCAGGCCGGCCGGACCGGATCTGCCCTGAGCAGACTTTCTGCTCTCCGCAGAATCAGCCTTCGAGCGCGTTCCGGAGGTCCTCGGTGAGGTCTTCCGGGTCCTCCAGACCGAGGCTCAGGCGGAGCAATCCGTCGCCCGGCTTCGCCTCGGCCGCGACCAGGCGGTGGGTGAGCGCGGCCGGGTGCTGGATCAACGTGTCGACACCGCCGAGCGAAACCGCATGCGTGATCAGCCGCAGCCGCGCAGCCACCCGGGACGCGGCCTCGAAGCCGCCGGTCAGGCTGAAGGCGAGGACGGCGCCGGGGCCGGACTGCTGGCGACCGATCAGGCCCTGCGGGTCGCTCAAGCCCGGGTAGTACACCCGCTCGACGGACGGCTGCGCGGACAGCCAGTCCGCCACCTTGATCGCGGTCGCCTGCTGCGCCCGGACCCGCACCGGCAGCGTCTGCAGCCCCCGATGCAGTTCGTACGCCGCCAGCGGGTGCAGCAGGCCACCGGTCACCGCGCGGATCTGCCGGAGCCGGCCGACCCACTCCTGGCCGGCTGCGACGACGCCACCCATCACGTCGCCGTGCCCGCCCAGGTACTTGGTTGCCGAGTGCAACACCAGGCTCGCGCCGTGCAGCGCCGGCTGCTGCAGGACCGGCGTCGCGAAGGTGTTGTCGACCAGCAGCGGTACGTCGCCGGCCGCGGTCGCGACGTACCGGAGGTCGACGAGGTCGACGGTCGGGTTGGCCGGCGTCTCGACGATCACCAGGCCGGTGTCCCGGCGGATCGCGGCGGCGACCTCGTCGGGTTGTGCATAGCTGACGGTTGTCCCCAGGAGGCCTGTGGACAACAGGTGGTCGGTGCCGCCGTACAGCGGGCGGACGGCGACCACGTGCGGGCGGCCCGCGGCGACGGTGGCGAGCAGGCAGGCGGTCAGCGCGGCCATGCCGGAGCCGAAGGCGACCGCGCCGTCGGTGTGCTCGAGTTCGGCGAGCGCGTCCTCGAACCGGGCGACGTTCGGGTTCCACAGGCGCTGGTAGACGAGGCTCCCGCCGTCCGGGCCGCGGCCATGGGTGAGTTCGTCGTACGACGCGCCGCCGGTGTCGACGCCGGGCAGCGGATAGGTCGTGGAGAGGTCGATCGGCGGGACGTGGACGCCGCGCGCGATCAGGTCGTCGCGGCCCGCGTGTACCGCTCGGGTGTCCAGCATGGGCTTCCTCCTCAGCCTGTGGATAACTGAGGCGACTGTGGAATCTTCTGCGATTTGAGCGCAAGAGTTCCGAAGAAAATTCGTCCACAGGCTTGTGCACACGCTGTGGATTCTGTGGATGGCCCTACAGTAGATGGCATGCCGAAGGATCGTCGGAGCCCTGGACCGGCTCCGCGGCCGGCCCCGGACGGGCTGGACGAGGTGGACCGGCAGCTGGTCCAGCTGCTCACGGCCGACGGTCGGATGCCGAACAACGCGCTCGCCGAGGCGGTCGGTATCGCGCCGTCGACCTGCCTGACCCGGGTCCGCTCGTTACGCGAACGCGGGGTGATTCGCGGCGTCCACGCCGACGTGGACCTGGCCGCGCTCGGGCAGCCGCTGCAGGCGCTGATCGCGATCCGGATCGGTGCGCACTCCCGGGGCGAGATCGACCGGTTCCGCACCAAGGTTCCCCGGCTGCCCGGGGTGCTCTCGCTGTTCCATGTCAGCGGAGCCAACGACTACTTGCTGCACGTGTCGGCAGCTACTCCCGACTCGCTGCGGGAGTTCGTGCTCGACCACCTGACCGCCGATCCGGCGGTCAGCCATGCCGAGACGAGCCTGATCTTCGAGCACGTCCGCGGCGCACACGTTTGATGCCTCTGGTGGGTAGGCGTCTGAGATGCTGGGCTTACGTCCGGGATCCAGGGCGCAAACCCAGCATCTCGGACGTATACCCACTAAAGGCGGAGGCCGGCGGCCGGAGCTCGGCGTCAGCGGGGCTTGAGGCCCCAAGCTTCCGCGAGGAGCTGGAACGAGGTACGGCGTTCGGCCGGGTTGTGGATGTTCGTGGTGATGATGAGTTCGTCGGCGCCGGCCGCGTTCGCCTTCTGGCGGAGTTCGGTCGCCACCTGGTCCGGCGTACCGACGGTGACCAGGCCGGTCCAGTCCTCGATCGCGGCCTCCTCGGCGTCGCTCCATGGGTACTCGGCGGCTTCCTCCGGGGACGGGAGCGGGCCGGGGCGGCCGGAGCGCAGTCGGAGGGTGGAGAGCGCGTTCGCGCGGGCGAGCTGGGCGGCGCGCTCCTCGGTCTCGGCGACGATCGCGGCCAGCGCGAGGATCGCGTGCGGGGCGCCGTCGTGCTCGAAACGCTGGAAGTTCGTCTGGTACGCCGAGATCACGCCGGCCGGGTCGAGCGTCCCGAAGTGCCCGGCGTACGCGAACCCGGTGCCGAGCGCGGCGGCCGCCTGACCGCCGTACGTGCTGGAACCGAGGATCCAGATCGGCGGCAACGGTACGTCGGACGGCTGCGCGGTGATCGGCTCGAACGGGTGGCCGGCGGGGAAGCCGTCGACGTACGCGCGGAGCTCGGCGTACTGCTCGGTGAAGTCGTCGGCGCCGAGCGCCTCCCGGCTACGGCGCAGCGCGAGCGCGGTGCGCTGGTCGGTGCCGGGGGCGCGGCCGAGGCCGAGGTCGATGCGGTCCGGGTAGAGCCCGCCGAGCACGCGGAAGGTTTCGGCGACCTTGAGCGGGGAGTGGTTCGGGAGCATGATGCCGCCGGAGCCGACCCGGATCGTCGAGGTGGCGGCGGCGACGGCCGCGATCATCACCTCGGGGGTGGAACTCGCCACGCTCGGGATGTTGTGGTGCTCGGCGAGCCAGAACCGGTGATATCCGGCGGCTTCCGCGGTGCGGGCGAGTTCGAGGGTCTCGTGCAATGCCTCCGACGGTCGGGTGCCCGACGGCACCGGCGAGAGGTCGAGCACGGACAGGGGCATCGCTTCGGCGCTCACGGATTAGCCTCAACGCGCGTTAGTCGGTGGGTATTCCGGATCTCCAGCCCATCACAATCAGCCGAACGCACTCCGCCTGAGCGTGGAGCGGCCGGACGGCGGCGATTGTGATGGCCTGGCGGTCCGGTCAGGCGGGGTAAGGGGTTGGTTCGGGCGTCGCGGAGGGTGCGGGACCACCAGGCCAGTTGGGTGAGGAGGGTGGCGGCGGCGGTGGAGGTGGTGGGGTCGACGGGTTCGCCGTTCGTGAAGTCCTCTTCGCGAAAGCCGAGGGTGTCGCGGATCGTCACGGCGTGCAGTTCACCGAAGACCAGGCGAAGCTGCTCGGCGGCGCGGAGTCCGCCGGAGCGGCCGCCGTACACGACGAAGCCGACCGGCTTCGCGTACCAGGGCCGGCGGACCGCGTCGATCGCCGCCTTCACGTCCGCGGGGTAGGCGTGGTTGTACTCGGCCGTGACGATCATCACCGCGTCCGCGTCCTCGATCCGCGCCGGCAGCGTCTCGAGCGGCGTCCCGCTGAGGTCGATCAGGTCGAGCTTGAACTCGTCCGACCGCTCGACCTCGCGCACGAACCACCGGGTCACTCCGGTGCCGAACCGCCCCGGCTCCACGGTGCGCGTCAGCACGGCGAGCCGGAGCGGATGAACTATCACGTCGAAGGACGTTAATACCTCAACATGACTTGAGGTCAAGCCGTCTCACCTACGGACCGACCGGCGGGTACGGCGGCTCCACCAGCGGCGGCGGATTCGGCACCAGCCGCAGGCCGGCAGTTGCGAGCCCGGCTGCGACCAGCGACAGCCCGACGATCGACCACAGCAGTTGCCCGGACAGCCCAGCGCCGGTCAGCACCAGCAACCCGCCGCAGCAGACAGCCGCAGCGAGCGCGACGCCGAACCCCGCCCGGTTGCCCGAAGCGAGAACGATCAGCGCGACCAGCGCCAGCAGCACGACACCCGCGGCGGGAAGGCTCGTGAAGATCAAGATGTAGCCGTGCGGATCGCACACCTCACTACCGCACGGTGCCGAGTTGACCTTCACAGGCTGGATGATCGCTGCCGCCGCGGTCACCGGCATCGCGACGCCGTTCACCCACCAGAGCCAGCGCTTCACTCCAGGGGTGCGGCCGGTGGGGTGGTGGTGTGGAGATCAGTTTGGGCGGCGTTCATGAGGGGGGTTTGGTCGCCTAGGACGCCGACGGTTTGCCAGGCGGTGGTGACGGCGGTGAGTTGGGTGGAGGCGTCGCCGAAGAGGGTGCGGGCGGTGGTTTGAGTGGCTTCGGCGAAGTCCTTGAAGGTTGCCGACGACGTGAGCTTGCCGCCGGTCAGGGTGCCGTACCAGATCTTCCCGGCGTCGTCGTATGCGTTCCCGCCGATCCCTGTCGCGACCAGGTAGAACGCGTGGTTCGGAATGCCGGAGTTGATGTGTACGCCGCCGTTGTCGTCCTGCGTGTCGACGTACCCGGACATGTCGGCGGGCTGCGGGTCCTTGCCGAGCCGCGGATCGTCGTACGCCGTCCCCGGGGCCTTCATCGACCGCAGGGCAACACCCTGTACGCCGGGCAGGAACAGCCCCGCCCCGATCAGCCAGTCGGCGTCCGCCGCGCTCTGGTGGTTCGCGTACTGCTTGGCCAACGACCCGAACACGTCCGAGATGCTCTCGTTCAGCGCGCCGGACTGTCCCTGGTAGTCGAGGTTCGCGGTGTACTGCGTGACGCCGTGGGTCAGCTCGTGCCCGGTGACGTCGACCGACGACGTGAAGTTGCCGAAGACCACCCCATCCCCGTCGCCGAACACCATCTGCGAGCCGTCCCAGAACGCGTTCGCGTACCCGCGGTCGTAGTGCACCGTCGAGGTCAGCACGAGCCCGTTGCCGTCGATCGAGTCCCGCCCGAAGCACTCCTTGTACAGCGTCCAGGTCGCGCCGGTGCCGTCGTACGCCTGGTTGACCGGCTGGTCCTGCACGGGGCCCTGGCCTTCGGAGCGGACCAGTGTGCCGGGCAGGTCGGTGCCGTTCTGCGCGTCGTACACCTTGCGCTGCCGGCCGCCCTCCGCGGCCGCGGTTTCGCGGTTCGCCGCCGGCCGGGTTCGCAGTACGGCGTCGTGCTGCAACGACTGCCGGATCCGGGCACGGACGCTGGGGTCACCCGCGGACCGCTCGAGTTGCTCGAGCAGATACGGCGGGACGATGGAGTGGAACACCACTACAGGAAAACCCGGCACCGAGATAAACTCAAGGATTTGTGGCTGCGTCGGAGCGAATTCCGGAAATGCAGGCCGAAATCAACGCGCGCATTTTAACACAAGGGATAGCGAATTGCCGAACCCGGTAGACGCCGAACAGGACAACCTGGTCAGGTTCTACGCTGCGCTCGACACCGAGCGGCAGCGGACGGATGCGCGGGCCGACGACGAGCAGCTGGTGCACACCCGCAACGCCCAGGCCCTGCACCAGCGGGACGGCCGGATCCGCGAGATCAAGCTCCGTCAGGCCCGGCTGAACGCCGCCGAGGAGGGGCTGTACTTCGGCCGCCTGGACTCCGCCGACGGCGAGGTGCTGCACCTCGGCCGGATCGGGCTGCACGACGACGACTACGAACCGCTGCTCGTCGACTGGCGCGCCCCGGCCGCGCGGCCGTTCTACATCGCGACCGCGGTGGCGAACCACGGCGTCGTCCGCCGCCGGCACGTGCAGACCCGGTTGCGCCGGGTGATCGACGTCCAGGACGAGCAGCTGGATCTTGGCCGGGAGGCCGCCGACCCGTCCAAGCCGGGGACCGGCGTGATCGGCGAAGCCGTGCTGATGAAGGCGCTGGAGGCCCGGCGGACCGGCCGGATGGAGTCGATCGTGCAGACGATCCAGGCCGACCAGGACCGGATCATCCGCTCCGAACTGCCCGGAATCCTGGTCGTCCAAGGCGGTCCGGGGACCGGGAAGACCGCGATCGCGCTGCACCGCGCGGCATTTCTGCTGTACACGTACCGCGAGCAGCTGGAAAAGCGCGGAATTCTCGTCGTCGGGCCGAATGCGGCGTTCCTGCGCTTCATCGGCCAGGTGTTGCCGTCGCTCGGTGAGGACGGCGTCCGGCTGGTCACGATCGCCGAACTGTTCCCGGGAATCACCGCGACCCGGCCGGAGTCGCCGGAAAGCGCCGAGGTGAAGGGCCGGACGGTGATGGCCGAGGTGATCGCGCAGGCGGTCGCCGACCGGCAGTGGGTCCCGGACGGCCCGGTGCACGTGACCGTGGAGCGGACCGAGCTGACCCTCGACCCGGAGATCGTTGGCGCCACCCACACCCGGGTGCGGAACCGCAACCTCACCCACAACCAGGCCCGCCCGTTCGTGCTGAACGAGATCACCGACCACCTGACGAACCAGTACGCCGAGCTGATCGGCACGGACCCGCTCGACGGCGAGCAACTGCTGGACGAGTACGACCTGGCCGAGCTGCGCAATGAGGTGCTCGCCGAGCCCGCAGTCCAGGCCCTGCTCGAACGGCTCTGGCCGCTGCTCAGCCCGCAGCGACTGCTGGAGGACCTGTACGGCGACGAGGACCTGCTGGCGTCGGCGGCGCCGCAGTTGTCCGCGCTGGACCGCGAGCACCTCCTGCGGTACGGCGCCGACTGGAGCCCGGGCGACGTACCGCTGCTGGACGAGGCCGCGGAGTTGCTCGGCGACGACGGGAGCGAGGCGGCGCGCGAGCGAGCGGCGCGGGCCCGGGCGGTCGCCTACGCGCAGGGGGCTCTCGACGTACTCTCGGGGTCGGGGTCGACGGACTTCGACGAGGACGACGAGGCGGAGATCCTGACCGCGAAGGACATCCTGGACGCGGAGGCGTTCGCCGAGCGGTACGAGGCGGACGACGACCGGACGCTGGCCGATCGCGCGGCCGCGGACCGGCGCTGGACGTACGGGCACGTGATCGCCGACGAGGCGCAGGAGCTGTCCCCGATGACGTGGCGGGCGATCGCGCGGCGGTGCCCGCTGCGGTCGATGACGGTGGTCGGCGACGTCGCACAGACCAGTTCGGTCGGCGGCGGTACGTCGTGGTCGAGCGCTCTCGGCGAGACGTTCGGCGACCGTTGGCGGCTGGCTGAGCTGACGTTGAACTACCGCACCCCGGCCGAGGCGATGGAGCTCGCGAACGCGGTCCTGCGGGAGGTCGACCCGTCCGCGAAGGCGCCGGTGTCGGTCCGGTCGACGGGCGTGCCGCCGTGGCACCTCGACGTCCCGGCGGCCGAGCAGGCCTTGTACGTCTACAAGATGGCGGCCGAGGAGACGGCGTACGGCGAGGTCGGCGTGATCACGTCCCGCAGCCGGCTCGAGCTGATCCAGGAGGCGGTCGCCGGGCTCAGCGGTGTCACCGTGCTCACCGCCCGCGAGGCGAAAGGCCTCGAGTTCGACTCGGTGCTGGTCGTCGACCCGGACGGGATCGTGATCGAGTCGCCCCGCGGCCTGCGGGACCTGTACGTCGCGCTCACCCGCTGCACGCAGCGCCTCGGCGTCGTCGGCGAACTTCCCGAGGTACTACGGGAGTCAGACGTCCTCTGAGTCCTTGCCCTTCCGCCCGAACAGGCGGGCGAAGTTCACGTCGAAACCCCAGCCGAGCGCCTTCGGCGTGAACAGCCGCGGGTCGTCGGGATTCCACCACCGGGACTTGAGCCGCTCCCCGGTCAGGGGGCGCCAGTCGTAGGGGACACCAAGGAACTTGCCGGTCTTACCGCCCATACCTGCGACAGTAGCTCGTTCAGTGGTCCGCGCAGCACTTCTGCTGGTGTTGAAGTTCGAACGGGATCAGTACGTCGCCGGCGGCCGGCTGGACCTGGAGGACCAGCCGGCCGTCGCGACGGACCGGGCGGAGGAAGTCGAGGGTGTCGATCAAGGTGCCGTCCTCGACCGGCACGCCGCCGATGCCCTCCAGGTGATCGATGCCGCAGCGGGTCCGCAGCTCGGCCGCGGGCAGTACGCCGTGCGCCTGCTCGTGACCGGGCCAGCGGACCACGCGTCCCGACGTACCGAGCGCCGCCTCGACCGCGGCGACGTACGCGCCGCGGACCAGTCGGCTCGGACCGGCCAGCTCCGGCTCGGACGCGCCGGGCCGGGTGACCGCCAGCCCGACGTTGCGGTCGGCAACCATCGCGCGGACCGGGTCGGCCAGGTCCGCGGTGCTGGTCAGCGAGACCGCGACGTGCGGCCGGTCATTGCCCGCCACCATGTGGGTGAGGGCGAGGACCGGCTGCTCGAGGCCGTCGAGCACCTCGTACAGCAGGTGGTCGGCGGCCGCCGTGTCCGAGCTGTCGGCATCGATCGCGATGATCACAACGGTGTGTCCTTTACTTGGGGAGCACCCAGATCGGGTTGGTGTAGAACCACAGGTCGACCCATGGGTCGGCGTCGCCGACCACGTCCAGCTTCGGCCCGGCCGGGTCCACCGCCGCGCCGTGGTACCCGGGCTGGCTGCGGTTCCCGTCGGTGCCCCGGACCCGGACGTAGTGCGCCTCCTCGGCGCGGCCGAGCGGGTAGACCAGTTCGAAGGTGCCGCGCTTGCCCGAGGTGTCCCACTGCTTGACGACCTTGGTGTTCGGCGCGGTCATCGTGTCCTTGTCGGAGACCGGTCCGGTGACCGAGCCCTGGATCACGTCGACCCGGTTCAGCGCCGGGACGAAGTTCGACCAGTTCGGCATCGTCTGCGTGGTGATCCGGACGACCAGCTCGATCGCGCGGCCCTTCTTCACCAGCAGCGCGCCGCCGAGCGGTTCGCCGTACTTCTTGCCGACCTCGCGGACCTCGACCTCGACGCCCTTGACGAGCCCGCCGTGGTCGACCCAGACGCGGCCGTTGCGGAGACCTTCCATGACCGCGAGGTAGTCGCGGCGGTCGGCGCCGACGTGCGTCCGGCTGTAGTAGCCGGGCCAGAAGTCACCGGCCGTGGTGTTGACGGCATTGCCGTAGACCGGGTCCATGTAGCGGCCGTCGCGGTCGAACTGCGCCTGGCTGGAACCGTCGGGACGGCGGGACGTCTCGTTCCAGTTCACGTGCGAGTCGGAGTTCGCGGAGATCCACCACGGCTTGCCCTCGGCGAGCAGGCTGTCCCAGAGCCCGCCGACGGTCGCGGTCATCCAGTCGAAGCCGCCCCAGGTGCGGTAGCTCTCGGCCGGGTAGCCGGGGAACGAGTTCGCGTTCGGCGAGTTCCCGTAGTACCCGCGGGCGCTGCCGCCGCCGAGCGGGGTCGGCAGGCCGGCCGCCTGGTGACCGGGCGCGCCCTCGAAGCCGACGGCGATCCGCGGGTCGGCGTCGCGCCAGTTGCGGATCTCGTGCGGGCTGTCGATGCCGTTGCGGGCCGGGTGGTTGGCGAGGAACAGCGCGTCTGCGACCCGGCGCTTGTCGACCTGCTGGCCGAGCCACTGGATACCGGACACCGCGAGTGCCTCGTTGGCGGGCGAGTTCGAGCTCGCGTTCTTGACGCTGCCGTCGTAGCTGTTCTCGAACTGCTTCAGTACGTCGACCTCACGGTTGCCCGGCGCAACGAAGACCGTGCCGTGCTCGGCGGCCGGGATGTTCCACTCCAGGCCCTGGAAGATCAGCGTGTCGCGGAGCTCCGAACGGGCCGCCTTGATCTGCGGGTTGACCAGGTCGACGCCGATCCGCGCGTGCGTCGCGCCGCCGTGGTCGGTGATCACCAGCCAGTCCAGGCCGTACGCCGCGGCGTGCCGGGCCTGGTCGATGACGCGGTACATGCCGTCCGAGCTGAGCTGGGTGTGGATGTGGTGATCGCCGGCCAGCCAGACCCTGGGGCGGTTGCCCGACTGGAAGACCCATCCGTCCTTCGGCGCGGCCGCGGCCGCGAACTGCGCACCGGTCACCGCGAGGGCCGCCGTACCGCCGAGGATGCCGGCCGAACGCAGCAGCCCGCGGCGGGTCACCTCGGTGGGGGACAGGTCGCTGTCCGGCACGGAGGTGTCCAGCGCGGCGAGGGTCGCCTGGTCCAGCTCGGTGTTCGGGTGGTGGTGGTCGTGCCCATGGCTGTGGCCGTGGCTGTGGCCGTGGCTGTGGCCGTGCTCGTGGTCATGGCTGTGCGGGTGACTGTGCGGGTGGTCGTGCGAGTGCCCCATCAACTGTCCTCTCGTGGCGGAAACGGCGGGATCATCGCCGTTTTCCATGACCACGAGATGTGCGCGACATGAACCGTTCCCCGCTCCTGCGACCGGGTCGCGGAAGCTCAGCGGGCGCGGCGCTCCCGGAGCATTCCGATCGACTTCTCGATCCGCCGGTCACGGGTCGCGTCGGTCTTCGCCGACGTCACCTGCAGTACGTGCCACTGCCGATTGCTGTAGCTCAACGTGTCCCAGAACGCCTTCGCGTCCGGGTCGCCCGCGAGCGCCGCGGCCAGCGGTTCGGGTACGTCGAGCTCGCGCGGCGCGGTGTCCAGCTCGACCTCGACGTCGAGCACCTCACCAGGCGCGACGCCGGCCTCGGTCCGTCGTTCCGCGCTGACGCCGAGCAGGTACCGCCCGCCCATCCGCGCGATCGACGTACGGAAAGTGAAGCCGTTGACGGTGGCGCTGACCTTCGGGCGGCCGCCGCCACCGAGTCCCTCGACGGCCTCGTCCGGGACCTCGAAGCCGGCCGTGTTCTTGCCGGTGGACAGGAGCTCAGCAGTGAACCTCATCGCTCCATGATGCGAGTTCGGCAGGTCATGTCGAGGGTGCCACGGCGGCTCCGACGTACCGTCGTCAGGCGAGAGAAGGAGTGGGCGTGATTCTGAACAGCATGTTGCTCGGGAGTACGGACGCCGCGCGGTTGAAGGCGTGGTACCGGGACGGGTTCCGGGCGGAGGTGGACGGCTACGGGAACCTGGACCTCGGCGGGTTCGGGCTGGTCGTCGAGCAGCGCGACGACGTGGCGGCGACGAACGCGGAGCCGGGCCGGCACATCGTGAACTTCGCGGTCGACGACATCCAGGAGGCAGCCGCGCACCTGCGGACGCTGGACGTCGAATGGCTGGTGCACCCGGAGGACCGCGGGATCGGCTGGTTCGCGACCGTGATCGACCCGGACGGGAATTACGTGCAGCTGATCCAGATGAAACCGGAGTACTACGCGCAGAAGTGAAAAACATTCGCACCGGACCTGGGGGATCCGGTGCGAATGGGGTTTTGCTGGTTGATCAGGCGCATTTCACAGGGGAGAAAATGGGCGGCAGGCGAGGGGCAGAACGCCCACGCTCACCTGCCGCCCGACACCGGTCCTTCAGTGGTCGAGGTGAGGCGCTCGACCTGGCGTCGTTCCGGGTGGGTTGTCTGGTGAGATACGGAACGCGAAAGGTACCGGGGATTCTTTCTCAGCGGGGCGCTACGTCCCACATGCGCTCGCCGGGCAGGGGGTCGGGGAGCTTGTCGATCATCGGCATCGGGTCATTCGTGACCCGGAGACCGGCGAATCGGCGGCTCATGGCGTCTGCATACCGCTCGGCCAACGCCGGCTCGGCGTTGTAGTCGGCGATGACGTGCTCACCGAACCAGACACGCACGCGTCGGCGCTGAACGGTCTGAGTGGCGGTGGCGGTTGTCACGGGTCCTCCTGGCTGTTACTTCGAGGGGTGGTCGGCCTGGAAAACGCGGGCGAGCGCGGTGCCGGTGCGCCGTGTTGTGTTCACCGTCACGTCACTTCCAACGGAGGACGGAGAGCCGAGGTCACGCCCGATTCCGGAAATTCTGGACAATCCGCAAAACTCTTCCGGACCCATTGTTTCGCGCATCTGTTCGATTACTGGAACGGCCCGCGGACCGATACCCCGCCGTCCAGCACGATCTGCTGGCCGGTGATGTACGACGCCGCGTCGGAGGCGAGGTAAGCGACCGCCTGGGCCGCCTCCTCGGCGCGCCCGAAACGCCCGACCGGGATCTCCTCGACGACCTCGTCGGCGACGTTCGCGTTCGCGACCGCGGTGGCGATCGCGCCGGCCGCGGCGACGTTCATCCGGATGCCGTCGCGGGCGTACTCCGCGGCGACCGTCCGCGCCAGGCTGAGGATGCCGGCCTTCATCACGCCGTACGCCGCCTGCTCGGGCGCGGCCATGAAGCCCGTCACCGATCCGACCGAGACGATGACGCCGCCGGTGCCCTGGGCGAGGAAGACCCGGAGCGCGGAACGGACCGCGCGGGCGACGTACCGGAGGTTGACCTCGTAGATCGTGTCCCAGTCCGCGTCGGCCATCTCGTGCAGCTTCACCGCCGGGACGAACGCGACCTGTCCGCCGACCACGGTGACCAGTACGTCGAGCCCGCCGAGCTGCCGGACCGCGCCCGCGACCATCGCCTCGATGTCGTCCGCCGACCGGACGTCGCCGGAGACCGGGTACGCCGTCCCGCCGGCCGCGCGGACCGCGTCCGCCGCCTCGGCGGCGCGGGCCGGGTCGAGGTCCGCGACCACCACCGCGGCGCCCTCCCGGCCGAACAGGTCCGTCGTCGCGCGGCCGATGCCGCCGCCACCGCCGCCGATCACCAGGGTTCGCTTACCGCTGAGCTGCATGGGCGGAGAATATGACGGCAACGTCATGAGATTCACAGTGTTTCCTCAGGAAAGACACGCCGAAGCTGTCGGAACGGCTCCGTACGCTGGAGGCGTGACCATCGAAGACGCTGGTATCAGGCCGCTGACGGACGCTGTCGAAGAACCTGTCGTGGCGAAGGCGCTCGTCGTCCCGGAGCGGGTGATCGGCGGCGTCGTACCGTCCCCGGTCCGGCCGGGGCCGGCGGGGATCGCCGCGGTCCAGACGGAGCACCTGATCAGCGACGTCGGCGACGCGCTGCGGCTGCTGGACGCGGTCGAGCGGGTCCGGGGGCATGCGCATCCGTTGATCCTCGGCCTGCAGGAGGCGGTCGGGATCAAGATGCCGGCCGCGCTGGTGCTGAGCGCGATCGCGAACGGCCGGACGACCCCGGACGAGGTCTCGCAGCAGGTCGGCATCACGCCGGGCGAGGCGGAGCTGGCGATCGCCGACCTGGAAGCCCTCGGCATGGTCCGGACCACGCCGACACTGGCCGTCACCGGGATGGGCCAGGCGCGACTCTCCCAGCTCGACGGCCTCACCGTCCGCGTCCTCGACGTCGTCACCGGCATCCTCGGCCCGACCGACGCCGCCCACCTGGTCCGCCTACTGCACACCGTCGCCGACGGCCTCGAGTCCGCCTCGGTCGCAGCTGCCGTCAATCCACAGCATCAGGTGGTTTCCCATAACTAGTGTCGAAAACGGCTTGGTGGTAACGACGTAGCTGATGTCGAGTGACTAGGAGGGCATCAGATGCTTCAGGACAGCAAGGCGTTCAGTGGGTTCTCGGTGGACGACATCCCGCGGGCCCAGGAGTTCTACACGAAGACGTTGGGGCTCGACGTCGGTGAAGAGCACGGGATGTTGCAGCTGCGGACCGGTGGCGGCAACACGGTGCTGGTGTATCCGAAGGACAACCACGTGCCGGCGGAGTTCACCGTGCTCAACTTCCCGGTGCCGGACATCGAGGAGACCGTGCGGGCGCTGACCGCGCTCGGCGTCACGTTCGAGCGGTACAACGAGGCCCAGGACGAGCTCGGGATCAACCGTGGCGGCGGACCGTTGATTGCCTGGTTCAAGGATCCGGCGGGCAACATCCTCTCGATCCTCCAGCAGGACTGACCCCGTTCATCCCTTCTCCGTCCACGGGTGGAGAAGGGATTCTCCATCTCCCCAGCCGGGCGACCGCTGGGTAGTTTCATCGAAGAAGCACACCTGTATCAAATAAGGAGCCTTCGATGAAACGCTGGATCGCAGGCGTCAGCAGCCTGCTCGCGGCCACCGCCTGGGGTACGGCACCGCTGTCGACGCCGGCACCGCGACTGACCGCCGACGTCAACCGGGACGGCCTGCTCACGCAGGCGGACGACGCCGGCAAGACCACCTGGACCGACGCCCGCGGCGCGATCTTCCTGCCGAACCTGGACGACGACGAACACCGCTGTACGGTCGATCCCGCCGACCTGGACGCGCCCGGCCGCGCGGTCGACGACAAGCTTGCCGCCTGCAACGATGCGGCCGACGACCGGATCAACGGCCCACGCGACGCGGCCGACCTCGCGCCGCTGTCGATCGATGCCGAGCGCAACCTGTCCGACGACGCCACCGGCACCGTCACGATCACCCCGGCCGACAAGGCCCGCGTCTTCGCGAACGGCGGCCCGGTCGGCACTCTCACCGCGAAGGATCTGCGACACGGCGTACGCCTGCTGCTCGAGGGACGCGACATCGTCCGCGACCCGAAGGTCTGGGACGGTCGGATCACGGTCACGCTGTCGGTCACGGATCGCGGACACACCGGCACGGACGCCGTGCGGATGCGGGTCGCGCCGCTGATGCTGCAGAACGATCTGCAACCCGCGCAGACGGTCCTGGCCGCGAAACCGAGCACCGGGCAGGGCTGGTGGGGCGGGACCCCGCCGTACCAGCAAGGCGCGCCGGGCGAGTGGCCCGCCTTCGCGGCGACGTTGCGCAAGGCAACCAAAGTCCGGTTCCTGCAGGGGACGCCGAACGGCTGGAAAGACATGTGGCTGCAGGACTCGTTCGAACCGGCGACCGCGAGCATGCCGGCGGTCGGTGGTCCGCACACGATGCGCATCCTGATCCGCTCCGGCAACGTCTGGGACCTACCGGCCGCGGACACCCCGCGCCCATCCGGCCGGCTGCTGTACCGCGACCTCCGCGGACCCGATGTCGGCGTCGTCCAACAGCTCGGCGACAAGGCGTCGCCAGGCCTCGACGACCTGCTGAACATGGGCGGCAACATCGAGTCGCTCCCGCCGTACGCCGGTTATCCGCACGGCCGGATCGTGTACGGATCGGGCGCGCGGCACCCCGACGCCGGGTTCATCACGATGGTGACGGGCCAGGGGTACCAGCCGCCGGTCGTCGTCGACACCTCCTGGCTGATGATCGGGCACGCGGACGAGACGACCCACGTCGTCCGTGCGAACAACGCCCGCGGCTGGACGCTCGCCGTCGCCGACCCACGGCTCGCCGCCCGGCTGTTGCGGGACGTGCAACGACACCACGGCGGCTCGGCGCGACTGTTCGCGGACACCGGCTCGAAGTACAAGCCGACGGTCGACGAGCTGCTCCGCGGCGGCCTGCCCGGCAACGAGGAAGCGGCCGAGCACATCGACGACCAGCTGAAGGTCCTGCTGAAGGCGACCGGGCTCAAGGCCGGCGAGCTGGTCCGGCTGCCGGTGCTCTTCGACAAGGTGCCCGGCTACGGGTTGCTGAAGGCGCTGAGCCCCGGCATCACGAACGGCCTGTCGATCACCGATCGCTCGTTCGCCGCCCCGGACCCGCACGGCCCGCGACTGCACGGTCAGGACGTGTTCAAGCAGGTCACGGAGCGCGCGCTGGCCGGCAACGGCGTCCGGGTGCGCTGGGTCGAGGACTTCTTCTGGGCACACCTCGGCGGCGGCGAGGTGCACTGCTCGACGAACGCGCTCCGCGACACCAGCCGCGCTACGCCGTGGTGGTCCGGAAACGCAACGTCGGGTACGTCGTCTCGATGAACCCGAGCCCGCGGTAGAGGTCGATGCCGTCGTCGGTCGCATGCAGCTCGATCTGACCGACGGCGGTCTCGTCCCGGAACCAGTCCACCAGCGCCGCCACGCACGCCTTCGCCAGACCGCGGCGCCGGAAGTCCGGGTGCGTACTGACGTTGTACAGATGCCCGCGGACGGTCGACGCGTCCCGCGGGCCTGGCGGATGCGCGTGCACGTTCCCGGCCGCACCGGCGACGACGCCCGCGTTCGAGTCCTCGACGACGTACGCCGCGAACGTCTCCGGCGAGGCCAGCTGCCCGGCGAACCACTCGCGCGCCTCGATCCGCCACGGCGCGTCCGGCCCGCCGACGTCGGCGCCCATCGCGGACAGCATCAACGCACGCAACTCGACCAGCGACCCCGCGTCGTTCGCACCTGCCCGGCGGACCAGCGGCTGTTGTGTCTGACTTTCGTTCACTTTATCGATCATGCCAACTTTTTGCGGAGTCAGTGAATCGTAGGTGATATGGCCCAGACCAGAGCCCCGCGCGCCGCCCGCGCACGTCGTGCCGGACCACGCCGACCGACCGGGATCGGGGCCCTGGCAATCGCCGTCCTCGGGATCCTCATCCCAGGGACCGCGTACCTGGTCGCACGGCGGACCAAGCTCGGTACGGCGGTGACGCTGGCGAGCCTCACGCTGTACGGCGCGGCGGCGTACGTCGGGCTCCGGCAGCGCGACGCGGTGATCTCGTGGGCGCTGGATCCGGCCGTGCTGCTCTGGATGGTCGTCGGCCTGGCCACGGTCGGGCTCGCGTGGGTCGTCGTGCTGGTCACGTCGTACAAGATGCTCCGCCCGCTGACCGCCGGGCCGGCGTCCCGGACGCTCGGGTCGCTCGTGATCGGCGCGCTGTGCTTCTCGCTGGCGGTCGGTACGGCGAGCGGCGCGCAGACGCTGATGGCGCAACGCGAACTGGTCACGAAGGTGTTCGCCGGCT